>CBDFHR010000009.1:0-3326219 GCA_965247555.1 Dehalococcoidia bacterium | reverse complement strand
TTGGAGCAGAGCGGGAGTGGCGGACCGTTACAAGGACATCTCGCTGGTCGTCAGGAGCCTGAAGTGGAATACCGGCGAAGACCTTTCGACGAGGTTCTTCGAAGCCTACGGGATCACGGATCCGGATGCTGAGAAGGTCGAATACTACATGCTTCTGGACGAATTCTGATAGGCCCCGTGAACCGGAGGCCATCGAATGCCAGAACGTCGACAACACCGTGGCGTTCGAGCACTTCACCCGCTTATTCGACGAGGCGCTGGAGGGGAACTAGAGACTATGTGGTTGTCTTTAGGGGCGCTATGATTTCTATCTGCCTTTGCACCCTTACATCACGCCCCATCACGACATCTACTTGAACTTCGAGCCACCATGGCTCAATGGAAATGGAACTGTTGGCGTCCCGCTGAAGTTCCTTTGCTTCCCGGACTAGGCTCTGAACTCGAGGGCCGATTTTCAGAGCCACGTCATGCCTGCTCACATCGCCTTTACGCAACGACTTCGTGTGTAGAAGCGGCCTGCTATCAAAGGATTCATTTGATTTCTTTTGGTCAGTAGTCTGTTGCATGGGAACATAGTCGGTCGATGTGAACGAGTTCCCTCCCTGTAGGGCGGCTCCACCGTTGATGCCCATGGACCTTCCCATCCCAACCTTGGTGCGACGCACCTGCCCCATGAGGCTGAGGGACGCCGTTCGGATTTCGACGTCGCTGTTGGGGATGAGGGTGACGGTCGCGTTGATCGTGTCTCCCCGCCGGTATGGTCTGCGTTCGAAGTCCAGCGACACGTCGAGCGGGTCGAGCTTGTACACCATGTCATAAACCTCCTGATCGATAAGGCTGTTGTCCGTTTACCGAATCGTGGAATGGATGCCTTCCGAGTCGTCCGAAAATGGTAACGAGCAACATACGTCTCTAGTCAATCCCTCTCAAGACAGGAAAACCTCTATGCCCTCTCGGACACTTGCGTCCCGTCCCATGGCGACATCGACCTCAACCTCAAGCCAGTATTGCTCAATGGAGAGCGAGCTGTTGGCATCCCGCTCAAGTTCCTTCGCCTCCAGAGCAAACTTGGGCAGTCTCGGCCCAATGTTCAGGTCAACTTTGCGCCTGTTCACGTCGTCCTTGCGCAGCGATTCCGAAGTCAGAAACTCTGTACTGTAACAGGTCTCGGTGGATATCTTCTGTTCAGTCATCTGCTACATGGGGATGTAATCGGTCGTTCTAATCGGAACCCCTCCCTGAAGGGCGGAAGCACCTCCCGCACCCATCGTCCTTCCCATCCTGACTCCCGTCCGACGAACCTGAGCCACGAGGTTGAGGGAGGCCTCACGGATTTTGACGTTGCTGTAGGGCGTGAGCGTAACGGTCGCATTTATCGTGTCTCCAAGCCTGTACGGTCCGCGCCCAAATTCCAGCGCGATGTCCAGCGGGTCGAGCTTGTACACCATAACCGAGACCTCCGTTCCGGTTGATTCGTGGGCAGTGTATCAGTCTGGGCCGATGCTCGTCCCTATGGTACCGAGTTCCTCACCCTAGCATTGTATTGCGGGGCGAAGTAGGAATCTCATATGCAAATCACCTTCGAAGGGCCCTATGCAGTACGATACGCACTGCACTGCGGTATGAGTCTCGAGCGGTTTGTAGAGCGACCATATCCGGTTCAGTTCCTGGTGCAAGGGCCTCAAGGACCGCGATGAGGGGGACACGCATGCTGGACTTGACCTCCGCCGGCACTCCTCCCGGTCTGAAAAGGCGATTGAGGTCTTCGGCTATACCGCCGCTCTCGGCATCAGCGAACACGACTTCGTATGGTGTCGTCAACGTTGGTAGAATCGTCCTTGCATCACCGCGTAGAACGCGGACTCGCTCCGAGAGGCCTCTTTCCCTGATCACTTTTTCGGCTCGGTCCGCGTGACCAGGGTCGATTTCGATGGTATCGACGTATGAGCCGGGACCCCCTGCGTCCGCCATGAGAACAGCGGTATACCCAATAGCGGAGCCAATCTCCAAGAAGCGTTTTGCACCAATCTCCTCCGCAATGAGTCGCCACACCGGAGCAAGATAGGGAGGACTGGGCCATGCGGTGCATTCGCCAGTGTCGGCTCCTCCATTGTGGTCTCACCTGTGTGAGTGCGTACGTTCGTACAGGTCGTCACGCAGGTCGATCAAGTTCCCGAAGAGCCTTTCGAGCAAAGGCCGATGCCACTCCGCATAGACTTCACGGTCGAATTCGTCGGCGAATTCAAATGTCAATGTAGGAACCGTTCCTTCGACAACATCACCCACCGAACTTGTGTGGGCAAACGGCCCCCGGCCCGGACAGGTCACGTCATTTCGCTCGATCCTGTGCGCTGGAGGGCGGCCTCCTGTAGCCAGCGTTCGAGGAGAACAAAGGACTCCTCCACGTCGTAGTCGAGCGACGCGATGGATACGGCGCGGAAGAGGACGCCGGTGGACACGCGAGCCTTGACGGTCTCGCCGAGGGGTGGAATCGGGACTCCCAGCGCCTTTGCCATGTAGTTGGCCGCCGCCATGCCCTGCCTTGTTAGGAAGCACCGCACGAGCTGCCTGTCACGATATACGAGTTCGAGGCCGTCATCGTCCTGCCGGAGCTCGAGGGCGAGGTGCGCCCTGGGAGTCGAGATGAGCTCGTCGGCGTAGTCGTCGATCCTGGTGTGTGGCTCCGGCATGGCTATTCGAGCGTCATGGTGACGGCGGCGACCTCGCGGTCGTCGAGCGTGAATGTCCCGTCCACGTCTCCCCTATGGAAGCCGAGGGATTCGAACGCCGCCTGCTTGTCCTCGTCCTCGACCGAGAGTCTCGTGGTAATCCGACAGGCGTCTTGGGAACGGTCCCACTCGATGGCGGCCCCGATCAGGGCGTCGTACGAGTCGCCGAATCGCGCGTGGATGAAGCCGTCGACGTTGCACACGTTCGCGTCGTTTACCCACGCGGTGGATATCCCGACGAGGCGGTCGTCGCTCGTCTTGGCCGCGAACCATGTGGCGCCGTCGCGCTTGACGAGATCGTAGTACTTGCGGCAGAGGCCCATGCAGGAGTTTTGCACGGCATATCGGGTCGACAGCATTGGGACGGGCAAATTGCCGTCCAGCACCTGCCAGTCGTGCGGCGTTACGAGGAGGGAGATCATGGGGACTCGGAGCGAGGCTTCGCCGGGGACGATGCTCACCTGACCGGGGGCGCGGAAGTAGTCCGCGAGGTACTCTTCAGGCGAATCTCCGGTCGTCACTCTGGCCCAAACGTTAGTGCCGGCGATCCTGCGCCAGCCGAGTCGGTGGTAGATGCGCGCGGCGGCGGGGTTGCCGGTACCGAGGAAGACGGCCTCCCCTCCCTGCTCGACGAACTCCTCCACGGCCTGTCCGCACAGTCGGGACGCAATGCCGCGCCCTCGATAGTCCGGTCGCGTGGCAACCTCTCCGAATCCCGCCAGTCGCGGGCTTGCCCGTGAGATCGTGATGCCGCACGTGCCCGTGAGAGTGCCGCCGTCGCGTTCGAGGTAAGTGACCAAGCGGTTGTGGTCTACCTCATCGCCGAGGAACACGCCCATCGGGACGTCGGGATCCCCTGGGCCGAATATCTCTTTCCAGAAGGCGAAGAGCTCGTCGGTCAGGTCCTGTTGGATGGGGATTTCGTAACGCTGCGACACCGTCGGACTACGCGCTCCCGTTTCTGAGTACCCGTCCGGGCCGGGCGCCCGTGTGCTTCCCCTCGTCGATCACCGGCTCGCCTGCCACGAATACGTAGGGGACGCCCGTCGGGTACTGGTGCGGGTCTTCAAAGGTGGCGTTGTCGATGACCGTGTCCGGGTTGAAGAGCACGAGGTCGGCGATAAGGCCCTCTTGGACGCGTCCCCTGTGCTTGAACCCCATGCGCTCCGCCGGGAAGCCGGACATCTTGCAGACCGCCTCTTCCAAGGTCAGCACCGCCGGCTGCTCGCGGACGTACCGGCCAAGGATGCGGGGATACGGACCGTAGAACCGCGGATGGGGCTTGAAGTCCTTGTAGAGACCGTCGGGAGATATGGCGTTGCCGTCCGAGCCGATCATGGCCTGGGGGTGTCCCATGAAGAAGCGGATGTCGCTCTCGACGCGGTTGTGGACGACGGCCATGACCCCGTCCTCTTCCTCCTCGATCAGTTGGAGCGTGGCTTCGGCGGGCTCCACGCCGCGCATCTCGGCGACCTCATCGAGATTGTAGCCGATCAGCTTGCGGTTCTCCTCGGAGTTGGTGTTGCTGATGACCTGAATGTGCCACAGAGGCGGTATCCCTCCCTCGCGGCCCTCGTTCATTTCCTTGATGGCGCGCTTCCGGAGCTCACGGTCGCGGAGGCGCTCCATGAACATGGGGACACCGCCCTCCTGCATCCACAGCGGGACGAGCTGGTTCAGCCCCGCGCCCGCCGCCGTGTAGGGGTACATATCGTACGTGATGTCGATGCCTTCGTCGCGCGCACGGTCGATTACGTCGACGATCTGCGGGCCGTGGCCGTAGTACCGACGGTCGACGATCGCCATGTGGGAAAACTGGACGGGTATTCCGGCGCGGCGTCCGATCTCGACCGCCTCTTCGACCATCTTGATGTGCCAACCGGGCAGCACCCGTGCGTGGGTCGCGTAGAAACCGCCGTAGCTCGCCGCGACCTCCGCCAGAGCGACGACCTCATCGGTAGGGGCGTAGCCGGACGGGGCGAGTGACAGGCCGGTCGTAAGGCTGAACGCGCCCTGCTCCATCGTCTCGGCGAGGAGGCGCTTTTGAACGTCAAGCTCGTCTGGCGTGGCCGGACGGTTGTCCAGGGCGTTGCAGGCCGCGCGCAGGGGTGTGTTCCCGACCTGAGGCGCGGCGTTGATGCTGACCCCCTGCGACTCCATGATGTTCGCCCACTCGTCGAGGGTGCTCCAGCGCCATTCCTGGCGTGTCTCGAATATCTCTCCCGTGATCTTCCGCAACTCCTCAGGCGCTAGGTCTCCCATCGGGAACGGCGAGTAGCTGCAGTTCCCGGTGACCTGTGTCGTCACCCCCTGGTAGGCCATGCTCTCCCCGCCGGGGTCGTCGAGCAGCGTGAGGTCGGAGTGGGTGTGCATGTCGATGAACCCCGGCGCGAGGACGAGTCCGCTTGCGTCTATAGTGCGCCCGGCTTCGGCCTCGCTAAGTTGACCGATGGCGGCTATCTTCCCGTCTTCCAGACCGACGTCCGCCCCGTACCGTGGGGAGTTCGTCCCGTCGACGACTGATGCGTTCTTGATGAGCGTATCGAAGGGCATTCCTGACTCCTTGCGGGAAATTCGGACTAGAGGTCGGGCCGTCGACCGGCCCCTTCGTGGTTTGCTTCGAGCGCCGCGGCGGCGTGGAGTACCGTCGCATCGTCGAAGTGGTGACCTACGATCTGTACGCCGATGGGGAGGCCGTCCCCGCTCCACCCGAACGGCACGCTGATCGCAGGAGAGCCCGTAAGATCAAACGGCACGGTAATGCGAAGGGAGTTCCGCCCATGCACGCTTTGACCGTCAATGTCAATGAAGGGCGAATCGTGCTCGAAAGCGGTCGTCGGCGAGGTCGGGAGGAGCAAGAGGTCGTACGACGCGAATAACCGCTTCACATCCTGCCGGAGCCACTCGGTGTCCTGGAGGCTGCGGTAGTAGTCCTCGCTGGATGGACGCGGCTGGTCGAGCCGGCGCTGCATGGAAGGCGCGAGCTCGTCCACGCGGCCCTCGATGATCGGGTCGAGATCGAACGCGCCCTCGCCGAGGAAGTAGGACATTGAGATGTCCTGCGCCTGCCGGTCATGCCATCCGTCCAGATCGATCTCCTCGACATCGCAGCCCATGACTTCGAGTGTGTTCGCTGCCCTCTTGACTACCTGCTGTATATCCGCCATGACGGGAGCGAACGGCCCCTCGGCGCAAAACCCCACTTTGAGCTTGGGGAGTTCGCCGTCGAGACTGCCGAGATCGGGCATGGGAACGGGAAGAGCGTAGGGGTCGGCGTCGTCGGGACCCGCGATGATGGACAGCCCAAACGCGACGTCCCGCACCGTGCGAGCCAAGGGACCGACATGCATGAACCGCAGGAGCGTTTCCGGGAAGTGGCCCGTGAGGGGGACCAGCCCGTGCGTGGGTTTGATACCGACGATGCCCGCGACGTGCGCGGGCCATCGGATCGACCCTCCAACATCGCTTCCGATGCCGAGGGGAGACATGCCCGCCGCGATGGCGGACGCCTCACCGCCGCTCGACCCGCCGGCAGTGCGCCCGATCATCCAGGGATTTTCGGTGAACCCGTAGACGAGGTTGCCGGTCTCCCACCACAGAGCGAACTCCGGCATATTGGTCTTGCCGATGAAGATGCCGCCGGCGCCGAGCAGACGCTTGACGACCGTCGCGTCGCCGTCGGGGCGGTAGTCCTCGAAGAGCTTCGAGCCACGTGTGGTGCGAACGCCCTTGTTGTCGATGCAGTCCTTGATCGTGAACGGCACACCGTGCAGCGGCCCCCACGATTCGTTGCGCGCTAGGGCGGCCTCGGCTTCACGCGCGCGTTCCAAAGCGGAGTCACCCTGGAGCTCGACGATGGCATTGAGCCGGGGGTTCACGGCCTGGATGCGGTCGAGGTGGGCCTGTACCACCTCGACGGGCGACAGCTCTTTGGCCGCGATTCGACATGCCAGGTCTGAGGCGTCGGAAAAGTAGATTTCGTCGGTCACGTAGTCACCTCGGAGACGTTCGAGTGCGGGTCGCGGCTGAGTATAGATTTGACCCGTGCGGGGTGTCAATCGAGCGCGTGGTTACGACGGGAGTCCTGTGCTACAGTTGGCCTGTCCGTGAGGGGGTGAGAGTGTGGAAGACGCCAAGCGTCAACTGATGGCCATTCTGCGCGGGGAGATAGCGGACTCTCGCGTCGTCGACGCGATGGAACGCGTGCCGAGAGAGGCCTTCGTGCCCCGGAAGTACCGTCGCGCGGCCTACGAAGACTCCGCCCTCCCGCTGTCCGAGGGACAGACGATCTCCCAGCCTTTCATGATCGCAACGATGATCGACGCTTTGGGTCCCCGCCGAAGCGACAGGGTGCTGGAGGTCGGCACGGGAAGCGGGTATCAGGCCGCGATTCTGGCGGAGTTGGTGCGCGAGGTGCTCACGGTTGAACGTATCAGATCCCTCGCAGACACTGCGAGTGCCCGCCTAAATTCTCTGGGATACGAGAATGTCACCGTCCGAGTAGCGGAGGAGCGAATCGGCTGGGCGTCGGAGGCCCCGTACGACGGCATCGTCGTGGCGGCGGCGGCGCCCAAGCTCATCCGGGGCATCGTCGACCAACTGGCGGACGGCGGGAGGCTTGTCATGCCCGTCGGCGGACGCCGCCAGCAGAACTTGATGAAGATCGTGCGATCAGACACGACCTACTCGGTCACCACGCTGGCGGCGTGTCGCTTCGTTCCACTTATTGGCCGGGACGCTTGGCCGGAGCCTGATTTCAAGTCCTAGCCGTCGAGGTCGACTCTCGGCTAGAATTCGGACATCTCGTCGTACGGCGGAGACCTTAGCTCTCCAAGGAAGCCGCCTTCCAACTCCTCGTCGGAACCGTATTGGTTGGCCCTCTCTATCGGCGAGGTGCGGACGCCCACCAGCTGCTGCTCGTCCTCGTGCTCTTCCAGTCCCAGCCGCTCGCGTCCCTCTTCCGTGAGGTCGAAACGGGCGGGGATGAGTCGCCCGATGATGACGTTCTCCTTCAGCCCGCGCAAGTGGTCGACGGCGCCGTTTACGGCCGACTCCGTGAGCACGCGCGTGGTCTCCTGGAACGACGCGGCCGCAAGGAAGCTGTCCGTGTTCAGTGAGGCTCTCGTGATGCCGAGGAGAACCGGGCTTGCCGTGGCGGGCTCTCCGCCCTCGGCCAGGATTCCGGCGTTGATCTCCTCGAACTCGTAGCGGTCGATCAGCTCGCCGGGCAGGAGCTCGGTGTCTCCGGCCGCATCGACGCGGACAAACCGAAGCATCTGGGCGACTATCACCTCGATGTGCTTATCGTGGATCGTCACGCCCTGGGAGCGGTAGACCCTCTGGACTTCCTCGATGAGATAGTGCTGCACGGCCTCCCGTCCCTGAATCCGCAGAATCTGCTGCGGGTTCTTGGGTCCGGTGGTCAGCGCCTCTCCGGCCGTGACCTCATCCCCGTCCCTGACGACGATGTGCGCGGAGGCGGGGATGACGTACTCACGCCGGTCCTCGTCCGTCCAGAGGATGCTGAGGGTGCCGTCGGTGATGTCGACGACACCGGAGACGCGGGCCGTAACGTCCGAGGAGACGAGCGACGCGGACTCATCCTCATCCTCGGACTCGGTGAATGCGAGACGGTCTCCTATGACCACCTCTTGGCCGTGCTCCACGTCCAGCGTGTGGCCCTCGGACAGGACGTAATCATCGCTGTACTCTTCGTGGCTTGTGACGGTGATCGACCTTCCCTCGGACGATTCGTGAATCTCCACGGCGCCGTCGATTTCCGAAAGGACGGCCTCGCCCTTGGGAGACCGGGCCTCGAACAACTCCTCGACGCGCGGGAGTCCGCTCGTGATGTCCAAGCCCGCGATGCCGCCCGTGTGGAATGTCCGCATCGTAAGCTGGGTCCCCGGCTCGCCGATGCTCTGGGCCGCTATGATGCCCACGGCCTCACCCATGAGCATGGGCTCCCACGTCGCCAGGGACAGTCCGTAGGCTTTCGCTGATATCCCTCGGGGACTCTCGCAGGTGAGGGGGGAGTAGACCGAGACTCCCTCCACGCCGGCGTCCCGTATGGCAATGGCCTTCTCCTCGTCTATGACGCCTTCGGCATCGAGGATGATTTCACCGGTCTCCGGGTGTACGACGGGTTCGTTGACGTACCGGCTCTTGATCCGGTCCTCGAATGGCGTCTTGAGCGGAGCGTCCGGCTCGTTCGGAATCCAGAATCCCGACTCCGAGCCAAGCTCCGGCGCGGTTATGACGACCTCCTGCGCAACGTCGATAAGGCGTCGCGTAAGGTAGCCGCTATCCGCGGTTCGGAGGGCCGTGTCGGTCAGGCCCTTGCGTCCGCCGTGCGTCGATATGAAGTATTCGAGGACGCTGAGGCCCTCCCGGAAGTTGGACTTGATGGGCCGCTCGATGACCCCGCCCCTGGGGCTGGCCATAAGGCCTCGCATCCCGGCCATCTGCTTGATCTGCTGAATGTTACCCTTGGCCCCCGATGTCGCCATCAGGTAGATGCCGCGGTACTTGTGCAGGTCTTTCTCGATGACCTCCGTCAACTGGTTATTCGCCTCCGTCCATATGTCGATGGCGTTGCGCTTTCGCTCTTCCTCGGTGATGAGGCCGTCGAGGTACTGGCCCTCGAGCATATCGACCTTCTCCTCCGCCTGCGCGATGATCGAGTCCTTCTGCGGCGAGACCTCGATATCGTTGATGCCGATGGTCGTGCCGGACTTCGACGCGTAGCGGAAGCCGATATCCTTGATGCGGTCAAGGGTCTCCATCGTCCCCTGGCTGCCCAGTCGGCGGAAGCACTCTGCGGTGATGTCCTTGAGGGCGTTCTTGTCCAGTTCCTGGTTGTAGAATCCGAGTTCGGGAGACAGGGCATCGTTGAAGATGATGCGTCCCGGAGTCGTCTCCAACCAGTCCGAACGGCCCAGCTCCTCGCTGCCGTTGATCTTCACGAGTTCCGTCTTGGCGCCGTTGCTGCTCCCGTTCGAGCCGCCCGACCTGATCTCCGAGACGGGACGGACCTTGATGAGCGCGCGCAGGTCGATCTGCCCAAGCTCGTAGGCCAGCTTGACGTCTTCGAAGCTGGTGAAGCGCCTGCCGGTCCCCTTCGCGTCCTGCTTGACGATGGTCATGTAGTAGCAGCCGAGCACGATATCGAGCGTCGGGGCGGCAACCGGTTCGCCGGAGCTTGGGGCAAGCATGTTGTGCGAACTGAGCATGAGCTTGCTGGCTTCGAGGACCGCGCCGCGCGACAGCGGCACGTGGACGGCCATCTGGTCCCCGTCGAAGTCCGCGTTGAACGCGAAACAGACCAGCGGGTGGACCTTTATGGAACCGCCGTCCACGAGGACGGGATTGAAGGCCTGGATTCCAAGCCGGTGCAGGGTCGGCGCGCGGTTCAGCAGCACCGGACGGGTCTTGACGACCTCTTCCAGAATGTCCCAGACCTCGGGCCGCGCCCGCTCGGCGAGGCGCTTGGCGCTTTTGATATTGTGCGCGTAGCCCTTGAGCACGAGCTTGTTCATCACGAAGGGCTTGAACAGCTCCAGGGCCATGCGTCGAGGCAGTCCGCACTCATTGAGTTTGAGGTTGGGGCCGACGGTAATGACCGACCGGCCGCTGTAGTCGACGCGCTTGCCGAGCAGGTTCTGCCTGAACCTGCCCTGCTTCCCGCGAAGGAGGTCGGACAGCGACTTGAGCTTGTGGTTGTGGCTGCCGGCAACGGGGCGCCCTCGCCGTCCGTTGTCGATCAGGGCGTCGACGGCTTCCTGGAGCATTCGCTTTTCATTGCGGATGATGATCTCCGGCGCCTGGAGGTCGATCAGCCTCTTGAGCCGGTTGTTCCTGTTGATGACGCGGCGGTACAGGTCGTTCAGGTCGCTGGTGGCGAACCGTCCGCCGTCAAGCTGCACCATGGGGCGCAGTTCGGGCGGAAGGACGGGCAGGACCGAGAGAACCATCCATTCGGGCTTGTTGCCGCTCTTGCGGAACGCCTCCACGACGCGGAGCGTCTTGATGGCCTTCTGACGCCGCTGGCCTGACGTGGTGCGGATGATCTCCTGGAGCTCGACCCGCCTGGTGTCCAGATTCATCCCCTTAAGGATTTCGAGGACCGCCTCGGCTCCCATTCCGTCGCTGAAGATCTCCGGGTAGGCGGCGCGAAGCTCACGGTGCTTCGTCTCGGTGAGAAGCTGGCCCACCTGGAGCGCCTCGACCTCGTCGATCTGCGACTCGTACTCGGCCTCCAGTTCCGCCAGGTCTTCTTCGAGCTTGGTGTTGACCCTGATGATCTCCGCCTGCGCTTCCTGGGCCTCCTTGCTCAGGGGTTCCTCATCATCCTTCGCATCTTGTGGGATGAGCGCGGACAGCTCTTCGACCTTAGCCTCGGCGGCGCCTTCAAGCTCCTCCGTCTTCTGTTCAAGCTCGAAACGGAGTCGCTCGATTGCGGCTTGCCGGAGGTCTTCACTGACGCTCGTCACAAGGTACTGCGCGAAGTAGATGACTCGTTCGAGGTTTCGAGGGGACAGATCGAGCATCAGGCCGAGGCGGCTCGGAATGCCCTTGGAGAACCAGATATGGGCGACAGGGGCCGCCAGCGATACCCTGCCCATGCGCTCTCTGCGTACCTTGGAACGGGCTACTTCCACGCCGCAACGGTCGCAGATGACGCCCTTGTAGCGAATCTTCTTGTACTTTCCGCAATAGCACTCCCAGTCCTTCGTCGGACCGAATATCCGCTCGCAGAACAGACCGTCCTTCTCCGGTCGAAGGGTACGGTAGTTGATGGTCTCAGGCTTGGTGACTTCGCCATATGACCAGATCTTGATCTGCTCTGGGGATGCCAACGAGATGCGGATTGCGTTGAAGTCGTTACCGGTCTGAACCATGTGCGCGCTCCTGTCGAGATTGTTGCCTTTCCGCGCCGTTGTGACGCGGAAAGGTGGTGAGAGTATTCGGGATTCTAGGGACGACCCTTCACCGCTAGCCGTCGCCGCCCGTGGCCTCGGACGGCTCCTCGACGACGGTTTCGGCCTCCTGCGAGACCGGCTGCTCCGCCTTTGCGGTTTCCGGCTTGTCGTCGAAGGACGGTATCTCCGACGGCATGGGGCCGAGGTCGTCGAACCCGGGGATCGCAGACGAGTCTCCCAGCGACGCGACGCCGTCCATAAGGTCGTCGATCGTCGGTTCGTCGGGCAGGCCCATGTCCACGTCGGGCTGCTCGTATATGAGTTCCACCGACAGTCCCAAGCTCTGGAGCTCCTTCACGAGAACGTGGAAAGACTCCGGGATGCCCGGCTGGATGATGTCGTCGCCCTTGACGATTGCCTCGTAGGTCTTGACGCGACCCACAACGTCGTCCGACTTGACGGTGAGCATCTCTTGAAGGTTGTAGGCGGCGCTGTACGCCTCCAACGCCCAGACCTCCATCTCGCCGAACCGCTGGCCGCCGAACTGGGCCTTTCCTCCCAGGGGCTGCTGGGTAATCAGCGAGTACGGCCCCGTCGAACGGGCATGAATCTTGTCCTCCACGAGGTGGATGAGCTTCAACATGTAGATGTAGCCGACCGCGATTGGCTGGTCGAACGGCTCGCCGGTACGTCCGTCGAACAAGTTCGACTTGCCAAGGATCGGGACAGACACCTGGTGTTCGCGGTCGAGTTCCAGGGCCGCTCGCTTCATCTCGTCGACGGAGTGGCCGGTCATGTCCATCCCCATCTCTTCCTCGAACCATATCTTGAGGCACGCCTCGCGCGCCTTGCCTAAGCCGTTCTCGACCATCACGTCGTCAAAGTCGTAGCCACGCTCGCCGAGCCAGTCACGGGTTTTAGCGAGGTTGACGCGCGAGGGGCCGTCGCCGTTCAGCGGGCGAGGGTCGACGGCGCCCGATCGCTCGATCAGCCACGACTGTGCCAAGCCGTTCTCGATGGCATCATCGACTGCGCCGTCGAACACGGGTGTCACGGCCCGATAGCCAAGCGCGTGCGCGGCCATGCCGAGATGCGTTTCAAGCACCTGTCCCAGGTTCATGCGGGACGGGACGCCGATGGGGTTCAGGATAATGTCGACGGGGGTGCCGTCCGCGAGGTACGGCATATCCTCCTCGGGGAGGATCTTGGCGATGACGCCCTTGTTGCCGTGACGGTTTGCCATCTTGTCACCTTCGGTGACTTTTCGCGTCTGCGCTATCCACAGACGGACGAGCATACTAACGCCCGGCGGCAGATCGGGGCCTTGTTCCTCTTCCGTCAGAACGGGTAGTTGCCCACTATTGAGATAAAACCCGTGATTCCTACTGTCGCAACTGCAACGGCAAATTCCGCCACTAGCCTCCCAACATGCCTTATTGCACGGAGATTTTAGTACTTGGACTTCGATGACCTTGCCGCGCTCGCCGTGCGGCACGCGCAGGGAGGAATCCTTCACGTCGCGGGCCTTTTCACCAAATATCGCGCGGAGGAGCTTCTCCTCCGCGCTGAGCTCGGTCTCACCCTTCGGGGTAATCTTGCCGACGAGGATATCGCCCGGCCCGATCTCGGCGCCGATGCGGATGACCCCCTCCTCGTCGAGGTTACGGAGACTGTCCTCTCCAACGTTCGGGATATCCCGGGTAATCTCTTCCGGCCCGAGCTTCGTGTCGCGCGCCTCGACCTCGTGCTTCTCGATGTGGATGGAGGTGAACTTGTCCTGCCTGACCATACTCTCGCTGAGAATGATCGCGTCCTCGAAGTTGTAGCCCTCCCAGCTCATGAACGCCACGAGCACGTTGTGGCCGAGAGCGAGCTCGCCCTGAGAGGTCGAGGAGCTGTCCGCGAGGATGTCGCCGACCGCCACGCGGTCGTACCTGTCGACGATCGGGTGCTGGTTGATGCAAGTGCCCTGGTTGCTCCGCACGAATTTCTTGAGCTTGTACTCGTGCTGCTCGCTGTCGCCGTCGGTGATGACGATGCGGCTGCCCGTTACCTCGGTAACGACTCCCGCCGACCGGGAGAGGATGACCTGGCCGCTGTCGACCGCGACGCGCTTTTCCATACCCGTGCCCACTAGTGGGGCCTCGGGCCGGAGCAAGGGGACCGCCTGTCTCTGCATGTTCGAGCCCAGGAGAGCGCGGCTGGCGTCGTTGTGTTCCAGGAAGGGAATGAGCGCAGTCGATACGCTGACCAACTGCATTGGCGAGACGTCCATGAATTGGACACTCTTGGGATGCGTCTCCCCCACTTCCTCACTGGTTCGAATGATTCGGGATTCGGCGCGTACATCGCCCATGTTGCCGTCGTCGTCGACGAACTCATCCTTCTCATTCTTATTACTAATTCGGCCGATTCGGGACTCGACGCGAACGTCGTCGGTGCTGCCGTTATCGCCAACGAACTCGCCCTTGTCGTTCAGCTTTGAGTTCGCCTGGGCGATGACGACCTCCTCCTCTTCGTCCGCGGTGAGGTAAGCGATATCGCTTGCCACGTACGGACGCACGGCGATCCGCTGTTCGGGAATCTTCGAAATCCGGGTGCGGATACCCTTGGACACGACCCCTCCGGAATTGAGGATCGTCCGGCCATCAGTGCCTACTATGGTTTCATCGACCGTCCGGCCCACGAGGTCGGGGTCGGTGCTGAGAATGTCTCGCTGCACCCTTCTGTACGGCGTTTCGATGAAGCCGTGATTGTTCGTCCTGGCATACGTTGCCAGGGAGCCCAGCAGGCCGATGTTCGGGCCTTCCGGCGTCTCGATTGGGCAGATACGCCCGTAGTGCGACGGGTGAACGTCTCGCACGTCGAATCCCGCGCGGTCTCGCGACAGTCCGCCGGGGCCGAGTGCGGACAGCCTGCGCTTATGAGTCAGTTCCGCCAGCGGGTTGGTCTGGTCCATGAACTGGGAGAGCTGCGACCCCCCGAAGAACTCACGCACCGACGCCACGACCGGCCTGATGTTGATGAGGGCGGCGGGCGTCGTCGTGGCCGGGTCGACCTGAGTCGTCATGCGTTCTTTGATTACGCGCTCCATGCGCATCAGGCCCACTCGGATGTGATTCTGAATCAGCTCGCCGACGGCACGCACGCGACGGTTGCCGAGGTGGTCGATGTCGTCGGCCTCACGCTCGCCGCGGTTGACGAGAATCATCGCCTGCAGAAGGTGGATGATGTCTTGCCGGGACAGCGTGCGGGCACTCTCGTCCTGGTCTCCCGGAGGTCCGAGCTTTCGGTTGAGCTTGTAGCGTCCCACGCGACCGAGGTCGTAACGGCGCGGGTTGTAGAAGAGGTTTTCGAGGAGCGTCTTCGCGTTCTCGACGCTCGGGGGTTCTCCGGGGCGAAGCCTGCGGTAGAACTCCAGCAGCGCCTCGTCCTCGCTTCCGACGACGGTGTCTTTTTCGATGGTGGTCTGGATGTAAGGATGATCGGGGTCGATGTCGACATCCTCGAACAGCTCGCGAATCTCATCGTCGGTTGTGAAACCGATCGCCCGAAGCAGCATCGTGACGGGGGTCTTGCGCTTCCGGTCCACCTTGACCGACAAAACATCGCGCTTGTCCGTGTCGAACTCCATCCACGCGCCGTGAATCGGGATTAGCTTGGCGGAAGCGAGCACTCTACCCGTTGTCGGGTCGGTCGTGGTGGTGAAGTACACACCCGGCGAGCGCACCAGCTGGCTCACGACGACGCGCTCGGCGCCGTTGATAATGAAGGTGCCGGTAGTGGTCATCATCGGGATGTCCCCGATGAACAGCTTCTGGTACTTGATCTCCCCTTCGCCGGGGCCGGATCCCTTGGTGTGCAGCCCCACGGTGACGTAGAGGGGGGCCGAGAACGTGGTCTCGCGCTCCCGGCACTCTTCCTCGGTCTGCTTGGGGTCCTCGAATTGATGGCCCTCGAAGGTCAGTTGGAACCGGCCGCCGGGGAAGTCCTCAATGGGCGATATCTCCTCGAATAGCTCTCTAAGACCGTCGGTCTTGAACCATTCGAATGAGTCCAGCTGTACTTGAATCAGGTTCGGAACGTCGAGCACGGTCGAGGTCTGCGCAAAGGAGCGAAGCTTATCACTATTGCGGACGCCGTTTTGGACACCAACACTGGAAAGTGTCATACGATTCTCTCTCCTCGAAGCTTAAATGGCGTTGTGGAGCAGCCCGAAACCGCAGAGGGCGCGGCGGACTACGGAATTAGAAGTAGCGGAACAGGTGTGAGGAAATGTCGAGAGTTAACGAAAGGCATATCACGACATCAAAAGGCTAGCATACAACCCCAGGCGTGTCAACAGTTTTCAGGCGTATCCGAAAATTCTCCCAAATAGAGCTCGCAGAGCCTCCGATACCTGCTTGCCGCGTTCGCTCTTAGGAACGTTACGCCACGAGTAACAGTGTTGCTCACCATGAATAGCCCGACGGATCGACTTCGCCAAAACGCAGGGTCCTGAACAATGGGTGGGACGGTGTAACGGAGGCGTCTAAGGGTGGCCTGGAGCGGGAGACGGGATTTGAACCCGCGACATCTTCCTTGGCAAGGAAGTGCTCTACCACTGAGCTACTCCCGCCCGCCTGACCTGCGGTCCACCGCTGGTGCCGAGGGCCGGAATCGAACCGGCGACACCAGCATTTTCAGTGCTGTGCTCTACCAACTGAGCTACCTCGGCGTAGGCTATCTATCGTAGGACTTTAGCAAAGACGGTGTCAAGGTAAGGCGCGGTGTGAGCGGCCCTTGTGAGCCTTCCCACCACCCTGGTCGGTCAAGGTGAATTACGCGTCCCGGTAGGCCTTGCCGCGCTTGCGGACTCCTTCGAGAAGCGCGGCGTCGAATGGCTCGACCTCATAGCCTGCCGGCTGCGGAGCGGAGAGAGGAAGTTCCTTCACGCGAAGCACTTCCGGGCTGCTGTAGTACCCGGAGTACGTCTCGCGGACCAGTACCGCGAAGAACTCCGAGTGCTGCGATTCCACATGCTTCAGCACTTCGGTCTTCTCGCGGTCCGACAGGCTGACGAAATCCCTGGAGTGACTACTGCCACTGGTCGCCTCAATCGCCTTCAGGCCGTTCGTGAGAATAGCCCGCAACTGTGGCGAGACACCTGCAATTCCCTCGACGTGCTCCGCGA
The DNA here is from genome assembly GCA_965247555.1 of Dehalococcoidia bacterium. Classification (GTDB taxonomy): domain Bacteria; phylum Chloroflexota; class Dehalococcoidia; order Lucifugimonadales; family VXLM01; genus VXLM01. The sequence goes on along the minus strand of CBDFHR010000009.1, from coordinate 3,309,396 downwards.
CGCCAACCTCGTCCGCGCCGGGCACGCCGTCTCCGGGCGGGATGATCCGGTCGACGACAGCCTCCAGCAACTCCCGATGAGTCGGCGATAAGAACAGACTGCGTTCGTGTGCGTGGTCGTAGGTGGTCATGGTGTTATCAGTCGAGGAGGTGTCGCGCGTTTCCCTTAATGTAGTCGGCCACCCGGAGCGCGAGGGCCTGAATGGTCGAGGTCGGATTGACGGCGCCGCTCGTGACGAACAGACTGCCGTCGATCACGAAGAGGTTCTTGACATCGTGCGTCCGCCCGTACCCATCCACTACGGAGTCGCTGGGGTCGGAGCCCATGCGCGCCGTACCCAGCAAGTGCCAGCCCGCCCCGCGCATCGTCCGGTTGGATGCCGTCCCAACCGCGCCCGCCGCCCCCATCAACTCTTCCATGCGCGCGACGGCCTCTTCCATCATCCTCGTCGAGTTCTCGCTCATGGTGTAGTTGACCTTGGGGGCCGGGATGCCGTGCGCGTCGGTCAATTCCGAGTCGAGCACGACCTCGTTGTGCAGTTCGGGGAGGTCTTCACCGAGGGCCGCGACGGGTATGATCTTCCCGAACCGGGCGTCGAACGTCTCGTGATGCGCATCGCCCCAGGGAATTGGCCGCTCCAAGGGGCCTCCGAACGAGGTATTCACAGGGCCAAGCTGTCGGTTGGACTGCAATTGGTATCCTCGCACGAACCCGCGCGACAAATCGGTCTCGCAATGTTCGTAGCTCGTGACCGAGCACGCAAGCGGCCCTTTGTACGCCTCCAGGTCCTCGTCGAAGATGCCTACGGTCGCCGCGACAGGGTGGAACATGAGGTTCTTGCCTACAAGCCCGCTCCCATTGGCCAGTCCGTCCGGGAATTGCGCTGACCGGGAGGTGAGCAGCAGCCTGGGTGTCCCGACTCCGTTGGCCGCCATGACGACGAATCGCGCCTTCTGGTGCTGAACGATGCCCTGGGCGTCGTAGTAGACCGCTCCGTACGCGAGACCGTCCGGCCCGACCGTTATCTCCGCCACACGCGCCCCGGTCTTCAACGTTGCGCCGTTTGCGATCGCCTTCGGCCAGTAGGTAACGTCCGCGCTGGACTTGGCCTTCACGTAGCAGCCGGTGATGCACGGCCCGCCGTAGGTGCAGGCCGGTCGGCCGTCGTATGGAGCGGAGTTGATGGCGCTCTCCGCCGGCCACCAGTGCCAGCCCAGCAGCTCGAATCCTTCCGCCAGCTTGTTGCCCTGTTTACCGATGCCGAGCGGAGGCGTCTGGCGAGGGGGCATGGGAGGATAGGCCGAGTTTCCTGCCAGGCCCGCCACGCCCGTCATCTTGTCGTTCAGGTCGAAGAACGGTTCGAGGTCGTAGTAGGTCAGCGGCCAGTCGTCGGCCACGCCGTCCAGTGTCTTGACCCGAAAGTCCGACGGCCTCATGCGCGGGAAGTGCGCGCCCCAGTGAATGGCGCTGCCCCCGACGGCGTTGTACATGAACGGGACTATGGCCGAGTCTTCGGTGTTGACCGGATAGTCCTCCGGCAGTCCTCGCACGTTCGGGTCGAAGTGGTAGTCGGAAGTAATATGGAGTTCCCAGTCCTCGTGCGTCGAAGGGTACCGGCTAGGGATGGGCCAGCCGCCCTGTTCGAGGCACGTCACCCCAATGCCGGCCTCGCTCAGGCTCCACGCGAAGGCCCCGCCGGACATGCCGGCGCCGATTACCAGAACGTCTGCCGTGTCGGTCTTGCTGGACATGGGGCGCTCCGAACCAAGTGGCCGTAGTCTATGGACGGTAAGCCGGGATGTCAATTGACGGTTTCCAAGCGACAACGCTCTTGACCGAAGTGTGCGCCTGCTCCTATTATTCACTGAACACCAAGAGGGCGATTTTCGCTATGGACTTGAGGCAGTACATCCGGGACATCCAGGACTTCCCCGTCGAAGGAATTCTCTTTCGGGACATCACCCCCCTGATGCAGGAACCGAACGCCTTTCGATACGTCATCGACCGCATGGCGGAACACTACGAAGGGGAAGGAATCGACGTGATCCTCGGGATCGAGGCGCGGGGCTTCCTAATCGGCGCGCCTTTGGCCTACAGGCTTGGAAAGCCGTTCGTGCCTGTCCGCAAGGAGGGCAGACTGCCCTACGAGACGAGATCGGTCAAGTATGCGTTGGAGTACGGTCAGAACGTGGTCGAAGTGCACACCGACGCGATTTCTGAGGGACAGAGAGCAATCATACTCGACGACCTGCTAGCGACGGGCGGCACGATGGCGGCCGGGGCCGAGCTTGTCGAGTCGATGGGGGGAGAGGTCGCCGGTCTGGCGGCCGTGATCGAGCTTATCGACCTGGACGGTCGCGAGCGCCTGAGCGGCTACGGTGTGTTTTCCCTCGTGCAGTATTGAGGGGGAATTCGCAGCAAAGCAGCGCGTGTCGCATATCTCTGAGGGGAGACGTAGAGTGTCGTTTTTCTTTATCCATCTGAGCGATCCGCAGTTTGGGCTGTTCGAGGTACACGGTCTCGCGCCGGGCGACGGGACGTTCCCGGAAACCCCCCTGTACGAAAAGGCAATCGCAGCGGCAAACCGGCTCAAGCCCGCGTTCGTCGTGATTACGGGCGATCTCGTCCAGGAACCCGACAGCCCGGAGCAACACGCCGAGCTGATGCGGATCACCGGACAGCTCAGCGAAGATACTCCAATCTATTTCACCACCGGCAACCGCGACGTGGGGAATACACCGACGAATGAGACCCTGCGTGTCTACCGGGAGAAGTTCGGGCACGAGACGTACTCGTTCGACGCTGGCGGCAGCCACTTCGTGACCTTGAACAGCTCGATCTGTCTCGACCCGTCCGAGGTGCCGGATGAGTGGGACTCCATGCTGGACTTTCTGCGGCAGGACCTCGAACGCAACGCCTCGGACGCGACCCACTCTGTGATCTTCATGCACCATCCTTTGTTCTCCGAATCGCCCGATCAGCCGGACGACGGGAACAAGATCATCCCTCGCGCGCAGCGGATGCCGGTGCTGGAAATCCTGCGGGAGCACGGTGTGTCCGGGGTGTTCTCCGGTCACTGGCATAGCAACGCCTACGCCGCGGATGGCGACATGCTGATGGTCATATCCGGCCCCGTCGGGTATCCGCCGTACGACGACCCGTCCGGGCTTCGCATCGTCAAGGTCTACGACGACCGGATCGAGCACGAGTATTACGGCATGGACGACGTCCCTGATTCCGTAACCCTTTAGGTCATTCTCGTTCTTCTTCCCTTATCCCGGCTCAAGTCGTCATTCCTCTGAAAATGGACGGCAACCACCCCCATTCCGTCATTCCGGCGGAGGCCGGAATCCAGTCCCCGGCACGCTGCCGACCGTGACGACGCATCCTAATTTTCATTCCTTATGTGGCCTTGGCATGGCCATGGTGATTCCCGCGAAGGCGGGAATCCAAATAGGGCGCCGTGTACGTTCCTAAGGGAGAGTAGATTCCCGCCTTCGCGGGAATGACGGGAAGTGCTATTTACTGCGGCGCATCCGAGTGACAACCGTCGCGTCAATCGCTACAGTGTGACTGCGATGACTCTTGGGCGCTTCCCACTCCTGCCGTGAAAACTCCCCGAAATCTCACCCCGAGGCCGAGCGAGGCCGGCTTCATCCTGCCGTTGGTGCTCATCATCGTCGCCATCGGGGCGATGGTCGTGATCGGTCTGCTGGGGTATGCCTCAGGCCTGCTCCGCGCAGGAGGGGAGGACGCCGACGCCCTGCGCGAGCTATACGCCGCCGACGCGGGAGTTGCCCACGTGAAGAAGCTGCTGGAACAGGGTCCCCTGCCCACAGTCATTCCACCAATTGAGATCAATGGCCTGGAGGTGAAGATGGTGGTGACGCCCGTCGGGTCGCCGGGCTCGGCTGTTCCGACCCCACAGCCGCGGCCCATCGACCCGGAAGTGCCGGAAAAGCTCAATGTCCCTCATCCAGTCACGCTCAATTCCGTGCCTGAGGGAACGAAGGTTGATATCAGTTGGGCGTTTGAGAACCCAACCCCAACTCCGACAGCTACGCCAACTCCCACATCTATCCTCACTCCAATACCGCCCAATTCGGATGGAGATTCCACAGACACACCGGACACTGTCACCCCCACTTCCACGCCGACACCGACACCCACCGTCAACCCGTCCATCACCATTTACGGGAACGACGACAGTGCCATTGCCATCAGTGAACCGCCCCTTTTTGTCCGTGAAAGCGGCAAGAGATGGAGTGATCTCCCGGACGTAAAATTGGGTGAAGACGGAACGTACATTGTCTATTTCGATCCCGGAACCCTGACCGACCTGATGTCGTTTCCGTTCACCACGGACGAGCACAAGTGTCTGGATAAGCTCGAACCGCACTTCTGCATGTCCACGCCCCCAATGGACTACATCGTAGTCTCCACGGCGGGTGAGACCACGGTCACGGCATATCTGCGACAGACGCCTCGATGGACTTTGGAATCCGATGTGCGCGTGATCTATACGTTCTCCGGTGGAGGAGACGTAATCACCCTTTCCTGGAAACCGTACCCGCCGGACGAGTGATGTCCTCTACAGGCTGTCGATGAACGCGAGCTCCTCTTCCAGCACGTCCACGTCGTAGAAGTGCTCCATGAGCAAGGTCGCGTCGAGGTACTTGATGCGCCGGTGCATCTCCGTCGGGAGCGTGCCCTTGTTGAGAGGGGCGTGGGAGTCGGTGCGGCCCCGCCCGTCGTAGAGGTAGTTGTCGTTCCAGTGGACATGGCGGATGAGTTCGGGGCGTGAAAGGAATGCGAGAACGCGCTCCTCCCGAAGATCCTCAGGGAAGCGATGGGCGTATGTGACGACGTGGCTTGAGTCGAGACACAGCCCGACGTTGTGGCGGTCGACGTCCACCGCAACCTGCTGCCATTCCTCCGGCGACATGCCGAAGTACTCGTTGCGTTCAGACCAGTCGACCTGATCATGGAGCGTTTCAATGATGTCGTCGCTCCAGTAGGAGTTGTTGTTCTCCAAGACGAGCTCGATGTCGCGACCGTCGCAGAATGCCGCGACCTCACGAACGCCGTCGATGAGCAGGTCGTAGGTCCCCTCCCGCCCTTCCGACTGCGAGGCGTCGTTCCAGCGCTTGGGAGCGAAGTGCATGTTGATCTGCTTGACGTTCGGGTACCCGGCCGCCCTGCCGATGTAGTCGACGATCACCTCGATAGACTTCTTCCGAAAGCCGTCGTCGGTCGCCGCGATGTTGAGGCGCATGTCGCCGACGATTGCCGGCGCGTGGGCGCTGACGAGAATGTCGGAGAACTCAGCCATCTCGTCGATGTCCTCTGCCATGGACGCCTCGGTGTTGAGGCCGAAGCGTTGGAGCGTCTCGACTCCGGCGGCGGCTGTGACGCCAAGTTGGTGGGTTAGCTCGCTATATTTGGTCACGGTCATGTTCCTTTTGGACGGCGTTCTTGGATAGTCGTCTTCGACGTGGTTCGGAGCAGGTGGGGTCTTCGGTGCACAAGTATGGCCGTTAGGCGACCTTTGCCAGTCCGAGGCGATGCACGGCCTCACGGGCGGCCATCTTCTGCTCGGGTGTCGCGCCGAGATTTGGTGGACGAGGGTCGCCGGTCTCGATGCCCAGCCGCTCGCCGACCGCAGTCTTCAGCGCCCCGATGTAGCCGAGGTCGATCAGGAAGTCCATGACCTCGCTCGCTTTGGCCTGTGCCTCCTCGGCGCGGTCGAGGTCTCGTGCATTGTAGGCGTCCCATATGGCGACCCACAGTTCGGGGGCGAGGCACGGAGGCCCGTCCACGCACCCGGCGGCGCCGACGGTCAGGGCCGGCAGCATCATCCTGCCCATTCCCGTGAACACCCGCAGGCCCATCCTGGCGAAGGTGTAGACATCGTTCATGTCGGGGGCGGAGTGCTTCAAACCGGTGAGCTGCGGCACGTTGTCCTGAAGCTGTTGCATCAGGTCGGGTGTAATATTGACGCCCGTAGCCTGGGGAAGGTTGTAGACGAAGAGCGGAAGGTCGGCTGCCTCGGCGACGGCCTTGTAGTATTCGACGATGCCACCGTCGCCGGGACGAACGAAGAACGGCGGAACGGCGCATACGGCCTCGACTCCCGCCTTTGCCGCGTGTTCCGCATTGCGGGCGGCGCGGACCGTCGTCTGCGCTCCCACGTGCATGATGATCTTCGTCCTACCCTGGTTCTGGTCGACCGCCGCCCGGGCGATACGGTGGTTCTCTTCGTCCGTCAGAAGGACGCTCTCGCCCGTGCCCCCTGCCGTCCAGAAGCCGTGTACCCCCGCCTGGATGTTGTCCTCCATGACGGCGCAGAACGCCTCCTCGTTGATCTCGCCGTCGGCGGTCATGGGCGTGATGATTGCCGGAACTACTCCCTCAAACTCTGGCACGTCGTTCTCCTCTGATAATGATCAGAATGCGCACGGTATTGTACCACCTGAATTGTTACTGGCGCTCATTTCGTCCAGCAGCCTGCCTGCAATTCCCTCCCACGGTTGAGCGAGTCGAGGACCGACCGGCAACCTAGTCGTCGATACGAATCCTCTGTAGCATTAGCCTTGATTCCCTCGACCCCGGAGGCACTTCGGTGAAAACTGCTCTCTTGGCATCGCTGATGGCGCTCGTGCTGGCTTTATGCGCCGCATGCGGAAGCGAACTTTCGGAAGACGATGTGCTGAAAAAGCTGACACCATCGATGGTGACCATCCAATTTAGGGGCCGTGACATCGGCAGCGGGTTCCTCGTTGAGGGAAACTACATCGTTTCGGCGGCCCACGTTTTTTGGGGATTGCCGGGGATTGACGTCGTATTCGAGGACGGCGCACTACACGAGGACGTCCCCGTCGCCGCCTACGAATACTTTGCCGACTTTGCGTTCCTCGGCCCTATCGACACCCCGGCGCCGCCCGTGGAGTTTGCGGAGGCCGAATCCATGACTGTCGAGGACACAGTGTTCATCGTTGGGAATCCATCAGGCCCCGGGGGACTATCGGTCACCAAAGGCAAATTCGAAAGCGTTTGGCATTGGCCGGAGGCGGACGTTGTGGATGTCTACTCAACCGCTGAAGGCAAACCCGGTATGAGTGGGGGGCCAATGACCAACGGCAGCGGCAAGGTCATTGGCGTTTACTTTCGGGGGCGGGGGACAAACCCGAGTTGGGGATCCTCTTCAGACACCGTAAGAGACCGACTGCAAAAGCTGGGCCGCGGCGATGACATCACGGTTCTAGGCCCCCGCAAGCTGCCCGACATCGGGGAAGGAAGCCGCGAGCACCAGTTTGTCTTGCGAGATCGCTGGGACACCGCAACCTTCGTGTCGGAAGGTTCAAATCACAGCATTGAATTCGACTCCTACAGCGATGTGGAGTACGGGTTTTTCGATATAAACGGGATTGGGGCCTTCACACCCGAATTCCGTACCGTCCAGGACGGTCTAACCGACCGATGCTGCATCACCGGACCGGGGTTCATCGAGGTGAGACAGCGGTTCGATATCGAACGCCACGTAGCGATCAAGAGTCGAACTCCCCTGGTGCGGCGCGACGACTCCGATGACGGAAGGCAGTTGCCTATCGGCGATGCTGTCGCGGGAGCCATCGATACTCCGGGCGACATCGACCGGTATACCATCGATCTGTCGCGCGGTGAGAGCATCGCCATTCGAATGTCCGCCTTAAGACCCATACTAGTTACGGTAGAGCACTCTGATGCTCCACCGTACGATGTCGTTTCAGGGGAAGTGTATTTCGACGAAATCAAGTACCGTGCGCCGGTCGATGCCACGTACACCGTTGCCCTCCAGATGCGCCCTGCGGCTTTTGAACACCCTCTCGGCTACACCCTCACCGCCCTCAAGTCATGGGCCGATCCCAATCGGCGTGGCTTTCCCGTCCTATTCGACACACCTGTCGGCGAGGTCCTTCGGCATAGCCTCGATCACCGCGTGCCCAGAATCCAAATCGATTATCCAGCGAACGTGGCGGGTGGGGACAGAAAGGTAATCGCAGCGGAACTCTTCGAGCAGGACCGATGGGGCAGAACGGTCACTCTTGAGAAACGCGACCTGAACCACCACAGGGAGCACCCCGACGAGGAGCTTTCGGTCCACGACTATATGCAGCGTTCCGTACTGTCGAGCACGTTCCCATACAAGGTGGAGAAGGTCGTCACCGCCCGCCGCGAGGTCGAGACCCCGTCCGGCGCACCGGTCTTGATCGAGGACTTCGAGGTCGACGACGGCGGGATGAAGGGCGTGCGATTGGCATACATCCACGAGGGCGAGACCGGCTTCATGGCGATCTTCTACGCCCCGGGAGAGGTTTTCGACGAGTGGCGACCCGTCGTCGACTACTGCATCGGTACGTTCTCAATCGGAAGTTTCTCAATCGCCGAGGGGATGCCCAACGAGTGACGCTGGCACTCCCTGCGCTATACCGTAATCCGCAGTTGCATCCCCAACGCACGAGTAATTCGCATGACCGTCGAGAAGGTGGGATTGCCCTTTTCTGACAGCGCCTTGTAGAGGCCTTCCCGTGTCATTCCGACTTCACGCGCCAGGCGGGTCATGTTCTGAGCTCGCGCAATATCATTCAGCGCGACACGGATCAGGCTTCCGTCCCCTGGGTCTTCCTCAGCGCACGCTTCGAGGTACAGGCGCACGTCTTCCTTGGTGAGCAGATGGTCCGTAATCTCCCATCGGGTAAAGGTTTCAGTCATGATTTACCTCCAGTCCAGCGCCAACCGTTTAGCGCGTTCGATATCGCGCTGCTGGCTCGCCTTGTCTCCGCCGCAGAGAAGGACAACGATAGTTGTGCCTCTGCGCATGAAGTAGAGACGATAACCGGGTCCGTAATGAATGCGCATTTCGGATATGCCGTTGCCTATGGGCCGGATGTCCCCGAAGTTGCCGAGAGAAACGTTCCGCAAGCGAGCGTTGATCCGAGCAACCGAGCGACGATCCTGCAAGCTGCGTACCCATCGCTTGAAGGTGGCGCTCTCAACAATTTCGACCATCTGAGTAGTGTAAACCATAGTTTACACTTTGTGAAGGAGATTCTGGGGACCCCGCGTTGACACAACCCGTATGCGGTCGTACACTCACTCGCCGAGCATCGCTCTCATATCCCTCCGTGTACAGTAAAGGACTGACCCCCCATGCCAAAAGAGAATCTCCGTGATCTGATCGTCGGAGCCGCGGCGGCAGTAGCGACGCCATTCGACGAGAACTACGAGGTCGACCTCGGCAAGATGTACGACCTGACGCAGTGGTGGGTCGCAAACGGACTTACGAAAGGAAACGGGATCATAAAGGTAGCCGCGGCAGCCGGCGAAGGGCCGATGCTCGACGACCCGGAGTGGGCCGCCCTGCTCCGCACCACCGTGCAGGCATCCGATGGCAAGGCCACCGTCATGTGCGGCCTCCATTACAAGGACACCAAGCGCACGATCAGGGACGCGAAGGTCGCGCAGGACATGGGCGCGTACGCCCTCCAGGTCTGCCCACCCATCTTCAACGACCCAAGCCAGGACGACCTTCTGGACTACTTCGGAGACCTGTCCGACGCCATCGACATCGGGATCATGGTCTACCACACGCATTGGCTCAAGGGAGGTCGCATAGAGACCGATACACTCCTGAGGATGGCCGACTTCGAGAACGTCGTTGCAATCAAGTGGAGCCCCCACGACGGGCAGGTCTACGAAGACATGGCCAAGTTCGTCGACCGCTTCAACATCATCGACAACACCGTCAACCCGGTGCGCTGCGCCCAGCATGGCGGTCACGGCTTCGTCCAGACGAGCGTGGAGGCCTATCCGCCGCACGACCTCAAGGTCTGGGAACTCATCAAGGCCAAACAATGGGACGAGGCCGAGGCGCTGTACCGCAGTGTGCAAGGGCCGCTGCGGAAGTTTGGCGAGAATATCGGCATCCGTTCAGGCGGCCAGGGAAGGGTGATGAAAGGCATCTTGGAGATACTTGGCGAGCCCGTCGGCTCCTCTCGCCCACCTTCGAAGCCGCTGAACGACGAGGAGTTGCAGGAGCTTAGAGGCATCATCGAGGGCTTCGGCTGGCCCATTCCCGTGCGCTAGTTCTCTGAACGCAACGCTTGTCGCATGGTGGTTGGCTACCTTGCACTGCTATCTATTGACATACCGTACATAACTCTGATTGTATTGCGTGCATAATTGTGAGTCCATGCGGAGTGTTGGACGTAAAATCGGATTCCGTGATTCGGATCGGAGTCCTCACTCAAGGAGGAGAACCTTGAAGAACATACCCATTTTGTACCGGATATTGATCGCCGTGGCGGCAGTGCTGGCGCTGAGCGTGGTGCTGTCGTGTGCGGCAACGGAGGAGCCCGAGCAGCCTTTGCCGGCGCAGCAGGCTCGCGCAGCAGCCCCCGCCGCTGATCCCGCGCCTGCACCGGAGGTTCCGGCGGTCGAAGTAGCCGCGCAGCAGCAGCCTGCGCCTGCCGCCCCCGCACGCCGGGCCGCCCTGCCGGAAGCCCCCGTATCAGGAGGGGTCGGAGCCGTCGCTCCGAGCCAGGCTGAGCGGATGGCCCCGGATTCCGGGATGGAAGAGGCCGCCATGGCTTACATGGCCAAGCCCCAGGCGCCCGGAGCATATTGGGCGTACCGTGATGAGTACGGTATTCGCCCAACGTCGTTCAACGAGAGCCCGACGTTCGCCCAGATGGTGCGAGAGGGCAGCTTGCCGCCGCTGGAGCAGCGACTCCCCGTGCCAGAGGACGTCTACGTCTACGCGCCGCCCGACGAGATCGGCGTGTACGGAGGTGATGGCCGCCTCATTACCGGCGGCAAGACCAGCCGATTCCTGAAGTTCGAGGCGTTCGGCGGCAACGGTACCTGTATGCAGTACGATGCCAACGGCGTCAACTTCTATCCGCTGGCCTGCAAGTCCGTCAACCTCAGCGAGGACGGACGCACCTACACCGTCACGCTCCGCAACGGCCTGAAGTGGTCGGACGGGATGCCCATGACGATGCAAGACGTCGAGTGGGTCTGGAACGAGGACGTGCAGTTCAACCCCGAGCTCAACAAAGCCTACTCCGGGACGGTAAAGGACGCCGTTACGGGCAACGTGGTGGCGTTCAACAAGGTGGATGACCTGAACTTCACCCTGAGCTTCGACTCGCCGAACTTCACGTTCCTTGAGGGCGCGCGGTTCCGGCAGGGACAGGGATGCACCCGCACCCATGCCTGCATCTACGAGCCATTCCATTACTCGCAGCGCTTCCATCCCAAGTACGCCGAACCCGCTGAGTTCAAGAAGATCATGGACGAGAAGGGCTACTCGGACTGGACTCAGGTCTGGATCGGCAAGTACAGCGTTCGCTACGACGCGGACGTTCCCTTCCTCGGCCACTTCTACAACTGCGAGGGAGGCAACGACGACTCCCAGACGCAGTGCGCCAACCCGTATTACCACGGCGTAGACCCTGATGGGAACCAGCTTCCCTACATGGACTCCTACTCGTGGTATCTGACCGAGAGCCGGGACACCTCCATATTCCGGTCGATGAACGGCGAGACGGACGGGCCGTACAACGCCAACTTCGTCCTGTATGAGATGCCCCTGTACATCGCCAGCATGGAAGAGGGCGACTACAGCCTCGGCCACTGGCCGGAGACGAGCGGCAACGACGCCGGAACGCAGATCAACACCGAGTTCAATGACGACGCCGAGTTGGCTCGCCTGTTCCGCACTCAGGACTTCCGCCAGGCCTTGAACCTCGCCATGGACAGGAGCGAGATCAACGAGGTCGTATTCCTCGGCTTGGGCACGCCGCAGGCGTGGGTCCCCCATCCCAGCACCGCCTTCTACCCCGGCGACGAGTGGCAGCAGCACAACGCCGTACGCGACGTTGAGAAGGCCAACCAGCTCCTCGACTCGCTCGGCCTCGTCGACACCGACGGCGACGGCATCAGGAACCGCTCGGACAACGGACAGAACATCGTCATCTTCTCGGAGTTCCGCGATGAGTTCATCAAGGTCGCCGAGCTCTTCCAGAGCCAGTGGGCCGAAATTGGCGTTCACCTCGATTTCAAAGAGGGCCGGAACAGGGCCTATGGTCAGGGCCATGCCCCGATCCGGATGCGCGCCATGCCTCAGATGACCAACATGTGGGTCTGGACGCAGATGCTGCCGTACCGTGCCAGCCACCCAGGACGTGAGATGGGCCGCTACTTCGAGTCCAGGGGCGAAGAGGGAATGGCCCCCGTCGGGGCCGCCCAGGTGGAGTGCCCGGGCTGCTCGGAGGACGAGTACCTGCCGCTGGCGCCCGCCGGCAACTACCCCGCCGACCCGACCGGCTTCCTGATGGAGATGCAGAGCCTCTACGGCGAGGGCAAGACGCACCAGATGCTCGACCCGAGGCGTATCGAGATCGGCAAGCGGCTGTATTCGCTCAACCTCGAAAACGACTACCACTTCGGGAGCATCGGCTTCACGGGAAGCAGCCACGGCATCGTCTTCAAGCGCAACAACGTGAGGAACGTCCCGAACCGTCACATGCGCGAAGAGGCCGGAGGCTTCGGCAACATGCTCATCTACTTCGAGGATGGCATCGACAACGCGAACCACCCCGGCAACCGGTCGACGCGATACGCGAGCACGCACTTCCTGCAGTGCCCGCACATCGCCTCGGACAACTGCTAAAGCCACGGGGAACGGGGCGTAACCCTTTGTTCCCATAGAAGACAAGAGTTGAGAGGGACAGGATAGAGGCGACTCGCCTCACCTGTCCCTCTGTATTTTCGGCTGAAGCCCATGACGCGAAAGCGCGGGCGACGAATGCCGATGACAGCCGTTATGGAGGATATCTGAGGAATGCTGATTCTGCTTTGGTTGAGGCAGCGAGGATTCGTCTTCTGGTTCTCAGTGGCTCTTGTCATCGTCACAATAGGCACCCTGATCGGTATGCTCGCATTTATAGGCGAGAGCCAGGGTAACGTCAGCTTCAGGTTCCTGAAGGCTAAGCCCGACCTCTCGCTCTCCATGTCGGCATCCCCGCAAACGGCGACACGAAACGGTTCCCTAATCTACACCGTGATTGTCACGAACGAAGGACCGGGCGAGGCCAAGAAGATCGTCGTCAACACCACCTTGCCGGCCGGAGTCGTGTTCGCCTCCGCCCAGCCCGCAGACCCCGCTTGCTTCGAGTCGGAGGGAGTGGTGAACTGCCGGCTAGGTGCGCTCGAAACCACCGAGAGCGTCAAGGCGATCATCTCGGTTACGGTCGCGGAATCGGCCCCTCAGACCCTCGTGGCAACCGCCGTCGTCGAAACGAGCCTCCCCGACACCGACGCATCCAACGACTCCGCCACCATCTCCACACCGGTGAAGTGAGGGCGAGTTCGGGACGGCGTTCCGGGAATAATCCTCGGCGCTCAACCGAATAGAGTCCTGCAGGCAACACCAACATGAAACAACTCCACCCCCTAGACGACGGCGTGATCTACCGGAACCCTGAACCCGGATTCAAGGCCGAGTGCGCCTTCCTGCCCAACGTGGTGCCCCTCGACGGCGAGGAGGTGGTCTGCGTCTACCGCATCGGGCAGGCGTTCTACTCCACCGACGGCACGCTGAACGTCGCACGGTCGATAGACGGCGGCAGGACGTGGTCGCAGGAGGGGCGTGTCTGGGACGTGGCGAACGACGACCGGCCCTACAGCTACTCCGCGCCACACACCTTCAGGCTCGGAGACGGCACACTCGTGCTGAACGCCTTTCGCCTCGACTACTCCGACCCTCGACCACAGTTCAACTCCGAGACCGGTGGAATCCGCAAGTCCGACAAGATCATCATGTTCTCCGATGACGACGGCCGATCGTGGACTCCTCCCCGAGTCATGGACCTGCCGCTCGACAGCCGGCCCGACACGCCGTCCTCCATCATCGAGCTGAACGACGGCCGGTGGTGGCTGGGCCTCGAACAGTGGAATGACTGGGACGACTCTGACCCCCTGCACATCAAGGGCTACTCGACCTTCTCCGACGACCGGGGCGAGACCTGGTCGGATGCCATACCCTTGGAAAGCGCGTCCGACGCGGGCAAGATGTTCTCGCACAGCCGTTACGTCAAGATGTTCGACGGCCGGATCGGAGCGCTCCAGTGGACGCAGAAGCCCGGCACTGCCGAGGACTTCCCCGAACACATCACAATCTCGAACTCTGATGCGAGCGCTTGGACCTACCCGACGCCGACCAATTTGATGGCGCAGACATGCTGGCTCGCCGACCTCGGCGACGGCCTCATGGCTGCCGCCTACACCGACCGCGAGGGCAGAAACCCCGGCATCAACGTCGTCCTCTCCGACGACGAGGGCCGGACGTGGGACGTGGAAAATCAGGTGCAGGTCTGGGACGCCGTCGGCCAGGAGTATCTCGGCGTCGAGCGCGTACCTGAGTACCCAAAGAGCCACGACAACATCGCGTTCGGCAAGCCCAACCTCGCGCGCCTGAACGACGGCACCCTGATCGCAAGTTGGTGGTGCACTCAGGCCGCCGTCACACACTCCCGCTTCGCCCGTCTGAGAGTCGAATAGTCGGCGTTCGGAAACTGTTCAGACTCCGTAAGAATTCCTCAGGTAAACAAAGCACCGTCATACCCACGAAAGCGGGTATCCTCAGGGGTGGGGACAGTTACGGCGTCCACTCGCATTTGACTGATACGGACAAATGATCTATTATAACTCCATGCCTGTGAACGTGCCGCATCACAGTGCCCAAGCAGGACAGCTTGAAAAGTCACAAAATGTCCCGTAATGTCCCACAAATTGGTGCCTTCTTCTCTGATCGGGACCCCACGAACTCCCGCATAGGCCGCTTCAAACCTTCTGACACTGCTCATTGTCGCCCCCGCCTGTCACTCCAACTCTCACGCCTCGACCATCGCGCATTCTGATAGACTGTGCGTCGAAAGACTGGTGACGTCATTCCTTTGACCGCGCGTCGTCGTGACAACTAGCGCACACAACCTTGAGCTTATGAGGAGACCGCAATGACACTGCCATACCGCGTCGGAGTCATCGGGGCGGGTCTGAAGGGCACGCAGCACGCCCGCGCCTACCAGCTCGACCCCCGGACCGAGGTCGTTGCCGTGGCGGAGAAGGACCCTGAGGTCCTCGACCTGTTCCGTCGGAGATTCGGTCTCGAACGCGGGTACACCGACTACCGTGAGATGCTCGCCAACGAGCAGATCGACATAGCGGCGCCCATCCTCCCATCCACGGTCATACCCGAGGTCGTCCTCGCGTCCGTCGAGGCGGGCGTCAAGGGTGTCTTCTGCGAGAAGCCGATGTGCGTCACGCTCGAAGAGGCCGACCGCATGGTCGAAGCGTGCGAATCGAACGGCGTTCACTTCGCGTCGGGCGACGCCGAGCGCAACTACGACTCCCTGTGGGAAGCGCGAGCAGTCATCGAGTCGGGGGAGATCGGCGAGATCCGGCAGTCCAGGACATACGGCGGGGTGGGAGAGATTTGGGGAGGCGGCTGCCAGTTCCTCAGCGTGATGCGGATGTTCGCGTGGGACGCCGAGGTGGACTGGCTCACAGGCTGGGTCGAGATCGACCAGTGGAGCAACAACGACCAGGGGATGGGCGGCAGCATTCACTTCAAGAACGGCATCAACAGCTACATCTACATGCGGCAGGGAGACACGCGGGGATTCGAGGTCCTGTGCGAAGACGGCTACCTGTCATACGACTGGCAACAGGCCCGCATCTTCAAGCGTGGAGCCTCAGGTGACGAAGAACTCATCGCCTTCCCCGCGAGTAAGCACTTCGGCCCCGAACTTGACGAGGACGGCTGGATAAGCATGGCGACCCGCCAGGACAACAGCACCCGCTCGTTCCTCGACACGATGGAGGCGGGCGTCGAACCGCGATGCAGCGGCGCGAACATGCGCAAGGTCCTGGAGATCATCGTCGCCATGCGGGAGTCCCATCGCAGCGGCTACGCCCAAGTCAAGATCCCCATTGAAGACCGCAGCCTGGGCGTCCTGCCCACGCCCGCGAGGGCGTTCGGCCAGAGGAGCGTGGGAGAGACCCCCTGGTATTGGCCTGCACTGATGTCCCAGAAGCCCGAATAGAGGAGGCGCGACTATGAGCGAGGACGCGAAATACAAGGTCGGACTGATCGGAGCGGGCCGGGCCGGAGTGCCGCGAGCGCGGGCCTTCGACATACACCCGCTGTGCGAGGTCGTCGCCATCGCGGACACCGACCGCGCGAATCTCGACCTCGCCGCAGGACGCTTCGGCGTGCCCGGATACGCGACGTGGGACGAGATGCTGGAAAACCACGATCTCGACATCGGCATGGCCGTGCTCCCCGTGCGACCGAACGCCGATGCCGTGGTGGCCCTCGCGCAGGCGGGCGTTAAGTCCATATTCTGCGAGAAGCCCCTCACCGGGAGTCTGGCCGATGCCGACCGGATGGTCGAGGAAACGTCGTCGCGGGGGATACCCCTCATATGCGGCGTTGTCGTGTCCAGCACACCCGACTACCAGAAGGCGTACCAGCTCGTGGCCGACGGAGAGATTGGCAGCATCGTTCGCATCAACCTCTACGAGAATAACAACCAAGTCGGCACGCACGGCCTGAACCTCGCCCAGCGATTCTCCGGCAGGCCGGAGGGCGGCCTCGCCATTGGATGGGTCTCCGACGACCCGTTCGCGGAGGCAGAGGACGAGCACGAGGACGGCACCCCCGGCTACGGCGCGCTAGGCGGATACATTCGCTTCGATAACGAAGTCGAGGTCTTCAGCAACTACCGTGTCCCCATTCACTACTGGCGCGGCATCGAGATTCTCGGCACGCACGGGGCTATCTTCAACTGGAACAACAGCGGACTCGGCCTCCATTTGGTGAAAGGGAAGACGGACGAACCTCCGACCGGATGGGAGGACTTCGCAGAGGTGGAGGGTATCTTCCTGCCACGCGAAGCGCAGAACGAGCGCTACTACGATGGTGAAGGCTGGCGATACCCGGGCCGCGTCATGCTCGATATCGTCGATGAAATGGTGGAGAACCTCGAGTCCGGCGCGCCCATTGGAGCCACGACCGGCGAGGACATGCGCCGCGCCCTCGAAACCGCCGTTGCCTTGCGCGAGTCGGCCCGCAACGGCCACGCGCCCACGCGGTTCCCCGTTGAAGACCGCAGCATCTCGATGCTCCCTCAGAAGACGCGCTGGTTCTACAAGAAGACCATCATGGGCGACGAGGCCTACATGGCCCAGCTCGCCGAGCAGAAGAAGGACTGAAAAGGACCTGCAAGAACCCGATCCGGAACGATGCCTGCCTGCTGCGGTGAGACACGACACAGTCAACGGGACCCAATAATCTCTCCCCCGGCGGGGGAGAGACACAGAGAGGGGGGCCTCCTCCGCCTCGGCATCCTCGCCTCCCACGCGGGCACGACCATGCAGGCAGTCGTCGACGCCTGTGCGCAAGGCCGCCTCCACGCCGATGTGCGCGTGGTCATCAGCAACAACTCGCGTTCAGGGGCCTTGGCGCGCGCACGAACGCACGGCATCGCGACCGCCCATCTCAGCGGCGCGACTCATCCCAACGCAGACGACCTGGACCGCGCGATCATGGAAACGCTGGACGATCACCGAGTCGAAGTCGTTACGCTCGCCGGCTACATGAAGCGCCTCGGGCCGCTCGTCCT
Source organism: Dehalococcoidia bacterium (assembly GCA_965247555.1). Classification (GTDB taxonomy): domain Bacteria; phylum Chloroflexota; class Dehalococcoidia; order Lucifugimonadales; family VXLM01; genus VXLM01. The sequence continues at coordinate 3,291,667 of CBDFHR010000009.1, read as the reverse complement.
GTCGCATTTCAGGGGCCGCATGCTGAACACGCACCCGGCCCTCCTTCCAAAGCTCGGCGGGCAAGGCATGTTCGGCGACAGAGTGCACAAGGCCGTCCTGGCAGCAGGCGAGAAGGTCTCCGGCGCGACCGTACACTTGGTCGAAGGCGACTATGATACGGGGCCCGTCCTGTCGCAGGTCGAGATCCCGGTGCTGGAGGAAGACACGCTTGAAACTCTACGCGAGCGTGTCCAAAAGGCTGAGCGCGAACACTACGTTGAGGTGCTCGAAAAGATCGCCAGGGGCGAGATCCCGTTGAAAGGATTCCGGCCCTAGCCGCTGCCCATTTCCGCCATGCGGCTGACGAGGCCGCGCAGACGATCTCTGTCGCTGTTCAGGAACGCCTCGTGCGGTGAGAATGCGCCTCCGCTGTACCACCGCAGCGTTGCAAGATGCCCATCCGTCGTCGGCTTGCCTGCGAACTTCAGCGCGATGTAGCGCCGGCCCGCATAGGCGTTGTACGCCGCGTGCCACAGGCATTGGTTGAAGAAGAGCACGTCGCCCGGCTTCGACTCGACGACGTGACACGGCATCCCGTCGCCCGCGACGCCATATGGCATGTCGGCGGGGTCGTCCGCTTCAGGGATCGCGTCCCAGTCCATGCCGTTGTCCTGCTTTTGAAGCATGGGGTACAGCGAGTCGTGGTACGGGTTCTTGTGCGAACCGGGTATCACACGCAGAGCGCCATTCTCCGCCGAGACCTCGTCGAAATACAGCATGACCTTGAGACGCGGGTATTCCAGGTCGCCCGGGGCCATGTTTCGGCGGTCGGGATGCCAGGGTGCAGTGCCGTAGCCGGTGATGTTACCCTCCGAGTTCGTCCAGACCATGCCCTCCCCGACGAGTCCTTGAGCCGTCAGGTAGATCCGGTCGTCCTCGACGATACTCGAAAGCGTGGAAGAAATCTCGACGAACGGCGACGTGTGTTGGCTGCCCTCATCGGAGCTCCGGAAGTCCGGTTGGCGGGACTCCTCTTCCCATATCCGGTCGGCCTCATCGCCAATGGCGGACATCTCGTCGGAGGAGAACAGCTCCCTCAGAAAGAGGAATCCGAAGGCTTCGTAGTGGGCCCGTTGGCGTTCGGTAAGCATGGCTCGCACCCCATCCATGGTGGTTCGCAAGGATACCACACGACCGCGCCGTTCGAGGCTACGGCGCTAGAACGGCATGATCGTGACACCCAGCACGATCTCCGACATCACGACGACTCCGATGGTCGCGCTCATGGCCCCGGCGACGACGCCTACCGAGCGGTTGAGCATGACGTTACCGCCGGTCGCGACGAACGGGACCGCCAAGACGAGGGTGATAACGGACATGGACAGCATCGTGCCGACGCTGAAGAGCATTAGGTAGCCAACGCCCGTCCAGAACGAGTCGATAGTCGGGAGCAGGGCTAGCATGACGGCCGCGCTGCCCGCGAGCCCATGTACCACGCCGATGACGTATGACTTGACCCGGAACACAGGCTTGCCAAAGGCGAAGAATCCGCTGTGCCCTTCCGAGGTTGAGTCGTGTGTGGACCGCTCCTCGTGTGTCGCGTGGATGTGGACGTGCGGGGCGTTCTCATGAACGTGCTGGTGCATGTGGACCTTCCCCCGCCGGATGTTCCACACGACACTCACCCCGAGGTATACCAGCATGATGCCCACGCCGAACTCGAGGAACGGAGCGATTGCCTCGTACTGACCGAGCACGTAGTCCTTCAGCACGAGAACAACCAGACCGACAAGAAGCAGGGGAGTAGAGTGACCGGCGCCCCATGAGCCGCCGATCCACAGTCCTCGCCAGATATTGCGCTGCTCCGTCACGATCGCTGAGACCGCAACGACGTGGTCGGCGTCCGTAGCGTGCTTGAGTCCCAGCAGGAACCCCAGAATGAGCACTGCCAGCGCGCCCGTCTCGATATCCATGCTCTACCTCGCTCCCCGTTCGTTCAGTCTTGTATCGGAGGGTCGGAAACACAGTCGGAACACAGGCCGAAGATGGCGATGTGGTCGACGTCGGCCTTGAATCCGTAGTCGTCGAGTATTTCCGTACCCAGATTCACCATGTAGTCGTGGTCGAGCCTTATGAGACGGTCGCACTCCCTGCAGATGAGGTGGTGATGACGGTCTTGGTGGAGCCACTCATAGATCGTTTCGCCAGCGCCCAGGTCGGTCTCGGAGACCAGCCGCAGCTTCTTGAGGACGCTCAGCGTCCGGTAGACCGTCGATGCGTCGATATAGGGATATGATTCGCGGACCTGGTCGAGTATCTCCGACGCCGTCACGTGCCCGTCGGCGTGGCGGAGCGACGAGAGGATGAGCACCCGCTGGGGTGTCAGCCGGTGCCCGGAGTCACGGAGCGTCTGGACGGTGTGATCTTCGCAGCTCATGCTTGTTGCAACCAGTTGCAACAGCAATGTAGAGCATCAGCGAGTTGATGTCAACAGGCTCAGCGTTGATTAGGCAGGTCTACTTCAGCTATTGGGACGGAGGGTAAGGACTCACTCAGGAGGCGGTCATGTCGAAGTAGGGAATGGGCAGATCCCCTCGGGCGAGTTTGAATACCAACGGGATGCGGCGCTGGTGTCCGGGAGACAGGTCGGGCAAATCGTTCTCCGCGAAGAAACCCACCCCAGTTGTTTCCGGGCCTGAGACAGGAGTCTCGTCGTCGGGGATGTCGACGAGCCATACGCTTTGGTAGAGATGATACTTGGCGCGAGTGCCCCAGAGACGAGAGTCGAATACGCCGAGCAGCTTCGAAGCCGTTCCTTTCACGCCTGCCTCTTCATGAAGCTCCCGCTCCGCCGATTGCGCCCACGTCTCGCCTACTTCGGTCGCACCGCCCGGCATCGCCCAGAGGCCGTTGTCCTCGCGCCTTATCAGGAGGATGCGACCATAGCGGAATACGGCCGCGTCGGCGGCCACGTACGGCGTCGCATGGGGTAGGCTCCCCTCGTACTCCGCCATCACCTCGTCCGCCGTCCTCTTCTCTATTGCGGCGACCAGCCGGGCGCTCAATGACAGGGCGCGGGCGTACCTCTCGCGGTCGTAGTCGTTCTCGGCGTAGTGCAGCCCCAAATCTGCGATGCTGCGTAGCTCGTCAGCTATGAGGTAGATGTCGTCTCTTGCATTCATGTTTATTCGTATCCATCCGTCGGGCTGGGCCGTTCGCGGCAATGGAACTATGGCAGACCATGTGTTCTTTCATAGTCAAATGTGATTAATCCTGCTTTGAGGGGCAGGAACATGAATGAACTGCGATTCTTAGGGTCGTTGCGACGCTAGTCAATCAGCCGGACTTGCTCGCGGAGCTGGGCGAAGTCGTATTCGGGACGGTTGCGCAGGGCAGTGAGAACAAGGCTCACGATGATGGAGACACCGAGCGCCGCGGCGAAGCTCACGACGAGCTGGCTGGCAAAGTCTATGGTGATGATCCAACCGGAGAGATAAGGAGCTTCGGGAGTCGGGAAGAACAGAACCCCGGCGACCAGCCCGAGCGCGCTGGCCGTCAAGGCGTCGCCGCCCGAGAATCGCGACGCGTAGAGTCCCCAGAAGACGGGGACCACCGCAGCGGCGCACACCATGTCCGCGATGAGGAACAGGTACAGAACGCTGTACCCCTGCGACGCGATGAGGATGGCGGGAACGATGAGCACCACCGTTATGGCGCGAGAGGAACTCAGCACTGTCGCTCCCTTCAGTTCGGGCTTGAAACGTGCAAGATCGGTCGTAACGACGCTGGCGATGCCGTTAAGCAGGGTGTCGAGGCTGCTCATCACGAGTACGAGAGCCAAAACGAGGACAAGGATCACCGCCCAAGTAGGCAGCACCCCGACAATCAAAGAGAACATAGCTACCGAGGCGTTGTCCCCGACGAGGTCCTTGCCAACGGTCATGATTCCGGCGAGTCCACCGATGATTATCATCGGGATGACCACCACACCCGCTGCCGCGAATCCCCTGCGAAGCGCTCTATCGTCTTTGCTCGTGTAGACCCGCTGCCAGAACCCCTGGTGGAACATGTTGGCCGCCAGGATGGCGATTATCAGCGTGATGCCGAAGTCGATGCCTGTCTTGTTGGTGAAGGAGAGGAGCTGCGGGGCAGTCTCACTGACCGGTTCGAACACCGCGCCGAATCCATCGACGGACACCACTAGGGCGACGAATGTTATGAGTAGGAGAGGAATGACCAAGACGAACTGGATTCCGTCCGTGAAGATGGAAGCGCGAATGCCTCCGTAGGCCGTGTATCCGACGGTCAGCAGGCCCACGATGAGCGCGGTCAGCAACAATGGCACGTCGGCCAGCAGGTTGAACGCCAGGGAGATGCCGGTCAGTTCCGCCGACAAGAACACGAACATGTAGAAGATGATCACGACAAGCGTGAACACATACATTGCAGGCCCGTACCGGTACCAGACGTACTCGGTCAACGAGTGTCCTTCGGGCATCACGCTCCGCATCTTTGGTCCGAGCCAGATAAACGCAACGAGCGGCGCGGCCTGGCCGATCCCATATCCAACAATGGCGGCGATACCTGCCCAGGTGCCCGCTTCGGCCGGACTGAACAGGATCCACGCGCCTGCAACGGACGCAACGAGCGTTGCGGTCGCAAGCGCGCTGCCGGCGCTGTTGCGCGCGACAAGGTAGTCCTCGACTCCTCCGCGCCTGCCCCTGGTATACATGACCCCGGCGACGACAAAAACGGCGGCGGTTACTACGGCGATAGGTACGGCGAGTCCGGCGTCGAGCATTATTTCAGCCTCCAAAGGCCCGGTTAAACAAGAAGGCCACCCTCTGATCGGGTGGCCTTTAGGAATGATGGACTGCACCTCATCCCTTCGCTGGCATTACCCAGATCAGGTCGTGGGGTCGTCCCTCGCTTCGGGACCTCTCAGCCTAGCTTGCCCAAGCTCCCCCCGGGTCTATTGAGTTTGGGGCAGTCTATGCGGACAAGGGGGATTTGTCAAGCCAAGAATCTTTGCCCTTGTGCGGGGTGTGCGGTGCGAGCAATGGGTGTTAATGGGTGTTAGGGTATTTGGTGCTACTGTCACTCGCGGTCGCCATTTTACGGCGAGGAGAAGGGGTGAATGAAGGTCTTGGCCGAGGGTGCTGCTCGCCTGGGTATTTGCCTGGAAGGTGAACAGGCCGAGCGGTTCCAGACGTACTACGATGAGTTGACCGTTTGGAACGCGACAGTCAACCTGACGGCCGTATCGGGCCGGGAAGAGGTGCAGACGCGCCACTTTCTCGACTCGCTGGCGGCTTCCAAGGCATTACCGGAGACCGTTCTCGACGGCAGTGACGGACTGCTGGACGTGGGCAGCGGAGCGGGATTCCCCGGTCTGCCGCTCAAGATCGCATTTCCTCGAATTGACCTAACGCTGTTGGAAGCAACGGCCAAGAAGACCGCATTTCTTCGCCACGTCGTCGACAAGCTCGGACTTGAGGGAGTCGACGTGGTGACAGGTCGGGCAGAGGAAGAAGCGCGCAGGCCGGAGATGAGGGAACGGTTCGGGGCGGTAGTTTCGAGGGCCGTGGCGCGACTGGACGTACTGGCGGAATTTTGCCTGCCGTTTTGCGCGGTGGGTGGGGTGATGATCGCGCAGAAGGGTCCGCAGGTAGAGGAAGAGCTTCGCCAAGCCCGAAACGCCATCGAAACGCTGGGCGGCAGGACCAAAGATAGTGATATGCTAGTTGAACCGCTGGTCGGTATCGGGACGCTCGTGGTAATCGAAAAGCAGCGTCAAACGCCGACACACTATCCGAGACGACCGGGCATACCCTCCAAACGCCCCTTATAGTCCCAAGACCCACCATGCCCACGACCTTCGATCATGCCGCGTGACAACGACCTCGATTCACCGTCGGTCTCGCTCCGGCAGCGTGTTCTCTCCCCCTACACACTCCTCTCCCTGGCGATAGCAATCGCATTCCTCTACTTCCTCGCGGTCCGGTTCGATCTGGATTGGGACCAGACGTGGAGCAATATCAAGGCGCTCGATCCCTTGCTGTATGTGCTGGCCCTCCTCCTGTACTACCTCAGCTTCGCATTCCGGGGGCTGCGTTGGCGGATCCTCTCACGCAGCGCCGGCATCGAGGAAATCCCCGACGCGCGGACGCCCTCGCCGTGGCGCTATTCTCAGCTCATCATCATCGGGTGGTTCGTCAATTCCGTCGCGTGGCTTCGGTTGGGGGACGCCTATCGCGCCTATGCGCTATCCGACGAGGCGAGGACGGGGTTCTCTTGGAGCCTCGGCACGATCTTCGGCGAGCGGGTCATGGACATGATCGCCGTGTTCGTCCTGATCGTCGTGGGGGCTCTGGCATTTTCTCTAACGGCGGACTTCTCAGGGACGGTGTACGTGGTCGGGGCTGCGTTCGTGATGGCACTCGCGCTCATAGGGGTTCTCGTCGTGATGCGCGGATACGGCCCACGGTTGGCGCGCCTGCTCCCCGACCGGCTGGAACGCGCCTACCGGAGATTCCATGACGGGGCGCTCGGCAGTTTTGGAGAGTTGCGGCTGCCGTTCCTCCTCAGCTTTATAGGATGGATACTGGAGGTCGGACGTCTCTACTTCGTCGTACAGGCGCTCGGCTTCGATGTGTCGCTGTCCCTCATACTCATCGCCGCTCTCGGCCACGCCCTGCTGAGCACAGTGCCGACACCGGGCGGCGTCGGCGCAGTCGAGCCGGGCGTGACCGGTCTACTCGTGCTCGGAATGGCCCGACACGACGCGGTCTCCGTCGCGCTCGTCGACCGCTCGATCACGTATCTGAGCATAATAGTCATTGGCGGATTGGTGTTCTTGGCGTGGAACCTCACGAGGTCACGTCGGCGGGGTAATAGGCTGGGTGCGGCCGGGACGTAGGTCGGCGCACCGCACCGTATCATGGGGTCATATATCCTTGACCAACGTCCGCCGCCCTCTTAACCTGTAGTTTCAAAGCTTAGGTAAGTACGACGTGTGTCCCGCTCCGCCGCTAACTCAGCCCACTTGGGAGACCACAGATGACCATCACCGCCGAACGACATACGTTGAAGAAGAAGAGCGCCGCCCTCAGCCTTGGTCCCGACCGCGCGCCGGCGCGAGCGATGCTGCGGGCCGTCGGCCTGCGGGACGAGGACATGGGAAAGCCCTTCGTGGGCGTGGCGAACCTCGCCAGCGACGTTACACCGTGCAACGTTCATTTGACCCGAATAGCGGAACGAGTCAAGGACGGCGTTTGGGCGGCGGACAGCGTGCCGTTCATGTTCGGAACTATTACCGTCAGCGACGGCATCTCGATGGGCACGGAGGGCATGAAGGCCTCTTTGGTGAGTCGAGAGGTCATCGCCGACTCCATCGAGACGGTGTGCTTCGGGGAGAGCATGGACGGGCTGATCACGGTGGCAGCGTGCGACAAGAACATGCCGGGCTGCATCATGTCCATGGCACGGCTGAACATCCCCTCGATCTTCGTCTATGGTGGGGCTATCCTGCCGGGCAACTTCCACGGCAAGGACATCAACATTCAGGACATGTTCGAGGCCGTAGGCTCTTGGTCTCGCGGGCAGCTTTCCGAAGACGATCTCACTGGGATGGAAAAGGTCGCATGTCCGGGAGAGGGCGCGTGCTCCGGGATGTTCACCGCCAACACGATGTCGTCGGCCATCGAGGCGATGGGGATGTCCCTGCCCGGCGCGGCGTCCATACCTGCCGTCGACCGACGGGGCGAGGGAATCGCGTACAGCGCGGGGCAGGCCCTCTACACGCTCCTGGAGCGGGACATCAAGCCGCGCGAAATCATCACTAGAGAGTCGATTGAGAACGCCATGATGGTCGTCCTGGCGATGGGCGGCTCGACCAACGCGGTGCTGCATCTGCTGGCGATAGCGCACGAGGCAAATGTCGAGATGAGCATCGACGACTTCGACCGGCTGAGCCGGAAGACGCCGTACATGACCGATCTCCGACCGGGCGGGCAGTACGTCATGTCCGACGTGGACAGGTCGGGCGGCGTGCAGGTCGTAATGAAAGAGTTGCTCGACGCGGGGCTGCTACACGGCGGCTGTATGACGGTGACCGGCAAGAGCATGGCCGAGAACCTGGCCGAGATGAACATCAGCGAGCCGGACTGCAAAGTGATCTACCCTGCGTCCAAGCCGCGTAGCAAGACGGGTGGACTCGTGATACTTAAGGGGAATCTCGCGCCGGATGGGGCGGTCATGAAGGTGGCAGGGACGAAGCACCTCGCACACGAGGGTCCGGCCAAGGTATTCGACGGGGAGCGTGCCTGCTTCGAGGCGGTCACGAGAGGCGAGATCGAAAGCGGAGACGTGGTGTTTATCCTGTACGAAGGCCCGAAGGGAGGGCCGGGGATGCAGGAGATGCTCGCGGTGACCGGCGCTATCATGGGCCAGGGAGACCTCGGATCGAACGTTCTGCTCATCACGGACGGGCGGTTCTCCGGCGCGACGCACGGCCCCATGATCGGTCACGCGGCCCCAGAGGCGGCGGTCGGCGGCAATATCGGCCTCGTTCAGGACGGCGACACGATTCGCATGGACGTCGAGACGCGGGAACTCAATATGCTGGTCTCCGATGAGGAGCTTGAGCGGCGGCGGAAGTGCTGGAAGGCTCCCGCGTCCCGGTATGAACGTGGTGTGATGGCGAAGTATGCCCTACTGGTGGGATCAGCCTCTCAGGGCGCGGTGACTTCGTAGGCTTCCTTTTCGCAATTCCATACGTCCCACGAAGGCATTTGACCATTCGCTAAAACGGAATTGTGTGATCCGGCAGGCTCGATGTCAATGTACTGTGCCCTTCGGGTGTTAGGCGTGAAAAGAAACTCACGCGTACCTGTGAACCTGTATCAGTTTAGTCGGTAGGGTGGTTGAGTCGGAGCTATGCTCACGCCCCGGGTCATGGACTCCCGCTTTCGCGGGAGTGACGAGTGGGATGTAAGACCATCCTCAAAAACTGACCTACCGACTAAGAAACTATCTCAAAATCATAGCGCACAAATGCCTTGAGCGGTTTATGAGGTGATTCGTATGGTTTCTCCAAGAACATTTGGAGGAACTTCGTGAACAACCAAGAGGGCTTGGAAAGGGACTTATATACGATCCTACACATGGAGGAGTTGGTGTAGCTGGCTAACTCGGCAAAAAAACGGCCCGTGGAGCATTTTTCTTTCTGCGCCAAAAAGATGTACGCCGATAGGTTCGTGGCGTAGCTGGCTAACTCGGCAAAAACGGCCCGTGAAGAACCAGTTTTGAAAGCGTGCAAATGTGTAGGATCGTATATAAGTCCCCTTGGAAACCATATGGGAAGCGCCGGACGAGCTTTGGGAACTCATTGGGCCTATCATCTTGGAGGCAGACCCTCCCAAAGTCAGAGGCCGCAAGCGGGCTGACCCCAGACAGATGCTCAACGGCATCATTTTCCGCTTGCGCAGCGGGTGCCAATGGAACCGATTGCCGAAAGAACTGGGGGACGACAGCACAATCCATCGCACCTTTCAACGGTGGGTGGAACTGGGTGTCTTGCGCCGAATATGGGGAGCCTTGGTGGAACAGTGCGAAGAGTTGGGCGGCGTGGACTGGGAATGGCAGGCGGCAGACGGGGCCATGGGCAAGGCACGTTTGGGGGGGACCTGATTGGACCCAACCCAACGGATCGCGGCAAGGCTGGCAGCAAGCGGAGCCTGCTTGTGGAAGGACAGGGCGGCCCATTGAGCATTGTGGTTGCCGGAGCCAACGCCCACGACGCCACCTTGTTGGATGAGACCCTGGAGGCGATTGTGGTCGAACGTCCGCAACTCACCGAGGATGACCCACAGCACCTGTGCTTGGACAAGGGGTATGACAATCCTTCGGGTCGTCGAGCCGTCGCCAGACACGGCTATCGGCCACACATCCGACGCATCGGCGAGGAGAAGTTGGACGGTTCTGGGCGCAAGCGGTATCCTGCGCGCCGGTGGGTTGTGGAACGGACTCTAGCATGGCTCTCCAAGTGCCGTGCTGTTCTGGTACGCTACGACAAAAAGGCGTCGAACTACATCGGATTGCTACAGCTTGCGTGCGCACTCCTGTGGTTCCGTCGCCAATGGCGACTTGCCATTTTGAGATAGTTTCTAAACTGGTACAGGCTCCGTACCTGTGCTTGCTTGTATGGGGGATACCTCAATTGGGTAGAATGTGGCAACCCGCCCTCACGGTACGGAGTTTGACCTCTTGACCGAATCATTGGCCCGTATCTGTGCGCGAAGGCCGTGAGTAACCATCGGCGTGTGGGTGGTGGTGATAGTAGTTGCGCTGGCGCTCATCCAAACCCTGCTCCCAAGCGCGACCACTACCGAGTTCCGGCTGGGCAGCGGCTACGAATCAGAAAAAGCGTCGGCCCGGGTGGATGACAGACTGCGAGGGCCTAAACCGCTTTCGGAGTTCGTCATAGTCCAGTCCCCGTCCCTGACCGTCGATGACGCCGCGTTCCGCGCAAAGGTCGAATCGCTACATGTCCAGATCACGGCACTGGGACCTGACACGGTTCAGCTTGGTCTCCACTACTACTTGACCGACGACCCGTTTCTGGTATCTCCCGATCGCAGAACCACCATAATGAGGATTGTTCTAGCCGGGGACTTCAAAGAGGCGACGGAGAACGTCGAGGACGTCATTCACGTCGTCCGGGAAGCGGACGGAACGGATGACTTTCGCGTGCTCATCGGCGGAGACGCCAGCGTAGCCTTCGAGAACAACGAGCTGAGTGCCGAAGACCTGGAGAAGGGAGAGCGGTTCGGCATCCCGATCGCGCTGATCATTCTGCTGGCGCTCTTCGGCGCAGTCGTCGCCACCTTGCTGCCGTTGGGGCTGGCCATTGTTGCCATAGTCCTGGCGTTGGCAGCGGTGGGGATCATCGGCCAAGCCTTCGAGTTGATCTTCTTCGTGACGATGATGATAACAATGATCGGGCTTGCGGTGGGGATCGACTATTCGCTGCTGATCGTGTCCCGATTCAGAGAAGAGATGAATCGCGGCCTCGATACGAGAGACGCGGTCGTAAGGGCAGGCGATACGGCCGGTCGCACGGTACTGTTCAGTGGCACCACCGTAGTGCTGGCCCTTCTCGGTATGCTCATCATTCCCGTGTCGTTCTTCCAATCGCTCGGCCTAGGGGCCATCCTGGTGGTGATTGCCGCTCTGGCCGCGACCCTCACACTCTTGCCCGCCGTGCTCTCGCTGCTCGGCCCCAAGGTGAGCCTGCTGACCGTCCCTTTCCTCTCAAGATTCTCACTCGGAAGTCCTCAAGCCGGTGAGCATGGATTCTGGGAGACCATCACCCGCGCCGTAACGCGCTTCCCCGTCGTCAGCATCCTCATCATCGGCGTTCCGATGATTGCGCTGACGTATTTCTACTTCGACATCCATACGGGGCTAAACGACGTCAACACCTTCCCGGACAAGTCGGAGGTCAAGGAGGCGTTCAACGTCCTGGAAGAGGAGTTCTCCGTCGGGGACGTCAGTCCCGCCGGGGCGCTCAGCGCGGCGGAGATCGCCATTGACGGAGAGGTCGAGAGTGCGCAGGTGCAGGAAGCGATTACCCGCTTGACGCAGTCTCTCGTGGACGCCCCCGAGTTCCCGGTCCCGCCTTCGCTGGAGGCCAATGCCGCGGGCGACTTCGCCCTGCTGACGCTTCCGTTCCCGGGTGAACCCAACAGCCGCGCGGCGACGGAGAAACTGATCTGACTCCGCAACGTGTACATTCCCGCCGCCTTCGACGGTGTTCCGGCGGAGGTCTATGTCGGAGGAGTGACTGCTGAGGCCACAGACTTCTTCGGCATAGTCGACACTTACACCCCGATAGTATTTGCGTTCGTTCTTGGACTCAGCTTCATCTTGTTGATGCTGGTATTCCGCTCGATAGTGATCCCCATCAAAGCCATCATCATGAATCTGCTCTCCGTCGGCGCTACGTATGGACTTTTAGTGCTGGTGTTCCAGAAGGGAGTGGGCACGGACTTACTGGGATTTCAACACGCCGAGGTCATCGACGCGTGGATACCCCTTTTCCTGTTCTCCATCCTCTTCGGGCTCTCCATGGACTACCATGTATTCCTGCTGAGCCAGATACGTGAGCGTTACGACGAGACCGGGGACAACGCCCGCGCGGTGGCCTACGGTCTGCGGTCCACGGGAGGAATGATCACCGGCGCGGCGCTTATCATGGTTGCGGTGTTCGGCGGATTCGCCGCAGACGAGACCATCATCAACCAGCAGGTCGGATTCGGGCTTGCCATAGCTGTGTTTCTGGACGCGACTCTGGTACGATCGGTACTGGTCCCGGCCAGCATGGAGGTGCTGGGCAAAGGGAATTGGTATCTGCCGTCCTGGCTTGGTTGGCTCCCGGATCTGCGCGTAGAAGCGGAAGAAGCATGAATTCCGTACTGTCGAGATCAGAGCCTTGGAGGAGGTGTGATCGCCAATGAACATACCAACTGACTACAAGCCGGGTTACGAAAAGGCTCGCGCGATTAAGTCCGATATCGCGGACAATTACATCGCGCACACACACATTGGAGATCCGCTGGGCGAAGCGATGGCGGAAGATCTCAGAGAGTGTGGCCCAGAAGACTCAAGGCGATTCATCACGGCTGCTATGAGCAAGGGAAGGCGAGGAGGCCCTGCGGAACGCGCCGGCCTCGCTGCGGGAATTCTTCAGAGACGCGGAAACTCCGCCGGAATGGCTCGATTATTCAGCATTCGCTCCGGGTGTCCGCATGTTTCACAGGAACTCGTCGGTGATCCTGGCGGCATTCGTCGCAGGCGTTCTGATAGAAGGCTTTACCACGAATATAGCAAAGTCCTTCTTCATTACCGGGCGGGTGCGCGAGCAGGGCGTCAGGCGTTTGGGGCAGAATAACCGTCACATGATAGAGATATTCCTTCCCGGCGGCATGTACAGGGATGGAGACGGCTGGGAACTTTCGGTCGTATTTAGAATCATTCACGCACGGATAAGACGCCTCCTGAGCAATGCGGAAGACTGGAACAGCGAAGCTTGGGGTTTGCCGATTAGCGCGGCGCATTTGGGTTACGCCATTTCCGCTTTTTCGGCAAGGCTGCTCAAACACATGAAGACCTTGGGCGCTACGTACAGTGACGAAGAGTACGCGAGCTTCATGGCCGTTTGGCGCTACTCCGGTCACTTGATGGGCAGGCATTCCTGAGACCATCCTGTTCCAAGATGCCGATGAAGCCTTGAAACTGTATGATCTCGGCCACATGTGCGAGCCTGATGCCCCAATTGAATCGGTCGTGATGGCACACTCTTTGGTCAACTCGGCTCCGTTGATTGCCGGGGTGACCGATCCGGCCGGCCGCCGCAACCTAGCTCGGTACGTGTACCGTATTTCCCGCGGGCTTATCGGAAAAGAGGCCGCCGATTCACTAGGTAGTGTTGACATTCTGTCATTCTGAACGTAGCAGAGCGGAGTGAAGAATCTAAAATCATCGCGCAAGCACAAACTTTTAGATTCCACGCTTCACTCGCAATGACAAGGAAAAGCGGAATAACGTGAAATGTCAACACTACCTAATGTATCCGGCGCTCTCCTCCTTTGGAGTTGTCTGGTGGTTCAAGATGCAGCAGCATTACGGTCACATCTTGGGTAATCTGCATCCGGGCCGTCGCCAAGAGAGCAATTTCAGCAGATTCACGGGCCTGCTCGATACTTCTTTGTTCGATGAGGAAGGAGTCCGGTACACACTGCCCGACCACGTGTACGCAGAAGAAGGCGGCAAGTGGTAATGTTCGATAACGGTGTAGGGAAACTCACGCCGACCTTTCCAAGCTCTCCCTAATAACCGCTCGGCAGTTATGGTCGGCCATCCCACCAATTCAGTGCGAACGATGGGATGGCCGTTTCTCGTTGCTCAACACTCAATCCAGCAGCGACTGGTCCCAGTCGACCCAATCGAGGACTCCGCTAAGCTCGATTGACTCGCGCCAGAAGTCGACGTACGCCTGTGGCGGCTCGGCCTGGCCGGGGAAGGCCGGGCCGGTCTCAAGTCCCAAGAGGCGGAGGAGCATCCGGGCGTGCGGGCCGTCGGCGACCATGCCGGCGGCCACGCGCTGACGGCCTCGCCGGTATACGGTGTCGAACTGCAGCTGCCGGTACAAGTCGTCCAACTCGTCGTACCGCCCCTCCTGCGTCAGCTTGGTCTGGTGGAGTGAGAGGCGCGGCGCGGCGTTTGCCATGACGTCAATCCTGCTCTTCATTCCAAAGCGCGCGCCCATGCCGAAGAACTGCCTGTTCTCGCTCAGGGCGAATCTGTCGCCGAACATCTGCTGGAAGCCGAGGTAGTCCTCGGTCGATGCGCCCGTCCACTTGACGCCGACGACGTTGTCGAGATCCGAGAGCTTCTCGAACAGGGAAGGACTGTAGGAATAGCCGCCGGGCATGACCCAGAAGCTATTGTAGGTCATGATGCCGATGTCGACTCGGTCGTTGACGTACTTGTGGTGGAGGTAGATGTCGTCCTCGGTCGGCTGGGAGTAGTGTGGCGGAGAGAGAAGCACGAAGTCGATGCCCGCCTCGGCGGCGTATGCGCACTTTCTGGCGGCGGCACGGGCACTGAGTTCGGAGACCATGACCATGGTCGGCGCGACTCCCTTACCCTCGTCGATAATGAGGTCCGCCAACGCGCGGAACTCGTCCTCTTCGAGCATGTACGTCTCCCCTGCACCGCCCGCGATCAGGTGGACGCACTTCCCTTCGACCATTCCCTGGTCGATGACCCAGCGGATGTGTTTTCGCTGGCTGTCGAGATCTAGGCTACAGTCGTCGTTGGTGAAGGTCAGCATCGACAAGACGCTGCCCTGGAGTCGTTCGCGGCTATAGTCGTTCGACATTTTTTCTCCTAATGGTCGTGGGGAGAACCCCCTCTCTATATCTCTCCACCGGCGGGGGAGAGACCGAAAAAGTACTCCTACGCATCGAGCATGGACTGGTCCCATTCGACGTGTTCCATCAGGCCGCTCTCGGTGAACACACGACGGGTGTGGTCGTAGAGGGCCTGCGGGGCGGGGGCCTGGGCGGGGAAGTTGGGGCCTGCGTGGAGACCCATGACCTCCCAGCGGACATGGCCGAAGACGCCGTCGGCCACGGACGTGAAGCCGGGAGCCTCGTTGCTCAGGCGGTTGTCGGTATCGAAGTGGAGGGTGTCGAGAAGCTCGTCGAGCTCGTCGTAGCGGCCGTCGCGGAACATTTCCCATTTGGTGAGAGACAGGCTAGGGGCGACGTTGCCGAAGAAGTCGACGAACCCCTTCATACCGTGTCGAGCACCCTGCGAGTTCATCATGCCGTTATCGATGAAGTTGAACTCGTCGGCAAAGAGCTTGAGGAGGCCAACGTAGTGGGCGGGGCTCGCGGAGCTCCACTTGAAGCCGACGACGTTCTCAAGGTCGATGAACCGCTCCATCAGCGACCGTGTAATCTCGTAGCCTGGGGCGGGCGTCACCCAGAAGTTGTTGTAGTTCATGAGTCCAACGTCGGCGTTGTCGTTGACGAACTTCGTGTAGAGGTACACGTCCTCTTCCGACGGGCATGAGTAGTGCGGGAGGCCAAGCTCGATGAAGTCGATGCCCGCGTCCCCGGCGTACCGGGAGCGTCGCGCGGCCATCCTCGCGTTGAGGTCGAAGACGCCGACCATCGTGGGGGCTTTGTCACCCGCAGTGTCCACGAGCACGTCGATGAGGGCGAACAGCTCGCCATCGTCGAGGAAGTAGCCCTCGCCGTAGCCACCGGCGGCGAGGAGCACGCCGTTGCCGTCCACGCCGATGCCGTGGTCCATCAGCCAGCGGATGTGCTTCTCCTGCCGGTCGAGGAGTAGGTTATGGTCGTCGTCGACGAACGTGGGCAGGGAAACGACCGGCCCTACCAGCTTTTCTTGGCGTTTCTTCATCCTCTAGGTTCCTCCTCGCTTACATCCTGAGTTCGAGTCTTGGTTGTATCCGGCGATCCGGAAGGTTGGTGTCCCGCATGAAATTCACGAGATGCTGATGAACCCCTCGCGCAACGTCGACATTGTCGGCGATGACGTTGTTCTCCTGACCCGGATCGGTCGGAAGGTGGTAGAGCTGGGACATGCCTTCGTCGGTCGTGTAGAGCAGCACCCACTCATCGGTGGAGACGGTCGTCACCAGACTGCTTGCCAGCTTGCGGCGAAAGTTGTCGACGGAGCGCACGGGGTCGCCGGGGTCGGCGAACGGAACGGTTGTTACGGTGAACTCGCGGCCGGGTGTGGACGTGTCCCGGACCTTTGTCAGAAGGGATGAGCCTTCGACCCATCCGGGAATGTCCTGTCCGAGGACTTCGAGCACGGTGGGCATCACGTCGATGGCGGAGGTCAGGCCGTTGTAGACGTTCGGCTCCGCTCCCGGCACGTGGACTATCAGGGGGATCGAGGTGGTCTCCTCGTAGAGGGGTGAGAAGGTCCAAGCGGAGCCGGGGTCGCCGTGCTGGTACATACTCCCGTCGGGCCGCTTGGCGAAGGTCATCTTGCCGAACAGGCCGCCGTGCTCGCCGAAGTAGAAGCCGTGGTCGGAGGTGAATATGATGGCAGTCTCCTCCGTGAGGCCCATGTTTTCGACCATGCGGAGCAGGTAGCCGATCCACGTATCGACCATCGTCACCTCGCCGGCATAGGCCGCGCGCGCCTTGGCGACCTTCTCCTCCGTATAGCCGGGGGCTTCCTGCCAATACCCATAAGGAGGCTGTACTACCTCTCCATCGTGGTCGGGCATGTAGAGGCGAGAGTAGTAGGTGGGGGCGTCCCACGGCTCGTGGGGATCCCACGTGTCGATGTAGAGGAAGAAGTCCTCGGAGTAGTGAAGCTGGAGCCACTGCATGGCCCGCGTGACGGTCTGGGCGACGTTCCGGTCGGCCTCGAAGCGCCAGGCCTCACGAGCATCGCGGGACTCGTGGTGGTGGCTGGCCAAGAGGCGGGTGACCGAGCCCTCCTGTCCGGTGTACATGGAGAAGGTCTGGAAGCCCTTGTCGTAGTTCATGCCACCGCGCAGGTAGAAGGGAGTGTCGACCATGGCGGCGGTGTGATAGCCGTTGGAGGTGAGGATCTCGGCGAGCGTCGTGGTCTCAGCGGGCAACGGTTCCCAGCCCATGAAGGACATCGTCCAGCGACCGAGTGCGTGGTCGGCGCGTGTGGGCATGGTCGGAAAGCCGGCGGCGTAGTGTCGGGTGAAGAGCGTAGACTTGGCGGCCAGTGTGTCGAGCGAAGGGGTCAGGATGGGCTTCTTGCCGTAGGCCCCGAGGTGGTCCTGTCGGAAGGTGTCGGCGACTATCCAGATGACGTTCATGCCCGTGACTCCGCCGTCATTTCGTTAGGGGAATACCTTATCATATCGGCGGGCGTCGGCGGTTACTGGGAGCGGCGGTCGGCGTTTGAACTCCGGGAGTATCTTGCATAGAATGTCGCTGTGCATCGACTCGTTACGAAAGGCCGCTATGACACAAACAAAGCCGATCCTATACACGTACCCCGGATGCGGGTATACGACCGACCTGAAGCGGGAGCTTCGGAGGGACGGCGTCGAGTACGAGGAGGTCGATTTGTCGGTTAGTCCGGAACGCATTCCTGAGCTGTTGGCGCTGACGGACGGGGACCGGATCACGCCGGTCTATGTCGTTGGCGACGAGGTGCAGATCGGGCGCAACGGGATCGGGTGCTCGTTCTGACGATGAAGACTTCCGAACTGTTCGACATGACCGGTCGTGTTGCCGTCGTCACGGGCGGCGGGACGCACCTTGGACGCGCCATGGCAACGGCGCTGGCCGAGCTTGGAGCGACGGTGGTTATCGCGAGCCGTCGCAAGGAGCTTTGCGAGCAGGTCGCGGCTGAGATGTCGGCGGACGGCCTGAAGGTCGAGGGCATGGGGTGCGACGCGACGGATGCCGACGAGGTCGCCGCGATGGTGGATGCCATCGTCGAACGGCACGGACGACTGGACGTGATGGTGTGCAACGCGGGCGGGACTGCTGCTGTGCCGACGTACATCCCGGACGGCGACGTGTCGGAATTCACCGCGACGCTCGACATGAACGTGACGAGCGCGTACCTGTGCGCGAACGCCGCAGCGAAGGTGATGGTGAAGCAGGGATCGGGTTCGATCATCACGATCGGCTCGATTCACGGCTCGCTGACGAACGACAAGCGCTTCTACGAGGGGACGGGGTTCAAGCGGGGCGGGGCAGCATACCAGACGGCCAAGGGCGGCATCATCAACTTCACGCGCTACCTGGCGATGGAGCTCGGAGACTCCGGCATCACGGCGAACTGCATCAGTCCGGGGCAGATTCCCGGGCCGACCGCCAATCCGATCATGGTCGAACGCGCTCGCCAGGCGAACGCCCTCGGGCGCACAGGAGTGCCGGACGACCTCAAGGGAGCGGTGGCGCTGCTGGCCTCGCCAGCGGGATCGTGGATTACGGGGCACAACCTGATCGTCGACGGCGGGTGGAGCATTTGGTAGGGTCTTGCCGAGCTGGTAAGTCCTAGGGTCTATACGGCCGATTTCGGATTCCCGCTTTCGCGGGAATCGCCATGGCCTTGCGAAGGCCACATAAGGGAATGAGCACCGAGGACGGCAACCACAAGGGTTGCCCCTACACGAAGGTCTTCAGGTACTCGTGAGACAAGGATAGCGGACGGAAGCCCATCGCGGCGTACATTTGCTTGGGTGTGTCCTTAGGGTCGGCTTCAAGTGCGACAGGACCGGCACCCCTTGCTCGGCTGTCGGCCACGCAGTGGTGGACGAGGGCGGTCGCGAGGCCCCGATGGCGATAGTCGGGGTGGGTAAAGAGGTAGTCCAGGACACCTATCCCGTCGCTACTCGTCCACGAGGAAAAGAAGGCTCTCGGTCCGTCCTCGGCGAATGCCAGCCAGTACCGGACGGGCGGAGAGACCGATTGCAGGGCGGCGACCCGCTCGTCTCGCGCGTTCGACGCAGATCTGTTGCCGGCTTCCGGAGGGCTGCTTTCGAACTCCCGGTCCGCAAGGACGATGAGGTCATAGAGAGCCTGCCAGTCGGCGTCGGTCTCGACGAGGCGAATCACGTAAGGTTTCTCCGTGCCGTGCAGGTCGTCGGTCAGGACCATCACGAGCGAGTCGGTGCGCTGGTAGCCTTCCATGAGCAGCCACGCCTCGAACTCCACCGGCGTATCGCGGTCGACGTAGAAGTAGCGATGTCGATATCCCTTGAACTCGACTTCGATGCGTTCGCTGAGGCGGGCGATCTCCTCCGGGGTCGATGCGGTCACCTGCTCGACGTGGTTGGCGTAGTACTTGTCGGGGATCGAGCGATTTCTGACGAAGACCGCGCCTTGGGCCTCGAAGCGCTCGTCGCTTGCATAGGCGGGGAATTCGTCAATGGCCCGGTCCACCCGCGCCGCAAGGCTGTCGCTAGTCATCGTCTAGGACGGCAGTGGCCGTGATCTCGACGTTCAGTCCCGGCTCGGCGAGCGCGGAGACCTCAACGTAGGCATTCGTGGGCCAGAGGCCATCGAAGAAGTGCTCCCATATCTCCACCTGTTCACCCTCGATGGGCCACATGGTGCGCATGTCGGTGGAGTAGGTGGTCATGGCCACGATGTTGGAGGCCCCACCGCCCTCGGCCTCGACGATTCGCACGATGCGGTCGAGCGTCACGCGGAGCTGGTCGAAGACAGGGCCGCCCTCGGCATCGGAATTGCGGGCCGTGCAGCCGGAGAGGTAGAGGGTGTTGCCCGCGCGAATCGAGCGGATGTAGGTTGGGCCTGCGGGGTATATGTCTTCGTGGTTGTTTCGGGTGATTTTCAATAGGATCTCCTGCCAGAGGGTCTGTCAGAATGAACAAAGGGCACGAACTGTCTATGCACAGATTTCGTTCGTCCTAATCAGTATGGGGTAAAGCCTCGTGACCTTCAAATGGGGCTTACTGCCAGTGGCTGACGATTCTCTCCGCGGCCAGCGCGGCGGTCAGGTGTGTGGTATCGAGTGTCAGTGTATCGCCCTGATCCTCTGGGGTTGTGAAGTGGCCGGACTCAATAATTTTGTTGAACTCATCAACTGAGGTCATCTTACGGAAGCGAGTCCGTTCCGGGCTTGTAAGGCGGCGTTCGTTTTCTGCTCTCTCGCAGGTCAGATGAACGAACCGGACCCTGCCACCGGCCTCAATGACGTCATCGCGCACGTTCGAGACCATCTCATCGGGAAGGGACTTTTCGAAAACAAAGGTTGTGATGAGTCCCGGGATTCCGTCAGCGACGGCCCTTTCGATCACCATGGGCCACATCCGATTGCGCAACTCGATGAAGCCGCTGCCATCGAAGCCGAAGACCGACTCAAGCATGTCCGCAAGCAGATGTATGTGGAATAGCTTATAGCCGGGCAGCAAGCGCATCAACTCTCTGGCGACTGCCAGCTTTCCGACGCCGGGGAGACCATGAATGATGTATAGCTCCATACCGAGTTACACCTAAGAAACTTTGGCAAGACATATCTGTGGTGGCGGAGAATTGCCCTTCGGCAGGCTCAGGGGGAACGTGTTTTCCTCAGCGCTAATGTGTGCAGAACTCGTCAGAGTGTAGTTTAGGATAGGTTCTTAGTCCGACTGGGCGGACATTTCGATGATGGTCCAGAGGTTGCGGTCGGGATTGTAGGAGGTACGAACGAAGCAGGCGTCGCCGAAGGCGAAGCGCACGCCGCCGGGCGGTGGCGAGACTCCCAGTATGCAGTACATGGCAGCGTTGAGGATGCCGCCGTGGGCCACCACCAGAGTCGAGGGCCGGCCCCTTCTGACGATGCCCTGCAAGGCCCTTGCGCCGCGACTCAGCAGGTCCCACCCACTCTCGCCCTCTCCGGTGGAGGCCACGAAGGGCAGGAAGGGGTTGGCGGATTCGGGCCTGGGGTATCGTTCTTTCGCAACGTCGAAGGGGAGTCCCGCCAGGGGCCCGTTGTCCCGCTCCATCCAGTTGGGGTCGTACTCGATGGGAACGTCCAGCACCTCCCCGACAATCCGGGCGCTCTCGGCTGCGCGGACGAGCGTGCTGGCGACGATCACATCGAACGTGACGGCGGAGCGCTTCCACTGCTCGGCGCGCGACCTCACCTGCGCGCGCCCAACGTCGGTGAGCGGCGAGTCGTACCTTCCCTCGTGCACCATCTCGTCGTCGGCACGGGAGCGGCCGTGCCGCATTAGGGTTATTTGTATAGTTTTTTCCATTTGAACTTGCTCCTACATCTGAAGGCAAGCAGAACCTTAAGATTCATAGGTGGTGGGCCGGGAGACGGTCTGAACTAAAATATTGCATTGTCTTGCGCGGCAAGGACGCAGATGCTCACAGGTTAAGGTACCACAGGAACTGGACTTCGTCGGGGTATTCAACGTACATGCCGTGGTGTATGCCTCTCAACTCGCATCCCTTGGCGGCGTAGAAGCGGCAGGCGGGCACGTTGTCGTCCTGTGTCTCGATCTTTAGGCGTCTACACCCCTTTCGCTTGGCCCACTCCACACACTTGTCGAACAGTTGAGAGCCGATCCCCGACCGGCGATATTCACGGCGGACCCGGAGATCCCACAGCGCAGCGAGATCCGTTCTCGCCTCCAGCATGTGGAGTTCCGGAGTGTTCCAGGCGACAGCAGCGCCGCCAACGCGGTGTTGTCCGTCGTAGGCGGCAAAGAACGTCCAGTTAGAGATGTCGCGCTTGAGCCATCGCGTCGGAGTGTCCAGCTCATCGTAGTCCTTCTCGTATGGCGGGTCGACAGGCTCCTCGTGAAGGGCCCAGCCCCCTAATCCTCTATCGATTAGCTCGGCTCGGTATCGCGAGCGTACCGTGAAGACCATCGGCACTTGGCCGTATTCCTCAAGGTCGCTGACCGTCTCTTGTCGAATCTCGATGTTCATTGGTGGTGGGAAATTCTCGACCGCCGGGGACGAGGGCGTTTGTCCGTGCTATCCCTTCTGCGCCAGAACTATGAAGGCGAAGTTGACGTCATTGAAGTTCTCTCGCATGAATTCGTTGACGAATCCTCCCGGAATTTCCCTGCCGGGAATATCAAGAACCGTGGATAAGCTGAGGCCGGTATCCGTAGTGGCCTGCAGGTAGTCGTCACGGGCGTGCGGTTCGTTGGGGAGGTGATAGGTCACGTCGTGTTCGACGAACTGCGTTGGCATACCGGCGGAGATGAAGTCGGGATGCACGTCGGTGATCAGCAGATGGCCGCCGGGGGCTAAAGCTCGGTGAAACTCTCGGATAGCACCCCGGAGATCGGGCACGTGACAGAGGGTCAGGGCACAGACGACCAGTTCGAAGGCAGCTGACAGGATTGGCAGACCACCCTCTATTGAAGAGCGTATGAACCGTATTGAAAGGCCCTCGCGAGCGGCGGCGAGTTCGGCTATCGACAGCATATCCAAGTTCGGGTCAAGTGCCGTAACCTTCCACTCCCGTCGCGCGAGCTTCAGAGCCAACCGACCAGTTCCGGCTCCAACGTCGAGGGCGGTCTCGCCCTGTAGTCGTTCGAGGATTTCCAGCGAGTACAGCTCTTCCGTGGCTATAAGGGTGTTCCACTTGGTGTCGTAGAATTTCGCCCAGCGCGAGTAGCCCTCCATAACGCTGAGCTGTATCGGCTCTTGCCGTGCGTCCGGATGAGCGGCGCGACTCACTTGGAGGCCTTGATCGAGTACAGTTGTGGGAATGAGTCGTTGTGCTCAGGGAAGCGCCACCAGCCGTCGTCACCCTTCTCCATGCATGAAAAGGCGTGATAGCCGGAGACCGGGAACTCGTGGAGGTGTTCGATGGTGAAGCCGGACTGGGCGAGGGCGGTCACGATCTCGCCGAGACTGTGCTGCCACTCGTACACGGGGCTGGCGATAATATCCCCGCCGGTGTACGTTGGCTCGTTGCCCTCGAAGAAGAATTCATTATGGAAGTAGCTGTAGGTCGGGCGGATGTCTCCCGCGTCGGACTCTTCGAAGATGCCCATGACTGGGTGCCCGTCTAGGACGTAGAACGTACCACCCGGGCGGAGGAAGCGGTGGACGACCGAGGCCCACTTTTCCAGGTCGGGCAGCCAGCACAAGACGCCGTACGACGTGAAGACGATGTCGAATTCTTCGTCCAGCACGTCGGGCAGGTCGTACACGTTGGAGCGGATGAAGCGGGCGTCGGTACCGATGTCTTCGTTCAAGGCGCGAGCGAGGTCTATTGCGGTGTCGGAGAAGTCGACGCCGGTGGCCTTCGCGCCGAGACGCGCCCACGACATGGTATCCATCCCGAAATGGCACTGGAGGTGGAGGAGCGTCTTGCCGGATACGTCGCCGAGCTCACGGCGTTCGATGTCGGTGAGGGTTATCCGACCCTTCTTGAAGCCCTCCACGTCGTAGAAGTCTGAGGTCGCGTGGACGGGGGTACGCTCGTTCCAGTTGGTGCGGTTGGTCTCAAGTCGTTTATCCATGATGGATATATTGTGGATGAGTGTGCGGTGGGAAGTCAAAAGCGGATGGGTCGCGGCGTATGGATTCACCGCAGAGGGCACGGAGAACGCAGGGGGAGGGAGAAAGTAGAAAGTATTGCGTATGGGTGGGTGTCTGGGAAGGTGAGGAATGACAGGTGGCGGGGGTGTGCAATTGCCAACAAGGGCGGGTTAGAAACACCCCCCTACGCCAGTTTGGTCTTGGGAGTATTTTCGTTCCAATCCCCCATGCAGCCCTGCGACCTGCGCAGTGAGAAACAAATAATGGCGTGATCTGGGAACGGGCAACCACAAGGGTTGCCCCTACGTCGGGTTAGGCGGAGTTTGGTTTCAGAGGAAAGACGAAGGGGGTGAATCGCCGTTTCACGTGACGACGTTGTTGGGGCGGCCTTCGAGGAAGGCGATGACGTTTGTGACGGCGCCTTCGTTGAGGAGCTCGATGCCTTCGGGGGTCTGGTCGGCGAGGTGGGGCGTGAGGACGACCTGATCGCAGGAAAGGATGGGATGGTCGGGCGGCAGCGGCTCCTGCGCAAAGACGTCGAGGCCGGCGCCGGCGAGGTGTCCTGAGTTAAGGGCTTCGACGAGGGCGGTGTCGTCGACAAGCTCGCCGCGTCCGCCGTTGATGAGGAGCGCGCCTGGCTTCATGAGTCCAAGCTCGCGAGCGCCGATCATGTTGCGGCTGTCGGCGCTGAGGCGGACGTGGAGGCTGACGACATCGGACTGCTTCAGCAGTTGGTCGAGCTCGACGAACTCGACGCCCATATTCTCCGCCCGTTCGGGTGACGGGTTGAAGGTCCACGCAAGGCATCTCATGCCGAGGGCGTTGGCGATGCGGGCGACCTCTCGACCAACGTTGCCTGTGCCGACGATGCCCATGGTCTTGCCCTGGAGCATCATGTTCTGCATGAGGGTCCAGCGTCCGGCCTTGAGCTCGATGGTCTGGAAGGCGGCGCGCTTTGCGGCGGCGAACATGAGGCCGATGACGTGCTCCGCGACGACGGGGGCGGTGCGACCGGGCTGGTTGCTGACGACGATGCCGCGCTCGCGGGCGACCTCGATGTCGATCATGTCGACGCCAATGGAGCACGTGGCGATCATCCGCAGGCTCGGTAAGGCTCGGAGGGCCTCGGCGGGCCATTTGACGGCGCCGCGGGTGTTGATGATGACATGGGCATCCTGCACACGTTCGAGCTGATCTTCCATGCTCGAAGGGCGATCGAGGTACAGGTCGACATCGCCGTATGGCTCGAGGCGGTCGAGGTGCGACGATCCCTGAATCTGCGGCGGGTTGTCGCCGGGGACGACGAATTTAAGGCGGGAGTCTGTCATGGTGTTCGCCGCGGTATCAGTTGGCCGCGGTAAGCTCCTTGAAGACCCGCTCCCATTCGCTGGGGTCGCCCTGCCCGATTCCGGCCCGATAGACGATCACGCCGTTGGCGTCGATGGCTACCTTGGTGGACTGACGTGTCACATTGAAGTCACTAATCATCTTGCCGCCCGGCGACGCCACTTCTCCCGGATACCCACTCCTGTCCTGGTCCGCCTTGAGCACGTCCAGAGATTCATTGAACCCGACGGCGTAGAAGTCAACCGAGTCTTCGAACGCGGGATAGACGGTGCTTAGGCCCCGCAACGCGGAGCGACAGTCCGGTCACCACGTCGCGTGGAACAGTATGAAGACCGGTTTCCCCTCGGCCACGAGATCGGCGGAGGTGATCTGTCGGTCACCCGTGAGAGCCAAAGTGTAATCGGGCGCCTGATCCCCAACGCGGTGTCCGACCTTGACGGTGGCAAGGGCCTGCGTCGGAGCAGACGCAGGTGTGGGCGCTGAGGTGGCCGCAGGAGGAGGGGGTGGTGGCGCAGGCGTGGAGACGGACGAGGTCGAGTCGGAGGGTTGCGTTTCCGTGGATGGCTCGGAGTCGCCTCCACATGCGGTGGCGAAAAGCAGCGATAGAGCCGCAACCGCAAAGATGACCAATCGAACGATGATTGCACGATTCATGACGGTCTCACCTCCATGATCTCTTTATCGGGGACTTTCTCGTGACTCTGCATACGGGTTTGTGTCGCTCAAGTATCCATATGGGTGTGAACATCCCACTTCTGGATTCCCGCCTACGCGGGAATGACGGATGGGGGCGCGAGAATGACGGATGGGGGCACAGTAATCGATGGTAAAGGGCTTGGTCATAAGATGGATTGGTGCGGTACTCAAGGTCTAGGAAAGGTCTCCTACTGCGCGCTGTTGGACAGTACTTGGAGGACAGCGGCCCATTCGGCCAGCCCGCCGCGTCCAAAGCCGCTACGGTAGGTGATCACGCCGTTAGCGTCGATAGCGACCTTGGTGGACTGTTGCGTAACCCTGAAATTCCTGACCATGTTCCCGGCGGCTCTGGCCACGGTACCTGCATGACCGCTCTCATTTTGGTAGCCCTGCAGGTCGCTCAGGGACTCGTTGAAGGCCACAGCGTAGAGGTCCACCTTGTCCTTGAAGGGCGGGTAGATTTCGGTCAGGCCCCGCAACGCGGAGCGACAGTCCGGTCACCATGTTGCATGGAACAGGATGAAGATGGGCTTCCCCTGTGCCACCAGGTCGGTCGAGGAAACCTGACGGTTCTGCGGAAGGTTGAGCGTGAAGTCGGGCGCGCGGTTGCCGACGTTGGTGCCCTCCTCGGCTGTGACGGGCGGTCGGGTAGATTCAGGTACGGGTGTCGCAGTCGGGGGCACTGAGGTCGCGGTCGGTGGGACGGGAGTGGGCGTCGCGGTCGGCGGCACGGGCGTCGGTGTTGATGTGGGCACGGGCGTTGCGGTCGCAGGCGCCGGAGTCGGTGTATTCGTGGGTGTGGGCGTCGACGTTGGGGTTGGCGTGCGAGTCGGTCTGGGGGTGAACGTGGGAATGAACGTCGCGGTCACCGTCGGGGTAGGCTCGACAGTGGCCTGTTCACCTGATGTCGTGGCGGGGGCAGTTGTCGGAGCGGGCACGGGTGTGGACGTTGCCGTGGGAATGGGCGTGTCGGTCGGAGGCGGGACGGGAGTGAAGGTAGAAGTCGGGGCCGGTGGCGTCGTCGGGGTTGCAGTTGGCAGCTCGGTCGCGGTGGGCTCAGGCGTGGGAAGGGTCGTTGGACTTGGGACCGGTGTCGAGGTCGGAGGCTGGGGTGTCGGCACGAGGGTTGCCGTGGGTTCCACGGTGTTAGTCGGCGCGGGTGAGGGCTCTGCGGTAGGAACGGACTGGGCGAGAGGGGCCGTCGGTTCGGGGGCGCTCTCATCGGGCGCGGTGTCCGATTCGCCACCACAGGCGAGGGCGGCAAGCATCACAAGGGCCAGCAGCCCGTAGACCGATATGTGAATGAATCGCTTCATTGAGTCCCGTCTACAACTTAACGTTACCATCCAATTATACCGAAGGGGGGAGGCAAAAGTGAAAAGTTGCTAAACAAGGCGGGCGAGATCGGGACGGCTTGGAAGGAAGCTGGTAGTCACCTATAATACGCCGCGCACACGAAACAACTTCCGCGCGGATGAGGTGAGACAAGATGAGCAGCGTACCCGAATCGAAGGTGCCGGTGATGCCGCCGCGTATTCTTCTGGGGCCGGGGCCGAGCAATGCGAGTCCGCGCGTGCTCCAGGCGATGATGTCGCCGATGATCGGGTACGCCGACCCGGAATTCATGGTCGTCTTGGACGAGGTGTCGGAACTGCTGCGCCTGGTATTCCAGACGGACGAGGGGCTCGCCATAGCGCTGCCGGGAACGGGAAGCGCGGGAATGCAGGCGGGCCTGAACAGCCTGCTCGAACCGGGCGACACGGTGGTTATCTGCTCCTGCGGGTACTTCGGGGAGCGGATGGCCGACATGGCCGAGCGGCTCGGGGCCAATGCCGTCGTGCTGCGCGGCGAGTGGGGAATGCCGTTCCCTGCAGAGATGCTGAAGGAGGAGCTCGGCCGGCACGACTCGGTGAAGATGGTCTCGGTGGTGCACGCGGAGACCTCGACCGGGGTCCTGCAGCCGCTAAATGAGATTGCGCGGCTTGCGAAGGCGAGTGGCGCTCTGCTCATGGTGGACGCGGTTACGTCACTGGGCGGAAGCGATTTCGCGTTCGACGAGACGGGTATCGACTACGCCTACTCGTGCAGTCAGAAGTGCCTTGGCGCGCCGCCGGGGATATGTCCGGTCGCGATCGGCCCGCGGGCGCTGGAGGTGATCGACTCGCGAACGACGAAGCCGCCGTCGTGGTACCTCGACCTTGGTCTCATCGCAAATTACTGGGGGCCGGAGCACGTGTACCACCACACAGCGCCGGTGAGCATGATCCTGGGGCTGCGCGAGGCGCTGCGTATCGTGCTGGAAGAGGGTCTCGACAACCGGATAGCGCGTCACCGGCGGAACTCGGCGGCGCTCCGTGCGGGGATTGCGGGGCTCGGTCTCGATTTCCTGGTGCCGGAGTCGTACCGGCTCGATCAGATCACGGCGGTGCGGATACCTGAGGGGGTCGACGATGCGACGGTGCGGCAACGTCTGCTGCGGGAGCACTCGATCGAGATCGGGAAGGGCTTCGGGCCGTTCGACGGGAACGTGTGGCGGATTGGGCTGATGGGCGAGTCGAGCAAGGCGGAGTACCTCCTGGCGCTGCTGTCGAGTCTGGAGGGCATCCTGCCGGACGAGGGATATGAGGTCGCGCAGGGCGCGGCGGTATCGGCGGCGAGCAGGCGTCTCTCGGAGGCCACGTAAGGGGATGAAGCCGGGCGAGGGGACTCACCGCAGAGGGCGCGGAGATCGCGGAGGGGCCGAAGAAAGTAGAAGGTATTGCGTTTAGTGTAGGGGTCGAGGCACCTTGCTGAACCGGGTCTTCACCCTCACCCCAGCCCTCTCCCTGACGGGAAAGGGGGTTACGCAAAGGTCTCCTTTCGCGGGAACGACGGGTATCGTCAACAATATTAGGAAGAGGAATATCGATGTCGAGATTTGAGGACCAGGTAGCGATCGTGACGGGGTCGGGCGAGGGTCTTGGGTTCGGAATTGCACAGCGGCTCGGGAGCGAAGGGGCGAGGATCGCCATCGTCGATATAAACGCCGACGTGGCCGAGCAGGCCTCGCAGGCGCTGGCCGAGCAGGGGGTGGACTCGGAGGTCGTGCTCGGCGACGTGGGGGACGACGAAACGGCCCAGCAGGCGGTCAGGCAAGCCATCGACCGGTGGGGGCGGATTGACATCCTGGTGAACAACGCGGGGATCGCCGGCCACTCGGCGAGCGTGTGGGAGCTGCCGGTCGAGGAGATGGACCGGGTGTACCGGACGAACCTGCGCGGGGTGTTCGCGTTCTGCCACTACGTCATTCCGCACATGATCGAGAGGGACTATGGCCGGATCATCAACATCGCGTCCATCGCGGGCAAGGAGGGCAACCCGAAGGCGGTGCCCTACTCGGCGACGAAGGCGGGCGTGATCGGGCTGACGAAGTCCGTCGGCAAGGAGCTGGCGACGACGGGTATTCGCGTGAACTGCATCACCCCTGCGGTCGTGCGGACGCGGATCCTCGAGCAGCTCACGCAAGAGCACATCGACTACATGATCTCGAAGATCCCGATGGGGCGCACCGGCGAGGTGGCGGAGGTGGCGGCGCTGGTCGCGTGGCTGGCATCGGAGGAGTGCTCGTTCAGCACGGGAGCGGTCTTCGATATCAGCGGCGGACGGGCGACGTACTAGGACATGCGGGGACGAGAACGTTGAACACGAAACCGGAAAACAGTCCATTTACCCCGGGTAGCCTAGTGCCGATCGAGTTGTTCGTTGGGCGGTCGCAGCAACTGCAACAAGTAGCTCGACACATCGAACAGGCCGCAGCAGGCAGATTGCAGAGTGTCTTCCTGAGCGGCGATAGAGGAATTGGGAAGAGTTCGTTCGCGTCCTATCTTCGTCGAATCGCAATCAGCCGGAACAACATGTTAGGGATCCACACCTATCTCGGCGGGGTCACGTCTCTTGAAGAGCTTGTCCGACACGTGCTAGAGGAAGTTCTGCGGGAATCACGCCAACAAGACTGGTTCGAGCGAGTCGTGGAGCTGTTCGGTGACCGGATTAAGCAGATCGGACTCTTCGGGGTGTCCGTCACCTTTGACGCGCCGAGAGAGGAGTTGACGGGACTTGCAAGAAACTTCCCGGATGCGCTTGGCAATCTCGTAGCAACCATTTCGGAGAATCGCTCAGGTTTACTCATCATCCTCGATGACATCAACGGTCTTGCCGACACACCGGAATTTGCGAACTGGTACAAGTCATTCGCCGACGGCGTAGCCACACACTTCGGGCCTTTTCCGGTGCTGGTAATGGTCAGCGGCACGGTCGAGAAGAAGGATGCTCTGGCCGCGGCGCAGCCTTCCCTCATGAGAGTATTCCAGACCGTAGATATTCCCAGACTATCGAATGAGGAAGTCCGGGATTTCTTTATCAAGGCCTTTGGCGAAGCAGGAATGGAGATCGAAGAGGCCGCTTTGAACCTTATGATTACTCACTCAAGTGGTCTCCCGATACTGATGCAGGAAATCGGAGATTCGGTGTTTTGGAAAGCTGCCAGTGATGTAGTACAAGCGAGGGATGCTGCGGCAGGATTGGTACTAGCGGCCCAGAACGTAGGAACCAAGTATCTTGATCCGGCCTTTTATCGCGCGGTTCGCAGCACACGGTACAGGTCAATCGTCCGGAAGATGACCCCAGGGACTTCCCTTTCTGAATTTACCAGGAGCGAAATGATGAGCCGCTTAGACGAGGACGAGAGAAAAGTCTTTGACAATCTGCTTCGACGACTCCGAGAATTGGGCATTGTCGAGCAGGACGTAGAGGGAGGACGAGGAGCATACAGATTCGTCAACGAGCTCTATCCCCTGTATATAATTCTCGAGTCCGCCAATATCCGAACCGTAGACAATTCAACTTAGCGAGTCAACGGAGTGTAATGACTTGAGCAACTTGCCCATGCAGGGCCTGTTTCCCATTCTTGCGACGCCGTTTGACGGGGCCGACCGGATCGACGAGGAGGACCTGCGTCGGGAGGTGGACTTCGTCATCGAGAACGGGGCGCACGGGGTCGGGATCGCGTTCGCGAGCGAGGTGGTGAAGCTGTCGGAGTCGGAGCGTGACGTGGCGACCCGGACGGTGGTGGACCAGGCTGCAGGACGGGCGCCCGTGGTGGTGAATACGGGAGCGCCCAGCACGGCGGTGACTGTCCTTTACAGTAGACGGGCCGAGGAACTCGGGGCGGACGCCTCGATGGTCACGCCGCCGGTGGGCGTGTCGGCGGAGGTAGTCAAGGAGTACTACCGCCGGGTCTCGGACGCGACGACGATACCGATCTTCATCCAGGACGTGCCCACGGCGGCGGTGTCACCCACGCTGGCGGGGGAGATGGCCCGCGAGATCGAGGGCGTGCAGTACATCAAGGCGGAGAACCCTCCGACGCCCGCGAGCATCGCTGGGTTCGTGAAGGAGGGCGGCGACGCGCTCACGGTCTTCGGGGGCGCGGGCGGCGCGTTCTTCGTCGAGGAGATGCGTCGCGGGTCGGTCGGGATCATGCCGCACGCGGCGTTGCCCGACCTGTTCCGCTCGGTGTGGGACCTGTTCCAGTCGGGCGACGAGGCAGGAGCCGTGGCGGAGTTCAATCGCATGACGCCGCTTCTTCGGGTGATGACGCAGGGGGCGGGGCCGTCGTCGCTCCACCTAGTCAAGGAGACGCTGCGGCTGCGAGGGGTGTTCAGGTCGGTGAACGTGAGGCACCCGACACGCCGCCGAGTGATTTCACGTATCGGGAGCTTCGGGAGGCAGTGGAGGCGGCGGGGCTGGTTGTTTCGTAGGAGATGCCTATAGACAGGCTAACTGCTCCCGCCCCCTCTCTGTATCTCTCCCCCGGCGGTGGAGAGACTGTAGGCAATGCTTCAGCAGTTACTTCCACCAGCTAACTTTGACTCGCTTGCAAGCTCCTCTATCACCAAGTCTGTAAAGCGCGTGGTCGACACCTCGTTCGATCCCTCAGAGATGATGTCCCTGGTTCTCCACCCGGATGCCAGTGTTCGCGCTATCGCTCCGTCTAGCGATTCCGCCAGTTCCGGAGCTTCCAGGCTATACCTGAGCATCAAGCTCACACAGTTAAGCATCCCAATCGGATTAGCAATATCTCTCCCGGCTATATCAGGTGCGCTGCCGTGCACGGGTTCGTAAAGATGGATCCCTTTGCTACTCAGTGCTGCCGATGCGACCAATCCTAAAGATCCGGCGAAAACGCCGAGTTCGTCTCCGAGAATATCTCCGAACTGGTTTATCGTTAGGATTACGTCGAAGTCTCGCGGAGAAAGAATGAGCTTCAAGACAGCAGCATCAATTATCTCTTGTTTGAACTCAACCGCATCATACGCCTCTATCCGCTGGCGGGCGACATCGAGGAACATTCTCGAAGTCTCAAGGACATTCGGCTTGGTAACAACCGTTACGAAGCCTCGTCGATCCTGGGCCAAGCGGCAAGCGACGTCAGCTACGCGTTCCACAGTGGGGGATGTGTAGAACGCGGTGTCTACCGCGGTGATTATGTTGCCTTCCTGCCTTCGTTCTTTGGGAGTCCCGTAGTAGATGTCTTCAGCGAGCTCCCTTACGATTACAATATCTACCCCTCCCTCAAGGTACTGTTCTTTGATCGGAATTACGTCCATGAGTTCGGGATACGTGCGAACGAACCGTAGATTGACATAGCATTCGAGTTCCTTTCTGAGGTCGAGAAGCGCGTATTCAGGCCTGTTCCGTATCTGCAAATGATCCCACTTGGGACCTCCTACTGCCCCAAAGAGGATCGCGTCGGCTTGCTCGCATATGGACAAAGATTCGGGAGGCAACGGCTCGCCCATTTCATCGATTGCGATTCCTCCGACCTGAGCTTCAGTGAGGTCAAAACGGATTCCGTGTTGGTGACCCAGCACCGTGAGAACTCTTGTCGCGGAAACCATGACCTCGGGCCCGATCCCATCGCCAGGTAGAACCGCGATTCTAGCTGTTGTATTCAACTCTCTTGCCTCTCTTCTCCCCTTGCAGTAGATAAACTGAATGGTCAAACAACTTGCAAATCATAGTCTCCGTTCGAGTCGCGGGATTTCGAGTTCGCCGGCTAGGTCGTCGAACCAGTCTACGACTTCGCGGTGGAGGGGGATGCCGTTGGCGCGGCGGTCCTGCTCGTGTTCGTACTCGGAGAGGCCGGCGTAGAAGACGCGGTCGTGGCCGGGGGCGGGCTCGGCCTCGCGAAGGGCCTTGAGGGTGCCGTCCATGTTGTCCTTGAACTCGTCGAGGTCGGTGAAGGCCTCGATGTTGAAGGCGGCGAAGACGTGCTCGCCGCCGAGCTCTCCGGACAGCATTGTGGGGCGCTGGCCGGCCATGAGGGTGCTCATAATCATGACCATCATGGCGATGCCGTAGGACTTGTGGGAGCCGAGCTCGCGCGTCCCGGCGAAGGGGAGCATGAGTGGGTTGTCGGTGTCGGGCGGGTCGATCTCGTGCATGGTCGGCGTGCCGTCGTCGCCAGCGAGCCATCCGGGCAGGAGTTTCGCGCCCATGCGCCGGGCGAGCCTGATCTTGTTCTGGGCGACGCCCGTCATGGCGGCGTCGAAGACGAAGGGGGCCTCGTTGCGGGCGGGGGCGGCGAAGGCTATGGGGTTCGTGCCGAGCATTCCCTCGGCGGCGAAGGTGGGGACCATGCGCGAACCGCCGGTGGTCATGACGAGTCCGAGCATGTCCTGACGGGCGGCGGTCATGGCGTGGACGCCGAGCGCGCCGGAGTGTCCGGCGTTGATGAGGGAGACGTAGCCGACTCCGACGTCTTTTGCCTTTTCGACGGCGAGGTTCATGGCGGAGCGCCCGATTATGATGGCAAGTCCCTCGTCGGCGTCGATCATGGCAGTTGCGGGAGTCTCTCTAAGGACGCGCCACTGAGGGTCGGCCTTGATGCGGCCGTCGCCGTAGCGCTCGACGTAGATCTTGACCATGTTGGAGACACCGTGGCTCTCGACGCCCCAGAGGTCGGCGGTGACGAGGGTCTCGACGGCGGCATCGACGTTGTGGGGCGGCTCTCCCATCTTCTCGAAGATGGCCGAGAGGGTGCGCCGGAGGGACTCGTGGGGGACGCGGACCTGGTCTTGGGCGGGTACTTTGAATCGTTCGAGCATGGGTTTTCCAGTGTCTCTGACCGGTTGGAGTTGGAGGATGGCGCAGGCGATTATACAGGATGCGGGGGACGGGGCTGTTGGGGGGAGGCCCCCTCTCTGTGTCTCTCCCCCGGTGGGGGAGAGATCATGGGTACTTGGGTGAATGCTCCCCGCAACGGGGGAGTATCTGTGGGTGCTTGCGTGCTGTATGCCACGACGGACTTCATCGCCAGCGGATGACTGCGCCGAGGATGTCGGTGTCGCCCTGGTCGAGGCGGGCGTACACGTCGGGGAGGTCGTCCCGGTTGAACTCGTGGGTGATCATCGGGTCGATAGGAAGGCTGCCGTTCGCGATGAGACGGGAGGTGAGCTTCATGGAGTTCATGCGGTTCCAGCGAAGTTCGGTTGGGCGGAAGCCGAGCGAGGCGCGGAGGGTGTAGCGGGTGGTCATGTAGGGGTGGCCGACGGGGTTGAAGGTGGGGGAGTCGGTATGCCGGGCAACGACGACGACGTTGCCGTCCTGCCGGACGATATCGAGCGAGGTCTTGATGGCGGGCCAGACCGAGGCCGTTTCGAGGACGAGATCGGCGCCGCGACCGTCGAAGAAGTCGATGACGCGCTCGGTGAAACCGTCGTCCGCGGGGTCGACGACGAGGTCTGCGCGCATGGCGTTCGCGACCTCTCTTCGGCTTTGGCTGAAGTCGATTCCAACGGTGCGGAAGCCGAACGCGGAGCAGAAGGCGAGGGCGGAGAGGCCGATGACGCCGAGTCCGACGATGGCGACGTTCTCACCCGGCTGCGGCTCTCCGTGGCGGAGGCCGAGCTGACCGACTCCGAGGATGTTGATAAAGACGCCACGCTCGTCGCTCACCTCGTCGGGGAGCTTGAGGGCGTCACGTGCCGGGGTCACGGCGTACTCCTTGTGGGTTCCGGCACAGAAGACGCGGTCACCGACGCGGAAGTCCTCGACGTTCGACCCGGCTTCCACGACCTCGCCGACCATGGAGTAGCCGTTTTCGAGAGGGCCTTCTGGAAAGCGCACTCCGCCGTGGAGCCATTCGCCGTCCTCGTCGACGGGGATGTAGCGGTAGACGCGGATCTCCGTGCCCGTGCTGACGGCGGTCACGTTGGCGCGGACGAGCAGGCCGTCGGGAGGGCACTCGGGGATGTCGACTTCGTCGAAGCTCGCCTGTCTCGGTCCGGTCACGACCAGTCGTTTCAATGGATGCTCCGATTCGGTGGTCCGGCGGGGATTGGAGCGCCCGCCGGGGGTGTCGTGCATTATAGCGAGTCGGGGGGATTCACCGCAGAGGGCGCGGAGAGCGCGGAGGAGAAAGTAGAGAGTAGTGAGTAAGGGGGGAGTCTGGTTGGATGAGGGCTTGCTAGGGTGTCTTTTCGCCGGGTGGGGACCCCCCCTCTCTGTGTCTCTCCCCCGGCGGGGGAGAGATTGGTGTGGTGGTATCTTCCTCGGCGGGGGAGAGATTGGTGTAGTGGTATCTTCCTCGGTGGGGGAGAGATTGGTGTGGTGGAATCTTCCTCGGCAGGGGGAGATACCGGGGGCAGGTTTGAAACCTGCCCCCTACCGATGTTCGGTCGGCGGGGGAGAGGTTCTGTAGATCGTTAGGCGGCACACGGGGTCAGTGACGCTCTTGGGAGCTCAGGTATTGGTCAACCTGGGCGTTGACCGTGGGCACGTCCCGCCTCTCTTCTTCATTATAGATGAGGCGGTGCAGGCGGTTGACGAGCTTTTGGTTTTCGTGGCTCGTGGCCGTCTTCACGTCGTAGTCGATGATTTCCTTGGCGGCGCGGGCGCGCTCCTTTGGGTCGTCGGAGTCGAGGCGTTCGGCCTGGACTGACAGAGCCTTGAGCATGAGAGTCCTCATGCCGTCCCGAGCGAAGTCGGCTACGGCGTCCCGCTGTCTATCGTACTCTTCGCGGAACGCAGGATCGTCCATCCAGCGGTAGATGGTCGTGCGGTTCACGCCAATGAGCTCGGCGGTCTCGCTGGCCGATTTGGCGGAGACCAGATGGGGGATTGCGAGCTCCTGTCTTTCGGAGAGTTCTATTTCGGAATTTGTCGCGTCTTGCTGCATTTTGTTGCATTTCCCTCGTTATTGTAAAGTTGTGCGGTGGGTGACCGCATGGGAGTAGGATAGGACATGTGTTCTTGTTTGTCAAGAGTTGGGGGGGCGGAACAGTAACTGTTCAGTCTTCGTGAGTTGAATTGCGAAGACCCCCCTCTCTGTGTCTCTCCCCCGTCGGGGGAGAGATTGTAGATTCTTGGTCGCTGCGCTCCTCAGAATGACGGCAGGAGGACAATTCCTGCATATCTCACCGACTCTGAACAGTTACGCGGAACACTGAAGTATGGGGTAAGATTCGCGCGGAACTATCGTGGATGGTGAAGTGGAGGGTGATATGGCAATAAGAGTAGTGAGTTGGAACATCGCGAAGAAACATAGGCCGTGGCGTGAGCTGGTGCGGATGGACGCCGATGTCGCTCTGCTGCAGGAGGCCGCGCCGCCACCGGAGGACGTAGCTCGGTTGCGGGACGCGACGCTCCCGTCTGCAGAGGGCGCCGGCCCTTTGGACATTGGTCCGCGAGACGCATGGGACTCGCATTCGTGGAACTCGGACTGGTGGCGTGTGCGCGGCTGGAAGGCGCTTTTCGATCGATGGCCGATGGTGGTGAAGCTTTCGGACCGCGTCGAGGTGGAGTGGTTCAAGCAGATTAGCCCAACGCGTTGGATAGACGGGGATGAGATCGCCGCGAGCGGCATTGGCACCATCACGGCGGCGCGCGTCACGCCAAAGGACGACTCGATTGAGCCGTTCATTGCAGTTTCGATGTATGCGCGGTGGATGGACCCGCATCCAAGCGTCAAGACACCATGGAACATGGGATACTCCGACGGCTCCGTCCACCGGATCATCTCGGATCTCTCGGCCTTCATCGGCCACGAGAACCCAGGGACGCATCGCATTCTGGCGGCAGGGGACCTAAACATTGCGCACGGCTACGGTGACGGCGGTAACCCCGCGTACTGGAAGGCGCGCTACCGGTCGGTGTTCGAAAGGATGAAGGCCATCGGGCTGGAGTTCATGGGGCCACAGGCGCCGGACGGCCGGCAGGCGGAGATAAAGGCAATGCGGGAACCCTCAGACTCACGAAACGTCGTCACGTACTATCTCCCCGGGAAGAACCCGGAGACGGCAAGCAATAACCAACTCGACTACGTGTTCGCCTCTCGCGGGTTCCATGAGAGCGTGAACGTGCGGGCCCTGAACGAGATCGATGAGTGGGGCGCAAGCGACCACTGTCGAGTGCTGATCGATATCGCGGACGGATAGAGCCTAGCGGCGACATGTCGATTGGTGCTTGACGGCTTCCAGTCTCCCCTTCAGGCAGCGGTGACCTCGACTTTGAGCCTGCGTCCCACCGCTCGAAGCGCCTTCTGCACTTGGCTCATGTGGGAGCGGTGGTCCGGGTTGGTCAACTTGCGCACGGCGGACTCGCTGACGCCCAGCCTATCGGCAAGTTCCACCTTGGTGATGCGCTGAACCTTCATAGCCGAGTACAGAGCGAGTTTGGCGGCGACGACCGTCGGTACCGGCACTGACACCTGACCGTCAACCGCCTCGCTCGGAGTGGGGATGTCCCATTTTTCATGGACGTATCCAGCTAGGGCAGTCGCGAGTGCGTCCTCCGCCATCGCCAAGGCCTCGGCGCGGTTGCTTCCACCGGTGATGGCCTCCGGCACGTCAGGGAAGGTGGCTACGAGTCCTCCGTCTTCATCGGGGGTCAGTTGACATGGGTATGCGTAAATCATGGCTCAGAACTCCCTTCGGTTGATATTCAACTGACGCAGCATTGCGGCCAAAACGCCCTTCTTAAGCTCACCCCTTTGCACCGTGGTGAGCCGGAGGCCGATGTACACTCTGCCGTGGCTGCCCTTGCCATGAGTCGGGTCGAAGCGGAACGATTGCCCTGTCCTGCGAGCATAGTCCCTGGCTCGCCTGATGAACTCACGACTGGTCATGGATCAATTATCGCACCTTAGAGTACGAATGACAATTCAAGGGGGATGCGATTGGCCCAAAAGGCACGAGCCACGAGGACCCTGCTTGCAGAGCCACCAACTTCTGAGACTGGTCTGTGGCACCGAGGGTGACGGGACTGGCGGCGATCAGGCGTAACGTTCGCGAAGGCGGCGGGCGGCTTCGGCCTCGTTTTTGAGTTTGAGGTAGGGTTCTTCGAGGGGCATGTCGATGCCGAGGCCGGGGGCGAAGCCGCAGTCGGGGTTGAGGCTGAGTCGCTCGGGGTCGACGTGCTTCATGGCCTCTTCGACGCGGGCGACGATCTCCTCGGTGGTGTCGATCTTCTCGAAGCGGCACTCGACGGCGCCGAGGCCGATGAGCTTGTCTTCGGGGAGCTCTCTAAGGATGGCGACGTCGCCGGCTACGGGGATGCTGAACTCCATGACGTACTGGTCGACGTTGATCTTCTTCATGGTCTCGATGATGGGCTCGTAGCCGCCCTCGGCTCCCCAGCCCCGCCTGCCCCAGTTTCGGCGACAGAGGTGGAGGGCAGTCTGGACGCCGTCGATGCCGTCGAGTATCTCGTTGATCTTGGCGGCGGCGAGGTCCATCTCGTAGCGCGGGTCGTCGAAGGAGTCGCGGTAGGTGGGGTCGACGAGGACGCAGAGGTGGGGCTCGTCGATCTGGACGACGGTGACGCCGGTGTCCTGGAGGGCGAGCAGCTCGTCGTGGAGGATGGGGACGAGGGCGTCGATAAACTCGTCGCGGGTCGGGTAGGCCTTCGTCGAGACGGCCTCCTCCCACAGGCGGACTCCAAGCAGGTAGGGAGAGGGTACGCAGACCTTGGTCAGGCGGTCGGTGGAGTTCACGAGGAACCGGGCCTCCTGGGCGATGAGGCCGGGGTTGACGACCTCCATGGGCTCGGTGATGGAGATGCCCCATCGACGAGGCTCCTCGCGGAGGTCGGCGGAGAACCCTGTGGCGATGTCGGCGACGATATGGGTGTAGGCGTGCCTGCGCCATTCACCGTCGCTGACGAGGTCGAGTCCGGCCTGCTCCTGGATGGCGATGGCGTAGCTGACGGCGGCGTCCATGCGTGGCGACGCGGCGGCCTTCGCGGACTCGATGCCGGGAACGTCGGGGAGCATGTCCTGAACCATCAGGGGGCGTGGAAGGCTCCCGACGACTCCGGAGGCGAAGGGAACGGCGGTGTATTGTTGGGAGATGGTCATGGGTCAGCCTTTCAGGTATGTGGTCTAGGTTATGCGAATTCTTTGCGATATCGGCGTATTCGCCTAGCTGCACTCTCTGGATTCCGGCCTACGCCGGAATGACGGTGCTGAGGTTGGTTCTGCTGAGGTCACTAGGCCTAAGGCAGTGGCCGAGGATGGATTCCCGCCTCCGCGGGAATGACGGTGTGCGGGTGTTGTGGCGTGTCATTTATGGTGTAGCCGGAACGAATTGGTATTGGCCAGCAGTTAGTTTCATTTACCCAGCTCCATTTGGCCTTCGATAGGCTCAGGCTGAACGGGGCGCGGGGTTGCATAGATGTTCAGTGGGCTCGGAGTCGGACCCATCGGGTGTGGGTAATTCCGCCTGCGGTGCACCAGAAGTAGGTCATGATCATGCCGT
Source organism: Dehalococcoidia bacterium (assembly GCA_965247555.1). Taxonomy (GTDB): domain Bacteria; phylum Chloroflexota; class Dehalococcoidia; order Lucifugimonadales; family VXLM01; genus VXLM01. The sequence goes on along the minus strand of CBDFHR010000009.1, from coordinate 3,252,284 downwards.
CGTCGAGGAGGACGCCGCCGGGCTTGCCGAAGGCGATCTGCATGTGCTCGGCGAGGAAGTTCTCGGACTCAGGGGCACCGAGCGTGGCCTCAGCCCCGGCGTCGAAGACGACGACCTCGCCGTCGGTATCGAAGGTCTCGAGGTCCTCGGTCAGGGCGACGTGGATGCCCTGCGGCTCGTGGCGGAAGTTGTAGATTGCGGCGACGCGACCGTCGGGCAGGGGTATGGGGGTGCAGACCTGTCCGCGCAGGTTTGTGGGTCTGGGTTCGGCCCAAGTGCGACCCTGGTCTTCGGAGACCGTCCAGTGGTTGACCAGGTCGTTCGACGTGCCGTAGAGGTGAGTCCATATGAGGGTGTAGATGCGTCCGTCGGGCAGGACGGAGCACATCTGGTCCCACCAGAGGGTCTTGCCGGAGGTATCGTCGACGACGACGGTGAACTCGCCCCACGACTCTCCCTGATCCGACGAAAAGACGGCGGCCGCCTTCTGGTCGGGGACACCGACGTACCCTTCGGGTTTCCACGTCTCCAGCGGGTACATCCAGCGGTCGGGTGCTAGCTGGAGGAGGCTGCCCGCTCCGTTCCAGGTGTACCGTTCGGGGGAGAGGGGGACGGGGATGATCTGCGGGTCCGACCACGTGTCGCCGTTGTCGTCAGACCGGTGCAGGGCGAGCTCGCAGCGGGCGAGGTCCTCGGTGTTGGGATCGAAGAGGCGGTCTTTCTTCTCAAAGCGGGACGAGGTCATTATCATGCCGCCGCCTGGCACGGTCGATATCTTGGGGGCGCGATAGGACCAGTTGTCGAGATCGTGCTCGGGGGTGTGGATGCTGCCGCGGTTTTCCCATTCCCTACCGTCCTGCGAGCGCAGGACCTCGATGTGGTTATCGGGGGAGCCGAGTTCTTGGCCGACGTGTTGGGAGGCTATGAAGGTGCCGTCCGGCAGGGGTGTTATGACGGGCATGTAGGCCCCGATGTCGGGACGGTGGGAGATGATTCCCTGGTCGATGATGGTCAGCATGAGGGTTCCCTAGTAGGTAAAAGACTGTCTCATGATGGTCAGCATGAGGGTTCCCTCAGTACGCGAATGAGTGCACGGGGCGGTTCAATCGACCGCGGCGGGTGACGCCGACTCGATTGTCGCATGGCCCATGACGACGGAGCCGCTGATGATGAGTGTGGCGCCATCGTCCGTTGCCGCGCTCTTTCGGCTCTCTGTTTGGTCTTCGACTTCTCCCATGGTCCTTTCGATGTCGGTTTGAACGATCCAGTGGTCGGGCACGAGTATCTCGACGCTGCCTATGACGACGTCGACGTGGATGCGCGCAGGCGGCTCGACAATCTCAGCTTCGGTGAGGTCGAGCTTGACACTGCCCATGGCGCAGGTAATTTCGCCGCCCTGGAAGTCCTTGGAACGGTTGCGCTCATCTGCCTCGCTCATCGTGACGGAAATGTCGAAGTAGCCTTCGGCACTCTTGTGGGCATCGGGCTTCGCGTGACGTTGCTCGCGACGTCGTCGTTCACGACGGCGCCGGCCGCGGTAGCCGGACCCGCCGGCAATGATGGCTACGCCGATAAGGATGATGGCGATGGGCCACACGTAGTCCCACTGGAGCACATCGAGCAGCATGAGTTGAACGGCCGCCGCGATTGCTATCATCACGATTGGGCCGGCCGCCCGCTTGAACTTCTGCACCACGAGCAGATACAGGCCCCACAGGATGAACAGGGACGGGATGTAGAGGAGGAGTTCTCCGATGCCGTCTATGGGGACTACGTCCAGCGCCATGAGCAGCAGCAGCACTCCGACCACTACTACGATAATCCCGAAGAATATGCGGCCTTTCATGACGGTTTTTCTCCCTTGCATGTTGTGAGTGCAGGCGCGTGCCGGGAGTCCGGGATGTGGGGCGGCGCGCATGGCGATTGTACGTACGGCACGTGGACGTGTCAAAGGCCAGCGCGGAGGAGTTCTCGCTCAGTCTACATTGGTCGAGCCGAGGAAGGTCCCCCTCTCTGTATCTCTCCCCCGCCGGGGGAGAGATTGTAGTTGTTCGGTCGCTGCACTCCTCAGAATGACAGCAGGAAGACAGTTCCTACATTTCTCACCAATTCTGAACAGTTACGCCGAGGAGGGGAGCGTTCCTAGGTAGTGTTGACATTTCACGTTATTCCGCTTTTCCTTGTCATTGCGAGTGAAGCGTGGAATCTAAAAGTTTGTGCTTGCGCGATGATTTTAGATTCTTCACTCCGCTCTGCTACGTTCAGAATGACAGAATGTCAACACTACCTAATCTCTTATCAGGAGGCCGCCCAAGAGCACGGAGCCTGTGACGACGAGGTCCGGGGCATTGTCGGGCGGTCCATCGTCATCGTCGTGGTGTCGGACAAGGGGCCTTCTGTCGTCGACGCCACCCGCGATGGGCCGGACGTCCTTCTTCACGTTCCAGTGCTGGGGCACGGATATCTCGACGCCGCCCAGGATGGCGCTGACATAGATGCGTGCGGGTTTCTCGACTATCTCGGCCTCCCGGAGGTCGACGGAGACGCCACCCAGGAACGCGGTGAGCCGGCCGCCGCGGAAGTCCTTTGAGACGCTGCGATCGGTGATCCCTCCGAGGATGGAGGTCGCGTGGACGCGGTCCGGGTCGAGGTTCGCTCCGTTGAGGCGCGAGTGACTCTTCCTAGTAAGGAGGAGTATCAAGACTATGGAGGAGATGGTGGACGCAACCAGTATGAGACTCTTCATGCTACTCTCCCCCTCCTGGATACCGGCCTTCGCCGGTATGACGGTTGTCTCAAGCTCTCTCTGTATACCTGCCCCGTATCGGGGTACTGGGTGGGCTCTTCGCTGGAGTCACCATGGCCTTGCGAAGGCCACATAAGGGGATGAAACCGGGTTGGTGCCGGGAATGGGCAACCACAAGGGTTGCCCCTACAACAGGTTTGCCGGAGCCTATTTTCAGAGGAATGACGGAACTGCACGGGCACTGGAAATGAGGCTAGTCGGAATTTAGCTGAGGTCTCATCCACCACCAGTTGGATGGGAGCACGGCTACCCTTTGATCGCCACTCCGCCCATGAAGACGGTGCCCCCAACGACCAAGTCGGGAAGCCCGCTAAGTGGATCGTCCTCATCGTCGTCGCGATATCGGATCACGGTCCTCTGCTCGTCGACGCCGCCCATAATGGGCATTACGTCCGTTTTCACGAACCAGTGGTCCGGCACGTGGATTTCGACACCGCCCATGATGGCACTGACGTCGATGCGCGCGGGCTTCTCTATCACCTCGGCCTCTCGCAGGTTTACCACAACCCCGCCCATGAACGCAGTGAGGTGGCCGCCCAGGAAGTCCTTCGACCGGCTGCGTTCCGTGACTCCTCCGAGGATCGAGGTCGCGTTGACGCGGTTCTCGTCGTCCGTCGCGCTACCGCTCCGCCAGCGACCCCTTCGTCCGAAACGGACTGCGGGTACGAGGATCAGGACACCGACTGCGACAATGAGAACAGGGAAGAGGCCCGCCCAGACTTCGAAGGGCAGTACGAGGTCGAGAAGCATCAAGGCCCCGAAACCGATGATAATGATGCCAACCAGTGCGCGGCCGTTCATGTTGCCCTCCTTAGTAGCGTCAGGCCTCTGCGTAACTCACCGGACGATGCGAACTATAGAATTGAACCCATCGCGATCCAAGCTATTGCCGTCCCCACATCTCTCGATGCCTGCCCCGTCTCGGAGCACGGGGCAGGCTCTTCGCCGGTATGACGGTTGCCCAGAGGTCTCGTAGAATCGTATATCCCCCATGCAGGATGGTATCATACAGCCGGATGACCGTGAGCGCTTGATGGGAGCGCGCTGACGCAGTCACACCCTGTGGAGAACGGACGGCAACTATGGCATATTACCTTCTGATTGAGGCCGAAGTACTCGACGCCTCCCGGTACGCGGTGTACCGGGAGGCGGTCACGCCGGTGATCGCGCATTACGGAGGGCGATTCCTCGTGCGAGGGGGCGAGGTCGAGCTGTTCGAAGGGGAATACAACGGACGACGCCGGGTGGTGATCGAGTTCGACTCCAAGGAGGCGGCCCGGGGATTCTGGGACTCGCCGGAGTACGCCCCGGTCAAAAAATTACGTGAGGGTGCGGGCACCGGAGGTGTCATCGGGGTCGAGGGCGTCTGACCGCTTTCTATTTGTCGTTTGAACATATTTTTGACATCATCTAATCTTTCCGATCCAAGCCGGGCTATTCAGAACGTATATTCTCTATGTCTCGGCACTGATCCGACATTTTGGGGGCATGCTCTTGCGTTTTTCCGCCTTTTGCGCGGGCTGAATGCCTCTCGGAGGCGTTTTAGGAATAGCGGGGTATTGGTTTGCATCCGTCGAGCGATTTCTCCCCCTCGGGCGGATGTAGGAAATTGCCCGTTTACCGCAAGCCCACCTGCTTGTCGCCTCGTTGAAAAAATGGTAGAATAACGGCGTGATCGTCGATATTCCGAACGGGACCAGCGTTTTCGTAGGTCGACAAGGGAGGCCAAGATGCACCTTCCGCCACTTCGTAGACTGGACGAGCGCATTTCTGAGTCCCCACGGTGAGACCGCCAAATCGCCGTTAGCCAAGCAATCGTAAACCTAAGAGCCGTGCAGCGCATTAATCGTTAGTCGAAGTATAAGAAGTTATCAAAAAGTATTGCGGGAAGTGAACGAGACCGCGCCTCTTCAGGAGGGGTAATGGCAACTCAGCAGATGGAGTCGAAATCCGAGGCGTACACCGCCGAGGATATCCAAGTTCTCGAGGGGATGGAGGCCGTACGCCGCAGGCCGGGGATGTACATAGGCGGGACAGACCAGCGCGGTCTGCACCAGCTTGTCTACGAGCCTGTGGACAACGCCGTGGACGAGTTCATGGGCGGGCACTGCACCCAGGTCGTCATCACCATCGGCGACGAGGGCGTTGTCACGGTCGAGGACGACGGGCGGGGCATCCCGGTCGACACGCACCAGACGACACAGGTCTCGGCAGTCGAGACGGTCATGACCACGCTTCACGCCGGGGGGAAGTTCGGCGGGAAGGCGTACTCGGTCTCCGCAGGGCTGCACGGGGTCGGCGTGTCGGCGGTCAACGCGCTAGCGGAATGGCTCAACGTGGACGTGTTCCTCGGCGGCCGACACTACCACCAGAAGTTCGCGCGAGGTGAGGCGCAGACGGGCCTTACATCCGAACCTCTCGCCCCGGACGACGAGAACAGGACCGGCACGATCATCACCTTCAAGCCGGACTCGGAGATATTCGAGGAGATCATCTACGACTTCAACACCCTGGCCCAGAGGTTCAAGGAGATCGCATACCTGAACAAGGGGTTCAGGGTCGTGTTCCGCAGCATGTGGGAGAGCGACCAGTCCGAGGACAGCATGAAGGAGGTGGCCTACCGCTTCGAGGGTGGCATCGCCGAGTTCGTCGACTCGCTGAACAAGGCGCGAACGCCGCTGCACAAGGACCCGGTATACGTCGAGCGGAAGGTCGAGACGACGATAGTCGAGGCGGCGCTCCAGTGGAACGACGGGTTCTCGGAGTCGGTCTTCGCCTTCGCCAACACGATCAACAACATCGACGGCGGATCGCACCTGACGGGGCTTCGCGCGGCGGTCACCCGTGTGCTGAACGACTACGGTCGCAAGCAGAAGATCATCAAGGACGGGGAGGCGAACGTCTCCGGAGAGGACACCCGTGAAGGCCTTGCCGCCGTCGTGAGCGTGAAGGTGCCGGAGCCGCAGTTCGAGGGGCAGACCAAGCGGAAGCTGAACAACCCAGAGGTGCGGGCCCACGTGGAGACGGTCGTGGCAGACGCGCTACAGTTCTACCTGGAGAATCACCCGCAGGACGCGAAGCGCGTCATCGACAAGTGCCTGCTGTCCCAGCGAGCGCGAGAGGCGGCGCGGAAGGCCCGCGAGCTCATCACGCGCAAGAACGCCATGGACGGAGGGTCGCTTCCCGGCAAGCTGGCCGACTGCTCGGACAAGAACCCGGAGAACTGCGAGCTCTACATCGTGGAGGGCGACTCCGCTGGCGGGACGGCGAAGATGGGCAGGGACAGGATGTATCAGGCCATCCTGCCTCTGAGGGGCAAGATCCTCAACGTCGAGAAGGCGCGTGAGGACAAGATGCTCAACCACGAGGAGATCAAGGCCCTCATCATCGCCATCGGCGGCGGGCTCGGCGAGGACTTCGACGTCGCGAAGCTGCGCTACCATCGCATCATCATCATGACGGACGCGGACGACGACGGGGCACACATCCGCACGCTGCTGCTGACGTTCTTCTACCGCAACATGCACCCGCTCATCGCGCAGGGATACCTTTACATCGCGCAGCCACCGCTGTACAAGATCAGCGGGGCTCGGGCCTCCCGCTGGGCCTACAACGAAGAGGAGCGAGAGCGGTACCTCAAGGAACTCTCCCGAAACGGGTCGTCCAAGACCAAGATCAACATCCAGCGATACAAGGGTCTCGGCGAGATGAGCGCCATCCAGCTGTGGGATACCACGATGGACCCCGAGAAGCGCACGCTGCTCCAGGTGGAAGAGCACAGCGGCACGGAGGCCGACGAGTTGTTCTCGATTCTCATGGGCGACGCCGTCGCTCCGCGTCGCGAGTTCATCGAAGAGCACGCGCTCGACGTCGAGGTCGACGCGTAGGGGTTGGCAAGCCGGAACGTCTGAGAAGACGACTACGGTTTATGCGCTAGGTGAATTGACAACTCGCCGCATGTACTGGACAACGTCGCCATACTACGCGGCCTAAACTCAGTCATTCCTGCGGGACTGCATGTTCAATGTCCTCAAGTCCGCCAAGCTTACTGGTCCATCGATCTACGTAGGTAGCTGACGAGCCATATGCACAACCATAGCCGGAGAGTTTACGGTCGTATCACGACTAATGCTGCGAGTCCATAGTCCATAAGGACAAGGCGATTCCAATAGCTGTCGACAGTCCGGCGACCACCAGCGATTCACTTTCCCGGACTACTTCGCAAAAACTATACAGTATGACAACAATGCGGAGAATCCTGATGGACTTGAAATACAGCTAAAGTCGTTGAGTGCAGAGAATAGTTCACGCAGTCGATCAGTCAAACTCAGGGATTCTGATACGGTAAATCCAGTATCAGATACGCAAATTACGACCTACCCCAGTCGAGCTTTAGCGGCTAGTCAGTGGCCTGTTCGTGCCCTTGTACTAGAGCACCACGTTTCTACCTATGCCAATCAGGAAAATGCTGTCGAACGGACATATCCTAGTAGACCGAACTCTTTGAAATGACGGGTAGTAATTGGGGGTTCCAATGATTCGCGTTGTACACGACAGGGCGGGTTTCAAACCCGCCCCTACCAAGTCATGGTCTCGTTACCCTTCAATACTATGATGTTGAACCACTAGTGTGGTTAGCTATATTGAAGAGATTCGCAAGCCTGAGCGTATTGAGCTACAAGATTACTCAGATTCATTGTGAACCTACCTCCACAACTTTATTCTGCAATCATATTCAGACCCTTATCTCGTCATTGTCCATGTCGTCTACAAACGTGTCGAAATAAAAACCGGTGTTTTGAGGCGATTCAAACTCGATTTTCTAAGCCTCAGTCTTCGCGTCCCCCTTTTTCAAGTCATTATCCACTCATAGAACGTAGGGGTGGCTATCTAACGATGTAGTTTCCTGTCTAAGGAGGGAGTAACTCACATGCTGCACCTTCAGAATCGCAGCTGGTGGGCAGTCGCTGTTCTGGTGAGCGTTTTCGTGCTCGCGCTGGCCGGGTGCGCGCGAGAGGACGAGGACGAAGGGGCGACCGTCGAGCAGCTGGTAAGGAACGCCGATAATTTCGAGTACTCCTCTGGGAAGCGGGGCGGCGCTCTGACGCTGGCGACGATAAGCGATCCGCTCACGTTCAACCTGGCCGTTGCGAACGACGCGTCGTCGTCGGGGGTTCTGGGGTACCTGTTCGAGGGGTTAACCGAGACCTCGTGGCTGACGGACGAGGTCGAGCCCGCACTGGCGGAGTCTTGGGAGCACTCGGAGGGCGGCCTGACGTGGACGTTCAACCTTCGGAGGGACGTGCAGTGGCACGACGGCCAGCCGTTCACGGCGCACGACGTGGACTTCACGTTCAACAAGGTCATCTACAACGACGACATTCCTGCCAGCAGCCGTCCGGCGTTCACCTTCCGGTACCTGGAGGGCGGAGAGTGGACGCAAGGGGGGATGACCGTCACGGCGCTGGACGACTACACGGTTTTCTGTGAACTGCCGGTATCGTTCGCGCCGTTCCTGCGCTCCATGGGCACGGCGATCTATCCGAAGCACATCCTCGAACAGTACGTGGACGACGGTACCTTTGCCACGATGTGGGACATCTCGACCGACCCGGCGGAGATAATCGGCACGGGTTCCTTCACCATCAGTCTCTATGCGCCGGACGAGCGTGTGGTGCTGAAGCGGAACCCGGACTACTGGCTCAAGGACGCGGATGGGAACGGTCTGCCCTACCTGGACGAGATCGTTCACATCATTGTGCCCGACCTGGAGACGGAGCTCATCAAGTTCCGCGCTGGAGAGACTGACGTTCACGGCGTGCTGGGCGAGGAGTTTGCGGCGCTCGAACCGCTGCAGGAGGATGAAAACTTCACTATCCATAAGCAAGGTCCCGCATTCGGAACGACGTTCCTGGTCTTCAACATGAACTCCGGGCAGAACCCGGAGACGGGCGAGGCGTATGTAGCCGCCGAGAAGCTAAACTGGTTCCAGAACAAACAGTTCCGGCACGCGGTCGCCCACAGCATGGACAAGGACGCGATCATCGAGGACGTCCAGCACGGTCTCGGCTGGAAGGATACGGACGGGGACGGGATACGGGAAGTCGACAAGGGAAACAAGATAGAGTTCTCGCTGGTGACCAACACTGGAAATAGCGTGCGCGACAGGGCCTCTCAGATAGTACAAGAGGGGCTCCAAGAGATAGGAGTCCAGGCGAATTACGAAACGATCGAGTTCGGGGACCTCGTGGGGCAGTTGACGACCTCATATGACTGGGAGGCGGTGGTGATCGGGTTCACCGACGGAACGGAGCCACACGGCGGGATCAACGTCTGGCACAGCAGCGAGGCCCTGCACCTGTGGCACCCGAACCAGTCACAGCCGGCGACGGACTGGGAAGCGGAGATCGACAACCTGGACATCATCGGGAGCCAGGAACTCGACCGCGTCAAGCGCGTTGAGCACTATCACCGCGCCCAGGAAATCGCCGCCGAGAACATGCCGGTGATCTACACGACGCTCTCGGAACGACTGAGCGCGGTGCGAAACATCTTCGGCAACACGACGCCGACGCTGTATGGGATCTGGGATATTCGGTACGTGTATTGGACGGATAGGTAGGGGGGCGAGTCGGTTTCCTTGCAGGCGCTCTGATTCCCTCATTCCGAAAGACCCCCTCTCTATATCTCTCCCCCGTCGAACGGGGGAGAGATTGTTGAATCCTGAACTGCGTGTTAGACACCCTGCGTACAATTGCGCCGGAGACATGGCCCATGTCTGGGTGGCGGCGGCGGCGGACATGGCGTGGTACTCTGAAGAGGAGACTTCCCAATTAGTCGAACGAAGGTGAAAGCATGCGTCAAGTAGTTCTCCATCCAGGTGAAGACGGCTATTGGGTTGCCGAGTGCCCCAGCCTGGCAGGTTGTATCAGTCAGGGGGAGACCAAGGAGGCAGCTATCGCCAATATCAAAGAGGCGATAGAAGAATATATCGCCGCTCTTGAGGACGATGGCCTACCGGTTCCCAAGGGACACCTCTAGACAACACAAGTGTTTACGTCAACAAGTCTGTTGTGTAATATTGGCGTATGAACGCCAACGAGCTTCGGCGCTGGCTGAAGAAACGTGGATGTACCTTTCATACACATAGAGGCGGCAGCGGACACATAACCGTGCGACGGGGAGACCGAACGTCACAGCTTCCTATGCACGGCGGGCGAAAAGAACTTGGCCCGAAGCTCGTTGCCAAGATCAAGAAAGATTTGGGGTTGAGGTGATGCTTACCTATCCGATTCGACTTGAGGAAGACGTAGGTACCGTTATGGCGACCTCACCGGACTTTCCGGAGCTTACGACCTTCGGCGATGATCGGGACGACGCCCTCATGCGCGCCGTAGACGCGCTCGAAGAGGCGATTGCGGCACGAATTCACGCGGGTCAGGATATTCCGTCTCCCTCCAAGGGTGAAGTTCGAGTTGGGATGCCAACGCTCACTGCCGTGAAGGTGATCCTCTATCAGGGTATGAGAGACGACGGTGTCGGGAAAGCCGAATTGGCGCGTCGTCTTGGCTGGCATTTGCCGCAGGTAGATCGCGTCTTGGATATCCAACACCGCTCGCGGATGGACCAGATGGATGCCGCGTTGGGTGTCATTCACCGGCAGTTGCACGTGAGTGCCCCTGCACGGAAGTAGTCACGAAAACTCGTCGTCTACTCCGGCCAGTCTTGACTGTCGATGTAGCGTTTGGCGGCCACGGCGGCGGTCGCGCCGTCGCCTGCGGATGATGCGAGGAGAGCGGCCGAGTTTTGGCGGATGTCGCCTATGGCGAAGATGCCCTTTGTAGGGGTGCGCATCCATATGTCCGTCTCTACGTGTCCGGCGCCGTCAAGAGGGACGATGCCGTCGAGGAAGTTTGTGCTGGGCTCCAGTCCTATGAACACGAAAAGGCCTGCGAGGTCGACTTGGGTGGTCTCGCCCGATTTGGTGTGTCGGGTGCTCACACCTTCAAGCGTCGCGTTGCCGAGTAGGGCCGTCACCTCGGTGTTGTTGCGTATCTTCATCTTGGAGTCGGCTTGAACGCGCTGTTGGAGGACGGCCTGGCCGTTGAGTGCGGCGTCGCGGTGGAAGATGATCACCCTTGAGACGAACTCCGTCAGGGCGAGGGCCTCGTCGAGGGCGGAGTCTCCTCCGCCGACAACGCCGACGACCTGATCGGTGAACAGTGGGCCGTCGCAGGAGGCGCAGTTGGATATGCCGGAGCCGTAGAGCTCGTCTTCGCGGTCGAGACCCAGCTTCTTGAATGATGAGCCGGCGGCGATGATGACCGTCTTGGCGCGAATGTCGCCATCGTATTTGTGGACGAGCCAGTACGAGCCGTCGGGTTCGAGGCCCGTGACCTCGGAGAGGACGATTTCGACGCCCGCCTGGGAGGCTTGATCGTGGAGGCGCTCGCTGAGCTCGACGCCGGAGACCGGCTCGACGATGCCGGGCATGTTCTCGATGTGGGTGGCGTTGAATATCTGGCCGCCGGGCATCATGCGCTCGATGAGGAGGCAGCGCAGACCGGAGCGGCCCGCATGGAGCGCGGCGGACAGGCCGGCGATCCCGCCACCGATGATGACCGCGTCGTACGCCGAGTCGGACATTGTGCTCACCGTGTACTCCCCTTCCCTGCCGCTTGGCTAGGTAGTGGTGACATTCTTCAACTCCTCTTCGTTATCACGGGTAGTCCGTCACTCCCGCTTTCGAAGACCTTTACATAACTTGTCATTCGGGCGAAAGCCGGAAGCGATGCACCTTGCAGAACCGGGGCTTTCACCCTCGCCCCAACCCTCTCCCGCGAACGGGAGAGGGGGTTACGCAAAGGTCTCCCCCGTATCGGGGTACTGGGCAGGCTTTGAGCGGGAATCACAATGGCCTTGCGACGGCCACATAAGGGGATGAAAACGGGTTGGTGCCGGGAACGGGCAACCACAAGGGTTGCCCCTACAACAGGTTTGCCGGAGGCTATTTTTAGAGGAATGACGGGAAATATCAACACGACCCAGCCTAGTCGTATTGGAGAGGGTGGCTTGCTACAGCAGGCCCTCGTCTCGGAAGTCGTCGATGGTGCGTTCGAGGGCGTGGACGGTGGCCTCGATGTCTTCCTCGGTGTGGGCGGCGCTGAGGAGGTAGCGGTCGAAGCCGTCGACGCCGTGGTTGTACATGGCGAGGACGCCGTGCTTCTTGAGGTCGGCTCGCGGCTCAACCTCGTCGTAGCGCAGGGAATAGATTCCCTCTTCGTCGGCTAGCTCTAGGCCGATGCGCAGCAACACTATGGAGGCCACGCCGGTTGCGATTCCCGGTACTTCTTTCCGTGTCAGGACCTCGTTTAGACCCTGTTTGAGCTGCTCTGCGCGCTGGGTGGCCGTGTCGTTGATCGGACGGTCCTTGACGTACTCGAGGGCCGTCACGCCGGCGGCGGCGGATAGTGGATTCGCGTTGAAGGTACCGTTGTGGGCGATCCGACCGTTGGAGTTGAAGTCGGCATCGTCGCGGAACTGGATCATGTCGATGATGTCGGCCTTCCCTGCCACACACGCGCCGGGCAGTCCGCCGCCGAGAATCTTGGCGTGGGTCGAGAGGTCGGGCACGACGCCGTAGTAGCCCGAAGCGCCGTTGCGGGACGTGCGGAACCCTGTGACGACCTCGTCCATGATGTAGACGACGCCGTTCTGCTCGGTCACCTGCCGGAGCTCTTCGAGGAAGCTGGGCGCGATCGGCTCCTGTCCCATGTGGGCGCCGGTCGGTTCGAGGATTACCCCGGCCACGTCGCCACCGGCGATGGCCTGCTCGACCTGCGAAATATCGTTCGGTTCGAGGACGATGATCGAGTCGACGACTCCGTCGGGCACACCGCTGGGGGCGGCCCATCCGGGCACGGCGTAGTCGCTCCACCCGTGGAAGTGGTTCTTGAAGCGAATGATCTTGTCGCGGCCCGTGTAGGCTCGCGCCATCCGCATGGCCATCATGTCGGCCTCTGTGCCGGAGCTGTTGAAACGGACTTTCTCGGCGCATGGTACGAGCTCGGTCACGAGTTCGCCCCACCTGATCTCGATGTCGGTGGAGGCGCTCCAGTGGGTGCCAATGGACATCTGGTCCTGCACGGCCTTCACGACGGCCGGATGATTGTGGCCGAGAATCAGCGCGCCGTGTCCGGTCTTGTAGTCGACGATCTTGTTGCCGTCAACGTCGTACTTTATCGCGCCCTCGGAGTGGGTAACGTAGTACGGGAAGGGGGTGAGATTGCGCGCGTCGTGGGTAACGCCGTTGGGGAACAGGTCCTTGGCGACCTCGTACCGCGCCAACGATTCCGGGTGGAGGTCGATGTACTGCTGCTCGATGGATGTGACCATGCGGTTCCTCGCTCATAGCGTGTGAGTTCGGGCCTAAGCCAGGCCCATTATAGCCGTCTGATGTAGGGGAATGAAAGCGGCGGGGAGTCTGGGGGACTGCACCTCGATTCTTAGTCAAGTGTCTCGGAAGCATAGAAAGTTGAACGCATTTTGATTGCAATGCAATCGTGATATAATCTACTGACATTGTAGCGGAGGTGCTAGCATGGCCAGCATCACGGTACGTAACCTCGACGAAGGGCTAAAGCGACGGCTTCGCATCCGGGCGGCTGAGAACGGCTGCTCCATGGAGCAAGAGGCCCGTGACATCCTGAAAGCGGCGCTGGACGAGGACGCGGCTCCTGGCAGAAAGCTGGGAACGGCGATCCATGAGCTGTTCAAACCGTTCGGCGGTGTTGAGTTGGAGATTCCGCCGAGGGAACCGATGCGCGAGCCCGTGCGATTCGATTAAGCTTGCCCACGATGATCGTCCTCGATACCAACGTAGTCTCGGAGCTTATGCGGACCACCCCTCAGCCCGAGGTGCTTGCATGGCTGGACGATCAGCCGACCAGTACCCTGTTCGTCACGACTATCACCGAGGCGGGGATTCTCACCGGCATCGCGATTTTGCCCGACGGAGGGCGTCGGCGCGGTCTGACTGCCGCAGTTGAGCGGGCTTTAGGCGTACTGTTTGCCGAACGAATCCTGTCATTCGACAGCGCCGCCGCCCACGCCTATGCGTCCATCGCAACCGCTCGCCGCGCAGCAGGTAATCCAATCAGTCAGGCAGACTGCGAGATAGCAGCCATAGCTCGGTCCCAAGGAGCCTTGGTCGCAACCAGGGATGTGAAGGGCTTTCGAGACTGCGGGATAGAAGTAATCAATCCGTGGCAGCACTTGGAGTGAAAGCATGACCGGGATATGGACGAATTCGGGCGTATCCAGAATAGGCCCGATACGAGATTACTCCATGCGGTCGATGCCGGGGCAGGTGTCAAATCCTCGATCGAAGCTGAAGATACGGCTGATTTCTGACTTTCGCATTACGGCAACGTGAAGGGCGTCCCGCGCGGAGATACCATCCACAGAGGCGATGAGATCTCTAGCGGCACGAACCTCGGACATGTCGAAGCTGAGGGTGTCATCGACTATGGCGCCCAAGCTCTCGAACGCAGCGTTGATGGCATCGGGCCGCTGTATCGCCGTGTATCGGCGGAGTATTTCCTGGTAGACCTCTACATCGGTAACGAACCGCTCCCCCTCCCTTGCCAACTGCGTGAGAACGGCCACGGCACGGTCCTTGTTTGGGTGTGGAGCTCCCACCAAGTACATGGGCACGTTCGAGTCGATAAAGATCACAGGGTGTTTTGCCCCGCTTCGATCTCCTTGAGCATGATCTCTATGTCGGCTGTCGGGAACCGGTGTCGCGACGCATCAGCAATGGCGCGCAGTTTGGCATCGACGGTTCCGGGATCATCGCTCCGGGCCTTCCGAAGAGCCTGTCTAACCCACTCTGCGACGGTCACGCGGTGCCTGCGGGCAACGCCTTGAATCTCTCGGTACTCTTCCTCATCGAGGAGAACCTGAAGTCGCTTTGACATGTTAACAGTGTATTTGACTCATGGAACATGAGTCAACGCAGCATCTTTGTAGACTTGTATGAGTTTAATCTATACGGAAGCATGGAGATCAAGACAACCTCAGCCAGTCCGGGAATAACCTACCGTCCCGACATGTCGTTATCTACAATTGGCATTGAAGGTTACTCGCCCCCGTCCTCGGTCGGGGGCGTTCTTGCGAAACGGCACAAAATGAACCTGAAGCGAACCACGGAGTAGTACATGAGATTCATCACCGGGATAGCGGTCCGCAATCGGACGGTCACGGTTCTAGCGATAATCATCGTTCTGACGGCGGGGGTAACGGCATACAATTCGCTACGCGTCGAGCTGTTCCCTGAAATCGAGTTTCCTTTAGTAACCGTAACGACAGCTTACCCGTCCGCGAACCCGGATGCCGTCGTCCGCGACGTTACCTCTCCGATAGAGCGTGCGATTTCGGGAACGGCGGGCTTGGAGTCCGTCCAGACGACGACCTTCGAGGGCAACTCGCTCGTGCTGGCTACCTTCAAGTATGGGACGGACATGGCCGCCGCGGAGACCCACATCGCCTCGGTCGTGAACGATATTTCGTTCGTCAGCGGGGTCGAGGAGCCCACGGTTGGACGCTTCAATCCCGACCAGTTCCCGGTCATCCAGTTCAGCGTTATCTCGGACCGTGACGCCGCCGACCTGCAGGGGATCGTCGAGTCAAGGGTCCTTCCCGCGCTTTCGGACGTCGAGGGTATCCTGCAGGTCCAGGCTACGGGAGAGATTGAGCGGCGGGTGCAGATCACCGTCGATGCAGACAGGCTGGCGGCGAACGGCGTCTCGCTGTTCCAGATATCGTCCGCTCTGAGAGACAACAACGTTAGCCTACCTGCGGGAGCAATCTTCGAGGGCGGGCAGGCCGTCCTTGCCAAGACGACGCACACCTTTAGCTCCATCGACGACCTGGAGGGTCTCGTGGTGGGGATGTCGGAGGCGGGCCCGGTCCTTCTCGGCGACGTGGCGGACGTGAGCCTTGGAGCGGCCGCTCCGAAGAGCATTTCCCGCACGAACGGCAAGCCCAGCGTGGGCGTGTCCATCGTCAAGGAGGCGGAGGCGAACACTATCGACGTCACGACCGCGGTGCGGGAGGCGCTGGACGGTCTGACGGGGCTTCCAACGGACGTGGAGATCGTCATCGTCTCCGACCAAGGGCCTAGCATCCAGCACCAGATCGACACGCTTCTGAGGGAGGCAATGTTCGGGTTCCTGTTCGCGGTGACGGTCGTCTTCGCGTTCATGCTGACGCTGAAGCCGACGGTCCCGCGCGGGCTGCTCAACACCCTTCGCCCGACGGTCGTCATCGGCCTGGCGATCCCGCTGAGCGTCTTCACTGGCGTACTTCTGATGGCGTGGCAGGACATGTCGCTGAACTTCATGACGCTGGGCGGCCTGGCGATCTCCGTCGGGCGCGTGGTCGACGACGCGATTGTGGTGCTGGAGAACGTCTATCGCCACATCCAGGCGGGACGAGAGAGATGGAGGGCCGCGCTGGAGGCCACGGCGGAGGTCGGCCCCGCGATCTTCGCCTCGACGATGACGACCATCGTCGTGTTCGCGCCGCTGGCGTTCATTCAGGGTCTGGTGGGCGCGTTCTTTGCGCCCTTCGCGCTCACGGTGAGCTTCGCCCTGGTGGCGTCCCTGTTGGTAGCACTTACGGCAGTCCCGGTGCTGGGCGCTTATCTGCTGCGCCCGGGTGACCTGCCCGAAGGGGCGGGCGAGGAGGACGACACCTTCGTCCAGGAGACGTGGATGCAACGCCTGTACACGCCGATCATCAAGTGGACGCTCCGGCATAAGGCGATCACGCTGGTGGGCGCTTTCGTGCTGACCGCGGGGAGCATGGGGCTGACGTACTTTATTCCCGTCACGCTCTTCCCCGGCGGGGGCGACCGGTTCGTACAGATCGAACTCTCCCTGCCGCCCGGCACTCCGCCCGACCGGACACTAGCCGAGGTGATCCAAATCGAGGACCGGGTGAGCGGAGTCTCTGAGGTGTACAGCGCCACCATCGGAGCGACAAACCTGTCGTTTGGAGGCCAGCCGGGTGGGCTGAACCAGGCCAGCATCCTCTTAAACCTCGCCAAGGATGCACCGGAAGACATCGATCAAATCCTCAGAGAGGAACTGGACACGGGTGGGCGGACCATCAGGATCCGAGAGATAGCTAGCGGCCCGCCAACAGCGGGTGTCGAAATCAGCATCACGGGGTCGAATTACGACGATATCGTCGCAGTATCCCAGGAACTGACGGCCTCGATCAGCGAGCTCGACGAGGTCATCAACATCGAGAGCAACGTGGCGCAGGCGCGCGACGAGGCGTCCATTCAGGTCGACCCCGCGAAGGCGGCGAGTATCGGCCTGAGCACGAGGCAGGTCGGCCTGCAACTGAGCCAGTACCTCATCGGCGAGACGGTCACACGAATTACCATCGACGATACAGTCACGGACGTGGTCCTGTCAGGAAACCGCATGGCGGCCAACGGGATTGGAGCGGTGGAGAGCCTGATCATTGCGGGGCCGCTCGGCTCGGCCCCTCTCGGCGAGCTGGCCGAAGTGGTCGTAAAGGAAGGGCCGGTGACCATCAGCCGCACGGACGGCCTGCGATCGGCCACCATCACGGGCGACATCGTAGACGAAGACACGCAGGCGGTCGGCGTCCTGATCAACGAGAAGATCGCCGCGCTCTCGCTTCCCCCGGGTGTATCCATCACCAGCGGCGGGATATTCGCAGACATCGCCGAGGGGTTCCAGGCCATCTTCATCTCGATGGCTGTGGGAGTCGTTCTCGTGTACTTGGTCATGGTAGCCAGTCTGGGGTCTCTGAGGAATCCGGTCGTCATCGTCACTACCCTGCCCTTCGCGCTCATCGGGGCGCTAGCGGCGCTGGTGATAACGGGCCGGTCGCTGGGCCTGCCCGCGATGATGGGCATCCTGCTCCTGATCGGCATCGTGGTGACGAACGCCATCGTCCTGATCGCCTTCGTGGAGCAGTTGAGAGAAAAGGGCATGGGTGTCTACGACGCACTCATCAACGGCGGCAGGGTGCGGCTGCGCCCGATTCTAATGACGGCCTTGACGACGAGCTTCGCGCTGCTGCCCCTGGCGGCCGCTTCATCCGACGAAGGCGGCATCATCAGTGCCGAGTTGGCGACTGTAGTGATCGGCGGGCTGATGAGCTCGACGGGGCTCACGCTCATCGTGGTGCCGGTGGTATACAGCATATTCAATGAGAGTATTCCGAATACGTTCCGGCGGGTCGTCAGCAGTCTGAGTCGCAAGCCGGTACCCGCGACGTGATGCTATAGGGATCCACCGCAGAGGGCGCGGAGATCGCGGAGTGGGCCTTTGGATTCCCGCCCCGTATCGGAGTACGGGGTGACGTTTTTTCGCGGGAATCACCATGGCCTTGCGAAGGCCAAATTAGGGGATGAAAACGGGTTGGTGCCGGGAACGGGCAACCACAAGGGTTGCCCCTATAACAGGTTTGCCGGAGCCTATTTTCAGAGGAATGCCGGTGGTAGGTTGTTGCTATGTGCGGGCATTTCAGGGATTATGTCGCTGTCGTGACGGATTGCCTTTAGATTGGCGTTCAGACCCGCATCCTTAGGCAGGGGGACTCATGCTTACCCAGGAACATATCGACTACAGAAAAGACGATAAGGAAATTTGGGAAACAGAGCTGGAAAGCTGGGTGCCCGAGCGCGTCTACGACTGCCACATGCACCTGCTCGACAACGGCCTCATTGCTGAGGACAGCAAGTACAGGGATATGTATCCCGACACCGATTTCGAGACGGCCAAAGCGTGGCACAATCTCGTGCTGCCGGGACGAGAGACGCACTTCCTCATGCTGGGGAGGCCGGCGCCCGGCACGGACGTTTACGGCCATAACACGTTCATGCACCGGGAGATGCAGTCCGATCCACTTTCGCGCCGGAACCGGCTGACGATGCCCAGCGACACCCCGGAAGAGATCGAGCGCGACGTCAAGGAGCGGGGCTTCGTCGGTCTGAAGGTGTACCGCTTCTACTCCGTGACCGGGGACATCAAGGACTGCCGCATCCACGAGTTCCTGCCCCACGAGCAGTTGGAGGTCGCCAGCGACCTGGGACTGTGGGTGACGATGCACCTGTCCCGCGCCGGGGGCGGAGACGAGCAGAACCTGCGGGACCTCGAGGAATACACGACCAAGCGCTATCCGGGGATCCGGTGGATCCTCGCTCACTGCGCGCGGTCGTTCGTCTACTGGCAGATGGAGCGAGGGATAGACCGTCTCAAGGCGATGCCGAACATCTGGTACGACACGTCTGCCGTGACCGACGTTCGCCCGTTCATCACGCTGTTCAGCGAGGAGGACCACCGGCGCATCTTCTACGGAACCGACGGCATCGAGTCCGTCTCGTTCCACGGCGCGTACACGGCGTTCGGCCGGACACACCAGCTGCTCAACACCGACAAGGTGCCGTATCTCCACTTTGACCACTCGGACTACCGGCCCATCATCTGCCTGTACGAGCAGCTCCTGTCGATGAAGCAGGCGGCGGAGATCGCCGGACTCACCCGCGATCAGATCGAGGACATCTTCTGGCGGAACGCCGTTCGCGAGTTGGGGGTCGACTGGCCGGAGGGTTAGCCGCGCTCAATGCCCCTCGACGGGCAGCGCTCGGCGAGGACGCAGGAATCGCACCGGGGCCGGATCGCCTTGCATACCTGGCGGCCGTGGTTAATGAGGTACAGGTGAAAGGCGAACACGTCCTCAGGGGCGACCATGGGCTCGAGGATGTCGTGGGCCTGGTCGGCGGTGACCTTCGGGCCGATGAGGCCGAGCCTTCGAGATACGCGGTAGATGTGGGTATCGACCGGCATGGCGGGCAGGCCGAGGGAGAAGCATAGGATGATGGCCGCGGTCTTGGGGCCGATGCCGTTGAAGCGCTTGAGCCAGTCCTTCGCCTCTTCCAGGGGCATCTCGGCGAGGAACGACAGGTCGAACGAGCCGACCTCGTCGGCAATCTCATTCAGCACCTGCTTGATCCTCGGCGCTTTGACGCGAAACAGGCCGGCTCGCCTGATGGCGTCCTCGATCTGTGCCACGTCCGCCGACGCGATGGCCTCCAGACTGCCGAACGTGTCCATGAGGTTGTTGAAGGCCCGCTCGGAGTTGATGTCCGAGGTGTGCTGCGACAGGATGGTGTAGACCAGTTCGGAGGCGGGATCGTAGCGCGGCTCCCAGTGGAACGGGCCGTACTCGGGGCTGAGGGCGTCCATGACCTCGACGGCGGACAGGCGCTTGACTCTACGCGCCACAGGCAGACCTCAAAGGGGGAATACGAACGGCGGCGCGCAAAACCGCCCTCGCAAAGGGCAGTATCGCACTTGCACTCAACCTTGACAAACGATGCGGGACTCGATTACTTTCCGTGCCTGCTATCGCAAATCGCATTCGTCCCGTGTTTTGGGTAAAAAATCCCCACCGGACTTTCTCATCGCCGTGACGCTCCCAGACCTCCTAACCGATCTGACCGACCTCGAAAAGCCCGTGACGTACTCGGGCCTTCTGCAGCTTTCCGACCTGCCTGTAGAGGGTCTGGCGGAACTCAAGAGCGTCTGGCCCAAGCTGTCGACCGAACGCAGGCGTGAGATCGTTCGGAAGCTCGTTGGGCTGGCGGACGACAACGTCGAGTACGACTTCAGCTCGATATTCAAGTCGTGTCTGACGGACGATGACGATGCTATCCGAGAGATGGCAGCGAAGGGCCTGTGGGAGACGGAGGACCGCACGATGATCCGTCCGCTGGTCAAGCTGCTGGAAAATGACACATGTGCAGAGGTCCGGGCGTCGGCGGCCATGTCGCTGAAGAACTTCGCGGTGATGTCGCAGAACGGCAAGCTGCTCTCCCGGGACGGCGACCGCATACGGCAGGCGCTGCTGGCGGTGGCCAACCGCCCGACGGAGGACTTCGACGTGCGTAGGAGGGCGATCGAGGCGGTGGCGAGCTTCAACACGTTGGAAACCAATAGCGTCGTTCGCGAGGCGTACGAGTCGGACAACCCGACGCTCGTGCAGAGCGCGATATTTGGGATGGGGCAAAGTTCCAACCCCGCATGGATGCCGACGGTCGTCGACGAGATGTCGAATCCCCTGGCAGCGGTGCGGTTCGAGGCGGTCACTGCGTGCGGACTCCTGGGAGAAGAGGAGGTCGTGCCGTACCTCTTGCGTCTCCTCCGCGACGACGACTCCGAAGTACGTCTGGCGTCGATCAAGTCGCTCGGTATGATCGGCGGGCCGCTGGCAAAGCACACGCTGCAGCAGTATCTCACCGACGAAGACGAGACAATCGAAGAGGCAGCGCGTCAAGCCCTGATCAGCCTCGAATTCGACGACGATCCCCTCAGCTACCAATTCGGGGGGTAGGGGATCGACGGAGAGAAAGCCACAGTGATCCGGTTCGATTCCTAGGACCTAATGCCCGCCACTATACATCATCGATCCCGGCCTGCTTTCAACAAAACGGTTCCACGATTCCGCGGGTGTCGCAGAAAAGGAATGAACGACGTGGGACTGCAAGATGCGGTAGGCCGTGTCACGGGATATTGTCCCCTCTCTCATAGCGTGCTCCATCACCTCAGTGAGTTCGTATGTCCCAGCAAGGGAGAAATAGAGCCACATATGTAACGGAAGGCCTCCGTCGAGATCCAACAAGAGAGGGGCGGCCTCTTCCTGGTCAATAGCGCCCTCTTCAACAGCCTGTCGGATCGCCTCAGCTACTTTGTCCGGATCCGACCCGGAGAAGGTCTTAGAGCCGAGCGAAGCAGAGACCATCATTCCATCTATCTCTTCGTCCTTTGGCGGCACTGGTGTTCCCTTGAACCTTTCCTCGGTCGCTCGCACGATCTCGTCGGCCACATCCTGATTGATCAGGCCGTCCTCCACAGCCTGACGCATTGCCCCAGCGAGCCAATTACGCCCCGCCTCTCGGTCAGTCCGGTATTCAAAGCCATGCCCAAACCACACAACTCCATCGCCACTGGCATTCGGCTGGTACAAGAGAACACTCGCTCCAGCTACGCCTGTCAGCAGGACGACGACCAACGCTATTCCGATCCACTTTCTCCTTGTCATGCTTTGTCCTTCCCTGTGTTCCTTGAACGCGGCTATCATAAGGTCGAGAATCATGTGCATCCAGACAAGCAGCGCTCGGAAGCCGCCGCCATCGCGGCGCATACGGTCCCGAAACAACTGGACCATCAGCTCCCCGTATTCCCGCCGATGTTCCCTGGGATAGACAACGATCAGCCGGCGGTACACCCTTTCGGAGAACATGTCAGGTACCTGGTATTCGCAGGACAATAGCCTGTCTCGCCCTGGCAGTGCGGGCGAGATGCTCCATCCGGCCGATTTCTGCGTTAAGCACCCTCTCACCGAGACCGGTAAGCCGGTAGTACCGGCGACGTTCGTCGTCCAGTTCTGGATCGGGGCGTTCGTCGCTTTCCTCGACCAACCCGGAATTGAGCATCTTCTTTATTGCTCCATACAGGGTACCGGGGCCCATGGTGACCGCCCCTTCAGTCAAGATCTCTACTTCTTGCATGATCGCGTAGCCATGCTTGTCCCCGGTGCCCAAGGCCATCAGGATGTGAAGATGCGCGACGGGGAGAGGAAGCAGATTCATGGGGTTTTGGTTCGTCAATGTCGATTTACCTCCTTTGAAAAGGACTCTCTGATCGCGTTCAGAGTAGACCTAACTATATCGTATCACATTATATCGTATATCGATATACAGGTCAACCCCTTCAAGTGCGCGGTGGTATAATTCCGCCGATTACGGAATCCTCAGTCACCGGACGCGCGTGTGCCAGATACCACAGCCGATACGACCTCCATCGAGTTCGCGGCGAGCCTGATCGAGGCCGAGCCGTGGACGCCGACGCCGCTGCTTCAGGCCCACACCATCGGTCGGCGTCTCGACGCCGAAGTCTGGCTGAAGCGCGAAGACTGCACGCCGATTGGCTCGTTCAAGCTGCGAGGGGCGATCACGACCGCAGGGGCGTTGGCCTCGGAGGTGCCTGAGGCGGGAGTCTACGTAGCGTCAGCGGGGAACTACGGCCTGGCTATCGTCTACGCCTGCGCACGGTACGGAATCCCGGTCACGGTCATTGCTCCTGAAGGGGCTACTCCGTCGAAGCTGGACAGAATCCGGCTCTTGGGCGGCACAGTCGAGATACATGGAAACGATTTTGACGTGGCGAAGGCGTACGCTAGGGAGAAGGCCAGCGAGGCGCAAGGGGTCTTCTGGGAGGATGGCGTAGTCGAGGAAATGGCTACCGGCGCGGGCACCATCGCGACGGAGCTGCTGCGAGACCCGGAGCCATGGGACATGGTCGTCGTGCCTCTGGGAAACGGGTCGCTCATCAAGGGCATCGCGCAGGAGATGAAGCGGCGGAGTCCCGATACGAAGACAATCGCGGTCGTGCCGCAGGGAGCGCCCGCAATGGCGCAGGCGCTACTGGGTCAGCAGTGGGACGAGTCGGCCCAGGTCAAAACGTTGGCCGACGGGTTGGCCGTCCGCATCCCGATTCCCCGAATCGTGGAGGAACTCATCGAACTGATTGACGACGTGTGGACGGTGGCCGAGTCGGACATCATTCGATCCGTGAAGACCTTAATGGAGTTGGAACAGGTCCTGGCCGAGCCGTCCGCCGCCACGCCGATAGCGGCCATGGCCGACCATCCGGACGATATTCGGGGGAAGCGGGTCGCCGCCATCGTCACCGGCGCGCACCTGAGCATGTCTCTCCTTCCCGACATCGCGAGCACGAGGGGGCTGTTATGAGCATGAAGGACATACGTAGAATCGCCGTCATCGGGGCGGGACTGATGGGCCACAGCATAGCGCAGGAGTTTGCCGTCTCCGGATACCGCGTTTCGCTGAACGACGTGAGCGGAGAGCGATTGGACCATGCACAAGAACGCATCCGACAGAACCTTGAAATGCTAGGACGGTCCGATGAGTGGGACGGCGTCGCATCTAGAATCACGTTTACCGACGACTTGCATACGGCGGTGGCGGACGCGGACCTCGTCGTGGAAGCGATCGTCGAGAACCTGGAAGTAAAGCAGGCGTTGTTCACGAAGATGGAGAGCATCTGTGGGTCGGACACCATCCTCGCCAGCAACACGTCGACGTACATGCCCTCCCAGCTTGCCGAGGCCACGCAGAACCCGGAACGGGTGATAGTGATGCACTACTTCAACCCGCCGCACGTCGTCCCGTTGGTCGAGGTCGTCGGAGGGCGGGACACCTCACCAGAAACGGTCGAAACGGTGCGCGAACTCCTCGTTTCCCAGGGCAAGAAGCCGGTCGTGCTGGAGAAGGAGGCGTTGGGGTTCATCGCCAACCGGCTCCAGGCCGCTCTCCTGCGCGAGTGCTTCGCGCTCGTGGAAGACGGCGTCGCGCTACCGGAAGACATCGACACCGTGGTCACAAGCAGCCTTGGTCGCCGGCTCGGAGTGGCGGGGCCATTTGCAGTGTTCGACGCTGCCGGAGCGGACGTGTGGCACGCGATCTGCGAACAGCTCATGCCCGATATCGAGTCTTCCACCGAGGTGCCTCCCGCCATTGCGCGGATGGCCGAGAGCGGAAACTTCGGCCTGAAGACGGGCCGCGGGGTCTACGAGTGGCCGGATGAAGCGGCCATCGACCTGCGACGCAGAATCGCGCGTGCCGTCGAAGAGATTGGGCGCTGGAACGATGGCGAGTAGCCGATCTCCCGCCGTCGGCATCATCGCGAATCCGGCGGCGGGCAAGGACATCCGGCGACTCGTAGCACAAGGGCGGTTCGTCACCAACCAGGAGAAGGTGAACATTCTCCGCAGGGTGCTTGCGGGAATCGAGTCGGTCGGCGTCCGGCGAGTCGTGTTCATGCCGGATATGAACGGACTCGGCCATGGGAGCCTAGACGGACGGTCCGGGAGCTTGGATGTCGAGTTTGTCGATATTCTCGTCACGAACAAGGAGACCGACTCGACCCGCGCAGCCGAAGCGATGCAAGACCAGGGTGTGGGCTGTCTCGTCACGCTGGGAGGAGACGGGACGAACCGCGCCGTTGCCAAAGGGGCGGGCGACGTTCCTATCGTTGCGATATCCACCGGAACCAATAACGTCTTCCCGCAGATGATCGAGGGGACGGTTGCCGGAATAGCCGCCGGAGTGGTGTCATCGGGCGCGGTGGACTTGGATTCCGTCACGCGACGCTGTATGGCGCTGGAAGTGTCTATCGACGGAACTGTGCGGGACATCGCGCTCGTGGACGTGGCAGTCAGCACGCACCGGTTCATCGGGGCGCGGGCGCTGTGGGACATCGACACGATCACGGAGCTGTTTCTGGCCCGGACGGATGCCGACGCCATCGGGTTGTCCGCCATCGGCGCGCGCCTCAGACCGTCGGACGGCAGCGAGCGTTCTGCGGTTCACGTAACCATCGGCCCGGGCGGCCAGACGGTCGACGCGCCAATCGCCCCGGGTGTCGTGACGACCGTGCCGGTATCCGCGTGGAAGCTCATGGGTGTAGGGGAAGCGGTGGACATAGGGCTGCGGCCATGCACCATCGCCCTCGACGGGGAGCGGGCGTTGAGCGTCGGGGCGGAACAGACCGCGCAGGTCACGTTGAGGGACGACGGCCCGCTCGTTGTGGACGTGGAGAAGGTGATACGGGTCGCGACACGGCAGGGGGTCTTTGCGGGCAAGTAGGAGACCTTCGAACAACCGCAGAAGTCGCGGAGGTCGCAGAGAAGAAGAGAACGTATTTCGTATGGGGTGAATCCTGTAAGACGAGGACTCTAGATTCCTCATTCCGCTTCGCTGCGTTCGGAATGACAGATGTCGGGGTTAGGCCTAGGCCAGTAGCTCCCTCACCTTTGCCTCGATTTGGTCGCGGATGCGGCGGACGTGTTCGATTCCCCGGCCTGCGGGGTCTTCGAGGTCCCAGTCCTCCGAGGGAACGAAGACGGCGGGACAGCTCTCGTCTATCGAGCAGCCCATCGTGAAGACCGAGTCGGCCCGGTCGACCATTTCCTGAGAGATGACCTTGGGATAGTGGCCGTCGAGATCGATGCCGACCTCCGACATGGCCTCCACGACGACGGGGTTGACGCCCGTGGAAGGCTCGGTGCCCGCCGACTCCGCCGACACTGTTCCGTTCGACAGATGGCGCGTGAATGCCTCGGCCATCTGACTCCGTCCGGAGTTGTGGGCGCAGACGAACAGGTATCTTTTCCCCCGGTTCTCACGACTCATTGCCGACGGCCTCCTTCGCGCCGTTCAGCCATGAGTACAGGAGCACGGCGAGCGCGGCGCCAACGGGCGGCCCAGTAGACTCCGGCGTCCTGAAGCGATAGCCGGCGGACGAGCGCGAACGCGAGGGTCACGGCTGGGTTGATGTGCACGCCGGATATGTGGCCGGTCGCGTAGATCATGGCGGCGACGGTCAGGCCGGATGCGAGGGCATTCCCGACGAGACCGAGGCTTCCGCCGGAAATATCGTCAGCCATAGCAGCGCCCGCCCCGATGAAGACAAGGCCGAAGGTGCCGATGCACTCCGCGGCGGCGCGACGAGCCAACGAATCGCTCATTTTCGCCTATGGGCCCGCCGAGGCGAAACTCTTGGTCTCCACGTGCTCGCCCGTGACGAGATAGATGACCCGCTTGGCGATGTTGGTCGCCCGGTCGGCGATGCGTTCGAGGTCGTGGGCGACCCACAGCAGGTAGGTGGCTCGCGTGATCGTCCTCGGGTCTTCGAGCATGAAGGTGAGCAGCTCGCGATATATCTGGTCGTAGAGGGCGTCCACCTCGTCGTCATCGGCTCTTATGCCCTGCGCGGCAACAATATCCCTGTTGACGAGGGACTCAAGACTTCTTCGGAGCATGAGCGATGCCTTGTCGGCCATGCGGGGAATATCGATCAGCGGCTTTATGGGGGGGTCGTTTCCCATCGCGAGGCTTATCTTGGCGATACCGCTCGCATAGTCGCCCATGCGTTCGAGCTCGCCCACGATTTGCAGGATCGCGATGATCGTGCGCAGGTCGGTGGCCATGGGCTGCTGCTTCGCAATGAGGTTGACGCAACGCTCCTCTATGTCGTACCTGCTGGCGTCGACTATGGCGTCATCCTGAACTACTTGGCGAGAGAGGTCCAAGTCACGCCGTTTGAGGCCGTCGACCGAATTCGCAATGGCCTTTTCGACCATGCTACCCACGGCCAACAGCTCTTCCTGGAGAAACCGGAGATCGCGTCCAAACTCGTTTCGGGGCATGATGATTCCCCCTAGCTGAACCTGCCCGTTATGTACGCCTCAGTCCGCTCGTCGTTCGGGTTCGTGAAGATGCTGTTGGTCTTGCCGTACTCGACCAGGTACCCGGCGCGGTCGTCCGAGTCGATCATGAAGAAGGCCGTTTCGTCGGAGACGCGCGCGGCCTGCTGCATGTTGTGGGTCACGATGACTATGGACACATCGTTGACAAGTTCCTTGATGAGGTCCTCGATGGCGAGAGTCGAGATCGGGTCGAGGGCCGACGCCGGCTCGTCCATGAGCAGCACCTCCGGCTCCGGCGCGAGGGCGCGGGCGATGCAAAGTCGCTGCTGCTGCCCGCCGGAAAGCTCAAGCGCGCTCTTCTTCAACCTGTCCTTGACCTCGTCCCAGAGGGCCGCGCGCCGCAGAGACCGCTCTACCGCTTCGGCGTAGTTGCCGGTGAAGCCGTTCACGCGAAGGCCGAAGGCGACGTTATCGTAGATGGACTTAGGGAACGGGTTCGGATTCTGAAAGACCATGCCGATGCGGGAGCGCATCTCGGTCGGGTCGATGTCGGCGCCGTACAGGTCTTCGTCTCGAAACAGTATCTTGCCGCCGATGCGCGCGCCGCGGATCAGGTCGTTCATGCGGTTGAAGCAGCGGATGACCGTGCTCTTGCCGCAGCCGGACGGGCCGATGAACGCCGTCACCTTATTCGACTGAATGGGCATGGCCACGTCTTTCACCGCCCTGAAGGCCCCGTAGTAGACCTCCAGTGACTGCACGTCGAGGACGACGTCAGTGCTAACGTTGTCAGCGATTTCCGGCTGTTTGACGATCAATGGAGAGGGGACGATGGGTTCCTTCTGTTTCGTAGTCTGTTCCTGCATGATGCCTCGCCAAATGTGGAGGGGTTGTCACTCGATTGACCGATTCTGGAACTTGTTCCGCAAGTAGACGGCGAGGGCGTTCATCGAGAGCAGCACCAGCAACAACACCACTATACCACCGGCTGCGAGGCCCTGAAAGTCCGCCTGTGGTCGGGAGACCCAGTTGTAAATCTGAATCGGAAGGACGGTGAACCGGTCGAGCGGCCCTTGCGGAATGAAGGTCAAGTAGACCAGCGCACTGATGGCTATCACCGGCGCGGTTTCGCCCACCGCGCGCGACATCGCCAGGATGATGCCTGTCAGCATTCCGGGGAATGCCGATGGCAGTACCACGCCGCGGATGGTCTCCCACTTGGTCGCTCCGAGGGCGAAGGAGGCCTGACGGTAGGTGTCCGGCACCGCCCTAATCGCTTCACGAGAGGCCAGAATAACGATGGGCAGAACGAGCAGCGACATCGTGAGTGCCCCGGCCATGACGCTGCGACCTAGGTTGAACTCGATCTTGGTCCCACCGTACTCGAACGTGTACCCGTGAACGAACAGGGCGAGTCCGAGCAGGCCGTACACGATTGAGGGAACGCCGGCGAGGTTCGCGATGTTGATTTCGATGAACTGGGTGAGGCGGTTCTCGGCGGCGTACTCTTCCAAGTAGATGGCGGCCCCGATTCCCACGGGCACGCAGAACAGCGCAGTGAGGCCCATGAGCCACAGTGTCCCGAACAGGGCGGCCTTGAGGCCCGCCTGCTCAGGGAAGCGAGACGGGAAGTTGAAGATGAGCTCAGGCCGGAGCCAGTCGACGCCCTGCACAAACACCTGTATCAGCAGCATGGCGAGGCCGAGTATGCCCACCACCACCGCGCCGACGAGGACGACGTAGGCTATCGCGCCCTTGGCCTTCCTGGCCTCCAGATTCGGATGGAACCGCTCGGTTCTCGGAGTCATTCGTACTTCAGACCCCATTTCCGAACAATCGCATAGCCCATGACGTTCATGACGAGCGTCATGAGGAAGAGCAGCAGCCCGACCGCGAAGATCGTGTTGAACTCCAGCGAACCATGAGGCGTCTCACCGAGGCTCAGCTGCACGATGTAGGCCGTCATCGTCTGGATGCTCTCAAGCGGGTTTATCGTCAGCTTGGGCGTCGCGCCCGCGGCGATGGTGACGAGCATCGTCTCTCCGATGGCGCGGGAAAGGCCGATGATGAAGGCGGCCATGATGCCTGACAGGGCAGCCGGAATGACGATCTTGGTCGACACCTCGAAGCGGGTCGCGCCGAGAGCGTATGCCGCCTGTCGCAGCGAATTCGGCACCGCCAGCATGGCGTCCTCGCTCAGCGACGAGACCATCGGGAGGATCATGATGCCCATGACCAGTCCAGCACTGAGGGCGTTGAAGACCAGCATGTCCGGGAAGATGCGCTGGAGCTGAGGCGTCACGAAGGTCAGGGCGAAATAGCCGTACACGATGGTCGGAATACCCGCCAACACTTCGAGTATGGGCTTGATTATCCGCCTGACCTTGTCGTGAGCATATTCCGAGAGATAGGTGGCCGCCGCGAGACCGACCGGGATCGCTACAGCCGCTCCTAGGAAGGTCACCAGCATCGTCCCCGCCACCAGCGGAAGGACGCCGTATGACCTCGGTTTGAGGATCGGCGACCATCTGGCCTCGCCCAGGAATTCCCATACCGGGATCTGAGAGAAGAATCCCCACGACTGGATGACCAGAGACAGGAGGATGGCGACCGTGGTCAAGATGGAAAGGATCGCGCACACGAACACCAGGTAGTGAACGACGGCGCCTTCCCACGTCCTCTTGTTGCGCTTGAAGAGCGCGCGGTACTCGTTGCCGGCGGACCTCAAGACGTAGGTGGGCGGTTCAGGGCTTCTCTGCGCCGCAGACCCGAAACTCACGTTTTCCTCTCTATTTCATTAGCACATCGGGGCGGAGGGTAACTCCTCCGCCCCGGTATCAATACTCTGTGTGGACGTACCCTCTCAACAGCCGAGGGCCCGTCCGAGCTGTCGTGGGCTAGTTACTGCCGTTCTTGACCATGGTTAGGTTGGACACGTACACCTCCCGCAAGACCGGCACGTAGCCGACCTCGCGCGTCAACTCCTCGCCCTTCTCCATGTAGAACTCCACGAAGGCCTTGACCTCAGGCCGCTCGATGCTCTTCTTGTTCACGTAGATGAACAGTGGGCGGGTCAGCGGCTTGTACTCGCCGGACAGGATCGTGTCCGGAGTCGGCGTCACGCAGCCGTCACCATTGTCCACCGATATCAGCTTCAGCTTGTCGGCGTTCTCGGCGTAGTAGGCGTACCCGAAGTATCCAAGCGCGTTGCGGTCGCCGCTGATGCCCTGCACCAAAACGTTGTCATCGGTGCTGGCCGTGTAGTCCGAACGGCTCACCTGGGCTTCGCCGTTGACCTCCTCGGTGAAGAAGTCGAACGTGCCGGAGTCGGTGTCAGGACCATAGAGCCGAAGCGGTCGGTCGGGGAGGCCGGAGCGTACCTGGTTCCAGTTGTTGACCGAAGAGCCGGCATCCCAAATCATCTTCAATTCCCCCACTGTCAGGCAGTCGAGGAAGTCGTTCCGCGTCGAGACCATGACCGATAGGCCGTCGGTACCCACGCGAAGCTCGTGGTATTCGATACCGTTGGACGCCGCCGCATCACGCTCCGAGTCCTTGATTGCGCGAGAGGCATCGGAGATGTCGGTCTCACCGACCGTGAACCGCTTGAAGCCGCCGCCCGTGCCCGATATGCCGACGTTCACGCGGACGTTCGGGTGGACCTTGTTGAACTCTTCGGCCACGGCCTCGCTGATCGGGAACACCGTGCTCGAACCGTCGATCTCAACGGTGCCGCTCAGGCTGGAGGATTGTTCCTCTTCGTCCCCGGAACACGCAATCAGCAGCGCGGACATCATCAACAGCAGAAGACCAATCACGCTCCCGCGCCCTAACAATCGACCTGCGGATGACATTTTCGTACTTCCTCCTTGGAATCCCCTTGTTAAGATTTCGAAGTTTCTTCTAACGGAAAACCTTATCTCGCCCAGCCTGCCCATCGCGTTAACGGAGTGTTAAGGCACGATTAACCATCTTTAACACGTCGACTCGGACGAGTCGTCGCGTGGTGGGCCGACGGCGTTTCTTGCGTCGGTCACGGTTTCTCCTCAATACCCCTTTACGCTAATATGAACGCAGAGGGTGAAAGGGGAGGCCGTCTTGCTCAAGCTCCGAGGACGGGGGGCAATACTCGTTGGGACCAAGCGGGTCGGTGGGGTAGTTGCCCACAGGCTGGCGAGGGAGGGCGTCAACCTCGCGATCGTCTACCGCTCGTCCCGGCAGGAGGCCGAGCGTCTGAATAGCGAAGTCGGCGGATTGACGGAGCGGACTGCCCTGATCGGAGGCGATCTGAGCGACGAAGACGACGTTGCGCGGATCGTGCGGACGGCGAGCGAAAGTCTCGGGGACCTGTCGTTCGTGGTCAACCTGGCCGCAGGGTTCCCGCGCAACCCGTTCGAGACGCTGGACGGCGCGGCGTGGGACGAGGCCATGTCGTTCGCCAAGGGGAGCTACCTGCTCAACGTACACGCCGCGCGGCTGATGATGGGGAACGAGGGGCCGACCCGGGGACACATCGTGCAGTTCAGCGACTGGGCGGCGGGAGAAACGCCCTACAAGGACTACCTACCCTATCTGACGGCGAAGGCGGCCATCGACTTCATGACCAGGAGCTTCGCGGTCGAGCTCGCCGATGCGGGGATACTCGTGAACGCCATCGCGCCGGGGCCGACGATGCGCCCGCCTGAAATCAGCGAAGCCTCGTGGCAACGAGACGTTCTGGACAAGACGCCGTTGAAGCGGGAGTCCTCACCGGACGACATGGCCGAGATCATCGTGAGCCTGCTTTCGAGCGAGTCGATCACGGGCCAGGTGATCCGCGTCGATTCGGGACGGCATCTCGCCGGACCGGGCGCGGACTGAGGGACCGATAACATGCCAACGTACAGTGTCGCCAAGACCATCGGCTTTTGCTACGGCCATCGGCTGATCGACCACAAGGGGAAGTGCCGCCACCTGCACGGCCACAACGGCCTCGTGGAGATCGAGGTCGAAGCTGAAGAGCTGGACGAGTTGGGCGTCGTGATGGACTTCTCCGACATCCGCGATATGGTCAAGGGATGGATCGACTCCAATCTCGACCACAGGATGATTCTCAATCGCGAGGACGAGGCGGTGTCCATGCTGCGAACGCTGGGAGAACCGATGTACCTCATCGACGAGAACCCGACCGCGGAAAATATCTCCAAGCTGATATACGGACAGGCGCGAGACATGGGGATCGACGTCAAGGAAGTTCGCCTGTGGGAAACGCCTTCGAGCTACGCCGCCTATAGAGAGTAACGATGACAAACACTACTGCCAACCTGCAATCCGAGACCGCGAAGGGGATAAACGGACTCCCCAGGGAGGAACGCATCCGGCGCCTCGTCCCGCTCCTTAAAGAGGTCCTTGCGCTGCTGGGCGAAGACCCCGACCGCAAGGGGCTGCATCGCACCCCCGAGCGCTGGGCCGAGGCCCTGCTGACCTACACGCAGGGGACGGCGGCGAGTCCCGAAGACCACCTGCGGGTGATCTTCGAGATGGACGACGACGACTATCCCGTCGGCTCCGACGACATGATTATCGTCGATAACATCCACTTCACGTCCACGTGCGAGCACCACATGGCGCCGTTCCGGGGTACTGTGCACGTCGCGTACATCCCGAACCCGGAGAGCCGCATCGTCACCGGCCTTTCCAAGATTTCGAGGGTCGTCACCCTGTTCGCAAGGCGGCTCCAGATCCAGGAGCGCATGACCCAGCAGATCGCGCGGGCTATCGACGCTCACCTCGAACCGCTGGGAGTCATCGCCGTGGTGCAGGCGGCCCACTTCTGCATGATCCAGCGCGGCGTCGAGCAACGCGAGAGCACCACCATCACGACAGCGCGCCGGGGCGTCTTCCTCACCAAGCCGCAGCTCGAAACTCGGTTCCTCGAATACCTCCGGATGCAGGACGGCAAGCCGGACATGATTTGAGGGGCGTCCTCGTTGCCCGGCGGAGTTTCGGCAGGAATGTTGGAGGGGGGCAAGGTGCGAGTGCAGGCGTAGCATACGGTCTCCCCTCTTGTTTCTCGGTATCCTATGAAATACAATACGGTAGTGGTTGAGATTCGCCAGACCGAAGTTTACGCCCGTTGGTTCAGACGGCTTCGGGACCGACAGGCGCGGGTGCGCATCGACAGCCGTATCCGCCGGTTGTCCCTCGGTAATCCCTGGGACGTGAGACCGGTAGACGAAGGAGTATCGGAGATTCGCATTAACTATGGGCCGAGTTACCGGGTGTACTTCGTGCAACGAGGCCAGACTCTGGTTGTCCTTCTGGCGGGAGGCGACAAGGACAGCCAGACGCGGGACATACGAAGGGCGCTGGAATTGGCCCGGGGACTATAGGAGGAAGTAGCAATGGCGAGGACACAGACTCGGCCCTGGGACCCGGCGGAGCATCTGGAGACTGAGGAGGATATGGCCGCCTACCTGAACGTAGCTCTGGAAGAGGGTGACCTGAGCTTGATTTTGGCTGCACTGGGAGACGTCGCCCGGGCCCGGAGAATGGCGATAGTCGCGCAAGAGACCGGTTTGGGCAGGGAGAGCCTCTACAAGTCGCTGTCTCCCAACGGCAACCCGGAGTTCGCCACCGTGCTCAAGGTGGTGCGATCTCTGGGGCTCCGGCTTCACGTGACCGCCGCGACCGGAGCAACCAGCGATTGAACGACGTATTTTAAGCGGGCCGTCGGACGGTCGGAAGACCGTCGGTTCCGACGACATGATAATCGTCGATAACATCCACTTCCCGTCGACGTGCGAGCACCACGTGGCGTATATCACGACCGCGCGCCGGGGCGTCTTCCTCACCAAGCCGCAGCTCGAAACGCGGTTCCTCGAATACCTCCGCATGCAGTACGGCAAGCCGGACGTCCTCTGAGGGGCGCCCAACTTCTCGGTTGAGCTTGCGCGCCGTATGGTACGATGTGCAACCGACTGAGGATGCACCATGCCGACCCCTGGACTGATAACGCTCATAGGATCGGGTGAGACCGCGCCGAGCGGTCGCGTACTCTACGAACCGGCGTTTGACAGGCTGCCCAAGCCGGTGAAGGTCTCGATCATGGAGACGCCGGCGGGGTTCGAGTTGAACTCGCCGCACGTGGCAAGTCGAGTCTCCGAGTTCATCCGGCACAGGCTGCAGAACTACAAGCCCGACGTGACCGTCGTCCCCGCTCGACGGCGCGACACGGAGTCTGGCACGAACAACCCGGACATCCTGCGTCCCCTTCTCGATGCCGACTGCATCTTCATGGGGCCGGGGAGTCCCAGCTACACCGTGCGCCATCTGAAAGGGACATACGCATGGGACATGATTAAGGCGCGTCACCGCCTCGGCGCGTGCCTGACGTTCGCCAGCAGCGCCGCCATCGCCATAGGCGAGACGGCGGTCCCCATCTATGAGATATACAAGGTCGGCGACGATCCACACTGGATTCCTGGGCTCGACCTGCTCGGCCCGCTCGGTCTCAGGATCGCCTGCGTCACCCACTGGAACAACACGGAGGGCGGCGCGAACCTGGACACGAGCCGTTGCTACATCGGCAAGGCCAGACTGGAGACTCTTCTGCCTGCACTCTCGAACGGCACCGTTGTGGTGGGCGTCGACGAGCACACCGCGCTCACGCTCGATTTTTCGGAGCGGGTGTGCAGGGTCTTGGGCAAGGGTACGGTCACACTTGTAGATGACGTCACCGAGCGGGTATACAAGGCCGGTTCCGACTTTCCGATGAGCGAACTGGGCGATGTCCGCATCCCCGACGCGCAGGAGGGCATCAGCCCTGAAGTGTGGGCGGAGACCGTTGCGGCCCAGCAGAGGCGGGAGGAAGTCGTATCGGAGCTACCAGTCGAGGTCGCGGCGCTCATCGCCGAGCGCGAGGAAGCCCGACGGATGAAGCAGTGGGACAGGGCGGACGCGCTGCGCGACCAAATTGCGGGGATGGGCTACACCGTAACCGACACACCCGAAGGGCCTCAGTGGGAGGTCGCGTAGCCCCGCCTCAGCACTACGCGACGCGACCGGAGAAGACCGAATGACGCAGAAACGCATAGCATCGTACGGCTCATGGAAGTCGCCGCTAACGGCGACCGCCATAGCCTCCGAGTCGTTCGGACTGGCGCAGGTCGCCATCGACGGCGATGACCTGTACTGGACGGAGACCCGACCGTGGGAAGGCGGGCGGAGCGTTATCGCGCGGCAATCCGCCGGCGGCGAAACAACTGATGTGACGCCTGCCGGCTTCAACGTTCGAAACCGCGTTCATGAGTACGGCGGCGGCGCGTTTGCCGTGCATGACGGCGTGGTCTACTTCACCAACGACTCGGACCAGCGCGTGTACGCACACAGGCCCGGTGAAGCTCCGACTCCCCTGACACCCGACGACGCACGACGAT
This sequence comes from Dehalococcoidia bacterium, assembly GCA_965247555.1. GTDB lineage: Bacteria > Chloroflexota > Dehalococcoidia > Lucifugimonadales > VXLM01 > VXLM01. The sequence continues at coordinate 3,216,725 of CBDFHR010000009.1, read as the reverse complement.
ACGCCGACCTCGAGGTCGACCGTCGGCACAACCGCATCTTGTGCGTGTGCGAGGACCACTCGGAGCCCGACACCGAGCCGACCAATACCGTCGTCGGCATCGACATTGCCAGCGGCGAGGTCGAGACCATCGCCCAGGGAAACGACTTCTACTCTTCACCCCGCATCAGTCCGAACGGCGACCGGGTCTGCTGGCTGGCGTGGGACCATCCGAACATGCCGTGGGACGAGACGGGGCTGTGGGTGGCCGACGTGGACTCCGAAGGTCGTGCCGTGAATCCACGACTCGTAGCTGGGGACGCAGGCGAGTCCATCGGCGAGCCACAGTGGTCGCCGGATGGGACGCTGTACTTCGTCTCCGACCGGACGGGGTGGTGGAACCTCTACCGTTGGGACGGCGGCGATTCGTCAACGAATGTATGCCCGATGGAGGCGGAGTTCACGGGGCCGCAATGGCAGTTCGGGGCCGCACACTACGGATTCGCAGGAGCCGACGACCTCGTCTGCTCCTACACGCAGGACGGCTTCTGGCGCGTCGGTCGACTCGACCCTCGTTCCGGCCACCTGGAGCCGTTCAATCTCCCGTTCACGGATCTGGCGCGAGGGGCACTGAAGGTTGGGAACGGCTGGGCGGCGTTCATCTCAGGGTCTCCCACCCAGCCTAAGTCGGTCGTCAAGCTCGATCTGAAGACGGGAGCGTACACGTTCGTTGTGGAGTCGTCGTCGCTGGACGTGGCCGCGAGCTACTTCTCGGTGCCGGAGGAGATCGAGTTCCCTACCGAGGGCGGCGAGACCGCCCATGCCTTCTACTACCCGCCGACCAACCCCGACTTCGAGGCGCCGTCCGACGTGCGGCCTCCTATGATCGTCATAAGTCACGGCGGGCCTACGGGGGCGACTTCGGCGACCCTCGATTTGGAGACGCAGTTCTGGACGAGCCGAGGGTTCGCCGTACTCGACGTGAACTACGGTGGCAGCACAGGCTACGGAACGGAGTACCGGCGGCGTCTGAACGGGCGCTGGGGCATCGTCGACATCGACGACTGCGTGAACGGCGCACTGCACGCGGTGTCCTCCGGGCGCGCCGACGGCGACCGTCTCATCGTGCGGGGAAGCAGCGCCGGTGGGTACACGACGCTGGCGTGCCTCGCCTTCCGCGACGTGTTCAAGGCCGGGGCGAGCTACTACGGAATCGGGGACCTGGAGACGCTGGCAAGGGACACGCACAAGTTCGAGTCGCGGTACCTCGACTCCCTGATCGGGCCCTACCCCGCCGAACGTGAAATATACGTTCAGAGGTCGCCCATTCACTACGTGGACGACATCACCTGTCCGGTGATACTGTTTCAGGGGCTTGAGGACGAGATCGTGCCGCCGAGTCAGGCCGAGGCGATGGTGGAAGCCGTCAAGCGCAAGGGCATTCCCGTCGCCTACGTCGGATTCGAGGGTGAGCAGCATGGGTTCCGCAAAGCCGAGACCATCGAGGCCGCGCTGCATTCCGAGCTGTACTTCTACTCGCAGGTGTTCGGCTTTGAACCGGCGGAGCAGGTCGTTCCCGTCCCAATACACAATCTCACCGCATAGAGAAGAGTGACATGGCAGCATATGAGCTAGCTTCCAAAAGCGTCAGCCTTCGAGAGTCCGACGACCCCATCGAGTACTATTTCGAGCGTGGCTGGACGGACGGCCTGCCCGTCGTTCCGCCGACTGCCGAGAAGATAGGCGCGTTCCTCGATGCCGCGGGACGGTCGCCGAGCGAGATCCTCGGAACCGAGCCGGTGCGCGGCAGGGTCGTCACGGTCGAGAAGGTCGCCATCAACGCGGTCATGGCAGGGTGCCGCCCGGAGTATTTTCCTGTAGTGGTCGCCACCATCGAGGCGATGCTGGAGCCGGAGCACAACCTCCACGCCGTGACGGTGAGCACGATGGGAGCCGCGCCGCTGCTGGTCGTCAACGGGCCTGTCGTCGACGAGATAGGTCTGAACTCCGGCGTGTCCGTGTTCGGCCCCGGACGGCGCGCCAACGCCACGATAGGACGGGCGATCCGGCTCACGATCATGAACGTTACCGGCGCATTACCGGGCGACCTCGACCAATCGTCGCTGGGCCACGCGGGGAAGTACACGTGGTGCATCGCCGAGGACGGTCAATCCAGCCCATGGCAGCCGCTTCACGTCGACCGGGGCTTCGCAGCCAGCCAGAGCACCGTGACGGTGTTCCCCGGCCTGTCGCCTATTCAGGTGACCAACAGCGGAGGCGGCTCGCCGGAGGCGGCGCTGAAGAACGTCGCGGACGGCCTCTTCGTGGCCGGCCCCGGCAACGCCGAGATCGTAGTCGTCCTCACTCCTGAGAGCATCGGACACATCGAGGCTGGGGGCTGGACGAAAAGGCAGGTCGCGCAGTACGTCTGGGAGCGCAGCAGGCGCACGGCGGCGGAGTGGGACGAGCACGGGTACCCGGCAGGCAGACCCGACGACGACGGCCCCATAGGGGTCGTGGGAGGGCCGGAAGGCATCACGATTGTCGTTGCGGGAGGGAAGGCCGGAGCGTTCTCGGCCATCATCCCGCTGTGGGGCGGCGGATCGAACTCGCGCTCCGTCACGAAGGTGATTCAGGCGTAGTATAATGGCCGACACGGTCAAGGGAGGTGTCCACTATGACGACGATGTTGGAAGTGTTCGACCCGACGGTTGACCCGATACCGGCACATGGAGTGGTTGCCAAGCGTCCCGACACCCTAAACGGGGCCGTAGTCGGCCTGCTGGCGAACGGCAAGCGGAACGCCGACGAGCTCCTCGAAATGGTGCACGACGTTCTCGCCGACCAGTTCGAGTTCAAGGCGGTCATCGCCCGCAACAAGGGGAACGCCTCTCGACCCTGTCCCTCGGATATCGTGGATGATCTCGCCTCAAGCTGCGACGTGGTGATTACCGGGAACGGTGACTGAGGGTCCTGCTCATCGTGCAGTGTGCACGACGGAATCACCCTTGAGAAGGCCGGTCTCCCCACAGCGGTCATCTGCACGGAGCCGTTCATACCGAGCGCCCGCGCCATGGCGAAGATCCAGGGCATCCCGGACTACCCGTACATCATCCTTCCGCACCCGCTGGGCAATCTGACGCCGGGTGAGCTCCGCACCCACGCGATGAGAGCGGCGCCTGAGGTCCTGAGCATCCTGCTCGGCAAGGGGTAGAGGCAGTGTTGACACCTCCCGTCATTCCCGCGAAGGCGGGAATCCAGTGGGGGTGCCGCATACGCTCCCTAGGGGGAATAGATTCCCGCCTTCGCGGGGATCACGATTTGAGCGGGGATAACGGACCGCCTTCGTGAGTGTCCACACACCCTAGGTGTCCGCCAGCCTCGGTAGTACGCACCACCTCAGGCTATTACGCGGCCAATCGCCAGGCCCGCGTAGGCCGCCGCGAGTCCCACGGCGATGCTCCCGCCGAGGTTGAGCGCCGCCCGCCCTATGTCGCCCGACTCGAAGCTCTGCGTCGTAGCGACGGCGAGCGTCGAGAATGTGGTGTACGAGCCGAGAAAGCCCACGGCCAAGAACAGCCTGTGCTCACTCGGAAAATCGCGAGGCTCCCAAAACGCGATGAGAAGCCCCAAAGCGAATGACCCCGTGACGTTGGCGACGAATGTGCCGACGAGGGTCGAACCCATCAGGTGCATCACGGTAAGGTTGACGGCATGGCGCGATATCGCTCCCAGCGCGCCGCCACAGGCTACGTACACCCACTCAATCAATGAGAATCCTCCGGCGGCCTGGGTCAGAAGTCTGATGGGGAACGGACGGTTATCCGATCACGTCCTTTGTGCTCGGGACGTTGCTCATCCTGCGCTCGTCGCGCTCGGCTGCGACACGCATTGCCCTGGCGAGAGCCTTGAAGATTGCCTCGGCCTTGTGGTGGTTGTTCGCGCCGGAGAGCAGCCTCACGTGCAGGTTGAACTTACCTTCGAGCGCGAAGCTCTCGAGGAAGTGGTGAATCAGGCTTCCGGACAGTCCGCCGAGGTCGGTGTCGCCCATGGAGGCGTCGATGACCGCGTAGCCGCGACCGCTGAGATCGACGGCGACGAATGCGAGCGTCTCATCGAGCGGCACGAAGGAGTGCGCCGTGCGAGTGATGCCTCGCGCATCGCCAACGGCCTCATTGAGCGCCCGGCCCAGACAGATCGCCGTGTCTTCGACCAGGTGGTGCCACCCGACCTCGACATCCCCCTGCGCCTCGATTTCGAGGTCGATCAGGCCGTGCCTCGAAAGCTGGGCCAGGAGGTGATCGAACATGCCGTTGCCGGTCTTGATGTTGTAGTCTCCGACGCCGTCAAGATCGATTGCGACCGATATCTGCGTTTCACCCGTCCGGCGTTCTATACTGGCTATCCTCGACTTCATTCCACACCTCGTAATTCGGCTCGCGCTCCCAACACGCGACGACCGAGCTAGACGAACTCCTGCAGCGCGGCCACGACGGCGTCGGTGTCGCTCGGCGTCCCGACGGATATCCTGAAGAAATCGCGCAGGCGCTTGGAGCTAAACTTCCGCAGGAAGATACCCCGCATCGCCATCTTCTCGAATATCTCCTCGGCGCGACCGGGCTGGAACTCGCAGAGCACGTAGTTTCCGCCCGACGGCCACGGCTTTATGCCGGGGATGCCGTTGAGCAATCCAATCAGGCGCTCGCGCTCGCTGACGATCAGGTCGCGGTTTCCGTCCAGGTAGTCCGCGTCTTCGAGGGTCGCCATGAGCGCCGCCTCCGATGCGGTCGTGACGTTGTACGGCTGCTTGATGTCGATGATGTGGTTGACCAGCGTCGGCGACATGATGCCGTAGCCGATGCGAAGCCCGGCTATGCCCGCCCATTTGCTCATCGTCCGCAGGACGATCAGGTTGTCGTGGTCTTTCACCATGGATGCAGCCGTGGAGCCTGAGAACTCCCAGTACGCCTCGTCGATAACGACCAGGAGACCGGTCTCGACCAGGCCCTCGATCTGTTCTGGAGTCGCCACGTTGCCGGTCGGATTGTTGGGCGAGCAGAGGAAGATGATCTTGGCGCGCTCGTCGATGGCATCCTTCACGGCTTTGACGTCGACGTCGAAGTTTTCGTCGCGCTGCACCATGACGGTCTCGGCGCCGTTCACCCTCGCGTCGAAGGAGTACATGCCGAAGGTCGGCTCGCTGTCGATGATCTTGTCGCCCGGCTCGATGACCAGCCGGAAGATGAGGTCGATGATCTCGTCGCTTCCCGCCCCCGCAATGATCCGCTCCGCGGGCACTCCCGTGAACTCCGAGAGGGCCGCCCGCACCTTGCGCTGGAACGGGTCGGGGTAGATGTTGTATGGGACGCTAGCGACCGCGTCTGCGACCTTGGGAGAGAATCCGTACGGGTTCTCGTTGGCGTTGAGGCGAACGATGTCATCCTCGGTGATGCCCGCCTTCTTCGCCTGCAGCTCCGGCGGGTCGGCCGGGCTGAAGGTCTCGATCTCCCGAAGGTGAGGTCTTATGAAGCTCTTAAGGTCAATACTGCTCATCTCTCTTCGTCCGATAGTTCGTCTCTGATTTCTGCAGCCTCGGCGTGCGCCGTAAGGCCCTCCGCCCTGCCCAGCACCGACGCCGCATGGCTGATCTCAGCCGCTCTCCGCTCGCTGAGGCCGACGACCGGGCTGAACTTGAGGAACGACCGCACGCTCAACCCCGACCCGAATCGCGCCGTCCCGCTCGTCGGCATCACGTGACTCGGCCCCGCTACGTAGTCCCCGAGCACCTCGTGCGAGAAGTCCCCAAGGAACACGGCTCCGGCGTTCCTGACGCTGCCGACATGGCTCCACGGGTCCCGCACCATCAACGAGACATGCTCAGGAGCAAAGGCGTTCGCCAACTCGAATGCCTCGTCCAGATCGGCGACGACCGCGATGAGTCCCTGCTCGTCGACGGAGCGGGCCGCCATCTCGGACCGGTCCAGCCGACGCAATCGCACCGCTATCTCCGAGTTTACGCCCTGCGCGAGCGTGTCGGAAGTCGTTATGAGTACCGGTTTCGCGAGAATGTCGTGCTCGGCCTGCGCGAGAAGGTCTGCCGCGCACAGGGTCGGGTTGGCGTCCTCGTCGGCGATCACGAGCGTCTCCGTCGGGCCGTACAGCCCGTCGACACCGACCTCGCCGAACACGAGCTTCTTGGCAAGTGTCGTGAAGAGACCGCCCGGCCCACAAACCATGTCCACCTTGGGAACCGTCTCCGTCCCGTAGGCCATGGCGGCGACGGCCTGTGCCCCGCCGATCTGGAGGACACGGTCCGCGCCCGCTATGTCGGCGGCCACCAGCACAACGGGATGGACTCCCCGATCTACGCCCGGATTCGTCGCGACGATGATCTCGTCCACGCCGGCAACCCTGGCGGGAATGACGGACATCAGCACGGTAGACGGAAACCTGGCCGTTCCGCCCGGAACGTAAACGCCGACGCGCTCGACCGGGTTTACCAGCTCCCCGTACCCCTCGCCGAAATCTACCCAACTCTGCGGCCTGCTCATTTCCTGGAACCGCCGGACGCGCCCGGCGGCCAGACGAAGAGCGTCAACAACCTCGGCGTCTACCGCGTCATAAGCGTCCTCGATAGCGGACGCCGGTACCTGGAAGTCCTCAAGCTCGATACCATCGAGCCGTTTGGTTATGTCGCGCACGGCATCGTCGCCGCCCTCTCGGACGCGCGCGATGATGTACTCCGCCGTCTCGACCGGCGTCATTGTCTTGCCGAAGGCGGCCTCGGTACGTTCGAGTATGGAAGCGGGCGCGGAGTCGAGGCCCATCCCTCGGCCGGTAAGCAGGGCCTCCCTTGACTCCTTCAGTCCGTATACGATCTTCATGCCAGATGCTCCGCGACCACTTCGGCCATGTCCGCTATGGCGTCACGCTTGAATTCGATGAGTTTTTTTGTCGGCACCGTCTCGTGCAGCGCATCAAGTGTATCAGGCATTCCGCGAATGAAGCCGTCGGCTATGGCGTGGGCCGGGTGTGACTCATCGCCTCGTGTGATCCTCGAGGCCATGAATCGCAGCCGCTCCCACGTAAATTCCCGCGACACGAAGGTCGTCACCCACTCATGCCACTCGGCAAGGGTATCGCCGTCGATGAAGGGCAATTCCACGCCCCCGTCGAAGCTCGCGAGCTGCGTCTTGAGCACGTCCAGCCGGTCAAGGGCGAGGGTGTCAAGCTCCATCTGCATTACCCGGTCCATGACGGCCCCAGTCGCCTCCGTCTCGAACACCCCGTCCTTGCCGAAGAGAGGGCGGTACATCCTGGTGATCCACGTCTCGTCGAGAATCAAGTGAGTCATATACCCGGCCATGAATGAACGAGTGGGACCGTGTACCGTCTCGACCAGTTGCGGATGCTCCCCATAGAGGCCGGCGATTCCGGCACCGACCTCGTCGAAGTCCAATGGCGCGAAGTGGTACGGCTCCCGCCCTTTTCGCGTAATAACTCGAACGTCCGGAGCCGTCGAACCGAGCAGGTAGCAGCCCATGTTCTCGTTCAGGACAGGCGCGTCGACCAGTTGGGCGGCGAGGTACGCCATTTCCATATGTGTTGCGGGATTCGGCATGGCCGGGCCTATGGCCCCTTCGCCAGGAGCTCCGCGGCCTCGGACTTCGAATGGAACATGTAGCTTGGCTGCGTGACCGTCACACTCACGCCGCCGATCTCGCGGAGGCGGTTGACCGCGTCCAGCAGCCGCCCCTTCTCCACGATGACCGTCACGGCGTACCATGCGGTGTCATCTACGGTGTGCACTTTCGCAATCGTCGGACCCCGCAGACCGGAGATATCCGCGTGTTCCAGGACGTCCCGCGCGACCGATCCCTCGTTTTCCCCGCGGACGTTGGCCGTGACGCTGTAGAAGTTCCGGGAGTTCCGGTAGGCCTCGATCCGCTCCACCAGAGCCGTCGCAGGGGCGAGCTTTTCCGGGTCTTCGGCGATGCGCCGCCGGTTGCCGATCAGACACGCCTCCGATCTGACGACCGTTCCGCCCTGGATGGTCTTCAGGCGGTTGGCGCGCATCGTCGTGCCGGTCGATGAGATGTCGGTGATGATGTCCGCCGACCCCATGGCGGGGCTGATCTCCAGCGCGCCGCTGGACGGAATCAGCGTCACGAAGTTCACCCCGTTGGAGAGCAGGAACCTCTCTGTCAGCCGGGGGTACTTGGTGGCGACCTGAAGGTGCGTACCCTGCTGCCGGAACTGGATGGCAAGATCGGCAAGGTCGGCCATCGACGTGACGTCCACCCACGTGTCGGGTACCTGGATGGCAAGCTCCGACTGGGCGAATCCGAGGCGTCCGATGACGATCTCGCCGTCTCCCCCCTCGCGCCGACGCTCGAGGAATCCGTCCAGTCCCACGATGCCGACGTCGGCCATTCCCTCTTCGACCTGCAGGGGGATGTCCGCCTGTCGCTGGAAGTGGACGACCACGCCCGGCAGAGAAGGTATCTCCGCCGTGTACTTGCGCGGGTTGGGCCGCGAGACGCCGATGCCGCAGGCCTTCAGGAAGTCGAGGGCGGGGTCGTGCAGGCTGCCGCTGCTTGGCACTGCGAATCTCAGCACGCGAGACTCTCTCCTTACTCCGTTCGACTTGTCAGGGCGTCAACAATCCTATCGAGTCGAAGGGCGAACCCCATCGCCGGAACGTCCTCGTCGCCGCCGAGAGCTTTGACAAGTCCGTCGTACCGACCGCCGCCGCCAACCGTGATCGGTCCGTCTCCGCCGTCGCAGGATATCTCGAACACGATGCCGGTGTAGTACGCGATGCCCGGCACGAATGCGAGGTCGAGCATGACGTTGGAGAGGGGAACTCCCCGACTCGGCAACTCATCCAAGAGTGAGCCGAGGGTATCTACGGGCGTCGGGTCTGCCCCGTGCTTCCGAAGTACATCCCCCGCCATGGGGAGCGTTTCGTCTGGCGCGCCCCGGACCTTCGAAAGGTCCGTGACGAGAGCGAGAGCCGCATTCAGCTTGTCGGGGCTATCGGCGCGCTGCAGCTTTCGCAGCAGCCGGTCGACGATCTGCTCGGTCGTCCTTCGACCGACGGGACTCGACACCGAGTCGGACAGCATATCCCGTACGAACTGCCGCGTAACTTCCGCTCCGCCGTCCGTCGCCACCGGCGCCGTATCGCCGCCATCGCGCGCGCGAACGAGGCCCATCTCTTCCGCGAGGGCCACGAGGTCGTCGACGGATGTCGAATCGGTCTTCAAATCGTCCATGTGAGAAAACACGAAACCCTTGGTGGCGTCGGACAACCCGTGCGCGTCCAACACGCGGTTCAGCAGGCCCGTGTCGCCGATGCGAACCGTCCACCCGCTCAGGCCAAGCTCCCCAAGCCCGCCGCACGCAATAGAGAGTATCTCGGCGTCGGCCTCGCGCCCTGACAGCCCGATAAGCTCCGTGCCGACCTGTGTGAACTGGCGCAGGTCTCCGCCACCCGTCGGATGGTGGCGGAACACCGGGCCACTGTAGCGTAGGCGCGCCGGAGTCCCAAATGCGGCTTTGTGTTCGATGTAGTGACGAATGACCGAGGGCGTGAACTCCGGTCGCAGGCTCACGCGATTGCCGCCGGGGTCGTCGAAGGTGTAGAGCATCCCCGACAACTCACCGCCCGACTTGCGGACGAACAGCTCCGCGTCCTCGACGATTGGGGTGTCGATTGGCGTGTAGCCGCGACTTGCGTAGTATGCGCCGAGAGCGTCGACGACCCGAGTCGACCGCTCGAAAGAGCCGCCGGTCACGTCCGCCATGCCCGGCAGGCTGAGGATCTGGCTGCTTGGCATCTCTACCTTCCCGCGAGATAGTATATCAGCGCGGAGCAGCCATTCAATGAAATTTCACCTCTGCGGGAGGGTGTACGCAGTCCCTAAATGCCTGCCTCACTCATCCTGACGAACCGGCCTGCCGTCGGCGTCGAGGAACTCCAAGTGCGGGTTCCCCCGCCTGTCGATTCTGATCGCGACGCGGTCGTTCCCGTCGCCGTCCATCAGGACGAAGCTCGGCAGACCGTCCTCGTCCACCTCGAAGGACATTCGCGCCTCACCGTAGGGGCCGGTGAAGTCGAGTACGGGCGTGTTCCCCTCCGCGATCCCAATTGAGACTCGCGGCTCTCCCGCCAGATCGTACAGGCCCAGCGTCGGAAAGCCGTCCTGGTCCAGATCCAAGGACGCGCGCAATGAACCTCGCAGGTCGTACAGCGACAGCGTGGTCGATCCCATTTCATCGCTCACCGCAAGCTCGGCGACGTTCTGACCGTTGCCGTCCAGGAGCACCAACCCCGACGCCTCTTCCTGCGTCCCGACGATTACCCTGGGCCGTCCCGCATCGTCAATGACCTCGAACCGTTTCGCGCGAATAACTTCCTCTACCATGACATGCCTCCAGTGAAGTAGGGCCTGCATAGCATAGGGCAAAGGGGCGCGTTGTTCCAATAGACGAGGCGACGGGCGCCTGATTGAACGCGAACATCGCTGCTCGATTGTCCCAGCGACACATCAGCCCAGTTGGTCGTACAATATGAGAAATACTACGATGTATAGCCCACGGGGTTGACAACGCCACCCAGTCCCATCACTATCCCGTCAGGGGGTTGCAGTGAACAAAAGCATCGACACCAAAAGAGACGACAAGGCGAAGAATGAGATTCGGGCAAGGGTCGACACCAAAGATCCGGTAGTGCACCGTGAACTCACGGAAGACTTGGCCGTAGCCGAACAAGCATTGGAGGAATACGAAGCTCAAGGCATAGAGGGCACCACTTCTTACACCGAATACCGGGCAAAGCGTCTTGGGACAAAGGCCTGAGTACGAGGTTCGTATAACAACCCACGCCGAGCGTGACCTTGATCGTCTTTCACCCGCAGACTTTCAACGAGTTGACGACCGTATCCTCTCGTTGGCTGAAAACCCGCGACCCACGGGCGTCGCAAAACTTCGCGACAAAGCTCATCGCATACGTATAGGCCCTTGGCGAGTTATCTACCTCATTGACGATGCCAAGCGGATCGTGCTCATAAACGCAGTCCGTAGGCGCGAGAAGGACACCTATCGTTCGCGATAGGTCGTCGCGTACGTGTTGACACTACGTTCGTCGATTCATAGACTAGCCGCACACACCGGCACGTCATCCCGCTCTTCGATTCGCGTACTGAGGACCTAATGGACCAACACGAAAAATACCTCTACGACCTGCAGGGCTACATCACGGTGCCGGACGCCCTCGACGCCGATCAGCTTCGGCGTCTAAACGAGGAGGTGGACCGTCATATCGAGGCGGAGTGTCCGTCCGACATGACGACGCACCGCTTCTTCGACACCATCGACTGGGGCGGCCCGCTGCTTGAGCTTATCGACAACCCCCGCGTGAGGCCGTACCTTGACGCGACCATCGGCGAGGACAAGTATCGTCTCGACCACGTGTACCTCGACGTGATCCGCGCGGGTAAAGGGCCAATCGGGACGAAGCTGCACGGGGGCGCCGTCCCGACCAGGTCCTTGCAATACTACAGGTTCGAGGAGGGCCGTATGTGGAACGGTCTTTCCGTGGTCGCGTACAACCTGCACGACGTGGGGCCGATGGACGGCGGATTCGGCGCGGTGCCCGGCTCGCACAAGAGCAACTATCCCTTTCCGGACGAGTGGAAGGAGATGGAGGAGCTTCATCCCATCGTAAAGCGCGTCACCGGCCCCGCGGGAACGGCGATAGTCTTCACCGAGGCGCTGGCGCATGGAACGCTCCCGTGGACGGGCGACCACGAGCGGCGGACGCTCTTCTTCAAGTACAGTCCGCACGCGTCCTCCTGGTACGCCCGCTACTACAACGCCGACGACTACCCCGGCCTGAACGACCGGCAGCGCGCCATCCTCGAAGCGCCAAACAACCGGTACTCCTACCGCCACGAGCGGACGCCGGGGTCGCGACCCCAAGATCAGTACACAAAGGAGCAGCAATGAATCTCACCGATCACCAACTCGCGTTCTTCGATACGTTCGGCTTCCTGGCCTTCCCTGGGCTGTTCGCCGACGACATCGACAGGATCACCGGCGCCTTTGAGAAGATCTGGGCCAATCACGGCGGCGGGCATTACGGGCGAGAGCACGACGGCAAGCAGCGATCGGCGCTCATCCAGTTCATCGACCAGGACGAGCACCTGAGCGCGCTTATCGACGACCCGCGCATCCACGACGTATGCGCGTCGGTGCTGGGTGACGACTTCAACTACTCCGGCAGCGACGGGAACTTCTACGTCGGCGATACCCTCTGGCACTCGGACGGCTACCGTGAATCGAAGTACCTGTCGTTCAAGATGGCCTTCTACCTCGATCCCGTCACCGCGGCCACGGGATGCCTGCGGGTCATTCCGGGCAGTCACAAGTACGGCGACGCATTCGGCAACAGCCTCGAGGCGGTGCGCGAATTGCGTGAAAAGGCCGACAACCCCAGCGAGGCCCTGTGGGGCGTGAACGGCGACGAGGTGCCCGCCGTGCCGCTGGAAGTGACTCCGGGCGACCTCGTGATGTTCAACCACCAGATCAAGCACAGCTCATGGGGCGGAGGCGACCGGCGGCGCATGTTCACCCTCAATTTCGAGCAGCGCTACGCCGACGAGGACGTCGAGACCCTCAAGGAGCGGATGGCATCGGAGACCAGGTTCTGGATCGAGCGCAACTACGGCGACGTGATGGTCAAGACGGCGGACGAGCACCGCATGGTGCACCTCGAACAACGCATAGCGAACGACGGCCACATGGCCGAGCTCGCCCGCAAGGCCCGCGCCGAGATGGCCGAGCCGAGCAGAGGGTAGATGATACGATTGTCCATATAGGAGCGGGCTACCTCGACTCACCCAGGATGCAAGGAGGCGAGCATGAGGATTCCACACACTGCCATTATCGGGACCATGATTGGAGCAGCCCTGCTCGTGTTGAGCGCGTCACTCGCCTGCGGCAGGGAAGACCATGAGCGCATCGCGGAAGACGTGGCGCGGGAATGGGCAATGACCGAGGCGGACGGGATCTCCGAGGAAATTGCGGCGATGGCGACCCGGAGGTATGGAGGGCGCGTCTTTATCCAGATAGTCGACGACTCATCAACTTCCTCAAGTCTTGTCCGCCCAGGCAAGAAGCCTTACGAGGGCAGAATTCCGATGTCGGCGGACGCCGGCCAGATACAGGAGACGATGCAGTGGGAGTTTTCGCCGCCAACAAAGTCGGCGGACGGGCGCTACGAAGTCATTGCGACGGCGTCGATATCCTTCGACGTCGCCCCGTCCAAGTCGAGTGACTATCTTCGCGAGATGCCCGAGCTTCACCTCCCCATGCTTAGGACGCCTCACAGCGGTTCGGTTGACTACACGCTGGAAGTCGACACGAACGCGAGAGAAGTCAGCGACGCGAATATGCCGCTCGCGTCCGTTCGTATAAGCCGAATGCTTTAAGAGGGGAATCTCAATTGAAACTGACCGACCAGCAGATCGCGTTCTTCAAGACCTTCGGGTTCCTCCACTTCCCCGGGCTGTTCGCCGACGACATCGGACAGATAACGGACACCTTCGAGTCGATCTTTGCGGGCAGGGGCGGAGGGCACCACGGTCAAGAGCACGACTACAAGCGTCGGTCGTCCATCGTCCCGTTCATCGACCAGCACCCGTACTTCTGCGGCCTGCTCGACGACCCGCGGATCGAGGGAGTGGCGGGCGATATCCTGGGACACGACTTCAACTACAGCAACAGTGATGGGAACTTCTACGTCGGCGACACCGGCTGGCACTCCGACCTCGGACACGCCGCCCCTTACCTGACGATGAAGATCGCCTTCTACCTCGACGAGGTGACGAAGGACACGGGATGCCTGCGAGTGATCCCCGGCAGCCATACCAGCGGCGACAGCTTCGCCGGTACGCTCAGTGACATGATGCCGAGCATGAGGGAGTTTACGACCGAGGAGGCGCTGGGCGTGGCCGGCAAGGACATTCCGGCGGGTGCCCTTGAGACCATGCCGGGCGACCTCGTGGTATTCGACCGCCGCATCAAACACGCATCCTTCGGCGGGGGCACGAGAAGGCGCATGTTCACCATGGTGCTCGAACAGCGGTACAGGGACGAAGACTGCCGGAGTTGCGTAACAAGATCGGAACGCTCTCACGATGGTGGATGGAGCGGGCGTACGGTCCGACCATGATCGAGACCGCAGGCCCCGGACGCATGGTGCACCTCGAACAGCGCCTCGCCAACGACGGTCATTTGGCAGAGCTGTCGCAAAAGGCCCGCGAGGAGATGGCCGAGCCCTCCCGCGGGTAGGGTTACCCCGTCATCCCTGTTCTCCCACCCGTCATCCTAACAAAAGGCTGCCTCTCCACAACCGTCATACCGGCGAATGCCGGTATCCAGAGAGGTGGGGCAGCATAGGTTGACTGCCGTTGGTTCCAACCCCAAACTTCACCCGACCCTACCCTCTTGTTCCACCCCCGCATGATGCTGCATAATTGCCGCCGAACGAGGCCGACCAAGGAGTTACACCAGAATGAATCAAGAGACACTGCGCGAGCGGCTGTACGGTTGCTACGTGACGATTCCGACGATGTTCAACGACGACGACGAGATGTCGGTGAATCTCGACGGGATACGGCAGCACGTAGAGTTCCTGATCGATGGCGGCATTCAGACTGGCACGGGCGTCCTGCTCGCGTGCGGAGCAGCGGGCGACTTTTCGTCCATGTCTTTCGACGAGCGTGTCGCCGTGGCGGGGACGGTTGTCGACCAGGCGGCAGGTCGCGTGCCGGTCATCCTCGGAGCGCAGACCACGAGCACGCGAGAGCTCATCGCCCTTGCGAGAGCGGCGGAGGATGTCGGGGCCGAGTACATCCAGGTCTCGCCGCCGTTCTACTTCGCGCACACCGAAGGAGACTTCTACGAGTACATCCTCGCCGCTTCGGAGGCGGCCGACGTGGGGCTGATCGTCTACAACACGTTCTGGACGTCCCCCAGCGTATCCATCGGCATGGTGGAGAAGCTCATCGACCTCCCCAACGTCGCAGGCCTCAAGTGGGCGGTGCCCGGCGGCGTCCCCTTCGGGATGGACCGCATCGTCAGCATGTTCGCAGATAAGGTCAGCGTGGTGGACAACAGCGGATCGTTCGTCATGAGCCACATCCTCGGAGCGCGGAGCATCGAGGTCCATCCCGCCAACTACTGGCCCCAGTGGGCCGTCGGATTCCTGCACCTGCTGGAAGAGCGGCGATACGTCGAGGCGCAGAACGAGGTGATCCGGGTGCTCCTCCCCTTCTACGATCTTTGGGTCGACATGATGCAGTACACGAGCGGCGACGGCTATGCCGACAAGCTGCTAATGGAGCTGGTCGGTCTGCCGTCGAGCCGGTGCCGACCCCCGACCCGCGACGTGCGCGAGGCATACCGCGACAAGGCCCGGCAGATGCTGCTCGACATCGGCGCGCCCGGTGTGGTCGTGTAGGCGGCGCAACGGCGCAATCGGTCGATAGAGTATACTGAAGTTACATCCTCACCGATGAGGGAGGGCAACATGACCACGCGCACGCTGGTAACAGCAGACGAACTGCTCCGGATGCCCGATGAAGGCAAGCGCTATGAACTGATCGAGGGGGAATTGATCGAGATGGCGCCCGCAGGATTGAGGCACGGTGAAATCGCCGCTACGGTTGCTGTCTTGATAGGTCACCACGTTCGACAGAACGACCTCGGAAGTGTCTTTGTAGCCGAACCAGGGTTCTTCCTGCAGCGCGATCCCGATACCGTCCGAGCGCCGGACGTAGCCTTCATTGCCAAGAATCGTCTATCTCCCGAAGGTGCTCCCGCTGGTTTCTCAGACACGATTCCCGACCTCGTCGTCGAGGTCGTTTCGCCCAGTGACAGGGCAGGCCAGGTACAGGCGAAGATCGAGCAGTGGATCGAGCACGGCGTGAAGCTGGTCTGGCTCGCATACCCGGAATGTCGCTCGATCACGGTGTACCGTTCGCTGAGCGAGGTACACGTCCTCCACGAAGGCGACACGCTCACAGGCGATCCTGTGCTCCCCGACTTCTCATGCCCCGTAGCCGAGATTTTCTAGGCGTTCATATCTGCCTGTAACCACAGGACGGCTGTAGACCGCCAGCCACCACCCTTTTATGAAAACGCGTCCAACCCCGTGACGTCGCGCCCCAATACCAGGCTGTGGATGTCTCTCGTCCCCTCGTACGTGTCGACGGTTTCCAGATTGAGCATGTGGCGGATGGTGTGGTAGTCGAGGGTGATGCCGCTTGCTCCGAGAATCTCACGCGCGAGCCGCGCTCCCTGCAGGGCGGCCCTTGTGTTCTCGCGCTTGGCTAGGGAGACGTGCGTGTAGTCCAGCTTGCCGTCGTCCTTGAGGCGGGCCAACTGGCACGCCCGAAGGAGGCCGCTCGTGTGGTCGGTCAGCATGTCGGCGAGCTTGTCCTGCACAAGCTGCCTTGCGCCTATTAGCTTGCCGAAGGTCTTCCGCGTCTTTGAGAAGGCCAAGGCCTCCTCATAAACGTACTCCAGGGCGCCCAGAACACCCCAGGAGATGCCGTAACGCGCCTGGGTGAGGCATGAGAGCGGGGCGGAAAGTCCGGCCGCCTCCGGGAGCATCGCGGAGGCGGGCACCCGAACGTCTTCGAGCGCCAACTCGCTCGCGACGGACATGCGGAGACTCATCTGACGCTCAATTGTTGTGGCCGTGAATCCCGTCGTATCGGTCGGCACGACGAATCCTCGGACTGTGCCGTCTCCTTCTTCCTTCGCCCAGATGATGGCTATGTCCGCAATTGAGCCATAGCTGATCCACACCTTGACGCCATTCAGGACGTACCAGTCCCCGTCACGCCGGGCGCGCGTCTCCATCGCGCCGGGGTCGGAGCCGCCGGAGTGCTCGGTCAGTCCGAAGCACCCGATCATCTCCCCACTAGCTATCTTGGGCAGGTACGCCTGTCTCTGCTCTTCCGAGCCGTACCTCAAGATCGGGTACATGCAGAGAGCGCCCTGAACGCTGGCAAAGCTCCGCAGGCCGGAGTCGATCCGCTCCAACTCGTACATCACCAGCCCGTACGCCAAGCTGCCGACGCCCGAAGCGCCGTACTGCACGGGCATATTGGCCCCGATCAGACCTAGCTCGGCAAGACGAGGGACGAGGCGTCGGGGAAACTCCGCGCGTTCCCACCATCCCGCCACATGGGGAAGGGCCTCGGCGTCCAGGAACTCGCGCACGGAGGCCTGCGTCTGCCGTTCCTCGTCGGTGAACCCGTCGGATAGGCGATAGTAGTCGAGCATGGACTTATCGGCGTCCTATCAGGTCGTGTTGTTCGAGAAATGCGCGGAACTCGCCGGCCACGACATCGTGCCCCCTGTCCGAAAGGTGCCAGATGTCGATATAGCCCAGCTGCTCGCCCAAGAACAGTGGCTCGCCGCCGCGTTCTCGAAACGCGGGCAGCAAATCTAGGCACAACAGCGAGCGCTCTTCACAGTACCGGTCAAACAAGCTCTGCGGAAGGAAAGGATACCCCGCATCCATCTGATATGCCAGCGGCAAGACCGCGATGACGAGCTGTGCGCCGTCCGACGCCACTTCGTCCGCAAGCCGGTCGTACATGCCCCGGAGCCACACCCACTCCGGCGAGTCGTAGTCGGTCAGCGCCTCGATGCTGATGGTGTCTTCGCCTGTGACATAGGTCGGCCAACGGCGGCCGTCGACGACGGTGTAGCTGGCATCCTGGTCGGAGATATTGGTCACGTCGATCGCCGAGCGGACGAGTCTGCCAAGCTCGGTGCTTCCTTGATCCCGTTCGCGCCTACGGGATTCAAGGATGGGTGCCACATGCTCTTCGTGGTACCTAAGGTTGGGGTACGCCTCCGGGGGAATGTTCTCGATGGCGTCCTCGGTGTAGTTCCAGTGCAGTTCGGGGTCGACGATGTCGTTCATCGCGAAGGCCACAATCACGAGGTCCACCGGAACGTCACGGTCGCGGCTCACGTACTGCTGAATCTGGTTGTACGGCGTGTACCCGCTCACGGCGGAGTTGAGCACCGAGACATGGCCATACTGTGCGGCAAGCAGGTCCTCGATCCGCTGCGGGAATGCGTCCTCAAACGAGAGGCCGACCCCGTATGCCACCGAATCTCCCAGCACGATGACGTTGAAAGTCGGCCGCAAGCGCTCCGCCGAGGGTTCCGGGCGTATGTTCCTGTCGCGAACGTCCGGGTGATCGGGATTAAGTTCATACAGGTACGGGCAGTCGCCGCATGTCACGTGCAGGGGGACCTTCTCCTCCGACGAGTCCCGCGTTATCCGCAGGCCCAATTCCAAGACGAGCAGCGCTACCCCCACCCCAATGAGCGCAAACAGGAGGTTGATGTAGACCCTAGTCGAAATCGGACCGCGCGTACGCATGGCTGCGGTGTCCATGATACCGGCATCGGGAAGAGTATTCAGGCCACGGGCGCTTGACAAGAGGCGGTCGCGCCAGAGGACGCATGTGCAGACCGTTCGAGAGAATGGTCTGCCTTTGCGGTCACATGTCGACCCTTATCTCCTGCTCGATACGCAGGTCGCGCCTCATGTTCCGTGTCAGCCACGCCTTCACCAGCCACCGGACGGACGACTTTTCGGTCTTCAGACTTGGCACGTCGACCTGCCCGACATCCAGCTTGAACCGCCACTCCCGCAAGTGGCCGGGCCGAAGCGACACGTCTCGCTCGAACGTCACCTCGTCCACGGTCCGGTTCTTCTCCACGTTGCCGAACTTTTCTGACCTGACGAGTTCCACCCTGACTTCTTCCGCAGTCACGTCCTGCAGCATTTCAACACGCAGGTCGCCGTCCAGTGTGTCCTCGGAACGCGCTTCCCCCGAGGACACCGTGAGGGTAAGAGCGCACTGCTCATGCTTCGTTTGCGCGACGGCCGGTCGGGACCTCACGTCATCAGGCGCAGAAGGACTCAAAACGGTAACCGGCTGACTGCAACGAATGTCCCTCGCTCCGGCAACGTCGAGGAAGGCTGTGACTTCCCACGTGATGCCGGGCTGGACGTGGCTCACCTTTGTTCCGCTCATCGTAGGCATTGCGTCCGCCGGCACGGCCAGCCTCACGTCGGTCAAATGAGGAACCCCGTTCCGGACGGTCGCATCGTTGAGGAACGTCTCCCCCACGCTGTATCGAGTCACCGTCTTCCTGTTGTAGTAGGTACCGTACTGACTGCTCGTCTTCTGCACATAGGTCTCCGTGCAGACAAGCTCTACCGTCCCGTGACGGATCCGAAAATCGCTCTTCGGGACAAGAGTCACACGCGCCTCCAACTCCTCACCGGGTTGAAGCTCGTTCTTGTCAACATGGATGCTAAGGTCGGCATCGGGACGACGGAAACGCGATAGCACGTCGACAGTCCTCCTTGTCTGCTGATATCTTGCCCCGTCGCGGGACGTAGCGGCCCTAAACGGCCGCCGGAGCGAACGTTGCGGCCCCTTCCTCGTCGTAGACCAATTGAAGGCCCGTTTCCGCCTGCGGCGTCTTGGCGAGACGTTCCCACGAGTCGATCCAGCGCCGGCGGAGGGGACTGTCGTGCGGGTTGGAGAACCACTCGTCCCACTGGGCCTTGTTCCAGCGCGTGGACGAGTTGTAGAAGCCCTGCGCAGTGACCCGCATGACCTCCAGCTCTCGCTGCGTCTCCGGGTAGTGGTAATAGGTCACGCAACTCATGCGCCGGTCCTTGCTGCCTCCCCACGTCGAGTGGACGAGCCGCATATCGAAGAGAACGGCGTCGCCGGGGTCGGCCTCCACGACGAAACACGGGATCTTGTCGAGGAATTCCATGCCCTCTGCGCTCCGAGCCGACCCTCGCCCCAGGGGCCACCAATTGGTCAACTCCGACTGCCAGGGGTCTTTGTGCGACCCGGGAACGAACCGGAGCGCGCCGGTGTCTGCGCGAGTCGGCTCAAAGACGGGGAACTGGAACTTCGGCCCGTAGCCGTGGATATTGGGCGACCCGTCGTTGAAGTGCCACGGGGTGTTTGAGACGTAACGATAGGAGTTGATCTCCAGGCCGAACACGTCGTCGCCGAACAATTTCGATGCCGGACCGTAGAAGCGTGGGTCCTCCAGCAACGACGAGTAGAACGGCGTGTCCTCGCCCAACATGCTGAACGTGTGGGTCGCCGAACCGTCGAACTCGCCCTCGGATTCCTTTGTCCGCTCCGCCCCGTACTCGAACTCGGCTCGGAGCGTCGCAAGCTCGCCCTCCGAGAAAATGTTCCTGAGAACGACGAACCCGAAGAGTTCGAATTGCCTCACCTGGTCATCCGTTAGCATGATGCGCTCCTTATCCCTTGCTGTCCGCTCCTGAAACGAGCGGGAAGTTAGATACTCACGTTGGAGAAAAACTCCGGCACGCCCTTGACGCCGGGGCGGATGCGGTAGAGAGCGCCGGCCCCCGGACCGTGTGTCTCGCGGTCGCCGGAGCTGATGGTCGTGACGTACAGCTCGTCCAGGTCTTCCCCACCGAAAACCGCGCTGGAGACCATATCGCACGGAAAGTCGATGGACTGTACCATCTCGCCGCTTGGCGAGTACCGGTGCATCTCGCCGGTCAGGACGCGGGCGGACCAGACGTACCCCTCGGCGTCGACCGTCATACCATCCGGCAGGCCGTCCTTATCGACTTCGTCGCTTGCGACGAAGTCACGCCGATTGCTGATGGCGCCGGTGGAGCGGTCGTAGTCGAACAGCCAGATCGCGCCAGTCGGACTATCGGTGTAGTACATGCCGGAAAGGTCGGGCGTGAATCCCAGTCCATTTGATATGGCGATGTCGTCGAGAATCTTGGTGATCGTGCCGTTGGTATCGAGCCGGTAGAGGCTGCCGAAGGCCTCAGCTGCCATCGCCTTAGCCGAGTCCTTGCACATCGTCCCACAGTAGACCCGCCCTTCGGGGTCGGCGATGACATCGTTGAAGCGGTTCTCCTCCTCACCGGGGAGGCCGTCGATCACGATTTCGAGATTGCCGTCGCGGAGGACTCCGACTCTCCCCTCTTCCAGGAACATGAGGATTGAGCCGTCGGCCTGGAACGTGTAGCCGCCGAACATCTGGCCTGCCTCGAAGACGAGCTCATGCCCGCCCGTGGCCGGGTCGTATCGGTACAGCTCCCCCTCTGTTATGTCGCCCCAGTACAGCTTCTTCTCGACGGGGTGCCACAATGGCCCCTCGCCCGTATCATCCATGTTGTCGACGATGACTTCCGGCTTCATCTCTTCCTCCGTGTTCTGTGTGGTGCTCTACTAGGGGCGAGAACCCTACGCGGCGCCCGACGGTCTGAATGGTGTGTCCTACGCCTACGGGAACTTGATGCCCGATATCATCCCGCCGTCAACCACTACCTCGGTACCGGTCACGTACGACGACAGGTCGGACGCCAGGAACAATGCCACCTTCGCCACGTCCTCAGGGGTCCCGTTGCGCTTCAGAGGGACGTTATCGGCGCTCTGCTGTATCTCCTCGGGCGTCATGTCCTTCCACAGGCCCGTAACGATCGGACCGGGAAGAAGGGCGTTTACTCGAACGTGCGGGGCGTAGTCCAGGGCAAGATTGCGCGTGAGGCCGAGCAGTCCCGCCTTCGCGGGGTCGTAAGAAGCGTATCGGGCGAACCCTCTGAGCGAGTGGACCGACCCCGTTATGACGAACACGCCACCGCCCTGCTCGACCATGAGCGGCAGCGCGTGCTTGGCGAGCATCCACGTCGCCTTCAGGCACACGTTGATGGTGATATCCCATTCCGCCTCGGTCAGCTCGGTCGCCGTGCCCATCGGGTAGTGGCAGGCGTTGCTGAACACGATATCGATCCTGCCATATTGCTCGACACACGCCCGCACAAGACCCTCCACGTCGGCCATGCATCCGACGTCGGTCTCGACGAACACCGCCTCAAGGCCCTCGGACACGATGCCGTCGACCGTCTCGTTGCCACCCTCGACGTTCTTGTCCGAGACGATGACGGATGCCCCCTCGCGGGCGAAGAGCTGGGCCGACGCACGGCCAATTCCGGACGCCGCTCCCGTGATGAGCGCAACCTTGTTTTCCAGCAGCATGACAGTTCCCCCGAATAGGACGGCAAGTGGTAAGATAGTGCCACACAAGGGCCTAAATGTCACGACCCATAGGTAGGGGAGGCGCAGATGACGACGGCGACGATGATCGGCACCGGCGAGTTTACCTATGAGGTCGCGGTGGGCTGGGAAACGCTCCCACCAGGCTATACGTGGCAGGAGGCGGCGGCCGTTGCCGTCAGCCCGAAAGACGAGGTCTACGTCTACAACCGGAGCGACCATCCGGTCATCGTCTTCGACACCAACGGCAGGTATCTGAGGGACTGGGGCGATCCCGCCATGTATCCCCGCGCGCACGGGATCACCTTCGCGCCGGACGGCACACTGTTCCTCATCGACGACGACGACCATACCGTCCGCAAGTGTACGCCGGAGGGCAAGGTCATCTTCACGCTCGGAACACCCGGTATGCCGACCGAGTACATGAGCGGCCAGCCGTTCAATCGTCCGACCGACGTGGCCATCGACCCCAATACCGGCGACTTCTACGTCGCCGACGGGTACGGCAACTCACGGGTACACAAGTATTCGCCGGACGGCAACCTGCTCTTTTCGTGGGGCGAGCCCGGCGTCGACCCCGGGCAGTTCAACATCACGCACAACATCGCCACCGACGCCGACGGCTACGTCTACGTCGCCGACCGGGAAAACCACCGCGTCCAGATATTCGACTCGGACGGCAACTTCGAGACGCAGTGGAAGAACATGCACCGTCCGTGCGCGATCTACGTCTCCGAGGACCAGCACGTGTTCGTGGGCGACCTGGGCGCGGGCATGAACGTCAATCGCAATATGCCGAATATCGGGCCGTGGATCAGCGTCTACAACCGGAGCGGCGAGCGTTTGGCGCGTCTCGGCGACGGCTTCGGCGAGGAGCCCGGCCAGTTCATCGCGCCGCACGATATCTCCATGGACTCGCAGGGCAACCTGTATGTCGGCGAGGTGTCCTGGACGAACCTGAAGAACCTCGGCGAGATCAGGGACGGCGTACGGAGCCTCCAGAAGCTCGTGAAGGTATAGGCAGTCCGTCCCGGCGCTCGGTGAATCCTGAGCGCCGGGACAGGTAGTCCTGTTAGTCTTCGTCGTCGGGGTCGGGCATCAGCACGAACTCCGGGTACGACTCCATGCCCAGTTCCCCGGCGTCCTGGCCCAAGCGCTCGACCTGGTGCGTCACGCGGGCGTCGAGGGTGATGTCGATAAGCTTCCACAGCGCGAACGAGACCGCGAACACGAACACGCCGATCGCGAGCACGCCGATCAGTTGGACGTGGAACTGCGCGCCGCCCGCGATGGACGCCGCCAGCGTTCCCCAGACGCCGGCGAAGAGGTGCGCGGGCACCGCACCGACCACGTCGTAGAGCTTGACCTTCTCCAGCAGCTTGAGGCCGGCGACGCAGATCACGCCGCCGATTGCGCCGATAATCACGGCCCAGTAGTGGTCGGTGAAGTTCGGGGCGGCGGTGATGGAGACGAGGCCCGCTATCGCGCCGTTGAGTCCGGCGAAGAGGTCCGTGCGTCCTAGGAGGGGCCGTGATGCCGCGAGGGCTGCCATGACGCCCGCGGCGGCGGCGAGGTTGGTGTTCACCAGCACGATGCTCATCGACACCGCGTCTTTGGCGCTTCCCAAGGCAAGCTGCGACCCGCCGTTGAAGCCGAACCACCCGAACCACAGGATGAAGACGCCGAGCGTCACGACCAGGATGTTCGAGGGCGGCGTGGCGCGGACCGACCCGTCCTTGCGGAACTTGCCGAGTCGAGGGCCGATGACCAGCATTCCCGCGAGGGCGGCCCAGCCTCCCGTGCTGTGGACTATCGTCGAGCCTGCGAAGTCGTTGAAGCCCATCTCGCCGAGCCAGCCGCCTCCCCACGTCCACGCGCCGACGACGGGGTAGATGATCGCCGCTAGGACGAGCGTGAACAGGAAGAACGACCACATCTTGACCCGTTCGGCGAGCGCGCCGGACACGATTGACGCCGCCGTCGCGACGAACACCATCTGGAAGAACCAGTCCGACATGACCGAGTAGTTACTCTCCCCCGCTACCGCCTCCTCCAGGACCTTGGCGGTGGCGGCGGCAGCCTCCGCGTCACCGGCGTCCAGGAGCGCGACCTCGGCGGGCGACGAATGGTGCATGAAGGCGGGCGGGCCAATCACGCCACCGATGATGTCGCCGTACATCAGGCTGTAGCCGATGAAGAAGTAGGCGAGGCCGGCGATGGAGTACAGGCCGATGTTCTTGAGGCGATCATCGCGGCGTTCTTCGTGCGCACCGAGCCGGACTCCAGCATGGTGAACCCTGCGCACATCCACATCACGAGCGCGCCCCAGACGAGGAATGAGAACGTGTTGAAGACGAACGCCGTCTCCTCCTCCACGCCGGCGGCGTACGCGACGGACGGGCGGACAAGGAAGACGACGAGGGTTGCCAGGCCCGTTGCCGCGAGGATGGCGGCGGGGCGGCGGCTTGTAAGGATGCTCATGAGCGTCGTCAACGGGGCACCTCCTTATGTCTGAGGGTTCGCGACGATGCTACCACGTTGGGATGTGGGAGGGGGGGACGGTGGCGAAAAAGGGGTGGAAATGTCGCGTGGTGTTGCATTTTGTTGCATCCGGGAGGGGGAGAGGACTCACCGCAGAGGGCGCGGGGGGCGCGGAGGGGATGGATTCCTGCCTCCGCAGGAATGACGGGTGGGGCGCGGGAATGACGGATGGGGATGAAAACGGGTTGGCGCCGGGAACGGGCAACCACAAGGGTTGCCCCTACGACGGGTTTATCGGTGCCTATTTTCATAGCAATGACCATGGCCTTGCGAAGGCCACATAAGGGCATGAAAACGGGTTGGCGCCGGGAACGGGCAACCACAAGGGTTGCCCCTACGGGACGGGGGAGGGGGAGGAAAAGAGGAGCGCCGCCGGGGTTTCCGGCGGCGCTGGTTGTTGCTTGTCTTCCACGAGGGCCGGGATCACCGACCCTCACGGTCTATTTCGCTTTTACGATCCGTCGTCCGGTTCGCAGACAGCGATACCGGCGGCCTCGTAGTCGTTCGTGTACACGTCCACCAGCGCGGTCGGCACGCAGGCATCGTCTGCCCACGGGTTGCCGTTGAGGCCGATCTCAATCAGCGTGTCCGCCAGGTCGCCCAGTCCGGCATTGATGCTGGTCAGCTGGTTGTCCCAGAGCCACAGCTTCTGCAGCATGTCCAGGTCGCCCAGGCTGGCCGGGACCTCGCCTGTCAGCATGTTGCCGTGCAGGCGCACTCGCGTCGCCATGTCCAGGGCGCTCAGGTCCGGTATCGGGCCCGTCAGCATGTTGTCGCGCAGGTTCAGGTCGTCCACGCTTGCGGGGAACATGGACCCGTCCGGGATCTCGCCCGTCAAGGCGTTGCTGTGCAGCCACAGGAGCCTCAGGCTCGACAGGCCGCTCAGGTCCGGTATCACGCCGTCAAAGCCGTTCCTGTCGATGATCAGCCACGTCACGTTCGGAGGCAGCATGTCAGCCGTAGGCAGACCGCCATCCAGGTCGTTGTTCGCGAGCTTCAGCTTGTCGAGGCTCGTCATGCCGCTCAGGTCGGGTATGCCGCCGCTCAGACTGTTGCCCCAGAGCCACAGTTCCGTCATGTTCGTCATGCCGTTGAGCCACATCGGGATCTCGCCCGTCAGGCCGGTGCCGTCAACCTTAACCTTCGTGTAGTCATCGATAGTAACGTAGTCTGCGTTGTTCGCCAGGTACAGCTCTTCGAGCATGGACGCGCCGCTCAGGTCCGGTATCGGGCCGCTCAGCATGTTGCTGTGCAGGTTCAGCAAAGTCAGCATCTCCACGCGACCGAACGCAGCGGATACCGAGCCGTCCAGGCCTTCGTCCTTCAGCCAGATCCCCGATACCCGGCCGTCGCTCATCCTCACGCCGTCCCAGTCTGCCATTGCGGTGCCGGTATCCCAGTTCAGGTCGCCGCCCAGATCGCCCTTCGCGTCCAGCAGGGCCTCGCAGTCATTCGTCAGGCCGTTGTCGGCCACCGTGCAATCCGGGTGCATGTCCCCGACCGTCACCGTCACCTCGATGCTGTCGCTCGCGTCTTCGCGAGTCGGTCGCCGTGACCGTCACCGTGTGGCTCGCCGCGGCCTCGTAGTCCAGCATCGTCGCCGTCGTGATGTTGCCGTCGTCGTCGACAGCGAAGTCGTCCGAGTCGACCGAGTACGTCAGCGTGTCGCCCGGATCGTCAGCCGTTACCGTCCCGACTTCCGTGCCCGCGTCCGCGTTCTCGTCGACCATGAACTCGGCCGTGTCGTCCGCGAAGACGGGCGCGACGTTCTCGCCCCCACCCAGCCCCAGTTCCGGCGCCTCGTTTATGTTTGTGACCATGATGGTCACCATCGTCGAGCCGACTCCGCCGAACGTATCGGTCGCCGTGACCTCGACCATGTAGGTCCTCTGGTCGCTCTCGTAGTTCAGTACCGTGTCGTCGCCGACCGTGATCTGGCCGGTGTCCACGTCGATCTTGAACGATGCCATGTCCGCGCCGCCGGTGATGACGTAGTCGATCTTGTCGCCGTCAGCGTCAGTCGCCCTCACCGCGACGCCCACGTTCTCCCAGCCGCCGTGTTCTCCTCCACCTCTCTCGTCACCGAGGCGCCCTCGAACGCAGGAGCGCCGTTGGTCGTCGGGCTTCTCACGCACCGCGTTCGTCCGACGTCGCCATAATCGCGGCGCGCCGACCCTCTTCAGCCGGTGTACTCAGGACGTCGGGAATCGACTGGCCGTCCCTGTAGGTGACCGTCACCCGCAGGAACAGGCCCTCGTCGCTCGGGGCTGACTCGTCGACATCATCGGTAGCCTCGTTGTCCTCGACCACATCCTTCGGCGTGTACGTGTCCGACGTGGCGCCATCATGTCAGCGTAGGTGCCCGTTTCGGTCGTCGAGCTCTGCCACTGCCACTCTGCGCCGTTGACACCACCGTCATCGTCGGTCAGGTTCGCAACCATCGGCCGTCCAATCGTGGGCTGGAAGGAGTTCGACAATGTCACCTCGCCGCCCTCGTCCAAGTTATTCACCTCGATCGTCAGGGCCTCTTCATCGGTGAGCCCATCCCCGTCGGTCGCCACGATCGTCACCCTGTAATTGTTGTCCCCGCTCGTGGCTGCGTACGACTCGTAGTTCGGCGATGCCTTGAAAGTCAGGACGCCCGTGGCATCGAGCTCGAAGGCGTCTGCGTCGTCGCCATCCAGCGACAGCACCGTGGTGTCTCCAACATCCGGGTCAGTCGCGGTGAAGGTGCCCAGCGGAGTCGTTAGGGGAACATTCTCGTTGACCGACGACACCACAGTGGCTCCCGTTACCGTCGGCGCTTCGTTCACGTTGGCCGCCGTGATGGTCACCGCCTGTCTCACTACAACAGCCGTATCGAAGGGGTCAGTCCGCTCGTTGACGGATGGGTCCGACACGCCAACCGCTACCGCGTACGTCTCTCCAGCTACCCTCTCATGGTCCAGCGTGGCCGCCACCGTGATCTGGCCCGTCATCTTGTCTATGGAACGAACCGGCATCAGCACCGGACAGGTCGTAGGTCAGCTTGCCGGCGTCGTCGTCGTTAGCGTCCCCGCCGTAACCGGGGCGCCCACGATGGTACCCACCCCGCGTCCTCCGGTATGCTCCTCGTGTAGTCACCCGTCGCAGAGAACTAGGGGCATTGTTGGCACTAGGCGCCGGACGTACGGCATGGTACGACACGGACTTGTACTCGTCCTTGTCAGCACCCTCGCCGTCGGTGTAGACACCTTCACGCGCAGGACCTTGCCCTCGTCACCCACGGGGCCGTGTAGGCGGCCGCATTGTTCGTCCGCAGCGGCAGGCTTGCCAGTGATCGTCGTTGCCGGTATCAGGCCTGTTCACCTTCGGCACGGACCACTGGTATTTCCACTGCCAAAAACTGGTTGGCGGTGACTTGCCCGACGTCAAGATCGCTCACGGACGCAGTCAACGCCACGCCGGTCTGAGGCTGCAGCAGAGTCAGGCTTATCGACCCGTGCTCCTCCACGTTCTTGACCGTGACGGTTACGGGCTCCTGGGCGCGGTCGACGGCGTCCGCAGCCCTCGGTGGCCCTCAGTCAGTACGTATTCTCGGCCGGCGGCATTGGCCGCCAAGTTCACTCACCACCACTGTCTGTGATCTCCGCGTGGGCCGTGTCGCTGGGCATCTCGAAGTTGGGCGGGCTCTTGAACGTCAGCACGCCGTTGTCGTCGATGGATCGAAGCTTACCGCCGGTCGCCGTTTTCCAGGTCCAGATGATTCCTGCGCCTCGGGGTCGGTCGCCGTGAACGTCGCCACGGCGCCCGTGCCTTTCTCGTCGTAGTCGTCCGGGTCATCGGCCACGAACTCCGGCGCTTCGTTCACGTCGCGACCGTGATGGTCACCATGGTCGAGCTACTCATGCCGAACGGGCCCTCCGCCGTTAACTCGACCTCGTAGGTCCTCTGGTCGCTCTCGAAGTTCAGCACCGTGCCGTCGCCGACCGTGATCTGGCCGGCGCCCACGATGCTCGAACGCGTCCATGTCGGCGCCGCCGCTTTTGCTGTAGGCAATGGAGTCGCCCTCAGCGTCGGTCGCCGTGACCGGAGCGCCCACGTTCCCCGTCTCGTTCTCGTTTATCTCTCTCATTATGGTCGCGGCAGCGAACATGGGGGCGGTGTTTTCGTCGGGCTTCTCCCGAACCGCGTAGAACGGGGACGCCATGAGCAGCTCCGTCGACTCGTCCACGAGCGGGGTCGAGGCGCTATCTTCGGTCGGCGAGGCGCCGTCGCGATACATCACCGTCGCTTGGAGGAACTTGCCCTCGTCGCTCGCCATTGCTTCGTTGACATCATCAGTATCCGGGTCGTCCGGGACAGCCGCCCTCGGCGTAAAGGTCGCCGACGTGGCGCCATCGATGTTCACGAAGGTGCCGCCGGCCGTATCGACGCTGGCCCACTGCCACGTCTCTCCCGTGATCCTGTTGTCGGGATCGCTTACCGTAGCCGTAATCGGGACACCTATCGCGGGCTGGTCCGTGGACAGCGTTACCTTCGCCGTCCTCGTCCACGTTGGTGACCGTGATCGTCACCGCCAACATATCGGTGAGGCCATCCCCGTCTTCAGCCACGACAATGATGTTGTAGATGTCGTTCAGGCTGGCGTCCTTCGGGTCCTCGTAGTCGGGAGGTGCCTTGAAGGTCACCACGCCGGCGGCGATTTCGAACAAGTCCTCGTCGTCACCGGACAGCGACAACGTAGCCGTGTCTCCGTCGTCTACGTCCGCCGCGGTGTATGCGGCCGACGCAAAGGGAGTGTAGGTGTAAGGGGTCGGCGGGGTGCTGTTTATCTCCAGGATGGTACCGGTGGCAGAACCCGCCACCGTCGGCGCCTCGTTCACGTCCGTCGCCGTGATGGTCACCGTGGCAGCACGTGCACTTCCCGTGTTGTTGGATGGGTCGTAGGCCGTAACGGTGACTTCGTACGTCTCACCGCCCGAGGCAGGGACACGCTCGTGGTCCAGTCCGGCGGCCAGCGTGATCTGACCCGTCGCCTTGTTTATGGTAAAGAAGTCGTCGTCGTCATTGGCGGCCGCCGCGTCGGTCAGCACGTAGGTAATAATGTCGTCCGCGTCGGCGTCCGTGGCCGTAACTGGCGTGCCCACGGCGGCACCCACATCCGCGTCCTCTCCTATTGAGAAGGGGATGGCTATTTCGTCGTAGTTGGGAGCCGTGTTCGTGCCGGTCGGCACCGCCCTCACGACATAGTACGACAGCATGTAGAGGGGCTTGATATCGGTACTAGACTGCGCGTCGTTGTAGCTCACCTTCACTCGCAGGATCTTGCCGACGTCAGCCGGGTCCGGGGTGTAGGCGTCCGCATCTGTCGTGCTTGTGTCTATGCCGGCGGGTTGCCAGTGATCGTCGTTGTCGGTGACGGGCCTGCTCACCTTCGGCACCGACCACAGCCAGACAATATTCGTGGGGGCAATGGTGCCGGCTGCGCCACGGTCGGGATCGCTGAAGTCCGCCGTCCAGGGCCGCGCCTGCCTGGGGTTGAAGCCTATTCAAACTAATCGAGCCGTCCTCGTCCACGTCGTTGACGGTCACGGTGACGGTTAGCTCACTCGACAGTAACGGAAGAACCTGGCCATCGGCCTCGGTGGCTATCACCGTGACTTCGTAGATGTTGTCACCGGCTACCGCTGACTCATCGCCGGCCTGTGGCGGGGTCATCCGCTTGGACCCTGTCTGTCGGGCCCTCGAAGTTGGGCGACGCCTTGAATGTGAGCACGCCGCCAGTGACGTCGAAGTCGAGAACGTCGGCCCCCTTGGCGGCCCAGGCGATCCCTTCTCCCTCGGGGTCCATCGCGCTGAAGTCCGCCACGGCGTCCGTGCCGTCCTCATCGTAGCTACACGTCACCGTTTTTGAGCCGACCATGGTGCACGGCGGAGGATCCGCCTCCTGGGCCGTAGCCGCGGGGGCAATGACCAAGAGGGCCGTGAGCACAGCAGCGACAATGCCAAAACGGGTCAATACTGCGTAGAGTGATCTGTTCTTCATGCGAAGCCTCACTTTGCCTAAACGTGGATGCCAGAACGATACCATCGGGCGCAATGCGTGTCAAGTAGCTGAGCTTCGTTGTTCAGCCGCATTCCCGAACGGCGATTTAGTATAGCACATGGACTCGCGAAAAGGGGTTGGCGGGAGGTGTCTTTTGGCGAAAAAGGGGAGCGTCGTTCCGCCCGTTCACCGCCGTATCCGGCACGGGGCCTGCCCCGGGCCTGTCGAAGGGGCGCTCCATCACCCTCCGACCCCACGCACTAGGTAGTGTTGACATTTCCCGTCATTCCCGCGAAGGCGGGAATCCAGATCGGGTAGCGTATCTACTCTCAAAAGGGAATAGATTCCCGCCTTCGCGGGAATGACGACTTTAGCCTGGATAGCAGGAAGAATTTCAAGAATGTCAACACTGCCTAGTCCCTGCTTTCCACGCAATGCTCTCTCCTCTCTCCCCGTCCCTTGTTGACAGACTACGAACGTATGATCTATCCTTCCCCCATGCTTACGAAACATCCGGTCCGTCGTCCCACTCGCGCGATCGTCGAGGGTGTCGGGAAATGTCATCAGATGTCAGGGTATTTCGGGGGGTCATGGCTCCTGTGCAGGGTCCTCCGGGTGTGCGCCGTCCGCCTCGCGACCGGCAGGCAGGGTGACGGAGCGTCATTTCTCTGAAAATAGGCTCCGGCAAACCTATTGTAGGGGCACCCCTTGTGGCTGCCCTTTCCCGGCGCCAACCCGTTGTCATCCCCTTAAATGTGGCCTTCGCAAGGCGACGGTCATTCCCACGCTCGCGAGAGCCCATGAGGCCCCCTCCGCGATCTCCGCGCCCTCTGCGGTGAAACCCCACGCGGAAGAGACACAACATCCCAGCGGAAGAGACACAACATCCCAGCGGAAGAGACACAACATCCCAGCGGAAAAGACACAACATCCCCCGCCGGAAGAGACACAACATCCCACCATCTCTCCCCCGTAGGGGGAGAGACTAAAGAGAGGGGGGCTCCCCACGCCGGCAGCAAGGCAACTTGACAATAACGCGACAAATGCCCCGAAATGCCCCGAAATGTCCCACTTTTCGCATATTTCGTAGAACTTCGAGGGCCGCCGGGCCAATGCCGTTACCCCTATTATAAGGAAAGGCGCACCTCTCACCGTCACTCCCGCCACCATGCCGTCATTCCCGCGCACCCTCACCGTCATTCCCGCTCTCTCACCGTCATTCCCGCGACCGTCATTCCCGCGCACCCTCACCGTCATTCCCACTCTCTCACCGTCATTCCCACTCTCTCACCGTCATTCCCGCGAAGGCGGGAATCCACCGGGCGCGGGCGGGAATCCAAGTAGGACTCAAACGTGAAAATTCCCTGCGTCTACATCCTTGCAAGTAAACGCCACGGCACACTGTACATTGGCGTAACATCAAACCTCGTCCAGCGAGTCTGGCAGCACAAGAATGATCTCGTGGCGGGATTCACCAAGCGTTATGGTGTACACCGGACTGGTCTGGTATGAGGCTCATGAGTCTATGGTGAACGCCATCACAAGGGAAAAGATGCTCAAGAAGTGGAATCGTGCGTGGAAGATCAGGCTGATCGAGAAGGACAACCCAACGTGGATGGACTTGTACGAGGAAACTTGGTGACAGGACGTCATTCCCGCGCCCACACCGTCATTCCCGCACCTCTCACCGTCACTCCCGCACCTCTCACCGTCATTCCCGCGAAGAGCCTGCCCCGTGCCCCGACACGGGGCGGGAATCCATCCTTTGCACAACTCGCCAAAGCGCGATCTCCCTGCGCCGATGTCCCGAACCTGTATCAGTTCAGTCGGTCTGGTGGTTGAGTCGGAGCTATACTCACGCCCCGGGTCATGGACTCCCGCCTTCGCGGGAGTGACGAGTGGGATGTAAGACGATCCTCAAGAACTGACCTACCGACCAAACTGATACAGGCGCCGATGTCCCGCAAATGGTGTACTGGCCGGGCGACGTATGGTACACTGCCCTGCGAATAACTTAGAGAAAGATATAGGATCGCAAATCAGGAATGGGACTGGACACTAGCGTAAAGGAAGCGGTCGTAAAGGAATATCGGACGAAGGACGGGGACACGGGATCGGCGGAAGTACAGATCGCTCTCCTTACCACTCGCATCGCCAACCTTACCAGCCACCTGCGTGAACACATCCACGACGAGTCGACCCGCTGGGGTCTGATGAAGCTCGTTGGAAGAAGGCGGCGACTACTCAAGTACCTCAATAGAGAGGACGTGGGACGTTACCGGTCCATAGTCGCTAGGCTAGGTCTCAGGGGATAGTTCCCTGCAAGCACCCGCACACCGGGTGCTTTTTCTTTGTTTGCCCCTTGTAATTCAGGAGGAGAAAACACGTCATGTCCAAAACGTTTGAAACACAAGTAGGAGACCAATTATTCACCATAGAGACCGGAAAGCTCGCGCAGCAGGCGAACGGCGCGGTCGTCGTCCGCCAGGGCGATTCGATGGTGCTGGTAACGGCGACGATGTCGAAGCCTAGGGAGGGAATCGACTTCTTCCCGCTGACCATCGACTTCGAGGAGCGCCTGTACGCGCGCGGTCGAATCCCCGGAGGGTTCCCCCGGCGAGAGGGACGCCCGACGACCGACTCCGTCCTCACCATGCGCCTCACGGACCGTCCGCTGAGGCCGCTGTTCCCGAAAGACTTCCGCAACGAAGTGCAGGTCATCACCACCCCCCTCTCGGCAGACCTTGAGACCCCGCTCGACATCATGTCCATCATCGGGGCGTCCACGGCTCTGTCGATATCGGACATCCCGTTCAACGGCCCGATCGGCGTGACGCGCATCGGCTGCGTGGACGGCGAGTACGTCATCAATCCGACGTACCAGCAGTCCGACGAAAGCACCCTCGACCTGGTCGTAGCGGGATCGCGGGACGGCGTGCTGATGATGGAGGCCGGCGCCAGCGAGGTATCCGACGAAATGGTGCTCGAGGCCATCAAGCTGGCCCAGGATACGAACCTCCAAGTCATCGAGCTCCAGGACGAGATCATCGAGGCCGGGGCGAAGCCGAAGGCCGAGTACGTGCCGTTCGGCTACCCGAAGGAGCTCGATTCCCTGGTAGATAAGGCCGTCGAAGGCAAGCTGGCCGACGCGATGTCGCCTGAGGGCGGCAAGGCCGAGATGGGCGCTCGGCTCGGCGCGCTGAAGGACAGTGTCGCAGCCGAGATCGGCGAGGAGTACGACGGCGAGGACGTCTCCGAGGCGTTCGAGACCTTCGTGGAGAAGGAGTTCCGGCGGCGCATTATTGAGTTTGGCGAGCGCCCCGACGGTCGAAGCCTCAAGGAGATCCGCCCGCTCCTCTCCGAGACGGGCATTTCGCCTCGCGCGCACGGTACCGGACTCTTCCAGCGCGGAGAGACCCAGGTGCTGGCCTTCACCACGCTCGGACCGGTCGGCGACAAGCAGAAGATCGACAACCTGACGCCCGTCGATTTGAAGCGGTTCATGCTGCACTACAACTTCCCGCCGTTCAGCACGGGCGAGACCGGCAGGATGTTCACCGGCAGGCGCGAGATCGGCCACGGCGCGCTGGCGGAACGGGCGATTGCCTCGGTGCTTCCTTCGGAGGATGACTTCCCATACGCGATCCGCGTGGTCGCCGAGTGCCTGAGCTCCAACGGCAGCACCTCCATGGCGAGCACGTGCGCGAGCATCCTCGCCCTGATGGACGCCGGTGTGCCGATCAAGAAGCCAGTGGCGGGTATCTCCGTCGGCCTCGTCACCGACGACAACGGCCGCTTCGTGACCCTGACCGACATCCAGGGCATGGAGGACCACTTCGGCGACATGGACTTCAAGGTCGCCGGCACGGCGGACGGCATCACGGCGATCCAGCTCGATATCAAGGTGCAGAACATCGGCTACGAGGTCATCGAGCAGACGCTCGCCCAGGCCAAGGAAGCCCGGCTGGAAGTCCTGGCCAAGATGGCCGAGGCCATAGACGCGCCTCGCGCCGAGGTGAGCCAGTACGCCCCGCGTATGACTTCCGTCAAAATACCGGTCTCCAAGATCGGCGCCGTTATCGGTCCGGGCGGCAAGACCATTCGCGGCATCATCGAGGAGACGGGCGCGCAGGTCGACGTTCAAGACGACGGCACGGTATTCGTCTCGTCCGTCGACGGCGATGCGGCCAGCCGGGCCGTCGAGATGATCGAGAACCTGACCAAAGAGGCCAAGATCGGCGACATCTACACCGGCAAGGTCGTCCGCATTATGGGATTTGGGGCGTTTGTCCAGATACTCCCGGGCCAGGATGGTATGGTCCACATCAGCGAGCTGTCCGACCACCGCGTCGAGTCGGTCGAGGACGAGATCGAGATGGGCCAGGAGCTTACGGTGCAGGTGATAGACATCGACCCGCAGGGGAAGATCTCGCTGTCCCGTCGCTCCCTCCTCTTGGACGAGGACATGGAGACGGTTGCGGCAAGGAGACGGGGATCGGGAGGCAACGGCAGACCCGGCGGGGCAGGACGCGGTGGCCCTCGCGGCCGCGACGGCGGAAGACCCCCTCGGCGGGATGGTCCACAGCGCGAGTATGGCGGAGACAGGCCTCCACGCCGGGACGATTCGCGACGAGAGGGCAGTCCCGATCGACGAGGAGGCGGGCGAGACCGCCGATAGGCGCGCCAATCAGGGTAGCCGAGTAAGATAGGTCGCATCGCTCTATTGGGAGGCTTGCGATGACTGAGCAAATACGAGTTGCCGTTCAGGGCGCGTTGGGGCGCATGGGTCAGGAGATCATCGCCACGCTCGCCAAGGAACCTGACATGCTGCCGGTGGGCGGCGCGGACAAGTTTGCGAAGGAAGACACGCTCGCCCTTCCCGGAGCGTCCGGCACGATCCCCCTCTCGAATTCGCTCAGCGACGTAATCGGAGACGCGGACGTCGTGGTCGACTTCACGAACGGAGAAGGGGCCGCCGACGCAATCGATACCGTGCCGGCTAGCGGCAAGCATCTCGTGATCGGCTCCACGGGCATTCCGACGGATGCCATTGAGCGGGCCGAGAAGCTTGCTGCCGAGCACAACGTCGGCATCTTCATCGCCCCCAACTTCACCATCGGCGTGGCCGTCATGATGCACCTCGTACGGGAGGCCGCGCGGTTCTTCGACTACGCCGATCTCCTAGAGACCCATCACGAGGCGAAAATCGACGCGCCGTCCGGTACGGCTCTCGCTATCGCGGCGGCGGCTGCCGAGGCGAAGGGTGGTGCATTCAACGCCCCCGTGGCCGAGAAAGAGCTCGTCGCGGGAACGCGCGGCGGCGACCACGAGGGAGTGGTCATCCATTCGGCGCGAATGCCGGGCAAGGTTGCCCACCACGAAATGGTCTTCGGCCACGTCGGCCAGACGCTCTCCATCAAGCACGACTCGATCAACCGCGAAAGCTTCATGCCCGGTGTCATGCTCGCCATCCGCGAGATAAGGGACCGTCCCGGCCTCACCATCGGCTTGGACAAGCTGATGGGGCTGTAGTCCCTCTCGGACGGTCACCCTCCTTCCCATGCGCCGGCTTGCTTGACAGCCCAAAGGCGCTTTGATAGCTTGCCGATGCTCTCGGCCCTAGCGGCGACGAGGAGCATCCTAATCTTCGGAACCCCTTTTGGTGAGTGAGCCATGCAGCAACGCAGGATACCCAATACCAACCTCGACGTATCGGTCGTTTGCCTTGGTACGATGACCTTCGGCACGCCGGTCGATCAGCAGGGCGTCGATCGCATCATCGACTGGTGCCTCGACAACGGCCTCAACTTCATCGACACGGCGGACATGTACGAGGGATACACCCGGTTCCTGGGTTCTCCGGGCGGCAAGTCGGAGGCGTACATCGGGAACGCGTTGGAGGGACGGCGCGAACAGGCCGTCATCACAACGAAGGTCGGCAACCCCGTCGGCGACGATTCCTACAGCGGGACGGGTCTGGGACGCGATCACGTCCTCCACCAGATCGACGCCAGCCTCGGACGGCTCCGCACCGACTACGTGGACATCTACGAGATGCACCGCGACGACCCCGACACGCCGCTCGAAGAGTCGATTGCCACGATGGCAGGACTCATCGAGGTGGGCAAGGTCCGGCACTGGGGATTCTCGAACTTCGAGCCCGACGACATCCACCGGATGATCGCCCTTTGCGACGGCAACGGCTGGCCTCGCCCGGTCATCGCGCAGCCGCAGTTGAGCTGGCTCGTGCGCGACTCCGAGGAGGCGTACATCCCCACGTGCGTCGAGTACGATATCGCGGTCACGCCCTACCGAACGCTCCAGTCCGGCCTGTTGACGGGCAAGTACAAGCGCGGTCAGGAAGCGCCCGCGGGCAGCAGGGGCGACGAGTCGTCGTGGCTGGACGACCCGGACGACGAGCTTTGGGACCGGATCGAGGAGTTCGAGCGCGAGGCCGATGGGGCATCACTCACGCCGACGCAGTATGCCGTCAAGTGGCTCCTCGACCGGCCGGGCGTG
Source organism: Dehalococcoidia bacterium (assembly GCA_965247555.1). Lineage (GTDB taxonomy): Bacteria > Chloroflexota > Dehalococcoidia > Lucifugimonadales > VXLM01 > VXLM01. Next base: position 3,179,478 of record CBDFHR010000009.1, on the reverse strand, counting down.
ACGAGCGTGATCGTAGGCTGCAAGCGTCCCGATCAGCTGGAGCCGTTCGTGGACGCTTTTGCCTGATCGCGGGGTTCTTTGGTGGTGTCGATATTCTCGATTTCTCTTGGTTGTCCCGGCTTAGTCTTTCATTCCCGCTTTCGCGGGAATGACGGGAAATGTAACGGAGCAGTTCATGCCGTCAGCCGATACCGTGACCGGCAGTCATCTCATCGGTGAGACCCTCAAAGCGGCGGGGGTCTCGACCGTGTTTACCCTCGCGGGCGACCACAATCTGCCCCTTCTCGACGCTCTGGCCGACATGGACTTCCGCATCATCGACACCCGTCATGAGGCGGCGGCGGTGCATATGGCCGACGCGTGGGCGAGAGTGACGGGGGAGCCGGGCGTCGTGACCTATACGACGCCGGGGTTCGCCAACGGCATTCCCGGCCTGAGCAGCGCCATGTACTCGGAGGCCCCCCTTCTCTCGATCTCCGGCTCGGCCCCGCTCAGCGAACTTGGACAGGGCGCGATGCAGGAGATCGACCAGGTCGGCATGGCAAAGCCGGTCACCAAGAGCGCGGCAATGGTCACGGACGGGAGGCATATTCCGGGCATGATCGCGGAGGCGCTGCGTCTCGCCTATTCCGGTCGGAGGGGCCCAGTCCATCTCACGGTCCCCATCGACATACAGGAACGCGAAGTCTTGCTGGATGAGGCTGCAATCCCTCAGTCTCACGAGTACCGGCCCGATGTAGCGACGGCTCCCACAGACGAGCAGGTCAGTCAGGCCGTCGCGCTCCTGAAGTCGGCGGAACGGCCGCTCATCATCGCCGGGAGCGCCGCGTCGTACTCGGGGAATGGGGAGTCCATCCAAAGCCTCATCGAGACGACGCGCATTCCGATCATGACCGAGTCTTCCGCTCGCGGGCTGGTGTCGGACGAGCACCCGTACAGCGCGGGGTTCTACGACAACGGACTCAATCGAGCGGCCCGTAAGCTGCGCGAGGCCGACGTCATCCTCCTGCTCGGCATGAAGCAGGACATCATCATCGGCTACACCCGCCCGCCGACCGTCTCGCCGGACGCGAAGATCGTCCAGGTAGACCCCTCGCCGAGGGAGATCGGGCGCAACCGCGAGGTCGTGGTCGGAATCGTCGGAGATGTCGAAGACGTGGCTGCACGGATGACCGCCGAAGCAGCGAAGCACACGTGGCGCGATCTTCCATGGCTCGACGAGCTCCGCAAGGTGCGGAACGAGCATCGCGCGGAGATGGAGGCGCTCGCGGAACCGAGCGTGCCGATTCACGCGCTCCACGTCCACAAGACGCTCCTCTCCCTGATCGACGAGGGTGATTTCCTCGTGTTCGACGGGGGCGACTTCTGCCACTGGGGGCGGGGGTACCTACCCGCGAGGACGCCGAGAACGTGGTCGTACTTCTCAGGTCTGGGGATGCTGGGTACGGCCATCTCGACAGCGATGGCGGCGAAGCTCGCCCACCCGGACCGGAGGGCCATCGTGGTCTCCGGCGACGGCGCGTTCGGCTTCAACGCGCTGGAGTACGACACCGCCTTCCGGCACGGCATCGCCATAACGACCGTGCTCGGCAACGACGCGTCGTGGGGCATCGACCGGCAGATACAGCTGCAGGTCTACGGCAAGCCGGTGGCGACCGATCTCCTGCCTGTCCGGTACGACCGGCTCGTCGAGTCACTCGGCGGCGAGGGGCTGTACGTGCAAGATCCTGCCGATCTGCCTGACGCCCTCGACCGCGCCCTGAATTGCGGTCGCCCCTCCATCGTCAACATCGAGGTGCAGCGCGCCATCAGTCCCAGGGGCCAGGCCGCCGTCGACCGCTGGAAGAGTGCCGTGCCTCAGCCGTTCTAGGTTGTCAGATCCCCCACCGGATCGTTGCTAACGCGGCTTTCAGTTGGGTAGTTGGCGACCAGCTTGGTTCATATACCAAGCTGCAGACCAAATACACTGTGCTGCTGCGGTTTGTGTCATAATCTTCTGCGGGACACTGTAAGGATTTGGTCGACTGTCGACCAAGAGCGACCTATGGGATCGGAAGACCAACTCCTCCTTGGAGTAAGGGTTCAGGGTTTGGCTTGATCAGCAAAGGGCGTAGCGACATCATATTGAAGCCGGGGCCCACGCGCGGGTCCTTTACGGTCTATCCATACCAAGTTGGAATAATCATTGCTGACGGCATATTAGAGTATGTCTTTGAGGAGGAAAAGAGAAATCTTCCGAAAGGCGAAGTGCGGACGTATGTTGTTTCGACTGCACCGTTCAGATTGCTTTTTCGGCTGAAGTTACCTTGGGAGGCCTCCCAACCGGAAGACATCGTACTTGACCCGCCGCTCACGACTTCCGACGCGCAGCATGTTGCGGGCCGTATCGACCTCACGGTATCCGTCATGACCCAAGGGTCTGTGTTCACATCAGTGATGCCTGAAGGTGCCCACCGCCTGTTTCAGTTGCTGGGGTTGGACGGCGATGTCGTTACAAAGTCCGACGTTGTCGACGTGATTAAGGGTGAGTTGTCGCCCAAACTCTTGGCACTTGACCTCCTTGCATATGCGGCTGACGAACTTCGGAGCAACCAAGAACCGTTGCGAGATATCTCCAACTCGCTCAAGACCGAATTGGCTTCGGCGATAGATCGCTTCGGACTGCAGCTTGACGACTTTCACATAAATTGGGCGCCGTCTCTCCAAGAGGAGTTGCCGACAAAACAACCGGAACGAGATAGTCGTCTTAAAGACCACGAGTCTCGGCGTGGAGGCCAGTCTCGTACGTCTACCAAGAGCACGCCCAAGCAGACACCTACTCAGGACTCCAAATCCCGCCAGGGGAGCCGCCCCTCCCCAACGCGCCGCCAATCAGTGAGCAAACGGAAAACAAACAAGCCAACCGTTGAGATGTCGGCCATGCAACAACTAAGAAACAGTGGTCTATTTGATGAGGGAAAGCCGCAAGAGAACGGTAGCGTCCATTTTCAGGTCAAAGGAAAGTATGGAGCGACGATCTACGTAACCGGGAACGAGCGAGAGATCCAAATTAGGGATGGTGCCTTAGAGGGTGTGTGAGAAGTCTTGGACATGTATTAGACTTGATGTATGAAACGCAAACCATACCCCAGCGACCTGACCGACGAACAGTGGGATGTTCTGGCTTCCCTACTCCCATCAGCCAAGACCGGGGGAAGGCCACGTACTGTAGACCTACGGGAGGTCGTCAACGGCATTGTGTACGTTCTGCGCAACGGCTGCACGTGGCGAGCCATGCCGCATGACCTCCCGCCTTGGGGCACCGTGTGGTGGTATTTTCGGGAATGGAGACAGGATGGTACATGGGAACGAGTCCATGAGGCCCTGCGGCCCAAAGTTCGGAAGGCCGAAGGCAGCAACCCAACACCTAGCGCGGCCATCATAGACAGCCAGTCTGTTAAAACGACGGAAAAAGGGGGCCTCGTGGCTATGACGCTGGCAAGAAGGTCAACGGTCGAAAGCGACACATCATTGTAGATACCATGGGTTGCTGCTGGCGGTGGTGGTGCATCCTGCCAATATCCAGGATAGAGATGGAGCGAAGCTGGTCATCGATAAATTGATAGGGCGGTTTCCCCGCATGAGGTTGGTCTGGGCCGATGCTGGCTATGCTGGAAAGCTGATCGAGTGGGTCTGGGCCCTGACAGGCTGGGCGCTCGAGATTGTCAAGCGCCCCAGGGACAGCCACCACTTTCAGGTGCTGCCGCGAAGATGGGTGGTTGAACGAACATTCGCGTGGCTCAGCAGGTGCCGTCGGCTGAGCAAGAGCCTGCCCCGTACTTGATACGGGGACTACGAAGCTCTGTCCGATACAACCGAGGCCTGGATCCACATAGCTATGATTCATCTAATGCTCCGACGCTTAGCACCAACCTAATTTGAACTTCTCACACACCCTCTTACAGAAAAACAGATTTCCTAACAACAAGAGGCTGTACGAATTCGTGGGTAGCCGTGCGCATGGCACAGCGCGTAGCAAAGGGAACTCAGCTTATGCCTATCGGCTCAATCGCGAACACATCGCGAAAGTCATTGAGGTGATTCGCTCAGGCTTGTAACGGCGAGAGCAATCAATAGAGGATTGTCTACTCGGCACAGATTGAAGAACCTCGTGCCAATGGCCCTGAGTTTCCCGTCAAGGCCTACAGGCTACTTGCTATACGCCTCGCTGCGATCTGCCTGTATAATGTTGGCCAAACTTGATCCATCCTTTCACGGAAAATGCACATGCTCGCTAAGACACTGACCTGCGCCGTTGTCGGACTTGATGGGTACGTCGTCGAGGTCGAGGTGGACATCTCGCCCGGACTGCCCGCGTTCCACGTCGTGGGGCTGCCGGACACGGCAGTGCAGGAGGCCCGTGAGCGCGTCCGCGCCGCCATTCGGAACTCAGGGTGCGAGTTCCCGATGCGCCGCATCGCGGCCAGCCTCGCGCCCGCCGATCTGCGAAAGGCCGGGCCGTCGTACGATCTGCCGATAGCCCTGGCCGTCCTGATGGGATCGGGGCAGCTCTCCGGCACGCCGCCGCTGACCATGTTCCTCGGCGAGCTGGCCCTGGATGGCCAGCTCCGTCACACCAACGGCATCCTGTCGATGACCGCCGTCGCCAAGGAGGAGGGCTTCCAGCGAGTCTTCGTCCCTGAGCCGAACGCCGGCGAGGCCGGGCTCGTGGACGATATCGAGGTGATTCCCGTCCGCTCCCTGGCGCAGGCCGTGGCGCACCTGCGCGGCGAAGAGCAGATACTCCCCTGGTCGCGCCGCGTGGCCCCCGTCGACGGACACGCCTTCGAGGTCGATGAGCCGTCGACCAACGGCGTTGGGCCGCCCGGTGGGGCCGATCTCGCGGACATACGCGGCCAGGAACACGCCAAACGCGCACTGGAGGTCGCGGCGGCGGGGGGACACAACCTGCTCATGAGCGGGCCGCCGGGAAGCGGCAAGACCCTCCTCGCGCGGTCGATGCCCTCGATCATGCCCGCGCTGACCAACAACGAAGCCCTCGAAGTGACCAAGATTTACAGCGTATCCGGCCTTCTGCCCTCGTCTTCACCCCTTATCAGCTTTCGGCCCTTCCGCTCGCCGCACTACACGATCTCCAACGCGGGTCTCGTGGGCGGCGGCTCGATCCCCAAGCCGGGCGAGATAACCCTCAGCCACCGGGGTGTGCTGTTCCTCGACGAGCTGCCGGAGTTCGGGCACACCGTGCTCGAAGTGCTGCGTCAGCCCATCGAGGACAAGATCGTGACGATCAGTCGGGCGAAGGGCAGCATCACCTTCCCGGCGAACTTCGTCCTCGTAGGCGCAATGAACCCGTGTCCGTGCGGGTACTACGCCGACCCCACGAAGGAGTGCGTCTGCAGCCCGTCACAGGTCAGTCGCTACAAGGGCCGGATCAGCGGGCCGCTGCTTGACCGCATCGACGTGTTCGTCGAGGTGCCGCGCATCGAGTACGACAAGCTCGTCGCGCCGCCCAACACGGAGACATCACAGCAGGTGAGCGAACGCATCAAGGGGGCGCGAGACGCGCAGCGTCAACGCTTCGAGGGCACGAGTCTGATAACCAACGCGGAGATGGGCCCCGTCGAGGTGTGGGAGTATTGCCAGCTTGACGACGCGGCGCAGTCGCTCATGCGCTCGGCAATGAAGCACATGCACCTCTCGGCGCGAGGGTTCCACCGCGTCCAGAAGCTCGCCCGCACGATTGCCGACCTGAGCGGTTCCGACGAGATAGACATTGCACACTTGGCCGAGGCCCTCCAGTACCGGCCCACGGGCTGGACGTAGCGCAGCACGGACGTAGACCGACCGAATAGACGTGAAAGCGAGGTGAGAATGATGTCGCTTCCCAACTTCGTAGCCGCCATAGTCTTGATAACGGGCCTGACCCTCGCCTGCGGAGGCGCTGAGGAAACGCCCGCCTCCACTGAACAGCCCAAGCCCGCCTCCGCACAGCCGACGGTACCGGCGGCCCAGTCCTCCCAGGCAGCAGGGGAGACCGCGACCGAGGCTGCCGAGGAAGAGGCGAAGGGACCGCAGCCACCGCCGAAGGACGAGCTCATCAAGTTCGCCAACTGGGACGACAACCCCGTCAAGCTGCTGAACTGGATCGCGGCGTACATCGTCGCGCACGGGCTGGACCGTCCCATCCGCGTCTTCGACGTGGAGGAGGGCGCGTACCAGGAGCCGCTGCTGGCGAACGACGTTGACATCGTGATCGCGGCGGACGGCGCATGGGCGGAAGAGCAGGCCGGAGCAGGCAAGGTCCTCCGACTCGGCAGCGCGTCGCCGGTCGACGCCACGCTGGCCGTAGTGCTGCACCCGAGCATGGAACAGCGCGCGCCGGATGTGATCGCGTTCCTCGAGAGCCTCACCATCGAGGCTGAGTTGCTCTCCAAGCAGTCGGCGATGATCCGCGGCGGGAGAGTCGGGCTGAAGGAGAACGCCGTCGGGCTGAACTTCCTCAAGCGGGAGTACGCGGTGTGGATGAACTGGGTGGGCGAGGACGTTGCGACGCTGGTCAACCAGGCCATCGAGGAGGGGAAGATCGGCCACTGCCGGCAGTTCATCAACTACGCGCCCACCCAGATGGGTAACGAGGGGTCGCGATACTGCAAGGACGACCCGACCAAGACATCCGGGAACAGGTAGAGAGGCTTCCAATGACCAACGACCCCGGCGACCGATACACCCTCGTCACAGCGGGGAGGCTCATCGACGGGACGGGCGCGCCGCCCATCGAGCGGGGGGCCGTGCTCGTCAAGGGGGACGCCATCATGGCGGCGGGGTCGCGGGAGAGCGTCGTTCCGCCGGAGGGCGCGCCGGTCGAGGTGCTTGACTACCCGCACGGGACGGTGCTGCCGGGGCTGATCGACTCGCACGTCCACCTGATCGGCATCGGCGACGGGCGGACGGGCGACGAGTTGGTGACGCTGCCCGACGAGATACTCACCGTGCAGGCGGCGGAGAACGCGCGGAGGCACCTGTACTCCGGGGTGACCACCGTGCGCGACTGCGGCGCGAAGAACCGCACGACGTTCCTGCTGAGGCAGGCGATGGACATGGGCATCGCCACAGGCCCGCGCCTGCTCCTGTCGGGACGACCGATGGCCATCGTCGGGGGGCACCTGAGCTACTTCGGCGTGGAGGCGACCGGCGTCGACGAGTGCCGCGCGGCGGTACGCCAACTCATCAAGGAGGGCGCGGACTTCATCAAGATCACGGCGACGGGCGGGAGCACGGCCACCTCGCACCCCTTCCGGCCATCGTTCAACGTCGACGAGCTAACGGCCATCATCGAGGAGGCGCACAAGTTCGGCAAGCACGCTGCCGCTCACTGCGCCTCGTCCCAGGGCATGGTCAACGCGCTCGACGCGGGCATCGACACGGTCATACACGCGTACTTCAAGGAGCCCGACGGCACGTTCCTCTATCGCCCGGAGATAGCGGAGCGCATCGCCGAGCAGGGCGTGTTCGTGAACCCGACGATGCACCAGGCGCGGAACCGGCTCTGGCGCTTGGAGGAGAAGGCGGAGACGGAGGGACTTACCCCGCAGGAGCGCGCCGACGTCGACGAGGGGATGCGCGTCCAGGAGATCCGGTACGATCAGGTGGCGCGGATGGTCGACGCGGGCGTCCGGCTGACGGCGGGGTCGGACTCGGCGTGGTCGTACCTGCCGATGGGCTTCTTCCAGCACGAGATACAGGCGCACACCGAGGCCGGACTCTCGCCGTTGGAGGCCATCGTCTCGGCGACGGGGGACGCCGCCAAGTCGTGTTGGGTGTACGACGACCTGGGCACCCTGCAAGCGGGGAGGCGGGCCGACCTGCTCGTGGTACACGGCGACCCCTCACAGAACATCGCCGCGCTGTCGGATGTGGTGGACGTGTTCAAGGACGGGTTGAGAGTGGACAGGGGTGCCGGTGGGTAGGTGCTGGTGGGATTCTGGAAGGCTTCTTCATCATTCCCGCTCACGTTGTCATTCTCGCGAAGAGCCTGCCCCGTACCCCGATACGGGGGAGACCTTTGAGCAACATATCGAAAGGCTCTCGGTGTGGTCTTCGGCACGGAATCAGGACTCGTTGAATCGCTTCATAGGCCAATCGGACGCGGCTTTTCAACCTCCGGTCTGGCGGTTTAGCCTGGTATTGCTCCTCCACCAGGCTTCAGACAGGGCAACCCGCCCAATCAGTCGCCTGCCTCGTGTTCTACGCCTTCAACTTGAAACACATCTCCTCTCAGTCACGTTCCAGACCACGGCAACGTATTCGTCTGTACCCATAGTTGCCTTTGAGCGTCCCGAACACCTTCTCCACGCCCACACGACGACGCGCTATCAATTTGTTCCGTCGCTTTTGCCAATGCTGTAACTCCCATTGATGCTTGTGCGAGCGGCGCATAATCCGGTCGTCTATCTCCAGAGACCTCAGCCACTGACGCTTACTCTTGGACTCATACGCTCGGTCACCAAACACCTCCCTCTCTTCCCTGCTCACCAACTCTTCAGCCATCTTGCTCTCATACACCCCAGCAGGGCTTAGCACCGCCTTACGCGCCAAGTCCGTACCAGCATCCACTCCCATATGCACCACGTATCGCGAGTTGGGGAGGAACTACTTCGATCAGAGGGATAAGCACTATGTTGTGCTCAGGAACGTCAAGCGCATTGAGCGCCTGGGTTATCGAGTCGCCCTCGAAGCTGCCTGATGCCATTTTCGTACCAATGACGGATGTCGGGGTTGTGCAAGGGCCTCCGCCGGCGGAGGCAGGCGCCGCTACCGAGGCGGTCGATACGTGGTCTGACAGCGTTACGAAGACAAGGAAATCTCTCGAAAGTGGGGCATTTTGGGGCATTTTGGGGCATTTTGCTCGTTATTGTCAAGTTGCGTTGGCCTCGACGGAGGCGACTGAACGGAGAGCAGGACGCGAATGCCTTAGGAACACCGCGGATAGCTCGACTCTTCCCCGATATTCCTGACGGCCTCTAGGGCTAGTTGTCGGCGATCTTTACCGAGCCGTCCTGCGACCAGCCTGAAACCGGCCTGTCCAAACTGTCTCCAAAGGTCGGCCCGCTGGATGAGAATCCCACCTCGGCCGTAGCTCCACGGCAGTCCTGTGCGTCACTGACCGTGAAGGTAATCTCCGCGATTACTCCATCCGGCATCGTTACGCCGAGACCAACCAGAACAAACCGGACCGCCCCGCCCACAAACTGCACCTGTGAGATGAAGCCTACGGGAACCATGAGCGATACCGAGTCCGGAACTCTGTCGGAGTTCGCATCCGTCGAATCGAATATCAGACAGGCTTGGTCGTAGTCGACCGCAAACGCGATGGTTGAGATCTTACTGTCGTCGGCGTCGAACGTGATAGGCGCGACCACCGTCTGCCCGGGAGTGCCCGGTATCTCTTGTGGAATGGTGAGTGATGGCCCTTCCAGGACCGGTACACGTGTTTGCGTAGGTGTCGGGGTCGGCGTGTACGTCGGTGTCGGTGTGAAGGTGGGTGTCGGTGTGAAGGTGGGTGTCGCGGTAGGCGTGCTTGTGGGTGTTGGTGTGGCGGTAAATGTAGACGTAGGAGTCGGGGTAGCCGTCGACGTGGAGGTGGGCGTCAGCGTAGGAGTGGGCGTGGATGTAGACGTAGCTGTGCTTGTAGGTGTGAATGTCGGCGTTGGAGTTGGCGTGAAAGTAGGTGTCGCCGTAGCAGTAGGTGTAAAGGTTGGAGTAGACGTAGGTGTGAAGGTGGGTGTCGGCGTGGCCGTAGGCGTTGGAGTCGAAGTTGGTACCGATATCCATATAGAGCCGTCTTGCGTCATGCCCGTCACTTCTTCGCCGTCGGTATCGAAGTATGTCGCCGGTGTGTCGGGCCAAAACCCGATGTTTGCTGTCACTCCCCAACATGCCGCATCGCCTGCGATCGTTAACCCGATTTCCACGATCACGCCGTCGGGCATCGCAGCGAGTGGGAACACGAGGTCGGCAAGGACAATATCAATCTCCCGGTCAGCACTCTCGGGCGCAGGGGCTACCAGTGTTCTGTCGAACGCCGGCGGAAGCATGATGTTGACGGAGTCCGGGACACCGTTCGAGTTGCCATCCGTCGGGTCGAAGCTGAGGCACGACGGATCGTAGTCGAGCGAGAACGTCACGCCCGATATCTTCGCGCCGTCGGAGTCGAATGTGATGGGCATGGTTACCGTCTGACCCGGCACTGCGGTTATCTGCTTAGGGATGCTGAGGGACGGGTTGGCCGGGACTGGCGTGGCGGACGGAGTGGGAGAAGGCGTTGGGGTGAACGTTGGCGTGGCGGTCGCCGTGGATGTGGAGGTGGGAGTGGGAGTTGCGATCTGCACTGACCCATCTTCGGTGAGGCCCTCCAAGCGTTCGCCTTCATCGTTTGTGTACATCGCCGGAGGATCGGACGAGAATCCTACTCCCGCCTCGGCTTCGCTACATGACGCCCCGTCATTAATGGTGAGAGTGACCTCCATTATCACACCGTCGGGCATAGCTTCAAACGGGTGCGTCGTGTCCGCGAGAACAGCGTCGATTTCCCCGTCCGTATCCCTCGGGTCATGTCCCACCCACGTCGCCCCGAATGCAGTAGGAACCATCAGCTTGACCGAGTCCGCTATGCCGTCCGAGTCATTGTCCGTTGGGTCGAAACGCAGACACGATTCATCATAGTCTACCGAGAAGGTCATGCTCGATACCCTCGCGCCATCCGAGTCGAACGTGATGGGAATGGCTACTGGCTCACCGGGTGTCCCCGGTATCTCATTTGGGATGCTGAGCGACGGCCTCTCCGGAGGGGGCGTATTCGTAGGTGTGGGCGTCTTTGTTGGCAACATGGTTGGAGTCGCTGTGGACGTGGGTGTGAAGGAAGGAGTCGGGGTACTGGTAGGGATCAGCGTCCGCGTGGGTTTTCTCGTCGGTGTAGGAGTTGGTGTGATCTTGGGCTCCGGCCAGATGAAGAGTGCTGGAGTCGGGGTACTGGTGGGTAGCGGCGTTCGCGTGGGTTTTCTCGTCGGTGTAGGAGTTGGTGTAATCTTGGGCTCCGGCCAGATGAAGAGCGCCGGAGTGGGGGTACTGGTAGGTAGCGGTGTCCGAGTGGGTTTTCTCGTCGGCGCATGAGTCGGTGTGATCTTGGGTTCAGGCCAGGTGAAGAGTGCCGGAGTGGGGGTGCCGGTAGGTTTGAACGTCTCGTCTTGAGTACGCGTTTGAGACGTTGCACTGTTAGGTCTAGTTGTCGGAGTCGGGGTTCGGGTAGGTGAGGTCGTAGCGGTTGGTGAAGAGGTTGGTAATGGCGTAGGCGTAGGAGTCGGTATGTTGGTGGGAGTGTGTGTAGGGGTTGGAGCAGGGGTGGGTGTCTTGGTACTCGTAGGCGAGGGCGAGGGAGTCGGCGTTGGTGTCGTAGAAGGTATGTTGGTGGGTGTGGGAGTAGGCGTCTGAGTGGGGACAGGAGTGCTGGTGGACGTGAAGGTTGGGGTGGGAGTACCGGTGGCGGTAGGTGTGAAAGTAGGTGTGAATGTCGGAGTTGAAGTGGTGGTAGAAGAAGGTGTGCTTGTGGGTGTGGAGGTCGGGGTTGGAGTATAGGTAGGAGCAGGGGTCGGCGTCCGGGCAGGCGTAGGCATCCTTGTAGGAGTTGCCCGTCTAGCGGGTCTGGGACTAGCGACCGGCGTAGGAGAAGCTTGGGGCGTTTGAGCTACGGTCTGTGTCGCGGTGGGAGCCATGCTGGACGAATCTGTCTCTATAGAATCCAGTGGGCCGGTACACCCTGAAGCCGGTACACCGGAGAGCATAGAGGTGGCGGTTATCGAGGCGGTCAGCGCGACCGCGCGCGCATAGTTCAACCGTGTCATTCGCCAGGGGCCCCCACGACTTGCAGAGTGTGAATGAAGTCGCGGGTGGGTACTATATCAATATTATGAAGATATCTCCACATATACACCTACTCAACATGAAGACTATATGAATCTCGTGATATGAAAAGGGTGTAGTAGGAGATTTTTCTTCTGAACGCCGTCCTATGCCGCGCTTACTTCGGATTTGCCTGGAGGTTGACCCGAATCCGTTGAAGACGGCATACGTTTCTCATTACAATGTTCGTGTCGAATAAACGAGAGTGAGCATCATGAGAGTCCTTGTCGTAAACGGTCCTAACCTCAACAAGCTTGGTATGCGCGATCCCTCCCAGTACGGGAGCGACACGCTTGCCGACATCGAGGCGCGCCTCCGTGAGCGTGCGGAATCGCTCGGCGTCGAGCTGGACTTTTTCCAGTCGAACCACGAAGGCGCGATCGTGGACTACCTGCAGGAGGCGGCTCCGGACGCCGCGGGCATAGTGGTGAACGCGGGAGCGCTGACCCACTACGGCATCTCGCTGCGAGACGGGATCGCAGATACGGGGCTGCCGTTCGTCGAGGTGCATCTGTCCAACATCCACGCGCGCGAGGAGTTCCGGCATCACTCGGTCATCGCATCGTTGGCGGAAGGCCAGATTGCGGGCCTTGGATGGCGCGGGTACCTCTATGCGCTTGACTATCTGGTCGAGACCATCGAACGGACGTAGGAGAACGGAATGACGCTGAGTTACGGTGAGTTGAAGAAGGGGATGCCGATTTCGTTGGACGGCGAGCCATACGCCGTCGTCGACTACGAGCGGACGAAGATGCAGAAGCGCGCTCCTGTCATGCGCATCAGGTTCCGGTCGCTTCGCACGGGCCGCGTCGTGGACCGCACCTTCAACGGCTTCGACGTGAAGTTCACCATCGCGGACGTTGAGCGCCGGAAGGCGGAGTACATCTACCAAGACGACGATCTCTACTACTTCATGGACAACGAGACCTTCGAGCAGTTCCCGCTGGTCGGCGACCGGATCTCGGACTCCCTCCCGTACCTGATCGAGCAGACGACCGTAGACCTCGTACTCTACCAAGACGAGCCGATCAGCATCGAGATACCCCTCAACGTAGACCTCAAGGTCGTCGACACGGATCCTGGATTCAAGGGTGACACGGCCACCGGCGGCAGCAAACCCGCCACGGTCGAGACGGGCCTCGTCGTGCAGGTGCCGCTCTTCATCGACATTGGGGAAACGATCAGGGTAGACACCCGCACAGGCGAATACGCCGGGCGCGTCTAGCCTCGTCTCGGACGAAACGTACCCACAATCTCTCCGCCAGTTGGGAGAGACACACACGGTGAGGGGACGAACCTCCTCACACAGTATTTAAGGCGAAAGCATGGCCGTCTACTCAGTCTCAGAGGTTGCGGGATATCTCAGTGATATTCTCCGCGAAGACCCGGTCTTGCAGAACGTTTGGGTGCGAGGCGAGGTCGGTAACTTTACCCGCTCGGCAGCGGGACACTCTTATTTCAGCCTGCGCGACTCGAACGCGACCCTTCGATGCGTGATGTTTCGGGGCGGAGGCGTGGGAGCGGATCTCATCGAGGAAGGCAGCGCCGTGATAGCTCACGGTCGTGTGGCGCTCTACGAGCCACGCGGCGATCTTCAGCTGATTGCCGACGTGGTGCAGCCGGAGGGCGTCGGCGAGTTGCAGCTGAAGCTTGAAGAGCTCAAGGTGCGGCTCGAAAAGGAGGGACTGTTCGAGCCGTCACGCAAGCGGCCGCTGCCGAGATTTCCGGTGCGGGTAGGTGTCGTCACCTCGCCGACGGGTTCCGTCTGGCACGACATTCAGAACGTGACGGCCCGCCGTTACCCTGCCGTGGAGCTTGTGCTGGCGCCGGCCCTGGTGCAGGGCAATGAGGCTGTCAGCACCATCGTTGCGGCGTTCGACGCGCTGGAACGACTCGATGACATCGACGTGACCATCGTCGCGCGCGGTGGCGGCTCGTTGGAAGACCTCTGGCCCTTCAACGAGGAGGACGTGGCGCGGTCGATCTTCAAGAGCAGTGTGCCGGTCGTGAGCGCCATAGGGCACGAGACCGACTACACCATAGCGGACCTCGTGGCGGACGTTCGAGCGCCGACGCCGTCCGCCGCCGCGGAGCTTGTCGTGCCTGACCAAACAGAGCTGTTCGCCGACATCGGAGTGCTCCGCAGGTCGTTGGGCGCCATCATCACAGGTCGGCTCGAAGCGGTCCGCTGGGAGGTGGACACGCTTCTTCCACGTCTCCGGCGTGGGCTGCCGGACTTCGACACGTTCAGGCTGCGCATCGACGACATGATGCGGACGTCGGCCGGCCACCTGCGCGGGACGATGCAGGTCGCGGGCGAACGCATCAATGGGCTGCGAGGCAAGCTCGAATCTCTCAGCCCGCGGGATACTCTGCTTCGCGGGTATGCCATCGTTCACAAGGAAGACATGGTTGTGACCTCGCCGTCGCAGGTCGCGGATGGCGATCTGATCGGGGTGACGGTGGCAGAGGGGGACTTCAAGGCGCAGGTGACCGGAGCCGGACGGCGTCCGACCGCACGAAGACGGACGAGATCGAGGAAGTCACCACCGAGTGGACAGGTGAGTATGGACCTGTTCGAAGACTGATAGGATAGGCGGTCGAGGGATATGCAACAAGAACCGAAGGCCGACGACGAACTCAAAGACCTCACGTTTGAGCAGGCGCTGGAGCAGCTTGAAGAGACGGTACGAGCGATGGAGGCGGGAGAACTCTCCCTCCAGGAGACGACGGCTCTGTTCGAGCGGGGTATGCGTCTCGCCAACTTCTGCGGCGACCTTCTCTCGAAGGCCGAGCTGAAGATCACTCAGATCCAGACCGCTTACGGGGAGTCCTCCGAGCCCGTTGATGAGACCCTAATATAACCTGCCAGACAGGGCTACAAAGGGAACAGGGAAGGCGCCGCCCCTCAAGCCTAAACCTCCGCCCCTCTGGATACCTGCCCCGTATCGGAGTACGGGGCAGGCTCTTCGCCGGTATGACGGTTTTCAATGGCCTGTCGCGTCACATCCGATACACCCGCCACAGCAGCCGCTCGTATGAGCGAGCCATGGCGATGAACCACGGGTCGGTCTCGGGGGCGAGCGGGGGAACCAGTATCGAGTGCCACCCCGCCCTGTTGGCCCCGACAATGTCGGTGAGGATGCGGTCGCCCACGAACGCCCACTGCTCCGGGGGCACGTCGAAGTGCCTTTCCGCTTCACGGTATGGCTCGGTGGATGGCTTCCTCTTTCGCACCGGCACGACGTACAGGGGAAACTGTTCGATCAGCTCCTCCCGTCGGCTGTCGGTGCAGTTGGAGATGATGCACAGGCGATCGGCGAAGAGGCCGCGCATGACCTCGATGTTTGTCAGGAACCGGTTGTGAATGCCGGTGCCGTGGTACCGGCACAGCGTCTGGTCGGCGTCGAAGGCGATGGCGCGGATGCCACGGTCGTAGAGTGCGCGAGCATCGATCTCCGCTATGCTTTCGACCTGCTGGTCGGGGCGAAGATCGCGCTTGCTGGGAAGTGCTTCGCTGAGTCTTGGCACGGACCGGGTACCTCCAAGTGTTCCTTGAGCGCGTAGCCGACCCTAGTGTATCGTAGAAATACGGGGCATCGCACCGAAACGGCATGACCCGTTGAACAGCCCCACCGTTAAAGAACTAGGGGCGCTTTCCCCGCCGGACAGCACGTGTACGAGCCCGACGAATACGACCAAGAGCCGGAACCCTACGTCCCAATGCCTGAGGTAACGCGGACGCCCTACCTCACCTACGCTCTGCTCGCCATCAACGTTGTCATGTTCGGTCTCGTTGAGCTTGCGGGCGGGACCGAAGACCCCGACGTGCTCCTCGACTTCGGCGCTATGTTCGGCCCCCTCATCTCCGAGGGCGAGTACTGGCGGCTGTTCACGGCGATGTTTCTCCATTCCGGCTTCATGCATCTGGGGTTCAACGCTCTGGGACTCTTTATCTTCGGTCAGTCCGTGGAGCGTTCGTACGGGCACGAGCGATTTCTTCTCATTTACGTCCTTGCCGGGTTAGCCGGGAGTGTGACGAGCTATCTGTTCAACTCTATAGCCATCGCAGCGGGTGCGAGCGGTGCGATCTTCGGCGTCGTCGGGGCGCTGGCGGCGTTCCTCGTCATACAGCGTCGGACGTTCGGCAAGCACGCGCAGAACAGTCTCATCGGCATCGCGATCATCGTCGCGATAAACATCTTCATCGGCCTGTCGACGCCCGGCATCGACAACTGGGCACACGGTGGCGGACTGGTCGCGGGGTTCATTCTCGGCCTGACGCTTTCTCCACAATACCGGCAGGCCAGGACGATGTTCGGCCACCGGATCATCGTCAATACGTCGGGGTCACTCATCCTCAAGTGGTGGGTCGTGCCGGCCACGCTGCTCATACTGGTTCTCGGCGTGATACTTGCCGACCGCAGGCTGCCGGAAAACTCCTTCACGCACTACTTCCGAGCCGAGCGCTACTATTCGCAGGGCGACTATGACCGCGCACTCGACACACTTACCTTGGCGATAGAGTCCGGCCCCCCTCTAGCAAGGGTCCACTTTCTGCGCGCTAGTATTTACATCGAGGCTGGCAATTATCAGCTTGCGCGGCAAGAACTGGCAATGGCTCTACGGTTGGGGGATCCGGTCGAACAGGCCGCGGCGCTGGAGGCTATTCGCACGCTGCCCGGCAGGTGACCGGGCGGGGATTCACAGCCGAGATCGCGGAGTGAGCTTTGGATTCCCGCCTTCGGAGACCTTTGCACAACCGCCATTCCGGCAAAGGAACGTCACCCCGTACCACGATACGGGGCCGATATCAAAAGGGGTGAGGGCGTAGGTTGGCTGACGTTGCTTGCAAATCCCCATATCGCCCCGTCAGGTAAGTTATACAAAGCCTCCCAATCCGTGAGTTGCGACTGCCCTATCGGCCTCCCCGTCCCATCTTGACAAGGCGCGAACGTATGGTCTATTATTGACCCACAACCTAACACCCAGGACCCGACACCCCATGGACCTCGACTTCCTTCAATCTCTCGGAATGAATTCCGAATTCATCGCCGTCGAGACCGAACGAGCCCTCGGTCTCCGCTTCAGCGAGTTCACTCCCGAACAGTGCGATATCTGGAGACTTCAAACCCTCTGCCTCAAGCAGTACGCCCTCACGCCGAACTACGAACGAGCCGCCCAGAGGGCCGGCGTCGCCGTCAGTACCATAGAGAAATGGGAGCGAGACAACGTCCTCGGCTTCGTCAAGAGAAAAGAGGTCGCCGAGCTCGAATTCACCGACTCGGTCCAAGTGCTGCTCCAGGAAATGGCCGGAAGGCCCGATTCCCCTCCACTCCTCCTGTCGTGGGTCCTCAATATGCACATGCCGGAAAAGTACGACGTGCTCACTCCGGAGGACATGGCCGACGACCCTCCCGGCCCGACCGAAGCGGAGATCCGCCAACAGGTGGTCGATGAGTACTTTCAAATAGTCCAGGAAGGGGAACGGCTCCTCGACGAAGAACAGCGGCTCCTCGCGTCCCAGGCCCACGACTCAACGGCCACGGAGGACGCCCTCCCGGTCGGTGACGGGGATGATCGCCGCGCTCCGGAGGACAAACAGTTCGAGCCGGTCCGGAACTGGTCGCTAGACGGCTCCTTCAGGACAAAGAACAACTAGCCTGAGACCGTGAAGGTTCCATTACGGCACTCGCGCTTTTCGCTCCGAGCAAGACCCCATCGATTTGACGATAACGATCAAAATGCAACAGATTGCGACAAAATGCAACACTTTCGCGGGTTTTCGTCGTTACAGAATCGTTGTCGGATCCCGTGTCAGTCCGCCTCATGAGCAACGCCCGTCCCCTCGGTCAGCGTGCCGGTCTGCCTTACCGGCTGGTTCTCAAACATCTCGACAAGACCGGAGGGCCATCGCACCTCGATGTCGACCGGCGCGTTGCGACTCCCCAACCCGAAGGTCAGCCAGGGGCTGTTGGTCGAGAGACCCGAACCGGCGGAGACCTCCTGGACGTATACCTCGTCCCCGGCGTGGACCGTGACCAGCGCCCCGACGCCGTCACGGTTGCTCTCGACCCCAACCGTCCTGACGGTGATCCAGGCGTTTTCGCCGCCCCGATTGCGGAGCAGTAGCGGCTCGCCACTCTCACCTTGTGATTTGCTCGTCACGACGACCAAGTCCAAGAAGCCGTCGTTGTCGTAGTCTCCCGTGGCGGCTCCACTTGGAAGAATCACCGTATACTCGATCGCCTCGGAGAACGTTCCGTCACTTCTGTTGATCCGAAGCATACCCACAGGAGAGGAGTCTTCCGGGACATCGACATAGAAGACGTCGGGATAGCCGTCGTTGTCGAAGTCGGCGAAGCTGACCGCTGTGTCAGCCCCAAGACCGCGGATGACGAGTCCCAACTCCTGTTCTCCTACAGCCGTGTAGGTCTCGTCCCCGTTGTTCTCGAACATGGGCTTGTCGGTCTGGCCAGGGGCGAAAACGTCCAGATCTCCGTCAAGATCGTAGTCTCCGAAGGCGAGAGCCATGCGGGAGTCCCGATCGTAGTCCAGCGGGTGGCCGGATGGCGAAAAGACCAGTCCGGCGTCGAACGCCACGTCGGTGAACGTCCCGTCCCCGTTATTGCGAAGGAGCTCGGTTCGCACCAAGGCGAAGAAGCAGTTGGCGATGAAGATGTCGGTCCACCCGTCCTGGTTGTAGTCGCTGAACCGAGCGGAGCACGTCGCCAACTCTCCTTCGATGCCGGCATCGTCGGTAGCGTCGGTAAAGGTGCGATCGCCGTTGTTGAGGTAGAGCCGGTCGCGATCGTCGAAGGACATGCCAGTCGCCACCAGTCCGGCTGCGTAGAGGTCTAGGTACCCGTCGTTGTTGACGTCGCCCAGGGCCAAGCTCCAAGAAACTTCAGGCTTGTCGATGCCCGCCGTCTCGCTGATGTCGGTGAAGGTGCCTTCGCAGTTATTGGCGTAGACCCTAAAGCCGCTTGGCTTGTTTCCCTGGAAGGCCCCATCGCCTGCCAGTATCAGGTCTGTGCAGCCGTCGTTGTCGATATCCCCGGCAACTACCGCCGTGTTGCCCGTCTCGCTCGTCACGCCCGCCTGGTCGGCGACGTTCGCGAATGTCCCGTCCCCGTTGTTATCGAAGAGGGCGTTCTTCGCCTCTCTGGTGTTGGTGATGTACAGGTCGAGGAATCCATCTCCGTCGTAGTCGAGCCACGCCGCGCCGCCAACGCCGTCGGAGTTGCGGTAGATACCCTCGCGCACGAAGTCGAGGAGGTGGGAAACGTCGACCAGAGGCCGGTCGTCCGGTGGTTCCGGCGTGGATGTCGGATCGGCCACGGCAGGCACGGGAGTTTGAGCCACCGTCGCCTCCGGTGTCGGATGTGGTGTCGGCTCGACCGGCTGACCGCAAGCCGCGGCGAGCGCAACTGCGAGTAACACAGTCAGACCGAGGAGGCGCTGAGTGCTCATATTGAGCCTCCAATGTAAACTGTTAGGAGTGGTGACATTCTTGATATTCTCTTCGTTATCCCGGTTCATGTCGTCATTCCCGCTTTCTGAGACTCTTACACAACCGGCATACCGGCAAAGAGCCTGCCCTCCGATACGGGCCGATATCCAGAGGGGAAAGAGCTCTTCTGAGTACCTCATCAATACTATCCGCCCGACTCGATTTCAGTCCCCGTCCCCTCGGTCAGCGTGACGGTCTGCCTGACGGCCCGGTCATCAAACACCTCGACGAGACCGGAGGGCCACCGAACCTCGATGTCGACGGGCGCTTCGTGGCTCCCCAGCCCGAAGGTGAGCCAGGGGCTGTTGGTTGAAAGGAAGCCGGAGCCCGCGTGGGTCGACTTCACGACGACAGTATCATCGGCTTTGGCCCGCACTAGCGCTCCAATACCGTCACGGTTGCTTGCCGTGCCGATCAGACGGACAGTAATCCAGCTATTGCCGCCTCCCTGGTTGCGCAGGAGCACGGGCTCGCCGCCCTGACCGCGCGACTTACTCGTGACGACCAGGATATCGACGTATCCATCGTTGTCGTAGTCTCCAATCGCGGTGCCTGTCGTGAACAGTTCCTCGAGACCAAACCTCGAAGGTAATTTCCGGAAGCTGCCGTCGCCTCGGTTCAACAGTAGCAACCCTGCGTTTGCAGGCCAGTCAAAGCTCCCGACAGGGAAGTTGCCGGAGTAGAAGATGTCCTCGCCGCCGTCGTTATCGAAATCGGCCACGCCGAACGCCCAACTAGCCGGGTACTCGATTTCGTCGAACGTCGCTTCATAGCCGACTGCCGTATAGGTTCCATCCCCGGTGTTTTCGAATACCCACCCGTTGGCCCCGAAGTTCCTAGACAAGATATCGAGATCGCCGTCGGTATCGTAATCGGCGAAGGCAACTCCGATGCGAAAGTCATGCTCGGCATGTCCCGGCAGTCCCTCGATGGAAAGGCTCAGTCCTGACTCGAAGGAGACGTCTGAGAACGTCAGGTCGCCGTTGTTCCGCAACAGGCGAAACCTGGCGTCAAGCCAAACGCATGTTGCGAGAAAGATATCTATGAATCCGTCTTCGTCGTAGTCATTGAACCCGACGCCGCATGACGGTAGATCATCGAGGACCCCGGCGGTGGCCGAAATATCCGTGAACACGCCAGCGCCCCCATTGAGGAACAGCCAGTTTCGATGCCCAAAGTCGAATCCCGGCCCCGGTGGTGCGCCCACAAAGAGATCGAGGTCGCTGTCGTTGTCGATGTCAGCGAGGGCAAAGGCCCAAGAGTACGATTCGGACAGTGCATCGAGGCCGCTTCGTTCGGTGATGTCCGTGAAGGTGCCGTCGCAGTCGTTCCCATAGACCTTGAAGCTACTGGGCTCGTCGCCGATGAACCCTCCGTCGCCCGACATCAGGAGGTCGATGCAGCCGTCGTTGTCGATGTCCCCGGCAACCACCGCCGTGTTGCCCGTCTCGCTCGTGACGCCGGCATCCTCCGCGACGTTGGTGAAAGTGCCGTCCCCGTTGTTGTGGAAGAGGGCGTTCTTCGCGTCTCTCGTGTTGGTGATGTACAGGTCGAGGAATCCGTCGCCGTCATAGTCGAGCCATGCCGCGCCTCCGACGCCGTCTGAGTTCTTGTAGACACCCTCTCGGACGAAGTCGAGGAGATGCGACACGTCGACCAGTGGTCGATCGTCCTGTGGCTCTGGCGTTGGCGTCGGCTCGGCCGCAATTGGCACGGGAGTTGGAACGGCCGTCGGCTCCGGTGTCGGTTCTTGGGTTGGCTCTGCTGACTGACCGCACGCCGCGGCGAGCGCTGCTACGAGTAACACAGTCAGACCGAGGAGGCGTCTGGTATTCATCCGTTGGCTCCTTTGGTGAATATACGGTATCCTCGTCCAAAACACGCTGGTTGTCATCCCAGAATCGTGTGATTTTCCCCAACGTGCCGTGAATAAAACGGACCAGAAGGAGTTGCCAACGTGATCGAGCCGGAGATCGTTCAGAAGGAGGCCTTCACGGTCGTCGGGATGGAGACGCACTTCATAAGCGCGCTGTCGTCGGACACGAATAACTTCGAGCTGGTCCCCGCTCTCTGGGACCGCTTTATCAATCGCCTCGATGAAGTTGAAAGCAGGACGGACGAAGCCTGCTACGGCCTCATCATCACTCGGCCAGAACGAGAGCGTTCCCACCCCGACGAGCTACTGTATGTAGCGGGCACCGCGGTACGTGGGGTCGCCTCTATCGCCGAAGGCATGGTCAGCCATACAGTCCCCGCTTCAACGTTTGCCGTAATCACGCATCGCGGGCCCATCGCCGATCTGCCGGAGACGATACGCTGCGCGATGGAGGAATGGCTGCCAGGCTCAGGGTATTGCTGGAACCTGCTGGAGGTCGAGCGGTATGACCATCGCTTCTCCATAGAGTCGCCGGAGGAATCTGAGATGGAGATTTGGATAGGTGTAGTCCCCGAAGGCGGCTGACCCGACGGAACACTAACCCTTCGACGAATTCGGACTCGCCTGCGACAGAAGCGTGTTGGCGACCTCTGAGAGCGCGAGAGGGTTGCCCTTCGTCTGGCTGTAAATCCCCTTGATGAACGTCGGCGAGAGGGAGAAGCCGTAGTTGTGCCGGACAATCGAGTCGACCTCATCCATCGAAAGTGCCGAAAGCAGCACGCGCTGCAGGAGCCTGCGACGCTTGAAGTAGGTGAGGATTTCGGTCAGGGGATGGCTGCCCGGAAGGGTCGAAGAGGGAAGCATCGTGCCGACCAGCAGCACCCGTATCGTCGATAGCTCCGGGACGATGAAGCGCAGCAGCGCCAGCGTCGAGTCGTCCGCTCGCTGGATATCGTCGAAGACGATCACGAGAGGGCAATCGTCCGATGCCGCCTTGAGGAATCCCGTAACCGCGTCATAGAGCCGGAAGCTCGGCTGTTGAGGGTCGTCCAAGTCGGGCGGGGACTCGAGCCCGACGAGCTTCTGCCGCACGTCGGCCACGACCACGGCGATCTCCGAGGCGCCATCACCCATTTCTTGCTTCAGCTGCTCAGCGTCCGTGTTTTGTACGTGCATGCGGATTGCCTGCACCCAGGGCCAGTAGGACGTGGCCGCGCCCGCCTCGTCCGCCGTGCCCCAGAGCACCTTCGCACCGCGTTCCCCGGCATAGACGGCCAGCTCATGGGCCATTCGGCTCTTCCCGATGCCTTGCTCACCCTCGATCATCAGGAATCGACCGCGTCCGGACATCGTCTCCTCAAGACTGGCGCGCAGCACGTCCATTTGCTCGCCGCGTCCGACGAAAACGCCCCCAAAGTCGCCATTCAGCGACTCGGTGCTGACGCTCATAGACTTCGGACGGACGGACGAGGAACCGTTCACGCGAGAGGGGGTTCCGCCTGCGTGTATGTCTTCGAGCGCCTTGATAACGTCCGCCGCCGATCGGGGCCGCCTCTTCGGGTCCTTTGCCATCATCCGCAGGATGAGCGCTTCGAGCGGCCTTGGGCAGTACGGGTTGTGCCACGTCGGGGACACCGGCTCCGTCTCGAGGTGCTGTCTGACCACCGAAGGTGTGTCGTAGCCCATGAACGGAGGCCGGCCGCAGACCATCTCGTAGAGAACGACGCCGAGGCCGTACAGGTCGGCCCGTGGCGTCACCTCACCTCCGGTGATCTGCTCGGGCGGCATGTAGGTCACCGTGCCGACGATGTTGCCGGACTGTGTGATGCACGCCCGGTTTCGTGACATGGCAAGTCCGAAGTCGCCGATCTTCGCGGTGCCGTCCTTGGTGAGCCAGATGTTGCCGGGCTTGACGTCTCGGTGCACGATGCCGTTCGCGTGCGTGAAGTCGAGGCCGCGGCACACGTCGGCCGCCACTCGCACCACGTCGTCCAGAAGCAGCCCGCCATTCGGTGCGTTCTCGATCAGGCAGGCTACGTCGCCGCCTCTCATCAGTTCCGTCACCATATACGGATGGGGCTCAGTGGAGCCTTCCGGCACGTACTCTCCGAAGTCGAACACCGTCACGACGTGCGGGTGGGAACCGAGCCTGCCCATCGCCTGCGCTTCGAGGGTGATCCTCTGTCGCGACACGCCGTCCAACATCTCTATCTTGACGATCGCGATTGCTACCTCGCGGTCTAGGAGGGAGTCCATGGCCTCGTACACCCGCTTCCTCGCTCCCTCGCCGATCATCCTCCCCAGGGTGTAGCGCCCGTTGATGACAACGCCCGAGACATCGGAGTGATCTATCGACACCGACGAGCTGGAGCCGGTACCATTCGACACGCGGTGGGAATCGTCCTCTCCCAGCGCCCTCTTAGCCGCCGCAAGGAATGCCTGAGCGTCCACATTGTCCGGTTCGAGCGCCAGCACGTCATGGCTTGTGTCGCGGACGGCCTCCCATCGCCGGGAGATCACCGCCTCTTCCAATTCCCCGAGAAGCCTCACGACTTGGCGCTGTACTCGCACACTGCTGAGGAGCGTCATGCTCACCCCTAGAATTTGGACTCATCTTAGATTATGACCAAATCATGTTGCGACTGCTAGCACATTTCCGTTCTTGAATTGAGAGACTTTGCGGACTCATGCCAAAGGAAGCTATCCTAGTGCCTCCACAACGACCGACGGGAGGAGATGCCAATGAGCGCCACGATAACGGTGAGAAGGGCCGTCCCCGCCGACTTCGACACGCTGTTCCAACTGTATATCGATAATGGCGGCGGCAAGATCGGGCACAAGCGCGATCTTCTACGGAACGGACTTCGCAAGCTGGTGTCATCGCCAGATCTCGGGTTCCACATCGTCGCCGAGGCGGAGGGTGAGACCGTAGGGATGCTGCGTGTCGCGTTCGAGTGGAGTCCTTACCGAGACGGCACTTTTTGGTGGGTCGAGAATGTCTACGTCGCGCCGGACTGGCGGAGGAAGGGTGTCTACAGGGCCATGCACAGGCACATCCACAGGGAGGCGGAGGAAGATCCCACGATCTGCGGCATCAGGCTATACACCGACGAGGACAATCACGGGGCGCGGCGAACGTACGAGAGCGTGGGGATGAGCGGCTACATGATGGAGCTGTTCGAGACCGATTTTGTCTACGGGCCGCGTCCGACGTGACCTAAGTACACCCGATCGACGGGCCGGTCACTTGCGGACGGCGACGATGCCCAGCCAGTTTCGCGGGATCCACTCGACCTTCATCTCTTCGAATGCCTGATTGACGCCCACTTGCAGGGCCGCGCTGGCCTTCTCGAACGGGACGCCCGGCAGGGAGCCCTCGATGAAGTCGGAAAAGGTGCTGATGTCGAGGAACCCGGCCCTCGTGAACTCGACCGTCTGGATCTTCTGCTCGACCACCTCAAAACCCTGTCGTTCAAGCAGTTCCCTGTACTCGTCGGCGGTGAGCTGCTTGCGCGCCTGTACTCTTTCCGCCTTGATCGGAGACATACCGTACTCGCGGCGGAGGAACCGGTTGGCCTTCAGCATCCACTTGCGATAGAAGATAAGCGACTCTTGGGGGAGCGACCCGTCGTAGAAGGTCGTGTTGAAGGCCAGCTTGCCACCCGGCTTTAGGGTTCGAGCTATCTCGGCTACCACGGCGTCCTTGTCCGGTATGTAGTGAATCGCGTTGCACAGAATGACGGTGTCGACCTTCTCCTTGACGGCGTCGGAGATGTTTTCCATCTGGCTTTGGACGAACTGAATGGCCGTATCGCCGCGGTCCTTCAGCTCCTCCATCGCCTGCTTGAGGGCCGACGACGAATGGTCGATGCCGATGATGACGGAGTTCTTCGCGCAGGTCAGGCGGTCGGCGATGATCTTCGTGACACCGCCCGTTCCGCACGCCAAGTCGATGATTCGCTGGCCAGAACCCACGCCAGCAAGGTCTACGAGCAAGGCGTTTTGCTGCCCGTAGAATTCGTGCTCGGAAAATCGTTTGAAGCTGTAGTCACTGGAGGCCATATCAATCCCCTCTCACCGCACCAAGTAGAACCGTGCCAATACCCTGGAACCCTGCATGAAACGCACCCTCATCGTAGCAAACGGTACGGAGGATGTCCAACAAGTCTACCTCGTGTACGCGATCTCGGCGGGTGTATGTTCGCTAGCCTGCAACTCCTGCCGAATGGCCTGCGCGACGGCCCTTCCCAGCATGACGTACCCCTCCGGCGTGAAGTGCAGACCGTTTCGCGCCATGTACCGCTCCATGCCGCTCTCATGAGTGAGTCGATGCAGATCGACGATGCGCACGCCGTACCTGCCTGCCACCTCCGACGCGGATGCATTGTATTCCACCACGTCGGCTTCCAGCCGCCCGTAGGTGTTGATCTTGTCCCGCCGCTCGTGAAATATGGGTGTCGTATGTGCCCAAGTGATCGCCGTTTCGGTGTTCTCCCGAATGCGTCGGAAAATCTCCTCGAGGTTCCGACTGAACTCCGGCAGCGGCACCGTCTGAAGATCACCGGGCCGGAACCGGCGAATCTCGTGGAGGCCACAGTTGAAGTGAAAAAGGTCCGGCCTTGGCCCTAGCACCCACTCGTCGAGGTGCGCGAGTACGTCACGTGTCGTCTTGATCGTCTCCTTGGGGCCCCATACATCTGCAACGTCCACGAGCTCATCGCGCACTATCGGCTGATAGTCTCGCCTGATGCAGTCGCCTATCAGTGTGACCTTCTTCATGTAGCTCACCTTCCCCGCCTCATCTACCACGACAAGACTCTAGCGGGATGATACCAGGTGCATGAACTCCGCGCTGCGCGGCTCGCGCTCCAAGATGTAGGTGATGTAGGTACCCAAAACTCGTCGCAGGTCTTCTATCAACCGCTCGGTAAGCGGCAGTTCGAGAGCCTGTGGAAAATCGGAGACTTGAAAGAAACGCAGCACCTTGATGGCGTTCATCGACACGTGAATCAGCGCGCCGTGTGTCCTGCTGCGGCACTCCGGGCCCACCAGCCCGCCGCCGGCGCAGGAAAATGCGTGGTCGCCGGCCGAAAGCTCCTCCCCGCAGTCCACACACTGCCGCACCTCCGGGCCGAACCCGGCCACTCCCAGCATTCGCGTCTCGAAGTACCTTGCCAGCTGTTCGGGCTTCTCTGTGGATTCGAGCGCGCCCATCGCCCCGACCAACAGGCGGAACTCGGAGGGGTTGACGGCGCCATCGGCGGAGAAGGCGTCGACCAACTCGGCCAGATACAGCCCGATGGAGACGAGGCTCAAGTCCTCCCGTACGGCCCGGAAGCTCGCCTCCGTCTCGGCCTCGACCACCTGATCGAGGCTGCGTCCCTCCGCTATCGAGACACGGACGTGTGTGAGGGGCTGCAGGAACCCGCCCTTGCGGCTCTTGGCTCGACGCGCCCCCTTGACGACCGCGCGCACCTTCCCTCGGTCAGGAGTGTAGAGGGTGATGATGCGGTCGGCCTCGCCGAGCCGCATGTGCTTCAGCACGACACCCTCGGTGTTGTATGTCTTCGGTCTCGGCAAGGGTCATCGCCCCTCAATGCATCGGACGCATCCGAAAGCGGCGGGGTTGCATAGCGTCCGCATCGCTAGAATTCCTGGCGGCCTTCCAATGCCCGTCCGAGCGTTACTTCATCCGCGTATTCGAGGTCGCCGCCGACCGGCAGTCCGCGCGCCGGTCGCGTGACCCTTATGCCCAACGGAGAGATGAGGCCGTGTAGGTACATCGAGGTGGCCTCTCCCTCCAGATTCGGATTCGTGGCGAGTATAACCTCCGTCACCTCAGAGCCTTTGAGCCGTTCGAGCAGCGACGCGATCTTGAGGTCCTCCGGGCGGATGCCGTTCATGGGCGATATCGCCCCGTGCAAAACGTGGTACAGCCCAGAGTACGCCCCGGTCCGTTCGAGAGCGGGCACGTCCATCGGCTCCTCTACAACGCAGATCCTGGTGCTGTCGCGGCTCGAGTCCTGACAGAGGCGGCATGGGTCGGCCTCGGTGATGTTGGCGCAGGCGGAGCAGAGGATGATCCTCTGCTTGACGGCGAGAATGGCTTCGGCGAGAGAGCGCGAGTGCTCGTCCCCCATTCGTATGAGGTGGTACGCCAGTCGCTGGGCCGTCTTTGGACCGATCCCCGGCAGTTTATGAAGCTCTTCGACAAGCTTCCCGACTGGGTCTGAGGACGGGTATGCCTCGGGGTTGTTCATCTGCATGTACGCTTTGGGATGTTAACTGCGGAAGAGCGGATGCGTTCCTACATCAGCCCCGGTATCTTCAAGCCGCCTGTGAGTGAGGCCATCTGCTTGCTCACCGTCTCCTCCGCCCTGTGCAGGCCGTCGTTGACGGCCGCAAGCACCATATCTTGAAGCAGTTCGACGTCGTCCGGGTCGACGACATCGGGGTCGATGGTGATGGAAAGGACGTGCATCTTGCCGGTCACCGTTGCCGTGACGGCGCCGCCGCCGGCAGATCCCTCGACCGTGAGGGTCTCCATCTCCTCCTGCATCTGCTCCATACGCTTCTGCAGCTGCTGGGCCTGTTTGAGCATCTTTCTATTCATCATTCGGGGATTCCTCCTTTTCGGCGATCACACGGGCGCCCATCATACGCGCGGCCCGCACCAAATGGCTCTTTTGCGCGATGTTCTGCTTGGGGCCGTTGCCGCCCCCGTCGGCGAGCGTCACCTGTATCTCGTACTCGGATCCCAACGCCGTTTGTACCGCGTCTCTAACGAGCTTTCTGCTGGCCGGGTCGTCGAACTCCTCCTGCATCCGCTCCATGTGAGCACGGTGCGCGAACATCAGCGTAAGCGTGTCGATCGTCGACTACGGCGATCTCGGCAGTCTCGCATCAGGCTGCCGAGATTGTACTTCTTCCCCTTGGCGTGACGCAGCGACCTCAGTACCTGTTCCCATTGGGGGTCCGCCTGACGCGGGGGCGTAGTGGCGGCAGGTTGGCGGTACGTGGACGGATCACGAGCTGCGGGAGGGATTTCCCTGCTTCCCGTTTGAGGGGCCGATGGTACCTGTGCGCGAGGCTGCTGTCGCGCCGGGGCTGGAACGGGCGCCGCACCCTGTCGCGCCGGAGCGGGAGCGGACGCAGCCGGGGCCGGGGCCGCCTGGACGACGGGAGGCTTCGGCGCGATGCTCGATTCGACCAAGGCCATCTCCAGGGGGAGGGTCGACACGAGATCACGTTTCACGTCAACTGTGGAGAACGTCTTCAGTACGTGTACGAGATGATCGAGAGACAGGCCGTCGGACAGCTTTCGAAGCTCGACCTTCACGTCCTCATTGAAGCCGAGCGAAGACTCGACTGAAGACTTTATGAGAAGCGTGCCGCGAAGGTGTTCCATGACCATCCGATGGAACTGCTGGAGGTCGACTCCCTGTGCAGACACCTCATTGATGACGGCCAGTCCTTCCTTCGTCTCTTTCTTCAGGGCGTGACGCGCGAGTTCGAGGGCGCGCTCGTCCCCGCCAAGCTCAAGCAGATCGCGCACTTGCTCCGCGTGAAGTGGCGAACCGTAAGAAATCAGCGCCTGTTCGAGCAGGTTTTCGGCATCGCGCAGGCTGCCCGAGGACGACCGCGCCAGCAATGCGAGGGCCTCCGGCTCGGCCGTGTGGCCCTCCCGCTGCGCGAGGGTGTCGAGTTGGGTTTGTATGGTGTCGAGGGATATCCGCCGGAAGTCGTACCGCTGGCACCGCGAGATGATCGTGAGCGGCACCTTGTGGATCTCGGTCGTCGCAAGGATGAAGATCGCGTGGCCGGGCGGCTCCTCGAGGGTCTTCAGCAGCGCGTTGAAGGCCGGCTCGGTCAGCATGTGGACCTCGTCGATGATGTAGACCTTGTACCGGCCCTCGTGGGGCGTGTACCCGACCTTATCGCGCAGGTCGCGAATGTCGTCGATGCCGCGATTGCTGGCGGCGTCGATCTCAATGAGGTCGAGAGACCGGCCTTCGTTGATCGACTGGCAGATGTCGCACGTATCGTCCGGCTCCCCGTCCTGCGGATTGCGGCAGTTGGCGGCCTTCGCCATGATGCGGGCCGTACTCGTCTTGCCCGTTCCACGAGGCCCCGTAAACAGATAGGCATGGGCGATCCGTCCGAGCGACACGGCGTTCCGCAGCGTCTGCGTGACGGCCTCCTGACCGACGACCTGTTCGAGTCGCCTAGGACGCCATTTTCTGTATAAGACTTCTGCCATGTCCTCTCGACGAAGAAGAACTCAGGGAGCCGCCGTGTTGCCCCGTAAGTCTCTCATACAATCAGTTCGTGTGAAACCGGCATTTCTCAGTTCGGCTGTAGTCCCAGTTGCTGCATCGCCCGGGCCACGGCTTCCTTCATCACAGTCTCGTCGTCCGGCTCCTCATGGTCGTATCCGAGGAGGTGCAGGACGCCGTGCACCAGCAGGACGGCAAGTTCCTGCTCTGCAGAATGCCCCGATACTTCCGCCTGACGGCACGTTTGTGGGTACGAGATGATGATCTCTCCGAGCGACGCATCGTCGTTTTCGGTGGGCGGGAGCACGAAGTCGATGTCGGTTTCGCGGGCGCTCCGGTCCTCTTCACCGTAGTACTCCCCTTCGTGAGTGAACGAGAAGGACAGCACGTCGGTATTCTCGTCCAGTCCTCTGTGCCGTCGGTTCAGTTCGCGGACCACTTCGTCGTCTGCGATCACCACGCTCACGTGGGTGTGCGGGTCACATGATTCGGAGTCCAACACGGAGGAGATGGCCTCTAGGACGTGGCTCTCGGAGACGACGTTCGCAAACTCGTCAAATGTCTGGACGTCGATCCGAAAGGCATTCAACGGATTCGTGGTTTCTGATGGGCAGGTTTCAAACCTGCCCCTACCGAGATTCGCCGTTGGCCTCAGCCTTTCCGCTCTCGTACCCCTCAGCGTATCCCAAGCGCACCGCGTGGGCCATCGCGGGAACCAACGCCGTCATAAACCGGCCTAAACTCGCCTCGTCGGCCTCGTCCGGCAGCTCGCCCATCTGGTTCAGCATGATCTGGCCGGCAATTGAGACATAGGGGCTGAGCCAGTCGGGAACGTAGTCGTCGACCGCTGGATTCTCGGCGGCGTCCTCCACAAACGTCAGCGTGCTAAGGGTCTCGTCGTCGCCGCTCTGGCCAGTCAGAAAGTCGAGGGCGGCACGAAAGGACTCTTCGAACTCCTCGAACGGGTCGTACTGTGCCATGGCATGACTCCTTCGACCAACCGGCGGCGCGATCTTTCCGAACTCTCGTTATGATAGCAGAATCTCTGTTCGGTTTGCTGTCGCGATTTTGCCCGTTCACCCGTAACGGTAGTGCAGAATGTATACTTGCAGGGCAGTTCGCAATGGGTGAGGAGCCGTGATTTATGCCGGAATCCGCGCTGTACGTTGAGCGCATCGAGCAGGCCCAGGAGCGCCTCGAACGCCTTTTGGCCGAGTACCAAGCGGACGACCCCCTCGCTCCCGTCACGGTCGTCGTGCCGTCGACCTATGCTGCCCTTCACCTCCGTCGAGACATTGGGAGGCGCGGCCTCGTAAACGTGCGGTTCATGATCCTTCCACGACTCGCTGAGCTTCTGGGAGCGCCGGTCCTTGCCGGGAAAGGGCAGCGGCCCCTCAAACCGCTGATAGAGTCCGCCGCCATTCGTCGCGCGGCGGGGGAGGCATCGGGACGGCTCGAACCGTTTCGAAACCACCCGTCCTTCCATTCCAGTCTCCGCTCGACGTTCCGTGATCTCCGTTTTGCAGGCCCGAACGCTCTCGCGACTCTCGAACGGCGAGACGAGATTCCCGGCGAGATCGCCCGGCTGTACTCGCTATTTCGCCGCTTCACCGAGTCGTACTACGACCGTGAGGCCCTGGCCGACGCTGCCGCCGACGCGGTGGCGGGAGGCGACATCACTGCACTATCGGACTTGGGCCCCGCGATCGCGTACCTCTTGACGGATCTCACGCCTGCGGAGCGACGCCTGGTTGATGCGCTGAAAAAGGCGTGGTCGTGCTCGACAGTCTTGGGTATCACGGACGATAACGACGCCAATGAGGCCGTGCTAGCGAGCACCGCCTCTCGCGGAACACGTCTCCCTAAGCCGGAAGAACTGTCGACCCCGCCCGGTCGTGAGTCGAGCCTGCTCATTACGTCGGACACGCGCGAGGAGGTGCGAAGCGTGGTGAGGGACATCGCCTCAGCCGCACACGAAGGCACTCCTTTCCACCGGATGGCGGTCTTATACTGGCAGCGGGAGCCGTACGCATTGCTCATCGCGGAGCAGTTCGCCATGGCGGACTTACCGACGGCAGGTCCGACGGCTGGAAGGCTGGCCTCGACGCCGGTCGGGCGCATGGTCAAGGGCATGGTCGATCTCGCGGGCGGCGACCTGCCACGAGACGAAGTGACGCGCTGGCTCACCTCCTGCCCTGTGAGGTCCACGACGGCGGGTTTTCGGCCTTCTCGCTGGGACGCAATATCGCGCGACGCTGGCGTAGTTGGAGGGAAAGAGCAGTGGAGTGAACGCCTTGCGCGCTATGCGGGGCGACAAGAACGGGCGGCCAATGACCAGAGTGATGATATCCCCGAAGCAAAGCTGCTGAGGATCAAGCAGACGGCAAGTGAGGCATGGGCCCTGCGCGACTTCATGCTGCGATTGCACGATGACCTCACGCCCCCTCAAGACGGCTCAGGTTGGCGGGACTTCGTGGAATGGGTCGACCGCCTGACGAAACGGTATATGGACACAGGCTCGCTCCCTCGGCTAGAGGGAGATAACCTCGAATTGCTTGAAGCGAGCATCCGGGAATTGGAGAGTCTCGACGACGTGGAGGACAGCACCACGCTGGACGGTTTTCGTGTGGCGCTCGACGAGGCGCTCAGTAGGGCCGCCGCGAGAGAGGGCTCGTTTGGGGAGGGGGTTTTCGTCGGGCCCGTCGGAAACGCGGTCGGACTCCGGTTCGATAAGGTCTACCTCATGGGCATGGTCGAGGGCCTCGTGCCCCCGCGGGTACGTGACGATCCCCTGCTGCCCGACCAAGAACGCGAGCAGGCGGGGCTCCCGCTCCGGCATGGCACGGCGGCCGAACGGTACGAGTACCTGGCGGCGGCATCCGCCGGACGCGCCACCGTGCTCACGTTCGCCCGCGGCGACAACGCCGCCCAGAGGGAGCAGCACCCGTCTCGATGGTTCCTCGAAGAGGCTTCCCGCCTACACGGCTCGTCCGTCTACCCCTCTATGCTGTCGTCTCCCGGCGAACTCGCTTCGCTGAGAAAACAGCCGTGGATTGAAGTCGTAGCGTCGGCACAAGAAAGCATCAACTCCGTCTCAAGGTCTCAGCCCGCCGATGTCCACGACTACGATCTTCACCATCTCTGGCAATGGCGTCGCTCCGGCAAACGTATCGGCGAGCACCATCTTGCAACGCCGGAGAACGTCCTCGCGAGAGCATTGCGGATGGAGAGGGCCAGGAACGCGAGGATGTTGACGGTCTGGGACGGCGACCTCTCGGCGGCGTCATCCTCCTCTGGGCGCATAGGGCTCTCCAACCGCGATCTCTTCTCGCCGACGAGGCTTGAGACGTGGGCGACCTGTCCCTACCGCTACTTCCTCTCGAATGTCCTCGGCATCGCCGCACCGGAGCAGCCGGAGGAGATTGCGACAATCTCCCCTTTGGATAGAGGCTCGCTGATTCACACAGTCCTCGAACGCTTCGTCCAAGCAGCGCAGAAGCAGGGAACAATTCCCCGACCGGAACAGCCCTGGACCGAGGACCACCGTCGGCTGCTCATGGGAATCGCCGAGGAGGAGTTTCGCAAGGCCGAGCAGCGCGGGGTCACCGGCAAGCCGCTCCTGTGGGAGATAGCTCAGGCCGAGATTCTGGGCGACCTTCGTAGGTTCCTGGAAGAGGACTTTGACCTTCGTCACAAATATGGAGTCTCGCCGCATTCGGTCGAAAGCGCATTCGGTACATCCCGACACCAACCTGAGAATTCTCCGGTGCAGGCCCCCGTCGAATGGTCGAGCGCGGAAACGGGCAGGATCAGGTTTCGGGGCGTCATCGACAGGATTGATGTGTCGCCGTCAGGTGATGTCGCCCTCGTGCTCGACTACAAGACGGGCGGGACGACCGAGTACACGAACATGGACAAGGACCCTGTCAGGCGCGGCACGCGATTACAGCTTCCGGTGTACGGTCTGGCGGCGCGCCAACTCTTGGGCGATGGGGTCGACGTGCTAGCAGCCTACTGGTTCTTGTCGGCCAAGGGGAACTTCAAGACGCGCCCTCAAAAGCCTGCCCCTCTCGACGAGATGTTAGAGTCCTTCGCGGATGCGGTTGGGACCATTACGGACGGGATCGGCAAGGGCCTCTTCCCCGCTTATCCGGGCAAGAACAATGCCAATTGCACGTACTGTGACTTCAAAAATCTCTGTCCCACCCGGCGCGAGTGGCATTGGCGGCAAAAGCGCCGGGACGGACGTCTGGCGGCCTACGCGGCAATGGCCGAGGGGGAGGGAAGCGGATGACCACCCCCTCAGACCAGCCGGCACGGGACGCGATCGTCGAACGCCTCGATGAGAACATGGTCGTGGAGGCGGGCGCGGGCACCGGTAAGACGCGGAGCCTCGTCGAACGTGTCGTGGCGCTCGTAACGACCGGACGGGCGAGCATGGGCGGCATCGCCGCTATCACGTTTACCGAGGCCGCCGCCGCCGAGCTGCGTTCCCGCATAGGAGAGACCCTCGAAAGAGTCAGCGCCGAGGCCGGTAGGCAGCACGCGGAGCGTGAGCGTTGCGAGCGCGCGGTGGACGACCTCGATCAGGCGTCCATTCAGACGCTGCACAGCTTTGCGGGCAGTCTCCTGCGCGAGCGTCCGCTGGAGGCTGGCCTCCCGCCGGGATTCAACGTCCGTGACGCGATCGAGGCGGAGGTAGCATTCGAGAAAATGTGGTCGGAGTGGCTCGACGCGACGCTCGACGATCCAGAGACTCAAGACGCGCTTCGCCCCGCGCTCGAAGAAGGTATGACCTTGCGTCACATTCGCGAAATCGCGGTCAGTTTCCACAGGAACTATGATCTGCTGGCCAATGCTTCGTTCGACATGCCCTCGGACCAAGCCACCGAGGGCGAGAGGGACGCGGTGTTGGTTCCCGTGCTCGAACTGCTTCGACGCTTCGCCCTCGACTATGCCCACGAGCGAAAGGCCGATGGAGAGGTGGAGTTCCAGGACCTCCTTGTGCTCGCGCGTGATTTGCTGCGTGACAGCATCGCCGCACGCGACCACTTCCGGGAACGCTACTCGCACATACTCATCGACGAGGTCCAGGACACCGATCCGCTTCAGGCGGAACTTGCGATGTTCTTGGCCGAGGACGTGCCTGAGGGAGTGGAATTGACAGACCGACCAATGGACTGGTGGAAGGTTCGGCCCGCCGTCGGGAGGCTGTTCATCGTGGGGGACGCCAAGCAGTCGATCTACCGCTTCCGCCGGGCGGACATTCGACAAGTCAAACTGATGCAAGAGGCCGTTGGCGGATCGAATGTGCTCCTCACCCGGAACTTCCGGTCACTGCCCCCTGTCATCAACTGGGTCAACCACGTATTCGCCCAGTGGATGAAAGAAGGTAAAAGCCAGGCGGAGTATTCTCCTCTCGATGCGGTGTCGGTTCATGGCGAACCGCCCCCCGTCCGGTACATGGGAGGGGCAATCGGCGGGAATATCGGAGACGTGCGTCGGCAGGAAGCCGATGCCGTAGCGCGCACGATAAGGACAGCGGTCGAGGAAGGCTGGCAGGTCAGGTCTGAGGACCTGGGCCCGGAAACGCGGCCCGCAAAATATCAGGACGTGTGCGTTCTGATGCCGAGCCGCTTGGGGTTGGATGCGCTTGAGTTCGCCTTCGAGACTGCCGGAATACCCTACCGCCTCGATAGCGCGGGCCTAATCTACGAATCGCAGGAAGCGCGAGACCTGCTGAACTGCCTCGGCGCCATAGACGATCCTACCGATCAGGTCTCCGTCGTTGCCGCGCTCCGCTCTCCGGCCCTCGCCTGCTCCGACGCCGACCTGCTGGATTTCGTCGAGTCTGGGGGGCAGTTCGACTACCTTGCCGATGACGACACACCATCGGGGTATGCGACCGACGCGCTGGCGATTCTGAGAGACTTCCATGGACGCCGTCGGTGGATGTCTCCTGCCGCGCTTATCGAAGAATTCGTGCGGGAGCGGCGGCTCATGGAGCTGGCTCTCGACGGACGGAACTGGCGCGGGCGGTGGATGCGCTACCGCTTCTTGATCGACCGTGCCCGGGCGTTTGCCGCCTCCGGTGAAACGTCTCTTCGGGCATACCTCGCGTGGACGGCACGCCAACGGGAGGAGCAAGCGCGAGCGAGAGAAACGGCCGTCCCGGAGTCCGACGAGGACGCGGTGAGAGTGATGACCGTCCATGGAGCGAAGGGGCTGGAGTTCCCTATCTTGGTCTTGGCCGGGCTGAACTCCGCCCCGACTCACCGCCCCGGCGCCGTCCTGTTCGATCGCGAATGCGGAAGGGTGGAAGTGAAAGTTGGGTCGGGGGACTCGTCCTTTCAGACGGCTGGCTATGAAGATTTAGCCGAGTCCGACAAGACACGCGAGCAAGAGCAGGACGTTCGGCTGATGTACGTTGCGGCGACGCGCGCCCGAGATCATCTCATCGTCAGCCTGTATCGGAACTCAAGAGGTAAGAACTCGCCCGCAGCCCGCATCGAGGAGTTCATGGAGGGGGCAGACCACCTTTGGGAGCCGTTTGAACCCCCTACAGTGGAGGAACGACTTTCGCCCGATTCTCCCGCAGCCATTGGAACTTCCGACACCGACACCCCCGCAGCGCGAGACCAGTGGGCCAAGGAGAGGAGCGCTGTATACGCGGCGCGGTCCCGTCCCTTCTCGGCAGCCGCGACCCGGCTCGCTCAGGAGGCAAAAGACGAGCAGGACATCCCGGACGAACCATGGAGGCGCGGTCGTGCGGGAACCAATATTGGCCGTGCCGTTCACGCGGTGCTGCAGGTCGTCGATCTGCGTACTGGAAATGGCCTCGACGACATCGCAAAGGCTCAGGCCGCAGCCGAGGGAGTGCCGGGCCGCGCGGACGACATTGCCCGGCTCGTCCGCCGCGCGATCGACAGTCCCCTCGTCGAGCGCGCACTGGAATCGGGGCACTGGTGGAGGGAGACGCCGGTGGCAGGGCCCGTCGGAGATGGAATCGTCGAGGGGTTCATCGACCTGCTATTCGAGGAAGAGGACGGCTTTGTCATAGTGGACTACAAGACCGACGCGCTCGGTTCCGACGATGAAATCGAACGGGCGATGGCGCGGTACCGGCTGCAGGGCGGCGGGTATGCCCTCGCCTTGAGTAGGGCGACCGGCGCCAACATCAAGGAGGTATCGTTCCTCTTCCTGGAACCGAGTCGCACGGTGACCGTTACAGACCTGTCCGGGGCGACGAGGGACGCCGAGGACGCGGCTCTCGCCTTGTTTGCGGGCGATCCTGCCCAATGATGACACGAGTCCGCCTCACGGTTCTGCGAGTTAGCGAAACACGATGGGGTTGGCTATACTTGCCCATCCACCAGACTACAGCCGACAGAGGGACATGACCCGTCTCCGTTTCGTACATTCCGCCGATCTGCACCTCGACAGCCCGTTCGTCGGCATAAGGGCCGTCGCTCCCGACAATGTTGCTCGGGCGCTGCACGACGCGACGTTTGCCGCCTACGAGAACATCATCGAGCTGTGCATCGACGAGCGGGCGGATGCGCTGCTGGTAGCGGGCGACGTCTACGACTCGGCTGATCGGAGCCTCCGCGCGCAACTCAAGTTCGTCGATGGCCTGAAACGGCTGGACGACGCCGGCATTCGCTCGTTCGTCTGCCATGGCAACCACGATCCGCTGGACGGATGGGAGGCGCGGCTGGACTATCCGTCGAGCTGTACACGCTTCGGATCCGAGTTCGAGGCCGTGCCGGTGTTCGAGGACGATCTTGAACGCGCAGTCGTGCACGGCATCAGCTACCCGACGCGCGACGTCTACGACAATCTGGTGCCTCGACTCGGCGCGGTCGATCCCAACGCGTTCGCCATCGGTCTGATGCACGCCAACGTGGACGGCAATGCGGACCACGCCGCCTACGCCCCTTGTTCCCTGGCCGACCTCGAATTCTCCGGCATTAGCTACTGGGCGCTCGGTCACGTGCATACGCGACAGGTACTCAGCGATCGGTCGCCGACCGTCGTATATCCCGGCAACTCCCAGGGCAGGCATCCCAACGAGCCCGGCGCACGCGGCGTGTACCTCGTCGACGTTGACGACGACGGTACCGTCAACCTCGACTTCAGAGCCGTGGACACCGTTCGCTGGGAGCGGCCCGTCCTCGATATCTCCGACATGGAGACGGAGCAGGACCTGATCGACGGCCTGCATCAAGGAATGGAAGATGCTCTGGAAAGTAGCACTGGCCGCTCAGTAGTGGTACGGATTGCGCTGTCGGGGCGCGGGCCTCTGCACGGTTCCCTGCGAAAGCCAGACCTTGCAGAGGGACTATTGGATAGCCTTAACGGCGAATGGGCACATCGTTCACCCTTCGCGTGGTGCGAGCGCTTCGAGGACGAGACGGCCCCGCCGTTCAACCGGCAGGAACACGTCGGCGGCTCCGACTTTTTGGCCGAGGTGCTCAAGACCGCCGACCGGGCGAAGGAGGACCCGGAGATGCTGGCCCATATGCGCGACAGCCTCGACGACCTCTACCGGCACCGACGCTATCGCAAGCACCTGTCCGAAGATGTTCCCGACGACGATGACCTCGTCGCGCTGATCGACGAGGCGGAGGCAATCGTCGTTGACCTGCTCGCCGGGGACGACGCATGAGGATTCGTGAGTTACACATCGACGGCTTCGGTCGGTTCTCAGGGGTCGAGTACGGCCCTCTCGAAGGGTCCGTAACCGTCTTCTACGGACCGAACGAGGCCGGCAAGAGCACGCTGCTGGAGTTCGTCCGCAGGGTACTCTTCGGGTTTCCCCGAAGAAGCGGCAGGGTCAACGCCTATCCCGCGATGGCCGGGGGACGCTACGGCGGACGCATCGCCATAGAAGATTCCGACGGCCGCCTCTATGACGTGCGAAGAACGACGGGAAGAAGCTATAGCGGAGAAATCACCCTGACTTCGAGATCGGGCGACCCGCTTCCCGAAGCGGAACTGACGACCCTTCTGGGTAACCACTCCAGAGACGTCTTCGAGCAGGTCTTCGCGTTCACCCTCGACGAGCTCTACAGCGACGACCTGTTGAACGACGCAAACGTCAACAGCCAGATATACAGTGCGGGGATGGGGGTGACGTCCCTTCAAGAGGTGACGAACACGCTCGACCGGTCGAGGAACAGCCTCTTCCGCAGCGGGGGAAGCACACAAGAGATTTACTCCGCCGCCAACAGCCTTGACGCGGTTGACTCAACGCTCAGGGAGGTCGAGGACAACGCGACGATGTATGGGCAACTGACCTCGCGGCTGCAGAAGGTCGAGTCCGAACTCGAAGAGTTGGCCGCGCAGCGGCGGCGAATTCAGTCTCGGCACAATCGTCAGGTCACACTTCAGAATGCCTGGGACGCCTGGAATGACTCGGTATCGGCTGAGCAAGAGTTGACCACCCTGCCGGGTATCGACAGCTTCCCGGCGGACGGCGTGAACCGCCTCGAAGCATTGGAAGAGCGCGTCAGATCCGCACGGCGCGAGTATGAGTCCGCAAGCATGCGAGTGACAGAGGCCGAGGGCGCGGCGAAGGTGCGGATAGGGCACGAGGACATACGCAAGCACTCCACCGATGTCCGCCGGCTCCAGAACGGGCGTACCGCTTTCGACGGCTCGGTCAAAGACCTGCCGGAACGCGAGGCCGAGCTTGAAGGGCATAAGAAGACCCTGGCCGACACCCTGAAAGACCTGGGGCCTGACTGGGACGAGGCTCGGCTGGAAGAGTTCGATCTCTCCATAGCCGTCCGCCAGGAGATTACTCAGCACGGAAACCGGCTGCGAGACGCCTCCGCCGAGAATTCGAGCCGTAGGTCGGACCTGCGCCAGAACATCGTCGCGTTGGAGGAGGCCCTGGACGCCGAGAGCAAGGTCAGGCGTGAGTTTGATGCCTCCGTCGCACCGACCTTGGACGCCGACCGAATACGACAGCGCCGGAACCTGATTCGCACCACAAGGTCACGGCTCGCCGAAATCGGCCAACACCGACAAAACGTGCTGAATCTGCAGGGCCAGCTCGAAGGACTAGAGAACACCACACCTCAGGTCGGCGGGCACGACCTGAGCAGAACAATCGCGGCGGTCAGCATCGCTATCGGGATTGTACTTTTGATTGGAGGAGCGATACTCGGCGGAACGGCCCTTTTCATCGGAGTAATAGCCGGCCTTTCGCTGGGCGGTGTGGGCGCATTCCTATTCATGTCCGTCAACCCGGGCCTTGCTCCCGGCGCGGAATCTCCACTGGCGGGTTCGATCCGCGATTCACTCCGTCGCGCCGAAACGACCATACAAGGCCTCCGGTCCGAGATGGTGCAGGAAGCCGCGCCGCTCGGCCTCGAGCAAATCGACGAAGCGTCCCTCCTGGCCTCGGAAGAGTTGATAGACGAAGAAGAACACAGGCTCAGGGAACGGACTCGCCTATCTGAAGTCTTTGAAGCCGCGAAGGGTTTAGCGAGGCAGAGGCAGTCCCGCGCAGAAGAGTCCGCCGTCGTCGTCAAGGACGCAGACCGGCAACTCGATGCGGCGCAACGCGAATGGAAAGCATGGCTGACTGAACGGGGACTGCTGGACACGTTCACGCCGGAGACCGCCGAAGTGCTTCAGGGACAGGTCGAGCTTGGGCGCAGCCGGCTAGGAGACGTGCAAAGCTGGCAGCAGCGCATCAAGGCGATAGAGAAGGACATCGACGAATACGTTGAGGCAGTCGAGCCGCTTGCGACGGCATTCGACGTCACGTTCGACCGGAACGATTCACGTACGGTGGCAGCGGCCGCTGACAGGCTCGTCGAGCTGCTGGAAAGTGTCCAGGAGAGCGTCAGGAAACGGGACGGCGCGGAGGTCGAATTGGAGGAAGCCGAACTCCAATTGGAAGAGCGCAAGAACGACCTCGAAAAGGCCGAAGAGGAGCTTGGGCAACTGCTCCAATCCGGCGGCGCCGAGGATGCAGAAAAGTTTCGCGTGCGTGCAGAACTCTCCGCAAGGCGGACGAGTTTGGAAGTGAAGGCTCTTAGCGCGCACAACCGTCTTCAGCGACTCAGCGGACCCGGCGAGGCGCTCGAAAGGCTTAGGGCCGACCTCACCGACACGGACCCTCAGTCAATCGACGACGCCATAGCCGCGCTGGAGGACGAGCGTGACAACGCAGACGCTCAAATCAGTGAGCGGGATACCGAGCGCGGAGCGATGCAGAGAGAGGTCAAGGCGCTCGTCGGCGAGGAGGAATCGTCACGCCTTCGAATGGAGCGGCATGTCCTCCAGGAGCAGATCAAGAGCCACGCGCGCGAATGGGCCAGGCTCACCCTCGCGCAGAACCTGCTAGAAGAGGCCCGGCGAAAGTTCGAGCGCGAGCGGCAGCCGGGAGTTGTCCGCCACGCCGAGAAATTCTTCACCCAAATCACCGATGGACGGTACAGGCAGGTGTACGCGCCCCTCGGTGAGCAGACGATCACAGTCACGGACGCCGACGGGCAGACAAAACAGCCGTCCGAACTGAGCCGGGGAACGCGGGAGCAGCTATTCTTGTCGCTCCGGTTTGGGCTGATCCGCGAGCTGGGGCAGCGAACGGAGCCGCTCCCCGTCGTCGTGGACGAGGTCCTCGTGAACTTCGATCCCGACCGGGCGCTTCGGGCCGCCGTCGCCTTCACGGAGCTATCCAGTACCAACCAAGTGCTGGTCTTCACATGTCACCCGACGGTCGTCGAGCTGTTCCGCGACGCGGCCTCCGAGGCGGGCATAGAAGAACCGGCGATTGTCCAGATCAGCTGAATTGTCCAACCCCCTCAAGTCGACCGACACACCACATCCCGCCCACTACGGCGGGCCGCGCTTGGGCGACACGCTTCTGGCCGTGTTGGCTGGGACAGGGAAGGACATCGACAACCTCACGCCGGACGACCTGTCCCCGTTCGAGAACCTCCACGTTCGCGGGCGCGCCGCCACACGCGACCTCACGCGACTCGCCGGACTTCGTCCGGGGGCGCGGGTTCTCCATGTCGGCTGCGGGATCGGCGGGCCGGCCCGGACGCTGGCCGTAGAGTATGGCTGCCGGGTTACGGGCCTCGACGTGACCGAGAGCTACGTCGAGGCCGGGCGAGTGCTCACTGAGCGTGTCGGGCTGAACGAGACCGTCTCTCTTCAAGTCGGCAATGCCCTCGACCTGCCCTTTGACGAAGGGTCGTTCGACGTGGTCTGGATGCAGCACGTAGGCATGTACGTCGGCGATAAGGGCCGTCTCTACCGCGAGGCGCGACGGGTGCTCCGCCCCGGCGGCAGGCTCGCCCTTCACGAAATCGTGGCCGGGAGCGTCTCCCCTCCGCGCTATCCCGTGCCGTGGGCGAGCGACCCGTCGAACAGCTGGCTCACGAGTTCCGAACGCCTAAGGGATACGCTGGTCGAGAGCGCCTTCATGGAGTTGGCGTGGCAGGACGACACTCCTAAGAGCATTGAGTGGGCACGGGGGCCGCTGGGCTCTAGCGGTTCCGAGGGACTGGATGCTGCACTTGATGCGCTTCTCGGCTCCGACTATCGAGAGCGCATCGAGAACGTCAGACGTAACCTCATTGAACGGCGCATCGAGGTTGTGCAGGCGGTGTTTTCGGCCGCATGAACGTGGCAGGGAGCCTTTCGTTCGTAGGGTCGTAAGGCCTCCGGCTTCAGCTAAGGGGCGGGTTGAAAGTCAGGCCAGCCCTTTTGGTATAATTCATAATGTGACGGCACCTTGATTTAAGGAGAATCTGCATCGTCATGTCTACTCAAGAGTACTTCGGCGTACCCTTCAACAGAACTCAGGCCAACGCGATCTACACCGACGCGATGTCCCGCATGTACGGGCTGGTGGCGCTGGGCGTCATAACTACCGGCGCAACGATATGGATCGGCGACATGACCGGCGTGGGCGACGTGTTCTTCAGCCTCGGCTGGATAGGGTGGCTGCTCATGATCGGGATCATGTTCGGCACGCTCATGGCCGCCAACGCCGTCGTCGCCAAGGGAAATACCGCGCTTGGCACCGTCCTCTACCTCGCCTTCACCGGCATCGGGGGGCTGTTCCTGTCGCCGATTTTGCAGGCGTTTACGGGTGAGATGATCGGCATGGCGTTCCTGCTGACCGGCGGTCTGTTCGTTGCCATGAGCGCCGTCGGCATGACCACCAAGAGGGACCTTTCGAAGCTGGGGCCCATGCTCCTCATCGGGCTCGTCGGCCTGATCGTCATCAGCCTCATCAATATGCTCCTGATTGGCTCCAGCGGCCTGTTCTTGCTCATAAACATCCTGCTCCTGCCGCTGTTCCTGGCTCTCACGGTGTGGGAGACGAAGCAGATGAAGGAGCTGGCGCAGGAGGCCGCGATGCACGGCGATAAGAAGGGCGCAATGCAGGTGGCCGTTCTGGGCAGCATCGGCCTGTACCTGAACGTCCTGAACATCTTCCTCATCATCCTCAACCTGCTTGGCTTCGTCTCGAACGACTAAGCCGACAAAGAGGGCGTAAGATACCTTGGTCCGTTAGGGGACAGCGCTGGGAAGATGGAGTAGGTCGTCTGTTGCTTTCGGTTACACGCGCCGAGTCGTGTCAGTTGCTACTTAGGTCCCAATGCCGCGAATACGAGGACTATCAGCGCGACCACCGATGCGAACGTGATCGGGCCGTACTTCGACAGTCTCGCGTTGGCCGATGTGCTGAACTTATCTATCCCCCAGGCACAGGGCCCAAATGCCGCCCCTCCCATCGCAGCCCAGAACGGGAACGCCCCCAGGAGGAGGAACGCGTTCTTGAGGCCATAAACGAACCATAATGCGGTGAACAGGTTGAAGAAACTTCCCACCACGTTGGGGACGGACATGACGCTCGACAGAAAGAGGAATAAGTCCCGCGCGATCGGGAGGAAAATACCCCCCGTCAGGTAGGAGTAGAAGAACACGAACACGACGGCCAGTAGGAGCCACACCCACAGCCTTCGCGCGCGCCGTCCGTGAGAGCTGAAGGTCGGGCGCACCCCGTACAGCCAGTACGAGGCCGGACCGCCCACGAGGAGTCCTCCGAACGCGCCGGCAATCCCGAACAGGACGGCCTGTCCCGGCGGCACCCGTTCGAGGGCGCCGATGCCCTCGAACTCCGTATAGAGGTTGAGAATCGTCGTCGCTGCCCCGATGCCGGCGGCCAAGATGCTGATAGCAAGGCCGAACCGAATGCGCGTCCAGTCCCGCTGAACGATTTCCTGTTCCGATAGTCTCAGGGCCTGTGGCGCCGCCTCTGATGCCAATGCCATACTCGTCTCACGCTCTCCACGTCATGTCTGCGACCGCTCCGGCTCTCGTGGAACGCGGAATCGGACTACACTGCCGGAAATGATAGCACACCAGCCCGTTCGCTCACTATCGGCACTACTCTTCCTCTCTGCATCTTTCCCCTGGCGGACGAGAGACTCACATGAAGTCGTTTTAGGAGGATTTGAGCTTTATGAGTCCGCATGATACGCTCAATCGGCACCTTGCACCGGTAAGACCAAGG
This sequence comes from Dehalococcoidia bacterium, assembly GCA_965247555.1. GTDB lineage: Bacteria > Chloroflexota > Dehalococcoidia > Lucifugimonadales > VXLM01 > VXLM01. The sequence goes on along the minus strand of CBDFHR010000009.1, from coordinate 3,135,307 downwards.
ACAAATGACTTCCGGCACAACGAAATCCAGCACCTCGGCGTCGGCCATGCGGCTCTCCATGGCCGCGGAGAACTACCTGCTCTCCATCTATCAGCTGGAGGAGTTGGGACGGCGCGTGACGCCCTCGCAGCTAGCCGAGCAGTTGAAACGGCTGCCCGAGGGAGAGGGGCTGGGAACGTCGCTGCCGTCGGTCACGGGTATGCTCCGGCGGCTAGCGCGCGAAGGGCTCATCGAGATGGATAAGAACAAGGAGATCGACTTGACCAAGCTCGGTCGAGAGGCCGCCGAGAGCATGGTCAGACGGCATCGACTGGCCGAGCTTCTGGTCGTGGACGTTCTCGAAGTCGATCTCTTCAACGCACACGAGGAAGCGCACCGGCTGGAGCACGCGATATCGCCTCTGCTGGAGGACAAGATCAACCGGAGGCTCGGCAACCCGAAGACCTCGCCTTTCGGCGACCCCATACCCGGCAGCGGGCACGTGGTCTCAAACGACTTAGTTCCGCTGAGCGAGGCCTCGCAGGGCCATGAATACACGGTCGATAAGATTCCGGAAGACGACCAGGCCTTGCTCGAATATCTCGTCCCCTACGGATTCATACCTAGCCGGAGGGTGAAGCTCACCGAGGCCGCGCCCTATCGCGGGGTCATCAAGCTGGAATGCGACGGTGAGGAAGTCGTGGTCGGCTACGAGGTTGCAGAGCGGATCTGGCTGCGCCAAGCAGACTAGCTGCGGCACGACGTAACGCCTCTCATGCACCTCTGAAGGCAGCCCGGCTTGCTGTCTCCAATGGCGAAAAGCAGGACCGACATGATGCCAGGAACTCGCTCGCGTCTGCGCGGCTTTCTTGACGGCTGGTTGGCGTTCGCGCACCTGATCGGGACCGTCCAGATGGTCGTGTTGCTCACCGTCGTCTACTGGGTGTTCATCCCGCTCATGTATGTCCCTTTCGGTCTAATCTCCGATCCGCTCCGGCTACGCCGTCCGAGAGGGAGCGGGTGGCGAGAGCGCGAGGTCCCCGGCGACGCGATGGAATACATGCTGCGGCAGTGGTGAGGGAACGCGCCCATGCGAGTCCTCGGCATCTCCTGCTACTTCCACGACGCGGCGGCGTGCCTGCTGGAGGACGGCAAACTCATCGCCGCCGCCGAGGAAGAGCGGTTCACCCGCGTTAAGCACGACCCGAGCTTCCCCTCGCACGCCATCCGCTTCTGCCTCGAACAGGGCGGGATTGAAGGCCCTGAGCTTGACTACGTGGTGTTCTTCGAAAAGCCGTTCGTGAAGTTCGAACGGCTGATGATGACGGCGGTGTCCGGCTTCCCAAAGACCTACATGCAGTTCGTCCACGGCATGAGGTCGTGGCTCTTCGACAAGCTGTGGATCAGGAGCCACATCGAGAGCGCCTTGGGCATCGACAAGAACCGCATCCTGTTTTCCGATCACCATGCATCCCATGCCGCAAGTGCCTATTTCTGCTCTCCATTCGACAAAGCCGCCATACTTACCTTCGACGGCGTGGGCGAGTGGGCGACTGCGACGATCGGCATAGGTGACGGACATTCGCTGTCGATCAAGCGAGAGATGCGGTTTCCCCATTCCCTGGGGCTGCTGTACAGCGCTTTCACGGCATTCCTCGGATTCGAGGTCAACGAGGGAGAGTACAAGGTCATGGGCATGGCCCCCTACGGGACTCCCCGGTACGCCGACCATATATGGGAGATCGTGCGGCAACACGATGACGGCTCGGTGTGGACCGACCACCGCTACTTTTCGTACCACCACAGCACGCACCGGTCATTCACGTCGAGATTCGAGAAGCTGTTCGGTAAGCCACGCGATCCTAGCGTCCCATTTTTCACCGGCGAGACCGGATGGCCTTCGTACTATGGCGAACGGCCGAGCAACTATCATGACCTACTGCGGTACAACCAACACTACGCCGACATCGCCGCGAGCATTCAAAACGTTACCGAAGAGCTTGTCCTGAAGCTGGCGGATGAGGCCCACAGGGAGACAGGTCTCACCAAACTGTGCATGGCCGGAGGAGTCGCCCTGAACGCGGTGGCGAACGGGCGCGTCCTGAATGAGTCGCCGTTCGAGGAGATCTACGTCCAGCCGTCCGCCGGTGATGGCGGCGGGTCGCTCGGCGCGGCCCTCTACGCCTGGCACTGCGCGCTCGGCAACAGTGAGCGATTCGTCATGGACCATGCCTACTGGGGTCGGGAGTACGACCGCGACACCATACGGGTAGCAGTCGAGAGGTCGGGGTACCGGTGGACGCAGTTCGAGGATGAGGACAAGCTGATCGATGCGACCGTCGACCGCCTTGTCGACGGAGACGTCGTCGGATGGTTTCAGGGGCGTTTCGAGTGGGGGCCGCGCGCCTTGGGCAATCGGAGCATCTTGGCCGACCCGCGACGCGCGGAGATGAAGGACATCGTGAACGGCAAGGTCAAGTTCCGCGAGCCGTTCCGCCCGTTCGCGCCCTCGGTCCTTGCTGAAGCGGCGTCGGACTACTTTCGACTGCCAAACGGGGCCGGAGGGATGTCGGAGCGGTTCATGCTCGTCGTCACACCCATCGAGGACTCCATGCGCGACGCCATTCCCGCCGTCGATCACATGGGCACGGCACGACCGCAGACGGTATACAAGGAGACCAACCCTCGATACCATGAACTTATCAAGAGGTTCGGTGAGACCACGGGGGAGCCGGTCTTGCTGAACACGTCTTTCAACATTCGCGGCGATCCCATCGTGGCTTCGCCGGAGGACGCACTCGACACCTTTCACAAGAGCGGAATCGACGCGCTGGTGGCAGGCGACTTCCTCATCGAAAAGGAATAGGCAGGGCCGAACTCACGATGCGCCTTATCCAGGAGACTGTCGCAAAGCTGGGTATCGCCGGGGAGCTGATCGTCTTCCTCTGGAAGCGCAAGCTCTGGTGGCTGATCCCCATGGTCGCCGTGCTGCTGGCCTTTGGTATCGTGATCGTGGTGGGAGGATCGACGGGCGCGGGGCCGTTCGTGTACACCCTGTTCTAGCGGGCAGGGAGATTCACCGCAGAGAACGCTGAGAGCGCAGAGAGCGTGAATTAAATAGAGGCAGTCTCAGCCTGCAAGGAGCCAAGTTACGATTGGCCGGGGCTACTGGCCGCGGAGGTACTTGACCAAGGCCCAGCGCTCTTCTTCGGACAGGAGGTACTTGAACCGCGGCATCGGGGAGTTTGACGGTTGCCCGGCCTCGATGAGGGCGTAGCCCTGGCGGCCTCCCTCGCTTATGAAGGCGAAGATCTCCCCGTCGGTCGAGTTCTGCGTCCCCTCGAGGTTGAGGTTCGCCGGTTTCACGCCTCTGGTCATGTAGGGCACGACGAGGCCGTCACCGGCCAGACTCACCCCGTGACAGACCTGACAGTTGACGCTATAAAGTTCCGCCGCATGCGCGGGGTCGTACCCTTGAGCGATTCGCTCGGGCGCGGTAGCCGCCTTGTATTCGTCGAGCGACTCGTACTGGGGCTCTCGCCCGGTCACGGGAACGGAGTCCGGCGCCGGAAGCAGTCGCGGCACGTCCTGGGAATCGAACTTGGGCTGATAGTGCATCTCGGAGAAGACCATCACCCTGTGCGATCCGGTCTCCGGGACCACGGGCAGTTTGAACCTGGCGATGCCGTGCACCTCGGTGTCGCCCGTCTTGGCGTTGTAGCACGCCGCGGCGAGCAGTGACATGACCACCGCTAGGGCGACTACTGCAATATGGCGCGAATTTCGAGGCATCTATCCTGACTCTATCTTTTTGTCCCGCAAACGTAGTGGTTAGAAATCGGTCTGCTCCCAGCCGCGCTTGACTTCCTCGGCGCCGGCCTTTTGCAGCGTCTCCTCGGCATGTCCCATCTTGGACTCGTCCGCCGTAATCGTTATACCGATGTAGCCCTCGGTTATGCGCGTGTCGTAGGCCCCCATGAATATGCGAGGCAACCTCGACTCGAATATGATGCCGACGACCGTGAAGAGGATCGCGCCGAGCATCGTCCCTTCGTACATGATGATCGCCATGGGCGGAATCGACAGCAATGGTTTGCCTCCCGCAACCAAGGGGAAGGCCAGTTGAGTGGCAGTGGTGAGCAGCAGACCAACCGTGAATCCGCAGGCAGCCCCGATCAGCGGGAACCGGTAGAGCTTGTGTACCGGCTCCTCCTCGCCAAAGGTGCCTTCGGGGTACGGCGTGCCCGTAAGTATCTCGTACTCACCCTTGTCGAAGCCCGCGCCGACGACCGCATCGAGCGCGTTCGCCGCCGTGTCTTCGTCCGTGTATAGACCTATGACGCTTCGCAGTGCCACAGCATCACCTCGTATTACTCTCTAATCGAGGCGGGGACTATCCGCCTGCCGATTCGTATCTCATCGCGCACCACCATCGCCTCCTTGACGTCGAAGATCGGGATGAGCGGGAACAGCTTCGTGAATACCAACATGCCCAGGACGACCCAGGCGAACGTCATTATCACCATCAGGATTTCTATGATGCTCGGATGGTAGCTGCCCCAGTCGAAGATGAACTCGCCCCGCCGCATCGTTCCGGGCACGATGATGAGGAAACGTTCGAGCCACATCCCGATGTTGACAAGGATCGTCGTGAAGAACATCCAGAAATAGCTTCTCCGAATGCTCTTGAACAGCCACATGGGCACCGGTATCAGGTAGGCCGTCACGAGGAACAGGACGAAAAGCCCGCTCCACGGCCACTGGAACACCTGGAGATCGCGCACGGCAAGCTCGGCGTCTTCCAGAGTGTAGAGCGCGAAGACCCACTCCAGGAAGAAGAAGAAGAACCACGTCGTCGCCACGATGATGAGCAGCCGCCCTATGGCGTCGAGGTGATCGGGCTTGAGGTACTTGTCCCATCCCCACACCCAGACCATGATGACCATCAGGGTAGCCACCGCCGAGACGCCGGAGTGAATCGCGCCGATGATGAAGTAGGGAGCGAAGATGGTCGAGTGCCACGCTTCCGGCGCGATCTGCACCGCGAAGTCCCAGGACACGATGCTGTGGACCGAGACGAACACCGGCAGTACCAGGGCCGACAGCAGAATTCCGGCGACGGCCTGGAGCTTCCACTGGCGCGGCGTGCCCCTCCAGCCCATCGCCATGACGGCGTAGAACTTCCGCGTAAACCCGGTGGCCCGGTCACGTATGACTGCCATATCGGGGATCAGCGCGATCAGGACGAACAGCGAACTCGCGGTCAAGTAGGTCATCACGGCGCTCGGGTCCCAGATGAACGGGGACCGGATGTTGATCCAGACGCCGCGGGCGAAGTCGTACGGGAACACCCACAGGTCGGCACGCCATGGTCGACCAACGTGCACCAGCGGCGCCGCCATCAGCGCGGACATGAGCGAGAAGACCGTGAGCACCTCGGCGGCCCTTGTGACCGGACGCCGCCACTCGGCTTGTGTGAGTCGCAGAATAGCCGAGATCATGATACCGGCGTGGCTGATGCCGATGAAGAACACGAAGTTCACCATGTACGCGCCCCAGAACACGGGGCGGTTGAGGCCGGTGACTCCGACCCCCTGGTTGAGCATGTAGCCGAAAGCGCCCATGCCTGTGAGGAAGATGATGCCGGTGACAATCACCGCCGGCCACCACCACCTCGGCGTATGGAGCACCGAACTGAGGAGGTCCTCGTTTATCTGTTTCTGTGTTAGCTGAACGTGTTCTTGCATGGCTTTGCGTGCGGCGGGCCTATTCCGGCTTGCCCAGCACCTGCACCTCGGTCCGGTGGAACGGCTTGTGGAATCGGTACAGCAATACTTCCTTCTGCTCCCAGATATTAATCGGCGGGATGATTCGCGTCCCCAGCATGTAGATGAGAATACAGGCGGAGATACCGCCCACCCAGATGAGCACGTCCGGTAGGCCGGGCAGGACGGCGTCGGGTATCTCCACCAGTTGGTGCTTGTCCGTCGATTCCGAGACCGAGAACGCCGACACGTATACGCGAATCCGATCGAATAACGTCGCGATTAGCACGCCGCACGCGATGACGACCGGGCCCCATACGCTCTTCCGGAGAGGGTTCCAGATCATCGACCACAGGGGAACGAAAAACGCGAACATGAACACGATGAAGAATATCGGCAGGTAAGGCCCGACGAACAGAAGGTCGAGCACCGCCTCTTCGGCCGGCTTCGCGCCGAACCAGAAGATGATGAAACTCGAGAACCAGAACCAGAACCACAGCAGCGACAGGGCGAACAGGAGCTTGCCCAGTCCCCAGAACTGGTCGAGGGTGATGTAGTCCTTGTAGCCGCCGAAGCGGTACATGACGAACATCGCTATCAGCGTGATCGCCACTCCCGCCTGCAGCGAGTTGTGGGCGTGCGTCGCCGGGTATAGCGCGTCCACCCAGCCGGGCACGAGCGCCACCGCGAAGTCGATGCTGAACGCGAAGTGGGCCGTCACCAGCATCATGAAGTAGAACGCACCCAGGATACCGAGCCGGTGCTTCTGCCAGTGCCACTGGCCGGATGTTCCTACCCAGCCCCGCGCCAGTCGGCCGTACCAGAGCTTCTTCGTTCCGGTGGAGCGGTCGCGCAGCATCGCGAGATCCGGCATCGCCGACACCCACAACAGCCAGAGGCCGGTGACCGTCAATGCCAAGAGAACAAGCGTCACCGTGATCTCAGGCATGTGGGCGGGCATGTGCAGCTTGCCGTAGAACCACAGCGTCCGCCTGCCGTCCTCCATGCTGGGCAGCACCCACGCTACCGGGATGTAGATGATGAAGCTCACGATGCCGACGAGGCCGAACAGCTCCGCGACACGCGAGATCGACCGCCGCCAGTGGGCGTTGGCGATCCTCGGCGCGATGGCCACCATCGGCGCGCCTTGGGCCGCCGTCAGGATGAACGCGAAAAGGGCGGCGTGATACCCCCAGACGGGACTGATACCCCCAGACGGGAGTGTTGCTAATGCCGTCGGTGAGGCGGATGACGAATCCCACGACTCCGAGCACCGACAGGACGGCGAAGACTATCACCGATATGCGGAACGTGGAGCCGCGCAGTGTACCCTTGTCGAGGAGGTCGTCCTCGACGGCCTTGGGCGTCATCAGCGCGCCGCGACCGTTATGTGATGCACCGTTATGCATGGGAGCCGTTGGACTCCTCGGCGGACTCGTCCACCTTCTTCAAATAGATCACGTTGGGCGACGTGCCGTACTGCTCCATCAGCTTGTAGCCGCGCCCGTTATCGCCCATCTCTTCCTTCGCCAGCTTCGCGACCTTGCTGTTGGGGTCGTTCAGGTCGCCGAATACCAGGGTCTCCGTCGGGCAGGCGTTCACACAGGCTGGATTCAACGCGCGCGAGTCGTCGGACAGTTCCTCGCCGTCTCGTGCCGCCTCGCGTCTCGTGCGCCGAATGCGCTGGATGCAAAAGGTGCACTTCTCCATGATCCCCCGGCTGCGGACGGTCACGTCCGGGTTGAGCTGGTTCGTGAGGGTCTCCGGCCACTCCGGCTCCCAGAAATTGAAGAACCGCACGTGGTACGGGCAGTTGTTGGCGCAGAAGCGCGTCCCGATGCAACGGTTGTAGACCTGGACGTTCATGCCCTCGTTGTTGTGATACGTGGCGAACACCGGGCAGACCGGTTCGCACGGCGCGTCGTTGCAGTGCTGGCACAGAATCGGAATGAACCGCGCCTTGACGTCCGGGAACTCGCCCTCCCAGTAGCGCTCGACGCGAATCCACTCGATTGCGCGGCGCTGGTTGAAAAGGTCTTCGGTATTGATGGGGATATTGTTCTCGGACTGGCACGCGACAACGCATCCCTGACAGCCGATGCACTTGTCGACGTCTATCACCATGCCCCATTTTGGGTTCGCGCTTACCATGTTGCTACGACTCCGTTTCCCCCTACCCCGTTGTCAGCGGGATGATCTTACGATGCCCGTCTTCGGCGAGGTCGGGCGCGGTGTTCTCGAACTTCGGAAGGCGGATCCACTCGCCCGTGCGCCGCACGTTCACGCGAGTCGCCGCCCACGCCAGCGCCCCCGTCTCGCTCTCCGTAACCGGCGAGAGGATCGACAGCACGTTCGCGCCTCGGTCCTTTGCGTAGCGTCCGCCGCCCTTGTGGCCCTGACCGACGGGTATCGCCACCACGTCGGGCGAGATGCCCGGATGCGGGTACGCGAGCGCCTCGATCGAGCCCTGATCCGAGGTCACCTTGACCACGTCGCCCTCGTTGATTCCCATCTCCTCGGCCTTCTTCATGTTAATCTCGACCCACGTTCGCCACGTGGCCGTCGTGATCGGGTCGGGCGTGGCCTGCAGCCACGGAAGGTCGGCGCCTCTTCCATCCGTCAACCCCGTCGTCTCGAACGGGATCAGGTGGAAGTCTCCGCTCCCGCCTGTCGACGGCGTTTGGGGATTAGTGGGGAATGAATACTGGGCCGACCGCGGGTCGTGAAGATCGCCCCTTGCGCCCGTGTCCCACCAGCCACCCCGTTGGAGGACGGTGTTCCAAAAGAGCTTGTCGTTCGCCGCGCGAACGGAACCCCGGTCCATTTCAAGCAGCCTGCGGGCGTCGTTCTCGATCAGGCCCTTGAAGTTGTCGGCGTCGAGGCCAAGGTCCTTTTCCAGCACCTGGGCCAGCGTCATCAGCACGTCGCCGAAGTTCTTCGTCCCTAGATGAGGCCCTCTCGACTCGAAGAAGGAACGGACGACCGGCTGCTGGAAGCCAATCGTCTGGTAGCCGGGGCCGGGATTGGGGATGTCGGTACCCCAGTCCTCGAGATAGTGGTTCTCCGGCAGGATGATATCGGCCAACATCGTCGTGTCGTCGAAACTGTTCGAGAAGCTGACGATGAGCGGCACATTGAAGCTGGCCTGCCTGATCGCCGTGTTCTCCGGAAGACCGTAGAAGGGGTCGGCGTTCCGCACCAGCAGGGCTTTGACCTGACCCCCCGACATCCGGCCCGCTAGGTCCCAGAAATCGGAAAATGGGGTCGCGTCGGGCGCGGTTGGAAGGTCGCTGATGGGCGGGGGCGGATTGAAGACAACGCCGCCCTGTTGGTCCACGCTTCCCGCCAGATAGTTCAAGGCGTAAATGGCGTTCAGGTTGAACAGGCCGTTGGAATGCGCGCCTGCTGAGCCGCCGCCGATCGCCAGCCCAGGCGGGTGGTCTAAGAAATCGCGAGCTATCCTGATAATCTTCTCCGGCGAGACTCCCGCTCGGCTTCCGACCGACTCGGGAGTGAACCGCTCCAAGCGATTGGAACCTTGTCCCGTGATCCTGTAGAGCGCCAGCGAGTCCGGCAGGCCGGCGGAGATCATGACGTTCGCGATGGCCAGCGCCACTTCACCCTCATATCCGGGCTTGACGTATACCCACTCGTCGGCGTTCGCCCCGGTCATAGAGAAGCGGGAATCGAAGTGGACGAGCTTCCCGCGCTTCCGGTTCTCGCCTTGCCGGAAGTGGCCGTATCCGCGAGCGTATCGGACGGGAGACTCCCACGTGTTCAGGAAGTCCGCCCCGAAGGACAGGATGTATGCCGCATTCTCGATATCGAAGTCGGGCATCGCGTCCTGGTCGAAGACCTGCTTCATCGAGGCCTTCAGCACGGTGCGTTCGAGGGGCTCATAGCTCATATGCTTCGCGCCGAGCGCCTCTGCGAACCGATTGACGACCAGGCCCATGTGCGCGCCGACAGGGTCGGTAATGAGGACGGTTTCCTCGCCGCTGGCGGCTCCGAGTCGCTCTGCAACGCGGGATACGGCGTCCGTCCAGCTAAGCTGCTCCCACTTGCCCTCGCCGCGCTGGCCCGTCCGTATTAGAGGCGACCCGATGCGGTCGGGGTGATACAGCCCCTGCAGTCCCGCCTCGGCGACGGCGTTGTGCTTGCCGCGGTTGACTGGATAGTCGACGTTGCCCTCGACCTTCTTCGCGCGGCCCTCCATGACCCTCACGACGATGCCGAGAGGCGCGCGGTTCTGCCGGTCTATAGTCGCATACCAGTTATCGAGGCCCGTGACCATGTCCTCAGGCATCTCGATCGACGACTGGACTAGCAACTCTTTCTCAGGAACGCCGCAGGCGGCCGCGACCACCGCGGTGGCCGAACCGCCCATCAGCGTCAAGAATTGTCTTCGAGTTAGGGACATTCCCTCTGTTTCTCTTCCCTCTCGTTCAGCGGAGGGATATCTCCTTTAGTAATGGCACGTAGTGCAGTCGGTCGGCGCTTCGTTGTCGCGGTGACAGTTCACGCAGTCGCCCATTTTGAGTGAACGCACCTGCCGGACCTTTACCATGCTCCCCACATCCCCGTGACACACCTGGCACGTGCCCGACGGCCCTCCGTACTGCTCCGAGAAGTGCCGGATGTGCGGCTCGTGCACGAAGTTTACGTGATCGGGTACGCGATGCACCCGCACCCAGTTAACCGGGATCCCGCTCGTGTGGAAGTTCCGCAACTTCTCGACCTCCGGCTTGTCGTCACCCACGGTCAGGTGACAACTCATGCAGAGTCCGACCGCCGGGATTGTTGCCGCGGCGCCCTCGGTCACGTTCCGGTGGCAGAAGGTACAGTCGAGGCCGAGGTCCTCCACGTGCGTCGGGTGGGGGAATGCTATTGGCTGGTCGGGACCGTCGTTTACGCCAAAAGCATCAAGTGGCAGTCCGAGCCATGCCGAGATGACGAACGTCGCGATAGCGACAACTACGACGAGACCGACGACACCGCCGAGGCCGAGCGCGCCGAACAGGATGAGCCGACGCCCCGTCGGCCTTCTTGGTGCTTGAAAGTCCCCTGGCAGCAAGTGCGTTTACCTTACTTGTGCACGGGCGGAGGGTTGCCGCCGTGACCGAGAAGGTCGATCGAGCCGCCCTTGATCCAATACGTGTCGTAGATATCGCCGAGCACGCTCGACTCGCTGATGGCAACTCCAATGAAGTACGCATAGAGCGCCACACCGATGAACAGGATTACGTACAGGGGAAGGCGCAGTCGCTGCGCGGACCGCGGCAGGTGGTGGGATGCCACGAGCGAGGGAATGCCGACGTGAGTGACAAGGTACACGGAACCGATGAAGATGATAAGAAGAAGCAAGACCCAGAGATTTGTCAACATATTGGCAATGCCGGTCCATTCGGCATTGGAAAGCGTCGCTGGGTCCATCTCCACCTTTCTCCGAAAGCCGCTTCGCAAGCGCCGACAAGCCCCTGATTTCGGCTCGCTGAAAATTATCACATCACTATAGCAGTGTCAAGGATACAGTGAGGCCTCGACACGTTCAAATAGTACGTTCCATCGGCCCGCTCAAGTGGTCGACTCGTGGTCGCTCCGATCGCCAAAATCCGCTTCACTCGGTTGGTGTCGAGCGTGGTAAAATACCCCTGCCAACGAAATAAGGAGACACGTAATGATCGAACAGCGACCCTTGGGAAACTCAGGAATGACCGTCAGCGCCATCGGACTCGGATGCGTAACGTTCGGTCGAGAGATCGACCCCGACACGGCATTCGAGATCATGGACTATGCCTTGGAGAATGGCATCGACTTCTTCGACACCGCCGAGGGCTACTCCTCCGGGGAGGTCCCGTCGGAACAGGTCATCGGTGACTGGATGAGATCACGAGGCGTGCGCGACGAGGTGAAGATATGTACCAAGGTCAGCTCCAGCGGCACAGCCGAGAACGTCAGGCGCGCCCTTGCCCTGAGCCTCGAAAGGCTCCAAGTGGACAATGTCGAGATGTATAAGGCCCACTCCGCCTTCCAGGATGCGCCGATGGAGGAGTACTTGGGCGCGATGAACGAGGGCGTCGAGGCCGGGCAGATCGACGTTATCGGGTGCAGCAACTTCCGCGCCGGACAGCTTCAAGATGCCCTCGACATGAGCGACAAGAACGGCTGGGCGCGCTTCCAGATCACCCAGCCCCCCTACAGCCTCGCGCGCTCCAATAACCCTTCCCACCTCGACCGCGTCGAGGCCGAGGCCGAGTTCTTCCCCCTCTGCGTAAAGGAAGGGGTCGGCATCACCCCGTACAGTCCGCTCGCCGCGGGCTTCCTCGCAGGCAAATACACGCCCGACAGATCGATGTTTCCGAAAGGCACGCGGTTCGACGTCGTGCCCGGTCATGCCGACATCTACTTCGAGGACCGTAACTTCAAGCTCGTTGAAAAGCTGCGCGACAAGTCGGATGAAATGGGCCTGCCGATGGTGAAACTGGCGATGGCGTGGGTCATGGCCAACAAGAGCCTCACGTCGGTTCTTGTCGGCGCTCGCAGGACCGCCCACGTCGACAACGCCATCGAGGCGATGGACATGGAACTGTCGCCGGAGCTCCACGCCGAAATGGCGGCTTGGGCTTAGCGCCCTTTCTTTACCAGTGCTCCGCATAATTGAGAGTAGAATCTGACCCTAAAAAAGGCAAAAGGCTTCAAGGGCGACTTGCTATACTGCCCGCAAGCAGTGCGGTGGTAGGAAGTCAACCGTCGTTGCGTGCGCTCTGCGACCTAGATGGTCTTCCACGAGGCGCTCCGGTGGATCCCAAAATCTGGCGTATGGAAGGAATATGAGCATTGGACGATTCAAAGAGTGCACAAGGTGCTACAGAAGGTCAGGAGGAGTCTGATCCGGGCATATGGGAAAGAGTCGAGGGCCACATCCAGGGCAAAACGCTGACGGGACTCGTCGAGTTGGTGCCCATTATCGTCACTGTGGTTGTGTTGGTTGTCATCATTGGATACGCCGACAGCGCAGTTCGCGGGCTGCCGTTCGTGAAGGACAAGCCTTGGGATTTTTGGGGAGTGGGGATGATCGTAGCTATCATCCTGTTCTACCTCGTTGGACTGATTATCCCCACATGGATCGGCCGGAAAGCGATGGAATGGAAGGACATCGTGCTCAATCACATCCCAGTGGTCAAGACGGTCCTCGGAGTCACCAAGCAGGCGATGGCGTCCCTCACCTCGCAGTACCAGTTCACCCGCGTCGTCTTCCTGGAGTGGCCGCGTGAGGGCATGGTCGCGATGGGGTTCGTGACGGGGCGTGCCTTCTCACGCAATACGGACGAGTCCATCGTCGTCGTCTATATTCCAACCGTTCCCAATCCCACGTCCGGCAACATGGCCCTCGTCCCCGAAGACGACATCATAGAGACCGACCTTACCGTGGAGGACGCAATGAAGCTGGTCTTCTCCGGTGGCATCGTGCTGCCGGAAGCGGTCTCCTTTGCCAGGGTTCCCCCCGTCGAGAGAGAGGAATTTGGCCTCATCGGCCGCTTCGAGACCACACCCGATTAGGCGTTGTTGACACCTTCCGTCTCTCCCACGGGATGTGACCTTTGCATACTCTGGCGAGCGGGAGGAACCCTTGAATATCCAGCTCAGGGAGCTAGGAGGGTACTCATGTACCGTCAGATGGGTCATCAGTCACTGCCGAATCGCTGTTGCCGCAAACACTTGGCAGAAACGAACGCCTAGAGAGAATCGGAGAGGAGATCGACTGGGAACGCTTCGCCTTTTTGGTGAATAAGTTTTACTCGGCAGGCGAAGGGTGGCCCAGCTACGTTCCGAGAATGAAGGTCAAGGTGCTGCTGGATTCAGTAGTACAACCTCTCATATCCTCAGATGGAGGAAGCGCTGGGAGACAGCATTTCCTTCCGTCGCTTCGTGGTGCTGGGGCTTCAGGATGACACTCCCGACTACTTGACGATCAGCCGCTTTCGAGCGGAGTTGAACAAGCGTGGGTTGAGCGAGGAGCAGTTCATGGAGTTGGAGGTCCAGTTGGACGGCGCGGACTATCTCAGAAGACAGGGATACTAATGGACGCCACGCTGGTAGAGGCCCAAGTGCGTCGTCCACCGGTCTCGGCGGGTCGAGGCGCCAAGATTTCCAAGGTGTTCTCCCGCTTGAGCATGTTCACCGCCATACGATGCAGCACCGACAAGTTCTGGACCCCATTGCCCTGCCTCACCATGTGAATCGCCACCACAACGGCACGCCTCTCGTGTGAACGACGGATCATCTTGCCGTCTATGGCCACGACCTGACCTCCGGTTACCTCGTTGACCGCCTCGACCCATTCCGCAAAACTCTCCTCGAACTGAACGGGGTCCAACCTCGCGAAGACCGACCGAAGGTATCGTGCGAAGGGATGCCGTTGGGCAGTTCGAGCAGTCGGCTGAACCAGTCCTTCTTGGCCTTGCCGAACATCTCCACATCCACCCATGAGTCGGCTCCACAAATGGCTATGACGATGACATCTATAGGCTTGTGACGTTTGGCCCGGCCGGTTCATAGGTCCTTTTAGACTGGCGAACTGATCGGTCAGCAAGCCTACGGGTGAGTTGTTCATGAAGTCACACCTAGCAATTAGAATGACCACAGATTACCGGATATGTTCTTATACTTATCCAAAAGTGATCGCCCTGGCTGTAGCGGCAGGGCTAGCATGAGGGGTTGCGTTCTTGTGGTATAATGTCCTGCGACTCCGTAATCAGACGCAACCTCGTTCCGCTTCCGCGTTATTCCCAAGCTACATAGCCTCAGGACCGAATGTGACGCTTGCTACGATGAGGAGATTTCAGTACACAGGAGTGTCGCATGAACATCTATGTAGGCAACCTTTCCTTCGATGAAACGGATGAGACCTTGGAGACCGCCTTCGCCAATCACGGCGAGGTGCAGTCAGCCAGGGTCATAACTGACCGGTACTCGGGCCGTTCTCGCGGCTTCGGCTTCGTCGAGATGCCGAACCAGGACGAGGCCGAGGCAGCCATCGCCGCCCTGAACGGGACCGAGCTCAGTGGCCGTATGTTGACGGTCAACGAGTCCAGGCCACGCGAGGGTGGTCGCGGCGGCGGTCGCGGCGACGGTGGCGGCGACGGTGGCGGTGGTGGCGGCGGTGGATACGGCGGGGGTTCCCGCTGGTAGACTAGCCCGAAACGACTCGGAACTATCGCGTGCCCGCTAGGAAGAAGCGGACGGAGGGGCGGGCGATAGTCCGTAGTCGCGGACGGTAGTCGGCGGGGCCCGAGTTGGGCGTCGATCACGACCTTCTTCTCAGGCTCCAGACGGAAAGTGAATAACACGCGCAGAGTCTTTCGAATTATTGGAAAAACGGACGGTTGTTTGACCTATGTTTCGTGTTAGAATGGGCGCGGTTGAGATTTGCACGCGGGCCCATTCACCTAACCGAGCCATGCCTCAGGCCGTTTTTGATGAGTGCCGACTAACCAAGGAGACCGTTCGTATGGAACTAAACGTTGTACGTGATGGCGCCACCGTAGTCGTGGGGGCCGGTGAACGCATTGACGGCACCAACGCCCGCGAATTCCAAAGTGCGCTGGAAGCCGCAATCGAAGAGACCGACCGTGCCTTAATACTCGACCTAGCGGACCTCACTTACATCAGCAGCGCGGGTCTCCGGGCCATCCTCATGACCGCCAGGTCGCTCCGAAGACAGGACGCTGCGCTAGCGGTCTGTTCCCTGACGGACTCCGTCCGTGAGGTCTTCAAGATTAGCGGGTTTAACCAGATCATCCCGGTCCACTCCTCAAAGGACGAAGCGATCACCGCTCTCAACGGCTGAACGCAGCCTTTACCTTTCGTATTCGTCGGGGACACCGCGTCAATGCGGTGAATGGCAGACCTTGACGTGAAGCAAGGGGACAGGAGCAATGGAAGAACCGCACCAGATTCTCATTGTCGACGACGAACCGGATCTTGAGCCGCTGATACTTCGACGTATGCGGCGTAAAATCAGGTCGGGTCAGTATAGTTTCCTGTTTGCGCAGAACGGCGTACAGGCCCCTGAAGTACTGAACGAACATCCGCATATCGACATAGTCATCTCAGACATCAATATGCCGGAAATGGACGGCCTTACACTTCGAACAGATACGGAAAGTAGATCCCAACATTCGGGCCATCATCGTATCTGCGTACGGCGACATGAAGAATATCCGCACCGCGATGAGGAGGGGCGCGGTGGATTTCATCACCAAGCCGGTCGCTTTTGACGACTTCGAGGAGACAATCGAGCGGACGGTGATCCAACTCAAAGAGTGGAGGGTAGCGCTCTTGGCGCGGGATGCCATGGTTGCATCGCAAAGACAAGGCGCCGCTGCGGCGGGCCCGCAGCAGTAGAGCAGTGTTTGCGAATCTTCACGTGAAGCACGAGGGACAGACGTGAATAAACGACCATACCGGATTCTCGTGGTCGACGACGAGCCGGACCTTGAGCCACTGATACTGCAGCGCATGAGACGGAAGATCCGATCCGGCTCGTACAGCTTCGAGTTCGCTCGCAACGGCGTCGAAGCTCTCGAGATGCTGAACATACAACAAGACATCGATATGGTCGTCTCGGACATCAACATGCCGCAGATGGACGGCCTCACGCTTCTGGAACAGATACCGAAGGTCGATCCGGAAATCCGCTCCATCATCATATCGGCGTACGGTGATATGAAGAACATCCGCATGGCGATGAACCGGGGAGCCTTCGATTTCGTCACCAAGCCGCTTGATTTCGAGGACCTGCAGGTCACCATAGACCGGACGCTTCGACACCTCGAAGAGTGGCGGGAAGCGCTCGCGTCGCGCGACAAGCTGGTCGCCCTGCAAAACGAGCTCGATGTCGCGAGCAGCACGCAGCAGTCGATACTGCCGAAGGTGTTCCCTCGAAGCGCCCAGTACCAGGTCTTTGCCCACATGGAGCCTGCGCGGAACGTTGGGGGTGACTTCTACGACGTCATTCGCTTAGACCGTGGCCGAGTCGGTTTGGCCATAGCGGACGTGTCCGACAAGGGCGTTCCCGCCGCCCTGTTCATGATGTCCAGCCGCACATTGCTGAAAGGTGCAGCGATCGGCACGGCCGACCCCGGTGAGGCGCTGCGCGAAGTCAATGAGTTGCTGTACGAAGAAAACGAGACCATGATGTTCGTCACGGTGCTTTACTCGATCTATAATCCGGAGACTGGCAGACTCACCTACTCAAACGGCGGGCACGACGCTCCGATGCTGGTCCGGTCCGACGGAAGTTCGGAACTTCTCCCGCTCACAGGCGGTATCGCGCTTGGCATAGCGTCAGGCATTGAGTTTTTGAGCAACACCGTGGAGATCGAGCCCGGCGACACCATTTTGCTCTACACGGACGGTATCACCGAGGCGATGAATGCCGATGGCGAACAGTTCGGGGTAAAGCGGATGCACGAGGTCTTTGCGGCAACTCCCCCGGAGCATTCCCAGCAGGTCGCGGAAGCTATTTTCGAGGCCGTTAGGGACTTTGTGGGAGACACGCCACAGTCCGACGACATCACCTGTCTGGTACTCCGTCGCAACGAGGATGGCTCGTGAGCGAGAAGCTGGTTGTAAACAGACAAGCTACCGAGGATGAGGTCGAGGCTATCCTCGAAGCCGTGGAAGATTTTGGAGAACGGGAGGATTGGCCGCCCGCGGTGACCTTCAAGGTGAAGCTCGTAATAGAGGAACTGGGACTCAACGTTGCGCACTATGGGCGGGTCGACAAAGTTCCCGATATTGAGATTATCGTGAATTCCGAGCCGGAAGCACTCAAGATCAGCATTGAAGATGACGGGCGACCGTTCGACCCATTGAACGATGCGCCTGAGCCCGATTTGACCTCACCCATTGAAGACCGTCCCATTGGCGGGCTCGGCATCCACTTCGTGCGCGAGTTGATGGATGAGATGACGTATCGCCACGAGGACGGCAAGAACTGCCTGGCGCTAACCTTACGCAGAGTGGAATGAGTCCGATGTTCGGCTGGCTTTGGGCTAGGTCTGCGAAGCTGAGGGTCGCGGGAGCCGTGACCCTAGCCATAGGTGTGGGATCGTTTGGCTGCTCCATCTTCGACGGTACGGACAAAGTGACTCCCACCGCCGAAGTCGAGCTGGTCCCAACTCCTGACCCTGATGAAGCGCCCATTGGGCAGCAACCCGGCGTCGCCGCCGATCGCGTCCTGTTCGGGCAGTCCGCGGCGTTTACCGGCCCGGCCCAAGAGCTCGGCAGGAACATGCGTCTGGGTATCCAGGCCGCCTTCCACGAGGTCAACCAGCTCGGAGGGGTCCACGGCAGGCGTTTGGAGTTATCTTCGCTCGATGACGCCTACGAACCGGAGGCCGCAGTCACTAACACCATACGTCTCATCGATCAGGACAAGGTATTCGCGCTGATAGGAGAGGTCGGCACTCCGACTTCTCGCTCGGCCACGCCAGTTGCGGCGGACGCTGAAGTCCCCTTCATCGCCCCGTTTACCGGCGCCGAATTCCTGCGAGATGACGAGAAGTGGGACAACATCATTAACATGCGCGCGTCCTACTACCAGGAGACGGAGGAGATGGTTGCCCGGCTGACGACCGATCTTGGCATAGACCGCATCGCCGTGATGTACCAGGACGATTCCTACGGTCGCGCCGGACGAAATGGAGTCCAAATAGCGCTCGGACGCAGAGGGATGGAGCCGGTATCCATCGGCCTGTATCCTCGCAACACCACAGCCGTGAAGACGGCCCTGCTGGATCTTAATCGGGGCGCCCCGGAGGCGGTGATCATGATCGGGGCTTACGAGCCGGTGGCTGCGCTCATCGCTTGGGCGCGACACACGGGGCTTGATCCCATCTTCATGACCGTGTCCTTCGTGGGCAGCAATGCTTTGGCAAGAGAGCTTGGTCCCGTTGGAGAAGGTGTCTACGTGACTCAAGTGGTGCCCTTCCCGACTGATGGCTCACTGCCGATCGTCTCTTCTTATCTGGACGCTCTATCAAATTTCGATCCCGATGCTACTCCGGGCTTCGTTTCCCTGGAGGGCTATCTGGCGGGTAGGCTGGCTATCGCCGGCCTCGAGGGTTGCGGTCGTGATGTGGACCGGGAATGTTTCCTAGAGAGCCTGCGAAGCGCGGACGTTATAGACATCGACGGGTTTGAGCTCCGCTACGGTTTCGACGATAACCAGGGTTCAGACAGCGTATTTCTCACCACGATAGGGCGTGACGGGACTTACCGGCCCGTGAAAACACTTCGGGACTAGAGTCGTGAAAGAAAGACTGCGACGCCTATTCGAGAGCCGTTTCCGCATAGCGACCCAACTCTACGTGGGGATTGGGGGAGCCGTGGTGCTTACGGTGGGCGCGAGCCTAGTCGGCTGGTTTTCCTTCAACAGCGTGGGCAAGGCACAGAGCCAGGTCAATGAAAGCAGCATCCCGGAGGTGGTGGCCGCCTTCGGTGTCGCACAGCATAGCGGTACGTTGGTGGACGCCGCTCCACGCCTGATGGCCGCAACGAACCCGGGAGATCTGGCTCTCGTCTCCAAAAGTGTGGACGAAGCCCGCGAAAATCTCGAGGCGAACCTAGCTGTACTGTTGGGCGGCTCTTCGTCGGACGACAGCGCCCGAACCATCGATCTACCTGATTTGCCAAGTGTTTTCGGGCGGCAAGACGGCAAACAGGAGGACCTCGAAGTCGGTCGCTCCGAGCGAATCCGCGACAGCGTGGACATGCTGATCGTCAACATCAATGGCATTAGGGAGGACATGACAAGGCTCTATGAGCTAAACGTTCGCAGGGACGCCCTACGGACTGAGCTCGCGACGCTTCGGGAGAAGATGAACGACATCATGGTCCCGGCGGTCGACGATCAGCTTTTCTACACGATGACGGGATACGAAAGCCTGGACGCGCCGCCGGTATCTCGTGGGGAGCACTTCACAGAGGACGAGCTTGCCCGCTATCGCAACTTGGAGGGGCTTCGTACGGACGCCAATACAGCAAACCAGCTGCTGGAGAGCGCGTTCTCCATCCCATCCGCCCCGCTCCTGGAACCCCTGCGAGAGCGTTTTGAGTCGGCCAAAGGCAGCATCGAGCGGAACATTGCCGCCCTTGAAGAGTCGCCGCTGCGCGACGACATCAGTCCACTGACCAGCCGGCTGTTGGAATTGGGCACCGGAGATGACAACGGCTTCGATCTGCTGAGAGAGAGGCTTGAGCTTATTCAGAACCAGCAAGACCTTCTCGTGCTAAATAGTGGTATCGCCATTGAACTGGTCGGCGATGTCACTTCGCTTGTGGACACCGCACGAGCCAGCGCGGATGAAGCCACTCAGGCCTCCACGCAGGCGATTTTTGCGGGTCGGACGCTCCTGCTGGCCATTAGCGGAATAGGTGTGGCGGGAGCCATACTCATTTCATGGCTGTTTGTCGGGCGAGTGCTCGTCCGTCGCATACAGCTGCTGTCGAATTGGATGCTACGAATGGCCAGAGGCGACCTCGAGGCGCAGGTAGAGCTTGGCGGGCGCGACGAGGTTGCGGACATGGCCGCCGCGCTTGAGGTGTTCCGCCGCCACGCCCTCGAAGTCCAGCGCCTGAACTTGGTGGAACAGCTTGCGGAAGAGCTGCAGGGCAAGAACGACCAGTTGGAGAGCGTGCTTGCCGACCTCCAGAAGGCACAGGAGCAGATCGTCATGCGGGAGAAGCTGGCCGCCCTGGGTGAGCTCACCGCCGGTGTCGCCCACGAGATCAAGAACCCGCTCAATTTCGTCAAGAACTTTTCCGAGTCATCCGGAGAACTGCTCGATGAGCTCCGGGAAGTTTTGGAAGAGAATGCGGATAAGATAAGCGAGGACGATCGGGGTCTCATCCAAGAGATCTCCGACGATCTCAACGGCAACCTCGCACGGATCCTATCGCACGGCGACCGCGCAAACCGAATCGTTCAGGACATGCTGATGATGGGTCGGGAGACGGGTGAGGAGCGGCCTACCGATATAAACTCGCTGCTCGATGAACACGCCCGTCTAGCCTACCACAGCGCACGGGCGACCGATCCGAACTTCCAGCTCAACATCGAACAGGAACTGGGCCCCGACGTTGGCCAGATCGTGGTCAAACCGCAGGACATCGGAAGAGTATTCTTGAACATCGTCGGGAACGCCTGCGACGCAACGGACGAGAAGCGACGAGCGCTCCACGAGGCAGGCGATACTTCCTACATGCCAACGCTGTCGCTGTTTACCAGCCGGGGCGAGGAGAATATCGAAATCCGCATCCGGGACAACGGCTACGGGATACCTCCCGATGTCGCCGACAGGATATTCAACCCTTTCTTCACGACCAAGCCCACCGACCGGGGAACGGGACTCGGCCTTGCCATCTCTAGCGACATTGTTCGTCAGCACGGTGGCACAATCGAAGTCAATTCCGAGCCCGGTGACTTCACCGAGATGACGGTAAAGCTGCCTCTGGAGCCCACCCAAGCAGTGGCGACCGCGCCGGATGCCGAGTCAGTCGTGAGCTAAATAGGGCGACCCATCGTCCTATCATGCAAGAGAATCGTAAGGTCTGGGATCATACCCCGTAGTGTTGGCATTCTCGAAAATCCCTCCGTAATCCAGCTTTCGAGCCGTTCCCACGGGATCAGGCCATCCACGCGATCGAGCAATATCTCCCTACGAGTCTTACGCTTCTTGCTGTCGTACTCCAAGTCCACAAGAGTTGGCTGGTCCATGATGTCTTCACCCCAAACATCTCTGCCTTTCGACTGGCATCGTACTATGCCACAACACACCAGACTAGTTCAGAGTATCCCTAGGTCGATGTCGCACAGAGGGCCAACGCCTATTCTACACATCTCCCCTCACTTCGTTGCCAGAGAGGTGCCGATTGCCACGGATATTGGATTGTGCTCACCGCTCTCGAACCTACAACCTCAAAGTTCAGCAACGGCCTTCTGAAGCATGGGACGATCCGACAGCTCAGAGCCCGGCCCCGACAATAGTTTGACCTTCGGCACGATGGCTCCACACACTCGAATGCGGGAGCTAGAGTATCGTTTCATTCTGCGTTCATACACTGTCCTTGTAGGTTTACGGCATCTATCTGAACGAGATCACTTTGCAAGTCTCGGCCTGTCCTGGCTGCTCTGGTGAACGTCAGAATATTGAATTCAAATTGAGGAGGGTTCCGGGGCGCCGCTGCACGCCGGCGCTCTACGATGATCGGACTGCCGTTCACGAGAGAACAGGGTTTCGACCCGGATTAGCATTGTCTCACCGAGGGATAGGCGTAAACTCCGTGCAATAGTTGGAGATGGAGGTTCGTAGGTGACTCAGACTCTTGTAATCGAAAACCTCCGGCGGCGTCGACTGCCGATCAACCTCCGGCAAAGTGGCAACAGCGACGCCCAGATGCTTATCTCCACCCGCGTCAGGAAGTCCCCTTGGTGGCACTTGTCAAAGGCAGCCGGTTGCTGGGCGTATACAACATACAACCACATGTACCACCCAAGGGCGTACATCAAGCCCGAGGATGGAGGGCTGATGGCGGAGTACAAGTACCTGACCGAACATGTCAGCATGTGGGACGTGGCGGTCGAGCGTCAGATCCGGATCAAAGGACCTGACGCTGCGGATTTCGTGAACATGCTGATCACTCGCGACGTGCACGCCGTGGTGCCCACAATGCAGGCCCGATACGTGATTCTCTGCAACCAGTATGGCGGCGTCATCAACGATCCGGTACTGCTTCGAGTGGCCGACGACGAGTTCTGGTTCAGTATCTCCGACTCCGATCTCCTCCTATGGGCCCAAGGAGTCAACTCCTCCCGCAAGTTCAATGTCGACATCCACGAGATCGACGTGTCTCCGGTCCAGATCCAGGGTCCCAAGTCGGTATTGCTGATGGAAAAGATGTTCGGCCCCCACATAAGGGAAATTCCGTACTACCACCTGATTCACGACACCCTGAACGGCCACGCCGTAACGATTTCGCGTACGGGTTTCTCTGCCGAGGTCGGGTTCGAGATTTACCTGCACGACGCCATGCTCAAGGCGGACTACGTCTGGCCGTACATACTGGAACAGGGGGAGGAGTTCAATCTGCGTGTTATCGCCCCCAGCCACATCCGTCGGCTGGAGGCCGGAATTCTGTCCTGCGGCCAGGACATGGACATTGAGAACAACCCCTTTGAAGTCCGGCTTGGCTGGCAAGTGGACCTGACCAAGAGGGACTTCATAGGGAAAGAGGCCCTGGCCAGGATCAAGGAGGAGGGAGTTCAACAGCGCCTGGTCGGCCTGAAGGTGGGCGGCGAGCCAATCGTCTGGTACAACGAAGATTTCTATCTGGTCAAGGACAGCGACTCCGGCGACGACGTCGGCTACGTGACCAGCGCCTTCTGGTCACCGACCCAGGAGTCGAACATAGCGCTGGCCGTCATGCCTCGGTCTCACTGGAGGAGGGGGACCAACGTGAAGGTCCAGCTGCCGAAGGACGGCATTGTGGATGCCGAGGTGGTGCGCGTGCCATTCGTCGACCCGACCAAGGAGCGTCCCAAGACAGAATTGTGAAGCCGCTCGACCTCTGGACTTTCTCTCCCGGACGCCCCCAGGGCATCGGCAAACTGTGAACACGCCGGGCGCCCCTACGCCAGGTTAACTTCCTTTGATGAAGTCGGCTGCGCGCTCCGCCATGGCAATTACCGAAAGATTGAGATTAGCCCGGACCGTGTCAGGCATGATCGAGGCATCGACGACGCGCAGTCCGTCGACGCCGTAGACCCTCCCGTACTGGTCCACCACGGCCAACGGGTCATTTGAAGGACCCATTTTGCAGGTGCTCGATACGTGGTGTGCGGTGATCACCTCCCGCTTCATCCAGGAATCCAGGGCATCATCGTTGTACAGGACATCGTCCGATGGCGCGAGCCGCTCCTCTACTATCTGATCGAAGGCCTCATGCTTGAACAGGTCAGCGCACATCCTGATACCTTCACGGAGCCTCGACCTATCGAAAGGGTCGTCCAGAAGGTTGAAGTCGAGATAGGGAGGTTGCCTGGGGTCGCCGGATTGGATGCGCAGCTCGCCCTGGCTCAAGGCCAGGTAAAGGCAAAGGCTTACGCCTACGCCGACCGGGTTCCTATGGTCCAACCCCCTCATTGGCTTCGCCGCCGAGTAGTTGCCCATGTAGATGACCATGTCGTTCTTGAAAGGCGAACCCGAGGCCGTAAACCGCAGGGTGACGGTGCCAGTCGTGACCTGGTCGATGTCTAATGGAAACCCTTCGCGCGTACGCCAAGCCATTGGCACGTCCGGGTGATCACGAAGATTGCGCCCGACTCCTGGGAGGTCCTGTACAACGGGTATGTTCAGTCGCCGCATCTGGTCTGCGGGCCCAATACCCGACAAAGCGAGGATGTGTGGCGTGCCTATGGCGCCGGCACAGAGGATTATCTCCTCGCCATAGACGGAAAACTCCTCATGACCGCTGACTACGCGCAGGCCTACTGACCGATGACCCTCGAATATGATCCCGGTGACAAGGCAGTGGGGTCTGATGGTCAAGCCCTTTCGATTCCGTGCCGGGTCGAGGTAGCCAATTGCCGCGCTCACACGCACGCGGCCGGCGATGTTGAATGCCAGGGGCCCTACGCCCGTGGAGTCAGGTCGATTATGGTCCGCGCAGTCGGGGAACTCGGCGTCTCGGCATGCCCGATAGAAGGCGCGTTGTTGGGGCCCCCATTCATCGGGCTGATACCTGCGACAGCTGATGGGGCCATCCGAACCATGGAATTCATCTGAGAAATCCTGGTCGGCTTCCAACTTTCGCAGGTAGGGGAATATCTTTTCGAACCGCCATTCGGAGTTCCCCCACTCCGCCCAACGGTCGAAGTCCTCCGGCATTCCTCGGAGAAACTGAGCGTCGTTGATAGCGCTGGAGCCGCCGGTGACCTTCCCGCGAGGGATATCTATCCGGGCCTGGTCCGTGGCTCTGGCGCGAAAATTCCATGTGTGTCCGCTATCCCAAACTTCTTCCCCTGTCCCGTAGGCGTACTTCACCGAATCGGGCATCCGCTCCGGCGTGGGATAGTCTTCTCCTGCCTCAAGAAGCAGGACCGACCAGTGACGGTCTTCCGATAGACGGGCCGCCAAGACCGCGCCAGCCGATCCCGCCCCGACGACAATGTGATCGTATCGCCTATTCATACTGCCTCAATGTCGCGCTCGAGCATCCTGTCCGTTCAGACCGTTCGCAATAAAGAACAGCTGCCTCAGGCATCGCTGGAAATAACGGCCTCTTGGAGGTCAAGATTTCTCTTCCGCCCACCTCGATCAGACAGTTCGACTAGGTAGTGTTGACATTTTATCTTAGCCATATGAGAGCACCTACAAAATGGAGGAAACCGAGGTATCTGTTCGCCAGCTTGTCGAACCGGGAGAAGATGCGACGGTAGTGCTTGATCTTGCCGATGAAACACTCGACGAGATGACGCTCTCGGTATAGGTACTCGTCGTATGAGTGCGGCTCTCTCCGGTTCGAGCGAGGGGGAATCACCGGGATAGCTCCGCTGCCGATGACCGACTCGCGAAAGTGTTGAGCGTCATATGCACGGTCTGCAATCACATGCTCACTCTCGATCCCGGATATGAGCTCGGCAGCCTGAGTGACATCGTGTTCTTGCCCTCCGGTCAACCTATACCTCAAGGGATTGCCGAGGCCATCCACACTCACGTGGACCTTTGTAGTGAACCCACCTCGGCTTCGACCAAGGGCTTGTGATGCTTGCCCACCGTTTTTTTGGGTGCGCCTGCGGCGGAATGATGAGCCCGGACGACCGTGCTGTCGATGATGAGGTGTTCCATGTCGGGGTCATCGACGAAGTACTGGTGCATACGCTCCCATACTCCGCGTTCACACCATCGGGCGAACCGTTTGTAGACGCTGTTCCACCTGCCGTACTCGGCTGGGAGCATCCTCCATTGCGCGCCGGTTCGGGTGATCCAGAAGACGGCTCCGATGAACCGCTTGCATTCGGCTTCCCGTCCGACGTACAAGTCCGACTGGCTCCGAAGGAACTCAACCACCTTTGACCATTGCTCTGGAGATAGTATATCTATTGACATACTCTAAGTATAATGTAAATGTCAACACTGACTAGTCGTTTTTCTCTTCCATGTACCGCCATTTCTTCGGCGGTTTGACATTCAGCACGACGCGGGCGACCTCCTCCGGTGAGGCGTCGATCCGTTCCGGCATAGAGCGCGGTGGGCGACCTATCCTTTTCGACTTAGGCTTATGCGGTTTCTCCACGGCCAGTTGCTCCTCTCGCTACAAGGGGGTCTGCGGAAAGCTCCGCGCAGACCCCCTTCACTTTCTAAACCTTCCCTACTTGCTAGTCGTGGCTGTATGAGACGCTGTAGAAGTCCTCGTAGGCGGTGACCGCGCCTGCGCGTTCGGACCCCTCGAAGAATCCGGTCACGACGGCAACGCGCCCGCCGTGCGACTGGACGTGTTCGCCCCCGAGGTCGATGTATCGACCAACCGGCTCATCATTCAGGTATACCCGCAGACCGTTGACGTACAGCACTCCATACTTGCCGTCCACCAACATGGCGATAGAGTTGCGCTGCCCGGCTTCCGTTCGGAGTTGCGGGACTTGGCCGCTGAGAATCCTCTCCAAGCTACCGTCCGCCTTCCGAACACTTAAGAACCACCGCTTCGTCCAATCAACTACGAAGTACATATACTGGTCGCCGGGATCGTCGGTACGCCCGAAGTGAAACCCGTAGTTCCATCCGCCGTCGTTCTCGTCGGCAGAGTAGGGGTTGACGAAGGTGGCTCCCACTTCAAACTCATCGTCCGTGGCCTCGAAGTCAGGCGACCACACTTCGATATATTCGTCAACCTCGTGAGCAAGCTCGCCGCTCACCGGGCCGAACTCGGCATCCGGCCCTTCGGCCCATATTCTCAGCTTCTCCCGAATGGTGGTTTCGAGAATGGAGAATCCCACGTTGTCGACCTCGCCGGCAAGGTGAAGCCGTTGTGTGTTCATAGCCACGACTTGCCCAGCAGTTGAGAACAGAGGGCCTCCGCTATTACCGGGGTTTATGGCGGCGTCGGTCTGTACGAGTTGCGCGTCCATCCGAGAGTCGTAGCGGAAGGCCGAGATCATACCTGTGGTGACGGATGCTTCCCCCGGCACTATGGTTCTTCCGGGTCTCAGCTTCCTTGGCATGAATACATCCATGGGGTGCCCAATAGCTACGACATCATCCCCTGCGAAGAGCGTGTTGGAGTCGGCAAACCCGACGGGCACGAAGTCACCGCAACAGATGTAGAGCACGGCGATATCGCGTCGCGCGTCGCGGAACATGACTGTCGGGGTGTACCACTCGGTATCGTTGACCTTGACGGCCAGTCCTTCGGCCTCCTCAATAACATGGAAGTTGGTGAGTATGTACGCGCCCCCCGCATCGGGGACGGTGGAGAAGATGAACCCCGTACCTATCGCGTAGGGTAACCAGCCGGATGCAGATATCTTCACGACGGCGGGCCGGACGCGCTTGACCATATCGCTCAGCGACTCCGAAGGCGGTGGGGTCGGCGTGGTAATCGGTATGGACCCGTCGCCGTCGTCCCTGCACACGGGCAGATTGAGCCGCGACGCATCACCGTCTGGGACATCGAGCAGATTGGCGGGCATACACCCGGTGAAGCTGTTGTTCTTAAGCCAAAGACGCTTCAGCGTTAGGTCGTTCAGGGCATCCGGTATCTGACCGCTCAGTTCGTTGTTGGAGAGCATTAGGGTTTCGAGGTCGGCGAGGTCGCCTAGTTCCGCAGGGAGCGGTCCAGTCAGGTTGTTGACGTACAGCCAAAGGTCTACCAGCTTCTCGATCTTCCCTATGTCGGCAGGAATGCTACCATTGAGGTTCCGCCTTTGGAGCCTGATGATAGTCACGCGCTGGGGCGACCCGCCTAGCCGAACACCGTCCCAGCGTGTGATCGGCGTGCCGACCAGTTGAGCGGGGCGCTCCCCCGCAACGTGTCCATCAGACCCAACAGCGTTTCACAATCTTGAGCAAGGTTGGCGTTGCCGGTGGGAACAGAACCGCCCGTGACGCAAGCGCTACTCTGCGCTTGAACTATGCCGGTGCGGAGGGGCATCATAGCGATCACCGCTATGAAGGCGACAACGATCAATCCTCCTATCGCTATTCTGGCATTCATGTTGGGTCGCACTACAGTAGGTCTTCTCACAGTGAGCCTCCAGGTTGCCATCTTGGGGCGGGATGTTGGTTAACTTGCGACAGTTGCCGACACCGCTCTGCATAGACCACCAGGAGGGCACGAGGCCACCCCGCGGTCCATACAGAGGACTCGGTCAAGAACTGTCGCAAGTTCGAGAGGACTGTAACACAGCGTTAGTGGAAGCTACACCCCTAAGATTGACATTTACTATCATTTGCTAACATTCATTGCCATTTGTTAAGATTGATGTGTGCAGACGTTCCAAAGGAGATTGTCCATGCCCAAATTCTACAACGCGGTTGGAGCCGCCGCCGCTATAGGCGCTGCAAGGGCTACCATCACCAACTGGATCAAGAGTGGACGCCTTAAGGCTGAACGCGATTTCAGTCTGAGTCCCGGGAAACCTAGCTGGCGCATCAAGGAAGAAGACCTTTGGGAGGCCGCCGAGGGAACACAGTTCGCCATGCGGCCGATGGCCACCACGCCGTCGATGCTGTTGGACGACCCCGACTCCCTAACGCGAGATGCCATGAGTATTCGGGTAAGGTGGCCCCTCGAACAGCGGTCAGAGCCTTTCAGTCTCGACCTGCTGACCGGATACTCGCGCTTCCGGGCGGTGACGTACTCGGTTAGCATCCCGATGATCTATCAGCTGCTAACGCTTGCCGAATATGAGGAGTTTCAGGTCATCTTCGGGTCTGAGAAGCTCATCAAGGGCGACATGCGAACGATACTCGGCGTCCAGGCGCAAATCTTGGAAGGTCTTGCGAAAGGGTTTGCGGGCATTGGAGGATTGGACAACCAAAAGGCGTCGGCGATCATGGAGCGAATAGCTCAGGGCAAGGGGGAGCTTCGGGCGATGCACGATAAGATTGCCCACTCGAAGATATACCTTCTTGACGGCAACGGCCGGCGGCGGGTCATTGTGGGCTCGGCCAACCTGTCTGAAACCGCCTTCCTAGGCCGCCAGGGTGAGATAATGGTCGCCTTCGACGACGACGACTTCATGTGGAATGAGATCGACAGTACCTACAGCGCCCTGTGTGAACTGTCTACCAACAGAGTCACATTCGACCCCGAGAAGCCAGTGGCCAAGCATCAGGCTCCCGTTATACCTCTTGAGCTACCTCTCTTCAACGAGATACTGAGAACCGAAAAGCCGGTGACAATCTATGCCCCGGCAAATGGTGCTACCCAAAACTCCGACGAGGCTTTGGTCGTCCCGGATGAAATCTACGATGCATACTTTGGAATAGCAACAAATGGGACACTCCCGAAGCCAAAGGCCGGAATCACGAAATTCACACCTGCGTTAGTCAAACGGATCGAGAAAAACCTTCTCGCCGCCAGACCTATCGCCGATGACCAGAGTCACCAGCTGCATTACGACGATGGTAAGTTCGTCTACAACGGGAACGTGCTTGAGCGTCCGACTGACGACGACTTCGACAACATCCAAGCTGATGCCGACCTTTTCACCCGCTACATCAACAACTATGCCGAGTTCGAGGACGGGTCTGACAATCTGCAACGAGACTACTTTGCGGTGATGTCGTGGTTGTTCTTCAGTCCGTTTATGCCCCGATTGAAGAAGGCCAAAGCGGATAAAGGGCCTGGGGACTACACCGGCAAGATGGTTGCTATCATCTACGGAGAGTCGAACTGTGGGAAGACCGACGTGGTACAGCTTCTACTCTCTGGTATGTTCGGTCCGACAAAGAGTCTGCGAGACAAGGAGTTCACTCGGCAGCAGGTAAGCCTACGGCAGGCTGGAGCTGGTCTTTACCCCCTGTTTTACGACGACATACAAAGTACCCGGTTTTCAGCTAAGGATGGTCAGGGAACCAGCGTCGTGAAGACCTACGATAGCCTGTATTCCGAAATGGCCGAATACCCTTGCATCATTGCCTCACTGAATAGCGACACAATTGAGCTCCCTCCGGAGGTTCGGAAGCGCTGCTTGACTGTCTATACTGATGCTCCGCTCCCTATGGATGATGTCAAGAAGACCGATAGGCTACAACGGGACGGTCAGCGCATTCACAATCGGATGGGGACGTACTTCTATCGGGAATATCTCTACCGCATGGATCAGCTGTTGCCGACTGACCCGAATGCTCTTGCAAGATTGGATTACCTCGCGGAGTCCTCAAGCCTGCTTGTTGAGATGTTCCGAGAGAGTCTCAATCCGAACGAGCATCTCCCTTCGTGGTGCGACAACATCACGACCAACGACTTCGATGAGGGGTACTGGGACAGGAAGCGGGACGATATCCAAACCCTGCATCTGGATCCCGGGCTTTGGGTATCGGATTATCCACCTGAGCCCGGCCATTGGACTATGAAGAAGGGGAACTACGTGGTCGGCGTCAACGCCATGAGGCGCAACCAGTTGATGAAGGCCGCGTTTCCTCCCCACATCATCAATCGGCGCGGGTCCGTCGGTGACATGATATACCTGAGTGCAGTTCGTCTTGACGAGTTCATGCGCCGAGGCGACCGGTCTTGGACTACACCAACCCCGAAAGCCGGATTCCTCCGACGTGTGCGGGGGTTGGTAGGGCGTTAGCCTTTTCAACGGGCACACCCTCTACAGCATCAAGGGTTGCCGTGTGTGCTTCGGCCCTACTAGTACCTAGTCAACTTAATTACGAGAAGGATATAGTCGGTGCAGTCTGTCACGAGCATCCTGGATGGAAAAGCGCCAGTCGATGGAGGCACGAGCCTTATTGCGTTCCTCTTCGAGCGCATGGACATGTCGCCTCAGGTCAGTCTCATCCGGGACACGCTGTCGCAGACAACTACGGCTGAGGACGCTCAGCTCGATCTCGGCCATGTTGAGCCAACTGCCGTGTACTGGAGTGTAGTGGAACTCCAGACGCTTGGCGATGCGCCGCGCTTCGACCGGCTCGAAGACGTCGTACAACGAACCCAGCTTGTGAGTGTTGAGATTGTCCAGCACCAGCCGTATCGTTTTTGTATGAGGGTATGCCTCGTCTGCCAGCCACCTCATCTGATGTGCGAAGTCCACGGCAGTGCGGCGCTCGGTCACCTCGACGTGCCTCCATCCGCCCTTCGGTTCACAGAGCATGAACAGATTGCGCGTGCCGTTGCGTATGTACTCGGTGTCATAGCGTTCCACCCTGCCCGGCCGAGCCTCAATGGAAGGCCTCTTATCGGCCACCAACTGCTTGGATGTCTCGTCGAAACAGACCACGGGACGGTCAGCGTCGTAGTCTTCGTGGTACAGGTCAAGCACGTTCTCCATACGTGCCACGAACTCTCCGCTCACCTCGGGAATGCACCACTCCTTGTTCTGCCACGGCTTGAGTTCGTTTTTTTGAGCGTCTGGCGCACCGTCTCGAGGGAGATGCTCTCGGCAAACCCCATCTGGACCACCTTGTCGGCAAGCAGTTGCAGCGTCCAGTGCGTGTGTCCTTCGGGCGCATCGCTGCACGCAATGGCGACTAGGTGCGCTTCCTGCCTACCGTCCAACTTGCGCCTCTGTCCTGGTCGCGGGCGTTCAATGAGCGCACTGTCGAGTCCTTCCTGTACATACTGCGTGCGCACACGTCCCACCGTGGAGGCGCTTATCAATAGTCCGCTGGCGATGTCACGGTCGATCAGACCTTCGTCTGCCTTAAGCAACACCAGCGCTCGCTTGACCTTACGGGCCGAAGTCTCCCCACGACTCGCTATCTCTTTGAGATGTGTCCGCTCCGACTCGTTCAACTCCACCTTGTACTTGAGAGCAGGCATGTCTTCGTATGTCCTCCTTATAGGATCATACACAAGACTAACCTATTTCTTATATTTATCAAATATATATGGAACCACTCTAGTCTAGTCTCTTGGTTGTCCTCCATCTTTGTCGAGTCGTTTCCGTGCCTTGAGAGCGTTTTCCAGCTAAGTGGGCCAGGTAAGACTGAATTGCGACCTTTTCGCTGGGAGGTTCGAATATAGCGTAGTGGGCCGTGTGGTACTGTACTACAAACCTTTGAGTGGGTGGTTGCCATGTAGTATGGGCCAGTGCGTTTCTCGAATCGGCTGCACTCCTCAGGTGGTCATTTATGTTGGCGACATCCACTGCGCTCGCAGTTGGGGTGAGACCGTCATGTTCCTTCTTGACAGTTAAGCCTCTAAACCTCGTTAGAAAGCACAAAATAGCGATGTGGTCTGGTCCAACGTCATATCCTCGTTAGGTTTGAGATTGTCAAACGCCCCGGTTACGGAAGCGTGGAAGCAAGACCTTCTCGAGGCCGTTCGTCACCAACTTAGAATATCCGAAGACCGAGGTCGGAATCGAGTGCAAGGCACCCGGGAATCTTGGCGGCGAGTTGATCTGTACTAACGAAGTCCCTAGTAACAGGCGGCGCGGCTCCGAGACGGGCTGTATGGGAAACCTTCGTCTAGGAGAGGCACCAGTTCCCTGAGTCAGTTTGGCGCCAGTCTCAAACCCTGCTTAAATGAGCAGCGGCGTCAAACAGTTCTGCCCCGCTTAGTATTTGGTACTCAGAAAGTTCTCAACACGTCGGGAAAAAACAACGACAGCTTGAGTTCCGGCCGGCGCCGGCCGGAACTCGGGTTGATAAGCGTTCTTGGGCGTTCAAGCACGCGGCAACATCTCCGCGGTCTCGCAAAACAGCACATCACCCTCGCCGCGCAGTTCGTTCACTCGCCCGTAAAGCGTTGCGCCGAGAGCTATACTCGCTTCCTGTGCGATGAATTCGTCGGCTTCGAGCCGGAAGAATCCAGACGGCCTGGCGCTGAAACTGATGCCCGCGCCGGCCAGGATGCCCCCGAAGGGCCGGACACCTTCAACAAATTCGGGACGCAACAACGGAGGGAAGGCGTCCAAGGCAATGCGAATGGCGGCCAGTTCCACCACTTGGCGCTCTTCGTCCTCCCCTGTATACAGCGCGATGAAACGGTAGAGCGAGTGTTCCTCGACATGCAGGTCATCCGCTATTAGGTCTACGGCCAGCCGTTGGCCCCAGTGCGCCTCAAGGGTTGTAGTCATGCCGGCGTTGTGGACCAAGAGCTTGTGGTAGCTACCGGGCACTTGCTCCTGAGGCACGACATGGATTGGCGGCACCCCCACCGACAGGTAGCCGCAAAGGTCGCGGACTACCGCTTCTACGTGATCACTCTTGGCTCCTCCCCAATCAACCACGAGTCCCCCTTGATTCGCAAAATAAAACAAAACCGGCGCCTGCTTGGATGTAGTGGTACAGAACTTAGAAATCCAGGAGTTCGGGTAGCCGCTGAGTCATGCCCGAAGCTGAGTCAGCTTTGAGGGCAAGAATAACCGCTGAGTCGTTCACGCCATTTTGACAGCTCCAGAGTCCGTTTTGAGCCTGTGGCTCCCCGCGACAGTCTGTATTGGGAACCTAGCATACTGGAATTATAGCGACTGCCGGTTGGATAGGGGAGTTACTCGGAATAGCGGGCCGTTAGCGCCGCACAGAACACGACGACAGCATGGTTCAACCGTGCTTGTCACTGTGGGCGACCAGAAAGCGGTTGCACTTTTGACAGGCGTACCGAGTCCCGTTACCGTTCTTGAAAACAGAGTCTGGGCCTATCAGCTCCACGACGTTGTGGCCCTGTTTGTCGAGACAACGGCCTTGTGTGCATCCACCGTAAACGCAAAAGCTATCTCTCAGCATTACGGGACTCCCCCCATACTCCCGGACGGGTCCGGGACGAGTTCGAGGTATATCAGCGTGGTCGTTATCTGAGCGTGTCCGAGCCACCTACTGAGCTCGTTCAGCTTGACGCCGTGCAAGAGCAGGTGTCGGGCGTAGGAGTGACGGAAAGTATGAGTCGAGACCTTGCGGCCCTCGGATAGCCGGCCCTGGTCGACCGCCTGCTCGAGCGCGGCCTTTATCCACTTGAACGCCGCCGAACGATGACGGGCCCGGCTTATGATCCGCTCGCCGCGGCGCTTTCGCCGGTAGTCGGCGACCAGGCCGAGGGCCGCCCCGAGCTCGGGATGCAGCGGGACTATCCGCGAGCGCCGGCCCTTGCCTTGACGGACCCGGACCGTCGGATCGTCCTCGTCGAGTTGCACGTCGGCCCACGTCAACGCGAGGGCCTCGGATACTCTGAGGCCAGCCCGCCACTGTATAAGCATGAGTTAGGCGGGCGTCGGTGTGGGGAGCGCACGCGAGCATGATCTCGACCTCCGCGGCCGCAGGTACTCGGGGAGCGTTCGGGCAACCTTTCCCTTAGAGTTTTGTTGCCACGCCGGCCTTTCCCCAGGGCGGGCGGGCGTCGAGCTCGTAGCCGGCGATAGGGCTGTCTGTCTCTTATCCGTCAACGTTTCACTTACTTTTGTTGCGCGAGGTCGCGGCTGTGCCCGCCTACCCGTGCTTCCTCATTGGGCGACTGAGCAGGGCATTTTAGCATGGCAATCCATATGCCGGGTTTCTCTTCTCGTGCGAAAACGTGATTGTGGGACTTTGGTAACGGTGCAACGGAGTAACGCCGAGACAAGCTCGCAGAAATCCTCGAACTCGATGCTGAATCGGTCGTAGAGCTTTTCTTCGACCTTATATTGGTTCTCGGGTTCGCCCCCACGATGTAAGCCGCTAGCTCGGTTTCCTCTTAGTACGCCAGGATTCCCCATATTGGCAGTCTTCAGGCTCAATGGGCAGCCCAAGCGAGATGGCAGCAGCATATGTCTTATTCGCCAGTTTCGGAACGTCATGATCGCTCCCGTTCGTTCGGTCCGATGTCTAGTATATCAATCCCGACGCGGGCGACGCGACGGCGGGCGTGGCGGGTGAGAGGAAGCCTCGTATGCCGCTACTGTCCCGAGGAAGGGCACTCCGTGTCGTTGGTGGCGTCCGTAAGGTCAGGTGCGCTCTCACTGATCCGCAGCATCAGCTTGTCCCCTGTCTCCCAGGGTTGCGAGCATACACCCCAACTAAGCGCCGTACCGTCGCCGTCGACTGTCACGGTCGCGTCGTCGATCTTCAGCCGGAGGGCAACCGTCCCGTCCAGCGCGATGAAGTCCACGTGATGACCCGAGAGGCCTGTGTGAGAACTGACCTTCATCTTGACCGTGCCTGACGTCGACTCGATGCGTTGGATGCTCGCCAACGTGTCGTTGGCGTCGGTGAAGGTCGCGGGCTCGACATGCCCATTGGAGGAGTCGGTGGATCCCACTCCGGGGCCGACCTCCACCGGGTCGAAAAATGCCTCGTGCAGCGTGCCCTCAGGGGCGGTTACGTGAACAAACCATTCATATGTGTTCTTGAGATCGTTAGGATAGTAGTTGCAGATACTATAAGCGTTTCTCTGAAAATTTTTATAAACGGAGTATGTTCCGGCAGGGAATGGACGCGTCGTACGAAATATACCGTTGTTGTAAGCCCAAACCTCGAAAAGATCTTTGTCCTCGCCCTCGAGCCACACCCTACCGTGCGAGCCACTGCCATCGTATATGACAGTTTCTTCAGGGAGACCGGAGTCCAAGAAGAAATCAACCCTCGCCTTCAGACTTTCGCCCCGTTCTTTGTGTCCGTTTATTTGCCTTTCATGAACAAAACTGCTCCTGATACACTTGAGATGGCCCTCCACCCCTTCGCCGTCCTTGCGCCATTCATCCAAATCTGCTATCAGTTCCCTCATCTCGAATACGAAAATCATAGCAGGCTGGACGGATGTTGTTTCAGACCCATCAAGAGGAGAGAGAGACGCGTCATCGGACGCCCCCAATTTGTGCGCCTCCAAGTAGGAGCGCACATCATCAGGAGCATCCGCGATGAAGTAAACGTCGTGCCGTGAAGCGCCACCGCCCTCAACTTTCGCAACGAGCCAACCCCTGTACGAGGCCGTAGGGGTAGGATATACCCGGTCCGGCGCCT
Source organism: Dehalococcoidia bacterium (assembly GCA_965247555.1). Classification (GTDB taxonomy): domain Bacteria; phylum Chloroflexota; class Dehalococcoidia; order Lucifugimonadales; family VXLM01; genus VXLM01. Next base: position 3,099,390 of record CBDFHR010000009.1, on the reverse strand, counting down.
CCAGGAGGAAGCGCGCGTCGTCCGACGTAGTACCCTCATCCGCATTCTTCACATCGACCTCCGCAGCAGAGGCAGATGGCAGCCACACTTTGCTCGAAGTTTCTATCGCATAGGCGAATATAGGTCCGAAGGAATATCGTTTGGCCCCGTCGGACGAACCAGGCACGGGCACTTCTCGCGCAAGGACGATGGCCTCACGATCATCCCAGCGCGTGTCGCGGTCCCCCTCCAATTCCTTGGTTGCCGCAATCGCAAGGTCCATGGTCGTATAGGGGTTCGCCCGGTGAACCGCCCTCCAGTCGATAGCCTCGCCCCTGGCTTTCCTGTCCATAATGTCCTTTATCACATTGGACTTAAGCTCCACATTCGCTCCCACGACGAGTTCGTCGCCGCCCGTACCCTTGAGATACTCCAGCACCTCGAACCGGAACTCCAAGACGCCCCTGTATAACACAGTCCCGTCCTCGGTCGTGCCGAGACGCTCCGCCGCCGCTTCGGTATCCATCAACCTCACTCTGGCTATGACGTCGGCATCGAAGACCCTCTCGTTCAACCCAGCTGACCCCAGGGGCATATCGTAGCCCGCTGCTGTAACACTTGAATTGACACCGTCGGATGGATCGACGTGGTCAGGCTGTTGGACTTGCTGAGAATCATTTGTGCTCTTCCCGCCCGGCCGAACAAGCTGTGGAGTCTCTTGGGACTCATCGGAGCAACCCGCAAAGATTGGAATGGTCAACAGAGTTAGCATGAGCAAAACAAACCCACTCAAGGGCTTCGATGTTAGGTGGCTTGTCACTCTCCTTTTGGCCATCTTCGTCTCCTCCCGGCTACTGTTCGTGTTCGTGCGGGCTGTGTCCTGCGTAGTTCGCTCTCAAAGCCTTTCTGTCGTTGTCACTCAGTATCGTTCGAGTGCGGTATGGTCCATACATCACATCACTTTCACTTGAGCTATGCCCCAGTCCAGGAGTATGACCGAACTCGTGAAGCATTATTGCGGGCAAGTAGTGAAACTTAGGATTTGATAATAGCAGTGGTTGGTCAGTCCACATGTATTCGTTATGCACAAGATTTCCCGCATCGTTCTGCTCGTAGATGTGGAGGGGCTGTGGGAACCACAACACCTACTTTTGTTGCGCGGCTTCAAGCGGCTGAACATCAAGGGTGAAGGGCAGCATGGTGGTCTTCACCTCGCGGAACAGCAACCACTTGTGGCCGGTCTCCTCGACGTGCCCGCGTGCGTCTTCGTAGGTTGGGAGATGGCGCAGCCTCACATCATCGCTGGGGCGCTCGGGGTACCCGCAATCTTCGGTCTCACACCCCATGTAACTCGTCTCTTCCTCAATCACCTGTACGGCCATGTCTATGTCTCCTTTTTCGTTCCTGCTACTTTTGTTGCGCGTGTTCCTCGTCCTCTTTCATGTCCAGGTAGTACGCGACGATCACAGGGATACAAACGATCGCGCCGAAGACCGCTATCCCTATCGGAGCTCGCGGGTCGGTCGCCCCGACTGTGAGCCGTACCGCACCATAAGCAAAGGCGACGCATAGAGCGAACGCACCGACGATTCGGATGCTTGCCTTTATCAAGAGGTTCATTGACGGTCTCCCTCGTCCTACTTTCCTATTCCTGCCTAGCGATAAGGGCAGTTGAGTTCCGCACAAATCCTACTGGCTTCTGCAATAGCAATGCCACACATACAGGCAGGCGGACTGGTGGTGCCTTCGGGCGTCTTCAAGGCCCCTTTCTCCTTCCGGAACTGTTCGGCGACGAGTGCCACCAACTCCTCGATCCATTCCTCAGAAAAGACCCCAAGGAATGCGTTGTGATTCGTCAGTTCGTCGTCGTCGTATTTGGGATCGCTCAGGTCTATTATACCCGTCATCGCGTCATCAGGAGGGGGGGACGTCCCCGTGTACAAAACAACTTCTGCATCGCTCGGCAACTTATAAGCGACACGCACGGCCCGTTTTTGGGCTCTGTTCCATCTATCGAGTATTTCGGCTGGGTATTCCCCATTGACTAGCAACCCCTCATTCACATCCCAGTCAATGAGACGTTCGGCCTGCAAGAAAAAGCGTTTCATCAGTCACCTTCCTACTTTGACCCTACTTTTGTTGCGGGAGGTCGCGGCTAGTGCCCGCCTACCCGTGCTTCCTCATTGGGCGACTCACCAGGGGTTCGGCCGGCCGGTCCGCTAAGCTGGCTCACGACCGAGTTGACCCCACATTTCCCATATCAACCCTGCAGGGCTTGCCGTAATCAGTAACATCTGCACCTAATGTAGCCGGATAGCAGAGCACGGTGGTTATCATGAGTGCTAGACTGGTCGTGATCGACTATTTTAGGTCTTGATAACGTACTGTCCTCGGAGGCACCCAATGGGTGAAAGCACCAACCCCCGCGCCAAGCTCCGTTTCGACCGACGTGTACGGTTGGAGTTCCACGGCGCCACTATTACCTCAGACGCCGGACTGTTGGCCTGTCGCGAGTTGGATGATGCGCTGGGACTGACGGAGACGACGAATGAGTGTCTGCAGGAGAGTCGGGGCGGTCGTAACGTGCAGCACCGATTGGTGGGCCTTCTCAGGCAGTCGGTGTACAGTCGTCTGGCGGGCTACGAGGATACCAACGACGCTGAACGGTTGGCCGACGATCCGACGATGCGGGTAGTCGTTGGAGACCGAGGCATAGACAGACCGGCGGCGAGCGCGAGCGCCATGAGCCGGTTCGAGACCGGAGTACTCACGCAAGACGGCAACGTGGAAGGGTTGGATCGACTGAACGCTGCGTGGGTGGACCGAGCAATGTCCCGCAAGCCGCACCGGCGGGTGATCTTGGACATGGACAGTTCGGAGAGTCCGGTACATGGAGAACAGGAGGGAGCATCGTACAACGGACACTTTGGGAGCACGTGCTATCACCCTTTGTTCGTGTTCAACCAGTTCGGGGACTGCGAGGGCGCCAAGCTGCGTGCGGGAAACGTGCATAGCGCGCACGAGTGGAGTCAGGTGCTGGAACCGATCCTGTCGCGGTACGCTGAGACGGGATTGCGGCGGTACTTTCGTGCCGACGCCGCATTCGCCAAGCCGGACATCTATGAGTACCTGGAGGAGCGGCGAGTCTTCTACGCAATACGGCTGCCGAGCAACAAAGTGCTGCAATACGAGATCGCTCCCTTGCTGATACGACCTGTGGGGAGGCCGCCGAAGCGTCCAGTGATCCTATACGACGACTTCTGGTATCGTGCCGGGAGTTGGGACCGCGCTCGGCGGGTGGTGGCCAAGGTGGAGTGGCATAGGGGAGAGCTGTTCCCTCGGGTGGGCTTCATCGTCACGAACATGACGGCTGGCCCCGAAGGAGTGGTGCGATTCTACAATGGTCGAGGGACAGCCGAGCAGTGGATCAAGGAGGGGAAGTACGCGCTGAACTGGACTCGGCTGTCGTGCCATCGGTTCGTGGCCAACCGGGTGCGTCTGTCTCTGTTCGTCTTGGCGTACAACCTTGGGAACTTCCTTCGCCGGTTATGCCTGCCCAAGGCGGTCAAGCACTGGTCGCTGCGGAGCGTGCAGGTCAAGCTGATCAAGATGGGAGGCCGTCTGGTGCGGCACGCGCGGCGATTGATCTTTCAGTTGTCCGAGGTGTCGGTTCCTCGATGGTTGTTCCATAGAGTGCTGGATCGTATCGGCCGGTTATCGCCTGCGCCAAGCTGAGGGAGAGCATAACCACGATCTTACCAAGAGGGAGAGCGCTCCAGGGAGTCGGCTTGTCTTCAATGCGCTTTCACCCCATTGGCGGGGGCCCGAAGACGACAAAGACGGACAAGAAACATGGTTCACGGCAGAATCGCATCCCTTATCGGATAGACCGACGATTGACTGGCCTTGCAGGACCCGAATATGATGCCACTATCTCGTTTGTACTGCCCATTGAGCCTGAAGACTCCCAATATGGGAAATACCGGGTAACACCGTCCAAGGGTGACTGATCCAACCGATCTTGATGCCCTTGTTTAGTCCGTAATAGCCTGCGTGTCCGGGCTCGGCGCGAATAAATTCCCACGGAATCGAGAGCATACTCGCATGGGCTTCGTCCGTAAGGCTGTAGAGATCAACGGTATCGGCGAGCCTGCCCGTCAACCATGGATCATCGACGGCCGTCCTGTCTTCGGTCGCGTGTGGTGGGACGTATATAGTCAGTTCAACCGGTGTGTTCGTGAACCTCGTAGCCCGCTCAACGCGTATCCGATGGTGTGTGCCCGGTCGCGCGTAACTGAAGGTACGGCATCTTTCATTGCCCCATTCGGATACGCGAACGTCTTCAGTTCCTAAATCAATGAGGCTAACTTGGAAGGGGACATTAGCGGAGCTTCCGTCTCCTGTTAGCGCTAGGTCGAATCCGTTCTGCGTAGCCGATACGGGGACTACGATCTGCGGCCACTCGGCGGGATCTTCGGTATCCGTAAGTGGCGGCGGCGGCTCATAAGGCGGACTACAGTCAATAAGGATCAGCCCGCCTCTAATTTGCGTAACTTCGCATTTATAGGGAGGCTCTGGCATCGGCGGCGGCGACTGCGACAGAACGGTACCGGGCACGACTGCGAACAGCACAGCTATCGTCATTATGGCTAGTGATCCAACATTATTGAAATAAAGACCTTGAATGATATGTTCCTTTGCGAGGTTCAATCATATGGTAGAACTGAGGAGGAAGCATGATGTCTACCAAGAAGTACCGTATCAGACTGATGAGACACGAGCACCAGGAGTTCAGGGGCCCTGGTATCCCGCGGGCGGACCGCCGCGTACAAGCAAACTCATGCGCGCATCCTGCTGAAGTCGCTCTACCCATCAGTACAAACATGCTGAACTACTTTAGGAAAGAATGGAACAAAAGGACAACGCTCTTCGTCATTATCGGGGCCCCGTGCCGCCAAGCTGCCAAACGAATTGTGTGGGGCGTCATAGAAAGTTTCTCCCATCAGGGTCCTTTCGTCGAGGTCCGTAAACGACGTTGAAACCGCTTCAGGCCAGCATGAGCGTCGCCGCACGTAAGGGCGGTGCAATGGCATCAGGGCCAAGCCTGACCACTTCCTTTTGATAGACCTGCACCCGGTACGAGTTAACGTCCGGTACGAACATCCGGCCCTGCTCGTCGACCCTCACTGACCTCGGGGGGTCAAATGGTTTACGTCCGTCTACACTCCCCATCTCGAGAAGCCGTAGCGGCTTTTTGTTCAGCATCATATAGTCCACAGTGGACCTGGAAAGAGTAGCGTCTCCAAGAAACCTTTGGATATAGCGGCCTTCGTGATTGAACAATTGGACCCGGCGATTTCCCCAGTCGGCCACGTAGATATCGCCATCCATATCCACGGCTACGCCTGCGGGCCTGTTGAACTCGCCGTCCCCACTTCCCGACTTGCCGAACGCAAGGATAAACTCGCCATCTGCGCTAAACTTCTGTACCCGATCATTCCGCCAGTCTCCCACGTAGACGTTGCTGATCTCGTCTATTGAAATCCCCCAGGGCATGTTGAACTCACCTTCTCCAGCCCCCAGGCGTCCCCATTTCATAAGGAACTTCCCATCTTTTGTAAACTTCTGCACCCGATGGTTCAGAGTGTCGACCACGTAGAGATTGTCTTCGGAATCGACGGCTAGCCCGGATGGGCGATTCAGCTGGCCGTCACCACCACCATACTCCCCCCACGTGCCGAGGTCTTCATCGTCTTTGCTGCACACCGAAATCGTATGACATCCCTCGTCTGAGATATAAAGGTTTTCCTGGCTGTCCACGACTACCGCGCACGGCCATAGTAGCTCGTCAGGCGTTGGCATCCCAGAGCTGCTCAGCCACAGCCGAGGCCCAACGTCGTACAGAGACTCGTCGTCAATCGTCAGGACCTTTAACGGTTTCACACTATAGTTCCTACACAGGACGTAGATACGTCCTTCTTTTCCAAACGCGACATCGAGAGGCGTAGGGGTCGAACGCCGCATTCCTATGGTCTTGAGATATGGGAATCCCACCCTCATTAGTGCATGTGGTCTGCCCATTGCACGCTCCCTTCATCGTGTTTACCGAAAAGCCTGTATCTGCTCGAAAGCTCTACCCACGATAGGCACGGCGTCTAACTGCATCCATTGCTCTAGCACGGACGTGTACACACTTCTGAAGTCAATAGTGTGTTGAAGGTCTTCACCGTCCAGCCAGCCCCTGGAGTCGAGTGGCGGATACTCAGAGTATAGGCCGCCGTTGACGCCCGGCCCAATCAAGAAGCTGCCCCCTCCTGCGCCGTGGTCTGTACCAGTGCCATTGTCCTTGACACGACGCCCGAACTCGGTAAACACGAGCAAAAGCACGTTATCCAGGGCATCGTGATCTCTTAGGTCTTGCTGGAAGTCCATGACGGCACTGGACAGCTCCATTAAAAGCCGGTCATGATCACGGATTTCGTTCGCGTGGGTGTCGTATCCGCCGTGGCTGACGTAGAAGACTCGCGTTCCGAGATCAGCGAGATGGACTCGCGCCACATCGCGCAAGCTCCTCGCGATCGGGTTGGCGGCGTACTCGACGTTCGACTCGTAGACAGTTGGGGCCTTTTTTAGCATATCTGCGCCTCCCAGCACGACCTCTGCTGCCTCACTCAAATAGTCCATGACCCCACCGGTCCCGACGGCCGGCCCGTACATCTCTTTGAACAGCTCAAGTGTAGCGCTTCGCTGCACTATGTCCGAAATGCCACCCATCAGACCATAGTTATCTAGGTCGCCTATCGACGTCACCGCGACTCCGGGGGCTGCCATCGCCTGAGGGAGCGTGATGCCGAAATTTACGCCCGTTAGCACGTTTTCCTCCTCGGGGTCCAACTCCCGCACCACTTTGGCTAACCAGCCCTCGGTCACAGTCCTTTCAGGTTCACATGTGTGGCAGTCGAACATGGCGCGGAAGTGGGATCGGCTAGAACTGGGATAGCCGACTCCCTGGACGATCGCGACATGGCCCTTGTCGTACAGCTTCTTCAGAGGCCACGCGCTTGGATGTAGTCCAACCGTGTCGTTCAGCGGCAAGACCCTATCTTCTGTGATCTGGATATTCGGCCTGGCGTCGTAGTAGTCGCTACTCCCATAAGGGACGACCGTATTCATGAAATCGTTGCCCCCTGAAAGCTCGACGACGACCAAGACGGGAGGCCGGCTAGTTACTACCATATTTTTTCAACCTCCTTACCTCATGCGAACTGATATTCTTTCGAGGCCACAATCAGTTGCAGCATCCGTATGATGCGATTCGCGGTATCCTCTCGGTCAGTCTCGGTAGTGAAGCGAAGGTCGCCGCCAGACCTCGCGTACTTGAGCAGTCCGTTTCTGGTGAGGTCATCAACGGGTAGCGGGCCAACCAGGTCGAGGCACGCGTCTACGAACTCGGTGGGAGGAAGAGAAGTGCGTTTCGAACTCATTCTTTTGATAATTGCCTGCACACCCGGCTTTCCGGAATCTCCAACCTCCTCAACGGCGAAGTTGACGCGCTCGGCTAGTGTTCCGGCGTTGATCCAGTCTTTGCCAGTATGCCAGCCCTCCACTGTCGGAGGGTTCATTATCGTCTGGCCCATCCGTCCGACGGCGCTCGTGTTGCGCCTGCTGACGTACTGGGTGATCCCTGGATCCGGGAACCTGTATGCATCGACCAACTTAATGATCCCCACGACAAGTTCGCTCGGACTCTTTACCCTCTTGAATTGGGCCTCTTTGAAGAAATCGGAGTTCAACAGCACTCGAAGGATCGGCCGTAAATCTGCGCGGGACTCGAAGTATGCCTGTGCCAGCGTGTCGATGGCCTTTGGGTCCTGGGGAGGGACCGTGCTCCAAGAGGACACCGCAGGCTCGTCTGCGACGAAGAAATTGTAAAGGTGTCTTGAGATAAATCTGGCGGTGGCAGGTAGCTTTACGATGATGTCTATGATGTCCTCGCCGTCAAAGCGCCCCGTCTCGCCCAAGAAAGTTTTGACGCCGTCGTCGTGGTCTTCCGCGTTGTAGACGAACTCCGCGCCATGCTCTCCCGCCGCGTATGACGGGTTGGGCTGCCGGAACGTCCATCCGGTAAAGGCCCGTGCCGCCATCTTTACGTCCTGCTCTGTATAGTTGCCGACTCCCATAGTGAACAACTCGAGTAGCTCGCGGCCGTAGTTCTCGTTTGGCGCGTTCCTGTGGTTCTCATTGTTGTCCAGCCAGAATATCATCGCGGGGTCTCTGGACAACTCGATGAGGATGGTGCGCATGTTCGACAGTCCGAACTGTCGGAACATCTGGACCTGAGAGGCCATGGCCGGACCTAGCGAGACCTTGGAGAGACCAGTGGCAAATATCTGATGGAAAAACAAGGCCATTTTCTCGCGTAGCGGATTCTTGCCGTTGATCATGCGATAAGCCCAGATGCCAGGGTAGTCTCCACCCACAGGCCTATCGTAGTAACGAAGTACGATGTCATCGTCATCTTCGGAGAACCACTCGGGGTGCAGTAATCCTTCGACCACGTCCTCGTACTCCTTTGAGGCGTATGCCTCCAATTCGCTTCTCCGCGTACCAAACCCTGCGCGACGCAGCAGATGGGCCATCAGAGCCAGACGATCCTTTGACATTTTCAATCCTCCCCCCTTTGCATTCTCTAATGCGGTTTCCCGGCGATGTATCTGTCGACAATGATGGCGCACCGGAATCAATTGGAACCTGGACCAACGTCAGCCCCTACGCGTTCGTGACCTCCAGAGCGGACACCTTGACCTGCCCCAATGTTTGTACCGCTGTACTTCTTGGTGTGGCAGGAATATCCGGGGAGGCCAAATACTCCCAGACCTCGACTGAATACGAAAGGCTAGCGCAGCTTCGTGCCCCAAAGACGCTGCGCCAGCCGCTGAGGAGAGGCGGTCGAACTGTCTGTTGTTAAGACTACGTTAGGGCGGCTCAGAACGAAACTAGCTCCAGATCACTTCACCGTCTGGGTTGTCACCCCGTTCGCGGTCCGGTCCCAAACTTCTTGGAACTCCTTGGACCCATCGTCGTTCCAGTAGTCCTGGTCGACTGGGTGGTTGTAGCCGGGGCCATATCCCGGAAGGTAGCTTGGGCCGGTACCTTTGCGGTCGTTGAGTTCGTTCAAAGGCAGGCGGGCGTATATTGTGGGCATTCCGCGATATTGGATACGCACAAGCGCCCGCGGCAGCGGGTCTGGCTTTATCGCCTTGAATCGCTCCAGTGCTTCCCTATCGAGAACAAGCCCGAGTCCCGGTTCCTCCGGCACAGCGACTGTGCCGCCGCCGACTTCCAGCTCTGGGGTCACCACATCTTCCGCCCACAGGTTTGTCGCGTTGACGTGGTGCAGCGTCGCGCGAGGCATCGCCGCGGCCATGTGGGCAACGAAGGCGCGTGTTATATTTCCACCTACGTTCTGCGTCATGAACGGCACGTTGAGTGCCTCGAATAGCCCGGCTCGACTGACGACCTCGCCGACGGGAGCATGGCCCATCATATAGCCGTCCGTAGGGCCAAGGACGCCTTCCCGCCCATACAGCGGCATGTGGTGGTAGATCAACTGGAATGGGCTCTTCTGACGGAGGAGTTGATAGCCCGTGTAGTCGTGGACCCGGAGGGCGTCTTCCAGCGCACCTGCTACCGGGTACTTGTTGAGCTCACGGATGATGTCGAGAATGTGGTCGATCGTGCTGTCCATGTTCATGTCGTAGTGGACTTTGAAGCCTGAGGGCGCGACTTCTTGCATTGCCGCGGTCTGGTCGATCATGTTATGGAAGTGGTCGGTGTGGTATTTGAGCCAGGTGTATCCCTGATCGACAGCATGCTCGACCTCCTCGGCCATCTTCGATGGAGTTTGAGAGACCGTCCACGTCGATACCGGGATTCGGGAACGGACTTTTGTGCCGAAGAGTTTATATGCAGGAACGTCGTTGTACTTCCCGACTAGATCGTAGATACCGGGGGCAAACCAGATGGGCAACTCCGGGCTGGCCAGCCAGTCACACGGATTTGTACCGATCAACTTGTCCTTCCACTCCTGCTCACCACCTCGTTCCCGCCCACCTTGCTCGGTGAGCCCCTCGATGCCGTTATCGGTCTTGAACACATAGATAGTGCGGTAGCTAAAGTTCGTGTCTTGATAGTAGCGAAGTGCGTTCTTATTCCAGTCTTGAAGAGGAATGCATGCTTCATGGGTTTCGATGTCGATGATTTTCAATGTCGGCCCCCTGGTCCGCTATTAGTAGTGGTTGGGAAACATGAAGGTGATTAAGTCGCCAACGAGCCGTCGCGACGTCGTGGGTACTTGGGCTTTCTCATCTCGTATTCGCCGTGTAGAGCCCCTTCGTTAATCTCAACGCCCAGTCCCGGCGTGGTCGGTACTGGGTAGCGGACGCCATCGGGCGTTGGCTGGACCGGGTACATCTCATAGTCATGGTGCCGGAACGAGGTCTCAGCTCCGGCACGAAGGGCCCGAAAGTCTCGATTACGGTCCTCCATCCAGGCGAAGTTTGGAACCGCTGCGGCGAAGTGAAGGATCGTAGCCGTCATGATCGGAGATATTGCCAGGTGTGGCATCATGTCGATGTAGTGCGCCTCGCACCAAGCCGCGACTTTCATCGCCTCTGTAAAACCCCCAACGTTGGCTATGTCGATTCGTGCCAGGTTGATGAGATCTTTCTCAATATACGGGAGCCAGTCCCACTTGCTGGTAAAGACCTCCCCAACAGCGAAGGGTATCTCGGTCATGCGCCGCAGGGCCTTGTACGCCGAGGGCGTCTCCTCATGCAGTGGGTCTTCGATGAAGTCCAGCGTACCGGGTGGGAGACGGTGGCAAAACGAGGCCGCTTGCGCCACGTTCAGCATGGCGTGATAGTCGATGCCCAGGACGGGGTCGGGGCCGACGGCTTCACGCAACTCGGCGAGCCATTTCGCCGTTACCGAAAGAGACTCTCTGGGCTCAAAGATCCCTTTCTCCCGAAACCCGCCCATCGACAAACGAAGGACCTCCCAGCCCTCGGCCAACATCGCTCTCACGTCCTCTATTCCGTCCGGCTGGTCTGGCCCGGAGACGGGCGTAAAACACGGCACGAATGCCCGGTGTGCTCCGCCAAGTAGTTGGTATACAGGGATTCCGAGGCTGCGTGCCACCAGGTCGTGAAGCGCGACGTCTATCGCGGAGATGACCGCGGATTCCAGACGACCGCCGTCAAAGCCCGACCCTCGCCCACGGTACATCTCTTGCCAAAGGGCCCCGATCTCTCCAGGGTCTCGCCCTTTCAACAGCTCAGCGAAATGAGTCACAAGGCCCTGCGCCGCGAGTTCTCTGCCCCATGCAGAAGGGCCGGCCTCACCCCAACCGTAGTAGCCTTCGTCCGACTCGATCTTGACTAGGAAAAGACCCTGTCTGACAGGGAAGGATTTTACTTCTGCGATCATAACCTGGAGAAGGAACCGGTCACTTTCTGAAGACCCCCCCACCCGCGGAGGAGTATCCATACCGTGGGTGGGGGGCTGAATACCGCCCTCTAGTTGACGGTCTACCTTAGTCCAGGAAGCTCGTGCTCTTGTACAACTTGGACCGGTTGCCCGGGTGATTGATGTTATCTGTGCCGTCCTCGAATGAGTACAGCGAGTAGAACCGACTGTCAGTTGCCGGGAAGTGATTCTGGGGCGCGTTGCGGAAGTTATTTCGCTGGATATGCAGGCTGCGCGTGGGATGGCCGGCGAACCCAACGATGTTTATCGTGTACTTGGCTTCAGCGTTCTTTCGATACAGATCCTTGCCCAACTCGATCCTGGCAGGGTCCGTTGCCGCCAGTCCATGTCCCGAATTCCACTTGTCGAGAAGTTCCGTCAACAACCCCGTGGAGTCTGCCGGGAACGCGTCAGCTGGCGCAAGGGGCAGGTAATCGGGATCAGGTCCGGTCGGGGCCATGCCCTCTTTACCCCTGGTCGCGTACCAGCGGCCGATGGCGGGACCTAGCGCACTACTGCTGTATGTTGGCGCCATGCGTGACCAGTAGGTGCCCCACGGATTTGCTTCGTACAGGGTGTTGCCCATCGAGAAGTACTCGGTATCACTGGAGATACCTCTTGATGGGGCCTCTTTGATGTTGAGCATGATGCCGATATCCCCGAAGTCCTGCTTCATGATCTCTATCATCTTGAAACCGGAACCGCTGGTGTTGTAGAACAGTTCGAGGTTGCCCGTACCGTCCTTGCGGTCTCTGAAGCCATCGCCGTTCGTGTCGACCAGGCCCAGGCCGTCGAGGATCTGTTTGGCGCGCGGGACGTCGAGCGTCGCGTCCAAGAGCTGCCATTCGTCGCCGGGATAGTAAGGAATGGAAGGGTGAGGCAGCCAGTTTTGCGGCACGCCGAGCCCGAGCACAACCACCTCGCTCATGTTATTGCGGTCGGTCGCCAGGGACAAAGCCTTGCGGAAGTCAGGCGTGCGGATCCACATGGCAACTTCCTTGTCCTCATTATACGTCTGATTCAGCCATGAACAGTAGCTGCACCCTCCCGGATCGACCCAGAAGACGATGCTATAGTCGCCAGCCACCATGTTCGACCGATAAAGCGGCAACTCACTGAGGGCCAGGGAGTGACTTCCGAAATCGAGCTCGCCCGACATCGACCGGAAGGCGCCTACTTCCCGACTCTCTACCACTCGACCGACGACGCCGTCCAGGTAGGGAAGCTGATTCCCCTGTGGGTCAACCCCTGGAAAGTACGGGTTCCGCTCGGTGGTGACCGAAGAGTCGGTCTTGTCCGTCATCACGAAGCTGCCCATGATCGGCAGGTTCCTGAAAATCTCGATATCACCCAGATGGGAGGAGTTGTACTTGCTAAAGACCTCTTTCCACGTACCGAAGTCGTCAGCCTTCATCAACGCATCCATCTGAGCCTTGGTGATGTAGTCCGCATGATAGTTCTTCGAGTAGTGAGCCGGGGTGTAATAGCACTCACTCATCCGCCCATAGCACAAGTGAAGGATGTTGGCCTTCTCTTCGAGGATCGTGTAGTTCGGTGAGTCGAATGTTAAGGTCCAAGTGTAATCGTCTATCTGATTGAACTCGGCCGGATTGCCTGTGATCTTGTCCAAATACGTAGAGTCGAATTGGGGCTTGAACTCTAGGTTGGAGTGAAGGTCTTCCCACGCGAATCGGAAGTCCTCCGTCGTCACCGGGAAACCGTCCGACCACCTGGCTCCCTGGCGGAGCTTGAAGGTGTAGACTCGCCCGTCGGAGCTGATGTCGAACGATTTGCAGATGCCGGGTATGTGATCGACGCCGCTTGCTCCCATTCGGACACAACCGCCTTCAATCAGGCCCGCCCAGCCGGGACTGTAATGCGCCGTCAATTGCATGATGCCACCATAGACTCCGATCTCGTCCGGCGGAGCGATGATGTAGACGTCCTCCATGATCGGGAGACGCTCCTCGACCGCAGGGAGCTTCCCCTGCGCCACAAGAGCGGCCAACATCGGGGCCTCGTTGTATTGGCTCGGAGCCGGGCCCTTATATACTGCCGACCAGTACGCGCCCGGTGCTACCGGTACGGGTTCATACCGTACCGTTTCGCTAGCCTGCTCTCTTTCCTGACTCCCCTGCACGAGATTGGCACTCGAAGACTGGGGCGCCAAGGGAACGACTGCGGGTTGGGCTGGGGCCGGAGCTGGGGCCGGAGCTGGGGCCGGAGCCGGAGCAGCAGGAGCGGGGGCTGGGGCAGGAGCGGAGGCCGGGGCAGGAGCAGCCCCCGATTGCTCGTCCTCCGTATCCCCGCTACACGCGGCAGCCAAAACGATGGCCAACACTAATCCGATCAGAACCGCTAAGTGTACATGTTTCGATCGCAAGATATTCTCCTTTTCGCTAAGCGATACAGCTACCCGATGCCGGTTACGTCTATCGTCGATGCAAGCGACCTAAACTCCTTAAGCGGGGAAAAGACGCTCTGCAACAACCCTGCCTTCACCGGGAGCCTCTCTTTCTCAATCCGAACTCAACTGCTACCTGACTTGAAGATTCCGATCCACTATTCCACTAATGCCAAACTATTTCATTCAAGGCCCTTCGGTATATACTACGAGTGCCGGTTGCGAACGGATTTCGACGCGGCGCCGCCCCTGACGACAGATGAAGGCCCCACGACAAGGGATCCGCACTCACCCTCATTACCGCTCTCGCCTCCGCACACATGCCCGACAAATACACCGCCAGACCCGTCCCTCCTGACGCCTCCAACGCTCAGGACATACTCTTCTACCTGCGCGAGATGGCCCACCGGGACAAAAAGTCGAACGAGAGTCCCGCGACCGCCCCAAGACTCGACCCCAGGAGGCTAACATGATCGAACATCGGCAGCCGCGCCAGGGGAAGCCCCCGTTGCGCCCTGTGCCGCCCTCATTCGGAAAGCTCCATGAGCTCGACCCAGTTGCCGTCGGGGTCCGCAAGATAGCAGGCGACACGCCCCGGCGCGATCACCGCCGGCGGGTTGTTGATCCGGGCGCCGTTCTCCGACAGCCTCCGGTAGACGGCCTCGATATCATCCACCTAGATGGCCAGGTGCGACGCGCCGATCGTGCTGCGTTCATCGCTCGGCCGCTCAGTGGAGGGGGCTCAGGTACTGGATCAACCCCAGGATGTGCCCCTCCCCGACGTCCAGAATCGCCAACTGGAGATGCGCCCCCTCGTAGCCGACACCTGGTCGATGCCCGGGCCGATGCGCTCGTACTCGCTGATCAGCTTCAGGCCGACCACGTCGCGGTAGAAGGCAACCGCCCTCGCGCGATCGCGAACGACGAATCCGGTGTGGTGCAGTCGTCGAATCATAGTCACCTCCCACTACTGCCTGAAATGCAAGTCAGGGCCAACTCTCAAGGAGACCGAGCGCGAGTTTGGCAAAATCCTTCTAGGTTGTGTTGACATCTCATCTTAGCCATATGAGCGCACCGACGAAATGGAGGAACCCGAGGTATCTGTTCGCCAACTTGTCGAACCGGGAGAAGATGCGGCGGAAGTGCTTGATCTTGCCAATGAAGCATTCGACAAGATGACGCTCCCGGTAGAGATACTCGTCGTATGAGTGGGCCGCCTTCCGGTTGGAGCGAGGAGGTATCACCGGAACTGCACCGCTCCTAATGATCGACTCGATGAACTGGTTGGAGTCGTATGCTCGGTCTGCGACCACATACTCACTATCGAGTCCGTTTATGAGTTCCTCAGCTTGAGTGACATCGTGCTCCTGCCCTCCGGTCAACCTGAATCTCAACGGGTTGCCGAGTCCGTCGACACCGACATGGACCTTTGTGCTGAACCCACCTCGGCTGCGACCGAGGGCTTGCGATGCTTGTCCTCCTTTTTTTTTGACGCCCCCGCAGCGGAAGGATGGGCCCGCACGACCGTGCTGTCGATGATGAGGTGTTCCATGTCGGGGTCATCGACGAAGTACTGGTGCATACGCTCCCATACTCCGCGTTCACACCATCGGGCGAAGCGTTTGTAGACGCTGTTCCAATTGCCATATTCGACTGGGAGCATCCTCCATTGCGCACCAGTCCGAGTAATCCACAATACAGCATCAATGAACCGTCTACATTCGGCTTCCTTCCCAATGTACAAGTCAGTCTGACCTTGAAGGAACTCATGTATCCTTGACCATTGTTCCGAAGACAGTGTAACTGTTGACATATACTCAGTATAATATAAATGTCAACACTACCTAGTGATCCAACATTATTGAAATAAAGACCTTGAATGATATGTTCCTTTGCGAGGTTCACTCGTATGGTTGAACTGAGGAGGGAGCATGATGTCTACCAAGAAGTACCGAGTCAGACTGACGAGAGATGAACAACGCGAACTCAAGGCGCTGGCATCACGCGGGCGGATTGCCGCGTATAAGCAGACCCACGCACGTATCCTGCTGATGAGCGACGAGTCACGTCCAGACGGAGGGATGACGGACGCGGAGATATCCCGTGCGCTTGGTGTGGGACTGTCAATGGTCGAGCGGGTGCGTCGACGGTGTGTGGAGGGAGGCATCGAATCGGGCTTGAACCGCAAAAGGCAGTTGCGTCGTCGTCAGAAGAGACTGGATGGTGAGGGTGAAGCCAAGCTGATAGCGATAGCCTGCGGTGAGCCCCCTGATGGTCGTGCGAGCTGGACCCTGAAGCTGTTGGCTGACCGGTTGGTGGAATGTGAGGTCGTTGAGAGCATCAGTACCGAGACGGTTCGGATGGTGTTGAAAAAAACGAACTCAAGCCTTGGTTGAAGCAGAGTTGGTGCATTCCGCCCAAACAGAGCGCGGAGTTTGTGTGCGCGATGGAAGATGTGCTGGAAGTCTACCAGCGCCCCTACGCTGAGAATGAAGTCCTTGTGTGCATGGACGAGACGAGCAAGCAGCAGGTCAAAGATACGCGAGTTCCGCGCCCGGCGGCGCGCGGCGTGGTGTCGGCATATGACTACGAGTACGAGCGCAATGGCGTGAGTAGTCTATTCATGCTGTTTGCGCCGTTGGACGGGTGGCGTCGGGTAGAGGTCAGAGAGCGTCGTACGAAAGTGGACTGGGCGCACGTGATAAAGGGACTGGTCGATGAGGACTACGCCGACAGAGATCGGATCGTGCTGGTGATGGACAATCTCAACACTCACAGACTGTCCTCACTCTACGAGGCCTTCGAGCCTTCTGAGGCGAGGCGTATCGCTGAGCGGTTGGAGATACACTACACACCGAAACACGGCAGTTGGCTGAACATGGCGGAGATAGAGTTATGCGTACTGGCTCGCCAGTGTTTGGAGCGTCGCATACCGGACAGGGACGTTCTGCGTCGTGAGTTGAAAGCGTGGCAGGAGCGTCGCAATCGGAGCACGGTGCGTGTGAACTGGCGCTTCAGTACGGAGGATGCGCGCATCCGACTCAAGTCGCTCTACCCTTCAATACAATCATGTTGAACCACTAGTCTACTCATGCTCTATCCTTCCAGGTGAATGTCGCCGAGTAGCCCTCTTGCCCGCGTCGTACCCGATGTTGTACCCGTCGCATCGGTCGCAGAACGGCCCCAGGTACGTCGCCGCATCGTGTTGGTCAGGAACCATCATACTCTAACCTCATTGCTTTCTGTCGAGTGTCCCTCTTCTTGGCAGGCGGCAGGCCGCGATTCGCTCGTTTCATCGGCATGTCGTAACGGTTGTGGCATCGCTGGCAGAGGGCCGCGAGATTCAGTAGGCTCGCGGACTCCAGACGATGATCGTGAACGTGGGCGACGGTTAGGACCACATGGGACCCGGTAACCGGATGCGGCTCATAGTTCCGCGCTCCACACCACTCACAGCGGTTCCGAGCACGATAGAAGCGAATGGATCTTGATCGCAGGTCCCAATCGCGCGGATAGCGGTCCTTCATAGTCGAGCCAGATCGTGCTTACACTGCACCATCCGACGATGCGGCTCTCATACTGCGTCGGCGCGGTGTCACTCATTCCTCAATACTCCCCGTGCTCCTGGCCGTCGTGCCCGATGTAGATCGGGAACTCCGGCCGCTCGACCGGCGCTGTCGTGGGGGGTCCCCACAGAGCGCGGCCCTCGTAGACCATATCATGGATGCGCTCGATGACCGCACGGACCGCGCCGCACGGCTCACAGCCGCATCCCGTCATATGCGGTACGTCCGTCAGCCGGCTATGCCGCTCTCGTGGGCTTCCGGCAGCCGGTCGGGCTGTACCAGTGTCAGTGTCATCCGATCTCCCCTTTCGTCCTACTTTTGTTGCGCGAGGGCGCGGCTAGTGCCCGCCTACCCGTGCTTCCTCATTGGGCGACTCACCAGGGGTTCTGTGCCCTGTACCGGCATTAGCCATCAGATCCCTCATCCCGCTTTCTGCGCAATGCTTTGGGGACACGCCCATAGAATCTCATTGCATGGTCGAGCCCGATTTCAGGACGGGAGCGACCCGAACGAGAACGACCCTCCTGACGACGTTTTCGCCCGAGCCAACGGTATATATGCCAACTGTGGTTCTTCATAGCTCCCAATGCCTATAGAGATAACGGAACCTTGCTAGTGGTACCGTGTCCTTATAGTACTTTCCATGGGAATTCCCAAGTCCTCCGCAATTCGCTACATGCCTTGCAAGTCGTCGCTCGTCGAGTGAATACGACGTTAGGCGGTTGGCCCTTCCCTCCACACATGGTCCACCACCAACCGTCTTTATCTGGTCTGAAAGCACGACAGACGTTCACAGCGCCCTCCGAAACCGCACTAATGCCGGTTCTACATCGAACAAGTCTGCCAACTGAATGTCGGCCAGTTGGCTCACAAGGTCGAATCTCGCTGGCGGCATCAGGATCAAGGTGGCCATCACGTCGCACAGCAACTCGACGCCGCAGTGATCCGGGCAATTCCTCCAATCGTGTCGCCCTACGCACGTAATCTCGCCATCGTCGTCGAACGAGCCTTGCCTGAAACACTCAGGAAAGCCCAGGCCCTCGATGTCTGCCTTAGACAGATTGGCGTATACAGCCTTTGGGCTGTTCACAGCGCCTTCCCCCCGTGCCTACGAGGTCGCCCCCGGTTGTATTCCATCTTCACGGTAATGGCCGCGTCCAGGTCGATGCCGTAGTTGAAGGCCATCGCGCGACTTTGGTCTACCTAGGCGCTTCAACTCGGATGTGATGAACTGCCTGATGGGGTTGATCTTCCAATAGCTAGTGCATTGACGCCGCACCTGCCTCTTTGACCCGTCCACCTTATCCAGGGTGAACGCCGGAATCATCACAGACGTGCCGTCGCCCCACTGCGAGATAGCAACATCCAGCCATTTCCCCCTCACCGTCACGATGTCGATACCGTGCTCCCCAAACCATGGCGTCATGCGTTCGGCATACTCGTAGGTCGCTTCCTTCTCATGCGTCGTGTCTGCATGGATGATGTAGTCGGCGCGGGGTATCTCGTCGAACGCCATCATCGCCGCGAGCGTCGTCGACTGGATGCCCCAACCGAGGGATAGGTAGCTGAGTGGTTTCATATCAACGTCGCCTCTCTCTTGGTCGCCTCTGTCGCCGTGGCCACGGACAATAGTTCAGCATGGTTACGGTCAAGCCATTTTCTAACCTTATTGACTTTCGGCGGGGTAGGTATGGCGATGAACGCTCGATGCGTCGTGGTGGGGTAGGGTGCTCTCGTTTCAGTCATTCTGTCTCCTCGAAGTCGAACTTCAGTTGCGGGACGTGGACGGGCGGCTCGCCCATGCCGTTCCGCAGGTACTTTAGGATCGTCCGGTCTCGTTTCGTCTTGACCACATGGCAGTCGTGGCAGAGGTACCGCAGGTTGCCCGGACAGAATGCCCGCATGATCGCGGCGCGGCCAAGCTCGACCGCGACGGAGATCGCAAGCTCATGCTCGTGCTCGAGCACTGCACCGGCCCTCCAGTTCCTGCCGTAGTTACCATCTTCCTTGATGCCGCACTCCGCGCAGCATCGGTCTCGGTAGCCCTTTAAGTACTCCTTGTACTCAGGGCTGGATGAATCGAACGGCATGACCATCCCTTTGGCCGCGGCGTGGGGCGTAAGCGTCCCCTTCGCCGCATAGTTCCAGACCATGCAGTGGCTGTGCCAGAAACGGCGGCGCGGCTCGTCGACAGGCTCACGACACCACGTGCAGGTGCGGTACTTGTCGACGAAGAGGGCCAGGCCAGGCACAACAAGCTGCCTGTCCTGAACGAACGCGCCCGCCTTCATTCGCATAATCAGCCCTCGCATTCCTCGGTACTTGGCCTTAGCCGAGACGGTCATCAACAGCCATGCCCACGTGCCTTTGGACGGCGTCATGGCATTCTTCGGATTCTTCGGATTCGCAACGACATACACATACTGGGCAAAAACCATGTGGACACAAGGCATCGTCCCATAAGCTGCAATCATGCTCTACTCGGTCGTTGTACCAAACCATCTACTCCTCCTTTTGCGAGTCCAGTCAGGCCCACTAGAGGGGCATCATCACCCTTCTGCCATGTGTCGCAGCACCGCGAGCGCGGTCCGCGCATCGTTCAGGGCGCGGTGAGGCTGACCCTCGACCGAGACGCGGCAACCGTGTGCGGCATCGCCCAGGCTCTGCCATGTGTAGCTGCTGTGGTACTCGCTCCAATCGCAGCCGAACTCCGCGTACAGCAGCATGATGCAGGCGTAGTTGGTGATCGCGTAGTCGCGGAAGCGGGTGTAGGCTTCCCAAGCGTACTTGCCCCGCAGTAGAAACGAGTTGCGCAGGGCCTGAGCGTCGAAATCAAGGTTGTAGGACAGGATGAGCTTGTTGGCGAACGCATCCTCTAGCTGCGGCAGCAAGTCCGTGATGGTCGGCGCGTCCTTGCAGTCGTGGTCCGAAATCCCGTGTACCTCATAGGCCGACGGCTCGATGAGTTTGACCGGCTTGACCAGGGTATCGAGGAGTACGTCGCCGTCCTGGTCGACCACGCTTATCTCCACGATCTCAGCCGGCATGAGGCTAGTCGTCTCGGTGTCGAACACCACAAGGTCGGATGACACCCGTTGGCGCGCACGACGAATGGCCTCTTGGTAGTCGCGCATAAGCATGTCGTGCAGATCACTCATTGCGCCGCCTCCCCGGAGCAGAACGAGCACAGGTGTTTGGTTTCGAGATAGTCCTTCCAATTCGGCCAGGGCCTATGAACGCTTATCCAGTCCTTGACGCCGACGGTAATCACGGCCCCGCCTTGCTCGCAACGGTTCGGTACATACTCCTCGCGTATGACCTTCTCAAACGCCGACGCCGCTTCCTTCATTCGGTCCGTCGCCTCGAAAGCGTCCTCGACGGCGTACTCTTCGTCGAGCCGCTCAAGGACATCGTCCAGCAGGCCCGATAGGGCCCACTCGCGCTCCTGTAGCTTGAGCCGGTGATACTCGACAACCTCGATGGTCTCCGGCATGTTCGGCGCGAGGCCGTCGAGGTAGTTGAATACGTGCTCGTCGAGGGTCGTATACCGGAACTTCTCGTCGTCCGGGTGGCCGTAGTAGATATCGGGGTGTTCCTCACTCATTCGGTGTACTCCTCATCACGCGCTTCGACTCGCACCATGGCCCTGAAGACCTCACCGCTTTTCTCATACTCCCCGAACAGGTGCATCCTCTTATTGCTCAGAGGCGCGAGCATCGTCGGCGTGAAGTAGAGCAAAGCTTCCGCGATGCCCTCGAACGTTGCCATGTCGATACCCCACCGTTCGTCAAGGCGACGATCCAGCTCGTCCATGTGCTCATATATCGCAAGGTCAAGGTCTTTGGTATCCATACCAACGCACCGCATAGCAAGCTCGGTCATCTCGTAGTCGTCCATACCCTAAGCCTTCCTTCCCCCTGGATGTTTCTCAACTCTGTCGCAGTTGCAGTCCAGCCCGTGATCGGGATCGTCGCCACAAGCGCAACACGCGTCACCGTCATACCAGTGGACGCAGTGGATCATATCCTCTCGTTCGGGGCATGGTGTCTCTTCAGCCATGTATCGCCTCCGTCCCCAAGAACCTTTTGAAGGGCCTTCAGTGCATCACCCGTGACGTATCCTCGGTGGACCGCCATAGAAAGGTATGAACTCGACAACCACGCCTGTCGGCTTGCATCTGAAGCGGACAGCCCTAGTTGCTTTAGGCGGCTTTTAACTGCCTGAGCGTCGATAGGGATTCGGTCTGGTCGTCTTCCTCTGGTCATGCCATCTTCTCCTCTCCGGATACTGGTCATAGGTGCGCCCGTCGAGGAGGCGTCCCCCGGACTTGGGTGTCGGGCCGCCCCACTGCTTGAAGAAAAACGCAACGCCGGCGCGGTCGCAGTCGTCGCGGATCGCTCGGACCCACTCGGCTTCCATCGGCCGCGCCCGCGGTCCACTCTCCCCGCCGACGATCACCCACTGGATGCCGTGCAGGTATGGTGCGAGTTCCAACGGCTTGAGGAGCGGCTCGCAGCTGAGGAAGCGGACTCCCACGTCGACGTCCAGGAGGCTGGGGATACGCAGACCGGCCCACACGGGATTTTCGACGGAGACGCCAAGCCAGACGTTCGGTGGCCAGTCGAAGGCCCGCCACTCGTCCAGCCGAGCGGCTCGCTTGGTCAAGACCTGGTACGTGTGGTGCGGTGTGGCGCGACAGATGTCCAGCACCTGCCGGATGAAGCCGTCGTCGACCTCCGGGTGAAACAGGTCGGACATGCTACACACGAACACGCGCCGCGGCTTTCGCCAGTGGAGCGGCTGTTCGAGCCGCTCATGATGCAACCGGACTTCCGCGATGCCCGGTAGGTACGCCGGAGCGTAGCCGAAGCGGAGGGATATGCGCTCAGCGTAGCAGTGCGCACAACCCGGGCTCACCTTCGTGCAGCCTGTCACGGGGTTCCAGGTCGCGTCCGTCCATTCGATGGCCGTCTTAGCCATGGCCGTCACCTCCAATCTTGAAGTACACCCGGCGCGACCGGTCCTCGCCGAATGGCGTGTAACGGACCTCTCTCGCGCCGCAATGGCAGAGCCACAGCCGGTTGTGGCCGCCCTTGGTCTGGACGACGCGCCGTAGCATCCAGACGTGGCCCTCCGCGCGATCCTTCTCGACCATGTCCGATACCCTCTTCACCTGGTACGACATTCTCCACCTCCTTGCTCGTCATTCCCGCGGCGACGGGAATCAATAACGGGGCTCGGGGAGCGGGCCGACCTCCCCGACGTTGATCCGATGCCCCGCGCCAGTCTCAATTACTCTCTAGGGCTCTACAAGAAGAAAACCAAATTCTCAGGAAACTTCTTTTCTTCTGTCATCCGTCAGTTTTCGTCTTTTCCAGCTATGATTTACCTACACTGACAGAAGACTGACAGATCGAATTCTTCTGTCAGGTTGCCCATTTCTCACCGCTCCATCTGTCAGGTATCTGTCAGGCATCTGTCAGTTTGCACTAGCCGCATGGCAAAGGCGCTCCGACGCGATTTCCGGCCCATTTTCCCGACTGACAGAAGAAAAAAACTTTTCTGTCAATCAGAGTTCTTTGAGAAATTCCACTGCGTACCTCTTTCTCCGTGCGGCTTCAATTGAGACCCGTCACGCTTCGTGCGGACGTTGAACCGCAGCTTCAACGAGTCCTCCTGCTGGTTCATGTACTCGCCGAAGCTCTTGATGGTGTTCCATCGGAATTTCACGTTGTTGTCCTTTGCGATGTTGCCCAGTTCCCTCCGAAGCTCAGCGGTGGTCACCACCCGGTATTCGTTCGTCGCCGTACCGTCCATGTGCCCGGGCGGCGATTCGGTGAGCCATTCGGAGATGAGCACGGGCAGGTCGGAGTCCTCCGACGTGAACTGCTGGAAGAGTGGGACGATGTTTTCGATTGCCTCCTGCAGGCTGGCACGGAATATAGGGTCGTAGCTCTCTCCGATCCACGTCGCTAGGCGTATCCAGTTCCGTAGGCGCGACTCGTGCTTGACGTTCACGCTTTCGTAGTCGGGACCCTGCAAAATGCGCTGGATGACTCTGGCGATGGCAGACATCAGCTCGTTGCGTCGCGGCAGTACCTCGTCGTATCGGTCCTGCTCATCGACGCCTACGGCTGCCGGCATCCGCTTTAGATGCCAGATCAGCAACCGGGAGGCTACGTCGTCCTGCCGGAACCAGGGGGTCCGCGAGCTAATCATCACGAACGCCCGCGAGAGGAATGTGCTTACGTCGTTGTCCGAGTATTTCGTCCGGTCGATGCGTGCCTTGCCCGTCGCGGCGGTTGAGAGGGCCTCCGCGAACCAGTCCACGTATTTGTCTGCGTTGTCGATCAGGACGTAGTCGAAATTCGACCCCGCCACGTCGAACGCCTCACTTGTGCTCGGTGTGCCGGTCTTGAGGTGGTCGGCCATCTCCGAGCCGAGGATGGTCTGGAGGATTCTGAGGAAAGCCTCGGTCTTGCCGGAATTGTATGGGCCGACCGTGAGCGCAATGGGCTTCGTCCGCAGAAGGTCGTGGAAGAAGAGGGAGAGCACGTATGTCAGGAACATAACCTGCGCGCATTCTCGCGGAATGCCCTGCATCTCCTCGTCGACCTGCATCCCCTCAGTGAACCATATGGCAAGCCGGTCTACGTCATCGAGGTCGTCGGATGCGGCGACATACTCCCATGGAGCATACATTTTGCTCTCCTCGAAGAACACGTCGTCCATGCCCTGCCGTCCCGTGCGAATGTCCGTCGGCGAGACTCTAAGGACCGAATGATTGCCCATATCGAGGTACATCGTCCGAGCAGGTCTGTCGAGCTGTGTGATGGACTTCATCTCGAAAACGGGCGGACGCATCGCCATGATGTCCAGCGTGTCGAGCAGAGTCGGGCCTATGGGCTGTTTGGTATTGATCCCGTACTTATCGTGCAAGAGGGTCAAGAACTGCCTAATCAGGTGACGTTGCTTCTCTGAGCCTGTGATGCGGAGAAGCTCTCCCGTCTCCTCGACATGGTAGTAGGCGATGCCGCCCGTTGTGCCCATAAGACGTCCCGCCTTTGTGAGATTGCCAATGACCTTCGCAATATCATGGAAATACTGTCCCTCGAACCTCATCACCGCTTCCGCCTCCCTCTCGTCGCTCTCGCTCTTCAACTCCTTGACTTTCCGGTCGAACTCGCGGATGCGGTTGTCGACCGGGCTTTTCTTCACGATAGCCCGCGCCCGTTCGAGGGCCGGCTCGCTCTGAACGATCCGCCTGAGCGCCGCCTGCGCCGCCCGCTCTTTCCACTCCCCGGGGTCTTCGGAGAAGATGGCCTGTTCGAGCGTTTTCAGTGCGTCGGCCTCCCGCTTCTCTTCCGGTGTCGGCTGAGCCAACTTGGCGGCCTTTTCGATGTTCTTGATCTCCGCATCGACCTGATAGTCATCCGCGTCGTCCGAATGCCTAGTGATCTCGACATTCGCGAGGATGGCGTCGTCTATACCCTTGGCGCCCGCCCACGTCTCCAGTTCTACGCCGAACCCGGCCTCGCGGAGGCCGTCGACGGTGGGCCGGAGCGCTGCGGCGACGGGGCGCTTCTCTCTCGCGTCTCTGTCAAGGGCGACGATGACCGTCTCCGTCCCCAGGGCCTTGAGCGCTGGGACCGCCGCCTCGAACGCCGAGGGGCCGTTGAGCCCAATGGTGAGCAAGGAAGGTTCCTCGCGCTCGATGCTGAGGGCGGTCGCCACGTCTGCCTTGAGTTCCCCTTCGGTGACGCGGACTGTGGGGTGGTACTCGATCACATCGCCGGTTGTCATGTCCTTCCTCGTCTCCGCCGTGGGCCTCATCACGGGCACATGGGCGGGCGCTCCCGGCCCAGGGCCCGGCTCGACCGAGGCGGAGGAGACGAAGGAGTATCGCGGATCGCCCTCATCTTTCCGGACACGAAGGGCGACGATACGCGACCGTGCGTCGTGGACGGGAATGATGAGGCCGGGGTGGGCGATGAACCGGCGCTCGACGGGATCAACGCCGGGGACTCTTCGCGCTTCCTCACCGAGCTCGTCGAGCAACGCGCCCGCAATCGCGTCTCCGCGCCCTTCGGGGAGGGTGCGGTACTGCGCGAGCTCGATGAACGACTCCGAGAGCCCGCGACGGCTGAGGTCCTCGTGGTGGCGCTGTGAGAGCGTGAGCCAGTCGAGGACGAGGCGGTAGGCCTGGTCGAGCGTGTCGGCGTCCGCGATATGGATTGCCGCCTTCGCGGGATTGACGACGTTGCCGGAGCGGACAGGCGGGGAAGCTGCGTCGCCGAAGACGGCGCGGGTGATCTCGTTGATACGCTTGGCCCGTGCTTTACCCTCGATGCCCATAAGACAGCCGCGGCAGCCGATGACAACCTCGTGCGTGTCCCCGCGCTTGGCCCAAAACATATCGTCGCCCCCGCACAGTGGACAGGAACTCTTATACTCCTTGCCGTGGCGCTTCATCTTCAGGGCGTCGACCCAGTCCTCAAGCGTGTGTGTCATGTTGCAAACCTCCTTTGACATCGCCTACAACTCGGTTTTCGAGGACTCGCCGCGACCCTCTCTTCCTCCGCCCACTCGCGCCGGATACGCTTGGCCTCGGAGGATTGGCAGTCGTAATGGTGGTCGCGCCCTGGCAGGACGCCGCAATGGTCGCACCGTTCGCTAGTCATTCGACGTACCTCCTAGTCGACTCCCGCCGCGACAGCCTCTCGTACTTCGCCCGTGGCCATGGCCACGGCCTCTAACTCACCCCGAAATCCCGCGTTCAGACGGGCCTGCCACATCACCAGCCATGCGGCCACCGCCGGCCAGTCGAAGTCCGGCGGCGGGTCCGCAAGGAACTGGTCGAGGTACGCGGCCCACTGGTTGACCTCGTAGGAGGAGTGCTGAGGCGGCAGGTCGCGGCCGACCATCGCGGCAAACTGCTCGGCTGCAGCCGGCGGCAGGTCGTACTTCGCCCAATTGCGGCCGTCGCCCCATGTCGTCACGTACTCAGGGTCGCGCGCAACGCCGAGCAATGACAGCACGACGATCTTTGCCATCCCAGGGCTCAAGACCGAGGCCAGTTCCATTCCCAGCTTCAGGTCTTCGTCGCGGTTGCGCGCCGCTATCTCGTCGCGCCAGACGAGGAACTTCTCGATGCCGACGCTCTGCTTGTCCATGTAGGCTTTCTTGGTCCCGCAGAACAGTTGCACAACGCCGCTCCCGTTGTACGTTTCTTCCCAAGACGCCCCGACGGTGCAGGTAGCACACTCGGAGAAATCAAACATCGGCGGCTCATCGCCCGTACCGTACTGCTCCTCCCCCTTTATGATGGGCTGGGCGGCTGTGGGTAGTGCGTTGACCGAGGGGTCGTAGCGGTACCCCAATTTGAGGATTCTCGTGCCGAGGGCCTCGCGGATTTCATCGGGGAGACTCTCAACGTCCTTGTCGGCCTTGAGCTTCCGCAGCGTCGCGGCATCGACGAGCGCAGTCACGACGGGGTCTTTCTTGACCGCTTGAAGCCACCTGCTGTCCTTCGACTTTGGCTCTGGCCTTGTGGCCTGTGCTCAGCTTCCGCCTTGGTCTGCTCCCTGGTCGCCCTGGCCGACCACTTCGACCACTCCTTGACGTGGCACGTCCATTTCAGGCCGCCGGAGTCCTCGCCGTCGGGCAGTGTGTGGATGAAGTCACCGAACTCCCACTTGAAGTCGTCCACGTTGAACGATATGGACCGCCCGCCGTCCCCGGCCTCAAACAAGGGCCGCCAGTTCCTGTCCTGTTCTCTGTGTCCGGAACTGTAGCCCCTGTGGGACACCCCGCGCGCCAGAGCGCGTATCGACGCCCTGACGGTCCTGGTGCGGTAGTCCGGTGGAAGGCCGGTATGGTAGGGGCCTGAGTCGCCGCCGCAGTCCTTCAACACCGCCTCGATCATGTCGTCATGGCTGTGGGTCTCGGTGCGCAGGCACAGAAGCTCCCGCGCAGCCCGCAACGAAAGTCGCCCGTCCTCGATGTGCGTGAGGACGTTCGCCGGTAGCTTCAGGATGGCGAGGTTCTTGCTCATGGTCGTCCGGTCGACTCCGACGCGGTCGGCCAGAGACTGGATGGTTACGCCGTCGATCTCCAGGGCCCGTGACCATGCGGATAGCTCTTCGAGCGCCGTCAGGTCCTTGCGGGCGCGGTTCTCCGACAGGGCGATGTAGGCCATCTCCTCGTCGGAAAGCTCCGCGACCTTCACGGTGACGGTCGCGGGCCATTCCTTCCGCGAGTGGAGCAGCCGGAGCGCGGCGATCCGGCTGTGGCCGAATGCGAGCTGGTAGGCGTCCTCGCCGGCAGGCCGCGTCAGAGGCTCTTGCAGCAAGCGCCCGACGGATTTGATGTCGTTGGCAAGTCCCTCGATGTACTCGTCGTCCACCGTCGTCCTCGGCTGCCACGGGTTTGGGTTCAGCTGGTCGAGCCGAACCTTTTTCATGTGGGTCGTGCCCTCGTCGGTCGACGCCTGATTGATGGTGGTCTGAGCAGTGCCGCGGAGATGGTCTCCGCACCGGCTCTCGCCCGGCAGGGCATCGTTGTTGCAGTTCGCGCACAGGCCCTGTTCTCGTCTGGTGTGGGCACGCTCCCGCTTCGCGTCTCTTTGCTTCTCCGTCAATACCATGTCTACCTCCTTTTACTCGCTGTCTTCTTCTAGTTCGATGTTCTCCTCCAAATCGGACTGCTTGCGCTTACGGACCATGTCGTCGATGGCCTCTTGAATCTGCTCCCTGTCCTCTTCCTCTCGTTCCAGTATTTCCTCGTAAGGGCTGAAGTCGAGCAGGTCCTCGATGGTGTCGGTCACTAACTCTTCAAGCACTCGCGGATTGAGGGCGTCAACCTCCCACGAGTCGTGGCCGAACTCTGCGATGTAGTCCGCCGCTCGGCTATCGGTGACTTTGGTAGGGTTGGGCGGCGGGTCGTACTGCCGCACCTGTTCCGAGGTCAACGCAAGGCGGTTGACCTCGACATCCTGACCGCGTGTCAGGACGAATAGGCGGTCGGAAATATCACGCGACATGTCGTGGCCGGACGGGTCATGGTCGCCGATATAGACCACGACCGGCGTCCTACCCACCGCGACCTCAGCATCGAAACGCTTCGCAGCGTCATAGACGGCGGTGGTCGACAGGTACCCGTGCCCCGCCAAATACCGCACGTGCCACCTGTTGCAGATCGGTTCGAGTATCGAAGAGAGAGCATCCTTCTCACACCAGACTTCTACGAAGTACGGCTGATTCCCCCACCTGTCGAGCCTATACGACTCCTTGGCGCTTCTGAGTATGTCACCGGGGCTGTCCCAGTGAGACGGCATTTCCGTCACGCGCCCACGATCCACGATGGCCGACCAGTCGATGTGGCCGCCCATCCGTCCTTTGGTAATGAGTTCAATCAGGCGCTTGTACGCCCGCTCGTTGTTTGGGATTATGTCGCGGCTCACCAGTTGGTAGTACAACTGCCGCACCGTGAGGGCGATGTCTTCGGCTGAAAACTCCTCGATGACCGCCTGTGATGCGGCCAGAAGAGCTTTCGTCTTCCTTGCACGCGGCAGCCAGTCGGTGAACTTCTCGAACACGCTACTCTCCCACTCCCAACGCCCTCGCCAACTTGGTGCCGGCAAGGCCGTCAAGGGCCTCGATAATGTCCGGCCCCCACTCGTCGAAGAACCGTATGAACGGCAGGGTGTGAAAGACGTTCTCGGTCGGCCCGACGATGAAGAGCGTTTTGCCGGTTCCGATGGCATAGCCGAACTCAACGTGTCGCCCACCCCGCGCCGCAGCGTCCAGATAGGGGACTATCTCGGCCCGCTCGGTGAACGAGATCAGGACATCGGCCTGCAAGAGGTCCTCCAGGTCCTTCACCGCCACGTCGGACGCGCCGGGTAGGTACCTGCCCGCGTTCTCAACCACGTCGTCGTCGCCATTCAACCAACTCGCCACGACGGAATGTCCCGCGTCCTCGACCTCGTCGGCATACTTGAGCAATTCCTCGCGGCGTGGATACCGCGCTGCCAGATAGACGTTCATTCGGCTATTCCTCTCTCCTGCTTGTCGTGGGTCGGAGCACCGGAGTCGAACCGATATCTCACGGACTCCCAGTCCGCGCGTCTTACCGTTAGACCAGCTCCGCCTCTTTGATCGTCGTCTCGATGCACCACCTAACGAAGTCGTTGACGCGGCCGGCATGACCCGTCCGGCCTGCGGCCTTCTTCCAACGAGCGAGGAGGCCCTTGGACAGGTACATCTTGAACTCCTAGGTGTGTCTCGGATTCGTAGGGCCTTCCGGCGCGGTCGGCTGCGTTCCCAACATCGGCATGAGGCACACGAGGGCGCTCGCCGGTGTCTTGATAACGTGTCCGCAGTGCCGCGAGTGGTCGCCGGGGAAGCAGTGCGTGTCGTCGTGCCATTCCTTGCAGGTCAGGCAGAACGCATAGCCGCCCGTCTCCAGCCCGACCACTTCTTCCAGTTCACGGGTCATGCGCTTCCCTCCGCGTCTCGAATCGTCGAAATTCTCTGTGGTCATGCTGCTAACCTCCTTATGCACTTCCAACAGGACGGTCGTCGTGGAGTCGCCGCGAGCCGGACATCAGGCCACTCGCCAAGCATGGACCTCTTCTCCAACGTCGCAACCGGCCTTCCGACCGGAACGAACAGGTTGCAGAGCGTCTTGCCCAGCGATGCTGGATTCAGAGTATGAGTTGCCATTAGCCTATTCCCTCAGCGTCCCCGACAATCACCAGGGTGCGATCAACCGCCATTTGCTGAACCACGTTTAGGTCACTCACCAGAACCGCTTTCAAGACCTCTCTCGCCCGCTCGCTCATGCCGCTCTGCTCGGCGAGGCGTTGCGCTATCTCCGCAACGCCTCCCTTGTCCCTCATGTACTGGATTATGTCGCTGTAGTTCACGCGCTCAAGCAACTCTTCGGGAGTCAGGTCGTCGATTATGTCGTCAATCTCGATATCAACCATTACATTCGCCATCATCTAACCTCCCAGTAAATCCCCTCTTTGTTGGCGACCTCGGTCAGAGCGGCTACAGGGGCCGATTGCTGGGTGAGGTTTCGTTCCCCTTGCCCCAACAAAGCCGCGAGAACGCCCCGGTCGAGGTGGACCTCGATGATGTACCTGTCGGACTGCTGTCTGCTCATTTCATTCGTCATGGGACTGATCCAGCCCAGGCCGTCTCCGCGTCCGCCATGTACGTCCCAATGCATGCAACTTGAACATTGCCTCTATGTCTTCTGTCAGCGTCTCGGCGCGCGTGTATCCCAGAAAATTGCCGGCCACCTCCACTGGACCCGTGTATCCTTCGCCGGGGATAGTGGACACTCCCACTATGGCGAGCTCCTTGTCATCGTCGAGGTCTTCTACCAAGGCCCATACAAGGAGGTGCTCCGTGAACACGGCTCGTTCATTGCCCGCCTGGGAAACGTGATACACGGCAAGCCATCCGATAGCACTCGCTATATGGTGAATGCGCCCTAGTTTTCTCGAATGGCTGCAGCAGGTTCGTCCGTTGGATGTCATGGTTCTCCTCCTCATCGCTCCTTCCTCCCTTCGAGACGTGGATTCGGGGAGCAACAAAAAAAGGCCCCCCGTCCCGAGGACGAGAGGCCCTTAAGCAACAACCCCGTCTCTCAGGACGGGGTTACGGTACTACAAGTTAGAATGACTTGTCAAACTAGGAATGTTTTTTGCGAGGCCGCCCAGTAGGGCGGGGAGGATTTGTGATGAGACCAGCTACCTCGCCTATATCCACGAGCAGAGCTTTTCCACCACGCCCGATGCGGCTACCATGCGTTGGGAGGTGCCCGCTCTTGTACCAACCCTGCAATCGCCCCACAGGTATGCCGAACCGTTCTGCGGCTTCTTTGAGTGTGATGAGTTCGCCCTTGTCAGGGTCGCCCGGCTTGGACTGCTTATCGAACCCTTCCACGTCTGCCATGTCTACATGTACCCAGGGGCCGTTTGCGTGATCGGACGGTGGGCGAATCTCAACTGTCTGAAGGTGGCCTAGCCGAATCCACGACCGAACGGTGTTCTCTGAGCGGCTAATGCGGTGCGCGGCCTCTTTGACCGGAACAAGCTCTATTCCGTCGCCGTTGTCGGTCGGCCTATCCAGTGTAGCGGTCGCAGTTACCACTCGGTCGATCTCCTCCTTGGACAGTCCCGCTCGGCGCATCGCACTCAGCCAAACGGCCTCGCCGACAGCTCCGTTTGTAGTTGCTTTACGCTGTAATTCTACCATAGTTTAGCCTCCGTTCGGGGTTATGGCTCTACCATCGAAAGAAGCTGTCGAAACCAAAAGGGTCTATCTCCTCTTGGTCAGCACGCGGTCTGGTTCGTCGCCGCGGACTCGTGCGCGGCTTGCTGGGTTGCTGTTTCTTTCGTGCTGTGGTGCCTCCAGTTTTCTTCTTTCGCGTCGCGGGACCCTTCAATTTTTTCTTATAGGTCTCAATCGACATCGTCGCCATCCCGCGATTGCATTGCCTGCAGATAGGGCGCAAGTTCTTGACGTTATCCGTTCCACCCTTGGACTTTGCGATGTTATGACCAACGTCAAACTCAGTAATGTGAATCGTACGCCCACAGGCATAACATGGACCCTCGGCCTTACTAATGCCTATGTGCAACTTCCAGACCTCAGCTCTGAGGTCTTTTGAGATCGTCCGCCGTTTTCCACGCTTCGGCTTTTCTTCATCCTCCCAAAGGGGCCCGAATATCATGAAAGTGCCAACCACCATTAGTGCGATGAGCCCGACACTTGAATCGCTAGGTCGTGGTATTATTTGTCTCAGAGGGGTTATGTCCCTCATTCCTTTAGAGGCCCTGCCTTGTCGATGTGTCCGAGGCAGGGCCAACCGGCTTTGCACCAAAACTCAGGTTTGATGCAGAAGTCCCATAGTTGATGCAAAAAGGGGCCGCCCCTTTCTCGCTCTTGTGGTAGACTTTCCTGAAGCTCCTTGAGGCGGGTGATATGACCACTGTGCGCCAAGACAAGGAAGCGGCATAAAGGGAGGGGCATAACATGGTAGAGAATGCAGTCAAGAAGGCTCCCCGTAATCAGAACGGATGGAATCGCGTGCTGACTGAACCGAATTCCGCATTGTTTGAGCGAGCCTTAGAGCGTGTTCTTCCGCATCTAATGTCAGCGAGGGGAACCGCTGAAGCTGGAAGGACTCGGCCAGCAGCTCATCCATCCGCTGAAGAAACTTCGACGCCGTCCGCATCTCCGGTGGTGAATAGTCCATCTCTGAAAGAGTAAACGCGATGGCGACCATGAGTGCTGTCCATGCATCGTCGGACATGTCATCGAGGTGGTCTGTCTCCGGTGTCATCAGCGCATTCCCTCCCGCGTGAGCACCGCTAGAAACTCTTCCTGCGACTTCGTGCCCTTCATAGAGTTGCACGCCCCGCACAGCAACTGAAGGTTGTCCAAGATGTACGCCCTCGGTGTCGAGCCTGAGTTCGGAGCCGATCAGACTTTTGGTGCAAAGCCGGGCCAACCTGTACTTGGCTCCTGGGCTGTTTCCTTGCGCCTTTTTGTAACCTGCCACATCGCCTCTTAGATATGGGTGGCGACCCCGACCGGATTCGAACCGGCGATCTCTGCCTTGACAGGGCAGTATGTTAAACCGCTACACCACGGGGCCGCGAATCGTGGAGAGGCTCAACGCCTACAACAGATTGTAGTAGGCTTGCCTACCTGTGGTCAAGCGTCAACGCGGCTTGTTGGTCAACAGTGTAACTTATGCCGGAGTAAGCGACGGCAAGTCGCCCAAGAGCGCTGGGGTACGATATCTTCACGTAGTGAACCGCGATTGATAGAATCGCTGTTATCCTCAGAGGCCGAGCCTCGATCCCACACGTAAAGGCGGTTGGCGGTGATACGCGGTGCGTTTGCTAGGTTCCTTGGACGAGAAGATCGCTCCGATCCATCTTCCGCTCCAACCATCATCGTCGGTCTTGGAAACCCCGGCTCGAAATACGAAGGCACTCGCCACAACGTAGGATTCTGGTGCATCGACCGCCTCGTGGAAAGCCTCCCCGGTGGCTCCACACGGTCGCATCGACTGGTGCATACCTCCGAACAGTTAATTGACGGTCATCGCGTTGTTCTCGCAAAGCCGAAAACCTTCGTCAACGAAAGCGGGAGGGCTGTCACGTCTCTCTTCACCCGGTTCCGCGCGACGGCGGCGAACCTCATCGTCATATATGACGAGATGGCGCTCCCGTCCGGCAAAATGCGGATTAGGGCAAGGGGCGGTGACGGCGGCCACAACGGCATGAAGTCCATCATCGGCGCCGTCGGCACGCAGGACTTCGTTCGGGTGCGAATTGGAATCGGGAGGCCGGAGGGTCAGGTCGGTGACGTCCAACACGTGCTCAGCAGACCGAGCGACGAGGAGCGCCGGGCTATCGATGAGGGAATCGACAGCGCCATCAAAGCAATCGCAATGACGCTGTCTGACGGAGTCGAACGCGCCATGAACGTGTACAACTAGCCGCGCCTCGCTACCGCTCCGGCGAAATCTCTTCCAGCTTGCGCCGATTCGTCTCAGGTAGTGTGAAGGCGAGGACGAACGGTGCGAGCAGGCCCAGCATGGCCAGGGCGCTGATGGCCGTCCACTGATCGCCGATGAGATCGAACAGGCGGCCGTGTGCCCAGAGTCCAATCACCCCGCCCAAGGCCGCGACCATGGCGACGAACCCGGAGACCGTGGACCGATACGAGGTGGGAAACAGCTCTTTCCCCATTGCGGCCAACGAGACGTCTGCCCCCGTACCGACCAGCGCGAAGGTCACGAGCAGTACCGGGAGCACCGGCCCCGACGCCTGGTAAAAGCCGACCATGGCACAGGGGCTTGCCATGAGGAACAAGAACGCCATCCGCCTGCGTCCAAAGCGGTCGCTGAAACTTCCAAGGTAGAGGGCGCTCGCCACTCCGATCGTTCCCGTAACGAGAAGAATGCTCGAGAGCTGGGCCGGAGACCAGCCATGCTCGGATTGCAGGTAGGTTGGGCCGTAGAGACCTGCGGCAACGTTCGAGATTACTATTATCAAGATGACGGCTGCCATTGCCGCGAAGCGCCCTGGGTAGGCCGTCGCAACGCTCACGATTGGGCCGAGGTGGGCGGAAACGAAAGGCCGGGCCGATTGCGTTCCAACACTCAGAAACCGCTGCGTTTCAGGAAGCCGCCGGAGGAGGAGCGGGAAGAGAGCCAATGCGATGAGTCCCAGGAAGTAGAGAGTCCTCCAACCGAACGGCAGACTGTCGATCATGCCGAACATGATGAGCGCCAGTCCGGAACCCACGCCTGAGAGGAGAGCCAGGGCGCCGAATCCCCAACCGCGGTGGTCGGATGGGAATTCCTCGGCGATGTAGACGGCGGCTAGGATGCCCGTCGCAGTGTGGAGCATGCGCGCGATAAACTGGAGGACCACGAAAGTCTCGATGGATGGCGATGCTCCGGTGGCCGCGGTCGATATCACGTTCGCGACCGTGACAAAGATGAGCGTTGGACGTCGTCCGATTCGGTCGGCCACCAGAACGACCGGAACCGCCAAGAGCGACCCTAGCCTGATCGCAGCCGCAACGTCGCTAACCGCTGCGTCTTCGATGCTGAGTCCGTCTTGAATCTGCGGCAGAGCGAACACCATGATGGCCGCGCCGTAGCTCGTGACGAGCGACGCGAGCGCGACCAGCCCCAGCACGCCTCGCTGGCGCTTGCTAAGCTTCGGGGATGGGAACGCAGTTCGAACTCGCACGTGCGGTTACCTCATGTGACCGGCCCGACCTTCTCGGAATCGGGCCCCGTGCACATCCCTCGTCCTGTGCGCCCAACCGTCGCGGGCAATCGCGAGAAGAGACACCACGCCAAGGATGCCAGACCTAACCGTCTCGGAGGAAGATCATGTAGTCCAGGTCGCCAGGAGAGTGGCCGAATTGCGTGAGGAGGACAGCGGCCTCGCTGCGCGACTGCGTGCCGTGGTTAATCACGTGCAGAAGAATCTGCCACAACGGTGTCTCGAGTTGGACGCCCTCCGTACGAGTGTACTGGATAGTAGCTGTCAAATCGTCGTCGGTCAGTCCCGCAAGGTAGGCGCGCATGGCGTGTTCCTCCTCCCGCCAACGGTGCGCTAGGGACTTGACGTCACCGAAGTCATCCTGTGAGAGGAGAGATTCAGGCGAACTGCCTTGGCATCTTTGTCTCCATGCCCACTCCGCGCCCAATGCGTGAACCAACGTGCCCCTAAGGCTGCCGTGACTAACCGGCCCGGGTGCCGTGAACTGCTCGGACGACAGGCCTGCCGCAGTATCCAGAATCCGTTGGTTCACCCAGTAGTTGTAGTCGAAGAGCGAGTGGATTACTGTGATGTCCATTGACGTTTCCTTTGGGGAATCATGTATGGAGTGTCGCGAAATTTGGCGCCATCTTGCGTCAATTCCAGACGTTAGTCACCCTGGTTCATGGTAGGCCACACGTCCACATCGGTCAAATCGGAAAGACGCGGGAACCGAGTTAGAGGGATCTCTCTCGTTCAGTTGTAGCGAGGGACGAACGGCGTGGATGTGTCGGGGCGCTGATAGATGTAGGCGTCCTCGCTGCCCAGACAGGAAAAGTTGTCCTCCGCAGGTACACAGACGCCGTAGCTAGTCCAGAAGTTTCGATAGAGGAAGTAGTCGGCGAGGTCGCGCCATGTCTGGCGGTCCGCAGGGTCGGCGATAAGCTTACCGATGCCGAAAACGTTCGAGTTCTCCTCCGGATCGTGATACCCCCTGTACACGGCCTCGGGGAACCACCACCGTTGCCTGAGGAGCTGCGGCTCGGAAAACACTTCGGCAAAGATCGGGTCGGCCGTGCTCTTGTTGTGCGAGTGCACGAGGGCGACCGGCGAGTTCGGTGGGTTCGTCACACCCGTGGTGTCGTAGTTCGTGTACTCGATGTCTTTTCTCCCGCGCAGGTACCAGTACCACGGCCAGTGGAAGCCGCTCGTGCCGTCAATGGCGGCGATAGGAATTCCCTCCTGCGCGTCCTGCTCGCGTAGAAGTCGGGCCAGGTTGTGGACGTCGGGCGAGGTCTGGGTATAGACAATCATCTCGACGGGGATGTCGCCGTGCTCGAAGGCCGCCATCAGCCCGGACCGCCCGCTGAGAACCAACAGCACCGCCGCTATTGAGACCAGGCCAATCGTCCCGAATACGGCGGGGCCGATCTTGCCCGCTAAAAGGTATCCAACAACTACTAGGACTATCGCGACCCCACCGAGTGCCCCGCCCAAAGTAACAACGGAGAGACCGGCAATCGTCTCGCTGCCGTCGAGGCCCAAGAAGGCCAAATTCCACAGGATGGCCAAGAACACCGGCACCCCGACGAGCGTGAGTAGCCCCCCTGCAATCGAGACCTTTCTCCATTCGACACGCACGATGATGTCGTTGAGAAACTTGCCGGACAGGACGATCATCGGCAGGGTGATGTTCACCAGCAGCCAGGGCATCTTCTCGCTGGCGAGCGTGTAGAGCAGGAAAGTAGTCCATACCCAGTACACCAAGAACAGGCCGAATCTGTCCCGTTTGCGGAGGTAGTACACGCTGCCGATGATGGAGAGCAGCAAGGGCAGGAACTCGTACAGCGTCGCAATCACGGTGTAGTAGTACCAGGGTTGACTGCCTCTCCCCTCGCCCTGCTGCACCACCCAGTAGCCCAGAGACTGCCACACGCCGGAACCCACTCCGAAACCGTTCGTGAGGAACGACGTGTACATGAGGAGGAAGAGCGCGTAGAAGAGCGCCGCCGCCTTCCACCAGACCGATGTGTTCCACTTCAGGCCGTAGGACAACGACAGAAAGATCAGGAACGCCGTAACTAGGAAGGCGACGACCAGTGCACCCCTCCCTAGCGGAGCGCCGATCGCTCCCGCCCCTCCGACATGGCCCGCTAACGTTAATCCGCTCCACTCGAGGAACGGCGTGTCCTGGAGGATGCTGACAAAGGCCCCCCACAACGGGAGGGTAATGGTAATTAGCAGCACCAGGAATCCGGCTTCCTTGGAGATGCCTCGCATCTCTAGGCCGCGTTCAAGACTCGTCAGCCACCCACCCACAATCTTTACTGCGGCGATGGGGGGCGAGTCCACGCCAACATTGACTTTTGATCGCACCTTGTTCCAGTTGCGGCTGGTGATCACCACAACGAGGTACAGGCCCATCGTGGCCGTGATGAGATACGCGCTTTCCTTCGAGGCAAAGGCGAAGGCGAGTAAGGCCGCCGTAATGTACAGGTAGCGCGGGTTGCCCATCTTGGGCGGAGGCTCCGCAGGCTCACCGCTGTCGGGTTCGTGGGCGGGTTCCTCGTCCTCGGACTCTTCTCCGTTCTTGCCCAAGCCGTATCGGATTACGGCTACCATGACTGATGCCCAGCGTCGAAGGCGGGAGTTGCTCCAACTGTATCGGATTGCAGCCGCGACGGCTGATGTCCAGCGCCAGACACGGGAGTTTGTCCAACTTTGTCGGATCGCAGCCACGACAATTGACCCCCAGCGTCGGACGCGAGAGGGACACTTTCCC
This sequence comes from Dehalococcoidia bacterium, assembly GCA_965247555.1. Lineage (GTDB taxonomy): Bacteria > Chloroflexota > Dehalococcoidia > Lucifugimonadales > VXLM01 > VXLM01. The sequence goes on along the minus strand of CBDFHR010000009.1, from coordinate 3,061,324 downwards.
TGGGCATCACCAACGCCCTCATCGAGGTATCTCCACATCGCGATCACGATGCCGAGCGCCCACACTGCCATGAGAATATCGTTGCGTGCGAACCGGCTGTAGTACAGCATCGCGGGGGAGAACGCCAGTAGCATCGACGTAAACAGCGCGCCCCAGTTACCCAGCCGCGACCGGAAGAGTAGTGGCAACAGCACCAATGCCGTGCCCGCAATGGCGTAGAGCAGTCGAGCGGTGTAGTCGTCGTCGCCAAACAGGAAGAACAGCCCGGCCGTAGCCTCCATCTGGAAAGGGCCGTGCATCATCGGATTGTGGATGTACCCTTCGCCGACATACAGATTCCAGGAGTAGAAGGCATGGAGGCTCTCATCGTGGTGGAACGCGCGGACTCCCAAGTCCCAGAACCGCATGGCCGCCGCCGTGACCGCTACGACGACGTAGAGTGCCACGTACCAAGGGAACTTGGCCACGTTCTGTTTGAGGCGGCGCAGGTTAACGGTTAGCTGTGTACGCTTCGACAATGATTCGCCGTCCCCCATATGCCACTTAGTTGTGCTGTATACATAGTGGGATCATTCACCTTCTGTATATAACGACATCCGCCTCGGAGAAGACAGGGGTCATGAACTCGGCAAATTTCGTGAGACCCGCCTCTCCGTACTTGCTGCGTTCGCGGGGGCCGACATAGACGTGGTCGACGTCGTACTTGTCGAGCAACGAGACGGCCTCACTGATGTCGAGCGTCTGGTAGATGGTCTGTACGTCCTGTTCTCGACCCACGAACGGTGTCGACGACCCACGCCACTGCTTCTCATGTCCCGGCCAGTTGAGCACCGTCGGCACACCCGTGCTCGACGCGATTCGCCCGTGCTCCGAATACCCGCCCCCGACTGCCTCCAATATCGCGGAGTCTTGGCCCACGTTCTCCCGAACGTACTCAATGGCCCGGTACTCGGCGCCGGCGGAGCGCTCAACGTGCTGCAGGCCGTCCAGCGTCCTGTCCTCGCCGTACAACTCCGCCTTGGACGCGATCGCCGCCGGTGTGTAGTATAACGACCCCACCAGCACCAGCACGAACACGGCTCCCCAGGCGCGCACTAACAGCCCGGAAGAGCCATTCGACTCCCTGACAAGTTTGACCCAATAGTATATGACGAAGCCGGTCGCAGCCGCGAGAACCGTCCACGCCTGGTAATAGAGCTTGAACACGGTATTCATACGCTCAAGTGCCCCGCTGAATGAGTCGTCGACGAAGAGCAATTCCGGGCCCATTATGAGCGCCAGACCGAGGGTCGACAGCGCCATGGCGAACACTATCCCCCCCGACTCTTTGCCATCGCCGATGAGCCACAAGGTCGTATACGCCGCTATGGTGACGACCAACGCAAGGGGCATGACATGGATGAGCCTGCCGATGACTCCGGCCGGATCACCCCCGCCGTACAGGTACAAGTACAAGAACGCCCAGACAACGAACGGCAGGAATCCCGCTGTCAGTGCGTAAAGCGTCGTGCGCGACCAGTCCTCCCTGACGGTGGTACGCCAGAAGATGGCGATGACGAAGGGTGTGACCGCGACAAGAAATGGCGCCCACACGATGAATAGATGGATACGGCGAGTACCTATGCCATCCAGCGCTCCAATGCCGCCCACTTGGCTCGTGAAGGTGAGGAAGTACGGTGAGTAGAGTACGAACACCACGACGCCCACGAAAAGTGCAAGGGGCGGAATCTGCAGAACGAGGTCGCGGATGCGCTTCTCCCCGTTTGCATACGTCTTAAGCGCCGCGACGAGAAGGAACACCAGACCGTAGACCGGCAGGTCCCACATGTTGGTGAATCCGAGACCGCCAAGGACGAAGGCGATCACTAAAAGCGACAGATACGGGCGCCAGTCACTCCACGACCACACCGATGGAGCACGCCAAAAGTTCCATAGGAACCCAAGAAACATCACGACGAACGGGACCGACATCACATGCGGATGCAGGTCGCCGAGAATATAGCTAAACGCGGGGAACTCATGGATCGTGTAGTCGGTCTGGACTCCGGCATCGAAGCTGCCGATCACTCTGGTCGCCCGCCACCACCACCACCTCTCGGTGGGCCACCACTCTTCCGTAAGGCTTCCTGCAGGGGCCGTCAGTCCCTCGACGCCGATCCAAGCCCAGAATCCGGGCGAGCCCATGCCATTGGCGCGCATGAACTCCAACGCGCCCTCCAGGTTTGCCAGGAAGACGAGCATGAGCGCCGCAACCATCCCCGTAAGCACGGCGGCCTTGAGTTTGCCCTGATCGGCCCTTATCAGGTTTGAGACGAGTCCGTACATGCCCAACGCGGCCATCGCCGGAACAAGCGCGAGCGAGAGGTTGTACGTCACGCTGGACACGATGCCCGTCAGCTTTGTCAGCAAGGCGAAATTCCAGTAGCCGAAGTAGTAGTAGCTGATGCCCTCGCCCCTGAGCCACGAGTCCTCCGGCGTTCCGAGCATCGAACGCGCCGTGCTGTTCAGAAACATGAAGTCCATCGGCTGTTCGGTATGGTTGACCGAGGGGTCGTGGAACCGGTAGACGATCCACACGGCGAACACACCGAGGAAAATAATCTGGCCCAGCGCCAGCGTCATCCACTCCCTGACGACGAACTCCACCATCTCCCGCCAATTGCGCTGGACGATCCACGCCGACACGCCTGCCATCACGATCAGCAAGAGGATGATTGTCACCTGTGTGCTCGGCACGATTCGCAGAACGCTCAGTATCCATGAGGCGTACCCCACCGTGAGGATGCCGAACGGCATGGCAATGCTCGCGCCGCGGTCGCGCAAGTACGGAAGCAAGAAGTAGCAGAGAGGAAAGGCCGCCAGTGCGATGACATAGGCGGCAATCAGCCAAAGGACGACATCAACCATGGGGACATTCTACCGAAACGGCTCACGCGAGTGAATCAAGTCCAACTCGTTGCGCTCGGTGCATTCGCTGCCGATGCCCTGCCTACGCGCCCGCAAGAGACCTCGCCTCCGCCAAGAGGGTCTGCACCATATCGGGTGAGTCACCCTCGGCGTAGATGCGAAGCAGCGGCTCGGTGCCGGAAAAGCGTATCAACGCCCAGTAGCCGTCCGGCAGTACAAACCGATAGCCGTCCCTGGTATCGACATCTTCCACTCGACGCCCGGCGAGCTGTAGCGGCTGGGCAGAACCGACCCGTCGCTCGATGGTCTCCCGCTCCGCAGCGTCGAAGTGAAGGTCGAGGCGGTCATAGAAGTGTGCACCTACGGTATCCCTCAGGACCGAAAGTAGTTCAGAAACAGACCTGCCCGTCCTAACCATCAAATCGAGAATCATCAACCCGCTCAAAATGCCATCGCGTTCCGGGATGTTGCCCCGGAAGGCGTACCCCCCGCTCTCCTCGCCTGCCGTCAGGGCGTCCTCGCGCATCATCACCGGCCCAAGGTACTTGAACCCCACGGGCGTGTCGAACACCGGCACACCGTATGCCTTTCCCAGCTTGTCGATCATGCTCGTCATGGTGATCGACCGCACGAGAGGCCCGCGATTGCCCAGAACCTCCAGCTGGTAGTAGCAAAGCAGTGCGAAGGCATCGAGGGTCGTCACGAACCGGCCGCTCTCGTCAATAACACCCAGGCGGTCGGCGTCGCCGTCCGTCGCGAGGCCCACGTCGGCATTAGACTCCGCCAACTTGCTCATAAGCCCCGCAAGATTGTGAGGGAGCGGTTCGGGCTGGACCATCCCCGGAAAGCTCGGATTCCTCTCGTCACGGAGTTCGACCACAGAGGTACTGCCGCCGGATACGAGCGTAGCCAGGTATCCCGCCCCTGACCCGTGCATCGAGTCAACCACGACCCTCAATCCCGCCCGACATATCCCGTCGAGATCGACAAGTCGCCCGATATTTTCCAGATACAGCGGCTCCGGGTCGAAATACTCCACAAGCCCGCTCTTCACGCCCTCAGAAAGAGGAGTAACCTTGGGCTGATTGCCTCGCTCGGCTCCGGCAACGTGACGCTCCAGCTCAGCGACTATCTCCGGTGAAGCGCTTCCCCCATAGTCGGGTTTGAACTTGTAGCCGTTCCACTCCGGCGGATTGTGACTTGCCGTTATGACAACCCCGCTGCCCGCTCCCCTGGCGACCAAGTTATACCCGATGGCAGGCGTGGGCGCGGGCCTATCCGCGAGGAGCACGCGGAGACCGTTGCCAGCAAACACCTCGGCCACCGCAGCCGCGAACCGCTCCGACGCGAGCCGGGTGTCGTAGCCCACGACGACCGTTCGGTCGTCACCGTTCGCGGCAAGCAGGTCGGCCGTCCCCTGAGCGCAGACACGAACGTTGTCAAAAGTGAAGTCCTCGGCGATGACCCCCCGCCATCCGTCGGTCCCGAACTTTATTGGCATGGAGCGTACCTCCGTTACCGGGTCACTAACATACCATTGCGGGATGTGCACATGTTACGAGACGGGCATTGCTAGGTAGCACGCCATTCAGTTAGCCGCGCTACCCAGCCTCCAACGCCGCCTGCAGACGCTCCGCGATCAACTCTGCCTCGCTCGGCATGAGACCGTGTGGATTGATGAAAATATCCTCGTCGTCGCGCCGACTGGCCTCGATGATGATCGGGGGGTCGCCGTTGGCGAGGTCATCGACGATCTCCCTGGCCGACCGGCCGCGCCACTTGGAAGTGAAGGCAATCGACACCTCAGGCACCGGCCTGAGCCAGTCGTCCTGCTCAACGGTGGCCGTGACTCCGGGAATCTCAATCACAGCGTCGACGATGGTGCGATCCTCGCTAAACCAGCGCCGCATATCGGCCTCGTGGTCTCGCCGTACGTACAGGTCGAGTGCGGTCATCAGGCCGACGATCTCTTCGCGGGCAACCTTCATCGGGCGTCCGATGGCGTGATGCGGACTGGCATTAACCTTGGCCGAGGCAATCAGGTCCGCTCGCCCGCAAAGTATGCCGGACGACTGCGGCGCTTTGATCGCTTTCCCGCCGCTGTACGAGACCAGGTCCGCACCGCATTCGATGAATCGACGAAGGTTCTCCGCGGGAGGAAGCATGGCCGCGGCATCGACGAGGAGCGGAAGACCGTGACCGTGAGCGATCCCGGCGAACTGCGACAGCCCCTCGAACGAGTCGGGGTGCCACCGTGAGGCGATGAACCCCAGGGCCGCCGTCTCACCGCTGATAGCCGACTCGATTTCCCAGTCGAGGCACGTGTCTTCACTGCCGACCCAGACCAGCCGCGCGCCGCCCTGTCGCCAAGCCTGCGTGAACTCGCTGTGGTGCGACCTCTTTATAACGATCCGGTTTTGATTATGGGCCGCTTCGGGCAGCAGAGCGATCCTGTCGGGGTCGTCCCCTGCGATGACTGCTGCCGCCTGTAGCGTTAGCCCTGCCGCCGCGCCACTCGTAACCAGTCCCGCCTCGGCCCCGGTGTGCTCGGCAATGAGCTGCCCGGCCGCCTCATTCAACTCTTCGAGTACGACCATCGTCCGGCTGGCCTCTGCCATCGCCTCCGCCACCTCGGGCTCCATGATGGAACCCCCGAGAATCGTCTGCGTTCCATTGGCGTTGATGATCGGACGAACGCCGAACCGCTCGTAGACGCTGCCTCTACGTCTCAGGGCCTCTACCGCGTCCAAAGGCTTCACAACCATGCCGTCTCCTCCTGTCCGAGTGGACACCCCTTCTTCGTCATCTACGGTACTGGTGATAAGTGGCTACTCTCGGTATCTGCGTGGCATAGCCCTAGGGCCGTCCAAACCATGATTTGAGCCCCTAACGGGCCGGGAGCTCCCCAACGGAGAACACGAATGCGCTGCCTTGAGGCTTTCAGCCGAGGGCCTCTGCTCTGATCGCTTCGGCCTTGTCCGTCTGCTCCCACGGCAAGTCGAGGTCATCGCGACCGAAGTGCCCGTACGTTGCGGTCTGCTTGTAGATCGGACGACGCAGTCCGAGGTCGCGGATGATCGCCCCGGGCCGAAGATCAAAGTGGCGCTCCACCAGCCCGACGATCTCGGCGTCGCTTACGTGGCCGGACCCGAAGGTCTCCACGGAGATCGACATCGGTCGCGCAACGCCTATCGCGTATGCAAGCTGGATCTCCAACCGGTCCGCCAGACCGGCGGCGACCAAGTTCTTCGCGACCCACCGCGCGGCGTATGCTGCCGACCGGTCGACTTTCGTGGGGTCCTTGCCGGAGAACGCGCCTCCTCCATGCCGTGCGAAGCCGCCATAGGTGTCGACGATGATCTTACGCCCAGTCAGACCCGCGTCGCCGACAGGCCCTCCCGTCACGAACCGTCCTGATGGGTTGACGTGGTACTGCGTGTCTCCGTCTCGCAAAGACGAAGGAATGACCTCGTGAGCGACGTGCTCGACGAGGTCATTCTGGATAACCGACTGTGGCGTCTCCGCGTCGTGCTGGCTGCTCATCACGACCGTCGCCACTCGCTTCGGCTTGCCAAGCTCGTACTCGACCGTGACCTGCGATTTGCCGTCCGGCCTCAGGTACGGGATCAGGCCTTCCCGTCGGACTTCCGACATGCGCCGAGTCAGCTTATGGGCCAGCATGATGGGCAGCGGCATGAGCTCCTCAGTCTCGTTGGTCGCGTACCCGATCATCATGCCCTGATCGCCAGCACCGAGACTCTCCACCTCTTCCTCGTCGATCTCCTCCTGGTCCCTCACCTCAAGCGACTTGCTGACACCCGACGCGATATCGGGCGACTGCTCGTCGAGCGAGACCATCACCGCGCACGACCGGTAGTCGAACCCGTACTCGGGCTCCGTGTAGCCGGCGTCGCGGATGGCTTCTCGTACAACCCTTCGAACGTCCACGCCGTCGTTGGACGATGATATCTCGCCCATGACTACGACGAGTCCGGTGGTCGTCGCCGTCTCACAGGCGACGCGTGCCCTGGGATCCCCAGCGAGGAATGCGTCGAGAACGGCGTCCGATATCTGGTCGCATAGCTTGTCCGGGTGTCCTTCCGTCACGGACTCCGACGTGAACAGATAGGACGGTGAGTTCGCGAAGCTGGATGTCATTGCGGTTGTCGAATCCTCGTTGTTGCTCTAGGTGCCGATATCCCAGCTTGAGAGGTAGCGTTCCTGAGCGTCGGTTAGCGTGTCGATGGTGATACCCATCGCCTGGAGCTTGAGACGCCCGACCTCCTGGTCGATCTCGGTGGGTACCGTGTATACCCTGTTTTCAAGGTCTTTCGCGTGGAGCGCGAGATGCTCCACACACAGGGCCTGGTTCGCGAAGCTCATGTCCATGACTGCGGACGGATGGCCCTCTGCCGCCACGAGATTGATGAGACGCCCTTGTCCAAGCACGTAGACCTTGCGCCCGTCGTCGAGGAGATATTCGTCGACGAACTCACGAACGCTCTGCTTGCCGTCGGCCATTTCCTCCAGGGACTCAATGTCTATTTCAACGTCGAAGTGCCCGCTGTTGGCCATGATCGCGCCGTCCTTGATGACTTCCAAGTGACTCTTGCCGATGGCGTGCATGCTGCCCGTCAGCGTGATGAAGATGTCACCGATCTCCGCGGCCTCGTCCATGGTCATTACCTGATGACCGTCCATGGCGGCTTCGAGCGCGCGAATAGGGTCGACCTCGGTCACGATGGTGTGCGCGCCCATTCCCTTGGCTCTCATCGCGACGCCCTTGCCGCACCAGCCGTACCCGGCGACGACCACGCGCTTTCCCGCAAACAGCACGTTCGTGGCACGAATGATTCCGTCGAGGGTACTCTGGCCGGTCCCGTACCGGTTGTCGAAGAAGTGCTTGGTCTGTGCGTCGTTGACGGCGATGGCGGGATATCCGAGCTTCCCGGCCTCGGCCATATTGTTGAGGCGAATGACCCCCGTCGTAGTCTCCTCCGTTGCACCGAGCAAGCCACTCAGCAGGTCGGGGCGCTCGGTATGAATGACGGTCGCGAGATCGGCGCCGTCGTCGATCATCACCTGCGGCGCGTGCCCGATGGCGGCGCGAATGTGCCCGTAGTAAGTATCGTTGTCCTCGCCGTTTATGGAGTACGTCGGAATCCCATATTCGGCCACGAGGGCGGCCGCAACGTCGTCCTGCGTGCTCAGCGGGTTGCTGGCGCATAGCACCGCGTCGGCCCCACCCGCCTGTAGCGCGAGCATCAGGTTTGCCGTTTCCGTCGTAACGTGGGAGCAGGCCACGACCCGGACGCCTTCCAGCGGGCGTTCCCTGGCGAACCGGTCACGAATCTGCGCCACGACGTTCATCTCGCGCGCGGCCCACGCGATTCGTCGGACGCCCGTCGATGCCAAGGAAAGGTCCTTGACGTCTCCCTTATACTCCTGCGTCTTCGTAGTCACTCGTTTCGTCTCCTCGCCCTACCCTGTCGTGAATGGCAGGCTCTCGACTATCTACGTCTCGTCGGCAGTGATTCATCTTCCGCTAACGGCTCGAACCGTGTCAACGCCGATAGCTGACGAAATCGCCCTTCGATCTCATCAAACGTCGCGTCGGCAAGGCGTTCGAGGCTGAATCCCTCGACGACGAACGATCCCATCACCGATCCCGTGACCGCCGCCCGCCGGAATCCCTGCTCGGTGAGGTCCTCGGTGGCGGCGAGGTATCCCATGAACCCGCCTGCAAACGTGTCACCCGCGCCGGTAGGGTCGATCACATGCTCCAGCGGCACCGCGGGCGTCAGGAAAGGCTGCCCGTCGTGAATAAGGATTGCACCGTGTTCTCCTCGCTTGACCACCACGGTTCGCGGGCCTATCGAGTGAATGGCGCTTGCCGCCTGCATAAGGTTCGCGGAGTTGGTAAAGCTCCTGGCCTCGTTCTCGTCCATAAACACAACATCGACCTGCCGGACGACCTCTCTCAACTCCTCGCCGCTCCCCTCTATCCAGAAATTCATCGTATCGAGAGCAACGAGCTTTGGACGGGGCCTCATCTGTTTCAGGACATCGAGCTGAAGAGACGGTGCGATATTCGCCAGGAATAGGTACGGGGCGTCACGATGGGCTTCACTCAAGCTCGGCGCAAAATCGCCGAATACGTTCAACTGCGTGTCCAGCGTCGTCCTGGTATTCACGTCCTCCGGTCCGTATATCCCTGACCAGCGGAACGTCCGCCCCTCGACTCGTTCGAGGCCTGCGATATCAACCTCGTGTGATCGGAGAAGTTCGACGTCGCCGTCCCGGAAGTCTTCACCGACCACTCCAACAAGACTCACAGGAGAGAAGTTGCTGCATGCAACGGAAAAGTAGGTTGCGGAACCGCCGAGAGCGTCGTCTCGACTGCCCGCAGGCGTCTCTACGGAGTCGTACGCCACCGACCCTACGACGAGTACGGTCATGGCCCTGGGTTAGTTCGTCCGCTCGCGCTCGGCCTTCCGGCGTTCCTTGAGCTTCTTAAGGTGCTTGCGATGCTTTCTCCATGCCTCGCGCCTCCGCTTGTTCATCAACGCCCCTCTTGGAATGGTTCGTACAACCCTCTATTCGTCTGCGCCGTAGCTCGTCGGAAGGCCTTGCTCGATCCATCCCGGCGTGCCGTCCTCGATGTTGTACAGGTTCTCGGGGTCGATTCCCATCGCCCCGGCCATCTCGGCGGCTAGCCCGCTCCGAACACCCTGTGCACAGATGAAGAGCAGCTTCTTGTCCGACGGCAGCTCCTCAACTCGCATGAGCAGGTCGTCTACGGGAATAGCCAACGCGCCGGTCACGTGTCCCGACAGGTACTCGTCCTCGCGGCGCACGTCCACCACGACCGCGTCCTCATCCTCGTACATCTCCTCCGCCTCTGCGATGGTGAGCCTGTAGTAAGGCTCGTTCGCCTCTCTCCTGGGCATCTTCTTCACCTCCACCCTCGACGCGCCTCGCGTCGTTCTCGTGTTATAGGTACCGCGCTATGATCGCCGACAGCCTCGACTTGGCCTCGTCGGTTATCAGGTCGCGACTCGTGATTATAGCGCGTTCAAGAGCCGATGGACAGTTACACCCTCTCGAATCGGAACTACGAGAGGAAAGGTCTGGCAGAAGAGTTTGCGTGGTCTCCACGTTTTTCATGAGGTTCGCGACGACAAGATCGACCGAGACCTCGGCCTCCGTCTGATGCCATACGTCGTAGTCGGTGACCAACGCCAAGGTCGCATAGCAGATCTCCGCTTCACGCGCCAGCTTGGCCTCCGGCAGCGCCGTCATTCCGATGATGCTGGCACCCCACGACCGGTACAGGTTCGACTCGGCCCGAGTGGAGAACTGCGGCCCTTCCATCACGACGTAAACGCCACCATCGTGGACGGTGACCGACCTGTTCCCTGCCGTCTCCACGAGGGCGCGACGGAGCTCCGGGCAGAACGGGTCCGCGAACCCGACGTGCGCGGCGACGCCGTCCCCGAAGAACGTGCTGACGCGGCCCCGCGTCCGGTCGATGATCTGGTCGGGCACGACCATATCAAGGGGCGCGATGCCCTCTTGCAGGCTCCCGACCGCGCTGATCGAAATGATGCGCTCGACCCCCAGCAGCTTGAGCGCGTAGATATTGGCTCGAAAGGGTATCTCGCTCGGCAAATGGCGGTGTCCCTTCCCGTGGCGAGCCAGGAAGGCAACGCGCCGTCCCTCCAGCGTCCCAACCGTCACGGCGTCGCTCGGCGGGCCGAAAGGCGTGTCGATGGTGACCTGCTCGGCGTCCGTCAGGCCGTCGATATCGTACAGCCCGGAACCTCCGATAAACGCTATCTCGGCTTCAGCCATCGCTCCTCTTTCCTCTTTTACCGCGCGGAGTATGCATTGGCAGGCTGCGGGAAAAATGACTTTGTGAGGTAGGATAACACCACGATGCAATCGAGGTGTCCGACTCATGCGCAGCAGCAGGGCAATCGCATTTAGACAAGTATAAGATAATATCCAGTAAGATGTGGTCATTCTTTAGCGAGGGAGTGACCTCATGGACAATTCACCCGTAGGCTTGCTGACCGATCAGTTCGCCAAGTTGACAGACCCCCGAACCGGTCACGCAAAACGGCACAAACTCATAGATGTCATCGTCATAGCCATCTGCGCCGTCATCTGTGGAGCCGACTCATGGGTGGATGTAGAGATGTTCGGCAAGGCCAAGAAGGACTGGTTCAGCCGACTGCTTGAACTGCCCAATGGAATCCCGTCGCACGACACTTTTGGGAGGGTCTTTGCCAGGTTGGACCCCGTTCAGTTCGAGGAGTGTTTCGAGGAATGGGTCCATGCGGTCAACGACGTAACCGGAGGTCAGGTCGTGGCCATAGACGGCAAGACGCTTCGGCGCTCGCACGACAGAGCCGCGGACAAGTCTGCAATCCACATGGTGAGTGCGTGGGCGTCGGCCAATCGTCTGATTCTCGGTCAGACCAAGGTGGATGAGCGATCCAATGAGATCACGGCCATACCCGAACTGCTCAGTACGTTGGACGTGTCAGGATGTACAGTGACCATCGACGCGATGGGGTGTCAGAAAGATATAGCGACGACGATTATCGACCAAGGCGCTGACTACGTCCTGGCCCTCAAGGAGAACCAACCCCAACTCCACCAAGACGTAACGGATACGTTTGAACAGGCCCGACAGACCGGCTTTGACTATCTCGACCACGACTTCCATGAGACGGTAAACAAAGGCCATGGCAGAATCGAGACACGACGGTGTTGGTCTGTCTCAGACCCCGACCACCTCAGCTACATAAACGACCGCAATGAGTGGACGAAGCTGACGAGCGTGGTGATGATCGAGTCCGAGAGGATTGAGGATGGTAAGACGTCCATTCAGGCCCGCTACTACATATCGAGTCTGCCGAACGACGCGCGAGTGCTGCTCGCAAGCGTCAGAACGCATTGGGGGATCGAGAACTCTGTCCACTGGGTGTTGGACGTAGCTTTCGGCGAAGACGACAGCAGGGTGAGGCAGGGCAATGCAGCACAGAACTTATCCGTGCTGCGTCGCATGGCGCTGAACATGCTCAAGCGTGAGACCACATCACAAGGGGGTGTGGCCGCCAAGCGCAAGCGCGCCGGATGGGACGAAGATTACCTACTCTTGGTACTGGCTCAGTGAAATGCGATTGCCCTGCATTCTTTACAGGGGCCGGGCTTACATCCTGTCCCTTTTTGATGCGCCTCGAACCTCAACTCCACCTCCCCGCGTCTCCCCTGGCCACTCCCGCCCCCGGATCTCGGACTTGACCAAAGAGAACGCACGTCCTATTATAAACACAGACCTTTGTGACTGACTGTGACATCCCATTCGGGGCATACAGGTATGTCAGGTTCCGTCAGGAAATGTCAGGTCAGAAGAGACTCCCCCACACACGCTATATCAACCCCAAGCGCTCACGCACCTCGCCCACCGAACTGCGGTCCGTGGGGCAGGTTTCAAACCTGCCCTTGTATCACTACCGCATCGACCGACCCGCCCGAATGTATGGTAGAGTTGTTGCCGACAACAACTCGGAGGCGGAGATGAAGATCGTTCGATACGAATCAAACGGCGCGACGGCCTACGGCGTGCTCCAAGACGACGGCTCGATCCGGGAGCTCATCGGTACGCCGTTCGGGGACTTTTCCGTGGGCGACTCAGTCGCGGACTTCGCGTCCGTTCGGGTACTGCCGCCCGTCGAGCCTCGTAAGGTCATCGGCGTCGGACTCAACTACATCAAGCACATCGAGGAAGTCGGCAAGTCCAAGCCGGAGTTCCCCATGCTGTTCATGAAGCCGAACACCGGCGTCATCGGCCACGGCGATGCCATCGTGTTCCCCAAAGAGGGCAAGCAGACCGAATACGAGTGCGAGTTGACCGTCGTCATCGGCAAGAACACCCGCCGAGTGTCGGAGGACGAGGCGCTCGACTACGTGCTCGGCTACACCTGCGGCAACGACGTGAGCGAGCGGACGATCCAACTCCCCGAGATGAAGATGGGCGCGATGCTCATCGGCAAGGGGTTCGACACCTTCTGCCCCATCGGCCCGGTCATCGCCACCGGCCTCGATCCGTCCGACCTCCGGATCCAGACCAGGCTCAACGGCGAGACGAGGCAGGACGACCGCACGTCCGACCTCCTGTTCTCCGTCCCCAAGCTCGTGTCCTACATCAGCGATGCCATGACCCTCCAACCGGGCGACTGCATCCTCACCGGAACGCCGTCGGGCGTCGGGCCAATCGCCCCCGGCGACATGGTCGAGATCGACATCGAGGGAGTCGGCGTCCTCCGCAACCCCGTCGTCGCCGAGGGGTAGGCGTGTATGGTTGTGCTCTCTATTGCCTACCTGTGTCGGGGGTAGGTTCCTGGGTTCCAGGTCCCAAAGTTGGAATGGGTGTTAGTTTTTCTTCAACAGTGCTTGCGCAGTGTACTGTAATACCGTACACTCAATGACATGATCATCCGCTCCGTCCGCCACAGGGGACTGCGGCGTCTGATCGAAGAGGACAACCCTCGACTGCTTGGGCGCAGGTTGGTCGGGAGAGTACGTAACATTTTGACGGCCCTCGTCTTGGCTGAGCATATGAGCAGCTTCATTGCTAACGCACCCCGTGGCTGGCGAATTCACAGACTCTCAGGGGATCGGCAGGACGTATGGAGTGTATCCGTATCCGGCAATTGGCGGATTACGTTTGAAGAACAGGACGGCTTCATTGACCGCCTGAACTTGGAGGACTATCACTGATGGCTACCGACGCAATCAAGGTGAACATGACCCCTTCCCATCCGGGCGAGTTCGTCCGTATGGAGATTTTCGAGGAGTTGGGCCTGAACGTGACACAGGCGGCCGAGATTCTGGGCGTTCGAAGGGCCACTCTGTCCGACCTGCTGAACGGCAACGCCGCTCTGTCACCGGAGATGGCGCTGCGGATCGAGAAGGCCTTCGGCGTGAGCATGGACATGCTGCTGCGGATGCAGGCGTGGCACGACGCATCCCGGATGCGCGCACGGGCAGATGACATTAGGGTACAGCGCTACCAGCCCGTCTGAGCCAAGGAAAGATCAGGCGAACCCAAAGGGAGCCACGATGCCCAAGCCCCGGATCACGAAAGTCGAAATCGAGACGTTCACCTACGAGTTGTCCGACCTCGAACGTGGCGAGCACGGGCCGACCTCCTCGCCCGGCAAGTCGATTACCAACACCGCGCACGCCATCACGATCTCCACGGACGTCGGCGTAACCGGTGAGTACGTGTGGAGCGGGCCGATCGAGTACGCCGGGGCCTGCGTCGTCGCCGAGCTTCTCGTCGGGCAGGACCCGCTCGAACGCGAGTACATCTACTCGCGAATAAAGCAGGCGATGCGGCAGCAGGCTGAGATCGGCATCTCTGCCGTTGACATCGCCCTCTGGGACCTCGCCGGCAAATACCACGACGCTCCGATCCATCAGCTTCTGGGCGGCTACCGCAAGACCCTCCCGACCTATCCCGCCAGCGTTCACGCCACCGAGCACGACGAGTTGAAGTCCCCCGGCGAGATGGCCGACTTCGCCGAGCAGTGCAAGGAGCTGGGCTATCCGGCCTTCAAGATTCACGGGTGGGAGAACGGCGAGCCGAAGCGCGAGGCCGAGACCATCTTGGCGGTCCGAGACCGCGTCGGATCCGACACGGACCTGATGTCCGACCCCTACAACGCCCTACGTACCTTCGGGGACGCGATCAAGGTCGGGCGAGCCTGTGACGAGGCGGGCTACTTCTGGTACGAGGACCCGTTGGCGGACGGAGGCATATCGCAGTTCGCCCACCGCAAGCTCCGGGAACTGCTCGTCACCCCGCTGCTCCTCACCGAGCACGTCCGCGGCCTGGAGGCCCGCGTCGACTTCATGGTTAACGGCGCGACCGACTTCGTGCGCGGCGACGTGCAGTACATGGGCATCACCGCAACGATGAAGCTCGCCCACGCCGCCGAGGGCCTGGGCCTGGACATCGAGATGCACAGCCCGGGCCCGGCCCAGCGCCAGTGCATGGCCGCCATTCGGAACACCAACTACTACGAGCTGTCCGGCTCCCGGCCGAAAGGCCCGAACGCCAACTACATCCCCGTGTATGCGAACGACTACGTCGACCGGCTCGACGCCGCGGTGGACGGACACTTCCCCGTGCCGCAAGGACCAGGACTCGGCGTGGAGTACGACTGGACGATGATACGGCGTCACAGCTTGGGTATGAAGGTCTTTGAATAGTCAGGACGCGCCGCTAGATCTGCTTCTCGAACATCACGACGTCAAAGCCGAACTTCCTGCCTCTGGCAACCTCTTCGTACCCGGCCTTCCTGTACATGCCCATCGCGGCGACCTGCCCGACGGTCGTATCCAACGTCAACGTCCGGAAGCCCAGCTCTCTTGCCCGTTCTTCTAGCTTCGACAGGATTTGCGTACCGAGACCTCTTCGCTGAAGGTCGGGGTGTACTCGCATCCGGCAAATCTCTGCGCGGGTGTCGGTCAACCGTTTGAGCGCTCCCATTGCGCCGATGCGGCCGTCGATGATGCCCACAGAGAACTCGCCTCCGGTGAAAATGTACTCGGCCTCGATATGGTGCAGGTCGTCGTCCCACGGCCCGTTCCCCACGTGCGCGCCAACTTCGTTCAAGACGACGTTGTGCAGGTCCCACACGGCATCGTGGTCTCCGGCCCGGTATCGCCGGACCTCCATCATCGGAGCGCGAGACGGGCTATCTTGCCTGTGAACGAGAGGACGTACACCTCGCCGTCCGGCCCCTCGGCAAAGGACGATATCTGAAGACCCGTGTCGGCAATCTGGGCTTGCTCGGTAACGCGACTGCCGTCGTGTCGCAGCGCCCAGATACGTCCGGTGCAGAAGTCGCCATAGACGTAGGCTCCGACGAGCGAGGGAATACGACTTCCCCGATAGATGTACCCGCCCGTCACCGAGCATCCTCCGTCACGTCCGTACTCTGCCACCGGAGGCACGAGCTCGTCGCTGTCACACGAGTTGTCGCGGAAGCACGACGTCCCCTCCATGATGTTCCAGCCGTAGTTCCCGCCCTTCGTGACGATGTCGATCTCCTCCAGCTTGTTCTGGCCCACGTCACCCGCCCATAGTTCGCCCGTCTCCCGGTCGAACGAAAAGCGCCACGGGTTGCGTAGGCCATATGCCCATACCTCCGGTCGCGCGCCCTCCACGCCCACAAAGGGGTTGTCGCTCGGCACGGCGTAGGAGCCGGTCTCGTCGAGCGTGCTCACGTCGATGCGGATGATCGTGCCGAGCAGCGTCCTGAGATTCTGTCCATGCCCCCTCGGATCTCCCCCGCTGCCACCGTCGCCGAGCCCGACGTAGAGGTACCCGTCCGGCCCGAACGTGACGTGCCCACCGTTGTGGTTCGAGAACGGCTGACCAATCTCCATGATGATCTTCTCGGTGGACGGATCAACTTCGCGCGTGTCCGCCGAAACCTGATAGCGAGCGATGACCGAGCGCCTGGGCGAGGCGGCGGAGTAGTAGACGTAGAAGTACCCGTTGTCTTGGTAGTCGGGATCGAACGCCAGGCCGAGAAGACCCTCTTCGTTGCCGCGATCGCTCACCCTGCTACGAATGTCGAGAAAGGTCTCAGGTGCTGGCGGATTCGCCACATTGTCGAACACCATGATCCGTCCGGGCTGCAGGACTAGGTACAGCCTGTCGTCTATCCCATCCGGGTGCGTCAGGTACACCATGCGGTCGAACGACACGCTCGGAAATACGACCTCAACCCGCACATTCGGAAGGGGAACGTTGACGGGGACAGGGGTCGCCGAAGCAACAGTGGAGGTGGGCGTCGCCGAACTAACGGTGGGGACTGATGTTGCCGAACCGACAGAGGGGACAGGGGTCGCCGTAGCGCTCGGCGCCGGGGTCGCCTCCGGTTCGGACGCACACGCCATAATCATCATCGCAATGATGGAGAGGCAAGCTCCCCACAACCGTCCTGAGACTGACATGGCTGATCCGAGTGTGCTATCCATTCACGCGCTCCAATCGCCCCCGGTCCACTACGAATCGAGTCATACGCGCGAGGTACTCCGGCTCGATAACTGCCACGTCGGCGGTGGTGATGAAGACCTGTGAGTAGTTTGAGACCCGCTGAAGGACGAGGCGTCGACGAGGCGCGTCAAGCTCCGAGAGCACGTCGTCGAGCAGTAGTACCGGCTGCTGGTTTCGAATGTCTCTAAGGTACTCCGCCTCCGCCAGCTTCAGGGCGAGCACCGCCGTCCTCGCCTGCCCACGCGATGCATAGAGGCCGATGTCCATGCCGTTAAGCAGTAGCTGGAAGTCGTCGCGATGGGGCCCCCGGACTGAGAACCCTTGGGCGATCTCTCGCGAGCGCACTTGTACGAGGGCCTCATGCATAGCCTCGCCAATGTCCTCGGGCGTATGTCTTCCGTCGATCTCGAAACTCGGTCGATAGACAAGCTCCAAAGCATCCTCGTCGTCCGTCAGCGTGGCGTGCGTCCGAGCGGCCCCATCCGACAGAGCATCGAGCGCCTCACGTCGTCGAGCTACCACAACGCCGCCGGACTTGACGAGTTCGCCGTCCCAGAACTCCAGGTCGCTTGGGCGAGAGCGGCCGCCCTTGATGCCTTTGAGCAGGTGGTTGCGCTGCACGACGACGCGCTGGTACCGCTGAACGGCTCGGAGGTACTCTCGGTCCACCTGGGAAATCAAGATGTCCATATACCGGCGGCGCAGGCCGGGGGAACCGTACACCATGTCGAGGTCCTGCGCACTGAACATGACGGCGTTGATCTCCCCGACCAGCTCGGACGCCCGGCGAGGTATGCCGTTTACCCGAACGTATTTCTGGACGTTGAGGCGTTCCTCCGCATCGCCTCTGTGCGTCTCAGAGACCGAGTTCTTGAAGTCGACCTGGATCCGCACGGGGCCGTCCTCGCGCTGAACGACCGCGGCGACCTGCGAGAAGAACTCCACGCCCACCGACTCGCGGCGGACAAGCTCACGCTCCGTCGACGCCCGCTGGGACTTGGCGATGACGAGGAGGTACACGGCTTCGAGAAGGTTGCTCTTCCCGTGCCCGTTGTTGCCCTGCACGAGCACCATCCCCGGCCCCAAATCGACCTGCAGCCGTTCGTAGTTCCGTACGTTGAGGAGGGAGAGTTGAGAGAGATAGATGACGAAGCCTCAGGGAGCCGGAGATCAAGTTTCGCCCGACCGCGATTGCACGAGTTCAAGGAAGTCGTCCTCGGTGATGGCCGGCACACCGAGCTTCTCGGCATCGGTGAGCTTCGACCCCGCGTCCGCACCTGCGACGAGGTAGTCGGTCTTCTTGCTGACGCTGCCGCTCACCGCGCCGCCGAGGTCCTTGATCCTGCCGGTGATCTCCGAGCGACTGAAGCGCTCCAGCCTGCCGGTGACGACGAAGCGCAGCCCGTCCAGCACCTGCTCGACCGGCTCCTCGCCTCGCTCGGCCTCCATGGTGACGCCCACGGCGCGCAGCTTCTCGATGACGGCTCGGTTCGACTCGTTGCTGAAATAGGCGACAACGGCCTCGGCGATCTTCGGGCCGATGGACTGCACGGCTTCGAGGTCTTCTTGACTCGCATCCATCAGCGCGTCGATGTTCGGAAAGTGTCGCGAGAGAAGCTCGGCCACCTCGCTGCCGACGTGCTGAATCCCGACCGCCACCAGGACGCGAGCGAACGGCCGCGCCTTCGAAGCCTCGATGGCGGACAGCAGGTTCGCGACGCTCGTCTCGCCGAAGCGGTCTAGCTCCAGCAGGTCGTCCTTGTTCAGCGTGTACAGGTCTGCGACCTGCCTTATCAGGCCCTTTTCGAGCAAAATGGTGGTCTGCTTGATTCCAAGCCCTTCGATGTCCATCGCGCCCTTGCTCACGAAGTGCTCCAGGAGACGCACGAGCTGCGCGGGGCACGCCGCGTTGACGCAAAGATGCGCCGCCTCACCCTCGGCGCGAACGACCGTCTCGCCGCAGCTTGGGCACTCTCCGGGCATCTCGAACGCCCTCTCTTCGCCAGTGCGCTTACTGACAATCGACGAAACGACTTGAGGTATGACCTCACCGGCCCGCTCGACGACCACCCAGTCGCCGATGCGCAGGTCCTTCGACTTGATATAGTCGGCGTTATGAAGCGTCGCCTGCCTGACCGTCACGCCGTTGATATTGACCGGTTCCAAAACGGCGTAGGGATTGATGCTTCCCGTCCTGCCGACGTTGACAGCTATGTCCAAGAGCTGCGTAGTGGCCTGAGTGGCCGGGAACTTATAAGCGACCGCCCAGCGCGGCTCGCGGCCCACGACTCCGAGATGACGCTGGTAGTCGAACCGGTTGACCTTCACGACCACGCCGTCGCAGCCGTAATCGAGGTCTTCCCAGCCTTCGACCCACTTCTTGAAGTAGTCGAGCGCTTCTTCGGGAGTGCGAACGAGTTGGCTGTTGGGGTTCGTCTTGAAGCCGAGACCGGCAAGGGTCTCCAGGGTCTGCCAGTGGGTATCAAACTCCATCGGCTTTGCATAGCCAAGGGTGTAGACGTAGATGTCGAGTGGACGGGAGGCCGTGATGCGCGGGTCGAGCTGCCGAACGGAGCCGGCTGCCGTATTGCGGGGGTGCGCGTAAGGTGGGAGGTCGTCGGCAATGCGCTGCTCGTTGAAGGCCTCAAACTTGGACTTCGGGAAGATTACCTCGCCGCGCACCTCGAAGCGGCTCGGCGCCGCAGCCGGGACACGGAGGGGGATACTTCGGATCGTCCGCATGTTGGAAGTCACGTCCTCGCCGACCACGCCGTTCCCCCGCGTGGCTCCCCGCGTGAGGAGACCGTCCTCGTAAGTCAGTGCCACTGCCAGTCCGTCGAACTTGAGCTCGCAGACCATGTCGAATTGCGGTTCCTCCAGCAGGTCGGCAACGCGAGCGTGCCATGCCATGAATTCCTCGTCGTCGAAGGCGTTGCCCAGGCTCAGCAGCGGCACCGGGTGCTCGGCCTGTGTGAACCCCTCAAGAGGCTCCGCCCCCACGCGCTGGGTAGGGGAGTCCGGCGTGACAAGTTCGGGGTGCTCCGATTCGATCCGCCGCAGCTCCCGCATCAACTCGTCGTACTGTGCGTCCGATATCTCCGGGTCGTCCAGCACGTAGTACCGGTGGTTGTGGTAGTCGATCCGGTCGCGCAACTCGTCTATTCGGTTGAGGGTGGTGGACATCACCGCCGTCCTCTCAAGCGTATACCTAGATGATAGCAGTCGTGTCCATCGAAGGCATCCGAAGGCCGTCGAAACACTGGACGGCCTTTCAAGGGCCTAGCTATACTGAGTGTCGTGTACAGATACTCACGCGCAGGACTCCACCGGAAAGGCGCTCGATTTGCCCCCGTCCGACGAGTACATTGAATTTGTCCGGCAGCACCCCTCCCTGCTCGCCATCGGCAACACGCCCTTGGTGCAACTCGACATGCCGCTGGATATCGGAGACGCCAGGGTCTCTGCCAAGTACGAGCATCTCAATCCCGGAGGCTCGATCAAGGACCGCCCCGTCCTTCGGATGCTTGTAGAGGCAATCTTGGCGGGCAACCTGACGCCCGACCGGACGATTCTCGACGCGACTTCGGGCAACGCCGGCATCGCCTACGCCATGATCGGAGCGGTGCTGGGGTTCCAGGTCGAGCTGGTCATGCCCGAAAACGCGAGCGAGGAGCGAAAGAAGCGACTCCGCGCCCACGGGGCCAAGATCATCTTCACCGACGCGATGCTCGGATACGACGAGAGCCTCCACGAGGTCAAGCGCCGCTACGAGTCCGACCCCGACAAGTATTTCTGGTGCGACCAGTACTCCAACCAGAACAATCCTCTCGCGCACTACGAGACCACCGCCGAGGAGATCCTCTCGCAGGCCGCAGATCTGACCCACTTCGTTGCAGGTGTCGGCACCGGAGGAACGATCAGCGGTGTGGGCCGCCGGCTAAAGGAACACGACCCCAACATCGAGGTCGTCGGCATCAACCCGCCGCAGTGGCCCGGCGTCGAGGGCCTAAAGCACTTGGGCGAGGGCCACATCGTGCCGAAAACATTCCATGACGAATACGTCGACCGCATGATCGACATCGACGTCGACGCATCGTACGAGATGTCGCGCGAGATGTCGGAGCGTGGGCTGTTCGCGGGCCAGTCGTCGGGCGCGTATGTCTGGGCGGCGTACCACGTCGCAACCGAGGCACGCGCCGGCCACGTCGTCACCATCTTCAACGACATCGGCGAACGCTACTTTTCCACAGGCATGTGGGACACAAACGACTGACGCGCGTATCCGCCACCGTCAACCGATAGCGGCTATCTCCCCGTCAGGCGTCGGCAGTCGTACCGAGTAGGTCCTCGGCGTCCCACTATTCTTCAAATGCAATGATCTCGTCCCAACGGTCGAGGATTGGCAGATATTCTCGATGCCAAGTCCGGTAGTAGTCGGAGCCGGTTGTCTCACGCCAACGCTCGCGGCTTTCCCAGTATTGCAGCGCTAGGTAAGAACGGGCGCCCAAAATGTGCAGCAGCCCCAGCCCCGGGCAGCCCGGAAGTTTCTTGAAGTGAGGCACGATCTCCTCATGCACGAGTTCGACGAGTTCCGCTTCTTCTCTCGCCCGTCCCTGAGGGCCCAGCGCTTGAATGTGATGAATTCCGACATGCTAGCGTGCAGTATAGCCGGTCTAATACCAACTCAGCGTGACTGCGCTATAATCCTTCAAATGCAGCGCGTATAGCAGAATCCGCCCACGGTCATTCCGGCGAAGGCCGGAATCCAGAGGGTTCGGTCAGCGAGAATACGGTGGAATCAGCACGAATGGGTATAAGTTGCTTTGTGTTTCACGTCCACCGCTCGTTTACGAGTCCCTAAGGTGCGAGATTGCCCCGTAGCCGGTTGCAGGCGTTGACACGACTAAGCATTTTTTACTACACTCAATACGAATCAATCGGCGTGTTATGGCGATGAAGACGCAGATCACGAGAATTCTCTGATGAGGTAAGACAATGGTTAGCGAGAACTCGACCATTTCAAATGTAGACCTTGCGGTCGAAAAGAACAATGAGGGTGTATCGCGGTTCAAGGCGGGCGACCTAGCAGGAGCAGCTAGGGCATTTCACGAGGCGCTGGGGTTCGACCCGTCGCTCGAAGAAGCGCGGGAAAACCGCGACATGGCCATTAAGCGGCTCGGATATGACCCGCTTGTAGAGGATCGCCAAACCGAGCGCGGGCGCCGGGAGGAGGACTTCAGGGTCGACACCGGGGGCCAGACGCTGGAAAAGCTCGTCCAGTACGCACTCTACGCCCTCGCCGCAGTGATTGGCATAGCGCTTTTGATCGGCATCTATTCAATTCTCGGCCCGGTAGGCATCATACTTATGATTGTCGGCTGCGCGTTTGTTTGGGGTATCAAGTGGAGCTGGCTCTTACTACTTAAGTGAGCCACGGACGACCTCTGCGCAAGCCGAACAAATCGCATCCCGTCAAGCCTATGAAGGAGACCGTAAGGGTGGCTGCCCTCTCGGTGCTCTATCTCTCGATCGGTTCGATGAGGCCGTAGTCGCCGTCCTCGCGCCGGTACACGACACTGTAGCTGCCCGTCTCCACGCTGCGGAACAAGTAGAAACTGTGGTTCAGCAGTTCCATCTCGGCTATCGCGTCGTCGACGGTCATGCCGATCATCGGGTAGCGCTTCCGGCGTACCACCTTAATGGGCATTTCCTCCATCTCGTCCGACGAAGGCATTTCGTCGTCCGGGTCGGGAGCCAGACCGTCCGGCAGGTCTCGTAGGGACTTGCGTTGCTGATTGGAGCGGTAGCGTCGTCCCTTGTACCGTCGTATCTGACGGTCCATCACATCAACGGCGGTGTCGACGGCTTCGGCAACGCTCGAGCCGCGTCGCTGGGCGCGCAAAACCTGCCCCTTAACCATCAACGTCAACTGCACAACTATCCGGTCAGCCCCGGAGCGTGAGGACGTGCGCTTGATTTCCGCTGTGGCATCCAGCATCTGGGGCAAGTGCCTGGACAGCCGACTGAATTTCTTGCCTACGTAGCCTTGGATATCGTCCGTGATTTCGATGTTTCTACCGTGAATCTTTATCTCCAACATTTCCTCCGATTGTACATAAAGCTATGTCGTCGATAGAATGTTCGGGCCGGGCTAGGGCCCTTCCTCCGAGTATTGCCTGATCCTCTTCGTCCCGACGCTGATGTCCGCCCGCCGTTCGAGCGCGTTCTCGTCCAGTTCCACACCCAGACCGGGCGCATCCGGCAGGGGGATGTATCCCTCTTCGACTTGGGGCGACCGGAGCATGATATTCTCGACCACCGGCTCGAAATTCACCCAATACTCGGTGATGACGAAGTTCGGAATGCAGGCCGAAACATGCACCGTCGATGCGAGCGCAACGCCCACGCTGTTGTAGTTGTGCGGCGAGACGCCGACGTAGTACGGCTCGGCCATTGCGGCAATTTCCTTTGTCTCGAGAATGCCGCCCGTGTTGCAGACGTCCGGGTTGATGATGTCGACGGCCCGCTTTTCAAACAGCTCCCGGAACGCGGCCTTCGTATATAGGGTCTCACCGGCAACGATTGGTATGTCGGTTCGGCTTCTGACCTCGGCCAAGGCGTCGACGTTTTCGGCGGGGCAGGGTTCCTCGAACCAGAAGGGGTCGACACCCCGAATCGCGTCGGCCACGCGAACCGCGTGCATAGGGGCGAGCCTGCGATGCACCTCGATCAGCAAGTCAATGTCCGGACCCACGGCATCGCGCACGGCATATACCGTACCGATAGCAGCCGCCTCGTCTTCACGTGAAATATAGAGCCGCCAAGGCCCCGGAAAGGGATCGAACTTAAGGGCGGTGAAGCCCCTCCCGACCATCTGCTTTGCGGCCTCGGCATATTCCTCGGGACTCTCCGTATCGTCCGACCAGCCGTTGGCGTAGACCCGAATCTTGTCGCGGCACGCCCCGCCCAGCAGATTGAACACGGGCACACCCAAGGTCTTGCCTACGATATCCCACAGCGCCTGTTCGATAGCACTCAGGGCGGACCAGAAGTCCATTGCTCCGCGTTTGGCCGCAAAGTCCTCGTAGGCCACTTGCGAGAAATGCTTTATGTTGAATGGACTCCGTCCAATCAAGTAGTGTCCCAAGCGCTCCACGTGGGCGGTAATCGAGGTGTCGCGGTCGGTCTGCGTGTATGCCTCGCCCCAGCCGTGTGTCCCATCGTCGGTCTCGACTCTGGCGAATACGAGGTTCTTCGGCGCGTCAGCATTGACGATGTAGCTTCGAACGTTTGCGACCTTCAATCCAATACCTCGACCCATTTATCCATGACTCGACACACTCATGTTAGCATCACATGGCCGTTCTGCACGAGTCGTGATTCTCGGTGGGCACTGTTTCAGGGAGTGTTGGAATTGGCAGGGGGATTGTGAGGAGGGAGAACCACCCTTAGAGGGTGTTTGCAAGGTCCGTGAAAACCGTTCGCGGTGAGCTTGTCGAAGCATGAACCGCCTTTCGACAGGCTCAGGGCGAAGGGATAATGCTCACTTTTCACGTACCCTCCAAGTACTTGGCAAACACACTCTTATGATTGGAGATGTCGAATACCAATTCAGAGAGTGGCTCTCCGCGCTCATCATAAAGCTTTCTCACCAGTCCGTTTGCAAAGACATTGCCGCCGCCGTACATGTTCAGTGTGTGACGCCTGACTTCCTCCGAATGCTACGGTGGTTGCTATCGGGGGTTAGGCGATGGTGTCAGGCTCCGCAACTGCGGGACTGTTTGTCCCTGGGCTTGCCGGCTTTGGAAGTCCAATGAGAGGCCCGGTGGGAGCAATACAAGTCGCGATTGTAACCATGGTTGACCAATTGGACTACTTCTATACTTCGTGTCAGAAACACATCAGTTCTATCTATCATTCACGTGTATCTACCATGCGCGTGGAGAAAATGGGTCAGAGTACCGCCCGTTGACGCGAATTATTCGATATGCTATTATACTTCGAGTTAGTGAAAGTAATAGGCTGCCGATGGACTCCGCGAGAAAAGAGCTAATCGACCGCATCGCCGTGAGCATGGACCGGATGACGAGGCTCGGAAGGGCGCGCATTCGGGACGATTTGTCCGGGTTCGATATGACGATGCCGCAGATCCGCACGCTCTACTTCCTCAGCCGCGGGCCGCAGCGCATGAGGGACATCTCCGATCACCTGATGCGGGGGATGCCCTCGGCGACGAGCATGATCGACCGGCTCGTGAAGAAAGGGTACGTCGAGCGCGTCCCCGATCCGTCCGACCGTCGAGTGGTGCTGTGCCGGATAACCGATTCCGGCCGGGAGATGCTCGACCGCTTTTCGCAGATGGGCGCCGTACGTTTCGAGGCCATCGGGGGGTCCCTTACCGACGATGAGTTGGACAAGATAGCGCCGGCCTTGGACCTGCTGGTCGACGCTATGGGGAGGCAGGCGCCGTCCGAGTCGGACGACTGCGGCGAGGATAAGGTCGGGGAGAAGGGATGCGGCTAGTGAACAGATACGGGAGGCGGAGGCCATGATGTCAGGCGGCATGGGCGGCGGTCGAGGCGGCTTTTCAGGCCACATGGGGCCCGGCTCCATTCGACGCATGGGCGAAGCGGGCCTCGACCAGGACGAGGACGGAAAGCTGTACGACCACCGGGTCGTCATGCGTCTGCTGGGGTACTTCCGCCCATATGGCACCATCGTCGTCATTGCTTTTGTCGCCACGATGGTCTACACCGTCACCGTCGTTGGACTCCCCTTAATCGTCAAAACGGTCATCGACGACTACATTCGCGCGGGCGATCTGTCGGGACTGAACTGGGTTGTGGGACTCTTCCTCGCCGTGGCCGCCGTGCAGTTCCTAGCGAGCTACCTCAACATGCGCCTGATGGCCCTGGCGGGTCAAAACGTCCTTCGCACGCTCCGAGTGGAGCTGTTCAACCACATCCAGCGGCTCTCTATGTCGTTCTTCGACAAGAACGAGACCGGACGGATCATGTCGCGCGTGCAGAACGATGTGCGCCAGCTTCAAGAAGTGCTGTCGATCTTCGTTAACAGCTTCGGACAGTTCCTCAGTCTGATCGGGATCGTCGGTGCGATGCTGTTCATGAATATGCAGCTGGCCCTTATCACCCTCTCCGTCATTCCGATTCTGTTCATTGCGCTGAACATTTGGCAGCGGTTCGCCCGGAAATCGTTCATGCGCGTCCGCACAGCCATCGCCGAGGTCAACTCCGGCCTGCAGGAGAACATCTCCGGGGTCCGCGTCGTCCAGAGCCTCAACCGCGAGGAGGCGAACATTCGTCGGTTCCAGCGGTCGAACGTCGCCAACCTTCAGGCCAACCTTCAGGCGAGCCGCCTCTCGGCCGCGCTCCTGCCCACCGTGGAACTGCTCACGTCCCTGGGGCTGGCGCTGGTCGTCTTCTTCGGCGGGCACATGGTATTCCAAGGGACTATCGAACCGGGAACGCTCGTGGCGTTCGCTCTCTTCATCCAGCGGTTCTTCGAGCCCGTCCGCACCCTAACGCAGGAATACGGTTCACTCCAGCGGGCTATGGTCTCCGGTGAGCGCATCTTCGAGATTCTGGACATGGACTCGGATATCGTGGAGAAGGACGATGCGGTCGATCTTCCCCCGGTGAAGGGGGAGATCGCCTACCGGGGTGTCGGCTTCCACTACGAAGAGGATGAGCCGGTGCTCCAGGAGGTTGACCTCGAGATCGCGGCTGGGCAGACCGTCGCGTTCGTAGGCCCAACGGGCGCAGGGAAGACGACGATGGTCTCGCTGCTCCTGCGACTCTACGACGTCAAGGAGGGGCAGATCACCATCGACGGCGTGGACATTCGCGACATCGCTCTCGAATCGCTCTACCGGCAGGTGAGCGTCGTACCCCAGGAGCCGTACCTATTCTCCGGCTCGACGGTGGCCGAAAACATCCGCTTCAACCGAGATGGTGTCACGGACGAGCAGGTCGAGAAGGCGGCGAAGGCCGTGGGCGCTCACGACTTCATCACCGATCTCGAAAAGGGCTACGACACGCCTCTGCAGGAGCGCGGAGGGAACCTCAGCATCGGCCAGCGCCAGCTCATCAGCTTCGCGCGCGCCATCGTCGGTTCGCCACACGTCCTGATCCTGGATGAGGCAACCGCGAACGTCGACACGAACTCGGAGATGCAGATCCAGCGTGCGCTGGCGGACATGCTGCAGGGCCGGACCGCCGTCGTCATCGCGCACCGTCTCTCGACGATCAGGAACGCAGACATGATCGTCGTGCTGGAGGAAGGCCGCATCGTTGAGCAGGGCACCCACGACGAGCTCATAGCCCGGAACGGTCTCTACGCCCGGCTCCAGTCGCTCGACGGCCCCGAAGGGCAGGGGCGTCGTCGGTCAGGCGGCCCGGGACATCAGGGACCAGGTAGGCCGGGAGGTCCCGGACGGCCCGGCGAGTGGGCAGGAAGGGAGCGCATGGGAGGGGGAGGCCCGGAGCGAGGAGGCCCCGACGGCCCTCCACCGGGGATGCGCGGGCAAGGGTAGCGCCGAAGGAGGACTACTCGCTGTCGACCAGCGCGACGCGCTCGACTATGCGACCGCGGTCGTACACTATCCGCTCTACAGGCACGCCGTCGCGACGGTGGATGAGCCACTCGCCCTCTTTGCGACCGTCACGGGAGTTGCCGCGAATCGGGGCGTACGGGCCCTCGAACTTCTTCGCGCCGTTGTCGTGGTAGGAGCAGTAGTAGCCCGTGTACAGGTCCTCGTGGAACGTCGCCTCGCTCTTGAGTTGGCTGCTGGGGGTAGTACAGCTTCCACGAGCCGTACTTCTTGCCGTTCCTGTAGTCGCCTTCACGCAATTGGTGCTTCTCCGAGACGGCAAGAGCGACACACGGCACTCATGTTTCGCAACAGTCGACGGGAACGTCAGCTAGCCGCCACGCCTGACGGCTTCGACGGCGTTGGAGGGTGCCCAGCCCTGGAGGTCGTCGCCGGGGAGGGTTATTCGCACCCACCCTTGGCGGGAGTCGACGAGGCGCACCTGCGCACCGCTGTGGAGCGTGAACTCCGTCTCGTACTGTTCCCCCGGCCCGCTCACGACGTTAACCGTCGACTCGACAACGACCGCGCTGTCGTCGTTCGGATTGGCGTACAGCATACTGACCAGAAGCAGTAACGACAGGAGCGTGGCGGCGGAGGCGACGATCGCGCCGTTTCGCACTGCCGTCCTTCGCGGGACGGCGCGCCATACGATAAGCGCGCCTATCGCGATGGCGCTCGCGACCCAAAGCAGCAGCGATAGGACACCCATCTCCCCGACGGTGACCCACCGACGGGCCACGGTGGACACGCTTGCGATCAGAGACTCGCCTCCCGACTCTACCCGGTCGACCGTCCTGCCGCGGGCGAGATCAAGGTTGGCCCGGATGTCGGTGTCACGCGGGGAAAGCTCCTCGGCGCGGAGGTAGTTGAGGACGGCACGACCGAGGTCGTCATTCTTGAAGTAGGCGTTGCCGAGGTTGTAGTAGAGCGTGGCGTCCTCATACCCGCTGTCGATGAGGGCCTCGTACTGCTGGGCGGCGTCTGCGAACTCTCCGCGCTCGTACTGCACATTCGCCTCGACCATGAGGTCGGTCGGGGGCGGGGATTGGGCGAGAGCCACTCCAACGACGGCCGCTAGCCCGCCGAGGGCTGCCAGCGAGACTATGATATGTCGGCGGAACCGCTTCATGCGTCGATAGCCTCATCGAGGTCGTTGAGGAGCTTGGCCGCCCGTTCGAAGTGCTCTTCCGCGGCGAGGGAGTCGCCGATCTCGGGCGCGTACTTCGCCATCTCGGCGGCGCCCAGAACGCCCTCTACCTGCAGGGCCAGATCGAGCGGGACGCCGAGGCCCTGCAGCCACTTGTCGAGAGCCTCGTGCGTGAGTCCGGTCACGGACACGTCGAGCCGGGCGGCCAGATACTCAAGCAAGATATCGGCCACGGCGACTCTGGGGTCGGCGCCTGACTCTCCGGCTCGCGCAAGGGCGTTGCGAGCCTCAGGCAGGGCGTTGAGCTTGCGGGCGGCGGCCAGGCCCCTCTCGGAAGCCGTTTGCCTGCGCCGCCACGCCACCGCGCCCACAAGGGCGAGCAACGGTACGCCCCAAGCGGCCCAGTAGACGGCACTGCCGGTCAGGCCGCTTCCGGACTGCTGAATAGAGGACGGCACTGGCTTGATGTGCCGCACGTCGGAACCGGCGCGCTCGACCGCTGTACCGCCACCGGGTGACGGAGGAAGCGGCGACATGCCGTCCCCTTCGGCTATGGACATCACGATTGGGTTCGTCACGGCCTCGACGTACTCCTCGATTCTCGGATCGTAGAAGGTGTAGCCGATCTCCGGAACGGTCAGGACACCCGCTTTCTCGGGTACCAGGACGCGCTCATAGGTGCGGCTTCCGATAATCCGCCCGTCGTCGACATAGCTGTACGATTCGGAGGGCGATTCAAAGACGCGCCAGTCTTCGAAGTCGGGCCATGCGGGGTCGGGGAGCGTCTCAACATTTCCTTCACCTGTTACTCTTACGGTGAGTTGAACGGGTTCGTTGATCTTTCCGTTCGTGCTATCGACGTCGGCGAAGATGTCAAAGCTGCCGACCGCGCCGGTGAACCCCGCGGGGGCCGTCGGTGGCAGAGGCTGCACCTCAATGACGATGGGATCGGTCTCCAGGAAATTGGGCGATTCAAAGAAGTCGATGGGAACCGTCAACCCGGCAGGCTCGATGACAAGCGTGCCAACGACGGTCGGGAAGAGCACGGTCTGAAGCTCCACGACCTGGTACCGGTTGGAGCCTATCGTCTCGGTGTACTCGTCCTGATCGGTCTCCTGGCCATTCCAGAATCCCGAAAAGCCGGGCGGAGCATAGCGGGGCTGGCCAAATCGACCGAACGAGGGGAAGAGCACGGAGCGG
Source organism: Dehalococcoidia bacterium (assembly GCA_965247555.1). Lineage (GTDB taxonomy): Bacteria > Chloroflexota > Dehalococcoidia > Lucifugimonadales > VXLM01 > VXLM01. The sequence continues at coordinate 3,031,372 of CBDFHR010000009.1, read as the reverse complement.
CGATAGAACTTGAAGGTGTAGGTGACCTGCTGGCCGAGATAGGGTGTGTCATCGTCGACGGACGCGGTGACGAACATCGTGCCGTCCTCAGATGATTCGCCGTCCGAAGAGGGCTGCCTCTGGCCGGGAACAGGTGTTGGCACGACAAGCCCTTGAAATACTTCAACCTCTACCGGTTCGGTGGTGTACGTCTGGCCGCTGATGGTAACCGAGATCGGCTCAAATGTTACCTTGCCCACCTTGGTTGCGACGAACCGATAGCGATACGTGAAGGTGGATCCGCTCATCCCGTTCCGAATCCACGTCTCCCTCTGTATTCCGGGAGGGGCGATTCGCCGAATGCCGTCGTAGTTTGGTATCGCCGGCTGGCGGGGATTCAGTGCGCCGTCTATCTTGACCCAGAGGGTGAACTCTTCGCCGACTGCAAGCTCCGTCTTGTCGACCTCCGCGGTGACCTCGATGTCCTGCTGTTGGGCGTGGACAGCCGGTACCGCCGCAGCCATGAGGGCCATGGCGAGAGCGATGCCGGCGAGGGCGCGTCGTATGAACGAGGCATGTCGCACGTTGGTGCTTACCATTCTTTCGTGGGAGGTTCGGGTGACACGAGGATCTGCTGCAACTGCTCCTGAAGTGTCTGTGGCTCGAACGTTTCCAGTAACCGCCTCGCCTGCTCCTCGGTTATAGGCTCAGTCTGCGGGCGCTGCTGGGGCTGCGGCTGTTCTTGCTCCTGTTGCTGATCTTGTTGCTCGTCGTTCTGCTGTTCGTCCTGCTGCTCTTCGTTGTCCTGCTGTTGCTGGTCCTGTTCGTTCTGCTCGTCTTGCTGGTCCTGTTGGTCCTGCTGCTGTTGCTGCTCCTGTTCCTGTGGGCCGTCCTGGTCGTTCTCTTCAGGCTCTTCGCCCTGATCCTGCTCGGGAAGTTTCGACAGCGCCAACTCCAGGTTGTGCTTGGCGTCGTCGTTGTCAGGCTGAATCCGCAGCACCTTTTTGTAGGACTCTATGGCCTCGGGATACAGCTCCGTATCAAAGTATACGTTACCCTTGTTGAAGAGCCCCCGCGCTCGCAGGTCGTCTTCGGCATATCTCAACGCCTCGTCGTAGTCCCGGAGGGCTTCGTCGTACGCCTCCATGCGATATTGGGCGTTCGCGGCGTTGTAGTATGGCTCGCCCTTCTCGGGGGCGCTTTCCTGGGCTTGCTCGTAGGCGTCGAGGGCTTCTTCGTAGGCATCGAGGGCGACCTCAGGGGCGACCTCGGCTTCTGCTTGCTCAAACGGCTCGTGGCCTGCGTTGTTGACCTGTGCCGGCGTCTCTGAGCAGGCCGTCAGGAAGAGGACGAGGGCCGTGGCGACATACACGATCCTTCGATCAAGCATGACCCACCTCCTCGGCGGCGGTCGCGCGCCGTCTCCACAGCGAGAGCGAGAGCCGGTCGGTCATCAGCTCGGCGAGAACGAGCGAGAGCACGCCCGCGAGCAGAAATATCTGGAAGCGCTCGATGTTCGTGCGGTTGAACTCGCTCTGGAGGCTCTCGTCCTGGAACGACTGTATCTCGTCGACGAGGCCGGCAATTGCGCCGCGCTCCACCGCCCGGAAATACTTGCCCCCGCCCGCCCGGGCGACCTGCTGAAGCGTGGTCTCGTCCAGCCTGGAGATGACGACGCGCCCTTGGTCGTCCTCGCGGTAGCCGGTGATGTTGCCCTGCGCGTCGTATACGGGGATAGGCTCACCCTCCGGCGACCCGAATCCGACGGTGTATACGACCGCTCCGTCCTCTGCCGCCTGTTGGGCCGCGGCAATGGGATCGCCCTCATGGTTCTCCCCGTCCGTCATGATGACGATGATCTTTTGGCTCACCCTCTCTTCGTTGAATCCGGTCATCGCCGTCTCAATTGCCTTCGCTATGACGGTGCCTTGGCGCGTGATCGCGTCGGGGCTTGCGTTGCGGAGGTAGGTCCGCGCGGTGGCGTAGTCGAACGTCAGCGGGAACTGGATGAAGCTCGCGCCGGAGAAGAGGACAATGCCGACCTCGTCGCCGGTGAGCCGCGACATCATGTCGGATATTTCCAGTTTGGCGCGGTCGAGGCGCGTGGGCTTGAGGTCCTGGGCCAGCATACTGAGCGATATATCGAGGGCGACCATGACCTGCACGCCGCGATGCTCGACGATCTGCACGTCGCTGCCCCACTGTGGGCGAGCGAGGGCGATGATGATGAGCGCGATGCCCAAGAACCACAGGACGAGCCTTCGACGGCGCATCCCCCGGTTGACGGCCACGCTGAGCCGTTCGATGAGAGCGGGATCGCCGATGCGCTGCACCAACGCCGCCCGGCGCGCGAAGGCCCACCACACGAAGGCCATCAGCGCGGGGAGCGCGAGCAGTGCGTATAGGTACTGGGGAGATCCGAAGGTCATCTCACGGTATCTTTCTGAATACGGTCTGGGAAAGGACAAGCTCCAGCAACAGCAGCAGGAGGGCGGGTACCAGGAACCATGCCGCAAGCTCGCGGTAGCTGGTGAAGTGGAGGATTTCAATCTCCGACTTCTCCAGGGCGTTGATCTCCTCGTAGATGCCCCTCAGCGCATTGGCGTCCGTCGCGCGGTAGTACTTGGCGTTCGTGATCTCTGCGATCTGCTGAAGCGTCTCCTCGTCAAGGGAGCCCTGTTGAATCACGACGCCACTACCGAACGGACCTAGCTGCGGGTCGTTTGAGCGGGGCCGCCTGCCCACACCGATGGTGTACACCTTGATGTCGAGCGCCTCCGCGGCGGTGGCGACGGTTACGGGATCGAGGTCACCCGCGTTGTTGACACCGTCCGTAAGCAGGGTCACGAGCCTGTTCTCGGCCGTCGAGTCCTTCAGCATGTTCGCGGCGGTCGCCATGCCGCTGCCGATGGCCGTTCCGTCCTGAATTCGCAGCCTGTCGGCGAGGTCGACTTCACTCAGCAGGCGGAGGAGGACGTTGTGATCGAGGGTGGGCGGACTCTGTACGAAGGCGTCGTGCGAGAACACGACGAGGCCGATGCGGTCGTACTTCCGCTCCTCGATGAAGTTGGCGATGATCTGCTTTGCCGCCTCCAGCCTGTGGGGGTCGAAGTCCTCCGCGCCCATGCTGCCCGATATGTCGAGCGCGATGGCGATGTCCACTCCCTCGCCGCGGATGACCTCCCGCGCGTCCGCGGACTGCGGCCTGGCGACGGCGATAATCACGAGTGCGAGCGCCACGAAGCGCAGCCCCGAAACGAAGGGCATCACCCGGAGGCGCAGGGAACTGCCGATTCCCGACACGAGCCCGGTGTCCGCGTACCTCATGCCGACGGGGGCCATCTGCCGCTTCCACACGTACGGCAGGACGGCCAGGAGGACAACACCCGGAAGCAGGAGTAGAAGCCACGGAGACCCGAAGCTCAGGTCGCTCACGCCGGCGCCTCCTGCTGAGTATAGGTACCATTCTGCGACGCCTCTCCCGGCTGGAAGGCGGGCCGCGTCACCTCCACGATATACCGCGCCTGACCGGAGGCCTCGTAGGCCTGGGACAGGGCTGGGCGGTACTTGGCGAACTTCACGAAGTCGGCCTCTCGGAGCAGGTCGAGGACGAGCTGGGCGTCATCGTAGTCGAGCGACGACCGTCTGAGCCCATCCCATATCTCGTCAGTCGTCATGTCGATGGCGTCGACCGGGCTTACGTCCCTCAGGTACATCGCCTGTACGTAGACGCGCATGGTGGCGGCAACGAGAGTGTAGTGCTCCTTGAACCGCCCATCCTCCGGCAGGTCGAGCCGCTCGATGCGGTCCAGCTCGTCGATGGCGATCTCCCATGGCGTTCGTGGGTCGAGGACGGGGAGCGGTGGCCCTCCTTGCCCGTAGAAGCGGCGATAGAGGAGGTATCCGAGCGCACACAGCGCAAGTACCGCTACTAAGGCGGCTCCGGCCCTCGCAACGGGCTGCTCCCAAATCTGCGTGGCGATATCGGCCTGCCGTCGAATGTCCTTCGGCTCCGCGTCCGGGCCGGGCAGGACCGATCCTACGATCAATTCCTTCGGAAGTGGGGACGCTTGCTCGACTGTCCCGTCCGGGCCACGAACGGAAATGGGCAGATCGGGCGTCTGCACCGTACCCCTGCCAAACACCACCGCTCTAATGGTCTGGCTCGTCGTCTTCGTCCCGTCATCATTGGAAACTGTATGGGCCTGGGACTGATCCCGTACCTCGAACGCCGGCCCCCACCGCTCCGGCAACTTGTGCACCACCACGCTGTAATTATCCGGGTACGTGACTTCCAGAGTTAGGGTGACCTCGTCTGCGAATTCTACGTTAGGAGGGTCCACCTCCAATGAGATATCAACGTTGGACAAAATGTCTTCCTGCGCAAGGGCCGTCCCGAACGTCCCTGCGGCCAGGAGCACAGCAGCAATGAGCGGCAGCCAGATACGGTGACGAGTATGCAATACAAAATATGCCATTCGCGACACGCCTATACTCCCTGCGACAACCTTCGGAGCCGGTTCTTGAAGAACGTGGCGACCTCGGCGACGTAGTCCTTGTCGGTCGTCACGTTGACTCTGTCGACTGCCGCGGAGGAGAAGACATCCTTCTTGTCCTCGACGAAGCGGGCCACCTTCTCGGAGAACGTCCTTCGCCACGCCTTGCTGCTCGTATCGACCCATCGGAGTTGCCCGGTCTCGGCATCCTCCAGCGCGATGATACCCACGTCGGCCATCTCGCGCTCCAGCGGGTCGTCGAGGTCGAATGCCACGACGTCGTGCCGGCGGCTGGTGGCGAAGAGGGCCTGCCGGTACGATTCCGGCGCGGCCAGGAAATCAGAGATGACGAACACGATGCTGCGCCGCTTTAGGAGGACGTTGATCGTTTCGAGAGCGAGGCGGATATCGGTGCCCGTGCCCTCCGGCTGGAACACCAGCAGGTCGCGCACCATTCGGAGGACGTGGCTCCGCCCCTTGCGGGGAGGGATGAGCATCTCCACCCTGTCGGTGAAGATAAGCAGGCCGACCTTGTCGTTGTTGGTCGTGGCCGCGAAGGACATGACGGCGGCGAGCTCGGCGGCAAGTTCCCGCTTGAAGCGGTTCCTCGTGCCGAAGTCCCCTGAGCGGCTCGCGTCGACCACGAGCATGACCGTAAGCTCGCGCTCCTCGGCGTAGCTCTTGACATGAGGCTCTCCCGTGCGGGCCGTGACGTTCCAGTCTATCGTGCGCACGTCGTCGCCGGGGTGGTACTGGCGCACCTCAATGAACTCCATGCCCCGCCCCTTGAACACGGAGTGGTAATCGCCGGCGAAACTGTCGTTGACGAGCTTTCCGAGTCGTGATCTCGATTCGCCGGATCTTGGCGATCAACTCGTTCGTCAGCATGTCGTTGGGATACGTGGCGGTGTCATCGTGTTCTTGGTGGCCCGATTCTCTGTATTCCTGCCCCGTATCGGGGTACGGGGTGACGTTCTTTCGCAGGAATGACGGTGTGGGGGCAGAGGGGCAGGTTTGAAACCTGCCCCTACCATGCGCCCCGCCATTTTCTGCGAACGGTTTTCATGGACTTACGGGACTTCGATGTTGTCGAGGATGCGCTGGACGATCTGCTCGGACGTGACTTCCTGGGCCTCGGCCTCGAAGGTCGTGATGACGCGGTGCCTGAGGATGTCCGGCGCAAGCTGCTTGATGTCGTCGGGCGTGACGTAGCCGCGACCCTTTAGGAACGCATGGGCACGCGCCGCGGAGATCAGAAAGATGCCCGCGCGAGGGGAAGCGCCGTAGGCGATCAAGTTCCCCAACTCGTCGAGTCCCGCCACGCCGGGGTCGCGCGTCGCGATCACGAGGTCGAGCACGTAGTCCTTGACCTTCTCGTCGACGTAGACCTGCCGCACGATCTCCCGCGCGTTCAGGATGTATTGCGGTTCGATGACCGGTTGGACCTCCGGCAGCGGCCCTGCCGTGATCCGCTCTATGATCTCGCGCTCCTCGGAGCGCTCCGGGTAGTCGACGACGACCTTCAGCATGAAGCGGTCGACCTGCGCCTCCGGCAGGGGGTACGTGCCCTCCTGCTCAATGGGATTCTGTGTCGCCAGAACGAGGAACGGGGGCTCGATGGGGTACGTATGGTCGCCTATCGTGACCTGGCCCTCCTGCATCGCCTCCAACAGCGCGCTCTGCACCTTCGCGGGCGCTCGGTTCACCTCGTCGGCGAGGATCAGGTTCGCGAAGATCGGCCCCTTCCGTACGCTGAACTCGGTCGTACGCGGATTGTATATCTGCGTGCCGATAAGGTCGCCGGGGAGGAGGTCGGGCGTGAACTGGATGCGTGAGAACCCGGCGTGTATCGCCTGACCGATGGTCTTGACCAAGAGCGTCTTGGCGAGGCCGGGAACACCTTCGAGCAAGACGTGTCCATCAGCCAGCAGGCCGACCAGGGCGCGTTCGACGAGCCGATCCTGGCCGATGATCGTCTTCCGAATCTCGGCCACGAGATCGTGGATGAACGGCGCCTCCTTTTCCACCATATCGTTTATCTGGCGTACGCCTGCAAGGTCCATCATGGCTACTGGGAGGCTCCTCTGACAAGTTGTGAGACAGGGCACGGCGCGTGACATGCACACGCCCCGTCGTTCATATACAGTAAACGAGGAACGAGGGCAAACGGTTAGCCTGCGCGAAGGGCGGGGGCGAGGCTGTGGGTGACTGCGGGCTACGGCTTCGCCATGCGATAGCCGACGCGGGGCTTAGCTCCTGTCAATCATCTCTCGCGCTACCGAGTCGTCTCGCTTCATTGACCGTTTTCTGCCACGTTGCGCATCCACTATGAGCACCCTGCGCTAAGAAATGAGTGTTCGGCATCTACTGCCGCCATCGCACTTGCGGGGGAATCCATGAAAGAGTTTTTATGGAAATCGGCATTTTTTCACGGAAACGTTCACGGAAGTGGGGTTGTTTTTCACGGCCATTTCACAGCCAGCCGTTATATTGGACGGAAATGAGCTGGGGACACAGGGAGTCCAACAGCTTGATTGGGAGAACCAAGCAGCATAGGGAGGGAGTCCGATGAGAGCCAAATCATTCAATATTAAAGTTTTGGTGTATGCGCTTTTGGTGGAACTGGTCATAGTTGCCGCGCTTATACTTCCCCACACCCCTCGGGTGGAAGCGGGGACGTGCAGTGGTCAACATTGGGAGTCGGCGAAGGACGCCACGTCGTCGGAGTACTACGGGGCGTATGGACACAGCAGAGTTCAAGATGCGTCGGTGCAGGTCGGAAGCACGAGCTTCTTCGTGAACTCCACGTCCATCCGCTACAACAATGACAACTGGGCTGAGGTGGGATGGCGGTGGGCGGGCGACGAGTCGAACGCCAGGGCCTTCGTTGCGTGGAGTGACAATGGGACTTGGGGTTTCCAGACCTTTCAAACCCTTGCGACCGGCACGAGTCACTACTTCCAAGCGCGTAAGCAGTCCACTGGGTCAGATCAGTGGTACTGGTACGTGGACGGTACCTTGAAAAAATCCCTGGAGTTGTCGCTTCTGCAGTATGGGGAAGTCGTGGCGCAGCAGGAGCGATACAACGTGTGTGACAACGTGGACGAGAGCCATTGGTGGGGGCTGAGGCGCATGGATTCCAATGCGTCGTTCTCCTTGTGGGGTGACCTCATTGAAGACTATACGTGGGACCCTGACTACTGTGTACACGAGATATCCAACTCCGAGTTCAAGACGCCGAAGATTGGCAGCTCCAACTGCTGACAGACATCGAAGTCTATTCGCGGACGTTGAGTTGAGAAGAGGAGGCAGAAACATGAAAACGAAAACACTGCTCGGAGTTCTCGTCTTGGTCGTCATGCCCGTCCTGATGGTGTACCTCTTCATGCAGAGGGCGGGGCTGGATACCGAAGACCCGGTGAACGACGCGGTTGTCGCGGTCGCGCCTCGTCCGGCCCCGCCCGCCGGGGACGGCCCGATCTCGGGAGACAAGGTGAGTCGCGAGACGGGGATCTCGCGGTCGCCGTATTCGATCCCGCTCCCTTCGCTGGAGGGCGTCGACTGGCAGTTGTCGGGCGTATGGGTTTCGGAAGAAGGGGTGTCGCCCGAGGTCTACCAAGTCTATCTGATTTTCTCGAACGAATTGAGAATATCGATGGGAGGGAGCTTCGGCTGGAGCCCGTTTGACGATATCAGCAACATAAACACAAGCGGGCCTTTTCGGCTGGCGACCGTGAACGAAAACAACGCCAGGGGAAAGGACGCGGGAGTGAACATACTGTTCGATGGCACGCGAGCCCCTTATCCGGCCAGCTTGTCCTGGGTTGTCAATAACGTTCAGATGTCTCTACTCCATCCGTCGTGGTCGATGGAACGCCTCAAGGAGATTGCGGAGTCGATGCCGACGCTGACATGGAAGCCGGGCATCCGCGAATCGGTCGTAGAGCGTCTCGGCGAGGGAAGCGTGGGGAACGTCCCGTCAGATGATGAGAGTGTGCCACCGCCAGCCTTCATTCCGCCCGAAGAAGACGCACCCGGCCCGGATCAAGACGGGCCCGGCCAGTGAAATGTGGGGAATACCTCACAGTAGCGTACCCTCTCCTCCCGTGACGATAAAGCCGCTGCGTGTAGGGATCGCGGGCGTCGGTCGGCCCTTTGGCTGTTTCAAGGAGGGAGGCTGATGAAAACCAAGGCATTCCTCGCGCTTCTCGTTGTCGTCCTGCCCGCCCTTATCGTCTATCTCTTCATGCAGAGAGGGCAGCAGGCAGACGTGGGAAACCCGACGAACGAGGCCCTTGTCGCGGTCGCGCCTCGTCCGGCCCCACCCCCAGATGGGGGTCCGATCATTGGGGACAGAGTGACTCTCGAGACGGCGACCACACGGTCACCGTATTCGATCCCCGTCCCTTCGCTGGAAGGCATCGACTGGCAGTTGTCGGGCGTATGGGTCGCGGAAGAGGGGAGGCCTCCCGAGGCCTATCAGGTGGCTTTGACATACATGAACGGGTTGCGAGTATCGATGGGAGGGAGCTTCGGCTGGAGTTCTCTTGACGATGTCAGCAATCTGAACCTCAGTGAGCCTTTTCGGTTGACGACCGTGAACGAAAGCAACGCCAGAGGGAAGGACGCGGGAGTGAAGACGCTGAGCGACGGCACGCAAGCCACCTATCCGGCCAGCTTGTCTTGGGACGTCAACGATGTACAAATATCCATATACCATGACACGTGGTCTATGGAGCGTCTGAAAGAGATCGCCGAGTCGATGCCGACGCCGACGTGGAAGCCGGGTATTCAGGAAGCGGTGCAAGAGCGCCTTGGTGAGCAAAGCACGGAGGATGCCTCGACGGATGAGACGCCACCACCCGCCCACAGCCCCGACGGAAACTAGTGTCCTGTTTCTGAAGTTCGTCGCACTATTTCCCCTAGTCTTGTAAGCGAAGGAAACTGGATTTCGGCCTTCGCCGGAATGACGGTGGGCGGTTTCTGTTATGTGCGCTGCATTTGAAGGATTATGGCGCAGTCATGACGAATTGGTATAAGCAAGGCGTCCAAACAGGCTACGGCTTGGCCAAGCGGTAGCCGATGCGGGGCTCGGTGAAGATGTACCTTGGTTCGCTGGCGCCGTCTCCGAGTTTTCGACGCAGCCTCCCAACGATGACGCGCACGAGGTGACCCTCATCTCGGGAGTAGTCCGCTCCCCAGACTCTTTGCAGCAGTTGCTCGTGAGTTAGCACGCGCCCGGCGTTGGTGGACAGCTCGAAGAGCACTTTGTATTCGGTGTCCGTCAGACGCACGGGAAGGCCCGCAACCGTCACATGGCGACTTGAATAGTCGATTGTCAGGTCTCCGATCCGGTAGGGTTCTCGTTCGTCGCCCACGCCGCTCCCCGTCCCCTTTCGCAGGGTCGCTTCGATTCTCGCGATCAGCTCCGTCGGGGAGAAGGGCTTGACGATATAGTCCGATGCCCCCATTTCGAACGCGCGCACTACGCTTTCCTCCCCACCGCTGCCGGACAGGAAGATCACAGGAACATCGGAAATCTCGCGGAGGCGCTTCAGCAGCTCGTACCCGCTGGTTCCGGGCAGTCTCACGTCCAGCAATACGAGGTGAGGCCGCTCCATCTCGAAGAGGTGGAGCAGCTCGTTCGGGTTGCCGGTCGCGATGGCAATATAGCCGGCGTCTGTGAGGGTGTTGCGAATGTACCGCAGTATCTGCGGATCGTCGTCTATCGAGAGTACCCGCGTTTGCTCGCCCGTGCTCGTGATCCTGCTTCTTGGGGTGGCCGATTCAGAAATCTCCTCTTCCGAATCGGGAGCGATGGGAATCGAAAAGGTGAACTGCGATCCGTTTCCTTCGCCTCTGCTCTCGGCCCAAATGCGGCCCCCGTGCGCCTCCACGATGCCCTTGCAGATGGAGAGGCCCAAGCCGTGTCCCTCGACGTTCTCTTGGGCATCCCGGAGGCCGGCCCGGGAGAACTTCTTGAAGAGCAGAGGCAGCTGATCTGCCGTCACTCCCTGTCCCTCGTCTATCACGGAGATGGCCAGGTAGGGTTCCTGCACTGATGCGGTCACCCTGATGGGCGAGGACGCGGGCGAATACTTCGACGCGTTGGAGAGGAGGTTGTTCAGCACCTGGGTTACTCGCTGCGAATCGGCTGATATCCGTGGAAGGTCGGGCGGCAGATCGACCTGAATCTGATGCCGCGACCCGTCGCGCAGGAACGTGTTCACGGCCTCTTCGACAAGGTCGCTCAGGTCCGTCGGTTTGGGGTCCACCACCAACGCTCCGGCCTCAATCTTGGTCACGTCGAGAAGGTTGCTCACGAGTTCGCTCAAAAGATCGGCCTGTTGGTCGATGGTGCGGAAGAAGGAGCGAATCTCCATGGGGCTGAATGGCGTGGCGCTGCTCAGCACGGTCGCGGCGGAGCCCTTGATGGTGGTAAGCGGCCCTCGCAGCTCGTGGCTCACCATGGCGAGGAACTCATTGCGCATGCGCTCCATCTCCTCCAGGGGCGTCATGTCCTGGATTACGGCGACGGCGGTTACGATACTCCCGTCATCAGAGTAGATCGGCGTCGCATTGACGAGGATGGTCAACGTCCGCCCGTCAGGGCGATTCAGCAAGATCTCTTCCGCCCGCACGACCTCGCCGCGACCCAGCGCCCTCGCAAGCGGACGCTCATCGTCTTCATACTGCTCCCCGTCCGTCCGCCGGTAGATCGCCAGCTCGTGATAGCGCACGAGTGTAGAGCCCGGTTCCGGGGACATGCCGAGGATGCGCTCGGCCTCCTTGTTGACGGACGCGAAGGTCCTCGTGCCGGCGTCGACTACCATGACGCCCACGGGCGACGACTCCACAAGCGCCGCCAATCGACGCTTCTCCGCCTCTGCCGTGAGGAGGCGCGTCCGCAGCGATTCGATCTCCCGGCTGAGCTCGTCGGCTTCCTGCAAGGGTCCTTCCGTACCGTCCGTTTCGTGGTGTGTCTCTACCCGCAGACGACGGTCGGAATTGTACCACGTATCTTCACGAAATGAGCATAAAAAGGCCCCGCAAACCCGAGCCCCGCCGGCCTGCAGGCCGGAAATTGATACAAAATTGATACAGTTTTGGGGTTGTTTGATACGTCCATGATACATCCGACCCTTATCATGGACATCATCACCCACTGAGAGGAGGCGAAAGATGGAGAGACTGAACATATCGCGATGCGCCTGTCGAGGCCTCTGCGGGACGGCGACAGGGGGAGGCCCTCATTCCCGTCCGGCAGGGGCGCATCGACTCACCAACGGAGGTGAAGACGAAAGGAGACAAGGTTGAAGATTCGAGACCCCCCAAGGGGGTACACAAAGAAAGAGGAGAAGAAAATGAAATTCTACAAGACCATATTGACAATGCTGGCAATGACGCTGGCAATCATCGGAACGACGGCGACGGTGGTTCACGCGGAGGGGCCGGGGACACCGCCGGCCCCGGACCAGAATATCGATTCCTACTTGGATCAGGCGAATGAGGATTTGGTCGATGAAATGAATCCCACGTTCCAAGGCTTCGTGTCGGAAGCGTGGGCGTTCGTCAAGGAGATCGCCCCCGCCGAGGACTGGGAAGAGGCCATTCGGGACATCATCCCGCAAATCCATGAGGACGCAGAGGAGCAAAACGGACTGGCAAGCTACACAGGGGTACAAACTTATAGCTGCAGTTTCACCAAGTACACCACGCTGAGCTCATCGGGTTGGGCAGCGGCAGTCTCAAGCAGCACGTGCACGATGGGCTTCATGCGTGCGGCTGTCACCGTAAACACGTACGGGGACACAAATACTTGCTTCAACTGCAGTTCGGTGTCAGCATACATCAATGGCCTTTCTTGCGGCTGGTACTTCGCAAACGGTGATCACGAGTGGGGTAACAATCCCTCAGGCGGTGGTTCTTCGTCAGATAGCGGTCAAGCCGGTTGTTAGAGGAACAGCGATTGCGACATGAGTAGAGGTCGGCGGTTCCGGGCGCGGGAGCGTTCGGAGCCGCCCAAGCACCACAGGGAGGCCCAAAAGGTCGGAAAAATCACAGGATCGTGTGATTACAGGTACCGGGAGGGCCGCGTAACCTGGGATTACCGGGAAGGATTCGGAACCGCCCAAGCAACCACAAGGAGGTAACAGTCGTGAATACTATAAAGAACAAGACATTCGCCCTTCTGATTGCCGTCGCTACGCTGCTAGCGCTGACCACCGCGATGGGATGCTCGAAGCCCGCGACCGATGAGGGAGACGACGCAGACGTCACCTTCTTCAGCGTCATGGACGAGGAGACGGCCAAGCTGTACGAGGAGTTGCCCCCGGAGTGGCAAAGTGTGCTGGAGGAACAATGGGACCAGGTCAAGGCCCAGGTATTGCCGGAGCACTGGGCGGAGTACGTGGCAGAGTCCGTCAAGGCCCAGCACGAAAACGAGTTTGGAGGAGGAGAGAGCAAAATCGACGACGTGATGGACGAGGAGACCCTCGCCCTATTCAGAGAGTTGTCGTGGACCGGCGGCGAGGTCGCTACGCTGTCGTTTGAGCACATCAAGGCGGTATTCCCCAGCAGTGAATGGGAGCGACTTGTGCAAAAGTATGTCAGCTACCTCCACGCTGCCGAGGCTGGCGCGTGGACGGAAGAGAAGCCCCGATCCCAGGCGTCCGCTGGATCGGCGGATCCGCCGGACATTTCCGACTTCATGGACGAGGCGACGGCAAAGCAGTTCGAACAGATGAATGACGAATGGCAGGAGATGGCGCGGGACGGGTGGGTCGACATCGCGACGAAGTTCGCTCCGGACGCACCCGGCGACTGGGCCGATGCCGTGCAAGGTATGATCTCTCAAATGCACCCGCAGGCGAAGATCCAAGGCGGAATACGCGGGGTCCCCGTCGCAGGCGTGCAGGACCTCGTCGATCCCGACAAGGGCGCTTCGCAGGACGGGACGACCCCGTTCGTGCTGAGCCTCCTCTCACCCGAATACACCGAGGCGTATGAGCTCGTACCCGGTGGGTCGCTGATGCGAGAGTACATGGACATTCGCCTCGGGGCCTTCTCGGAGAGGGGATGGGAGTCGATCAAGGCGCAGCCGGACGAGCCGTACCCCGCGCAGGCCCCGAAGCTGGACGCCGAAGACGAGTTCGAGCTGCGGCGGATGCTGACGAACGCCGGAGACGCCGAGTGGCTTGTGGAAAGGCTCCGGTCGCTGGACGCGGACGCGGCGAGGGAGTACGAGGCTACGAACGACTCGACGGAGCGCCTGGCCGTCCTCCGAAGGCTGGTGGAGGTCGACGGGAAGGAGCAGGGAGTCGTGGAGATACGAGCGGAGTACGGCGCGCGGTCGAACGGCTGGGACGAGGCGAAGATCGCCGATTACCTTGAACGCACCCGTATCTGGGCCGCGGAGAGAGAGGCCCGCAGTCGAATGACGCCGAGACAGCGGTACATCAACCACGTGGAGTCGACGCTGTGCGGCGATCTGATGAGTCACATCGTCGGGCAGGAAGGAAGGGCGGCGAATTCCAGTCTTGGGCAGTGCGACATTGCCAAGGTGATCGCGCTGACCAAGGAGGCGCTGGAGGCGGGGAAGATGGCCATCAGCGAGGAACAGCTCCGCGAGAAGATCGAGTTCGCGCGGCAGACCCCGGGTCGGTGAGAGCGAATCGTGTGAAGGATTGACGTCTAGGGCAAGAAGGCCAACCTGTAGACGTGCGAGGCGGCGACCGTGTTAAATACGGTGGTCGCCTCGTTTTGCGCAGCCGGCGACCCCGCTCTCTGTATCTCTCCCCCGGCAGGGGAGAGATTGTAGGTGAATGGTGATAGCTCCCTCCGTTTGCACGGCTACGGGAGCGGGGCGTAAAGTGCACACCGTGAAGACGGAACGACTGAAGACCGCCCTCGCCATCCTGGGACTGACCGTCCTGGCGGTGGTGGCCGTCGATCTGCTGGGACGGGGGGCTTCGGCCATCGACGGCAGGTTCTTCAACCCGCCGGCCATCGACGGCGTGTCGGGCGTGCTGGACGAGCGACAGTTCGCGGCGGCATATGACGGGGTCGGCTACGACGTCGCGACGCTGTTCCGCGAGTTCCACGCGACGGAGCGCATCGTCTACGATCCGTACACGATATGGGACAGGCGGTACTACCCCGGCGACCTCATCAGCATCGACTTCGAGGGGTTCCGGCGGACGACGAACAACTCCGACGCCGAGGACGCGCTGAGGGTGTGGGTGTTCGGCGGGTCGACCGCATGGGGCGAGGGCGCGCCCGACGACGAGACGATCCCCAGCCATCTCGCAAGGCTGATGAACGTATGGGGCGTCGACACGACAATCAAGAACCTCGGTGAGCGCGGGTTCGTCTCCACTCAGGAGGTCGTATTCCTCTACCGCGAGCTGCAGGCAGGCAGGCGTCCGGACGTGGTCGTCTTCTACGACGGCATCAACGACGCTGCCGCGGCATCGAACTGGCCGGAGGTGCCGGGATCGCACGTCAGCCTCCACCGCATCCGGGATCGCTTTCAGTTCGGTGAGGTGCCGTCGGAGCGGCGTCGCGAGTTCGTCCGGTCGCTCGGCATCTACAAGGCGTCGCGCATCGTCCTCGACAGGCTCGAGGCGCGCGAGAGGTCGGCCCGCGCCCGGCAGGACGACGCCGACACAGACATAACGCCGAGGTTCCTCGACGCCAACTTCCGGTTCCTGGGCGGTCAGGCGGTGGATGTCTGGCTCGCAAACCACGAGCTTGTCACGGCTCTCGGCGACGAGTTCGGGTTCACGTCCATGTTCGTCCTCCAACCCAGCCTATGGACGGGTGGCAAGCCGCTCCACGTCTCGGAGAGGCGCATACTTGCCGAGCACCTCGAACGGCGAGCGATGACGCACATCATGGCGACGCGGGCGGAGATGTCGACCATCCTCCAAGAGCGGCGGAGGGACGGCGCGCTCCCGCCCAACGTCCACGACCTCGGCAACGTGTTCTCTGAGGTGAGAGCGTCGGTCTACATCGACTACGTCCACACAGCGGGTCTTGGGTACTCCATCGTCGCGGAGGCGCTCATCGAGAAGCTGCGGGAGCACCTGTGCGGGGCGGTGCCGCCGAACGTCTCGGCGAGGATTGTTGACGCTATAGCCGCTAGTTGCGGGTGAGAACCGGAATCTCCAAGGGCGAGGCGGGACGCCACATCCCTCGAACACGCTATAATACCTCCCGCCACCATGTCCCCTTCCCCATCCGTCGAGTTTGTAATTCCCGTGTTGAACGAAGAGGGGGCCCTCCCCGGCTCCGTCGAGCGGCTTCACGGGTTCCTCAGCCAAGCCATGCAGGCCTACGACTGGCGCATCGTCGTTGCGGACAACGGCTCGACCGATCGGACTCCGCTCGTGTGCGAGGAGCTTTCGCGCAAGCATGAGGAGGTCGGGTACCTGCGGCTGGAGGAGCGGGGACGAGGCCGGGCGCTCCGCACGGCGTGGCTGGCCAGCGACGCCGATTACCTGTGCTACATGGACGTGGACCTCTCGACCGAGCTCGATGCCATACCTCCCCTGGTCGAATCGCTCGCGACCAAGCAGTACGATCTCGCCATCGGCTCGCGGCTCAAGAAGGGGGCGAACGTCATCGGGCGGTCACTCAAGCGCGAGGTGGTCTCGCGGTGCTACAACCTCATAGTCCGGTCGATGTTCTTCGTGAGGTTTCGGGACGCCCAGTGCGGCTTCAAGGCGATCAGCCGAGATGCCGCGCGAGACCTTGCGCCTCTCGTGATGGACAACACCTGGTTCTTCGATACGGAACTGCTGATCTTGGCCGAGAAGAACGGCTACCGCACCTACGAGCTGCCGGTCGAGTGGATCGACGACCCCGACACGCGGGTGAAGATAGTCAAGACGGCGTACGACGACATGATGGGGCTGTTTCGGCTCCGCTTCGGCGGTCTGAGGAGGGCTTCGAGGCGGCTCCGGGACGAGAAAAGGTAGGGGCGGATTTGAAACCCGCCCCTACAAATCGACGCTGACAAGTATGCGGTTTCGTTCTTCGGAAACCGCTACTCTATGGCGAATCCGGCGCGTACGGTCAGGGTGAGATCGAGCGACCCACCGCTGATTCCGGTCGCCGGGGCAGCCAGAGCCGCTTCCATGGCGAAGGCCCTGCTCTCGGCGAGCGGCTGCACGATCGGCGAGTCGCTAACATCGGTGACGTAGACGAGCTTGCCGAGCGTGACGCCCGTGAGGGTCGCGAAGTGCTGCGCTTTCTCCAGCGCGGCGTTCACGGCGTCCTCGCGTAGCTGGGTCGTGTATTGGCTGCTGTCCTCGATGGAGAAGTCGATCCCGTTGATCCTCGCGGCGTCTCCACCCGCGTCTACCACGTCGTCGATGATCGTGCCGACCTCGTTTAGGTCCCGGACCTTGATGACGGCGGTGTTGCTCACGCGATAGCCCGTCAGGACGCGAATGTTGGAGCGGACACCGTTCGTGATGACTTCCTGCCGCTCATACTCCGGCCAGATGTTGAAGGATGTCGTCTGGATATCGTCGGCGGCGAGGCCGTTGTTCTTGACGGCGGTAACGACTGCGTCCATGGCAGTCGCCGATTCGTCGCGCGCCTCGGTGACGGATGGGGAGGTCGTCTCCACACCGAGCCGAATGAGTGCGATATCGGGCGCGAGGCTCATCTCTCCCGTTCCGCTGACCCAGATGCCCGCCTCAGCCGACGCGGTCGCATACTGGGGCGCGGCGGCTTGGGTGGCCGTTCCCGTCGTCCCGGCGCCACCTGCCGCACGTTGGGCGCTCGTCGCAGAGGCCGGAGCGCTCTCCACCGCCGACGCGACGACACTCGCGACGGCCGGGGCCTCATGACCCTCGTCATCATCGTCGCCGCACGCCACCGCAAATATCACGATTCCAAATATCCCGACTATCCAGACTATGCTCTTCATAATGCTCATTTCGATTTCCTCCTATGGTTTCCTGTGTTTTTCAATCTCTACTTTGATGTGCTCCCGACCTCACTCTATAGAACGGACCTCCTCCGTCTTCGGACGGCAACGAACGTGGCTCCGCCCAATGCTACTGCCACTAGGGCCGCGCCGATCTGAAGCTCTACCAACGGCAGCGTGATTCCGTCGCTTTCGGGGTCATCGAATACCTCGTCAGCTTGACTCTCTTCCGCCAGAACCGGTACGTCCTGCGCTATGGCTTGCTGCTTGGCGACCGTTGGCTCCTCGCTGGATTCGCCTGCATCCTCCTGCGGCGCTTCCTCCAACGCGGCCTGCTTCATGGCGACCACCGGCTCCCCGCTCGATTGGGCCGCCACCGCCTGCGGCGCTTCCTCCGTGGTGTCCTGCTGCATGGCTGCCGCCGGTTCATCGCTGGACTCGACTTTTGCCATCCTCGGGGCGGCGGCCGCCGGGGCAGCGGGGACAGGAACCGACTCGTCCTGGCCGGCGACGCTCTTCATGACTGCCACTTCCGGTTCCGGCGAGGCGGGAGCATCCATGGCTGCCGCTGCCGCCGGGGCCGCCGCGGCGGCTTGCGGTAACGCGGGCGCTGGCACCAGCTCGATGCCCGGTGCATCGAACGCGAACGCCTCCTCCGATTCGTCGTCGCCGGACATCGCCGCCTGCGCCAAGACATTCAGCATATCTCCTGCCACCAATCCGACCAGCAGCATCGTCGCGACCGATGTTGCCAGTCCTGTCGTTCGTACGGACGGCCACCACAGCGTCCACCGTTTCTCCGGCGCTGCGTCCAGCGCCAAGGAGCGCGGCAGCTCCAGGTCGGGCAGCCCTCGGACGAGATCGACCGTCGCCTGAAGCTCGGCCAACTCGCGGCGCGCGTTCTCGGAGGAGGCGAGGAGCTCCTCGACCTCGCGGGCCTCTTCGGCGGTAACCTCTCCGTCGACGTACGCCGACAGGAGCCGCTCCCGCCTTCGGTCCTCCCGTCCGAACAGCCTAACCATCGCTTGTACGTCCTCTGTCTATCTGACGAAATTGCCCGGGTAAAAGTTCCCGGTGTTCCATGAGCGCGTCTCTCAAGCGCCGCCTGCCCCTTGCAAGCCTCGACCTCACCGTGCCGACCGCGCTGCCTATCGCATTAGCGGCCTCGTCGTAGGTGAGGCCCTGCACGTCGACCAGCACGAGGACGGCGCGCTGATCGTCGGGGAGCGACATGATGCAGTCCTGTATCTTCTCGCGCAGCTCGCCCTGCAGGGCGGCCTGTTCGGGGCCGGGGCTGTCCGAAGGGACGGAGAAGCCGGGACGTTCGCTTGCCTCATCGAGCGACTCCGCAGGTCGGCGCTTCCTCGACCGTGCCGCGTCGAGGCTCATGTTTGAGGCGATACGGAGAAGCCACGCGCGCAGACTCCCGCCTCGGAAGCCGTCGATCGACCGGTGCGCCTTGATGAACGTTTCCTGCGTAACGTCCTCGGCAAGGTGACGGTCGCCTAATATGCGGGCGGAGACGTTGTAGACCTGTGATTGATACCGCTCGATGATGGCGTTGAACGCCGAGAGGTCGCCATCCCGGCTTCGGTCAACGAGCTGTGGTTCGTCGGGTTGCATAGGTTCTCGTCGCTAGGTCAGTGACTCTCTATTCATGATATCCCAGCGCAACGGGGTAGGCACGTGTCAAGCGAGGCGGATTCACCGCAGAGGGCGCGGGGGACGCGGAGGGTGAGAAATTGTGGATTCGCGTTTTCGGGTACCCTCGCGTGACCGTCATTCCCGCGAACAGCCTGCGCTGTGCCCCGATACGGGGGGAGGCCCCTGCATAACTCGCCAAAGGACTTGTCATTCAGAGCGCAGCGAGGAATCCAAGATGTTATATCCTCGCGTCACGGCGCAGGTCCAGCTACGACGCCTGTCCTCGAAGCAAGGACTCTAGATTCCTCACTTCGCTCCGCTGCGATCGGAATATCTCATGAGGGTTGCCACCCTCACCACCTAGTATGAAAATTGCGTTGGTCTCTGTGGCGTTAGAAGGCCGATGGCGGGGGATGGATTCCCGCCTTCGCGGGAATGACGGATGGCGGCAACACGCTGGCTATTTTCGTAGCAATGACAGTGGTCGGAGTTACGCAAAGGTCTCCGAAGGCGGGAGTCCCACATCTCCCTCGGCGGTCTCCGCGTCCTCTGTGGCGAATCCGTATCCCAGTCGTCTGGTACAATGGATGGAGGACACCTTTCAATGATGTTACCCCGCCCTTGGTTCGCCTCATCCCTTCGCGTGCTCGTTCGAGAGTCGTTCGAGACGATCATCCTCGCGCTGCTGGTATTCATGGTGCTGCACATCAGCATCCAGAACTACAAGGTCGAAGGGCCAAGCATGCAGCCGACGCTGAACCAGGACGAGTACCTGATCGTAAACAAGCTCGTCTACCTTAATTTCGATCCGGCCGAGGTCCTCGACGCGCTCCCGTTCTTCGAGGGAGAGGCAGAAGCGAACGGCCGGTACCTCTTTCACCCGCCGGTGCGGGGCGAGGTCGTCGTCTTCCGCTCGCCGCGAGACCCGGAACGGGACTTCGTCAAACGGGTCATCGGCCTGCCCGGCGACACGGTGGAGATCGTGCAGGGCACCGTCTACGTGAACGGGCTGCAGCTCGTGGAGCCGTACCTCGACAGGCGGGACAACACCACCATGGCGCCCGTCAAGGTCGAGCCGGACACCCTGTTCGTTCTCGGCGACAACCGCGGTTCCAGCAACGACTCGCGGTCGTGGGGCCCCGTTCCCGCCGAAAACCTGATCGGCCGCGCGTGGATGAGGTTCTGGCCGCTCGACCACCTGGGCCTGCTTTAGCGCCCGGATGACGCCGTTGGCGGGGTAGGGCGCCCCCTCTCTGTATCTCTCCCCCGTAGGGGGAAAGATTGTTGAATTCCGAATGTCGCCGCACACCTTTCGGGGCTTGCTTATCGGGGTCGTGCACTGGATTCCTGCCCCGTATCGCGGTACGGGGCAGGCTCTTCGCCGGAATGACGGGTGGTCGGCGGGGCAGAGGGTTCCTCTACAGGCGGGTGTTGGAGACGACCGGCTCTGAGGCAAGCAGGTCGCGGAGCGTGGCAAGGCTCGGCAGGCCGAGTATCTCGGAGATGCCGTCGTCCAAGCGTCGCCGCGTGGGGCAGTGGGCCATTCCGGGCAGGCGCTCGAACTCCTCTTCCGACAGCGCGTCGAACAGGTCGGAGAGACGCTGAAGCTGCGAGGGCGAGAGACGGCGCGGGTCGAGGACGGGCAGCTCTTCGAGGTCGGCTTTCTTCAAAGCGACCCAGCCACCCCGTGTGCTGGTACGCTGCGCGAGAATGGTCAAAAGGCCGAGGCTGGAGTTGATCCAGACGGCGAGTGACTTCTCGATGGACACGTCGTCCGTTCGGATGGGCCACCACACGTTAGACAACACCCTCGTTTCCGACCACATGGCCGCCACTCTTGTCGTCTCTAGCCAAAGCCGCTCGGCGAAGAGAAGACGTCCTGCCATACCCCAGAGGTGTTGGCCATAACCCGGTCGCTGTCCGCCTTTTGGCGTTGTCAACGGCGACAAATAGGTATCGGGCGAGCATAGGAGCGACTTGCGCTGTTCAGTATCGTGCCCCGCGACCATGGGGTACGCAGTTATAGAGCTTGTCCTGTCGAACCCGTCAACGAGCCTACGCCTATCCGGGCCGATCTGACCGAGCCCATCGAGGCGGCACAGGGGGATGGCGGCTGACTCGCTCTCGCCGGGGACCCATACCTCTCCGTCGTCGAGCAGCCTGAGCGCGCTGCGGGTCACGTCGGCGCGGGCGAACTGCACGCCCGACCACTTCCTGCCCCCGAGCTTCGCTTCGGGAATCGAGACCACCTCGCCGACGTGCCGCCCGTCGACCTCCAGCAGGGCCGTGCCGGTATCCTCGATGTTCGCCGGGGTCGTGGTCGCGGCGGCCTCGGCTATGCGGTGAGCATCCACGATGCCGTCGGGGTTCAGCCAGAGGTTGACGAAAGTGGTGCGGTGCTCCGTTGTGGGGCCGTTCAGAGGGCGTCGCGTGGCGATGAGAAGGGCCTCCGACAGGTCGGTGCTATCAGAGAAATTCCAGCGCGTCGGGTCGTGGGACACGATGACCATGTCGAGAACGAAGTCACGCTCTATTAGGGCGCGGGTCTGCTCCCACGACGGCCCGGTACACACGGTGAGGGGCAGCACGAGTGCCAGGCGTCCCTCACCGGGACGCAGCTTGGGCGCGGCGGTCGCGACGAAGGCCGCGCCGAGTCCGGCTGTGGCGGATGCCTGTCTCGACTTCAAACGGCGAGAAAGCTCGTTCTGCAGCTTGCGACGGTCAGTTGCGGGCAGACTGCCGAACAGCAGATTGCCGCCGACGGAGCGCGTGAACGGGGGATTCATGATGGCAAGATCGAGATCGGGCAGGGTGGCCGTCACGCCCTGTCGAGCGCCCTGGGAGCCGCCGCCGTACACCCTTCCGGTCTCCCTGATCTGCCGGGCGTTCACTCCCATCGACTCTGGGGACAGCGCGAACTGCACCGCGACCTCATCGCCGCTGAGAAAGTCGAGCGACCCAAGCGACACGTTCGACCCCTCCGCTCCGAGCGCCATGACGTAGAGGTTCATGCGGTCGAACTGGATGTTGGGGTTGAGCATCGCGAGGCTGGTGGCGGCGAAGTGAACGGCGGTAAGCTGGACGTCGTACCCGTGCAGGGCCTGCTCGACCATGGCTTTGTGGAGCTCGGCGGCATGTTGTCCGCCCGCGCTCTTGTGTCGTCGCTCGGCCTCGGAGGCGACCGCCATCAGCAGCGTTCCCGTGCCGCAGGCGAGGTCGGCCACGTTGAGGGACGCGGGGAACTCGTGATCCTTCCAATCGACGTGGGGAGGCCAGTCGTGGAACACGAGACGGGCAAGCATCGTCGCCGCGGGCACGGAGGTGTAGTAGGCCCCGGTGAACTTGGCATCGGTCAACAGGGTGTGGAAGAGGCGTCCCGACAGGTCGTGCCCTTCAAGGTGGCGAGTCTCCTTAACCGCCCTCAGGAGGGGTGTGATGACAGGCCTTTGCAACTCCGGTCGCCCGATATTGAGCACATTGAGGATGTTGACCGCAAGCTCGAAGACGGGAATGTAGTCGATGTTTTCGCAGATATACCGCCAGGCGTCGCGGAGACCGGAGAGACCCTGGTCCAACGCTTCAGGACCCGTCTGCACGTCCTCGTTGACCTCTGCGAGCCTGTCCTGGAAGGCCAGGGCGTTGAAGAGAACGAGACAGCCGATGCGCAGAGCGGCGGCGCGGTTTTTCTCCTGATCGGACTCGGCAATTATGTCGGCGACGAGACGGGAGATGCGCGCGTGGCCGGCAAGTTTTGTGGATGCCTGTTCCACTCGATATCCAATGACTTTCGCGGCGGCGGCCACGCGGTCCGCGGCGTCGATTTCCAAGGAAAGGACTCGGAGATAGTCGGCGAGGTCGGTCACCGAGCCGATTCGGATGGGGCGATCGGACCTCACTTCGCTGCGAGTGCCGTGAAGCCACCACTGTAGTAACCCGTCATGTTCGAGACAGGAACGGGTGTTAGTCACGTATTTCAATGTCAGAGGATAGAGCACCCCGATCACAGCCATCGCTTCGGGGAACCCATTCAATCGCTCATTGAGCTGGCTTTCCAACGGGACGGCGGCGTCTTCCCACTTACACTCTATCAAGACCGTATTGCCCGCGCCCAACTCGACGAGAACATCGGGTATGCCCTCTCGCCTGCGACGTTCGGCACGGGCCTCTATCCCATGATCACGGAGCACTTCCACAAGCAGGGAGTTGACCGTCTCTTCGCGGACGGTTTCAGGGTTATTCAGCAATGCTGTCATGTTGCGATGGGGAGTGATATTGAGGACGCAGAGCCATGATAGACCATGTGTTCTTGGCGGTCAAGCTGGCGGCTGAGGGCGCTAGGCGCTGGAGGATGGGTTACGGCGACGTTGCGGTAACGAGAAAATCCGTGAAATTGTTGCATCACGCTGCATTTTGTTGCATTTTCTTGTGTTATTGTCAAGTTGTGCTGGTCTTGCTGGAAGGAGTGTGAAAGGACACCCCCTCTCTGTATCTCTCCCCCGGCGGGCTGACAGGGGTATGTAATTGACCATGAGCCCACTATCCTTACAATGAGAAAGCAGCGCCGTTACTGTCATTCTGAGCGCAGCGGAGCGGAGTCGAAGAATCTAAAGTATGGGAATTATATACTTTACTCCCATGAGCGGGGAGCGTTGGTGGATGCCTTTCATTCAGCAAGTTTGTTAATAAGAATGCCGATTACTGCACAGGCTGCGACAATAATCGCTCCGAGGATTCCCATTGCCCATTGGTAGTGCTTATTGATCTTATCCGTCAGTTCGCTCTTAAGATCACTGAGTTCCGTTTTGGTCGCATAGTACAAAGTCATCTCACGCTGCAAAGAAGATTGGCCCGTCTCTTCTACGATGCTATTTTGCGAGTGCACGTTCTTGCGCCTCCATTTTGAGACCTAGGTCCCCTGCCACGCCCAAGTAGAAGAGATTGAACGTCATCGTATACCCGCACTGGGAGCAGATGAGCATGGCGCTCGGAAATGTCCGTCCGGTGAAAGAGCTACCCACGTCTCCGGGGTACTCAGACGCTGGCAGCATTGCAACATACTCCTGGACATTCCAAGTAGTGTCACCAGAAAGAGGGCAACGTAATTCGTCGGAGATCTTGCCCCGAATGGCCTCAATGATGATTTGGCGCTGAGCTTTTGAAATTGGCACTTCAATCCTCCTTTTTTCATCACCAATACTGTATCTCTACTGTCAACCCCCTATGGGGCGTAGGCTATAGTCGGAGGGGGATTGGTGTCAAGACGCTATTGGTGTCTCCTTTCATTCCCCTGCCATCCAGCCGTTTTTCTTGTTGAACGGCGGGTCCGTCGCAACGAGATCAACCGTCTCGGAGTCCATGCCGCGTAGGAAGGGCAGGTTGTCGCCGTGGCACAGCGTCCGGTTAGGGAAGGGTATCGTGCTACGGCGTCAGCGCCATGGCCGAGAGCAGCTTCGTCGTGGAGACGATGTGCTTGTTGAGGCGCATGGCCTGGGGGTCGATGCCCATGGCGAGGCCGAGCATCTGGGGGAAGTGGATGATCGGCAGGTCTATGGGCTCCTGCTTGCGGATCTTGGAGGCCTGCGGCTGGTAGCCGTCGAGGTTGAGGTGGCAAAGGGGGCACGGGGTGACCATGGCCATCGCTCCCTTGTGCTTGGCGTCGCCGGTGTGGTTGGCGACCATGGTGAGTGAGGCGGTCTGGTTGATCGTGAGGATCGGGAAGCCGCAGCACGCGGTCTTGCCGTCGAAGTCGACGACCTCCGCACCGACGGCCTCGATGATGTGCTCGAGCGAGTCCTTGCGTTCCGGGTTGTCGTCGAAGTCGAGCGCGGACGAGGGCCTGACGATGTAGCAGCCGTAGAAAGGCGCGATCTTGAAGCCGGTCAGCGGCCTCGTCACGACGGCCTTCAGCGCGTCGATTCCGATATCCTCGATGATGGCCCACATGAGGTGCTTGGGCTCGACGGTGCCCTTGTATTCGAGGCCCTCCTCGGCGAGGTCTTCGTTGACGGAAGCGAGGTAGTCGGGGTCGGACGTAAGCCGCTTGTTGGCCTGGGACATCACGCCCTGGCAGGTGCTGCATATGACGAGGAGCGGGAGGCCGCTCCGCTCGGCAAGGGCGAACGTCCTCGCGTTCAGGGTGTCGCCGAGGCGCTCGTTCTTCTCCTGCAGGACACCGGAACCGGTGCACGACGCGGTCTTCATCGGCTCGTAGTCCAACTCGATGCCCAGCCGCCCGGCGACCTCCATCGTGGAAGCGTAGAGTTCGGGCGCCGCGCCTCTCGACACGCACCCGGGATAGAAGGCGTACTTCATTGATCGTTCTCGACTTTTTCGAATTTTTTGAATATACGGCGGACGTTCTCTACGCCGGGGGTCTTCTTGTGGATGATGGGCGGACGCTTGCCCGCAAGCTGCGCCTTGATCCCGACGGGGGCGAGCTTGAGCATCTCCTTGATGTTGAAGACACCGAAGGTCTTGATGGGGAGTCGAAGCTCGTCCAAGCGGCCGCTGTGCTCGATGGAGTCGGCGAAGGCCATGGCGTGCCTCGCGCCGTAGGTGTTGGTGTAGCCCGCCTCCATGGCCTGATCGCGCATGGCCATGATCCGGTCCATCGGCGCGACGCCCTTGGGGCAGACCTCCACGCACTGCATACACCGCGTGCAGTCCCAGACTCCGCCATACTCGTTGAGCTCGCCGAGCCGCTCGTTGTCGGCGTCGTCTCGCGGGTCGGCCACGAATCGGTACGCCTTGGCGAGGGCGGCGGGACCGAGGAAGTTGTCGTCGACCTCCATCACCGTGCAGTCGGAGACGCACGCGCCGCACATGATGCAGGACATGACGCCCGCGAGGTGGAGCATGTCCTCGTTCGGGGCGAGGTACTCGGCCTCGGGCTCCGGGCCTTCCGGCTGGAGCCACGGCTTGACGGCGCGGACCTTGTCCCAGAACAGGTCGAAGTCCACGACGAGGTCCTTTACGAGGCCCATATTGCCCATCGGCTCTACGACGACCGGGCCGCCGTCCGAGGGCTGCATGTCGCTGATCTTCGTGTTGCACGCGAGCATGGCCTGACCGTTCACGCGCATTGCGCACGAACCACAGATCGCGCTCCGGCAGGAGCATCGCAGGGCCAGCGAGCCGTCGATCTCCTCGCGGATCTTGATGAGACCGTCGAGCACGGTGGCGTTGTCGTCGATCTCGAAGCCGTAGTCCCGGTAGTACGCCTCCGGTCGTTCCGAGTCGGGGTCGTATCTCTTGACGCTCAGCGTCACTTCCATGTCTTTTGTCCTCGTGTCTTCAGGGAGAAGGTGTTCGGGGTGGGACTCGCAGCGGCGTCAGTAGCTGCGTACCTGCGGTTCCCACTGGGTGATCTTGACGGGGAGGTAGTCGACCGCCGTTTCGCCGTCCTCGGTGCGGGAGATCAGGATGTGCTTGAGCCAGTTCTCGTCGTCGCGGTCGGGTATGTCGGTGCGAGTGTGCGCGCCGCGGCTTTCCTTGCGCTCGAGCGCGCCGAGGATGATGGTCTCCGCGCAGTCGAGCATGAAGCCCAGCTCAAGCGTGAAGATCAGGTTCGTATTGAATACCTTGCCCTTGTCGTGGACGACGACCTTGTCGTAGCGGGCGCGCAGCTCCTTGAGCTTGTCGAAGGCCGTACGCATACCCTCTTCGTCGCGGAATACGGCGAGATGGGTGTTCATGGTCTCGCCAAGCTCCCGACGAACCGCGCCGAAGAGCTCGCCTCCGCCGTCGCGGGCGAGCATTGCTCTGATCTGAGCCTTGTCAGCGTCCGCCGCGCCGTCGTCGATATTCGCGTGCTTCTTGGACCTCACGTAGTCGGTCGCGTGCTCCCCGGAGCGTCGACCGAACACGAGCGTGTCCAGCAGGGAGTTCGCGCCGAGGCGGTTGCCGCCGTGAACGCTGACGCAGGCCGTCTCGCCCGCTGCATAGAGGCCTGGCACGTTGGTAAGTCCGTCGATGTCTGTCTTGATGCCGCCCATCTGGTAGTGCATTCCCGGACGGATGGGGACAGGCTCATGCGCCATGTCGGCGTTGGCAAAATCGATGCCAAGCTGGCGTATCTGGCCCAGCTTTTCGTCGATGAGCGCCTCGCCGAGGTGGCGAACGTCGAGGAGCACGCACCCGTCCACGCCTCGACCCTCGTTGATCTCCGTCTGCCCCGCCCGCGAGACCACGTCGCGCGAAGCAAGTTCCATCATCGTGGGCGCGTACCGCTCCATGAAACGGTCGCCCTCGGAGTTCAGCAGGTATGCGCCCTCGCCTCTCGCGGCCTCCGACAGGAGCGCGCCGTTCGACTTCAGGGTAGTAGGGTGGTACTGCACCATCTCCATGTCCATGAGCGGCGCTCCCACCTGGTAGGCTAGCGCCATGCCGTCGCCGGTGCAGATCAGGGCGTTGGTGCTCGGCTCGAAGACGCGACCGAGTCCACCCGCCGCGATGATGACCGCCTTGGCCCGGATGACGTGGATGTCTCCCGTCTTCATCTCCATGACGACCGCGCCGGCGCACTCGCCCTCTTCCATGATGAGCGAGAGCACGAACCACTCCTCGTAGACGCGGACTCCCAAGCGGAGTATCTGCTCGTGGAGAACGTGGAGGAGGGCCTGCCCGGTGAAGTCGGCCACAAAGAACGTCCGGGCCTGCCGCTGGCCCCCGAACGAGCGGACGCCCAGCCTTCCAGCGTCGTCGCGGTTGAAGATCACCCCCATGTGCTCCATGGAGATAACCTCGTCCCCCGCCTCGCGGCACATCACCTCGATGGCGTCCTGGTCGCCGAGATAGTCGCTACCCTTGACGGTATCGTAGGCGTGGTCTTCCCAGCTGTCGCCGCGGTCGGTGAGGGCGGCGTTGATGCCTCCCTGAGCGGCGTTGGAGTGGCTTCGTACGGGGTACACCTTGGTTATGACCGCCACGTCCACGCCGTTTTGGCTGGCAGTGAAGGCGGCCCGCATCCCCGCCAGGCCCGCCCCGATCACCAGCACGTCATGTTCATACATCCGCGCCTGCCTCGTTTCCTCGAAAATCTGGAGAACAATATATCACGGGGCGGTTTGGGGTGTCAGGGAGAGGGTGGTGTGCACGGCTGTGAGATGTCAACGACCGGGAGGCCTCATGGCCACCTTCCCCGGCTTGTCATTCCGACCGCAGGGAGGAATATTGTATTGCGTTCTAGCGTATAGGGCGTGCAACAAGATCGCATAACTCCCGCATAACGCGCGAGGGAGATTTACTAAAAGCCCACAAGGAGAGTAATCTAGCACCATATTCCCAAACCCATAAGGAGAAGAACACATGAGGCGCAAAAAGCAGAGCCAATAAGACTAATCCTTGAATATGTCGAGGAAAACAGTACCGGCATAGGGACAGTGTTGAAACGTCCTACCATCGACGGGTACAGTCCCGAACAAGTCTCGTATCATATGGTGCTGTGTCACGAGGCGGGGTGTGTGCACTACGCCCCCGACACCAAGGCGCTCTCTACCCTCACGTGGAAAGGGCACGGATCCCCAAAAGGGTTCCGTACTAACCCGCATAAATAAAGGAGAATCAAATGGCTGAAGGCCCCGCCCACGAACCCCTGGCTAGCGGAAACGAAGCCTACAAACTCAGGGTAGAGAGGCTTGAAGGCATCGGGACCTCAGAGCATGACGCTCCACCGATTCGTATCAGCAAGACCAAAAACATACTGCTGGGGGTACTGGCAGTTGTGCTAGTGTTCGGTCTGATAGCCGCGACCGCCTCGTTCTGTATCTACACGATATCTTAACGCCAGCTCGTCCCTCACACATGCGCGCCCCCCCGTTCGCGGTTATTGGATCTCATACACTACAACGCAAAAGAATCGGGAGGAATCTAATAGTCCGCTCTGCGATCTCTGCGCCCTCTGCGGTGAATCCTCTCGCCACTTCGCTACTGAAGCGGAAGCGGCGGCTGGAGCCACTTGGGGCGGTTGTCGATCTCGATGTCCGTCACCCACTTGACCCACTCGAAACCGCGTTTTCCCTGAGCGGCAAGGCGAAGGGGGTATCCGTGTCCCCGGGGAAGGAGTCTGCCGCCGACGTGTGTGGCGAGAAGATACTCGCAGGCCTCGTCGATGGTGAACCGGCGATAGTAGCCGGTGGCGGACGTGACCTTCACGCTGCGGGCCTCCGGCAGCAGCTCGGCCTCGTCCAGGAGTCGGGCAAGCGGTACTCCCCGCCACACCTGCTCGGAGTGCCAGCCGCCGGTACAGTCTATGGTCGCCGTCATCTCGTCGTTCGAGGTCAAGTCGGAGTAGCCGAGCGACAGGTCGCGCTTGACCAACCCGTGAACCGACAGCTTCCATGAGTCGACGTCGGTCTGTGGCGGCACATCGTTGAGCCACGAGACCACGGGGAACTCCCCGTTGATGCTCGTCGCCCCGTACGAGCCTGTGAAACGGCGGTCCTTGCCGCTCAGGCCCACCGCCCGCACGACTTGTTCTCCGGTCTGCCAGAAGACTAGCCCGGCTAGCGCAATCCCCGCGAAGCGCAGGAACGCCCGTCGCTCGACCCAGAACGTCAACGGCAGGGGGAACGACCTGATGTACGCGATGGCATGCGAGACGACGAGGGGAATTAGCAGGACGCTGACGTAGATGTGCCAGCTCACTCCGCTCCACGTGATGCCGGAGGGTGGACGGTAGTAGTACGGCCCGGCGGCAGACCATGCGAATCCGAGGGCGAGGGTCACCATCAGCAGGCCGAACAACACGAGCGATGCCGTGCGCTCCATCCGCCCGCGCTTCCGATTGCGGAGCGCGAACAGGATTATCGCCACCTTCCAGAACAAGAGGACGACCAACCCATACCCCGCGATCCGGTGAATGATGATGAAGACTGCCTCGTCGCGCGAGCCGGACACGAGTCCCCAGAACCCGCTGATGAACTCGACGGTCACGAAAGCCAGAATCAGTATGTTTACCCAGGGGTGCTTCACGTTCTTCTCATTTGGAGCGCAAGACCAACTAACCGTGATGCCGCCATGTTTGCACTGGTTGAACCGGATGGATTCCCGCCCCGTATCGGGGTACGGGGTGACGTTCCTTCGCGGGAATGACGACGATGAGTTTTCCCATGCGGGTGCATTTTAGAGATTGCAGCGTAGTCAAAGCTAATGTGAACAACATCCAATTCACCTTCGCAACAGCAGTCCGGGCTGGCACGTGCGGCAGTAGCTCGTTATGCGCTGGTTGGCCGTTAGCTGGCTGATTGTCGTGCCGCAGCGGGGACACGGCTCTCCTCCCCTGTTGTGTACCTTCAGGAAGTCGCGGCGCTTGCGATGAATGTCCTCGCCCATTGCCTCTCTGACCTGCCCAACTGCCTCGCGTATCACTCGCGCCGACGAGTCGAGAATCCTCTGAAGGTCGTCGTCGCTCAGGTCCCGCTTCTTGCGGAACGGGTAGATCTCGGCGTCCCAGAGGATCTCGTCCACGTACGCATTGCCTATGCCTGAGATAACCCTTCCTCTCGTGATGATGCCCTTGATCTCCCCGCGAAACGGACGGAGCCGCTCCTTGAACTCGCCCAGGGAAATGGGCTCGTCGAGCACGTCCGGCCCCATGTCTCCATACTGTGGAATCTCTCCCAGTTGGTCGGGCGTTACGTAGTAGACGCGGCCCATCTGCCTCTCATCGATATAACGCAGTTCCCGCCCATTGGACAGCGTCAGGGTGAAGCACGTCCGCTTGAAGACGCGGTCCGACGGCTCCGACCACTGGAAGCCGCCGGTCAGCATGGGGTTGACGACCAGAAGACGGTCTCCACTCAGCGACAGCGTCAGAAACTTGCCCGTTCGTCGAACGTCTTCGAGGGCACGACCTGCGATATCGTCCTCGAAGCTCCCTGCGATCGAGCGAAGGACGCTCGGCCTCAAGACCCGCGCCGATTCCACGTTCGCGCCAACCGCGCGATCAGTGAGAAAACCCTTGACGACTTCCAGCTCAGGGGCCTCGGGCATTGGAGCATTCCCCCTAGAGTCTCTGTTTCAGAGTCGCGCGCTCGCGATGGGCGCGTCCGCCGTCTCGGCGACCGAAAGGGTAAACGAGAACGTGGAACCCTCGCCCTCGCGGCTCTCGACGCTCACCTCGCCGCCATACGCTTGCACGATGTTCTTCACGATGGCCAGTCCAAGTCCGCTGCCCTCGTTCCGCCTCGAACGCTCGACCTTATAGAAGCGTTCGAAGATGTGGGGCAGCGATTCCGGCGGAATGCCGAGTCCGTTGTCCGATACCCGCACCTCGACAACGTCGTGATTCGTGGACGCCGAGATGTCGATCCTCCCGTTCTCCGGAGTGAACTTCAGGGCGTTGTCCAGCAGGTTGCGAACGACCTGCCGCATCCTGTCCTCCTGGGCGACGATCTTCGGCAGGTCCTCAGGCAGCGAAACGCGCGCCTCGATGCCCAGACCCTCGGCCACCTGAACGTACCGGCTACCCTCCTCGCGGATTACCGACGCGATGTCCACCTGCTGGGCCTTCATGTCGGCCTGTCCGCTCTGGAGGCTGGTCAACTCAAGCAGATCGTTGACGAGGGTCGTCATGCGGTCGGCCTCGGTATGAATCCGTCGAACGAAGTCTGCATTGATGCTGGCGTCGACAAGGCCGCCACCCTCGAGTGTTTCCGCCATCGCCTTGATCGACGAGAGCGGCGTCCTCAACTCGTGCGAGACATTGCTGACGAACTCCCGCCGCGAGGTCTCCACCTGCCGCAGTTCCGTGAGGTCGTGCAGGGTGACCAGCACGGCTCCGCCCGGCTCTTCGTCCAGCGGAGTCGCGACGGCGCTCACCGTGCGGCGACCCTCCGTGAGTATGATCTCGGCGTACTGCGGCTCCCCGGCCTCGCGACAGGCGGCGACAAGCTGCCGGAGCTCATGGTCGTAGCCGATGGAAAGCGGCGTTTCCGGGTCGACACCCGGATCGACTCCGAAGAGCGTCGCGGCCGCCCCGTTGAGGAGCTCCACGTCGCCGGACGAGTCGACGACGATCACCCCGTCGGACATGGTCTCCATAACGGCGGATAGCTTGTTTCGCTCACCCGACAGGTCGCCCATCATGCTCGTGAGCGAGGTCGCCATCCGGTTGAAGGCGGTCACGAGTTCGCCGGTCTCGCCGCTCGCGTCGGTCCTGATCCGGTGGTCGAGGTCACCGGCGTCGATGCGCCCGATTCCTTCGGTCACGTCCCGTATCGACCGAGATGACTTGCGTCCCGAAAGACAGGCGACTACGGCGGACGCCGCCACAGCCGTTGCGCCCACCAGAGCCAGGACCGCATTGACCGGGCCGATGCCGCTTTTGACGGCTGCGACGCCCACCCACGCCAGCAGCAGGAAGCCGCAGACGAACACAACGCACCACAAGCGCAGCCTTGAGCTATTCATCCCTCGAACCGATAGCCGTGTCCTCTAATGGTGATTATCCTGCGGGGCGAGCCGTCGCCCTCGCCGAGCTTCTGTCGAATCCAGCGAACGTGCACGTCCACGGTCCGCCGGTCTATGTTTTCCTTGCCGCCCCAAATCCCGTCGAGGATATCGTCCCGCGTGAACGCCTTTCCGGGGTTCCCCGCGAAGAGCGTCAGCAAGTCGAACTCCTTCGGCTTCAACTTGACAGGAACGCCGCCGAGAGTGACTTTCCGTGCCCCCACGTCGATGCTAAGGTCGCCGGACGTAATGACTCCCCTGCCGTCTCTTAATGCGGGACTCAGCTCTGCCCGCCGGAGCATCGCCTTGACCCGCGCGATCAGCTCCCTCATGCTGAACGGCTTGGTCATGTAGTCGTCGGCGCCCATCTCGAGGCCGAGCACCTTGTCGAGCTCCTCCCCCTTTGCGGTGAGCATCAGGATGGGGACACCGCTCTCGCTGCGGAGGATGCGGCAGACCTGAATGCCGTCCATCGTCGGGAGCATGATGTCGAGGATTACCAGGTTCGGCGACTCTTCCCGCGCCGACTCCAGGCCCTCGCCCCCGTCCGTCGCCGTGACCACGCGGTACCCCTCGCGCTCCAGGTTGTACCGGAGCGGAGCGAGAAGATTCTCCTCATCCTCGACGATGAGAACAGTCTTCCGGTCGAGCTTTGCGTCCGAGGTCATGCCGGGCCCGTCTCCCGCTCACCTACAGTGTAAACGTCACAAGTCTATAATAGATGTAGCGGCGTTCCCAACTGTACGCCGAATACGACCTCCTCAAACGTACGCATCGCCGTCCGAAACGACACAACAGAGATTGCCTAACCGTTCACGTACCATTGCACTGATCCTGCGGCGCGGAGGCGGGTATTCCAAAGCATTGGCGCTCGTCTTCGGTATGGGACTCATCATCCTCACCGCCTGCGGAGGTACTTCCGGGCAGGGCACGGAGGAGCTCCGCAACTTCGGCATGCGAGTGGAGGTGAACATGGAGGATCCCGGCAAGAGCGGCGAGTACGTGTACGACCCCGCCGAGCTCACCTTCGAGCGAGGCCAACAGGTGACATTCTTCATGACGTCCGAGGGAGAGTTCCATACATTCACCGTCCCAGACCTCGAAATCGACGTTCACGTCGACGCTTGGAAGTCGAAGGCCCTGACCTACACCTTCGACATGCCGGGAACGTATGAACTGGTGTGCATACCGCACGAGACGCTCGGTATGACGGGGGTCATCAACGTGCGGTAGAGAGGTGCGCTGCGAGCCATGAAGCAGAAGCTCAAGACCGCGCTCGCGCTCGTTGGCCTGTGCGTCGTCGTGATCGTCGGCGCTGGACCTGGTCGGTCGGGTCGCCGCGGCCGTCGACGATAGGTACTTCGGCCCTCCGGGTGACCACCTTCTCGCCGACGACGACCTTCGGGCCGGTCTGCCTGCCTACTACGGCGTCGACTACGATCCCCGCGCGCTGCTCGAAGAGGTGCGAAAGAGCGACCGCGCCGTGTATGAGCCGTACACCATCTGGAAGCGCAGACCGTACCGGGGAACGTACACCACGATTGACATAACCGGGTTCACGCCGCACCGTCGGCAACTCTTCCAGCGAGAACGCCCTTGAAATATGGGTGTTCGGCGGCTCCGCAGTCTGGGGCGTCGGCGCGCCCGACGACGAGACCATCCCCAGCCACATGGCCGCCCTGCTCAATGGCACGCTCGGCATCGAGTCCAACGTCAGGAACCTCGGAAGACGCGGCTTCGTCTCCACGCAGGAAGTTATCTACCTCATGCGGGAGCTTCAGGCCGGTCGCAGACCGGACATCGTGGTCTTCTACAACGGTGTGAACGATGCCGCGGCGGTCTCTCTCTGGCCGGAGTTCCCCGGCGCTCACGTGTCGTTCGACACCGTCCGCGACCGGTTCGAGGCGACCGGCGAGGAGGAAGATATCGGCTGGATCGCGCGCTCCACCGGACTCTACAAAGCATCGAGAATCGTTCTCGACCGTGTCGAAGGCGACCCCTTCGAGCGGGACGGCATCATCGTCTACGCCGACCGCGACACCGACTCGACACCCAACTACCGCTGGCTCGCGGAGCGTGGCATCGACCTCTGGCTCTTCAACTCCCGCGTGGTCGACGGCTTGGCCCGGACTTACGGGTTCATACCCCTGATGGCGTTCCAGCCCGGACTGTGGTCGACCGAAAAGCCCCTCGATCCCTCCGAGGAATCCCTTATCGCCTCCGAGATGGAGTACGCCGGGCTAAGTACCCTCATGACCGTCCGCGCCGAAATGGCAGCACTCCTCGATGACAGACTGTCCAACGCTCAAGCTCCGAATTCGGTCGTGAACATGAACGACCTGTTCGTCGACACCCCTGAGCCGGTCTACATCGACTACGTACACGTAACCGGGCCCGGTAACGAGATCGCCTCCCGCCGGATCGTCGCTGAACTGCTTGAGCGGCTGTGCAACCAACCGGGTGAGCATCTCCCCGATAGGACTCTCCGCCAACTCGATGCCGGATGCCAGCGGTGGGAGGATGCGGAGTAGTCAGGCGATTTGAAGCTCGTACCAAATCGCTGTGATGTTTCCATGATTTCGCTGAGTGACCTCAGTGGTTTCTCGCTTTCGGAGACCCTCAAATACCCTCAAAACCTGTCATTCCGAACGTAGTGAGGAATCTAAAGTCGTCGTTCTCACAAAAGGGCCTCGTAGCTGGAACGGCCCAATTGCGAAGGCGCAACACCCTAGATTCCTCCTTACGGCCGGAATGACAGGTTGCGACGACAGTCACGCTAGGTCTCCTTTCGCGGCAGAGACGGCTTTTGGGGTGGACTGACCTTCAATCTTGCCTCTTACCGCGCCATCCCCATTGAATTAACCGCCCCATCCGACTACAATCTTGCGAATCATTCACACTGTCCCCGGCGCCTGACCGGAGCGGAGGAAACATGGCAGACGAAAAGTTACGAGTGGCGATCATTGGTTGCGGTCGTATGGGCCAGCACTACACCGATGTTTACAACACCTTCGAAAACACCGAGGTCGTCGCCATCGCCGAGTACAATGACGACCGGCGGAACGTTGTTGGCGAGCGTTTCGGCGTCAAGGCCCTCTTCAAGGACGCCGAGGAGATGTATCAGAAGATGGACGAGGTCCCCGACCTCGCCGCCGTCGTCCTTCCCGGCAAGTTCATCAAGGATGCGGTCATCGCCTCGGCCCAGGCCGGTGTGCGAGGCGTCTCCACCGACAAGCCCATCGGCGCGAGGCTCTCCGACGTGGACGAGATGATCGCCACCTGCGAGGAGCGGGGCGTCGTCTTCCACGGCGGCAATCTCCAGCGCTCCCGCGCCGACGTTCAGGAGGCCGCGAGCTGGCTCCGGCGCGGCGACTACGGAGAGATCAAGGGCGCAACCGTCCACTCGTGGGGCGGCGAGATATCGGGCGGCGGATGCCAGCACATCGCCGTACTCCGGCTCCTCACGAACGCCGAGATCACCGAGGTGATCGCCTGGGGCAAGCCGCAGGATTCCCTGGAGGCGAATGAGGACAGCGGACTCATCATCAACGGACGGTTCAAGATGAGCACCGGAATCGAGACGACCGTCTACGGCGAGCCGACTCCCCACCGCGGCGTCGACGTCTGGACGGAAGACTCGCTCCTCTGCTGGGACTGGGGCGACGTCATGGACATCTACCAGGGGTTCGACGACAACGGCGCGCGCGTCAAGTCCGACCGCGAGTTCACGCCGTTCGCCTGGCCGAAATACGGCTACCTCGCAAGCTCGATCCTGTCGTTCATCTCGGCCGTCGAGAACGGCACGGAGATGGCGATATCCGGCTACGACCTGCTGAGGTCCCTCGAGGCCGCGATCGCCGCCAAGCACTCCGCCCTGTGGGGCTCGGTCCCCCTCTCGCTGCCGCTGGAGGACCGATCGATGACGCTCTACCCGCGCCCCTACCGGTGGCTCGGAGGCGACCACTCCGGCAGATCCCAGACGCCGGATGAGGCTCGCGCATATGAACTCTTCGCGAAGGGGTAGCGCCACCTCCGGCAATCATGACGAACCTGGGCCATTGATATGAAATTGAGCCCCGACAACCCTCTCGTAGGGGCGACCCTTGTGGTCGCCCGTCCCCACGCCACGCCCATTTCCATTGCTCGTCGAGCTGGTGCGGGGTTGCACAGGGGGGATTCGTATGAAACCGAACAACACAACCGGGAGACGAACATTTGAGGCTTGAAGGTCGGAAGGCGATCATAACCGGCGGCGGAGCCGGCATCGGCGAGGCTATAGCAAGGGCTTTCGTGAAAGAGGGAGCATCCATCGTCATTGCCGACATGGACCTCGAAGCGGCCGAGAACGTCGCCGCCTCGCTCCGCGACGACGGCCACACGGCCCACGTCGCGCAGTGCGACGTAAGTGACGGGAAATCGGTCCAAGCCATGGTGCAGACCTCCGTCGAGTGCCTGGGCAGCATCGACATCCTCGTCAACAACGCAGGATTTGGTCGAGCGGGCAAGCTGCTCGAAACGACCGAGGAAGACTGGGACCGGATGATGGACGTTAACGTCAAGGGCATCTTCCTCGTCAGCAAGCACACGCTGCCCCACCTTCTCGAATCGGGCGGAGGGTGCATCATCAACATGGCGTCCGTCGCGGGAGTCGTCGGTGTGCGCGACCGCACCGCCTACTGCGCCTCAAAGGGGGGTGTCATCTCTCTAACACGAGCCATCGCCCTTGATTACGTCGAGCAGGGCCTACGGTGCAACTCCATCTCCCCCGGCACCGTCGATACCCCCTGGGTCGGCCGCATGGTCGCGCAGTTCCCCGACCCCGAGGCCACCCGCGCCCAGATGGTCGCTCGCCAGCCCATGGGCCGTCTCGGCCAACCCGACGAAATCGCCGCCGCGACCGTCTACCTCGCCTCCGAAGATGCCGCCTTCATCACTGGCAGCAACATGATGATCGACGGCGGCATGACCATGCAGTAACGCGGGCCGGTACCGCCTACCCGCCAGGCTCCGCCATCGTCAGTATCTTCGCCGGATTGTGGATCAGCAGCCGGTCGATGTCCCCGTCTGAGAACCCGCGAGTCCGCAACCACGGTACCACCTGCCTGATGATGTAGAAGTAGCCGGGGCCGCCGTAGGCCGTCAGCCTGCGCTTCGACGCCACGTCGTGCCCTGTGAGGATCTTGTCGCCGTAGCCGCGCTCGATCATGAACGCGATCACCTCCATGCGGCCCGCGTCGTTCAGCATCGTGATCCTGGGGTTCGGCGGATAGTACGGCAGCCCTGAGCTGAAGTGGTCCCATTCGAGATAGCACCCCGCCTCGGCGATGCGGAGAAGCACCTGTCGGTCCATCACCGTCCGGTCAAGATGTCCGATGATGGTGCGCCCCGGATCGCCCCCTGCGTCCACGATGACCTCGATGATCTCCTCCGGCGAAGGCTCGTCGCGACCGGGATGGATCAGAATCGCCGCCCCCGTTGCCCGCTGCGCCTTCGCTGAGGCCCGGAGCACCTTGCGCTCGTTGTCCGACAGCGGGAACGAGCACCCGACCTCCCCGATGATCCCCGCCCTGATCCCCGTCGATCCGACGCCGACGGTTATATCGCAGACGATCTCTTCGAAGATGGCGTCCTCCGAGATGGCGTCCATGTCGGGCGGGTGCGCCTCCTTGACGTAGTACGACGACCCCATGATGATGTGGACGCCGGTCGACCGTGATATGCGTGCGAGGCCCTCGGGGTTCCTGCTCAGCCCGATGCTCGACGCCTCGACGATCGCCCCGCCGCCGTGACGCTTGTACAGGTCGACTTCCGTGATGGCCGTATCAATATCGTCCAGCCGCAGATTGTCGAGATTCGCGGCGTGGTAGTAGCCCAGGTACCCGAGGATGTCCATCCGCATCGGCGCGTGGAACATCTCGCGCTCGAACGGGTCGTCCGGCTCTGCGGCGATATTCGACAGGTCGGAGAGGATGTGCTCGTGAGTGTGCGTCACGCCGAGCGCTTCCGGCACGACCGGCCCGAGCACTGTCTGGATGTATCCGGATGTCCCTTTTGAGTCGCTCACGCCCGAATCTCTCCGCAATCAGGCCTTCACTCGGCCAAATACCCCCCGTCGATCACCAGCTCGGCCCCGGTGATGAACGAC
The DNA here is from genome assembly GCA_965247555.1 of Dehalococcoidia bacterium. GTDB lineage: Bacteria > Chloroflexota > Dehalococcoidia > Lucifugimonadales > VXLM01 > VXLM01. The sequence continues at coordinate 2,992,719 of CBDFHR010000009.1, read as the reverse complement.
GACTCGTCGGACGCCAAAAACAGGATGCCGTTGGCGATCTCGTCCACGGTGCCGAGCCGGCGCATGGGCACCCGCTCCAAGCGTGGACCGATGATCTCCGGCACGTTGAATATCTTCTCAGTGAGCGGCGTCATCACGAAGCCGGGATGCACCGAGTTGACCCGGATGCCTTCTGCCGCGTACTGGATGGCGGCCGCCTTCGTGAAGTTCCTCATAGCCCCCTTGGCGGTCGGGTACGAAGTCGAAGCCGCGCCCACTATGCCGTACATCGACGAGACGATGACGATCGAGCCGCCTCCAGCCTCTCGCATACGCGGAATCGCGTGCTTCGCCCCAAGGAACGCTCCCCGTGCGTGGACGGCCATCTCCAGGTCGAAGTCCTCGACGGGCGTTTCCTCCACCTTGTGGCGGATGGAGGTGCCCGCCGCGTCCACCAGCACGTCCAGCTTGCCGAAGCGGTCGACTGATGCCACCACTGCTGCCATCCACTCGCCCTCGTCCGTCACGTCGAGATGGACGTAGAGCGCCTCACCACCCTCGGCACGGATCTCTGCCGCCGTTTGCTTGCCGATCTCGTCCTTGATGTCCGCGATCACGACCTGGGCGCCCTCACGCGCGAATCGGCGCACCGCCGCGCCCCCGATGCCCATCAGCCGGCCCTCGACGCCGGACGCGCCGCCCGCTATGAGCGCTGTCTTTCCCTCGAGTCGCATACGTCGATCCTACGTAGCCCTTCCACCCGACAGCCGGGCCTTCATCCGCTTCTCCAGTGTGGTCCGCGCCATCATCACGTGCCGCGAGCACGTCACGCAGCGAATCCCGATATCCGCGCCGATCCGTGTGACCTCCCACTCGAAGCCGCCGCACGGGTGCTTCTTCCGCAGCGCCAGACGCTCTCCCACGGCATAATCTACGACCATGAGTATCCCCCGCCTTCGAGGACGGCGTTGATTCCGTCCCTCAGGGTCTCCGCCGCGCTCCGGGCAGCATCGGCAAAGCGGGCGGGGTCGGAAGAGGCGTACAGCACGCCCCTTGAGCTGCTGACGAGCAGATTGCGTCCCGCGCCGTCGAGACCCGCCTCGACCGATGCGCGCAATGAGCCTTCCTGCGCCCCGACACCGGGCAGGAGAATGGGTGCGTCGGGTGCGACGGCCCGCACTTCTGCAAGCTCCTTCGGGTACGTCGCGCCGACAACGAGGCCTACGGTGCCTTGCGTGTCCCACTCGACCGCACGACGGGCAACCGCTTGGTAGAAGGGCATGGTCATACCGTCCGACTGCACGGGCAGATCCTGCAGTTCGGCTGCACCCTCGTTCGATGACCGGCACCACACGAACACGGCCTTGTCCTCGTAGTCCAAGAACGGCTGCAGGTCCGTGCCTCCCGCGTAAGCGTTGATGGTAGCCGCGTCCGCGCCCCACGTCTCGAAGAGCGCCTTGGCATACGCCTCGTTCGTCGAGCCGATATCCCCGCGCTTGCCGTCGATCAGGACAATGACCGACGGGGCGACGTCCCTGATATGCGCGATCGTGCGCTCGAGCTCCCCGATTCCCTCGCTGCCCCGCGACTCATAGAACGCCACGTTAGGCTTGTAGGCGCACACGAGGTCGTGTGTCGCATCCACGACGGCCGAGTTGAAGGCCACAACGTCACGTACCGGCATCATGCCCGGATCGGGATCGAGGCCGATGCAGAGCAGCGTGCGATTTGTCTCGCAGGCGTTCAGGAGACGTTGAGCAAAGGTCGACACATACACCTCGCAGGCTTGAAGATCGAGCGGTAACAGCGTAAAACGTACGGCGTGAAAGGTAAAGTCGGACTCCTCCTATACAAAAAACCCAATGCGTGACCGCCTGACCGACATCTTTGACCGCCTGCTGGAGCGCTACGGCCCGCGCGACTGGTGGCCTGCAGACTCCCGCTTCGAGGTGATGGTCGGCGCGGTCCTCGTGCAGAACACCGCGTGGAGCAACGCCGAGAAGGCCATCGGTGCTCTGTCGGATGCTGGACTGCTGTCGCCTCATGGACTCAGAAGCGCGGGGCAGGACGAGATCGCGCGGCTCGTCTACTCATCCGGCTACTACAACATGAAGGCCCGCAAGCTCAAGGCGCTCGTGGAGTGGCTCGGCGAGCGAGACGACGACATCGAAGCGCTCATGGCCGGCGACCCCGCATCCCTCCGCGAGGAACTGCTCGGCATCCACGGCATCGGCGAGGAGACCGCCGACGACATCCTCCTCTACGCCCTTGACATGCCGGTCTTCGTCATCGACCACTACACCAAGCGCCTCCTCTTCCGCCTCGGCCTCGCGCCCGAAAAAGGGCCGTACACCCTCTACCACCAACTCTTCACGGAGAGCCTCCCAGCCGACGTCCCGCTCTTCAACGAGTACCACGCCCTGATAGTCACCCACGCCGCGAATGTCTGCAAGAAGGAACCCACCTGTGCCGAATGCTGCCTGCTGCCGATCTGTCCGACGGGCACGTCTCGGGCGTAGGGTTCTCTGACCAATACCACTTGGTTGTTACGCAATACTCTCCACGTTATTCTCCCTCCACGGTCTCCGCGATGAATCCGCCACAGCCAACTTTCTACGCAATACTCTCTACTTTCTTCTCCAGAGTCTCCCATCGCCGGAACAATGAGATATGATGAGCCTTCCACGACGACTTTTCTCAAAGGAGGCCCATCGAATGACTACCACCGCTAGATACCAGGTCGGAATAGTAGGATGCGGACGCCAGGGGACGCAGCACGGCCGTGGCTTCAACCTGCTCCCCGACACATCGGTCGTCGCAATTGCCGATCCCGACCCGGACAACCTCGAACTTGCGATACGGCGCTTCTCCGCCCGCGGCTATAGCACCGCCGAGGAGATGTATGCCAACGAGCAGCTCGACATCGTCGACTGCGTCCTCCCCGTCCAGTTCAATCCCGACATGGTCGTTCTTGCCGCAGAAACGTCCGGCGCGAAGGGAATCGTGTCCGAGAAGCCAATCGCCGCCAGCCTGGTCGACGCCGACCGTATGGTCGCTGCATGTGAGGCGAACGGCATCCCGTGGCAGGGTGGCAACGTCGACCGGAGCATATCCCAACTGTGGGAAGCCCGCGCCTTGATCGAGGCGGGCGAGATCGGCGAGGTCTTGAGCATCAACCTCTATGAAATGACCATGCAGGGCGGATGCCAGGGCCTCAGCGTCGCGCACATGTTTGCTCAGGACGCCGACATCGATTGGGTCACGGGGTGGACCAACGGCGACCCGTTCGGAGAGAGCGACGACGAGTACCTCGGCATCGGTGGCTACGTCCGGTACGCGAACGGCGTCGAGTGCTTTATTCACGCGAAGACCGGGGCCATGCGGGGGCTGATAGTTACGGGCACCGAGGGCGTCTACGTGACCGACAAGCGACACCACCGTTTCTACCACAAGAGCGACGGCTCCGACGCGGACCTCCTTTCCAACCTGCGGTACGACGACTCGAAGACGTTCAAGCCGTTTCGTCCTCACGCCGCCGGTGGGTACGACGAGGAAGGATGGCTATATCCCGGCGACCGGCTCGTGAACTCCATGCAGTCCATCGTCGACGCCATCACCCTGGGCATCGAGCCGAGGACCTCGGGACAGGTCCAGCACAAGTCGTTCGAGGCGACCGTCGCCATGAGGGAGTCCGCCCGCCAGGGCCACGCGGCGGTCAAACTGCCACTCGAAGACCGAAGTCTGACGCTCAAGCCTCAGATATGGCGATGGGTGAACAAGAAAGGACTCTTCGGCGAGGAAGAGTACGCCCGGCAAATCGGCCGCGCAACCAACTACTAGGGAGTAGTGACATTGTAGGGTAGGCCGGAGGCGAGTTATCCCGTGTTAGCGGGGCTCTGTTCCGTCGGCCCTCCCCCGAATCGGACGTGCGACTTTCACCGCATCCGGTTCTCCAGTGTCGTGTGTTATGGATAGTGTCGTAAGTTAGGCGCGGAGCCGAATGGCACCACGTGGTTGTGGGCGCAGTGAGCTTAAGTTGCTCGGCTGCGTGTGGATGCCCTAGAGGGTGGGTGTCAACCGTTCAACTGGCGGCCCAAATGGTCGGGATTATCGGCAACAGTGATAGCCGCTACCTGGTGAACCATTTTTCGCTCTCGGTCGATATCGACGACCCACCATTCACCTCCAGTCTGGAGGCATCGAAACTCTGGGACAACTCGCTGTCTAGGGGTCACCTGGCTCTCCCAATACTGCCATCTGGTGTAAGCTGGTTCCGGTTCGCAGTAGAAGGAGAGAGTCCACTCTTCTCGGTCCAGCGCTCCGGTTGAATAGTCCCCCTGGGTGGGATTGGCGATTGGGCCATATTCGGCGTAGTACGCCCCATTGTCTAGTAGGCGCACAACCGCTTTTCGGTGTGGTACTGCTTCTGTATATGTCAGGCGAGCGGCCCATTCTTCAATGTTACTTGCCTCCGGGCTTTCGCTAGGATATACGGCTTTGCAGAAGTAGAGGGCGAGTAAGGGTGCCCCCGTTGTAGCGTCGGTCTGCATCTCAACATGGACGATGAGTTGGTCAATGCCGTCGTCATCGTTGATCCCGCAGAACGGGCAGGTTGAGCAGGCAGAGTGTCTGTCCATGAGCAAACCACAAAGAGCACGGAGCCCGTGAGACTTGGCGTAGGATAGATCCATGGATGCGAATGGGACAAACTTTGCCGTTTGGCTCTTCTTTGGCTTCTTGCGAAATGGCCACATTGCAACCTTCCTTCTGTCAGGTCATATCAGGTACGTGGCCTCAATGAGGCTGTGCTTGGTTCATCATAGGGGTTGTGACCCCATATGTGGAGTGGACCAAGCTGAGGAAGGAGGAAGCCGAGAGGGCCGTATTCAATTGTGGGACTGACACTACCTACCATTGCTAGCGCGGATTCCATCGCCCTGCATGGATGTCCATGTGACACGTCCGGGAGACCACGAGAGGCTTGCGTTTTCGCGCCGCCATGATTTGAACCCACTGGGGCTTTGCCCATTGGTCTTTCACGTTCAGGTCTCGAAATGCACGGATGTGGTGGACGTTGATGTCCTCCGTTGACTCGCACAGCTCGCATTGGTCTTGTGCCCATAAGTAGTCCACAACTAATCTACCCGCAGATAACACGCCCCATCGAGCCGTATGACTTGCCTCAAGAATGATAGTATCTCTTCCACCGTACAATTCCTCTGAATGCAGTGCCTCCGGCGCGAGCCCTAAGGAGTCCCACCATGAAAATCACCAACATCGAGGTCTTCACCATCCGTCCGTCGTTGGCGAAGCGGTATCGAGACAATCCGGCCCGCAACGGCCACGAGCATCGCGTCGCCGCCAAGGTGACCACCGATGTCGGCATCGTCGGGTATGGCGACTTCGACGGCGAGGCCCCCCCGCCCATCGAGGCGTTCGATCCCCTCATCGACACCGACCCGTTCGACTACATCGGCTCCGACCTCTACCCCGCCGTCGTGATGGCGATGTACGACATCATGGGCAAGCACCTCGAGGTCCCGGCCTACAAGCTCATCGGCCAAAAGGTGCGCGACAGCATCTCCTCCGCGGCGTGGTGCTGGGGCGGGCCAACGGACCAGGAGCTGGCCGACGACGTCATCCGCGCAGTCAATGACGGCTACACCATCTTCAAGATACACACCAGCCCGCTGGCGGACATCTTCAACTGGACCAGGATCATCGAGGAGGTCACGCCGCCGGGGTTCAGGGTCCACTACGACTTCACCGGACGGCGCGGGCGGACTCTCGGTGGAGTTCTGCCCATCGTCGCCCGCCTAGAGCGCGATCACCCCATCGTCGAGTGGATCGAGGACCCCTTCGACACCGCCGACATCGAGAGCTGGCGCGAGCTCCGGCGGCGAACCCAGCTCACCGTCGTCCACGGCGGCTCTTGGAAGCTCGGCGGGGGCCACGAGGCCCAGCTTGGCATGGCAGACGCCTACATGATGTACCCGCCCATCGGTACTCTGATTGCTACCGCGACCACATATAGCAAGCTCAACCTGCAGACCATCTTCCAGATGTGCGGCGGGACCCTGGCCAAGTCCATGGCCATGCACGTCGCCTGCACCATGCCCACGGCAACCGGCCACTCCATCCACCTCGACGACCAGCTCGACGCCGAGGACGACATCACCCACAAGCGGTTCCCCGTCACCGAGGGCTTCTCACGGGTGTCGGAGGAGCCCGGCCTCGGCTTCGACGTCGACGAAGACTTGCTCTACAAGTACCGCGACAACGTGCCCAACGAGATCGCTCCCTACGTCGGAGTCGTCCGGTTCGGCAGCGGCCGCACCATCTACTCCCTCGGCCAGCCACACCTGCCCAAGATCATGGGCCAGGAGGAGGGCACCGTCCGCAACTACACCTACGACCGCTGGTTCGACGACGGCTCCGAAGAGTGGGCCAAGACGTACGAACGAGTCGGCAACAAGGAGTGGTACGTGGAGTAAGTGGGCGCCAATCCCTAATCCGTCATTGGTAGGAAAGTGAGCGAAACAACTCCAAATTCGTCATTCCCGCGAAGGCGGGAATCCATCGGACTGCCCAGCGAGAATGTGGAGGCATCACTCAAGTAAGGTGTGAAAAGAAGGCCGTTCACCCTGAGCCTGTCGAAGGGTGAAGCGCCGTTCATGGTTCCAAAAGCCCACCACGGACGGCCTCGGTTAGCCTATTGGACACCCTCAGAACCTACCCCGTAGCCTCCCGCTTCGTCTGAACAGCCTCACGCACGGAGTCGGCAAACTCCGCCATCTCCTCTTCCGTCAGTTCCTCACCAGCCGCCAGCCGCCTCTTAAAATCCTCGTAGAGCCAGTTCTCGTACCGTCCACGAGGTATCTGAAAGAACTCCGGCGAGAAATGCGGCTTTTCACCCGGCCCGAATTTGCCCATACCCTTGAGCGTGTAGCCTTCGAGCTCGTCGGTACCCTTGCCGAGCACCTCGCCCGTCTCGACGTAATGGTCCATCACCGGCTTCATGCCGTACTTCTGCACCGGGCAGACCTTCATGCAGATCGAGCACCCGTCGTACCGGCCCATAACAGGGCGGCACCGCGCGTAGCTCACCTTGTTCTTCAACGCCCCGCGCCACCAGTGCTTGTCGCGCGAGAGGGCGTTGCTGGGGCACCGCACAACACACACCTGGCACTTATCGCAGAACCGGTTGATCCCGTAGTCAATCGGCGCGTCGTACCGTACGGGCGCGTCGGTCGTGATCATCATCAACCGCCCCCGAGAGCCGAAGTGAGGCATCAGGAGTTGGCCGTTCGCCCCAAGCTGACCAAGCCCCGCGTTGATGAACATCGGGATGTACGGCGCGCTGGAGTCGCTGTGACTATGCACCTGCGCGTGGTAACCCAGCGTGCGGATGTAGTCGGCCAGCTCCAGCGCCACGGCGCCTTCCGTCGTGTAAGTGCCGAAATGCGTGTGCTCGGCCTCCTCGCTCGGAATCTTCTGCGTGCCGTGGTACTCCTGCTCATACGCGAGGCAGATGGCGTGCTGGAACTTCACCCACTTCTTCTTGCTTGCATACGTATACCGGCGGTCGTACCTCGTAAACCCGACCTCGCTGAACCCCAGCTCACGCGCCTTCCGTCGTATCGGCTCCGTCGGATCGAGGTCGGGGTCAGGCTCCCCATCCGGCGGGATGTCCCCCGACACTGCCGCCGCCGCCACGAGCGGCGTGTCGCGCTTCTCGTGGTCGATACGCCACTGCGTGAACGACTCCGTGTACTGCGACCACAGCCACTCCCGGTCGGCGGAGTTCTCGACGAAGTGCGCCTCCAGTGGGTCCTCGCGGCTGTAGAACGATACGTCGCCTTCCCGCACCGGCGCTCCCGGCTCCGTCACCAGGTCCTCGGCAACCGGAATCTCGATGTCGGGATCCCCCAGCCTGTTGCCAGGCCGCCTCACGACATGATGCACCTTCTTCATCGCGCACACACTGGTTCCCCCACGGTAATTCAACGGCAGTCTACATCACACTCACCTGAGAACACCATAACCTTGCACGGTACTATGGGCTGTCATGACACTCTCGATGTTCTCATCATTATTCCTGCTCAAGTCGCTATTACTATGAAAACGAACGACACAACCCTCACATCGTCATTCCCGCGAAGGCGGGAATCCATTAGGATCAGCCAGCAAAAACATGGTCACATCACGGCTAACTGGTTTACCATCACGCCATGCCCACCAAAAAACTAAACATCCACGAAGCTCAAACCAACCTATCCAAGCACATCGGTGGCTTGAAGCCCGGTGATCGGATCATCCTTTGCCGCCGGAATCGGCCGGTGGCCGAGATCCTGCCGCTTGTCGACCGTCCGGTCGGTCTGGGAAAAGGCCTAGCCGAGGTGCCTGAGTCATTCTTCGACCCACTCCCCAACGACATCCTCGACGACTTTGAAAAAGCCTCCGACTGAACCACTCCCGGAGTTTACAAAAGACCCTACTCGTGTATCTCCCCACCGCAATGGGGACAACGCCTCGGCCCCAGCCTCTTCCTGTTCATCTCCTCCACAAACCCAGACCCCAGGATACCTGCGGGTAAGGCGAATAACCCTATTCCCAGTATAGCTATTACCCCAGCTAGAAGGCGTCCCCCTGCGGTTATCGGAAACACGTCACCGTAGCCTACGGTGGTCAGAGTGATGATGCTCCACCACATCGCTTGGGGAATGTTGGCGAACCTATCCGGTTGGGCCTCATTTTCGGCAAAGAACATCAACGACGACGCCATCAACAGCATGATCAACAATAACCCTATTACGGTGAGCAATTCTGCACTCTTGGCGCGTATCACTCTGGCCAATGTATGTATACCAGAGGAATAGCGACTCAGTCGGGCGATCCGGGCTAAGAGACGCACTGCACGTAAGAATCGCAAGTCCAGCGGACTCAAAGAGACGAAGAGCGCTATGTAGAACGGCAGGATCGCCAGAGAGTCGATGAAAGCAACGGGGGAGACGGCAAATCGTAACCTCCCCCAGACGGGATGACCGTATTCTTCGTCAGTGGTACAGGACCAGACCCGTAAGAGATACTCAACAGTAAAGATGACTACGGAAATGATCTCGAATATGCGGAAGGCCTGTGGCGAAACTTGGTGAACTTCCTCGACAGTCTCCACAATCAGAGCAACAACGTTCAGGCAGATTAGCGAAATGATGAATATGTCGAATATCTCGCTGGCCCGATCGCCGGGTTGCGCCCCTTCCACAATCTCGTAGACTCGCTTTTTCACTGATGCCATTGATTAAAGCCATTCTTGGTTCGGACGCTACAATCGCGTCCCCGAAGGACCTAGGGGTAGCCGCACCCACATTCTGATGGGTCGCGTCACGACGGGAGCCCCGACAAGTTGCCGTTCAGCTACGTGGAGTTTCGTGTCCTTCCTTTAGGTTGTCAACACAAACTATTCAAGCGCGTCCAGCGTAAGCACGCTGTTGCTCTTGACGATCAGGTACACCTGCGCGCCCTCCCGCAGGGCGAGGTCGGCAACGGCCCGGGGCGTGAGCTCCACCACGAGAATAACCCCCACGTCCACGTGCGCGATCACCCGCGGCCCTTGAGCGTGAATCGCCTCGATCCTCCCGGGCAAAATATTCTGCGCGCTGATCCTCGTCGGCACGTCCAGCGTGAGGATGATGTCGCCTGCCCGGATCGACACCGTCAGCAGGTCTCCGGGACGCGCGTCCACGTCGGGCGCCGCGAGCTCTACGCCTCCAACGTCGATCACCGAAAGGCCCTGCTCTTGCCGCCGATCGACTACCGTCGCGTCCAGAAGGTTCTCCAGCGCCCCGTAGTCCGCCATCGTGCCCACGTCCGGACGCACCAGCACCTCCGACGGCGGCCCCTGCGCCACCGGCTTGCCCTCCGACAGCACCAGCATCTCCTCGGCAAGTGCCACGACCTCCGACACCGAGTGGGAGACGTATATCATCGGCGTCTGCAGCTCTTGGCGCACACGCTTCAGATAGCGGATGATCGTCCCCTTGAACGAAACATCCAGCGACGCCAGCGGCTCGTCCAGCAGGAGCAGACGCGGCGAGGTCGCCAGCGCCCGTGCCAGGGCTACTCGCTGGCGTTCTCCCCCCGAAAGCGTGTCGACGCTGCGGTCGAGCAGCCGCGTCAGATCGAACAGGTCGAAGAGTTGGTCGGGGTCGGTCGCGCGCTGCTCGGCAGGCGTCAGGTGGTAGCCGTAGAGGATGTTCCTGCGTACGTTCATGTTCGGGAAGAGTGCCGACGACTGGAATACGTACCCGAATCGACGCTTCTCCGGCGGGACGACCTTGCCATCGGAAGCGGAGAACAGCGTCGTCCCCATGACGGTTATCTGCCCGCTGTCCGGTCGTGTGAGGCCCGCTATGCAGTTCAGCAGCGTCGTCTTGCCGCTCCCCGACGGGCCGAATACCGAGATCGCGCCCGCCTCGAACGTCACGTCGCAGTCCAGGGTGAACTGCGGAAAACGCTTGGTGATGGCGATGTGGGCTACCGGCGCGGTCATGGCGATCACGAGACCTCCGGACGAGGCGTCTTTGACAGCAGCCAATTGTGGACGACCAGCGTGGCAGCCGCGATGGCGATGGCAATGGCCGTCAGCAGAAGAGCCGTCGAATCGTCGCGCAGGATCACGGCGGAGTAGAGTGCCAGCGGCAGGGTCTGCGTCTTGCCCGCGATGTTTCCGGCAACGGTGATCGTCGCGCCGAACTCGCTTATGGCCCGCACGAACCCCAGCAGCACGCCCGCGAGGATGCCCCGCGAGGCCAGCGGCACGGTTATCGTGAAGAACACCCTCCACGGTCCTGCCCCGAGGCTCCGCGCCGACATTTCGAGCCGCTCGTCCACTCCCGACATCGCAACCATCGTCGCCCGCGCCATGAGCGGAAACGACACCACTGCCGAGGCCGCCGCGGCGGCAAACCACGTGAACACGATGTCCGCTCCCAGAAGCACGTGCGCCAAGCCCCCGATAGGCCCCTCGCGCCCCAGCAGAAGCAGCAGGAAGAACCCGATAGCTATCGGCGGCACCGCGAGGGGAAGCGAGACCAACACGTCCACGATCAGGCGGCCGGGCACACGAGTCTTGACCAGCAGCCAGCTCACGGCCAGCGCGAGGGGAATGTTGACCACCGTGGCGACCACCGCCACCCGGAACGTGAGCTCGAGCAGTGTCCAACTCACTGGCACCTACCTGATCGGCTCGAAGCCGTGAGAACGAAATATATCCCCGGCCTCCGCGCCAATGAGGAACTGCACGAAGTCGTCCGCCGCCTCGTTCCGCTCATCCGATGCCACCGTGACCACGGGATAGACGATCGGTCCGTACGACTCGTGCGGGAAGATGTCCACGGTATCCAGCCCCCGGGCTATCACGGCGTCGGTCGCATAGACGATGCCGACGCTCGCGTTGCCCGCCTCGACGAAGGCCATCGCCGCACGCACGTCCGGCGCGGTAACAATCTTCTCTTGGAGCGACTCCCACAACCCCGCCGACTTCAGCGCCTCGCGCCCATACGCCCCCGCGGGAGCGATGTCGGGAGCGGCCAGGGCGATCCGCTCGACGTTAGGTGACGAGAGCGCGGCGGGCGAGCGTTCTTCGAGCGACTGGTTCGTTACCACGACTAGCCTGTTCGTCAGCAGGTCGACCTCTTCGGCCACCATCCCGCGCGCCCGCAGGAACGCGACCGGAGGCGCGCCCGCCGAAACGAACACGCTCGCCGGAGCGCCGCTGGCGATCTGCTGCGCGAGCACCTGCGACGCCGCATAGCTGGTCTGCACGTCCACCTCGTTCTCCCGCTCGTAAAGCGCCACCGCCTCGTCGAAAGCGTCCGTAAGGCTCGTCGCCGCGAACACCAGCAACTCCTCCCGATCACCGCCTGACCCGCCGGAACAGCCCACAAGAACCGCCGCGACCGCTAGAAGTGCCGCCCAGAGTATCTTGTTCATACGTCCGCTTCTATCCATGCACCCCGTTCCCGCCGTATACCGTACCGTCCAACCTCCCGTTCGGCAAGACTCACTCGCCCAAGAGTCCTCACCCCTAGACGGCCCTGACACGAGGGCCTTCACTGCGCCTTCAGATGCGATATGCTAGTATCACGGTACCTTCTGGACATACGGCCCTATCCAAAGGTGAGAGCTTAAGGGGCGCCCACCTGCCGCTAGACTGGGACACCATATTGGGTTCTAGCACCATGGAGATTAGTTTCCCATGAACCAAGTGATTAACGGCCATCAGGCTCTCAACGGCTGGCGTACTGAGTCAATGTACACCTTTAGTGAGGCAGCGCACCTCGCAAACGTCTCTACGACCACGGTCAAGAACTGGCTATTCGGATACACGGCTAAGGGTCGAGTAGTTCCGCCTCTGTTGCCATCTGGCAATGTCGAAATGGTTTCTTTTCTCCAGATGATAGAGATCATGGTCGCTGGACGATTTCGTAAGAGCGCATTGGGGGGAAGGAGTGTGCCATTCAGCACGGTGCGCGAAGCCTATGTGAACGCTCGGGAGATATGGAACACAGAGTACCCGTTCGCTCACTTGAAGCTGGAAGCACTGGGTTTTCACATTGTTCATTTTTTGAGAGAAGGTGGTTCGCCAGACAGCTTTCAAGCCCTAGACGCCCCGGAACAATGGACGTTGCCGGGCATACTACGCCGCGAAACGACCGACCAACTCGAGTACGACGACGAACTAGCGGCTCGGTGGTTTCCAATTGGCAGGACTGTACCCATCGTCATCGACCCTAGATTTAGCACGGGCCTGCCGGTAGTTCAGGGGCGCGGAGTGACAGTGCAAGCAATCCGCAAGCGATTTAAGGCTGGCCTGCGTATTGATTTCATTGCGAAAGACTTTGACATGAACCCTGACCTCGTTGAGACAGCCATACAATACGGGGAGAGGGTCGCTGCTTGATCCTACTGTGCGACGAGGACGTAGGAACTGGAGTGCCAATTGCCCTCAACGCAGTCGGATACGACGCCCGTTCTCTGAGAAGTATGTCATGGGGAGGACGCCCCGACCAGTTCTGGTTGGAAAAAGCGGGTCAACTGGAGTGGCTTGTACTTAGCTGCAACAAACGGATGCTGAAGGTGACGGCAGAGAGGAACACGATCATCCGTGAAAGTGTCGGGATCGTCTTCCTGACAAGCGGTGAAGAACAGCCATCTAAAGTTCTCTTACGACTACTGCAAAAGTGGCCGGACCTGGTGTTGCCCTGGGACACCACTCCTAGACCATTCGCTCGCTTCCTCTTTGCAAACAACCAACTTTCAGAAGAGTTTCGGGACTTTCGCTTGTAACAAGGCGTGTCAAGCATAGCAATCCCCCTCCGTTGACACCGCATCGAGGCCGCCGATAGACTACCTGCAGATACCGACGCGCCCCTCCGCGTTACCCCCATGCCCACCGCCTCACCCCTCGCCGACTACATCGCCCAAGCGACCGCCTCCGGAAGCGACCTGAACACCGGGTTCGTCGCCTGCCTCGCATCGCTCGAACACATCCGCTCCGTCTCGCCCGAGGTCGCCGCCGCCGTCGTCGCAGAACTGGACTACCAGACCAACAGCCTCAAGATGATCGCCTCGGAGAACTACTCCTCCCTCGCCGTCCAGCTCGCCATGGGCAACCTCTTCACCGATAAGTACGCCGAGGGCTACCCCTACCACCGCTTCTACGCCGGATGCGAGAACGTCGACGCCGTCGAGGGACGCGCCGTCGAGCTTGCCAGGGACCTCTTCGGCGCGGAGCACGCCTACGTCCAGCCTCACTCCGGCTCGGACGCGAACCTCGTGGCCTACTGGGCAATCCTTGCCGCCAAAGTCCAGTCCCCCTTCATGGAAAACCTCGGCAAGACCGACCCCACCAAGCTCTCCAACGCCGAGTGGGCGGAGCTTCGCCGTGCCTTGGGCAACCAGCGAATGCTCGGCATGAACTACTACTCCGGCGGCCACCTCTCGCACGGGTACCGCCTCAACGCCTCGGCCACCATGTTCGAGGTCCAGTCCTACGACGTCGACCGCGAGACGAACCTCCTCGACTACGACGCGATCCGCGATCACGCCAAGGCGTTTCGGCCTCTCATCCTGCTGGCAGGCTACAGCGCCTACTCCCGGAAGATCGACTTCAGCATCTTCCGCGAGATAGCCGACGAGGTCGGAGCCGTCCTCATGGTCGACATGGCCCACTTCGCCGGACTCGTTGCCGGAAAGGTCGACGGCTTCACCGGCCCCTACGACCCCGTCACGCACGCCCACGTCCTCACCACAACAACCCACAAGACCCTCCGCGGACCCCGCGGCGGCATGGTGCTCTCGACCGAGGAGTTCAGAGAGTACGTCGACAAGGGTTGCCCCATGGTCCTCGGCGGCCCCATGCCCCACGTCATGGCCGCCAAGGCCGTCGCCTTCACCGAGGCCGCCACCCCTGAGTTCAAGACCTACGCCCGTGCCATCGTCGAAAACGCCTCCGCGCTCGCAGCAGCCTGCATCGACGAGGGCATGGACATCCTCACAGGCGGCACCGACAACCACCTCATGCTCGCGAACATCGGCTCCTACGGCCTCACCGGACGCCAGGCCGAGTCAGCCGTCCGCGAGGCAAACGTCACCCTCAACCGCAACAGCATCCCCTTCGACCCAAACGGCGCGTGGTACACCTCCGGCCTCCGCTTCGGAACGCCCGCCCTCACCAGCCGCGGCATGGGCGCGACAGAGATGGTCGAAATCGCCTCCATCATGGCCTCCGTCCTCTCCGCAACCACCCCACGCGCCATCTTCAGGGGCAGACTCGCCGGGCAGCTCAGCAAGGCCCGCGCCACCACCGACACCGAGACCACCACGACCGCCCGCTACCGCGTCGCCGAACTCCTCTCCGCCTTCCCCCTCTACCCCGACCTCGACCTCGACTATCTGAAAAAGTCGTTCATCCAGCATTGACTGGTCACGACTGCGCCGGTATCGCTCATATACAGCACACATAGCAGCACCCGCCCACCGCCATTCCTATTCCCCCACCCGTCATTGCTACGGAAATAGCCATCGTGCCACCCCCACACCGTCATTCCTGCGAAAGCAGGAATCCATCCTCGGGGCCCCTGCCATCAATCACTTAACAACAGGGAGACCAACGCCATTTTCAATACAGGTCGTGAGGGTGGCAACCCTCATGAGGAATCTAAAGTCCTTGTCATCCAGCGCTGGTACGTAGCTGCACCGAACCCTTTACGACGACACAACACGCCGGATTCCACCCTGTGGTCGGAAAGACGGGCGTGGGGGTCGGTTCTCAAAAGGTCTCCGAAAGCCGGAGGCCATTGGAGAGGGTGAAGCATGATCTTGGTCCTACGAACCGGCTATACGCACACGCCTGCCTCGTATGCCGCACCGTTTGACCCTGCACGGGGCCGTTGGTACACTCCCTCGCATTCCATAAACACCCTGCGGAGGACGCCATGAACCAGGTCTCGGAGCGGGCGCGGCGGCTGTACGACGACACCGTCGTGATCGACGGGCTGAACGTGAGCAACTGGGACAGCGACTCGGTATACGAGAGCCTCAACGAGGGCGGCGTGGCCGCGATCAACGCCACGATCGCCACGTGGGAGAACTACCGAGAGACCCTCGACCACATATCGAGATGGCTGGCCCGCTTCCGTGAGCGCTCCGACCGCATCCTGCAGGTGGAGACGGTCGACGACATCCACCGTGCCAGGCGCGAGGGCAAGACCGGTGTCATCCTCGGCTGGCAGAACACGTCGCCCATCGAGAACCGGCTCGACCGGCTCGAGCTATTCCACCGTCTCGGCGTCCGCATCGCGCAGGTCACCTACCATGAGCGCAACCTCCTCGGGGACGGCTGCATGGAGCGCCAGGACGGCGGCCTCACCAACTTTGGCGTTGACGCGGTGAAGGAGATGAACCGCGTCGGTATCCTCATCGACCTCTCGCACGTCGGCATGGCCACCACGATGGACTCCATTGAGGTCTCCGACAAGCCCGTCGCCATTACTCACGCCAACGCCAAGACGTACTACGAGCACAGGCGCAACAAGACCGACGAGGCGATCAAGCTCATGGCAGAGAAGGGCGGCGTCATCGGCTCGACGTGCATCCGAACGTTCCTGCGGAACTCCTTCAGCTCGACCCTCGTGGACTACCTGGAGGCCATCGACTACCTCGTCGACATGGTGGGCGTCGACCACGTCGCCATCGGCACCGACCATACCCAGGACCAGCCGGACGAGTTCTGGCGCTACATCGGCTCGCAGCAGGGCACCAAGTTCCCGTCAACGTTCACCCAGGTGGACGAAAAGCCCAAGCCGTGGCAGGACCTCTACCCCGACGAGTTGGAGACCCCCGCGCAGCTCCCCGTCATGTCGCAGACCCTCCTCAACCGCGGCTACTCCGACGAAGATGTTAGCAAGATACTCGGCGGCAACTGGCTGCGGATCTTCGAAGAGGTTTGGGTGGAGTAGTGGTTTCTCTGCGTTTGGGGACACTGTACGCGGCGGTTATCATTCTCGTGTCATGTGGAGACCGTACGCCGAGCCCTGTAATCGACGCGACTATTGAGGTAACGCCGGTCTCGCCGACTGCTATCCCCGTAGAGACTCGGAACGCTCCTACTCTCACACTTACGCCAACCATTGTCGCCAGGGCAGCAGTTCCAGCGGAGGTCACGCCCACAGCACACCGACGGCTTCTCCGACGGTGGCGCCGACCAGACCGCCAACACAGGTTCCCACAGCCACGCCAACTGCTACTCCGACGTTGGTGCCGACCAGACCGCCAACACAGGTGCCCACGGCCACTCAAACCGCTACTCCGACGTTGGCGCCGACCAGACCCCCAACACAGGTGCTCGCAGCCACGCCAACCGCTACTCCGACGTTGGTGCCGACCAGACCGCCAACACAGGTTCCCACAGCCACGCCAGCGGTCTTATCCCCCCTCCGCGACTTCGATAATGGTCCCTGGGTGGAACAAGCAGCCCCTCAGTTGGCTTCCTCGATCAAGGAACTGAGCTGGATACGGGACGGTATCACCAGTACGGAAACCGGGGTGATTCAGAATTTGCTCTACATTGCGGTGGTAAGCCGTCCTGTCGCTTCGGCCATAGTCTCTCTGGACTGGGTACAGGATGGCGTTGACGACGTAGAGGCAGGGGCGATTGATTGGATGAACAATATCGGCAGCGCAGAGGTCGCATCGTCCGTCGTCTCCCTGGGCTGGCTGCAGGATGGCATTGACGATGTGGAGGTCAAGACGATTGAAGAACTGTCCTACATAGCGAATAAGGACACGGGAGTCGGGTTATCCGTCGTCGCATTGGACTGGGTACAGGACGGCGTTGAAGGCGTAGAGGCCGACGCGATTGATTGGATGAACAATTTCGGTGATGCGGAGGTCGCATCGGCAGTCGTCTCCCTGGGCTGGGTGCAGGATGGCATTGACGATGTGGAGGTCAAGACAATTGAAGAACTGTCCTACATAGCGAATAAGGACACTGGGGTCGGTTTGTCCGTCGTCGCATTGGACTGGGTACAGGACGGCGTTGAAGGCGTAGAGGCAGGGGCGATTGATTGGATGAACAATTTCGGTGATGCGGAGGTGGCATCGGCAGTCGTCTCCCTGGGCTGGGTGCAGGACGGTATTGACGATGTGGAGGTCAAGACAATTGAAGAACTGTCCTACATAGCGAATAAGGACACGGGAGTCGGGTTATCCGTCGTCGCATTGGACTGGGTACGGGACGGCGTTGAAGGCGTAGAGGCAGGGGCGATTGATTGGATGAACAATTTCGGTGATGCGGAGGTGGCGTCGGCAGTCGTCTCCCTGGGCTGGGTGCAGGACGGTATTGACGATGTGGAGGTCAAGACGATTGAAGAACTGTCCTACATAGCGAATAAGGACACGGGAGTCGGGTTATCCGTCGTCGCATTGGACTGGGTACAGGACAGCATTGAAGAGTTGGAGGTCAAGACGATTGAAGATGTGTCCTACATCGCGTACGAGAATGCGGAGGTCGCGTCGGCGGTCGTCTCGCTGAGTTGGGTACAGGATAGTGTCAATGGCGCCGAAGCCGCCCTGATCGAAGATTTCGGTGCGATAGCGCGCAATAACTCAGGGGCGGCATTGCAGATTGTGGGTATGCCATTCATCGAAACCATTGAGCCGCCCGACATATCAGCCATGGCGTCACTGCGACAGCTCGCGGCCTTCAAACCGGAGACGTTCGTCAGGGTGATGTCCCACGCGGCGCTGCTGGATGGCATATCGAACGACATAGCGCCGATTGTTGCCACGCTGAATGGCGTCGCAGGAACGAATCCCGGTCTCATCGACGTCCTGCTGGATTCCTCCAAAGTTCTTCTGGAAAGGCGGACCATCACATTGCCTTTGTCCGGTGACGTCATCCTCTTCATCATCCGCACGAGTCCGGGTACAGAGCGCTCGATGGACCTACTGGAACACTCCGTGCGCAGCGCCGAAGAGTACATGGGCGCGCCGCTTCCGACCAACTACGTCGGCCTGCTCTATGAAAACGCCGTCCCTGAGTCCTTCGCGGGTGCAAATTTTGGCACACACATCGCCATCCTTCCCAATTTCGATGTCGATGACGGGACTACTGATGCGGAATTCGCCGGCTCAAATATTGCTCACGAGGTGGCGCATTACTACTGGAGCGGCAACGCAAACTGGGTCGACGAGGGCGCTGCCGAATTCATGGCTTCCATTATCGAGCGCGATCGAACCGGACGTTCGATCGGCGCTACCAATTCCCCCTGCCCGCATGCTCGCAACATCGCAGAGTTGGAGCGTCTTGATATAGCCGAGGATGGTATCGAGTTCGGTTGCAACTATTCATTGGGAGAGCGGCTGTTCCTCGATCTTAACCGAACGTTGGGCGATACTCAGTTTCGGCAGGGGTTCCGGGAACTCTACATTGCATCGGCGGCGCGGGACGACACCGACGACTATGGGAGCGCGTCGATAGGGATTGGGCATGTTAGGGAAGCCTTCCGTTTAGGAGAAATTGCCACGAACACTGTCATTACACGCTGGTACGATGGGACTGAACCTTTACGATCTTTCTAGTGTTGACACTGGCCCGGTTGATCCCAGCCTGCCCAGCATCAATGGGCGTATCGACAATGCTTACATCACAACTGTCGCAAAAGGACCGGCAGTGTCTAAGTTTTCCGCTCAAGACGTTACCGACCGGGTATATTTGACCCTTAAGTACTCCTACAGTGTGTCGGGAGATCCTCACGAAGTAGCCCTGGAGATAGTGGAGTACTACGAAGACGGGTTCGTATTTGACCGCCGGAGATTCAAACTGACTGCGGAAGACAAATACAGCGGCGGGACGAGTTGGTTTTCAGTTGGATCGCTGCCGGGGGAGTGGGCGCCAGGGCGCTATGTCGTGTATGTGTACGCGGGGGAACGCAAGGTAGCTGAGGTGGAGTACGAGGTTTCGCCCTGATCCTGCCGAAGGGCAATTCCCCGCCAACGTCGATAGTTTCTTGAGTGCCTGAATCGGCCTCTACGACCGGATCTTCCGGAACGAGTTCTTGACCCTGATCTTGTCGCCAACGAAGTGGAACAGGTCGCAGCCGTTGACCTCCACTTGGCCTCCGTCGGCCCCGGTGGCGCGGAACGTCCACTGCGTCACGCCGCGGTCGCCGGCGATGAAGTGGCTCGGCTCGGCCCACTGCCCGTCGGGAAACATGTCGAGCACGCGCTTGTAGCCCTCACGAACGCTGTCATAGCCCTCGAATCGCGCGCCCCATGCCTCGGGCCCTGCCGACAGCTCGAACACGCAGTCCTGCGTCATGTGCGACATCAGCTTGTCGAGATCGTGCTCGTTCCACGCGTTCGCGAAGTCATCCAATATCTCAATCGTCATCTCTCCGGCCATCGTCACCCCTCCGGTATCTTTGGTCAGAATGTGCTTGAGGGATTCTACCATAGGGCGGGGGATTCAGAGCGTCGAAGCGCTATGGGGACGAACAATTGTCCCAAAAACCTAC
Organism: Dehalococcoidia bacterium; assembly: GCA_965247555.1. GTDB lineage: Bacteria > Chloroflexota > Dehalococcoidia > Lucifugimonadales > VXLM01 > VXLM01. Next base: position 2,972,659 of record CBDFHR010000009.1, on the reverse strand, counting down.
CCCAAACGGTTCCGTATGCTCGCCGCAGGTGCTAGAATTGACTCTCACCGAGTGCACCACTTCAATCCCTATTCCTTCATCACTCCAGGGATGAGCGGGGGAGAAAAATGGCTTCGGAAGCGCTAGTCTCAACCATGGTCGACCGCATCGTAGGACGCTTTCGACCGTTGCGCGTTGTCCTCTTCGGTTCGCTGGCACGGGGCACGGCCACCGAGTGGAGCGACGTGGACCTGCTTGTCGTGCTTTCTGAGGTCTCCAATAAGCGGCGAGCCGCTATAGAGATCAGGCGGTCGCTGGGAGACCTGCCCGCAAGTAAGGATATCGTCGTATCGACACCCGAAGAAATAGAGCAGCGCGGCCATATCGTAGGAAGCGTGCTCCATGCCGCGCTGCGTGAGGGAAGGGTCGTTTATGAGCTACCCTGACCTCGCTGAACTGACGGAGTGGGTGGTTGAGGCGCGGTATCCAGGGGATTGGCCGGTACTCGAAGCAACCGAAGTGGAAGAGACCCGTGCAGAATCGCAGGCCCGAGCAACCGAAGTTCATAAGCCCGTGCGACTCCGTCGCGGCTGAATTCAAACGTCGTGGAATACGTGCTGAGGAATGCGACCAAGCGAGATAATATCCTGTGATCACACTGCCAACCAACCTAGAGAGTAGGCCAGCAATGGCCTCCGAACTCAACGGCACCGCGACTATAGTTAATCTACGTTAATAGCGGATCAGAGAATGCCCCTAGAAAACATCGTCGTTCGCGGCGCTCGCGAGCATAATCTCAAGGACATCGACGTCACGATCCCGCGCGATAAGCTCGTGGTGATAACGGGCGTGTCCGGGTCGGGCAAGAGCTCGTTGGCCTTCGACACGATCTATGCCGAGGGCCAGCGCCGCTACGTCGAGTCGCTGTCAGCCTACGCGCGACAGTTCCTCGGCCGCATGGACAAGCCGGAGGTCGACTACATCGAGGGCCTCTCGCCCGCCATCTCCATCGACCAGAAGGGCGTCTCACGCAACCCACGCTCCACCGTCGGCACCGTCACCGAGGTCTACGACTACCTGCGCCTGCTCTTCGCCCGCGTCGGTCACCCGCACTGCCACTCCTGTGGCCGCCCCGTCGAGAGCCAGACCGTCCAGCAGATGGTCGATGCCATCGTAGACCTGCCCGACCGCACCCGCATCCAGATTCTCGCCCCGATGGTGCGCCGTCGCAAGGGTGAGCACAAAGAGGTCTTTGAGGACGCCCGGAGCGCGGGATTCGTCCGCGTCCGCGTTAACGGCGAGACCCGCGACCTGTCCGAGAGCATCGTGCTCCAAAAGACCAAGTGGCACGACATCGAGGTCATCGTCGACCGTCTGGTCATAGGCGAGGGCCTCGAGCAGAGCCGCGTGGCCGACTCGGTCGAGTCCGCCCTCAAGCTCGCCGGCGGAACGGTGCTCGTGAACGTCTTCGACGGTGATGACCTGCTCTTCTCCGAGCAGTTCGCCTGCGTCCACTGCAACATCAGCCTCGGAGAGATGGAGCCCCGCACCTTCAGCTTCAACAACCCGCACGGCGCGTGCCAGCGATGCTCCGGGCTCGGCTACAAGCTGGAAGTCGACCCCGACCTCGTCGTACCGAATAAAGACCTGAGCCTCGTCGAGGGCGCAATCCAGCCGTGGATGCGTTCGGGTACTGCCGACACGTGGATGATGAGCCTCCTGACCGCCGTCGCCGAGGAGTACGGCTTCTCGACGCGAGAGCCGGTCAAGCGGTTCACGCAGGAGCAGTTCCACGTCCTCCTCTACGGTACCGGCAAGAGTCGAGTCCGTGTCCAGCACAAGACCAAGCGCGGACGCATGCACCGGTGGGACACTGCCTTCGAGGGCGTCGTCAACAACCTTGAACGCCGGTACCGCCAGACCGAGTCCGACATGATTCGCGCCGAGATCGAGCGGTACATGTCCCAGCGCGCCTGCCAGAACTGTCAGGGACAGCGCCTCAAGCCCGAGGCCCTCGCGGTAACCATCGGCGGATGCAACATCATCGACGTTACCAGCAGGTCCATCGAGCATGCTCTAGACTGGATCAGCGCCTTCAGAAACGACGGCGACTGGCGGTCTAACGGGGACACTCCCGTCACTGTCGCTCGGCGGGATAACGGCTCCGGCCCCAACGGTGCCCCGGCGGAGCCTGCGGACATCGTCGCCATGTCCGTGCGGTACCGCAACAACCACGTACCGCCCAAGAGCTACGACGGCAAGCCCATCGGGAGCGGCGACTCCCGCACGCTGTCCGAGCGCGAAATGACCATCGCCTCGCAGGCCCTCAAGGAGATCGAGGCACGCCTGCGGTTCCTCTACGACATCGGCCTCGACTACCTGACCCTTGAACGTACCGCATCGTCCCTCAGCGGCGGTGAGGCCCAGCGCATCCGCTTGGCCACGCAGATAGGTTCGGGCCTCATAGGCGTCCTCTACGTCTGCGACGAGCCGTCCATCGGCCTCCATCCGGCAGACGACTACCGACTCATCCAGACCCTGCTCCGTCTCCGCGACCTCGGCAACACCGTCCTCATCGTCGAGCACGACGAGGCCATTATGCGCGCGGCAGACCACATCATCGACATGGGCCCCGGCGCCGGCGAGCACGGCGGACACGTCGTCGCCACCGGACCGGTCCGCAAAATTATAGAGACCCCCGAGTCCCTCACCGGCCAGTACCTCGGCTATCGCAAGCGCATTCCCCTTCCGGACTTCGCCAGAGAAGGCAACGGCAAGTCCTTGATCGTGCGGGGTGCGCGCGAAAATAACCTCAAAGGCATCGACGTAGAGATACCGCTCGGCATGTTCGTGTGCATAACCGGCGTGTCCGGCTCCGGCAAGAGCACCCTCGTCAACGAGATTCTCTACAAGAAGCTGGCCCAGGAGTTCTACAGGTCTCGCGAACGCCCTGGGCTCTTCGATGCCATTGAGGGCATCGGCAACGTCGACAAGGTGGTCAACATCGACCAGTCCCCCATCGGAAGGACGCCCCGCAGCAACCCTGCCACCTATACCGGCACCTTCACGCCGATGCGCGAGCTGTTCGCGACCGCTCCCGAGGCCCGCATCCGCGGCTACAAGCCGGGCCGGTTCTCCTTCAACGTCAAGGGCGGCCGGTGCGAGGCGTGCAGCGGAGACGGCTACAACCAGATCGAGATGCAGTTCCTCCCCGACGTGACCGTGCCCTGCGAGGTGTGCAACGGCGCCCGCTACAACCGCGAGGCCCTGGAGATCAGGTGGAAGGGCAAGAACATCGCCGAGGTGCTCGATATGACCGTCACCGAGGCCCTTGAGCACTTCGCGAACATCCCGCGCATCCGCAACAAGCTCCAGACGATGTACGACGTCGGCCTCGGCTACATCCGGCTCGGACAGCCCGCCACGACCCTCAGCGGCGGTGAGGCCCAGCGCGTCAAGCTCGCCACCGAGCTTTCCAAGCGCGCCACCGGGCAGACCCTCTACATCCTCGACGAGCCGACGACCGGCCTGTCGTTCGAGGACTGCGCCTACCTGCTCCGCGTCCTCCACCGTCTGGTCGACGCCGGCAACACCGTCGTCCTCATCGAGCACCACCTCGACCTCATCAAGAGCGCCGACTGGCTCATCGACCTCGGCCCCGGCGCGGGCGACCGCGGCGGAGAGATCGTCGCCGTCGGCACCCCCCGAGACCTCACCGGCATGGACCACTCGGAGACCGGCCGCTACCTCAAGCGAGTCTTCGCCGACGTGACGCAGGTCGAACGGGTCGAAGTGGCAGGGTAGCGCCCCACACACCAATCGGCGTTAGAGACAACCAATATGACAACATGCCCATTCTGCAAAGGCCGCGTCGAACAGCGCCGCGTCGAGCACGTCCACCGCTGGGACGGAGAACTGTACATCCTGCGCAACGTCCCCGCGGATGTCTGCACCCAATGCGACGAAGTGTTCTTTGGGCCGTACGCCCTGAAATCCATGGACGATGTCGTCACGAAGAACGCTCAGCCTGAAGGCCACCGGTGGGTACCCGTCTTCTCCCTGTAAGGCCTTTCCGGTTACTCACACCTTTTTTCACGCTCCACCCCCCGCACTCGTCACGGCCCAAGAGGTCATGCGAATTGACCCCCGAAAGCTTACGCGTTCACCCATCTCAGAGTATCATTAGACGTGGCAAACGGCGATGGAGGCGAATCAACCCATGCAGGAACTCAGAGGAGCGCTGTCCGGACTGCGGGAAAAGATATCCCAGATCATGGTGCGTCTTTGACCTTGCCGACAAGGAAAAGCGCATCGACGCCCTGGAGCGCGAGTCATTAGCCGAGTCGTTCTGGGAGGACTCCCAGCGGGCGCAGGGCAAGATGAAAGAGCTGGCCGCGCTCAAGAGCGAAGTCGAGCAGTGGCGGTCCCTTGAAAGCCGGGTTGAGGCCGCCGAAGACCTCACGGCGCTTGCAATCGAAGAGAATGACAACTCACTCCTCGACAGCCTCGCCGAGGAGCTTACCGAGATAACCGCTAGCGTGGCCGATCTGGAGTTCACGCTCGTCCTCTCAGGCCCGCACGACAGGAGGAACGCGATACTCGCCATTCACGCGGGCGCGGGCGGAGTCGACTCCCAGGACTGGGCCCAGATGCTCATGCGCATGTACCTCCGTTGGGCCGAAACAAAGGGCTACCGCTCCGACGTCGTCGAGTTGTCCCCCGGCGATACCGCGGGGATCAAGAGCACGGTGATACAGATGGAGGGCGATTACGCCTACGGGTACCTGAAGGCCGAAAAGGGCGTCCACCGGCTCGTGCGTCTCTCGCCTTACGACTCCGACCACGCCCGTCACACTTCGTTCGCCCTGGCCGAGGTGCTCCCGGAGGTCGAGCAGGGCGTCGACATCGAGATCGACCCCGCCGACCTGAAGATCGAGGTCTTCAAGGCGGGCGGCGCGGGCGGTCAGAGCGTGCAGAAGAACTCGACGGCCGTCAGGATCACCCACGTCCCGACGGGCCTCAAGGCAAGCTGTCAGAACGAGCGCTCGCTCTACCAAAACCGAACGATCGCCATGGGCATCCTTGCGGCCCGGCTCATGGAGCGAGAGATGGCCGAACGCGCCAAGAAGATGGACAAGATCCGCGGCGAGCACGTCTCCGCCGAGTGGGGCAACCAGATCAGGAGCTACGTGCTCCACCCATACAAGATGGTCAAGGACCACCGGACGAGCTACGAGACATCCGACACCGACGGAGTCCTCGACGGAGATATCGGAGCATTCATAGACGCCTATCTGGCGACAACGGTCGGGAAAGGGCAGTAAGCATTGCGAACGGCCAAATCAATACGAAACACTCCCTGTAAAACGTGATTTCCCAACCGTTTTCGCTCCCATTGCGTTATAAAGTTTGTCCCAGCACAAAAACACCAGCGAGGTGCGTTCGATGAAGAAGTTACTTCCCTTTCTTTTCCTCCTGATTGCGACCGTGGTATTGGTCGCTTGTGGAGACGCTTCCGACTCCGAACCTGATACGACGGATCAGGTTCCCTCCACGTCAGAGAGCGATACCGCCCCCGAAACAACAGCCCAGACGACTCAAGCCGAAGCCTCCACCGAGAGCGCGGGAGACGATGACTCCGACAAGGTCGTAATTGAGACCGAGGAGTTGCCGCCACCCGGAGGCGGGGTGTTCCGCAGGCTGTGGGCCGACCCGCCCACCCTCGATCCCCACCTGACGGGGGACACAACCTCCGCCGGCGTCGTGGTCGAGATATTCAGCGGTCTCGTATCCATCAATACCGACCTCGCGCTCGTGCCTGACATCGCGCAGGAATGGCAGGTCGACGATACCGGCATGGTCTACACCTTCACTCTCCGTGACAACGTGACCTTCCACAACGGCAAGAAGGTGACCGCCGAGGACTTCAAGTGGTCTATCGAGCGGGCCGCCTCGCCGGCGCTTGCCTCCCACTTGGCCGACACGTACCTCAACGACATCATCGGCGCGGAAGAGTACATCGACGGCGACGCCGACTCGATCGAGGGCATACAGGTCATCGACGAGCGGACGCTTCAGATCACCATCGACGCGCCCAAGGCTTACTTCCTGGCGAAGCTCAGCTACCCGACGGCGTTCGTCTTGGACCGCGAGACCGTCGAGAGCGGCGGTCGCAACTGGTGGGTCGAAAACGCCGTGGGCACCGGTCCCTTCAAGCTTGATGAGTACAGAATCGGCGAGCGGATCGTCCTGAAGCGGTTCGACGAGTACTACCGCGCACCGCGTCCCGACGTGGACGCCATCAACATGAACCTCGCCGGCGGTCAGGCCATGGCCATGTACGAGAACGACGAGATCGACGTCACGGGCGTCGGGCTCTTCGAACTTGAGCGCGTCCTCAATCCCGAAGAGCCGTTGAATAAGGAGCTGGTCGTAGCCCCTCCGGGATTCTCGGTCTCCTACATCGGTATGAATGCCTCGATGCCCCCGTTCGACGATGCCAACTTCCGCAAGGCGCTCAACCACGCCGTCGACAAGGAGCTCATCGCCGACGAGGTGCTCGCCGAACTTGTGAAGCCCGCGTATTCCATCCTCCCGCCCGGATTCCCCGGATACACGACCGACATCAAGGGCCTGCATTTCGATCCCGATCTCGCGAGAGAGTATCTCGAGCAGTCCCAGTACGCCGACCCTGAGACCCGGCCCCGCATTGTCGTCACGGTGCCAGGCACGGGCGGAACCATCGGCCTCGACCTCGAAGTCATCATCGAGATGTGGAAGCAGGAGCTTGGCGTGGAGGTCGAGATCCAGCAGGTTGAGTGGGCGACCTATCTCGAAGATCTGGATGCTCAGAAGTTCCAGGCCTACGCCGGACTCGGCTGGTCCGCCGACTATCCCGACCCGCAGGACTTCCTGGACATCCTCTTCCACACCGAGAGTGGCATGAACCACGGAAGCTACTCCAACTTGGAGGTCGACAAGCTCCTCGAAAAGGCCCGCACCATCCAGGACGTGAGTGAGCGTGTCTCCCTCTACAACCAGGCCGAGCAGATGATCATAGATGACGCCGCTTGGGTCCCGACGTGGTTCACCGGCGAGCAGTACGCCCTCGTCAAGCCCTACCTGAAGGGCTACCGCCTGACACCCATGATCGTCCCCAAGCTCCAGGAAATCCGAATCGAGTGACGGATGCTATAGGCTCCTTCAAGGAGCGCGACTGAAAACCAAGGTGCGGTGGTCACATGACCATCGCACCTTTTACGTCGGACCAAGGCAATCTTCTCGTATGCCAAGCAAGTCCGCCTTCCCCGATAAGGGAGACCCTCGCATAACTGGCGTGACAGTCTGTCATTGCTCTGAAAACAGGCCACGTCAAACCCGTCGTAGGGGCAACCCTTGTGGTTGCCCGTTCCCGGCGCCAACCCGTTTTCATCCCCTTATGTGACCTTTGCAAGGCCATGGTGATTCCGAGCGCAGCGAGGAATCTAGGATGTTCTTCCGTCGTCATTGAGGCCGTTCCAGCTACGGAACTCCGCTTGAAGGCCAAGGACTTTTGATTCCTCACTCCGCTCCGCTGCGTTCGCAATGACATGTGCCGAGTTCATACCGGGGTCTCCGAAAGCGGGAGTCCAGTACACGGACGAGTGGATTGCCGCGTGCGCGGGAATGACGACGACGGCGAGGTCGGGGACCTCGTCCATCTTCTGATACATCTCCTCGGCGTCCTTGAAGAGCGCCTTGACGCCGAAACGCTCGCCGACGACATTCCGCCGGTCGTCATTGTACTCGGCGATGGCGACGACCTCGGTATTCTCGAAGGTGTTGTAGACATCGGTGTAGTGCTGGCCCATACGACCGCAGCCAATGATCGCCACTCGCAACTTTTCGTTGGCCATGTTTCCTCCGCCCCGGACACGAGCCGGGAACAGTGTGAATGATTCGCAAGATTGTAGTCGGATGGGGCGGCTAATTCAATGGGGATGGCGTGTGGGTTAGCACTCTCGGAGGGACACGGGCGTAGGAGAACTCGGTGTTCGCTCCATCGACACGTTCAAGGAAAGCCGAGTGCGTGTGGGGAATTAGCGACCAAGGAAGGTGACTAATCGTTCAGTGACCGCAGCCAAATCTCGCAGTTGACATTCCCACACGGCCATCACGTCCCAGCCGGATTTCTCTAGCAGATCAATGTTGCGCTTGTCTCTCGCCCTGTTTCGGTCCAGTTTGGATATCCAGTAGTCGCGGTTTGCGTCCGGGATGCGTACGCGAGGACAACCGGGGTGACTGTGCCAGAAACACCCATTTACGAACACCACCTTGCGCCTCGACGGAAACGTGAGATCCGGACGACCGGGCAGATCGGCCCTGTGCAGTCGATACCGATAGCCAAGCCCGTGGAGCAGCCTGCGTACCTTAATCTCCGGTTTCATGCCCTTCGATTTCACGCGGGCCATTATCCGGCTGCGGGTCGCAGGCGAGACGGTGTCGGTCATAGTCTACGACTGGTATGCATGTGTACGCATTGCGTCTACCAATGGATGCAGAACTTGTGTCGCAATCCACGTGACGGCAGGTACACAGACAGCATCGCCAAAGGCATTGAGGGACTGTCGCTCGGTGTTTGCCACGATTGGCAAACTATCCGGGACTCCCTGTAAACGAGCGTATTCACGGGGTGTCAATGTTCGCATACGAATCGAGTCGTTTCCTGCGGCAACCAAGAATTGTTTACCGCTGCCACCGACGGCGGTACGCAGGCAACCCGCAATGTCATCAGAGCGAACTTCCGCCCGCTGTCCCTCACGGCGAACGCGGCGGAAGAAAGTTCTGTAACGCTCTCCTTCCTGCCGTGCCATCCTCTTCACCATATCAAGGTGTGCTAGAGACATCATGGCAAGATGCTTTTCCACCTTGTGTTCCGGCCACCATCGGATATCGTTAGGAGGCATACCTTCCACAATATCATCGGAGAACCCAGTGCTCCGGTAAGGTGGCGGCTCGGGAATGTCCAACCAAGTCCATTGAATATCGTCGGCTTCCAGCATCAGGGTCTTTAGCTTCGGCGGCATCAATCGTTTGGATCTATAGGACGAAAGGACGCGGTCATCGTTATCGACAGTATCTCTTATGCCGATCATAAAGAGACGAGGACGACTTTGCGGCAAGAATGAGCGTGCGTTCAACATGAAGACGTCACAAGCATAGCCAATTTCGTTGAGTGCTTTCGCAGTAGCGTAGAAATCTCTGCCCTCATTTGAATAGAGCCATCCGGTTACGTTCTCCAACACGAGTATGGGAGGAGCTTGCCGGCCTTGTTCCTTCAATCTGTCGAGGAATCCCCAAAAGGCACCGGAGTGCTTCCCGTTGATTCCTTTACGCTTCCCCGCTAGAGATAGATCAATGCAGGGGAAAGAACACGTCGCAAGGGTCGCTGGAGGGATATTTCGGGAAGTAACGGCAAAGATGTCCCTCACCTCGTAACTCTCGTCTTCACCAAAAAACCCTTTGTACATTTGCGCCCGTTCGCGATTCCAGTCGTTGGCGTACACTACCCGCCATCCCGCCGCCTCTAGGCCCATACGGAACAGGCCGATACCAGCGAAGTATTCGGCGACCGTGAAGGGGATGTTCATAGCCCCCACTGCGGGAGGCGGAGGTTGGTTGGTGGCTGAAGTAGCCAGCATCTACTTATCCATGCTTTGCGGGATCTCAACTTGCAGCGACAAGTCGGTTTCCACTTCTGCTACGCGTTCATTGTATGTCTCAAGAAGTTGCCTCATACTCTGAGGAACCTTCTTCCCATCGAAATCCGACAACTCCTCTATATTCTGGGAAACGAAGGACTCTATTGACTCAACTGAAACACGACCAGCCATTGTCAGTTCCGTGTTTTGTCGCGTCCCTGCCAAGAGTTCGTCTGGAACGAGCAGAAAGACCCTTAAGCCGGTGGCAAGATTGCGCTTGCACTTGTCATAGTGTCCACTGTTGGGGGACACAGTTACATGGAATACGCAGTCGTTCATCTGAAAGTCGCCATTTTCATCGGTTTGGTCATCTGCAGCGCTGGCCGCGGAGTTTCTTATGTCATAGTTGGGAAAACGCAGGGCAAGCTTGGCTCCGACCAGATATTCAGCGACATCACCAGTCTTTTGGCGGTTGCGTGCCGATTCCAGAATCATTCTGACTACTTCACGCGAGGTTATGTTCTTGCCGTACTCAAACGAAAGTTTCTCAGCGTTGAATTTTTCTCTCGCCTTTGCGACGAGAACCGCTTGCATTCTCCCAAGTTCCAAATCCCTCGCGTCCGGGGACAGTTCGCCGATGCGTGCGACTGACAACGCATCCAGGAGGAGTGTAAGGTTTCTCACCAAGCCTCGGTTTGTTCGCCCTCCTTCCTTCAACAGGACCCGATCTTCGTCAAAGCGTGCCAGGATTTTCTGAACATTCGCGCGGGTCGCGTTCCTTAGCTGGTCGCTGCCAGGGGCTTTGTGGGCATTGATGTCGAGGTCGAAATTGCCACGTAGATTCTCAAGAAGCACAAGTCCGCCTGCTATATTCCCACGTGATCGTGACCTTGCAGGAAAAGAGTCCCACCAGTCATTGATCACTTTGGTAAAGACAGAGCCCTCAACCACGTTTGTGCTCCGACCATGACGACAAAAGGCAGATGATCCTCAGTATGCTTGGCCCTAGGCTAGATTGCAAACCAGCGACAGCCATTCCCGCGCGCTCCACGAGGGGTATTCAAATCTCCGCGCCGTGGAAGCGGGCGATCTCGATGAAGTCGCCTACTTCGTCCGACCAGTCGTAGAGGGCGGCGTCGACTACTCGGTGGGCGTCGATGCCGATGACGAGTTGCTGGACGGGGTAGGCGGGGCCATCTCCCCAGGGGCTGATGGCGACGCCGCGGTCAATATCGGAGAGGTATGCCTGTCCGTTCGGGTGGGAGTGGTAGATGATGCGGGCAGGCGTGCCGGAGTCGAGGCTGTAGTTCAATTCTATGAGGTCCTGTGCGCCGAAGACGTAGGCGGTCTCGGCCGAACGGCCGGGGGCTGACGGGTGGCCGCCCTGCGTCTGCATGTTGACGCAGGCCCTGACGACACTCACCTCTTTGCCGTCCTTGACGCCCGCGAGCCAGCCGCAGCACTCGTTAGGGTACTCGCGGCGGGCCTCGCGATAGATCTCTTCGAGGATGTGGCGGGGCACTTCCAGCGGTGTCGGCATCGGAGAGGTTCGACCTCGGCGGGATGATCGGAAGCGCGCGGCTATCAGTCTTCGCGCGGACCGAAGCCCTCTTCTCCGGCGGGCCGTTCCTGCGCGGTGGGGTCTCCGCTGGCGGGACTGCCGAAGTGCTCCGGTCGCCAATACCAGACGTGGCCGTGGTCGGCTCCGGCGATCAGGCCGAGATTGCCGTCGTCTTCCCAGTCGACGGGGGCCATGTGCACGCCATGCCTCCAGAACTCCAGGGGATTGCCGTCCGCGTCGAACACGAGAATTACGGGTCTCTTGAAGACCGGCTGTGTCTTCGTGCCCACGTTCTTGGCGAAGAGGATGTAGCTGCCGCGATAGGGGCTTCCATGCTGGGGGCCGACGCCGATGAGCAGGTCGAGGAGGCCGTCGCCGTCCCAGTCGACGACGTTGAACTTCGTCCTGCCGCGACCGTCGCCACCGGCGGGGGTGTAGATGCCGTGCGTCTTGATAGTGGAGCCGTCCTCGTACCGGAGTTTTTCGCCCGGGAGGAGGCCGGCCAGGTCGTCGCTGCCTGCGCGCCTGTAGAGGGCGAGATCGAGGTCGAGGTCCTGGGTGACGATGTCGGGCAGGTCGCCGTCGGTGAGGTGCCCGATTCCGGGCTGCTGCCTCCACGGGCCGATGAGGGGCGAGCCGTCGGTGAGAAGGAGCCGCTGAGGCGGACCGAGCTCGGGCGTGGTCTTCGTGCCCCAATTTGGGTACCACTCGTACAGGCTTACCATGTCGCAGACGACGAGGTCGAGGAGGCCGTTGCCGTTCCAGTCGGCCAGAACGGGGTTGCTGTAGCCTCCGGTGTCGCCGTCGTATGGGCTTTGGGAGCCGCCCCAGTGCTGTCCGCCGGCCGGATACGGCGTTGCGAGGCGTCGGATCTCGGTGGTGCCGTAGCGCACGCGCTCAGGCGGGGCGAATCGCAGGGGATTCGTCGAGAGGGTCTTGTACCAGAAGATGTACCCCTCAATGCTGCCCACAAGGATGTCCTGCATCCCCGTGTCCCGCCAGTCGCCGACCGTGGGAACGGAGAAGACCCCGCCGTTGACGTGGGGGTTGTGCTGCTTGAGCTTGCGGGGCGTGTCATAGATGGGCCTGCCGGCGGCGTCCTTGCCGTAGTACCGCGCCCACTCGATGTTTCCGGCGTTGTCACCGGCAAAGATGTCGAAGCGCCCGGCCTCCAGCGCGTCGGAGACGCCGATGCTCGACTGGAAGGTGGTGATGCGGCTGAACGGCTCGCCGTGGAGGGTGAATATCTCGGCCGGCTCGCCCCATTCGGGGTCGTCGCCGGTCGCCAGGATGGACACGTGGTTAATGTGGCCGTAGTAGTTGAGCAGGAGCAGGCCCGCGGTCGGGTCGTCGGGGTTGACCTCGCTGATGTGGAAGGTATGGCGGGGCACGTCGACGTCGACCTTGCCCGCGTAGGTGAACTCTATTTCGCCTCCACTGCTCGTGTTGCGATAGAGGTGTAGGGAAGCCGTGCCGAACTTCGAGAACCACTTGCCGTCTTTGTCGTATCGGTCGCGCTGGTCCTCGGGGACGATGCCGTCCGCGCTCTTGGCCCACATATCGCCGTCCTCGGTCTCGAGCACGACCAGGTCCACGACGCCGTCACCGTTCCAGTCGATGGCGGCCGTCGCTCCCCTGCCGAAACCGGCGTCCCCATCCCGCCCCTTGAGTGTTACGGGCCGACCTTCGTCCCGAGTCGCGGGTGGGCCATTTTCCACGGATATGGCGGTGACGGGTTTCAGCGAGTATCCCCGGGGGGCCAGGATGACTTCGGTTTTCCCGTCGCCATCGAAGTCTGCGGCTGCGACGACGGTGCCGACGAGTCCCTCGTCCAACTCGTTCCGGTGGAGCGCGCGGGACACTTCGCCCCACTGGAGGCCGCGGTCGACGATTGGCGTTCCGTCGGCGATAGAGCCGATGAACTTGTAGCTGCAGATGTTGCCGTTTCCGGCGGTGACAACGACCTCGAGCTCACCGTCCGCGTCCCAGTCCAAGACCCGCACGGCGGAACCGCCTACGTACAGGTCTGCAACTACATTGTCATCGCCCAGGACGAGGGGCGAGCCGTCTCCCGCGTTACTGGCCGGTATGGAGTGTGGAAAGGTTGTCATGGGGTTCTCCTGTCGTTATGTCCGGGCCCGTGCGTGGGACGGTCGAGCCGGCACCAAGTCAGTTCGTCCTGTTTGGACTGTCGTCTCGGAATTCCACGAACTCGTGGACCTTCTTCGCGCCAAATGCGGGCAGCTCGCCGACCATCGACTGGACCCTCGCGTCTTCGCTGGCCAGCCAGTTGGGATGCGGGTCGAAGATGTTGCCGGCATAGTAGCGGAGGGAGGCGATGTGGTTGTCGGTCTGTGGGCGGGCGGCGAACTTCAGGGCGACATAGCGTCTGCCGGCCCAGCCGTTGAAGATGGCGTGCCAGATGCTCTGGTTGAAGAAGATGGCGTCGCCGGGGTTGGACTCGAGGGAGACGCTCGGCATGTTCGGGCCGGGCACGTCGAATGGGCGTACGGGCAGTCCGCGGCGCTGGTGCATGGAATCGGGCTCAATATCGCGGTGGAGCGGCATCCGGTGAGACCCCGGAATGACTCGAAGGCAGCCGTTTTCCTCCCTGATCGGGTCGAGGTAGAGGTTGAGCTTGAGACGGGTGTAGGAGACCTCGTCGTGATCGCCGGGACGGTCGGGATGCCAGGGGTGCTCGGAGTTGACGGTGACGTTGCCCTCGGACCCCGCCCAGACGAAGCCGGGGCCGAGGATGCTTTCGGCGGCCTCGTAGATGCGGTCGTCCGTGACGATCTTCGTCAGCGCCTCGTCCTGCTCGATGAAATTCCCTTCCCCCTGGCCCTGCTCGGGATCCAGCGGCTGACCGTTGCGGAGCTTGAGCCACAGGTTGTCCGCGGAAGTCGTGATTTCCCCTACTTCGTCTGCGGAGAATAGTCGGGGGATGAGGAGGAATCCGAACGTTTTGAAGTGTGCGACCTGGCCGGGTGAAAGCAAGTGCCGTACCTCCGGAGGGAGTCTGGATTAGCGCCGCTTATGGTACGTCGGTCGGTCGGATATGGCAATAGCTGGAGGGGTGGAACCGGGGCAGTTGTACGGTACTTCGACTTGTCTACGGAGAACCCATGAAGGGGCTCAAGACAGTCAGTTGCTCTATTTCCTGACCGTGCTGCAGGTCTTCGGTGTAGAGGCGGTTGCAGCCCGCTTCGAGTGCGGCTGCGACGATAAGGGAGTCATAAAAGCTGAAACCGTATGCGTTACGTACCCGAATACCGCGGCGGTAGAGCGATGGCGTGGGGTTTACTTGCCAGAGAGGAACCAAGATATCGTCTAGCAGACGCCGCGCAAATTCAGGTGTGGCGCCGAGCTTTCGGGTGACGACGTTCATCGTCTCCTGGACGACTTGATAGCTAATGCAGCCCGTGCCGTTTTCCAGACTCCGGCGCACCAAGTTCTCTGCACGTTGGCGCTTGGAGGGGTCGGTTTCATCGAACAGGTAGATGAAGATATTTGTGTCGATGAAGTCTTCAGCGCTCATTCATTTCATCCCGAGTGAACGTGCGTCCGCCCGTGGATATGAGGGAGCGCAACTCACGCAGGGTCGCCTCGGCCCCGGCGGCCCGCTGTTCACGCCCGACGTAGCTAGCGAGCCATAGTCGAAACTGAGCGTTCAAGGTTGTACGCTCTTCGGTCGCGCGGCGCCGCGCCTCTTCGATCAGACTCTCGTCGGCGCTCAGGGTGATGTTCTTCACGCTATCACCTCATTATGAGAATACACTATAGTAGTGTACACGTGTCTCGTGCATTAGTCAAAGGAGACACTCCGTGCAATTCCCCTTGGCTTTGCGAAGTACAAACAAACAGGCCCGCCGGATTCCGGCGGGCCTGTCCATTTAGACATAGTTGCCTAGCTTGTCCGCTTGGGTTCTACCACACGGTCTTCGTGCACTTGTCGTACGGACTGCCGCCCTGGACGAATGCCCAACTCCCGCAGTACTTCGAGCGGTTGCCCGGATGGTGGAAGTTGTCCTGGCCGTCCTCGAAGAAGCGCGCCCAGGCGGTGAAGCCGTTGTGGTCGCGCTCGTGGGTGATCGGCTTGTTGCGGAAGTTGTTCCGGGTCAGGTAGACGCCGCGGAACACGCCGGAGTAGGCGCAGCAGTTGAGCGCCCAAAGCTGGTCGGCGTTGGTCGCGAACATCTCCTTGCCCATCTCGACTCGGCGTGGGTCAAGGTTGCTGACGCTGAGGCCTTCGATCCACAGGTCGGACTGTCGCGCAAGCAGGCCGCCGGCATCAGCCGGGAACTCACCCGGGCCCGCCAGCGGGAGCCAATCGGGATCGCCGCCCGTGGGCGCCATGCCCTCTTCACCGTAAGAGGCGTACCACTTGTCCTATCTCGCCCGCAAGGTCACCGCGGGTGACAAGGGGCGAGGCTCGTCCACTGCACCATCCAGGGGTTGTACTGGTAGGCGGAGTAGTCGCGTGCGATTCCCGTGGTATGAAGACTGTCCCTCGTCTCTTGCTTAACGGCCGCGATGTTCGTCTTGATCCCGACGCTCTGCCAACCCGCCTTGAGTATCTCGGCGGACTGTGCGACGGCCGGGTTCGGGTCCGTGCCGATGGTGATCTGCATCTCTATCGTGCCCGAACCGTCCTTATGCATCCGGAAGTTATCGGTGTCTCGCCCCGCCAGGCCCAGCCCGTCGAGCAGTTGGTTGGCCTTGCCGAGGTCCTTCTCCATGTGGAGGAGGCGATAGTCGTCACCGGGGTAGTAGGGGTTGTTCGGGCGCGGCACGCGGTTCTGCACGACGCCGATCCCGGAAAGGACGACGGTGTTGAGGTCTTCCTTGTCGACCGTATGCGAGAGGGCGACGCGGAAATCCTGTGTCCGGATGAGCTCGCCGATGCGCGGGTCCTCGTTGTAGGTCTGTTGCATCGACGCGCTCAGGTCGGCGCCGCCGCTGCTCGGCCAGTGGTAGATCGAGAAGTCGCCGCGCTCCATGTTATTGACGTAGAGCGGAAGCTCGCCGGGGATGAACGATGACGTCCGTCCATCCTCCTCACCGGCCATGGCGCGGAACTTGATGACGTCTTGGCTCTCCTGCTTGGTCATCACAGCGCCGTCGTTGTAGGGGATCTGGTTGCCCTCGGGGTCGACGAACCAGTGGTACTGGTTCTTCATGAACACCGACTGAGCGTCCGTGTCCTCGATGTTGCAGTATGGAGCGGCGCACGGGTTGCTGTCGATATTGTCCCAGAAGGCCAACTCACCCTTCAGCATGTCCTGAAGGTCGGTGTAGTTGCCGTCCGCGATGAGCTTGTCGACGGCTGCTTGTCCGGCGTACTGCGGGTAGAGCCTCTTCATCTTCGGGTGCCAGACCATGCACACGCCCCCGGGCGGCACAGCGTGCCCGGTGTCGCCCGTGACTCCATGATCGTGAAGATCGGGGAGTCGTAGGTAAGCGTCCACGTCAGGTCGTCGACCACCGCGAATCTAGGCGGGTTCTGCGTTACCGGGTCGCTAATCCACAGCGGGAGCGGGCCGCCGAAGAGGGCGGGCGTGAGGTTCACTTCCCACGCGAACTCGACGGACTCCATGTCCAGCGGAACGCCGTCCCACCACTTGAGGCCCTCACGGAGCGTGAAGGTCCAGACCGTCCCGTCGTCGCTGACTTCCCAGCCCTTGCCGATCCAGGGGAACCACTTGAGGCCGCCGAGGGAGTCACGGCGGTTCCAACTGGCGACGATCCACTCGCCGATGTAGGCATGGGGCTGCGTCTGTTGATAGAATCCGCCGTACTCGCCGATGCCGTCCGGCCCGGCGATGACCGCCACGTCCTCAGGAACGGGGAGTCGCTCCATCAGCGGCGGAATTGCGCCTTCCTTAACCAACTGGGCCGAGTGCGGGGACTCGAAGAACTGCGTCGGACGAGGGCCGTCGTAGTCCTGGAATACCCAGACCTCGCCAGGCACCTGCTGCTTGGCGGGCTTCCAAGCGTGCGGGCTTCGGAGCGGGCAGTCGGAGACTGTGTCGCCCAATATCACGCACGTTGCGGGTACCATTGCCATTGCCTCCGGCTGCGGGCCGGGCAGCAGGTGCGGGTGCAGCCGGAGCGGGAGCGGGTGCCGCTTGTGCCGGAGCGGGAGCAGCCTGTGCCGGAGCGGGCGCGGGGGCGGGGGCCGGAGCCGGTGCGGCCGCGGGCGCCTGTGCGGGCGCCTGTGCGGGCGCCGGAGCGGCAGTTGTTCCGCTGTCGCTATCGTCATCGCCGCTGCTACATGCCATTAGAGCCAACGCCAGTACGAGACCGGCGACTATTGAGAATACAAACCTACGGTTCATCATTCGTGACCTCCTCTTCAATTAGGGCTAAGCTTTCCTCAATTCAGCGCCAATACATCAATTCCGAACGACTGTATCACAGTGATTAAAAGACGGTCAATGCACCACACGCCCAATCAAGATTGCGTCACATCCCAATCGGCGGGTGACACCCTGCGGGCCGCTCTCCCGATATCCGCACTCCGTTCCCGTCCGACTGACGATTCCGATTCTCCTCTTTCAACCCCGTCGTTGAATACTACGAGCGTAGAGTGTGGACGGATTTCGGCGCGAGACGCCGTCACAGCAAAGCGGGTGGGCTACGGTTCGCTTGCTGGGTTAATCGTTTACTAACGCCTTGTTAAGGAAATCGACCAGTTCAGGAGGCTATAGTGGCCTCTGGCGATGGAACTTTTCACATATTCCCGCAGACGTGTATAATGCGCGTCATCGGTCGCGTCGTGCATCGTAGAGTACGGTATCGGGCTTCTCCTACACCTCGAATATGGAGCGAGAAGGAAAGCTCAACGTCGCCTACTCTCACTCGTCTTTCACGAAACCGTCCGGCGCCTACGGGCTTCCCTACCACTCCACCAAGTGGGGTGTAATCGACATGACGCTATCTGCTTCCCCATAGGCAAGGAGGTTGCCATGCTGCAAGGCGCACTCTATTCGAAGAATGGGCAGGACTTGAGAGTCTCTGTAAAGAGAAACGAGGTCTTGCTCAAGTCGGACGAGATATTGAACTTCCCGCGCATCATCGAGCTCGAAGGAGACCGCCTCGTTCTCGCATACGGCAAGGGCAGGCACACGGGCGCCGAGACGCGCCCGGTGGCGATCTCCGAGGATTTTGGCCGGACATGGACGGATTCCCCTCCCGGCTTCCCAATGGCCGATAACGTTCAGACGTCGGGCATCTTGGGCTATATGGGGGATGGCACGATAGCGTACATCGACGTGTTTCCCGTGAACACGGGCTGGTCGCAGGGCCAGGGGCTCTACCATCAGGTAGCGAAAGTAGAGGATCCCATCTTCAGACTCCGCCGGTTCTCCGGGAAGGGCGATCTGTTGGCAGACGATACTTTCAAGGTCAACGGCATTCCCTGGAGACTGGCTTCTTACGAGCTGTACGGGACTCTGCTGACATTGGAGAACGGCGATCTGCTGACCGCGTTCGGGGGTCCGGTAGGCACGACCTTCACGACCTTCATCGTGCGGTCCAAAGACGGTGGAGAGAGCTTTGAATACGTAACGGCTATCAGCCCTGAGGCGGGCGGCGGAGACGGCAGCGATCAGGCGCTCGCCGAGGCGGACTTAGAGGTCTTGGCGAACGGCGATATCCTCTGTATGATGAGGACGGGCTCCGATACTCCCATGCACCAGTCCAGATCGACGGACGGCGGTCGTACGTGGAGCGAGGCCGTGTCCATCGGGTGGCCGGGGGTCAAACCCCACCTTCGGCTCCTGAGCAACGGCGTCCTGGCGTGCAGCTCCGGACGGGGCGTCTACGGACACCCACAGGTCACGTACGTCATGTTCAGCATCGATGGGACGGGAGAGGAGTGGGAGTACCCTTTCTCCTTTCATACGGGGCCGGGCTGCTCCTACACGTCGAATATGGAGCGAGAAGGCAAGCTCTACGTCGCATACTCTCACTCGTCCTTCACGAAACCGTCCGGCGCCTTCGATCTTCCCTACCACTCCATCAAGTGGGTTGTAATCGACGCTGCGCTATCTGCTTCGACATAGGCAAGGAGGTTGACATGAGAAGACGACGCACAATGTACCTGGATGACGCCCGTCACTACTACCTGTACGTCTTCGAGCCGCCGATGACGATGGAGGAGGCTTGGCTTCCTGTGGATCAGATCTCAGGTACCACCGTAGACACCTTTGTCTACGGCGTCTCCTGCGGGGGGCTGTTCTACCCGACGAAGGTCGGCAATCAGTTCGGCGCGGTGGAAGGCACGGCAAGCGGGCCGCATTCGAACGCGATGTATAGGAGTCCCTTCGATGGAGCGTCTACCTGGAGGGCGTGGGAGAACATGAAAGGCCTGATGGAGCGGGGACTGGACCCGTTGAAGGTACTGGTTGACCGGGCTCACGAGAAGAACATGGAGTTCATCGCCAGCCTGCGAATGGGCACCCTCGACCCGACCGACCCCGCCCACATGGGGTCGCAAGGTGGACGTATGCTCGCGCACCCTGAAGTGAGGGACCTCCTCTTCTTGATAACCGAGGAACTGGTCAGCGAGTACGAGATCGACGGCGTCGAACTGGACTTCTCCTCACCCCCGGCCTCTTGGGACATTTTTCGGCGGGAGGAGGCACGGGAGAGCATCCCGCTGCTAACCGAGCTTGTCGACAGGACCGCCTCGATGGTACGCAGCAAGCAGAACGGTCGCCTCACGGTGGGCGCAAAGGTCTTTCCTACAGAGGAGATGAACCTCGACCGTGGACTTGACGTTCGGGGGTGGCTCAACCAAGGAATGTTGGATTTCGTCGTGCCGGCAGTGTTCTACTACCCCTTGGATCTGGACCCCGATCTGCCGTTGGACTGGGTCGTGGAGGCCGCGCACTCGAACGATGTGTCGGTCTACGTACCTCTGGCTCCGTACATTAACGCCTGGACCGGGTCCCGCGATAAAAAGTTCGCGACGGCGAGCATGTTCCGCGCTGCTGCGGCCAACTACCTTGACCGTGGGGCCGATGGTCTCCTTACCTGTTTTCTCCCCTGGCCGCTGGGCCACGAGCAGCGCGATCTGCTGACGGAGCTTGGCGATCACGAGTCGCTCAGGAACGGGGATAAGCACTACAACCTGCGTAGACGAGACGCGGCCGCGGACGAGGTCGGCTGCGAGCACGCGGCGCTACCTCTTGAAATCCCGCTTGGGCATCCGGGCGAATTGTACGAGATCCCGTTCTACATCTCTGACGATATCGACCGAGAGGCTCGGCGAATCCGCCGACTCGTGCTCAAGCTCGTCGTAGGGGAGTTGGTGACCGCAGACCGGCTGACTTTCCTGCTCAACGGGGAGTCGCTCGACGGCGAAAGATGCCTCAGGTCCCCCAGGCCGGGTGTGAGTCCCTACGGCGCGCAAGTGCTGGAGTTCGACCTGACCGAGGTACGGCCGCGCAAAGGGCAGAACGTCCTGGCAGTCTCACTGGACGAGAGACCTCCCGGCCTCAATGCGGGCATCACGGTCGAGAGCGTCGAGGTCATCATCGAGTATGGCAGGTATCCGTCCGCGCTGAGCCCACCGCCCAAGGAATAGACGACTCGAGACGGCACGGGTAGGACGAATTGATGCCGCAGCCGTGTGTCGAAACCGGTCGTGGTTAGCCTATGGCATTATGGCAATTGCCATAGTGATCGGCATATTGTCCTGAACAACTACGGCAATCCGCGTGAGCCTGTATCAGTTTGGTCGGTAGGTCAGTTCTTGAGGATGGCCTTACATCCCACTCGTCACTCCCGCGAAGGCGGGAGTCCATGACCCGGGGCGTGAGTATAGCTCCGACTCAACCACCAGACCGACTAAACTGATACAGGTTCTGTCTGCAGTATAAAATTGACAACCGCCAAAAAGACTTTTAGCATAGTAGCTGCCCGTCGCGTCGGCTTAGGATCCGATGGGAGCCCAAGGAGGGATTCCGGTTCAACGGGAGGTTGGCCACTATAACGTCAAAGTCAATCGATAGTCCACAGCCATAAAGTGAGTTCCATAAAGTGAGTTCCATTGAGGAGGATTGTTCATGGTGACAAATTCGAAAGCTAAATACCTGTTAGTCGCGGCCATCGGAGTGTTACTCGCATTCGTATTAGTGTCCTGCGGGAGTGACGACGAAGAGGACACTACGGCAGCTCCCGCGCCTGCGGCTGCCCCAGCGGCTGCCCCAGCTCCTGCAGCAGCCCCCGCGCCTGCCCCCGCGCCGGCGGCCGCGCCGGCGGCCGCCCAGGCTCCCTCGATGATTAAGCCTGCGCCGGCTCCTCCACCCCCGCCGCCCCCGGCGGCTCGGCCGATCATACCGGCTACCTGTTATATCGGGGGACAGCAGGTAAGCGCGTGTCCGGAGATCAGCCCCCACACGTGGGCTGCTCCTACTATTCCGCCGGGAGACTTCGCGGTCTGGCAATACGAAGGAGTTCGTCCCAACAAGTTCTACGAGTCGCCTATGTCGGCGCAACTCGTACGCGAGGGGCAGCTTCCTCCACTAGAGGAGCGCGTGCCCATACCGGAGGACCGAATGTACTCGGCTCCCCACGATGAGATCGGCGCCTACGGTGGTGTCGGGCGGCAGACCATGCACTTCGTCTTCATGAGCGAGCTTGCTCTGTCCAACTTCGGCGAGCGCGAAGCGGACGGCTTCATTTGGCACCCCTTCGTTGGCAAGAGCTGGCAATTCGAAGACGACGGGCGCCGTCTTGTCTTCACGATACGTGACGGCCTGAAGTGGTCGGACGGCGAGGACTTCGATATGGAGGACGTGGAGTTCGCCTGGACGGACCTTAAGGAACCGCCGTATCAGGGTAACTTCCCCGTGAGGTACCGCGACCCGGTAACGGGCAATGACGTCAAGTGGAGTAAGATCGACGACCTGAACTTCTCGCTCACGTTCGACTCCCCCGTGTACAACATCATGGAGTCCCGGATGAACAGGGGACCCAACTGCTTCATCAACGGTATGTGCTGGTACGGCCCGAAGCACTGGATCACGCAATTCATGCCGGAGTACGTGGGACAGGCGAAGGTCGACGAAATGATAAAGGCGGACGGCGCCGAGAGCTTCAATACCTGGTGGCGGCCCGCGACGTGGCCGTTCGAAAACCCGGAGGGCCCCTGCATCCGCGCGTGGTGCGTCGAGCTGTACGACCCTTCCACTACCGGCATCTTGACCCGCAACCACTACTTCTGGGGCTTCGACCCCGAGGGGAACCAGCTTCCGTACCTGGACGGCGTCCAGCAGATCCGGATGGAGAGCCGGAGCGTGGCCACCTTCCGGTGGCTTGCGGGCGAGCACGACTTTCCTGCCACCGCCGTCGCCGTTCTCAACGAGGTGCCGCTCTATATACAGAACATGGAGGCGGGCGACTACAGCGTGTACCGCTGGCCCGCCATGGCAGGCAACGACTCGGGCCTGGGCCTGGCCGCCACATGGAACGAGGACCCGTTCATAGGGCAGCTGATGCGTACAAAGGACTTCCGGATCGCGTTGGCCTTGGCCTTCGATCGCGACGAGATAAACGAAGTCGCCTTCTTCGGATTTGCTGTTCCTCAGATGTGGGTTCCCCGGCCCGACAATCCGTTCTACCCTGGTGATGACATAAAGGACCTCTACGTCAAGCGGGACCTCACCAAGGCCAACCAGATGCTGGACGCACTCGGGCTCGACAAGAGGGACGACGAGGGGTTCAGGGTCAGGCCCGACGGCAAGCGGTTCACGATGATCATAAACTTCAACTGGTCTCTGCTGCACAAGCAGATGGAATTGTGGGTCAAGCAGCTCCGGGACGTCGGCATCGATCTGAAGTGGAATAACGTGCCAAACCGCGTCCGTCAAGGCGAGCACTACATGACCGTAGCGGGAGCGGGCTACGAGTACAATCCGTGGATACTCGACAACACTCAAATCGCGCCACTCGGCAACAACTTCGTACAGGCGCCGATGATCGGCATCTGGTACCAGTCGAAGGGCAGCGAGGGCATGCCTCCCGGGCCGGACCCATCGTTCCTGCCCTTGGCGCCGGCGGAGAACTTCCCGGCCGACCCGTCGGGGAAATTGGAGCGGCTTACCGATATATGGCTCGAAGGCCGGCAGACCCCACAGTTCTCGCCCGAACGAGCTGAATACGGCAAGGAGATCTATCGCATCCACACAGAGGAAATGATCACCAACGGCATGGTGGCGTACAGCGGTTTCTTCAGGGGAATTGGCATCAAGCGCAACAACATGCGGAACGTCCCCAAGACCCACGTCCTCGACCACTTTGGGTACATGTCATGGAACTACTCCTTTGAGGACGGGAAGGACAACCTCAACAACCCTGGCAACCGGTCGAAGAAGCACCGGAGCGTCAGCTTCACGGACCCCAGCTACTTCGACACCCAGTAGCCGGATCGAGGAGCTAAGCTAGGGCAATCGGAAGGCCCCGCTCAACATGAGCGGGGCCTTCTCATTTCCTCTGGTGGACTGAAATCTTTGAAATGACGGGTAGTGCCATGGGGTTGCGTTCTGCAACGACAGGGCGGGTTTCAAACCCGCCCCTACCAACTACCAACCAACGCGCGCCCACCTCATTTTCATGGTTGGTGGTGTCCGTGGCTGCCGACATGGAAGATTGTTAGCGATATCGAACGCTTCAGCAGGCTATAGCGGCCTCTGACGATGAAACTGTTCACAAATCCGCGTGACTGTGTATAATGCCGCCATCGGTCGCGTCGCGCATTGTGAAGTACGGTATCGGGTTGCAGTTCGGCTAGTCGGTTCGGTTTGAGTATCCAGAAAGGATAGGTACCCATGCAAAGACGTAAAACGATCGGAATCATAGTGGTTTTATTGGTTTTGTCCCTCGGGCTGTTCGCGTGCGGCGGCAGCGACGACAGCGACACGGATACTGCCGCGCCCGCGCCCGCGCAGTCCCAAGCACCGGCCCCTGCTCCCGCGGCGGCGCCGGCCCCTGCTCCGGCACCGGCGCCCGCGCCGGCCCAAGCCCCATCGATCATCCAGCAGAGTCCGGCCGCCCCGCCCCCGCCTCCGCCCCCGGCGGCGGCCCCGGCGGCCAAGGCGAATATCCCGTCCTCCTGCTACATCGAGGGACAGCAGGTCAGCACGTGTCCAGAGGCCAGCCCGCACACTTGGGCAGTTCCAGCAACGCCTCCGGGCGACTTCCCCGTGTGGCACTATACGGGGGCCATTCCCTCGCAGTTCTTCGAGTCCCCGATGTCGGCGCAGCTCGTGCGTGAAGGGAAGCTTCCCCCGCTCGATCAGCGCGTGCCGAAGCCGGAGGACCGAATGTACTCGGTACCCGCCGATGAGATCGGCACCTACGGCGGCATCGGGCGGCAGACGATGCACTTCGTCTTCATGGGCGAACTGGCCCTTTCCAACTTCGGCGAGCGCGAGGCGGACGGCTTCACGTGGCGCCCGTTCGTCGGCAAGTCGTGGGAGTTCAGTGAGGACGGACGGGTCCTCTCCTTCATCATGCGAGAGGGGCTGAAGTGGTCGGACGGCGAGGACTTCGATATGGAGGACGTGGAGTTCGCCTGGACGGATATGAAACAGCCGCCGTATGTGGAGGACTTCCCCATTCGGTATCGGGACCCGGTTACCGGGAACGACGTCCGTTGGAACAAGGTCGACGATCTCACCTTCACCCTCTCGTTCGACTCGCCGGTATTCAACATCATGGAGGCGCGAGCGAACAGGGGACCCGACTGCTGGATCGGCCGCATGTGCTGGTTCTCTCCGAAGCACTTTCTGACGCAGTTCATGCCGGAGTACATCGGCCAAGCGCAGGTCGACGCCATGATGAAGGCGGACGAAGTGGATAACTTCGAGCAGTGGTGGGGGGACAAGACGTACTCATTCTTTAACCCCGACTCGCCCTGCGCCCGAGCGTGGTGTCTGGAGGTGTACGACCCCAGTGCCACAGGCATCCTAGCCCGCAATCATTACTTCTGGGGATTCGACCCCGAAGGGAACCAGCTTCCATACCTGGACGGCATTCAGCAGTTCAGGATGGAGAACCGGGACGTGGCCGTCTTCCGCTGGTTCGCGGGCGAGCACGATATCCCCGCCACCGCCGCGGGCGCGCTTACCGAGGTGCCGTTCTACGTACGGAACATGGAGGCGGGCGACTACAGCGTCTATCACTGGCCCTCATTCGGGGGCAACGACATGGGGCTGGCGCTAAACGGGACATGGAACGAAGACCCGTTCATAGGCCAAATGATCCGCACACGGGACTTCCGGATCGCCTTGTCCTATGCCATTGACCGCCCGGAGATCAATGAGAGTCTGTTCCTGAGTCTCGGCGCCATTCAAAACTTCGTTCCCCGACCGGACAACCCGTACTACCCCGGCGACGACATCCGCGAACTGCATCTCACACGCGACGTGGCCAAGGCCAACCAGATGCTGGACGCGATCGGACTAGACAAGAGAGACGACGAGGGATTCAGGCTCCGGCCGGACGGGCAGCGGTTAGTCTTGCAGATGAACACCACCGGCCCTCACAACCTTAAGGGCATGGAAATCGTCGGGCAGCAGCTGGAGGACGTGGGCCTCGAGTTCAAAGGGAATAACAGGCCGCCCAAGATCCGGGAAAACGGGGACTACGCGTCCTTCAGCGGATCGGCGTACCAGTACAACCCGTGGATGCTCGACAACACGCAGCTCGCGCCACTCGGCTCAGTCTTCTACGGTGGAGTGCTGATCGGCATCTGGCATGAGTCCAAAGGCCGAGAGGGCATGGCGCCCGGTTCCGATCCTAACTTCCTGCCGTTGGCGCCTCCGGAGAACTTCGCGGCCGACCCGTCGGGTAACATCAAGCGGCTTGCCGACCTGTGGTTCGGAGGCAGGCAGCACCCGCAGTTCTCTCCTGGACGGTCGGAGGCCGGCAAGGAGATATACCGTATCAACGTGGAGGAGAAGTACGTCAGCGGCACGGTCGCGTTCACCGGCATCGCCCGTGGCGTCGCCGTCAAGCGGAACAACATGCGCAACGTTCCCAAGACGCACATCAGGGACCACTTCGGGTTCATGGCTTGGAACTACGGATTCGAGGACGGTCAGGACAACCTCAACAACCCGGGCAACCGCTCGAAGAAGTTCAGGAGCGTGAGCTTCTTCGACCCCGATTTCTACTTCAACGACGAGAAGTAGCCGGATCGACGAGCTAAGCTAGGGTAATCGGAAGGCCCCGCTCATGTGAGCGGGGCCTTTTTCGAGTGCGTCAAGCATGGCACTCAACTATCAGAAATAGGAGTCGTACCAACTGGCCGTGACGCCGCCATATATGTGTACCTGACTGTGGGTTCGCGCTTCCGAGGCGTCTGCATAATCTACACGGCGCTATCGGAGTTGGCCGGGACACCATCAAACCTGCGCCCCGACCCCTATGGATACCGGCTTTGGCCAGCATGACGGTTACGCAAGGTGCGCCTTTAGGAGGCATTTGTACAACCTCGACAACTGTCATTCCTCTGAAAATAAGCCCCGGAGCGGCTTCGTAGACCAAAACACACATTTTCATCTTCCATGGTGCCGGTGGCAACCGGCATGGCTAATTGCTATGAAAATAGCCTCCGGCAAACCTGCTGTAGGGGCAACCCTTGTGGTTGCCCGTTCCCGGCGCCAACCCGTTTTCATCCCCTTATGTGGCCTTCGCAAGGCCATGGTGATTCCGAATGTAGCGGAGCGGAGTGAGGAATCTGAAGTCCATGTCATCTAGGACTGGCCCGTAGCTAGACCGGACCTATGACGATGGCGCAACACCTGAACTTTCGACCATGTCCTGGCCTGAAACATCGGCGCGAACGGATGGAGTAAGCATACAATGGCAGCGTGCAGGGTGAGCATGACTTGACCTTTCGTGAAGGTTGGGTCTTGTCAGCCTACCCTGTTCTTTTCTGAGCTTTGTACAAAGTCGAGCCAAGAGGGTGTTTCCAAAGGTGATTCCCTATGCCTCCTCTCCCTTGTCGGGCTGACAGGGGAGAAGGGACTTCGGAAACACCCTCTAAGCCAATCGTAGTATCCTCGACCCGCTTTCCGATTAAGGTACGACCACATACCGCCGACATAAGGAGACCATCGTGACGACCCTGTTGTGCAACGAGGACGCCTACCTGAGGCAGTTCGACGGCACCGTGACCGCGGCAACCGAGAAGGGGGTCGTGCTCGACCGGACGGCCTTCTACCCCGGTGGTGGCGGCCAGCCCCCCGATGCGGGACTCCTCAGCACGGCGACCGACGAATACACCGTCAAAAAGCTCTCGCGGGCGAACGGCCAGATCGTCCACGAGATTGAGGGCGACGCATTTCCGCCGGAGGGCGCGACTGTACACGGCGCGGTCGACTGGGACCGGCGGTATAAGCTGATGCGCACGCACACGGCCCTGCACATCCTGTGCGGTGTCGTTTGGCGCGACTACGGCGCGCTGGTGACGGGAGGGAACATGGAGCCGCTGACGGCGCGCATGGACTTCGAGCTGGAGAGCATGTCAGCCGACTTCGCCCGCGAGGTCGAGCGCGCGATCAACGAAGAGGTCGCCGCCGAGCGGCCCGTCCACGTCGCCGTTCACCCGCGCGAAGAGGCCCTCACCATCCCCGACCTCATCCGCACCAAGGTCAACCTCATCCCCGAGTCCGTGCAGCAGATTCGCACCATCGACATCGAGGGACTCGACCTCCAGGCCGACGGCGGCCTCCACGTCCATAACACGAGGGAGGTCGGCACGATCCGCGTCGTCAAGCACGAGAGCAAGGGCCGCATCAACAAGCGCCTCCGCATCAGAGTCGAATAGACCGACCCCGCCGAGCAATCGCAGGTGGATCAAGTCCAGACCATCGTTGTACGAACCCCCGGACACTAGAGGTCAAACATGCGACATCCGCAAGGCGGTGCCGGCTACTCTGCGTTGACTGCCTCCTGGCTTCTGGCCTCTACTGTCCTGTGGGGCTGTGGGACTGGTCCTTCTCCGCCATGGACGCCGCTACCGGCCGCTACTGCGGAACCAACTCCGACGGTTAGAGCCATGCTCACGCGCACACCCGCTACGGCTACTGTAGCAACTGGTCAAGAGCAGCCTCTGTAACCGTCGTCATCTGCTACTCCGAGCCCGCCAGCGACAATGTCAGCTGCGACCGTCGGCAGGACTGAGGCGCCACCACCACCGCCTCTTCCTCAAGTGTTCCTCGAATCCGGTGAACGCCTTTATCAAGGATGGAGGGGCAGCTACTGCTGGCCGATAAGCGCGAACAGCAGTACCTGTGCGGATAGCGCAGGATGGCGAGGCTTTGACGAGGCGCCAACGGTACGGATGAAACCAGGGAATGGGTTTAGGATTGTCGTTGCAGGAGACGGTTCGAGCCCGGACCAAGTCCGAGTGGCAACGTTCACTGTGCTCGAAACAAAACCGGTTCTGACGTGGGGCGAGGAAGTCTATTCAACTAATTCGCGAGAAGTACCGGCACTTGACCTTCCGGTGGGAGTTTACTTTGTCGCCACATTCCTCAAATTCCAGGTAGGAGACGTTTTCTACGGTTTCAAGATAGAGATCGCTGATTAATGACGGTTACATTTGGTTCGATTCTGGGCATAAGTTGCCTAACCCTTTGAATACTTCCATCGCAGGCTACCGTTCCGTAAAGTCTCGGTGGGATTCCCACTCAGGCACTGGCAACATTGTTGTTGAAACGCAACCGGCCCGCATGACTTTGGCCCATTGCAATCGAACGCCATGGCAAGACGCAGCCGACCCAAGGAGACCCTATGACTAACAGTTCCGGTTCAAGAGGGTTCCTATCCGGCCGTCTGGGACCCATAATTATCGCAGTTTTGGTGACCGGGCTGGTGGTTTTCGTGGCCTGTTTCGCTGTCTGGTTGAACCTCGGCGGGGGTGCCTGGCGCGGCGAAGTGAGTGTGATGGAAGTGCAGTTGCGTTACCCGGACAGGCCGGACAGGCTCTCACTCGCTGTCGCCTCCTGCAACGGGGCTCCAAGAGTGTCGCTGTTCCGAGAGACGGACATCGACGTCCAGGTCAAGGTGATTGCCTTCTCCACTCCCTTCCACGGTGGCAACGACTGCCGAGATGTCGTTGAGGTCACTCTTCGAGAGCCACTGGGGGACCGGGTCGTCGTTGACAGGCATACCGGGCAATTGGTGAGCGTCAGGACAGTCAGATGAATGCCTCGATAATCTTGGACATTCGAGACCCCAAAGGATAGACGAAAAAGGAGGACCAAAATGAGAATTACTATATGTATGAAGCGGGCATTGTTGCTGACCGTCCCTGTCGTTCTGTGCATAGCGGCGCTGGCCTGTGGAACGTCCTCCCCTCCGGTGCAGCCCTCGCCGGTGACCAACGTGTTCTCGGCGGAGACGCAGACGGCCCCCGAACCCTCGCTTTCGACCGCGATTCCGACGGACACACCGACCACACCCGCGCCGACCGCCTCAATACCGACCCCTGACAGCACCCAACCGGAAACCACGTCAAGTCCCGCGGCCTCTAGTCATGTGGTTGCTGGCTCCCTGGATGAACTCGTTGAATTTTCGACCCATGTGGTGACGGGCCGCTACACCAACCGGAAGACTGAGATTCACATCCCCAACATCGGGTCGGACGGCGAACCGGACAATAGTATCGTCGGAATCGGGACCGTCTACACCATAGAGGTCGAAAGGTACCTGAAGGGAGACGGCGCGAGCGAGATTCAAGTTGTTCAGATTGAACAGTTTCGGACTCAAAGCCCCGGCGAGGCGGCGAGAGTCTCTGATTTGGAGAGCGCACGCTTCCCGTTTGAACGAGATGGACGGTACCTGCTGTTTCTGATGCCGATGCCGCAGGGACGGGTCAGCAGTATGCCTGATCTCTTCCTGGGGGTAGCGCAGCCATACAGGTTCAAGCTAACGGACGGAGAGGCAAGGGCGGACGGTCCTCTGGGCGATTTGTTCAGGGGTTTGCATGAGGGCACGGACGCCAGGTCCCCCGACACCTCCGAGCAATCGCTGGTAGATCAAGTCCAGGCCATTCTTGCACGAACCCCCGGGCAGTAGAGGGCTACTATGCAGCATTCTCAAGGTGTGTTGCTCTCCGTGCTAGGTAGTGTTGACATTTCCCGTCATTCCCGCGAAAGCGGGAATCTATTCCCCTTGGGGAGCGTGAACGATGTCCGACCTGGATTCCCGCTTTCGCGAGAATGACGACTTGAGCGGGGCTCCGTAGAGAATTTTGAGAATGTCACCAGTGCCTAGGCAGTGTTGACATTCTTGAAATTCTTCCTGCTATCCAGGCTAAAGTCGTCATTCCCGCGAAGGCGGGAATCTATTCCCTTTTGAGAGTAGATACGCTACCCGATCTGGATTCCCGCCTTCGCGGGAATGACAGAATGTCAACACTACCTAGTGTGCGACATGAATAAACACCGGCGGTTCCGGGCACGAGAGCGTTCGGAACCGCCAGAGTCCCCAGGGAGGCCAAGAAGGTTGGCAAAATCACACGATCGTGTGATTACAGGTACTGGAAGGGCCGTGTAATCTGGGATTATCAGGAAGCGGGGGACGGTACAGGCAGCGCAAGGAGAGACGACAATTTCCGGCATTTGCGGAACGACAGGATTGATGTTCAGGTGAGGAGATAGCAGCAAGTCGGACACGGAAGCGTTCGGAATCGCTCCAGCACCACAAGGAGGTGATAGAAATGCAACGGATAATCAACGTACGGTTTATCTTCATCGCTGCCGTGCTCGTGGTCGCAATGGCCTGCCAGCAGACTGCGGACCCCGCCGCCTCGCCCCCTTCGCCCACCACCGATACGATACCACCTCAGACGGAGGCAGCGCCCGAACCGATTCCTTCTCCTACACCCACCCAAATTCCGACAGCAACGCCGACAGCCCCCGAACCGCCCGCCGCGTTCGAGGCGACCCTCGAAGGCGACGACCTCGCCAAGTTCCAAAGTCTTCCCGTCGAGTTCCGGTATGCACTGCAGATGGAGTACGATGAAACGC
The DNA here is from genome assembly GCA_965247555.1 of Dehalococcoidia bacterium. Classification (GTDB taxonomy): domain Bacteria; phylum Chloroflexota; class Dehalococcoidia; order Lucifugimonadales; family VXLM01; genus VXLM01. The sequence continues at coordinate 2,941,388 of CBDFHR010000009.1, read as the reverse complement.
GTGATGGAGCGGGCAGGGCCACGACCCTGGGGTACCTGCGCGACCTGCCGGACGAGATTCTACCTATCGCTGAGATACTCTCGCCCGAGGCGCTGAGCAAATTCGAAGAGTTGAGCACCCGGTCCCAGCAGTCCGTACTGCTCGGGGCGTATGCCTCAGCATTCCGAGTATCCAGGAGGAGCTCAGAGCGGGACCCTGAAAGTGCCGTGCATCCCGCGTCCATACTTGCACAAATGGTTCGCATGGTCCACGAGATGGAGTTCGGGGACGGTGAAGTACATCTCCCGCCTATACGGCCGTCGCTCTCGGCGGAGGCGCTGCGCAAGCTCGACGAGACTGCGCCCCTTATCCGCAGGGCATTTCTTCTGATATGGCGCAATGTGACAATCTCCGAAGAGCAGCGAGACGACTACTTGGCAAAGCTGGAGGGCACCCTGCTGGTCACGCCGTCGCAGCTTCCACCCCTGGAAGAGTTGGGGCTGTCGCAGGACGCCTTGAAGACGTTCGAAGACGTTCCCAACCTCAAGACGTTCGTCGATGAGTACGTCGCTGCCAGTCTGGCCCGCACGGGCACGTGGGACTCCGTAGGAACCGAATACTCAGGGGCCATGCTCCTCGAGAGCTTAATCGCCCGCGCTTCCACGCCGGAAGGTTCCCATATGTTCGCGCAGGGACTCCTGCCCGACGCAACCTACCAGCCCCCGCCGCTGATCTCTCATTTCTGGCCTGATGGGGGATTCTGGCCGATGTGGGCCGTACCCCCGTTCTTCCGTGATATGCAGCCCGACGATCTTGTGGTCGAGTGGCCGGACCATGAACTCGTCCTCTCACAAGAGGCCCTGGCGAAGCTGGAATCCCTCGATGCCCCGCTGCAAGAGGCCTTCGAGAAGTACTGGTACGGTACCGGGCCGCTCCCCAACGACGTGCACTGGATGGCGGGTATAGTCATCCGTTGGGAGCGCGACCTGCGAGTGATCCCGTTCGACACCCTGCCGGAGATCGAGGAGTTGATCTCCGAGGATGATCTCGCCGCGTACCAACAACTGGACGCATTCAGGCAAAAGATCGTCCTCGACGGCATCGCTTACGACCTTCTGCAGGGAAGGACGTCGCCAACCTCATCCACGTCGGTAGGTACCTATCACACGACCCCGGAAGAGTTCCTCGAGGCGCTGAAGGTGAGCGTATCGTGGACGGTTCAGGAGGCTTCCAAGCACGCCAGTGCCCGTGAGACAGATCGCAGCAAATCGCCGTAATCCCGCCCTGAGCCCGCTTTTGACCTCGGAGGCGATGGGGACGTAGACTGGAATGACAAATAGAAAAGGCGCCGAGAGCGCTCGCCCCAAAAAGTGTGGGCGAGCGCTTTTCTTTTCGGCGGGACGGAGCGACATTGATGGGCTGGCTGTACAAGATAACCAAGCACACCGACGTGTTCCCAACGGCGGAGCAGGCCGAGATACTCGCGTCCGATAGGCGGTTCATTCTCGTAGCCGGAGGCGAGCAGGCGGGGAAGTCGGTCGTCGCGTCGTTGTTTCTTATCCGAAAATACTTCGAGCTTACCTCAGCCCGGTCGGTTGAAGGGTCGGTGGCCAAAGCAAGGCCGGGGGGTCGCGCCCGACCTCACAGTCCTCCGCTCTACTGGCTCGTGGGAGCGACGTACGGCGAGACGCAGCGGGAGTTCCGGTATCTGGCGGAGTGGTTTGGAACGCTCAACCTCCTCGCGGAGGCGACCAAGCGGGTCGACCCCGGCCGTATCGTCCTCTCGGACGGGACGAGGATCGAGACCAAGAGCGCCATCGACCACCGCACCCTGTCGAAGGAAGCGCCTGACGGCATCATCGGCTGTGAGGCCAGCCAGCTCGACTCCATCGTGTTTGACCGGATGCGAGGTCGTGTCACGGCCAGAAACGGCTGGCTCTTTCTCGCTGGCACCTTCGAATCGAGCGTGGGCTGGTACCCGCAGCTCTTCAAGACCTGGCGGCAGGGCGGCCCCGACCGACGGAGCTTCTCCCTGCCGTCCTGGACGAACCGCACGCTCTACCCCGGCGGAAGGGACGATGCCCAGCTAGCGGCGCTCCAAGCCGATTCGACCGACGATTTCTTCATGGAGCGCATAGCAGGACGACCCGTGCCGCCCAAGGGTCTCGTCATACCGGAGATCCGCCCGGATGTACACGTTCGGGATATTTCGTATGTGCCCGGCATCCCCGTGCGGCTGGCTATGGACCCCGGCTACGCGGGAGCCTACGCCGTCGAGGTCCTCCAGTACATCGATGGGCGGGAGGTCATCGTCGACGAGATATACGAGCGTGGACTCGTGACCGAGGAGATCATCGAGATGGCCCGTTCACGCCCGTGGTGGCCGGACGTCGAGGGCGGCGTGATCGACGTTGCGGGGTACCAGCACCATTCCATGCCCGCTCCCGCTGAGGCGTGGTTGGAGGAGGGAAACGTGGCCCTGTCCGCGTCGCGTGTCTCCATCAACGACGGAACGCAGCGCCTACGGTCGTTTCTGAAGGTCCCGGCCGACGACCGCGGGCCGAAGCTTCTTATCGCCGCGCACTGCAAGGGCATCCTGTCAGAGCTCGGAGTCGCACCCAATCCGTTCGACGGTCAGACGCGGCCATACCGCTGGAAGACCGACCGCGAGGGGAATATCGTGGGCCGCGTGCCGGAGGACCGCTACAACCACGCCATCAAGGCGGTCATCTACCATCTCGTCGACAAATACGGCTACGCGTCGAGGCCCCGCGCCAACACGTTCCGGGTCAAGCGGTTCGCGTAGAACGCCTTGATCCCGTCATCGCTCTGGGATGCACTTGAAAGCAGGACGATATATACGTATACTGCTATATACTATACGTATACGTGCAAGGACACAGGTTCGCCATGAAGAAAAAACTCACGATCACGGTAGACGCTGAGCTTCTTCCAATAGCCAAGCGGTACGCCCGCTCTCGCGGAGTCTCACTCTCTTCGCTCATCGAGCAATCCCTACGTGAGGTGTCCGGAGGCGATACGGCAACCTTTTCGTCGCGGTGGCAGGGACGGTTGCGGGCCGCGGATCGTGACGACCCACGCTATGGTGCGCTCGCCGAAAAGTACCTCCGATGATGCTTATAGATACCGACGTGCTCATCGACATCGCCCTCGACAGACGTCCACACTCGGGCCCGGCCTCGGAACTCCTCGACCGGATCGAGCGCGGCTTGGAGACCGCATACATCGCATGGCATACCGTATCCAACTTCTATTACCTCGTGGCCCCGTCGCGTGGTGGCATGAATGCCCGTGAATTCCTCGTCGAGTTGACCCGCTTCGTCCGAGTTGCGCCCACCGATACGCAGGCGCTCCACTACGCTGCCGAACTTCCAATGGCCGACTTCGAGGATGCGATGCAAGTCGCCGCCGCGCGGTCGTGTGCCGCCCGATACATCGTCACCAGAAACGTCAAGGACTTCGCTCGCTCGCCAATCCTCGCGATCACCCCACAAGAGGCCCTCACGCAACCGTTCTGACCCCAGGGAGTCGACTGGAAGTTGAGCCGCCCCCCGGAAGGCGGTACCGGCAGCCTTTAGCCGTTCAGTATTCAACAATCTCTCCCCCGTTCGACGGGGGAGAGATACAGAGAGGGGGCGCCTTTCCCGCGGTCTGGCACAAATGCAACCCCCCTCACACCCAATAAGCTTGTGCTATAGTTGGGCTGCCACGCCCGGCGTGAGTATCGCTCGTACATGGGAGGCACGTTATGGCACAGGAAACCATGGACACCACAGCGGCAGAATCGTCGTACCCGGTACAGTATTCGGTCGAGTACCCCGAATCGAGCAACAGGCTCAAGGCACTGTTCAGGCTCATCCTGATAATACCTATAGCCGTGATCTACATCCTGGTGTCCGGGATCAACGGAGCCCTGTTCCCCGCGCTTGTCTTCATGCTGCTGTTCCGCAAGAAGTACCCCCGTTGGTGGTTCGACGTGAACGTCGAGGTACAGAGGTTCTCGGCGAGGGTCTGGGCCTACTTCTTCCCTCCTGCGCGACGAATACCCCTCTACCGACGAACAACAAGCCGTGCAACTTGACTTCGACTACCCCGATGCCCAAAACGATCTGAACCGGTGGCTACCGCTCATCAAGTGGCTGCTAGCGCTGCCCCATTGGATCATCATTGGGATCCTTTCGTACGTCTACCTGATCGTCTTGGCGATTTCCTGGATTGCGATAATCATCACCGGAAGGCACCCGCGCGTCCTCTTCGACTTTATCGTCGGCTTCGGCCGGTGGGCAATCAGGGCGACGGCATACGCGATCCTTCTCACAACCGACCGGTATCCGCCCTTCCGCTTTGGGGCGTAGGGGGTGTTGCAAACAGAGGAGGCCGATCGTTTGCCAGAGGTTGGCTAGCGTCTCACGGACCGGATACTAGGTTGTGTTGACAAATTTCCTCGTAATCCCACCGCAAGTCGTCATTCCCGCGAAGGCGGGAATCCAGATCGGGTACTGTATATCCTACTGAAGAGGAATAGATTCCCGCTTTCGTGGGAATGACGGGAAATGTCAACACAACCTAGCACGTGCGTTCTCAGCTGTGCTAAACTGACCGCCGACACCACATTTGGTTTGAGGTTGAAAGGTATGGGACTTGCAGTCTCTCCAAACGGCGGCAGTGCCCGAGAGAGGCAGCGCCTTGTAGACCGTTTCGGGGATCGATTGACCGTCAACCCCGAATTGACTCGCAAGGCGGTGTCATACCAAGGGAACCGGAGAGTTCCGGGCCTGCGCTGGCTGAAGTACAAGGAGGGGTTCTCGCGAACGCTTGTCGAACACATGCTTGAGGACTTCCGGCCTGCATCCGTCCTCGATCCGTTCGCGGGCATAGGAACGACCCCTCTCATTGCCGCTTCGAGAGGTATGCGGGCGACCGGTGTCGAGATCATGCCCGTCGGCGTTCTTGCGGCTAAAGCCATCGCAGAGGCCGCCAACGGAGTCTCGAAGCGCGAACTTGAATCCGAGGGAGCGCGGCTCCTGGATGCGGTAACATCCCGTCAGGACACGCCTTCCGAACACACCTTCCCCCACGTGAGAATAACTCAGGCTGCCTTCCCCCCGGAAACCGAGTCAGCGATTGCCCGGGTGCGAGAGTTCCTCAGTACGGTCGACAATGACTCGATACGAACCATGCTCAACTTCGCTTGCATGTCCGTCTTGGAGGCTGTCAGCTATACGCGCAAGGACGGGCAATACCTGCGCTGGGACTATCGGTCGGGCAGAGCGCTGAGAGCAAGAGTCAACAAAGGCCCTATCCTGTCGCTTGCGCAGGCCCTGGGCGAGCGCCTGTTCGAGATGCTCCAGGACATGGGCCCCCTCAAACAGGAGTTCGGGGGCGCATCGCCCGAGTTCCTCACCGGTTCGAGCTTGGAGCTGCTGCGTGGTCTGCCCGACGCTTCCTTCGATATGGTCATGACGTCCCCACCCTATGCAAATCGGTACGACTACACCCGGACGTACGCCCTTGAACTCGCCTGGCTCGGATACGACAACGACGACTTTGCGACCCTGAGACAACGTCTGTTGTCCGCAACGGTCGAGAATAAGTCGAAGCTGGAATGGCTCCGGCAGACGTATGGACGCGACTCACGAGTTCTAGAGAACGCAATCGAGATGTACCAAGGTCAAGCAGCCGTTCGCGAGGTGCTGGATATCCTCAGGAAGCATGTCCAAGAGCTGGGCAACAGACACGTGATCCGCCTGATAGAAGGCTACTTCCTGGAGATGTCGCTGATCGTCGCCGAACTGGGACGAATCGCCCGCCCCGGGGGCACGGTGGTGATGGTGAACGACAACGTCCAGTATCACGGCGAGGAAGTGCCGGTCGATCTCATTCTTTCCGACTTCGCTGAGCAGTCGGGATTCAAATGTAAGAAGATCTGGACGCTCCAACGAGGCAAGGGCAACTCGAGCCAGCAGATGGGTAAGTTCGGACGGCGGGAACTCCGAAAGTGCGTCTACTTTTGGGAGCGCCTCGATGGCTGAGCTTCACGACGCTCAGATCAGGTCCGCCCTGATTTCGGAACGAATCCAGCAGCGGACCGACATAGCGCTGCGCGAGCTGATCTCCGAGTATAAAAATGAACTCTCATTCTGTCCGCTAGATGAGTTCATGATTAGCGAACAAGCATGGAGGTACATCGAAACTTCCGGCCTCGACCCGAAGCTCGTCTTCGCGCATCCTGAACTCTTGCGCGCATTTCCTCAGGTGTCCCAGTACTATCGCGGAATAGCGCTCTTGCCACAGAAGCGGGTATCGGACATCGCCGTGTCCGTGACTTCTTGGGAGTCGGGTGCCCGCAAGACACCTATCGGGGAACCACAAAGCCAAAAGGTCGCTCGACTGTACAACGCCGTCATCTCTTCGATCATCGAGGGCGCAACGCATTGGACCCTAGAAAACGGATACCGCAATATCATCGCGACCATGGGCATAGGATTGGACGGTACTTTCCGAAATATCATCGGTCGGGACGCGGAGGAACTCATAAAGACACGCATCGTGAACTGGCTGGAGAGTCAAGAGCTGATCGTCAACCGAAGTACCGACTCGACGGAGTTTACGCTTCCACGTGGATACTTGATGCGCTACGGGTCCGAACCGGATATCCTCTTCCGGCGCAGCGAAACCGGCATTGAGCGCACCGTTGCTACCATCGAAATCAAAGGAGGCAAGGACCCCGCCGGAGCGCTCGAAAGACTTGGGGCCATGCAGAAGAGCTTTGAAGCGACACCTCCCAACTGCGTGAACATCCTGATCGCCGGTGTCATTACCCATGAAATGGATTCGCGTCTCAAGGGCATGGGCGTGGGAAAGGTCTTCTTGCTAGACGACCTTGCCTACGAAGGGGAAGGCTGGGTAGAGTTCCTCAACGAAGTGTTCCACTACACGATCCGTATAACTGAGCAACGATCAGATAGCGCCCGTCTTTGCCTAGTGACCACTCGTCCGCCAAATCCCCTGCTGCTCCCACAATCCTTCTATTGCGAGGTGAGCGGATTCGGGTAAACTTAGGCAGACCACAATGCATGAAGAATCTCCCGGAGCCTCGGCATGTCAAATTCTCTACGACTCGCCCTCGTCCTGCTGTTCGTCCTCCTCTTGACCGCCTGCGGCGGCTCCGACGAGGAACCGACCCCGACCGAAGTAAATGTCCTCACTATTCACTACTGGCAGGCGCCCTCGGTGCCCAGCCCATACCTATCGGGTGGCAATAAAGACACGGACGCCGCCGCAGTCACCCTCGAACCCCTCGCCAAATACGACCCCGAAGGCAACATCGTGCCGGCCCTTGCCGCCGAAATCCCCACCATTGAAAACGGCGGCGTCTCCCGGGACCTGATGTCCATCACCTGGAAGCTCAAAGAGGGCCTGAAGTGGTCCGACGGCACCGACGTGACCGCGGAGGACGTTGCCTTCACCTGGCTCTATTGCGACCACGAAGAGACCGGATGCACGAGCGAGAGCTCGTTCGACGGGATAGCTTCCGTGCAGGCCCTCGACGATCTCACCGTCCAGATCAAATTCGTAGCGCCAACTCCTTACCCGTACCAGGCATTTGTAGGCAGTGGGACTCCCATCATCAGTTCGGTACAGTTCGCCGACTGCATCGGCGCGGCCGCCTCGACCTGCCTTGAGCAAAACTACGCCCCGCTCGGCACCGGCCCCTACCGCATCACCAACTTCCAACCGAACGACCGCATCGCCTACGAACGTAACCCCCACTATCACGGCGCCACGCCCTACTTCGACCACGTAATCCTGAAAAGCGGCGGCAACGCGACGGCAGCGGCTCGATCCGTCCTGGAAACGGGCGACGTCGACTACGCCTGGAACGTACAGGTCGAGCCGGAGACGCTCACCCGGATGCAAGAGGCCGGACTGGGCACGGTGGTCGTCGCCTTCACCAGCCTGGTGGAACGTATCGTCCTCAACCAGACAAACCCCGACCGTGATCTGGGCGACAATCGCTCCGAGTACCTCGACGGTCGGAACCCTCACCCCTTCCTGACCTTCAAGCCAATCCGCCAGGCCATGTCCATGGCCATAGACCGCGACCACCTAGCGAAGGAACTCTACGGCTTCGCCGGAGAGGCCACCTGCAACCTGATCACCGGCCCACAGACCTATGTCTCGAACGCCAACGATGCGTGCCTGCCCCAAGACATCGAGGGGGCCAAGCGCCTGCTGGACGAAAACAGCGTACTCGACACCGATGGCGACGGCATCCGCGAATACAACGGAGTCCCCTTGAGGATAACCTACCAGACCTCCACAAACTCCATTCGGCAGGAAACCCAGGCCCTCATTCGCGACTGGTGGCGGGAGATAGGCATCAAGGCAAGGCTGATAGACCACGATGCAAGCGTCTTCTTCGGCGGCGACCCCGTGGAAGACAAGAACGCGTCATACCGCCGGTTCTTCGCCGACGTGCAGATGTACGCTTCCGGTACAGGAATAGACCCTCAGCAGGCCCTGTCCGATCTGCTCTGCAAGCACATCCCGACCCGCGACGACAACTGGGCCCTCGCAAACGTCGCCCGTTCCTGCGACCCCGACTACGACGGACTCTATGCCCAGCTGGAACAGGCACGAATCGGCCCTGATCGGGCGGAGCTAATAAAGCGACTGAACGACCTTCACGTGCAGAACTACTATGACGTCCCCCTCATCAACCGAGGCTTCGTCTCCGCCCACCTCAACACCCTGCAAGGCGTCCGCATCAACGGCTGGGACAGCGAGCTATGGAACATCTCCGAGTGGCGCCGGTAGATTGTGTTGACATTCTCAAATTAATCTGGGTTATCCCGGCTCAAGGAGTCACTCCCCGAAAGCGGGAATCCGGATTGAGAACCGCAGATGCTCTCCAGAGGGAGTAGCTTCCCGCTTTCGGAGACCTTTGCACGTAACTGTTCAGAGTCGGTGAGATATTCAGGAATTGTCCTCCTACTGTCATTCTGAGGAGCGAAGCTACGCAGAATCTACAATCTCTCCCCCGACGGGGGAGAGACACAGAGAGGGGGGTCTTCGCAATTCAACTCACGGAGACTGAACAGTTACCTTTGCACAACCGTCATACCGGCGGAAGCCGGAATCCGGTAGGGTGGGGTCGTGGGTTGGTTGGCGTTGCTTCCGGTTCTCTTTGTTGGCTTGTTTGATGAGTTATGCATTGGTCTCCTTTCGCGCTAATGACGGGAAATGTCAACAATACCTAGATAGCCCGACATCCTCACATATGGGCGACCCATGTGGTCGTCCCTCCCCCCTCGTGCCCAATCTCATTCCCCTTGGTGCATAAACGGGTCACTTCTGCAAAAGCGCGTCCTCGTGCCCCGGCACGAGAACAGGAATACACAAACTCTACTCCTCGATCTCCGCGCGCTCCGCAGTGAATTTCCACCCCCTGCCCTCTACGCAATACCCTCTACTGTAACTGTTCAGAGTCGGTGAGATATGCAGGAATTGTCCTCCTGCTGTCATTCTGAGAAGCGCAGCGACGAAGAATCTACAATCTCTCCCCCCCCCTACGGGGGAGAGACAACAGAGAGGGGGCCTTTCGCAATTCAACTCACGGAGACTGAACAGTTACCCTCTACTTTCTCGACTTGACAACAAAGAACATATGCGCTAATCTAGCCCAATACAATACTCTCTACCCATTACCCAGCACCTAGATCCCAGAACCCGTGAACTCCCTCCTCCAAGAACTCGGAATCCGCTCCGACCACGAGGCCGCCGAACTCGAACGCGACCTCGGCGTCCGGTTCATAGACTTCACTCCCGAAGATTGCGACACCTGGATACGGCAGTCTGTATATCTCAATCAATACGCTCGGACCCACGTCATAAGCTTCGCTGCCGATGAAGCCGGTGTAACCATCACCACAGCCCTGCATTGGCAGACCGACACACCCTCGGCTTCAAGGCAAGACTCGAAATTGCCATCCTCCGGTACACCGACGTGCTCGAAGTCTTGCTCCTGGAGCGCGCTCGACAGCCCGACTCCCCTCCAACGTTCCTGACCACGCTCATTCGCGGCCAGATGCCCGAAAAGTACGGCCCCGCCCGTCGCAGCAGCGCCCCGCGTGACAACAACCACTGCGATCACGACCGACACACGAATCCGACCGTACCCGACAATCATTCGGAGTCCCTCGCTGACCCCCGTCGTGAACTCGAAGACCTGCAAAGACTCACCGGAGTCGACCAGCGAGACCCCACGCCCCAACCCGACGGCTCCGATCTCTCCCCCGCCGGAGAAGATACTTCCCATTCCGATCTCTCCCCCACCGGAGAAGATACTTCCCATTCCAATCTCTCCCCCGCCGGAGAAGATACTTCCCATTCCAATCTCTCCCCCACCGGAGAAGATACTTCCCATTCCAATCTCTCCCCCGCCGGAGAAGATACTTCCCATTCCGATCTCTCCCCCACCGGAGAAGATACTTCCCATTCCAATCTCTCCCCCACCGGAGAAGATACTTCCCATTCCAATCTCTCCCCCACCGGAGAAGATACTTCCCATTCCAATCTCTCCCCCACCGGAGAAGATACTTCCCATTCCAATCTCTCCCCCACCGGAGAAGATACTTCCCATTCCAATCTCTCCCCCGCCGGGGGAGAGATACAGAGAGGGGGCTCCTCCCCCCCACCCGACGATCACGGCCCCCTTGAGGACAACGACCTTGATCGCTCCCCCTTTTACCAAGCACCGCTAGGGGCAGGTTTCAAACCCTCCCCTGTACTCTCCCCAGCCGGCGAAGAGACCCACGGTGACCATGCGGCCACCATACCCCAACAACCAGCGCCTAGAACCCGGAACCTAAACCGGCGACAGCGTCGCCAACTTCAGCGCGAGACCAAACGCCAAAAATCCCACCGCGCCCGCGCTCCCAACTAACCCCCACCAACCTGGCATTGGTAGGGGCAGGTTTCAAACCTGCCCCCTGGATTCACACCCGTCCATCACGGAACCCACAATCTCTTCCCCCGCCGGGGGAGAGATACAGAGAGGGGGTCCCCGCAGTTACTTGAAAGCTTGTCGAAGAGCGGTTCTGCGGTAGACCAACCGCGCTGTCAACGGGCCACGCCCCTCGTCATTCCGGCGGAGGCCGGAATCCAGAGAGCACCCAGCACCCAACACCCGGAACCTAGCACCCGGAACCCTTCCGACCGGAACTTCCAACCCGTCCGGCCGATTCAACACGCCCAAAATCACTGCAAACCCCGCCGCCGATATGTGATAGGCTACCTTAACCGGGGGATACTCACCGCATGAGCGAGCCGGAACACCAAATAGAGGTCAACGGCGTCTGGAAGGTCTTCGGCAATAGCCCGGAGCGCGCCCTCCAATCGGAGTACGCGCCAAAGAGTCGCGCCGAGATTCAAGAGGAACTGGGTCTCGTGATCGCCCTGCGGGACGTCTCCTTCACCGTGGACCCTGGACAGATCTTCGTCGTCATGGGCCTCTCCGGCAGCGGCAAGTCGACCCTCGCCCGCTGCCTCATCAGGCTCATCGAGGCCACCAAGGGACAAATACGCTTCGACGGCGACGACATTCTGGCCTACTCTCCCGAGCAGCTCATGCAGTTCCGTCGCAGCAAGGTCGCCATGGTCTTCCAACACTACGCCCTTCTGCCTCACCGCCGCGTGCTGGACAACGTGGCATACGGTCTGGAAATACGGGGCATGGAAAAGGAGGAAAGGCAAAGGGCGGCGTCGGAGACCATCGAGACCGTCGGCCTCAAGGGCTGGGAAGACTACTATCCAAGAGAGATGAGCGGCGGGATGCAGCAGCGGGTCGGACTCGCCAGGGCCTTGGCGGTAAACCCCGACGTGCTGCTAATGGACGAGCCTTTCAGCGGCCTCGACCCCCTCATACGAAGGGAGATGCAGGACGAACTCGTCGCCATCCAGTCGGAGCTTCGCAAGACCATCGTGTTCATCACGCACGACCTCAACGAGGCCCTCAAGCTGGGTGACCGCATCGCCATCATGCGCGACGGTGAGATAATTCAGGAGGGGTCTCCCGAGGAAATCGTCACCCTGCCGACCGATGAATACGTGACCGAGTTCGTGCGCGACGTCTCCAGGGCAAAGGTCATTCAGGCGAAGGCCATCATGCGAGAACCCGACGCGGTGGTGTACGATTGGCAGGGCCCTCGCGCGGCGCTGCGTACAATGGAAAACCACGGCCGCGACGCAATGTTCCTGATAGCGCGCGATTTCACGCTCCGGGGTATTCTGACCGAGGAACAGGCGAAAGACCTCGCGTCCCAGCGGACGAAGTCCCTGGAAGGAACGGAGGTCACCCCGGCGCTGACCACAAGCCCCGAGACCTACATCGAAGAGATTATCCCGATAGCGGCCAAGTCCCGACACCCGGTTGCAGTAGTTTCCGACAACGGCAGCCTGCTTGGGGAGATTCGCAGAGGCGCTCTGCTTACAGGCATGTCCAACAGCGGTTAGGAGGCTAAACATGGCCCAAGTTCAGGACGTTCGATCCGACGAGGCAGCCTCAACCCTGCGCGTCAGGCTAGCCGCCTTGCCGCCCCTCCATCGCTGGGCTATGGGCTTGGCGGTCACTGTCGTCTTACTAGCGGTATGCCTCTTGGTCTGGGGCCCCGAGATGGGATTTCCCACCACGGTGTCCACGTCTGAAGTTCCGACCGACAGCGGTGGCTCCGTTACGCTCACGAAATCCGTCCGACAGGTCACGGGAGCTTGGATCGACGACAGAGTGAACTGGCTTACCCGCGAGGCCGACTGGATGTTTGGAGGAATCAGCGACGCCGTTTCCTACTCACTCATCTCTATCGAAGATGTGCTTAAATGGGTTCCGTGGCCCGTTATCATCGTCGGACTCGCCTTGATCTCGTACGCCGTAGGGCGTTGGCTGTTGATGGCCTTTACCACCGGCGCGATGCTGTACTTCGGATTCATGGGCCTGTGGGAAAACACCATCGATACAATCGCTCTCATGGTCGTTGCCGTCGTCATATCCGTGGCAATTGGACTGCCAATTGGGGTGATCGCCTCGCGCAATCGACTCGTTGACAACATCATACGTCCGATCCTCGACGCCATGCAGACCATGCCCAGCTTCGTCTACCTGCTTCCGGGCGTCCTGTTCTTCGGGCTGGGAGCTCCGGCGGGAGTATTCGCTACAATCATCTACGCCGTACCCCCCGTGATTCGGCTGACCAACCTTGGCATTAGGCAAGTATCCACTGAGGTGGTCGAGGCTGCCCGCTCGTTCGGTACCTCCCCACTTCAACTGCTCACCAAGGTCCAAATACCCATGGCGCTGCCCACGATCATGGCCGGTATTAATCAGACCACGATGATGGCCCTAGCGATGGTCACTATCGCCAGCATGGTGGCCGCCGGCGGACTCGGCGACAACGTGCTCCGCGCCTTGCAGAAGAATCAACCCGGCAACGGCGCGCTCGCCGGCATATCTATTGTCTTCCTTGCCATCATCATCGACCGCCTCACGCAGTCGGTAGCACGTTCACAAGAGGATGCCCGCAGCGTCGGATAGCTCCTCGATTAATCCTAATCCGCAAGTTGCCTCACGGATCGCATGGCTCGGCCTTACTGGACCGGAGAACAGAACAACGAAAGGAGAACGCGGGATGAATCTCAAAATAATAGAGCATAGGCAATCATTACGATTACCCCCTTGGTAGCCGCTCCCTGACTCGGAAACTACATGCTACGCGCCTCAAAGAAAAGCAGGCCTGGAATCGGCGCGGTCGCCTACCTGTCCATCGTGTGTCTTGCCGTAGTCATCGACCGCCGTTTGCAGTCGGCGACATGATCATGAGAGGATTGCCCGTAGCGTCGGAGCGCTTATCAATCGATCCCGGAACTAGTCACGCGGATCGTACGTACTAACAGAACCGGCGAACAAGAACCATCAGCGAAAGGAACAGAATAATGAACCTCAAGATACTAGCCCTAATTGGAGCGTTGCTCGCGACCATTGCGTTCGCGCCGATCGCGTGTTCTTCCGAACCTGAAGTCGTCGAGAAGATAGTTGAGGTCACAGCCGTACCGGCTGAACCCCAAATCGTTGAGAAGGTAGTCGAGGTGACCCCGACTCCCGGTCCCAAGGGGGAGATAGTCTTCTCAGACCTGAACTGGACGAGCGCCCAGGTCCAAGATCGCATCGCCCAGTACATCGTTGATAAGGGATATGGCTATCCCACCGACGTGGTGTTCGGCGCCACGCTGCCCCTGTTCCAGGGCCTGCGTCGAGGCGACAGCCACGTAACGATGGAGATCTGGCTGCCTAACCAGGACGAAGCCTGGATGGAAGCCCAGACCGCCGGCGAGGTCGTCTCGATTGGCGAAAGTCTCGGCAAAGACTGGCAGTCTGCATTCGTGATCCCAGCCTATCTCCAGGAGCAGCATCCCGATCTCGACAGCGTGGACGACCTGAAGGACGACAAGTACAAGGCTCTGTTCGCCACCGCTGAGAGCGGCGGAAAGGCGCGTCTGGTGTCCTGCGTCATCGGCTGGGCATGTGAAGACGTCAACGCCAAGCAGATCGAGGGGTACGGACTGGCGGACCACGTCCACGTCGTCAACCCGGGGGACGGGGCGGCAGGGAACGCCGATCTCTTCGGCGCTTTAGAAAGAAGTGAGCCGTGGCTCGGCTATCAATGGGGCACTAACGACCCACCTCTGCTTCACGACCTAGTCAGGCTTGAAGAACCCGCTTACAGTGACGAATGCTGGTTCACCACGAAGGCTTGCGCCTACGAAGATGCCACAATTCTGATTGCCGTACAGCCCGCGCTGTTGACACGTGCACCGGACGTAGTTGAGATGCTCCGCAACTGGGCATTCGACATCGACAAGTACAAGCACGTGGCCAAGTGGATGAGCGAAAATGAAGAAGCCACCGCCAACGACGCTGCGCTGTGGTGGCTTAGCGGCAACACGGACGTATGGTCCGGCTGGGTTACCTCAGAGGCTGCGACTGCCATCTCGGCCGCTCTCGCAGGCAACGAGATTCCCGACGGCTGGCCGACCGAATAGCGCTGACGTAGTGATTCTCTCCCCCGTCGGCAGCCGACGGGGGAGAGACAGAGAAAGCAGAGTTTCCCGAAACCTACATCGTCTTTGCGGTCACATCGAACTGGCCGCCGCCTCTCGACGGTTCGAGCATCTCTTCCCTGGCCTTGGCGACAAGGTCAGGGAGGTGGTCGGCATTCGCAATGCGCTGTTCGAGATGGACCATGCGCTGTGGACTCGCGGTCTCGACCATCTTCTCGCCGTATGCGCTCTCGGACCAGAAGCTGGCGAGGCCCGCTAAATCGTCGCGGAGCTGGCCAATGTCTTCGTCCCGGTACCGCTCCGAGAAGTTGATGGTGAACATCCGGCGGCGGTCGCTCCCGCCCCATGAGCCGTGCTTGATGGCCTGGTTGAAGATGAGCATGTCGCCGGGGACGGACTCGATGGGATACGCCGGGACCTCGCTCCCGTGCAGGCCCCATCGCTCTTCGGTGTAGTCGACGGCGGAGCGCGGAACGACCTCATTCACGCGATCGGCGAAACGGTCACCCCGACGGTGGGAGCCGGGGATCACCCTCAGGCACCCGGTGTCCTTGGTCACCGCATCGAGGTAGAAGGCCGCCTTGATGTTCGTATACCGCTGGGCGAAGTTGTCCGAGTGCCAGTTGGTATCACCCACGTAGAAGTTGCCGTCGCTGGCCGTGTAGCTGTAGTCGGGTCCCAGGACCGCCGACGCGAACCCGTCGATCAGCGGATGATCGATCAGGCTGCTCAGGTACTCGCTCTGGTCGATGAAGGGGACGATGGCCGAGCGCCGCTTGTAGTCATGGGTCTCCTCGTTGTGGCCCCCGCCGTGGGAGATCCATATCTCCTCGAATGCCTCGATGATCCGGTCGGCATCGTCCTTGAACGCGCCGGGAAACTTGATGAATCCGAACGTGTCGAAGAAGGCGAGTTGTTCCTTGGTCGGGGTCATGTTGCCACCTCATGAGCGTTTCGTGTGTGCACGGCCGATTTGGCCGTGTGCAGTATGACTGTAGTCATACGACATGGCAAGCGGAAACGCACTTGCAAATCAGACAGGACATATGATCTACTAACGGGATGTTGGTGGAAGTTTACACAACTATGCGAATTGGTCACATAGGTAGCGGGCGCCGTCTAGCTCATACCGGCGCGAGACGATGCTGTGGCATCGCGGTCGATGTCGAGCGTTTCGGGGTCGATGACGACGCCGAACTCGCGGCGGACGTAGTCGACGGTGTAGATGCCGTTCCTCACGTCCTGGAGCACCAGTTCCGGGTCTCGCTCAAGAGGATCGCCCCAGCCGCCGCCGCTCGCCATGATGTGGTGGATGATGTCCCCTCGCTTCATCCTGCCAACTCCCATGGGCGTGATGGTGTGTTCGTCCTCCTCATTCGGGTTTACGATGTTCCACGAGGACGATCCGTGCTTGCCGCCGTGCAGTCCGAATGCCCGGTTCCGTCGCTTGTCCGAGCGAAGCTGGAGGACTGCCTCGTCTTCCAGCAGGCGAACGTCCCGCACGATGGAGGGCGCGCCCCGGTACTTGCCAGGACCGGCAGTGTCGGGCACGGCGCCGTACCGTTCGATACGCACCGGCGTCTCCACCTCCGCGATCTCGACGGGCGTGTTCGCGCTGTTGCCGCCGGGGTGAGGCGTTCCGAACGGTCCGTCGCCGTTGGGTCTGCCCCCGCGACTTCCGGCGAACAGATCGACGAACGCGAATGGCCTGCGTTGGGAGTCGTACCCGCCGATGCTGATGATCGTGTTTCCTCCCTCGCCGTCTGCCGGCACTCGATCGGGGACGGCCTTGGACAGCGCTCCCCACACGGCCTCCATGATGCGGTAGCCGACGATGCCGCGCGCCCCGCAGGGAGCGGGCAGCACGGGGTTTACGACCGTGGCCTCAGGGGAGGTCACCTTGATGGGATGGTGAGAACCGGACGAGTTCGGAATCTCGGGGTCCATGATCTGGCGTATCCCGCCCCAGACCGAAGACTTCGTGAATGGGAACGGCGAGTTGATGCCCGCCTTGACCTGCGGCGACGAGCCGGTAAAGTCGACGGCGATGCCGTCACCCTCAATGACCATACTGAGGTTTATGACGACGTCGCCGGTCTCGATGTTGTCGCCGTCTATGTAGTGCGTGAAGTCGTAGACGCCGTCCGGGAGTTCGGTGATTTCTTGCCGAACACGCCGCTCGGAGTACTCGAGCAGGGCATCCATGTACCGGCTCACCCCCGACGCGCCGTAGCGTCCTACGAGATCGAGGAACTGCCGCTCGCCAAGCGTTGCCGCGGCGATCTCGGCGCGAATGTCGCCAAGCACCTTGTCGGGAACGCGGACGTTCGTCGCGAGCAGGTCGAACATCGTCTCGTTGGGGATGCCCCGCTCATAGAGCTTGGTGGTCGGAATCCGCAGGCCCTCCTGGTATATCTCGTGGGAGTTGGTGGAGTTGCTGCCGGGCACGATGCCGCCGATGTCGGTCTGGTGGGCGACCGTGCAGGAGAACCCCTGCAACTCGTCCTCGGCAAAGACCGGCTTGATGACGTACACGTCGGGCAGATGGATGCCGCCCGAAGTGTACGGGTCGTTCATGATGTACACGTCGCCGGGGTAGATTCGCCCGTCGAACTTGCGCAGAATCGAGCGGACGGCACTGGGGAAGGACCCGACGTGAAAGGCGATGGTCAGGCCCATGGCGACCGTCTCGCCGTTGCGGTCGGCGAACCCGGTGGAAAAGTCCATGGCGTCCTTCACGATGCCTGAGTAGGCGGTGCGAAGGATCGTAAGGGCCATCTCGTCCGCAAGGGTGTCGAGGGCGTTTCGGATGACTTCAAAAGTGACGGGTTCTATGTCTCTCGGCAACATGGTGTGGTTCCCTTTACCTCCGTCCATTCCTCAATACCCGACCGGAGCGGAAGCCGGTCATCTTCCCGTCCCGCAAGACAGGTTGGCCGTTGACGATGACGTGCTCCATCCCGGCCGCCAGTTGGCTCGGCGAATCAAGGGTGCCGGTCTCCCGGAACTCAACCGGGTCGAATATGGCAATATCGGCCTTCATGCCCTCGGCCAGCCGTCCCCGGTCGGCAAGGCCCATCCGTTCAGCGGGTCTTGCGGTGAGCTTCTCGACGGCCTGTTCCAGTTCGAACTGCTTGGTCTCTCTCACGAAGCGGCGGAAGAACCACGAGGCCCACGTGTACGCGCCGAGGAAGTCGGTGCCGGCCAGCGGCCCGTCCACGCCGAGGGCCGTGGCGTCCGAGCCTATAGTGCACAGCGGATGGAGGAAGGTGTCGCGAAGCTCTTCCTCGGTGTAGGAGTGGCAGAGGACCATCGGGTACTCGATCTGCTCGACTTCGCGGGAGAGGATGTCCATGACGGTGTCCCAACCGTCCCCTTCTTCACCTGTGAGATCCGCGATGCTCTTGCCCACGGCTTCGGGACTCGTGGCGGAGCGGAACAGGTAGACGTTCTCCCATCCGCCGAGCGCGAAGCTCGAAATGAGGCTGGGATACTCCCGGACGTGCCTGCGGAACGAGTCGTCGGCAAACAGTGCATGTCGGTCGGCAGTGCTCTTCTCCAAGAATGGCGACGGCAGCGCGGCGCTGAGGTTGGTGATGCCGTGCAGTCGCGTGTGCGCGTCGAATGCCACGTCGAGTCCTTCTTCATACCCTTCCTCGAGCACGGCTATAGCTTGCACTCGGGCATCGGCTGGCCCTCCGCGACGAGGAATGATGTGGGACACCTGGCAGCGCACTCCCGAATCTCTCGCGACCTGTACAGTCTCCTCAACCGCCTCGACGGCCTCGACCTCCTTGCTGCGTGTGTGGCAGGCGTACATCGCTTCGTATCGGGCCGCGACGCCGCACAGATCGACGGTCTCCCGATGGGAGGCCATCCGCTCCCACGAGGACTCCAGACCGGTCGAGTACCCAAACGCTCCGGCTTCGAGTCCCTCCTCCAGCAGGTTGGTCATCTGCTCGATCTCGTCGGGAGAGGCGGGACGCTCGTCGAAGCCCATTACCGCTATGCGCAGATTGCCGTTGGGGACGAGTGAGGCCACGTTGATCGCGGGGCGCGCTGAGTCGAGCGCTTCGAGGTATTCGGAGAACGTTCGCCACGTCATCTCGGTACCGGGGTCGTATCCGTAGATGTTGCCGGTGAACAGGTGGGGGTCGGTAATCGGAGCGCAGCCGTGACCGCAGTTGCCTACCAACTCCGTGGTTACGCCCTGGTAGACCGAGCTTTGGGCGCGAGGATCGACCAGAAGGGTAAAGTCGGAGTGGCTGTGGATATCGACGAAGCCCGGCGCGACGACAAGCCCCTCGGCGTAGATCACGTCCCTGCTCTGGGCCTCATTGAGGGAATCGATAACCTCTATGCTGTCGCCCGCGATCCCAACGTCTGCCGTGCGGCGAGGACTGCCTGACCCGTCAACAACCGTTCCGCCCCGTATGATCAGGTCGAGCTCCATGTCGGCTAGACCGGCCCCACGTCGATGACGATGTTGTTCAACTCGTCCAGGCGGGCGGAGCAGCCGGGCGGAACGACGGTGGTGGCGTCGTACTCCTCGACGATGAGAGGCCCTGCCGTCGTGGATGTCGACAAGGCCGGACGGTCGATGACCTCCGTTTCCAGCGTTCCGACACCGGGTCCGAAGTAGACGTTGCGCCGGTGAGCGTCGACGGCCCCGTGGTCGTGCGCGGAGTGAGTAGGCACCGAGCCGTGCAGTCGACATGTGGCCGTAAGCCGAAGATTCACGATCTCGGTCGGCTCGTCCTCGGCCTTATGGCCGTAGGTTCGGTCGTGCTCCCGGTGGAACGAGGAGACGAGACCGCTGAGCACTACATCGTCGAGCGATTGATCTGACATGGGGATGGTCAGCTCGTGGGCCTGGCCGGTGTAGCGGAAGTCGACGGCCCTCTGCCATTCGATGTCGGCGATATCGTAGCCCTCCTCTCCCATTGAGGCGGTCGAACGGTCTACGAACTCCTGGAACACGCGGTTGATCCCCTCGAAGTCGGCGTCCGCCACGTTGGTGAAGTATGTGCGGACGAAGTGGCGCTCCGGTCGGGCCTGGAGGAGGCCGATGGCGGAGAACAGCCCCGGCGACGGCGGGACGACAACCGTCCCGATGCCGAGCGAGCGGGCCATGTCGGCGGCGTGGATGGGGCCGCTGCCGCCAAATGCCAAGAGAGCGAAGTCCCTGGGGTCGCGGCCACGGTACGTTGAGACGGCTCGGATCGCACGGATCATGTTGACGTTGGCGACGGCGTGAACGCCTTGCGCCGCGTCCAGCAGAGACAGGCCGAGCGGTACGGCAACGGCGGACTGCATACTCGATTCGGCCAGGGACGGGGTCAGCTTGACTTCGCCGCCCGCCAGGTACGAGGGGTTGATGTAGCCGAGAACGAGGTTCGCGTCGGTGACGGTGGGATCGTCGCCTCCAGTGTCGTAGCATGCGGGGCCGGGATACGACCCGGCGCTGTTCGGGCCGACCTTGAGCGCGCCGCCGGGGTCAACCCGAACGATGCTTCCGCCACCAGCGCCGACCTCCGCGAGGTCGATTACCGGAACCTTCACCGCGTGACCCCCGCCGGTCACGAGCTTGCTGGACAGGGAGATGCCCGCGCCGATCTCGTAGTCGGTCGTGTAGCTGGGTGAGCCGTTCTCGATGAGGGCGGCCTTGGCCGTGGTGCCTCCCATGTCGAAGGTGATGATGTTTTCGAGGCCGAGACGCTTGCCGAGATTGTCCGCCGCGATGACGCCCGCGGCCGGACCGGACTCCAGCATCTGGACGGGAGTCTGCGCGGCGCGCCGGGCCGACATGATGCCGCCGTTCGACTGCATGATCCGCACGGGAGCGTCCGAGCTCGCGTCCTTGACTCGCCGCACGAGCGAATCGGTGTACGACTTGACGATTGGGCCCAGGCAGGCGTTTACTACGGTGGTGCTGGTACGCTCGTACTCGCGAATTTCTGGGAGCACGTCCACGGACAGGGAGACGAAGACTCCCGGCAGCATACGACGCAGATCCTCGCCAACCGCCCGTTCGTGGCCGGGGTAGCGGTACGAATGAAGGAAGCAAACCGCCACGGCCTCTGCCCCTTCCTCACGGATGACGCTGATCGCCTCGTGGAGGGAGTCCATGTCGAGCGGAATCAGGACTTCTCCGTCCGCGCCGACACGCTCCGCCACCTCCAGCCGCAGGTGGCGGTCGACCAGGGGTTTCGGGGGAGCGTAGAGCAGGCTGTACAGGGAAGGCACGCGCATCCGCCGCAGCTCGAGGACATCGCGGAATCCCTCGGTTGTTATCAGGGCCGTCTTCGCGCCCTTATCCTGGAGTATGGCATTCGTGGCGACCGTCGTCCCGTGGACAATTTCTTCGATAGACTCGACGGCAACATCCTGCTCGGACAGCAGCTGTCCCATACCTTCGATGATGCCGCGCGACAGGTCGTCTTGGGTGGAAGAGAGCTTCTTGGTCCAGTAGCCGCCGTCGGGAGCGGCGATGACGAGATCGGTGAACGTCCCGCCGATGTCCGCGCCGAGCCTATAGCCCATGAAGTTGTCGTTTGTCATTGATGCCAGCTTGTACGGTTCCCCATGCCGAGTGGTCGTCTCACGACTGCGGTGGGGCTCCGAGATTGCTCCACGTGCCCGCCGCCGTCATCTGGTGCGTGAAGTCGAGCACGTTGTCGGTCTTGAGGACGACCGTCCGGGAATCGACGCGCTCCGTTAAGGGGAGCGTCGCGCGGTGGTCGGCGATCTCCTCAGTGAAGCACTCGACTTCGAGGGCGTAGGGAGGAGGTATTGTGAAGGGGCTGAACTCCCCCAGTCTCTCAATAGCGGCGACGGTCTTGTCGCGGATGAGGTCGTCCGCGTCCTTTGGATGCAGTGATAGGGCCTGATGCGTGCCGAGGCCGTGCTTGACGGGGGCCGTCTCGATGCCGCCGAGCCACTCTTTCGCCTCGCTGCACGCCTTGTCGTCGCCCGACACCATGATGACCGGAACGCCTACGCTTCCGAACTGAAGGGCCTCCATGGCGATCTCACCGATGCTGCGTTCGTTGAGGCGCATATCCGCGATCTCCGCGGAGCTGAAGGTGTGGGCCATGACGCCGTTCGGTGTGCCCGCCATCGCGTGGTGACCGAGGAGTATGATGCCGTCGAACGTCTCATCGATCACGCTAAGGAGACTGGCACCGCCCATGACGATCTTGATACCGCGCGGCAGTTGGTCGTAGTGGAGCGTGAGGCCACCGGGGGTGACGCCGCGTATGAAGCCACAGTCGTGGACGATTATCTCGTCCGCACCCGCGTCGCGGGCCGCCTCGACACACGCGATCGTCTCATCGGTGGCGCGGCGGCGGTTGTACTCGGCCTGCCAAGGGCCGTAGACCGAGACGGGGTCCTTCTCGCGGGTGATCGCCCCCTGTCCCTCGCTGTCGACGCAGATGTATAGCTTCATAGTAGGGTTGTCGAAAAACTCGCAGACAACGATACCAGACTGGCGGCGAGTTGACGACGCGGTTCGACTTCCGCATCGGCCTGTGCAAACATGTGCGAACCCTATCGACGAGGTCCGGCTGTGCCGCAACTCATCTCTGTGGAGAAGATCTGGAGCCATGCCCCGCACAATGCCTTCACCGATCTGATCCGCTTTCGCGACCGGTGGTGGTGTGTGTTTCGCGAGGCGCAGGCCCACGACGCGCCCGGCGGAATTGTCCGCGTGTTGGCGTCGGAGACCGGAGCGATGTGGGAGCCGGCGGCAACGGTGGAGGAACGGGGCATCGACCTGCGCGATCCCAAGCTCTCGGTGACGCCGGCCGGGCGGCTGATGCTCCTGATGGGCGGCTGCGTCTACGATGACGAAGGCGAGTATCTGACACGTGCGCCCCGAGTCTCGTTCTCGGAGGATGGCGCCACCTGGTCGGACCCCCGGAAGGTGCTGACGGAAGACCACTGGCTCTGGCGGGCAACGTGGCACGGCGACCGGGCATACTCGCTCTCAAAGCTCGGTGAGGGGAAGGGGCCTAGGCGGGGGTTCCTGTACAGCAGCGCGGACGGAATCGACTGGGTCTGGATCACGGAGTTCAAGCTGCCCGGCGTGAGCGAGACGACGCTTGGGTTCCAACCGGACGGCGAGATGGTTGCGCTCATCCGTCCCCGCTACATCGGTACGAGCAAGCCGCCCTATCGAGAATGGTCGTTTTGCGAGACTCTGGAGCGCATCGGTGGGCCGAACTTCATCCGGCTGCCGGACGGCAGTCTCTGGGGGAGCGGCAGGCTTTTCACTGACAACGGAGCACGCACGGTCTTGGCCCGCATGACTACCTCATCGTACGAACCGGCGCTCACGCTCCCAAGCGCCGGGGACACCAGCTACGCGGGTATGGTCTGGCACGACGACATTCTGTGGATGAGCTACTACTCGTCGCACGAGGGTGGCACGAGTATCTATCTGGCGAAGGTCGGCTTCTAGGCTGTGTCGACGTTCCCTGCTATTCCCGCTTGGGGAGTAGAAAGTAGTGAGTATTGCGTAAGGCCTGGGATTCACCGCAGAGGGCGCGGAGTAAGCGGGGGGTCTGTTTTAACCTGACATTTCCTGAAATCTTCTGACGATTCCTTCTTGGGAACGGGTGATTCGCTCTCCTAAGTGGGATATTTCGGATAGGCGTTGTGTGTCTAATGTAGTACGTCTGTTCTCCTTCGTCAAATTCGAGTATGCCCCCTCTCTGTATCTCTCCCCCGCTGGGCTGACAGGGGTAGGCAAAACGAAATTCCAGCTATGATCCGGCTCCCAGCTTTCTGTCATTCCGAGCGCTGCGAGGAATCTAAAGTCCATCACCACAAGACCGGTCAGCCAGTGCCTCGTCGATATCATGACCAATAGTGGAAAACAGCGTAAGAACTCTCCAGGTCGACTTTACCTTCGGACGGACACTCTAGATTCTTCGACTCCGCTGCGCTTCGCTCAGAATGACAGTGACGGGGTTGCTTTCTCATCATTGGAGAGTGGGTCGATTGTCAAATGCATACCCCTGTCAGCCCCCGCTGGGGGAGAGACTGCGAGTGGCTGCATGGTAGTTACGGATACCCGGCAGCGCTTTAGGCGCCGGGCGCAACGCTGTTCAGGGTGAAGGGGTTCCCTTTTGATACAGGCTACGGTACGGCGATGTCGTATGTGCCGGGCTGTACCCGCAAGAACGGGTTCTCGGCGGGGTTCATTCCTCCGTAGAACCACTTGAGGGGCAGAACTTTCATCTTCTGGTTCCAGTCGCTGTTCTTGCCCCCGTCGGATATGAGCTTAGCGTCCGTCGGATGCGGCTTGTAGAGCGTGTACGTGTGGGCGACGATGACGCGGTCCTTCATGACGAACACGGACGGGTACGACCACCGGGCGTGCGAGTCGGCGTTCTCGATGTACTCGGCCTCGCGCTCGGGGGCGGGACGACCGGGCCGGAAGTGCTGCTCGGCAGGACGGAGGGGCGCGATAGGGCCGGGTTCGACGCGAGTCGTCTCGTGGAGCGACTCGACGTTCTGGAAGAACTCCCAGATGCTCCCGCCGTTCCGGCTGATGGCGGAGGAGAGCCGTGTCCGGTTGAAGCCCATCATGACTTCGGACTCGTTTTCCTGGTTCCAGACGGCGAGGAGATGGCCGGTGGGCAGCGTGCGAATCTGGCAAGGGGCCGTGCTCGACGCGAGCGAGGTCGGATACGGGCGGGTCCAGGTGTCCCCGTTGTCGTGAGACCATGCCTGGTAGATGCGGCCCACGCCGGTGCGCATCATCATCAGGAGCGTTCCGGGCAGGACCTCCGTGACGGTCGGCTCGTTGACGTAGGAGTACGTGGCGTTCCAGTCGAAGATGATGTTCAACTCGCCGTCGCTGTTGCGCTGCCAGGTGCGTCCGTCGTCATCGGAGTAGAGCACGTAGGTCATCGAGAACCGGGGATCGAAGAAGTGTCCCGCGGTGGAGACCCACTGGTTGTGGACGAGCTTGCCGGAGGCGGGGGACTCCATGTTGTTGGGTCCGGTGCCCTGTCCCATCGAGAGGTAGACGGGAAGGACGATGCGCCCGGACGAGGTGCGGAGGGCAACGTCCTGGTACATGTGAGTCTTGACGCCGAGGGGGGAAACCCTCACGGGCGCTTCCCACGTCTCTCCGCCGTCCGGCGAGCGCCAGAACTCCACGTAGCGGGTCCATGGGTCGGAGTCGTCCATCGGCGCCATCGCTGCGAGGCCGATGCCCTTGCCGTCCAGCTTCACCAGCGAGGAGCCGCCGCCACCGACGCGCCGTCCGTTCACATCGTGTCGCTCGGAGATATCCGACCACGTGATGCCTCCGTCATCGGAGGTCGTGAATCGGGAACCGGCGGCGTGGAGTATCCTCCCGTCCTCCAACTCGACGAAGGTGGAAGAGTGGAAGAATGGAGTCTTGTGTGTAGCCAGGACGAGGTCCGACAGGGTCATTGGGACGTTGCTCATGGTTTCACCCCCTTTTTGGTGGGTATTCGGAGCGGCATTTCTCAGGGCTGCACTACGGACACTGACGGACACGTAACGAGCAGGACTCGACGGACTCTATGCCTGTGGAATCAATCAGGCCTATGACGCTCGAATGCTTGCGATCCCTATTGCGCCGGGTCCCAAGTGAGCGCCCACGCTGGGACCCATGGGAGCGATGATCGGCTCGGCGCCCTCGGGCAGCAGGTCGCTCAGAGACTCGCCGAGCTTGCGGGCCAAGTCTTCGTCGGAAGTGTACGTTACGCACAGTTCCTCGGCGGGTCCGAAATCGCGAATGTTCTGCTCGATCTGGGCCATACCCTTTGCATAGGTGCGGGCCTTGCCCAACGGCTGCACTTCGCCGTCCCGCACCACAATCATAGGTTTAATGCGCAGTATGGAACCTACCAGCGCCTGCGCCTTGCCTATGCGGCCTCCGCGCTGGAGGAATTCGAGGGTGTCGATTAGGGCGATGCACCGGGAACGGTCATTCGCTGAACGCGCGATCCCTACGACGGTCTCGAAGTCCGCACCTCCGGCAGCGGACTTGGCGGCGGCGACTACGGCGAGTCCCAGACCGGATGAGGCCTGCTCCGAGTCGATGACCTCAATTGGGCAATTGAGATTGACTTGCTCGGAGGCCTGCACCGCCGCGTTGTAGGTGGCGCTCAGCTTGGCGGAAACGTGGATGGACACGATGCCGTCGGCGTCACCGCCCGCCGACTCGTAGGCCTCCACGAACTGACCGATGGACGGCGCGGAGGTGGTGGGATGCACGGGGCTGTCCACAAGGCGTTCATAGAACTGGACGGGGGTTATCTCGACTCGGTCCTTGAACTGCTCCTGTCCGAAAATGATGTTGACAGGCACGATGGAAACGCCGAGGGAGTCCGCGAGATCGTCGGGAAGATCCGAGGTGCTGTCGGTTACAACTTTGATCGGCATGATGTTTTTCTCCTGTTGTTCGCGCCACGTTACTCGATGGAGACGATAAACTCATAGTGTGGCTGGCCGCCGTCGATAAGCTCCACTTCGAGGTCATCATACACGTCTTGGAGGGCTTGGGCGGCGGACTCGGCGTCACTGGACGACAGCATCTCGCCCCAGTAGAGCGTCACGAGATTTCCCGGCTGTAGGTCCACCTGAGCAACAAGTTCGACGAGCACCCGGTTAAGCTCGTCGCCGGAGGCGCGAGGCTTGCCTTCTAACAGCGCGAGGAACTGTCCCTCTCGCACCTCGACGCCGTCGATGGTCGCATCGCGGGCCGCCCGGGTGATCTCTCCCGTTTTCACTTCGTGCCTGGCGTCTTCCATATTCTGAACGTTCAGATCGGCCTCGCCTTCGGGGTCAAGTTTAAGCAGCGCGGCGATTCCCTGGGGAATGGAGACCGTCTCCACAACGTGGACGGTCTTTGTCGACTGCTCGGCAGCCTGCTTGGCGGCGGGGACGATGTTCTTGTTGTTGGGCAGGACGTAGACGGTGTCTGCCGATGTCCGTTCGATGGCCTCCATCAGATCTCGGACGCTGGGATTCATGGTGTTGCCGCCGGTGACCAGGTGGGTAGCCCCCTCAGAGCGAAACACATCTTCGATGCCGTCACCCCATGCGACGGCGACCACTGCCACGCCGCCTGCAGTTACCGGTTCCTCCACCCGCCGGTCGGAGGCGAAGTCGGCGTGCTGGACGTCCATGTTCTCGATCTTGACTTTGCTCAACGCGCCGATGCCTATGCCCATGCTGATGAGCCTGCCGGGGTCTTCGGCGTGGCCGTGTACCATCGCCCGCGAGCCGTCGCCGATCACGACCGTGGAGCCGGCGATGTCGTTCATCACGACGCGAAGGTCGTCGACGTCAAGACCGTCCGCTTCGACGACGAACTGTGTACAGTAGCCGTACATGTCGTCCTGGTGGGCTGAAAAGAACTCGTCGGAGACGCGGGCCGATGCCGAAGGCGCAACGTCCGGCACCTGGATGTCGAAGGCGGCCTCCGTCACGTCTTCGCCCGCCGCGCTGCGCCTCATGCCCTCGATGATGACGGCAAGCCCTTGACCGCCAGCGTCGACGACGCCCGCCTCCTGCAAGACCGGCAGCATTTCGGTCGTCCTGGCGACGGTCTCGGCGGCGCGGACGCTCGCGACGCTCAAGACCGTCGTGATGTCCTGCC
Source organism: Dehalococcoidia bacterium (assembly GCA_965247555.1). GTDB lineage: Bacteria > Chloroflexota > Dehalococcoidia > Lucifugimonadales > VXLM01 > VXLM01. The sequence continues at coordinate 2,913,625 of CBDFHR010000009.1, read as the reverse complement.
CCTGGCCTGCTGCCTCACAGGTCGCCTCGGCAACGGATGCGATGACGGTGAGCATCGTCCCTTCGACCGGATTCGCCACCGACTTGTAGGCGTGCTCCCTTGCCAGATCGCAGGCACGAGCGAGGTCGTCGCCTACGCAGTCGGTTCTGCCTTCGAGTCCCTCGGAGAACCCCTTGAAGAACTGCGAGAGGATGACGCCGCTGTTCCCACGAGCGCCCATGAACGTGCCTGAGTAGAAGGCGGAGGCCACGTCGGACACGGACGGAGCGGTCAGGCCGCCCAGATCGTCAATGCCGCTCTGCATGGTGAGGTACATGTTCGTGCCGGTGTCGCCGTCGGGCACGGGGAAGACGTTGAGGTTGTTGATGGGTTCGATGTTGCGCTGGAGGGCGGCGGCGGCGGCCGTGAACATGGCGACGAGATCGGCGCCGTCAAGACGGTTCTTGGCGTCCGTCGCGGTCGGTCTGCTTCCGGTCGCGGTCATGGGTCCGTCGATTCTGGTATACTACCGTAGGCGTGGAACCGATGCGGATGGGTCACGTCCCATAGGCGCCACAAGTATAGTGAAACCTTGAAAGACGGTCAAACGAACCATGGCAAAGTGTGAAGTATGCGGAAAGACCGGCATGTCCGGTCACAACGTCAGCCACTCCAAGCGGCGGACCAACAAGCGATGGTTCGCCAACGTCCACAAGACGACCGTCCACGAGAATGGCAAGGCCCGCCGTCTCAACGTCTGTACGCGCTGCCTGCGGTCGCAGTACAAGCAGTCGGTGAAGCTCTAACGGCGAGCCCATACCGATAACTGAGAGCCACCACTCTCACCTATAGTGTCCTGCCCCGTATCTAGGAGCACCGTGCCGGGTGTCTTCATGCCCATCAGCTCATCTCGCCGGTGATGGTCATTTCGTACACGGCGAGGCGGTTGGCCAGGAGCTTGTGCTCAGGTTTGTCGAGGGTGGGGTCGGTTTGGAGGATCTTCGCGCCTTCGGCGCGGGCGAGGGTGGCGATGTCCTGGTCGGTGATCTTGGCGATCTTGAAGACGGGGACGCCGCTCTGTCGGGTTCCAAGGTAGTCGCCGGGACCGCGGAGGTCGAGGTCCATCTCGGCCAGCTTGAACCCGTCGCGGAACTTCTCGACCAGCTTGAGTCGCTCTCGCGCGGAGCCTCCCGGTTCTTCAGCGAGCAGGATGCAGAAACTCTCGTGCTTTCCTCGGCCCACCCTGCCCCTGAACTGGTGGAGCTGGGCGAGACCGAAGCGGTCGGCGCCGTCAATGAGCATGACGGTGGCGTTCGGCACGTCGATCCCTACCTCGACGACGGGCGTCGAGACGAGGATGTCGAGCTCGCGGCGCTGAAAGGCGTCCATGATCGTCTCCTTCTCGCTCAAGGGCATTCGCCCGTGCAGGAGACCGAGCCGCAAGTCGGAGAAGACCTCCCTCGACAGCCGCTCGAACTCGTTGACCGCGCCCTTGACGAACTTCGTCCTGCGCGTGTCCTCGCCGGGCGTCGGGCGGTACGGAGCGCCGGTGTCGAACGCGATCCTGGCGACCGGGACCTCCGACTCCTCGATGAAGGGAAGGACGATGAAGGCCTGCCGCCCCTCCTCGATCTGCGATCTGACGAAGTTGTATACGATGTGACGGCGCTCCGGAAGCTCGTACCGCGTGACGATCGGTGGCCGTCCGGGCGGCATCTCGTCGATGATCGACCTGTCCAACTCCCCGTAGAGGGTCAGGGCGAGGGAGCGCGGTATGGGTGTGGCAGACATGACGAGCAGGTGGGGACGAGTTCCCTTCTCACGGAGGGCCGCGCGCTGCATGACGCCGAAACGTTGCTGCTCGTCGACGACCGCGACGGCGAGCTTCGGAATCTCGACACTCTCCTGGATGACGGCGTGCGTGCCGATGGCGATGTCGACCTGTCCAGCCGCGAGCATGAGGCGCATGTCGTCCTTCACACGCTTCGGGAGGCTTCCCAGCAGGAGGCCTACGGTCACTGGGCGCTCACCAACGTTGACGGTCACGATGTGTTGGCCCTTTTCGGCCGAGGGGGAGCGCCGGAGAAGCCTCGTGATCGTCAGGAAGTGTTGCTCGGCTAAGATTTCCGTCGGCGCGAGGAGGGCGGCCTGGTAGCCGTTGAGCGCCGCCGCGAGCATCGCAATCGCCGACACGACGGTCTTGCCGCTCCCCACGTCGCCTTCGAGCAGCCTGCTCATGGGAGTCGCGAGCCGGAGGTCGGAGAGTATCTCGTCCGTGGCCCGCGTCTGGGCGTTGGTCAGGGAGAACGGAAGCGACTCGACGAATGAGGACAGTTCGGCGAGATCGGTGTCGAGCGGGACGCCGGTATCCTCCTCCTGCCAGAGCAGCTTGCGGCGCAGGACGGCCATCTGGAGCATGAACATCTCGTCGAAGGCCAGCCGGCTGCGCGCCGCCTCCTTCGACTCGCCGGAATCGGGGTAGTGCATCTGGGAGACGGCCGATTGCAGGCCGAGCATCCCCGTCCTGTGAAGCACGTCTTCGGGCAGGTGGTCCTCGATCTGCGAGAGCGTGGCGTCGAGAGCGCGTTTGACGATCCCCCTGAGCGTCCGCTGGTACAGGCCGTCGACGAGGGGATAGATCGGCACGAGGCGGCCCGTGTGCATCAGATCGTCCTGCCCTCGCATGATCTCGTACTCGGGGTTCTCGAACAGCAGGCTACCCCGGAATGCGCTCACCTTGCCGCTGACGAAGACCTTGGTCCCGGGGCGAAGGGTGTTGACCAAGTAGCCTTGATTGAACCAGGTAGCCCTGACGCCGCCGGTCGAGTCGGTGAGGACGGCGTGCGCCGACGAGCGCTTGGAGCCGATGGTGCTCTGGGACATTTCGGTGACCTCGGCCAGGATGGTCTGCTCCATGCCAAACTGGAGCTCAGCGATGCTGCGGATGTCGCCGAAGTCGTTGTGGCGTATGGGGAAGTGGTGGAGGAGGTCGCGGACCGTCAAGAGCCCGAGACGGCGGATCTTGGGTAGGTTGGACTGCGTGACGCCCCTGACGCGCGCTATGTCGTCCTCAAGTTTGAGCTGTCGCGGCGGGGCGGATTGGCGTGGAGCCGGAGCGGTGCGTCTCGCTCGCGCCTGCGGTCCGGTGGCGGGCAGTCTTGAGAGGACGTGGGTTGCCCATCGTCCCCGCTGCTCAGGCGACAGGGTAGAGTATCTCGGTGGGTTGCCGATGATCGGAGACAGACGGGACTTCCACTGGTCCAGAAAACGGTCCATACCACCGACGACCGCCTTGTCCCCGTAACCCTGTTTGCGTTCGAGGGCGAGGATGCTCCGCAGAGCGGCGATTCCCTGGGCGTCGGCGTCTTGCATATCTACCACCAGAGTATCGAACGCGGAGGGAGGTTGCCAAGCCGGAAGGCTCGCCGTGTATGGGAACGGCGTCTAGCCAAGCAAAGTGCTAGGCAATGGTCATCAGGCGATAGTGCCGAGGGGGCGTTTGGATAACAATGCGTCTTCTTCGAAATTCAGTAACATTTTGTAACAACTTGTAACTTTCCACGGCGAGATTGTTGTTGCGGTCATTTGTGATCGCATGGCTATAATAGTTCATGTGTTCTTATGCGTCAAGTCTGATAACCGTATGTAGATGTGCGGTCCCCTTTGCGAAGATCCCCTCTCTGTGTCTCTCCCCCGGCGGGCTGACAGGGGTAGGCAAAACGGAATTGTAGCTATGATCCAGCCCCACCTCCCTGTCATTCCGAGCGCAGCGAGGAATCTAAAGTCCATCACCACAAGACCGGTCAGCCAGTGCCACGTCTATGTTATGACCAATAGTGGAAAACAGCGTGAGAACTCTCCAGGTCGGCTTTACCTTGAGACCGACATTTTAGATTCTTCGACTCCGCTGCGCTGCGCTCAGAATGACAGTGACTGAGTTGCTTTCTCATCGATGGAGAGTGGGGCGATAGTCAAATGCCTACCCCTGTCAGCCCCCGGCGGGGGAGAGATTGTAGATTCTTCGTCGCTGCGCTCCTCAGAATCACCATGGCCTTGCAAAGGCCACACTAAGGGGATGAAAACGGGTTGGCGCTGGGAACGGGCAACCACAAGGGTTGCCCCTACAACAGGTTTGCCGGAGCCTATTTTCATAGTAATTAGCCATGCTGGTTGCCACCGGCACCATGGAAGATGAAAATGGCGACAATCTTTCCGTCGATAGTCGAGTGTTGGCGGGGACCGGAGACTGGATTCCGGCCTCCGCCGGAATGACGGATGGTGGTGGAACACAGGCTGTTTTCAGAGGAATGACAGGAAGAGGACTTTCCTGGATTTCTCACCGAGTCAGAACACATACGACCGAACTACAAGGGAGGCAGGGGCAGGAAAAAGGTTGGATTGTCCCGGCCGAATTCCCTACTCCGCAGCCGAGCCGACGATCTCCTCGATGTCGTCCGGCTCCTTGGGCACGGCGGCGGACATGACGCGATAGCCGTCGGCGGTCACGACAACGTCGTCCTCGATGCGGATGCCGATGCCTTTGAGGTGTTCGGGGGCGTCCTCGGCCTGACTCCCGAAGTAGAGGCCGGGCTCGACGGTGAAGACCATCCCTTCTTGCAGGAGCACGGAGTCTTCGCCGTTCTTGTAGACGCCGGCGTCGTGAACGTCGAGGCCGAGCCAGTGGGACGTGCCGTGCATGTAGTACGGCTCGTACTCTTTTTCTTCTATGATGTCGTCAATGTCGCCGTCGAGGACGTGGAGGTCGAGGAGGCCCTGTATCAAGATATCGCGCGCCGTCTTGTGGACCTTGGCGAATTCCACGCCCGGAGCGATGACGCCGATGGCCTCCTTCTGGGCGGCCAGTACGAGGTCGTAGACGTCGCGCTGCTCGGGGGTGAAGCGGCCGTTGGCGGGCCACGTGCGTGTGATGTCCGCGCCGTAGTAATCGACCTCCGCTCCGGCGTCGATCAGGAGCAGGTCTCCGTCCTGAATCTCCCGGCGGTTCCTGACGTAGTGCAGGATGCACGAGTTCTCGCCTGAGGCGACGATGGACGGGTAGCCGTTCCGGGGAGACCCCAGACGGCGGAACTCGTTCTCCAGGGCCGTCTGGACGTGGTACTCACGCAGACCGGGGCGAGTCGTTCGAATCGCGCGGTCGAAACCGCTCGCGGTGATATCGATTGCCTGCTGGAGGGTGTCGATCTCTTTGGCGGACTTGACGACCCTCATCGTCCCGACCGTCGACACTGGGTCGAGAACTTGACTGATGTAGCTGCCGTCGCGCTGGCCGCTCGAACGACGCCTGACGATCAGGTCGGTAACGAGCCTGTCCAATTGCCGGTCCGTTCCGAGCGCGTAGTACACCGTCCCGGTCTCGGCGAGGAGTTCAGGCAGCTTCTCGTTCAGTTCTTCGACCGTAAAAGCCTCGTCGGCTCCCAACAGTGCCGTCGCGCCTTCAACCCCGACGCGCTGTCCGACCCATATCACGTACTTGGGATCGAACGGGTTGACGAAGAGGACGTAGGGCTCGTCCGCGCCCGGGCGCAGGACGGCGACCGCGTCCGGCTCGTCGAGGCCGGTGAAGTACCAGAACGTCGAGTCCTGTCGATACTCATACTTGACATCGTGGTTGCGGTTGGCGAGATGGCCTGCTGCGAGGATGATCGCCCCGTCGTCGAGCGACTCCGCCAGGCGTGTCCGCCGGGACGCGAAGTCGTCTTGGGTGAATGGTGAGCTGTCCGCCATAATTACGTTACCGTTCAATGCGGGGTGTTTCGTGCCCCCTCTCTGTGTCTCTCCCCCGCCGGAGGGGAGATTATGGAGTTCTGAGGGCTATCTTTCGTCTTACGTTAACCGACTGGGGATGAGTTCTGGAAGGCCTTTGAGGGCAGCCTAACTTAGCGCGCGACCCAACCGGCGTCTATGGAGTAGGCCGAGCCGGTAATTGACCGTGCGGCGTCGGAGGCGAGAAACTGCGCGAGCGCGGCGACCTCGTCCGGGTCGATCAGCCGCTTTATGGCCGCCGGTTCAAGCATGACCTTCTCAATAACGTCCTCCACGGAGATGCCGCGCATCTTTGCCTGGTCTTCCAACTGCACCTCGACCAGGCGCGTGCGCACGTAGCCGGGGCAGATCGCATTGACCGTGATGCCGAACTCGCCGACTTCCAGGGCAACGGTCTTGGTAAGGCCCACGAGGCCGTGCTTTGCCGAGTTGTACGCCGACTTGTACGGGCTGGCGACGAGGCCGTGAATCGACGCTATGTTGATGATCCTGCCCCAACCCTGCGCCTTCATCGCGGGCACGAGGTACTTGATGAGTTGGAACGGCGCGACCAGCATGACCTGCACCATCTCCGCCCAGGTCTCGTCGGGGAACTCCTCGACCGGATGGATATTCTGGTATCCGGCGTTGTTGACGAGAATGTCCACCCTGCCCTCGACGGCCAAGGCCTGCTCGGCAAGACGGCGCGTCGCGGTCATGTCGGAGAGGTCGGCACGGAGGAAGTGGCCCCCGATCTCGTCGGCTGCCTCCCGGCCCACGTCGCGGATGTCGTTGATGATTACCGTCGCGCCCGATTCGGCGTAGCGCTTCGCGATCTCCTTGCCTATGCCGCTTCCCCCGCCGGTAATGAGCGCGACCCTCCCGTCGACGGAGTAGATCGAGTCGGCCATGCGCTCCTCTCCTCGTTTCAAAAGCACCGGGCCCCGAAACATGTCGGGGCCCGGATTCTACGTCCTCGTCAGTCCGATGTGTGGACTATTAATTCTGGAAGTTGCCGATTCCGTTTTCAAAGTAGTACGTCTCCACCCAGAAGCCGTACTTGTCCCTGATGTGAAGCTCCGGCACGTTGCGGAAGTTCTTCCGATTGACCATCACGCCTCTACGGGTCGCTGTGAACCCGATGGTGCCTATGGTGTACTTCTCCTCCACATTGGTCTGGAAGATCTGCTTCCCAAGCTCCACGCGCTCGGGTGAGAACCGCGGCAGGCTCCTCCCCTTCACGTAGATGTCCTGGAGCATCTTCAGGTTGCCGCTGGGGTCGGCCGCGTAGTTATTGGGCGGAGCGGCGGGCATGAAAGCCGGGTTTGGACCCGGGGCCATTCCCTCCGCGCCTTGGGTCTGAAAGTAAAGCCCAATGGCCGCAGCGATCTGCGCGTTGGTCGTCACCGGGGTGACGTGGTTCCAGCCAATCATCCACGGATCGGCGTGATAGGCCGAGAAGTCCGTGTGCAGCGCCATGTACCCCGTGTCATTGCGCATGATCTGGTAGTAGAGCGAGCCCGTGTCGAGGGCGAGCTTGATGCCGATATCCCGCCACATTTGCTGGATCATCGGCGCGATCTTTGCCGATTCGTCGTTGGGGAAGGCAATGGACAGGGTAAGAGCTCCAGATCCGTCGGCCCGCATCCGGTAGCCCTCATCGTCTTTGGCGGTCAGGCCGAGACCGTCGAGGATCTTGTTGGCAGTCACCGGATCGTGGCTTATGTCCACACTGGCCCACTGAGCTCCCGGATAGTACGGAGTCTCGGGGTGCGGTATCCAGGCTTGGATAGTTCCCAGACCGTGGAACATCACCTCGTTGATCTGGTCCCTATTGATGCCGAGGGACAGTGCCTTCCGGAAGTCGGCCGTTCTGATCCACTTCCCGATTTCCGGGTCTACGTTGTAGGTCTGGTTCATGTGGAGACCGACGTCGTTTCCGCCGGTGGACGGCCAGAGGAACACCTGGTATCCGCCCTTTTCGGCGTTCGACTGCAAGAGCGGCAGGTCGCGCAACTGGAACACCCTGGTGTAGGCGTCCGTCTCACCCGCCATCGTCCGGAAGACGGCCACGTCGCGGCTCTCTACCTTGAACTTTGTGAAGGCGTCCGTGTAGGGAAGCTGGTTGCCGGCCGGGTCCACCTGGAAGAAGTAGGGGTTCCGGTCGAAGTGTATCCGTGAGTCATTCCACCAACTCAGCTGGAATGGAGCGATCGACGGGTGCTCCGGGTTGGTGTGCATGTTGGTCTTGCCGCTGAACAGGCCCGTCCAATTCTCCGCGCCCGCGTCCTTGATCGCCTTTTCCAGATCGGCGGCATTGGCGTGATCGGGGTGGAACTGCTTCATGTAGTGGTCGGCAACGAACCAGCACACGCCGCAGAAGTGCCCGCGCCGGTCGGCCCGGTTGGTCATCAGGGCGTAGTTGGGCGAGTCGTACGTGAGCGTGAAGTTCAGGTCGTCGATGATATTGAAGGTCACCTCATTGCCGGAGACCAGGTCCGTGTACATCGCGCCCAAGCCGGGGTTCAACTCCTTGTTGAAGTTGACTTCCTCCCACGCGAATTTGATGTCGTCCATGGTCAGTGGCTCGCCGTCCGACCACTTCAGCCCGTCTCGGAGGCGCATCGTGTAGGTGCGCCCGTCGTCGCTGAGTGTGAAGTAGCCGATGTAGTCGTACCACGCGATTCCGTCGCCGTCGCGCTTGACCCACTGCTCGAGGTTGGCCTCGTGACCGCCCAGCCCGTTGCTGGTTATCCGGTACGTGCCGCCGTACTCCCCGATCTCTGAAACGTTGACGACGCGGATGTCGTCCTCCACCGGCAATCGCTCCATGAGGGGCGGGAGCTCACCTTGACGGACCAATTCCGCGAGCATCGGCGCTTCCTGGAAGGTCGTTGGGCGAGGGCCGTCGTACTTGTAGCTGAAGAACTCCCCTCCGGTTGCCGCCTTGATCTGAGGGCGTCCCGCAGCCGACGAGGCCTCTTGGGCTGCCGCCTCGGCGGCGCGCTGGGCGCGTTCCGCGGTCCTCGCGACATCGGAGACCGCCTGCTGGGTCGCATTAATCGCCTCCTCCGTAGCCATTAGGGAGGCATCCACAATCTTCTGGACCTCGGCCGCGGAGAGTTGGTTGGCGGTGGCGGCATTTATTGCCGCTTCGACCTCGGCGCGGGTGGCTCCCTGCGCCTGCGAAGCTGCCGCCGCATCCACGATGCCCTTAACTTGTTCCGCGGAGAGCTGACCGGTGGTGGCCGCTGCTGTCGCGGCATTTATTGCAGCCTCGACCTCAGAGCGGGTGGCCCCCTGAGTCTGTGAAGCTATCGCCGCGTCCACGATGATCTTAACTTCCGCCGCGGAGAGTTGGCCGGCGGTGGCCGATGCCGTCGCGGACTGGACCGCTGACTGCACCAACCGCTGAATCTCCGCCGCCGTCGGTCCCTGCGACCCGGCCACAGAGGCGTCCACGATCTTCTGGACTTCCGCCGCGGAGAGCTGGGCGGAGGTTGCGGACCTGATAGCCGCCTCAACCTCGGCGCGGGTGGCCCCCTGGCTTTGGGACCCTACCGCGGCATCCACGATGCTCTTCACGTCCTGAGCGGAGAGCTGATCGGCGGCAAGCGACATCACCGCGGATTCGACCAGCTTCTGCAATTCGGCCGCCGACGGCCCCTGGGTTTGGGCACCTGCATCGGAGATCGCCGCCGACACTGATTCCCGCACGAGGGCCCCGATGTCCGGGGTCGGGGCTGCTGACGCCGTGTCGTCTTCATCGCTGCTGCCGCACGCGAGCGCCACCCCGAGCGCGAGAGCTACTCCTATGATTGCCAATACCTTGATAAACAGTAATCGATTCGCCATTCTCACTCTCCTCCTGTGTGCTCCAACACACGTGTGAACTCAACAGCGGCGCCGGAAGGGATGCCCGCTCCGACTTCGCAGTGCCTAAAGCCCCGCATTTCGCTAATCGGCCTGCCTAATCCAATGGTTGCCGCATGGTACATCGCCAACACACGGCGGTCAACTTTCGGGGCAGTACATACCGGATCATGCCGAAATACGCCAAAGAGAGTAGGAGGAAAAGTGACAGAGTTCACGGAAAACGTTGCGTGATAGCGGGCACTCAGTACCGAATGCGCCATTTCTTGGCGAACCCGGACAGTCGACAAGTCGCCGATACCGTCTAGGGAGAAATCGAAGGAGCTTCTCCGGGGTGGCTCATTCAGGCATGTCCTCGGGCAGGTCGAGAGGCTCGTTGAACCCCGTGAAGGTGTATATCCACCGGACCCAGAAGTCCTCGCCGGTATGCTCAGGGATGTTTCTGCCCCAGACTTTCCTGCCTTCTGTTTCTTCCTCGTTCCAACAGATTGCTTGCGCCAAGTCATGAGTGTCCAAACTCATTCCAGGGTGCCCGATGAAGTAGGACCTGTTTCCCTGGCTATCCGTCACTCGAAAAGTGTATTCAGGCTCACTGAATTCCCCAAGCCCCTCACACCAGTCCCTTTCTTTGTAGTCTGCCGGCAAGGGAGGTCCTCGCTCGATGTGCATCCAGTCCGCCTTGATGAGTCTACCGCCATCCTGCGTGACCCAAAGGTCGACGTTGTCTATCGTTTTCAGGTAGTCCTCAACTCCGCGATGCACGTTTTTCACTCGTTTCCCTTTCCAGTAACTCACTATGGGATGCAAATCGCTTTCATGCTCGGGCGCAGACATCCTAGATGCCCGGTATAGTACGGCGGGCTGCCCGTCGATCTCGGTATCCCCAACGAGTTCAACCTTGTCGAAAGACTCTTCAGCGTTCTCACTGCTCCAAGGAAGCCCGCCGAATTCCCTGAAGGGCGCCCAAGGGTAACCCTCCTTCGGATGCCTCATCGCATCCGGGAAGAGTGCCCATCCTGCGGCGGACGACTCGGAAACCCACTGTTCTGAAGCAAACTCCTCGACTACGACGGTCGAGTGCCGTATGTAGTGTTTACCGTTGATTTTCAGGAACTCCTGTCTTGAGTTGCCGCCAACGATAGGGCCGGGTATTGAGCTCAAGTCCGTCCGCAAAACAGAGTGCTCAATGCGATTGACCATGTCAACTTGATGGAGCTGTTCGAATTCTTGACCGCTGCTGTTCGTACCATCGACTCGATATCGAACGGTCTCCAACTCAAACAGGCCGTCGTAGGCGTGGGCGACTGCTGCGAACGGGGACATGGAGTCGTCGAGCAGTGACCAGGGCCGGACAATTGCCAACACGGCAAGGAGCGATACAAGCGCAGTTGCAGCTGCCACTCTCACAAGTATCGGGAGCTTGGTTCGTCTCCGCCGGCTCATCCGATCACGGATGCCCGGCCAGAGGTCTCGTGTGGCCTCGACGCGGTCCATGTGCTCAGTTAGGGAGTCTCCAATTAGCCGCTCTTCAATTGGGGAGTCACCTTGACGTTGCATCTTCGTTCCTCCTTGTCACGGCTGTACCGCGTCGCTTGGTGCGTCCGCGTCCCGTCCACGTTCCAACACACCTTCCGGCATCCCGCTATCACGGAGCAGAAGCTCAAGTCGGCGGAGTGCGGAGTGCAGTCGGGACTTCACCGTGCCTCGACGACAGCCGAGCGCGACGGCCATCTCTGCCTCGCTGAACCCGTGGTAGTACCGCAGCACGACGGCCGCTCTCTGCTTCGGACTGAGGGCTTGGATCGCCGTCCATATTGACTTCCGAACCTCCGATTCCTCCGCGATCAGGTCGGGGAGCGGGTCGAGCGAAGGCAGGTCGTCGGCCTCTTCCAGTGGCAGGCTACGATGGTCACGCCTTCGCAGCTCCTTGAGGCTGATGTTGACGACGATCCGGTAGAGCCAGGGGGCGAAGGGCCGCTCCGGATCGAACCGCCTTATCGCGGTGAACAGCTCCACGAAGACCTGCTGAGTAACGTCCTCCGCGAGATGGTGCCTCCCAACGATTCCGTACGCGGTACGAAGGACGGCTACCCGGTGAAGCTCGAAGAGAACTTCCAGCCCCGCCAGGTCTCCGTCCTGACACCGAAGTATGGCCTCACGCTCTCTCGGCACTGTCACGCGACGTTCCACCCCCAGCGCTGCTTATGGACCCCTCACATAGTATTACCGCTAGGCAGCAGAAGGGTTCATTTTTGAGTCGGATATTCTAGCGGTGTATCTGGAACGTCCAACCGACGAGAGTTGAAAATGATATCATCGTGTGACATCATTACAACATGAGAAGAAAACACCGACGGACGTTGGCTGCGATCTTTCAGAGGCCAGCACAGTCGGGAATCCGCTGGGACGATATCGAGTCTCTCATTCTGGCTTGTGGCGCGGATATTGAGGAACGAGCGGGGTCACGGATGGCGGTCAAGCTCAGCGGTGCGGTCGCGATCTTTCATCGCCCCCATCCACGGAAAGAGGCAGACAAAGGATCCGTCGCTTCGGTGCGTAGGTTTCTGGAACAATTGGGTATAACCCCCGGACACTAGGAGATCAGACAACTATGATGGCGTACAAAGGATATCGGGCGAACGTAACCTTCGACGACGAGATTGAGATCTTTCATGGCGAAGTAATCGACACCCGTGATGTCATCACATTCCAGGGAGTCTCGGTCGAGGAACTGAGGGAGGCCTTCAAAGGTTCCGTAGAAGAGTATCTGAAGGTCTGCGCTGAAATGGATCGCTCCCCTGACAAACCCTTCTCCGGCAGAATCCCACTCAGAGTCACCCCCAATATCCACAGGGCGGCCACGGCGGCGGCGAAGGCCGAGGGCAAGAGTCTCAACGCATGGATATCGGAGACGGTCGAACGGGCGACAAGCCGGAACGTTTGATGCTACGAGAGTTTCCTACGCCGGGAATGTAGTACACTTGCGCCATCACAGTGACGTTACGGGGTTGGGACAACATGATTAGAGTCTGTGCGGCACTGATCGCCGGAATCATTCTGGCGCTTCTCCTCACCTCATGCGGTGGTTCTGAGGACCACGATCCTGAGCCCCCTCCGCCTGCTGGTGCCCAGCCGACATCCCCGCCTGCCGCGACTCCCACGCCCACGGCTAGTGCTGAGGAGTCTTCCGATTCCGAGGCAGCGGCTGACGGAGGCGCGATCATCACCGTGACGGAAGGCTCCGAGGCGCTGTATCGCATCAACGAGCAGTTGGCGCGCCGCGACCTCCCGAACGACGCCGTCGGCACGACGAGCGACGTCGAAGGGCAGATCGTGTTCTCCGACGACGGCACGGTGGATGCCGAGCAGTCCAAGATAACGGTCGGCGTCCGCTCCTTGCGCAGCGACTCCGACCGGCGAGACTCGTACATCCAGCGAAACTCACTCGAATCGAATCAGTATCCGGAAGTCACTATCGCCGTGGCGGAAATTCGTGGTCTCTCATGGCCCCTGCCGACGAGCGGCGACGCTAGCTTCGAAATGATCGGCGATCTGACGATTCGCGATCAGACTCGCCAAGTCACATGGGAGACGACGGCCACCTTCACCGACGGCGGGGTCGAGGGCCTGGCCAAGACGGTGGTCACCTTCGAGCAGTACCAGATGACCAAGCCTCGTGTCGCCATCGTCCTCAGCGTAGTGGACGAGATTCGTCTCGAAATCAACTTCGTGGCAACCGTCTCCAATGGCTGAACACCCCTACGGACGAGTCGGCTGAAGATTCTCACCTCGCTTCCCGCCCGGAGGTCTCATGCACATCGGACTGAGCACTATACTGACCGAGTACTCCATCGACGTTGCCGACCTTGCGCCGAGGGTAGAGGAGCTCGGCTTCGAGTCGATCTGGACGCCCGAACAGCCGACCCTGCCCGTCGTGACCGAAACGCCGATACCGCGTGAATGGGGCGACATCACCGACCCATTCGTCCTCCTCAGCCGTGCGGCGGCCGTTACGAACACGCTCAAGCTGGGCACCGCAGTCTGCGTCGTCACCGAACGTCACCCGGTGTCCCTCGCGAAGACGGTGGCAACACTTGATATGTATAGTTCAGGGCGTTTCCTCTTCGGCATCGGCACCGGCTCGATCCGCGAGCAGGCCAATATCTTCGGCACCGATTTCGATCATAGGTGGACGCAGGCGCGCGAATCCGTCGCGGCGATGAAGGAGCTGTGGACGAAGGAACAGAGCGAGTTTCACGGGAAGTATTACGACTTCCCACCGGTCTACTGCTACCCGAAACCGAAGCAAAAGCCGCACCCTCCCATCCTGCTCGGCAGCCACGTGCCGCAAGTGTTCAAGCGCATCGTGGACTACGCCGACGGGTGGGTGCCCATCGAAATCCCGCCGGAGCGCGTCTCCGATGCCCGCGCCGAACTTGACTCCTTGGCACGGGCAGCGGGACGAGACCCTCGCTCGATAGACATCACCGTGGCCGGGGTCCCCGCTGAGCCAGACGCCATCAAGCAGTACGAGCGAGCAGGGGCAGACCGGGTCCTCGTGGGTCTGCCGACGGCCGGACGCGAGGAAAGCCTCGCCGAACTCGACCGCTTGGCGTCAGCGGTATTATGAGGTGGCAGGCCTAGATTCGAGCGCATCAGTGTGTCGCAAACATACTGATGCCGTGATAACCTTTGAGCACTTTCTCGATTGGATAATTGGATGATCCTTGTAACGGGCGCGACGGGTTTTGTGGGGCGGCGAGTCGTCGAGCGGCTCTCGTCCAGCAGACAGAACGTTCGGGCATTGACGCGAGGCGACGGGGCGGCGATGTTGCCATGGGGCGTCAAGATCGCCATTGGAGACGTGCTCGACCCCAAGTCGCTAACGTCTGCTATGCAGGGCGTCGACGCCGTTGTCCATCTGGTCGCCGTCATCCGCGAGATCGGCGATAGGACATTTCAGCGCGTCAACTATGAGGGTACGAAGAATGTCCTCGCGGCCGCGAACAAAGTGGGAGTGGACCGCGTCGTATGTGTGAGCACAGTGGGATCGACCTCCGACCCCGATGTTCCGTATCTTTACTCTCGCTGGATGGCCGAGGAAGAGATTAGCCGCAGCGACCTTGACTACACCGTGATCCGGTTCACCATCGGCTTCGGGGAGGGCGATGAGTTCCTGAACAGGCTTGCGGCGATTGTCAAGATGTCTCCCCTGGCGCCTGTCGTGGGCGACGGCAAGTCGGTGTTTCAGCCCATCTCCGTTGACGACGTGGCGCGATGTGTCGTCGAGAGCATCTGCCGTCACGACCTGGAGGGGAAGACGGTCGATATCGGTGGCCCCGACTACTTCACCTACGACGAGTTGATCGATCTCGTAGCGGAGACGCTCGGCGTCAAGGTCGCAAAGGTGCACGTCCCGGTCTCCGTTATGACTCCTGCGGCGACGGTAATGGAGGCCCTATCACCCCACCCTCCAGTCACGCGTGAGCAGCTAAAGATGATCGCGGTCGGCGAGAACACCAGCCTCGATTCAGTCGAACGGAACTTCGGCTTCAGTCCGCTTCCGGTGCGCGGAAACATCGGCTACATCCGCAAAATTAGTATCGGTGACGCCTTGCGGATGAACTTGGGCTACATGCCCAGGCACATCCGCGACCATTGAGGGGCACTCCCTGTCCGTGTCTCTCCCGCAGCGAGGGAGGGATTGTCAGTCAATATTCACCGTCGGTGGCAACGAAGTTTTCTCATAGCCCCTTCTATGCGATACTCTTCCTAGCCTCGCGTTAAGGTCCCTTATTGAGCGTCGCCATTCAAAATACGAATAAGCTCGATTATCCTGCCGCCGTACGGCGCGCGATGGGCCTTGCCGATTTCGAGCGAGGGACGCACAGCCCCGGGCACTCGACGTTCCACCTTGAGCGCATATCGAGACTGCTCGAACGACTCGGCAACCCTCACCTCACCGTCCCAACGGTTCACGTCGCAGGCACCAAGGGAAAGGGCAGCACCGCGGCGATGATCGCGTCCATCCTTTCGGCAGCAGGGCTGCGAGTGGGGCTGTACACGTCGCCCTCTCTTCACAAGGTAACCGAGCGGGTCCGTGTGGGCATGGAACCCATCCGACAGGAGGACTTCGCCGGTCTCGTGGAACGGATGTGGCCGGAAGTCGAGTGGGTGGGCGAGCACGGTGGGTACGGGCCGCTGATGTACTTCGAGTTCCTGACGGCCCTGGCGTTCCAGCACTTCAGCGAGACGAACGCCGACTTTCAAGTAGTCGAGGTCGGTCTCGGCGGTCGGCTCGACGCGACGAACGTCGTGCATCCGGCAGTCTCGGTCATAACCTCGATCAGCCTCGACCACACGAGCGTGCTCGGCGACACAATCCCGCAGATAGCCAACGAGAAGGCGGGCATCGTAAAGGACGAGGTTCCGGTCGTGGTCGCACCGCAGGACGAGGCGGCCCTAGCCACGATACAACGGATCGCGGTCGAACGCGGTTCGCCCTTGGTCGACGTTGGAAATGCGCTGTCGTGGTGGTCTCACGGCGCCGACCTTGACGGTCAAACATTCACCGTGCACAGCTTGAGAGATACCTACGAAATTGACCTCCCGCTCATCGGCGAGTACCAGCAGGAGAACGCGGCGACGGCCATCGCTGCGGCTGAGACCCTGATCGACGCGGGATGTCCTCTTACGAAGGGGGACATCCTCGACGGTCTTCGGGGCGTCAGGTGGCCGGGAAGGTTCCAGGTTCTGGGGCGGGACGGGCCGGTGGTCATTGCGGACGGCGCGCACAACCCCTACTCCATGGGGCGCTACGTCGAGGCCTTCACACGGCACGTCGACTACGAGCACGTGTTCGCGGTATTTGGGGCGGTCAGCGGCCACAGCGCGCTTGGGATGTTGGAGGAACTTGCGGCGCTGGACCCCACGGTGATCGCGGTCCAATCGCGGCATCCAAAGGCGGCCACGGTAGAGGAAATAACGGAGGCAGCGCAAGCCGCGGGCGTGTCTGTGGTGATGGAGCATGGGGGTGTCAGGACTGCGACTCGGAGAGCGCTCGGTCTCGCAGGGAAGGGCGACGCGGTAATCGGTACTGGATCGCTCTCCGTCGTGGGCGAGATGATCGAGGAACTTGAGGGCGTCAAGCCGGAGTTGTACCCTTATCTAAAGGGAGTCAAGAGACGCAATGGGCGACAGGGGTAACGGAAGAAGACGGGTCGTCGTGACCGGCATGGGCGTGGTCAGTCCGCTCGGCTTGTCGGTCGACGAGTTTTGGAGCGGCCTCGTGCAGGGAAAATCGGGCGTCGGCCCGATCACGCAGGCCGACACGTCCGACTTTCCCAGTAACCTCGCCGGGGAGGCGTCGGACTTCGACCCGATGCAGTACCTCGACCGGAGAGATGCGCGGCGGATGGCGCGGTTCTCGCAGCTTGCCGTGGCAGCGGCGGGGATGGCCATTGAAGACGCAGGCCTCGACCTATCTAAGGAAGACGAAGACCGCGTCGGCATCGTCATGGGCAACGGCAATGGAGGGTTCCCCACAACAGAGCAGAACGCGAGATCACTGGTCAAGCGGGGCGGCATGAAGATGAGTCCGTTCTTCATCCCCATGATCCTTCCGAACATGGCGGCGGCCAACGTCAGCCGGGTGTACGGGATCAAGGGCTATACTTCGACGATTATCACCGCCTGCGCGGCCGGCACACAGGGCGTAGGCGAGGCGGCGGAGGTCGTCCGGCGAGGAACGGCCGATGTCGTACTTGGCGGCGGATGCGAGGCCGGTATCTGTGAACTTGGTCTCGGCGGGTTCAACACCATCAACGCCCTCTCGCGCTTCCAGGGTGACCCGACGCAGGCAAGCCGTCCGTTCGACGCCGAGCGCGACGGGTTCGTGCCCGCGGAGGGGGCCGGCATCCTCATTCTGGAGAGTCTCGAACACGCGCTTGACCGAGGCGCGAACATCCTCGCGGAGATCATCGGACAGGGTGTCTCGTCCGACGCATTCCACGCCGTGCAGCCGGACGACAACGGCGACGGCGCGGCGAGGGCCATAAGGTACGCGCTCAACGACGCCGGAATCACGGCGGACGAGGTTGACTACATCAACGCGCACGGCACGTCGACGCCGCTCAATGACCTGGCAGAGACGCGGGGCATCAAGCAGGCTTTCGGCGAACAGGCATACCACGTTCCGATTAGCTCCACCAAGTCGATGATTGGGCACGCCCTCGGCGGCGCGGGAGCGCTGGAGGCCGTCGCATCCGTCGCCACCATCATCGACAACGAGATCCACCCGACCATCAACTACGAGCATCCGGACCCCGACTGCGATCTCGACTACGTTCCTAACAAGTCCCGGAAGCAGCAGGTCGATACCGTCCTGTCGAACAGCTTCGGTTTCGGTGGGCAAAACGCGGTACTCGTGCTGCGACGGTTTGAAGAGTAGCCGAGGTAGGGCACACTGTCCGGTCAGCACTCGCACTTGACCCCAGTTTGGGCTTGCGCTTCGTCGACGTGGGTGGCATAGCCGTCACGCTTCCACCAGTCCAGCCCTCCGATCAGCTCGCGCACCTGGAACCTAAGCGTTAGGAGCTTCAGCGCCGTCTTGGTCGAGGCGTTGCACCCGATGCCGTCGCAGTAGCAGACGTAGAGCTTCGATTTGTCGAGTGACTCGGTGGAATTGAAGCTGATCTCCCTATGAGGAAGGCTGATGGAGCCGGGGATGTGCTCTTGTGCATAGGCGCTGGCGGAACGACCATCGACAATGATAATGGGTTCGTCCTTCCCCAGGGCCTCGCACAGGTCCGCCGAATCCATCTCATAGGCGAGCTTGCGTTGGTAGAAGTTCATCTGCTCGATGCTCATTGTGCATTCTCCCATAGTGATTCTCACCAGAACACAATCCAGTATGGCGGGGCGATATAGGGGGCGTCATATTCGCGGTCTGCATAAGTGGCGACCGCATGAAAACTGCGCCATATCTCGGCTGAACGTGCGTTACTCTTCGGAGTCCTCCTCGTCCTCTTCTCCCGGCTTGATCTCTTCCCTGAGCGCGTCTTCGCTCACGAGGCGGTCGAGATAGAGGCGGCCGTCCAGGTGGTCGGCCTCGTGTTCGAGGGCTTGAGCGAGCAGGTCGTTGGCGGCGCGAATGCGGAACTCCTTGCCGTCGATGTCGAGGGCGCGCACGCGGATCTTCTCGGCTCTCTTGACGGTGCCGCGGTAGCCGGGGATGCTGAGGCACCCCTCATCCTCGATCTCTCGCTCCCCCTCCGCACGCATCACCTTCGGGTTGATAAGCACGGTCGCCTCGTCGTCATCCGGCAGGTGGATGACTGCCACGCGAAGGGATACCCCAACCTGGTTGGCGGCCAGGCCGACGCCCTTGGCGTCGTGCATCGTCTCGATCATGTCGTCGACGAGCTTGCGGACGCGGCGGTCGATGTTCTTGACCTGCCGCGTCTTCTGTCGGAGGACGGGATGGGGCGCGTGTACCAAGGGCAGGACGGCCAACGGCGCTAGACCTCGACAGCAGGGTTGAGCGTGTAGGTGCCCACCCACGATGCTTGCGCCAGGACGTGCGTGTCCATGGCAGCCAGTGCCTCAGGTCCGCCGAAGCTGCCGGAGAGTCCGAGACACTCCACGTCAAGCGCGTAGAGGGTGAGGTGGTAGTGGTGAAGCCGCTCGTCGTTCCAAGGGGGACAAGGCCCGTCGTATCCGGCGTAGACGCCGCCCATGTCGGCATCGCCCTCGAACCAGTCCGTATAGTTGTTCACGCCGCGAACGCCGTGCTCCGTCCGTCCCGGAGCCTTGCCGCCAGCTGTTACGCCGTCGGAGTCGGCGCCCTCCGGCAGCTCAGTCATACCGGGAGAAATGTCGACGAGCACCCAGTGGTAGAAGTCGACACGGGGGAGGTCGTGCGCGACCGTGCGCCCTTCCTGGTTAACGTCGTCGGGGACAGATGGCACGTCGGGGTCGTGCATGATGAGGGCGAGTGACTTCGTCCCTTCAGGAATGCCCGACCACCGGACATGGGGGCTTCGGTTCGATCCCATGGTCACGTGGCCCTCATCGGCGGATACGCAGAACGCAAACTCGCCGGGGATCGGCTTTCCGTTCTCATACGACAGGACTTCGAGCTCCATGTACGCCTCCCTTCGATGCGGGGATGGTACGGAGTATAGAAACGCAGATATGGCGTGTCAAACTCGCTCAGGTTGAAGCGGCAGGTTGCGGCGCATACCATACGTCTCATTCTTGTAGTGCCGGTCCGATGCGGATGACATTCCGAACGCTTCTGAACACTCTGACCCAACCGTCACCGGACTCGTATGCCCTCGTCCGCGCCGTGTTCGTGCGGCTGCTGGGCATCGTCTATCTCATTGCGTTCGCATCGTTCGGCGTGCAGATGGCCGGGCTGGTGGGGTCGGACGGTATCCTGCCCGCCGCCGAGTTCTTGGAGCGGGTGCGGGACATATTCGGGGCAGGCGCCTACCGGCTGGTGCCTACAGTGTTCTGGGTGTCGGCTTCGGACGCGGCGCTCGCTGCCGGTGTTGTCGTGGGGCTGGCGCTCTCGGTCTGTCTCGTCGTCGGATTCCTGCAGAGAATCGCGCTCGTAGCGCTGTACGTGCTCTACCTGTCGTTCGTGTCGGTAGGGCAGGTGTTCATGGCGTACCAGTGGGACACGCTGTTGCTGGAGGTGGGGTTCCTGTCGATCTTCCTCGCCATACCCGGCCCAGCCGTCGTCTGGCTCTTCCGAGCGCTGATATTCCGGTTCTGGTTCCTTTCGGGCGCAGTCAAGCTCCTGAGCGGAGACCCGACGTGGAGCTCTTTCACCGCCCTGACGTACCACTACGAGACGCAGCCATTGCCCACATGGGTCGCCTGGTATGCCCACCACCTGCCGGAGGGGTTCCACAGGTTCGCAGTGGGAGGGGTCTTCTTCGTGGAGATGGTCGTGCCGTTCATGGTGTTCGGCCCGCGGCCACTTCGCTTCTTCGCGGCGGCCTGCTTCACGGGGCTGAACGTCGTCATCGCGATTACCGGCAACTACACCTTCTTCAACCTCCTCTCGATCATCCTGTGCGTCTTCCTGCTCGACGACGATCTGCTGCGTCGAATGCCGGAGCGGGTCCCCCGCATCGTCCCCCGCTTCCCGACCTTCACACGCCCGGAGCCCGTCCTGACAGGAGTAGCGGCCGCCGTGGCGGCATTCGTCCTCATCGTCGGGGGTCTGCAAATGTGGGGCACCTTCGCGGGCCAATATCCGGGGCCGACTACTACGGCGATTCGGTGGATATCCCCGTTTTACACCGTAAACGGTTACGGCCTCTTTGCCGTGATGACGTCCTTACGCCCGGAGATCATCGTGCAGGGGTCGAACGACGGTGTGGAGTGGCGGGACTACGAGTTCAAGAACAAGCCCGGCGACCTCGCCCGACGGCCCAGCTTCGTTGCGCCGCATCAGCCTCGACTCGACTGGCAGATGTGGTTCGCCGCGCTCAACCCCAATCGTATAAGCGGCTGGTTCCAGGCATTCGCGTTCAGGCTGCTGGAGGGGTCGCCCGCCGTACTATCGCTCTTGGCCGAGAACCCGTTCCCTGAGTCGCCTCCGCGATACATCAAGGCCGACCTGTACCTCTACACGTTTTCCGACTACGGAGCGCGGGGAGAGACGGCCAACTGGTGGGAACGAAGGTACGTTAGGACATATTTCGGACCCGTCACACTAGGTCGGTAGTAGACGGCAACCGTGGCCGATATTGCGCCGTTTCACCATAGTCTGAAAAGGGAGTCTGCAGGGTAATCGAGGGGCTTTCTGCGCGGCGTCAGGTATGAAAATGTTGACAGTGCAAACTTCCCCCATGTATTACCCCGCATTGTGCCAACGACAGTTTGTGCAGGTCCTCAGGGGCGATGCACTTGAAGGATGACAGAACTCAGGGGCGCAGATTTCGAGCAATATGAGTTGACCGTTAGGGAGGTTGCGAGTTGACGGAAGTGATACTGTGGGGTCCGCTGGTCGTTCCGAGCGAGCCGCTGGACCCAGCTTTTCGCGATGACATGGACATATGGATACGCAAATGCGTCGATGCGGGCGTATCCAGAATTATAGGCGGCGACAAGACTCTCACCCTCACGGAGGTCGCCCGAAGCCACGGAATCGACGTACACCCCTATGTAAACTACAACTCCTTCCCTCGCCACGGGTGGGCGAGGAGGACCTACGGCTGGTCGCTGGACTTCTTACGTCCTCCCGTCGACGCCGAGGAAGCCAGGGCGATCTTGGACAAGCATCGCCCCATCTACGACAACCCGCAGATCAATACCTCGGCGACCGACTTCGCTGTAAAGCATCCGCAGTACCGCAGCCTCACCCGCAACCGCTCGTACGTCCTCCAGCCCGGCGAGGACCTCTACCTCAGCCTGGCCTTCCCCGAGGTGAGAGCGGAGCAGGCCCAGCAGTTCGTTGAACCGCTCCTGGCGACGCAGGGAAGCGGCTTGCAGGTCGAGTTCGTGCTCGGCAATGAGGACGAAAACGGCGCCGTCATCTACGGATACGAGGACATTATCGTCAACGCATTCGAGCAGGAGCACGGCAAAAGCCCCTTCGACCTGTGGAACGATGACCCTGACTGGCTGCAGTTCCACGCGGACTACGTCACACGGTTCATGGTGGAAGCACGGGACGCGGTGAAGGCTGCCAAGCCCGACGCCGTCTTCTCCGCAACCATGATCGCCGGGGAGCCTGACGATTACCTCAAGCTGCTGCACGACTGGCCGGCGTGGGTCGACGCCGGAGCTTTCGACGAGCTTTTCTTCTGGTTCCGCACGAACTCGGACCTTGACGCCCTCGCGAGGCAGATGAACCACGCAGCAACGGTCATCAACGGGCGCTGCCGCGTGATCGCCGAACTCTCGTGCTACCATCCCAACAGCTTCCAAGAGCCCGACCTCATGATCGAGGCGGGACGCATCGCCAAGGACAACGGCGCGGACGCCGTCGGCATATACAGGACGCACGGTGTCGAGCAGCTCGACTTCTGGCACGTGCTGAAGGAGTTCAGCCGGCTGTAGCCGTTCCCAATCACCCACGAAGACCCGGCAACCGGTCACCGAGCGCCGCAAAATTCATTGCGGCGCGCCAAGAACAAGGCCGCACATTCATTTTGGAAATTCAGGCACGTTAGAACGGTTGGTATCGTAGGCATCAGGAATTTGCAGTAAGAAACGAAGGAGAACAGAAGAGATGAAGAACAGGATACCGAAGTTGAGTACGATTCTCTTGGCAGTCATGGCGGCCGTCCTCGCCATCGGCGTCGCCTGCACGAGAGAAGTCGAAAAGGAAGTCCCGGTCGAGGTTACGAGAGTAGTTACGGAAACCGAGGTCGTTGAAAAGGAATTTGAAGTTGTCAGGGAAGTAGAACGCAGCCGCAGTATCCGGAGTCCATCACCATCGCGGTCGGCGCGCTGCCCGCGAACCTCGTCGCCAACGTGATCCCGTCGCTCCAGAGCCGCATCACGGCGCGGCTCATCTACGGACAGCTCGCCGCGCTGAACGACGTGACCGGCGAGATCGAGCCCGGGCTGGCCGAGTCCTATGGCTTCGTCCCGGGCAGCACGGACACCGTCGAGCTTAAGCTCAAGCAGGGCATCACGTTCCACAACGGCGAGGCCCTGGACGCCCACGGGCTGCTGAAGAGCTTCGAACTGATGATGTCCGAGACGGCTGAGGTCGCTTGGGCGTACCGCGGCCTCGACCGATACGTGGACCCGGACGACCGAATTGGCACCCTCCATGACGCCGTCACAGTCGTCGACGACTACACGCTGCACTTCAAGCTGCGATTGGCCGATGATACGTGGGCAAACGCCTTCACGTACATGCCGCTTCCTCCCGGTCATCTCGAGACCATCGGGCCCGCGGGCTACTCTGAGGCGCCCGTTGGCACCGGTCCCTACAAGTTCGTCGAGTGGGAGCATGACAACTACATCCGGCTGACGCGCTGGGAAGAAAACCCCGGGCCGAAGCCGGTCATCAAGAACATTAGGATTGTGCACAGGCCCGAGGCCGCCGTCCGCGTTTCAGGCCTCAAGGCCAGCGAGTTCGACCTGATAACCGCCGCTCCGCCGGAAAATGTCCCGAGTCTCATTTCGGACGGTTTCCAGATCGTCGTGGGCGACAGCACGCAGAGCATGTACATCGGCCTGAACGTCTATGGCCGGAGTGAGCCGCTTGCTGATAAGCGCGTCCGCCAAGCCCTCCTGTACGCCGTGGACATGGATGCCATCTGGGAGACGGTCGCGGGCGGCTACGGAACGCGACTCCAGTGCCAGATCGTCGCTCCCGGTGGGTTCGGTTACAACGCGGACCTCGTCGGGCGCTACGACTACGATCCGGACAAGGCCAAAGAGCTTTTGGCAGAGGCCGGATTCGCCGACGGGTTGACCCTTCCTGATTCGGTAACGAACGCCAGGTACTTCCGCGATCGGCCACTTATGGATGCGGTCGTGGCCCAGTGGGCGGCCGTCGGTGTAAACGTCGACCTGGCCTATCTCGAATCGTCTGAGTGGCTCCAGCAGCTCATCAACCAGACCCTACCCGACGCGTTCATGAACATCGGGCTGAACTGGTACTTGGCTGACAACACGACCAGCATGTGGGGCAACGGTCAGGCCGACCCTGCCTTCAAGGAGATGAGGGACGCCAAGGCAACGATCACTGACAGGGCAACCCGTGAGGCTGAGGTCAAGAGAATCTCCGCGCACATCTGCGACGAGGCTCAGGCCCTTCACGCCTACACGATCCCGTCGGTGCTGTCGTACGGTCCAGACCTGCCGGCCATCACCGTCAGCAACTCCTTCGAACTTCAGATCCCCACTCAGTAGAACACTACTGAGGGTGATCACAAACCGGTGATCCTAGACCGGGCGGGCGAGACCTGATTATCTCGCCCGCCCGGAATATCAATGCTCAATTCAGGAAAACGTAGATGACTGCATTTATCATTCGTCGTCTTTTGCAGGCGGCGTTTGTCGTATTTGCGGTAGTCACGTTAGTATTCTTCCTTATCCGCGTGTCGGGGGACCCCGCGAGCCTCGGTGTAAACCTCGACGACTTCCGCAGCGCGGAACAGATTCAGGCCGAGTATGAGGACATACGGCAGCGGATGGGCCTCGACAGGCACATCATGGTGCAGTACGGCATATTCTGGTACCGGGCCTTTCAGCTAAATTTCGGCTACTCGTTCCGCTACGGCGTACCGGCAACGCGGCTGATCGTAGAGCGTCTTCCAAACAGCCTGCGCCTAGGGGCCGTGGCCGCCGTCATAGGTATCGTCGTCGGTCTGCCGCTCTGGGTCATCGCGGCGCTGAAGCGCGGCACAATCATCGATAACCTCACGACCTCGGTTGCCGTCTTTGGTATCGTGGTGCCACAATTCTGGCCCGGCATCATGCTGATAATCATTTTTCCCGTCGAGCTTGGGCTGCTGCCCACATCCGGGACGGGAAGTTGGAAGCACATCATTCTGCCAGCTCTGACCCTTTCGACCGGACTTACGGCCACCGTGGCAAGAATGGCCCGGTCGGGAATGCTGGAGGCGCTTAACCAGGACTGCGCGGGCCAAGGGGCTGAGCGAACGGCTCGTAATAAGCAGGCACGCGTTGAGAAACGCTAGCATCTCGATCATCACTGTCGTCGTATCCTCCCTGCCACATCTCATCGGCACCGTCGTGGTCGTGGAGGTAGTATTCGCGTGGCCGGGAGTTGGGAACCTCATGGCGCAGGCCGTGGCCAACAGGGACTACCCCGTCGTCTTCCTCGACGTGCTTCTGTTCGGAACGATCACGGTGCTCATCTTTCTCATCATGGATTTGGTGTACGCCATGGTCGATCCAAGAATTCGACACCGATAGAAGACCATGAACGTATCAGTTGGCATATCAGACGCCGTATCTCGAAGCCGCGCCACCCGAGGCAAGAGCATATGGCGCCGCATCTGGATACACCGCATTGGCATCGTTGGCATCTTCATAATGTCGGGTTTTGTCATTGCCGCTGTGTTCGGGGAGTGGCTCGCGCCCAAAGACCCCATCGCCATCGACCTCAAGAACCCTCTGGCGAAGCCCGTATGGGCCGATACTGAAAACGGCGTTGGATTTCTGGGCACGGACAACTTGGGGCGCGACGTTCTCAGTCGGATGATTGTAGGATCCCAGCTGTCGCTGATCGTCGCCTTCTCCGCCGTGTCGATAGGGATGGTGTCAGGCGTGTTTCTCGGCCTCGTCACGGGCTACAAGGGGGGGAAAGTGGACGACGTGATCATGCGCATTGCCGACACGCAGACCGCGGTGCCCTTCCTCGTGCTGCTGATCGCCGTCATCGCCTTCCTCGGAGGCGGGCTTATCAACATGATCGTATTCCTAGGGCTCGGAAGCTGGGTCGGGTTCGCACGTCTCATTCGTGGAGAGGAGTTGAGCATCAGAGAACGCGACTACATTGCAGTGGCGATCATGCTCGTCGTGCTGGGGGCAAACCTGCTCGGAGACTGGCTACGCGATGTGCTAGACCCGCGGCTTAGGGGCCGGCGAGAGTAGCCACCCTAGCGGAACGGCGTCACCTTCGGATGCCGTCACGCAGCGAGTCGATGAGGTGTTGGACCTCTTCCTCGGTGTTGAAACCCGCGACGGAGATTCGCATCCCTATCTTGTCCAGCTGAAGCGGCGCAGTCAGCCATTGGGCCTTGACCAGAATACTCCGCGCGTCGTTGAGCCACTGGACTAGGCTTTGTAGCTCTTCCTCGGCATACCTATCGAACGTTATCGTCGTCACCCCGGCCGACTTGCCCGGCTCCATCGGCGTCAGGACGTTCACGCCCGGAGTGTCTTGCATCTCCTCGCGCAGGGTCTTTGACAGGCCCGCCACGTGGTCTCGGATAGTGTCAAGCCCGACGCTCATAAGCGTCTTGACCGCCTCGCCGAGCCCGATCACGAGCGCGTGGTTGTACGTTCCGAATTCCGCCCTCGAACGAGCTGTGGGAGTCGCCACGGGAGCGCCGGGCTTCGACCACGCGCCCACGTCGGGCGTGAAGTAGGGCCTGAAGTTGTCGGACTGGTCGGGCGAAACCCAGACGTAGCCGCTTCCCATCGGCCCGAGCAGCCACTTGGGACCCGACCCGATGAGAAAGTCGCAGCCGAGCGCCTGCGCGTCGACCGGGAACTGTCCGACGGACTGAGCCGCATCGACGAGTACTGGGACGCCCTTCTCGTGCGCCACGTCTACCGCCTCCCTGACGGGCATAACGCGCCCATTCGGTGAGGCCACGTGGCTAATCAGCAGGAGCTTCGTGTCCTCCGTCACCGCGCCGTCGAGGGACTCGATGAAGGCCGCGTCGCTCTCGTCGACCTCGACGGTGACTCCGCGCTCCTGTTCGAGCCCGCGCGAGGCGTCCGCCGTGCTGACGTGTTCCAGCAACGTGGTGACGAACTCGTCTCCCTCACCCCAGTCGAAGCCGCGGAGCACCCTGTTCATGGCGCGGGTCGTGTTCGAGCCGATGCCGAGCTCTTCGGGGGTGACGTTCAGGAGGTCGGCCAAGTGGCCCCTGGCGGCCTCCTCTTTCTCCATAATGTACTGCCGCGTCTCCGGTCGCGCCGGGCCTCGTACTCCATCGCGTCTCTGACGGCCTTCAGGGCCGACGGCAGGGTCGGCCCGTACGTGCCAGTCTGGAAAGACCCGACCTCCTCCGTTACCGGAAGCTGCTCACGAAGCTCTTGAAGTGACAGTCGATCCATTCCTGATATTCCTCCGTTAAATGCTCGCAACAGCGTACCCCACGGGCCCTACGGCAAGCTACGAGAAGCGCTGCGTCCCACGCTCTATCGAAGAGTTGCGATCAGCCGTACAGATGAATAGATGAGCAGCGCCAGTCCGATTACCGCGATGAACAGGCCAATACTGATAATCCACCACACTCCGAGCGCCACAAGAAGCATTGCCGCAAGGATGAGAGCCATCCATCTCTTTCTATGACGGTGGCTCTCGGATCGGATACCCCAAACGGTGATACCGAGCACACAGAGGGCCAGCCCGGCAAGCAAATACCTCAAAAGGGCCGACTCGTCCTCCGAGAGCGACCCCCAAGTCCAGCCTAAATCGAACATGTAGAATAGGATGACCAGGCCTACGGCGAAGGCGACAAGCGGGAAGACCATGGTGCTGATTGCGGCTACCTCGTCCGGGCGATCTCCTCTGCGGAGATATTGCTGATTCCGGGGTCGTGACTGCCGGGGCCGGGGCCGACGATCGTCATGCCGCCGTCCACCGTGATGCACTGTCCGTTCACGTAGCGCGCCTCGTCGGAGGACAGGAAGGCGACGGCGTTGGCAATGTCCCTTGGGACGCCGGGTGTTCGCAGCGGGATCTCGGCCGCGACGTCCGGGGCGTATTCAGGCCCGGCGCGAAGATGTTCCTCTTCGGGCGGCAGGGTCCGGGAGTCGATCAGACCGGGCGCAACCGCGTTGCACGTGATTCCGTGTCCGGCTAGATCGACGGCCATGCTCATGGACATGCGGATCAGGCCCATCTTCGCGATGCTGTACACGAGATTGTACGGCTTGGCCCAGAAGGCGTGGACGCTGGCAATGGAGACTATGCGCCCTCCCCGCCCCTGGTCGATCATAGCGCGCGCGGCCCGCTGGCTTGCCAGGAACGGCCCCTTGAGTGCGTTGCCCATCTCGAAGTCCCAGTCCTCCTCGGAGATGTCGAGGAAGCTGTTCTTGATGCTGCCTACCGCGTTGTTCACGAGAATGTCGATATCGCCGTGCTCTGCGATGAACTCGTCCATCATCCGGTTGATGTCGGCGCTCTTGCCCACGTTCGCCTCGTGCCAGCTGACGGTGCTACCAAGGTCCCGGACCATTCCCAAGGTCTCCACGGCGGTCTCGTCGTATACAATGTCGTTGATGCCGATATCGGCGCCCTCCTCAGCGAGCCTGAGGGCGATCGCCCGTCCGATGCCTCGCCGTGATCCCGTGATGAGCGCCTTCTTGCCTTGTAGTTTCATGTCCCTAACCTGCTTTCTCGTATCGCGTCGGATATTGCCCAACGGCATTGTGTCCTGTGCTTCTCCGTCATCGGCAAGGAGTAGTTTACCTTACTCTGAGAAAAGGATGAGACGCGCCATTCGCTCGACGATATCCCAGCGTCCTGATGCCACGAGTTCCTTGCGAAATAAGGAAAGACAACCGACACGAATTTTGCCTGGTTCGACAAGCGCGCCACGAAAAACGGCAATTGCACAAGGGTACTCGAACGAATACTATGGGGAGGGAGATCGGAACGGCCTGGTCGCGGCCTGACAAGGGCCGCGCCGAACGATTTCTGCGTCGATGAACCTGCTCAAGGCGATGCACCCGGGCTCTCGGCTCCGTATCGGAGACAGTCGAGCGAGAACGAACAATCCGTTCGGTTCGAAGAACAAGCAGGGGCAGAAAACCGTTTGGATTACGGTCGCTTGCCTTCTGGCGGTAGCACTCACAGGCCTGGGTTGCAACCGTCAGGATCAGGCGGTCAGGTGGGGATACGGCGGGCCGGGCGCGCCGGAACACTGGGCCTCGTTATCCGATGAGTACGCAGCGTGCGACGACGGTACGCAACAATCTCCAATTGATATTGCGGATGATATTGCCGGATACGGCACGGACGAAACCCCGCCTATTTCGTTCTCATACGCCAGCGACGCCGTAGCCGTGCGCAACGATGGGAGATTTGTACACATTGACTATGCGGGGGGCAACACCCTGAGCGTTGGCCCACGATCCTACAAGCTGAAGTCCGCGCACCTGCATTCCCCCTCGGAACATCGCGTGGACGGTACGAGCTTCGCGGCGGAACTGCACCTCGTCCATGCGGATGCCGACGGTAACTTGGCAGTGGTGGGGCTGCTGTTCAAGCTGGGTGCCCACAGCCCCGTGGTGCAAGCGATTCTTGATGCTGCCCCGAATCCTGGTGATACCGTCGGCACCAGCTTTATTCTCAACACCAAGGACTACCTGCCCGCGGAACTCGGCTACTACCGGTACGACGGTTCAAAGACGACACCTCCCTGCGATGAACCCGTTGAGTGGTATGTCATGCGCCACCCGAAGACCGTCTCCCAAGAGCAGGTCGATGACCTTCTCGCCTTGAGCGGCGGTCCTACCGATCGTCCTGTCCAGCCCATAGGCGACCGCGTGATAACGGCCCGGTAGCGGACCGCGAACGGCCGGGCTCGCGTCGCTATCCTGCTTTCTCTCGTATGGCCTTCGACACCGCCTGAGGATTCATCGGAAGCTCGGACAGCCGGAGGCCCACGGCGTCGTGTATGGCGTTCGCGAGCGCGGCCATGGGCGGTGAGATATTCGCCTCGCCGACGCCGCGCACGCCGAAGGGGTGGCCGGGGTTGTTTACCTCGACCAGCACCGTATCGATCATCGGTAGGTCGAGCGTCGTCGGCATCCGGTAGTCGAGGAGGCTCGTGTTGAGCATCGCGCCGTCGTCGCTCATGAAATACTCCTCGTTGAGCGCCCAGCCGACCCCCTGCGCCGTGCCTCCCTGTATCTGTCCCTCGACGTAGCTCGGATGTATCGCGAATCCCACGTCCTGGAAGGCGGTGTACCGGAGGATCTCCACCTTGCCCGTATCGGGGTCGACCTCCACGTCGACGATGTTTGCCGAGTACGACCCGCTTTGCCCCGCAGGGTTGAGGTTCGCACGTCCGACAACGGGGCCGCCCGAGTCCGGCAGCATCGCCGCGATCTCCCTGAAGGACATCCGAAGCTCGGTGTCGGAGACGTGCTCCACTCCCCCGTCCTCGTACCGGACCTGGTCTGGCGATACGTCCCAGATCATGGCCGCGCGCGCTGTCAGCTGCGCGATGACGTCGCGGGCGGCCTCGTGAGCGGCCCAGCCTGACTTGAAGGCGACGCCGCTCCCCCCGGTGTTGGAAGTGAAGCCGATGGAGTCGGTATCTCCGATGCTGGGGTTCACGTCCTCTACGGGGATGCCGAGGACCTCGGCAAACTGCTGAGCTATGACCGTCCGGGAGCCGCCGATATCGACCGATCCCTCGACGAGGCTCACGGTGCCGTCGTCCAGCAAGTTGGCGATGACGCTGGCGGGGCCGGTGTTGTTCCGGCAGAAACCCATGGCGACGCCACGCCCGTGATTTGCGCCTTCTCTTGGCGCGCTGTAGTGGGGATGCGACCGAACGGCCTCCATGACCTCCGCAGCACCGATGCGACCGTTCATCACGCCGTCCGCTCGACGTAGGCCCTCGCGCGCCACGTTGAGCAGACGAAGCTCCATCGGGTCGATGTCCAGCATCTCGGCGAGCTCATCGATCACCGACTCGGTCGCGAAGGCGACGATCGGCGCCCCTGGAGCGCGGTACGCCCTCGTCGAAGGCTTGTTGGTGACGATGTCATACCCGTCGATGCGCACGTTCTCGATGTTGTATGGGGCGAAGATAGCGGCGCACGCGGGCGCGACCGGCCCGCCGCCGTAGGCGCCGCCCTCGAACAGGAACTTGCCGAATGCCGCGGTTATCCGCCCTTCGTTGGTCACGCCGATCTTTACCGTCACGTGGCTTCCCGCCGTCGGACCGGACGCCTCGAGCACCTCGGCGCGGGTCATCGTCATCTTGACCGGCCTTCCGGACTTCTTCGACAGCACTGCGGCCAGCGGTTCGAGATACGCGGTAAGCTTCCCACCGAATCCGCCGCCGATCTCCATCGGGACGACTTTGACACGCGAGATCGGGATGTCCAGCAGGCCTGCCACCGCGTCCCGTATGCCGAAGTGCCCCTGGGAGCTGCACCAGATCGTGAGGCGGCCCTCCGGCGACCAGGATGCCGTGCCGTTCTGAGGTTCGATATAGCCCTGGTGTACGGTCTTGGTTCGGAACTCCCGCTCGACGATCAGGTCGGCTTCCGCGAACCCCTTTTCAAGGTGGCCCATGACGTGGCGCTCCAGCACTGCCGCGTTCGGCGAGTCGATCTCCGAGCCGGGCACGGAGTTGACGGGATCGTCCCACCCCTCGTGCAGAACGGGCGCGCCCGGCGAGACGGAATCCTCGACGTTCGTGACAGACGGTAGAGGCTCGTAGTCCACTTCGATAAGCTCAACAGCCTCGTCGGCGACGTGAGGGCTGCTCGCGGCGACCGCGGCTACCGGATGCCCTTTGTACAGCACCTTGCCCTGGGCGAGGATGGCGTCCGTCCTATTGCCGCCCCCACGCTGCATCGGGCCTGCCGGCGTAAGGTCGTCTCCAGTTATCACCGCTTGAACTCCGGCTAGGTTCTCGGCACGGCTCGTGTCGATCGACACCACTCGCGCGTGGGCGTGCGGGCTGCGCAGCACCTTTCCGTGCAACAGCCCATTCAGGTCAATGTCGGCGCCATACAGCGCCTGCCCCGTGACCTTCTCGATGCCGTCGTGCCGCACGGGGCGCGTGCCGACGACCTTGTATTGCGTCTTTTCGATATCGGTTGTCGTCATGGGTCTCCTGCTAGTCTGTCCTTGCCACAACCGTCATACCGGCGGAGGCCGGTATCCAAAGGGAGGGAGGCTTGGGTTGGACAGCTTTCTTTTCAATTTTCTATGTCGCTTGTCCGGTAAGTTATACCAGTTCGTTGTGATGCCACCGTATTCTCGTCTGACCGCACTCTTGATTCGCGGGGGTGAGTCAGTGAGACGATTTGAGACGGTGAGACAGTTTGGGACGTCTCCAGAACCCCTCTCTTTTTTCTCCTGTTCTCAAATTGTCTCGCTCCGTTTTCGCTCATCCGGGCGGGGTGTTTGAAGCTGTTTCAGGGACCCTCACCCGGCAGAACATGGGGTCGTGAGACAGGTTGAGAATTTTTCGTATAATCTAAGTTTTTGGGGCCTTTGTTCTCAAATTGTCTCACGCGGCTTCGCGGGTCGGGTCGCGCGGGTGGGAAACCGTTTCTGCGACGCGAACAGCTTAGGTCATACGTTCTTGTGCGTCAAGTTGGCGGCATAGTCATGTCGATTTGGCATTGTGCAGACATCTCCTATTCCACCCATCTTGTCGGGACGCTTCTGAGCTGGGTAAAGCCCAACTCGTCGCAGATATTAGAAAAAGCCGTTCGATGAGCGCCCCTCCACTCAAGATCGTCGAGGCTTTCGGTGAGCGGCACGTCGAGACGGAGGATCGCCAGCTCCTTGTACAGCGCCGCCGGGCCTCGGTTTTCGGCAAGGGTAGCGGCCATGCTCTTCGCCCCGCGCACCTTGACGTCCCAGAGTAGTTCACTGTCGGGAATGGCCTCGATCTGCCCGTACCGGGCCAGCATGATCGAAGCGCTCTTCGCGCCCCAACGCGGAACGCCAGGTATCCCGTCTGCGCTATCGCCGACCAGCGCGAGGTAGTCGGGGATCGACTCCGGCGGCACGCCGAACTTCTCGACGACGCCGGCCTCGTTCGTCAGCAACTCCCTGCGCCGATCGAGGCTCACGATCTTGTCGCCGCGCACGACCTGCATCAGGTCCTTGTCAGGCGAGCAAATGACCACCTGCTCCACACGCGGGTCGTCGGAGAACCGCACCGCAGCGGTCGCGATTGCGTCGTCGGCCTCGTACTCGGTCATGGGCCACGTGACAATGCCGAGGGCCTCGGTCGCGATCTCGGCGGGGTCGAACTGCGCGAGCAGCTCCTCCGAGGTCCCCTCGCCCGTCTTGTACCCATCAAAAAGCTGGTTGCGGAACGACTCGATGACGTGGTCGTATGCGACTGCGACGTGTGTCACGTCGTCCTGCCGGAGCAGTGCCAAGAGTGTCTGCATGAGGCCGCGTGTTGCTCCCACATTCCGCCCGTCCGGGGCCGTCGCCGGGAATGCCCCGAAGTGCGCGCGAAAGAGCTCGTAGGTGCCATCTACAAGGTGGATCTTCATTCCTCGAAGTCCCCGATGGAGCGGAGATACCGAGCGTTTTCGGTAATGGCCGCCGCAGGGCCGCCCTGCACTCCCGCCGAGGCCTGGTGCACGGTGACATATCCCTCGTACCCGATCTCTCCCAGGGCGTCCATGATATGCGGGAAGTCGATTCCGCGTCCGTCCCAAATGGGGATTTGGTCGAATTCTACGCAGCCGCGACTCCAGGTGTCTGCGCTCGTATCGCCGCCCGGTCTGATGACCTGGTTCTGCAGATACACGTTCATCAGGTACGGCTCGAACATTTTGATTGTGTTGACGCCGTAGTCGTCGCCGCAGAGTTGTAGGTTCGCAGGCTCGTAGATGATGCCGAAGTTGGGCCGCCCGACCTGCCGCAAGACCTCTACCGACCGTCCTGCGAGCTCGAAGAGGCTGCCGGTGTGACTCTGATGAGCGAGGCGGATATTCCGCTCAGCCGCCTCGTCCGACGCCCGCCGCGCCCACTCGATGTCGTCATCCGTCTTCATGCAGATGCGGAGCAGGTCGCAGTCCAGGGCATCGGCCAGATCGAGGTACGGGGCGATGTTCCGGAGAGCGTCGGGCCCGCGCTCGTTGTTCTCTGGGATGGGGAAGTCGCCCGTTGCCATGGAGACCGCAAGACCGAGCGACTCCAGGAACTCGCGCTTCTCCCGCGCGACCTCCAAAGGCGTATGCGTGCCCACCTGCGACGCCCTCATGCAAACCGCATGGAACCCGCTCCCTTTTGCCAGCCGCGCCATATCCTCCAGCGACATGGCGGCCTTGCGCTTGTCGGCCATGTCTTCGGCAACGCGCATCGAGACGGAGAGCTTCATCGACAAAGGGCACACCTCCTACGTTTCTAGCTTGCCGCTGTGCCCATTGCGGATGGCCTCGCAGAGCTTCATGGTGATGACCGCATCATCGAGATTCGACCACGGCGTACGGTCCTGCAAAATGCAGTCCACGAAGTGCGTCACCTCGTTGAAGCCGGGGCCACCGACAGGCTTGATGTCGAGCGGACCCTCGACCCGCGCGCCATACATCCTCGGTTGATTGTCGGGTGACGCACGATACAACTCGACCTTCCGCTCCCTTCTGGTGAGGTCGAGATAGGCCGAGAAGTCCATAGCGTGCAACTCCGCACGCTGGATGCGTCCCCCGAGACCGTAATGGCTCGTGATCGAGCCGATAGCCCCCGTGTCGAAGCGGATGACCGCGTTCTGCCTGTGTTCAACGGGACGGGGACCGTCAGCGACGACCGAGTGGACCTCGATCGGAACGGCCGCCTTGTCCTCGGAGGGGCCGGCGAACCAACGCAGCAGGTCGACGTGGTGAATGGCGTCGGAGATGATAGGCGGCGGGAGCAGCGAGTCGAATTTCTCCGGCGTTCCCGAAATGGCCTTGTTATACGTGGCAGCACAGTGAACGGCACCACCGTGCTCTTGCGCCAACCGCCGCACGGCAAGCACTTCAGGAAAGTACCGCCGGTTGAGCGAGACGATGGCCCTCGCGCCGCTAGCTGCCTCGGCGTTCGCCATCTCTTGCGTCTCCGTGGAGTCGACGCCCGGAGACTTCTCGACCGAGACGTTGATGTCGCGTTCGAGGCAGTCGAGGACGATTGCCTTCAGGTGGGCTGGCATTGTTACAACGTGGACGATATCGAGGTCGTGCTCGTCCAGCATTCTGCGGTAGTCGGAATACCCGGGAACCGACCGGAGTTGCGCCGTCTCCGCCCGTCGCTCGTCGTCGAGCTCGGCAATGGCCACAAGGCGGACACGCGGCTCCGCGGCGATCATCGCAAAGTGGCTCCGCGCGTGCCCACCGCAACCGATTACGCCAACACGCAACTCGTCCATGCTCGTGCTCCTATTCTATGACGCGAACGACGATCCGGAACCGCCTCATGCCGCACGAGGCCCGCAGCTCCTCGAAGCTCAGGACCTCCGCCCGCTTCCACATCCGCCCGTTCTCCAGGGTCTCGCCAATCGACGGCTCGATCCGTCCGTCGGTGCAGTATATCTGTCCGAGAGGGGCACCCTCTTCAGACACAAGGAACCATACCGCGGACTCGTTCATCAACTCGGCGCTCCCCTTCTATCATCCAAAACTCTTGCCCCTGCATTATGCCACGTCCGAAGACGACATTGCACCGAAGACGCGTGCGCGGACTTGCCATCATGCCGCTATGCCCCGCAGCGACTGTACGAACGCCAACACACCCCTTATCATTACCCCGCATCAACCAACTCCCTACGCAATACTTTCTACTCGATACTGGATACCCCCATGACCTCAACCCCCGACTGGAAGACCGTCGACAAGTGGCTGATGGGCGGGGCGTTCGTCGGCTCGCGGCTCGACGAGCACCTGTACGAGATATGCGAGCGCATCGGTCCGCGCTGGGCGGGGACGCCGGGCGACGAGGCGGCGGGACGTTACATCAAGGACCGGTTCGAGGAGTTTGGCCTAAGCGATCCGCGCTTCGAGGAGTTCGATCTCAAGGCGTGGGACTACTCGATCTGCGAGGGCCGGGTCGTGGAAGACGACATGCCCCTCTCGCTGGTTCCGATGATCCATTGCCCGCCTGTGGACCTCAGTGCGCCTCTAGTCGACGTGGGATTCGGAATGCCGCACGAGATCGAGTCACACGTGGACAGCCTTTCGGGCAGCATCGCCGTCGTCGAGAACGCAGACGAGCCGTTCACGGCTCCGGTCCCGCTGCCGGACCGGTTGCGTGCTCTCGCGGCGGCGGGCTGCGTGGCAGCTATTGCGGTCGAGCCACGGGCAGGCGGACATATCGAGACCGTCCGCGCCACGGACAAGCGTTGGAATGAGAAAGCGGGCGACGTGCTCTCCCATCCCCTGCCGACGGTGCAGACCCACCGCGAGGACGGGGTCAGACTGCGCCGCGCCACAGGCAAGACATTCGCGCTGCGTGTCGAGAGCAGGGCATTCACCGCGCCATGCTACAACACCGTTGCCGACCTACAGGGCGCGGAATGGCCCGGCGAGTCGCTCGTGCTCGGCGCTCATCAAGACACGTACATGGGATCGCCCGGAGCCGTGGACGACGGCTCAGGTCTGGTCGTCCTGCTGGAGGTCATGCGCCTGCTTGCCACCGCCCAGAGGGAGCTTGGCATCTCTCCGGGCTTGGGCATTCGCTTCTGCACGTGGAGCGGCGAGGAGCAAAACCATCAGGGTTCCGCCGCCTACGTCCGGCAGCACTACGGCCCTGAACCCGATCCGAGATTCGTCGTGAATCTCGACGAACTCTCGGCGGGTCCGATGAAGGGAGTCGTCCTGCAGTTCCCTCACCTGCGGCGCCTCGTCCAAGGGGCGCTCGACGAGTTGGGCGAGGGCCTGAAGTGCCACGTCATGCCGATGCTCGACCACACGAACGACGGCTTCTCGTTCGCCCGAAGCGCCATTCCCTACGCCATCCTCTGGCGGTGGCGGTTCGTCGGGCGGCACCCCGACTCGAACTTCCGGGCGGAACCATGGGACACC
The DNA here is from genome assembly GCA_965247555.1 of Dehalococcoidia bacterium. Lineage (GTDB taxonomy): Bacteria > Chloroflexota > Dehalococcoidia > Lucifugimonadales > VXLM01 > VXLM01. Next base: position 2,876,554 of record CBDFHR010000009.1, on the reverse strand, counting down.
ACCGACAAAGTGCGGACGCGGGAGTTGAAGGAGTACGTCGGGTTCCTCTCGAGATTCCTCCTCAGGCTCTCCCATTTGCCTCCCGCCGACTGGCCGCGCAATCCAGAGACGGTGGAGGGCGTCGAGGCCCGACTGCAGCGCGAGGTCGGCAGCGTCGGGCGTACAATGTAACGTCTCGACCAACGACGCGAGACAAACGGGGAGGAAAACCGTCCCGGTGACACGCCCCATGGGCCCAACTCTTGATAACCCTCACTACAAGAAGACCGTCGCCTTTCGCATTGGCGGCCTGAGCTTACAGTTTCGTGTTGCGCAAACCCTCTTCAGTAGTCACGGAATAGACGCCGGCACTGAGTTCCTCTTGCGCACTATCCACCGTATGGAGGGAGACTACCAAAAGGTTCTGGACCTGGGCTGCGGCTATGACCCGATCGGAGTCACCTTGAAGGGACTCTACACAGACGCAGCCGTACACATGGTAGATCGGGACGCATTAGCCGTCAGATATGCTGCTCAGAACGCCGCTCTGAACGGCCTTGATGATGTTGTGACGTACCCAAGTATCGGATTCGATGACATCAACGACCGGGACTTTGATCTGATCGTCACCAACATTCCCGGTAAAGCCGGCAAGTCCGCAATTGCCTCCTGGTTGACGGAAGCCCCGCTCTTCCTTCGCCCCGGCGGCCAAGTCGCTCTCGTGGTCGTTTCCGCCCTTGAATCTCTCGTCGACGAGGTCATGAGCGGCACCCCCTCGGCCGAGACGGTTCTCCGACAGCGCCGGGCGGGTCACACCGTGTTTTGTTACACAGCCGAGCCGGTTCAAGACCCACCATTTCCGCTTGCGAGTTCGTTTGATCGCGGCGACTATGATCGATCCCACGCGAGCTTCAATCACAAACGGACCGAGTACAGCTTGAAGACAGTTTTCGGGCTGCCCGAATTTGATTCATTGAGCTATCGCACTCTGTTGCTCTTCGACGTACTGGAAACTCTCAAACGCCAGCCTCTAGGCAAGAGAGTCCTAGCGCTGAATCCCGGTCAGGGTCACAGTCCGATTCTTTTGTCCAAGCTCTTGATGCCCAGTTCCATCACCATGGAGGACAGGGACCTGCTGGCATTGCGCTGCTCGGCAAGAGGCCTGTTTATGAACGGATGTGATCCTTCAAGGGTCTCAAGTCACCATGCGGAGAACTTAGAGGGTGATGAATCTCGCTATGACCTGATTGTGGCCGAAATGAGAGACGATGAGGGACCTGAGTCGATTGGGTCGCTATTTCGACAGGCCGCTAATCGTCTCGCACCGGGCGGTCAGATGGTCGTCACGGCCGGCTCCGCTGCCATCACCCGCTTGACCAAGATGTGCCGGGCCGAGCGGTTAGGGAAGGTAGGTGCACGTAAGCGGCGGCAGGGCAATAGCGTCCTCGTCGTCTACGCTAATCGGTAGATCACTCTTATCGTAGTCAACTTTCGGGGACGGCAAGGGCTGCGCTTAGAAACTATCTCAAAATCATAGCGCACAAATGCCTTGAGCGGTTTATGAGGTGATTCGTATGGTTTCTCCAAGAACATTTGGAGGAACTTCGTGAACAACCAAGAGGGCTTGGAAACCATATGGGAAGCGCCGGACGAGCTTTGGGAACTCATTGGGCCTATCATCTTGGAGGCAGACCCTCCCAAAGTCAGAGGCCGCAAGCGGGCTGACCCCAGACAGATGCTCAACGGCATCATTTTCCGCTTGCGCAGCGGGTGCCAATGGAACCGATTGCCGAAAGAACTGGGGGACGACAGCACAATCCATCGCACCTTTCAACGGTGGGTGGAACTGGGTGTCTTGCGCCGAATATGGGGAGCCTTGGTGGAACAGTGCGAAGAGTTGGGCGGCGTGGACTGGGAATGGCAGGCGGCAGACGGGGCCATGGGCAAGGCACGTTTGGGGGGGATCTGATTGGACCCAACCCAACGGATCGCGGCAAGGCTGGCAGCAAGCGGAGCCTGCTTGTGGAAGGACAGGGCGGCCCATTGAGCATTGTGGTTGCCGGAGCCAACGCCCACGACGCCACCTTGTTGGATGAGACCCTGGAGGCGATTGTGGTCGAACGTCCGCAACTCACCGAGGATGACCCACAGCACCTGTGCTTGGACAAGGGGTATGACAATCCTTCGGGTCGTCGAGCCGTCGCCAGACACGGCTATCGGCCACACATCCGACGCATCGGCGAGGAGAAGTTGGACGGTTCTGGGCGCAAGCGGTATCCTGCGCGCCGGTGGGTTGTGGAACGGACTCTAGCATGGCTCTCCAAGTGCCGTGCTGTTCTGGTACGCTACGACAAAAAGGCGTCGAACTACATCGGATTGCTGCAGCTTGCGTGCGCACTCCTGTGGTTCCGTCGCCAATGGCGACTTGCCATTTTGAGATAGTTTCTTAGCCTTCCTTACAACCCCGCATTCATGTCCAACGTTCCAATGAGAAAGCAAGGAAAGCCCCATGAACTTCGATGTCCAAGCCAACCTAGACGCCGCCAAGCGCTCAGTCTCCTCGCTGGAGCGCGATGAAAAACCCGCTCGCGCTGTTACTCTTTCCCGCAGCTACGAGACGACGCTTGACGATCTGTGGGACGCCGTGACGAACGGCGAGCGTATCCCACGCTGGTTCCTGCCGATCACGGGCGTTCTAGGAACTGGCGGCCGCTACCAGCTGGAAGGCAACGCAGGCGGCACGATCACCGCTTGCGAACCTCAGTCACACTTCGCCCTCACGTGGGAGTTCGGCGGAGACGTAAGCTGGGTGGACGTTCACCTCACGGACGATGGTGCCGGCCGCGCGATGCTTACGCTCACCCACACCTCGCTCCTTTCGGAACACTGGGACGAGTACGGGCCGGGCGCGACCGGCGTCGGCTGGGAGTTGGGTCTCATGGGACTCGCGGTCCATATCACGCATCCGACCGAGCCAAAGCCCGACGAAGAAGCTTTTGCCACCTCGCCGGACGGCAAGGCATTCATCACTGGCAGCAGCGAGGCCTGGGGACAAGCAGCGCTCGCGGCCGGAACGGACCCCTACATCGCCGGTGCGGCGGCAAGACGCACGACCACGTTCTACACCGGCGAATTGGCCTAGCCCGCCTGATGCACGGGCTACGTTCTTCCAGCCGAAGTTTATGACCGATGGCGCCGATGCAACCGAAGGGCCGCCGCATACGTTGCGACGGCCCCCTTATGCCTTGTCCCCTAACAATTCTACCTGACCCACCCTGAGCCTGTCGAAGGGCGGGTCATGCTTCGACAAGCTCACCCCGAACCGTAATTGCGGACTTTGCAAAAACTCTCTCTACAGGGTGTCTAAAATGCATCTGAGTATGCTAACCGCCGCTGCATCAGGCCAGCGATGGCCGAGTAGACCCTCGCTTCTGTGGTCTTGACCGATTGTCTGTCGATGATGGCCCCACTGCGACTGGCAGATCGCTCCTCGGACACACGTAGCCGCCTACGCAAGGCTTCACGGACCCTCTCCCACGTTTTGCCAGTTGAGTAAAGACGCAAACGCAGGGCCATCGCCCGCCGCTAGTCAGCACACCGGAAAGAAGATATCGGTGCGCCACTTCGACTGGTCGGGCTCGGCGCCGGGGTCCGTGACGTAGACCTCCCACGGCGCCCCCGCCGGTTGGAGGCCCTGTGATTCCATCCACCCGGTGAGTGCCATCCACGTCTTTGAGAGTTCTTCATATGGACCCATGTGCGTGACCGCAGCCACGGTTCCCGCCGGCAGTTCGCCGGCTTGGACCCGATCCTTGCCTTCCATGGGTGACGCTACCGGCATCCCGCATTCCATGTCGACCGAGTTGCCGTCCATCGAGTGGTAGCGCGAGAATGGCATCCCCGCAGGGGTCTGCCCGCCCTGCTGAATATATCCGTACACCTCCCCAAAAAGAGACCCCATGACCTCTGGGAGCTTGTCCATCGTCGCATTCGTCCGAATGCCCACGATGGGCTGCGCTTCTACCTGCTTCGTCTCGAACCCTCGCTCTTCCTCGCCCAAGTCACGACCGGAGCGCTGCAAGCGGTCCGCAATGTCCTCATAACCCTGCGTCATCTACTGTTCCTCCCTGTGTTGCTGTGTTTCGTTGTCGTCAGCCAGTCGATCACGCCGCCCTCGTAGTCTACATGAACGATTGGATATCCCAATTCCTCAAGGCCGGGCTCGACCACAGACCGGTCCCCCACGACCAAGAGCGAGAGCCGCTCGTTGTCCACGCGCTCGATGGCGACACGGCACAGATCGTCGACGGTGAGCGCCTCGTAGCGGGCTTCAAGGTGGGAGTAGTAGTCGTCGGGCAGGCCAAACATGACGATGTGCCCTAACTGTGACAGCAAGTGGGTCTGCGTCTCGAACTGGCCGGGGAACCCCTTCAACAGGCCGTTCTTGGCGTCGGTGAACTCTTCCTCGCCTACCGGACGGCCGGTGCGAATGTCCTCGAACTCCTTCAACACCTCGATCACCGACTCCTTCGTAACTGCCGTCTGCACCGACCCCCAAGCCGCGAGCCCCGACGGGCCCGTGGTCCAGTCGACGGCGGAGTGGAATCCGTAGCTGTATCCCTTGTCCTGCCGGAGGTTCTGGTTCATGCGCGCCATGAAGTGACCGCCGAACAGGTAGTTGAGCAGGTTGAGCGCGTAGTAGTCGGGGTCGTGCCGGTCGATGGTGAGGTGGCCCGCCCTGATGACTGACTGCGCCGCGCCCGGCTTGTCCGCAAGGTAGATCGTCGTGGAGACCGGTTCGGCAGCGCTGGATGCCGGGCGCTGCGCGCCGGCCGCTTGAGACTGACCGCCGGGTGACCAATGGCCCAGCCGGGCTTGGGCGAGATTCAATACATCATCCCTTGTCGTATCACCGACGACGATGAGCGTTGCGGCATCGGCGACGTACGTGCGTTGGAACTGCTCCACGATCTCGTCGCGCGTGATAGCGCCGATGGAATCCTCTGTGCCGGATAGCGGGCTGCCATAGGGTGTCCCTTTGCCGTACATGAGGGCCCGGAAGGCCCGCTGCGCGATGAGATTGGGGTCGTCCGCGATACGCCGGAGGTCTACCAGCCGCTCCTTGCGTACGCGCTCCAGCTCGTGTTCGGGGAAGCTCGCGTGCGTCACGACGTCCGCGAGTATCTCCATGGCCCTGCCGCGGTGTTGCGTCAGGGCCGATGTCGATGCCGACACCTGCTCATATCCCGCCGAGCTGCCAAGATGCGCGCCGATGAACTCCATCTCTTCGGCGATTTCCTGGCTCGTCATCGTAGGCGTGCCTTCCGGCAGCATGACTGCCGTCAGGTGAGAGAGGCCGGGCTTATCCGGCGGGTCGCCGGTAGCGCCCGCATCGACGATGAGACTCATCGACACCGCGGGCAGGCGGGAGTCCTCGACGTACAAGACGTTGAGACCGTTGTCCAGTCTCTCGCGGCGTGGTACCGGCGGGGTGAAGGAGCGAGGCGACTCGCTACCCGGCATTGTCGACCGGTCGATATCTGCGCCGGCCCCTGCCTCGACCGCGTCTTCGGTCAATACGGTCATACGGATCCTGTTTGCTCCGAGAGACTGCGCCGCCACGCGCACTACGTCCTCGGCGGTGACGGCGCGGTACCGCTCGATGTCGGTGTTGATAAGGTTCGGATCGCCCCCGAACGTGTGGAACAGGTTCAGCTGGTCGGCTCTTCCCCCGAAGCCCCCGATCCTCTCCAGTCCACGCACGTTATCGACCTCGAACAGGTTGAGGGCCGTCCCCACCTCTCGCTCGGTTGGAGGCTCGCGGCGAATGCCCTCAAGATGCTCCTGAACGACCTCCTCGACCTCGTCGAGGCTCTGGCCGGGGTTCGCCGTGATCTGCACGATGAACTCCCCCGCGATCTCCCGCGTGTAATGGGCCACCGTCACGTCGCGCGCGATTCGCATGTCGTAGACCAGCGTCTTGTACAGTCGGGAGCTCTTGCCGTCACCCATAATCGAAGCCAGGATGTCCAGCGGGGCCTCGTCGTCGTCGAACATGGGGCCGGTCGGCCAGACGAGTGACAGACGGGGAAGCTGCACCTTGTCGCGCATGTCCATCCGCACCTCGCCCGATAGACCGGAGTTCATCCTGCCCACGCGGTCGATGGCCGGGCCTGGGGCGATATCGCCGAAGTAGCTCTGCACCAGACGCCTTGCCTCGTCGGGATCGAAGTCCCCTGCGATGCTCAGACTGGCATTCGACGGCACGTAGTAGGTGCGAAAGAAGTTCGTCACGTCGTCGAGAGACGCCGCGTTCAGGTCCTCCTGCGAGCCGATCACGGGCCAGTTGTAGGGATGCGGCGACGGAAACACCGCCGTCTCCATCGCCAGGTATGCCTTCCCGTACGGTCGGTTCTCATAGCTCTGTCGCCGCTCGTTCTTCACCACGTCGCGCTGCAGGTCGAGCCGCTCCTGGTCCAGCGCCTCCAGCAGGAACCCCATGCGGTCGGACTCCAGCCACAGGATGAGTTCGAGGTTGTTGGAAGGCGCCGTCGTCCAATAGTTCGTGCGGTCGTTGGTCGTGGAGCCGTTGATGTTCGCCCCGACTTTTTCAAGCGGCTCGAAGAAGTCGTGGTTGTGGTTCTTCGACCCCTCGAACATGATGTGCTCGAAGAGGTGAGCGAAGCCGGTCCGACCCGGCTGTTCGTCCTTCGATCCGACGTGGTACCACAGGTTCACCGCCACCATGGGCAGCGAGTCGTCTCGGTGCAGTATCACGTCCAGGCCGTTCGACAGCGTATAGGTTTCAAAATCAATAGAGAGCATTCATAACTCCGGCGTTGAGATGACTGATTGCGACCACGATTATATCAGTGGCAGCGACTGGAAGTAGGCGAGATTCAGCAGTGCGTGTTTTGTACTTTGTGCGCTGTCGGAAACCTTTGCAAAACTTCGACCACTGTCATTGCTATGAAAATAGGCTCCGGTATACCTGTTGTAGGGGCAACCCTTGTGGTTGCCCGTTGCCGGCGCCAACCCGTTTTCATCCTCTTATGTGGCCTTCGCAAGGCCATGGTGATTCCGAACCGAGCGGAGCGAAGTGAGGAATCTAAAGTCCCTGCTTCGAGGACAGGCCTCGTAGCTGGACCTGCGCCGTGATGGGACGGCATGACATCTTGGATTCCTCGCTGCGCTCGGAATGACAAGTCCTTTGGCGGATTACGCAAATGTCTCCTGTCGCGGGAAGGACAGCGTTGCCGAAGAATCTATTGCCTCGACACCCTACTCACTACTTTCTCGCACACTTTTCTTGACGCTCCCACACCCCCATGCTAGCATCGTTCGGCGGTGCGGCGGTTAGCCGCCAAGCAGTCCCACACAGGTGTTGAATGGCGATCGGTGACGAGTTGGGGGCCTTTGCCGTCCGGGGCGAGACGGCGCTCACCATTGGCGTTTTCGACGGCGTTCACCGCGGGCACACCCACCTCATCTCTCAGCTTGTCGGCGAGGCTGAGTCCAAGGGCCTCAAGGCCGGTGTGGTTACATTCCGCGAGCACCCCGCCGCCGTGCTCAGTCCGCGCTTTGAAGCTCAGTACCTCACGTCGTTCGAAGACCGGCTCGATCTGCTGGCACAGACCGAGATCGACTTCGCCGTCCCGATTACCTTCGACCGCACGCTGTCGAAGCTGACCGCCGAAGAGTTCGTCTCGTTATTACAAGAGCATTTAAGGATGGTGAGCCTGGTCGTCGGACCCGACTTCGCCATGGGCCGCAACCGGGAAGGCACCATCGAGAGCCTGGCGAAACTCGGAGACCAAATGGAGTTCGCACTAACGGTCGTCGATGGACTGCAGGATACGAAGGGCGAGACCGTCCGCAGCACGACGGTCCGCACTGCCCTTGGCGAAGGCGAGGTCGAGCGGGTCGCCGAGCTTCTGGGCCGCCGGTTCAATCTTGTGGGCACCGTCGTGTCCGGCGAGGGCAGGGGAGGCAAGCTGGGATTCCCTACGGCAAACATCGCGCCCCCACAGGGAATGGCCGTGCCGGGCGACGGCATCTACGCGGCATTCGCCCACCTGGAAGGCAAGAGACTGATGACCGCCATCAGCATCGGTACCAAACCCACCTTTGGCGACCACGACCGCGCCATAGAGGCGTTCGTCCTCGACTTCGACGGCAACCTCTATGGGAAGTCGCTCCGCCTTGAGTTCGTTCGCCGACTCCGCGACCAGGTCAAGTTCGATGCGGTCGAGGCCCTGCTGGAGCAGGTCGACCGGGACGTGGCGGAGACAAAGCTAATTCTTGAAAATGCGCCGCCGTGCTAGAATCGTCTACGTACTATTCGCAATAAGGAGACCCAATGACTAACCTGCGCATTCCGGGCCCGATACCCGTCCCCCAAGACATTCTCGACAAGATGTCGACCCAGATGATGAATCACAGGGGACCGCGCTTCAAGGAGATGCTCTACCGCGTCACCGACGGGCTGCAGCAGGTGTTCCGCACCAAGAACGACGTTTTTGTCCTGACATCATCGGGCACCGGCGCGATGGAGGCGGCAGTTGTCAACACCCTCTCTCCTGGCGAGAAGGTCGTGTGCGCCTCCATCGGTTCATTCGGCGACCGCTTCGGCAAGATCGCAGAGATATTCGGGGCCGAAGTCACGATGGTGAAGTTCCCGCAGGGCACCGCCGTTGAGGTCGACGAGCTCCGTCGCGTCCTCGACGCCGACCCGGAGATATCCGCCGTCCTCGTCACCCACAACGAGACCAACACCGGCGTCACTAACGACATCGAGCGGGTGGCCTCGGTCGTCAAGAACGAGTTCGACAAACTCCTGCTCGTCGATGGAATCAGCAGCGTGTGTTCCCTTCCGTTGGAGACCGACGACTGGGACCTCGACGTCGTGGCAACCGCCTCGCAGAAGGGTTGGATGCTCCCGCCCGGCCTTGCCTTCATTAGCATGAGCGAGCGGGCGTGGGAAGCCCATGAGAACGCGACCATGCCCCGCTTCTACTTCGACCTATCGGCCTACAAGAGTTACTTCGACATGGGCCAGCCGCCCTGGACGCCCAACCTCTCTGCCATGTACGCCCTCGACTACGCGCTCACGAAGATCATCGACGAGGGCGTCGAGAACGTCTGGCAGCGCCACGCCGACATCGCGCAGATGACCCGCGACGGCATCCGTGAACTCGGCCTAGAGGTCTTCCCTGATGAGAGCGTCGCCTCCAACACCGTCACCTCCGTCCGAATGCCGGACGGCGTCAATGCCGACGACCTGCGCAAAGTCGTCCTCGACGACCACGACGTAGTCCTGGCGGGCGCATACGGGGAACTGACCGGCAAGATGTTCCGCATCGGCCACCTCGGCTACGTCACCCCCGAGGAGATCGAGGACATGCTCGGCGCGGTCAAGGCCTCCCTGCCCAAGGTAGGCATCGGAGCGTAATGTCTGGGCGGGTAGGGCGATCGTACCTAGATTCGGCAAAAATACCGACAATCGTCTCTCCGGCGAAGAGCCTGCCCTGTACCGCGATACGGGGCCGGAGTCCAGAGGGGTGAACGGGGCGGCTCTGCCAAGTCTGACCCCGGGTGAATTGCGATTGCCCAATTTCCAGTCAGTGGCCGTGTTGTCCACGAGCCAACGCTCCCCTACAATACCCGCACCCTAACCGCGAGGTCCCCCATGCGCACGAACAACGTCGTCACCAAGATCGCCGCCGGAGAGACCCCCGTCGGCTTCACGATCAGGTTCCCCTCCGCCACCATAGTTGAAATGATGGGCAGCCTCGGCTTCGATTTCGTCATGTTCGACTCCGAGCACGGGCCGTTCACGACTGCCGACATCGAGGAGATGGGCCGAGCGTGCGACGCCGTCGGCTTGACCCCGATGGCCCGCGTCCCCAACATCCACAACTCGACGATCCTCCGCTTCCTCGACCGCGGCATCATGGGCATCATGGGCCCACACATCAACACCGGACAGCAGGCGCAGGCCCTCGCCGACGCATGTCGTTTCGTGCCCGACGGCCACCGCAGCTTCGGTTCGGGACGCGGCAGTCATTTCGGACGGAACGCCTCCAGGACCGACTACATGAAGCACTTCAACGAGAACGTCATGGTCATCGCTCAGCTCGAAGACGTTGCCGTCCTCGACGACCTCGACGGCATCCTCTCCGTCGACGGCATCGACTACTTCACCTCCGGCGCGCAGGACATCGCCCAGTCGCTCGGACTGCCCGGCCAGAGCGACCACCCAAAGGTCCTAGAGTTCGAGAAGACCGTCCGTGACGCAGTCCACGCGGCGGGCAAGACGATGGTCAACGACGTCATGGTCAACGTCACCATCGACGATGTGATCTTCGACGCGGCCGCCACCGTGCTGGAGGCCGCCAAGAGCGAGGCCGGCTAGCCGCCCGTCGGCTGCTCCAGTAGCTGGAGAATATTCCCGTCGGGGTCGGTGAAGGTGCACACCCATCCGCCCCAGTGCTCGCGCTCCGGCGGACGGATGAACTCCACCCCCGCCTGAGACAGCCGCGCATACACGGCGTGGATGTCTTCAACGTCGAGGTTCACCATCACCCGATAAGGATCGCTGGACTGTCCCCGAACGCCCGAATGGCTCCCGATTCCCAGCCGAACGCTGCCCCACTTGAAGGAGACGAAGCTTGGACGCTCCGAGTGCGGCTTGAGGCCGAGTGTATCTCGATAGAAGTCGACCATCCTGCCCAGGTCGTCCGTCCAAATGATGACCCCCGCCAGTCCGCGTATCATCCCGCTCCCCTCCGCCGTGTATTCACCGGTTCACTCTCAGATTGTTCACCGTCATTCCTCTGAAAATAGGCCCCGGCGAACCCGTCGTAGGGGCAACCCTTGTGGTTGCCCGTCCCCGGTGCCAACGCATTTTCATCCCCTTATGTGGCCTTCACATGGTCATGGAGATTCCCGCGCAGGTGGGAATCCACACACATCACCATACTGGACTCCCGCTTTCGCGGGAGAGACGGAGGCGGGAGGGTCGAGTCTTCCACCATACTCATTACCCAGAGCCTGTATCAGTTTGGTCGGTAGGTCAGTTTTTGAGGATGGTCTTACATCCCACTCGTCACTCCCGCGAAGGAACGTCACCCCGTACCCCGATACGGGGCGGGAGTCCATGACCCGGGGCGTGAGTATAGCTCCGACTCAACCACTCGACCGACTAAACTGATACAGGTTCCATTACCCAAGACCGCTTTGACTTCCACCTGCCAACCGCTATAATGGCCTCAGGAGACAGGGTGGTGGAAGAAAGTCTACGGTGTGGGTCTCTGAAGAAAGGAGGTGCTTCGTTGGATAGTAGCAGTAGGGGGTGTCACGGGTAGGTGTTCATCGTGACACTTCCCTAACCCGAGCCTCGCCGGAGTTCGCTTCGGCGGGGCTCCTCTCTTTTCCGCCGTATCCTCCACGCTTCCCGCTAGCCCATCATCCGCATGACGTCGCGCATTCCCCTCTTCGACGACATCTGCCGCATCATCCTGCGAGTCCGCTTGAACTGGTTCAGAAGCTGGTTGACGTCCCGGGGCGCCGTCCCGCTGCCCTGGGCGATCCTCCTCCTCCTCCTCCCGTTTATGATCTCCGGTCGCGCCCTTTCCTGCGGCGTCATCGAAAAGACGATGGCCTCCGTCCTCTTCAACTGCTTCTCCGTCAGGTCCTCTGACGGAATCTTCCCCTTCAGTCCTGGCATTCCCGGCATCATGTCGAGAATCTGCCCGATACCGCCCATCTTCCGTACCTGCTCAAGCTGGTCGAGGAAGTCGTTCAGGTCGAAGGTGGCCTGACGCATCTTGCGTTCGAGCGCCGCCGCTTCCTCCTCGTCATACGCCTCCTGCGTCTTCTCGATAAGCGTCAGCATGTCGCCCATGCCGAGAATGCGCGACGCCAGCCTGTCCGGATGAAACTCCTCCAGCGCGTCGACGCCCTCGCCCGTCGCGATGAACTTGATGGGCACGCCGGTGACCGATACGATCGAGAGAGCCGCCCCCCCTCGCGCGTCGCCGTCCAGCTTGGAAAGCACGAGGCCCGTCACACCTATCCGCTCGTGAAACTCCTTCGCCGCGGTCACGGCGTCCTGCCCCGTCATCGCGTCGACGACCAGCAGCGTTTCTACCGGCGACACGGCCTCCTTGACATCTTCAAGCTCCGACATCAGGTCGTCGTCGATCTGCGTCCGGCCCGCCGTGTCCACAATCGCCCACGTCGCCCCCACGTCCGCGGCTCGCCGAACGCCCTCCCGCGCCACCTGCGGCGTGGGCCTCGACGTTCCCTCCTCGTACACCTCCACGTCGATCTGCCTGCCCAGGGTCTGAAGCTGCTCGATGGCCGCCGGTCTGTTCAGGTCGGCCGCCACCAGCACCGGAAGCTGTCCCGCGTGCTTCAGGTGTCGCGCCAGCTTGGCGGATGTCGTCGTCTTGCCCGACCCGTTCAGCCCGATCATCAGAATGACCGACGGCGCACTCGGACCCGGCACGACCTTGTTCTCACCGCCGTCGAGGATGGCCGTCATCTCCTCATTCGTGATCTTGACGACCTGCTGGCCTGGACTCAGGCTCTGAAGCACGTCTTCCGATAGCGCCCGCTCGCGTATCTTCCCGACGAACGACCGCGCCACCCGGAAGTTCACGTCTGCCTCAAGCAATGCCATGCGGATCTCTCGCAACGCCGAGTCCACGTCGCGCTCCGTCAGCCGGCCTTGATTGCCGAGCCGGTTGAAGACTCCGTTCAGCTTTTCCGTCAAAGACTCGAACATGGACTCCCATCCTCCGAGGCAAGATGTTTGGGAGGTTGTGCGAGAAGACATTCAAGACTCAATAATCTCTCCCCCCGTTCGACGGGGGAGAGATACTGACAGGGGGCACCTTCCTGCACAGACTCTCAACCTTACTCTACCATACGACCATCCGCAGAAAATCGTTCTCAACCTTAAGGCCGTCTCGCGGATACTACATATGAACGAGCCCAAACGCGCGACGGCCGGAAACATGAACGACCAACGAGAGATGGAGCGGCTGAGGCAGGGCGATATCGACGCCCTCGGCACCCTGGTCGACCGGTACCAGACCAAGGTCCTTCGCGCCGCGTTCCTCATCACGTACGATCTCTCCCTGGCCGAGGATGTCGTGAGTGGCGCCTTCCTTCGGGTCTTCGAGCGCGCCGACCAGTACGACCCAAACCGCCCGTTCCGGCCGTGGTTTTATCGGATCGTCGTCAACGACGCCATCAAAGCCGTCCAACGCCGCGACCGGACGACAACATTAGACCGTACGGAGACCACACGCAGACGGGACGATTCGACCGACCCGGAGGCCGCAGCAGCCCTGAACGAGGAGCGAAGAGCCGTCCGCGAGGCGCTGGCGCAGCTTACGCCGTCACAGCGAGGCGCGGTCGTCATGCGGTACTTCCTCGACCTGTCCGAGTCCGAGATGGTCGAGCGGACCGGACGCACGCGAGGCACCGTCAAGCGTCACCTCCATGACGCAAGAGCGCGGCTGAAGCGGCTGCTCCAAACGACCGTGCGCGACGACTGATGAGGATGTGGAGAAGAGCAACATGAACACTCAGCCAATGGACCAATACCTCAACCGAGAACGGCTGACCGACCTCGCCCAATTCGCCGTTCCCGACGGCCACGACCTGTGGCCCAAGATCGAACGCGCCGCCCGCGCGTCCGCATCAGGCATGACGACCCAAAGACCGGGAATACTGTCACTGGGCCTCTCCCGCGCCTGGACGGCGGTAGGAGTCCTCCTCATAGCGGCAACCTTCGCGGCCCTAGGCTTCGGACTGGCAGTCCTCGTCCTCTCGAACGGCCATGATCAGGTGCCGGCGGCCCAGCCGGACGCCACTCTCTTGCCTACGCCCATCGCGCCGAAAGCTTCGCCGACTCCTAGCGTCAGCAATGGCCCAGGGTCTAGCCAAGTCAGCACCATCCCATCACTGGAGGCGGCCCACGCCAAACTCGAAACCATCCTCACGGGCGAGACCCTGGACAGGTACCGCGCGCTCCCGCCTGCCTACCAAGAGGCACTCGGTCTCTACACTTGGCACAACCTACCGCCCGACCTCGTCCACTCCGCAGTAACGGACAAGCTCGACCAGTGGGGCGACACCATCATTCCTCTGCCCGAGTTGCTGGGCGAAGAGCGCGCGGAGAGATTCGAGGGACTCGAAGGGGAGATCGTCAACCACGCGCGCCTGCTCGCGGCGTTTTACGTTCTAGTCCTGAACACCGAGTCGTTCGACGAGAGCCCCGCCGAGGCCATGCGGCAGATGGTCGACTACATGGCGCCGCGTCCGCCCAACATATCAACTACCGGACCGGATGAGACCCGCTTTTCGGCCATGGCACCGGCCCCTATGGTCACGTGGACGTCCCTCGAAACCGTCTTGACCAATACCGCCCTCGCTCGTCTCGACTTACTGGGACCTCGAATCCGCGAAAGGGTCCTGGACAGCATTTCCTCTCCAGGGGAGGATGACATCAAGAACGTGGCTACCGCCCTAACGATTTATGAGTTGTTCTTACTAAAGGCACAGCCGCATCTGGAGATGCCATCCCTTGAAGAAACGTTGACAGGAGATGACCTCGCTACGTTCAGGTCATTCTCTGCGGCCGACCGCGACCGTGCGGAATTGACCTTCCAGTGGGATCTATTTCATCTACACTATACGGCCGCGGCAAGCCATCCCCCCAATTCGACCATTCCCAAACCCACACCCGACTTTCTGGCGGAGCAGGCCGCATTTGCGATGGAGTGGGTGACTCTGTCCATAAACTCCGAAGCGCTGCGATTCCGCAGTGCCGACCCGCCGCCAATCCAGGACGCCGACACCAGCACACCCCGCATTGCCTTCCATTCCAACCGCGACGGCAACTGGGAGATCTACGTGATGAACGCCGACGGTTCGGGCCAAACGCGCCTGACCAACAACCCCGCCGCGGACTCTTGGCCGAGCTGGTCACCCGACGGACGGCGCATCACGTTCATTTCATCCCGCGACGACCCGGACCCGAACGACGATGAACGCATCTGGAACATATACGTCATGAACTCCGACGGGTCAGGTCAAACCCGTCTGACCAATGACTCGGCATGGCATTCGTTGCCGAGGTGGTCTCCTGACGGACACCGCATCGCGTTCCAGTCATACCTGGACGGGGACTGGGAGATAATCTTGATGAACGCCGACGGATCAGGCCAGACCCGTCTGACCGACAACTCGGCAGGAGACGCCGAGCCAAGCTGGTCGCCCGACGGACGACGCATTGCGTTCCAATCAAACCGCGACGAGAACGCTGAAATCTACGTGATGAACGCAGACGGCTCGGGCCAGACTCGCCTGACCGAAAACGCTGTGAGTGACAGATTCCCCAGTTGGTCGCCGGACGGGCAGCGCATTGCGTTCTATTCATACCGGGACGAGAACTGGGAGGTATACGTGATGAACGCAGACGGCTCAGGACAAACGCGCCTGACCGATAACCCGGCAAGGGACATCAGGCCGAGTTGGTCGCCGCACGGCAGACACATTGCGTTCAGTTCAGACCGCGACGATCCAGACCCGGACGACAATGACCGCATCATGAGCATATACGTGATGAACGTGGATGGCTCGGACGAGACGCGACTGACCGATAACTCGGCGACTGACCATGCGTCTGACTGGTCGCCTAACTGACGGAGATGGCTACGGCCCTAGAGCCGCTCCAGCAGTAACCCCGCTAACCATCCTCCTCCGCCAGCAATTCCAGTAGCGCCATCCCCAGGAAGGCCGCGGAACCGAGAAGCTCGGTCTCGACGAACTCCAGCTTATCGTCCGGCGTGTGGATGCGGGAGAAGTCCTCGCCCAGGAAGAAGATGTGAGAGATTCCCGCATCGTGGAAGGCAGCGTGATCGCTGCTGCCCCAGTCCATTGTGTAACGTATCCTGATGTCGATGCCCTGCTCCTCGGCATACGTTTCCACCATTTGCTGCAGGCTCAGCGTGCCCAACGTCGCCGTCGTTGGTCCCGATCCCAGCGCGTCGAAGTTCAGCATCGCCACTGTCGCGTCTATCTCTTCTTCCGAGAGCTGGTCGACGTAGTGCTGGCTGCCACGCAGTCCCAATTCTTCCGCCCCGAACGCGATGAACCGCACCGTGAACGGGTATTCCCGGTCCGCTATCTCACGCGCGATTGTCAGCAGCGTCGCTATTCCTGAGCCGTTGTCGTTCGCGCCCGGAACCGACGGAACGGTGTCGTAGTGCCCGCCCAGCACGACCACCCGCCCGTCGTCCGCCGTCCCCGGCTTGTCCGCGATCACGTTCCGCGATTCCTCGGTATAGACGAGGCTGATCGTCGCAGTGGCGGGTCCGTCCTCCACGAGCGCCTTGAGGGCGCCGCCGTCCTCTTGCGAGACCGTCACCGCCGGGATCGACTCCTCGGCCAGCGCTCCCACGAACGGGCCGGGCTCGTTGTTGTATACGACCGCGCCGATTGCGCCCGCCTTGAAGACCTCCATGACCTTCGCGTCGAAGGTTATCTCCCCCCGCTCGATGAGAGCAATCTTGCCCTCGAGGCCATCGCTCGGAATGTCCTCAGGAAGCGCCCTGCCCACGTCTACGACCTGACCGGTCACTACCCCCGCGGCGGTCATCCACATCGGAAACGCCCGGATATCCATCGTTTCTGGCTCGTCCACCGTCAAGAGCCGTCCATACGGCGAGATCGACCGCACCTCGAAGGGCTGAATCGACGCGTCGTACCCCTGCGCGGCGAACTCGTCCCTCAGGTACTCCGCCGCGACCACCTCTTCTTCCGTCCCGCTCGCTCGCGGGCTGAGCTCATTCGTCAGGAAGGTCAGCGTCTCCATGGTGGCCGCGCCGAGCCGCTCGACCTCCTCGTTCCGGGGTAGGACTTCCCGGTCGGCCGCCTGGGTGACTGGCTCGGCAGTGGGAGTGACCGAAGGGAGCACGGGGATCCTTGTCCATCCCACTCCCAGTGTGGTCGTCGGCAATGCTGCTGCACTCGTCGGTGTAGGCGCGGGCGCGGGACTCGCTGTCGGCATGGCCGTCGTCGGATCGGGTACGACCACCCGCTCGGGTTCGGAACCGCACGCGATCAGAACAAGGGTCAACAACCCTAGCAAGAATAAGGTCGCGTGACGAAGCATCGGTCGGGTCAAAAAATTCTCCTAGAGCGTCGGAACGGCCATGTCGAGGCCCGTGCGCTTACCCATGAAAACGGTTGGACGCTGGGGATGTTAGGCAGACGAATTCGGACACCCTATCCGTCAACACGCCACACGCGCGTCTTGCCGTCGGCTGACGCGGCGGCAATTAGGCTGCCGTCCGGGGAGAACGCGACACCGTACATTCCCTTGACCTTCGTCGTGGCCGCACCGATACGCTCGAACGGCTCCGTGGAGTAGACCGCCGCACCGCCGGAGTACGTCATGCCTAATCGACTACCGTCGGACGACAGGCACATCATGAAGGGCCGCTCCTCGGCAACGTCGATGTCCCGTTCAATCGACCGGTCGGCCAGCGAGTGCACGAGTATCCTCCCGTCGTAGCCGAGCGACCACAGCCGATTACCGTCCGGGTCGAGCTGCAACGAGCCCGCAGCCGTCGTATGCCCTTCGAGCGCGCCGACAGTCTCACCACTATCGACGTCCCACAGAAGAATGTCTCCGCCGATCCCCGCCGAGGCAAGCACCGCTCCACCGTCGATGAACTCCACGGATATCACGTTCCTCTTATGCCCCTTGAGCACGACCGCGTCACCCTCGTCCCGCATCGGCCACAGACGCACCGACCCATCGTAGGAAGCCGACGCCGCCCATCGACCGTCCGGCGATACCCTGACCGACGCGACGGTGTTGGTATGGCCCTTCAGGGTGCGGAGCAACGCGCCTCCACGATAGTCCCAAACACGCACCGTCCTGTCGGTCGACCCCGTCACCAGCGTCCCCATGTCATCCGTCAAAGCGGCGCAGTTGACGCTCTTGTCATGCCCTCCGAGAGACCGTGCCAACTCGAACTCGGGTACCGTCCACACTTTCACAGCTGGGTCCTGCCCAACGGTAATAAGCTCCGCGCCATCCGGCGAGAAGAGCGCCGCCTGGGCGTGCCGAGCCGAAGTCTGCAAGTCAGCAATGAGCTGCATAAGGGGTGTCCTAATATCGAAGTGTGATGTTACCGAGACGAAAGCCATCCCTTGCGGTCAATATACATGAAAGCGGTAGCCCTCACCATTACGATGCCGACGTACGAGCCTGTATCAGTTTAGTCGGTAGCGAGTTTGTGAAGACGGCATACCAACCGTCTCGTCACTCCCGCGAAAGCGGGAGTCCATAGTCCGTGGCGTGAACGTAGCCCTGACTCTGTCACCAGACCGACTAAACTGGTACAGGCTCCCACCGCATCTTCCCCTTTGCGACCAAACCCCGCTTGTGCTTCAATAGCAACAACCATGTCTAACTCCCTCTATGACACCGAAGGCCTCCTCATCACGCCGAAGTATCGTGGAGAAGAGCGTACCTTATGAAAGCCGCATCCCTAGTCGGCGCGCTCATCATCGCCATTCTCTTCGTCGGCGCCTGCGGCGACGAACCCGAACCCACCGCGACTCCACTCCCCACGAACACCCCGACGCCGACTAGCACACCGACGGCCACGCCTGAGCCGCCAACCCCCACACCGACGGCCACTCCAGTCCCCACGCCGACCGTCACTCCCACTCCCACGCCACAAACGGTCCCTAGCCCGACGGCTACCACCGTGCCCACTCCAGCGGCCTCACCGTCACGCCCTTCCCAAACTCCCACGCCGGGTCCTGCGGTCGACATCATGGACACGGCACGGAGCGCCATGGCCGAGGCCGTGACCTTCGCACTTGAGATAGACATCGTTCTCGATGTACGCTCCGGCGGCCTCGCCATTGAGGTCCCGGTCAAGTACGCGGGCGACCTTCACGCTATCGGCTACAGCTCCGCCGACCTCACCATCACCATACCCTTCCAGGTCATCGAGTCGAAGCTAATCACCTCCAGCGGCACGAGCTACATCTTCGACGCCGAGGCCAACACGTGGGAACCACTCCCCGGCGACTCTCCCTTCTTCGCCGGGCCAAGCGTCTTCCTCGGCTCGGACGCAACTGAGACCACCGATGTCGTTCTCGTCCGCAGCGAGACCCTCGAAGGCAGGCAAACACACGTCGTGTCTGCCAAGAGGCCCGGCGTCGAGATCGGCGGTGCTACCGGCGACCTCGAAGTGCTCTACTGGATCGGCGTCGACGACGGCCTGCTGCGTAAAGTAGAGGCAAGCGGCCTCGTCGAGTTCGGCGAACAGGGCGTCCCTGGCCTGGACATCAGCATCGCGAGCGCCAACGCGACCCTGATGGCGCGATTCTTCGACTACGGCAAGGTCGTCGATATCACCACACCGGAATTGGCTTTTCCACGCTTCAGCCACAAGGCCTTCCTGCTCGCCGACGGACGCGTCTTCGTGACAGACGGTTTGGCGACGACTGCCTACAACGATCCCAATTTGGATTTTCACATAGCGTTTGCCCAGATCTACGATTTCGAGACCGGCCTCTGGGTGCTCGAAAGTCTCGATTCAGAGTTGCTGGTGCAGTTACAGGAACGCTGGATCATCGACCATTTATCGGTCAAGCTGTCAGATGGTCGGATACTGAGGAAAAGGCTGAAAATTTCCCCATTGTGGACTGAGTTCGTCAACGAGATTGATGTCTTCGACCCCGCGACAAACTCGTGGACGCCACTGCCGAACCCTCCCACGCAACGAACAGGGCCCGACATGGTGCTGCTCGGCGACGGTCGAGTTCTCGTGGTTGGCGGTCAGGACATTGTGCCTACCAGCCCACAAGATGCTATCCTCCCCTTCGTCGGGACAACGGAAATCTTCAACCCGAAAACGGGCGAGTGGCGGCAGGCGGCCACCATGGATCAGCCCATCTTTAGGCAGGCGGCTGTCCTTCTGTCGGATGGGAGGGTGCTCGTCGTAGGCGGCACCATGTTGAGCGACGGGACGCAAACCACTCGCGCCGAGATATATGATCCCGCAACCGACACCTGGACGCCCACCGAGGACATGGGCGTTGAGCGCGGACGACCGAACGCCGTTCTACTCTCCGATGGCAGGGTGCTCGTCACTGGCGATCGGCTCCTGGATATCCAGACCCTAACCGGCAAAGCCGAAGTATACGACCCCGTCGCCGGCACGTGGACGCCGACTGAGGACCTGTCCAAGCCCAGAGTCGACCACTCACTGACGCTCCTGCCCGACGGAAGAGTGCTCGCCGCCGGTGGTGTGCACCCCACAAATATCCATTACGGCGTCTACTCCACGACCGAGATATTCGACCCTGTTACGAACTCGTGGTCGCCCGGACCCGAACTCTCCGAGCCTCGCATCCACCACTCCGCGACCCTCCTGCCCGACGGGAGAATCCTCCTAGTCGGGGGCTTCGTACACGAAGACGGGGGATACGCACTCACCTCGATGGAGTTCGTCACGCCGTAGCAATCGGCACCGCCATATGGCACACTGTTTCCCTGCACGGGCATGCCCCGGCTCGCGCGTGGGAATCTCACTATTGACGACAACGCACATCGATCATTTGGAAGAGCTTGAGCAGGCTGTCCGCCGGGCGATCGACGACGGCAGCCTCGGCGCGCCGCGATTCGCCAGATTCGTGGCGTACTCCCCCCTCTCCGGCCTCACGCCGATCACCGCCAACCGGCTGGCCGCCATGTCCGAGGGCTGGTTCGGCAAACCGTGCGCCAACCGCACGACCCGGCGTGATCCGACAGGCGTCTCCGTGACCGATCTCCTGAAGTGGACGGACGGGCAGGGGGCGCTCATCGTCGTCTCGTCCTCTCCGCAGGCAACGGGAGCGCGCATCGACCTGATGCTCCTCGGCAGTCGCGGCGTCCTGTACCACGAGGCGTGAGGAGTCCACCCTTGTCGAAGCTCGGCGTCCTGCTCATAGGCGGCAAGCGCTCCCACCAGGAGAATCATGCCGTGGTGTTCTCCGAGCATCCGCGCTGCCGCCTCGTTGCCGTCGCAGACGAGCCTGACGCGCCCCAATTGCGCCACGAGCTCAACCAGGAGCTCGCCGACGACCACGGCATCCCGTACATCCGCGACGTCGACGAGGCCCTAGCCAGGCCCGACGTGCAGATCGTCAGCATGTGCGCCCGTATCGAGAGACGGGGCGTCGTCGCCGTCAAGTGCGCCGAGGCGGGCAAACACGTCTACCTCGACAAGCCCCTGTGCGGTAGCGTCGAGGCCGCCGACGCCATCGTCGAGGCCATGGACGCCTCCGGGGTCGTGAACCAGATGTACTCGATGGTCCACTCAGGTTGGGTCCAACGGGCCAAGCACGCCATAGAGAGCGGCGCGTTAGGTACCCTGCGCGCCATCCACTGCGAGGAAATTTTCGCCAAGGGGCCGGCCGGAACTGCGCCCAAGAACGTTGTGCGCAAAGAGAAGGAGCGCCACACCGATTTCACGTTCCCCGAGTCGAAGCGCGAGATGTTCGACATCGGCGTCTACCCCTTGACAGTCATCCACTGGCTGACCGGACGAAAGGCCGAGTCCGTGACCGCCCTCACCGGCAACTACTTCTTCGCCGAGCACGTCGAAAACGACACGGAGGACTTCGGTGCCATCTCCATGCAGCTCGAAGGCGGCATTTCAGCGTCGATCATCGCCGGACGATTCGGCTACATGAGCCATTCGGGCGGTGGAGTCCAGCGCATCGTCCTCGTCGGCGACAGGGCCACTGCCACCTTCGACGCCAACCGACCGCGCATCGAGGTCTACAACACCGATCCCAGCTTCGTTCAACCGGAGCGCGATCCCTTCGACCCTATGAGGATGTGGGGCTCTACCGACGAGCGTGTGACGATGATGCCGCGCAACCGTTGGCGTCGGCTTGCCGGTGGCCGCGACGTGATGGTCGACGACATCGCCGCCTTCGTCGACTGCATCGCGAACGAAGACCGTCCCCTGATCACCGCCCGCGAGGCCGCCCAGCCCATCGAGATACTCATAGCCGCCTTCATATCCGCCGCCCGAAACGAGGAAATACGCCTTCCCATCCCACGAACCCCAAGCCAAGAGACAGAGCCCCATGACTGAACCCTACGAACTGACCATAGCCCAGGCCGCGTCCGAGATTCGGAGTGGCCGCCTCTCCCCCGTAGAGCTGACCGACTCGCTCCTAGCACGCAGCCGCACCCTCGATCCGCAACTCAATGTATGGAGGACCATCGACGAGGACGCCGCGCGTGAGGCAGCCGCCGAGAGCACACGCCAACTGGCCGACAGTGGTCCAGCCGGGCCGCTCCACGGAATCCCCTTCGGGGTCAAGGACATCTTTTACACTCAGGGTGTCGAGACGACCGGGTGCTCCAAGGTCTACGAAGGGTTCGTCCCTGAGTACGACTCGACCGCCGTGGCGCTGCTCAAACAGGCGGGCGGCATCATGCTCGGAAAGACGGTCACGACCGAGTTCGCCATGTTCGAGCCTCCCCCGACGAAGAACCCTTGGAACCCTGACCGCACGCCCGGCGGATCCAGCAGCGGCTCTGCAGCCGGCACCGCCGCGCGGATGTTCCCGATGGCTCTCGGCTCGCAGACCGCCGGCTCCGTCCTGCGCCCCGCCGCATACAACGGCGTCGTAGGCATCAAGCCCACGCTCGGACTCGTCAGCCGCTACGGTGTCATGCCCGTCTCGTGGTCGCTCGATACCATGGGCTGGTTCACCCGCACGGTCGAGGACGCCGCCATCGTCCTCGGCGTTCTCGCTCAGCACGACCCAAACGACGACATCTCGCTCTCCACACCTGCAACGGACTACACGGCCGCCCTGAACGCCGTCAGACGCCCGAAGATAGGCTTCATGCGTCAGTACTTCATCGAAGAGGCTACACCGGAAGTGCAGGACCACGTCGATCACGCAGTCGCCAAGCTCATAGAAGCAGGCGCGGCGGTCGAGGAGGTGCGCATTCCCATGGACATGCACGCCGGACGCGAGGCCCACGGATTTGTCCAGAACGCCGAGGCCGCCGACGCCCACGAGGCCGACTTCGCTGCACACGCCGACGACTACATGCCGACTACGCGAGGCGTCATCGAGAACGGTATGGCGGTCCCGGTCACGAAGTACATTCAGGCCCAGGCGCTCCGAAGAGACCTGCGCCGCGAGTTTCTGCAGGCCGTCGAACCCTACGACGCGATCCTGACGCCCTCGACCCTCGCGCCCGCGCCCGACACGTCCACAACCGGCAACCCCGCCTGCCAGTGGGCATGGACGACCGTCGGCTTTCCCGCAATCTCCATACCCTCCGGCCTCAGCGAGGACGGTCTACCCCTCGGCATCCAGCTATCGTCCGCCCCCCTCGACGAGGCAGCCCTCCTCTCCGTCGCCGCCTGGTGCGAGCAGGTGCTGGACGTACACCTAACCCCGCCCGTGTGAAAACGAAATGATCGTCGACTCCCACGCGCACGTATTCCCACCCATGGGCGGCGCCTCCGGCCACCCGTCCGTCGGCGAGCACATGCGCTACGTCCAGCACACCATCATGACTCACCACCAGCCCGTGCGCCGCGTCTCCGACAACGTCGCGGTCACCCATCAGACGCTCTTCGACGGCCACGACGTGGCACTCGACGCCATGTACGACGTCAACTTTCGCGGCGGGGGACACGGCAAGTTCGTATGGACACACGAAGGCATCGACTACCTCAAACAGTACCTCCCGCCCTCCATGCGCGACCTCGAGTCCACACCGGAGTACATCGTCGCGCAGATGGACTACGCGGGCATCGACCGCGCCGTCATCCAGAGCGGCCACCTCTACGGCCGCCTGAACGACTACATCGCCGAGGCCGTCACCCGCCACCCCGATCGGTTCTGGGGTCTCGCCCTCGTGGACGAGTGGAAAGCCGACGACCCCGCCGAGGCCCGGTCGCTCGATGCCTCCATCAACGAGCTTGGCCTCCACGCCCTCTGGTTCAACACAGGTTCGCTGGAAATGCACCGCCGCGACACCCCCGTCGACGACCCCGCCTTCTTCTCGTTCTGGGAGCGCGTCCGCGCTCTGGGCATCCCCGTCTTCTGGAACGTAACCACTTCAGTACCCGGCCAAGACTCCTATCTGTCCCAACTCGCGGCCTTCAAGCGCTGGCTCAACATCTACCCCGACATCCCCTGTGTCCTGACGCACGGGCTGACAGTCGCGCGGTTCATGGAAGATGGCGTTGCAAAAATCCCCGAAGCCGCTTGGCATGCCATCGACTCCACCAACGTAATATCCGAGTTCCTCTTCCCCATCTTCCAGGGAGCCGTCTACGACTACCCCTTCCGCGAGGTGCGGCCCGTCATCCGCGAATACTACGAGCGACTCGGTCCCAAGCGCCTGTGCTGGGGTTCCGACATGCCGAACGTCGAACGCCACGCCACCTACCGCCAGTCCCTCGCATACCTGCGCGACTACTGCGACTTCATCCCCCCGTACGACATGGACGCCATCCTCGGCGACAACATCGCCTCCCTCTTCGCAGCTTGACGCCGCCTCCACGCTAGTTGGGTGTCCTAAGGACACCGTACACCCTGAACAGCGTTACTCCCCGTACCTGAAACGGTGCCGGGTATCAGTAACTGCCGTTTAGCCACCCACAGACTCTCCCCCGCCAGGGCTGACCAACATACCCTCTCTTCCTTGGAGGCTGGCTCATAATTCGACTGCATACATTTCACTAGCAAAGGGCACCACGATTACCGTCGTTGTATGTATCATTCACTACGAAACACAACCACCCTTACCGTCATTCCCGCGAAAGCTGGAATCCACAACTTCCTGACAAGAGAGGCCCCTATTTCTGAAACACCCTCCCTGAGGGAGAGGGCTGGGGTGAGGGTGATGCCCCCGCCGGTGGAGAGGTACAGAGAGGGGGCCCGCAGTTACTTTAAGGCCTGTCGAAGGGTGGAATCATCGTAACTGTTCAGCTAGTCGGTGAGATCTGCAGGAATTGTCCTCCTGCTGTCATTCTGAGGAGCGCAGCGACGAAGATACAATCTCTCCCCCGCCGGGGGAGAGACACAGAGAGGGGGTCTTCGCAATTCAACTCACGAAGACTGAACAGCTACGAACCGTCACGCCATTTTGACCCACAAGAACACATGCTCTATCCTGTACATGTCGCAGGATCGGTTTCGGCCCGGCGCAGCCGCACCCGCAAAACCCTGCGAGACAAATCGAGAATAAAGGCCAGAACATTTCGATCATGCGGAAAAATCTCAAATCGTCTCACGACGGCATCATCTGCCGTGTGTGCGTCGCCGATACAGCTTCAAAACGCCCCGCCCTGACGGGCGAAACGGAGCGAGACAAATTGAGAACAGGAGGGGAAAATTGGAAATTCGGGAGATATCCCAAACTGTCTCATCGTCTCAGAGTGTCTCGAAATTGAAGACCGTTCACCCTGAGCTGACTTACACCCAGCACGCGGTTCCGTGCCGGGTAGTAGCAACTGCCATGCGGTCACCCAGCGGTTACCCATAGTCTTTCCCCCGCCGGGGGAGAGATACAGAGAGGGGGCTCCCGCAGTTACTTGTATGCCTGTCGAAGGGTCGTTCACTGTTCGACCGGCTCCATCGCCCGAATCGACACGCCCTACGACTCCAGCCAGTCGGGCGCGAACCGCGCCAGAATCATCCGCCCGCCCTGGTCGGCCTCGTGAAAGCACAGGATGTGCCCGTCCGCGATGGCGAGGTCGGAGTAGGACGCGAGTCCCTCGTGGAGCACCTTCGCCACAGGCCACGTGCGGCACTCGTCGTAGCTCATTCGGACCGTCAGATGCGTCCGCATTTCGGTATTGGCCGGGTGCGAGAGAAGCACACGACCCTCGTCGAGCCGGACGACGCTCCCCTGGCACGACGGCTCAGGCAGGTTCGGATCATACTTGACCTCCGTCCACCTCCGGCCCCCGTCTGTGCTGTGGGCGTATGCGCGGCGCTTGATGCCTTGCCGGCTTCGCATATTCATATACACCGTGCCGTCCCGCAGTTCCACGGCCTCGCACTCGTCCGATGCGTCCCTGGTCATCTCCTCCCCACGCTGCCAGGTCCGCCCACCGTCGTCGCTGAAGAAGGCGTACGACGACTGGACCTGGTTCCACACGGGCGGCGGGTCCCGCCAGGTCGTCGGCCCCGGACTGCCGTCCGACCAGCAGGGAATGAGCAGCCGGCCGCTTCCAAGCTGGATACCGTGACCCGGCCCCGTGCCGAGGTACGACCACGTCGGCTCCTTCACGCTGTCGGTGATCTCTTCCGGCTCGCTCCAGGTCAGGCCGTCGTCGTCGCTCCGCGTAACGAACACCTGCTGGTTGTCCTTGCAGAACGTCAGGATGATCGTACCCGTCCGGCGGTCGACAACCGGGCAGGGGTTGCCGCACGTGCGGTCCCCGTCCGTGACGACCATGCGGCGGTCCTCCCACGTCCGCCCGCCGTCCGTGCTCCGGCGCACAAAGATGTCGATCTCGTCATCGTCCTGTCCCGTCCGTCGCCGCGCCTCACAGAACGCCAGGACGGTTCCGCGTACGGTTACGACCAGTGCAGGGATACGGTACCGCACGTACCCACCCGTGCCCGACACGAACAGTTCCGTTCTTTCCATGTCAATGCCTCCGCCGTCGAACTCTTGCCGCCGTCAGACATGAAACCTATCACATCGCGTCAGACCCGTCGCGATTCCCTTTCATCCTCTCTCGGACAAGTCCTTCTCCACTTGACAATAACGACCAGAATGCCCCAAAATGCCCCAAAATGTCCCACTTTTTCGATTTTTTCGTGGTTACCCCAATATTGCTAGGCTCCGCATCGACCCCCTCATGTGCCACCCTTTCCACCCAGTCTGTACAGATGCGACTGCTCTGGCTGATATCCCGTAACTGTTGCTATGAAAACAGGCTCCGGCAAACCTGCTGTAGGGGCAACCCTTGTGGTTGCCCGTTCCCGGCGCCAACCCATTTTCATCCTCTTATGTGGCCTTCGCAAGGCCATGGTGATTCTGAGGAGCGAAGCGACGAAGAATCTACAATCTCTCCCCCGCCGGGGGAGAGACATCAGAGAGGGGGTCTTCGCAATGCAACTCACGGAGACTGAACAGTTACGATATCCCTCACATACTGTTCGCGGAGTCCCCTGTGGCGTACACTGTAAGTACAGTCCGGCACATCGCGTTCCCCGCCGGACGGGAGCATGAGCATGAGTTTCACAGCCTACTGGAACGGGGAGTGGGTACCTGGCGAGGCGATACGGATCGATCCCCTCGACCGTGGATTCACGGTGGCCGACGCGACCTTCGAGGCCACAAGGACCTTCAACGGCAGGATCTACCACCTCGGCGACCACATCCGACGGCTCTACCGCTCGCTCGACTACATCCGCCTCGACCCGGGACCAACTGCCGAGGAGATGATGTCCCTCACCTACGAGGCCGTCGAGCGCAACCTCGACATGCTGGACGCCGTCGGCGACCTGCACATCCACCACTTCGTGACGCGCGGCAAGGGCCGTCGCGCGTGGTCGGCGGATGGCGCACAGGTCGGCATTCGCGTCTCCGGCCTCGACTTCTCCGGCTACTATGAGGCCTACGACGGGCTGAAGGCCGTCATAACCCGAACGCAGTCCTACCACGCCGAGGCCCTCGACCCCAAGATCAAGCACTACAGCCGCATGAACTTCAACCTCGCGGAGTTGGAGGCCAACGAGGTCGATCCCGGCGCTCTGCCGATCCTCCGAGACCGCGACGGGTACATCACCGAAGGCTCCTCCTACAACGTCTTCATCGTCACCGACGGCGTCGTACGAACCTCGACCACGCGGACCTCGCTGGAAGGGGTTTCCCGCAAGATAGTGCTCGGCCTCGCCTCGCAGCTCGACATCGAGACGCGGATTGAGAACATCCAGCCCTACGACGTGCTCAATGCCGCCGAATGCTTCTTCACGAGCACCTCGTGGTGCTTGGTACCGGTGACCACGGTCGACAAGCGCCCCGTGGGCGACGGCACGGTCGGCCCCGTGACTCAGCAGTTCTGGCCGCATGGAGCGAGAACGTCGGCCTCGACATCGTCGACCAGGCCGTCCGCTACGGCAGCCGCGCCGCGTCGTAATTGGTATCAAAGTAACCGACACAACCCCCACACCGTCATTCCCGCGAAAGCGGGAATCCATCTTCGGTCACTGCGACAGACCAAGTGGCGACAGTGAACACACTTCCGACTTTCATTGCTCGTTTTGCAGGCCGCAAGGCTGCATGAGTGATTCTGGCCTTTCAGAGGCCGCCGCCACTTCGCCGGGTAATGTCGCGCCGTTTCAACGTCGCCCTTTGCTACCCTATCTTCCGCACTAGCGTGTCCAGTCCGCCCCGCAGGTCGGCATACCGCACCTGGTCCGGCGCGATGACGACCGTCCCCTCACGGTAGCCGACGTCGGTCTCCACCTCCACCCTGTCACCGACGGACACGACCACATTCCCCGGCGCGAAGAAGTACACCTTCCCCGACGGAATGAAGCGCACCCCGACGATCTCCCCCTGCTTCCGCTGTCGTTCCATCATCTCTCAAACGTCCTGTATGGGCCGCATCGCACCGTGAGAGTCCTGTTCCCGAACATCACCGGATGCGCGGCATTGCGAGCATCATGTTGTCCAGCGCCAATCGGGCGTTGGCGTTCCGGTCAAGCCAACGCGAGGTCTCCTCGACAGCGGATACCGCCTTCGCGACCTCTTCTACCGTAACCTTAGCCGCCCCGGCTTGAAAAGTATCGAGTCTGGCAAGATGCTTCACGTAGCGCGGCAGGCCCGCCTTCACGATCATCATATCCCGCCACCATTCAAGCCATATCACGAGCTCGTCGCGGACGGCATCCCTGTCGCGACTGAAGGCACGCGCCAATCTCTCGGCGTACTCGAAGCGCGCTTCGAGCCCCGCCCGTACGACCGACTCGACCGTCGTGATCTTCTCCTCGATCGCCTCCAAGACCGACGAATCGGCGACGGTGCTGATGGCCCAGCCGATCCGGCCCTCCGAGAGGCGAGCGATCTCCTCGGCGGCCTCCTCCTCCGCCTCGTACTGCGACTTCAGGTGTTCGGCGATCACCGACTGCCGAATGGGACGCAGCCTGTAGGTCTGGCACCGTGATGAGATCGTGGGGAGCAGCCGGTCGCTGTCGGTCGCCGCCAGGATGAAGATCACCTGGTCCGGCGGCTCTTCCAGAGTCTTGAGCAGCGCCGTCGCAGCCCCCTGGCTGAGGTACTCGGCGCGGTCGAAAATGAACACGCGGTACTTCCCCTCGGACGGTCGCAGGCTCGCCTCCCGCTGAACCTCACGCACTTGGTCGATGGAAATGAGCGTCTGCGTTCGTCCCCTAGAATCTTGTCCGAGGGAGACCACCCGCACGTCCGTATGCAGCCCCCTCGTGATGCGGTCGCACGGGCCACACGTGTTGCAGGGCTTCGGCTCAGTCTCGCCGAACATATTCGGCTGCTCGTCGGCGACGCAGTTGACGGCCCGCGCGATATCCATCGCCAGGGTCATCTTGCCGATCTGAGGCGGCCCGGCGATCAGGTAGGCGTGCGCTATCCTGTCGCTGTCGATCGCGCGGGTGAGCGCCTTCACGGCCTTGTCGTGTCCGACCGTGCGGAACATTTTTTGGAAAGCCTCCTCGACTCCCTTGACTCCGTTTGCTCAAATCCGAGAGGACATTCGCGCGGAATGTCCTCACCCCGAGTTCGCGTTGTATACTATCGCATACTCCAACGCCGTGAGGGTATCGAATGGACCGCTACGCACCGTCGCCGGGGACTCCGGTCGAGCAACTCGACACTCCGTGCCTGATCGTGGACATGGACGCCTACGAGAGTAACCTGCAGGTGGTTGCCGACACCTACCGCGACACCCCCACCAAGATGCGCGCGCACACCAAGAACCTCAAGAGCCCTTTTCTCGCACAGATGCAGATCAACATAGGCGGCACGGTCGGTGGCGTATGCGTCGCGAAGGTCTCCGAAGCCGAGGTGATGGTCCAAAACGGCATCACCGACATCCTCATCCCGAACCAGGTCGTCACCGACGACAAGCTCGTCCGGCTCTGTGGACTCGCGCGGCGCGGCGATATCAAGGTCTGCGTGGACGATCCTGACAACGTCCGCGCGATCTCCCGCGTGGCCGAGTCAACCGACACGACCATCGGGATACTTGTCGAGGTGGACACCTCCATGGGCCGCGCGGGGGTGCGCCATCCGCAACAGGGAGTCGAGATCGCCAAGCTGACGAACGACCTGCCTAACGTCCGCTTCATGGGCGTGATGAGCCACCAGCACGTGGAAGGCTCGCCTACGGTGGAGGAGTACACCGAGTCCGGCACACGACACATAGGCATGTGTCTGGCCGTCAAGGACGCCATCGAGGCCGAGGGCATTGAGGTCGAGATGGTATCCAGCGGAGAGACCTTCTCGTACAAGCTCGCAACGGAGATTCCGGGCGTCACCGAGGTTGAGGGAGGCACATACGCCCTCATGGACACGATGCTCGAGTTCATGTCCGAGTTCAAGTTCGCCGCCCGGCTCGTGACCACCGTGGTCAGTATCCCCCGGCCCGGTGTGGCGATAACCGACATCGGAGTACGCCATCTCTGCATGATAAACGGCCTGTTCGGCCCCTCCGTCGAGGGGATGCCGGGAGTCGTCGTCTCCGATGTCTCCGACGAACACCTCGTCTTGCAAACCGACGGTCGCACGACCCTGAAGGTCGGCGACACGGTCACCCTCATACCCGGCTACTCCGACGGGCTGGTCAACCGCTGGGACCGCTTCATAGCCGTCCGAAACGGCATGGTCGAAGGCACGTGGGACTTCCCCGGCCGCGGATGCTTCCACTAGGAAGTGGGCCGCCCTTGCATCGCCATGTATCTTACTCGTGGCACACAAAGGGCCCATAGAACCGTAGAATCCCTATGGCCAAGGCCGAAATGATCCGTGCCCGCGTAGAACCCGATCTGAAGCGTGAGGCCGGGGAACTCTTCTCGGAGCTTGGTCTGTCCGCAACCGAGGCCATTACGCTGTTCTATAGACAGGTGACCTTGCATCAAGGGATGCCTTTCGACGTGAGGGTGCCCACTGCCGAAACCGTAGAGGCGTTGCAAGCTCGCGACGGAGTGGGCCTCACTGGATACGCCAGTGTGCAGGATCTCAAATCCACGCGCGAGTGATTTGTGCGCCTGCTTCCCACCCTATTCGACTGAGTATCCCCTACCGATGAACAGACAAGAACGCCTCAACATCAACCGGACCGCGTGGGACGCCTACCAGGCCGACTACATGCAGTTCAACCTCAAGGAGCTCCCGGACTTCTTCGAGCGATTGGGAAGTGGCGATGTGATGCTGGACGACGACGTGGTCGAGTTGGCGGGCGACGTTGCAGGCCTTCGGATCGAGCGAGTCGTCGAAAGGCCGTTCGGCGGGATTTTCCCCGGGGAACCGCCCTCGGAGTTGCCGGGCGCAATCTCCATCCTGGCGCGAAAACCCGCCTCTACAAGCTCGAAAATCTAGCTCGACGACGGACGTTCCCGCTGTTCCCGCCTCCGCCGTCGACGATAGCGGATCGTCAGAACGCGAGTGCACTCCCACGCGAACAGCACCACGATGATGTACGGCAGCGCCGACTGAACGCTGGCATTGACGCTGTGCGTGACCCAAGCTATCCCGACCGCCACGATGAGCACGAGAAGAATGCGGAAGATTCGGGTCGCCTTCTGGAAGCTCGCAGGCATGGACAGGCCCTCTAGCCTAATGACCACCGCGTTGCTATGAAGCAGGTCTTCTCGCCGATTTGGTCGATCTGGTAGTAGATGCTCAGCAGTTCCCCCGGCGCAAGCTCCACGGTGGAGGGGTAGCCGAGGTCGCCGTTCGGCGCGTCGTCCCGCAGGATGATCTCGTTGTCGATGTCCCACGTCCGCCCGCCGTCGTAGCTCAAGCACGCGCGCTGGCCGAACGGCGAGCGCCGGATGCCGTACGTTGCCAGAATGGAGCTGTCGCGGAGCTTGATGAGGTGCGGCGGGTACCCCCACATCGGCGTCGGATGGGCCACCGTCCACGTCCTGCCCCCGTCGTCGCTCTCCGACTGCTGCATGAACGCCGCGTCCGGTCGGTTCCTGGGAACGTGACGCCACAGGGACACGATACGGCCGTCGTCCACTTCGACGGCGTGAGGTTCGGCGTACGGCATTTCCGCCTTGTGCTCTTCCGGCACCGGAATGCACCCAATGGTCTCCCATGTCTGCCCATCGTCAGTGGAGCGAACGGAGGTCCGTTCTCCATGCCCCGGCGTGCCGGTGCCCACATACAGGAGACTTCCGTCATGCAACTCGATGGGGCCGTGCGGCGACGATGCGATGCTCGGCACCGCCGGCTCCCAGGTCATTCCGCCGTCCGTGCTTCGGCGTGTCCAGCTTCCGTCCCACCTGTCGATGGTATCCTGGCCGATCTTCTTGTAGTGGCGCTGCCATGCGGCGATCGCAGAGTCGCCGGCGCGACCGCGAAAGCGGTCGAGGTTCTGCCAGCCCGACCCCGTGAACCAGCTCATGATGACCACTCCCGACCTCGTGACTAGGAGGCCTGTATCCCGGTCGTCGAGTGGTGTGTTGTTGATGATCTCCGGCTCCGACCACGTCTCTCCGTCGTCAGTGCTCCGAATGATCTCGTTGACTCCGTACGGGCACCAGTGCGACTCACGCTTACCGGAAAACACCGCCAGTAGCTCGCCCTCGGCCTTCCGCGCGATGGTCCCCCAGCCGAGATAGTCGTCCGGCTCCTTGCATATAGGCTTGCTCCAGTGGATGGTCGCAGTCACGGTGAAAGTTCTCCCCTTCGTATCGTGGCGGCTAGGTTACACCATGCATGGAATCTTGGCGACTCAAGGAACGATGCCGCACGCTACCGCTCCGTTTCGACGCTCAGCGTCGTACCGTCCGTCACGAACCGGATCGCGCCGTGGTCCCGCGTCGTCATCACCCGCGCTTCCGGCGCGTATCGCCCTAGGACTTCGAGCGTCTCCGCATGCGGATGCCCAAACCGGTTGTCGGCCCCGACCGAGATCACCGCAATTGACGGGCGCACGTGCTCGATAAACTCCCGCGATGACGACGACCGGCTCCCGTGGTGAGGAATCTTGAGGACTGTGCTCCGTAAGTCGATGCCACGCGACAACATCTCCCGCTCGGCCTCTACAAAGATATCGCCCGTCAGGAGGAAGCTCACGTCGCCGTAGACGACCCGCAGGACAATCGAGGCGTTGTTCAGATCCGAGTCTGTGCCGGCCATCAGCATCTCCGGGGGATGCAGCACCTCTATGGTCGCTCCATCGCCGAGGTCGATCACGTAGCCCGCCCGGGCCTGCGTCACGACCGTACCCTCGTCGCCGACAGCCTGTCTCCAACCAACGTAGCCAGGGGTGGCGTAACTCGCCTCCCGCTCAACTACGTGCCCAACGTCGTACCGTCGCAGAACGTCGAGCAGCCCCGTGAGGTGGTCGGCGTGACCGTGAGTCAGCACCACCACATCAAGCGACCGGTCCCAGAAGGGCAGAGCGCTCCCAAGCAGCCGTGTCGCGTCTTGCGCTTCCGGCCCTCCGTCCACCAGCACCTGACGCCCGGAAGGCGAGACGATGAGGACCGAGTCCCCGTTATCCACGTCCGCAAACACGACGTGCATCCGCCCGTCATCGCCAGTCAGGGCCGCCGTCCAGATAAGCGCGGCAGCCAACCCTATCGGTATCGCAAGCCACTTCGTGGCAGTCGAGAAACCGGGGCGTGATGTTGGATTCGACTGAATACGACTTGCGACGTTTGCGAGAACTCCGCTCCGGTGCGCGACGAACCATGCGACTCCCATCCCGTAGTAGCCCAGCACCAACACCGGGGCGATGCGGCCCGCCTCAAACGACGCTATCGGGAGCTTCGCGGCTAGGTGGACGACCTGCACAATGTACGTCGTCGCGCCCCACGCGAGCCAGCCGAACGCCGTGCCGAGCGGCTGGAACACAAGGCCGAGTACGACCGCAAAGGCGTGAAAGACTAAAGCGAAAGGGAGCATCGGCAGCGTGACAAGCGTAGTGGGGAGACCGACCAGCGACACCTGCTGGAAGTAGAACGCGGTCAACGGCATCGTGGCGAGTATGGCCGCCGCGCTCGTGCCGACGGCCACTGCCACCGCCCGGACGGGCAGGCGAGAGGCCGCACCCTCCGTATCCGACACCCCGAAAAAACCCTGCAGCTTCCGACTCACCGGATCGGCCAGCGTCGCTATCCCTGCCATCGCCGCAAAGCTCAGCTGGAACGAAACGCTCCACAGGATATTGGGGCTGACGGCGACCATCACGCCCGCGGCAAGGCCGAGCGCTGGCAGTATGCTCTTGGGACGGCCCAGCGCCAGCGCCGCGAGATAGACCGTTCCCATGATTGAGGCACGCACGACCGATGGCGACAGACCCGCCAAGACAGCGTAGAGCCACACGGCCACCAACGGCACGATGAGATAGAGACTTCGCCGCCGCCCAAAGATACGCGCGCTCACAGGAAGAGCCAGCGCCATCAGGATACCAACGTGCAGTCCTGATATCGCCAACAGATGCGAAGTGCCGGTCGCTCGGAAGTCGTCGAGCACCGCGTCGGGAATGGTATCGCGCATCCCCAGCAACAGCGCCTGCCCAAGCGACGCCTCGGGCTCGGGTGTCGACTTACCCAGCGATGTGTGAAGGCTCCGCCGAACTCCGAACAGCGCAGTGCGAAATCGTCCACCCTCGCCCCCATTCAGAATCGTCACGTTGGGAAAGGCTATCACCGAGCCGATCCCCTGCCTCGTCAGGTACGCCGGATAGTCGAAGTCGTCTAGTTCTGGCGGAGCGGCCAGCAAGCCTTCCAGCCGCAGCCGGTCGCCATATCGGATGTGCGGCGGATCACGGCGTTCGACGGCCTCCGCGCTCCGGCCCGCCGTTACGAGCGCCGTACCCTCGACCTCTACCCACCCGCCTTCCGTTAGGATCCGCTCGACCCGAATCGGGAACCGCAACGCTGTCCCGACCGGACCGGCATCGTCCAGTACCAGTCCCTCTACTTGAATCGAACTTTGGGTGTGATACCCCGCCAACTCCGCCGTCGTGTCGGTCATCACTGCGGTTCGAAAGCAGCCGATCACGACGAAGAGCGCGAAGATGGCAGGCAGCACAGGTCGCCCGATCCGGTTGAGGAAGAGTGCGACGAGCAGTGCGCCGGAGGTCAAGAGAAGCAGCGCAGAGACGGGCGGATCCAGCAGGTCGCCCAAGAACACTCCGAGCAGGAACGCCGTTGCGACCGCCAGAAGCGTCATACTCGCGAACGCGTACCGAGACCTAGCCGGTCGCTGCCGTGCAAATCAGAGACGCCGCGCCGACCAGACCCACCGCCAAGAGCAGGAACCCGACCTTGCGCGTGTGACGCCACTGGCCCGGACGCACTTTCTTCGACCCCAGCCAGACGCCCACGAATATGGCCGCTACCAGCAGCATCCACAACCACTCGTCGAAGCCGCTGTCGCGCCGCTGGTTCCAGACCTGAAATATCAGGAATAGCGCGGCGATGAAGATAATATAGAACCGGATATTGCTCACGCCGTATTCGGGTGCTCTCCGACGCCGGTTCACCCCGGCGATCGGGCGCGATTCTATCACGCGGCCTGCCGTGCCGTCCGTGCGTCATCGCGCCTCAACGAGGTCGCGAAGACCCTCCAACGTAGAAGACCCGATCCCCGGCACGGCAACGATGTCGTCAATCCGCTTGAACGGGCCGTGTGCCTCGCGGTGTTGGATGATCGCCTCCGCCCGCGTCTCTCCGATCCCCGGAAGCGTCTCCAGCAGCTCGGCGTCCGCGGCGTTGATGTCCACCTTGCCACTTGTCGGGTCAACGGGACCCGCGTTCAACGGGACGGCTGTAGTTTCACCAACCTTTGGAACCGTCCAGTGGTCTTGGTCCTTCACCCGAACCGCCAGGTTGACAGCCTGCATATCGGCGTCGTCGGTGATCCCTCCTGCCACATCGATCAAATCGGCAAGCCGGTCACCCTCCTTGATCGTGTACAGCCCCGGATGCCGGACCGCCCCGGTCACGTAAGCCTTCAACTCCGTCTCCGCCCGACCGGTCTCCGACGACACTACCGGTGGGGGAATAATACTAACCGGTTCCCCCGAATCGCCGTCACGAAGAAACAGCACCAAGCCCCCAGCGGCGGCAGCCATCGCGGCAACGATGATAACGAGGTTCACAAGTCGAGACATTGGAGACACCAACAATAGGGCGTCTTCACAGAATATGCACGCATCCGCGCCCCGTCAAGCGGTTCGCATCATCCCAGGTTCGGACGGCTGTACTCTCGCCCTCGTTCTTGTCCCTCACACCACAGGCCAGAGTTGGTCTAAGAAATATTCCAGTTGCTCGCATACGCCACCAAGCCCAACTTGCGGGCGACTGCCCGAGATGCGTGGTTGGACCACGACGTACTGTAAAGAGGTACGCTGCCGGAGGCTCGAATTGCCAATGCCCACGCAGCGGCAACTCGCGGGCCGAGTCCGCGTCCACGATACGCCACCGCCGTTTCAAGTCCTGCTTCTGCCGCCACGTTGGAGCGCCGCGCGCAAAAGCAGACGCTCACGGGATATCCCTCCTCGACCACTGCGACAATGGGCATACGTTCTGGAATCTCGCTCGCCTTCCAACCCGAAAAGTGGTGGTCAAGCAACTGGATTTCATCAATAAGGACCGTGCGGCGAGGTTGCTCGATCTTCTCTGGGAACGTGAATGCAGGCCCTGAGTCAACCCCGCCATTAACCAGCGACTTGTATCGTTCGGCATGCACAGGATCTTGTCGGAGGTCTGAAACGGGAGGCTCTTCCCGCGCGAGACCGTTAAGCTCGTCGGCGATCTCCCGCGGTACGTCTTCTCTCACAGCCCAAGCGCAACTCGCCGTTCCTCGAATGAGCATGAACAGCGGACCCGGACTTGGCTCCGGCGAACGTGTTGCGCTGATACGATCTTCGCCATCAAGCAAGAACAAGGTCTGTAGCTGTAGGGCTGGTGTACTCAAATGGACAGCCTAGTCGCTATGCTAGCCTCTGCAGTCCCCGTCAATCTCAGGCCCCGGCCATTTCATAGACTGAAACGTGCGACCGACTCTCCGACGTGAACGCCGAACCCCGCCAGTCGGCCCACCGCTCGCGAAGGCGGAGCCCGGCTAGGCGCGCCATCAGGTCAAGCTCCGACGGCCACACGTAACGCAACCTTCCGGGGTACATCTTGATTCCCTCTTCCGTTAAGTGCAGGTGACGGAAATCCACCACTTGGTTCATGGCATCATGGACCGACACATCCATCCTGACAGAGGCCAAGTCTGGCAAGTCACCACTTATGTGTGGGCCTTTATCGAACATCGAAACATCAGGGACAAAGGCGTGGACGAGGAAGACGCCGGACTCGTCCAGATGAGCAGCGACGTTCTCGAAGCACCTAATCTGCTCCTCCTGGTCGGTGAGCATGAAAAAGGTGTTGGAGATGACGAAGATGAGCGAGAAGGTGCCCTCTACCTCGACGTCCGCGAAGTCCCCAATGGTGATCGGAAACGTAGCCCCGCCTTCCTTCGTTCGAAGTTGGTCTACCATTGCCTTGGAAGCGTCTATCCCGTGTACCTGAACGCCACGAGCCGCTAGGGGAAGCGCGTAAGTGCCCGTACCAATTCCCAGCTCCAGGGCCCGGCCTCCTGCCGCCAGCTCCGCGAGAACTTCGACACGCTCCGGTATGTTTGCCGGTCTATAGAATTCGTCGTACACACCGGCGATCCGGTCCCCATAAGTTGAAGCTTTGTACTCGCCCAATTCTCACCTCGCTTTCTTCAGAACACTGCATAAACAAAAGGCCTCCCGGTCAGGGGAGGCCTTGTTGACTTAGGCTATGAGAGCTAGGTCGCTAGGTTCTCCCCAAAGTGAAGCTCCGCGGCGCGCCGGCCGAGAACGGGTTACTATTGTTGATCGGGAAGTAACGTAACTATATCAGAGTTGATGAGAGGCGAGGGGGTTCCTGCATTCCATGAGGGGTCTAGGCCCCTGCTCCGCCACGCGCTAAAGAGAGACATCGGAGCCTCTCAATGTTGGTGCCCTGTTCGGAACGAGTTGCGTCGCTGATCTTACGGCTGGCGACCAGGTGTCTCAGACTCCGTTAAGCCGTAGTGTTCTCATGCGGCACGTATGGATGCCACACGAGGACGAACGGTTCCCGGATCGAGTACGTGCAGGCTCTTGATGAACAGCTCCATGCGCCGGCAGAGCTTGGCTTGAGGAGCTGCCTCGTCGTTTGAGATGGGGCGGCACAGTAACAGTAGCAGGTTCTCCGGCATCAACTTGTCGGACCACACCGACCGCCGGTAGCCGGACGCCGCCGGGACGCCGCCGGGACGCAACCGGAAGCGTACGCTCTTAACCCTACTTCTTAGAGTTGGCGCACCGCTCCTGCTCACCGGGACAAGCCCGTGTCCCCGGGGTACGAAGTCTTGAGTTCATTGTTGTCCGGCAACGGATGTACCCGGTTCCGTTGCTTCAGACCGGGTAATGGTTATTTGCGGCGCAGAAGTCGCTCACCGCGCCCCGCCGAAGAGCCTGCCCAGACCCTGACCGGGGGCCTCTCCCAACACCGCAGATGGCCCGCGAGAAGAGCCGCGCCTCTCCAAGTCCTCGACCCTGCGCCGCAACTCGATCATGACCGCCTGCCGGCTTGCGATGACCTCCAGCACAGCCTCTCTGCTGGCGCTCTTGAGGTCTACCTCAACTCCCATGACTCCCTTATGTCACGCTCCCCGGCGATGGGAGTTTCGAGTTCATCATTTGCCTCATCAACTCTGAACTGTTACCTTGCGGTGCTACGCATTGACAGCCGCTAAAACACTGTGCTAGAGTCGCTCGGACTCGGCCCGAAAGGATGGGTTCGACAACATTTGGCTTTACTGAATGAGGAGGTAAACGAATGCCAAAACGTAGGTTTATATTCTCAATAGTCGCCGGTCTCGTACTGGCGTTGGCGCTGGCAGCGTGCGGCAGCAGCGACGATACGGACAGCGGGACGACCGCTGCTCAGGCTCCGGCACCCGCTCCTGCACAGGCGCCCGCGGCTGCTCCAGCACCCGCGCCGGCTCCGGCTCCCGCGCCCGCACAGGCGGCGCCTGCTCCGGCACAAGCGGCACCCGCGCCCGCTCCGGCGGCCGCGGCCGCTCCCGCTCCCCGGCCCGCGCCCGAGGCAATGGCAATGGTACCGGCAACGTGCGTGATCCTGGGTGACACAGTCTCCGACTGCCCGCTCCGAAGTCCGCACGTTTGGAAGCCCGCCAAGCAGCAGGTGCCTGGCGAGGTCTGGGTATTCCAGGACTACGACGGCCCGCGCCCGACGCAGTTCTTCGAGTCCCCGCACTCGGCCCAGTTGGTTAAGGAAGGCGCGATTCCTCCGCTGATGGAGCGTCTCCCCGTTCCTGAGGACGTGGAGGTAATCGCCGGGCCGGACGGC
The DNA here is from genome assembly GCA_965247555.1 of Dehalococcoidia bacterium. GTDB lineage: Bacteria > Chloroflexota > Dehalococcoidia > Lucifugimonadales > VXLM01 > VXLM01. The sequence goes on along the minus strand of CBDFHR010000009.1, from coordinate 2,836,888 downwards.
ATCGGCGAGTACGGCGGATTCTATCAACAGACTCAGCCCCACTCCTACATCGGCGAGTGGATCCTCGCCAGTTGGAACCGACGAGACTCCCTCGGGGGCCTTATTTGGTTCCCATGGATCGGCAAGGGTTGGGACGTCAGCGACGACGGGACCCTCTGGACGTTCACGTTGCGTGAGGGCCTCAAGTGGAGCGACGGTCACCCGCTCGACATGGAATCGGTCGAGTTCGCGTGGGAAGTCAACCTCACGCCCGCGCTCTTCGGCGGTCCGCTCCCGTTGTGGGCCAGTGACCCCGTAACGGGGAACCCGCCCAAGTTCGCGGTCGTCGACGACCTCACGTGGACGCTGCAGTACGACTCCCCGATCTTCACGATCATGGAGTCACGGTCTACGCCGAGCACGCTGTGCTCACCCGGTCGCGTGTGCATGGTCTGGCATCCGAGTATGAAGCGGCTCTATCCGCAGTACGCGGGACAGGCCGCCGTCGACAAGATCATTGCGGACGGCAACTACACCGACCTTCTGAACATGCTCACGGGCGAGCTCGCCTTCTGGGAGAACATCGACAGCAATCCGTGCGCCGCTCCGTACTGCAATGTCGAGGAAACGGATGCTCAGGGCCTGTTCATGAAGAACCAGTACCACTGGTTCGTCGACCCCGAGGGCAACCAGGTCCCGTACACCGACGGTGCGGTGATGACCAAGCAGGAGACCCAAGCCGTCATCAAGTTCCGCGCGATGGCCGGTGAGGAAGACGGGCGAACGTCTTCGTTCCTGCCCGGTGAAATCCCACTCTACATCCGGAACATGGAGCGCGGCGACTACTCGATCTACCACTGGCCCAGCAGCGGCGGCGCCGACCTGAGCGCGACGATGCAGCAGACCTACAACGAGGACCAGCACATCGGCGAGCTCATCCGGACACAGGATTTCCGCGTCGCCCTGTCGCACACGGTCGACAAGGAAGACCTCAACACCGTCGTCCTGTCCGGCGTCGGTGTGGTGCAGAACCGCGTCCCGCGACCGAACAATCCGTACTACCCGGGCGACGAGTTCCGTATGCTCCACATGGAGAAAGACGTCAACAAGGCCAACCAGCTGCTCGACGGGCTGGGCCTGACGGGGCGAGACGGCGATAACTTCCGGATGCATAAGGACGGCTCGGGAACGATTGAGATGACCATCACGATTGACGACAACCCGGCAGTCGTGCAGGCCGCCGAGATTCTAAAGGAAGGCTGGCAGAGCGTCGGAATCAAGACGAAGATCAAAACTGGGCATTACTCCCTAACGCGCACGAGCCAGGCTACGACGACGATCGCGCGTGACTACTCCGCCTACCAGTACAACCCCTGGATGGTGCAGTGGACGAGCCTCGCGCCCTTGTCGGGGGGTAGCGACCTTGCGGGCCGGATAGGACAGTGGTACTCCTCTCGCGGTGAAGAGGGCATGGCCCCCACGGGCGGCGATCCCGATTGGCTCCCTCTGGCGGGCCCGGGTGAGTTCCCGGCTGATGCCGGCGGCCTGCTTGCGCGACAGTCCAACCTGTGGGTCGAAGGCCTCAGCGTCAGCAACCTTGACCCACGCCGAGTCGAGATGGGCAAAGAGTTGTTCGCGACCAACGCCGACCAGCTTTGGGCGCTCAACTGCTGCGCCTACTCCGGCGTGTTCCGCGGCGTCTACCTGACCCGGAACAACTTCCGCAACAAGCCGATCACCCACGAGCGCGACCACAACGGCTTCACCGCCTGGGCGCGCTTCTTCGAGGACGGCTTGGACAACTTCCACAATCCGGGCAATCGTTCGAAGTACTGCTCAAGCTGGGCCTTCGTCCAGGGCGGCAGTCCGTACGACAAGTGCACGAAGACCGTGTGGTAGAACCCAAGCGGACAAGACTAGGCAACTAGCCTAAATGGACAGGCCCGTCGGAATCCGGCGGGCCTGTCTCTTTTCCCGCTACTTTGCGGTGTAATACCAATTCGTTACAACTGCGCCGCAATCCTTCAATTGCACCAACACAGGAGGAAACCTCGTCGTCATTGCTTTGGAAATAGGCTCAGGTAAACCTGTTGTAGAGGCAACCCTTGTGGTTGCCCGTTCCCGGCGCCAACCCGTTTTCTTCCCCTTATGTGGCCTTTGCAAGGCCATGGTGATTCCCGCGAAGGCAGACCTTTGCATAACTGGCATGACAGACTGTCATTCCGAGGGCAGCGAGGAATCTAGGATGTTCTGCCGTCGTCATCGGAGCCGTTCCAACTACGGAACTCCGCCCGGAGTACAGGAATCCTAGATTCCTCATTCCGCTCCGCTTCATTCGGAATGACAGGTGGTGGGGTTACTCAAAGGTCTCCGAAGGCGGGAATCCAGAGTCGTCTCTAAAGCTGGGAGACGCCCTCACTCTGACCCTTTCTCAGGGGGGAGTGGATTACTCAAAGGCCTCCATTCGTGGGGATGACGGGGAATGTCAACACTACCTAGACACCAAATATGGTCACCGTAACTCGGGCACGAGGTCTAGGCCGTCGGAGCCAGCGATTCCCACTATTGCAGACACCATCAGGCCCCACAAGGCGCCCTGCAACTCCCAACTGGTATGATTACCCCGATAGCCGGACGCCATTCAATCCTCTCGTCACTTCCGCGAAAGTGGCAGTCCAGTAGCCCTGTTCTGCTATAGCCTTGACCCAGCCGCCAAGCCGACTAAACTAACAAAGGTTCTCTGTCCATCATCTGCGAAATACTTTCTACGCAATACTCCCCCGAGGAACACCATGCCCAACGAAAATACCGTCAGCACGATCGCCCTGAACGACGGGGCCGTCACGATCAAGTGGACGGACGGCACGGTAACCACCGTGTCCGCCAAGTACCTGCGCGTCAACTGCGCCTGCGCCGAGTGCGTCGAGGAGTGGACGAACCGGAAGCTCCTCGACCCGGCTACGGTGTCGGCAAATATCCAGGCGGAGGACTACCTCATGGTCGGCAAGTATGCCGTGCAGTTCCTCTGGAGCGACGGCCACTACACCGGCATCTACCCGTTCGACATGCTCCGGTCCCTCGCGGACCGTCAGTCGGGATCAGGCTAGACGCCCTGCCGTCTGCATCGCACGCCTCACGACCTCCGCGAGCCGCTCCAGGCGCTCACTCGGTATCCCGTCGGTGAGCAGCGGCGAAATCGATGAGATCGAGACCCGATTGTTCCGCACGGCCCATACGTCCGTGCCCACCTCGGAGTCGGACTGGGTGTTCGCGCGGTTATGCTTGATCCAGTAGTGCTCCCTGCGCCCGACGACCTCCCGCTCCGCTCTCTCCAGGAACGCCCTGCTGCCGGGAACGGTGATCTCAACGCCCTCCACGTCGGCCGGCTCGACATCCGGCATATTCACGTTCAGAAGCAGCGGCGCAGCAACGGGAGATGCGGCCAGCTCACGTGCTATCGCCGCAGCTCCGATACATGCCGCCTCATAGCGAATGGCTCCGTCAGGATCGTAGTAGGACGACACCGCGACCGAAGGAACGCCGCGTAGGTAGCCGTGAACCGCAGCGCCGACAGTGCCCGACAGCAGAACATCGGCCCCCATGTTCGCACCTTGGTTGATACCGGAAAAGATGATGTCGAACGGCTCGTCGTAGAGCCCCTCGTGCGCGAGAATCACGCAATCGGCCGGTGTACCCTGCACTGCATAGGCATCCACGCCGCACACGGGCGAGTTAATGCGGTTCGCCCGAACGACGTCCAGCAGCGTCATAGCCGCCGATATGCCGCTCCGGTCTCGGTCGGGCGCAACCACGAACACCTCTCCGGCACTCTTTAGTGCCTCAGCAAGGGCCCACAGCCCCTCGGAGTTGGTCCCATCGTCGTTCGTTAGAAGAATTCTCATGGTGGATATTGCGTATTCCGTAGTGAGTATTGCGTAGGATGTCAGCCGTCTGAGTGTATCAGAATGTTATCGATCAGCCGCGTCTCCCCAACGTGGACGGCGACGGAAACGAGGGTAGGACGGTCGACCACGTCAAGCTCTTCCAGCGTCTCGGCATCGGCGACACTCACGTAGTCGGCGGTGGCAAGAGGCTCGGTGTCGATCAGATCGTGCATCCGCCTGCGGATCTCGCGGGCGTCGGACGTGCCGAGGTCTTCGGCGAGCTGGAGCAAACGGTACAGCACCGTTGCAGCCTCACGCTCCTTCTGACCCAGGTACTTGTTCCGGCTGCTCAGGGCGAGGCCATCCGCCTCACGAATGGTAGGACAAACGACAATCTGAGCGCCGAGGTTCAGGTCGACGTTCAGCCGCTTGATGACCAAGCTCTGCTGTGCGTCCTTCTGCCCAAAGTACGCCCGGTCGGGCCGCGCGATAGTTAGGAGCTTGCACACCACTGTCGCCACACCTAGGAAGTGCCCTGGCCGATGCTCTCCCTCCAGCCGCTTGGCGATACGACCCACGTCGATGGACGTGTCGAACCCCTCCGGGTACATCTCCTCCACGCTGGGCGTGAACAGCAGGTCGACGCCAGTCTCCTCCATCATCGCTAGGTCCCGCGCTCGGTCGCGCGGGTACTCGGAAAAACCCTCGGTAGTCCCGAACTGCGCCGGGTTCACAAAGATGCTACCCGCCACCGTCGAGTTGTCGGAGCGAGCGCGGTCGAGCAGCGAATGATGCCCCGCGTGGAGCGCGCCCATCGTGGGAACGAGACCTAGTGGCCGCTCATCCCTCGCCGCCGCGTCGCGAAACCCGGCCACCGTCTCGAATATCTTCATGCGTCGCTCGGACGCCCGTCCGCAGGGAAAAAACTCTCCTCATCTCCCGGAAAGCTCCCCGACTGCACGTCGTCAATGTACCGGCGGGTCGCGTCAATGATCGTGCTCCCCACGTCCGCATACTTGCGCACGTGCTTCCTCTTGCGACCGGTGTTGATGCCGAACACGTCGTGGAACACGAGCACCTGCCCGTCGCAGTGAACGCCCGCTCCGATCCCGATGGTCGGCACCGAGACCCTCTCGGTAACCGTCTGGGCCAGCTCTGCCGGTATGGTCTCGAGAAGGAGCGAGTACACGCCCGCCTCCTCCAGCGCCAGCGCGTCCTCGATGAGGTCCTGCGCGCTCTCCTCGTCCCGTCCCTGCACGCGATAGCCGCTTGTCTGGTTGACGGACTGCGGCGTAAGCCCGATGTGTCCCATAATCGGTATTCCCGCCTCGACCATGCGACGAATCGTCGGGATAAGCCGTTGCCCACCCTCAAGCTTGACCGACTGCGCCCCCTCCTTGAGGAACTGCCCGGCATTCCGTACCGCCTCTGCCGTGTCGGCCTGGTAGCTCATGAAGGGCATGTCGCAGACGATATGGGCCTTTTTGGCCCCTCGCAGGACGGCCCGGAGGTGGTGGACCATGTCGTCCATCGTGACCGGCACGGTGTTGCGATAGCCGAGCACGTTGTTGCCCACGGAGTCGCCGACGAGGATGATCGGGACGCCCGCCTCGTCGACCAGCCGCGCCGTCGGGTAGTCGTACGCCGTGAGCATGGCGATCTTCTCGCCTTGCTCCTTCTTCTCCTGCAGGTTCCTGATGGTGATGCGCATGGTCGATATCCCTACCTCTCGACGACCTCGGTCAAGACTTGTCGGATCTCTTCGATATTCTCCGGGGGAGCGACCCCCTTCTCGGCGGCGATGTGCAGCCCGGCGAGCGCCATCTTGCAGTACACCTCCAGCAGATGCGGGGCCTGTCGTTCCATGGCGGCAACGTGTTTGCGAATCGTGCCGACGTCGCCCCGGACAAACGGGCCGGCCCCGGCGGCGGGCAGACCGTTCTTGAACAGCGTCTCCGCCGTGCCCGCCATGATGGGCGTGATCGCCTTGAGCGCATCGTTCCGCTCGATGCCGAACTGCCCCCAAAGCTCCGCAACCGCGCCGATCAGGGTGTTCAGCACCCCGCCCGCCATGACGACCGTCGCATGGTAGAGCGCCTTGTCCTCCGGCCTGAGAAAGATCGGCGTCCCGCCCAACTCCTCGGCCAACGCGGCCAACGATTTTCGAGTCTCATCGTCTCCCTCGATGCCGAACGTCGAACCCGCCAGCGCCTTCACCGCCTCTTCCACAGATGAGAAGGTCTGCAGTGGGTGAAACGCACCCGGAAGCGCACCGTATTTCTGGACTGGTTCGAGCACGTCGAGCGACGCCGCCCCCGAGCAGTGGACGACCGTCTGGCCCTCACGCCACTGGACGGTCTCCGCGACGACCCGAATGGCATCATCGGACGTCGTGATGAATACGAACTCCGCGGCATCGGCCGCCCCCTGAATCTCCGGGTACGCCACGCACCCCGGCGTCAGCCGCGCGAGCGCCTTTGCCGACTCGAATGTCCGGCTGGCCGTCGAAACGACCATGTATCCCTTGTTCATCAGCGCCACGGCAAGCGTCTTGCCGACGTTGCCCGCCCCAATAATCCCTATTCTGGTTCTTCGCGTAAGCATGGATGGAATATCCCGTGTTGTGTCGTATGCCTTTCGACTAGGTTGTGGCTGCAAGATCGTGTATTGAGGGAATGTCGTCTAGTCCGGTCGCGAAACGGACGCCCCTGACGATGGCCCTGCCGACACATAACACCGCGGCGGCTCCCAGCCGGAGCATGTCCGCTTTCCCCGGTTCCCTGCCTGTCGCAACGGCGAATATCGTGTCCCCGTCCCGCATCGTGTGGGCCGGGCGGACTGCCAGTGCCAAGCCGTCATGCGCAATCGACGCGAGCTTGTTCGCCTCTTCCTTCGTCAGCGTCGCGTTGGTGGCAACCACGCCGATGGTGGTGCTGCTCCCGAACGGAGGAGGAGTACCTCCGCGGTCGCCCGATAGGAGTGCCTGCATCGGATCGTCCATCCCGCCGTGATCGTTTCGAGGCCCAGCCACGAGATCGCCTGTATCGGGGTCGTATGCGCCCCCGACCGCGTTGACGGCCATGATTGCGCCGACGACCACGCCACTCCCGAGATCGACGCTGGCAGTCCCGATGCCGCCCTTGATTGCCCGGTCCAAGCCGAACGTCTTCGCCACCGTCGCTCCGGTCCCCGCGCCGACGCATCCTTCCTCTACGCCACCATCAGAGGCGTTTAGGCACGCAGCGTACCCGTCGTCGGCACGGGGATGGACACCGTGTTTCGCAATGCCAATGTCGAAGAGGATTGCCGCGGGCACGATCGGCACCGTGACAGGCCCTGCCCGGTATCCGATATCCCGCTCTGCCAAGAACCGCACCACGCCGGACGCCGAATCGAGTCCGAACGCGCTCCCGCCGCTCAGGACGACGGCATGAACCACCGAGACGTGGTTTGTGGGCCGGAGCAGGTCGGTCTCGCGAGTGCCCGGAGCCGAGCCGCGAACGTCGACGCCCCCGACCGTTCCACCCCTGCACAATACGACGGTGCATCCGCTGCCGTGCTCTCGGTCAGTCATATGACCGACCTCGATGCCCGCTACATCGGTTATAGACCCGCTTCGACTCACAAAAAGACCTCCCCAATCCGTTTAGGGGAGGCCAATGCCATACCATGCCGTCGTGACGACGACCGTCGTCACCGGGCGCGACTATGCAATTGGTGCTCACCGTTCCGAAACGGATTGGCTGCACCGCGTATCATAGCAGGCGCGCACTCATTGGGGGAAGGGGTTCTTCGAGAGCTATCGCACGGTCTGTTCCAGACATACGATGGAGTGTCATACACAAAAAGAAAGGCCGCCCATGTCTCAGGACGGCCTTTACTTGATGCACGCCTAACTCGCGGATAGACTTGCGCATCGCTGACTACGCTGCAATTGTACACGAGGAGCGATAGCAGAAACTTCAACCACTTTATTGAAGCGGCTCTTTTCGTCCCCTATCGCACCCCCGCTCAGCCAAGTAGTCGTGCAGCATCTGAAGAGTCTTCGAGTTCTCCTCGAGGGTGAAGCCGTCGACCTTGTATACCTGGGCGTTTTCCATGCCGTCCACGCCGCCGAGGTCCACCATCTTCCGTATGAGCGCCTGGTCCTCCTCGATAGACGGGAGCAGGTTCTTCCCGCTGAGCATCGAGAGCGAGGCGGCAAAGCCGTATCCCCCCCAGTTCGAGACGCTTGAAATGACAAGGTGCGACGTCGTGGTCACGCACGGCGGGACGGACAGTCGGTCGTAGTTCGGGATCACGTCGGCGCAGTTGCCCATGCCGATCTCGTTCCCGCCGTCCCCGATCCCCACGGTGTGTGGAAAGTCGTGGAACAGGTAGTCGAGCTTGGCGTTGTACTCCGCAATGGAGAAGCGCTTGAAGTTCAGGTAGTCGCCGGCGGCGGTGAGACCGCACCTCTCGATGGCGATGAGCGTCGAGGGACCGATGTCCTTGATGAGGTCGGCGGCCAGGGCCTTGCTTTCCTCATGACTCACGATGGGGAAGTCGATGACCTGCGCCTTGCCGTCCACCATCGGGGTCATGACAGGCTCCGTAAAGCGGTCTGTCACGTATACGACCTCGTTCCCAAGCTTCTGCAGGGCGCGGCCTATGGCGATTGCGCCCGGCGGGCCGTCCGTCTCCGTCGCGCCCGCCGCCAGGATGTGGAATCCCGTGACGATGATCGCCGTCCCAGGGCAGTCATACACCATCGCCGCCGCGTCGTCGCAGAAGCGTTCCCGCAGATGGGGCCGCAGAGCCGAGATATTGCGTCCGTCACGGTCGAGAATGATGTCTTCGATGCTGTCCATAGCTATCACCTGGGGTGGACCGCGCCTTCGCTCGATCCATGTATGAAGATTGGCCCCGCTGTCGTCCATTGCAAGGTTGGAGCGACAATATCAGCCGACTCGAAACGGGTCAAGCGTTCATTCTCTATCGTAGAGGTCTTTTGCATAACCGTCATACCGGCGAAGGCCGGTATCCAGAGAAGTGGGGCTAAGGTTGGTGGCTTTGTTTCCAGCTTGCTAGATAGCGACACGTCGGTGACCGGTCGCCCCTATGCTAGAATTCCTCTATATGGCCGTGCAACCCGTTACGCCCAATCCTTCCATCACTACCATGCCCTTTGCCGTGCGTGCGCTGCGGGAAGCTGACATCGCACAAGTCAGGGCCGTGGAAAAAGAAGCCTTCTCAACGCTTTTCCCACCAACTTCCTTCCGCCGCGAGCTCGGCAACCGGGCCGCCAGGTACTGGGTCGCCGAAAAACGAGACGGAATTAACGAGTCTTCCTCTGCCCGTCGCCCGGGCGGGCTAATGCGGAAGATTCTACGGGGCGCGACCGGCCTCCGTGCTCGGCGCTATGAGACCCACATCCCTCGTTCCATCGTCGGTTTCCTCGGAACGTGGTACGCGGCTGACCAAGCGCACATCGTATCGGTCGGCGTGGCAGACGGCTACCGACGACGCGGCATCGGTGAGTTGCTGCTGATTGCTGCCATAGAGCACGCTGTCGCGAGGGAGACCGAGACCATCACGCTGGAAGTCCGTAAGTCGAACGCTGCCGCCCGCACACTGTATGAAAAATACGGCTTTGTCGAGCAGGGCATCCGAAAGGCGTACTACTCCGACAACCGTGAGGACGCCGTCATCATGACCACGGGGTCGATCCAGATGGAGCGGTACACAGCCCAGGTCGCGGCGCTCAAACAGGCGCACCAAGAGCGATGGGGACGGGCCGAGATTGACGTGGGAACGTGACCTAGCCTTCGTCTCGAACGGGCCTTCCTAGACCACAGTCCCGCAGTCGACTGAGTTGATGGGGGGCAGGTAGTCGATGAGAAGCTCCCACGTGTCCCCGTCGTCGCGGCTGTAGAATATCTGCCCCGTCGTCGTCCTGACGTAAACGCCGCACTCGTCCATCGAGTCGGTCGCCATCCCCTCGCGCATCACGTGAAGATAGGCGTTCCGCTGTGACAGACCGTTGGTCAGTGGCTCCCAGTCCTCCCCGGCGTTGCGGCTGCGATAAACCCGGAACTTCGCGTCGGTGACGTAGCGTAAACCCCCGCCCTCCTCACCGTGCAGCGCCTTGTCCTCCGGCACGACGAATATAGTGTCGGGGTCCGTCGAGTGGGTTCCCACAACAAAGCCGAATCGGGAGGGCAACCCCTCGCTCAGGTCGAGCCACTGCCGGCCTGCGTCGTCGCTGCGGGAAAAGCCGCAGTGGCTCTGCTGGTACAACCGCTCCGGCATCGAAGGGTGCTCGAGCATCTTGTGCGGACACTGCCCAAACTCAGGAAAGGGATCGGGCAAGAAATCGGCCCGCACTCCTGCGTTCATCGTCGACCACTTCTTCCCGCCATCCTGCGTGCCGAACACTCCGACTGAAGATATCCCCACCCACATCCGGCCGACATTTGTCGGATCGAGCGCCATGCTGTGGAGACACAAACCGCCGAAGCCGGGCTCCCACAATTCATGCGTCGGGTGGGCGGACAGGGACTCGACCTCGCTCCACGTGTCACCGCCGTCCGCGCTTTTGAAGAGGGCCGCAGGGGAGACCCCGGCATAGATGACTCCCGGTTCAATGGGCCTGCCGGGCTCGATGTGCCATATCTTGTCGACGGAATCGTTGCGTCCCTCGGCAAACCTTGGATTTCTCCCCGCCTTACGGCAAGTCGCGCCGAGGTCGTGGCTCCGCTGGATCTCCGGCCCCCAAACGGGATCGTTAATACCGACAAAGAACGTTCCGTCTTCCCTGTCGTCGTAAGCCATGTGGAATATGTCCGACCCGGCATGGTGCGGACCCGACATCGCCCAGTTACGGCACGCTTGGTCGGAGGTGACTAGGAACGCGCCCTTCCGTGTTCCCACCATCAGGATAATGTCACCACTGTTCGCCTCGATTCCCTGGGACACTCCGCTCTCCTTCTCAATTCAACTGAGGTTTCTGTATCGTATTACATCACGCCGAATTGTCCGTGTGTAAGGCTACCGGAGGGCGGCTGAAGCTATGTCTTCGCACTTCGCCGATGTGAGAGGATACACTACGCTCGATTGTAGTAGGATATCCCGCACGAATCGGCTGATGAGAGAACGACCACAGTGAATACTCCCGTTATCGACTTCCACACCCACGTCGGAAGGTGGGGACTCAACCACATGGACGCTTCGCCGGAACGCTTCCTCCGCCTCATGGACGCGGCAGGGATCGACAAGGCGTGCGTCAACTGCATCTTCTACGGCGAAGCGCGGCGCAGCAACGACACCGTGGCTCGGTACGCCCGCGAGCGCCCCGACCGCTTCGTTCCCGTCGCGTACGTCACCCCGCGGTATCCCGACGAGGCAATCCCGGAGCTTGAGCGGTCATTCGACGAGATCGGCGCGAAGTTTCTCAAGGTCTATCCTACGTACTTGAAGAAACCCATCGACGACCCGTCGTACATGCCCATATTCGAATGGGGAAACGATCGAGGGATCGTCTTAATGAGTCACTCCTCCCGCGTGTCGGCGGACGACTTCCTAACCATGCCGCACTCGTTCGTACCTCTGGCAAAGCGGTTCCCAAACATCACGTGGGTGCTCGCCCACTCCGGCAACAACATGAGAGGGCAGGAGGAGGCCGTCGAGGCGGCGCAGGAGTGCCCCAACATATATCTTGAGACGTGCAGCTCTTATAGCGAGCACGGCGCCATGGAGTTCCTCGTGAAAGGCGCGGGCGAAGACCGTGTCCTCTACGGCTCCGACATGCCTCTAATCGAGCCGCGCCACCAGATCGCCAAGATCACCACCGCCGACCTCTCGGACGAGGCCAAACGCAAGATACTCGGCCTCAACGCGATCCGTATTCTGGGTCTCGACCAATGACCGAGACACCCGTCATCGACTTCCACGCGCATTCTGGGAAGTGGACTTCCTACGGCATACTAGGGGGAACCCCAGACCATTTCGTTCGGGTGATGGACGCTGCGGGCGTCGACAAGGTGAGCGTCAACTGCATCTTCTACGGCGAGGCCCGACGAGGCAACGACGTGACCGCGGGATACGTTCGGGCCTATCCCGACCGGTTCATCGGCGTCGGATTCGTAACCCCGAGATACCCCTCCGAGGCGATCCCGGAGCTCGAACGTTGCTTCGACGAGCTTAAATTCCGGTTCCTGAAGGTCTATCCGGTCTACTACGACAAACCCTTGGACGACCCGTCCTATGCTCCCATCTACGAGTGGTGCGACGAGCGGGGAATCATCATCATGAGCCACTCGCAGTACGAGCACAAGACTAGGCCCTTCCGGTTTGCCCGACTCGCCGAGCGGTACCGGAACATCACGTGGGTGCTGGCCCACTCCGGGAACAACATGGACGGGCAGATCGAGTCGGTCGAGGCCGCCCAGAGCGCGCCGAACATCTACCTGGAGACGTGCACCTCCATGGCGGAGCACGGGACAATCGAGTTCCTGGTCGAGGGCGCGGGGGAGGACAGGGTACTCTACGGTTCCGACCTGCCTATTCTCGACGCTCGACACCAGCTTGCGAGAATAGTCACCGCTGACATTTCGGACGAGGCCAAGCGCAAGATATTGGGCCTGAACGCCATTAAGCTGCTCGGGCTGGACGTGCCCGGTTGCTAGCTCTCAACTGCTAACGATCCCATCCACTAGAACACCAACGAAACACTGAGGAGAAGAGATGGTCAGATCGCTGGAGTCGCTGCACGAAGAGTATACCGCCAAGAACCCGAAGTCCCGCGCCCAGTGGGAGCGCGGAAGGGCCACGATGCCCGCAGGCGTGATCAAGGGTGCCTACACGCGCTCTCCCTTCCCGTTTTACATTGCCAACTCCGAGGGTTGTACCCTCACCGACATCGACGGCAACGTCGTCGTCGACTTCGGTTCGCACCACTCGGCCATGATTCTAGGCCACTCTCACCCGGAGGTGGTGGCGGCGGTGAAGGGAGAATTAGAGCGCGGCTTCGGTCTCGGCAACCCGACCGACCTTGAGGCCGAGATCTCAGAGGAACTCGTTTGTCGTTTCCCCTCAATCGAAAAGGTGCGTTTCACCAACTCCGGCACCGAATCATCGCTTCACGCCGCCCGGCTGATCCGCGCCAAGACGGGCAAGCCGAAGGTCGCCAAGTTCGAGGGCGCGTACCACGGCAGCCATGACGGCTTGGAACACAGCATAAGCCCGCCAATCGACGACGCTGGCCCCGCGGACTCCCCCGCGACCGTGCCCGCCAATCCCGGCGTCGCTCCCACCTCCGAAGATCTTGTTGTCATGCTGCCCTACAACGACCCAGAGTCGGTTGAGCTTATCTTGCGCGAGCACAAGGACGAGGTGGCGGGCGTTTTCTACGACGGCAAGCCGGGCATGCTGGACGTCCCCGACGAGTTCACCCACTTCGTTCGCGACATCACCGCCGAGCTTGGACTCTACATGGTCATGGACGAGGTCGTGAGCTACCGTGTCGGACGGGCAGGGTACCAGGGCTTGGCCGGCGTCGAACCCGACCTCACTATATTCGGCAAGATCGTCGGAGGCGGGATGCCGGTCGGCGCTTTCGGTGGCAGCGCGGAGCTGATGGACCTCATGGACAACTCCGACGGAGCGCCCGTCCTCGCGCCCAGCGGGACGTTCTCAGGCAACAACTTCACCCTCGCGGCCGGGCTCGCCACCATGCGCGCCCTGACCGACGAGGTCTACGAACACCTCGACTCCCTCGGCAGCCGCCTGGGCTTGAAGCTCGGCCCCGTCTTCGACGACGCGGGCATTCCCAACCAGGTCCACGCGGTCGGCTCAGTCGTCAACGTCTACCTCACTGACAAACCCGCCCGCGACTATCGGAGCTTCAGAACCCACGACGCCGCGCTGTTCGAGCGCATCAGCCTCGCCGTTCACCTCAAAGGCTACTCGCTCGGACACCCCCCCATGGCAATGATGCTTTCGTCACCCATGACCAACGAGCACATCGACGGTCTGGTACAAGCGGTGGAAGAGGCGCTCGCCGAGGTGGACTAAACCTCTAAAGGTCGACGCTTTGGGTGGCCGATTGACGAGCGGGTACGTTTCGTAGTGAAATAGGGGAAGCGCGACTTGCGGAGTTGCCGAACATGGCGATGAAAATACTGAGAATGCCCCGACTGCCGAGACCGGGCAGGCCCCGCGTCAAAACGTGGCCGCGACGGTTCGTTCGATGGTCGTGGCGCGTCTTGGAGATCGAGGGCGTGGTTCTGGTCGCCATGCTGGTGATCGGACTGGTCGCCGGCGGCATCCTGTACCAGTTCACCGACTTCTTTGGCAACAAGCCGCCGTACGAGTTCCAGAACATCGAGGAATTCGAATAGCGAGGAGCAACCCCGCACGGTACGTTGTTGAAAAGTCTAAAATTCAGGGGACTTCGGTATTGTCCCACGCGAGATAGGACGGTAAAGTATAGCCGTTGACACATATTGACCCGCGGGCACGCATGGATGCCCCTTGCCGATGCGAAGAAAGTGACAGATTCATGCGAGGTGCCAGATGTTTGAATACAAGCCGCTAGAAAAGTCCGCCAAGAAGGAGAAAGACTACTCTGGTCAGAGCGCGTTACGGATGAAGCTCCGGCGGTTCGACCTCCTCCTCGTGCCGATTGAAAGTACGTACGATGTGGTTGAGCGGGTCCCCGTGATCGGCCGGTTCGTTTCATTCAGCAGGACGGTCGTCACGCTAGTCATTGCTGGCGTGTTGATCGCTCTTGTCCTGATCCTCCTCGTTGCTGTAGCCGCGCTCATTGCGGTGCAGCTCCAACAATGGGCCCCCAACACCTACTAATGCCAGAATAGAGGTCGACGAACACCGGAGGGGCTTCAGGGGCGGAGCGCGCCCTGGGACTCAGCAGGACGGAAGTGAGGTCGTTCGTGGCCTTACACGGTCATCGAACACGCGCAGCCGGCCCCTCCACCACCACAGCACCCGCCTCCGCCGCCGGCCACCGGAGTCGTCTGTCCGCTCGCGTCGGTAGAGAATGACATGAAGACCGATAGCTGCCGCCGTGACTCCGATCCGCAGTCCGGGCAGGGCGTGGGATCGTCCATCTGACTGAACGACCGCAGCTTCTCGAACCTGTTCAGGCACGTCCCGCACGTGTACTCGTACAACGGCATGGTTGGCTAACTCCTCGCGTGTCGATAGTCTCCATTCTAGGTACGGGCGGCAACCGAGTCAAGGCGAACGATGCGCCCCACGCCCGGTGTCTGTATAATTTAGAGCACGTCAGACCGTTCGAGAGGTGACCGATGACTACCTCCATTCACGAAAGCCTGCCCGACACCGACGGCCGATTCGGCCCCTACGGCGGCAAGTTCGTCCCGGAAACCCTGATGCAGGCGTTGGCCGAATTGGAGCAGGCGTACCAGGCCGCCAAGCAAGACCCGTCGTTCCTCGACGAGCTGCAGCGTCTGTCCCAGCTGTACGCCGGAAGGCCCACCCCGCTATACCACGCCCAAAACCTCTCCAATGAGTTGGGTGGCGCGCAGATCTACTTCAAGCGCGAGGACTTGGCCCACACCGGCGCGCACAAGATCAACAATGCTCTCGGACAGGGCCTGCTGACCGCCCGAATGGGCAAGAAGCGCATCATCGCAGAGACCGGCGCCGGACAGCATGGAGTCGCGACGGCCACCGTATGCGCCATGTTCAACCAGGAGTGCATCGTCTACATGGGCGAGGAGGACATCAGACGCCAATCTCCCAACGTCTTCCGCATGAGACTCCTCGGCGCGGAGGTCCGTCCGGTAACCTCCGGCAGCAAGACGCTCAAGGACGCCATCAACGAGTGCATCCGCGACTGGGTCACCAACGTGGAGACGACCCATTACCTTATCGGCAGCGTCGTGGGTCCGCACCCGTACCCGGAGATGGTCCGCGACTTCCAGGCGGCCATCGGACGGGAAGCACGGCAGCAGATGATAGAGGGTGCCGGAAGACTGCCCGACTACGCCATCGCCTGCGTGGGCGGCGGCAGCAATGCCATCGGCCTCTTCTACGACTTCGTGGGCGACGAGTCGGTGCAGCTGATAGGCGTCGAGGCGGGCGGTGACGGCGTCGAGACCGGACGCCACGCCTCAACCCTGGTTGCAGGCGAGGTTGGCGTCCTCCACGGCAGCAAGTCCTACCTGCTCCAGGACGATCACGGACAGGTCATCGAGACGCACAGCATCTCGGCGGGCCTCGACTACCCGGGAGTAGGCCCCGAGCACAGCTACCTCAAGGACATCAAGCGAGCGCAGTACGCCAGCGTCACCGACTCGGAGGCGCTTGAAGGCTTCCAGCTCCTATGCCGAACTGAGGGTATCATCCCCGCCCTCGAACCCTCGCACGCCATCGCCCACGTCGCCAAGCTCGCGCCAACGCTCCCCAACGACGCGATCATCCTCGTCGGCCTAAGCGGACGCGGCGACAAGGACATCAACACCGTCGCAGAGGCCCTGGGGGTCTCGGTATAAGCGAGTCTCGCTACATTACCTGTGCTAGGATATTGAGGATTAGGCCCTGAAACGCACGCCAGCCGTGAGGAGAACATCCACATGGTAACGGAAGTTCGCAGACACAGCTTCACCGTTGACGAGTTCGCAAAGATGGGCGAGGCCGGAATCTTCACGGAAGACGACCGGGTAGAACTCATCGACGGGGAGATACGGGAAATGGTGCCTATTGGCTCTCGTCATTCTGGGATCGTGAACCGCCTAAACGTGACCCTCGTCGAACTGCTGAGGCGTTCTGCAGTCGTTCACGTGCAAAACCCTGTGCGACTGGACTCGTACAACGAGCCTCAGCCTGATATCTCCATTCTCAGGGCTCGTGACGACTACTACACGACCGCGCACCCCGAACCGGGTGACACGTTGCTGGTCATTGAGGTCGCCGACTCCTCCCTCGCCTACGATCTCCACGAGAAAGCGCCGCGCTACGCCAAGTCGATGATCCCCGAAATGTGGCTCGTCGACTTGGAGGCCGAGGTCGTCAGAGTATTCACACGGCCGGGGCCTTCGGGATACGCGAATGAGCGCGAGATGCCCCGGGGCTCAACGATTGCTTCAGTAAGCGTCGAGGGCCTACGCGTCGAGGTCAACGAGATCTTCGGCTAGCCTTACGCCGGAGTGAGCAACCCGCGCCTCTAGTGCGACCCCACCGGCCGGATATTCGTATCCGCCGAACCCTGCTCCGCCATCCTCGCCCTTGCGCTTGCCGCCCGTTCCGCGAGGTCCTCACGCAACGGCGCGAAAATATCGATGATCTTGCAGTCCTGCTCCCGAACGTAGCCGCCGTGCGGAACGTTGGACGGCATCACGATGACGTCGCCCGAGTTCACCCGGTATATCTTCCCGTCGATCACCTGATCGATATACCCTTCGACCACCACCATGATCTGCTCGGCCACGTGTTGATGCACGGGAAAGTACGTCCCAGCCGGAATCGTCAGGAAGCTCACCACCGCCTCCTTCCCGGCTACGAGGTGGCTCCACGCCCCCGGCGCTAGCTCCTCCTGCGGAATGTCCTCATAGTGAACGATATACTGATCGTAGTCCTCGTCGCTCGCTCGGGTCGTATGCTCTTCTTCGGCCATTTCGTCTCTCTCCTGAGTTGCTATCTGGACACAACGGTACCACCGGCTATGGTATCGGGCAACCGTCGGCGCGACTCCATGACGAGGCTGTGCCGAGTAGCGAAGCCGGACAAAATCCCGCTTGCGATACGTCCCCCACAATACTATAGTTAGCGCCGTTGGGCGTACGCACGTCGAGACGCCCAAACAGCACACAATCACAAAAAAGGAGCGCGGCGTCATGGCCGACAGAGAGCAGGTCCGTCAACAGATGAGTGAGGACGGCGTCGAGTACATTCTCGCGCAGTTCGTGGATATCAACGGCTCGCCGAAGGTGAAGATGGTGCCGGTCGCCCACTTCGACGACATCATCGACGAGGGCGCCGGTTTCGCGGGCGCCGCCGTCTGGGGCATGGGCCAGGGCCCCCACTCCCACGACATGCTCGGGCGCATCGACCTTGATTCGTACAGCATCTGCCCCTGGACCGAGGGCGTTGCCCGGTTCGCCTCCGATCTCCACGTCGACGACGAGCCGCACCCATACGACCCCCGCGTCAACCTCAAGCGCGTCCTCGACGACGCCCGCGAACAAGGCTACGTCTTCTACACCGGAATCGAGCCCGAGCACTTCCTCGTGACGCGCAACCCCGACGGCACGATTAGCATATTCGACCCCAACAACATCGACACGCTCGACAAGCCCTGCTACGACTTCAAGGGCATCGCCAACGTACAGAGCTACCTCCGCGATATGATGGACGGAATGGCGAGGCTCGGGTGGGACCCGTACCAGTCCGACCACGAGGACGCCAACGGCCAGTACGAGCTCAACTTCGTCTACAGCGACGCGCTGACGACTGCCGACCGATACACCTTCTTTAAGATGATGTCCAGCCAATTCGCCATGCGGTACGGCGCCATCGCGACGCACATGGCCAAGCCGTTCTCCGACCGCACGGGCAGCGGCGGCCACGTCCACTACCACGTCGCCGACGCCGCGACCGGCGAGAACATCTTCCTCGACGAGGGCGACGACCAGGGACTCGGACTCTCGGAGACGGCGTACCACTTCATCGGAGGCATCCTTGCGCACGCACCCGCCCTCTGCGCCGTTACCTCGCCCACCGTCAACTGCTACAAACGACTCCAGGTGGGCGCAGGCCTCTACAGCGCGCGGTCGGGATTCACGTGGACGCCCGCTTTCGTCACCTACGGCGACAACAACCGCACCCAGATGATCCGCACCGCCGGACCCGGACACCTCGAAGACCGCACCGTCTCAGCCGCGAACAACCCCTACCTCGCCTTCGCCGCCTACTTGACCGCGGGTCTCGACGGCGTGCGAAATCGGCTCGATCCCGGCAAGGCCAACCTTGGAAACAACATGTATGAGTTGGGACTGGAAGAGATCCAGCGACGCGGCAT
Source organism: Dehalococcoidia bacterium (assembly GCA_965247555.1). GTDB lineage: Bacteria > Chloroflexota > Dehalococcoidia > Lucifugimonadales > VXLM01 > VXLM01. Next base: position 2,817,982 of record CBDFHR010000009.1, on the reverse strand, counting down.
CCGACTGCTGCCCCAGTCGCTCTCCGAGGCCCTCGAAGAGCTGAAGAAAGACCCCGTCATCCAGGGCGCGCTCGGTGTCATTGCCGATGAGTTCATCGGGCTCAAAGAGGCCGAATACCGCGAGTACCACAGCCAGGTCACCCAATGGGAAGTCGACCGCTACCTGACGATGTTCTAAAGGTGCTTCCCCGGTCGTCTTGGGGTACCTCTAACCCACGAACGCATTCTTGCTTTCTCGGTCCACAGTAAGTGACCGACGCAACCGCTCCGGGTGGAAGGCTGACCTTCCCCTAAGGCTGATCCACTGACGGGATTGCGCTCACCAGTTTCTCCGTCTGCCCTACGGTCGCAATCCACGAGCTAGATTTCCCGCCGTCGTCCAGGTGAATAGCGAGTTGCGCAGCCCCAACTTGCACTCAATGAGAGCCGTAACCTCCATGGGCGTGCATGTACTCGCGGACTGGTTCGGGCTTGTCGGCAGGCGGGCCTGAGCGTGCTGCAGCTGGACCGATTACAACCCGTCATCCCTTTACCCTTCGACGACTCAATAGCCGAGCGCGTCTTGTTGTCGTTTCACTCCCCCGCTGTACAGGCCCTCCTCACAACATCTCTACGCTGGATTTACGATCGATCATTTATATCAAGCCAAGAGCGCTCAAAAGATAGCGCACATGTGTCATGCGCGGGATTCACACAGTTAGTAGCTTCTATTGTGACGAATAGTTTATCTCTGACCGTCTCGAATCCTTGAACACTCGGATGCAGCAATATAGCCGTTTCAAAGCTCATGACCACGAAGAGATTCCTCGACCTCAACTTTCTGAGCCAAGCCCCTTACGGAGTCTATGCAGTTGACATGCAGTTGACATGAATCGAATCATCACATTCTGGAACCGCAGCGCCGAGCGGATTCTCGGATACCGGGCTAGCGAGGCGATTGGGCGGCGATGCTGCCGGGTCTTGCATGGACTGTCAGAGAACGGAACCACCCCGATTTGTGTGGATGGTTCCCGGCGGCCCACCTCACCAGAGGGAACCGGTTCCCTCCGGTAGTCCACGTCAGGGCACGATGCGCGTCTGGACGTCGCAAGCCGATCACAATCACCCCTCTGGTCGTTTCACAGCCTCATTTCGACCGGACGTTGCTGGTGAATCTGTTCCATGAGCGGACCGAGGACGCGCAGGGCGAGACGACTGCGGGCTACGTCCATGAATCCATGGATACAGGAACCCCGTCGGCCCATCCATGGGACCCGGCGCACCGCGAAGTAACTCCACTGACTGCGCGTGAACTAGAGGTGCTGTCCCTGATAGGTCTGGGGCAGAGTGCCCGCGAGATCGCAGGTGAACTGACCATCAGCACCAACACTGCCCGCAACCACGTCAGAAACGTCTGCGGGAAACTGCAGGCAAGGTCCAAACTGGAAGCGGTCGTTATCGCTCAGAGACGAGGCTTGCTCTAGGAGAATCGGTCGCCCGGGTCCCTGACGGCGACACCCAATGGAATCAAACCGATCAAGCGCGGAACTGGGCGTATTCCTTGGCCCCAACCCATGGAATGTCCTTGTAATCATTAGGTAGTGCAGTCGGAGGTACAGCTTCGTGAATAGACAAAACATCAAAATGCTCGCATTTCTGAGTGTGGTTATAATAATAGGCGCCATTTCGATCATATTCCCTAAGCTGGACGTGGCAATCGCACAGTCTGACGATCTTCTTTACGACGATTGGGAGGACTGCATAGCTACCCAAACTGAAGAATTCTGTAGGCGCTCGGGGTTCAGACCCCCCTGGGAGACAGTGGAACCTACGCCTACCAACACGCCAACGCCTACAGCGACGCCGACCCACACAGCGACGCCCACATCTGTCCCGCCAACAGCGACGCACACCCCTGTCCCCAATGACGAGCTGTACGACGATTGGGACGATTGCAGGGCAACTGAGACCGAGCAGTTCTGCCGGAGCTTGGGCTTCATACCGCCTTGGGAAGAGCCGGCGCCGACGGCAACGCACACCCCTGTCCCGCCGACGGCAACGACCGGCCCCCCGCCTGCTGCTTCGACTCCAAAGATCAAGGGGACAACATCGTCTACAGCCACGCTGGAGATTGGCCTGATTTCGGGTGTTCGACGGTATCAGGTTCGCTGGCAACGAGATGGAGGTGGATGGACTAACGTTTCCGCAAGGTCCGCATCCTCTGCTGGAGCTTTTGCAGCCGCTAGACGTTCTGCGACCGCCGCTAGTAGTTCTTCGACCATCAACTTGTCACAGTCGGGAAACTACAAAGTCCAAGTAAGGTACGAGGGAGACGGAAGTCGTTACACGGCTCAGTACGGCACTTGGTCAAATTCGCTAGACTTTGGGTTTGCATTCGGGTGCGAATACGAGACAGAAGGCGACAGGCCCCACATATCCTCTAGTAGTGCCGGTGATAAGAAAGTTGCGTCAGCCCACGGCTGGTGGACGACTGAAACACCCCATAAGTGTCCGTCGCACGCTTGGGTAACGGTTTGGTTGGATGGTTGGTCTTGTAACGATTCTATGACATACTGCGTGTGGAATGAGCTTGACCATAACAAAAAGCGTCGTCGGCCTGGTAGCGGTAGTGGCCATTGGGTGAACGTAAGAAATACCTGTGCTAATACCGATGAGGAAGTTACGTACAGGTCCGTCATCGACGTTGACCTCATAGGGGTGTGGGATGGACTGTGGCAAAAAACGGTAGAGAGGTATCTCGACTGTTATCCCGTATACCCATGACAGAAAGACGATTTACCACAAAAACAATTCCAGGACAGTCACGCCCCGACTCAATACTGCTTGTCGAAGCCTTGGGGAGCATGGCCAGCAAGGGAACGATTGACACTGAGGAGGAAGACCTCTACAGCGTCTTTCATGGACGGGCTAGATTGATGGGCTGGTTGACTCACGAAAGTAGCCGGTATAGTGTCCAAGCCTTGTGGGCCATGCATGAGACAGAGTTGACTGACGATTCTCTCAGGGTCGGCTTTTGTCAAGTTGGGTTGGACCCACCACGAGTCGTACCTAGTGTGTTGCCAGCGGTGCTACAGTGTCTCAGTGACTCTGTACGACGTTTTGGAGCCACTGTGTCAGGGTTTCAAGTAACGACAACGTTACAAGTCAGGCTCTCTGATGACGAGTGTGGGTGGTACCTTGTTGGCGTACTAAGCTGGTTCCAATTGGACGTACGGGAGAGAGTCAGAGCAGTCGTTCACTTCGATCAGGGTCTACTCGGAGACCACGATGTTTCAACTCTAGTCGCTTGCATAGAGCAGGGGAACAACGGAGTCTTCGAGTTCAGGTTGATAGATGAGGTTCCCGTTGAGGCTAGGATTCGGTTGGACTCATCCTTCGCTGTCCATTCAGATATCCTTTCACCTACTCAGCATCCAAGCCAAGGCCTGCTCGTGTCGATGCCGGAGTGGTCGCCAAGCGCGGCCGGATGGGTACTCGCAAGGGTCATAGACGCTGCTCACACTCTGGGGTCAAATCCAAGCAAATACGCAGTTCGCATCTCACGGGTCTCGGCTTGACTATCCGATTCGCTGTCCTACTCATAGCGGTCTTCTGTCTCTCATGCGGAGATGCTGATAGGGTTAGACCCCTTCCTACACTGGACGTGAAAGGCAACCTTGAATGTATGCCTTGGCTCGATGGTACTCCGAAGGATATAGAGAGAAACCTAGTTGACATTCTTACAGGTCTCGGAGTACAGGGAATAGACGGGTTAAATATCCTAGGGTTACATGGAGGCGGTGGATGGATTTGGAACTCGGAGGTTGTAGACGCCTACTACGTCTTCACCTACTCGGTAACGAACGAGGCAGGAGAGGAACTGCTGGGAGTCAGCGGAATCACGATTGACTTGTCAGATTGCGAGTTCACTCTCATGGCAAGCAAGTAAGGACTCAGCAGAGCCCGATGATGCACTCACGCCCCAAAGGCCGTTACCGTGTCTCCCGCGATGCGTTGGCAGACGTGGGAAGCCGAGGAGGAATGCGATGAGAATCAACCGACCGGCTATATGGTTAGGAGCGGTCCTTGTAGTTCTAGCGGTCAGTATCCCGACAGGCTACGTCCTGTTGGCGAACGAGGCAGACGCTACGGCTGACCATTACGCTGACCGAGGGGCAGCAATGGGTGAGGCATTCGTCGAGGGAAGTGAATCAGTTGCTCTCAGGATCAACGGACATTCTGTCACAGTGGCAGAGTTCCTGGAGGTTCGGGCAGAGAAATCCATCGGCCTGGAACGAATAGAGGCCATCTTGAGTAGAGCGGTACCTGACGATGACCCTGCTATCGAGAATCGGGAGTGGATCGAGCAGTGTCTGAACTGCTATTCACGGTTCTTCGAGGACGACTCTAAGAAGCTGCCTGAGTCGTTCGTTGCGCTGTTCAGGCCGGCTTACGAGGTCTCCCAGTCCTATGACGTCGATGTGTTGACCCTAGCTCGACTGCTGATGAAGTACACAGCCTATGATGCGGCTGTCGAGGCTGGCTATGGGATGACCGGCGCAGAGGTTCAAGCTGCCGTAACTAAAGATCAGCACTACTACAGCCAACGAGGACTGACCGTCTCAGAGACCTACCATAGGACAGGGGAAGCGTACCAGCTCTTTATTGATCCCGACCCTGAGTTACTGGCCTACATCGAGGCAGTAGGGGAGACAAAGTATTGGAACGAGATTCTGCCTGAGCGAAAGCGGGTCGATGGGACTGTTAGTAAGTGGCTGATGGCTCGGAACACCGAGCTGCGAGAACAGGGCGTCCCCTCGGTCGAGGGAGCCAATCTCCAACATTACGCTGAGCTAATCAAGGAATCGGCCCTTGAGATCACGGGAGAATTGGAGATAGACGCGACGCGAGACCAGGCCCTGGAGTTCCTGGTCCGAAAGTTCCGTGTGGACGGTTACGACATTAGCCTGACTCCGTAGGAGAGCGCTATGTGTGATCGGTCGGAACTGGAAGCTTTGCAGGCCGAATATGCTGGTCAGCTAATGGCACTGACAATGGCAGTGACATTCATCATCAGACAACCCTCTGTCAACATCGCTGCCTCGCTCATCCGCCAAACTTCTGACGGTAGCGTCACAGAGTCTTTTCGCAAAGAGGCCCATGAGTTCTCCGAGAGAAGGGGCTACACAGCCCGACAATCCCCCAATAGCCGTTCCAAAATAATGCACCAAGACCCCACAGACCTCTCAGGCCGCTACCGCATCTCCCGCCATGCCATAGACGAGAGCGCAGGAGAGGAACTGCTGGGAGTCAGCGGAATCACGATTGACTTGTCAGATTGCGAGTTCACTCTCATGGCAAGCAAGTAAGGACTCAGCAGAGCCCGATGATGCACTCACGCCCCAAAGGCCGTTACCGTGTCTCCCGCGATGCGTTGGCAGACGTGGGAAGCCATGAAGAGATGTGCTAACCATCACGGAGGCGATGACTGAGGCAGCTCGTGAGGGAGTGGTCGTAGAGTTCACCGATGAGTTCCCCTTGGACACCAGTCTTGAACAGGTAGAAGAATTCATCGAAGGGCATAACGCGCTGAAGGATGCGGAGCGGTAACCAAACGTCACCGTCTCTCTCAGTCCGAGAGAGCGAGAGTACGATGTCACTCGTACCAACTTGACCGTGAATTGGTCCGATCCCAGCACTTGCGAGAGCAGGTACTTCGTAGCGATGATCGACAGTGAATCAAACCTGACGGGGAATCTGGGGTACCATCCTGCGCCGGCGACAACCTCGCTCAGCGAAAATCTAGGACGATCATGGGATGACATTCCCAACCTCGACTGGTTTGTCCGGGTGCGATGCCACCCTTCCGACAACTCGGGCTTGACGATAGTGGGGCAGGCCTCACTTCAGTCGGGCTTGCCCGGCACCCCGTAGAACAATCGAATCAGGCACATGCGCTTGTCAAAACGTTCTCGTCACCTCGCGCAGACATCGCCGCGCCGCGCGGCATTTTGATTGACCTTCCTACGCGCTGGGTATAGTATGATACCCGTAGGCAGCGTACTTGGAGGTCATGATATGCCGTCCTGGATTGGGCCGACCGAGCTCATCATCGTCTTGGTCATCGTGCTGATTATCTTCGGCGTCGGAAAGCTGCCGGAGATCGGCGGCGCCATGGGCAAGGCCATCCGCGAGTTCCGCTCGTCCCAGAGCGGCCAGGACGAGACCGCCGCCACGTCCGACGTGGACTCCGGCGTCAAGAAGGGGTAACTCCCGTACCCTAGCTGGTTAGCGCCTGAAGGTCGCTGTTCTTCCTCGTAGCGGACGCTGTGCCACGACTCAACTATTTCCCTCGACTGTCGACGTTGGTCTGTCACTCCGTCAGTCTAGCAGCACCAGTCCCCACACGACCGGCACGGCGATCAGCGAGACGAACACCGCCGCCGATCCAAGGTCCTTCGCCCTGCGGGACAGGTCGTGAGCCTCCTCACCCACTCGGTCGACCGCCGCCTCGATGGCCGAGTTCACCAGCTCCACGATGAGGACGAGCAGCAGGACGCCGACCATCAACGCCCGCTCCACCCCGTCCTCCCCCAGCCAGATGGCCACAGGCGTCAGAACCGCGCCAAGAATCAGCTCTTGCCTGAACGCGACCTCGCCCGCGACGGCGCTGCGAAGCCCTGCAAACGAGTACCTCGCGGCACGAACAATCCTGCCAATGTCCAGCGTGCGGCCCGCCATAGACAACGCCTCCAGTCTTCAGCATACCCGAAAGGGCCTGACTCATCGGGCTACCCGCTCACCCGCCTATCCAGGCGATGATGCAGCAGGATTCCCCAGATTTCAGAGGCGTTGCCTCCAAACAACCTTGCGATTCTGGCAACGCATTCCACAATCGCAAGGTTGATGATGGGTCATTCACAGCATGACTGCGAAATTTACTCGTGGAGTAACCTGGAGTCGGGTAGCCACTCACGGCTAACACAGGGATTTCATGGAGCGGGAGACGGGACTCGAACCCGCGACAGCCTGCTTGGAAGGCAGGAACTCTACCAGACTGAGTTACTCCCGCTTGTCCTTCAAATATACCAATCCACGCCCTTCGAGTCTACGGTTCCGCTCCCCTTTCCGCGCCGGGGTGCGGCCCTAAAGCTCGAATGCGACCGTCGCGATGCCGGCAATGTGACGGCTGATAGGGAGGCTGGAGGTCGCGGCGGGGGACGGGGCGTTGAGGACGTGAACGGCCCTGTCGCCCTGGACGATTCGGAAGTCCTGCAGCAGGCCGCCGTTGTCGTCGATCGCCTGCGCGCGCACACCGGCGCTCGGTCGCCACACGTCCTCCGGCTGGACCTCCGGCACGAGCTTCTGCAGCGAGCTGACGAACGACGATTTGAACATTGAGCGGTACTGCTCCTTCATGCCCGACATCCAGTGGGTCATCGACATGCGCCAAAAGCCGGGATGCGTGGCGATGTCGAGGGCCTCGCCCACACGGAACGAAGTCTTCTCGTAGCCCTCGCGCGCAAGGGACAGCACGGCGTTCGGCCCGGCCTCGACGCTGCCGTCGACCCGCTTCGTAAAGTGCACGCCGAGGAAGGGCAGCTTCGGGTCCGGCACGGGGTAGATCAGCCCGTTCACGAGGTGTTCCTTGTCCGGCCTAAGCGAAAAATACTCGCCTCGGAAGGGGACGATACGCAGGCCAACGCGCTCGCCCATATCGCGGGCGATCATGTCGGCCTGAAGCCCCGCGCAGTTGACAACGCCCAACGCCGCGATGCTGCCCTGGTCGGTGTCGATGTTCACTGTGTTGCCGCGCCTCGCGACGTGCTCCACGCGGGTGTTCAGTCTGAGGTCTCCACCCAACTCCCCAAAGTCGGTTGTGTAGGCTCGGCACACGCGACGGTAGTCGACGATGCCCGTCTCCGGCGACCAGATGGCTTTGACCCCAGCGGCGTGCGGCTCGATCTCCCGAAGACGCTCGCGGCCAATGAGTTCGAGCCGCTCCACACCGTTGGCCTTGCCGCGTGCGAACAGGTCATGTAGACGCGGCACCTCCGACTCATCCGTGGCTACGACCACCTTGCCGCACATCTCGTAGCCGATGCCTCGCTCGTCGCAGTATTTGCGGAGCTCCAGGTTGCCCGTGTAGCAGAAGCCCGCCTTCTGGGACCCCGGCGCGTAGTAGATCCCCGCGTGGATGACGCCGCTGTTGTGCCCCGTCTGGTGCTGGGCGATCTCGCCCTCTTTCTCCAGCACGACGAACCTACGGTCGGGATGCCTCCGCGCAAGCGTCATAGCCGTCGCGAGGCCGATGATGCCTCCGCCGATCACCGCCACGTCGTACTTGATCGTTCTCAAAACCGTCCTCTGCCCGCCTCTGCCAAATCCGGCGCGGGTGTATGATGACACTATGATAACTCACTGCCGCGTCGACGTTGAACGTGACGCCGACACACTCTTCGAGCTCCACAGCCAAGCGAACTACGCTGTCGCGAGCCCGTGGCTCAGATCGGCCACCACATACGAGCAGTTCCGCGATCACTGGCTGACGACGCCCCAGCCGGAAGAGTTCCTCGCGTCCCTGACCAAATCACTGAAAGATCCCCGCACCGTTGCCGAGATTTGGGAAGTCGATGGCGGACCGGCCGGGTTCGTGTGGGTCAGGTTCACCGACGTGACCGGGTACGACTTTACCCGCGCGGACGTGGACGATCTTGCCGTCGCGCCGGAGTTCCGCAGGATGGGCATTGGGTCGCAGATGATGGCGTTCGCGGAGGAGGCCGCCCGCACGAACGGCGCCAACGCGCTCTATATCGAAACCGGATGGGAGAATGACCCTGCCCGGTCCCTCTACGTCAGGCGCGGCTTCCGGGAGCGGTACTTGGGCTACGAGATGCTCTTCCGCCGGCCGGACTCGCTCCGTATCGAGCACCCCGACCCTTAGGGGTTTCCAATTGGTCGCCAAAACCGTTCGCGGTGCGCTTGTCAAACCATAATCGGCGCATCGGCTCTTCGACAGGCTCAGAGCCTGCCCCGTACCCGATACGGGGGTGGACGGATTCCTTTTGGCACTCTCTGAGACAGTGAAACAACTTGAGACGGTGAGACAGTTTGGGACACCTCCCGACCGCCCCTTTTTCCTCTTGTTCTCAATTTGTCTCGCTCCTTTTCGCCCGTCCCTGAGGGGACGGTTGAACCTGTTCCGGCCACGCGCTCACGTCGTACGATGCGGTCGTGAGACGGTTTGAGACTTTTCCCGCAAGATCGATGTTTTGTGCTTGCGTTCTCAATTTGTCTCGCATGATTTTACGGGTCCGGGCTCGCCGGACCGAAACCGTTCCAGCGACGCCCATATTATAGTTCATATGTTCTCATACGTCGAAAGTGCCGAGATGGTCAGACAATGCTTTTCACTTGGCGCCGGTGCCCTAACTGTAGGATTGCCACTTAATTCAGAACGCCCTTCGAAAAGCTCACGCTCAAGGGAGTCTCTTGGACACTCTCTTAGCTCGACATTGAACATTCACGCCGCGTAGGTGAGCGATTCCATGAATCTGTTGAGCATGGGCTTGGGGATTTCTCGCATGTCGGGTTTCTGCGACGACATGCAGAAAGTCCCAGAAGCAAACCACAGGTGACGGTCCTGTTGCGCGTGGCCAAGACTGCGCCGACGAGTAACACCTGCACTATCGACCATGTCCTGGCCTGAAACATCGGCGCGAACGGATGGAGTAAGGATACAACGGCAGCGTGCAGGGTGAGCATGACTTGACCTTACGTGACGGTTGGGGTCTTGTCAGCCTACCCTGTTCTTTTCTAAGTTTTGTACAAAGCCGAGCTTAGGGATTGGCACCAGCCTTCATGGCGCCAAGGGTTAGTCGGACCGATTGGCGGCGTAGTCAGAACGAATTGGTATTAGTTCACAGTATTATGGGGTGGAGGCGCTTCCAAGCGTGTCAGAAGACTGTGATGCGATTGCCGTTGTGCCTGATCCATGAGTCTTGTGCGTATCCGCGTAACTGTATATAGTTCCCATTATCGTTCGAGTTGTGCACGTAGAGTTCTGTATTGGATTGCAGTTCGGCTAGTTGGTTCGGATTGAGTGTCCAGAAAGGATAGGAACCCATGCGAAGACGTAACATGATCGGATTTCTTGTAGTTCTACTCGTCTTGTCCCTCGGGCTGTTCGCTTGTGGCGGCAGCGACGATGGAGACACTGATACTGCGGCCCCCGCGCCTGCCCCGGCTCCGGCTCCCGCTCCCGCACCTGCGGCAGCTCCGGCCCCGGCGCCCGCGCCTGCGCCCGCGCCTGCCGCGGCTCCCTCGATCATTCAGCAGGCCCCTGCCGCCCCGGCCGCGCCTCCACCACCGGCGGCGGCCCGGGAGGCCAGGCCGAATATACCGGCCACGTGCTACATCGAGGGACAGCAGGTGACCTCGTGCCCTGAGGCAAGCCCTCATACGTGGGAGCCTCCGGTAGTTACTCCGGGAGACTTCCCCGTCTGGCACTACGCGGGCCCCATGCCCACCAAGTTCTTCGAGTCTCCGATGTCGGCTGACTTGGTCAAACAGGGCGTGATCCAGCCGCTGGAAGACCGGGTACCCGTGCCGGAAGACCGCATGTATTCACAGCCGCCCGACCAGATCGGAGTGTATGGAGGCATAAGCCGTCTGAGCACGACGTTCACTTTCCTGTCTGAGCAGGCGCTTTCCAACTTCGGCGAGCGTGAGGCGGACGGCTTTACGTGGCGCCCGTTCGTCGGCAGGGACTGGGGATGGAGCGAAGATGGCAGAACCCTTACGTTTAGATTGCGGGAGGGCCTCCGATGGTCGGACGGCCAGCCGTTTACGATGGACGACATAGAGTGGGCATGGACCGCACTCAAAGAGGCGAGGTACCAACCCAACGTCCCTGTCAGATGGCGGGACCCCGTCACCGACAACCCTGTCCGTTGGGCCAAAGTGGACGACCTCAACTTCACACTCACGTTCGACTCCCCGGTGTACAACATCATGGAGGCGCGATCGAACAGGGGTTCAATCTGCACGGTGGGTGGATTCTGCTGGTTCACCCCAAAGCACCACGTCTCACAGTTCATGCCGGAGATCGTTGGAGAGGCGAAGGTCGCCGAGATGATGAAGGCGGACGGGCACGAGGCCTTTGGGAGTTGGTGGCAATATCGAACATACGACATGTCTCGCGGGGACATACCGTGCGCGAGGATCATGTGCACGGGCGGAGTCGGCGATGAGAACGCCCAGGGCAAGGAGATCGGTAAGCTGGCACGCAACCACTACTCGTGGGCGTTCGACCCCGAAGGCAACCAGCTCCCGTATCTCGACGGTGTCTGGATGTACCAGAATGAGGGCAACGACGTCGCGGTTTTCCGCAAGATGTCGGGCGAGAACGACCAGCCGATCACGTACAACAACTCCCTGGGCGACGTGCCGCTCTACATCAACAGCATGGAGAGGGGCGATTACAGTGTCTACCGGTGGCCGTCGTTCGGCGGCAACGACGCCGGCATCGGCATGCAGCAGACATGGAACGATGACCCGTACCTCGGCCAGTTGCTTCGCACGCACGAGTTCCGACAGGCCGTTTCGTACGCGCTCGACCGAGCCGCCATCAACGATACGGTGTACCTCGGCCTCGGCGCAGTCCAGAACTTCGTGCCGCGGCCCGACAACCCGTACTACCCGGGCGACGATGCCCGCGACATCTACACGCAACGGGACACCGCACGGTCGAATCGCCTGTTGGACGGCCTCGGACTATCGGCGAAGGACGACGAGGGTTTCAGGTTGAGGCCCGACGGTGATCGGCTTAGTCTCTTGTTCACAGACAATAATCCGGGACACGTCGCGCTTTTGGAGCTGCTGCGACAACAGCTCGAAGAGGTCGGGATCGAATTGGGCGTCAGAAGCGGGCGAAACACCGCCCGGGCGGGTGAGCAGTACCTCTCGTTCACGGCCGCGGCCTACAACTATAATCCGTGGATGCTCGAAGGGGGCGAACTCTCGCCGTTGTCCGGGTCCCACTCGGTTGGACAACTGATTGGGAGGTGGTACCAAACATCCGGCAGCGAGGGTATGGCGCCCGGTCCCGATCCTAGCTACCTGCCGCTGGCTCCTGCCGGGAATTTTGCGGCGGACCCGTCCGGTAAGCTGCAGGAGAACGCCGAGCTATGGCTCGAGGGGCGACAGCACCCACAGTTCTCTCCCGAGCGAGCCGAGGCCGGCAAGATGATTTACCGGAACGTGGCCGAGCAGATATTCAACGTTCCAACCGTGGCTTTCACGGGCGTGGCACGCGGCATCGCGTTCAAGCGGAACAACATGCGAAACGTTCCCAAGACTCACATCCGCGACATCTTCGGATTCGCGGGCTGGAACTACTCGTTCGAGGACGGCGAGGACAACCTCAACCACCCGGGCAACCGCTCGAACCTCTATCGCAGCGTGAGCTTCCTCGACTCCGACTTCTGGTTCGACGAGAGGAAGTAGCCGGCTCGAGCGCTAAGCTAGAGTAAGCAAAAGGCCCCGCTCGCGTGAGCGGGGCCTTTTCATATTTCATCCGGTCTCACCCCTACGGGGGAGAGATTCAGAGAGGCTGTGTGAACGTCGTCCCTTACTCCGAAGTTATCTCGTGTGGGCCGAGCTCGTCGTCGACGAGGCTGCGGTGGTAGTTCCTGCCCATCAGGTAGCGCACGTCAAGCTCGACGTCTCGGACGAGGGTCTGCTCCAGTGGGACCTTGTCGACCACGCCGTGGGTGATTTCGAGGGTGTTGTCGCCGCGGACGGGCCAGTCTTCCTTATCAAGGTCGTAGATGAACCAGTAGCCTGAGCCGACGCGGTACCTCGGGGCACTCATGCGATAGAGGGCGTTGATCTTGCGGAGGGAGGAGTCGGGCAGCGACTTGCCGTTCAGTTTGAAGCTGATCTCGTCGAGCTCGGTCATGCCCATGATGCGGACGCGGAGGAGCACCTTGTGGATTCGGCCTACGTCGTCCCACTTCTCAAGGTCGTCGGAGATGATGAGCGTGAACTGCTCGGTCTCGCCCTCGTGCAGGTCGCGGGTGAGCTGCATCGACAGTCCAGGCTCGGTATCGGGGTTCTGGTAGCGCTGGGAGATGGTCGGGAGCGAGTAGATCTTGTCCTTCGTCTCCATGACCTCCGGGTACGGAAGCTCCCGGAGCTTCTCGTAGAAATCGGCCTTGTAGGGCCAGTTGCCGAACCAGTGGGCGAGGTATAGCCCGTCGACGCCCTGCATCCAGTAGTTGGTCGCGACGGCGCGGACCATTTCGATCGTGCCCTGTCCGACGCGGTCGGTGTCGGCGTTGCTCTGGATGGCGGCCAGGACCCGCGTGTCCTTGTCCTCGGTGGCCTCCACCAACTCACGGAAGTTGGACATGCCGGACAGCAGCTCGGGGCCGGAGAAGTCCTGCGCGATTATCACGTCTACGAGGCCCTGCTCGATCCAGTCGATGATGTCCATGCCGACTGAGAGGCAGCCCTTGACGCTGGCCGGTATGCGCACGATCAACTCACGTTCGGCGCCGCTGGCCTTGACGGCCTCGGAGACCCGCCGAATCCAGTCGGTCATGATGGGGATGCCCGCCTCCACCTCGTTCGGGTGGAAGTAGTACGGCTGGTAGTTCATCTGAAGCTCGAAGCCGTCGCAGTCGTAGTTCTGCAGGGTCTCCTCGATGAGCGTGAACCGCTCGTTCCGTATTTCGTCGTGCTTGAAGTCGGCGTTTTGGAACCCCTTGAAACTCTCCGGCACGTCCCCGGCAGCGCCGATATCGAGGTGCTTGTGCGTAAACCGGAACGTGGAGCCGCGAGTGTCGTTTTCAGGGTCTCCGCTGCCCTGCTGCACCAGCAGCACAGGGTTGAACGTGAAGCCCTTCTCGTGGGCGCGGTCGGCCACTATCTTCAGGGGGTCGTTGCCCGTTTCGATTAGGTGCTTGGCGTTCTGGTGCGCCCGGCGGAAGATGGTGTGGGCCCAGCGGTCCTGGTTGTCGCCCCACAGCTCGCCGACCTTCGTGTCGTGGAGGACAGTGCGACCGTCGCCCATGCAGAAGTTTATGGCCTGAATGGGAGTCCCGATCAGCTCGTCGACCGCCTGCTGGTACTCTTCCACCTGCATCGGTGGCTCGTACATGTAGATGAGCGGGTGCCGCCCGTCATGGTAGAACATCATCGTTGGCTTGGAAGTCATAGGTTCCCTCCTTGGGGTAGTGGATGGTCGCTTATTCTACACGGGTTGAGGGAGCGCGTCAGCAAAGCAATCGCGTTTTGCTTGGGATCCCACCTTTGACAGAACGTCCCCCTGCCCTCTGGACTCCGGCCCCGTATCGCGGTACGGGGCCGGCTCTTCGCCGGAGTGACGATTGCCCTGGGCACGTCAGCAGAGAACCTTACCGCCGGGGCGTGCGGACTGGTATCATATTTGGACCAACATGAAGATATCCCTTGAACGCACGGCGTGGATTCTCGCTCTCGTGGGAGCGGCGCTCTTCGTCGTTGGAGGCGTGCTGTCCAATACCACGCTGAGCCGGGCGGGCCTCATTGCGGCCCTGACCGGGGTGGCCTGGGCAGTCGGCCTGCGGGCGCGGGACCGATCATAGACAAGGGATACTAAGAGGGTGTCTAATGAGTCGCCGAAACAGTTCGTGGTGAGCTTGTCGAACCATGAAGGGGGATTCGACCCTTCGACAGGCTCAGAGCCTGCCCCGTACCCGATACGGGGGTGAACGGATTTTCTTTAGGCGTAGGTCTCACTTGGGCTACTGAAGTGCGCATAGCGGGATTCTTAGTAGGCGGGGGCATCGACGGCTTTCTCGGACTGGTAGCGGTTGGAGCGGGCATCGGCAAACAAAGGTAAGTAAGGGAAGAATCTCGGAATGAAATTCTTTCTCAAGCTTATAATGTTCTGCGCCTTCGGAATGCAGGCGACCCTATTATTGTTACTACTTGGTTGTCCGCGGGGCGATATACAGGGAATCGAGTTTCCTACTGTAGAGGCTCCGAGCGGCGTTGAGGATGATAAGGTGCGGGTTTTGAGTTTGCAGGAGCTTGGGGGGCGATTTTCACCTGCTCGGAATTTAGATGAGTGTATCTCGCTCTTTGGTGGGAATTGTGAGGATGCGACTCGCAGTCATCAGTCCGCGATGTGGAGCGTAGTCGAAGATGCGGTTTATGTGCGGTGGAAAGGCTGTGAGTACGTTTCGACGAATGCTGCAGAGGGGTTTACTTGGTTTCAGTCTGTAGTAGCTATAGAAATAGATGAGCATATGTCATTGACCGTATGGGTTAGAGGTCCGAATGTATGCGGTTAGGCTCGCCGACACACTATAAACCCGTCAACGAAGGCTACCTGCTCCGATTGTCAACACCCTTGTAGCCCCTGACTTATCAGCGCGTTCTTTTATACACCTTCTAAAGGAAAGAGAGGAATGGATGGGATACGCAGAGACCGAGGCTGTGGAAGCAGGAATAAAGTTCACGTCGCCGAGCGGCATGGCCGTAGAAACGACGGGCACGACCGTTCTCGTCGACAGCCACGACATGTATGTCCACGAGGTCGAAATCCTCGAAGGCGTCGGTGAGGGCAACCGCTTCCTGCTGAACTTGGACGTGGCGGAGGAGCAGTAGCCCTTCGGCTACGCCGTTCCCGCATCCCCTAGTGTCACACCCCTCATTGCTTCGCCGACGAAGCGAAGCACTTCCTCGCGCATGAGGCCGTAGTTGTAGAACAGCGCACCCGACGCGCCGGCCTCCGCTGCCGCTCTCGTTCGCTCCACGAGCGGCGCGGCCTCGGTGATGTTGCCGGGGCCTACCGGCACGAACACCTCGCCCCCCGGCGCGATCATGTCCAAATAGGCCCTCATCTGCACTTTTGCGTCGTCCCCGGTCGCGGGCAGACCTGTCGTGAGGCGGTCGATGTGTTTGTTGATGCACGGCTCCAGGCCGTTGGTGTCGGTCCTGATGCCGTGGGCAAGGTAGTCCGACTGCACCTTGCCTCCGCCCTTCTTGATGACCTCGGCGACGCGCAGCCACAGGCCGGTCGTGTGAGCATTCAGGATGTCGAGATACTGCCTCAGGCGACCGTCGAACGCCCCCGCGATCCACTCCGCGTCTGCCGGCTCACTAAGCTCCTGCTCCGTCGGTATCTTCGCGAGTTCGGCGCGCAGCCAGACGTCCACTTCCAAGCGGAAGGTCGCCGCGTCCATGCCCGCATCCTCGGCGTTTTGCATGGATGCGGGATTGAAGCAGACGCCGAGAAGGAACTGGCACCGCTCCGAGATGTCGCCCTGAAACTTGTTCTTGAGCATCCCGTGACGCCACATCTGGCGCTGCAGCGCCTCGACGCGGACGGCGTGGGGTCTGAAACGGTCCATGACCTCTTGCGTGAGCGCGACGGCGAACTCCTGCGCGTCCTTCGATGACGGGCTGAGCTGCCCGATGTACGGTGTCCCGAACACGTCGTGCTTGGCGAACTGCGGGTGCTTCTCCGAGAGGTAGTGGTTGAAGAAGTAGACGTTCCAAGCGGAGAATACGAGGCCCTTGCGGGTGATGGCGTCGACGAGGCGCTCGAAGTAGTCGGGCGTCGTCACGCACCCGCTGACATGGGGCTTGATCTCGGTGGCATCGTAGCGCGATAGCTGTGGGCGGAAGAAGACGGCGCCGTTCTCGCCGAAGCGTATCGGCGATTTCGGGTTGTGCGGGAGGAAGTAGTTCGAGACGTGATAGCTGGGCGCGAGCTGGATCTCCGAGCATCCCGTCAGGTCGACGATCCTGTCGAGCGCAGCATCCACCCCATCATCGGACAGGTCCCAGGGATAGGTGTAGAGCGCGCCTACGAAACCGTCGTTAGTCAACTTTGCTCCTCATCAACGCCCGGCGCCTCACACCTCGATCGGTTCGTCGACGAAAACGGAGTAGGTCTGAGTCTTGGGCTTGTCGGCGTCCTCTTTCTTGACGTAGCGAATCGAGCTTTGGCCCAGGAGCCGACGCGGCAGGACCATCACTCGGATGAACGCGGTAAGCTCGGTCTTGGACGCCTCGGCATACACGGGGACGGGCCCCGCCTCGAACCAGGCCCCGCCGGGGTGCAGGTGCTTCGTCTGGCCGTCCACCGTCACGTCGAACTCGCCCATGTACAGGCAGCGGATTCCGGGCCCCTGGTGGGTGTGGGTGTAGGCGATGCCGCCGAGCGGGAAGTCGACGCGGTCGCACCGCATGAGGTACTCGGCGTCTTCGTCGATGGCTATCGCCGCGCGGAGCTTGGTCTGGGACGCGCTTCCGCCGGCCTTCTTAGACGTGGGTGTCAGTTCCCATCGCCACAGTCTTGCGCCACCATCGCCGGCCTGCAGGCCGACGGCCCCGGAGTAGTGCCGTGCCTCGTTCGGAGTGATTCGCTCCGTCGTGCCATCCGACTGCGCCTCGGCCTCGCCCTCAACGACGTAGACGACCCGGTTGGACGCGGGCAGAGATACGCTGCCGCCCGCATCCAACCTGTCCTCGATCAGTTCAAGCACGCGAGTCGCCATACCCGCCTCCGTTCCTTGAGGCGGAATGAAACATTCCGCCAACCGCCATGGGAATCCCTATTATGCCAAACCGATACGGCGCGGTCACTGCTTTGAGCCCGAATGAGCAGTCCTCGAAAGAATAACATCATTCGGTGACGAACTCCCTGATTGCGCGTCCGAACCTCTGATAGAGATATCCGCCTATGAGAAGGAGCGCACCGAGTCCTATGAAGGCGGCAACTCGGTAAGCCTGCTCCAATTGGAAGACGTCGTATACGAAGACCTTGGCCACCGGTATGGTGAGCAGCGCCAACCCCGCCAGCCGTACTGCTCGCAGCTTACCTATGATGCCCACCGCGAGCAAGACCAAGGCATATACGGCCCAAAGAACGGTAAGCGACAGGTTCTGGGCGTTCTCCATGGCTTGAATCTCCGCTCTGCTCCCCTCCATGAATCTCACGGTGGCTATGTTGTGATTGAAGTAGTCCAGCACCTCGGCGGTAAGTATCCAGATAGTCCAGAAATTGGCCAGTCCAATCATGATCGGGTACACAGCCCAAGAGTCGCGCTCATAGGTCGTTAATCTTTGAGGGCTTTTCCAGATGAGGAAAGCGGAGAAGCTCAAAGCGACGATGCTGACCGAAAATGCGAGGACTCGCAGGTTGAGGACGGGATCATGGGTCAGGGCTTCAACTGGTGTGTCTTCATAGAGGAGCTTAAGCGCCGTGAGCGCGAAAACGCCGTAGGCAAAGAATCTGATCGAGTGGAACTTCAACATGAAGGATATCCAGACCAGGAGGGCGCTATAAATTGCCCAGCCGACGGTCACCAGCCTCTGGTCGAAGAAGTCCATTACCTCAGCGGTGAATATCCAGAGGGTGAGAAAGTTGGCCGCGATAACGAGAATCGGGTAGACCGACCAAGCCCTGCGTTCAAGCGCAGTCAACTGATCGGTGCTTCTCCAAATTGCGAAGGAACAGAGATAGAGTGCGGCGATGCTCATCGAGAAAGCGAGAAATCGCAAATTGAGCACCGGATCATCATCCGAAACGCTGATTAGAGTATCAAAGGAGAGGAGCTTGACGGCCACTAGCACGAAGAGTCCGTAGCCAAAGAATCGGGGCGCGTGGGACTTCGTCGCGAAGGATAACCAGATCAAGACGGTACCCTGAGTGGCCCAGCCGACCGTAGTCCACGCCATGTCATCAAGCTGAATGGGTATGGCGATGGTTAGGAAAATTACTGCGATGCCGAAGGCGAACAGGCTCAGGCGGGCGTTTTCTGGGCTTCGTCTGAGGGCGATGTACGCCATTCCCAGGTAGAACACGGCTATGGCGAGGGAGAAGCCTCCCATCCAGTCCCTATACTCATTGAAGAGCAATGCATAGCTTATGGCAAAGTAAGCGGTTGCATTGAAGGTCATCAAGGACAGGTCTAATGTCCTGGGGCCGCGAACCCATATCAGGTGGAAGAAGGTGGTTACGCCCACGAAGACGAGGAAGATGCACGTTAAGGCTATCTCAGCTCCCAAAGCGCCCGCAGCGTCTCCGAACTCTATATACCAAATGCCATAGGATGCCAAAGACGCCAGCAGCGCGGTGAGCCGGAACCAGTACCATCTTCTAAAGGTAGAGAGGACGAGGACTCCCACGTCCACCGCAAGCACGTAGGCGATGAGGTCGTAGCCCGCTCCATCGGAAGAGGAGGAGGCCCGTCCTTCCAGATCGGAGGCTCCCAGCACGAATGGGGCGCAGAAGGCCCCGGCAACACCGATGATCGCCAAAGCGTTCGACTCATAACGGAGCGCCAAGACGGCGGAGACAACACTCTCGATGAGTAGGAGGACAACGGCGGGGTAGATGTCGATCAGGTCGAAAATCGCAAAGGCGGCATAGGTGGAGAGATACAAAAGCCCGACCCCGCCGCCACTGAGGGCCCTGGCATAACCTGGGTACCGCTTCTGCCAGAATTCGCCTGCCCCCATCATGGCCAAGCCACCGACAGCACCGAGGGCTACTCGTCCGGTTGGGCCGATCCAGTCGTTGTCAAACGCCAGCTTCAGAAAGAAGGCGACTCCAAGAATAAGGGCAAGTACGCCGACTCTTGCCAGCCAGTTGCCACCGATTACTTGCTCCCAGTCGACGGCCTGACTGGGCTCCGGTTCAAACGCTTCGGAGACGGCTACCGTCTCTTCACGCAGCGCCTGAGCCGGTGTGGGGGGGCGTTGAGGCCGCCGCGGAGGGCGTGCGTGGACGGCCGCATCCCTCGCAGCCGTACCGGCCGGAGAGGGACCTCTGCTTGTACTGGAAACGCCCAGCCGTCGTTCAAGGTTCGCCAGCCGCGCTTCCAAGGACGACAGGCGGAGATTGAGGCTTTGGAGTCTCGAGTCAAGATTGCCGCTGCCGCCTTGGGTATCGGGCGTATCCGGCGCCTCAGCGCCCGTGCCGTCGCTAACGAGCGCCTTGCCGCAGTGGATGCAAAAGCTACTCCCCCGGGAGTTCTCGCCGCTACAGTTGGCGCACTGCATCAGTCTCCTCCCGGTTGCCTTCCCTCATGCCCTGCCGGTTGCACGCGCAACGCACAAGTTAGACACGCCGGATGAAGGCAAGACGCTAGGTGCCGCAGTTGGGGCTGCCGGCGCCCGAACCGCCGTCGGGAATGCACTTCCGGTTGACGAGGCTCGTCTTCCCCGACTCGATTGCGGCCTTCACCTTTTCGGCACCCTCCGTCGGAAGCCACCTGCTCCAGATGTTCTCGTGGTTTTTCAGGAACTTGATCGCCTGGGTGGTCGGCTTGATCCCGATACGGCCTCCACGGATCACCGCCGAGAGCTCGTCGATCAGAGCGTCCGTCGGCCTGGCCTTCGTAAGGAAGTCGGTCACCTCCGGCGCTCGTTCGCCCAGGCCCGAATGGACGACTATGCGCAGATTGCCGTCCCCGTCGCGGACGGAACCCAAGTCCGTGATCGCCTTGCCGTCGATGTGGGTCGTGTACCAGCCGCCTGCCGCGTCCTTGTCCAGCATCAGTACGGCGTCCAACTCGCCGTTCTGGAATGCTTCCTGGTATGCGTCCCCCTCAAGCTGGACCAACTCGACAGAGAAGTCGAAGCCATAGACCAGGATGTATCCGAGCAGGGCGTTGGAAAACTGGATAGGCTTGTCGTCCCACTCGGCGAACTTTAGAGCGCCCACGGACGGCTCGAACAGCGAGGCCAGGTGCTCTTCCTGCCGCGCCTCCACGGTGGCTACAGCGGCCTGGGGTTCGAGCGTTGCGACCAGAGTAGGGGTGGCGGCAACGGCCTGAGCGGCCTCCCCGGACTGTCCGCTGCCTGATCCGGCAGGCGCTTTGGTTGGCACGGCGGTGGCGCGCTCCCCGACGGGAATCGGGCTGTCCTGGGCCGGACACGCCGTCGCGATAAGCGCGAGAACGATTGCTCCTACGATAAATGACAGGTTCCTGCTGTTGACGATTCTGTGCGCCTTCATGGGTCCTCCCTCCTCATGTCCCCCTAACAGGGTCTCCAAGCGAGTTACGTTCCATCCCCCGAGGTCTACTCATCCATATTCTTAATCTGCCAACGTCGGTGTATGGCGAATACTACCACTTGATTTTGTTCTCGTCTAATCTGCCGGAGAAAAACTTTCCGGTGTACGTGGTTTCCGAAATCATGCAATGTGAAGCGTCAATCGGTGGGCCTAGGCCACCCATTCCAACCATCTTCCGTGGAAGTCGACGTTCGCCAGCTTCCGGATCGACCTGTTGCCGCCCCTGATCGAGACTAACTCAAGCGTGGCGAAATTGTGTCCCCAACGTCCTTCGGCTGAGAGCAAGTATACGTCTCTGTCCATCGAACATTCATCCAGTATGGAGTTGAATTGGTGGCGGTCCTCTCGCGAGAACTGGTTGAGGGTGTAGTTGTGGAAGATGCAGAGGGCCGTGTCTTTTGGTATCCGATCGAGGACGCGCGGCAGAGTCTCCAGCGCGTCTCCGGCAATCACCGTCGGCGGGTTGTCGATGGCGAGACCTATGGCCGCCTCGAGTTGCGCCGCTCGGCGTTCATGCTCCGGCCAAATTAGCGCCCTCAGCCACAGCGCCGAGTCCGGGTCGGTCAGGCATACCGGATTCAGGTCAAGACCGATGCGGAACGCCACGGAAGGGAAGCTGCCAGGAATCGGAGGACTGTTACTCCCGCGAACCTCGGCCACTATTCGCACCGGGGAAGACTCATCGCCGGTGACGACACCACAAGTGTATTCATAGGAGTACCGGTCCCAGAGCAGATGCAGCCCGGCGCTTGTGCCGATGTCCACGAGAGACAACGGAAGTCCCGGATTTTCATCCGTGATGAGCAAGAAGGCCGGGAGAAGGTAGGCGCACCGGCCTACCTCGTTGGTCTGAACCAGACGAGTTGATAGGAGGTCCCGGATGGCGGACTCGTGGGCCAGGCAGAATTCACGGAAGTGCGGATAGGCGTCGCTATTGGGGCGCGGATCGCGTGTCAGGCTGGCATAGAAGGATGAGAGTGTGTCAACCGCGCCACGTAGAAGCAGGTAGTGAACGGCTGCGAAGAGCAGGTTTGGTACAGGCCGCCCACGAGCGGACGAGGCGATGTCCAGCACATCGAGGTCTTCGGCGATGCCGTCGGACAGGCTCGCGTAGAGCGGCGAACTGCCGATGTAGGTCTCCTCGGAAAACCTCCTGAATACCTGTCCAAGTTTCTGAAGCTGCTCTTCGTCTCCCGACACCATGTGGAGCGAACCCCCGTTTATGAAAAGAATACCTTAGTCTGCCTAAGGAGTGCTGACCTTTCCCGACGTTCACGCGAAGGGAGACCTCTGAGTTACTGGCACGATAACCCGTCAATCCGAGCGCGGCGAGGGTTCTAGGGTGTTCTTCCGTCGTCATTGAGGCCCTTTCAGCTACGAGGCCCATTTGGGAGAGCGACGACTTTAGATTCCTCACTCCGCTCCGTTGCGTTCGGAATGACACGCGCTGCGGTTATGCAAATGCCTCATAAGAGAGACCCTTGAACAACCGTCATTCCGGCGAAGAGCCTGCCCCGTGCTCCGATACGGGGCGGTATCCAGAGAGCGCAAGATTGGATTGCGTTGTTCGCAATTCCTCATGCCACCCTATCCGGTATGTTACGCAAGGCTCTCCAAACGCGGGAATCCAAAAGCCCACCCTACGATCTCCGCGCCATCTGCGGTGAATCCCTGAATTTGACGAATGCGAACATAAGCACTACATTAGATACAAGCCCTTGCGCCGATCTTGAAATGTCCCGGGACGGAGACCGAATCTCCCGTTCCAAGAAGGAATTGTCACAAGATGTCAGGAAATGTCAGGGTAAACGCGATCCCCCACGTCTCAATCTGTCCCATTGTTCGACTTGCACCAAGTTCTTCAAGAGTTCCCTGGCCCTACGGCTTGCATTCCGACCGGAGTGAGGCATCCAAGGAATTGCCCATCCTTCCAACTTTACGATAACAAGACAAATGCGACAGAATGCGACAGAATCATACAGTTTTCGAGTATTCTCGCCATTGCGTTCGTAACGTTCTCCTGCTCCACGTCCACCCTCTCATAAGCAAGGCCTAACGCCCCGCTCGTTCCGCCCTTTACGCCCTTCCTGTACCATAATGTCGCGGACATACCCCGCGCGGGGATTCCTCAGACCAAGCACTACAGGAGCATGAGATGGCAAGGCTGACGGGTAGAATCATCGACAAGGCGACCGGCGAGCCGGTGGAGGCGCGGGTACAGGTCATCGGCCCCAACGGGAATTTCTCGCATCCGAGCGACGCCCTGCTCAAGGTGGGAACGGGCGCGCCCTTCTTCTACTCCGACGGCACGTTCGGCCTCGATGTCGGTCGCGGCAAGGTGAAGATCGTAGCCGAACGCGGCACCGAGTACGTCCCCGCCGAGATAACCGTGGATTCCCCTCTCCAGGGCGCTGTTGCCGTCGAGCTCGAGCTGGAGCGGTGGGCCGAGCTTGGCGAACAGGGCTGGCACCCCGGCAACACCCACATCCACTACGACGAGAAGGAGCAGCGCCCCGACGACCGCCTCTCCCTCGACCCCCGCGTCGAGGACTTGAGAATGACGGCAATCAGCATCCTGAAACGATGGGAGCTTGAGTACGCCACCAACAAGTACGCCCCCGGCTTCCTGAACGAGTTCTCTTCGACCCACTACTACGTCCAGTGCGGTGAGGAAAACCGCCACAACGCGCTGGGGTCGCACAGCATCGGCTACGGCCACGTCATGTTCCTGAACATCCGCAACGTGGTGCACCCCGTCAGCCGCGGCCTCCTCGTGGACGCATTCGACCCAGACTATCCCCCGCTGTCCTACGCCTGCGACGACACTCGCCGGCAGGGCGGCATCGTCATCTGGTGCCACAACGGGCAGGGGATGGAAGCGCCCGTCGCGGCGGCCCTGGGAAAGCTCGATGCCTTCAACCTGTTCGATCCCCAGTGGATGGACCCCGAGTACGACATCTACTACCGGATGCTCAACGCAGGCATCAAGCTTCCCGCCTCCACAGGCTCCGACTGGTTCGTTAGCTCGGCAAACAGGGTCTACGCCGACACGGGCCGCGCCTTCGAGTACGCGGACTGGCTATCTGCGCTCAAGCAGGGCAAGACGTTCATCACGAACGGGCCTGCCCTACGGCTCACAGTGGCCGATCAGGAGCCCGGCGCTGAGGTGTACACCCCGGCTGGCAGCGTACTCCCCGCAAGTGCCACGTGGCAGTCCCACTACGCAATTCACCGGGCCGAGATCATCTTCAACGGCACGGTCGTCGCGGCAGAGTCCTACCCGAACGGCTCCAAGAGCGGCGCTTTGAGTGCGGACCTGTCCGTTCCCAACGACGGATGGGTGGCCGCGCGACTGTTCAGCAACACCCGCGACAGCTTCGAACAGCCCATCTGGGCACACACCAGCCCCGTCTACCTCAAGACAGGCGCAGCCTCGCCCGAACGAGCCGAGGCCGCCAGGTGGTTCGACGACCATATTGATAAGTCGCTGGATTGGGTCACGAAGAAGGGCAAGTTCTACACGGACAGCCAGCGCAAGGAGGTGCTCGACCTGTTCAAGCAGGGCCAGGCCGTCTACCGCGCGATGCTATAGCGGTCACCCCGCCATGAACTCCGCGGGAGAGACGGTTAAATCGGGAAAGGCGAGCCGGAAGCGCCGGTCGTACGTGACCACTCGCGTACCCTCCCGCTCAGCCAGCGCCGCGAAGATGGCATCATATGGTGGATGATCGGCGAGCACCGCCATCTGGAGCGCACGCTCCCAGAGCGCCCTTGTTTCGACCTCTTCGGCTACGAACGCCGCTCCGCGCTGCAAAGCGTCGATGCCCTCGGTGACGCTGTGATGTCCTGACTGAACCCACTGCCATACAGCGCTCACCAACTCTGCCCATATTGAGTCGGGAACGACGATCCTGTCGGCGGCCTCGATGGCGTTGCCGGCTTCCTCATGACGACCTTCTACCCGCAGCAGCGCGTATACGAACACGTTTGTATCAATGACCATCAGGCAGGTCGGTTCCTATTGTCTTCCAGCCATTTGTCGACCTGCTCTTTCGGTGTCGGCGGCATCGTCTTCCAACTCTCCCGCATGCTCGCTATCGCCGCCTCTTTGGACGGATATCGCGTCTTAAGGAGCTCCCGGAGCTCCTGCTCCATGGAGCGACCGTTATTCGCGGCGGCACTCTTGAGGCGCGCGACTACGTCTTCGGGTACATTTCTAATCGTTAGCGTTGGCATAGCATCACTGCTCCCGTCGTCGGTCATACGGGATGGTTCCGTGCTTCCGCGATCCACTGGTCGATCTCCTCGGCGGAGACCGGCGGAAGGGTCTCCCACCGCTGTTCCACCCGATCCAACACTTCCGCGCGCGATGGATATCGCGTCTTCAGGAGCTCCCGGAGCTCCTGCTCCATGGAGTGACCTTTATTCGCGGCCACCTTCTTCAGGCGGGCAACCACTTCGTCGGGAACGTTTCGTATCGTAAGCGTAGCCATGGGGACAACTCCGTCCGTGCTGTACGTGTATGCTAGCACTCTGCTAGCATTGGCCGCAATGACGCTCCGGTACCGGCAATACGCTGCCGTGTTGTTGCGACGCGCTGCCCTCGTCCTGACGGCCGTCGTTGTCGTGGGAGCGCTGCTGAGGTGTACGCACGTGGTCGACCGCTCATTCATCTACTTCCCCAGCAGAGAGATCGAAGCAACGCCCGGCGACGTCGGACTCGACTTCGAGGACGTGAGGTTCAAGGCGTCCGACGGAGTCGTGCTGCACGGGTGGTTCGTCCCAGGTGGAGGCGATGCGACGTTGGTCTGGTTCCACGGCAACGGGGGCAACATCGGCCACCGCGTCGGCAACATCCGCGAGCTTGTCGTGCGGCTTGGAGTAAGTATCTTCATCTTCGACTACCGTGGCTACGGACGCAGCGAGGGATCGCCCTACGAGGAGGGCACCTATCTCGATGCCGAGTCGGCTATCACCTACGTGCGCTCCCGCGAAGACGTAGACCCGGAGAAGACCATCTACTTCGGACGTTCGCTCGGTTGCGCCGTCGCGGCGGGAATGGCGATCAAATACCCTCCACGCGCACTGATCTGCGAGTCGGGCTTTACGTCGGTAAGGGCGATAACGAAGAGCGTGTACCCGTTCCTGCCCGGCCTCCAACTCCTCGTGACCACCAAGTACGACACCCTCTCCAAGATCGAACGGGTGAATGCCCCGGTGATGGTCCTGCACGGCGACCGTGACGAGATCGTGCCGTTCTCGATGAGCAGGGAGCTGTTCGATGCCGCCAAGGGGCCGAAGCGCTTCTACACGATCGAGGGCGCCGGGCACAACGACACGTACTATGTCGGAGGCCCCGCCTACTTCGAGGCCCTGCGGGAGTTCGTCGATGAGGTGATCGGAGAGAAGCGGCAATGAATGCCCTCGATGAAGTCTGTAGGAGGACACCATGAAGATCACTGATATCAAGCCCTACCCGATCTGGGCCGGCGGCCGGAACGTGATGCTGGTCAAGGTCGAGACGGATGAGGGGATCTACGGATGGGGCGAGGCCGGCGTTTCGAGCCGTGAGCTTGCCGTTGACGGGGCGGTCCGGCACTACCGGGAGTTCCTGATCGGCATGGACCCGATGAACGCCGGGGCACTCTGGCAGCTGATGTACCGGAGCCAGTACTTCGAGGGCGGCCGTATCCTGACGGGGGCGATCTCCGCCATCGACATTGCCCTACACGACATCAAGGGCAAGGCGCTGGGCGTACCGGTCTACCAGCTCTTGGGCGGCAGGCACCGCGAATTCGTGCCCGGCTTCGCAACGACGAGCCAGGGGGACAAGAATGCGTCCCTTGCCGAGGCGAAGGCCTTCGTCGAGGACGGGTGGCAGTGCATCCGGCTGAACTGGCAATGGCTGACGAACAGCGACGAGCGCGTCTTCGAGCCGCGCGAGTCGGTCGCAGAGACAGCGGAGTGGCTGATCGAGGCGCGAGAGGCCCTGGACGACCGGATCGTCCTCGGCATCGACTACCATCACCGGCTCAGCGTGGCGGAGGCGGCCTCGTTCTGCCAGAAGATGCCATCGGGCACGCTGGACTTCCTGGAAGAGCCTATCCGCGACGAGACCCCCGCGGCCTACCGCGCGCTCCGGTCGATGACGGACGTGCCGTTCGCCATCGGGGAGGAGATGTCGTCGAAGTGGCAGTTCCTCCCGTACGTCGAGGAGGGGCTGACGCAGTTCGCACGGATCGACGTCTGCAACATAGGCGGGTTCACGGAGGCGATGAAGGTCGCGGGCTGGTGCGAGGCGCACTACATCGACCTGATGCCGCACAACCCGCTTGGGCCGGTCTGCACGGCGGCGTCGGTCCACCTTGGCGCTGCGGTCCCGAACTTCTCGTGGCTGGAGTCTCGCGTCACCGCCGACGGGGCCGACCTGTTCGACGACGAGATGTTCCCCGTCAGGCCTCACACTGAGCATGGCCGGTATCCCGTTCCAACCTCTCCCGGTCTCGGCGTCGAGGTGAACGAAGAGGCGCTGAAGGCCTACGAGTTCCGGTTCTGGGAGGCCTCGCACCTGCGACGGAAGGACGGCTCGCTGACGAACTGGTAAGGAATGTTCCAACTTCCTGCCGACGGGTACGGTGTACAATGCCCCAGACGCCTCAGCCCTTAGGAGCTTCATGACGACCTTAGCCGCCATCGACGCCGGTTCCAACGCCATGCGTCTCGTTATCGGGAGGGCCGGCAGAAACGGCGGAGTCGAGGTGGTCGAGAACAGTCGCGAGGCCGTGCGTCTCGGCAAGGACGTGTTCGCTCGCGGGCGGCTGTCCTGCAAGCTCATGGGCGCGGCGACGTCGTCGTTCAGGCGGTTCCGCGAGACCATCGACGAGTGGGGTGTCGAGCACACGGTGGCCGTCGGCACCAGCGCTCTCCGCGAGGCGGAGAACCGTGACGAGCTGCTCGGCCGCATCCACAGGAAGACCGGCATCGAGGTGAATGTGATCGGCGGGCTGGAGGAGGCCAGGCTGGTGCACCTCGCGGTCTCTCGGAAGATCGACATCTCCGAGGGCGAGGCCGTGCTGGTGGACGTCGGGGGCGGGAGCGTGGAGGTGACGCTGACCTCGGCCGGGGTGCTGATAGAGAGCCGGACGCTGAAGGTGGGGACGGTGCGGATGCTTCAGGTGCTGAGCGACCCGGAGCGCGGTTTCTCCGACTTCATGGCGCAGATAGAGGAGATCAAGAGCGAGACGCGGGACTGGGCGACTGGCGTGCTCGGGCACCACCTCGTCGGGCGGCTGGTGGGTACGGGAGGAAACGTCGAGAGCATCGGCGATCTGACGGGGAAGCGCGTGGGCAGGAAGGCGACGTCCTACGCGTCGTCGGGTGACCTCCAGCGCATCCAAACGCAACTGGAGTCGCTGAGCTTCAAGGGCCGCCAACGCGAACTGCGCCTACGCCCCGACAGGGCCGACGTGATCTATCCCGCCATCATCGTCGTTCAGGCGCTGATGAACACCGTTTGGGCGAGCAGCCTCGCCATTCCCAGGGTGGGACTGAAGGACGGCGTCCTGTTGAAGCTCGCGGGGAGTCTGGGCCTCGCGAGAGCGGGGACGCTTACGTATCTGTAGCCGGGTTCGGAGGTTATCCGAGCGCCGCCACCTTGTTTGAGATGACGGCCTTCATCTCTTTAACGCGGTCGAGGTTGGGGTGTCCGCCCTCTGCGCTCTTGTCGAATATGGTCTCACCGTCGACGGTTACCGTGAGGACTCCGGCGTCTCCGGGGATCATGGCGATCGCCGTGTCCGGTCCGCCTGCCGCAAAGAATTCGCTGACCATCCAGGCAGCTTCGTTGTGGTAGCCTCAGGGCACGCAGTAGGTGATGTCTATCGCGATCTTGCCTTCCATAGCTGTTCAACGCCTCCCAACTGAGGTTGTATCGAGGCGAATGTAGCACAGGGGGCGGGGGGTGTCAACGCGCCTAGTGCGCGTGAGCCTGTATCAGTTTGGTCGGTAGGTCAGTTTTTGAGGATGGTCTTACATCCCACTCGTCACTCCCGCGAAGGAACGTCACCCCGTACCCCGATACGGGGCGGGAGTCCATGACCCGGGGCGTGAGCATAGCTCCGACTCAACCACCCGACCGACTAAACTGATACAGGTTCAGTGCGCGTAGAGCCTGTATCAGTTTGGTCGGTAGGTCAGTTTTTGAGGATGGTCTTACATCCCACTCGTCACTCCCGCGAAGGCGGGAGTCCATGACCCGGGGCGTGAGTATAGCTCCGACTCAACCACCCGACCGACTAAACTGATACAGGTTCGTGCGCGTAGAAAGTATTGCGTAAGGAGTGTGACGGGCGTGTTGGGGTGGCCGGCCGGGGTATGGGTCTCGGTCGGACGAGGGGGACTGGGTGCTTGACGCTGAGGCGTGGATTGTCGCTTTCGTAGAGTTTTGATCAACCGCAGAGATCGCGGAGACCACAGGGGACCCAAGTTAGAGTATGCCGTCCTCGCGGGGCCGTCCCACGTATGGAGTTCCGCCTGGAGGACGGGGGTCTTTGGACTCCTCACTCTGTTTCGCTACGTTCGGATTGACGGATGTAGAGGATGTGCGACAGTCTCTCCCGTGTCGAGGCACGGGACATGCTTTCGCGGGAGTAACGAGGGAGGGTCAAGGCCATTCTCATAACCTGACGACCGACCCTCACTGACCCAGTCTCACGAATGAACGGAATACGTGGCCTTTGTATACAGTCCGTCCAGTGAATGGTAACCTACCTCCATGCCCCAGGACTTCCCTCCCACCTTCGATGGCCTTCTGGCTTTGTGCGCCTATCTGCGCGGGCCGGACGGGTGTCCGTGGGACGGCGAGCAGACGCACGACTCGCTCAAGCCGATGCTGCTCGAGGAGACCTACGAGCTTCTCGACGCAATCGACGGGGGGAAGACCGAGGAGATCGCCGAAGAGCTCGGGGACGTTCTCTATCATCTGGTGTACCAGACTCGGATCGGGGCGGAGGCGGGAGAGTTCGATGCGCGGGACGTGGCGGTGGGTGTGCGCGACAAACTGATGCGGCGCCATCCGCACGTCTTCGGCGACGCGACCGTCTCGGACTCGGGAGAGGTCGCGGCACGCTGGGACGATATCAAACGCGCTGAACCATCTAACAAGGACAAGGGCACACTCGACGGGGTACCGCGCGCAATGCCAGCCCTCGCGTA
Source organism: Dehalococcoidia bacterium (assembly GCA_965247555.1). Lineage (GTDB taxonomy): Bacteria > Chloroflexota > Dehalococcoidia > Lucifugimonadales > VXLM01 > VXLM01. Next base: position 2,787,708 of record CBDFHR010000009.1, on the reverse strand, counting down.
TGCACAAGCGCTCGGCAACCGCGCGTCCAAGGTCGGATTCGAGTGGGACGAATTCGACGGGGTGCTCGATAAGGTTCGCGAGGAGCTCGACGAGCTGAGGCAGGCGGAGACTCAGCAGGAACGGGAAGCCGAGCTTGGCGATGTGCTCTTCACACTGGTCAACGTCGCTCGCTGGCTCAAGATCGACGCTGAGGACTCCCTGCGCGCGACGGGTCACAAGTTTCGTGCCCGCTTCGGGCACATGGAGCGCCTCGCTCGCCAACGCGGCCTATCGGTGTCCGACCTGTCGTTCGACGAAAAAGAGGCTCTTTGGGTCGAGGCCAAGCGGGTGGTAGGATAGGGGGAAATGCGGAGACAGGAGACACCATGACGCTTCCCGACCGTATGAAGTTCGGTATCTTCTTGGCCCCGTTCCACGTGTTGGGGGAGAATCCCACCCTCGGCTTGGAGCGGGATATCGAGCTTATCCAGTGGCTCGACTATCTGGGTTTCGACGAGGCGTGGATCGGCGAGCACCACACGGCGGGATGGGAGACCATCGCCTCGCCGGAGGTGTTCATGGGGGTCGCGGCGGAGCGTACGAAGCATATCAACCTGGGCACCGGCGTCATCAGCCTGCCGTACCATCATCCGCTCATGGTCGCGAACCGGATGACGCTGCTCGACCACCTGACGCGGGGGCGAGTGATGCTCGGCGTTGGGCCCGGAGCGCTGACAACCGACGCCTACATGTTGGGCATCGACCCGCTCACGCAGCGCAACCGCATGGGCGAGTCCTTCGACATCATCATGCGGCTACTGACGGAGAAGGAGCCGATCACCTACGAGTCGGACTGGTTCACGCTCAACGAGGCGCGTCTGCATCTTCAGCCGTATACGAAGCCGCACTTCCCGGTGGCGGTTGCCGCGGCGATGTCGCCGTCGGGCATGGAGCTGGCCGGGCGGCACGGCGCGTGGGTGCTCTCCATTGCCGATCCGACGGTCATGAAGCGGCACGATGCGCGGAGTCTCAACGACTTCTGGGGCATCGCCGAGGAGACGGCCGAACGTCACGGCAAGCAGATGGACCGCAGCGAGTGGAGGCTCGTCATTCACGCATTCCTAGCCGAAACGAAGAAGGAGGCGGTGGAGCAGGCGCGCGTCGGGTCCGCGAGGTTCCAGCGGCACTACTTCGAGACCGTGATGGGCCACGAGCCGCTCTACGACGGTCCGGCGGAAGGAACCATCGACGCGGCGACCGAGTCGGGGCGATGGGTCGTCGGAACGCCCGACGACCTGATCGCGGCAATCCACCGGCTGGACGAGGAAAGCGGCGGATTCGGCGGGGTACTCTTCGTGGCGACCGAATGGGGCAACCGGGAACAGGTGATGAGGAGCTATGAGCTGATCGCGCGCTACGTCGCACCGCAGTTCCAGAACTCCCTGCACAACCTGACGGCGTCGGAGGAGTGGTCGATAGAAAAGCGCGATTATCTGAAGGACCTGCGCACCGAGGCGCTTAAGAAGGCCGGCACCGACTACGAGGCGCGCCGGACGGGACCGACCGGCTCGTAACCGGTCGACCAGACCCACTACTCCGTACGAAACACTCACAACGTAAGAGGAGATCCCCATGCCCTACTTCACCGACATTCTCAAGGTCAACCCGGTCGAGATCGTGCCCGGCGTACGGATTCGCACGCTGTGGGGCGACAAGGTGATGATGAGCCTGATCGAGACCGATCCGCACACGGACGTGCCCGAGCACACTCACCCGCACGAGCAGGCGGGCATGGTGCTCGAAGGCAAGTTCGATATGACCATCGGCGGCGAGCGGCAGACCATGAAGCGCGGTATGTCCTACGTCATCCCCGGCGACGTCCCGCACGCCCTTCACGGAGGGCCGGGCAAGGGCCTCGTGCTCGACATCTTCTCCCCGCCGCGCGAGGACTACAAGGAACGCATCGCTGAGGCCATCACGCCCGCGTGGGAGACTACGGAGGGGTAGGCGGGGCCTGGGTTCGTGGGCCCTCGTCGTAAGGATGCCATCGCGAGTATCTTTGGCGTACCCAACGCGGCTACCTCATTACTTGACTTCTCTGAACCCTGCCGCCGTGAGCTTTCGGGTGACGTCCCTATCAGTAGACCACCCAAGAGGTTGGCGTCATTGCCGATTCTCTCGAAGTAGGGCCACGAACCCAGCCTGCTCGAAATCTCGGTCGTGGGCAAGCGCCTCTTTTATGTTCCTCTCTTCCATGACTAGAAAGCTCGCGCAGTCTGTTAGGCTCCAGTCCTGGTCACTTCGGGAAGCGTACCGAGTGACCGCCGAATCGAATTGGGCACCCGATTGCTGAACTATCTCCACACCAGGATCCTCAGTGAGGTTCCTAACGACTGACAGGGCCTTTTCACGTAATAGTTGTTGGCTGCGTCCACCCATATAGTTTAGGAACTCTACAAGTACCATTTGACTGGTCACGATCCGGACACTTCCCAGTCGCGCAGTGGCTGACTTCGCGTTTTCGTACCACTGATCGCGGGGATTCGACATGGCTATCCAGTAGCCGGTGTCGGCAAAGACCGTTCTCATGGCCGGTTATTCCCTGGGCCAGCCGTATAAGTAGTGCTTATAGTTCCTTGCCCCGTCAGAAGGTAGGTCATCATACGCTGTGTCGGGAACGGACTTCCTGAGCCTCTCAAACATTTCCACGATGGACTCCCCTGTGAGGGTCGGTTGCGGAGCTTCCTCGATACTGAGCATGTCCGTGATGTCTTGCGGCAATTTAAGGTTGTTGTTTTGCTCGAAGGTGGCGACACTCCCATGGCCGCCATGGAAGACAGACACGATATCCATTCCCATATTACGAGCACTGAGCAGATCCGACCTGGCCTTGTCCCACTGGGATAGACGCAAAAGGGCAATGCCTCGATTGGCGTATGCTACCTGATTAGGTCTGATTCGCAAGGCGTGATCATAGTCTTGCATCGCTCGCGCCGAGTCACCTTTTCGCTCGTAAGCAACTCCCCGGTCGTTGTAGGCGTTGGTGTTTTTGGATTCCAGAGCCAATACCTTGTCGAGGTCTCGGATTGCACGATCCGGTTTGCCTTTCTCCAAGTAAAGCGAACCACGGACGGCTTGGGCATCCGCGAAGTCGGGATTCAGCTGCAAAGCTCTATCCAAATCCCGGAGAGCGCGGTCGAAATCGCCTTTCTTAATGAAGAACAAGGCCCGCGCCCTGTAGGCATAGGCATATTGGGGATCTAGCTCCAAGGCCTTCCCGAAGTCTTCTTCGGCACCGACGAGGTCTCCTTTGGCGTTGAGGGATGCACCGCGATTCAAATAGATATAAGGATCGCTAGAGTCAAGCTTCATGGCCTGGTCGTAGTTCTTTATGGCCTTGTCATGTTCACCTCTGAGGTAATGGATAATGCCGATGCTGGTATATGCGTCGGCGTTGCCGGGGTTTAGAACCAGCGCTTCGTTATAATCCCGGATAGCGTGGTCATAGAGTGCCATATTCTTGAATGCGTGGCCGCGGTAGATGTGTGTGCCAGCATTGTCGGGTTCCAGTTCTAACGTCTTCTTGTAGTCTTGGACGGCCCGGTCGTAGTCACGTTTCTTGAGGTAAACATTACCGCGATTGTTATACGCCTCGGATTTAGGTTCAAGGGCCAGAGCCGTGTTGAAGTCCTGAAGCGCCAGATTGAGGTCACCCATACTTTCGTATGCAGCACCGCGATTGACATAGGCATTGGCTGTCTGCGAGCTGAGTTTGATAGCCTTAGTGTAATAGGTGATGGCTTTCTGGTAGTCCTTCTTCTCTTGGAAGGAAAGGGCCAAGTCAAACAGAGAATTGTAGTCGTGATTAGGTTCAGGGGGCTCTGACCCGGCCAGGCTGACAAATTCTCCGGCGACCGGACGCGTGAGTTGAGGCACGCTCCTTCTCTGAGTTTCTATGGACGGTATTGGCTCTGTGACGGTTACCATCGCTCATCTCACTATGAGTCTCTGGCCGCAGTCTGATGGAGCCATTGTACAACATGGCGTGGAGAAGCTACCCACCCTTCACCGCCGCGAGCCTTCTATAGGATGTGTGTTAGTGGTATCGGATGCGGAGGGGTAGTGCCTCATTGTGTTGGGCGCATCCGCACGCTGACCTCAAGCAAACTATCACTCTCACCCACGAATACGCCGCGGGTGGGGGCAACGTCGTGGTAGTCACGACCTACGGCGACGCGCACCAGATGCTCGTTGGAGAGGTCGGGGTTCGTGGGGTCGAACTCCGTCCAGCCAAGTCCGGGAAGAAAGCACTCGACCCAGGCGTGGGTGGCTGCCGGTACATGCTCCCGTAGATGCGCTTCCAGCCGAAGTATATCTCCCTGACTGGCCGGTCGACCAGGGCCTCGGTCTGAAGTCGCAGCAGGCGGCACAGGTGCTCGGCCCGCTCCAGATAGCGGCCCATCCAGTAGAGGCCCTGTGCGCTACGAGAGAGCATTTCGGTCACTCCTCCTGTACACGGTATTTCTTGCCATCGCCCCAGCCTGCCCTATAGATACGGCGACAGCTTACTATAAACCGGGAAGTCGGGGAGTGTTACACGCCGTTGAACTACAAGGAATTCGCGGGTATGTTGTGGAGTCCCAACTACTTCAGCAGCCCGGGTACGGGGATGAGCCGCTGGCCGTAAGGGTCTACGGCTAGAAACGTGCCTTCTAAAGTATATGCGCCGAGCAGCGCCGCATCATCCTCGCCGAAGATTACCCAAGTGGTTGTCTCCCGACCAGCCACTTGCGCCCTCGCCTCGACCATATCCAACTCTACTCGCTGACCTCCGGCATACTCGAAGGTCTCACGCTTGGTGGGAGCGATGCCAAGCCGTCGGAGGGTAGCGCCCGGGATCACGGTCGTGGTCGCGCCAGTATCAACCAGTGCTTCGATCTCTTCAAAGTTTTCGCCGCCCACGTCGCCTATGGCGATTTCTACGCTGAAGGTCCCCACCCTGCTGCTCCTGCATGTACGGATCGGTTGCAAGCGTCTGTAGATACCTTACTACAGATTGTGCAGGGACGGGAGTGCTATAATCTGTTGGTGAAAGGGACTATCCTGCCGGCAGGATGACGCCATGAAGCACTACAAGCTGCGCTATGTCATGCACGACCCCTCGGAAGAGACCGAGGACAAGTACATGGCCGAGATTCCCGATCTCCCCGGATGCAGGGCCTGGGGAGATACGCCGGAAGAAGCGGTGGACATCCTCTCAAGCGTAGCCGCCGCGTTCATCGAGTCGTATATCGACCATGGAGACGAGCTTCCTCCCACCGTCGCATCGACGCTGATCGACTCAACTACAACCAACGAACTCTTGGTTCCAGTGTGACTTACAGGGAACTCACACGCAAGCTGAGGAGACTTGGCTGCATCTTCGACCGACAGGGAAGAGGCGACCACGAGATCTGGATCAACACGACCACACGTATGAGGACGACGATCCCGGACTGGCGAGGCAGAGACCTCAAACCCGGCACCGTTCGAGCGGTCATCAGGGACCTCGGCATATCAAAGGACGAATTCGACCGGGCGTAGTCCGTTAGAACAACCTGCCGCCTTCCCACCACACGCTCTGGCTGCCGTCCGTCCGCTAGGGCGACCAGTCGGGCCCCGAGTCACTCGCCGAGCTATCGGTCAGGCGCGTTTGGCCTGACCCATCAGCGTTCATCACGTATATGCTCCATATACGGACATGGTCGTTCGGATCGGGGTCGTCACGGTCTGAAACGAACGCAATGCGTTTCCCGTCATACGACCAACTGGGATTGACATCATCGGCAGGATTATCGGTCAGTCGTCTCTGGCCAGATCCGTCCGCGTTCATCACGTAGACCTCCAAGTTCCCATCCCGGTCTGAATTGAATGCAATACGCCGCCCGTCCGGAGACCAACTCGGGTGCTCGTCCTTATACGAGTTGTCGGTGAGACGAGTCAGGGCTGATCCGTCCGCGTTCATCACGTACACTTCACTACTCTCGTCGTCGCGGTATGATACGAACACGACCCGTCGTCCGTCCGGCGACCAACTTGGATTGTGGTTGCTTCCCGGGCCATCGGTCAGGCGAGTCAGGGCTGTACCGCGCAGCCCGTCCAGCGACCCGCCGACGTACTCATCGCCCTCAGTGTAATCGGTCTGTCGTATTGGGCCCGTGCCCTCCACGCCAACCACCTATATGTGCCAGTTACCACTGATTTCTGATGCGAATACAACGTGCTTCCCATCAGGCGACCAGCTAGGATCGGTGTCCCTCGCCGAGTTGTCAGTCAGCCGGGTTACACCTGATCCGTCCGCGTTCATTATATATATGTTCCAGACGATGCGATCTTCATGGCGATCGTCACTAGAGTAAGGATCTTCGTCGGGTGCAACGAACGCAATTAGTCGACCGTCAGGTGACCAGCTTGGGTAAGCTCCCAAGTTGGAGTCGGTCAGGCGAGTGGTGACCGATCCGTCCGCATTCATGACATATACGTTCAACCCCTCGTCGCGGGTTGAGTGGAAGGCAATACGGGACTGCTCCCGTTCTCCGCACGCAAGCGCGAAAGGGAGGACGACTACCGCAAATAGAACCGCGATTGCCCGTCGCATGGCGTTTACTCCTCCAGCACACAAAGTGACCTTGCTTCCACGCTCTGGTCTACCTAGGGGATACTACCATGATTTACTATAGCCCTCGCAACCTGATGAGTGCTAGAAGCCTTTCCATTGCAGAGTGTTCAACCGCAAACTACGAAGCCTCGTCCGCTAGGGCGACCAGTCGGGACTGGAGTCGCTTGCCATGCTATCGGTCAGGCGCGTTTGGCCTGAGCCGTCCGCGTTCATCGCGTATATGCTCCAGATGCGGATACCGTCGATCGGGTCGGGGTCGTCGCGGTCTGAGCTGAAAGCGATGCGTCTTCCGTTTGGCGACCAGATCGGCGATATGTCCGACCCGGGGTTATCGGTCAGGCGCGTTTGGCCTGAGCCGTCCGCGTTCATCACGTATACCTCCCAGTTGCCATCCCGGTCTGAATTGAATGCTATACGCCGCCCGTCCGGCGACCAGCTCGGCCTCATTTCCATCGCCGGATTATCGGTCAGGCGCGTTTGGCCTGAGCCGTCCACGTTTATCACGTACACTTCACTGCTCTCGTCGCGGTATGAAACGAACACGATGCGTCGTCCGTCCGGCGACCAGCTTGGCCAGGCGTTGCCTGCCTGGTTATCGGTCAGGCGATGCTGCTCCGATCCGTCAGCATTCATCACGTATATCTCCGTTTTGCCGTCGCGGTACGAAAAGAACGCAATGCGTCGTCCGTCCGGTGACCACCGTGGACGTGTGTCCCACGCCGAGCTATCGGTCAGACGAGTTTGGACTGAGCCATCGGCGTTCATTAGGTATATGTCCGAGATGCGGACATCATCGTTCCGGTCGGGATCGTTGCGGTCTGAAACGAATGCAATGCGTTGCCCGTCGGGAGACCAACTCGCCGCGGAGTCCGCCGCGGGGTTATCGGTCAGGCGCGTTTGGCCTGTGCCGTCCGCGTTCATCACGTATATCTCCCAGTTGTCGTCGCGGTTTGAGTGGAAGGCAATGCGGGGCTGCTCCCGCTCTCCGCACGCCAGTGTGACCGGCAAGACGAATAGCGCAATGAGAACCGCGATTGCTCGTCGCATCCTGTTCACTCCTCCAGTACCCAGAAGTCCTTGCCGCCCCCGCCCTGGCCGGAGTTCACCACGAGGCTTCCTGGACGGAGGGCAACGCGGCAGAATGCGCCGGGGACGATGCGTGTCTTGCGTCCGTGGAGGACGAAGGGGCGAAGGTCGACGTGTCGAGGCTCGAATTGCCCGTCGATGAGGCAGGGCGAGCGTGACAGATCGAGGACGGGCTGGGATATGAAGTCTGGAGGATTGGCGCGCACCTGCTTTGCGTACTCCTCGCGTTCTTCGGGGGTTGAGTGGGGGCCTATCAGCATCCCGCAGCCGGCGGACTCGCCCACGCGCTTGACGACCAGGTCCTGCAGGTTGTCCAACGTGTATTCGAGGTCCTCCGGCCGGCGGCAGAGACGGGTGTCGACGTTGGCCAGGATCGGCTCCTCGGCCAGATAGTAGCGGATCATGTCGGGCACGTAGGCATAGACGCTCTTGTCGTCGGCGACGCCCGTTCCGGGGGCGTTCACGAGGGCCACGTTTCCAAGCTTGTAGGCGTGCATCAGCCCCGGCAAGCCGAGGAGCGAGTCGGGACGGAAGACCAGTGGGTCGATGAAGTCGTCGTCCACGCGGCGGTAGATCACGTCGACGCGGCGCAGGCCCTTGGTGGTACGCATGTAGACGAACCCGTCGTTGGCTAGCAGGTCGCGGCCCTCGACGAGCTCCGCGCCGATCTCCTGCGCCAAGAATACGTGTTCGTAGAAGGCGGAGTTGTACACCCCCGGGGTAAGCAAAGCGATGGTGGGATTCGTGCGTCCTTCCGGGGCCAACTCACGCAGGGTCTGCAACAGCACCTGTCCGTAGTGCTCCACCTCCTGTACCCTCACGGCCCGGTAGAGGCGTCGAAGACTCGCCTTGGCCGTCTTCCGGTTCGCGAGCATGTACGACACGCCCGAAGGAACACGCAGGTTGTCCTCGAGCACTTTGAAGCCGTCGTTGGTGCGGACCAGGGCGGCGCCGCAGATGGCCACCCACGTGCCGTAGGGAGCGGAGAAGCCGCGCATCTCGATCCGGTACGGCGGACAGCCGCGCACCACGTCGACCGGAATCACCCCGTCGTGGACGATGCGAGGCACTCCGTAGAGGTCTTTGCTGCGGGACGGGCCATACACGTCCTCAAGGAAGAGGTTCAGGGCCTTGAGGCGCTGGGTAAGTCCCGCCTCGATCTCTCGCCAATCGGGGGCGGACATCACCCGTGGAATGCTATCGACGGGAATGATGCGCTCGTCGGCCTCATCGTCACCGTAGACCGTGAAGGTGATGCCCTCGTTGGAAAACGAGCGGGCGACCCGCTCCTGGATGCTGTTCAGCTCCTCGGCGGAGAACCGTGTTAGGGTCTCGTAGAGCTGTTGGCAGTGCTCCCGGGGAGTGCCGTCCGGCAGGAACATCTCGTCGTAGATGGCCGGATCGAGGTCGTAGTTGTCGAAGTCCATGGTTGCAGTTCACCCGTCCCGGCGCCGCCGCAATGCCGGTATTTTACCACCACGTGCAAAAGTGGGGGCGAGGGGATTCACCGCAGAGGGCGTGGAGATCGCAGGGTGGGATTCCGGATTCCTGCCCCGTATCGGAGTGCGGGGCAGGCTCTCCGCCGGAATGACGGATGGCGGTGGCACCTATGCTGTATTCAGAGGACTGACGGTTGGACTACCAGTTGGTGATGCCGCCGTCGCTGCGGGTGAGGTAGGGGACGAAGCCGCTCGGAGTCCATGCCCTCGCCTCCGCGACGTCCATGTCGATATCGACGCCGAGACCGGGCCGGTCGGTTGAGAAGGCGTAGCCGTCCTCAAAGTCAATCTGTACGGGGAAGAGGTCAGTCTCATAGGTGCGGGGAGCCTTGGGCATCTCCTGAACGCCGACGTTCGACGAGGCCATGCAGAGGGCCACGCAGGCTGCGGCGCTGACGGGGCCGAGGGGGTTGTGGGGGGCGATGTCGATGTAGTGCGTCTCCGCCCAGTGCGTGATCTTGAGGGCCTCCGTGACCCCACCGACGTTGCAGAGGTCGATGCGGGCGTAGCTGATGAGCTCTTCTTCGATCACCTCCCGGAACTGCCACTTGTTCGACCACTGCTCGCCGGCCGCTATGGGCACGTTGACGTGGCGGGCGAGGGTGCGGTAGCTCGCGGGGTTCTCGGCTCGGAGAGGGTCCTCGATGAAGAAGGGGTTGTATTTCTCGACGCGCCTGCAGAGGTTCACCACGTGGTGAGTGTCAAGGCGTGTATGCACGTCGAACGCGATCTGGATGTCGGGGCCGACGGCCTCTCGCACCCTGGCGATCTGCTCCTCGCCCATCAGTACCGATTTCATCGGGTCGAGCACGCCGCCATCAAGATTGCCCAGCTCGCCCCCCGTCTCGGGCTGTCCCCAGCGGACGAACTTCCAACCCCGCTCGACGTGGTCGACGCAGTCTGCTATCAGCTCGTCGGTCGTGCGACCGCTGCAGTGTGGATAGCAGACGACCTTGTCGCGCACGGGGCCGCCGAGAAGCTTGTAGACCGGCACGCCGAGCGCCTTGCCCTTGATGTCCCACAGGGCGATGTCGATCCCGCTTATCGCGCAGGCGTAGACGCCCTGTGCGGGGAAGAAACCGCGCCGGAACATATGCTGCCAGAGCCGCTCGGTGCTGAGCGGGTCCTCGCCGATAACAAGCTCCGACAGGTGCTCGACCGCCTTGGCGACGGCCTGCCCCGTCAGCGTCATCCCAACCTCGCCGAGTCCGTAGATGCCGGCGTCCGTATCGACGCGAACGAAGAAGCCGCCGAACACGCCGGTCTTGAGGGGCAGGGAGGTGATTTTGGTGACTTTCATGGGGGCTCCGATTAGAAAGTAGAAAGTATTGCGTAGGAAGTGTGGCGGATTGTATCAGACGGATGTGGAGTCGTGGCTCGTTGTGACCACCTTGAGCTACGACGTATCCATCGCGTACTGCGTCCGGTCTTCTACGGCGGCGGCGGAGAAGGCGTCCATGCGTTCCTCGCACTTTTGGCAAGTGCCGCAGTGAAGGCCGTGTAAGGGAGTCATGCAGGTTAGCGAGAGTTCCAGGGGCAGGTGTTGGTTCTCACGGATGAGATCGACCTTTGTACGTCCCCGATAGGGCGCGAGGACGGTGATTTCGTGGGCGAGTCCGCGGCTGAGGGCGGCGCCGAAGACCTCGAAGAACTCCGGCGTGGCGTCGGGGAAGGGGTTGCCGCCCAGCGACCCGATGGCGACCGCGCCCACGCCGCGCGTGCTGCACCATACGGCGGCCAGGCCGATCAGGACGATGTTGCGTCCCGGCATGAACACGGCGTCGTCCGCGTCGCCGTGTTTGGGCACGTCGACGCCGGTCATGGCCCAATGGTCGCCGTATATTTGGCCCATGGGGGCGGACAGCTCGATCAGGGGCCGCACGTTCGGGCTGTCGAGCGCGGCGACGAAACGGTCGATGGCCCGCCGCTCCTCGTCCTCCCATGCCAGCCCCGAGCGCACGTAGACCGGCCAGACCTCGGCGTCGCGAGCCATGTCGGCGAGAAGGACGCAACTGTCGAGGCCCCCGCTGGTCAGGACGGCTACTTTGTCCACGGGCGGTCTTCCCCTCTCCGTACCTCTCCCCGCCGGGGAAGTGATTTCTCGACTTGCGCTACCCGAGCGTGAACACTAGCACGCTCGCAAGGGCGTACACGCCGATCAGCACCCCCGCTTCGATGGTTATGACTCCCGGCCTGTCCGTCCTGGGCCTGCTGACGACGGCGAGAACGACGACTGCGGTCATGAGGACGGCGATGGCGCCGGTGAGGGCATGAACGGGCGAGACGGCGGTCCAGATCGGGCCTCCGGTGTGTGCAACGTCGTCGAGGAAGAGTACGAACCCCATGTTGAAGAGGTTGCTGCCGAGCAGGTTGGTGATAGCAAGCTCGGGGGCACCAATGCGAAGGGCCGCGAAAGAAGTGGCAAGCTCCGGCAGGGAAGTGGCGGCGGCCAGGAACTGCGTGCCCATGAAGCTCGCGTCCCATCCCATCTCGACCGCAAGATCGTCGCTCACGAACGAAAGCCAGACCGCTGCGCCAACGACGACCAGCGCCGCGACCGCGTACACCACGATGTGACGGGGGAGATTCTCCGATGCGTACTTCCCCGACTCGTCGTTTGCCGTCCCGCCCTCGCCGGGGTCCTGCTTCTGCTCGAATAGGTAGATGAAGTACATCGCGATGGCGAACCCAAGGATCAGCACGATCGACAGCGGGCTAATCGGCCACCCGTCCAGCGCGGTAGTCATGTCGTGCAAGAGCACCGCGACACCGCCAAGCGAGATGACGATGATGCCCAGCGTCCCGACCACCACGGACGACATACCGACGTGGTTCAGGAGGAACCGCCTCCACCAGAAGATGTCCATCAGGCCGATTATGAGGAGGTTGAACAGGTTGCTCCCGAAGGCCCCGCCGAGGGCCAGATCGGGCTCCCCGACGACAGTGACGGCGCTGATCCCCGTCCCAAGCTCCGGCAGGGATGTGGCCGTCGCGAGGAGCACCACGCCGACGAATGATCTGCCCAGCCCCGTCTTGATGGCTATCACATCGGCAGACTTGGCCAGAAACAGGGAAGCGCCGAGTATTATGGCCGCCGCAACGCCAAGCTGTATCCAGAGAATCGCTAACGTCATGCCGGGTTCCTCCAACGGCCTGATACGTCGTCGCCGTCGTGGAATCATACACCATCCGTCGCATTCCGTAGGTCTGCTAGAATGCCCAAGAGGCATCTACGTGACACACATTAGCTCCGACTGGTACGCCGAGTTCTTCAACGAAGACTACGTGAAGATATACAGTGAACGGCTGTCGCAAGCGGCGACGGAGCGTGAAACGGCGTTCGTCGTGGAAGCGCTGGGACTGCAGGAGGGCGACCGCGTGCTGGATCTCGCGTGCGGGCACGGGCGTCACGCCATCGCGTTGGCCCAACGCGGCATGGTCGTCACGGGCCAGGACCTGAACGGGGACTACCTGCGGATGGCGAGGGAGAGTGCCAGCCGTGAAGGGGTCGAGATCGAGACCGTTCACGGGGACATGCGCGATATCCCATTCACCGACGACTTCGACGCGGTCATCAACATGTTCACCGCGTTCGGCTACTTCGAGTCGGAGGATGAGGACGTGCGGGTGCTGGAGGCCGTCGCCACGTCTCTTAAGAGCGACGGGAAGCTGCTCTTGGACACGATCAACCGGGAGTGGGTGCTGTCCAACTACGTCCAGAACGACTGGCATACGGACGCCGACGGTACGACGTATCTGGAGCACCGGGAGTTCGACCTGGTCACGGGCCGCAACCGCGTCACCTTCAACATTGTGACGCCTGACGGAACTCGTCGGGAGTCACCAGGCCATGACGTTCGGCTGTACACCCTTACAGAGCTAGACCGCCTGCTCGACGCGGCGGGGCTCCGTTTGTCGACCGTATATGGGGATTACGACGGCAGGCCGTACCACATCGACACGCCCCGGATGATTGTCGTAGCTGCGAAAGACGGTGGCTAGCAGACGCTACACCACGTCCTGCAGCATCATGTCCGCGAAGGTCTCCCGCCTACGGATGAGCTTGGCCTCGCCGTCCTTGACCATTACCATGGCAGGGCGGGGGTTCAGGTTGTAGACGCTGGCCATCGAGGGGGCGTAAGCGCCCGATGCCGGAATTGCGATGACATCCCCCGACTCGATGCGGGGGAGCTTGACGTCCTTGACGAGCACGTCGCCCGACTCGCAGTACTTCCCGGCGAGGGTTACGACCTCGGCGGGAGGCTCGTCCATACGGTTGGCGACCAGCGCCTCGTATGCCGCGTCGTAGAGCGCGGGGCGAATGTTGTCCCCCATCCCGCCGTCGAGAGACACGTACTTGCGCACCGTCGGGATGTCCTTGATGGCCCCTACGGTGTAGAGCGCGACGCCGGCGCGTCCGACGATGGAGCGGCCTGGCTCGATGACGAGAGTCGGTTCGCCGAATCCCAGGTCGGCGCAACGGGCCTTCATCGCGGTCGTTATGGCCTCGGCATATGCGCCGACCGACGGTGGTAGGCGGTCGCGGAGGTAGCCGATGGCGAACCCGCCGCCCGGGCTGAACTCCTCCAAGACCAGCCCCTCGTCCTTGAACGGCGCGAGGTAGGTCAGGATCGCGTCAACCGCGATGGAGTACGGCTCCAGCTCGAAGATAGGCGACCCCAGGTGGAAGTGGATGCCGATCAAGTTGAGGTTGGACGCATCGAGGGCCTGCCGGATCGCCGTTGCCGCGTCCCCGGTCTCGATAGAGAAGCCGAACTTGCTGTCGAGGATGCCGGTCGTGGTCATGACGTGGGTGTGCGGGTTGACGCTCGGGGACAGCCGTAGGAGCACATCCTGGGTCATTCCACGCGCGCGGGCCTTTTCGTTGAGGAGGTCGAGCTCGTAGAAGCTGTCGATCCCGAACCTTCCGACGCCCTCATCCAAGGCATAGTCCAGTTCTTCAGATGTCTTGTTATTGCCATGGAAGTACAGGTTCGCGGGGTCTGCCCCTCCGGCCTTGGCTATGGCTACCTCGCCGCCAGAAACGACATCCATGCCTAGCCCTTCCTCGGTGACGAGTTGCACTATGGCAGGGTTCACGAAGGCCTTCGATGCGTACAGTACCTTGCTCTTCGGATACAGGGTCGTGAACTCGCTGACGAATTGGCGGCACATCGTTCGCAAGGTCACCTCGTCGAACACGTAGAGAGGCGAGCCATACTCAGTCAACAGGCCGAGTACGTCAATCCCACCGAGTGTGAGATTTGCTTGGTCGTTTACGTTGGTCGTCATGGGGAAGACGGCCCTGTTTTCAAAGTTCACTGTTCACTCCGCATCACTATGCGTCGGTCTGTTGACAACTGTAGTCTCCATCATAGAGAGATGTGGAAAGTATATCAGGCAGGTGGGGATAGTTGCCGGTCGTTCTCTTGATGCACAAGCACTCCATAGCAAATGCAGATGCTATTGACAGGATTCCAACAACCGTACGCACCACGGTAGCCGCTATAACACGCCGCTCACGGACAGTTATCCAGTAAGTGCACATCATTACTGATAGATGTTGTTATACTCTCATATAGTTATGATTGATCATGTTCAAATAAAAGTCTTTAGTGGAAGTGGGGGAAATGGGGCCGTTAGTGGTCGCCGTGAGAAATTTGTGCCACATGGTGGGCCGGACGGTGGTGATGGCGGCGATGGTGGGAATGTCTATGCACTGTGCGATCGGAATGTCAGTACTCTCCTGAGTTTCCGATATAACGGTATCTACAGGGCAAGCAACGGTGGCAGTGGCACGGGGAGGAAGAAACACGGTAGGAGAGGTGTCGACGCCGAGCTCGTTGTTCCCCTTGGAACTGAGGTCTGGGATGACAGGGTGGGTATTCGGATCGCTGATCTGACGGCCCACGGTGAGCGTGTTCTTATTGGTCAAGGAGGACGTGGGGGAAGAGGGAACGCTCGGTTTACCTCCTCGACGAACCAGTTCCCCCTGCTGGCTGAAGAGGGCGATCCAGGGCAGGAACTCCGGCTGCGGCTTGAACTGAAGCTGCTCGCCGATGTTGGGATAATCGGTGCGCCGAACGCGGGGAAGTCGAGTCTGCTGACAGCCGTAAGTGCCGCGCGGCCGAAAGTCGCAGACTACCCATTCACGACGCTCGAGCCTGTTCTAGGAGTCGTCGAATATAAGAATGACGGCTTCGTGATGGTGGACATACCGGGGCTTATCGAGGGCGCTCATGCGGGTGCGGGACTGGGCGACGAGTTTCTTCGGCATGTGCAGCGTACGCGCGTGCTTGTCCATGTCATCGACGGGAACGCACCTGACCCTGTCGAAGACTACTTTCGCATCCGTGACGAGCTGCGCCTGTTTGATGAGGAACTCACGACGAAACCGGAGATCGTCGCATTCAACAAGCTGGACATCCCCGGTGTGGACGACGCGTTTGAGTTGTGCAAGGACGAACTGGCGGGCTGTGCAATCTCCGTCCGAAGCACCTCCGCGGCGGGTAGGATTGGTCTTGATGAACTACTCTACGATGTGGGCGAGGCTCTTAGCATAGCCCGTGAGCAAGCAGAGGTGGTCGAACAGGGTGTCGGTGAGACCACGGTACCCCAAGAGGCAAGCGGTGGAGACGTGCCCGTCCTTAGGCCTGCTCCGACGGATCGCCAGCCGAAGATTCAGGAACTGGAGTCCGGCAGGTACGAAGTCATACTACGATCCGCCACGCGGTTCGCCGGTATGGTGGACCTGAACAACTGGGGAGCTCGGGTACAGTTCTACGAGCAGTTGCAACGGCTGGGCGTGATTGCCGAACTGGAGCGCGCAGGCATTCAGACGGGCGACACCTACGTTGTCGGGAAGCACGAGTTGGAGTGGGAATAGGTGAAGCTCGGCATCTTCGGAGGCACCTTCGATCCCATACACAACGGACACCTCGTCGTGGCCGAGCACGTCCGTACGGAGATGAACTTGGATCGAGTGATCTTCGTCCCCGCCGGTCGACCATGGTTCAAGGACGGCCAGACTTTGGCCGGCGCTCATCACCGTCTCGAAATGGTGCGGCTCGCCACGGCGCACAACCCATGCTACATGGCGTCCGATATGGAAATCCGCCGCCGCGGCGCCACGTATACGGTCGATACCCTGACTGAGTTAAGAGGTGAGCTTGGCCTAGGGCTGAGGTTCTACCTGATTCTCGGCATAGATGCCCTGAACGAGTTATACCGCTGGCGGAGACCTTGCGATGTGCTCGATATGGCTACCGTCGTGAGCGTCACGAGGCCGGGAGCCGAGGCGGTCGACCAGGCGGCTTTGGATTCGATTCGTGACGGCGCTTCGCATGAGGTTGTGCTGTTGGACGGGCCGCTTGTCGACATCAGCGCCGCCACCGTTCGACGGCGTATGACGGAGGGGCTGTCGGTTCGGTCTCTAATTCCGCGGGCCGTGGAGGACTACGCCCAGCGGCACGGCCTGTACCGCTGAAAGGAGTTGGTATGAGCACTTCGAATGCACAACGGCTGTTGGAGCTGTCGGAACGGCTGGGCGCTCTGCAATATGGCGAGTTCACGCTGTCGTCCGGCGCGAAGAGCGATTATTACTTCGACGGGCGGCTGGTGACGCTGGACGCGGAGGGGGCGTACCTCGTGGGGCGTTTGTTCGGGCCAATCATCCGAGCGAGGGACGCCGAGGCCATTGCGGGGCCGGCGCTTGCAGCGGTTCCAATGATCGCCGCCATCTCCGTGGCGAGCTACCTTGAAGGGTCGCCGGTCCCAGGTCTCATCGTCCGCAGCGAACGGAAGCAACATGGCACGGGCAAGCTCATCGAGGGTTCGGTGAGAGAAGGTATGGCGGTCGCTGTGGTCGACGACACGTGCAACCAGGGTGGCAGTCTTCTACACGCGATCAAAGCCGTCGAGGCGGCGGGGTGCCGGGTCGTCAAGGTGATGTGCATACTCGACCGGAACGAGGGAGGCAGTCGAGCCATACGCGAGCGCGGCTACGATTTCGTATCTCTCTTTGAGGTCGGCGATGACGGTCGCATACGGGTAGCGTCCGGCTAGGGGCTACGGCACACACTCCAAGCGGACAGGGCTATCCGCGTTCCATAGGGCAGGCCCGCTGTGCTACATTAAATGATGGCGCGAACGGTGAAATACCGCCAGCCGCAGAGCCGCGCCGGGGAGCTCATGACTTCGAAGGCCACATCCTCGTTCGATGACCGCATAGGCCAGAACCTCGTCGACGCGGGGTTCATCACGCCAGATCAGCTAGATTCAGCTAGGGATTCGGGGCAGCAGACCGGGGTCGGTCTGATTGAGACCCTCGTGCTGGACGGCCTCGTCTCGCGGGACACTCTCGTCACCATGCTGAGCTTTCAACTCCGGATTCCCGTGGTCGACCTGAAGACCGTACACGTCGACCCTGAGGCGGTGGCCGCGCTTCCCGAGGAGTTCGCGCGTTCCCAGAGCGTGCTCCCCATCGGCTTCGAGCCGGACGGTTCTCTTCGTGCCGCTACCGGCACACCCAACGACTTTCAGCTTGCCTCGCAGATCGCCACCCTGACGGGACGGCAGGCCAAATTCGTCCTCGCACTGGGCGGGGATATCGACGAGCTCATAGCCCGGACATACGCTTCTCTTCCCGCGCGCCGGACGGAAGCTCCCGACACGTCGGACGGACAGGAAGAGTTGGACATCGGGGCAGTCCCCCAGCGTCCCGGCGCGACGGGAATTCTCGGACAGGATGTCTCGCAGCTTCCGGCGATTCAGGCCGTCGAGATGGTCACCCTGCAGGCCATCAAGCGAGGCGCCTCGGACGTCCATTTCGTGGCCACGTCCGACTCGAGCAGGATACTCTTCCGTCTGGACGGAGTGCTGCAGGAGGTTGCCGAGATACCCATCGGCCTGCACGATTCGATGCTGGCGCGGATCAAGGTCCTCGCAGATATGGATATCACCGAGACACGCCGTCCCCAGGACGGCAGCTTCAATCTTCAGTTCAACGAGAAGACCGTCGACTTTCGCGTCTCGTCCATCGGCATCACGTGGGGAGAGATGATGGTCGTCCGCATCCTCGACCGCTCTGAAGGCATCCTCAAGATGGAGCACCTGGGACTGGAGCCTGAGGCATTGGCCATGTGGCGGCAACTCCTCGGTCTCCCGTTCGGTATGCTGTTGGTGTCCGGGCCGACCGGTTCCGGCAAGACGACCACCCTGTACTCGTCCGTCACGGAGCTGATTCACGACCGAGGGAACATCCTCACCATCGAGGACCCTATTGAGTATCGAGTCGAGGACTTGCACCAGATCGAAGTCAACCGGCAGGCCGGGATCGACTTTCCGACCGGGCTCAAGGCGATTATGCGACTCGACCCCGACGTCATTCTCGTGGGTGAGATACGCGACGTTGAGACTGCTAAGACCGCCGTAGACGCCGCCCTGACCGGCCAACTCGTTCTAGCGTCGATCCACAGCAACGACGCCGCTTCGGCATTCGTCCGCCTGATCGATATCGGCATCGAGCCGTACCTGGCGGCAACGGCCGTGGTGGGCGTAGCCGCGCAGCGTCTCGTGCGGAAGGTATGCACGCACTGCAAGGTCCGGAAGGAGGTCGAACCGGCCGAGCGCCAGGCGTACTTCGTTGAGACGGCCGAGGAAGAGACGATATTCGCCAGTGGGAGGGGCTGCAACTTCTGCGGATTCACCGGATTCCTCGGCAGGACGGGGGTCTTCGAGGTATTGCCGGTAAGCGAGGCGACGCGAAAGCTCGTCGCTTCGGGAGCCAGCGGGCACGACATTCGGCGGCAGGCGATGTCCGAAGGGGTCTCGCCCCTCCGGCGCACGGGGATGACCAAGGTAAAGGCCGGGGTCACGACCGTCAACGAGGTGCTCAGTAGGGTGTTCTTCTTTGAATAACTCCCCGCCGCACCGCTTCCGGCACTCAATAGGCAGTACGTAACGCGAATCCCATGTCGATCAAGTATGAGGCATATACGAGACTGGGTGAGAAAGTCGTCGGCGTCCTCCACACCGACTCGGAGGAAGCCGCCTACGATATTCTGGAGCAGGAAGACCTCATTCCCTATCGCCTCCGTCCCGCGCGTAGTGGTTTCAACCCGGCGCGCATGTTCCCAACGATATTCAACCCGTCGTCGCGGGACATCATCGACTTTACGCGCCAGCTCTCGGCGCTCCTGAGCTCCGGCATCCCCCTCATGCGCTGCCTCATGGCGCAGCGCGACCAGGTGTCAAACACGGGGCTCCGGTACGCTCTAGTGGAGATCATCGGCGCCGTCGATGCGGGCAAGAAGCTGTCCGATGCCCTCGCCGAGCAGTCGCACATATTCCCCGACTTCTACGTGCGTATGCTCAGGGTGGGAGAGGCTACGGGCGGACTCCCGTCCGTGCTCAACCAAGTGGCCGAAACCCTCCAGCGGAGGAAGGCGGTGACCGACCGTGTACGCGACGCAGCCATGTACCCCGCGTTCACCCTGCTCGTCGCGCTCGTGGCGGCGGTCCTGCTGGTGACGTACTCGCTCCCCTCGCTCTCGGGGCTACTGTCCGAGGTTGGGAGTGACCTCCCGACCTCAACCCGCGTGCTCATAGGTGTGTCGAGCTTCTTCGGCGAATACGGCACCCCGATCTTGGTCGGGCTGGCGGTATTCGCCGTGCTGCTCCTCGTGGCGTTGCGAACCGAGATAGGCCGGGCCGCGATGGATACGGTGCTGCTTCGCGTGCCGGTGATCGGCAGGGTCATCGTAGCCAACAACATGTTCGCGCTCACGTCCATACTGTCGGCTCTCCTGAAGGCAGGGATGTCTCCCGTCGAAGGGCTCCGGCTGACGCAGCGGGGCATGGCGAATGCCTACTACCGCAGGAGGCTTGGGAGGGTTATCGACCGCGCCACGGAAGGGACCAAGCTCGGCGAGGCCTTCGGAGAAGAGGGCGGTTTTCCGTCCATCGTCTCGCAGGCGATCATTACGGGCGAGACTCGGGGCAGGCTGGCCGATACAATGTCTGGCTTGGCGGAGTACTACGAGGACGTGACCAAGCGCGCCGCAGGGGGAATTACCGAGTTGATCCAGCCCGCGATCATCCTATTCGTGGCCGGTATGGTAGGCTTCGTCGCCGTGGCTATCATTTCAGGGATCTATTCGGCGCTGGGGTCCGTCCGATGAGAGACGACTCTCAGACTCTTCCACAGACCGCCGTCGGCCCGGCCCTACAGGAGTTCGGCTGGCGGAACACACCCAAGATCAATTTTGCTCCGGAGCGACGGCTCTTTCCGTTCTCAACCGTGACCGCGCTTCTTGTGGTCATCCTGTTTATCGAGGCCTTGGTCGTATTGACGTTCTACGGTCGGCTCCAGGACGCGCAGGCCGAGGCGCTCGCCGCGAACGACTGGCTTGACACCGTTCAGCGCGCGCTTCAGCAGGAGCGCGCGGCGACGGATGACGTAACCGAAAAGATCGCGGACATCGGTGAGGAGATCAAGCAGGTCGAGCAACAGAGCGCCGACGCCATCGAAATCTACAACCGGCTTACCCAGAGGCGTCCCGAGTGGGCCGCCGCTCTCCAGGCCCTGCTTCAGGCAAACAGTCCCGACTTTCGTATATACAGCCTAGGGGCGAACCCGCCCGCCATGGTCGGTTCTCCTGCCCAGATTAACCTGTCCGCTACGGCCTCCGGGGCCCACACAGTCGGCATCTTCCTCGACTACATGGAGGATGTGGACGACTTTCTTGATCTTGCCAGTTGGAACACTTCGCTAACTTCTGAAGACAGGACTCTGTTAGAGGCCGTTGTGAATCTCAAGTAAGACTCTCCGTGTAATACTCGTCCCACGAAATGCTCTACCGAATCAAGCCATACCTCCACCGAGGCACCGCCCTCACAGCACTCGTCTTGGCGGGGCTGGTTGGCATAGCGTTCCTCTTCGTGTCCGCGTCCGGCTCGCATGACGATGCGGAAGATCTTGACGCGCAGCGCGGGGCCACGCTTGCCGAGCTGGAAACACAAAAGTCTCTGACCGCCGCCGAAACGCGCGAGCTAACGAAAAAGCGACAGGAGTTGGACGAGAAGAAGGACCAGCTTGAGGCCGATCGCCAGCTAGCGTCGATCGCCTCCCTTACGACTTCCCGGGACGCCAAGCGCCTCGGCGATCGAGTCGTCGAATACGCAGTGGTGAAGGGCCTCGAAATCGTCGACTTTCTGACCGCCGACACAGTGACGGTCATAACCGACGAAGAGACGCTCACTTTCATTGACGAAGACGCGTCAAATATTCGGCGAATCTCGGAGACTTGCGAGAGAATTCAGAGTGAGGAGCCCACCGGCGAATTGCAGCTTCCCACGGTCACCTATGCATTCAAGACCAAGGGCAGTAGGGAGGCCCAATTCGGACTCATTGGCCTTGCCGGCGACACGGGCACGACCCGCATCGAGGCCCTGGAGATCGTTCGAGAGGACGAACTTTCCGACGTATGGACGATGAAGGTTTGCATGCACGTACCCTACGGGAAGGGGTGATATGGGCGGATTGGGCAGGGGGCGTGTCACGCGGCGCGCATGACACGCTAACATCAGGCTATCCCCACGCGGCACACGGCATACTCCCGTGATTGAGACGATATTCGGACTGCTCGCCTTTGGTATAGGGGCCTCCGTCGGCAGCTTCCTGAACGTAGTGGCGGACCGGCTTCCGGCAGGGAAGTCGGTCCTCTCGCCTCGGTCGCACTGCCAAGGATGTGGGCGTCGCATCCCTTTCCGCGACCTCGTGCCCGTCCTGAGCTACGTGTGGCTCCGCGGCAGGTGCCGGGACTGTGCCGAGAGGATACCGGCACGGGTCATCGCGGTTGAGGTCGTCATGGGGGCGCTCTTCGCGGCACTTTACCTGAAGCTCGGTTGGGGAGTGCCGGTCATCGTAGCGGGGGCCGGAGGCGGGTTGCTCGTGGCCATTGCGGTTGTCGATCTGGAACACCGGCTCATCCCGAACCGCCTCGTCGTTCCCGCTGTGGTTGTGTTGGCTGTACTCGCCCCGCTCTGGCCGGAGTTGGGCATCGACCGCGCCCTCGTCTTCGAGCAGGCCCACCTCGCTTCGCTCGCCAACTCCCTGGCGGCAGGTGCGGGGGCGTTCTTGGTGTTCCTCGTGGTGAAGGCCGTCTATCCGTCGGGCATGGGAGCGGGCGACGTGAAAATGGCCGGCATGTTGGGCCTGCTGGTGGGCTACCCCGGCATCGTGGTGGCCCTCTGGACGGCCGTCGTTGTCGGCGGTGTGGTTGCCGTCGGTCTCCTCGCGGTGGGAGGGCGCAGTCGCAAGGACGCCATGCCCTTCGGCCCCTTCCTGTCTGCGGGGGGTGTCCTCGCCCTCCTTGCCGGCACGGAGAGTATCGACTTCTACTTCGCTATCGTCGACCGACTCATCGGTTGATTCCATAGGTGACGCCGCCACCCTAGCCGACAAAACCGCCTCGGCTAGGGAATTGAGTTGATAGGCAACGAGTCGGCGGCGTTACGGCCGAGCCTCGTTGTTGCAAGAACGGCCTCTATGAACACCACTGAAGGCTCTGTAGAATGGGACCACCTTCAAGACGGGAGGCCACGCATGGACAAGTTCAAGATACTCGCCTTTTATGCTCATCCGGCCGACAGCGCAACGGATGGATCCGGCACACTGGCGCTGCACGCGGAGAGAGGCGACAAGGTCACCAGTGTGGTTGTCACCTACGGAGAGCGGCACCATATGCAGTGGCTGGCGGACGAGAGAGCGAAGCCCGAGAGCGAGAGGGACCCCGACCTTGCCACGATGACGCTCGATGACTACAGGAAGTTCAAGGCGCGGGAAACGGAGAGGATCGCGGAGGCGGTGGGGGTGGACGAGCTGGTCCAGCTTGGTTGGACGGACCACGAGATCTACTTCGATCTCGACAAGGTGCACGAGCTGGCGGACATTATCCGGAAGGTCGAGCCGGACATCATCATAACTCGGTATCCGAAAGATGAAGGGGCGACATTCAACGACCATCCCATGACCGGCCGCATCGTGATGAAGGCCCTGGAGGTGGTGAGCAACCGCGTGCGCGAGTTCGACGGCGTAGACGCCTATCACGGCGTTAAGCAGGTCTTCTTTTCGGTCTCAGCCGGCAGGGAACTCAACTCGAACGACCAATTGGCGCAAGGGCTTGTACCCGACGTATGGGTGGACACGACCCCGGTAATACATCGGAAGATCGCGGCGATCGACCAGCTGGTCAGCCAGGGCTACCAAGGAGAGACGGCTCGCTGGATAGTCGAGGCACGCGACGGGCGCTGGGGAATGATCGCCGGCTGCGCCTACGCGGAGCCCTTCCTAAGACCGTCGGCGATCACCTACGACAGTCTGCCCATGCCGCCTAGGGTGGCGAGTAAAACATATCGGCCCACGGTGCTCCACGACGCTCGCGGTACGGCCCGTGACCTTCCGTCGGCAACTCCGCCGGAGGCGTACCGTCTGAAGCCATAGCAAGCGAATCGCTAGCTGTAGCGTTCACGGTAGAGTGCAAGGCCCTTCTCGAACGCCTCGCGCTTTTCCCGGCTCGTTGCCGACAGCAACGGGTTCGACGCGTCGAGGCCCAGGTGCTCCGCCAACCCGTCGACAACTACGTACAGCAGGGCCGCACGGGCGTAGAAACGCATACGCTCGCTGAATCCGTCGTCGGTGGGTTCAACACCGTGGCTGCGCCAGTCGAAGCCCGGGTCGCGCCGGGCGGGGTGACGAAGGACGATGATGTAGTCCGCGACCGGGTCACCTAGCGCGAGGTCGTCCCAGTCGAATACGTACAAGACTCCGTCGTCCGTTAGTAGCGAGTTGCCCTCGTAGAGGTCGCCGTGCGTCGGCCATCGGGCTTCTACCTCGAAAGCCGTTGAGCTCTTCACTGTCCCTGTCCGGCTTAGCTCGCGTGTCTCATGCTCCATCCATGCTAGGAGAGGATCATCCACTATCGAATTCGGCGACGCGGCTCGAATCATGCTGATGTCCTTGTCCAACATTCGAATATGCAAGTCCTCAAAGTACTCGCCAACCGTAATTGGTTCCTTTGAGAAGCCGAGTTTCGTGGCAAGCTCTTCATCTGCATGGAGACGGCGAGCCGAGCACAGCAGCCGGTCCGTAGCTGCTCGACTGGTCGGATGCACTCCCTTGATGTGCTCGAATATGAGACCCGTCGCGTGGACATCTGGCAGATCAACGGTGCCAATCACGCGCGGCGCATTGTGGCGCGACTCCAGTATGTCGTGAACGGCAAGCCATCGGTCTCTAACGTTCTGTCGCTCGGTGTGCCACAGCTTTACGGGACGGCAAGGTCGCGGTCTCTAGCTGTGAACGAGCGAGTCGCCTCGACCGCACTGTAGGAAAACGGTTCGAGTCGAAGGGATTTGGGATTCAACCCATAGCGTTCCGACGTCGCAACGAGGTGAGCGCTGAGCGCGGACGTGAGGTCGTTAGAGGGTAGTCGTCTAGGAGGAGGGGACACTTTTGGACTCGCAACAGGCTGTATTCAGCGCAGCCGATCGAAGTCTACGCCGCCACGACCTTGCTCACCACGAAGATGGCCGCGTAGGGGGCGGTGTCGGTGCCGGGGTAGGGGTTCAATTCACGCATTGAGAATACGTACTGCCCGATGCCTCTTGCGGTACCCCCGATCGTGCGCTGATCAAGGACGAACTCGTGCATACCGAGGGGCCGTTCCCCGGCGACCACGTCGAGGCGTACCTTCGCAAGGCCTGAGACGATGCAGTTGGTCGCCGCGGGACAGCGCGAGTCCTCTGATACGTCGACGAAGGTGATCGTGAGGCCCTCGTCGTCGAATACGGCCTCTTGACCGATGTGCAGCTCGAATGGGGAGTCGAGGAGTGCGGTGACAGGGGCGCTCGACCCGTCTTCCGCTGAAGCTGTCCGGGCGATTGGGCGCTGCGCAATCACGTCCCAGATACTGTCCATTCGCGCGGAGGCAATGAGACCGTTCTCGATTGTTATGATCGCCTCGTGGGGCGTGACGACGGCGACAAGGGGGAGGTCGGTCCTGTCGCCGTAACCTGGATGTGAGCTTCCAAAGGCGAACGTGTATGCCACGCACGTCTCGCAGTCCCCGTCCGCACGGTCTATCAACCCTACACTTTCGGGAAGTCCGTCGAACCGGAACGTCGGGCTGTTGCGCAGGAAGCTCTCGGCCAAGCGGCGGTCGACCTCGTCTCCGTCGTCCGATGAGCAGGCGACGAGCGCAAGTAGGGACGCGATGGCAAGGGCCATTCCTGTTATCGAGCGCTTGACGCTCTTGCTCGGTTCTCTATAATGCAACATAGTCTGCGAAGCGGCTGACGAGTTAAGTCCAGTTTTTCATACCCGCGCCGCCTCGCGCAACGTCCGCGACATCGAAAGGAGCTTTCAGCAATGGGTGACAAGAGCTTAGGATTCGTCGGCCTAGGGATCATGGGCAAGCCGATGGTAAGGAACCTCATGGCCGCGGGGTACTCGCTGACCGTCTACGACGTGGTGGGGAGCGCCATGGAGGAAATGGTGACGGAGGGGGCGGCCGGAGCTTCGTCCGCACGCGAGGCGGCTGAGGCCTCGTCGGTCACGATCACGATGGTGCCCGACTCCCCGCAGTCCGAGGCGGCCATACTCGGGCCCGACGGCGTCCTCGAAGGGACATCCAAGGGCAACGGCATCATCGACATGAGCTCCATCGCGCCGGGCACGTCTCAGAAGATCGGTGCGGCCTGCGACGCGGCGGGAGTAGTATTCCTCGACGCGCCGGTGAGCGGCGGGGAGCCGAAGGCCATCGACGGCACGCTCGCAATCATGGTCGGCGGCAGCCAGGAAGTGTTCGGTAGGTACACGGGCCTGCTGGACGTGTTGGGCGGCAGCGTGGTGCTCTGCGGCGGCTACGGCGCGGGCAACACGACCAAGCTGGCGAACCAGATCATCGTCGCCATCAATGTCGAGGCCGTCAGCGAGGCGCTCGTCCTGGCGAGGAAGGCCGGACTCGACCCGAACGTCGTCTACGAGGCCATCAAGGGCGGCCTCGCCGGCAGCACAGTGCTCGACGCCAAGGGCTCGATGATGATCGCTGGGGACTTCAACCCCGGCTTCCGCATCAAGCTCCACCAGAAGGACCTCAACAACGCGCTCATCACGGGCAAGGAGCTTGGTGTGCCGCTTCCGGTGACGGCCCTCGTGCAGCAAATGCTCGGCTCACTCATGAACCAGGGCAAGGGCGAAATGGACCACGCCGCCATCGCCAACTTCATCGAGGACATGGCGGGGGTCACCATCGCGGAGGGTTAGCGCTCGCCCGGCCTCCACATGCCGAAGCCCTCGGCCTGAAAGTCGGAGTCCTATACAAGCGCCGTTGTGACGCTGTGTTGCTTCATGACGACGAAGCTCATGCAGTCCACGAGGCTGAGATTCCGCTTGCCGCGCTGTTCCAAGAGGTCAACCGCCTCGGTGTGGTCTTCCTGGGTGATCCAGTGAACGAGGAACGTCTTCGATTCGGCAAAGAAAGAGAGTGCGCTCGTCAGCCCCAACCTTCTCTGCAGCACTGCCGCCGATTCCACGAGAACATAGTTGTGGGTAAGTAGTGGCAGACCTTCGCTCGTGATTTCTTCCATTGCGCGAATGGCACGAGCATGATGGATGTCTTCTACATCGGCCAGGGCGACCGCCGCGGACGTGTCGAAGAAGATCAAGAGAGGAAGTCTTCGGCAAGAGCTTCGTCGTGACGCTCAGACAAGGGGCGAGGGTCGCTGGGCTTCGACCTGCCTGACCCGATGAAGGTGAAGTCCCCTAGGCGAGACCGTTTCAGATCTTCCGGCGCGAGTTGTTGCTCAAGAGCCTTACGGACGAAGGCCGCGAACGAAATGCCTTCGGCGGATGCCCTTTGTCTCGCTAGAGCGTACGTCGCCTCGTCCAGTCGTATTTGGGCGCGCCTCATCATGGCTCCGCTCCCCCGTTAGTGGTGACCGCATTATATCACCACGCCTCGGCGCGGCGATTCTCCCGCCATTCGGTTCCGGCTTCGGCTTCAATAGATGTCGGGGGATTCCCAAGGAGTCTATTTTGGCAGCGTGACGACAACGTCACGTTCGACTTGGGGGTTCCGGCCCCGTACGACATCGACGGAAGCGACCAGAGTCCACGTGAACGTCCATGAACTGCTGGCATCACGTTGCAGAGCTATGGCTTCTTTAAGATGGGGTGGTGGGGCGGTTCCCACAAGCAGGGTTGCTCTCCGGCTCGTCGTGGCTCCGCCGGAGAGTCGGGCATCCTCTATGAACCGGACGGTACTGTGCACGAATCGCTCCTTGCGTTCTTGCGCTACGTGGCTCGTTTTGCCAGAGGGAGTCATGCCCGCGTAGGTGTCGGGTATGAAAGAAACTCCCCTCTGGTTGTAGCGCTCTTCGCAGACCAAATCGACACGGCCGCCCCTTACCTGAATGTTGGTGCTGGGCCGCATCTCTACTACAACTTCGATCGTCTCGCCTAGCTTGTAGGCCCGCGACTCAAACTCCAAGCTCAACTGTAGCGGACGCACTTGGTACAGCATAGGATGCCTCCTTAGTTTACTTTGACTGCCAGACCAATCGCAGCAAACTTGAATCGACTATTGGGATGTCGCCTTCAAATCCTGAGTGATGCGGCGGGCCCACGGCGTTTTCGAGAAGCCGCCGAGCATCCCGCTGGGAAGCATGAAGCGGCTCGTGGCTTGGCCCCAAGACTCCTTCTTCGGCGGCTGAACGATCTGCCAGCCGCGCTCGCCGATGGTGTCCGTGGCGGCGGTTACCGAGTCCACTTCAAACTCCACGGAGAAGCCGAGTGGGATACGGTCGGCGGCGTCCTTGTCCTCATAGGTGGCCTCAGCCGCGGCGCGTCGTGACCAGACACTGAAGTGGAGCGCCCCGGATATCTCGACCGTCGCGTACCCGCCGCCGGGCTGGTGGTCAACGGTCAGGCCCAGCACGTCGCGATAGAATTCCACGGCGGCATCGACATCGTCCACCACCTCGGCAATCGCTGATATGTGTCTGATCACGTGTTCCTCCCTGCGCTGTACTGAAGCGAGTTTACTCGCTATCCCACGCCCATGAGCCGCGCCGTGTTTCCTCCGCAGATTAGGTTGATATCCGCTTGGTCGAGGAAATCGAGGTTGAGGCGGAGCGAGTCGAGGCTCTGACGGTACGTCTGGAAGCGCATCACCATCGGGATGTCCGTCCCCCACATGAGCCGGTCGGCTCCCAGACGCTCGACGACCTTCTCCAGCGCGGGCCTGATCTGCGACATGGGGTAGTCATACATCCCTCCGAAGAAGATGGCGAAGAGGAGCTGGACGTGGAAGTTCGGATTATCGATGGGCAGCGCGTCGTAGACGGCGTCCGGGACGTCGATGCCGTTCTCGTCCGCGAATGAGCGCCAGCTCAGGCCGTGCGTCAACACAACCTGTACGTCGGGGTACCGCTCCATGAAACGGCTCACGGTCTCGAACTCACTCAAGTCCATGCCGGCGCCGCTGCCGGTGCGCGCCAATGACGTGTAGCCCGGCGTCACGAAGAGGGGTACGCCGAGCGTGGCGAAGTGGTCCCACACCGGCGTGAGCGCCTCGGCGTCCCACGCGGTCGACTGGCCGTAGAGGGCCATGTGGTCGGGCAGCAGTTGGAGGCCGTGCAGTCCCAGGTCGTTGATGGCGTGGTCGAGCTCGGCTATGGCCCAGTCGGGGTCAGGCGCGATCTTCCACTCGGGCACGTGTGCGAGGGCCCGTATCCGGTCGGGATATGCCCGCACGGCGTCGGCGACGAGGTCGTTGCCGATGCCCAGATACGGCGTGCGATGCAGGAGGGCCCGGTCGACCTCGGCATAGTCCATCTCGGCGACCAGGTCGTCGGCAGTGAACTCCATGTCCACCACCGAGGGGGGCATGTACTGCTTGAAGTAGTCCTCGCCGTCGACCGTCCACTCGAATCGGCCGAACTGCGTGGCCCGAAAGTCGGCGTCCCTCAGCGCGTCGAATCCACGCGGCATGGACTCGTCCAGCAGGCCGCTGTTGTCCCCAACGGCCCGGTCTCGCGTCCGCCACACCGGCATGAAGTGGGTCGCGATGGCAAGCTGCAGATGCTGCTGAAACTCGCGCCGGTCGTCGAACCCGCCGTCGCCGCGCATGTCGGGGAATATGTAGGCGTGCCCGTCGTAGATCATGGTGCTTGGAGAGGCCTCCCGGATAGTGGTCGGGGACAGTATATACCACAAGGGGCGCTCGACTTGGCAACGGCAATTGCCGCCCTGCCGGGCGATTTGTACCTTTGCCATCCGCACACGTGTACACTACGGCCTACCACGAAGGGACGGGCGAAAATGAAGCTGTACACGAGGAGCGGCGACGACGGGACGACGGGGCTGCTGTTCGGAGGGCGGGCGTCGAAGGCGGGGCCGCGGACGGAGGCATATGGGGCCATCGACACGGCCATATCGGCCATGGGGATGGCGCGGGCGCTGTCGTCCGACGAGCGGGTCAAGGACATCCTGCTCCGGTGCCAGCACGACATGTTCACCGCGGCGACCGAGATGGCCGTCGACCCCGCGCACTACGAGCTGCTGATTGGGAACTTCTCGCCGGTTACGGAGGGGATGGTCGAGCGGTTGGAGCGGTATATCGACGCCCTCGACGACGAGGTCGACCTGCCGCCGCGCTTCATCGTTCCCGGTGCGTCAGCGGCGTCGGGGGCCATCGACCTGGCGCGCACGCTCACGCGGGACGCGGAGCGCCGCATCGTCGCTCTTTCTGAGACGGAGCCGCCCAAGAACGACAACGTCCTGAGGTACGTCAACCGGCTCTCCGATCTGCTGTTCATCCTCGCCCGCTACGAGGACAGGGACCTGCCGTTCGAGATCACGACGGGCGAGATGCGCCGCGACGCCGAACAATGACCCGCGAGTGTGGGACTCCGAAGACAGTCACTCAGCAGGTGGCGTATATGAAAAATTCAGCCAGGGCGTCTCGATGCGAACGCCTCCGAGATAGCGGGAGTCCATGAGGGCGGCGTGCGCGCCTGTTGTCAGCAGGCTGCGCTCGACGGGGTATTGCGGCTGTCCCGTCAGGAACATCTCCTGGACGGAGAGGCCCTGTGCGCCGAAGGACTCGTGAATGGTCGTGTCGCCGGTGTGGAAGCCGGTGCTGACGGTCTCGCCGTTCACACGGGCGGCGTAAGCGAAGCCGCGCACGTGCCGGTCGAGCATCAGGGTCGTGGCGTGCAGGCCGTCGGCGTACTCCAGTTGGAACAGGGCGGGGCTGACGCAGTTGTCCTCCATCCGGCCCGGCTCGACTTCCTCGATGCGCGACTCCGCCTCGGCGGCCAGGTCTCTCGGCCACAGGCCCTGCTCCGCTGCCTCCCAGACCGCCCGTCCCTCAAGGCACTGGACGGCCGCGATTCCCGTCTCGCCGCCGCGTCGGCGCTCGACCATGCACTGGAGGGCCTCCAACCCGTGGAAGCCGTAGGAGTCGAGTCCGTTCGGATAAGGGTTGAAGTGGCCCAATACCAGCGCGTCGTCGATCTCTGCGCCGATCTTGTGCTCGAACCACGGCGTGCGCCCGGTGACCGGCAGGGACGACCCGGCCATGAAGGGGATGCCGAGCTCGGCGGCGCGGTCGTACATCCAGCGAGCGTCGTCCCACGAGTACGCGAGGTGCTTGTCGCTGAACACGGGTATGGTTTTACCTGACAAGCCGATCATCCCGCAGACCTGCTCGAAGAAGTGGCGGCGGGGGTACATCTGCCGTCCTCGCTCGTTGGGGGAGTAGTCCCCGTGCTCCGCGATGATGATGACGCCGTCGACGGCGAGCTCGCCGATCTCCCATCCCGGCGCGGTCGGCCAGTGTCCACGCATGGGCTGTCGTAGAGTCAGGGCCGATCGAATGCTGGGGAACAACTCGATCCCGTGCTCGCGGGCAAGCTCGACGCCAACATCCAGTGGGTGGAGCTGGTCCATGTACATCGAGACGATATCCACCTGCGACTCAATGACGCCCGACGGTGTCGGGAACCCGTTGACGAACCGGGAGACCAGCAGGTCGGCGTGGGAGCCGGGGAAGAACGTGGTGACGATCGCGGCGATCTGCTTGCGTGCCATCGGGCGGGATGAGTCTCCTCGGCAGGGTGGGCGTATGATATGGCCGTTGCTCGGGCGTCGGCAAGGGATGGGTCGTTCGGGAGCACTGACCACGGAGGGCGCGTGCTGCTGTGCGGGGGGGGGGTGCGGGTTGGAGATCGGGCGGGGGCGTGGTACCATCGAGTGGCGGACGATACTGAAACTTCAGTAGAGGCATGGCCGTTCTTAGCGAACAGATCGACTTGGGGCAGACGGCGTTTGCGGACGTGGATCTTCTGGACGGAGAGCGGGCCGAGACGACGCTGAGCCTTTCCGATGATCCGAAGCGGAGGCGCGGGTCAGCGACCGATATGCTGGTGCTGACCGACCGCCGGCTAATCCATCTTGCCGATGACGGACGCGCCCGCGAAGCGGTGTTCATTTGGCTGGCGGACATCATCTCCGTGCGGGTCGGCACGGAGCGGACCGGTGGGGTCGGCGGCTACGTCTGGGGCGTCCTCTCGATCATCGCGGCGATACTGCTCTGGAGTATCTGGGACCGTCCGGTGCTGAACGTGGTCGCCGCGGGAGTGCTTCTCCTCATGGGCGCGTACCTCGTTTGGGACCGCATCAACACTCCCCCGCTCTTTCAAATGGCCGTCAGCGCCGGTGGGTCACAGATGTCGATGAACGTCCACCGGTCGGTATCTCCTGAGCTGGTCTATGCGTTCACTAACCGATTGTTCGAGACAAAGGCGCGATATCCCCGTTCGGTCGAGGACGACGATGACCCTGATTCTCGCGCGACGTTCTTCGCGCCCGGGTAGAGCCGCCCCTTCAGAGCAGGGTCAATAGAGACTCCCGCTCTGTAGTCGTCTGAACCACAGTGCCATGAGGGCGAAGACGCCCAGAATGATGGCCGCACCTATAAAGTCCTCGACCAATGCCGCGTTCTTCGCATCGCCAAGTAGGGGCCTGACGGCTAGGAAGCCGGCCACGCCTACCAGTACGAGGAATGGGGCGGTCAGTCCGAGGGGAACGTACGTGACCCGGCGCACCTTGACCGTCCTGAAGAATGTGGCGCTGGAAATCGCCAGCAGCACTGCGAACAGGTAGGGGAAACCACCTATCGTGCCCAACTGGCTGAAGGCGACCGGGACCAAGGCGTTGGCGATGAAGAGTCCGAGGACAAGGTAGAGGAACCTGAGAGGCCGTGCCGGTTCACGCCACGCAACGCACCACGCCGATCGGGACTTCTTCCGACGCCAAGCCACCAGCTTGCCGAACAGCTTCAGAGGGAATAGGGAGACCTTCGCAAGGAGCTGGAGCATTTGCCGCTATTATAGAGGCGTCTGGATTCCGGCCGCCGCCGGAATAACGGGTGTGCAAGGGTTCCCGTTGCGGATAGGTATTTTGGCCGTCGTGTCCCTACCCCAGCCGGAGAGTGGGGACGACATCGAGGTCCCAGCGGTATTGGGGGGTGTCGCGGAGGTGGTGCCAGGCGGCGGCCCCGATCATTGCGCCGTTGTCGGTGCAGAGGCCGGGGCGCGGAACGATGACGGGCACGGGTGAGCGGGCCACGGCCTCCTTGCGGAGGAGGCTGTTGGCGGCGACACCGCCTCCGAGCACGATCCCGGCTACCCGGTAGGTCTTTGCGGCGGCCACGCAGCGGGTGACGATGCTGTCGACGACGGCCTCCTGGAATGCTGCGGCCACTCCGGCAAGCTCAAACTCGTCGATCTCCTCTTCGCCGGGTGGGTACCATCCCTTTTCCTGGGCTCGGTGGAGCATTGCCGTCTTGAGTCCGCTGAAGCTGAAGTCGAGGGAGTTCTTGACGTTGGGTCGGGGGAACCGCTTCTCGGCTCCGTGTGGATGCTCGGCCATCTTCTGGATAGCGGGGCCGCCGGGGAATCCAAGTCCGAGCACGCGAGCGGCCTTGTCGAAGGCCTCCCCTGCGGCGTCATCGCGAGTTTGGCCCACCAGCTCGTAGCGGCGATGATCGCGCATGAGCACGAGGTCGGTGTGTCCTCCCGACGCGATGAGGCAGAGCAGGGGGAATCCCGGATCGGTCGCGGGATCTTGGATGTCCTCCAGCCACGCGGCGTAGATGTGCCCTTCGAGGTGGTTGATGCCCACCAGCGGGGTCTCCTCTGCCAGGGCGAGGCCCTTTGCCGCGTTCACGCCGACGAGGAGGGCGCCCGCAAGACCGGGGCCGTAGGTGACGGCGATCCCGTCGAGGTCGCGCAACTCGATGGACGCCTGCTCCAGGGCCTCCCTCACCACGGCGTTGAACGTGAGCATGTGCTGGCGCGAGGCGATCTCCGGAACGATGCCGCCGTACTCGGCGTGCATCTCGACCTGGGACGCGACGACGTTGGAGTGGATGGTTCGCCCGTTCTCGATGACGGCGGCGGCCGTCTCGTCGCAGGATGTCTCGATGCCGAGGATCTTCATGCTAGCTATGTGGGCAGGTGGCCTTCACGGGTGAGGACGTCGGCCAGTCGCGCGATGCCCTCGCGAATCTCGTCGGGGGTGTTGTACCCGTAGCAGAGGCGGGCGTAGTTCCTCGCTGATACCCCGTCGGGGCAGAAGATCGGGCCCGCCTGGTAGCCGACACCGGCCTCCCACGCGGCGTCCTGTGCGTCGACGAGGTCTGCGCCTTCGGGCAGTTCAAGCCACACGAAGAGGCCGCCGTCGGGCCTGCTCCACGCGGCCTCGGAGCCGAAGTTCTCGCCGAGGGCGGAGAGCATGGCGTCGCGCTTCACGCGCTGGACGCCGTTGATCTTGCGAATGTGGTCGTCGAGGTGTCGCTCGGCGAACCGGTGGATGGCCCACGAGGCGAACTGGTTCACGCCACCGCCGCTCTTGATGGGCCTGAGCCGCTGCATCATCTCGTCGGAGGCCGCGACGTAGCCGATCCTCATGCCGGGGCCGGTGATCTTGGAGAACGAGCCGACGTAGCTGACGATGCCGTCCCCGTCGAGGGACGCGATTGACGGCACGTTCTCGCCTTCAATGCGAAGGTCGACGTAGCAGTCGTCCTCGACGATGGCAACGCCCTGCCTGCGGGCGACATCGAGCATGGCCTGTCGTCGCTCTAGGGACATCGTCCACCCCTGCGGGTTCTGGAAGGTTGGGATGGTGTATATGAGCTTCGGACGGCTCCCTTCGTCCCTCGTCTGGATGATGGCGGACTCAAGGGCGTCGGGCAGCATCCCGTCGTCGTCGCAGTCAATGCCGCGAACGTCCGCCCGGAAGCGTTGGAGCTGCCGCAGGGTCCCGCTGTACACGAAGCACTCGGTGAAGACCACATCGCCCGGGTCGATCAGGGCCTCGATGAGGATGTGGTTCGGCTGGCTGGAGCCGTCGGCGAGAAGGATGTCGTCGGCCTCCACCTCGATGCCGCGGTCGCGCGCCAGCTTGCTGGCGACGTACTCGCGAAGGGGCGGGTAGCCGTGGTCGTGGGGATAGATGGCGAGGTCGCGACCCTCCTCTGCGACGGCGTCCCTGACGCACTCGGCGAGCGCCTCGGTCGGGACCGTATCTGGATCGGGATAGGCGATTGCGAAGTCGTACTTCGCGCGGTTGATGACGCGCGCCTGCGCGGGTTCCGGGACGCGGGATGAGAACAGGGTCTCAAGGTTGAATTCACCGACATCGGACATCGGCACACTCCTATAGCCGCTATGGTTTCGACCTCAAAGCGTACCCTAATTCGGGCGGATGTGCACGGACGGTGGAGTGGGCCAGGCAATCGCATTTCACTCAGAGTCAGCCTTGGGAGAGTCTCCCAACCCACCCCTCTGAACTCCGGCCTTCGCCGTAGTGACGATTTACAGTGTGTCTGCCAACTCCAAATGCGATTGCCCTCTCCCCGGCTGCCGGGACTCTTGACACCCTATCCTATAATCTGTTTATGATATGCAGTCTCAGACCGGGAGACAGCCGAAATGAGGTTTGCCGGGTACATCATTCTCGCGCTGGCCATCGTCCATCTTCTGTTCGCCGCTTTCGGCGGGCTCACCGAAGGGCTGGCCGAAGGCCACAGCATCTGGGAGCGAGCGCTATTGTTGCTCGTGCATCCGGCGGGGGCTGCTGCTGTGTGCAAGCGTTGCCGGGGACGTGAGCGAGTTCCTGGCCATCTACAAGGACGCCACCGGGCTTTAAAGTGGCACGTCCCCTAGTATTCGCGGTCATTCCGGTGCTAGGCTTGGCCTACGGGATAGTTCTTCGGGCGGGTAGGACGAAGGCAGGGGCATAACCCTCATGGGCGGGTGTTCGACTACGTTCGTCAAGGGCCCAAGTGACGCAGAGTCACGGCGAGAAGGACGCAAGGCGGGATTGCCCCCGCAAGGTTCGGGTTAGCAGGTGGAGCAATGCTAGAAGCCGGGCAACAAAAGCAGAAGAGTGAGGAACTGCGAGAGCGTCTCTCCAAGCTCAGCGATGCCAGTCTTCGCATCACCGCCAGCCTCGACCTGAACACTACCCTACAGGCGGTCGTGGATGGCGCCTGCACGCTGACCGACGCCCGATACGGCGCGCTTCTGGTCTTTGACGACAGTGGTCAAGTACAGGAATTCGTCACATCCGGAATCACTTCCGAACAGACACGGCGAGTAGGGAGTTGGCCCAAGGCGATCGGGCTCCTCGGACACCTGCGGGACATCCACAGACCGCTAAGACTCAGTGACATTGCCGATCACCCAACCTCGGTGGGGTTTCCTGAAAATCACCCTCAGATGAAGACCTTCCTGGGAATGCCGATTCGCCATAAGGGCGAGCTTTTCGGCAGCATCTATCTCACCGAAAAGGTGGATGGCCAGGAGTTCACACTCGATGACGAAAATACCATCGTCATGTTCGCCTCTCAGGCCGCGATAGCGATCTCAAACGCCCTCAAATACAGGGCCGAACAGCGTGCTAAGTCCGACCTACAAGCCCTGCTCAACTCCTCGCCCATGGGCGTTTTCGTACTGGACGCCAAGACAGGTGACGTTCTGTCACTCAATGAGGAGACGAAACGAATGGTCGGCGGCGTTAGTGGGCAAGGCGACTCCCTTGAGCACCTACTCAGTGTGATGACCTTCCGGCGTGCGGATGGACGCGAAATATGCCTTGCCGAGTCGCCTCTTGCACAGGTATTGAGAAGTGGCGAGACGGTGCGTGCCGAGGAAATCGTCATCTACCTGCCCAATGGTCAGTCGGTGACTACTCTCGTAAATGCCAGACCGATCTACTCCGACGAGGGGGACATCGTGTCCGTTGTCGTTACCATGCAGGACATGACGCCGCTGCAAGAGGTGGAACGGCTGCGAGCTGAGTTTCTCGGCATGGTGAACGACGAACTGCTGACGCCCCTCACCACCATCAAAGGCTCCACGGCTACGGTGCTTGGCTCGCCATGCCCTCTCGACCCTGCCGAGACGCAACAGTTCTTCCGGATCATCAATGAGCAGACCGATCAAATTCGCGACCTCATCAACAACCTTCTTGATGCAACACGGATTGAAGCAGGGACCTTCTCGATCAACTCTGAACCTACGGATCTGGCAGGCATAGTCTTGGAGGCTAGGAACGCATTCCTGAGCGGTGAAGCAAAGAACGATGTGATCACCGATCTTCCGCCGGACCTACCTCGAGTGATGGCGGATAGACAGCGAATCATGAAGGCCATGAACACTCTCTTCTCCAACGCGTCCAAGAACTCGCCCGAGGAGTCCACTATCAGGGTGACTGCCTCTCAGGTCGACGCACATGTCGCGGTGACCCTCACGGACGAGGGTCGAGGCGTATCCACCGAACGCCTACCTCACTTGTTCAGGAAGTTCTCCTGGGCCGATGGTGACGAAGGAAGGTGCCAGATTGAGAGAGCAGGTCTGGATCTTGCGGTCTGTAAAGGGATAGTGGAGGCGCACGGAGGCGAAATATCGGCCGAGAGCGCCGGACCGGAACTTGGCACGCGGGTCACCTTCACCATTCCGGTCGCGAGCGAGGACGAGAAAGTCGCAGCCGCCATCTCTCCTCAGCTTCCTGCCCGCGTGGAGCAGACGGACAGCGAGCAAGAGCGCATTCTCGCCGTCGACGAAGACCCGCAGATACTAAGGTACGTCCGGGACACGCTCTCAGGAGGGGGCTATTTCCCGATAACGACCGGCAATCTGGACGAAGTCATCCGCCAAATCTACGATCATAAGCCCAGCCTCGTTCTACTTGACCTAGTGCTGGCAGGGAGCAACGAATCCGAAATCGTGAAGAGTATCTCCCAGATCACCGATGCCCCGATCATCTTCCTATCGGGATACGGTAGGGATCAAATAATTTCTGAGGCCTTCGATCTGGGAGCCGCCGACTACATCGTCAAGCCCTTCTCGCCAACCGAACTGATGGCGAGAATCAGTGCGGCCCTATACAGGAAGGCTGTGTACGGTCGCAGTCAGGCTCTCGATCCCTATTTGCAAGGCGACCTGAAGATAAACTACGCTGAACGTGGTGTGACGGTGGCGGGACACCCGGTGTATCTGACAGCGACCGAGTACAAGTTGCTGTTCGAGTTGTCCATCAACTCTGGACGAGTGTTGACTCACGATCAGCTTCTGGAACGCGTCTGGGGTGGGAAGGCATCTGGTAATTCACAGGTCTTGCGCGCCTTCGTCAAGGTTTTGCGCCGCAAGCTGGGCGACGACGTGAGCAACCCGAGATTCATATTTACTGAGCATCGTGTGGGCTACCGCATGGCAAAACCGGAATGACACAAGCACACCGGCCAAGCAGATTGATCGATTGATCGCCCGTATTGTCAGTACGGGCGAGTACTGAGATGGTATAGGACATTTCCGGACGAAAGGGCCGGCATTCCTACATGTCGGCCATATCGGCTCACCGAATGCCATTCGAAGAGTTGCTGATGACTTCCCCATACACCCTTTTCGGTGGCATGGGCTAACAGTTTCGCGGTTGTTTCCATATATCACTATCGACGGTTAGACCTACAAGGACAGGATGGGCAGTACTCCCTACCGCTTCTGCTCCGGTTATGAGCGACTGCCCTGCCTACCCTTGACTTCCCGACGCTCCGTCTCCAGTTTTCAAGAGTCTGCCATCAACCTCTGACTGGCGCCATTAGATAAGCCAACAGTCATTCGGCGTCTAGCTTCTGACAACTCCTCCTAGCCGCAAACACCCTCTTAGACATGCCAGTTTGGGATAAATTCATTGACGGCGAACCGATAAGTCATCCATAATGGATACTAAATCATCCTATTGGATGATATTAGCTCTACCTGTCAGCTACATCCCAGGCAGTACTGTGCCTGCGATTGACCGAGTCTCATGAGTTCACAGAATTTATCCATCTCAGCCGGCCGTAAGGACAGCGTTGCGTCCGTCAGTACGCCGAACTGCTCATACGGTATGTAGCGAACCAGAAGCGGCTGTTCGCCATAGTTGCGGTCCCCTGCTCTTGGGGAGTATTGGTCTGCAGTTGGCAAATCCTCAGATACTCCGCTACTTTATCGACGAAGCCACCAAGGGCAGTCCGTTGAGCCGGT
Organism: Dehalococcoidia bacterium; assembly: GCA_965247555.1. Classification (GTDB taxonomy): domain Bacteria; phylum Chloroflexota; class Dehalococcoidia; order Lucifugimonadales; family VXLM01; genus VXLM01. Next base: position 2,748,824 of record CBDFHR010000009.1, on the reverse strand, counting down.
TGCTGTTCGCGGCCGGTCTATTCATAGGAATTGCAGTTCTTCAGCAAGTTGTCAACGTTCTTGCCACATACACAAGCGGGAGGGTTGCCTGGACTGCTACAAACGCCCTGCGTTCCGATCTGGCCCGTCATGCCCTTCATCTCGACATGTCGTTTCACAACGAGCACACGCCCGGCGAAATGATCGAGCGCATCGACGGAGACGCAAAGCAGCTGGGCCAATTCTTTTCAACGTTCGTCATACATGTCATGGGGAGCCTGCTGCTGCTCTGTGGCATAGTCGCACTGCTGTTTCGGGAAGATTGGAGGGCCGGTTTGGCGCTTGCCGTCTTCAGTGGCGTTGTCCTATTAGCCCTTTCCAGCCTGAGAAACATAGCCGTCGCTCGATATCGGAGGACCCAGGAGGCGGCTGCAGACGCCCTCGGATTTATCGAGGAAAGAATAGCCGGTCGGGAGGACGTTCGCACAAACGCCGCCCAGGCATACGCTGTGCGGGGCTTTCACTGGCACATTCGGAATTGGTTCCGAAGGTACCTGGCTACCATGGTGATGTTCACCCTTTTCTTCAATATCACGCTATTCTCCTCCGTCATCGGGACGGCCGTCGCTCTCGGCGTTGGCGCATACCTGTTCCTGAATGGTCTTGCGACTATAGGAGCCGTGTACCTGATCTTGCACTACACGCATATGGTTTCCGAACCGGTACTACGGTTCACCTGGCAGCTTAACGATCTTCAACGCGCCGGAGGGAGCATCGTCAGAATTGCGGACCTGTTGAACACGCGGTCTAAGATCGTCAATGGGTCGGGTGTAAAATTTCCTGATGGTGCGCTCGGTGTCCGGTTCGATGGCGTCAACTTCGCCTACGTACCTGAGGAACCCGTTTTACGAGACGTTTCGTTCACCCTGGCGCCCGGACGGGTGTTGGGACTCATCGGACGAACCGGTAGCGGGAAGACGACGATCTCCCGACTGCTCTTCCGACTGTACGAGCACAGTAGCGGACGGATTACTCTCGGGGGCGAGGACACTCGCGGAGCGAGGCTGCGCGAGTTGCGGGACATGATCGCTTTGGTGACGCAGGACGTCCGGCTCTTCCACGGTACGATCCGCGACAATCTGACGTTCTACGACACAACCGTGCCGGACGAGCGTTTGTTGGAGGTGGTCAGCGATCTCGGTCTCGGATCGTGGCTGCGGGAACTCCCGAATGGTCTCGATACGGAATTGCAGACCGACGGTGGAGGACTGTCCGCCGGCGAGGCACAGCTTCTCGCATTCGCTCGCGCTTTCCTGAAGGACCCCAGCGTAGTGATACTGGACGAGGCATCGTCCCGGCTGGACCGCAGTACCGAGCAACTTATCGAGCGCACCGTCGACAAGCTCGTTCAGGGTCGCACCGCAATTATCATCGCGCATCACCTGCCCACTCTTGAACGCTGCGATGAGATATTGCTGCTTGACGATGGACGAGTCGTCGAGCACGGCGACCGAATTTCTCTCGCCAACGACCCAGCATCTCATTTCCACAGTCTATTGCGGACGGGGCTGGAGGAGGTACTCGCATGAGCACGTGGCAGTACATCCTCCGGGGTTCTCTCGTCTATAAGTGGCCGCTGATCGCACATACGATTCTGAACATTTCGATCTCGGTGACATTCCCGACGCTTGTCGCGTTAACGCAGCGCTCGGTATTCGATTCTCTAACAGGTCAGGCTACGGCATGGTTCGGCGTATGGGAGCTTATCGGTATCCTGGTTGCGTTCGGAGTGGCGGCGACTCTTCAGAATACTGGGTCGGTCGTCACCTACTACTACGGTGCGTTCAACGTTCGCGCGCTCTTTCAACGCAACATATTCGCATACATCATGAGCCTGCCCGGTTACCGTCCGCTCCCCCACTCGAGCGGAGAGGCAGTGAACCGTTTTCGCGACGATGTGCAATTGATACACGACTACCTTGAGGACATCACGAACCTCCTGGCTAACGGTCTGCTGGCGATTGTAGGCATCGTGATTATGGCGAGGATTAGCGCTTCCCTCACGTTCACCGTATTCGTACCGCTGGCGCTGATTATTGCGGTGGCCTTTTACGTTCGAGGGGTCATTTCACGCGCCAGGGAGAAGAGCCGCGAGACAACGGGCGAGGTAACGGGTCTCGTCGGGGAAGCCTTCAACCTCGTTGAAGCGATTCAGGTGGCCGGAGCCGAAGACCGGGTGCAGCGCCGCATCAACGAATTGGGAGAGGCGAGGATGCGCGCAGCCATTCAAGAGAGCGTCCTTCGGGATTTCCTGAGAGGCGTCTTCTTCAACATCAACGTCCTTGTAACAGGCCTCGTTCTGATCGCGGCGGCCGGGGCTATGCGGACGGGGGAATTCACTGTTGGAGACCTAACGCTGTTCGTGTTTTTCCTGGCGAATGTGGGGAACGTGGGCGCCGGCCTCGGCGAGGTACTGAACGGGTATCAGCAGATGGATGTCTCACTCAAGAGGGCGTTGGAGCTCATGCCGGGCGCTCCGCCGGAAGAGTTGGTCCGCCCGAGCCGGAGCTTTCTCTCCGGAGACCTGCCGGAGGTGCCGTCGATTACCATCAGGGACGATGATCGGCTGAAAAGCATGAATGTGCGTGGACTCACGTTCGTTTACCTCGATTCGAACCGCGGCGTACGGGATGTCGACTTGACATTGCGTCGTGGGACGTTCACGGTCATCACAGGGCGCATCGGATCCGGCAAGACAACGCTCATTCGCGCGCTCATTGGGTCGCTACGGCGACAGTCGGGTGAGATATGGTGGAACGGCCGTGAAGTCGACGAACCGGACGAGTTCTTCGTGCCTCCAAGAGTGGCGTATACCTCGCAAGTGCCGAGACTCTTCAGCGAGGAACTGCGCTCCAACATCCTAATGGGGTTGGAAGAGGACTCGGTGGACCTACCCGGAGCCGTCCGCTCAGCCGTGCTAGAACCGGACGTGGCCGCCCTTGAAAAGGGACTGGACACCGTTGTGGGGCCGCGCGGGGTGAAGCTCTCCGGGGGACAGCAGAGAAGGGCCGCCGCCGCGAGGGTGTTCGTTCGAGACCCGGAGCTGCTGATTTTCGACGATCTGTCGAGCGGCCTCGACGTTGAGACCGAGCAGATTCTTTGGGAGAGACTCTCGGATCGCCCGAACAGCACCGTCCTCGCAGTCTCCAACCGGAGGGAGGCCCTCCGCCGTGCCGACCACATTGTCGTTCTGAAGGAAGGTCGTGTGGACGATGAAGGAACGCTCAACCACCTGCTCTTGGCCTCCGCCGAGATGCAGCGACTCTGGGCAGGCGATATCGAAAGCCCCGATTCAGCCTCCGTATAGTAGGCAAGTGAACAAGAGCGCTCGGAATGAGTAGAGTTGTGTCACTGAGAAAGGTTGTGGGAACTCTCGAACTAGGAATATTCTGAACAGGTTCGATGGGTTGTGGCATAGTAATACGCCATGCTAGAGCTAGAGAGTTTTGAGGGCCCCACTAAATGGGGGAATCTTGAGCCAAAGGAGCGCACGTGAACGGTCGGAGTAACAAGATCGTCATTAACGCATCGAGCATAGCCAAGCGATTTGGAGAGGTCGTCGCAGTTGACGACATATCGTTCGAGGTGCGCCACGGCGAGACCTACGGTCTGTTAGGCCCGAACGGCGCGGGCAAGACCACCACGATGCGCATGGTGAGCGGGCTGTCCCCTCTGACCGGCGGGAAACTGATCGTGGCGGGCATCGACGTGTCACGCGAGGGTAGAGCAGTGCGCAATGTGCTGGGAGTGGTGACTCAGCAGGACGGCCTCGACACCGACCTCAATGCCAGGGATAACCTCATTACGTACGGATTCATCGCCGGGCTTTCACGTGCACAGGCGGAGCAAAGAGCGGATGCCGTGCTGATGTACTTCGACCTCACCGATAAGTCGAACGAGGAGATCGACAACCTTTCCGGCGGGATGAAGAGACGCCTCGCAATAGCCAGGGCCTTCATGACCAAACCGCAGGTAATCGTGCTCGACGAGCCTACGACCGGCCTAGACCCTCAAGGGCGCAACAGTGTATGGCAAGAGCTGGAGACGATGAAGCAGGCGGGCGTGACCGTCTTGATGTCCACTCACTACATGGAAGAGGCTGCGGCCCTGTGCGACCGGCTCGCCATCATGGATCACGGCAAGATCCTGGCGGAGGGTGCGCCGGACGAGCTGGTAAACCGACACGCCGGACCGGAAGTTGCACAGGTGCGAGTGTCCAACGGTGCGCGACAAGACGTGGTGGACTGGATCGGAAACGCCGGCTTCGACTACCGGGAGGCCGGCGCGGTGATCACGGTCACATCCTCCACCGGGACCCGCCCGGACCTGTCCGGCCTGGAGGGAGTGCGGGTCTCCTACCGGCCTTCCAACCTCGAAGACGTTTTCCTGTCCATGGCAGGCAGAAAGCTGACGGACGAGTGATGGTCGCCACAGGCAATACGTACATCGCCGGCGTCAGGCTGCGCAGCATTGCGGGGATATGGTTCCGTCACGCCCTGGTGCTAAGGCGCACCTGGCTTCCTTCCATGACCTGGTACTTTGTAGAGCCGTTCGTGGCCCTGATGGCCATAGGCCTCGGCATTGGAGCTCTGGTGGACGATGTCGACGGACTGCCATATGCCCAGTTCGTTACGCCGGGCATCATCGCCGGTTCGGCCATGTTTCATGCCATATTCGAGTGCTCGTGGGGAGCATTCTTCCGCATTCAGAAGGGGATGTATGAAACGACGATGACAGCCCCGGTAAGCACGAGAGAACTGGCCATGGGCGACATATCCTGGGCCATGAGCAGGGCGGTCATCACGGCCTTTTGCATAGGTGCCGTGGCAGCGATTCTAGGCTGGATAGACACCGTTTCGGGCGTAGGAGTCCTGTTTGCGGCGGCGCTGATCGGGATGCAGTTCGGCGCATTGGGTCTCATATTCGCCGCGCTGTCACCGAACGTACACATCCTGTCCCTGACCTTCACGGTGGTGGCGACGCCCCTCTATTTCTTCAGCGGAGCGTTCTTCCCCATCTCCGTCCTACCGGACTGGGTGGAGCCGATAGCCTGGGCCGCGCCACTGACACCCGCCGTGCACCTGGCGCGGGGATTCGTCACAGGGGACCTGGGAATGTCCCACCTGTTTTCCGTCCTGTACGTACTCGGCCTGACCGCCGTGCTGTTCCCCATCGCCGCGGTCCTCCTGCGCCGCCGCCTGGTCAAGTGAGCGCCGCTGCCCGGACAAGAGCAACGCCATGTACGCAGACCAAGAGATCACAACGGCGCAGACCGCCGCTCGCCATGTGGCGGTGCTCTATCGAAATCCTCCAACAACATCCTGCTCTTCGGAGGGTCGCAGAGAGGTCTTCCGTGTCAGCACGTAAGCAGGGCACCAGTGATGAGCTTCTGCCACAAGTGAGGTACCCCTGCCTTCGTGCCTTCCGGGCCCGTTCGAGGGTATAGGTTCGCAGCTACTTTGGTGTGCTGATCAATATCCCTTTGTCGGTCACTGGATCAAGCTGGTAGGTACCGTGCAACTTGAAGGGCCAGTTCGGTGCGCTCTTCAAGAGAGATTAGCTTGGGGTCCTTAGAAAGAAGCAAGCTAGAGCCGTCGCCGGGATAGCGGGGCACCACATGAACGTGATAGTGGGGGATTGACTGGCCGCTTGCTACGCCATTGTTTTGGTAGATAACCTGATGTGCAAGCTATATGCTTGCTGATCGACGTGCGCTCTCCCTTCCCCAGTACCCTTGTCTTCACTGCTCATCTGCTTTGCCAAATCCATTAGTTTGCAACACAAACTTACATTATGTATACTGGTTTGTATTGCAAACTAAAGCGGCCACAAGAGGGGCTGGTGGGACAACAAAGGAGGCACACAATGCAAGGAACGGACCACGAATCGACGTCGCTCACACCGCAGGAGAGTTGGGGAGCCATCCACTCGACGATGGAAGAGGCGCGGAGTTCCATGTACTTGGCAGGGACGGCGACGATACTGCTCCTGTGGGGAGTCATAGTATCGCTGGGGTTCATCTCGCAGTTCGCCGCCGAGACCCTGGCGTCGGACTTTGCGACGCGCAACTCTTGGATTAGCGCGCCGCTGTGGGGCGTCTTGGTGGTGGCGGGGATGCTGGGCAGCGCAGTCATAGGACACCGCGCCGGCAGGAAGAATGCGGCCGGCGACGCCGTCCGGAGCGCCGGCCGCAGGGTATTTCTCTTCTGGCTCGCGGTCGCTACGGCGGCTTTCCTCGTCCCGGCGGCAGCAGGTATGTGGAACGCGGAAGACGGGATCAACATACCCTACGTCGCCATCGGCATTGTGTCTCTGGGGTACGTTCTGTTCGGCATAATGCATCGCCCGGTGATAGCCGTGGTAGGCGTGGGGATCGCCGCGGCGTTCTACATTCCCGGCTACCTTGCGGGCGAAGCGGCATTGGCGGTCTCGGCGGCGGCAACGCTGACGGTGGCCGCGTTGGGAGCGGTGTGGATACGAAAGAGCGGCGTCCTGTGACAGACGACGCAATTGTCTTCGACGAGACCATACACCAGTCCACCCGGCTTCGAATAATGACCATGCTGGTCTCGGTGCCCGAAGCGGATCGGCTTACCTATAGCTTTATTCAGGAGACGCTGGATCTGACCGGCGGGAACCTGACGACGCACCTGCGAAAGCTCGAAGATGCAGATTACTTAGCTGTCACAAAAGAGTCCGGGGACTCGAGGCCTCGCACGTGGGTACAGGCTACGACGACGGGACGACGGGCATTCGTAGAATACCTCACCAATCTGGAAAGGGCGCTGACCTGGTCACCTCGGGCATAAAAATGCGGAAGGTTTGGCGTTCCGGTGCTGGTTGCTTAGTTGTGGATTCCCGCCTTTGGAGACCTTCCATAACTTACCAGACGGGGCGAGGTACAACTCGAACCAACCTACATCTGCATACCGGCCTTCACCGGTATAACGGCTGCGTAAGTGGTTCTCTTCGTGGGTGTGCGGCGGCGTTAGCCGCCTCCCGCGTCGGTGGGAGTGGGTGTTGTGGATACGCGGTTGGGAGCTAGTACGGGCAGGTCGCTGCGGAGTCTCCACAGGCGTTCCGTTTCCTCGGTGTCGATCCCGAAGGCAAGTTTCAGCGCGTCGTCGACAGTGATGCCGTGTTTGAACAGGTCGAGAAGGAATCCGATGCTTTCCCAGCCGAACTCTTCCTTGAGGACCTCGACCAAGCTATAGCTTTGGGCGTACCGTGTGAGCGTCCCTTGACTTTGGGGATACTGTACGGCCGTATCGTCTGTGTTGGAACCGAACGGCACGTCGAAGCTACGGAGAGGTACGAACTGCTCGATCAAGCGGGTCTCGGCGAATGCCCGACGCATCTCGTTCGAAAGACCGCCCTCGGCGAGCATCGCCAGCCCTTCTTCCAGCCAGTGGGGGAGACCGTTGAAGCAGTTGAAGCCCCTGTCCTGCACGACGAAATGGGCCAACTCGTGGATGAGCGCGGTCAGCTCGTCTCCCTCGATCTCTTCCGGCATGACTGAGATGACGGTGTTGAGCGCCCGATAGGGGTTTACGGTGTCGCGTTGCAGCAGCGCGCCCGGGCCTGCGTCCTCAGCGTTCTCGTATATAAAGACGTTCACCGGGCTACGGGAGGTCTCAATGGCCTGAATCCGTTCGAGCTGGGGCTCAAGGAAGCCAACGAGGTGCTCTCCAAACTCCGGATACTGCCCATACCAGTGTACGGTCAGCTCGTCTTTACCATACGCCTGCCACTCAAAGCGGTCGTCCTTCCAGACGAACTCGCGGGGATAGGTCACGCGAATGCTGCCGTCGGCGCCGGTCACCCTCCAGCGCCACCGCACGGTTTGACCGGGTGCGATAAGCTGTCCCTTGGAAGGTTCCCACCGCCAGATGATCGTGGTCTTTGCCGGGAACCGCACGGAGTGGACGGTTCCGCCGTCGCAGGAATGCACCGGCTGGATCCTGAATTCGAGGTCGACCGACTGAGGCTCGGCAACGCCGGCATACATCAGGTGGAACTCGACGGCGTTCGGGAAGTCCATCCGTACGCCATTGGCTAAGGTAGCGAGCGGCGGGACGTACGGGGCCTCCGCGGCGACGGCATCGAACGGAAGGATCCACACAATGACCGTCGTCGCAGCGATCAGAAGACCTCTTATCGTCCGGTTGCGGAACATCCTGTGCCTATTGCTCAAAGTAGATATCTTCAAGGAAGGGTACGCGGGTCGTTGGAGGTTGGTAGCCTATGACGTATTGCTGAACAAGCTCATGCCGCCGTTCGTACCACAGCGGCACGACCACCCAGTCGTCCCGCGCGATACTCTCGATTCGGTTGTACGTCTCAGCGCGCAGGGATGGGTCGGGGTTGACGGCGGCCTCTTCGAGCAGGGCGTCGAGTTCGGGGTTCGAGTAGCCGAACCGGTTGTGCAGTCCGTCCGAGTGGAGGAGCGTTTCGAGGTAGTTTTCCGCGTCGAGGTAGTCGGGGCACCACGTGTCGGTCCATATGGCCGCTTGATCGGCCGACGGCCCGGTGAAGGTCCGTACGTCGATACCGAGAAACTCCCGCCACATCCAGACCATGGTGTGAGTGTCGACTGCGGAGGGTATCGGCGACAGCGCGTGCAAGCGGTCGGACGACTTCGAGAGCAATGACCGGATGGCTTCGGGACTGAAGGGGATGGGTGCCATGTCCGCATTGTGACCGAGAATGCCGGGCGGCACCAGCGTGGATGCCCTGTCGACCGCTCCTCTCATGACGACGGAGACGATCTTGTCCACGTCGAGAGCTTGTGTGAAGGCCCGGCGGACCGTGACGTCGTCGAAGGGCGGGACGCTTGTGTCGAACGCGAGGTAGTGTGTGCAGAATGTCGGACCGGACATGAGGTCGGCGTAGAAGTTGTCTCGGGGGTCGCGGGCGCGTTCGATATGCGCTAGAGGAACGGACACCGCATCGATCGCCTCACTTGAATATAGCGAAAGCGGATCGTCCCCATCGAAGCGATAGACGACGGCGCGCAGCTTTGGTCGCTCAAGGTGGTAACCACGACTCCGTCCAATCACAAGGCCCTGTCCCTTCCCCCAGGCAACGAATTTGAACGGCCCCGTACCCATAGGTCGCCCCGCCAACTCGCCCGTCTCGACGTTGTTTCGGTCGACCACAGACGCGACGAGGTGAGTCAGCTTTTGCAAGAACGTCCGGCGCGGAGTCGTGAGCGTAACACGCAGGGTGAAGAGGTCAAGTACCTCAACGCCCGATATCTCGTCGGCCTCGCCTGCCAGCTTTTCGCGCACACCGGCGATATCGCCAAGGTACACGCGCGCCGTGGGCGACCCGGTCTCGGGGTGCGTGGCGCGTTCCCATGAATAAACTACATCCTCGGTCGTGACCCAGTCGCCGTTGTGAAAGTATGCGTTGTAGCGGAGGTCGAAGGTATAGACCTTGCCGTCGTCCGTGACTCGCCAGCCCCGGGCGATGTCGGGTATCACGTTCATGTCCTTGTCGAGCCTCACGAGGCCGCCGAAGAGCGCATTGAGGGGCCCGGTGACCGGGCCGGTGTGCAGAGCGGGGTCGAGGGTATAAGGCTCCTCACTCAGCAGGACGAATATGTCGTCGGACGGGGCTTGCGTCGGGTCGGGTGGCAAGAGCGTGAACGTAGCGATTATCTCATCGAGGGTATCACGCAGGCGGTCGAAGTCGGTGGACGTTCCGTATGCTCGAAGTACAAAGTCCTGTCTGCCGCGCAATACGCCCGTCCAGCCCTCCTTGATGCCGAGCTCGCCCTTCCACTCGAACACTGTGCGATAGCCGGCGGTGGCCGCACCCAGAGAGACGGGAAACTCCTCGTAGATGTCGATGAAGCGTTTACCATAGTTGGAGACTTGCCAATCCATCCATTCGCGTGGGGTGTTAGGCCCGACGTGGCGGTGGACGGATACTTGAATGGATACGAGGTCGGTATATCCAGGCGGTTTGAGCTCAACGACCGAGACCCTACGCCCCGTTTCGCTGATACGCCAGTCGGCGGGCGCCGTGATGGAAAAGCCCACCAGGTGGTTGGTGTAGGTCTGGGTATCGTTCGCGGTCGCCACGTGCGGCGTTAGCAATGCTCCGGAGAGAAGCCCCGCGATAAGCGCCGCCGACCGGATAGCTCCGCGTAGTCGCGAACGGTTCACCACCACCTCTAGCCTACCGAATTGCGGCGAAGTATATCAGCGAGACGGATGTCGTAACCAGCCAGGACACTGGGGCGGGCTCAGCCGAAGGGTCGGTCACTGGTCGGCGGGGCATGGATTTAGGTTATCGTCAACCCAGGGTCTGAGGTTCGGATTGTCCACTAATGCTCTGGGTATGCAGCCTGTCAACTGGTTGTCTTCCAGTCTCAGATATCCCAGCTGCGAAAGATTACCAAGGGATGCCGGTATCTGGCCTGTTAGCTGGTTGTCGCTGAGGTCTAAACTCCCCAGGGTAGTCAGGTGACCGAGTTCTTCCGGTATCTCTCCGGCAAGACGGTTGCTTCTTAACCACAGATTTTTTAGTTGAGACAGGGTTCCTAACTCCTGTGGAATCTGACCCTCCAGTTCGTTCCCACTTAGTTCAAGGTGCTGGAGGTCGTTGAGACTACCTAACTCGGCCGGGATTTTCCCGTAGAGGCGGTTGCTACTTAGGCTCAGGTATTGTAGTGTCGCGAGCCCTCCCAGACTAGCGGGAATGTCTCCTGTTAGCCGATTCGTGTTTAAGTTCAACCGTTGGAGACTAGCAAGATTGCCTAGCTCAGGCGGTATGTTGCCAGTGAGTGCGTTGCCGTGTAAATCTAATTCACCCAACTTGCCGAGTTTACCCAAGTCTGCAGGGATATTACCTGTCAGCGAGTTTCCGTTGAGGTATAAGTAATCCAGGTTCGTTAGAGCACCAAATTCCTGTGGTATCGGGCCCGTTAGCTGGTTGTCACTGATTCTCAATCTCCTCAGGTTTGCAAGCGCGCCCACCTCTTTCGGTATCTCTCCGCTGAGGCGGTTACTACCTAGCCACAACAGACTTAGCTTACGCAGTTGGCCCAAGTCCGCCGGTATCTCGCCATATAGATCGTTACCGTCTAGGCTCATCTGTATTAGAGAAGTGAGCCCGCCTAGCTCGGCTGGTATTTCTCCGGTCAGCTCGTTGCCCCCTAACCAAAGAGTCTGAAGTCTATTGAGATCACCCAACTCGGTAGGAATCTCTCCCGTAAGCTGATTGCTGCCCAAGTTCATGTGCAGAAGTTTTGAGACTTCGCCCAGACTCGCTGGAATATTTCCAGTGAATTTATTCCAACTCAAAGCAAGCACCCCGAGCTTAGGAAGTTCGCCCAACTCCGAAGGTATGCTCCCGGAGAGGTCGTTGTTGTGCAGATTCAATTCACTTAAGTTAGAGAGGTTACCCAGGCCTGGAGGGATGCGACCTGTCAGCGTGTTGTCGTCTAGGCGTAAGGTTTTTAGTCTATCAAGGGCTCCGAGTTCTTTCGGTATTTCTCCTGTCAGCCGGTTGTTTGACAGCGTTAGCCATGTGAGATTACTAAGGTTGCCCAGCTCGGTCGGTATGCTTCCGGAAAGCTGATTGTCTGATAGAGAGAGTTGCCGCAGTTGGGACAGTTCCCCAAGGGACGCGGGGATTTCCCCAGACAGCTCGTTGCCGTCAATGTACAGTGCTTCAAGTCTTGTGAGATTTCCCAACATCGTAGGGATCTCGCCAGTAAGGCCACTCTCGTTTAATTCAGTCCAAGTACGCGAGATTGGCTGCCATCCAGCCGGACGCCCTTCCAAGCAGTGACAGGGATGTTGGCACTCCAGTTGAGCGCACTGGTTCCCGCCAAGACATCCCTAGCTTGCAGGAGGATGTGGCAGTCACTAAGCATTTCCAATTCCGTCGTCGAACCGGCGCGTGGGGTCTCTGAGCACAAGCCTGTTACTTCTTCCGAAGGGTCGATGGGTGCATAGTCACAGAACTCCAGACCGAGGGTCGCCAAGTCGTTGGTGTACACCCCTTGCAGCGGGTGCGGGATGCAGCCGGTGAACCCGTTGCCCCTAAATATCAACTCTTCCAAGTTCGTAAGGTTCCCCAACTCCGCCGGAAGTTCTCCAGTTAGGCGGTTATCGTGGAGCCATAGCTGTTTTAGGTTTGACAGGTTCCCCAACTCTACTGGGACGGTACCTGTCAACTCATTGTCACTAATGAGTAAGTCCCTTAAGTTGACCAAGTTGCCCAGTTCGGAGGGAATCTCTCCGACAAGACGGTTGTGATACAGCGTCAGCTGTCGAAGCCTTTGCAGCCCTCCGAGTTCCGGCGGTATCTCTCCCGTTAGCTCGTTACTGCCCAGGGAAAGCCATTGCAGGTCCGAGAGCTCAGCCAGACCCCCGGGGATTTCACCGGTCAGCTTGTTGATTATTAGACTCAATCCTCTCAGGTTTGAGAGTTCGACAAGCGCCGGCGGAATCTCTCCACTCAGCTCATTGTCACCCAGATACAACCGCTGTAAGTTGGAGAGATTCCCCAACTCCGATGGAATCATTCCGCTTAGGTCGTTACCGCTGAGACTGAGCACTTCTAAGTTGCGGAGGTTTCCCAACTCAGGTGGGATCTGTCCGCTCAGGTTGTTCGTGTGGAGCATTAGCTGTTTCAAGTTAGTAAGCTCACCAAACCCCGCCGGAATTTCCCCAGTCAGACCGTTCCCTACCAACCATAGCTCCTGCAGTTCCTTAAGCCTCCCTAGCTCAGCCGGAAGCCCGCCGGAGAGGTGGATATCGGTTATTCGTAACTCTAGCAGGGCGGTAAGCTCGCTCAGCCCAGCAGGGATTACGCCGTTCAGCCCGAGTTGTTTGAGCGACACTTGATGGACCCGACGCGGATCCCCTCCCACGTTGACACCCTCCCACTCGAATATCGACCTGTCCGCCGTCCAGTTCAGCGTCGCGTCACCGGCGAGGGTGTCGCGGGAGGCGAGCAGGGCGTTGCAATCACTCACCAATTCTGGATTGTGCCGAGGGTTCGGCACGACGACGCCATTCGCGCACGGGCCTTTGGGGAGGGGCAAGTCGTCTTCGGTGCACGCTTCCAAATCGTCGTCGGTGCGGAGCCGTAGGCCAGACTTGTCTGCCAGCGCTTTCGGTATGCAACCCGAAAACTCGTTCCCCTATAGGTACAGGTACTCTAGGCCGTGCAGTTCGCTGAGAGCCACCGGAATCTCGCCAGTCAGGGTGTTGTCCTGCAGCCACATTTCCCGGAGATTCCATAAGTCGCTTAACTGCGAGGGTATCTCGCCACTTAGCCGGTTGGCGTTAAGGTACAGGTGACTCAGATTCGACAGGGTGCCCAGCTCCGGCGGTATGCTGCCGGTGAGGGTGTTGTTGCCAAGGTTGAGTATGCGCAGTTCGGTCAGGTTGCCGAGTTCCGGAGGTATTGTCCCGTTCAACTCCAAGCCGGATAGGCGTAGCTCGGTCACTCTCCCTGGGAAACCACCGATCTTGATGCGTTCCCATCTGTCGATGCGGACATCGGCGCTCCAGTTTAGAGAGGCACTATTGGCCAGGGTGTCTCGGAGTCCCAGGAGGATGTTGCAGTCCTGGATGAGACCTGGATTACCCCAAGATGCAGGCACGGCGATTCCGTTCGCGCATGGGCCTATTAGCGGCTTCTTGGAGTCTGCGGAGGTCGGAGAACCTCCTAGCGATGCGGCCGCGAGTGACGCGACTAATGCTGCGACGACCGATAGAGTGACGACCAACCAGATGGGGGGTCTCGTCATGGCACCGCTCTTCCTTTTCAGCGCCCTGCGCTGTATGGCGACCGATGAGACGGTCGTTAAAGTATCACCATGTGAGAGACGAAGGCATCCCGGGAGCGGAAGGCCTCAGCTTCATCGTGGGCAATACCCCCCTCGCGGCACATGATACTATACGAGCCCCTCGAACAAGGGTATGCAGAAATGCGGAGGAGGAGCGGATTATGAGCGACGGACTGCCGACAGCGATCCTTGGTCGGACGGGTATCGAGGTCACGCGCCTCGGGTTCGGAACGGCCCTTTGGCGACCGGACAGGCACCATTGGACAGAGCAGGCCGCGTCGGAGCTCTACAACGAGGTACTGGACTGTGGCATCAACTTCATCGACACGGCCTACGACTACATGTTCGCCGAGGACTGGATCGGGAGAAGCCTCAGCGACAGATACGACGAGTTCCGCTTGGCGACCAAGTGCGGATGCACCGACACCCAGCCTGATCGGAACAGCTCTCTCCACTCCTGGACGCGCTCCAACTTCCTCAGCAACATCGACGGAAGCCTCGAACGGCTGGGACGCGACAGCGTGGACATCATCCAGCCGCACAACCCCACCGTCGCCGAGGTCGAGGATGGCGGACTCTTCGACGCCATGAGGGAGATGCGGGACTCCGGCAAGGTGCAGCATCTCGGCATCTCGACGACGCTGCCGTACCTGCCGACGTTTCTCGACTGGGACGTGTTCGACACGATGCAGATACCCTACTCTGCCCTTGAACGCGAGCACGAGGACTGGATCACCAAGGCCGCCGAGGCGGGAGTGGGGATCATCATCAGGGGTGGCGTGGCGCAGGGAGAGGTGTCGTCGGGCGACCGCGAGGGCACGTGGGCCCAGTTCGAGCGGGCAGGTCTGGACGAGCTGCGCGAACCGGGAGAGAGCCGATCGGCCTTCGTGCTGAGGTACACCCTGACGCACCCCCATGCCCACGCGATCATCGTCGGAACGACCCGCATCGAGCACCTGCGCGAGAACGTCGAGGCGGTCATGCGCGGCCCGTTGTCGGAGGAGGTGTACGCGGAGGCCAAGCGCCGGCTCGACGGGATCGGCCAGACGCCGGTGCCGACGGGGGACGGCGTGTGACGAGGCCTCTCTAGGGCATCGTGTCTTTAGTGAGGAGAGCACATGAAAATCGACATTATCGGGTCAGGCACGCCGAGTCCGGCGTCCGAGAGGTTCGGTTCCTGTTACGTCGTGAACGTGGGCGATGAGCGGCTGATGTTCGACTGCGGCCCGGCGTCGACGCACAAGCTGGTGAAGATGGGGATACCGCTGACGCAGATCGATAACCTCTTCTTCACGCACCATCACTTCGACCACGACGTTGATTACCCGTGCTTTATTCTCAGTCGCTGGAACCTCTGCATCGGGGGCGAGCGGGATCTCCAGGTCTACGGCCCCAATCTGACCGAGCGGATAACTCACCGGATCATGGACGAGAACGATGGCGCGTTCGCGCACGACTGGATCGCGAGGATCAACCACCCGCTGAGCCTCAATGCCTTCACGTCACGGGGCGGCGTGCTGCCTCGTCCCGCTCCCGTGGTCGTCGCGAAGGACGTTGGCCCGGGGAGGATCGTCGACGGACCGGACTGGGAGGTGACCGCCGCACCCGCCGAGCATGTGGAGCCGTGGCTCGACTCACTCGCCTACCGGATCGACAGCGACGAGGGCAGCGTCGTGGTTACCGGGGACACGAGGCCGTGCGACAGTGTCGTGGACCTCGCCAAGGATGTGGACACGATGGTGTGCCTGTGCACCTATATCGAAAACGAGGAGGAGGGCACGCCTGAAGGGGAGTACATGTGCGGAAGCGAGACGGCGGCCAAGATGGCCCAGGACGCGGGCGCGAAGCGGCTCATTCTCGTGCACCAGACCGACGCCATGGACGAGCCCGGCGAGACGGAACGGGCGATCCGTGACATAGCCCGACACTACGACGGCGATATCGTCTGGGGACGAGAGCTGATGAGCGTGGACGTGTAGCCTGTCGTCGCCGATGTGTGGGACAATTTAGACATGGAAGAGCGCATAACGGCAAGACGTGTGCTGCGCGCGATACTGAGCGCGTTCTTCACCACGGCTGCGACGGCTGCCGTGTTTCTGCCCACGCTGGGGCCGCTGCTCGACCATCACTACGCTGAGCGGTTGCCCAACCACACGCACCTGTATTTGGGACCGGGCGGTCCTAACCACGTTCACCCATTCGAGGTGCAGGACCACTTCCACTACCATCCGTTCGACGCCCCGACCGACGGAATCGTCTACCTGGCGTCCTACGACGGCAGCAGCCCTGTGATGGTTGACGGAACGGTGCACGCTATCCAGCAGTCGCCGCCCTTCGTCGGGCCGGACGACGATGCGGCCGCCTACGGCATCACCCCCGATTCCCTCGTTCCCGAAGACGCGGTACTTGCTGTACCGAAAGAACCTCCCCGCGCCTAGCTCCTTTTCCGCAGTGTCGGTGACCGTTCCGGTGGTGACTCACGCGTAGTATCGCGGCGTGGTCCGTTCGCCGGAACGGCGTAAGTTCATGAGAGGAGCTATCGCAGTTCTTATTCCGAAAGAGGACTTGGCTTGCGGCGGCTGTCGTGGCCGCGCTGAGCATTGCCGTCGGGACCGTGTTCGCCCACGAGGGCCGAGAGGTGGGCGACTACAGCATCAACATCGGTTGGATTGTAGAACCGGCCTACGAGGGTGTGATGAACGGGGTGGAGGTCCGGGTCACAAGAGTGACGGTTAGCGGCGCTGATGACCACGGCGAGTCCATGTCGTCTACCAAGAATGATGACGCGAGAGATGGCATGGCGATGGCCGATCATCATGGTGGTTTGCCGGTGGTGGAGGGCTTAGAGAACACCCTGCAGGTGGAGGTGGTCTACGTTCCCACGGGGGCGTCGAGGGTGGTGAACCTGAGCGCGGACGTAAATGAAGCCGGTCGCTACACGGCGGCCCTGTTACCGACGACGCTGGGGGTGTACGAGTTCCGCGTCTTCGGAGCTATCGAGGGTATGCAGGTCGACGAGACGTTCGCCTCTAGGGGCGGCGGCGGCGGCTTCGACGACATCCGGCCGCTGGCGGCCCTCCAGTTCCCGGAGGAGCTCCCGTCCGCACGTGAGATGGAGAGCGCGGTGCGAGGTGCTATCAGTACGGCTGAGCAGGCCCGGGACGCCGCGGAAGAGGGGCCGGGCGTGCTATCCATCGTGGCGCTGGCGCTCGGCGTTTCGGGTGCTGTACTTGGTGCCGTAGGCCTTATCATAGGGCTGCGGAGGCGCTGACGTTCCGACATGAAGCGTTACAAGCTACATTACGTTATGCACGAGCCGTACGAGGAGACGGAGGACAAGTACCTCGTCGAAGTATCCGCGCTGCCCGGCTGCAAGGCATGGGGTGACAGCCCTGCTGAAGCATTGGATCACGTTCAGAGCGTTGCCGCCGCGTTTATCGAGTCGCACGAACTAGGGGATGAGCTTCCCCCAGGCGTCTTTGGGGGTGTGGTCGAGCAAATGGATAGGGGATTAAGTACGCTCACAGTCCTCATTTGAATTCCCTATTAAGCAAAGCGGGTGGCCCCTTTAGGAGGCCACCCGCTTCCATCCTCGGGCTAATTTGAAACTAGGACGCTTTGGCGGCGGGAGCCTCTTCGACCGCTTCCTCTTCGGCGTCTGCGCTCGCCATTTCCGGTTCGCTCGCGGACGCGGCGCTCACCATCTCCGGTCCGGGTTCCGCGTCGGTGCCATTGGCGCTCGGCATGTCCGGTACGGCCGGTTCAGCCACAACCGGGGCCGGCTCCATGCCCATCCTCTCGCGGACGACATCGACCGCCGGGGCTACCTGATGACGCAAATTGTCGATGGCGGGAGTAATGTTGTGGGAGATCTGACCGGCGATGTCTTCGGCCCGATGCCTCCACTCGTCACTGTGCTCTGCTATGCCGGCCCGCGTCTCCGCGCCGGACTTTGGGGCCAGCAGCAGGCCTATTGCCGCGCCGACCAGTCCGCCCAAGAGAAACCCTGAAACAAATGCCATTCCACTATCGTTATCAGCCATGATATGTACCCTCCTTATATTTGGACTGAACTCACGAATCCGCGCGAGACCGTCGCAGTAGAAAAGATAGGACCTTCCCAATCCCTGATGCCACACCCGCGCCCGAGGATGACGACTCCGAGAACCGCTCCGATATCGCTTCCGCCACTTCCCTTGTGCTCTTCAGTGTCCCATCTACGGATTCGAGCACGCTCGACAGCTTTCGATAGGTCACGTAGAGAGCAACGCCGATAAAGGCCAAGACGAAGATGAGTAGAATGTCACGGACGATTCCTATGACATAAGCCGTGTCTTGCAGCAACGCACACCCCTCCTTCGCCCCGACACTGCATTAATCGTAGCACGTGAAAAGAACCCATGTAAACGACTCTAGGCGTCACGTGAAAGACAATTACGCTACGCTATAGGTAGTGGGGCTCCGGTCTGAATGAAGATAGGCGACGGGTAGGAAATCCGAATGGGCTGTAGTAACGTTAATCTGATTGAGGGGGACGCGGGCAAGACTGTCTGCGTTTTGTTTGACGAGGAGATGAACGCCTATGACGCATAGGGCGGTCATCTGCGTTTTGCTCGTAGCGGTCGTGGGAGTAGCGCTGGCATGTGGACGTGTCACGGAGGGCGGCCCCATCCCGCAAGCCCAGGAAGTCCGTGCGCCCGAAGTCGAGACGCCGGACGAAGCAGCCAAGCAATACGAAGCGCCGCCTGTGACCCCGGCGACGGCTGAACCGGCGAAAGTCGAGGAACCCGAACCAGCACAGTCCGACGAACCCGAACTGGTCACAACGACATTCCCCCCGCTTGGTATGCACATTGATCCCCCTCCAGCGTATGACGGTCCGGCAACGATGGAGCGGCGAATTGCCGATGCGGACATAATTGCCATTGTCAGCTTGGCGAGTACGGCAACCGCCGTCGAA
Organism: Dehalococcoidia bacterium; assembly: GCA_965247555.1. GTDB lineage: Bacteria > Chloroflexota > Dehalococcoidia > Lucifugimonadales > VXLM01 > VXLM01. The sequence goes on along the minus strand of CBDFHR010000009.1, from coordinate 2,730,012 downwards.
ACCCATACATATGAAGGAGAGACCGGTTATGTTGGCGCGCTGAAGTTCACGTTCACTGTCGAGGAACTTCTCAAGTCCCCTGCCGGTAGTTCACCAACTCAAATAGTGGCAATGGTGGGTTCATTGCAGGCGTATGCCGAACGTTCAGATGCACAGGCCGAAGCCGAAAAAATGGCAAGGGGACGAGACACCCAATGGGACGACCGACAAGCAATCGTGTTCCTTGCCACCCACAGTCTAAAGTTTCCGGGTTCGCTGTCCGACGACCTGCACTTCATGTCCTACGTCGATTATACCTATGGACTTGGTGACAGCTACTCCATAGCCAGCATACGGAACCAGCTATGGCTGCCGGAAGCGAGGACCGGTGGCAGTGATGGAGGCGGTGCTGCGGCGCTGACACCACAGCAACGTCGATTCCTAACCGGCGTTCCGCAGCAAGTTCCCGACACCAGCCCAAGGGCGGCGACCGTGTCTACCCAGACGGAAACCCCTTCCATAGCACTAACTGACTTCAAGGCGACCGTTTCCCGCATTGAAGCTGAGCTAGCCGGTCAGTCTGAAGCGTACCAATTTTGCGTTCAGGCAAATTACGAACGTCTACAGTACGAAGCGCACATGGCTGCAAACGGCAGAACATATATGTCGCCTGAAACATTCACGGCAGAAATAGGTTCGGGCGAAAAGGCCGGTACCGAAATCATATACAACACCCGGAAGATCGTTCTTGGCCCGAATGGGTGGGAATCACGCACGGAACTTTTGGGGACGGACGCAACCCTGTTCCGAATTGGCGAAACCACGAAGTCGGATACGTACACCTACGGTGCGCTCAACAGCATAAATGCCCTTAAATCTGAACCAGAACTTGTATGGCATGTCCAACCTATGGAGACTGTCAGGCTGCTGCCAAGCCGTTCCTACAGCTTCACGTGGAAGTACCATAGGGGTGAGTTCGTCCCGTGCGCACCCGACATTTTCTACAACCATACCGTGAACGTAAACGTGACCGCGCCTTTGGGCGTTCTGCACGAAGCGCTGTTCGACCCCGTGACTGACGGCTCGGCCATCGCCGCGGACGCCTCCAACGGCATTCTCAAACCAGCGTCCTTCACCGACGCCAACAACGCCTCCGCGTCCCTACAACGCATCGAGTGGGTGTCCGACACGGTTAAGGTGAAGGTCAGCCCGCATACGGGGCTTGCGGGTCACAGGCTGGACTTCATCGAGCTGGACGGTTCGGTGTCGCTCTCGCTGGTCGTGGACGAGGCGACGGTGGATGCGGCGAACGGGACGCTGAGTTGGGCGGTGGCGGAGCAGCCGTGGGAGGACGGGGACAAGCTGATGGTGCAGATACGGGAGGCGCGGTAGCCTTCCCCGACAGTTGGCCGTTCCGGGACTCTAGCCGGCGGCGGGCATGGACTTCGGGAGGGTGAAGCTGAACACGCTGCCCCGTCCCGGTTCGCTCTCGACCCAGATGCGGCCCCCGTGCGCCTCGATGATGCCCTTCGCGATGCTGAGGCCGATGCCCGCGCCGCCGGAGTCGCGGTGTCGGGCGGGATCGGCGCGATAGGCACGGTCGAAGATCTTGGGCAGGTCGCGCTGCCGGATGCCCTCTCCCGTGTCCGCCACCTGCACGTGGACTTCCTCGCCGGCGTCGACGGCGCGGATGGAGATGGAGCCGTCCGGCGGGGTGTACCGGATAGAGTTCTGCACGAGGTTGTAGAGCACCCGCTGGACGCGCTGGGAGTCCATCGAGACGGGGGAGATGTCCTGATCGACCTCGCCTTCTAGCCGGAGTCTCCGGTTGTTCGCCTGCGCCGCCATGCTTTCGAGCGTGTCTGATATCAGGTCCTGGATCGACGACGACTCGATGTGGAGGGCCAGGATGCCCGCGTCGATCTGCGACAGCTCGAAGAGGTCTCCGATGAGGCCGCTGAGGTTCTCGACCTCGGACTGGATCGTCGCGAGGTAGCGCGCCTTCGTGTCCTCGTCGGTCACGACCCCGTCGTTGATGCTCTCGATCATAGCGCGGATGGAAGCGAGAGGCGTCCGCAAGTCGTGGGAGACCGCACCGAAGAGTTCCTTGCGGGCGTTTTCCAGGTCGCGCTCCCGCTCGAAGCTGCTCTGGAGCCGCTCCACCATGTCGTTGAAGGCCGCGGCGAGCTCGCCGACCTCGTCGTTCGACTCGACGGGCACCCTCGTGTCGAGGCTCCCGGTGTTTATCTCGCGAACGGCACTGACGAAGCCGCCCATCACTCTTGCGGTCGGCTCGGACGAGGCGTACGCCACGAAGATGGATATGCCGACCGAGAAGACGGTGAGCACGACGAGGAGGTAGAAATCGTGCTGTGAGAAGAACATGAGCACGGCGACGAATCCGACGTTGGCGAGGGAGAGCGCCATTACGAGGACGGATATGAGGATGAGACGGCTTCGGATCGAGCGTGCCCAGGACGGCAGTCCGAACTGTGAGACGGCCACGCCGAGGCCGACGGTGATCCCGCCGGACAGGAGCAGGAACAGGCCGAGGTCGACCAGATCGCCAGTGGGCGGATCGAGCAGTACGACCGTGACGGCCAATACGACGGCCAGAAGCATCAGCAGCGTTGCGACCGCCTGCACGGAGTGTTTCGTGAGTGTGGCCATGGTCTATTCCTCGAACTTGTAGCCGACACCCCAGACGGTCTTGATGTATCTCGGCTTCAGGGGGTCGGACTCCAGCTTGGCCCGAAGACGTCGGATGTGGACGGTGACGGTCGAGTAGTCGGCCGCATAGGAGTAGTCCCACACCTGGTCCATGAGTTGCGTCCTCGTGAAGACATGGTTGGGATGGGACCCCAGGAAGAAGAGGAGGTCGAACTCCTTGGCGGTGAGCGTGACCTTGCGTGGGCCGTCGGTAACCTCCCTGGTGTCGGGGTTGATTTCCAGCGAGCCGAACTTGAGGGTCGAGCCTGTGCCCGTGCCCGGACTCGCCTGCGCCCGCCGCAGCACCGATTTGACGCGCGCCACGAGCTCTCGCGGGCTGAACGGCTTGACCATGTAGTCGTCGGCGCCCATCTCCAGTCCGACGATGCGGTCGGTCTCCTCGCCGCGCGCGGTGAGCATTATGATCGGCACGTCGGAGTTCTTGCGGAGTATGCGGCAGACCTCGAGGCCGTCGAGGACGGGGAGCATCAGGTCGAGGACGACGAGGTGGGGGTTCCAGTCCTGCGCGACCTTGAGGGCGTCGGCCCCGTCGGACGCGATGGCGGCGTCGTACCCTTCGAGCTTCAGGTAGCGCTCGACGACCTCCGTCACAACGCGTTCATCGTCCACGATGAGAATTCGAGTCGCCATGATGTCGTCGCGCCGGTCCCTCGCAGCATCGGAGTGTGCTGCCTTCAGTATACTCGACTCGGCGGGCGCAGGCGCGGGCCTTGTTGTGTTCATTGGCGGTCCCCGTCCGTCGTTTGCAATCCATAGTATGGGCTAAAGGTTTCCGCCTCATTACGTACCTTACAGAACTGTGAACGCTCGGCCCGCCGGCAGGGAGCCTCCGCGTCGCGTAGAATGAGCTGCCATACTCTGTATTCGCAAGGAGACTGGAGATGTCGCAACCACCGGACTACGGAATCATCTACAACTGGGACGGTGCGCCGCACGGTCACCACGAGGTCCCTCAAACGATGGAGCAGTTTCTCGGCTCGATGTACGCGCCGCTGGAAGACACGCAGGTAGGAGCGAATTTCTGGTGCATCGGCGAGCACGTGGCGCGGTATCAGAGCGGCGTGCTGGAGACCCTCGGTGAGCACGTGGACAGGCAGTACCACAGCGTCCACACCTACACCTTCGACGAGAACGTTCTCGGCATGATCGAGCGGGGAGAAGACCCGCAGGCCTCGGCGATCGAGAGGGGTCGCGAGCTGGGGATGCACGTCTACGCCTCTGTTCGTATGAACGATAACCATTTCAACGGGCTTCAGATCGAAGACTTGGCGACGTCCCGGCACGGGTCGATAACGCAGATGCGGCGCGACCATCCCGAATGGGTGCTCGGCGACGGGGCGCCGTCCGACTGGTTCGCGCTGTCGTGGAACATGGCCGTTCCTGAGGTGCGGAGGCACAGGTTCGAGCACGTAAGGGAGCTTTGCGAGCGCTGGGACTGGGACGGGGTCGAGCTCGACTGGCAGCGTCACGGGTACCACCTGCACAAGGACTACGGCTATAAGATGCGGTACGTGCTGACCGATCTGCAGAGGTCGATCCGGCAGGCGACCGACCGGATTGCGGAGGAGCGGGGCAGGCCGTTCTACGTGGCGGCGAGGGTCTCCGGCACGCTCGAAATGTGCAAGCGCATCGGGTACGACATCGAGACGTGGGTCGATGAGGGTCTCGTCGATATCCTCATCCCTGCCGCAAGCTCCGGCACCGATCCTCTGCTGGACATCGAGGGGTTCAAGCGGTTGACCGAGGGCACCGACATCGCGGTGTACGGGTGCATCTACGGCTCCACGGACGGGCCGCACGTCGGGCCGGAGGACGAGGACTCGAAGCGCGATCTGGTACTGGGCGGCATCGCAAGTCGACACTACGCCCACGGCGCGGACGGCATCTATGTGTTCAACTTCCACGGCGACCGTGAGTACCGCCGGAGACTCCTGACTACGATGGGCTCGCCGGATACGCTGAGGGGTGTAAGCAAGATATACGCCGCGACGCACAAGATACCGCGTGTGACCGGGGAGTGGCGCGGCGCGGAACTGAACGACCGCATATACGCCGAGGTGCCGACGCCCCTTCTCGAAACTATGAGCGGGGACGGCCCGACGGTCACCCTGACGGTCTCCGACGACTTTTCGTCCGACCCGCCGGAGAGCGTATGCCTGCGCGTCCGCATGGAGGAGTGGGTAGTCGGCGACGACGTGGAGGTCGCGTGGGACGGTGACCCGCTGCCCGACCCGCACATCGAGTACACCGACGTGAGGTCATACACGGGCGACAGGGTGTCCGGCGTGGTGTGGCAGTCCTACATGCTCGAACCTGAACGGGTGCCTATAGGAGAGCACACGGTCAAGGTCGTCTTGCGGCGCCGGAACCCACACATCATCCCGGATATGACGCTTACCGACGTGGAGTTGGTGGTGAGGTATGGGGACGGGTGATCTTTCGCGATGGCTAACGGAATCCCCGGATGAGAACGACGCCGGTCATGAGCGCCGCGATGCCAGCTATACGAATATAGTCGGCCCGGATTAGGTTGCCGCCGAACGCGCCGATGTGGTCGAGCAGGACGGCCGCGGCTAGCTGTCCGGCGATGGCGGAGGAGATGAAGAGTCCGACGCCGAGTCGGGGTGCAAGGAAGCCCGCGCCGATGAGGAAGGGTATCGGCATCAGGCCGGTGAGGACGTAGTACCATTCGATGTCCCTTGCGGAGAAGGCCAGCGCGACGGTGGCCGCGATTGCGAAGACGATCATGATGTAGGGGCGGTCGAACGGCGGGGGAAGGCCGATGGAAGAGCTGGCGGATCGAAGGGCCACGAACGAGGTCAGGCCGACCACCGTTGCGAGGAGCGATATCCACACTGCCGCCGCCGGAGTGCGCGCGGTGCCCACCGCGCCGAGCATGGACGCCTGCATGGAGATTCCCGCTCCGCTGAGAATGGCGAGAGCGATGTACAGCACCTGCATTATTGCGGCTCCTTTTCTCTCCGGTCGTCCACTAGCTTCATCTTTCGCGAGCCGGTGAAGTACGACTCGTCCACGTAGTCGAACCGTAGGAAAGCGAGTTTACTCGTCACGAGGAACTCCAATTCGAACTGGTCGGACAGGAGCGAGTCCTTCATGCGCTTTTCGTGGGGCCGCATCGTGTCGGGCAGCAGGACCGTGAGGGTGTCTTGCACTTCGGTCGACAGGACGACCTGCATGTACCCGGTCTCCTCGAACTTCCTGTAGATCGACCGCAGGAGCGTGTCGTAGTGGAGCCGTGAGCCAAGAATCGAGAAGCTGTCGCCGGCTCGACCGAGCACGTCGACTCGCGGGTGCGGAAGTCCGCACGGGCATTCGCCGTGCAGCAGGACGGTCTCATCGCCGAGTGCGTACCGCACGAGGGGGACCGTCTTCTGCACGAGGCTCGTGACAATAAGCTGGCCGTCCGACCCCTCGCGCTCGGACGGACGCAATTCGAATAGGTTCCGGTCGACGAATAGATGGATGCCCATATGTGTGGCGCATTCGATGCCGAGTGACGAGGTCTCCGCGGCTCCATAGTAGCTGAAGACCTCAATTCCTCGCTCGGACTCCAACTCCGCCCTGAGTTGATGGGGAACGCGCTCGCCCAGGAATACGACCTTGCGCAGGCTGCCGCGTCCTGCTTCGTCGTAAAGCCGTCGGAGCGGCGGCCAGCACCGTTCGAACATCGACGGCACGGCGAAGATCGCGGTCGGGTCGAGTCGCACCAGCGCGTCGAGCGTCTGGCCCTGGTCGCGCCCGACGGAATAGACGTAGGCCTCGTCCGCTCCGAGGCGATCGAGGGCACGCGCAAACGACACCATCAGGTAGACAGGGTCGGTATCGAGACACGCCACGCGGTCATGCACAGTGATGCCTGCCACCCGAAACAGCTCGGCCATGAACTCGTGGTCGTTCCGGTCGTCCTCATGCGATATGAAGCGCTTCTTTCGGACGCCGGTTGTGCCGGACGAGGTCTCCATGTCGACGATCCCGTCAACGACGGTGAGGCTCTCTTCGCTCACACGTGCAAGCGTGTCGGCGGAGATGACGGGCAGGCGTTCGATGACGGCAAAGGAGTCGTCTTGGGAGAGTGCATCGATCCCGACTCCGACCCCATCGAACAAGCCACGATAGGTCTTGAAGGTTGTATAGGCGTATCGGAGCGTGTCTTCTAGCTTCTGTCTTGCGACCGAGTCGGGCGGTGCGAGAAGCCAGGTGGCACGAAGGGTGGAGGTCATCGCTCTACGCCGCGCGAATGCGGTTTCGGAGATCCCGCTTGAGACCGCTCTCTCGCTGGGAAGCGTTCAATTCGCACGTTGCCCAGCGGTCGGCGCACGGAGCCCGGCGACAAGCCCTGTTTCAGCGCGGCCATCACGCCGGCGGCCTCCCAGTAGTTTTCGACGATGTGTAACTGGTCGGCGGCCCAGGGCAGTATAGTGAGGTCGTTTCTCATCAGGCTCCGGTTCTCGCGAACGGCGATGACCGGTATGCCCTGTTCGAGCGCGGCCAGGGTCGGCAGTCCAATGCAGCCGTCGGGTATGACTAGGCAGGAAACGTCTCTCGCCGTGAGCGTGTCGGATAGGGACATTTCTGCGTGGCCGACCCCGACGCGCGGAGCAACGTGCAGGCCCTTGAGCACCGACTGCAGGAAGGTCAGCGACACGACCTCGGCGGCCATGCGGGGGTCGACGACGCCGGGATCGATGTTCGCGACCTCCGTCGACTCCATCATGGGCGCGTGCGCGGACGGCACGTTGTAGACGGTCGATATCGCGTGCGTGAGCATCGCCTCAACCCCGCCCCAGGGGTTGACGATCTCGCCCCTCGAGGAAAAGTAGCTCTCGTGCGGCACGTCCACGTCGACGAGAGTCGAAAGGGCAACGGCGTCGTACTCCCCTCGGTAGGTGTCGAGGACTTCGAAGACCCGCTCCAACTCCTCGACTGTCCCCGCGGCGCGGCCCGACGGCGTGTACTCGCCGCGTACCGGCAGCGGAGGGTCGAGGACGACTAAGCGTGGGCAGTTAAGTCCGTAGGTCGCCCGCGCGGCGTTGACGGCGTTCACCGTCGTTCTCGCGAACCGCTCGTTCGGGTGCGAGTCGATGATTATCAGGACGCGGTTCGATCTTACGGGACGAAAGCCGATGGCGCCCATCAAGAATCGGCTCAGGAGACTGCCTTCGACATAGAGGCCGTTGGCCGGCATCTCGTTCAGGTCGGAGGCGTTAACGACGTTCGGATGCGTGATGAGCGTGTCGCAAACGGAGGCCAAGAGCCGCGCGACCGGCGTCGCGTCACCGGCGTGTCCGCCGATCTCGGCCCCGATGCCCGTCGGCACGACGAGCACGGCGTTGAACACGCTTGTGTCCTCATCGCCGCGGGGATGGAGGTCAAACATGGAGGGGCCGACAGGCTCTGCGCCATCCAGAATGCCGATCTCGTACCGGTACGAGCGTCGTGACGACTCGGTGACTGCGAATCGTATCGGCGTTTGGCCGTCGCGCATCTGTCCGTGGATGATTGAGCGGATGTCGTCGAGCGTTCCGATCCGCCCGTCCGTCGCGGTCTGGGTAAGCACGCGCTCGAACAGCCTCACGACGCCACCGCCATCTCCACGAAACTCCCGTCGTCTCTCAGTTCATAGATCGTGGGCAAAGGGATCCCGTTGAAGGTGTTGGCCTTGACGATGGTGTATGCCCCGGCGTTGGAGAACACGATGCGCGAGCCGACACGAAGCGGCTCGTCGAACCGGTACTCGCCGAAGACGTCGCCCGCCAGACACGACATGCCGGCCAGAACGTACTCATGCTCTCCCGCGTCGTGGTGGCCGACTACATCGGGGCGGAACTGGTACTCGAACACCTCCGGCATGTGGTTCACCGTCGTGTCCAGAACCGCGACTTCCTTGCCGTCGCTAGCGAACAGGTCGAGCACCGACGCCACCACGTAGCCGCTGTCGCGCACGAAGGCCGCGCCCGGCTCGATGACGACCTCGGCGCGGTATCGATCTCGAATGAGACTTGCTGCCTCCGACAGCGGTCCCACGTTCGCCCCCTCGTTGAAGAGGTAGCCGCCTCCAAGATTGACCCATTTGACCTGCGAGAGAATTGGGCCGACGCCCGAGTTCAGGATTTCGACAGTTTCCAACAACTCGCTAAGGTCGGTTGAGTCGCAGTTTGAGTGGATGTGCAGGCCATCAATCATCGACGCGATCCGGTCGGCTGAGGCGGCGAAGTCGTCCAACGAGACACCCAACTTGGTGTGTGGCCTGCAAGGGTCGTATCTACGGTCGTCGACGTAGGAGCGTCCGGGATTTACGCGCAGGCCAATCGAGGCGCGTCCGGTGAATGCGGGCCCCCACTTTTCCAACTGGGAGAGCGAATTGAAGGTCACGTAGTCGCAAATGTCCGCCAGTTCCTCGGCGTCGCGGGGCGGAACGGCGACCGCACAGAGGTGGGGCCTGCCGGAGTCTCCGAGCGCCGCCCGAACGGCCTGCGCCTCGCTCAGCGAACTGACGCCGCACCCGTCGATGAAGGGAGCAAGGGTGGTCAGCACGCCCGGCAGCGCATTCGCCTTGACCGAATACAGGAGCGTGCAGCCGGCGCTGCGGGCGGCCGTTCGTATGCGCGACGCGGTGCGTCGGAGGTCGTCGACGTGGCAGACCATTGACGGCGTCTGCGGCGCCGCAAGCGCGGCGCACGCCGCCGTCTGCCGTTGTATGGGCGCTTCCACCATGGCGCGACGGTAGCAGGGTATGTGGGTACCGTCAACACTTGCTCGGTTGACCTTCACATGGCCCGAATCTACAATGGCACGCGGCGGGAAGGAGTAGGCGTGATCAAGTCCCTGTTCGGACGCAAGAAGAAGAAGCTCACCGGCGCTACCTCTCTTGCCGAGGGTGTCAAGGACGCGGTCGTGGGCGATGTGTTCACGATTATGGGCTTCGACGTGGAGTACGACGACGGCTACTACCTCATCGAGGCCAAGCACCGGTACGCGACCAGCTACAGCACATGGTATGAGTTGGAAGCGGGCGACGGCGACCGCAGGCTGTGGGTCTACTGGTCGAACGACGGCGGGCAGCTCTTCACCTCGGCCACGAACAACAACGAGCCGGTTCCGCTCGATGCGCTCAACCTCACGCGCGACGACCTTACTCAGGTCGACGAGGAGCACTCCCTGAGCAACTACTTCACGTACGAGGGGCGCGACTTCTACTATCTCAACAGTGGAGAGGCATTCTTCTTTGAAGGTGGTCAGGGAGACGGGATCGGGTATTATACGTGGGACTTAATGAGCTCGGACGAGCGCACGGTCCTTTCCATCGACAAATTCAGTGACCGACCATACGAGTGCTACTTCAGCAGCGTGGTATCACCGGACAGCATTACCGTGTACAAGCAATAGCCGGCAGCGCCGGCCGTTCTGAGGGAGATGAACCATGATTGACACGTTCATTGAGACGCTCGAATACTTTCCGCGCGGGCTGGTGTACGTTGCGCTGGGGATAGTCGTCCTATACATCGCCAAGTGGGTACTCGACTTCGTCACTCCGTATCGCGTTGGCGACCAGCTTGGCGAGAAGAGCAACAATGCTCTCGGCCTGAGCATCGCCGGATACTTCCTTGGAGTCATCATCGTCTTCGTCGCGGTGTTGTACACGCCGTTCACGGCGGGGGCCGAGTATGAATGGCAGTTCAACGCCGACTTCGGGTACGACGTGCTGGAAGTCTTCCTCTACTCACTTGGGGCCATAGCGGTGCTGAACCTGACGCGGTTCCTGGTGGACCGTCTGGTGCTCTTCAAGTTCAACGTCGAAAAGGAGGTCATCGAAGACCAGAACGCAGGGAGCGGCGCCGTCGAGATGGCGGTCTACATAGCCGTGTCCCTCGTCATCGCTTCGTCGCTGGCGGGATACGACGCCACTCCGCTTGGAGCCGTGGCCCCAAGCATCCTCGATGAACTCATTCGTTCCGTCGCTTTCTTCCTTTTGGGTATGGGAGTGCTCGTGCTGTACGCGCTCTTCCATCAGGTTATCACCGTCTACGACATCCACGATGAGATTGAGAAGGACAACGTCGCCGTCGGCGTTGTGATGGCGGCCAACCTGATCGCCATCGCGATAGTGATCTTCAAGGCGGTGACGGGCGAGTTCGTGGGGTGGAGCGAGAGCCTCATCTCGTTCTTTACGTTCGCGGTGATCGGGTCCGTCCTCCTGCTCGTCGTCCAGTGGGTCATCGACAAGGCGATGTTCCCTAAGGTGAAGATCGCGGACGAGCTTGCCAGCGCGCGGAACGTCGGCATGGCGTTCGTAGTGGGCGCCATCGTCATCAGCGCGTCGCTGGTGCTCTTCTTCGCGATCTAATAGAGAAGATCGCCGGAACGACGTAACTGGGCGTCCTCGTCCGTAAGGGAGGCTTCCTGCGCCTGTTGGTCCATGAACGCGAACCCGGCGTCGATGATCGCGTCAATGTCTTCGTCGTCGACCAGCGGACGCTCCACGACCGGCAGGAGCAGGGCATCGAAGAACTCGCGGTCGTGAATCGCCGTTCTCCAGTCGTCCGACATTCGGGCGAGTTCCCCGTCGCATAGCTCGACGAGCAGGACGGCTCGCACGGGGCTTACCGCCTCGGCCTCATATACGGGTATGCGAAGGTCTATGCCCACACCCGTGCCGAAGTCGCATTCGCCCGTCTCAGGGTCGTGGATAACGTCCCCGAATACCTCGTAGCGTTCGAGCACGTTTTCGACCTCTGCGGTCATTTCGTGGATCGTTTCCTGGCCCAACTCGGTGATCTCGAACGGCCCGGGCTCGGCGGGTCGTTCAACCAGGCCCTCATCGACAAGTGACTCCGCAATGGGCAGTAGTGCCGTATCCTTATCATCGACGGGATCGGACGGGAGTACGTAGTCGGGCGCGTCGAGGAAGTACAGCAGGACACGCGAACGCATCCACGCCAATACCTCGTCTTGGTCGGCGAAGTCCCCGCGCCGAACGGCGTAGTCGATGGCCGAGAATCGCTGCTCTAGGACGAGATCGAGCACCGGAAGTGTGTCGTTCATGGTGAGGTGCTGGTCTATGGCTGCCGAGCCGTCGAGCTTCGGACCTTGGTTCACGTACGTCTTGAGAGTGCATAAACCCGACTCCGCACGGGCGAAGATTTCGATCAGGGCCTCGTACATGTCGGGAAGGTCGGGGTTCCCCTTCACGTCGAGTCGTTGAATGAATGGCTGCTGGAGCGAGGGGTCGATCGGAAACACGTGGGCGAACAGCTTGCGGAGTGGTAAGGAGGCGGCCTCCTCCGGCAAGCTAATCCAAAAGGCGTCCTCAATGGGCATTTCGCCCAGGGTTATCTGCAGAACGAACCCGGAGTCGCAGACGGAATAGGCGGAGCGCCACGGCACGGAGGGAGTGTCGAGCGGCTTGGCGTACTTCGGATCGTCGTCCGGCAAGTGCCTCAACCGCTCCGACGTGTCGAGCCAAGGGTGGTCTGTCCGCCGCCTCCGCCCCGGAAGAACCCGCCGCCTCTTGAGAATCCTCCTCTTCCGGACGAATAACCCGAACGTCCCACCGATCCCCAGCTGCTGCGTACTCCGGTCGCGCTGCTCTTGAAGGAGCCGGTCGAGCGAGCGCGGGACTGGTAGGACTGCCTGGTGCTGCTCAGATTCCGACCGGCTGAGTCGTAGCTGGATCCGGCAAAGCCCTTCTGCTTGTTGAAATACGTGCTGTTTCTTCTCACCTGCTGTTCATACGCGTATGCATTCCGATAGTACGAGCGATTCCCGCTTAACGTCCCCCTGGCATAGCCGGGGTTGGTGGCATATAGGTATCTGGGACCGGCGAAGGATGATACGAGCAGGTAGGTGAAGAGAAAACTTCCCGGCCCCCACGTCGAGTGGTAGTACGAGTTGGCGTGATGCCCTCGCATATCGTGGCTCTTGTCTTCCTTCTCGGTGATGGTGAAGAGCTTTTCGTCCTGCGCGTCGTCTATACTAGTGGTTCAACATCCTAGTATTGAAGGGTAACGAGGCTATGACTCGGTAGGGGCGGGTTTCAAACCCGCCCTGTCGTGTACAACGCAAACTCAACCCCCAATTACTACCCGTCATTTCAAAGATTTCGGTCCACTAGAGTTGCCGTTCAGGTCCTCCCACCCCTCAAGAACTAACGCCGTGTCGGTCTGTTCGGCGCGGATGAGTACGAGACCGTCTCCCTCATATATCTGGTTGACACGATTTTCGAAGTCGCTAACGCTCTTCGCCCCTTTGAAGGAGGTCTGCACCTCATCGAGGTTGATCCGGCCCGCCGCGCCGTCTGTGGCCGCCCAGTCGTCGTAGGAAGGCCCCGAACTGCACGCGGCCGTCACCGGTGCTGCCGCGACTGCCACCCCCACCGTCGTTCGGATTCCTAGCTTCCGCATTCGGGTAGTCATGGTGATGCCTCCTGCGCGCGCTCGCCCCGGAAGTTGCATCAGTATAGCCTCTTCGTCCACGATGGGCATTTTACACGAGGTGTTGCGAAGCACGAACCTGGAATCGGTGACGGTACAAAAGGAGAGATCCAGCAGGGGGAGGGAAACGCTTCAGACGGCGTAGATTGCTATAGCCTCGTCGTCCGGCATGGGCCTCAACCGCGGCGTCGGGTGGAGCCGAGGAAGGTCTGTCCGCCACCTCCCCCGAAGAAACCGCCGCTGCGGCCGCTAGAGAAGCCCGAACGCGATGACGTTCCCCAGCTGCTGCGAACGCCAGTCCCGCTGCTCCTGAAGGCCCCGGTCGAGCGAGCGCGCGACTGGTAGGACTGTCTGGCGCTGCTGCGGTTCCGGTTGGCGGAGTCATAGCTCGACCCGGCAAAGCTCTTCTGCTTGTTGAAGTATGAGCCGTTCTTCGACACCTGGCTCTTGTAGCCGCTTGAATTGCGGTAGAGTCCCCGTTCGTTGCGTATAGTGCCTACGCGAGACGCCGGGGTAGCGTAGACGTATCGGGGGCCCGCGAAGGAGGACAGGAGCAAGTAGGTGAATAGGAAGCTGCCGGCTCCAAAGGACGAGTGGTAGTACGAATTCGCGTGGTGGCCTCGCATTTCGTGGCTCTTGTCATCTTTCTCCGTGATGGTGAAGAGCTTCTCGTCCGTCCCCTCGTCTATCCTTATGTTGCCGTCCAGGTTTTCCCACCCTTCGAGGACGAATGCCGTGTCGGTCTGCTCGGCCTTGATGAGGACGACGCCGTCTCCCTCGAATATCTCGTTAACGCGCTTTTCGAAGTCGGTGACGCTCTCGGACTCCTTGAATGCGGTCTGCACATCGTCGAGGTTGATACGGCCTGCCGCGCCGTCCGTGGCAGCCCAGTCCTCGTATGACGGCCCGGAACTGCACGCGGCCGCAACCGGCGCGGCCGCCACCACAAGCCCCGCCGTCGCTCGGATTCCCAGCTTCCGCCATCGTGTTGTCATGTCGATGCCCCCTACGTGCTCGCCTCAGATGCTATAGAAGTATAGCCTCTACGTCATCGGCAAGCACGATCGAATCATCATCACCCGTCTCCTCATCGATCTCGAGTGTCGCCAATCGGGAGATGAACGTATCAGCCGCCTGAGCCATAAACGTACGGTACGCATCTTCGGCGCGAAAGACAAGCTCGGCCACCGCGCTGTTATGTCCCTTTGTAGACAACTGAGCGTTAACGATCAAGTCCTGCACGAGGTCGAGGTGCTGCGTCCAAAGCCCGTCGCTCACCTGTAATGCCATCGTCTTGGCCAGCCGGTTGTATTTTCTCGCACCCAAGGTTGCCTCCGCATCACCGAATCGTGTGATAACGGCATCGGAAATCTCTTTGCGAAGCGACTCGACCCCCAGACCGTGTAGGCCCTCGATGTCTATGCCGAAGTCGAGCCGAACGGACTCCGTCAATTCATCAAACCTTGTCGAGTAGTCGCCCAACGCCGCGGCTGGAAATAGCCTTTCTGCCAGGCGGCCTACTACGTCAATCGCCATGCCACGGCACGTCTCATCGAACGATTCGTCATCAAGAATGTCGTTGCGCGCCTTGTAGTAGTTCAGGGTCTGCCTTTCGATGATCCGTGCGAGGTCGTACGAGACGATGCGGAGTACCTCGGCGTCCTGCTCGATAGACGACTGCACCTGCTCGACGAGCCTCTGAGCGTCCTCCGCTTTGGGCCTCGACAGCCTGCGGCTCGACGTGACGAAGGGACGGTCTTCCAGCGACAGGACGAACCGCGCCGAGCCGTGCTGCCCCTGCCTACCGCTCCGGCCCCTCAACTGACGGTCAACGCGGGCTGCCTCGTTCATCTCCGTGCCGATCACGTGGAGTCCCAGCCCGAACTCCTTCGAAGTCTCGTTGTCCCCTCCCTCGATCACGAGAGTGGTATCCGCGACGTGAAAGGGGAGTCCCAGATGGCCGATCTGCGCGGCAAGCGCGTCAACGATATCCCCGTGACGACAGTCCACACGTACGCAATGTACGTCAGTCGAAAGGCGTTCTTTGAGCATTTGGATGAACCGGTCGGTTACCCGTTCGTCGAGGTCGTCATCCAGAAGGATATCGGTGCCGCGGCCGGCCATATTGGTCGCTACGGTCACGGCGCCGAATGAACCTGCTTCTTGGACGATCCGGGCCTCATCGCCGTTCCGCACGGCGTCCAGCCTGTTGTGAGCGACCTGCGCCTCAGTGAAGAGCCGGCTGATTTCGTCCGACTGCTCGACCGTTCGCGTACCGACGAGGACTGGGCGGCCCATGCGGTTCCAGTACGCCACTTCCTCCACGACCGCATCGAGCTTTTCCTTCCGCGTGGCATGGACGCGCGGCGGACGGTCGTCTCGGCGCGAAGGGCTGGCAGGCTCGACTCGCGCCACGTCGAGATCATACGACCTTCGGAACGTTTCGCGGGCCTCCAGTGCCGTCCCCGTCATTCCCGACACGTGGGCATACTGCCGGACGAGTCCCTCGACCGTTAGGTAGGCGAGCGTTTGGGGATCGGGGTGTACCCGGACGCCCTCTTTTGCTTCGAGGGCGGCCTGCAAGCCGTACTGGTATCTGCTGTCCGATTTGCGCCTGCCCGTCAGGTCGTCGATCAATACGACCCGCCCGCCCGCCACGATGTAGTCCTCGTCACGCGCAAGCAGCAGGTACGCCCTGAGCATCTGGTGCACTTGGTTTGCTATGCCGTACTGCCGCGCGATTCGCATCGAGACGGCCTCTTGCCGTCGTCTCCGTTCCGCCAGCGGCACGGACCGGTCGGACTCGCTCGCGTCAAGCTCGGCATGGAGGTCGGAGCTATTGAAGACCGGGCCGAGTCGGCCTTCTATGTTAGCGCTACCAAGCGTGGTGAGCGCTACGAGACCGCGACGGGGGTCGGTGGAATAGAAAAGCCCCTCCGTGAGCTTGTTTTCGATTCCTTCCTCGGAGTTCGTGTCGATCACGGCTCGAACGCGGCTGAGTAGTCGTGCGTCGCCCGCGGAGGCTGAGACGATTGCGGCGTTCCGAGGGTCGGCCAAGAAGAGCTCGGCGTACCTTTCTACGCTCGGTGTCCCCTTCACCTCCGAAAAATCGTTCACGAGCGACGCGACGAGGTTCGTCTGTTCTTCAATCAGCCCTTCGACGGCAGACTTCACCCGGAAGACCGACCTGATGCTCCCGCCCGGCTTCCCGGAGATGATGAGCGGCGTGCGCCCATCGTCGACAAGGGCGTGGTCGGCCTCGTCAACGATGGCGACCTCAAGGCCGCCCTGCACCATATCAACCCGCGAGTGGCGCAGGTTGTCGCGCAGGTAGTCGAAGCCGACCTCCCGCAGCGTGCCGTACACGATGTCGTTGCGGTAGGCGCTTCGACGTTCGGCGTCGCTCATGTGACTCAGCACGGCGCCGACCGTAAGGCCCAGGAACTCGTATGCAGGCGCCAGCAACTCGGCATCACGCAGGGCGAGGTAATCGTTCGCTGTAATGACATGCACCTTGCGCGCGGACAACGCCTGCGTGACTGCGGGGAAGGCCGCCGCGACGGTCTTGCCCTCGCCCGCGTCCATCTCCACGACCGTGCGGTCGAGCATCAGCCGTCCCGCCGCTATCTGCTCGTCCGTCGGCTCGAATCGCAGTGCGTCGGCAAGGGAAGATGCTTCTATCGCGCCGTAGAACTCCGCCGGGAGGTCTATGTCGGCGAAGTATCGCGAGGCGCTCTCTTCGGACACGTAGGCCAGAGTCTCCGCGATGGTCTTGTCGGTCCCAGTGAGGTTATGGGCCAGGTCTCGATAGCGGGTGATGTCCGAGTGAACATACGCCGGATCGAAGACCTGCCATGCGCCGATTCGCCGCCTGATCGTCTCGTTGATGACGGCGAAGCATTCTGCAAGAGTATCGTTGTCGAATGCGCCATGCCTTAGCGCCTCGGCGCGCTCGCGGATCTCCTCATCCGATGCCTGAGACAGGTCTATGCTTCGGACGGACGACACGATCGCCTGCGCCGAACGGTCGCTGCGACGGGAGCCCTCCTTCCTCTTACGGCGACGTCCAGAGGGGTCGGTGGGAGAAGCATTGATGTCGGGAGTGTCGGACACGACGGGCGACTCCTCGGTCTTCAGGACGTCCCGATTGAGTCCACTACGTGACGGAAGTCAGGGTCATCTTCGGGTTCCGTGATGCGATAGACGCTCGTGAACACCTCACGAACGATGATGGGCAGGATTTCGATAATCTCCGCCTTGCTCGCAACCTGAGGCACGACCACGAGGTCTAGCCGTCGCCTCGACAGGCCCTGGACGTCCGGCTGAACGTAGTCCAGCGGCGCGATGAATGCCCCCCACTCGTCGAGATACTTGCGAAGGAGCCAACTGCCGTCATCTACTTCGCTGAGCACGAACGCCAGTCCGGTCGGCGACTCCGCGGCTAGCTCGGACAGGAGAGCCCTTCGCATTTCCGTGTAGAGACCCTGCCGTCGGAACGGCTCCCTGACCCCTGAGTAGAGGACCATGCCGCCGTTCACTCTGTGAAGGTATACGCCGAGCATCGCTCCGATGAGCCGTCCGCCTTCATACGCCTCTACAAGCTTCGGCGCGAGCGCGGGATTGGTGGACGGGGAGACCGTCAGACGAAACGAGTCGAGGTCTTCCACCGCGTCGTTTCCAAGAGTCTCCTCGAACAGCGCGTGAATCCGACGAACGGACTCGCTCCCTCCGTCCGGCACGCGAATATCGCGGGCCGTAGCTATAGTCACGCCAACATCTCCAGAAACTGCGCCCATGTCCGTCGGCTGGAGTCGATGTATACGAGGCTGTCGCCCTGGGTACAGACCTCACCGTGGAACCTCAGCATCACGGATTTACCTCGGACGATGCCGACGAGATTTACGTCGTTGTCGAGCAGTTTGGCGGCGATGTAGTCGTAGGAGGAGTTGGGGCCCACGTCACCCTCCACCGTCGTCGTGGCAAGGGTGCCTTCCACCTCATTGCTCGTGATCGCCTGCGTAACGAGGGTCACGCCCGGGTCCTGGGCCTCCTGTACCAGCAGGTTCGTCACCAGGCTGAGCGCGTACACGAGAGAGACCTGATCGGACTTGCTGAACAGCGCGGCGTGTTTGGTGTCGAGGCACTCGGCAACGATGTTGATGTCCGGGTTCATGTTCTCAACGACGAAGGCCACAGACGCGACGAAGCTGTCGGAGCGTGGGTCATCGTAGCCGGTGCTGAGGATGATGGCCTGCTCGGCGTGCTCGATTCCGGCACGGCGGTACGTCTCTTCCTCCAGCGGCGAGCCGCGTACGAATGACACGTTGGCCAAGACGAACGGCAGGCGCTCTATCCCGTCGGCCACGATCACAATGTCTCGGTCTTCGTGTTGGGCGTCCGTCAGGAACTCGCTGATGACCTGCCGCACCCGGGACTCTCCGGGGAAGTTGATGATTATCAAGTGGTCTCTCGCATCCGATTTGCCCATACCAGACCTCTCTCTGTCTCGGAGTTCCACGACCCAGTCCACCAGCAGCCCTATTGACGTGGTGAACGCAGCCAAACCGATGACCACGATGAAGACCGTCGTTCCAATTCGCGCGCCAACGGTTGTGGAGGAAAAGTCGCCATACCCGATGGTCGTGATCGAAATCACGCTGTACCAGAGGCTGTCCCAGATTCCGGGCGCGTCCGGTATCACACGCTCGAAGAAAAAGAAGCTCAGCGTGCTCCCAATGATGCTGATCGCGAGGGTGAGTACGAGGAACAGAGCGCCGAGCTCTCGCCGCCGCCTCACTTTGCGAATCAGCCGATTTAACGAATAGATCATGACCTATGACGCCAAGCGTATCACCGCCAGACCCGCTTCGTGTCCCGGACCGTGGGCCTCATCGTACCTGTCGAGCAGGTGGTCGTACGAGTCCATGATATGTTCGACCTTCCCCGGCTCTTCCATTTCAAACGCCTCGCCGATGGGTCCTACAAGTCCCCACTCGTCCGAGACCTCGCAGTCGAGTCTCGCTTCGTCGCTTACGCGAAGATACTCACGTCTCATTGTATCGAAACTTGTCTCCGTTCTAAAGACGACTGGTGCGACCATGTAGTCCTTCGTGATGCACAGGCCAAGCTCATTTTCGAAGACCTGCACCAGATCGACGTAGGGAATCCACCCCTCCATCGCGAAGATCATGTCCTCGACGATGTCCTGCGAGACGCGATGGTAGTAGAAGTCCTCCTCCTTTACGGCCATGCGGACGTGGACGGGGAGCTTCGACAGGTACCCCAAGACATCCTCGGCCTCCGGGCCTGAGACGAATAGAAAGGGGACGTTCCCGTTGGTCGCGTCGACGAGAATCTCCATGCCGTCGAACCTATACAGCAAAGCGAGGTGCTGCCAGTAACGCATGAACCGCTTCGAGAAGCGGAAGTCGAGCGTGCTCAGCAGTTGACGTAAGCGCTCTTCAGGTACTGGATCGGGCGTGGCAGGTCCGGAGAGAACATACTCTGACTCCAGACCGTAATGGTCAGTCAGAAACTTCAGAGCCTGAACCTTCTCAGAGCATATCCCGCCGCGCCCGCCGATGATATTGAGCACGGTCTCATCGCCGGACTTGAAGACCAGCTTACGGCCCATAAAGCGAGAGTAGTTCTCGAAGTCTGCTTCCCAGATGCGTATGGCGAGTGCGTGAATGAAGTCCGCCTTGTCGCTCGTCGATTCCAGGACGACGATCCGTTTCGACCGTTCCGCCCCGAATCGTGCTTCTACACACCCGTCCACGAAGTCGGTGAAAAGGTCCGAGTGCCTGTCCCATCGTCGGCGGTGGAATCCGCCCCAGTTGCGATCATATCCGACGCCGGTACGATCGATTTGCAGGTCGACGACGAGGGTGTCCTTTTCGCCAATAGTCACAGGTTCGGCCTCTGGCGTGTCTGTGGCGTCCAAGAATCTCCCGTCTTGGAGGAACTCGACCCCCTCAAACATGTCAGTCAGGCTACCGGAGTCGGATGAGATGTAGACCAGGTCTTGGATTGCCGTGAGAGTCTCTTCGGAGTCGTCGGCGATGCGGCGTTCTTGCCGCAGCGTGGCCAGATCCGGGTTCTTGAGGTACTTGTCGAGCATGTAATCGAGCGTCAACTCTAGGTCGTGCTGGTCGATGCGCAGCGCACACCGCCGCGTGGTGACCAGGTCGGTCAACTGCAGGATGACGTTCTCGGTCAAGCCGTCTCGCTCTCCGACCAGTAGGAGACGCCGAGCAGTCCCGGACCTGTGTGCGCGCCTATCACGGGGGAAAACGTCCCGACGTAAAGCTCGGCGCAGTTGAACTCCGAGGCGATGCGCTCTTGCAGTTCCTGGGCCTCGTCGGGGACGTTGCCCTGTAGGACGGCCGCGTGGAGTCGACCCTCACCGACGTCCTCACGGAGCAGGTCGACGAGCTTACTCTTAGCCCTCTTGGCGGTCCGTACTTTGGCTATCGTGCTCACCTCTCCGCGATACATCTCGAAGACGGGCTTGACCTGCAAGAGAGACGTTCCGAGATGAGCCAGCACAGGCACGCGGCCACCCTTCTGAAGGTAGTAGAGCGTGTCGAGTGTGGCGATGACCTTGACGCGCGGCACGAGCTCCTGCGTCCGCCGCACGATCTCATCGGCCCCGTGACCCTGCGCCGAAAGCCGGAGCGCCTCGATCACCATGAGGCCGGAGCCGGTGGCGCTCTCCGTATCGATCACCTCGATATGCGTTCCTTGCAGTCTCTCCGAGGCCTCACGCGCGCCGACGACCGCCGAATCGTAGGTCATACTGAACTTCGAGGATAGGACGAGGCAGACCACACTGTCGCTCACTAATGATGCCGCCTCGAACGCCTTGGCGAACTGGTCAGGCGAAGGCCCCGACGTGGTTGGCGGCCGTTTCAGCCTTCGCAGCGTCTCGTAGAACTCATCCGGCGAAAGATCGAGTCCTTCCCGGTACGTGGTGCCGTTGATGACCATCTGGTGGGGAATGACGTGAAGGAATTGGTCGGACTCGTCCGCCAATTGCGCGGGAAGAGATGCCGCGCTGTCGGTGACGATGGATACCCGCTTGTTCCCCTTCACGATGCGCCGACACCTTTCTCGACAATCGGTATCGGCGCATCATATCACGGTGAATCGCCCGCGACGAAAGGGCTGGGCTCGTCTGGGTGGGGAAGGAGAGAGAAGGTCGTAGCTGAACTACCCGCACACTGGCGGCAGTTCAGGTTTGAGGGCGGTGGAGTCTCAGGCCACGTAGGCAGGGATGTTGGCCGGCTTGGCGATCCGGTTCACCGCGTTCGCAAACGTGTCCCACTCGGCGAGCATTGCGTCGAGGCGGTCCATGCCCCGGGGGCTTACGTTGTAGTACCTGCGACTCTGGCCCGAATCGGACAGTTCCCAGTGCCCAACGATCAGGCCGTCGCGCTCCAGCCTGTGCAGGGCGGGGTACAGGGTTCCTTCTTTCAGGTGGAAGTAGCCCCCGCTCCTACGCTCCATTTCCTTTGCGAGCTGGTAGCCGTACATCTCCTGGTCCGCGAGAAGCGACATTATGAGCGTTTCGGTACTACCCTTCAGCAACTCCCGCCGAAACACATCCAGTCCGAATGTGGTAGTCGTCATAACGAGTCCCTCCCGATAGCTGAGCCGCGAAAGAAAAAGAATAGGAAGCTACTTGGCTCTACTATGTACTACGCAGCAGACGGGAGATCGGATTTCAGGAATCATAAAGAGGACAGCCGGGTACCACGGCATAAGCACAAGGGGAGAGTGACGCGAATTCGTACTTGGCCCGCCCGAAGCGAACCCCTGCTACCAGTCCACCCTCAAGAGCGTCCACCTGATGCCGAAGTGGCCGCCCTCGTGCGACCAATGCGTCGCAAGGTAGGTCCCGTTATGCAGCCTGATAGCAGTCGGGAAGCCGAACTGGAAGCCCGCGAAGGTCTCCACGCCCGACTCGATGTCCTCCGGACGCTCGGCGGTCGTGTTCGGGTCGTACATTATCCCTTCATAGTGGATCGTCCAGGCGTCTTCGGTGAACGTCACAAGGTTCATCACGACGCCCTGCACGCCGTATCGACGGTTGTAGAGCACCATGAGCCGGTCGCCTCCAAGCGGTATCGGCGTCATGGTCTGCCCCATGATTCCCGTCGGCTTCGGCCTGCTCCATGTCAGGCCGTCGTCGCGTGAGATCGTGAAATGGTCATCGATGTCCTCGACACCGTCCATGACGATCGTCCAGCACGTGGCGATCAGTAGGCCCGGCTCGACCTCAGCAAGCTTCTGCTCGAAGTAGCCATGGACGCCGTCGGGGTCTTCAAACACCGTTGCGTGACGCGGCCACGTCTGCCCTCCGTCGTCCGATACCGCCGCGATCACCAGCCTACCCAGCGTGTCCTGCGACTCCAGAGTAGCGCCCGGCGCGAGCAGCCGCCCGGACTGCAAGGCCAGCGCTCCGTGCGAAATCTCCAACGGCGAGTGCCCCATCATCGGAACGACCGTCGGCTCTGACCACGTGCGCCCCCCGTCCGACGACGTGCACAATACCGGCTCGTTGTGGCCCTCGCCGAACCTGGTCCCTTCCTCGCGGTAGCTCCGCGAGCCGTAGGCATAGACCGTCTCCCCGTCCGCGGAGATGCTCAGCTTCAGGGCATTTGTCGCGTTGTCCACTCGCGGGAGGATCGTGCCTTCGACGCTCCATGTCCTGCCCCCGTCCGTCGAGCGGGCCCAGTCGGTGCCCCCCGTGGTGTGCGCTCCGCCCCCGACGTTGAACGAGCACAGAATGTCGCCGTTCGGAAGCTGCACCGCCTGTGGGAATGCCGACTCCCGCTCGTCGATTCTTCCGCTGTCCAAGATTTCTATACTGGGCATGGATGACGCTCCATTATTGGTAGGGTTGCCTGCTTCGCTTGAGTGTGTTCAACGAAGCAAGTGGATTGCCGCAAGGATCATAGCAGAACTTTGTGCCTTCCTGTACGTCCTAGAGGACAGGAGTATCAGGCCTTGCGCACGGGCCGCCCACAGCATAATGGTAGTCGCATCCTCGCTCTGCATTAGGGCTTGCCGTACCAGGTCTGCGGCGTCTCGCAGGCTCCTCACCCAAAAAGTTAAACGCAAGGAGTACGACAATCTGCCGGGATTTGCGGCCGGCGTCTGGACCACGGGCGTCACCCAATGCCACGAGGATCGAACGTTTTGCGCCTGCATGAGCATGATGGCCGTACGCTGACGGCGGGTAATGTCGCAGACCCGAGGCCGAGGAAGCTCAGGCTTGTTTCCCCGATGATAATGCCCGGAATCGCCAGGCACACTTGAGCGATGACGTGGACTGTAGAATCCCGGGAGCATGTGCCGAAACACGATTCGGCTCTCGGAGGCTCCTGCAATGCGGGCGGCCATACGTAGTCCTCCCGCGAATTGCGAGAGGAGCTTGCCACGGACGGCGCGGGCCATAGCGTGTCCAGTCCGAGGTCGACCAATGACGGCAATCGCCAAGGTAGGGCTCCCGAGTGCGACGAAGCCAGTGCGGGGGGTCTGCCATTAAACGAGAGGACATCCATAGAGGTAGGGCCGGTATGGTTCCCGTGAACTCGATGGATGCGCCGGATCAGGTGAGTCGGACCCATCCGCCGTAGTAGCCGGAGATTCCGGTCTATTACGCACTCCGAAGACTAGGGAGATCGCTCTCTCCGATAGTCGCCGATGGACAGCGAGATCCGCCTGTTCGAGAGCATGAGACGCCGACGGCAAGAGTCGCGTCCCAAGTCGTCACTGCTCCTCAGGAAGACCGATGGACGATAGTCGTAGAATGTTCCACGCCCGGGTCGAGAAGCCGAATGGAGATGGCGGTCGAGTTTCGATGAAGCCCCGGAACTTGTACTCGAATCCCTTGGTGAAGGGCGATCATGTCCTATATTCGTATCTTTTCACTTCAAACCTGGTGAATCCGAGCAATGGCGGTCGGTTTCGCCGTGGATGACGCCAGGAACATGTAGACGGAATGAACCTTCGTGAAGAACCGATGCCCGAGATAGGCCGTGGACCGAGGAGGTGGTAGGACTCCGCATGGAAACTTTCGCGGGTCGCCGATACCTGGACGGAACTGCGCAAAGACGCCATTAACAGTCCAGACGGAATGAACCTTCGTCGAAGAATCGAGGATCGAAACCGCCGGAGGTGACCGAACGCTTGTATACGGTGTTCCGAAACCTCCACCACATCAACTGCACACTGGGTGGCAACTGTGAATAGAAGAATCGAGTAGAACTGGGCCTGCCGCTCGCCGGCTTATCGGCAAAGGAGCTCTGCCATACAGCAACGCCTTCAGTTTGTGGGATTTTCGCCGGTAGACGGGGCCCTCGCATTTTCGGCACACGAACAGCCGGCTTCCCTACACGAAACCAGCTTCGTACCTAGTGCTCCAACATAATCAGATAAGGACGTTGACAGCGAACGGTGAATGTGCTTCTATGCTAACACAATTACAGGATGCCAGATTGCATCACTACGACCGAAGGGAAAGGTGCAGATGCGACAGCAAGACAACGCGTCAGCCGATGTCGACGAAGAGCTTCGAGTGGCCGTGAATGCCCGGCAGGAACTGGGGATCGACCACGAGGACGAGGTAATCGAGTCGTTCCTGTCTCGTGTCCAGGATACGATTGATGCCCGAGTGGAAGCGAGGGTGAACGAGGCAGCGAGGCCTCCCCACACGACCCCGCTTTGCCAGCCCATCCAATGACAACGGCGAGGGTGAACGAGGCGGTGCGAGGCAGAGTCGCTCTCGGCTACATCGCGGGTTGGTTGCCTCGCTTTGTCGATTCCGATAGCCGCCGTAGCGGGCGGACAGGTGGCCTTGGTCGCTGTTGTCGGCGGTGTCGTGTTGGGCGGTGCTATCTTGATACTGCCTGACGGGAAAGCGCGTGCTGAGCTTGGCCCCGGCCAGGGTGAACGCGAAAGGAAGAAGTAGCGGTCGGATAGATACCCAGCCCCATGCTCCTCCCCTTCTTGACCTCCGTGAGACGGGCCTGCGCCACGAGATTGAGGTACGCCCTTCGAATACCCAGCCCCGCTCCTCCCCTTCTTGAGGTGACAGCAATGTTGCGTGATAATTCACACCGAAATCGACCGTTTCGGCAATCCGTCCTCAATAGTAACTCTCTTCGGCGGACTGTACAGCGTTTGTCGTGACGACTATCATATGCCGCCAAACGTGACCTGCCGATTGATAGGTCGGTCACTTCTCTCGCGGCAGCCGACTATACGGAAACGCCGTCCAATCTGCTCCGAGGACGCGACCCGTTCCGTCACTGCGCGATCCGTCACTCGTCAGGAGGTCCTCTTTGAACTATGCAGACTACATCGGGACTCCCAGCAATCAACGAGGCGCTCGACTCGCCGTCGACGACCAGGACCGGCGCGAGCGACATGGAGATGGACGGTTTCATCGACGACACGTTCAGCGAGTACCGTGAGCGGTCGGCCGTACGCACGAAGCCCGGCGGGTCGCTTTCCTTCACGGCCCCGGACTGCGGGCCACGCTATCTTGGGTTCGTGATCTTCGACTCGCTGGACTCCGAAGAAGTGGAAGTGTGGATCGACGGGGTCAAGCGTGGCACGGCAGTTGTGGACGGGAACAACCAGCGCGAGCGCCTCTTCACGCTGGCAGAGCCGTATGACTTCCAGGGGGGCGGAGCAAGTTCTCCTAGTCACCCCGCAATCGGCGGCGGAGACGAATGGACAGACGCCTGCCAAGCCGGAATGGGAGGGCGACCTCGGCATCGAGGGGCGACTTCGAAGGATTGGCGGGGAGCCGTACCGGATAGAGTGCGCGGCCCTGTTCGCCGAGCTGCCGCCTGAGGTCGAGCCGCCGTGCGACTTTGGAAACGTCCACGCCGAGTCGGTCTTCGCCGACGCGGACAATAGTGATGACGCCATCGGCGCGTCGACAGCTTCGGCCCGGTTGACGTGGATGACCACGTGGGACGCGCGCTGTCGCGTCGAGTATTGGGCGCAAGGTACTGGCGACATTAGCGTAATCGAGGAGGCAGACCCCGGGGCGAATCATCGCGTCATTCTTGACGACCTCGCTCCCGATGCCGCCTACTGCTGACGAGTCAGCGCGTCCGATAGAAGCGGGACTCGTGTGGAGACTGCTGTCCAATCGTTCGAGACGTCGCGTCCGTCGCCCGCAAAGGGCAAGGCGGTCTCGGAGCGCCTGATACTTTCGGTGCGGAACTCCACTGATGTGGCACGCCACTCCGCACCCGTTCGGTCCGGTGTGCCGGTGTGCCGTTCCCGCAGGGCGTGCTTGGCTCCTCGCGTACCATGCGCTTGCTCGACTCGTCGGGCAGCGATATTGCGTTGCAGACTCGGACGCTGGGCCGATGGCCTGATGGGACGGTAAAGTGGGCGTTGATGGACTTTCAGGCCGACGTTCCTGCATCGTCGGAGGCTGAATACACGTTGGAGTACGGATCGGCGGTCAGTCGCGGCACGTTCGAGACTCCGCCGCGTGTGATGGAGGACGCTGATGGAGTGACGGTGGACACGGGGCGGCTGCGGATCAGATGGGACCGATCGGAGTTTGGGCCGCTTTCGGAGATCACGCGTGGAGGCGAGGGGTACATAGACGGGTCCGATATCGTGGTCACGGGCACGGACGGACAGGAGCATCGCTCCTCCAACGCAGAGGCCGATTTACTTGAGATAGAAGAGAGCGGCCCTCTGCACTGCGTCGTGCGCGTGGAAGGGAGTCATGTGTCGGAAGATGGCGCTCGGCTGCTGCGCTCGGTGTTTCGGGTACATGCGTACGTGGGGGCTGGGTACGTGCAGGTCGACCACACCTTCGTGAACGACAATTTGGAGACATCTTTCACGGATATCGGGTCGATGTACATGAAGATTCGGACTGCTGGTGGAGCAGCCGAGGCCAACGAGATCATTCAGACGCACGACGACAGGTCGGTAGTCAACGGTCAAGTTGGCGACAAGCGTCTTCGAGGCTATGCTCGCGCCGGAGACGTGGAAGTGGAGATGGAGGACTTCTGGCAGCAGTACCTGAAGAGCCTCAGAACGAGCGCCGAAGGCATCGAGATAGGACTGTGTCCGTCCATTGGCCAGGAAGACTACCGAGTGGATGAAGACGAAGAATATAAGCTGTACTTCTACCTACGGGAAGGGGTATACCGCTTTCGCGAGGGGATATCGAAGACGCACACGATATACGTTGGCGAAGGCCTCGAGAACGGCGCGCCGTCGCTGGTGGCACAGGCGTCCGTCGAGTGGAACTGCGGGAGCGGGGCTTTCGGTGAGATCACGCCCGGAACGAATGGCAGATTCCCTGAGTATGAGGAGAAGGCCGTTCAGGTGTTCGGCGAATACCTAGAAGACCGCGATAGCGGCCGCGACTACGGAATGTTGAACTATGGTGACTATTTTGCGGGGAACCGCACGTGGGGCAATACCGAGTACGACACCGGCCCCCGCCCCGACACCCGACCTGTCCAGCCTGCTCGATCAGGCCGTGAGCAGGGCAATGGAAGCGGCCCCTCAAGGCGCCAGCGTCGAAGAAATTCAAAAACTGGTCCGAGAAGCGGTTGCGGCAACCGCCCAGCCAGGTGTGACTGTCGCCGAAGTCGAAGCGGCCGTCCAGCGAGCGGCACGCGGCCAACTGTCCGCTGCGGAAGTCCGGTCGATCGTCGCTGAATCGATCAGTAATCTCCCAGCGCCGACGGTGAACGCCGACGAGCTGAGGCCTCTGATCCAGCAGGCCGTCCAGCAAGCAGTGCCGAGGGGCACGAGCGCCGAAGAGATACGGCAGATGGTCGAGGCCGCCGTTCAGGCTGCCACGGCAGGTTCCCTGACCATGGGCGACCTGCAGGCCACGATTTCAGACTCCGTCGGCAAGGCCACCGAGGGCCGCCTGACCGCTGAAGACGTGCAGCGGATCGTGGCTGCTTCGATGCAG
This sequence comes from Dehalococcoidia bacterium, assembly GCA_965247555.1. Taxonomy (GTDB): domain Bacteria; phylum Chloroflexota; class Dehalococcoidia; order Lucifugimonadales; family VXLM01; genus VXLM01. Next base: position 2,701,875 of record CBDFHR010000009.1, on the reverse strand, counting down.
GCAACCGAGGAGGCCTTGCAAGTTGTAGCGGCCGCTGCCGAGGCGGCTAGGATGGCGGCTGAAGATGCCCAGGAACTCGCGCTTGCAAATATCACAACCTACAAAGAAGCGCCAATGCTAGCTGCAATGGTGGCGAACAACGAGCTGCCGCCAGTAGAAGACCGACTTCCGGTTGATCCGGTAGTTATGCCGCCTTCAGGGCGTGAGGCCCAGATCGGTCAATACGGTGGAACGATGCGACGCTGCCACCGGTCCTCGGACCACTGGACGTACGGCTACATCTCGCCTGAGGGGATGAACCGCTTCGCTCAGGACGGCAGGACGCTCATACCGTCGATCGCCAAGGCGTGGTGGTCCTCGGAGAACAACCGGGTATGGACGTTCAAAATCCGCGAGGGGCTAAAGTGGTCGGACGGTGCGCCCTTCACGATGGAGGACTTCCTCTTCGAGTACGAGGACGTCATTCTGAACGATGACCTCATGCCGGCCAAGCCTTCGAAGTTGGTTACGGGAGCGGAAAAAGCAGTTGTTCAGTTCGAGGTGCTCGACGATACGACGATACAGTTCCGCTTCAAGGAAGCGTTCGCGGACTTCCCCGACGTCGCCGCGCAGTTGAACCGTGCCCGCTCACTCGAGCAGACCCTCTGGGCGCCCAAGCACTACCTCAAGAACTTCCATATCACGTACAACCCGAAAGCCAACGAGCTTGCTGAAGCGGAAGGCTTTTCCAGTTGGATCGAGTTGTTCCAAGCGAAGGATGAAATCGTCCTGAACCCGGACCGGCCGACCATGAGGCCCTGGATGCTCAGGAGCAAGATGACCGATCAGAAATGGATAGCAGTGCGTAACCCGTACTACTACGCCGTCGACCCTGAGGGCAACCAGCTCCCCTACATCGACCGGATCGAGTGGACGAACCAGCCTGACCCCGAAGTCGCGATCCTGGAAGTCCTCGCCGGCAACATCGACTTTGACAGGAGCTGCGGCATCGGAGTCGCCAAGTATCCGATCCTCAAGGAGAACGAGGCCAGCGGCGACTACCGGGTTATCCAGGCCTTCTTCCCCGGTGGGGCTCAAACCGTCAATATGAACCAGTCGTACCAAGGGCGTGAAGGGAAATGGATCAGGAACAAGGAGTTTCGCTTAGCGCTAGGGCTTGCGATCGACCGGGACGCGATCAATGAGATCCAGTTCCTCGGCCTCGCAGAAAAGATGAATCCCGTGCCACAGGCCGATCACCCCTTCTACCCCGGCGACGAGTTCAAATACTTGAACACCGAGTACAGCCCCGACAAGGCGAACGAGATTCTCGACAAGATCGGCCTTAACAGAAGGGACAGCGAGGGGTTCCGTATCGAAGAGGACGGATACCGCCCGCATCTCTTGTTTATGACCACGGGGTGCAGCGACACTACCGAGATCATCATAAGCGGCTGGGAGGCTGTCGGTCTCAAGTCGACCTGCAACGCCTACGAGAGGGCGGTGACTTATGCGAAGTCGTCCGACAACACCATGATGTTCGCCGGCGGCATGATTAGCAACTCGCCGTTCATCTTCTCCGTGCCGTCGCACACCGCGCCGGTTGACCACAAGCTCATCAACAACATGGGCGCTGAGTTTGCAAGATGGCACGAGTCGGATGGGGTTGAGGGACTTGAGCCAACGCAGGATATAAAGGAACTAATCAACCTCCACGTGGACGGAGCGGCCGCCGAGACTGACGAAGAGCGGGCGATGTACGGGCAGGAGATTCTCAAGCGGCACGCTACCGAGCAGTGGCAGCTTGCCCTCCTCGGGAACTCGCCTCAGATCTACGTCGCGCACAACGACCTGGCGAACGTTCCGGACCGCTGGGTCGCCAGCTTCATCAACAGGTACTACGCCGTGACCTTCCCCGAGCAGATGTGGTACAAGTCGGAACACAGGAGAGCGGGCGGATTCTAAGAGTCGATTCAGCGAAAAAGTAAGTAGGAACATAGACGGAGGCGGGTAGCGGTCCCGTAGGCCATTAGGCTTCACTGCTGCCCGCCTTTGTTCTTTGTAATCGCTGTCGAAGGGCTGTGTGTGGCTTCGACAAGCAAGGTGTCAAAGGTGTTGCATCCGAGAATTCGCCTTCAGTCGGTAGAATCATGTGCCTTGCTATGGCGGCACGCTCCACCGGGCGAGTCGCCCGTCAATCCAACCGTCTGGTGAGATTGTGCTTGTCTTCATAGTCCGTCGTCTGGCGATATTCATTCCGATGCTTTTCTTCATCTCGGTCCTGACGTTCGTGCTGATTCAGCTTCCGCCGGGGAATTTCATAGACGACTACGCGGCCATGATTTCGCTCGGTGCGTCAGGAGGGACCGGCCCCGCATCGTTCGGTGAGGAGGTGAACGAAGCGGAGCTGGAGTTCCTGCGACGCCGATACGGCCTCGATCAGCCGATCTATGTCCAGTACCTCAAATGGCTTCGTGGAGTCCTTTCTTGGGATCTGGGCCTCTCCTTTATCTATCGCATTCCCGTAAACGAGCTCATCAACGCCAGGCTGACTAACACCCTCATCTTGTCCGTCTTCACCGTTCTCTTTACGTGGACACTCGCCCTCCCCATCGGCATTATCTCCGCCGTTAAACAATACTCTTGGATCGACTATATCTTCACGTTCCTGTCCTACTTCGGCATCGGAACGCCCAACTTCATGATCGCCCTGGTCGCGTTATGGCTCGTGTTTACGATATGGCATCAGCCGTTGGGCGGTCTCTTCTCAAGGGAGTACATCGACGCTCCGTGGAGCTTCGGGCGGGTCATAGATCTCCTAAAGCACCTCTGGGTGCCCATGATAATCGTCGGCACCGACGGGACGGCGCGCCTTACAAGAATCGTGCGCGCCAACCTGCTCGATGAGCTAAGCAAACCCTACGTCGAGGCGGCGCGCAGCAGGGGGACAGGTAGCCTCAAGGTGGTCGTCAAGTACCCGACGCGGATAGCGCTCAATCCCTTCATCAGCGTCGTCGGCTGGACTCTCCCCTCGCTCTTCTCCGGCAGCCTCATCATCGCGGTGGTACTGGGCCTTCCGACAATCGGTCCACTGCTCTTGGAGGCGCTTCGCGGTCAGGACATGTACATGGCCGGGTCGATCCTGATCGTTCTGAGCTTCCTCACCATCGTCGGCACCCTCGTCTCGGACATTCTCCTCGCCTGGGCCGACCCCCGCATTCGCTTCGGCGGCGCGCAAGGATAGGGGTCGCTATGGCAATCGCACCAGAGGTCTTGAATCCAATTCGCCCCAGTGAGGATATCTACACTGCTTCTCAGTTCCGTCTCATGTGGAGGCGATTCCGGAGGCATCGCGTCGCCACCGGCTCTTCCGCTGTTGTGCTCATTCTCTACTTCATAGCGGGATTTGGGGACTTCCTCTCGACCCATGACCCGTACGAGCGGCACCTCGACCATATCTACCTCAGCCCTCAGATCGTCCGCCCATTCGACGGCTGGAAATTCGCGCCCTACGTCCACGGCGTCAGGAGCCAACGCAACCCTGAGACATACCGGATGGAGCACGAAGTCGACTCGTCCGTTCGATATCGGGTCAACTTCTTCGTTCGGGGACATGAGTACAAGTTGCTGGGGGTCTTCAGAACCGACATCCACTTGATGGGTGCCGATGCCGATGTCCCGTTTTACATCTTAGGAAGCGACCGGATGGGCCGCGACATGTGGTCCAGAATCGCATACGGGGCCAGAATATCGTTGACTGTTGGCCTCGTCGGCGTCACGATCAGCCTATTCTTGGGTGTGCTGATCGGCGGCATCTCCGGCCTCTTCGGCGGCGTAATCGACCTGCTCATCCAGCGACTCATCGAGCTTCTGCTGTCCATACCGTCCATACCGCTGTGGCTGACCCTATCCGCCGCTATTCCCGCGGACTGGTCAGTCGTGCGCGTCTACTTCGCCATCACGGTCATTCTGTCCGTCATGGGATGGACCGGCCTGGCAAGGGAGACGAGGGGTCGCTTCCTCGCCCTGCGGGAGGACGATTTCGTCATGGCCGCCCGTCTCTACGGTACAGGCCAGTTAACCCTCATCTTCCGTCACATGGTGCCGTCATTCATCAGCCACATAATCGCAACAACCACCCTTGCCATTCCCGGCATGATTATCGCCGAGACCTCGCTCAGTTTCTTGGGGCTCGGTATGCGACAACCGGCGATCAGCTGGGGGGTCCTTCTCGTCGAAGCCCAGAATCTCCAGTCCGTGGCTTTGGCTCCATGGCTCCTCATTCCTGCCGCCTTCGTCTTCTTCACCGTCGTCACCCTCAATTTTGTTGGTGACGGCCTCCGCGACGCCGCCGACCCCTACGCCGCCACGCAGTCTACGGAGTAGCCCCAGGCCAGTAGCCGGGTCACTCTGGACCCTCCGCCGCGTCCCCTCCTCTCTGCGTCGTCCGTGACCTCAGGAGCTGATCGCCCTACACCCTACTTTCTATGTAATGCCGAACCTGTACCAGTTTAGTCGGTCGGGTGGTTGAGTCGGAGCTATGCTCACGCCCCGGGTCATGGACTCCCGGTTTCGCGGGAGTGACGAGTGGAATGTAAGACCATCCTCAAAAACTGACCTACCGACCAAACTGATACAGGCTCTGTAATGTGTAACTGTTCAGGAGTCGGTGAGATATGCAGGAATTGTCCTCCTACTGTCATTCTGAGGAGCGAAGCGACGAAGAATCTACAATCTCTCCCCCGCCGGGGGAGAGACACAGAGAGAGGGTCTTCGCAATTCAACTCACGGAGACTGAACAGTTACCGTAATGCCCTATCGGTTGACCCGCCCTAGCGGGCGGTGGTAGCATTGCCCCAACGGTGGACGACGAAGGGGACAGACGCAAGACCATAGCCGCGGAGCGCGCCTGGCGCAATATCTCGATTGCGCGTCGGGCGTTTGTCGTTTCTTAGGGTGATGTCAACCAAGGCCGCAGTCATTCTCGCCGCCGGCAAGGGCGTCCGCATGAGGTCCGGGCTCTCCAAGGTCCTTCACAAGATCTGCGGGAAGGAACTGGTGCGGCACGTCGTGGATTCCGCGAAAGCGGCCGGGTACGACCGGATCGTCGTAATCGTCTCCCCCGCCAACCACGACCCGGTTCACGATCTTCTCGGTGACGCCGTCGATTACGCCGTTCAGACCGACACGCTGGGCACCGGCCACGCCGTGCTCCAAGCGAGAGACCACCTCAGTGGCGTCGATACGGTCGCCGTACTGAACGGCGATGTGCCCCTCATCCGCCCCGAGACGCTCCGCAGCCTACTTGAACGTCACGAAGCGCAGGACGCTCGTGCCACTCTTCTGACCGCCCACTGCGATATCGCCGGTCTGGCTAGAGTCGTACGCAACTCCTCGGGCGCGATAGCCGAAATCGTCGAGGAGCGGGACGCGGACGAGCGAACGAAGGCAATCGGCGAAGTCAACGTCGGCTCCTACTGCTTCAAGGGGCCGTGGCTTTGGGACGCGCTGGAGAAGGTTGAGCCTTCGGACGGAGGCGAATACTATCTCCCGGCGGTCATGGCCATTGCCGTGCAGCAGGGAACGCCGCCGGAGTCCATCGGGGTATCCGAGCCCGCCGAGGCGCTCGGCATCAACGACCGAGTCCAACTCTCCGAGGCCGAGAACATCTTGCAAGAGATAATCCGGCTGCACTGGATGAAGAGCGGCGTGACCATGCCCTCACCCACGTCGGTATATATCGACTCCGACGTATCGCTCGGTCAGGACACGACCGTTCTGCCGAACACCCACATAACCGGTGGAACTCGCGTCGCCGACCGGTGCCTGCTCGGCCCGAACTCCATCATCGACGATGCTCGAATCGGCAGCGAGTGCCGCGTGTGGTCGTCCGTCGTCGAAGGCTCGGATCTCGAGGCCCGTGTGAGCGTCGGGCCCTTCACTCACATACGGCCGGGCTCCCGCGTAGCCGAGGGCGTTGTCCTCGGCAACTTCGCGGAGGTCAACCGCAGCAGAATCGGACGGAATAGCAAGTCCGTGCACTTCAGCTATCTGGGCGACGCCGAGATTGGCGAAGATGTCAATATCGGGGCTGGCACCGTGACCGTCAACTATGACGGCGTGAGCAAGCTGCCCACCCGCATCGGCGACGGGGCCTTCATCGGATGCGATACCATGTTAATAGCCCCCGTAGAGGTTGGGGCGGGCGCTCAGACCGGGGCGGGAGCGGTCGTGACGAAAGACGTCCCGCCGGAAGCGATGGCCGTCGGCGTACCGGCCAGACAGATATCGAAGAACAAACGCAAGAGCGACGGAGGAGTAGACTCTTCATAGGACGAGGAGTCGAGAACCTTGGACCCCGACAGTAGCAGCTTCATACCGCTCGCCTTCGTGGCGATCTCCCTGGCCGCATACGCCCTCGCGGTGCGCGCGGAGGCCGGCCTCGCTGAAGCGGAGCGCCTCGAACGACTCCAACAGGCCGTCGCCCCTCGCTCACCTCGCTCCCCGATGCTCCGAATGCTCGACCGTCTTCCCATGGGGGCAGCGCTCGGCCTCTCTATCATCAAAAATGTCGTCGTTGCCGCCGCCGTCCTTTCGAGCGCGTCGTTCGCCGTCCTCTTGTGGAACGGGAACTGGTTCGCGGTCGCGGTCGCGGCCCTCATGGGACTCGCGTTCGTCGGTGTTGTGCGGCTAGTTCTCGACCGCATGAGCGCCGATACGAACGGCAACGGAGCAACGGGAGCCGTCTCGCCAGCAGACGCGCTGGCGGCCGACCTCAACATGGCCGTCGACAACGAGGGCGAGCCTCTCGAAGAGTTCGAAGTGCGGATGATCCGCGGCGTCGTGGAGCTTGACACGACCATCGCCCGCGAGATCATGGTGCCGCGCGTCGATGTCGAGGCCGTCGAAATTACGACCCCGCTGTCCGGCGTCGTTGACCGCATGATCGAGTCGGGACACAGCCGCCTCCCCGTGTATCGCGACGACCTCGACCACATCGAGGGCCTCGTCTACGCGAGAGACCTGCTCAAGATTCTGAACGACCCGTCGGATGATTCCACCATGCTGACGGAGGAAATGCTGCGCGATCCACTTTTCATCCCGGAGACGAAGACCCTCGAAGAGCTGCTCACCGAGTTCCAGGAGCGACGAGTCCACATCGCAATCGTCATCGACGAGTATGGCGGGGCCGAGGGAATCGTCACCATCGAGGACCTGCTCGAGGAGATCGTCGGGGAGATCCAGGACGAGTTCGACTACGGCGAGCCGGAGATCGAGAAGATCGCGGACAACGTGTACATCATGGACGCCCGCACCGGGCTGGACGACCTCCGCGAGCGACTCGACGTGGTGGTGGAGGCCGATGGTTTCGACACCCTCGGCGGACTCGTCTACCAGCGCCTCGGCAAGATTCCCACCATCGGCGAGACGGTGACGCACGACGGCCTGACCATCGAGGTCGTCTCAACCGTAGGACGCCGCCTCAAGATGCTCAAGGTCACGGCCCGGCCCGACACTTCCGAAACGGCGGAACAAGGGTAAAGCACAGCCTCTCTTTCAGACCGCGACCCCCACCGACTCGCCCGCCTCGACAATCGACTGCCACACCTGCTCGGGGACAGGAATGCCCTCCACTGAACGCAGCGCCTGGGCCCGCGTCTCAGGGTCGCCCGGCGCCATGACCTCCTTGAAGCCCGGCGCGGGGGGCACGCTCCTGACCTCCCTGAGAATCTCGCCTGCCCGCCGGGTGAAGTCGTCCGCCGGACGGAAGACGTCGGCGCGGATGGCGATGATCGTCACGCCCTGCCGTATCATCGCCGGCGTGCCCATGCCCTCGTCCTCCACCGTGTCCGAGCCTACCAGCACCTGCCCGAGGAACTCCACCGCCATCATCAGCGCAAACCCCTTGTGCCCTCCGAAAGGCAGGAGGAATCCGCCCTCCTGTACGGCGGTGGGATTGGTCGTCGGGTACCCGTCCTTGTCGATTACCGTTCCCGGCGGAAGCTCCTCGTTCCGCATCTTGTAGAGGTTCATCTTCGAGTTCGCCATCGCCGTCGTGGCGTAGTCGAAGACCATCGCGGGCTCGTCGCCGCCGGGAAAGCCCATTGCTATCGGGTTCGAGCTGAGGAGCCCCCTGCTCCCGCCGTAGGGCGCCGCCACTTTGCTTCCCAGCAGCGAGTATCCCGCGCCACAGATAATGGAGACCACACCCTCGGCCGCCGCCATCTCCGCGTACTCGCCGAGCCGCCCGATGTGCTCCGAGCGGACCAGCCCGACGACGGCGACATCGTGCTCCTTGGCCTTTCGCACGGCGACATCGGTGGCGAACTTCGCCGCGACGTGTCCGAAGGTCCGGTTGCCGTCGACCAGCGCCGTGTTCGGCGTCTCACGGACGATGGTCGGGCTGGCCGTGGCGTCGAGCTTGCCGTCCTGGACGGCTTTGACGTACATCGCGAGGTGGAAGACGCCGTGAGTGTCCACGCCGCGCACGTTGGCCGACACCAGCGCGTCGGCCATTCGAGAGGCGTTCTCCGCGCTCGCCCCCGCCGCGTCTAAGATTCGCCTGACCACGTCGTGTAGATCGCGTTCCGATACCGTTGGCATTTCAACCTCCTGCGCGGTGACATTGCGCCCGCATACAGGTAGGGACAGGTTTCAAACCTGCCCCTACGAACGAGAACCGACTAACCCACCTACAAGAACAGCGGAGCGAAGACGAGGGACACGATCGACATGAGCTTAATCAGGATGTTCAACGCCGGGCCTGACGTGTCCTTGAAGGGGTCGCCGACGGTGTCGCCGACTACGACTGCCTCGTGTTGTTTGGTGCCCTTGCCCCCGTGATGGCCCGCCTCGACGTACTTCTTCGCATTGTCCCATGCCCCGCCTGCGTTCGCCATCATGATGGCCAGCAGGAAGCCGGTCGCGATCGCGCCGACCAGGAGTCCGCCGAGCGCCTCGGCCCCAAGAATGGCCCCGACGGCGACGGGTGCGATGATGGCGATCAGTCCGGGCAGGATCATCTCACGCATAGCACCGCGCGTACTGATGTCGACGGCCCGCGCGTAGTCGGCCTCGGCCTCGCCCTCCATCAGTCCCTTGATCTCACGGAACTGCCGTCGCACCTCCTGCACCATTGCGCCCGCGGCCCGTCCGACCGCCTGCATGGTCAGCGCCGCGAAGAGGAACGGCATCAGGCTGCCTAGCAGCACGCCCATGAGCACCTTCACGTCCGTGAGGTTGAACACGCTCACTCCGGTGGCTTCCGAGTATGCGGCCATTAGCGCGAGGGCGGTCAATACCGCCGACCCGATGGCGAAGCCCTTGCCGGTTGCGGCGGTTGTGTTGCCGAGCGAGTCGAGCGCGTCCGTCCGCTCTCTGACCTCCGGGTCGAGACCGGCCTGCTCCGCGATGCCGCCCGCGTTGTCGGCCACGGGGCCGTAAGCGTCCGTGGCGAGGGTGATGCCGAGCGTTGACAGCATCCCCACGGCGGCCAGTGCGACACCGTAAGTGCCCGCGAGGTCGTTGGTCAGCCACATGGCTATCACGACCACGATGGCGGGCACGAGTGTGCTCAGCATCCCAAGACCGAGCCCGCTGATGATGACCGTCGCCGGGCCCGTCTCCGACTGCGCCGCAATCGACCGGGTGAACCCGTATTCGTAGGATGTCGCGACCTCCGAGGCCGTCCCGATGATCTGTCCTGCCACGAGGCCGATGAGTATCACCCAGAACAGTTGGAAGGGCAGGCCTAGGATTGGAATGAGCACACCGACCGCGATCAGCACAAGCGCGCCGGAGGAAAATATGCCCGTGCGAAGCGCCCAGAGGAGACGGCCCATGTGAGCGCCCTCAGGAGCTCGGACGAGGAACGTTCCGATGATGGATGAGATGATGCCGACTGCCGCCACGAGAATGGGAAGCATGAATAGCTCATGGTCGAAGTTCTTTGAGTCGGCCAAGTCCGCGTTCAGGGTAATTAGGCCCTTGTCGGCAAGCAGGGCTCCGCCTGTCGCCGCCAGGGCGAGCGTCGCGATGATCGAGCCGACGTACGACTCGAACAGGTCCGCGCCCATGCCCGCCACGTCACCCACGTTGTCGCCCACGTTGTCGGCGATGGTAGCGGGGTTGCGCGGGTCGTCCTCGGGGATGCCCGCCTCGACCTTGCCCACGAGGTCCGCGCCCACGTCCGCCGCCTTCGTATAGATGCCCCCGCCCACCCTGGCAAACAGAGCGATCGACGAGGCTCCCATGCCGAAGCCGGCGACGATCTGAAAGTCCCGGAATATCCAGTACAGGATGGCCACGCCGAGCAGTCCTATGCCGACGACGGTCAGCCCCATGACCGCGCCGCTGTTGAAGGCCAAGCGAAGGGCGGGGTTGAGTCCGATCTGCGCCTTGACCGTCGTGCGCGTGTTGGCGCGAACGGCGATGCTCATGCCGATGTACCCGGCAAGCGCCGAGCCGATGGCCCCGATCAGATAGGCGATGGCGGTCGACGGGACGCCGCTCTCGCTACCTTCGATCTTGCCCAGAATGTCGTAATCGATGAACAGGGCGAGGATGACGACGACCACGACCACGAAGACCGCCAGAACGGTGTATTCAAGCTTCAGGAAGGCGGCTGCGCCCTGCCGGATCGCATCGCCGATGAAACGCACCCGCTCGTTGCCCTCGTCCTCCCGCAGAATGCTTACGGTCAGGTACACGGCGAACAGCAGCCCAATGACGGCCGCGCCGACTGCTATGAAGATGATTTCCTGCATGTAGTCCCCCCTATGAAAAAGCCTCCCCTGCGCGGGAAGACTTTCGTGTGCTTTGCCTACGTCTGGAAGCGCCGTAAAAGTACCATAGCCGTGAACGGCATTCAAGCGAAGGTCGCTCGTGCCGCCTATCTTACCGCACGCGAGTACCAGCCGCTCCAGAACGCCTTCCGACGTCGGAACAGCGCGATGAAGACGGGGTTGGTCCAGACCAGAATCTTCCACAACGGCCACTTGTCGAAGCGGCGGCTGGAAGCCTGAACGCGCGGGTCCTCTATGAACCGCACCGTGCGACCTGTCCTCTTGGCGAGCTTCTTGAGTGCCCAGAAGAAGTCGGCGTCCTCGCCGATCCACGCCTTCTCGTCGTACCCGCCCACCTCTTCAAAGACGGACTTGCGACAGAACTGCGTTGCCCCTTGTGCTATCCCCATGAGGCGCGAGACGAGCCGCCAAGCGTCGAGGTAGGGCCTGATGAAACGGCGTTTCGGCCGGTATTCGACATCCACCGCGCCCCCGACGCAAGCCGGATCGCTCATCGACGCGTGGATTTCGTAGAGGAGTGTGGGCGGCAGGACCACGTCCGCGTCGACGAAGACGAGTACGTCCCCGTCCGCATGGCCCGCACCGACGTTTCGGGCGCGCGCGATGCCCTGCACCGGTTCGTGGACCACCGTCGCGCCCTTGCTCCGGGCGACTGCGGCGGTCTCATCCACGCTGTTGTTGTCGACGACGATGATGACGGTCTCGACGTCCGAGCGCGTGCGTAGATGCGTCGCGGCGGCCTGGATCGAGTCCAGAGTCGAAGGTAGGTAGGCCTCTTCGTTGAAGGCGGGGACTATGATGGTGAGCTTCACTGGTGGCCTAGACTCCAGGCCCGTCTTGGAAGGAGGTAAATCACAGAGAGCGGACTACCTGTATGGTTATTCCGACACGCTGCCGGCAGCTTGAGCCATCTCTCGAGGTCGCACACTCTTCTCGATGTCCTTCCCGGACTCAATCTCCGCAGTCCGCAACTCGAAGGTCTTCTGCAAATTCAGCCAGAGTTGGGGCGTGGTGCCGAGATAGCGAGACAATCTCAAAGCCGTATCGGCGGTTATTCCGCGCTGACCCTTCAAGATCGCTGTAATCCGGTTGGTGGGGACTCCCAATGCAGCGGCCAGCGCATTGGCCGACACACCGAGTTCCTGAAGCTCCTCACCCAGAATCTCGCCGGGGTGCACTGGCCGCATACCGTTGCTCACGCTCATCTGTAGCTCCTCATCTGAAGCGGCTTCTAGTCGAAACGTTCCCGGGCCTCGGCGAGGCGCTCTTCCAGCCGGCGCTGCCGGAGCGCGACAGTCAGGTCGCCGCGCGTGCGTTCGAGGATGCCGCGCACCATGTCCGTGCTCCGCCGCAGGCCGCGCGTCACCGCGTCGGGGTAGTCCATCGTGACGAGCACGGTGTATATCTCGTCCATCACGTCGAGAAGCTCCTCGCACCGCGAAAAGTCGTCCGTGCGGAGTGCGTCGAGAATGAAGCGCCGCAGCTCCCCGACGGTATCGGCCAGTCCGCCGAGGTACGGCGCGGCCCCGATGCCCAACTCGTCGGCTGTCGGCATTGGGCGACTTTCGATCAGGGCGAGGGTGACGGCGGCCTCCGTGTACTCCTTCAGGGCGTCTTCTATGTAGCCGCCGTAATACACGCGGGGCTGTTGTTCGCGGAGCGCGATGGCCTCGCCCGCGAGCTCCGCCACTGTGTCGAGGAGTTTTCTGGCCTGATCGTGCTCGCCTCGATGAGTGGCGCGGATCGAGTTGGCCGAGTTGCGAACGATCTCCCGCGAGAGGCGAAGTCCCTGCTCACGGTCGGCGTGGGTGGTCGCGAACTCCTGCGAGGCGGAGTCTGCTATTGCGTGAAGCTCGTTCTTCCGGTCAGGTGTGGTGTTCAGGGTCAACTCCTTGTGGATTCAATCGCGTCGACCAGTCGTCGCGCGGCGGTTTCAGGGTCATCGGCCATCGTGACGGCGCTGATGACGGCCACGCAGTCGGCCCCTGCTTCGACAACGTCCGCGACGTTGCTCTCCTTGATGCCCCCGATAGCCACGAGCGGCAGCGTCGTCAGCTCGCGAGCCCGCCTGATGCCGTCGAGACCTATTGCGGCGCGAGCGCCCTTGCCGACGGTGGTCGTCGGGAACGTCGCTCCCACTGCGACGTAGTCTACTCCCATCGCTACCGACTCCTCGACCTCCGCGTCCGAGTTGTTCGAGCGGCCTATCAGCTTGTCTGCGGCGAGTATCCGGCGCGCAACGTCCACGGGAAGGTCGGACTGCCCCAGGTGAACGCCGTCCGCGTCACACGCAAACCCAAGCCCGATGTCGTCGTTCACGAAGAACAGCGCCCCGTGATCGTGGCACAGCTCTCGCAGCCTCACGGCGACGGGGAGCACATCCCCTCGTTCGCCCATCTTGTCCCGGAGCTGCAGCACACTCGCCCCGCCGCGCAGCGCCGCCTCCGCGACCTCCACGACGGGACGCCCCCGCGTGGCATCCGGCCCCACGATGACGTAGAGACCGTCGAACTTGGGTGCTTTCGTCCTATTCAATTGCTTTGGGTGGCCAGCTTTTGTCATGGGGAGAGTTACCGGGCCCGAGGGAGGACTGATATGTGAGACGGCCGAGCAGTTTCATTCCGACAATAATCGGGCATCTAATCAAGAACTGGTTTAGGTACAGTCATCGCAAAGTCGATTTGTTCAGTTGCCTAGGGCGAAGTAGTGTCCTTGGCGATCTTGTCAAGATTCTCCGCTAGACTGCGAATATCCGTCTGGGCTTGATCTAACAAATTTGCCACGCGGCTAACATCTTGCCCGGCCTCTTCTAGGGCATTAGCGGCCCGCGAAACTGAGTGGCCCATCGTGTTGGCGTTTCGGTCGAAACTCTCTGCTACGCTGTGTATATCCGCCTGCACCTGATCCAACTCGTCCACTGCGCGGCTAATATCTTGCCCGGCGTGCGTAAGCGTATCAGCGGCGCTTGAAACATCTTCACCTATCCTTTCGGCAGTAATTTCGAATGTTCTGGCAGTCTCCCCCAATGTGTTCACTGTGTCGAACATGGAGGAAACGTTAAGAATCGAAATGACCAGCAGGACATTTCCAAGTAGCAGCAGAAGGGCGAGTAATGCCTTAATGAGGATGTTCAAGAACTGCGACATACATGCTCCCTGTGCTCATTTACAACCTACCAAGAGTCGGTTCCTTGTGGAGAGGAGGTTTGGATAGAGGCTCACTTAGAGTCTATCTCAAAAATATCAGCATTGATGTTGAATTGCCCTTCGACAGGCTCAGGACGAACGTGTGTTACCCTTCCGCTTCTCTATTCAGAACTCGTCGATGCGAATTTTGAGATAGTTTCTTATCCTGTCAGAATCCTTTCAGGCACCTTGCCATTCCAGCACGACGACCTCTTCCCGAAGCTGCTCTCCCGTTACGGTCGATAATCTGGTGCGGAACAAGTCTATATCGATGACCCGGTAGCCTAGAGATTGTGCAAGGTCGGCCAGGATTTGTCCCGTGCGAATCATCACTCTCAAGTACGACGCCTGGTCGCCGACCACGTAGGCCAGCTTTGCGTTAGATCGAAGAAATGGCCGCAAGGAGGCTAGATGTCTCGCCATTCCTCCGAAGTACAGCTGTGTGACACGAGGATACAGACGCTTGAACCCTGACGTCTTGCCCAACTCGATGCGCCGCCGCTCAATCGCGGTGGAGATTTCCTGTATTGCCGGATGGTGCTCGACCTCCCGGTCGTCCGTGTCAGACTTGTACACGCCCCTGGTGTTCGACCGGATCAAGTCCTGCTTCAGCGACCGCAGTTCCCGTCTGTCGCGTATCAGACCGAGGATCACCGACTCCAACCGCGTTGTTCTTGTGTAGTCCTTTTCGTTCGGGTATGGCGGAGAAGTAATCACCGCGTCGACCGAATTGGAGTTCAGCACCCGATCTGTCTCTCGCGAGTCGGCCTTAAGCACCTGCGTGGGTACATGGGCTTGTTCTCTTACGAGGTTGATGTCATGGACGATCTCTCGCACTCCGTCGAGCCAGGCGTCCACGACCGGGGCATCGTCCTTGATTCGACCTAGTCCCACCTCGGGCCCAAATTTCAAGTTGCCGATGCGGTAGACCAGCGCTTTCGCGAGCGCGAGTCGCCCGTATTGCCGCAGGCGGGGATCACCATGACGGTCGATTTCGTCCAGCAGGGTAAGCGTCTTGTGCAGGGGTATCGGGCTGATCGAGTCCTTGAGCAAGAGCTTTGACTGCTCATGGTCAAGCTGCCGCATTGGAGAATGCGCATTCCCGTTCGTGGCTAGTAGCGGAAGTCCGATCCACTCGTTGCTTCCGTCACGATCGAGTATCTCTCGTGTCGATGCCGCTATCTCTTCTGCATATTCCGAGAGTGCGGAGGCGTCGACCGACCAATCGACCTTCACGGAGCTTGCGAAATGGGCCATCGGATTCGACTCGATGCCCACACTGGCAATGCCGAGCTTCTTGCACTCCACCAATGTCGTGCCGGTTCCACAAAACGGATCAAGAACCGTGTCGGTTGGACTGACTCCTAGTCGTTCGAGATAGTCCCGAACCAAGTGCGGTGGGAACGAGAGGACGAACCGGTACCAGTCATGCACCGCCCGGTCCTCGGGGCGCAATTTGTTCCGGCCGTTCGTGATACCTCTGGCGTCTTGGAGAATCTCGGTCGTCATTGGCGATGTCAAATCATCGCCGCGTAGAAGGTGTTTTCTATGGGCACCCGTCGAATTTCCTTGTAGTCGATGTAGGTGCCCACCTCGCGTCCCCCGCTGGTCACGGGGGTCGGGCCGCGAAGGACGAACTCGGCCACGTCGTCGGTGTTGTAGCACACGAACGCGAATTGGAGCTTCCGAAGCTCGGACTGCTCATCGCTCTGGAAATCGGGGAAGATGAGCGGGCCGGTGTCGACCTGCATCCGCCCGCGTTCGATCTGGACATTCATCGTCTTGATCGGGTACTCGATGGTGGCGCGCGTCTTCCCATCGTCGCTCCACACTTCCGTGCGAGCTATGATCGGCAGGTAGTTAAGGGTGGCTTCCACGACCTGTTGATGGTTCTCCAGCTTTTGTACCTTCGGGAAGTGCCGAACGACGGTCTTGAGCTCGCTGAACCGGCCCTCGATGGGGCGCGACACTCGCCAGTCTCCGCCAAACTCGTTGACGTCCCCGGCCTTGATGTGCCCCGCCATCCACTCAGTCGACGAGTAGATGCCGGCGAACTCGTAGTTGGGCAGGTGCCAGAGCACGTCCGAGCGGTACATCCACTCCGTCCGGCACGGCGAGAGCATGTTGTACTCGCGCACTTCGCCCGAATCGTCGGTGATCCAGCACCGCGAGTCGAGCAGGATGCGGACGGTGTTGGGCCACGGCATGTGGCCCGGCTTGCGGGTATCGTTCTTGTCGACAATACCCGTCCACGTCACGTACGAGTTTCCGTAGTCGGTAATCTTCATTTAGGCGTACCTCTGGGTTTGATTTCGATGCTATGCCAATTTGGTGTGATGCGACCGTATTCTCGCCCGGCCTGATTCTCTGGATTCCGGCCTCCGCCGGAATGACGGTTGGGGTGTCGTTTTTGACGGTCAGTACGGCAGGCCGAGCGCGGTGGTCAGGAACTCCATGTACGGTGACGCTTGGCGGCACACGTCCGCGAAGTCGTCCAGGAAGTCCGGCGATATCGCGTCACCCTCGTCGAACTCGACCGACGCGATGTGGTCCTTGCGCTTGAGGTCTTCGATGTACGGATGGTCCGGCTCGAAGCCCTTGGGGGGCCGCTTCAACGACTCGCCGCCGATCGAGAATTCGCTCAGGAAATCGGAGTCCTTGGCGACGCGCTCCCACTTGCCGGGGTTCGCTACAATCGCGTTTCGTATCTTTGCCAGTGACGATGAGTCGGGCCGCCAGATGCCGACGCCCGCAAATATCTCGGTTGGATCCAGGTGCAGGTAGAACCCTGGCGCGTGGGCCGACTTTCCCGCCTCGTGACGGAATTGTACCGCCGCCTGCGTCTTGTACGGACTCTTGTCCTTCGAGAACCGCACGTCCCGGTAGATGCGGAACATCGACCCGCCGTTGGCGCGCGCGTCCGCGACGAAGCGCGTGCTGACTGAGTGCAGGCTCGGCTCGAAGTCCTGGATAAACTGTAGCAGCGGTTCCTTAACGTGCCGTTCGTATCGGCCCTTGTTGGCCTGGAACCACTCACGGTTGTTGTTCGTCCGCAGTTCGAGTAGGAACTCGAAGAGCTCCGGTGTGAAGTGCGACTGTGTCAATGTTCGCCTCAATGTCCACGAGATGGTCTGGCGTAGTTCTATCAGGTTGCCCTGTGCGCTTCAACACGGGCGATATGGCGAGCAGCACTCTCGGAGTGACAATTCCAGTTATCTCATGGCTCTTGTCGTTCAGTTATCCAGTGGTTGATTCACATCGCAGGGGTGAGACGGTTTGGGACAATGAGACACTTTGAGATTTCTTCAGAACGCCCCTGTTTTCCTCCTGTTCTCAATGTGTCTCGCGCGTCCCGGCGAGGCGTTTGAAGCTGTTTGGGCGACTCGCACAGGGCAGACGGTGCGGTCGTGAGACAGTTTGAGAAGATTTCCGCATGAGCTGATTTTTTTGCCATTGTTCTCAACGTGTCTCGCTCCGTTTCGCAGGTTGGGGTGCGCGGACCAGAAGCCGATCCTGAGACAAGAACATCGTAGACCATGCGTTCTTGGACATCAAGTTGACGATCGGTTGGGAGGGTGTCTTAGATTTCGCCTCGTCCTCAGCGAACTCCGCGGTTGATCGTCCTATGGATGAGCGCCACAGTCCTTGACTGGGCTTGGCCGCGCACATACACTCTTTGCAGAAATCGACGGGGGACAGGGCATTCATGCTTCTAACCGAAACGCGGGCGGCTGAGCAGCTTCGAGAGGAGGGATACACCGTCCTCCGGGGCGTGCTCGACGTGGAGCAGGACATTGAGCCGCTCATCGAAGAGTACGCCGTGGTGCTCGACGGCCTCATCGAGAGGCTGTACGCCGAGGGCAAGCTGCGGCACAAGTACGCTGGATTGGACATACTCGACCGGCTGTCGGCCTTCGTGGCCGATTCTGGCGACGAGTTCTTCGACCATCTGAGCGTCTACGTCCCCCATTCCGATCCGTCGGAAGACCGTCCGATGTACCTGCACCCGCAGATGTTCAACCTGCTGCGGAGTCCGCGCCTGCTGGACGCCATCGAGCAGTTCATCGGAGACGAGATCGCCGTCAGCCCCCTGCACATCACGCGCATCAAGCCGCCGGAGCATTCCCTGTCCGAGGCGGTGCAGAGCTCGCCGAACGGCATGATCTCAAAGACTCTGTGGCACCAGGACCTGTGGGCATTCCAGACCGAGGCCGACGAGACGGACGCGCTGACGGTGTGGGTGCCGATGGTCCCGGTCGATGAGGAGAACGGTTGCCTGCTGGTCGTTCCCGGCAGCCACAGGTCGGGCGAGCTTTCCGTACACTGCAAGCCGACCGAGAACCGCCCAAATTTCAAGGGCATCCCCGACGAGATCATCCGGGAGGAGCGGGTGACCCTGCCTGCCGACCCCGGCGACCTCGTGATCCTCAACAAGCTGACCCAGCACAGCTCGCTCATTAACGTGAGCGACCGTGTCCGGTGGAGCTACGACCTCCGCTACCAGCCCATCGGACAGCCCGTCGGGCAGGGTGGCCGTCCGGCGTGGATCGCGCGCAGCCGCCAGTACCCCGAACGCGAGATGACCGAGTTCGAGGACTGGCGCTCAATGTGGCGCGACACCATGGCCCGCGAGACCAGGCAAGGCGGCATCGACGACCACACCCGGTATTCTCTGAATAGCCCCCTCTGCTTCTAGGCACTGTCCGGCTGCCCCAGTTGGAGGCAGTTGAGTAAAAGGCTGAGACAAGTAGGAAGTAGGGTCCCCGTGAACATATTGGACCGTCTACAGGATGCTCCTTATGGGGCATACGCCATTGATTTCAGCCAAACCATCATATTTTGGAACGCCGAAGCCAAACGGATTCTGGGGCACGACGCGCACAGCGTCATTGGTCAAAAGTGCTACGAGGTCGTCCAAAGCCTTCCCATGGGTGGCGATAAGCCAATCTGCATGGAGAACTGCCCGGCCATAATTGCCGCCAATCGCGGGCGAATCCCGCCTGTGTCGCATGTCCGAATGTTGTGTTCTTCAGGAGAGCGCAGGCAAGTCACAGTAATTCCCCTTATCGTGCATGACCAAGCCGACGAGGTGGTGCTCATCCATATGTTCCACGAGACGCCTGCAGACGAGACGGCTGCCTTCGATCCCGATGTGCCTTCTCTGACGCCCCGTGAGCTCGAAGTACTCAGCCTGCTAGCACTTGGCTTCAGCACAGGGGAAGTTGCCGAACAGCTTTTCATCAGCGTCCACACCGTCCGTACGCACGTTCGGAATGCAAGCGAAAAACTCCACGCGAATAGCATGATGGCCGCCGTTCTTGCAGCCCACCGCCAACACCTGATTTAGCCGGGGTGGTCCGGTCACCGGTCAAGGAATTACCGCATATGCGGTATGTCGGTTCCGTCAACACCGTGATACCGTGCCAGGCAAGCTAAATCTAGGAGACGGACATTGAACAGCAGCATGAACAACGGCAAGATGATCCACCTAACCTAAGGCGCGGTCATTTTCATACTTCTCGGTCTTATGGCGGCGGCATTCTTCATCTGGTACCCGCTTCAGAACGTCAAGGGCGCGAAGGCCGACATAGAGGACCTGCCGCACCCTTCGACGTTTCTCCAGGGCGATGACCTTAACGGTTTCAATGCCATTGAGACCCACGCCCGCGAATACCTACTAAGTGAAGCGCTACCTCAACTCATTGATGAGGTAATGGACTTGGGACAAGAACCGACGCAGGCTGACGTGGAGTTTCTGACAACCAAGCTGGTAAGGTTATTCAAGGAAACGCATGACGGCATCGAAGCCCAAAGGACCCTAATGATGAGTGGCACACGGTCGAGCGGCAGTGCGGCAACGAAGTCCCTTGGCAGCCCGTGCTCCTACACCAGCACGCTTTAGTCCTAATAACAACAAGGTGATAATATCGCAGCATAGCCAGTGCGATACGCAAATGGCAGCGATGCATTCCGGCGTTCGACTGAAGGGGCCCGGATACGACAGCGGTTGGAGCCACTACGTCCGGCACCATGCGAAGTCCTCGTCCCTGTCCAAGAGTCGTACGCTTGAGTCTGGTTGTTGGCTAGGTTGGGGCGCGGGAAGCGCTACACCGGAGAACGACGGCGAGAATCCAATGCCTGGGGCAGGTGACCAACAATGGAGTGAGTGTTGGTAGTGAACCAAGAAGGGAACGATATGCTTAGACAGTGCATGGTAGTAACGACAATTGCATTAGTGTTGTTCGTCTTGGGAGGCTGCTCCGACTCTGCAACCACGGCAGCCGTACCGACTTCCGGGGCGCAGATCGTGACCCCCGACCAGTCTCCGCCAACACCGCCCGGGGGATCGGCTGCACCACAGCCGGAGACGTTTGGTGAGACCCTACAGGGGGATGCCCTGAAGTGGTACAACTGGATGCCGCAGGCCAACCGCAACGACATTGAGCTCTTTGCCGCTGCTTTCGGTTATGACACCGCTAGGGAATGGATCAATGAAGCACTGCCCGAAGGGGGCGCATATGGGATGCCCCCTCCAATAACCGCAACCCTACCGTCCTTTGGGGAGGCCCTGTCCACTGACCAGGCTGCGAAGCTGGGACAGCTTGACCAACGCATCAGAGAAGCCTTCACGAACAATTGGGAGTTCGGGGTAGCCATACAGGCGCCCGTTCCCCCGCCGTCCGATCCGGCGTCATATGTCGAAGGTCTCATGACTGAACGTGTGGATAAGCTGCGGGAACTTCTCATGGCCATCCCAGCTGCAATACCACCGGCAGAAGAGATCCTTCACCCGGACGCATTCGCGGCATATGAGGCCCTACACCCCGAACTGCGTGAATCGTTCTGGACGGAAGTGGCAATTACCTACGCGCAGGGACTTACTGTCGCACGCGGGGCATTTCCGGCCCTGAACGAAACACAGGTCAAGGACCTCTTCAGCCAGTACATTCCTCCGCTTGTCTCGGAAGGGAAGTCGTGCAGCGATCACACGAAACCCTGCCTGAAGTCCAATTAGCCTCCAGCCGCCGACCCGGGGTGGCAAGCAAGTGCGCCATGCGGCCCTTGGGGCCGATTTGATGCCGCAGGGCAACCGCCTTGAATCGCGTTGTGACCCCAACGCGTGAATCAGTTCTCCTCCACACGCTTCCTATCGGAGTGTGTCAGGTATTTAAGTGCCTTGGGGGGCTTGACAAGTGCTGCGCGATGTAAGAACATACGTACGTAACAAAACGCACGTTCTTATCTGGCGGGCGTCGAAGGAGGGTCGTCATGCTGATACAAAGCGAACCGGGGAGATTCGAGAAACTGGAGAAGCTGGCGGGAATGGCTACGGACGACGTTCTCTCGCGTCCGCGAAAGGGGGATGACTACGCCGCCGTGCGAGCGCCCTACTCGCGAGCCGAGAGCAATCCCGCCCCGGGCGTTTATAAAGCGTCAATGCCGAATGGCAAGACCATCAACCTCTTCAGGGTCATGTTCACCGACTTCTGCAAGATGGACTGCTACTTCTGCCCGAACAGCCACTGGGTGCCCCGCAAGCGGTTCTCGTTCAAGGTCGACGAGCTTGCCCGCACCTTCCACGAGATGGAGCGCAGACACACCGTCGCGGGGCTGTTCCTCAGTTCCGGCGTTGCGGGTTCCGGCTCCAAGACGACGGAGAAGCTCATCGAGGTCGTCGACCTCATCCGCAACAAGTACGATTTCAAGGGATACATTCACCTCAAGGTGATGCCGGGCACCGAGTACGAGTACGTCGAGCAGGCCTACCGGTTGGGGACTCGCCTGTCCGTCAACCTCGAGACACCGACGGTCGAGGGCATGAAACGCCTCAGCAAGATGAAGGACCTCGAACGCGACATGCTCTCGCAAATGCACTGGATGGACGGCCTCCTGCGACAGAACAATCCTGGCGGCGCGGTCGGACAGGTGACCCAGCTCGTCGTGGGCGCGGCGGACGAGTCCGACTGGGATGTCTATCAGCGCATGGCGCAGCTCTACGGCCAGTGGAACTTCAAACGGGTCTACTACAACCCGTTCCTGCCGATCCGCTACACGCCGCTGGAGGACCATGAGCCGACTCCGATCTGGCGGACGAACCGCCTCTACCAGATCGACTGGCTCAAGCGCATCTACCAGTACGAAGACGACGAGATTCGCCACGCCTACGACCCGGCGGGCTTCCTTTCTCTGGAGGACGACCCCAAGACGGTCATCGCCCTGTCGAACGTTGACCGGTTCCCGCTCGACATCAACGGCGCGAGCAAGGCCGACCTGCTCCGGGTACCGGGCATCGGGCCGACCTCGGCGGAGCGGATCGTTCGACAGCGTGAGCGCCACAAGGTCGACACGTGGCGAGACCTCCAGGCCATGGGCGTCGTGCGCAGACGCGCGTCGCCCTTCGTCTCGTTTCCCGGCAGCGCCGCGACCCCGGCCCGGCAGCTCAAGCTCGATCTCTTCAAGGAGAGACCGAGTCAACCGGCCGCCGCTGGAGTCTCTACTCCGCGCTCGGAGACTGCGAACGCCGCCCCATGCGGACAGGTCCGCTCGTGCAGCGGGTGCGCCCTGTACGGCGCGCCCGGCCACCCCGGATACCGCGAGTTGATGGCGGCGTAGTATAATAATGATAGATGTTGACGACACCGAGGGAGGTGAACTATGCCGAAGAACGACAACCGTAAGGACAAGGATTCTCCGACCCCAGTACAAGAATCCCGTGTCGATCTTTCCTCACCTGAATGGGAAAAGAGATCCCGAGTTGATTTTGCGGGCAGCGATCAACCGTTGCCCGTAAGTCCACTTGTTGCACTGGAGCCTCACTCACCGAGCGATAAGGACAGCAAGCAAGCATCCGGCACGAACCAGTCAAAATCTGAAGAGTAGGCAGAAGACTGACCCGTGCCCAAGACAGCGGTTGACGTAGCAGCAGTGCTGTTGTTGGTTCTTCCCGGGTTCCTCGCGTATCGCTTCGCACTTGCTCGCCGTGCCGACCCAACTCGACGAAGCCCCCTTTGGCAACTCGCCGCAATGCTCGAATACTCCGTATATGTTCACATAGTCGGGATTGCGCTTATATTTGGAGTGATTTGGTTACTAACAATCATATTCGGGATCAACTCTCACCTCAGTGAACTTCCGAGCAAAGGTCCACAGGAGTTCCTCATTTCGTACTTTACGGAAGGGGTCTTGCTCTTCACGCTGTATCCAGTTTATGTAGTTTTCGGCGCAATACTCATGGGGGCATACGACCTGCCAAATTGGGTAGCGGCTGCCGTTGTTCGCGGCGTCTCCGCCCTGACTGGCAAGATAGGTTCAATGCCCGGCTTGAAGTGGGTGCGGAGTCCACGGCCGGGCTATCCTGAAGAACCCATCTGGTACCACGCCCTTAGCGTAGAGAAAGGGGAGATCTCAGACGCGCCACCTCTCTTGCTGGTTAGGATGAAGCGTGGAGATGTCTATTACGGTGAACTCGCATCGTATCCAGTGTTACCGGACTCTCAAAAGGAGAAGGACTTTCTCATAGAGAAAGCAAGGTACTATCCGAAAGGAGATCGGGAGCAAGAGTATCGACTTGATGAGCATCCAGGGGGTGGGGCGGTTCTCCTAAACACTGCAGATGTCGATAGCACCGAGGTCTACTATCGGCCAATCGCCAAAGGAGGCTAGGCGCACGAGCCATATGACGAGCACCACCGACACATCAAAACTCGTACTGGCCGATCCGCGAGAGGACACCTGGCCACGTTGGCGTTTCGCCGCGAGCATCGGGCTGTACGGCGCGGCCCTCGGGGCGTTCGTCGTTGTTACGAACATCGTGGGGCTGACCTCGAAGTTCGCCGTCGATGCCGACGCGCTTCCGCCCTCAGACATCCTCTATTTCATGATAGTCGGCGGCCTAAGCGGTCTGGTGGTCGCCGGAATCGCGGGATACCTGATGAACAGGTCGTCCCGAGCGTTCGCGTCATCGACGCCGCGGCATCCACTAGGCATTCTGCCTTGGGCCGCGATCGGCGCGGCGTGGTGGGTCGCGTTCTCGCTGCTCCTTGGAGGCGTCATGCTGCCGCAGGCGAACGTGGTCCTGGCATACGTAGACGGCGCAATACCGTTCCTCGATTTCGTGGGATTCACCCTCGACACGATTTTCGGCGTTCCTTTTCGCATGGTTTCGGAGGGAGGGCGCTTCATGTACACGGCGATTCCCGCTGGTCTGGCGTTCGCGCTTGGCGGATGGCTCATCGACCGTCTTGCAGCCTCCGCACACGAGCCGACGGCCCGGTACGGCCCACCTCTCCTCGCGGCGCTGCTTTCGGCCATCGTGATCGCAGGTGTCCTCATCCTGCCACCATCGGTCCTCTGGCACATCGGAAACGTCACGACGGCAACGCAGGTGTACAGATAGGGCTGGGCCTTCTAGCGAGTGTCGGTGCAGGAACTGATGGGGTGGGCTCCTTTTTTCCCTTGCACACGCCTCTCCCGAAAGCGGTCGCTGAAACGTAAGAGGCACGAAGGCTCCATGCGACAGCGCCGACTTTTCTCACAGGGGTTGACACGAACAGAACTATTGTGCTATTCTCTTTTTTGAAGGCTGACGGCGTTATGGAACAGAACCAATTGAAAAGGAGGTACATCGTGCACACAAGGAAAGCGTCGTTCAGGCTTTTGGCGATCATCATCTGCTTCGCAACCGTCCTGGTGACGGCGTGCGCGGAGCCTGAACCCTGGAAGAATCCATGCATCGAGGAAGGAGCTAGCATGACCGAAATAACGATGACCGAGAGGACATCCGTTGAGCACAGATGGGAAGTGATCGAGAAATACCGGGATCTGTTCGAGCGTCAACCACATTTTTATCACGTGAACCCCGGGTTGCTCAAAGACGAGAATGGCGATCTCATCGAGACCACCGAGGGGCTTGTGGATGAGAATGGCCATCCTCTGTATGTTGGCGGCATCAGGGTCAAAGTCGAGCAACTCACGGACCAGAGCACTCTCCCCGAAGAGGACCGCATACCCGAATGCGTCGATGGCATCCCCGTGATGATTGAGCTCAAACCTGAAGGATACCTGTTAGGAGAATAATAATATGACCAGCGCATCGGAAAACCACAGACCGCTCGTGGGCGGACTGAACATTGACAGCAGAACCGGTTCATTCGGCAACCTTCGTAGGAAGGGAGGGGGAACACTCACCTGCCTGGCGACTCGTCCTGGGGATAATGGGGCTGACGTCAAAGTACTCGTCACCAATTATCACTGCCTGGCGGGCAAAGACGCTAACGGGAACTATCAACGGCTCGTTGGCAACGAAATCATGTTTCAGGGCCTTGGCAATTGGGACCAAAGGGTCGGCAATAACGCCCAAGGAGAGCACCTATCGGCCACAGGCACAAACTACGTCGATCTTGCCACGTGCGATCTCATGGAAGAAGTCGAGGACGTGACCGCAAGATTCAAGCTCCACGCCTATCCTCATACGAGCAGGCTGATCGTCCCAGGCACCGTACCCCCGACTGATGAATTGAGAGTCCTCATGTTGGGAGGGGCCACCGGCGAAAAGTGGGGCACCATCGATGAGGTCAACCTACCGGTTGACGTCGTCGTCGCACACTTCGAAGGTATATTCAGGATAACCTGGGACAGTTCCATTACCGAGGGCGACTCGGGTTCACCGGTTGTGGTTCGAACCGCTGATGGCAACTACCAGATGGTGGGAATTCTCTTCGTTGCGGATATCCTACGTCCCAGAACGGGGTGGGCCTTCCCTGCATCGGCAGCCGAGACCGCGATGGGAATCTCCTTCGGCAAACGTCCTACGGTCGCCAACGCGGGCCCGCACCGAAACGTCAGACCTAACACTCAAGTCTTCTTGGACGGCAACGCCAGCAGAGATCCCGACGGTGGCGAACTGACCTACCACTGGGTGCAGCATTTCGAGTCCGACCCCGAGAGGCTCTCCACCACGCAGGTTGACCTGATTAACTCCACTACCCCCAATCCTAGCTTTACCGCGCCTAGCAGACTGGAAGTACTCAAATTCAAGCTCACAGTTACTGATGATCACGGCCAGAACGCTAGCTCGTTCGCCTTCATCACAGTGAACAATCCCCCCGTCGCCAACGCGGGCGAGGACCAGATCGTGGAACCCGGATCCACAGTGAACCTGAACGCATCGGCCAGCAGCGACCCGGACGGGGACAGCCTGACGTACAGTTGGGAGCGGATGTCGGGCCCCGCCGTGACCCTCAGCAGCGCTACGGCGGAACGCCCGACGTTCACTGCGCCTTCGAGCGCAACGACGCTAACGTTCCGTGTGACGATCGAAGACGGCAGGGGCGGCGGCGACAGCGATACCGTGACGGTGAGGGTTCGCGAGCCGGAGACATGGGGGCCGTGGACGGACACCGGGCGTACCCGGGGTTGTGGCCCCAGCAAGGATAAGGAGCAGCAGCGCACTTCCAGCCGCAACAACACACGGACCCGGTGGGTGGACGCCCCTGAAGAGGAGACGTGGGGGTCATGGACGGATACCGGAGAGAGACGCATCTCTCCCGACGACGAGTTGGTCAGGCAGAGGAAGGAAAAGCGCACGTCCAGTTGTGGCGTCACGGAGTACCGGTGGGTCTACCACGAGCCGGTGGATCAGTCACCCGTGTGGGGTCCGTGGACGGATACCGGCGAGACGCGAGGCGCTACGCCTTGCGTGCAGGAGAAGGAACAGCAGCGGACGTCGGATCAGGGCGAGACCCAGACCCGTTGGGTCGACGATCCTCAGCCCGAGACATGGGGAAGCTGGACGGATAGTGGCATAACGCGCGGTGAAGACACTGGAGATCCTGAGAAGGAACAGTACCGGTTCTCCAACTGCGGCAACTTCGAGTACCGTTGGGTTGAAGACTAGCAGCCATCGAGCCGTGTGCGGCAGGGATCTGGCCGGCGCCCTCCGCACACGGCTCGTGGAACTCAAGAGGCCGCCCTAATCACGGGGGCGGCCTCCATTGTGGTCGGGCGCCTGCTCGCAAGCTGCTACAGCAACAACCGGCAGACCGGGTAGGTTGAATCCACCAAGGTCCCACGTCTCGCGGCGGCCCTGGCCCGCCCCTCACTCCACCATCGCGATTCGGAGGCGCTCCAGTTCATCTTCAGTTACGCCCGCGCCCATGAGGTATGGACGTACGCCGCCGTACTCGCGATCGAGGTGCTCGATGCTGGCGCGCATGGCGTGCGGCGGGGCGATGCTCCGCTCGGTCTCGTAGGCCTGCCGGTACTCTTCCGAAGCATCGAAATCTGCCGGGTCGAGACGCAGACGCCTCTCGGCCGCGCGGTCGGGGATGCGTCGCCACAGATACGTCGCCGATGAGCTGTAGTCCTCCACGATGGTTTCCGCCGGCACGTTGGCTATGCTCAGCAGGAGCATCGTCACGAGGCCGGCGCGATCGCGACCGGAGTTGCAGTGGTAGAGGGCGGGGAGCGCACCGGGCGTCGCAAGGAGCTTGACGACCTTCCCCATCCACTCCCGCCGACGGTCGAGGATGGCGGCGTAGATGTCGGGCGGCCTGTCGGGGCCGAGCGACGAGACGCGGATGTCCGAGACCTCCACCAGCGGCTCGTCCCCCATGACGTTCACCCAGCGGTAGTCCACTTCCGACGACTGGGCGAAGACGTTCGGATGCTCCGCGACGGACTTGGTCACCCGCAGGTCGACCACCGTACGCAGCCCCTCCGAGACCAGGACACGTTGGGAGTCCGGCGTTAGGTTGTGGAGACTGTCGGACCGGAACAGCGTTCGTGGGCGGGTCCTTCGTCCATCGATGGTCTCGTACCCGCCGATGTCCCTGATGTTGTACGCGCCCTCAAGGTCGAGGTGGCGCGATGCACGGAGGTTTCCGGTCATGCTGCCTTCCTGAATACGTGGATATCCCGCTTCCTTGGTCTTTCCGCCTAGGGGGAAGGATGCAAGGTGAGAACGTATAGGGTTTGCCCTTTGTGGGGATGCTACATCACGCCGATCTCTTCGAGGACGGCGTAGTTCATGTGGTACAGGTGCGAGTACAGCCCGTCGCGGTCGAGGAGCTCGTTGTGCGTGCCCTCTTCGACTAGCTCGCCGTGATTGAGGACGACGATCTTGTCGGCGCCGCGAATGGTCGAGAGGCGGTGGGCGATGACGATGGCCGTCCTGCCCCGGAGCAGGCTCCGCAAAGCAAGCTGGATCTGCGCCTCGGTGTGGCTGTCGATATTGGCCGTCGCCTCGTCGAGGATGAGTATCTTGGGATCGGCCACGATGGATCGGGCGAAGCTGATGAGCTGACGCTGGCCGACGCTCAGGTTCTCGCCGCGCTCCTCGAGGTAGGTTTCGTACCCGTCTTCGAGCTTGATTATGAAGCTGTGCGCGTCGACGGCCTTCGCCGCCTCGATCATCCGCTCGTCGGAAACGTCAACGTGGTTGTACTTGATGTTCTCCCGCACGGTGCCGGAGAAGAGGAACGGCTCCTGGAGCACCATGCTCATCTGGCTCGCCAGGGACGTGCGCACCACGTCGCGCACATCGTGGCCGTCCACCAGCACCGCGCCTCGTCCCTGCTCAACGTCGTAGAACCGGGCGATCAGGGAGACGAGCGTCGTCTTGCCCGCGCCGGTCGGGCCAACGATTGCGACCGCCTGCCCCGGCTCGATGCGCAGGCTCAAATCGTGTATGACGTCCTCGTCCTGTTTGTAGGCGAAGCTCACGTTCCGCAGCTCGACCTCTCCGCGAATGGGCGGCAGAACGGCGGCGTTAGGAGCGTCGACCATGTCCGGCTCGACGTCCAGGGTCTCGAAGATGCGCGTGCCCGACGCCATGGCTCGCTGGAGCAGGGTGTACTGTATCGTCAGGTTGCGGATCGGGTCGAAGAAGCGCTGGATGTACATGATGAACGCGATCAGCAGACCGATCTCGATAGCCCCGCCCGTGACCATGCCTGCCCCGAAGTAGAGCACCAGGCCAATGGCCGCCGCAGGCAGGAAATCGACCATCGGCAGCACCCCGGCCGAGAGCCGTCCCGCGCCCAGGAAGGCGTTGAGGTTGCTTCGGTTCTTCACGTCGAACTGGCGAAGGTTCTCATCCTGGCGGTTCATCGCCTGGACGACGCGCACGCCGGTGATGTTCTCGTTCAGCGAGGCGTTGACGACTGAAATCGTCGACCGCGCGCGGATGAACGTCTTCCTGGCGAAGGGCTGCCACACGGCCATTGCTATGGCGAGCAGCGGCAGGACTGCCAGCGCGAGCAGTCCCAGCTGCAGGTCGAGCAGCAGCATCACGGCAACGATCCCGCCGAGGCTGAGGAAGTCGCCGACGGTCATGACGATGGTGCCCAGAAACTCTTGCAACTGGTACACGTCGCCCTGCACCCGCGACATGATGCGCCCGACCTCGGTCTTGTCGAAGAAGCGCATGGACTGTTTCTGCATATGCGAGAACATGTCGTGCCGCAGCGCCAGCAGAACGCCTTGTCCGGCCTTGGTGATGGTGATGTCCTGCACGTAGAGGGAGACCCAGTTCACCACGGCGCTCCCGAAGAACAGGGCGGCTACCAGGAAGAGGCCTCCGCGGTCGCCGTTTGCGATGTACCGGTCTATGCCGAGCTTGACGAGCCACGGCACCGACACCTGCGTCGCCGCGAAGAGCAGCATGGCGACGATGGCGATGACTACCAGTCGTTTCTGAGGAAGGATGTACGGGAGCATCCGGCGGATGACCTTTGGGTCTACGGCGTTACCGAAGACCTCTTCGTCCAGCCCGTCCTTGCTCGCGCCCGATGGCCTCCCGCCGGAGGCATGCATCATGGTGTCACTCTCCCGGCGGCGGCCTTCGCAGGTACGTCGAACTCCATCATCACCTCTTCCTGCGGGCGAAGCTGTAGGTCGTAGATCTCGCGGTACAGGCCACCGTGCTGGACAAGCTCGGTGTGGTTGCCCCGCTCGACAATTTGCCCGTCCTGCAGGACGACGATCATGTCGGCAGAATGCACCGTGCTGAGGCGGTGCGCGATGATGAAGGTCGTCCGACCCTGCATCACCGACGCCATCGCCTTACGTATGTCGTTTTCCGTGCGCGCGTCGACGCTCGATGTCGAGTCGTCCAGCACCAGTATGGGCGGGTCGAGGAGGATGGCGCGCGCTATCGACATGCGCTGTCGCTGGCCGCCGGAGAGCGATACTCCGCGCTCTCCCAGGACCGTCTCGTAGCCCTCCGGCAGGCTCTCGACGTGCTCGTGCAGCTGGGCGATCTTCGCCGCCCGAATGACATCATCGCGGCTCGCGTCGGGGCGGCCGTACGCGATGTTGTTGGCTATCGTGTCGGTGAACAGGAACACGTCCTGCTGCACCACGCCGATGTTCCTTCGGAGCGACTCCAGCGTCACGTCCCGGACGTCGACATCGTCGATCGTGACCGTTCCCTTCGTCACGTCATAGAAGCGGGGTATCAGGCTGGCAAGGGTGCTCTTGCCGCTGCCAGGCGCTCCCAGGAGAGCGACGATTTTCCCGGCGGGAACGTGGAGATTGAAGTCACGCAGGACAGGCGTGTCCTTGCGGTACTCGAAGCCCACGTTCTCGAACCGCACGTGGCCGGCCGGCCGCCTCATCTCGACGGCGCCGCGGCGGTCCTCGACCGGAGACTTGGCGTCGAGCACCTCGAAGATGCGCGTCGCGGCCGACATCGCCCGCGCGAGGTTGTTCACGATCATGCCCGCCATCCGGAACGGCTGGGCGAGGATTTGCAGATAGAGGACGAACTTCGTGAACTCGCCAAGCGTCATGCGCCCGTCGATCACGCCGAGACCGCCGAACAGCAGCACCATGCCGAGCGTCAGCAGGAAGATGAACAGCACGAACGAGCCGTTGAACGCGTGCAGCCTCATGGCCCTGTACATGTCGTCGGCGACGGCCTGGTTGTGGACACGGAACTTCTCCTCCTCGTAGTCGGAGGAGGCGAACGCCTTGACCACCCGCGCACCTGTCAGGTTCTCCTGCAGCGTGGTGTTCAGGACCGCGAACTTCTCTTGGGCCTCGAGCCAGGCGTTCCGCATCCGCAGCCGTATCAGGCTGGCCACGCTCATCGCCACGGGCAGCAGCGCCAGGCTTATCAGCCCAAGCTGCCAGTCGAGTCTCATCATCAGGACGACGACCACGACGAAGAGCGCGATGAAGTAGGGTGTGCGCACGACGACGAGGTTGACGAACATCCTGATCGCCTCCACGTCGGTAATCGCCTTGGACATCAATTTCCCGGTGTGCTGCCTGTCGTGGAAGCCGAAGCCCAGGTGCTGGACGTGGTTGTAGAACCGGTTTCGCAGGTCGTAGACGACGTGCTGGCCCAGCGACTCGCCCATGTACATCTGGCCGAACGAGAAGATGCCGCGTACCATGCCGAGCCCGACGATCAGTATGCAGGTGACAAGAATGGCGGAGTTCACCGCCTCGCCCGCCTCGATCGTACCGGCCACGTTGTCGACCGCGTTGCCGAAGAGTTCGGGGAGGAATACGTATGCGGCGGTAGCGCCTGATGTGAACAGGTACGCGGCCAAGAGGCGCCGCTTGTGGTTTAGGGGGAATCGAAGGATTCGTACGAAAAGACTCATCTGGCCGGGTTTACGCGGCCCCGGCAGGCCCCTTCCTCTGATCGCTCACCGGCGATCCTCAGTTACGGGCGAAGACAAACAGAGAGCGGGCATGAGGCCCGCTTACACTCTAGAAATCAACACCCTCTCAATCCAGTATACGCCGCTCTGGAGGGTGTTCAAGGTTTTTTGGACGTATTTTTCGGGAATTTTATTTCAGTAGTCGCGGCCTCGCTCACGCCGAGCAAGGACAGTGTGGACCGGGAGGGGGATCGGACGCTGGGATGGGAAGTGGTGCCGCGCTCAAGAGGCGCTCAGGAAAGGGCTCTAGGCTCAGACTATCGATAGGCTAAGACACTACAAGAGGGCCCTGCCACGGGGATCTAGCGCGTTGGTTGCTGGAGTGGATGCGTGAGGCGGATGTTATACTGTACCTCTCGCAAAACCATGGTAGCGCGTTAGTGTCGGGAGGAGGTCATGGCGGAGCAAAGACTGACATTCGCTCTATCGGATCCTGATGAATCTCAGCTAGGCGGCCTGGTGCCTGAGATCATCACCGCGCTCGCGGGCATCCAAGACGCCGTCCGGCTCATGGTGCAGCACCTAGGAGACCGCGAGAAAGGTCCTGGCCAGCCTCCCAGGTGGATACGGGATCAGAGCACTTTGCGCCTCGTAGAAATGCGGCCCGGCTCCCTCATCGCTGACCTGGTGGTAGAAACTCCTCCGGACGGTCAATCATATTTGGATGACTTTGGCAACCGGGCAATAGAAACCTTGCAAGAGTGGGATGGTGTGCAGGCTTCCACTCTGCCAAAGGATGTTGAGGATTCGCTCCATTCCACAGCGGCGGAGCTTTCTGACGGTGTGCGACTTTGGTTCGGATGCAGAGACAATCCCCACAGGGTGGAAATCCATCGCAGGCCAACAACTGCCCGCAAGACAACCGGCGTAACCGAGGCCCTGCTTCATGGTTGGTTATATGAGGTCAATTGGGACAAGGGCACAGCCCAGCTACACGACTATTCAGGCGAATACGTGCAACTGAGGTTTGCAGAGGAATTCAACCAGGACATGCTCCGCCTTGCTACTCGGCACGTGGAAGTGAGAGGGAGGGGAAGGTTCAACGACAACAAGTGGACATCTGTCGAAGTGCAGCAGCTTAACGACGCCCGTTCGTGGAATGATCCTTTTGATGTCGAGGCGTTCCTCAATGACCCAAATCCCAAAATCTTCGATCCTGAAACGGTAGTTACAACCAGTGAACCCTTCGACGTGGACGAGTTTATTCGTGGCATCCGTGAAGGGCGTGATGTGCAGCGGAACCGGCCAGGGTGATTGTCCTAGATACGAGCGTCGTTTCGCTTGTGTTTAAGGGGGATCCGCGCAGCGGCTTCTACCTGCCCCACATGGCTGGCCAGCGCACGGTGGTATCTTTTCAGACGGTTGAGGAAATGTGGTACGGAGCGTACAAGGCCGGATGGGGTGCGCGCCAGAAAAACAAGCTTGCGCTCCATCTGGAGCAATACGAAGTGGTATGGCCGGACGTGGAAACGGCGGATATTTCCGCCAATTTGCGAGTCGAACGAGAGAAGGCTGGACGTAGGCTGAACACCGCTGATGCCTGGATCGCCGCCACCGCACTACGCCTCTCCTGTCCCTTCGCTTCGGACGACGGCGACTTTGTCGACATCCCCGTTTGCACCTAATACGAGCGCCCCGCCCATGACGACCTCTGCCAAGCTCAACGAACTTAACTTCGCCGAGGATCCGGCGGCGGCTTATGGAGCGGCTGGGGTGGGCCTTTCTGGGTGTTAGACAGAACCGTCTTCGAGTTGTTGTCAGGCAGTCCTCGACTTCCGTGCCCTCAACGACGAGCAGCTTTTGATGGCGGAGATGATCTTCGACGAGTTTCGGGACAAGGAGCTCAAGCCCGCCTACCTCGCGGACGCCGACCCCAACCGCGCTCTGCTCGACCGGCGGGTGGTCTGTGACCTCTTGGGCTTCGATGATGGAGTGTACGAGGCCGTCCGACGCCTATCCCAAAAGTGGTGCGCCGAGCCTTCCGTGCACGGCGGCAAGAAACGACCGTGTGACGCTCAGTTCGTGATGTAGGGTAGGGCGTTGAGGACGGCTGCCGCGAGTCCCAATAGGCACAGTCCGACAAGGACCGCCCCTCGCGTTATTGCGCCGGGGCGCCTCTTGGGTCGATCCCGACGATCCACACAGGTGGGCCTTCGTGTAAGAGGGCCTGCAGGAACATCCGGTGCATCATCTCCCACTGCTGCATCATCAGGTAGGCTTCCCACTGCCGATGCGGCGGCAGGCGTCGCATTTGCCGCTCGAAGCGGTTTCGCACGCGCTGCGCTTCGTACTCATAGAACGCGACGAGTTCGACTATTCGCGGCTGCCGACTCATCCGCGCCGGCTGGGCAGGCATCTCCAAGGGGTTCGCATTGGCCGTGATCGTAACGCCGACGAGCTCCGCGCACGAGTTCAGGTGGTACGTCACCCGCACGACCTGCTTATTAGCCTGCTCCATCCTGCCCCGGTCGATGAGAGCGCCGAGCTCCTCGGTGCGGACGTTTGCCAGGTGCGCGTGCTCCTTCGCCAGCGCCAGGTCCGACTTCGGCATCCTCAGGGAGATGTCCTCCTTGAGGGTCTTTACCGCGTAGAGCGGATCGCCCGGCACGCTGTCCTCGGAGGCCACCGTCGCGCCGTATGCGGTGCCCGTTCCCAGCACGACGATGCCAAGGGCCACCGCGGCCGTCCGCGCGAGCTTCGCCCGCCAGCCCGAAGGTCGGATAGCTCGACCGAGCCAACCCCGGTTAGCCTCTCGTTGCCTGTCCGCCACGGCGGCCGTGAAGTTGTACCTACTCCGCTGTTTGGCCTCCGGGCGGTACGTGATCGCCGCGGCGACGTTCATCGTCGCGGCTGAGGTGCGCAGCATCGGCTCCAACTCGACCGCGTGGTCGGGGTAGCTCGCCAGGCACTGCTCGACCGACTCGCCAGCCGCGAGTCGCTCGATGCATTCGTTCAGTATGTCGTCTACGGTACCGTTCATCCTATGCACCGCCTTGGCTTATCAGGCCCTGTTCCATCGCCGGGCCAAGGAGCGTCCTGAGCTTCTTGATCGCCGCGTGCTGCAGCGCCTTGACCGCGTTCTCCTTCTTGCCCATCGCCTCCGCCGTCTCGGCAACCGACAGCCCGCCCGCGAACCGCAGGGACAACACCTCCTGCTGCAGCCGCGTCAGCCCGCCCATCGCCTCCTTGACCTCCTTGATCGACAGCTCTACGTCCAGCTTCCTGTCCACGTCCACGTTGTCCGTCCCCACCACCCGCATTGCGTCATCGAGAGAGGTCTTCTTCTGCCGTCCCGCCTTTCGGTAGTAGTCGATCACGAGGTTGTGTGCGATCCTAAACAGCCACGACGTGAAGGGATAACCCTGCCACTTGAAGGAGCCTATCGACTCCAACATCCTCAGGAACACCTCTTCGGTCAGGTCCTCCGCCTCGAGGGTGTCACCGGTCTTGAACATCACGTAGCGATAGATCTTGTCGTAGTAGGCCTCATACAGGCCCGCAAACGCCTCACTATGTCCCTGCTGCGCTCGTCGTACCAGGTCCTCTACTTCATCTTTTGACGGAGCATCGTTGCGGTCGGGCATGGTCGGCTTCCCGTGTAAGGAACTGCCAAGAGCATGTCGATTAGCCTCAGCGCGCCGATGCTACACTATATAACGCATCGTCTGCCAATAGGATAGCGTCGAATCGAAGACGAACCCGTTTCAATCGGCGGGTACCGAAGAGTCCCTGGGTTGAGCCGACGCTCGCGTCTCTCGTGCGGCCCGACACTACGCAGCGTCCACGAATTCCACTCCGTACTCTCCGGCGATTTCGACGAAACGGTCGGGGTCTGCAGCCATCTTCTCAAACATCTCCTCGATGCCGGCGGGGACGAAGAAGAACACCATCCTCGCGACCGCGTCGGACTCGTTCTTGAAGGAGTGAGGAACGCCGCGCGGGACGTGGATGAACGTGCCTGGAGTCGCGAGAACTTGCCTGCCCGCGGCCCTAAATACCAATTCGCCCTCGGTTACGTAGAACCCCTCTTCCTCCCGCGTCTGGATATGGGGAGGAGGACCGCCGCCGGGAGGAACGACTGCTTCCACGAAAAAGTAGTGACCGTCCGTGTCCTCGCCTGTGACCATCATCGAATATTCGTCGCCTGCGCCGTGAATGACCCTTCGCTCATCTTCAGGACGAACAACTTTTGCCCAGCTCATGTATCAACTCCGGTGTGAAGTGGTCACGGGTTTCGGACGTTGCCGCAGGCCGCTCTTGCCCGATGAGGCTCTTACGCGGCCAGCTTCTTGGCGATCTCAGCGACGTGACAGCCTTGAAAGCGAGCGGCCTCCAGCTCGTTTTCGCTAACCTCACGGTCGTTTTGACCCGCGATGGTAGAGGCGCCATACGGGCTGCCCCCGGTAATCTCGTCCATACGCATTTGGCCCTTGAAGGCGTAGGGCAGCCCAACGACCACCATGCCGTGATGAAGCAGTGTCGTGTGGAAGCTGAGTATCGTTGATTCCTGCCCTCCATGCTGAGTCGAACTGCTCGTGAAGACGCTGCCCACCTTTCCGACCAGCGCGCCCTGCATCCACAGCCCTCCGGTCTGGTCCAAGAAGGTGCGCATCTGGCCGGACATATTGCCGAACCGGGTCGGCGTGCCGAAGATGACGGCATCGTACTCGCCCAGTTCACCGGGCGCCGCAACGGGTATGTGCGCAAACGTCCCCTGCGCCTGGCTTGCCCCCATCCTTTCGAGTGCCTCCTGCGGAATGGTCTCGGGCACTCGCTTGATGATCGCTGCGGCCCCCTGTACCTCACTGACGCCCGCCGCTACGGCCTCGGCCATGCTGTACACGTGCCCATACAGCGAGTAAAAAAGAACCAGGGTCTTCATGAATTCTTGCTCCGCTTTTTGATGATACGGCTTGTGCCGCGATATATTCAGTGTACCAGACGACACGCCTTCACCTTACTCCTGCCTAGCCAGCGCCCCGGCGCGGGCCAGAGCCTCCGTGATCTCGTCGAGCTTGCCATCGAGCTGCTGCAGCGTCTCACGTATCTGCGCCACCTGTGTCTCGATCCGCACCAGCGAGCGCGTCGAGGCCTGAATGTCCCCTTCGTTGCGTGCGACGCTCGCCTCCAGCTTGCCGAGCTGGTCCTCGATCTTCGGCTTGTCGCTCACGTACGGTGACCCGTTTCGCACCAGGTCCTCGATCTGCGAGCGCACGAGATAGTCCCGGTCGCGCCGCCCGATCTCGTCCGCCTGACGCTCGATGCGCGCCACTGCGGCATCGTCCGCCTTGCCGTCCAGGGCCACGACCGACCATCCCATCAGGCCGAGGTTGACCGTGATGAGGATGCCGATGACCCAGTAGAGTACGCCTTTGTCCGCCCTGTCAACTGATATCATCTCAGGTCACCATCATCGTCCAGGTGACAGTTTCCGTCCCGCTCGACACGTCCACGTAGAGCGTCGAGGCGTCGATGCTGCCCCTGCCCGACGCCGTAAAGTCGAGCTCAACAGGGTCGGCGCCGATCTCCACGCCCGACTCGCTCCCCGTCGCGCCCGATAGGTATGCGGAGCCGGTCGCCCCGTCCGCGTACCGCACCCAGAGCTTCACCGCCCTCAACGGCTCGCTCGTAAGCTGAGCGGGTGTCCCCGCCGTCACCGATTCCTGCCCGTGTATGAGTCTCATCGCTAAATCTCCTCCACCGTCACCCTGCTTGTGCCGCGCTCGTCCAAGCCGGTCTCCTCGCCGCCCGATACGCTGACCACGTCCACGTAGTGCGTTCGCGTCGTGCCCGCGTCGTCGCGGAACGTGAACTCGATGAGGTTCGTGCTCTCGATTGCCGCCGCGAGGTCGGAGCGCATGTCCCTCGGCGTGCGCCCGCCATGCTCTTGGTTCAGCGCCACGTCGAAGGTGAAGCCATACTTCGTCGGAATTTTCTTGCGGTACTCCAGCGCCATCGAGACGAGCACCGGTGTCTTCGTCTCGTCCGCCCCTCTCCTCAGCCTGCACGTGATCTGGAAGGCCTTGAAGTCGGTCCCGTTCGGTGTCGCCTCGTTTGGCAGATTGAAGGTCGTCGTGCCGCCGGTCGTAATCCGCCCGATCAGCGTCGAAGACAAGCCGTCATAGTCAACCGTCGCGTACACCTCGATCACCTCGGTCTCCGTACAGTCCTGCGTCTCCACCCGGAGGCGTAGCGCCGTCTTGGTGACCTCCGGCTGGCCTGCGTCGAACCACGGATAGGCGTGCGTCGCTCGGAGCAGACCGTTCGTGTCCGGGTAGCCGGAAGCGTAGGACGCCGCGGGCCCGTATCGCGAGTTGGTCAGCGTTTCGGGAAGTTCCGTGTAGCCGATGTTCGGCGAGTCCCCGAACAGTCCTTGGTCGGTCGCCCACCACAGCCGGTACTTCCCGTAGGCGTTGGAGACGAATGCTGCCGTAATCGACATCCACGCCTGTGTCGAATGCGCGTGCGAGATGCCGACGCCGTCCCAGAGGAAGATGTCCGCCGGCGTGAAGGGCGCGCCCAGACCGTCCATCACCACCGCGAGGTCGAGATGGGTCGGCACGAGCTTGGTGATCCCGCCCCGCGTGCCGGCCTTGGTGAACAGGCCGTCCTCGCCCCGCCGTGGGAACGCGAAATCGAACGTCCGACGCCCCGGAGAGTATGCGTACACGTGCCGACCGGCCGGCGCGTAGATGATGCCCCTCCAAGCCGTCGTGCCCGATCCGCCGATGTCGTGCTTCGGCCACCTCGCGGGCGTTTCTACGAAGCGGTTGTTTGCGTCGTCGTGCGCGTAGAGCCCGACCTTCGTTCCCGCGTACAGAATCGGTCGGCCGGAACGGTCCGGCCCAACGAACAGCGAAGTGACATACCCCGACGGCAGCGGCAGCGCGGCATCGTCTATGCACGAGTACCTGCTCGTCCTGAGCAGCCCCGCCGGGCCCTGCCACAGCCTCCCGTCGTCGTCTATCCC
The DNA here is from genome assembly GCA_965247555.1 of Dehalococcoidia bacterium. Lineage (GTDB taxonomy): Bacteria > Chloroflexota > Dehalococcoidia > Lucifugimonadales > VXLM01 > VXLM01. The sequence goes on along the minus strand of CBDFHR010000009.1, from coordinate 2,663,264 downwards.
CCAGAGACGGTCGCTCCAGTACGCCAGGAACTTCGCGGGCTTGACGTTGGTGTTGAACGTCGCCCCGTCCGACGTGTAGGTGAGTCCTCCGCCCCCATGCGCGAAGACGAGGTACTGCGTATGACCGCCGCCCGATCCCTGGTGCGAGATGGTGACGGCGTCCGTCGCCGCGCTCGGCAGCGTGTGCAGCGACTCGCCCCACGAGTCGGCCCTGCCGTCGTACTTGCGAATGTCCGTACCGCCGCCCCACGCCGCATAGACCTCGCTGTCGCCGTACGCATCGTTCAGTTCCCCGATGGCCGTGATGTCTCCTACAAGTCCGGCCCCCGTGGTGTACCGCGAGAGGGGCGGCAGGGTAATGCCGCCTTTGTACCGGACGTCGCACGACGTATACGAGCAGCGGTCAAGCTCCGGGTCACGCGCGTCGAGCTTGTACACTCCGAGCCCGCCGCGCTGGTCGGTCCACTTGACCACGCTGCGCCTCGGATCGGAGTCCGACCCCACGTCGCCCAGCACCAGCTTGCCCGGATATCGCGACGCGATGAACGAACGCACGCTTGCCCCTCGCCTCGGCGCAATCCGATACCGTTTGCCATCCAGGGATATCTCTTGTTGATTGACTACGTTTTCCGCCATTATCACTCTCCGGTTCGCGACCCCGATGTCCGCGCTACGGACGGGGCGTAATTTCTAGCTATCCGACTCTTCGCACGTTTGTCAGCAACGGGAACGCGGCTCGTGCTTCGCGTGTCCGTGCGTCCCACTTCTCAGTGGCCGCTCTGCCGGACTCCGACAGGTCCGGCGATGCGAGCAGGGCCAGCGCCGTCGCCCGTGCGATGATGAACTCGTCCGGCACGACGGTCGACGCCGCGTCGGAGGACATCGCCGACGCCTCCGTGCCCCCGACGAGCTTTAGGGGCGCGTGGCCCGCCAGTCGCCTGCCTCCGTCCGTGAGCGTCAGGGCACGGTCTCCCTTGTCGATGCCCCATAGGTGCGGCGGCAGCGTCCGCCACGCGGCGGTACTACCATCGACCGCGCTTCCGGCCTGGTGGGCCGGTATTGAGGCCGCCGATACCCTGACCAGCACCTTCGAGATCGCGTCGACGCCCTCCGGGATGGGAAACCGCGCGAGTCCATCGCCAGCGTGGAGCGACACGTCCTCGACCGGCTCGTAGATGTGGCCCGCCGCCTCGTCGATGGCCTGATTGATGTAGTCGTGGATGACTTCGGGTGGGTATTCCGAGGGCCAGAGCTCGTACGAGTCGTTGACGACCGTTGCTTCCGGCAGTGTTCGCGTCCAGCTCAGACGATTGCTCGTGGAGTCGTAGTTGGTGACTCGCCGCATTTCCCCGCCATTTGCCCCCATCGAGGTCGCAACGAACCACCAGCCGTTGTAGTTGTCGTCCCCGCCGAGCAGGGTGTCGTCGATCAGCCCCGTCGTGTCTCCGTCCGACGTTGCCGACGTGACGATCAGCCGATGGCCGATCAGGTTTCGTCCGATGCTCCTGCGGAGCTGTTCGCGTGTCCGTCTTTGTCTGCCTGACATGTGCATAGTCCTTTCTCGGTGCGTCGTTCCAGGGCTAGAAGTAGATCTTGTTCGTCGCGCTTTGGCGGCGCTTGGCCGCGTACTCGCGGAACTCCCGAATGGCCGCGCCGATCTCCTTGCGCTGCTCCGGCGAATGCCGCTGAAGTGGCCCCAGCCTCCGCGCGTCGGTTAAGAAGCTCTCGAACGCCTCCGCTGCCATATCCTCGATCTCCGACGGCGCTGCGTCGGGGTGGGCCGGAACGTGACATATCTGGCTGCGTCCCGTGCGTGGATCATGAAACCGGAACCGGTGTACGACCACACCTCGGCCCGTGTCCGCGTCCGGTCCCGCCACGTACGGCATCTCCACCGCCGTCCCCTCCGGCACCCACAGCCCTGAGGCCGTCTCGATACCCGCAGACAGTTCCCGCGACGCAGGCCCGACCGCCGTCCCCTTCGTCTTCGTCCGCTCGTTAAACATCAAAGCGCGCCCCAACTTTTCTAAGACTGGGACGCGCTCCGGCATCTCTGGTGTATTCGGTTGTGATCCCGACCCGCTCAACGCCAGTCAGGAATGCTCACATATCAAGAATAGGACGTGCGTGCTATCGTGTCAAATCGAGGAGTGGGGGCTGCGGCGCGATGTGGTCACAGAGCAAGGATGGACCTGACAGAGTCCTTCACTCGATTGTAGTCTTCTTTCCCAAGGAACCCCAGTTCTCGGGATATCGTGGTCCGCTTGATGGTGGAAATGAAGCCCTTCGCAATCGATGGGCGCTTCAAGCCGGCCGCCTTCCAATCTCTGATCTCGCAGTCACCAAAGTACATACGATCAAGCTGAGACGTAAGAGCGACAATTACGGCATCCTGGCGGGCAGAGTGATAACGAGGGCTGCTCACGACAATGGCGGGGCGGGACTTGCTCCCCAGCCCATCAGAGAACATTATCCTTACGAGGACGACTGTCCCTGGGCTACATTTCATCATATATGGCGTCGGCATCGTTATCCCAGAGTTCCGCCAGCAAGGGATACTCATCCGCCGCAATATATCGTTCAGGCGACTCCTGTCCTAAACTGCTTTGGTTGACCGCACTACCCGGACTGTGCCGCTGCAAGATAGAGGCTTCATCAGCCGCCCCTCTATTGTTTGACTCGTAGACGTAGTCCGTAGGAGACGAGGTCCGAATCGTCCGCATTGGAGGGCGAGTGTTTGTCACTCCGATGTTGAGTGTCGTCAAATCATCTCCTCCAAGCCCAACGCGTGGTAGAGCCGCTTTGGAATGTTGATTTCGCCAACGTCCCGCTCGTACTCACGAACATGTTTGCTGAGTATCAGACTGAGCACTTTTGCCATCTGGGGGCTCACCTTCACCTTGACCTTAATCATAGCGGCTTCACCCTCACGCAACTCGCCTAGCAGTAGGGTGCTCCCATAGAGCTGCGTCTGAACATGGGCCGAGTCGATATAGAATTCAGGCGTGTCTTCCGGGACCTCGAAAGCCTTTTGTTTATTCTCTTCCATTGTCCCTGTCCTTTTGGGCGTGACACAGCAAGCCTCTAGTATTGGAATTGGATAATACCATATGAGCCGCGAAGGACACATTGTCCCGCCGCGGCTCACATGGCAGTTCTGAATGCTCCTTAATCGGTCTTGGGTCGGTTTTCGCCCCCATCCCCAAACAGCCTGCCACTCGCCACCTCACTCTCCACCTCGTCCGGCGCCATGAACTTGCGGTCCGTGCGCTCGGTGCCGTACCGCTCCCTGCAGCCCTTGCACTCGCACCCCTCGCCCGGCGGCCAGGGCAGCAGACCGCGCCGCGCGTATCTCGCCTGATGGTCAGGGTGGCCGGGCAGGTTGGGCAGCATGCCGCCCGCCCTCCCGACCACCTCGCCCGCGACGTTCACCTGGTCGACGTGCCAGTACATGTCGACCTTCGGCTGCCACTTGTCGAGGTACTCCCAGGTGTATCCGAGCTTTGCCAGCTCCTCCGACAGCTTCGCGGGCGTCTTCCGGTCCATCAGCTTCCTCCTGTCCGTCCGGCTACGCCGATGTCGATGGCGCGGTGGCGTCGTACTTGAGAGGCGCGCCGCGAGAGTCGTCGAGCTCGAAGACGCCGTAGTCCGCCGTCACGACGACCTCCGTCCCGCGCAGCGAGGCGTCACGCTGCCGCTCCGTCCGCATCGTCACCGACTCCAGCACCACCAGCGCGCCCTCGTCGGCGATCACGCCTACCGCGTCGCCGTCGCTGTCCACCTCGATATTCCCGTCGTGGAACATCGGCACACCGCCCACCGGCGCGAGGCCCGCGAAGAACCGCTGGAGCAGGTCGCGCGACCATCCCGCGTCGACCGGTCCGCTCGCCGCCGGCGTGATCGCGCCGGAGTTGATGATGCTGTACAGCGTGTTCGGATGGTGAACGATCGAGAGCTTCGTCCCGAACTTGTTGGCCACCGCGTGGGTATAAGCCGCCGCCGCGTGGGCGACCGTGAACTTCGCTCCGGCCGCGCCCAGCGCCGCCCCGCCGTTCAGCGACCCGTACAGATCGATCACGTCCTTGTCCTTCTTGCGCGCCATCCCGTCGCCCAGCTGACGCCCGATCACCTTGAACACGTCCGGCTGCATCTGCCGCACCAGCTTGTCCGTCAGCACCACCTTCGCGCCCACCTCGGACGTCGTCAGCGTCGTGAACTCGAGGCCGAGGCTCTGCTCGTCCGTCAAGTCCTGGCCCTCGACCAGGTCGGACACCGTCATCTGACCCGCCTTCGGTACGTCCACGCTCGACGCCCCGCGTCGCAGCCGCATGTGAGTCACCAGCGCCATCGCGGGCGCGTTGTGCTCCGTCGTGTACAGCATCTGCCCGATGATCGTCCTCTGGGCGTCCGCCAAGTTTCCTGTGCTCGTTGTCTGTGGCATGTCTTCTCCTTTCTGCCTGTATCTCTTTGTCTACTACTCGAATGCCCGTCGTGCCGCGGACACCGCCCGTGCGCTCCGGTCTCCCGCCATGTACCGGTCGATCCACGTCTCGTCGGAGCCGGAGGACACGGCTGCCGGACGGTTGCTGTCGAACTGCTGCACCGGCGCGAGCTGCCGTTCCAGCGCCTCGACCCTCCGGTGCAGAGTCCGCGCTCCGCCATCCCCTGCGCACGCCGCTCGACCGCTTCCCGGCTCTCCTCACGCTGCAGCTCCTCGAGGTCGTCGATTCCCAGCCCGTGCTCACGCGCCGCGCGAACCACCGCCTGGTACCGCTCCCGGTCCGAACCGAACGGCTCGCCCTCGGACGAAGGCTCCTCCGATTCCTCTTCTCCAGCGCTCTCGGAACGCTCCGCAGCGTCGCCGGACTCACTCTCCTGCTCCCCGGGGCCGCTATCACCGGCCCCCGCAAACTCCCTTCGGAGCTCTGCCAAGTCGAACTCGTCGACCATGCCCTCCGACTCGTCCACGCCCTCGAGCGAACTATCGTCTGCCCCCAAGGGCAGGTCTTCCTCCATGTCCGATGTCATCACCATCTCGTCTCTCCTTTCGCTAAGTCTTCGCCCTCGTCTCTCCGTCTTGGCGTGCCGGGAAACCCCGACACCCGTGGGAAAAACAGACAGAGCGCCCCGGAACGATTCCGGGACGCTCTGCTCGGCGTCTCTCTGTTTTTGTTTGGCCCTCGCTCCACCGGAACGATGACCTGTCACAAATCGAGTCTACCCCACGTCCAGACCGATGTCAAACATGCGTTCTCACAAGGTCGGAACGGGACTTTACAGTGAAAACAAGGTGAGAGATAGACAGTGCTCGCAGTGGTTACCGGATGGCGGCCGTAGTTAGGCCGTCGCCCGTAGGGAAAGGTCAAGTACTGCGGACTCACGCGCGGGTGCTAGTTCAAGTCCTGGTCTGGAAGGCTCAACGTAGGTAACCGCTTCGTAGAAGTCATCCAGCGCGACAAATACGCCGTTTCCTTCCGCCCACCTGCGCATTCGCTGGTTGCATGAATGCGCCCATGACAAAATTTCCACTCGCCAGCCGCGCTTATGCATACGTTCCAGAGTGCTGTGGAAACCTGCGCCTTCAAGGTAGCCCGCGCCGTCCCCGGTCAACAACACGACGATGCCGGGGTCGCCGTTGTTGTCCAACGCATCTTCCAACATGCGTAGCTGCAGCAGCCGATCGGGCATGTCCTGCTCCGGGCCCTCTGGACTGCCCCGGTCGAACAACTTGACTTCAACCCCCATGCTTTCCATGCGGTTCCATAGCTGGCGCATTGCTGGTGGTACGGAACCCGCCGCCACCGCATGGCGCATTGGGCGGTCGGCATGAGCAAGGCGCAGCATGGAGTCGAAGTTGATACGCACGCGGTAGCGGGCGTCGGGACCCACTTCACCTTCCTCTGCAAGTCGCTGGGCTTCGTGGAAGATGTTGGAGTTGTCCCAGTAGATAAATACGCCGTCCATATCGAATAGCCTCATTCATCAGTTGACACGGGAGCATCGGAGGAAATCCTCCGCAAACCAGTGTATCACTTCCTCATCCACCGGAAGGTAAGGTAGCGATTCCGCTTGCTGAAACGTTACGGATCCCGTATGTGGTCTCCATTTGGACCGATGGTTCAAACCATCCTGCCCCACCACCCAGTGATATACTCCGCCCGTGTTCGTCCACGACGCCCCATACTTCGCCGACGTAGGCAACAGCCGCATCCGCAGAGTCGACTTAACCACGGGCGTCATTACAACCGTCGCAGGTGGGGGAGCAGGCGACCCCGGAGACGGCGGCCCCGCGACCGAAGCGACCTTCTCCTCGCACCCCATGCGAGTCGCGGGTGATCGCGAGGGCAACCTGTTCGTTGCCGACGCCCATCACGCTCGCATCCGCAGGATAGACACCGCAACCGGCATCATCGACACCGTCGCCGGATGCGGTGCCGAGGGGTACTCCGGCGACGGCGGCCCCGCCGTCCATGCCCAAATCGCCTCGCCTCACGGGACCGCGCTCGACGAGCATGGGAACCTCTTCATCGCCGACCTGAAGAACGACCGAGTCCGCAGGGTTGACGCTTCGAACGGGATCATCACCACCGTCGCGGGAAACGGCGAGCACGGGTACTCCGGCGATGGCGGCCCAGCCACCGAAGCCATGCTCGCCTCACCCATCGCCGTTACCGTCAGCGCCGACGGTGACCTCTACATAGCCGACCATCGCAACTCTCGTATCCGCGTGGTCGACGCCGCGACGGGCATCATCACCACCGTCGCCGGTATGGGCGAGCAGGGCTTCAGTGGTGATGGCGGCCCCGCCGTCCAAGCCGCGATATCCCTCCCCCGCGATGTCGCGCTGGACTCCGACGGCAGCCTCTACATCGCCGACGGCGCGAACAACCGCATACGAAAGGTCGATTCCAACGGCACGATCACCACGGTGGTCGGCACCGGCAGGACGGAGTTCTCCGACGACGGCGACCCCGCGCACCAGGCAAGCCTCTCCATGCCCTACAGCATCGCCCTCGACGGCTGCAGGCAAACCTGTACATCGTCGATACCGGCAGCTATCGCGTCCGCAAGATCGACGCATCGACGGGCATCATCACGACCGTAGCCGGGAACGGATCATACGGCTTCTCCGGCGACGGAGGCCCCGCCACAGACGCCACCCTCGCCGTTGGCAAGAGACCGAACTAGCCGCGGGCCTGCCCGTGCTTATCGTCTATAATATGCTCAGCCATGCCGAACGCCCTCTACTACGGTGACAACCTCCCGGTACTTCGGGACTACCTTGCCAGCGAGTCGGTGGATCTCATCTATCTTGACCCGCCGTTCAACTCTAACGCATCGTACAACGTCCTATTCAAAGAGCAGTCCGGCGAGCGGTCCGCAGCGCAGATAACCGCCTTCGAGGACACTTGGCACTGGGGTTGGGAGTCCGAGACCGCCTTCCGGGAAGTTGTTCAGGCTGGCCCTGAGAAGCTCAGCCGCCTGCTTCAGTCCATGCGCGAGTTTCTGGGCCGAAACGATATGATGGCTTATCTCGTGATGATGGCGCAGAGGATGATTGAGTTCCACCGCGTCCTCAAGCCGACAGGTAGTATCTACCTGCACTGCGACCCGACCGCGAGCCACTACCTCAAGCTGCTGATGGATGCAAGCTTCGGCAAAGAGAACTTCCGAAACGAAATCATATGGAAGCGCTCATCGGCGCACAGCGACGCAAAAGCCATGGGACGCACCCATGACATCATCCTGCTCTATGCCAAAGACAGTAGCTCTTTCTCGTGGAATACGCAGTACCAAAGCTACGACCCAGAGTACATAAGGACTCACTACCGCTATAAGACCGATGATGGTCGCGTGTATCGTACAGACAACCTGACGGCCACCGGTTTGAGCGGCGGCGGGTACGAATATGAGTGGAAAGGGGTTACCCGCGTGTGGCGCGCTCCTCCCGAGACGATGGAACGACTGCATAACGAAGGGCGGATACGGTATACGCGCAACGGCGTCGCGGAGTACATACGCTACCTTGACGAGATGCCGGGCGTGCCCCTACAAGATATATGGACGGACATCCCGCCCGTCAATCCGCAAGCCCGTGAGCGTCTCGGCTATCCTACCCAGAAACCGGAGGCCCTCTTGGAGCGTATCATCCAGGCATCATCCAACGAGGGTGATGTGGTTCTGGACCCGTTCTGTGGTTGCGGCACCGCGATCGCTGCTGCAGAGCGCCTAGACCGCAGGTGGGTCGGTATCGATGTCACTCACCTCGCCGTGGCCCTGATACGCCACCGCCTACGCGATACGTTCGGCGACGACTTGGGGCCATACGACGTGATAGGAGAACCGCAAGACGTGGCAAGCGCCGAGTCCCTAGCACAGCAAGATCGCTATCAGTTCGAGTGGTGGGCGTTGGGCCTCGTAGATGCGAGGCCGGCGCAGGACAAGCGCAAGGGCGCCGATTCGGGCATAGATGGCTACATCTATTTCTTCGACGACGATAACGGCAAGGCAAAGCGGGTCATCGTGCAGGTCAAGAGCGGCAACGTCGGTGTATCACAAATCAGGGACTTGAAAGGCGTCCTGGAGCGTGAGAACGCTCAGGTCGGTTTGTTCATCACGCTCAAAAGGCCAACGAGTCCGATGCTCACGGAGGCTGCATCGGCGGGAGTATACGTGCCGGATCTCTACCCCAATCACGAATTCCCCCGCCTGCAAATTCTCACCATCGAAGAGTTGCTGGCAGGACGGGAAGCGCTGTATCCGCGTTTCGCGCCGCAGGCCACATTCCGTCGCGCCCCGCGACGACGGGCCAGCGAGGGACGACAGGCGAGCCTCGACGATTCCGCAAACGTGTAGACGGAGACCGCCTGAAATCCCTACAGATTCCGAAGATGTGTGAAGTTCAAAGCAACTTCCTGCCCACTCGCGTTCGCCGCTAGGTATAGGTCGAGGTCCACGGTTACCAACGGAGTTTCGGGAGAGACGGCCTCAAGTAGCGCCGCGTCGGTCAGTCCCAGCCGGTTGAACGCGCTGTTGGATGATGCAACCGCGCTTGCAACTACAATCTCTTCGCTCTCGTGAATGACGAACCGAAGCCTGTCGAAAAAGCGTGAACGCTCCGGTTCACGGTGTTGTGCGAGCAGGTTCGACGTCTCGGTAAGTGTATTCGGGGTTACGAAGACCCGCTCGACCCTGTCGAGCAGGTCAATCAGGATCTCGTAATCTTCCGCCGAGTACGCGCGGAGCCGCCGATGCTTTTCGATAAGGTCTCGTCCCACACTCCCCACGACCAGCAGCACGAAGAGGTTCGCATCAAGAAAAAACCCGGACGGGGGCATTAGGTCAGTTCCGGTCTCTCAGAACGCGGTCCTTAAGGGATACCACGCGACCGTCCGTGTCAGCGATATGGAGTACCTTATACGAGCGGGCGGGGCGACCCTCTCCCAGCACGGCGTTCACAACGTTCTTATGATCCCACGGTCGGGAAAAGCCGATAGTTACTATCCACCTATCTTGGTATTCGTCGAATTCGACCTCTTCTAACCCAACATTCACAATCTCTTCGTCGGCAAAGAGATCGCCAACATAGGTCTTCGCCCGCTGTGCCACCGCCTTAACGTCCATTTGCCCCTCCGTCTCGTCCGATACCGCAATTCTAGCACAGCACGGTTGAGTGCTTGGATTTGTAATGCGCAGGCCGCTCTCCGCCAAACCTCATCTTACCCACCCGGCCCCACAAGCCCCAACGCCTCCAGCCGCTCCCCATCCGTCGGAGCGGAGGAGGGAGGGTTCGGCGGACGCACGAACGCCTCCGGCAAGACCTGCGGCGGCAGACCGGGACCTTCCTCCGAAGACCGTCCGTGCGCGCCGTTCCTCTCGCCGGCGGCCTCCTCCCTAAGCGCCTGCAGCTCCAACAGCTTCCGCATCCGCGCCAGGCGCAGTTCGCTCTCGTACAGCCGCGCGTAATCATCGTCGCCCTGATCGGCAGAGGCGATCATCGAGTTGAGCATCAAGGACTCCGGCGTTCCTCGCCGCGCCACCTGCGCCGACACCGCCTGCTCGATGTTGTCCGCGTCCCGTATCTTGAGAATATTGTCGTATATCCACCGGTCCGGCAGGAGCGGCACCTCGCCCTCACGCGCCATCCTCGCTTGCGCGTACTTGGCCGTGTCGTCCTCAGGCAGCTTGCCCTCCAGTCTGATCTCCGGAGTCCCTCCACGCGAAATGGCATCGGGAGTCATGGCCGCGTCGAAGGACGCGCCCGCCGAGCCCGACAGCGGAGAGAACCGTCCCGATACGTACTGCTCCGTCAGCAACTCCAGTCCCTGCGCGTAGAACGACCCCTCCGCGATCAGACGAGGCCGCAGCACCGAGTCGAGGCCCGACCGCAGCGTGTTGATCGCGAAGCCGGAAAGCTGGAACTGGAGCTCCCCGTAGACCGAGTGCGGGATCGACCCGCGCTGCACCTCGCCCGATATCTGCCCCGTCAGGTCGGCCGCGTCCTGCGTCGTCTGCAGCAGAGGGAACGCCTCCACCTCGTCGCCCTCGCTCATGCTGATCGTCGTCCCCTCGCGGTACGGGTCTTCCTCCAGCGTCTTCCGCCCGTCGCGGGATTTCACGCCCAGCGGAGGCTTCCTCGCCCTCGCGGCCAGTTCCAGGAAGATCGACATCATCAGGTTGTGCTTGTCGTATATCTCGCGGTTCGACTTGAACACGCTCTCGCCGTAGTCCGACACCGAGTCCGCCGCCGAGTCGGTATGCACCATCGGCACCGGCCCGACCGGAACGATCACGACCGGCACCCGGCCGGACCCGTGCGGCGTCGGCCTCTTCAGCACGACTCCGTTGCCCGCAACCACCGTGTTGTACACGCGGTCGTAGTAGTCGAAGACCTCAATTTCCGCCTCATCCCCGTCCTGCGCCTGAACCGTGAGAGTGTTCTCGTCGTCTCCGACCTCCACGCCGTACTCGGAGCGAATCTCCCCGCGGGTCTTGCGGATCTTGTAGCACGCCCAGTCGAGACCCTCCGTGCCGACCGCCCAGTACGTGTGCAGGGGGTCCCACGGCGTCATGTCCACGACCGTCTCGCCCGACGCCGTGTTCATCATCAGCCATCGCCCGGCTACCATCCCGCGCACGACGTTGTGAAACGCCGTCAGGTCGCGCATCGGCGGCTCCATGCGTTGCTGGATGCGCCGGTCGACCGAACGCATCAGACCCCACGTCCACTTCTCCTTCAGACCGTCGACCGCCCGCTGCGCCCGCGTCCTGCCCCCCTGCGGGATGCGTATGCCGAACTCCGCCCGCGCAATCCACTGGATAACCTTGTCCGCGTACACCTGCGGCGCGTTCGACGTGTAGCTCCGAAACCCCTCCACCGGCTGCCCGTAACCGTCTACCTCCTGGTACGGCTCCAAGCGGTACAGCCGGTAGTCCCCCTCCATGCGGTCCCGCAGCGAAAGCGTCTGCTCCTCCTGACGCCCCACCGCGCGAATGATCTCGTCCGGGTCATTGATGTTCGTTGGCATATGTCCTCTCCAAGTTCCTATATTCGACCAGCGACGCCTCAACGCCGCAAGCCCACAACCGAATAATAGAACGCACGTTCCCGCACGTCAAATCCGCAACCAGCGCCCCGGTTCTCAGCGCCCAGAACCCTTAAAAACGAAATCCGTCGCAAATCTTAGAAAATGTTTGACTTCCTCCCTAAACATGTGCTATCTTCGCCTTATAGGGATATGACAGGAAGCTAACATACGCAATTCGGGAGGTGAGCCATGTACCTCACACCGAAAGGTCTTCCGACCTCTCTCGAACACTCGCGCGTAACCAGCAGTCCACCTCGACGGCGAGGAATCCCGCAGAGGCTCTCCTCATCCGTCGCCCCGATGTGCGGTCTTTCCCAAAGGGAATTATATGCCTTGCTAACCACGCGGGAGTGTGCGTGATGAAGGGCTGACTCTGCTTCCCTTTAACGGGTATCCGGATACCCGTTAAAGGGAAGGTAGGTACGCAACTGACAGCTATGCAACCACCAATCACATACCAGAGTCAGCCCTAGCCCATCCTATCAGTTCTCGGAAGGAGGTCGGATATGCTCAAACTCGACAACAGCTTCCGGTAACGTGTCCGACCTCCCTGCGTGCGGGGTAGGCTAGACACACCACCGGAGCTAGGCACTCTAGTACACCGGGAGGTGGTGTAATGTTTATCCGTTCGATTCTCACTGCTATTGTTGTGGTCATGGCATTCGCCCTGTCGTACCATGTCGCATGGGCTGAAGACCCGGCAGACGAACCAGAAGTGCTTCAGGAGCAACACGTCGCCCCTGTTAGTGCTTCCGTTACGATCGGCGAAACCACAATCCCTGCTACAGTCGGCCAACGTATCTCCGGCGCTACTGCAATCGGGGCCGGGGCGGTTCTTTCGGCGGAAGGCTGCGAGATGCCAGTGACGACAATTAGCGGGCAGATGTCTGAGCAAGGCGAGGGCAGTATTACCCTGCTATTCCAACCGGACTGTTCCATCAGCGTGGAGGCCGTCTCCCATACCCCAAGTGTGACAGCCGCCGCCAAGTCAGATGAGGACGACGATGCAACGCTGTACTTCGGCATGGCGAAGTCCGAGTTGAACGACTTCATCTGGATTGACCTGACAGCGGTCTATGCCAGCATGAAATACTATGACTATGGCAACATGGTCGCGGCGGGGTTTGACGCTACGAACTGGTGTCGCATCTTCCCTGATGGCTGGTACGTCATATCGTGCGATACGACGTGGTGGCCGTATGGCCCGACTTCGGTCTACAATAAGACCGAAGGTACGTTCGACCACCTATACATCCAGCCAGCACGACACTGGCAGATGGCTAGGTTCTACGCTGGTATCGGGTGGGGTAGCTGGGCGTGCGCACATCACGGCAGTGTCTGGGGGCCTGTCCATTGGACGTGTCGAGGCGAGTGGGAGGAAGTCTAAATGGTGTTGCTAGGTTGGGGGATTCACTTCCTGATAGTGTTTTCCCCGGTCTTGCTCGTCATAGGGGTAGTGGTTCTGTTCCTCTGGTTCAAACGGCGTAAGTAACTGGGAGAGTCCCTGCTTCGGCGGGGACTCTTTGCGTTCAGCGAATGAGATTGCCTAACCTTGCTTCAAGCGGGCAGTCCTCAATAGCTTCCTTGTCGGTTACGGCATCCTTCAACGCCTGTACCTTCTCAGCCACTTCGGGAAGCAGCGTAGCAGGTACGTTGCCCACCTGCCCTTCATCAGACACGCTCAAGGTGTGTGGGTGCCGCTGCGCTGCTCCTGACGGGCATCTACACCGATTGGGCCGCCCTCGCCGTCGCCGTCATGCTCGTCACCTTCATGATCGCCGTCGGCATCGCGATGGCCCGCAAGCTCAACCTCACGTGCAGCTGCTTCGGCCTCCTCTACCGCGAGCGCGTCGGCTGGTCCACTCAGGTCCGCGACGGCGTCCTGCTCGCTTTGGCCCTCTTCATCCTCCTCGCCGACACCGGCGGCCCCACCATGGCCGACACGCTCGCCGAGCCGGGAAAGCTCAGCCACACCCTCGGCCTCGCCCTCACCGCCATCGCGCTGGCATCGGCCCTCGTAATCGCCGCCCTCTCCGTCCGCGCGGCCCGACGCCACCCCGCAAACGCCCACCCATCCTGACGCCTCTACTCCCCCTCACCGGGGTTGTCCCGCACGCACGGGCGCCTATCGTCGGAATTGACTCCCGCCAACCCCACGACTCCATATTGGAACGCACGTGCCCACCCGTCAAATCCACGACCTTTTAGATGTCGTCCTGCCGGTAATGCTCGTTCATTACCCCTACACGAGAGCGAGCATCCACATACAAATCCGCATGAATTGAATTCGTCGAACATTCACCACAGATAATTCATATCTATCTTCAACGCTTGATGTTGATGTGCTTAAGTTCTATGATAGGAAGATAGAGGACGTTATCACGAGGTGCCTTATGTGGCTCAAACGAAAAGATCGGCAGACCCCTCCCGTCCACTCAGACGAGCACGACCACTCCCACGAGGGACAAGGAATCCCTAGGCGGCGATTCCCCATCGCCATAGTCGCCGGGATAACGGGATTCGGGGTGATCGCACTCGTTTTGTCTGCCATGACTCTGTCTGTAATGGACGGTGAGGATCTCGGCGGGACTCAGAACGAAAGTGACGTGTCGTCGGTTTCATCGAAACTGATACCGTTGTTAGAAGTTGACCAGATGGATACTCCTGATGAGGTCCCGCCTCGCGGCGTCAAGGTGATGGACCATCCCGGCTTGCCGCTACCCAGAAGACTCGCTAACACGGACGCGTCCCTGCAAAGTATCGGCGATATGTTGGGAGTAGCGCTTGTGCCGACATACCTTCCGGATGGTTTCGTCCGTGTCAAGACCGACGTCATCCCAGAGATGTCCTCGACTCAGTTGGTGTTCGCCAATGGCAACTCGTTTCTGCTCGTGTCCCAAGACAAGGGCCCGTACGGATTGAAGGTAAAGACGGGCCACGCATCGAAGGTTTCCATCAACGGCAATCCCGGTTACTTCGTCACTGGGCTATGGGCCAATACGGTCCACAGGGATGGAACTATTGACCCAACCGATTGGGACGAGTCTTCCCCTCAGGTTGTGTTCAGACGCGGGGATTGGCGGATAACGGTCATGTCCTTCGGTGAAGATTTCGTCGATCAGGACGAGTTGCTGAGGATAGCCAGGTCTATTGAACCGCATTAGAGAGCGGCGTGCTCCGCTCTCTCGTGTCCAACATGGATGACAACTTCATGATAGATACGACTATCGCGCTCCTACTCGCCCGCCTCATCCTCGGTGCGGTTTTCCTCATGTCCGCCGTCCCCAAACTCGCCGCGCGCGCCGGCCTTGACACCCCCCCCAGATGTGATAACAATGGGGGGGCTTCGGTCACACAAGGAGGTCCTGTATGCGGTTCGCGCTGAGACCCAGGAAGAAAGACCGTGAGGTCGTGATCCCTCCTGACCACACTGGTGAACACGACCACTCCCACGAGGAGTCGGGAATTTCCCGACGGCGGTTTGTTATCGGAACAGCTATCGGCCTCGCCGGCTTTGCCAAGTCTGCCTGGGCTTAAGTCAGGCCACTCAACGGCGCAGGCACAAGAGCCTGATTGCCTCGGATGTGGCTGCGATTACAGTTATTCCGGTTCTTGGTGCGAATGTCTTAGCAGATGTTGCTGTTGCGATGCGGAGTGTGAAGCGGAAGACCCGGACGGTCTAGTGTACCGTTTCCACCACTTGGAACAGAGATTACTTCCCGGAGAACCGTGCAGTTGTACCAATACCGTCTGTCGAGAACAGCTGCTCTTTAGTTGCGACTATTCCTGGTGCGATGACTGCAGGAATTGAACGCAGAAAGAGGATAGTATGCGTACCTACTACATCATGGCTCTCGGTAGCCTCATTATGGCGCTCGTATTGGCAGTCAGCCTGATCCCCAATGGCTGGGGCGCTGCTAATGCGTCACCTATCCAAGATAATATTAAAATCGCGCAGACAGGAGGTTTGCCCAAAATGAATTCTCACCCTGAAGTAAGGGTAATTGAAATTGACGATCCTCAGAGTATTTCGGCTCGTAGTGAGCCGCACACGCACTCGGCGCATTTCCCACAAGGGGACAACTCGGCACAGCGCGTTTCTTTAGACGAACTGAACTCTCGGTTGGACGGGATCAAAGTCCCCAACTTGCCCGAAGGTTTCACTCTCACTGATAGTAGGATGTACGGAAGGGACTTGGCTGAACATGCATACTACAACCCCGAGACGAAACTACGAATCACAATATCAGAACATAAAGGACCGATGCTCAGGGCCATAAAACGTGGGCATTACAAACGAGTATCAGTCAAAGGCTATCCGGGTTATCTAATAACAGGTACCTGGGTCGTGTTCATCCAAGATGGAAATTCTGAGGAATATTGGGACCCGGATGCTGGCAGGCTGTTGTTATTCCGAATGGGTGAGAGGACGTATAGAGTTGCCGTCGCTGTGAATCCCGTAAGCAAAGGGTTCACTGACGAAGATCTTATGGCCGTAGCAGAATCCTTGGTTCCCTACGAGGGCGAAGGTTCCTAAAGCGTTTGGTCATACTATCGGTCCGCCTCGTCCTTGGCGCCATCTTTCTGATGTCCGCCATTACCAAGCTGACGGATTCTCACCGCTTCGTCAAAGATGTCCGGCAGTATCGACTGCTCCCCGCTCCTGTCGCCACAGGCTTCGGATACGGCCTCCCATACATCGAATTGGCCGCCGCCGCGCTGCTCATTACCGGAGTCTACACCGAGTGGGCCGCGCTCGGCGTCGCCGTCATGCTCTTGACCTTCATGTTCGCCGTCGGCGTGGCGATGGCACGCAAGCTCAACCTCACGTGTAGCTGCTTCGGCCTGCTCTACCGTGAGCGCGTCGGCTGGTCTACGCAAATACGTGACGCCATCCTGCTCGCTCTGGCGCTCTTCATCCTCGTAGCCGAAAACGGCGGCCCCACCATAGCGGACATGTTCGCAGAACCCGGAAAGCTCAGCAACGCCCTCGGCCTCGCGCTCACCACCATCGCGCTGGCATCCGCTCTCGTCATCACCGCCCTCTCCATCCGCACCGCCCGACGCCACCCCGCAAACGCCCACTCCACCTAGAGTCACCCACAATCTCTCCCCCGCCGGAGGAGAGATACAGAGAGGGGCCTTTCCCCCAACACTCTGCGCCCTCCGCGTTCTCTGCGGTGAATCCCCGTGCTACAATGGGTTCAGTTGCACTGTGCAGGGTAGTGGGATACATGAACGAACGCGACACCTTTGGACTGTTAGTTTGGCCCCTGGGATGGATCGGCGCCATGCTCATCCTCTGGGCTGTGGCTCGGTGGAAACTAAATTGGCCTGCTCGTCTGGTAGACAGGTCTTTTCCGGTGCTGATTGTTGTCGGAGCTTTGCTACTAGCTGCTCGAACCGGTCTACTTTAAAGGCAAGTACCAGGTAGCCTACGCCTCCAGTGAGTAGCAGTAGGAGAAACGGAAACACCATGCGAAGGATTTCCAGATGCGAAGTTTCCATTTCTGTCACTTTCCCTCTCAGTTACGACTAGCCCACTAATGCAACGGAACCCGCTGACTATCTCATGTGCGCGGTCGGCGAAGTCGTGAACCCATCGCATGACGGTTGCGGCGTTGGTCTTGGGGCACCGAGATTAACAAGGGTCGGAACTTAGCCAAATATGTGAAGTTGAAAGGCGAATGAAAGCCTCACTCCAAACGATTGCAGCCTGGAGTGCGTCGGTCGGTCTCTGGCTGGCGAAGGTAGTGACGCTCGTTTCGCTGTGGACCGCGGATGCGCTGATCTGGGTGATGCTGGTCACCCGGAGCGACGAACGCCGGATTCGCCCCACCAAGCGGCTGACCTGGCCAAAGGGCTTAAAGCGCAGCCTCATGAGACGACAGGACAATACTTGTACCTACTGCGGGTATCGTCGCATCGCCGCCAGCATGGAAATTGACCACATCATTCCCGTTGTTCGGGGAGGGTCAAACGATGAGAGCAACCTGCAGGTGATTTGCCACTCGTGCAACCGGCGGAAGGGACTGCAGACTGATGAAGAGTTCAGGGAAAGATACGCTCGTCTGGTGCCACGAACAGCACTGACACCTCCAAAGCGGCGAATATCACAGAGGGAATTCAGAGAAGAAACTCGACTTACCAGTCAGACG
The DNA here is from genome assembly GCA_965247555.1 of Dehalococcoidia bacterium. GTDB lineage: Bacteria > Chloroflexota > Dehalococcoidia > Lucifugimonadales > VXLM01 > VXLM01. The sequence continues at coordinate 2,645,518 of CBDFHR010000009.1, read as the reverse complement.
GAATCCGTTCAAGAATTTCGAAAAACCCGTTTCATCTCCAAGCACGAGAAGGTAGTCACGGGTTGTCTGATTATCGCCGCCGTAATCTTCTTCGTCACGCTGACGCTGCTCGTATTCTTGGGGGCAGAAGGCTACTTGCTATTGTTGCCGTCAGTGATCCTCGGGGCCCTCGGTGGCGGCAGCGTCTATTACAGGGGTTACACGACGGGTGCCATGATAGAAGAGGACGAAGAGGAATGAAATGCTCACTCCGTTCTCGTCGTCCCGTCCTCCCGGTTTGCGTACCCCCGACTTGAGGCCCCACAATCTCTCCCCCGCCGGGGGAGAGATACAGAGAGGGGGTCTTCCCCTCCGCGCCCTCCGCGTCCTCTGCGGTGAATCCCCCAGAACCCAGCGCCTAGCACCCAGAACCTCGCCCTTCCCACGTGCTACAATACTCCCCAGGCGAGTCCGTTTTCCGCGGACTCGCCCTATTCTGCGTTTGAGGCCATCTATACAAAAGATGTCACTGAGCGTCCTGAGCGACGTACTGGAGAGTGCGCCGGACTTCGAGCGGCTCCGCAACTCGATGGGCCAGTCGAAGGCCCACGTCCGCCTGCAGGTGCTGCCCAACGGCGTGCCTTTGACAGTGGCCACCCTCGCGCGGAACTTCGATGTCCCCGTCCTCCTCGTTGCGCCGAGACCCGACGAGGCGCGGCGACTCTACGAGCAGGTGTGCCTCTGGAGCGCAGACGAAAGCTCCGTCCTCCACTTCCCCGAGAGCGAGACGCTCCCCTTCGAGCGCCTCGTCACCGACACCGACACCGAGCAGCAGCGCATCGGCGTGCTCTCGCGACTCCTTGCACACGATTCGCCGGACTCCGACACCGACTCAGTAGCGAACGTCATCGTCGCATCGTCGTCGGCGATCTCCCAGAAGACGATCTCCCGCGAGGGATTCGAGAAGAGCCTGCACCGGCTCGTCCCTGGCCAGACCCTCGACCTGCGTGAGCTGCTCGACCAGTGGCGGCGCATGGGGTACGCCTTCGAGCCGACCGTCGACTTGCCAGGTATGGCAGGACGGCGAGGTGGCATCCTCGACGTCTACCCCGTCGGCGCGGAGTTTCCCGCACGCATCGACCTATGGGGCGATGAGATCGACTCCATCCGCCTCTTCGATCCCGCCACGCAGCGCTCGACTGAGCTCGTCGAGGCCATCGACATCCTGCCCGCCCAGGAGACCCTGCCCGGCCTCACGCATCCCGATCACGTCGACCACCTCATGCGCTCCATCGACACGCACAACTGCAATGCCGAGACTCGGGAGCGCATCGGCGAGGAGATACACCGACTCCTCGACGGGGACGAGGTCGAGGACGCCAACTTCTACGCAGGCTTCTTCAACCACGGCTCACTGCTCGACTACCTTCCCAACGACGCCATAGTCGTCCGCTATCGACCGCCCGACATCGTCGAGGCGGCATGGGAGACCGAGGAACGCGCGCACGAGCTCCGCGAGGCCAAGCAGTCGCGCGGCGAGCTTCCGCACAACTTCCCCTCGTCCCACGCCCCCTGGCGCGAGACCGAGCCTGTGCTCGACGAGTTTCCCCGCCGCATCGACGTTACTCCATGGGGCGCGGAGGACCTCGTCCACCGCGACACCATCGTCATCCCGTTCGGCTCTGGCCCCGAATACGGCGGCGACGTCGAGACCTTCGTCATCGAGTCGGAGAACGCCGCCGAGGAAGGCGACCGACTCGTCGCCGTAAGCTCCGTCCCCAAGCGGCTCGGCGAGTTCTTCGACCGCAGCGGCGTGGAGACCGCGCTCCTCGATGCCCTCGAAGTGACGCCCCGTCCCGGATCGATCACCGTCCTCCAGAACCCCGGCTCCGGCCTCAGCGAGGGGCTGACCCTGCGCATAGGCGGACGCAGTCTCATCGTCCTGAGCGACGCCGAGATATTCGGCACGGCCAAGCGTCGTCCGGCATCCCGCCGACGAGCGCGCCGACGCGACTCGCTCCTGTCCGAGCTCAACCCCGGCGACTACGTCGTCCACGTCGAGCACGGCGTGGGCAGGTTCGCCGGCACAGGTCGCACCCCGCGCGAGGACGACGACCGCGAGTACCTCATCATCAACTACGCCGAGGGCGACGAGCTCTACGTCCCCATGGAGCACCTCGACCGCGTGACGCCTTACGTCGCGCCGCTCGACCGCCCTCCCTCCCTCTCCCGCCTCGGCACGCAGGAGTGGAAGCGCACCAAGGCCCGCGTCGAGCGCTCCACCCGCGAGATGGCCGCCGAGTTGCTCTCCCTCTACGCCTCACGCGAGCTGTCCGAGGGCCACTCCTTCGCCCTCGACACGCCATGGCAGGTACAGCTCGAAGACGCCTTCCCCTACGAGGAGACCCCCGACCAGGCCGAGGCCATCCTCGACATGAAGAGCGATATGGAAAGCGTCAGGCCCATGGACCGGCTCATCTGCGGCGATGTCGGCTACGGCAAGACCGAGGTCGCCCTTCGCGCCGCCTTCAAGGCCGTCACCGACGGACTCCAGGTCGCCATCCTTGTGCCCACCACCGTCCTCGCCCAGCAGCACTTCACCACCTTCTCCGAGCGACTCAAGCCCTATCCCGTCCGCGTCGAGGTCCTCAGCAGGTTCCGCACCGACCGCGAGCAGCGCGACATCGTCCGCGACCTAGCCGAGGGCAAGGTCGATATCGTCATCGGGACCCACCGCCTCGTGCAGAAGGACGTTTCCTTCAAGAAGCTCGGACTCGTCGTCGTGGACGAGGAGCAGCGCTTCGGCGTCGCCCACAAGGAGCGCCTCAAGCAGATGCGATCCGAGGTCGACGTTCTCACCATGACCGCGACCCCCATCCCGCGCACGCTCCACCTCTCCCTCTCCGGCATTCGCGACATGAGCGCCATCCAGACCGCCCCCGAAGAGCGCCTGCCCATCAAGACCTACGTCTCCGAGTTCAGCGACGAGCTTATCCGCGAGGCCATCCGCCGCGAGATCGACCGGCGCGGGCAGGTCTACTTCCTCCACAACCGCGTCTACAACATCGACTACATCGCCGGGTACATCCGTCGTCTCGTCCCCGAGGCCAAAGTCGGCGTCGCCCACGGCCAGATGGGCGAAAACCGCCTCGAACAGGCCATGGTCGACTTCGCCGATGGCGGCGTGGATGTTCTCGTGTGCACCACCATCATCGAGTCCGGCCTCGACATCTCGAACGTCAACACCCTTATCGTCAACCGCGCCGACACCTTCGGACTCGCCCAGCTCTACCAGCTTCGAGGCCGTGTCGGACGCAGCGCCCGGCGCGCCTACGCCTACCTGCTCATACCCCAGCACCGAAGCCTCACCGAGACGGCAGAGAAGCGCCTCAAGACCATGCTCGCCGCGACCGAGCTTGGCGCGGGCTTCCAGATCGCCATGAAAGACCTCGAGATCCGGGGCGCGGGCAACATCCTCGGCGCGAACCAGAGCGGCCACATATACGCCGTCGGATTCGACCTCTACACCCGCCTCCTCTCCGACGCCGTCGAGTCCCTCCGTGCCCAGCGTGCGAGTTCTCCCATCCTTCCCCAGCCGGGGGAGGAACCAAGCGAAGGGGCCTCCCATCCTTCCCCCGCCGGGGGAAGGACAAATGATCTCTCCCATCCTTCCCCCGGCGGGGGAAGGACTAAGGAAGGGGGCCTCCTCCAGAACCCCGTCTCCAGCACCCAGGTCGACCTCGGCATCCCCGCCAACATTCCCACCGACTACGTCTCCGACCTTCCCACGCGGCTCGACGTCTACCGCCGTCTCGTAAGCTCCGCCACACCCGACGACGTGAACGCCATGGGCGACGAGCTCGTCGACCGCTTCGGCACCCTACCGTGGCAGGTGCAAAACCTCCTCTACGTCACCAAGCTCAAGCTCGCGGCCGTCCAGGCCAACGTCCTCGCCGTGAACAGGGAAAACCACACAATCGTCCTCCGCTTGAGCGACAGTGTCGGCGGCGCAAGACAGGCCCTCCGCCGCCACCTCGGCGACCACGTCGACATCGGCAACACCCTCGTCCGCGTCGACATCTCCGGCGCCTCCAACGGCTGGGAACCCTCCCTCCTCGACACCGTAGAACGCCTCGGCCAATTCACCGAGCAAATGGTCGCCCAACTCGCCGCCGTCCCATAACCAATTCCCCGCTTTCTTGCCACGAAAATGCCCTCCGCCTACCCATCGTAGGGGCGACCCTTGTGGTCGCCCATCCTCGCCCCACGACCAATTCACACCCCATCCGTCATTCCCACACCCCATCCCATTCCCACACCCCACCCCGTCATTCCCGCGAAGGCGGGAATCCACTCCCCTCCGCGCCCTCTGCGGTGAACCAAACCTCGCCCCTACGCAATACTTTCTTCTTTCTTCCCCCCACATCGGAAACACGTCTGTAACAACTACCCGATATCATCCCTAACCAGTCTGGCGGAAACGCGGCTCGCGATACATCCGGCCCGCGTCCGCAGGTTACAGACAGGGGGATGGAAACATGGAATTGAATCCCGGTCACACCGCCTGGATGCTGACGGCCTCTGCCCTGGTGTTGCTCATGACGCCGGGACTGGCCTTCTTCTACGGAGGCCTCGTCCGCGCCAGAAACGTCATAAGCACGCTCATGTACAGCTTCATGGCCATGGCCGTCGTGAGCATCGTCTGGGTCCTGTGGGGCTACAGCCTCGCATTCGGCGAGGGAAGCGCGTTCATAGGGGACCTGAGCTTCTTCGGACTGTCGGGCATCGACGTCAATCAGGTGGAAGACAACGGCATCCCAACGCTGCTGTTTGTCATCTTCCAGATGATGTTCGCCATCATCACCCCGGCCCTCATCACGGGAGCCTTCGTCGAGCGCTTCAAGTTCACGACCTACCTCGTCTTCCTCGTCGTCTGGGTCACCATCGTCTACGCCCCCGTCGCGCACTGGGTCTGGGGCGGTGGCTGGATCGGCGACGTTGGGGACGGCGCGCTCGACTTCGCGGGCGGTACCGTCGTCCACATTAACGCCGGTGTAGCGGCGGTGGCGGCTGCCCTGCTCGTCGGCAAGAGGCGCGACCCGGGTGCCGAGCCACACAACGTGCCCTACGTCATACTCGGGGCCGCGCTGCTCTGGTTCGGGTGGTTCGGCTTCAACGCCGGCTCCGGACTCGCGGCAGATGGCGTGGACGTGAACGCCTTCCTCGTCACCAACACGGCCGCCGCCGCGGCAGCCCTGACGTGGGGCGTCATATCCCAGATACAGACCGGACGCATGAGCGCCGTCGGCGTGGCGTCGGGAGCCGTAGCTGGACTCGTCGCCATCACTCCCGCGTCGGGCTTCGTCGGCGTATACGGTGCGCTCGCCATAGGTGCGGGAGCGGGACTGCTTTGCTACATAGCGGTCTACCTGCGCACCAGGGTACAGGTAGACGACGCGCTGGAAGTCTTCGCAATCCACGGCGTCGGCGGCATCTGGGGCGCCATCGCCACTGGCATATTCGCCGTCGCGGCCATAGGCGGCACCGCGGGCGCCATCGATGGCAACGCCGGACAGCTTGTCACCCAGGTGATCGCGATCGTCGCCACCATGGTCTACTCATTCGTCGTCACGCTCGTCATCCTGAAGGTGCTCGACCTCATCCCCGGACTTGGGATCAGGGTCTCCAACGACGCCGAGGACACTGGCCTAGACCTCTCCGCCCACGGCGAGAGGGCGTTCGTCAGCGACGGCGCAGACTAAATACCGAACTATGTGGCATCAGTACGAAAATGAACGATACAATCGCCCACATCGTCATTCCCGCGAAAGAACGTCACCCCGTACTCGATACGGGGCGGGAATCCATCTTCGGCCAATGCCGGAGGCCAAGGTGCTGTGGAACCCGGCGTCCAATTTCCTTGCTCGTCGTGTAGGCGTAGCGCTAGGGGCGGGAATCCCGACAGGGGACAGTCCTGAGAACTGAGGTGAACTTGCAATGCTAAAGATAGAAGCAATCGTCCGACCCGAGAGAATCCACTCGGTAACCGATGCCTTGGAACAGGCCGGATGCGGCGGATTCCACTACCTGAACGTAACGGGGCAGGGGAAGCAGAGGGGTGTCGAAGTCTTCACCGGCAGAGGCGCGCAGATGGTCCGCGCCGCCGGTTCAAAGACCCTCGTTGTCACCATCATTCCCGACGACCTCAAAGACGCCGCCGTCAACGCCATCGTAGAGGCCGCCAGAAGCCCCGACGGAGGCCGCATCGGCGACGGCAAGATCATAGTAACCCGCGTCGAAGACGTCATCCGAGTCCGCACCGGAGAACACGGCGAAGCCGCCATCTAGCCAAGCCCTCACCGTCCCACACACGCTACCGCCTCCACACAAACCACCGTACGGGCGACCCTCGTGGTCGCCCTTTCCCATTACCCCCTCTCCCGTTCGCGGGAGAGAGCCTGCCCCGTACTCGATACGGGGGTTGGGGTGAGGGTAAAAGGCCGGGCCGGCAAGCTTCCTCGCTCCCGCCCTTCACTTGCACACGCCCCACCCGTCATTAGTATAAGAGTGAACGACAAAACCCCTTATCGTCATTCCCGCGAAGGCGGGAATCCATCTTTGGTCACTGCCACAAATCCAATGGCGACAATGAAAGCACTTCCCACTTTCATTGCTGGTTGTGCGGCACACAAGGCTGCATGAGTCATTCCCGCTTTCATGGGGTCATATCGATATGATGCTCAGGCCTTGCAGTTGCTTGAAATGCCGGAGGTTGTTGCTCAGCAGGGTGAGACCGTGACGCAGCGCGGGGCTGCCGTGAAGAGCGTGAATTACCCAGTCGGTATCTACGAGATAGCGCATACGGGCCTAGCGCTCTTGCTCCTGCCTTGTCCCGGACAGCCGGGCTTGGTAGATATCCCATATGAGTTCATCGGGATCATGTGTGCCTTTCCAGAGGCCGGCGGTCGCCCTCAACGCTTTGAGGCCGCGCTTGGTGCGTAATGTCCGCGACTCGACCTCGACGCTTATGGACAGGTCCGCGCCTTCCTCGATGTCGAGCGGCTTCAAGGGGACGATAGCGCCCTTGGAGTACGTCGCTTTCACACCGCTAATCATGGGGTCGCCTCCAGGTTTGCTATGGCTAATGGTTGCCGCCACTCTATTATCGCACGCTTGGAGCGAAGCGATTCACCGCAGAGGGCGCCGGGATCGCGGAGTGAGATTTCGGGGTTCCCGCCCACAGGGCAATCACATTTAGAGTTGGTAGGAACACCATCCCCGTCATTCCGGCGGAGGCCGGAATCCAGAGGGGCCCGGGTGGGGCCAACACTCCAATTAGTACCACCGACTAGACTGATACAGGCTCAACCCCCATCCCGCATTTGACGCACAAGAACATATAATCTATCATGACCCTACATCACCCGCGACGGATATGTCGTAGGCAATACAAAGAGTCAGAGAATGTCCGCGAATGTCCGTCAAATTTCGACCCTCCGCCCCCATCTGGGGCGACGACGAGTCTCATCCCAACGGCGAACCGTCCAAGACAGCAGAATCAAGATACACAAACCCCTTGCCGACTGTGAACAAATGTCCTACGCTAGGTTCACTCAACCAAACTAAAACGACAGAATTCGAATGGAAGTCAAGATTGTGAACAATACTTCAGAACCCTTGTCCGTAAACGTAGGTGGCAAGTGGACAATCGAAAAGTTGGACATCCTAGAAAGATACCTGGATGCCTACACCACTGCGCTGAAGAACCAGCCTTTCAAGCTGATGTACATAGACGCCTTCGCCGGCACGGGTGAGATCAGCCTTCGTAAAGAAGACGAGGACGCCCGGTATTTCATCGAGGGATCAGCGCGGCGAGCGCTGAGAATTGCGGACAAGCCTTTCGATCGATTGATCTTCGTCGAGAAGGACCGCCAGCGATATGAACAGTTGAACACTCTACAAAGGGAAAACCCAAGTAGGACCATTCAAACTGAGAACGTTGACGCCAACTCGTACCTGAGATATATGCGAGAAGACTGGAGGGAGTGGCGGGGGGTGCTCTTTCTTGACCCGTTCGCCACGTCGGTCGAATTTTCGACGATCGAGAGGATAGCGCGATTCAACGCGCTTGATACCTGGATTCTCTTTCCGGTGTCAGCAATAGCCAGAATAATGCCCATCTCGAAGAACCCGAACGACATCTCTGATAAGTGGGCCGACCGGCTGACGCGAATCTATGGCGACGAGAGTTGGAGAGATCTATATTCTATTAGCCCTCAACAACCCCTACCCCTATTTGGAGACGAGCTACAACAAAGAGATTCCGGCGTTGACGGCATCGTCAAGATATACAAAGACAAGCTACAATCCCTATTTGGGCAAAGGTTCATGGAACGGTCGAAGACCTTTACGACTTCACGGAATTCCCCCTTGTTCGAGTTCATGTTCTGTGCCGGCAACCCAAAAGGAGCTACTATTGCCAAGAGGATAGCCCGCCATATTCTGAACGCGAGTATGTGACACTGTGGCCACACACTCCAAGATCGAATGGACCGAAACCACCTGGAACCCCGTCACCGGCTGCACCAAGATAACGCGGGGATGTGACAATTGTTACGCTGAGCGCTTTGCTGAGCGTTTTCGTGGGACCCCTGGTCATCCGTATGAGCCGGGTTTCGACCTTACCCTTCGTCCTGAGCGGCTTTCCCAGCCTCTCTCATGGAAACGACCGCGGGTGATCTTCGTGAACTCCATGAGCGACCTCTTCCACAAGGAAGTGCCAACGGATTTCATCGATGAAGTATTCGAGACTATGGAGTTGGCTGACTGGCATATTTTCCAGGTGCTCACGAAGCGCAGCCCCATCATGCGCGACTACTTGCGCCGACGATACGGATCACGCCTTGCTCCACGGCATATCTGGTGCGGCGTGTCAGTCGAGGACAACAAAGCCACCGCGAGAATCCGGCATCTTCAAGACGCGCCTATTACGACCCGGTTCCTCTCGATAGAACCACTCCTCGGACCTGTCGGAGATATAGATATCGAGGGAGTATCATGGGTCATCGTCGGTGGTGAAAGCGGACCAAATGCTCGTCCCATGAAGCGTGAGTGGGCCATCGAAGTTCGAGACCTCTGCGAACGGGAGGGAGTCCCGTTCTTCTTCAAGCAGTGGGGAGGAGTGTTCAAGAAAAAGACCGGCCGAACTCTCGACGGCCGAACGTGGGACGAGATGCCTCAGCCCGTGAGCGCGTAGCGATGCGATTCAATCTCTCCCCCGCCGCCGAAGAGACACGAGGCATGGCGCAAGCGGAAATGCAACAAAATGCAGCACCATGCAACAAAAACAGGACTTCATCTAACTCCGCGCCGCGCCCTCTGTGGTGAACCTACCGCCCCTTCCGGCTCAGGAACTCATCGAACCCCTCGCGCACCGGCGGCGGCTTCAGCGCGTCCGCCTGCGCCTCCAGCTCGTTCGCCTGCATCTCCCGCCACGACGCTCCCACGTCCCGGATCATCAGCTCCTTGATCCCCTTCACGATGCGTGTGTCGTTGGCCGATATCGCCCGCGCGATCTCCATCGCCTTCGGCATCAGCAGGTCCGGCGCGACGAGGTGGTTCAGCAGCCCGATCTCCATCGCCTCGCGGGCCTTCACCATGCGACCGGTGAACAGGAGCTCCTTCGCCTTCGGCCACCCGATCTGCATAGGCAGGTTCCACGTTGAGTTCACCCGCCCGTACGCCGCCGCCAGGAACCTGAAGCTCGCACGTTCCGACCCGACCCGGATGTCCATGCTCGCTGCGATAACCGCGCCCCCGCCGTACGCCAGCCCGTTGATGGCCCCGATGGTCGGCTTGCTGCATGTCGCCAGGTGCCACATATGTCGCGCCCGGTCCGGGTCGCCGTCCTGCGAACCCGTCTCCTCCGCGATCCGCGCCATCTCGTGAATGTCCGCCCCCGCCGAGAACGCCCGCTCCCCCGCCCCCGTGATGACAATCGCGGCGACTGAGTCGTCCTCCTCCAGCTCACTGATCGCCGCGTCGGTCTCCCGGTACATCGCCCGGTTCAGCGCGTTCAGCACCCTCGGCCGGTTCATGGTGATAGTCCCGACCCCCCCATCCCTCTCCAAGACAATGAACTCATACGACACGATTCATACTCCTCTTTTGCCATAGCCTGAGTCGACACTCCCCGTCATTCCCGCACCCCAACTCGTCATTCCCGCGAAGGCGGGAATCCAAAATCCTACTCCGCGCCCTCTGCGGTGACTTGGCCCAGCAAGACTCGCCCCCTACGCAATACGCACTACTTTCTACTTTCTTTTCTCCTCCACACCTCATACGGATTCTCCCTGTTCTCCATCGGAAAATACACCCGCCTCCCCAGTCGGTGAGACTCATGCACGGCCATGATCATCTCGATCGCGGCCCTGCCGTCCTTACCGCTTGAGCTAATCACCACGTCCCGGTCCTCCTCCACCGCCTGAACCAGCTCCTTCACGATGATCTTGTTGCTCAGCGCAGTCGATGACACGCCGCGCTCCCGCTGCTCCTGCTCCCACTCCTCGATGACCACCGGCCTCCACTCGTCTTTGTCCCCTGGGACCCACCTGCTGTGAGGATAGACGAACATATTCCCCGACGGCGAGTTGCGCACCGATATGATGCCCCGCGTCCCGTACGCCTCGAACCCGAACAGGCTGCTGCTCCCTCCCGGCGGGTCGGCGACGGGCAGCGACTCGAACGACGCCGTCACCCCGTTCTCGAAGGCGTACGTAGCGATACACCGCGTTCCCGGCGATCAGCCCCATCTCCTCGTCCCCTTCCCGGATGTCGTCCACCGTCACGTCCCGCCCGTCTTGCGTAACGTGCCCGCTCGCCCACACGACCTCCGAGCCCACCACGTACCTCATGCTGTCCATCATGTGAGTGCCCAGCACCATCAGGTCCTGCGCCCCGGAACGATGGTCGCACTTCCCCTGGCCGCGCAGCGACTGCAGCTCTCCAATGGCCCCTTCCGCAACCATCGCCTTGGCCCGTTGCTCGTACGGGTTAGCCCTTCTGTGTGCCACGGCCACCCGCGTCCCCACCCGCTCGCACGCCTCCAGCATGGCGTCCGCCTCCGCCAACGTCCGCGCAAACGGCTTCTCGCAGAAGATACCCCTGACCCCTGCGTCGGCCGCCGCAATCACCATCTCCGCCCGCGCGTCCAGCCATCGTGGGCACACCGCAACGAAGTCAAGCCGCTCCCGCTCCAGCATCTCGCGGTAGTCGCCATACAGCGACCCCGCCCCAGTGCGAGCGCCCGCGTCACGCAACCCGTCCGGATCGTCATCCGCAACCGCCACAAAGTCCACCTCCGGCAGCCCAACGAACGCCGTGTCCAGCCCGTGACCCCAGTTGCCACGCCCCGTTCTCCCAATCGCCCCCGCTCGATACCTTGCCATAGCTCCCTCCAATCTTTCCTCTCGTCACTCCCATGTCTGCCCGCCCGTCATTCCCGTACCCTCACTCGTCATTCCCGCGAAGGCGGGAATCCAAAATCCCCACCCTGCAAACCCCGCCCCATACGCAATACGCACTACATTCTACTTTCTTCCACTCTGCGCCCCCCGCGCCCTCTGCGGTGAGACCCCGCCGTACCCCTCCCCATTCTACGATGATAAGATACCCCCCGACACGCCAACACACGGAGGAATCCATGCGCCTCATCATAGCTGGCTGCGAGTATTCGGGCACCACGACGCTATCCCAGACCTTTGGGGACTGGGGCGCGGCGAACATGGAGGGCGGCAGGTGGGGCCCCAACGAGTACCACGACCACTGGAAGCTGCCCCACGTCAGCAACTTCTCCCCGCCCGCGCCCGACGAGGTCGCCAACGTCGTCGCGTGCTACCCCGACACCAAATACGGCGACTACACCCGCACCGGCCTCACGCACGAAGAGCAGGCCCAGATCATGGCGCTCTCCCCCAAGCTCAAGGAGATGCTCCAGCGCTACCACCTCCAGTACCACCTGCACCCGTCCTTCTACGCACAGGACGACCACATCATGGTCGGAGCGCACATCGACGAGGGCATCCTCGGACCAATCTACTTCGACTACGGCGGAGACGGCCAGTACGCCGACCGACGGCCCTCCATGCGCCATTACGAAGAGCAGATACTCGGCCTCGCGCCCGATACCATCCTCGTGCTGGTCACCGCCTCAACCGAGGTCATTCGCCGGCGCATGAAGGACAACCCTCACCTTGCGGGCGCGCTCCAGGACGCCGATGTCGAGCACGTCCTCGAACGCCACGAGGAGGAGTACGCCGACTCGCTGCTCCTTCACAAGACCCGCCTCGACACGACCTCCGCCACCATCCAGGAGTCGACCGACGAGATAATCGAGAAGATCAAGGCCCTGATGACCGAGAAGGATCGGCAGCGCATACGAGGAGGCTCCTAGTGAATCCGCGTAAGCTCGGTCGCTCCGACGTCACCGTCAGCCCCCTCGGACTCGGCACCGGCAACTGGGGACGCGAGATCGACGAGGACGCCTCGTGGCGCGTCATGGACTACGCCGTCGAGCATGGCATCACCTTCTTCGACTCCGGCGAGGTCTACGGCGGCGGACAGTCGCACGCCACCCGCAAGAGGTTGTACGGCTCCGACGACGTTCGCGAGACGACCACCGAAATGAGCTCGTCCGAGAAGATCATCGGACGCTGGATGCGCGCACGCGGATGCCGCGACGAGATCACCCTCTGCACCAAGGTCGGCACCGGCAACGATCCTGAGAACATCGGGAAGGCCCTCACAGCCAGCCTCGAGAGGCTCGGCGTCGACAGCGTCGACATGTACAAGCTCCACAGTCCCGACGACACCCCCATAGCCGAGACCCTCTCCGCCATGACCGAGGAGGTGGCCGCAGGCCGGACGCGCGCCATCGGGTGTAGCAATTTCTCCGCAGAGCAGCTTGCCGAGGCTCTCGATGCAAGCGCCGCGAACGGACTGAGCCGCTTCGACGTCATCCAGCCACCGTACAGCCTCGCCCTCCCGGACGCCGACGAGGATATCTTCCCTATCTGCGAGCGCGAGCAGGTCGCAGTGACCTCATACAGCCCCCTCGGCGCGGGCTTCCTCACAGGCAAGTACACCCCTGACCGCTCCCAGTTCCCAGAGGGCTCCCGCTACCACATCGTGCCCGCCCACGCAGACATCTACTTCTCCGAGCGCAACTTTAAGGTTATTGAGCTCCTCCGCGAGCAGGCCGAGCGCTCCGGCACGACGATGGTCCGACTCGCCCTTGCGTGGGCGATGCGCCACCCCGCCGTCACGTCCATCCTCGTCGGCGCTCGGAACCCCGGCCACATCGACAACGCCCTCGCCGCCCTCGACATCGCCATCACCGACGACCTCTGGACGCAGATGAGAAACTGGCCTGCTTGAACGCCCTACGCCCCTATGCTAACCTAGCTACAGTCGGGGTGTGGCGCAGCTTGGTAGCGCACCTGCATGGGGTGCAGGGGGTCGCTGGTTCGAATCCAGTCACCCCGACCATCAACTGGAAATCTCCTCTCTCGAAGTGAGAGTGCTTGAGTCGGCCTCGCGCTTCGAATTACGGAGGGCACAAAACCCCGGCAGTTCACCACTTTTCCTCATACCTATGCGTAGGGCTGTAAGCAAACTGCAGGAACCGGAGTATGCCAAAGGTTAGGGATGCCATAAGGCTGATAGAGAGGGATGGTTGGCAGTTGGTGCGGATGCGTGGGAGTCATAGGCAATACAAACACTTAAGAAAACCGGGAACCGTTACCGTGGCGGGCAAGATGAGTAAGGATCTCGCTCCCCGCACCTGGCGCAGCATCCTGAAACAGGCTGGACTCGACAAGGGGGACTCCTCATGAAATATGCCGTGGTCATCGAGAAAACCGGCAACGGCTACTCTGCATACCTGCCGGACTTACCCGGGTGCATAGCGGCAGGTGACACTCTCGAAGAAACCGAGAGCTTGATCCAAGAGGCCGTAACTTATCACCTCGAAATGCTCCGTGAGAATGGCGACCCGGTTCCAGAACCGCAGACCACGACCGTCCTCGTGGAGGCGTAGGCGACAATTCGCACGCACTGAACCAAATCCCCTAAAAGCCTCACCGCTAGAAGCAACCCCCACCGTCATTCCCGTGCTCCCACCCGTCATTCCGGCGGAGGCCGGAATCCAGAAATTCCAATTGGCAAAAACACGGCTGCATCACTACAATTCAGTAGTACACAAACACCTTCCCTGGAACCATCGAAATGACGCTGAGACCAAAAGGCATCGTCTTCGATGCAGACAACGTCCCCCCGCTCGCGGAATTCTGGCATCGTGCGACCGGATACGAGGTGACGTCCGCGGGAAAGTGGTTCGCCCACCTCATCCCGGAAGGAGTCGGACTCAAGCACATCTTCATCATCAAGGTCCCCGAGGGAAAGACCGCCAAGAACAGGTGCCACATCGACTTCGACACGGATGACCGTGTGGCCGAAGTCGAACGCCTTGTTTCCGTAGGGGCGACCAAGGTTGCCGATCACACCTTGCATGGGTTCACATGGACCGTCATGCAGGACCCCGAAGGAAACGAGTTCTGCGTTTCAGACGGGTAATACCCGCCCTAGCCAAACAACCATGCCCTCAAACAGCAAACAGGAATGGAACGACAGCACCTTCGGACCGGTCAAGAAACGGTTCGGAGAGCGACGCGACCGCTTCGAGACCGACTCCGGCATCGAGGTTGATACCGTCTATACCCCGGAAGACCTCAAGGAGTTCGACTACGCCGACGCCCTCGGATACCCCGGCGAGTACCCCTACACCCGCGGCGTTCAGCCCAACATGTACCGCGGTCGCGTCTGGACGATGCGGCAGTACTCCGGCTTCGCATCGCCGGAGGAGTCGAACGCCCGGTACCGCTACCTCCTCGAACAGGGACAGACCGGCCTCAGCGTCGCCTTCGACCTCCCGACGCAGACCGGCTACGACTCCGACCACCCCCTCGCTACCGGCGAGGTCGGGCGCGCCGGCGTACCCATATCCAGCCTCGCCGACATGGAGGTCCTCTTCGAGGGCATCCCCCTCGACAAGGTCAGCACCTCGATGACCATCAACGCCACGGCGTCCATTCTCCTGTCGCTCTACATCGCCGTCGGAAAGAAGCAGGGCGTCGACCCGTCGCAGCTCAACGGTACGCTTCAGAACGACATCCTCAAGGAGTACATCGCGCGCGGGACCCACATCTACCCGCCCAGGCACTCCATGCGCCTCGTCACCGACGTGTTCAAGTACTGCTCCGACCACGTGCCTAGCTGGAACACCATCAGCATCAGCGGATACCACATGCGGGAGGCCGGGGCCACCGCCGTGCAGGAGCTGGCCTTCACCTTCGCCAACGGCATCGCCTACGTGCAGGCCGCCATCGACGCCGGGCTTGAAGTCGACGGCTTCGCCTCACGCCTGTCCTTCTTCTTCGCCGCCCAGAACAACCTCCTCGAAGAGGTCGCCAAGTTCCGCGCCGCCCGCCGGATGTGGGCCAAGATCATGCGCGATCGCTTCCACGCCCGCGACCCACGCTCGTGGCGGCTCCGCTTCCACACCCAGACGGCCGGTGTCACCCTCACGGCCCAGCAGCCCGACAACAACGTCATCCGTACCACCATTCAAGCGCTTGCCGCCGTGCTCGGCGGCACCCAGTCGCTCCACGTCAACTCCCGCGACGAGGCCCTTGGCCTCCCAACCGAGGAGTCCGCCCAAATCTCCCTCCGCACCCAGCAGATCCTCGCCCACGAGAGCGGCGTCACCGACACCGTCGACCCCCTGGCCGGCTCGTACTACGTCGAGAGCCTCACCGACCGCTTGGAGGAGGCCGCCTTCGACTACATCGCCGAGATCGACCGTCAGGGTGGCGCTGTCGAAGCCCTGGAGGCCGGCTACCAGACCGACGAGATACACGAGAGCGCCTTCAAGCTCCAGCGCGAGATCGAAGAGGACGATCGCGTCGTCGTCGGAGTGAACAAGTTCACGACCGAGACACCGCCGATCCAGCAGTTCCAGCGCATCGACCCTGAGGCCGTACAGAATCAGATCGCCCGTGTGCAACGCGTCCGCCACGAGCGTGACGAGGCCGAGACCGCCGCCGCGCTTCAGCGCCTTCAGGCAGTCGCCGTCGGTACCGATAACACCGTGCCCGTCATCCTCGAATGCGTCGAGGCCTACGCCACCGTCGGCGAGATCGCCGACGTATTCCGCAGCGTCTTCGGCGAGCAAAGATAGCCCGTCCGCGCACCTACACCCAAAATCTCTCGCCTCCGCCAGGGAGAGATGCCCCATTCAATGTCTCTCCCTCGGCGGGGGAGAGATGCAGAGAGGGGGCCTTCTCACCCCCTCAAAGGTCCTCCGCATCCGGACTGCGAAGCCATTCCACGTCTCCCAGCGTCAACCCCGCCTGGTTGACTATGAACTCCAGCCGTTCCCGCGCTTCGATACGGATCATGGCCGACCTCGCCAGCCCGTCGCTCACGCCAATGTTCGGCAGCATACCCGTCCTGATTCCTCCCACGACAGATATTCCCACCACATTCAAGGGCCAAAGCGCGTCGACCAGCCGCTCGAACGTCTCGACACCCTCCTCTGTCGAGTCCACATAGAGCTCAAGCACCGTCGTCGCCCCTTCGATGTCCGGCGGCCGGATCTCGCGGTATTCAACCAGCAGCCTGCGTTGCCGTTCCAGCAGGTCCTCCGCGCCCACGACCGATTCCCCGATCCATCGTGTCAGTAGATCGATATCGAAGTAACGATAGTCCCTGATGAGGTTGCGCTGCCTCCTCTCGAGGAACATTATGCTGTTCGCAAACATGATGATGCTCGCGATCTCTGCGGTAGTCATCGATGGGTCGGCAGTGGGAATAGGCCTCGGCGTGGCCGTTGGAAGTGGGGACGGGTAGGGAGCAGGCGTTAATTCGAGCGGCGTCGGCGCCAGGTCGCGAGGCCGAGTGGCGTCCATGGCAGTCCCGCTAGACTCCTGCCCCTCCGTGGAAGGCCTGAAGGTCGGGAGCAGCAGTACCCCGAGCACGATCCCCACGGCAACAAGTGCCACGGCTCCTCCCGCGATCGCGAACCACGGCTTCCGTCTCCGTGGTGCATCCACGGGTCGGGGGCGTGCGCTCACACGATACCTCGGCCCTCGCGGATATGCTCGCGGATTCATCCCCGCCTCCGGTCTCTCAGTTCCCCGACCGCACCTCTTCCAGTGACATCCCCACTCTTCTCAACACCTCGTCCAACTCCTCGAACGCCCGCACGCGCGAACTATCGGCGCTGTTCAATCGACTGACCGCCGCCGAGTAGCCGTCGAATCGGCGTAGGCGTCGCGCCGTGCTGTCGGGAAACGTCGCCTGCGCCTGCCCCGCGACACTGTTAAGCTGCTTGTAACCCTCGAGCTCCTTCTCGTAGGCGTCGATAAAAAGCGTGTGCGCCAGCGCGGTAACGTTGCTCGGAGATTCAAGCGACTCCACCTCTTCGGCCAGATGTTCTTGCTTCGGAATCACGCTCTCGAGGATGCGGAACACAACGGCGAACTCCGTCGTCCTGATATCCCTCCCGACACCCTCGAACTCGGTAGCGACGACCTTCCGCCTGGCCTCAACCTCCAGGACGGCCCGCGTGAACGACTCCACCGCGGCCCGCTCGGCAGGGTCTATCGGCGGAGAGCTTTCGCGAAGCATGAAGAATGCACCGACCCCGACAACGATGACGAGCGCCAACACCCCCGCGCCTATCACGGTCCAGCGACGGCGGTTTCCCCCCGCCTCGCGGTCCGCCTTGCGTGGGTAGCGATACCTCGCCGGAACGGGGTTTCGTCTGGGGTCTCTCAAGAAAGCCCCCTGATACGCCTCGGCTGTCCTAGCGACGATGCGGCGCCGCTACGGAGTAATGAACGCCCTCGTGATCGCTGTGCCCTCTTCCTTGCCCAGCCACTCGCACTGCTCGAACGCCTTGCCGATATCTTCAATCGGGAAGCTGTGCGACATGACGTTCGTCAGCGGGAACCGGTCCTTCGTCCGCACGAGGAAATCGAGCGCCACGGGAAGCGTCGACGGGTGGTAGTGCGTCACGGGAATGATCCTCACCTGACCCCAGAGCACCTTGGAGATGTCCAGCTTTACCATGCTGTCGGGCCAGATGTTGCCGATCTCGACGTACGCTCCGCCGCGCCGCACCATGTCGATACCCTCGTTGATTACTTGCGGATAGCCCACGACCTCCATCACCACGTCCGCGCCCCTTCCTTCGGTCAGCTCCTTCACACGCTCGACCCTGGCCTCCGCCGTGTCGTACTCGTTCAGGTCGATGGTATGGTCCGCGCCGCTCTGCCGGGCAAGCTCCAGACGCCCCGCCTGTCCGTCGATCACGATGACCTGCGAAGCGCCGCGGTCCTTAGCCGATGCCGCCGCGCTGATCCCAAGGCCGCCCGCCCCCTGAACGACCACGCTGTCGCCCATCTGCAGATTGGCCAGCCTCCACCCCTCGATAACCTGCGACACCGCGCAGTTCACGCCCGCAACCGCCTCGTCCGACAGCTCTTCCGGCACCTTGAACACGTAGTGTCCCGGAAAGAGGTAGTAGTAGTCCGAGAAGCCGCCGTTGCAGTACGGGTACTCCTCCACCGATGCGCGGAACCGGAAACGGTCCGGACAGTGGTTCAACTCCCCGCGCAGACAGTTGTAGCAGCGATGACAGGGGAAGAAATAGCAGAATACGACGCGGTCCCCCTCCTTCAGCGGTCGCCCCATCGAGTCGGTCGAGATGTCCGACGCCATAGCGTCGACCACGCCCGCCATCTCGTGCCCAAGAATCACCGGTCCCGGCGCGCCCGCCACTATCGGCTTGATCTCACCACGCCAGAAGTGCAGGTCGGAACCGCATATGCCTCCCGTCTTTATCTTGACGCGGATGCCCCCCGCTTCGACCGGCACCGCCGGCAATTCAGTGATCTCGAAGTGGTACGGCTCGACGAAGAGCGCCGCCTTCCCCATAACCATGGTAGGACCTCCCCCTCAACGGTTCATTTCGGATGCCCCATTATCCACGAAATCGACCGCGAATGCGACATCGCCCCCTGCGAAAACCGTCCTGCTATACTGTACCCCCGAATCGGGACACCCCCGTCCATCGTCTCTCCCCTTCGGGGGAGAGATATAGAGAGGGGGTGTACCCCCCTTCAGGAGCACTCTCCATGGATCTTGGTATCGCTGGCAGGATCGCACTCGTCACCGGCGGAAGCAGAGGACTCGGCAAGCACTGCGCGCTGTCACTGGCGCGCGAAGGCGTGAACGTCGCCATCTGTGGACGCTCGCGTGACACCCTCGACGCCACCGCTGCCGAGCTCCAAGCGCTCGGAGTCGAGGCCGTCGGCATAGTGTCCGACGTGTCCGACACCGATCAGGCCGCCCCTCTCCACGGCCAGGTCGTCGACCAGTTGGGCCCCGTCGACATTCTCGTGAACAACGTCGGCGGCAGTCTCGTCCGCACCGACGCCCCCGACATTACCGTGGACGAGCTAAGGGGCGTCTTCGACCTCAACGTCTTCGGCGGCTACGCCCTCATGCGGCTCGTAATTCCCCACATGCGCGAGCAGAAGTGGGGACGCATCATCAACATCGCATCCATCTACGGCAGGGAGTTTGGAGGAAACCTCGGCTACATGACCGCGAAGGCCGCCCTGATCGCTGCCACGAAACACGTTGCCCGCACCCTCGTCACCGACGGCGTCCTCGTCAACAGCATCGCCCCGGGGTCGATCCTCCACGAACACGGCTCATGGGAGAGGTTCCAAAACGACAATCCGCCCGATGTCGTCGCCGACTTCATCGATCGCAACCTGCCCCTCGGAAAGTTCGGCTGGCCCGAACCCGTCGGCGACCTAACCGCCTTCCTCGCATCCGAACGCGCCGACCTCATCACCGGCGCCTGCATCGTCGCCGACGGAGGCCAAAGCAGCTACGTGTAGTGGCTCGTTCTGACACTGCGAATGGGCTGCGGAAACGGGAGATCAGAACATTCCGACTCGTATAAGAAGACCCGATCCCTAGACGGCTAGCGTGTAAATCTAGCCAGTGTCGAGGTCAACCTCGACCGGTCGAGGGGAATTTACACCACACCGCATGACGGACTCTTCGGTCGAGAAACTTGATGCTATGCACTGACACCACTTCATGACGGGCGTGCTTGCATTGCCACACTTACGATTGAGTCAAGCACCGTCACGACTTCGGCATCGACGTCTCCAGGTTCCATGTATGCAACGAGAAAGTGGTAGTCGGATTTTGAGACCTGACCGGACATTCCCGTTTTCTCATAGAAGGATCGGAACAATGGCGCCAGAAAATCCTCTGACACTTTTGTATCACCGTCCCATGGCGAAGTCTGGCCCAGTATCCGCCGAGCACTTTCAACTTCGGCGATAGCATCTTCCATACTTTGAAGGAAAAGCGGGAACTCCTCCTTGACCCAACGTAGCAATAGGTCCTTGCTGCACAGGTAGTTTTCAATTTCTCGCTTCAGCCAACTGTACTCTCTCAATTCGTCGTTGGCTTCTCCCGGTAGGTTTAGACGGTCGAATAAGGCAAATCCAAGGAGATCGGGACACGCCTCTCTCAACCCGTAGAAGTGTTGGCGGGCCCGCATGGGCTGGTTACCTACGTAATGGACAAACGGACGGTCCAAGACGGTTTCTGCCTGATGTCCGATCTGACGGGCGAAGGCATGCAATACCGCCAAATCGGTGGAGCCTTCCAGGTACAACACCCAACCTTGCTGCGCGGCCTGGAGATAGTTCTCGAATCCTATTTCCGCCAACGCCTTGAAGACCTGACTACTCCGACCATCCATCCGATGAGGAGTGCCGACGAAAGCGGTCACCGTGTGGCGGTCACCGGCCTCGTTTAGCACGACTTCGGAATGGGTGGCAATCAGCAATTGGCTGTTTTGTTGGGCGGCGGTTTCGGTAATCGCTCGGTAGATTTGCCTTTGTCGTAGGATTTCCAGATGAGCATCAGGTTCATCCAGCATGATTACCGAGTTGGGGTGCAGCAGCATGTACGCCGTCAAAAGTAACGTCTGCTGAAAGCCCCGCCCCGACGAGGCTAGATCAAGTTCTAAGTTCGACATACGGATGTCTTTGTAACGCAATGTGATCTCGCCGCGCTCCGGGTTGTACTGAGGGTCGAGGATCGTAGCGCCAAACAACTGGTTCATCCTCGGTACCAATACACTCTCCCAACCCTCACGTTGATGAAGGAATACTTGGAAACAGAGGTTGCGAAGAACTTCAGCGGTTCTTCCCTGTCCCAATAGAACGTTCACGGTTCCTGGCTGAAGCATCGCCTCCAAAGATGACAAACCGGACATTGGGGGCAAAAAGGCAATTTTCTCTTCTAACGCCTCGACAGGTACGGGCATTCTGGACTGTCCGTCAAGGTTGGTTCGTAGAGGACGGCAATAGAACGACTCTGGGTTGGCGTAGTCAAACTCAAACCCGCAGGACCATACCTTGCCGGACGTAGTTCTCCCGTGCACTTCTATTTCTATACGGACATTGCTGGTTCCGGGATTTTGGCCTTTAGCTTCCCGGGTTCGCAGACCCCGCCAAAGCTGGTTGGCATGATTTACCGGAACGGAGAACAGGTCCAGTCGGTTGATGGATACTCCTGGCCGCTGCATATCGCTGGTCGGGACCATACCCCAGCGTTCATGCCATCGTCGTAGTCCTAGTTCCCACAACGACAGGGCCTGCAAAGCTGTGGTCTTCCCTGAATCGTTGGGGCCAACGAAAACTACCACGTCGTCCAGGTCGACGGTGACGTTCTCGAATTGCTTGAATTTCCGTACCGTTATGCTAGTTAGCATGTCGTAGTGCGTGCATGGCTTAGCAGTGTCGAGATTGTACCACCCTAGATAGAGAAACGGCGCCCAAAGCAGCTACGCAAAGCGTTGGAGGTGCCCTCCACCCCCTAGCCGTAAGCCACCAGGTGCCACCCCGCCCTTCAATCCACCCAAAACGAGTACAGACTCGCGTCCTTCAGGTAGAACCTTAGCCTCACCGGCTTCCTGAGCCTCGACCTGAAGGCCCTTGTCTCGCCCCCTATGTCGGCAGGCGTGTCGGTGGCATGGACGAGGTCTCTGTCGCCGCTCCACTTCACCGTGTGGTCCGTCGAGTCGGTCGAGATGGGCACACAGTCCGCGCGTGAGTAGCCTTCGACCGGTTCGCCTCTCTGGTCGAGCACTTCCACCTCGACCCTGCCCCGTGAGCTCTCGACATTCAGGTGGAGCGTCGTGCCGAGGAACGTCAGCGGCTCGGTCGTGAGCGCACCCTCGCTCGACTTCGGTCTAACCGACGCGAAACCGTCGCGTCGCAGCTTTGCTACACCAACGCCGTACGCCCGGCGCTCCCCGTCGATCACCCTGCCGGGCCAGTCTTTAACGGAACCACGTCCGCCATCCTCAGCCTTGACGTTGTGTGGGATATTCGCCCCCGAGTAGTACAGCCAAAGCTCATCCCCAACCGGGATCAGGTTGCAGGGGCCGGCCCACCTCGAGTCCCAGTCCCCGGGCTCTCCCGTTGCGAGGAAGGTCTCGCTCCCGAACGGCTTGCTCCAGCTAATTCCGTTCCGGCTCGCTGCCAGAATCGAGTCGCGCGACTGGTCCGCGAACTCCACCACGTCGTTGTGGTACACCCAGATGAAGCCGAAGTAGACTCCCTCGTATTTCGCAACGGTCATGCGGTAGTACTCGATCTCGACCTCGTCAGTTTCCTCCGGCTCCACGGCCAAGACCGGCGGGCCCCAGTTGACGAAGTCGTCGCTAGCGATCCAGGCCGATGTCCTCCTGTCGGGATCGAAGAAGTAGGTGTTGGGCCGCATGTAAGCCACGTACTTATCGTGATCGGAATCCCAGCCCAGCACGAACTGCCCGTCCGTCAGTCCGTTGCGAAAATCGATGACCGGATTCCGCTCGTCGGGAGTCCAATGCACCCCATCGGGAGAGTACGCCACGAAGTGCCCCTTGCCGCCCCAGGGTGCGTTGGAACCACGCCGCGAGTGCCAGTACATGGACTTGTACCGCTTCGATGGGTCATCGTCCCTCGCGTCCTTGATGACGCTGAAGTTCCGTCCGGGACTGATCAGGTTGTTGTCGGTCGATCCCTCATACTCTCGAATCCCCAGACTCGGCTTCTCCCAGTGGACGCCGTCCTGCGACGTGGCGTATGCGACCCCTCCCGGCGTGTCGTACCACGCCTTGAACAGACCGTCTTCCTCGTCGTAGTGCAGGGAGTTCCCGATAATGCTGGCCACCCCTCTTTCCCACGGTTCTGTCCCCTCCAACACCGGAGCGCCCAGCTTGTCGGGTCGCTGCATCACCGTCTCGAGTCCATCAATCTCCTCGATAAGGTGGTCATCGACAAAGAGCTGTCTCTCGGGGCCGATATGCACTGGCATGAGTAAGTCGCTCCTGTTCAGAATACTTGTTTGGAGGTCTCAGTCGATTGGGCCATACCCCGCGCTAATGCTTGATGATACGTACGGGACATCCCCATTCGCAATGAGTAGTTGGGCATCACTCAACACCCCCGGCCTCTCACCCAACCCTAACCGTCACCACCCTGTCCAAACCCGCGTGGTCTCTCACAATCCCAATCTTGCTGCCAGGGAAAGTACGCCGGGCCAAATCGGTGCTCGCCTCGAAACGCCGCGGATCGATCTCGAACGCCAATAGCCCTCCGGGATTAAGGTACTCCCACGCTCCGACTATCAACCTGCGCAGCACGTCCAACCCCTCAGCTCCGGCGGCAAGGGCAAGCGTCGGCTCGCGCTGAACGTCCGGCGGAAGCTCGGCGACCTCGTCGTCGCTCAGATAGGGCGGATTGGACGCCACCACGTCCACAGGGCCGGCCAGCGCCTCGAACAGATCTCCGTGTTGCAGGCGGACTCGCCCTTCCAGTCCGTGCCTCTGAACGTTCTCGTCCGCGACGCGCAGTGCCCCTCGGCTCACGTCCGTCGCACACACCGCCGCGTTCGGAAGATGACGAGCTAGCGCGACCGCGATCGCCCCGCTGCCGGTCCCGATGTCCGCGATCGTCAGATCGCCCCCGTCTCGCCCACGACTCCTCGCATACTCCAACACCGCCTCGACCAAGAACTCCGTCTCCTGTCGCGGCACCAGCACGTCCGGCGTCACGACGAAATCGAGACCGTAGAACTCCCTGTGTCCCGTGATGTAAGAAAGTGGCTCTCCCTCGATCCGCCGTTCAAGGGTGCCATGGAACGCCTCTGCGTCCTCGTGGCTCAGTTCGCGGTCCGGGGAGGCGTGGAAGGTCGCTCGGTCTATTCCAAGCGTGTTGCGGAGAAGCACCTGCGCCTCGATGTCAGCGTCAGGGATGTCGGCCCGTTCCAGACGCCGGCGGGAGCGCACCCAGGCCTCCCGCAGCCTCATGCGCCAAAGTTCTCCAGGTTCCGGGCCTGCTCCGCCTCGACCAGCCGGTGAAGGATGTCGTCGATCTCCCCGTCCAGAACCGCTTCGAGGTTGTGTCGGGTGTACCCGACCCGGTGGTCGGTGACGCGGTCCTGCGGGAAGTTGTACGTCCGCACCCGGCCCGACCGGTCGCCCGTGCCCACCTGCGACTTCCGGTTCTGTGATATCTCCGCCTGCTGCCGCTCCACCTCTTGCGCCAGCAGCCGAGATCGGAGCACGGCCATCGCCTTCTCCTTATTCTTCAGCTGCGAGCGCTCGTCCTGGCACTGCACTACCATGCCTGAGGGCTTGTGGGTGATGCGAATCGCCGTCGAGTTCTTCTGCACGCTTTGCCCGCCGTGCCCGCCGGCTAAGAAGACATCGATCTCCAAGTCGTCCGGGTCGATCTGGACGTCGATCTCTTCCGCCTCCGGCAGCACCGCGACCGTCGTGGCCGACGTGTGAATGCGTCCGCTCGATTCGGTCACCGGCACACGCTGAACTCGGTGTGTCCCGCTCTCATGTTTGAGACGGCTGTACGCGCCGTTGCCGTCGATCTGAAATATGATCTCCCTGATACTCCCCAGCCCCGTCTCCGTGCTGCTGATGACCTCCACGCCCCAGCTGTGGCGCTGAGCAAATCGTGTGTACATCCTGTACATCTCCGCGGCGAAAAGGCCCGCCTCCTCGCCCCCCGTGCCCGCTCGCACCTCCACGATTACGCCCTTCTGGTCGTTCGGGTCCTTAGGGATCAGCGCGACCCGAAGATCGTGCTCGATCTCACCCTGCCGTCCTTCGAGTTCCTCGCTCTCCTCGCGGGCGAGCGCGGCCATCTGCCTATCGCTCTCCTCGCGAATCAGGGTCCTCGCATCCTCCAGCTCGTCGATCGTCCCTCGGTACTCACGGAACAGCGCCACGATGTGCCTGAGCGAGCTGTGCTCCTTGATGACCCCCTCAAGCCGCGAGTACTCCCCCGCGACCTCCGGGTCCGCCATCTGCAACTCCAACTCTTCAGAGCGCTGCTCGACCATAGCGAGCTTGTCCAGCACAACCTTATCCAACATCGGAAACTACACCCTCTCTTCCCAAACTCCGGGACGCAAAAGCCACCACATACAGCATAGCAAAACCCCAGCCACCACATCCCGCGATATCGTAATACTCCCTACTTTCTACGAATTACTTTCTACTTTCTCTCCCCTTGACTTACCCACCCTGCCCTATATCATACGACCACCCCAAGCAGGAGGCCTACCCATGGTATCCACCACAGCCCGCATCCCCAAGGTTACCGTCGCCGATGTCGAGTTGGACGATTGGACACTCCCCGACGAGGCGATCACCGACGGCAACCCCGTCGCGAAAGGCAAGCTGCTCTGGCAGTCCGACGACAAGCGACTCGCCAACGGCGTTTGGTCGTGTGAACCCGGCTCCTTCAACTGGGAATACACGTGGGACGAGACCATCTACTTCATCGAAGGCGAGGTCGTCATAACCGACCAGGACGGCGTTAGCGTCACCTACCGCGCCGGAGACCTCTTCTACGTCCCCATCGGCACCATGACCCACTGGAAAGTCGTGGCCCCCGTCAGAAAAGTCTTCCACTTCCGCTCCGAAGACCCGGTAATCATCTAGGCGGGGGAGTGAGCCGTCCTAGACGGCGGTTGTATCGTACGAGGGCTATGCCGCTGTCCTATCTTCAATCACCAAGGACCGTCCCACTGCTCTGAGCGCCTTTTCGACCTGGCTGATGTGGGAGCGGTGGTTCGGATCGACGATTCTGCGCACGGCGCTCTCGTAGATACCGAGCTTCGCGGCAAGGGCCACGTTGGTGATATTCTGCTCCTGCATGGCTGTGTAAAGCGCCAGTTTCGCCGCGATCACCGGCGGTACGGCGACCAACACCTGGCCATCGGCCAGCGGGCTGGGCTTGGGGATATCCTGCCTCGCTTTCACGTACATACCCAGGGCCACGCCCAGACCGTCCGCGGCCATCTCCATAGCCTCTTCCCAAGTGTCTCCGCCCGTGTTGGCCTCCGGGACGTCAGGGAAGGTAACGACGTAGGCTTCTCGTCCCGTAGCCTCTCTCTCCTCTTCGTCAGGAACGATCATGCAAGGGAAGGCGTATCTCATTGCTAAAACTCCCTTGGGGCGATTTCAAGCTGCTTCAACATCGCCGACAGCAGACCCCGGCGTATTTCACCCTTCTTGACTATGGTCCTGCGCCCGCCGATACGAACCTCACTGTGGCTGCCTTTGCCCTTGATGGGATCGAAGCTAAAGTCCAGCTTGTTCCTACGGGCATATCGCCGCGCACGCCTTACGAACTCCCTTCCGTCCATAGGCTTATAATAGCACACTTTTGTGCGAATAGAGACGGGTAGATTGGCGCAACGAGGGTGTGTGATAAGTTATCAGGGGTTCAATAATCTCTCCCTCGCCGGGGGCTGACAGGGGTAGGCAAAACGGAATTGTAGCTATGATCCAGCCCCGCCTCCCTGTCATTCCGAGCGCAGCGAGGAATCTAAAGTCCATCACCACAAGACCGGTCAGCCAGTGCCACGTCTATGTTATGACCAATAGTGGAAAACAGCGTGAGAACTCTCCAGGTCGGCTTTACCTTGAGACCGACATTTTAGATTCTTCGACTCCGCTCCGCTGCGCTCAGAATGACTGTGACTGAGTTGCTTTCTCATCGATGGAGAGTGGGGCGATAGTCAAATGCCTACCCCTGTCAGCTCGCCGGGGGAGAGATACAGAGAGGGGGAGCCTTTTCTAGCGGGCCTCAGGTCACCATTGACTCAAGCGATGCGAAAAGGACGCTCGTGCGGTTGCACCCCCTTGACCCCTTCGCAACAGTGTGTATTGTATACTTATGGACAGTAGGGACATTATTTTAAGGCTGAGACGCGAGGACTAGGTACTCGACAACACAAGGGGCAGTCACCACAACTTCAAGAATCCTCTCAAGTCTGGTCGGGTGACTGTCCAGCATCCACGGAAGGACATACCCGCAGGGACGAGGGACGCTTCGGAGCATCTACAGGCAAGCAGCCTGGGATTGGAGAACACGCTGATGCGATTTCCCGTAGTAGTTCACAAGGACGAGGGCAGCAGCTACGGAGTGACCGTACCCGACCTGCCCGGTTGCTTCTCAGGCGGTGACACGTTGGACGAGGCGCTGACCAACGCGCAAGAAGCCATCGCCGGCCATATAGAGACCCTGTTCTTGGTCTCGGAACCACTGCCGAAGACGAGACCGCTCCAGGAGCACCATGCCAATGAGGACTACCAGGACGCCCTCTGCTGGGGATTCGTGGACGTCGACCTCTCCACCATCGAGAACAAAGCCGTCCGCCTGAACATTACCCTCCCTGCCCGCGTCGTCGCGCTCGTCGACGAGGCCGCGGCAAGGTCCAGCGAATCACGCTCGGGATTCCTCGCCCGCGCAGCGCTGGAGCACATCGCGGAAGAGCGTGCCAAAGAGGCAGTTTCCGAAGTGTGATACGGTTGTTCGCGGAACGTTCTGATAAGAAGCTATCATCCGTTCCTGCGGAGTCTGTCGAAGGGAGACTTCCGGTTCGGATATATTACCGACTTCACCAACAGCCACCCAACCCCAAGCCCCTAACATGCCCACCCAACGACAGTCCTCCAACCAAGGCTTTATAGAGACCTGCATCGGCGTCATCTTCGTACCCGTCCCGACCATGCGGACCATCGTTCGCCGCAGACCCATCGGCTGGGCGCTCATCGTCATCATCGTGATAACCGTCGCGCAGGGTATTGCCGGCGCGGCGTCGCTCGACCCGGCCGACTTCGACGACGTCGCGTGGGTGCAAGGACCCCTTCAAGGATTCTCCATCGTCGGTGGTCCTGCCTTAGCTGTTGCGGGTGTCGCCTTCTTCACTGCAATCTGCTGGATTATGAGTCGAATCCTCGGCGGACGGGGATCGTACGGAGGTCTCTTCGCCGGATTTGGGTTCGCCTATCTGCCGGCCGTGTTCACCGTTCCCGTCACCTTCATGGCCCTCCAATTGGACTCCTTCGGCCAGGGCCTCTCCGGAATGATCGGGTTCGGCGTGGCTGTCTGGACCATCGTCCTCTCCGTGTTCGCCGTTCAGGCAAACAACAACTTCTCCACCGGGCGGGCCATCGCCGCCTTCTTCATCCCGCTCGCCATCTTCTTCATCCTCTTCATCACCCTGTTCGTCTTCGTGGTGGTGGCGATCTTGATCGCCCTGAATGAAGGTTTCAGTTAGTAGACGTGATGCGTCAATTCAGGGCAGCCCGACCGGCAGGACTCATCAACCCCACCGAGAGATCCCCATGCTGAATTTCCTCCGCCGGCGCGAGACCGACTCCGAGAACACCAAGCGCGCCACCGAGAAGACCCGGCGTGGCCTGCTCGGGCGCGTGGCCTCCCTCTTCCGCGACTCCGACCTCGACGAGGACCTATGGGAGGAACTGGAGGAGGTTCTCATCTCCGCCGACGTGGGCGTCGAGTCCACCATGGAACTCGTCGACCGCCTCCGTGAGGAGCGCCCATCCACGCCCGACGAGGCCCTCGACATCCTCAAACGCGAGATGGTCGAGATGCTCCGCGTCGAAAACGCCGATCGTCCCCTCGACGTGGCCGACCGCCCTCTTGTTCTCCTCGTAGTCGGCGTCAACGGCGTTGGCAAGACCACCGGCATCGCCAAGCTGACGAACCTCTACATCCAGGACGGCCAACAGGTCGTCATAGGAGCGGCCGACACCTTCCGCGCCGGTGCTGCGGAGCAGCTCCGAACATGGGGACGGCGGCTCGGCGTGGACGTAATCTCACACCGTGAGGGAGCCGACCCCGGCGCCGTCGCATTCGACACCGTCTCCGCCGCCATGAGCCGCGACGCTGATGTCGTCATCGTCGATACCGCCGGCCGCCTCCACACCAAGACCAACCTCATGGAGGAGCTTAAGAAGATCAGGCGCGTTGTCGCTCGCCACGTCCCCGACTCGAGCATCCGAGTCCTCCTCGCCCTCGACGCCGTCACCGGCCAGAACGGACTCCATCAGGCCCGCGCCTTCACCCAGGCCATCAAATGCCACGGCGTCATCCTCTCCAAGCTCGACGGTACTGCCAAGGGCGGCATCGTCCTCGCTATCACCAAGGAACTGGGACTCCCCGTCCTCTACATCGGCACCGGCGAGCAGCCGGACGACATCGCCGCTTTCGACCCCCAGCAATTCATCGACGCCCTCTTCGAGACCGCTGAACCCTCCGATGTCGATGGTCGTTGACCGCATGGAGAAGATCCGCATCGTCGACCTCACGCCCGAGGACGACAACGCCATCCGACAAACCGCCACCGTCATGGTCGAGGGATTCCGAGAGATGGCTCCCGATGCTTGGCCCACCATCGAGTCCGCCCTGGAAGAGGCGCGCGAGACGCTTGCGGAGGGAAAGATAAGCCGTGTGGCGGTGGACGAAATGGGCGAGGTGATCGGTTTTATCGGCGGTCAGCCCGAATACGACGGTCGGGTCTGGGAGATTCACCCTCTGGTCGTTCGACCCGATCTGCAGGGCCGAGGCATAGGGCGTGCTCTCGTGACCGACTTCGAGGACCTCGTACGGCAGCGAGGTGGCATCACCATCAGGCTAGGGACCGACGACACTGAGGCCATGACCACCCTGTCGGGAGTCGACCTCTATCCCAACGTATGGGAGCACGTGGCGCGAATACGGAACCTGCGCGGCCACCCCTACGAGTTCTACATTAAGCAGGGCTTCGTCATAACCGGCGTCGTCCCCGACGCCAACGGCCCCGGCAAACCCGACATCATCATGTCCAAACGAGTCTCACGCTAGGCAATTGGGACATCTCTTGACCTTACTATACGAATTTGCCTCAGCAAACCTGTCGTAGGGGCGACCCTTATGGTCGCCCGTCCCCGACGTTCCTTCGCAACCGTCATATCGGCGAAGAGCCTGCCCCGCCCGGTAAGCACCAAAGGTCTCATGCCATTCTCGGTTTGCGCCCCTCGCCCAGTCGTGGTATTCTTCCATAAGAACACACGTTCTCCACACAACCCATGAAGACCACGCGAATAACCATACCAATCACCCTCACCGTGCCCGAGGATTCCGCCTCGGGCGTGCCCACAAGGGAGATCATCCTGACGGATCCCGTTCCATCCGTAGCCCTGCTTGCAACCCTGCGAGAGTGGCTGCGCGCAGGGCGCGCGATGCCAGCCGGTAGTCGCGCACCAGCTCCACCTCGCTCATCTCCACCTCGTCATCGATCCCCAGAAGCCAGTCGGCCGACACCGTGAACAGCCGAGCCAGCTTCCCCAGGTCCGTCGCGTCAAGCTGCACCTCCGCCCGCTCCCACCGCGACACCGCGTTCTTCGACTTGCCGATCTCCGCCTCGACCTCCTGCTGATTCAGCCCCGACAGCTTCCTCGCCTGCCTGATCCGCTGCCCGATCTCCCTGCTCGCCTGTCGCCTCTTGGTCATCTCTTCCTCCGGTTCTCTCGTACGCGAACGCCCCGGCTCACCCACTATTCCACATATATGTATAGTACCGAAAGAACCACGTGCCATTCAAGTTGACCAAAGCCCACCACGGCCTGTACATTAGTTCTACTATGAATACAAGCAAACCACTGCACATGGTCTCGTCCGTAGCCCTGCGCGGATGCCTGCGATGCGACGGGCCGCTCGATCTCTACGACCGGTTCCCCCGGTGCGTCCACTGCGGATGGGAAGACTACCACGACCACGACCAGCCAAGAAACGGGGGACCCCTCGGCTCACCAAGCAACACCGAGTCCTTCCCCGACAGAGTGGCCTACCGTGGTGACAGTCGGCGCTTCGCGTTCTCCCACCGGATAGCGGCACGTCTCGCCGCCATGTGGCGCGACACCGCCCTCCTATGCCCCTACGACGGCGCTGTCATGCGACACACAGGTCCCGCAAGCGCCCGTATGCCCTCCGTCCAGGCCTACACGTGCCGGGGCAAGAAACACCGCGTCCGCCTCTGGCGCCAGTCCGACGGAAACCTTGCCTGGCGCTAACAAGGTGTCCCCACATCCCCTCCGAACAATGCGAAGCACTATTCAAAACCGTCATACCGGCGGAGGCCGGTATCCAGAGGGGTGGGGGCATGGGGTTGTGTCGCAGGACCGTAAATAGTGCAAGGCTTCCCGAAAACAGGCATCCAAACACTCCAACACAAGACGGCCAACCCGAGTACATCAACCCAGCCAAAGACCCTTACGCTTACTTCAAACACCCCGACGCGAAGAAAGGAATGTCAGAGAGTGTCAGGAAATGTCAGGGTATTCTAGGGGTCTCGTTCTTCAGCGTCCTTCCCATAACCACTCGTGTCACAAACGTGAGGCTGGCATCGCCCGCTCTTCCCGTGACCTCCCAACAGCCTTCACTTGGGAAGGTAATTTTACCTATGTGAAATCCGGAAGCTCCTAAGACTGGATCTCCTAAGACTGGGGAGTGGTAAGCGCTCACCGAGCGTTCCGAAGGTGCGTCCAGCCTTCGGCCCTCTATCTCTAGCTCACCGTGAATGCCTGGGTCCACATACCAAGTCCACTTCATTGAAAGCGAACCGTCGGGATTGACATGACCGGGGCCCCGGGCGCTGAAAAATACCGTTCCATCGGGCCGTACGAGTGTCCATAGTCCGTCGCTGCCATAATTGAAGCGGCCACGATACCGAACTACATAATCGTAGTGGGTACCATTCCGGACCTCATTGACGTTTGGGGATGTGATTGGACATGGCACCGTCCCATGTTCTTGGTCCATGCCCACCGGTTTGTCATCGCTATCGACAAGAGCACACCCGACAAGTGCTACTAGCAACAAGAACAGGGCGAGTTGCGACCAATGAATTTGCACTGTGCCCTCACCTGTAAGTCCGGTTGGCGAGTGTTCAGTCTTGCAAGTCTATTGTACCAATTCGCCTTGACTACGCCACAAATCATACACACGGCGCCCAAGCCGTCATCGGTACGAAACTGAACGACAGACCTTCACATCCGTCATTCCTCTGAAAATAGGCTCCGGCAAACCTGTTGTAGAACGGGCAACCACAAGGGTTGCCCGTTCCCGGCACCAACCCGTTTTCATCCCCTTATGTGGCCTTCGCAAGGCCATGGTGATTCCCGCGAACGCGGAAATCCCAAAGCCCACTCCGCGCTCCCAGCGCCCTCTGCGGTGAACCCCCACGACCATTCTGATGGCCTTCGCTGGGCCATGTTCATTCCCGCGCACAGCCTGCCCCGTACCCCGATACGGGGGAGACCTTTGCGTAACCCCCTCTCCCGTTCGCGGGAGAGGGTTGGGGTGAGGGTGAAATGCCCGGTTCTGCAAGGTGCCTCGCTTGTTCACCAAGGGCCTCGCTTTCGGCTTTCGCCCGAATGACAGGTTACGCAAGAGTCTCCGTGCATACGGGAATCTAGAACCCTGGAACCCAATGCAAATGATATACTGGACTCACCATCACCTGACCCTGTGAGCGTATGACCGGAGCAACTGCCGCACGCCCCCTTCTCGAAGCGAAGAGCCTGACGAAGCGTTACGGCGACACCACCGCACTCGACTCCGTAGACATCCAGGTGTTCGAAGGCATCACCGGCCTTCTCGGTCCCAACGGCGCGGGCAAGAGCACCGCCATGAAGCTCTTCCTCGGCCTCCTTACGCCCACCTCCGGCACTGCCCAGGTACTCGGCGAAAAGCCCTACGAGAACGTCGAGGTGCGCGTGCGTCTCGGGTACATGCCCGAGCACGACTGTTTGCCAGACGCCATCACGGCCTCCGAGTTCCTCGGACACATGGCGCAGATGAGCGGCATCCCCGCCGTCACCGCCAGGACTCGCGCCGCCGACATCCTCCGCCACGTCGGCCTCGACGAGGAGCGCTACCGCCACATCAAAGAGTATTCCACCGGCATGAAGCAGCGCGTCAAGCTCGCCCAGGCCCTCGTTCACGACCCCGTCATGGTCCTGCTCGACGAGCCGACCGCCGGCCTAGACCCCGGCGGTCGCGAGGAGATGCTCCGGCTCATCCGCCGCACCGGCAAGGAGTTCGGCATCAGTATCATGCTCTCGTCCCACCTCATGGGCGACGTGGAAAGCACCTGCGACCGCATCATCGTCATCGAGGGTGGCAAGATCATCGAGCAGGGTACCGTCTCCCAGTTCACCCAGGAGACCGAGACCCTCTACATCGACGTGGACGACCGCCGCGACGAGGTTATAGAGGCCCTCCAAAGCCGCGGCATCGAGGCCGCAATCGATGGCCTCTCCGTCGTCGTGCAGCGAGAGAGCGACGAGCAGTTCGACGACATCCGCGACGCTATCGTCGACGCAGACGCCCGCCTGCGAAGGCTCGCCCCAAGTCGCGGCCAGCTGTCGGACATCTTTCGGAGGGCATCGAATTGACACAGGCGAAGGGCGAGATATTCGACATCGGATATCAGCACTACGACGGGCCGCGCGGCGGCAGACTCCGCGCAGTCTGGTCGCTGTGGGTGAACGGCTTTCGCACCACCCTCGGACTCGGCAGGGGCACGCTCGCAAAGATTCTCCCGGTTCTCATGTTCATCTCCGTCACCGCTCCCGCAGCGGGAATCGTCCTTTTGGCGGCCATTCTCGGCCCCGAAGAGGACATCATCCCCTCCCACGAGGACTACTATGAGATCATCTCGCTTCTAATGCTGCTGTTCTCGGCCATCATCGCCCCCGAGCTCCTCATCCCCGACCGGCGCAGCGGCGTCATAAACCTCTATCTCGTCCGCCCGCTCACCGCCATTGACTACGTCGCGGCCCGGTGGTCCGCTTTTCTGGGCCTTTCTCTCATCTTGGCCTACTCTGGTCAGGTCTTCCTGCTCTTCGGCTTCCTGTTCACCGCCGGCGATCCGGTCGACTACCTGCGCGACAACTGGCTCGACATACCCAAGTTCCTGGCCGCCGGGGCACTCGTCGCCCTGTTCGTGACCACCATCCCCATGGCCGTGTCCGCCTTCACCAACCGGCGCGCCTACGCCGCCGCGTTCGTCATCGCCGTGTTCGTGATCTCCCTGCCGGTGGCCGGCGCGCTCACGACCTCTACGTCCTGCGAAGGTAACCGAGTAGTGCAGAACGGCGTGGTAGTCGAGGACACTTGGGAGTGCGAGCGAGTGACGGGCGACCTTGCCAAGTGGTTCACACTGGTCGACGTTGGTCGCGCTCCCATCCATATGAGCGACATCATATTTGGCAGCGAGAGCGAGGACGACATAGCTGAAGCTCGCAAGGAGTTGCATACCTCCATACCCATAGCCTGGTACGCGCTGCTCGTTCTCGGCCCGGGCGCGCTCCTACTCCTCCGTTACCGGAGAATGACCATATGACCGACGAATCTCCCGCCGTCATCTCTGTGGAAAACGCCTCGAAGTGGTACGGCAGCGTCGTGGCCGTGAACGACGTTTCGTTCGAGATCGAGCCGGGCGTCACGGGCCTTCTCGGACCGAACGGCGCGGGCAAGACCACGCTGCTCAAGATGATAGAGGGTCTGGCCTCCCCGTCCGACGGCTCCGTTTCCATCTTCGGACAGCCTCCGCGCGGGAACCCCGACCTCTACCGCCGCGTCGGCGTCATGTCCGAGCATGAGGCCGTCTACGGCTTCTACACCGGGCGTGAGTTCGTCGAGTTCTCCGCCAAGATGCACGGCATAACGTCCGTCGCCGAGGCCGCCGACCTCGCCATCGAGCGCGCGGGAATGACCGATGCGCAGGGCAGAAAGCTCGACGGCTACTCCCGGGGAATGAGACAGCGAATGAGACTCGCCGCGGCTATGGTGCACCAACCCGACGTGCTCATCCTCGATGAGCCGCTCAACGGCACCGACCCACGCCAGCGCATCGACTTCCACGACCTCATGCGCCGGCTGGCCTCCGAGGGCAAGACCATCCTCATCTCGTCCCACATCCTCGAAGAGGTCGAGACCCTCGCCGACCGCATCCTCCTCATGGTCAGCGGCAAGCTGGCCGCGTCCGGCGACTTCCGCGCCATCCGCGCCAAGCTCGACGAGCAGCCCTACACCGTCCGCGTCGTCTCCGACAGCCCCCGAGCCATGGCTTCCGCCCTCGTCGAGATGGACGGTATCGAGTCGGTCTCCATGGCCGAGGACGGAGAGGTCGTCGTGCTCAGCAAGAACGTCGAAGTGCTCCAGCGTTCGGTGGCCCGCGTAGCGAAAGAGCGTGGCATCCGCCTCCTGCGCGTCGAACCCTTGGACGAGTCGCTCGAGAGCGTCTTCAGCTACATCGTGGAGGGCTAGATGGCGGAAATCTTTCGACTAACCCTCAGGCAGCTCCTCGGTCGGTGGCGCGTCCTGCTGATCGTCTTTCTCGCGTCCCTGCCCACGCTGATCGTCCTTCTCGTCAAGTGGCAAGACCCCGAGAACGCCGTCTACAACCAGGAGTTCGTTCAGGGGATGATCGACGCCATGATAGTCGGCGGCATCATGCCCATCGTCACCATGACGGTTGCCGCCGCCGCCTTCGGAAACGAGCTCGAAGACAGAACGCTTTACTACCTCGTTCTCAAGCCCCTCTCACGTGTGCACATCGCCCTCGCGAAGCTGGTCGCCACCTTCGTCTTGACCGCTCCCGTGGTGGTCGCCAGCGGCGTCGTGGCGACCGCGCTGGTCGGCGCTGATGCCGGTGCGGTCTTCACGGTGGGAATCGCCCTCCTGGCGGGTGTGGCCGCCTACGCCTCGATCTTCACCTGGGCCGGACTCATAACCCCGCGTGCACTTGCGTACGGCCTGGTCTATGTGCTCGTCTGGGAGGGCATTCTCAGTTCGTTCCTTACCGGCGTTCGCTACCTCAGCGTACGCGGCTACACGCTCTCCCTCCTCCACGGCATCGATGCCAAGAACTTCGAAATTCTCGAAGATCGCGTGATCGAGTTCCCCGCCGCTATCGTCGGGACCGTCGGTGTCGCGCTCGCGTTCTTCTTCCTGGCGCAGTACCGCCTACGCACCATGGACGTCCCGTAGCACACCCCCGGAGACCCTGATGCCACCCGTCGACGGCCAGCTCTCTGGCAAAGTGGCCCTCGTCACAGGCGCGGGCAGGGGAATCGGCAAGGCCATCGCAATTGGCTATGCCGCCGGCGGCGCTGCCGTATGCTGCGTCGCCCGGACCCGTTCCGATATCGACCGCACCGTCTCCGACATCCAACGCGGCGGCGGCACCGCAATCTCCGTCCAAGCCGACGTCACGGACTATGACTCCGTCGTCCACGCGTTTGATACCGCCGCCCGTGAGTTCGGCGGAGTCGATATCGTCGTTATCAATGCGGGTGGCAACCTTGACGACAGCCACGACATCGAGAGCGGCAGCCCCGAGCAATGGACGAACACCGTGCGGGTCAACCTCATCGGCTCCTACCACACCGCCCGCTCGGCTATACCCCACCTCAAAGAGCGAGGCGCGGGCAAGATCATCGCTATCGGCTCCGGTATGGGACATCGCGGCAGACCGGGCGAGTCGGCCTATGCGTCCGCGAAAGCCGGACTGTCCATGCTCATGCGCGTGTTAGCCCAGGAGCTATGGCAGAACAACATCAGCGTCAACGAGCTCATCCCCGGCCCCGTCCTCACCGAACGCGTCGCCCGGACGCACGCCCATCGCCCCGGCTCCGTCTTCCAGGAACCCAGCGAGTGGATCAAGACCCCCGACGACGTCGTACCCCTCACCCTCTTCCTCGCCACCCAGCCCGACAAAGGTCCCACCGGCCAGACCTACAGCCTCATGCGCCGCGATCCCTAACGCCGATTTGCCAACCGGAGGGGTTTGAGGTATAGTGTAGTCATTATAGTGACCACAATAAGGTGCGATCCATGACCGAAGTAGGCATACGCGAACTCAAAACCCAGGCAAGTGACATCATCCGTCGAGTCCGCGATGGCAATGAGACCTTCGTCGTAACGTATCGCGGAAGGCCCGTGGCCAAGCTCGAACCGCTAGAGGATCCCGAAACGACGAGATACCGGACTAGGGAAGTCCTAGCCGAGATGGACCGGATCGCCGAGACCGTGACCAAGTATTGGCCAAGCGGTGTCTCGGCAGTAGATGCCGTCTCGCAAGATCGACGAGAGTTGTAGATGTACGTCGTCGATGCGAGCGTTTGGGTAAGCTATTTTATGCGGACGGAGGCGACACACTTGGCGAGCCGGGATTGGATAACCCGGAAAGCGGATGCCGGCATTCCCATTCTCGGCCCTAGCCACGTCTTGGCGGAAATTGCTGGGGCCGTCTCCCGTCGCACGAGAAGGGAAGAGCTGGGGCGAATGACCTCCACGGTCATCAGTGAGTTGCCTGCCTTTCAACTAATCCCTATCGACAGGGAATTAGCTGATGTCAGCGCATCTGTCGCGGCAGGTATGCGGCTCAGAGGCGCGGATGCCGTGTATGTCGCCTTGGCCCTGCTTATGAACTCTCCCCTTGTAACATGGGACAAGGAGCAGTTCACCCGCGCAGCGCCGATCATCGAGACGCTCGCGCCTGCGCCGGCCTAGCCTCAGCCGTCCCGTCCCCACAGCGGGTGCCTGAACGTCGGATTGGCAGTCCTATGCCTCGATGATCCCCGGACACGTGCAGGCGCCGGTACATCGTCCTCTATCTCCGGCGGAGCGATGTGCTGCCTCCTCTCCGGGCGGTTGCCGGGCAGCGTGTTGAGGTGTCGCGCGAGGTCTTCTAGGCTCGCCAGGTTGTGGATGGGCAGCAAGTCGTCGATATAAGGCATCGCCGCCCGCATACCGCGCGTCAGCGGCTCGTAGTTCTCGGCTCCCGCGAGAGGGTTGAGCCATATGAGCCGGTGGCTGCTTCGCTGAAGACGGGCCATCTCCCGGCCGAACAGGTCTGGCTCGCCCCTATCCCAGCCGTCTGAGATAACTAGCACCACGGCCCCCCATCCCAGAACGCGCCGTGCCCACTGGAAGTTGAACGTCTTCAGAATGTCGCCGATTCGCGTCCCGCCCGACCAGTCGGGCACCGCCTTCGACACCTCGCCCACCACGCGGTCGATGTCACGATAGTCGAGATGCCCCGTCACGCGGGTCAGCCTCGTGGCGAACAGGAACGCCTCCACCCGGTTGTCCAGACCGCCGTACAGCGTGTGTATGAACTGCAAGAGTATCCGCGTGTACCGCTCCATCGAGCCGCTCACGTCGCAGATCAGCACCAGCCTGCGCGGTGTCGTCTTTCGCCGCTTCGTGGGGAGTACCATCGGCTCTCCACCATATCGAAGGCTGCTTCTCAGTGCCCGTCTGAGATCGAGATGCCTGCCGTCTCCGCGTCCCCAGCGGCGGGTTCGGCGTCGTCCCAGGTTCCACTGCAGCTCCTCGATCATCGCCCTGGCGCGAGCAAACTCATCCGGCGTGTAGTCCGCGAAGCTCTTCTTGCGCAGCACCTCCCGCGCGCTGAAGGTGCGGGTCAGGTCGATCCTGTCTATGTCCTCGTCGGACTCGTCCTGCGCCCCGTCACTACCGTTCGTAGACGAGCCGGGCGGAGGAGGCCCGACCTGCGGCTGACGGAACCGGCGCTGCTCACCCATCGACCGAAGGTCCATCGTCGTCTGCGGGTCCTTCGGCTGCCGCCAGAAGACGTCGAATGCCTCGTCGAACAGGGCTAAATCGTCCTTCCGGTGAACGAGTAGCGTTCGGAGCGTGGCGCGAAAGTCGCCTTTCTTGGCGAGACCGATGTCGTCGATGACAGCCACCGCGTCGAGCATCCGCCCGACGTGGACGTCCAGACCCAAGCGACGGAGAAGCCGCCCGAACAGCAGCAGATTATGGAGGATGTGGCCGCCCTGTGCGTCAGCCACGCCTGCCGCCACGTCGCGCGCCCCGGTTCATTGCCTGATTCAACAGCGCTCGAGTCTGCTCCCCGCGCACCGACTCCACGTCCTCACGGTACTTGAGCATGATGCCGAGGGTGTCGTCGATCACCGAGGGGTCGAGTTCGGTCTGGTCCAGACCCACGAGCGCCGCCGTCCAGTCGAGCGTCTCCGCCACGCCGGGCACCTTGAAGAGCTCGGCCGTGCGAAGCTCCTGCACGAATGCCGTGACCTGCTCGGCCAGCTTCCTCGGAGCGTCCGGGGCCTTGCTCGTGACGATCTGCACCTCCTTTTGGAAGTCCGGATAGTCGATCCAATAGTACAGGCAGCGTCGCTTCAGGGCGTCGTGGATCTCACGCGTCCGGTTGGACGTGATAATGACGACAGGAGGATTCTCGGCGCGGAACGTGCCGATCTCAGGGATCGTTATCTGAAAGTCGGAGAGCAACTCCAGCAGGAATCCCTCGAACTCCTCGTCCGCACGGTCGAGCTCGTCGATGAGCAGCACCGGCGGCTTGCCGTCGCTCGATTCGATGGCCTGGAGCAGCGGGCGCTTTATCAGGAATTTCTCGCTGAACAGCTCCTGCTCCGCCTCGCCTTCGTTGAATCGGTCGGATGCTTCCAGCATCCTAATCTCGAGGAGTTGCCGCGAGTAGTTCCACTCGTACACCGCCTGGTTGACGTCCAGGCCCTCGTAGCACTGCAGCCGAATAAGCCGGGTATCGAGCGCCGCGGCGAGCACCTTGGCGATCTCGGTCTTGCCCACGCCCGCCTCGCCCTCCAGGAACAGCGGACGCCTGAGCTTCAGCGCCAGGTAGATGGATATCGCCAAGCTGCGGTCTGCGACGTACAGGTTCTCCTGCAGTGCCTTCTGGAGATCGTCGACCGAGGTTGGTACGGTCACGTTCAGATCGGTCTGGGTCAAGGTTCCTCTCCGGTTGCGTGTCGCCTGCTCAAACATACGGGGGGCGAGGTTACCCCCGCCCCCCTGTTGAAGCCCTTGTTCGGTGCGAGCGTCGGCCTAGCCCGCGCACTCCACCGCGCAGCCCAAGGCGCGTCGCGTGTACACGACGGCCATCGCCTTGCGGTAGTCCTCCGAGGCGAAGATGTCGCTCAGCACGTCGTCCCCGATGTCGCTGCAGATGGCTGCGGCGGCCTCGTCGAGCGCAGCGTCCGTCGGCTCCTTGCCGACAAGACAGGCCGCGACGGAACTGCCCATGGTCGGAGCAGCCTCGACGCCGCCAACGGCAACGCTGGCCGCAGTGACCGTGCCACCCTCTACGGTGACCGATGCGGCAGCGCCCACGACGGCGTACCGGGATGCCGGGTGCGAGAACTTCGCATACGCCATTCCCTGGTTGGCCTGCTTGGCGCTGACCTCGATGCTCGTGATGATCTCGTCGGAAGCGAGGTTATTCTGCATCAGCCCATGGATGAAGCCGGAGACGCACTCGCTTCTGGAGCCCCCCGGCCCGACGATGTTGATGCTCGCGCCAAGCGCCGCGAGCACCGTCGGCAGGTCTGAGGCCGGGTCGGAGTGGGCGAGGTTGCCCCCGATCGTGCCGCGATTGCGAACGGCCGGGTCCCCGATCATGCCCGCCGCCTCCGCCAGCATCGGGCAGTCGCTCATCAGGATACCCGACGAGGCGATGGTGGCGTGGGTCGTCAGCGAAGAGATCGTGATCGTCCCGTCGCTGCACGTCACTCCGCTGCTGAGCTCTCCCAGGTGGCCGATATCTACCAGCAGCGCCGGAGAGGCCAGCCGGAGCTTCATCAGCGGGATCAGGCTGTGCCCGCCCGCCAGCACCTTTGCGTCTTCATTCCCGGCGAGGAGTGATACGGCTTCTTGTACAGAGCCGGCTCGGTGGTATTCGGTCTGCGATGCGTACATGGCCTACCCTCCGTTCTGTGCTTGATTGATCGCCTGCCAGACCTTTGCCGGCGTCAGCGGCATGTCTATGGTGTTGACGCCCAGAGGCCTCAGCACGTCCATGGCCGCGTTGTACACCGCCGCAGTCGAGGCGATGGTCCCCGCCTCGCCGATGCCCTTCACCCCAAGCGGGTGGTGCGGCGACGCGGTCGTCGTGGACAGGACCTCGATATTCGGGAAGTTGTCTGCCCGTGGCATCGCGTAGTCGAGCAGCGAACCTGTAAGCAGTTGGCCGTCCTCGTCGTACACCGCGCCTTCCCACAACACCGGCCCGGTGCCCTGCACGACGCCACCATGTACCTGCCCCTCGACGATCATCGGGTTGATCTGCACGCCGCAATCGTCCACCGCGACGTACTTCTTCAACTCGATGTGCCCCGTCGTCGGATCGAGCTCGACGACCGCGATGTGAGTCCCGAACGGGAACGTGAAGTTCGGAGGATCGTAGAACGCGCTCGCCTCGAGGCCCGGCTCCATGCCCTCCGGCATGTCCCACGCCACGTTTGCCATCAGCGCGATATCCTGGATCGTCTTGTGCTCGTCCGGCGAGCCTTTGACGAAGAACTTGCCGTCGTCGTACTCGATGTCGGCGGCGTCCGCCTCCAGCAGGTGGGCCGCCAGCGTCTTTGCCTTGTCCTTGATCTTGCGGCTGGCTATCGCTATCGCGGCGCCCGATACCGCCGTCGTCCGGCTGCCGTACGTGCCCCAGCCCATCGGCGTATTGTCCGTGTCGCCGTGGATCACGTCCACGTCGTCCACAGGGACGCCGAGCTCCCCCGCGAGAATCTGGGCGAAGGTCGTCTCCTCTCCCTGACCGTGCGGCGATGAGCCGATCATCACGTGCACCTTGCCGGTCGGGTGGAACCGCACGATTGCGCTTTCCCACAGACCGCCCTGGAAGCCTACCGCTCCCGCGACCTGCGATGGGCCGAGCCCACATATCTCCACGTAGGAGCAGACGCCGATACCAATGTGCCGGCCCTCCGCTCGCATCGCTTCCTGCTTCTCGCGCAGAGCGTCGTACCCGATGTGGTTGGCCGCCTTGTCGAGAGCGACCTCGTAGTTGCCGCTGTCGTACGTGATGCCGGTCGAAACGTCTTGGTTCTCCTCGAACGCTTCGATCAGGTTGCGTCGCCGGACCTCCAACGGGTCGATCCCCGTCGCTGCGGCAACCAGGTCCACCAGGCGCTCGACCAGTGTCGTCGCCTCCGGCCTTCCGGCCCCGCGATAGGCGTCGACGGGGGTCGCGTTCGTGAATACGCCATATATGTCCCCGTATACGGCCGGGATGTGGTATGCGCCCGAGTACATCAGGCCGTGAAGAATCGTCGGGACTCCGGGCGCCGCCGTCGACAGGTACGCGCCGAGTCCGGCGTAGACCGTAGTCCGTAGACCCAGGATCTCGCCGTCATTCGTGGCCGCCATCTCGATCTCTTCGACGTGATCGCGGCCGTGGATAGTCGCCTGGTAATTCTCGCTTCTCGTCTCCGTCCACTTGACGGGAACGCCGAGCTGCATCGCGCAGAACGACGTGATCGCCTCGTCGGCATAGTAGGGGATCTTGCTCCCGAACCCGCCGCCGACCTCCGGCGCGATCACCCTGACCTTGTGCTCGCCGACGCCGGTCACCACCGAGGAGAGGAATCGCGCGATGTGCGGGTTCTGCGACGTCCCCCACAATGTAAGGTTGCCGGTCGGCGCGACGTATTGGGCGATTGCCGAGCGCGGTTCCATGGCGTTCGGGATCAGCCGCTGAAGGTTGATCGTGTCCCGAACGACCACGTCCGCCTTCTCGAACGCTTCGTCGATCTCTCCGCCCGCGACCGTCCACTTGAACGCGATGTTGTTCGGCGCGTCGTCGTGGACCTGCGGCGCGCCGTCTTGCGTGGACGCCTTTGGGTTGATCGTAGCGTCGAGCGGCTCGTAGTCCACGTCGATGTGTTCGAGCGCGTCCTCGGCCTGATACCGGCTCTCGGCCACCACCACCGCTACGGCGTCGCCCACGTACCGCACCTTGTCCTTTGCTATGGCCGGATGGTCCGGCGTGATCAGGTTGGAGTCGGGGATGAGCCACGCGCAGGGAATCGGGTTCAGATGACCCTCGATGTCCTTGCCGGTGTAGACGGCGATAACGCCCGGCTGGCACTTCGCCTCGCTCGGGTCGATACTTGTGATGTTCGCATGAGCGTAAGGACTCCGAAGAATCGCCGCGTACGCCATGCCCGGAAGCGTGATGTCGTCCGTGTACGAGGCGCGGCCCGTAATGAGCCGGGGGTCCTCACGACGACGAATTCCTGAACCGAACATTCGTGTCGTCATGGTCTAGCCTCCCATCGTTCGTGCTGCGTCTTCGACGGCCAGCACGATGTTTTGATATCCGGTGCATCGGCAGAGGTTGCCCTCCAGCCCTTCCCGGATTTCTTCTCGCGAAGGGTCCGGGTTGATGCGCAGCAACTCGCTCGCCGCCATGATCATTCCCGGAGTGCAGAACCCGCATTGGAGCCCATGATTATTCCAGAAGGCCTCCTGCAGGGGATGTAGATCAACACCGTCCGACAGCCCTTCTATCGTCGTGATCGACGAGCCGTTAGCCTGTACCGTCAGCGTCGTACACGACTTGACGCTGACCCCGTCCATCGTGACGGTGCAAGACCCGCACTGACTCGTGTCGCACCCGACCTTGGTACCTGTGAGCGCGGCGTTCTCGCGTATGAAGTGAACGAGCAACTGTCGCGGCTCGACCTCATCGCTGTACGTGCGCCCATTGACCGTTATGTCCACTGGGACTTTCACGATTCACCTCCCTCAAAGTGTTCCAAACTATACGGAGCGACCTACCTTTGACCGGGAAAAAGAACCCCTTGAGCCGCTCCGGTTCCTCGACTCGCTGCAAGGGTATGCGAACGAAACAAACCTGTCAATCGCGCGAAAGCCGAATCCCGTCGCCCAATACGGAAACGGCTGCCGCAACACTCAAAACTGAGCCTGTCGAAGAGCGTTCC
This sequence comes from Dehalococcoidia bacterium, assembly GCA_965247555.1. GTDB lineage: Bacteria > Chloroflexota > Dehalococcoidia > Lucifugimonadales > VXLM01 > VXLM01. Next base: position 2,601,192 of record CBDFHR010000009.1, on the reverse strand, counting down.
AGCTATCAACTAGCTCGAAACTAGGAAACACAGGGCAGTGGCGACATGCCCCAAATCTCGTCCCGTATTCCGTCTCAATCCGTCATTCCCGCGAAGGCGGGAATCCAGATCGGGTACTGTACTGGTTATGTTCGCGCGGGACTGACGGGAAATGTCACACTACCTAGTTCCGCCCGCAGTCGTTGGCCTCGACGCCGCGCGGAATGCACGTCCGGTTGCGGAGCGACGTCTTGCTCGCATCGATGGCCGCCTGGACATTCGACGCCTCCTCCTCCGAGACCCATGTGTTCCAGACCGCGCTCTGCTCCTTCAGGTACTTGAACGCTCCCGCTCCCGGTGTCACGCCGACACGCCCGAACCGGACAATGCCGGCGATTTTCGCGAAGGCCTCGCCGGGCAAGTTTGCGGTTGCGAGAAATCTCACCAGGTCCGGCGCCCGTTCCGACATAGTGGGGTGTACTGCAATGCGGACAGTCTCGCTATCCGCGATCGGCTTGCCGCCCTCCATCACCGTTCCGCTTTCGACGACGGAGCTCAACCACGTGGCCGTGTCGGCGTCGGCGGTGTCGACGTAGAGCACGAGGTCCACCTCGCCCTTCTCGATGGCGTCCCGGTAGTCGGCCTGCTCCATCTCCACAAGCTCGACGGTGTAATCGTAGCCCCACACCATGAAGTAGCCGAGGAGATTGTTGAGCATGGCCGGACCGCCCTCTTTCCAGTTGGCGATCTTGATGATGTCTTTGCCCACCACGTCGAGCGCCGTCTGCGCGTCGCTGGTGCGCCGTCCGGCGATCTCGACCGACTCTTCAGGGAGCCTGGTCGCCGTAGGTGTCGGCACAGGTGTCGGAGTGCCGAACTCCTCGGACGAAATCAAAGGAGTGTCTCGCCCCGGAGCGCAGGCGAAAACGGCCAGTGCAAGCAGCGCTGCCAGCGTAGCTGCCCCTAATGTCCGTATGGAGGACCGGTAGAGCATTCGTTCATGCCTCCGCGATTGCCCGGTCTCGTGGTAACAGCAGTGTATCAAAGAAAGTCCGCGAAGGTCTTATCCTTCAGATCAGGGCAATCGCATTTAGAGTAGGTAGGCACACGGTAAATCGTCACTCCGGCGAAGGCCGGAGTCCAGAGGGGTGGGTTGGGAGGCTCTCCCAAGGCTGACTCTGAGTGAATTGCGATTGCCCTGCCCTTCAGATAGCCAACATCGTCTGGGACTGCCTTGCGAACGCCTTGTTGTTCGAAAGGCTATCCGAGTGCTGGACCGATCCGTCCCCCCGGATGTGCATCAGCCCAACGCCGCGCTGAAGCATCGCAGGCTCGATAAGCAGGTGGCGGTGGCATTTCGAAGGGTCTTCCTCCGAGCACATCAGGACGACCGTCTGTCGCTCCGCAAGCTTGAGAACGGTGTCAATCCCTGCCCGGAAGCTCTCCAGTGAACGCATCTTGCGATAGTCCGGCTTGCCGTCCTCGCCGTAGAGATCGTCGTCGGACGGCTTGCCGCCCAGCGCATCGCCGAGGTAGACGTAGGACATGCCAGCTTGTTCCAGGAGCGCCGGCATCGTGCGCTTGTTGGCGAACGCCGCTCGCCTGCTGACGGGAGCACTCCTGGTATCCACGACGACCTCGATCTCATGCATAGAAAGCAGACCGAGAAAGGTCTCCCAATCGTGGATGCTATGGCCGATGGTGTATATGGTGTTCAACAAGACGTGCCCTTTCGGGAGCGCGGCAGCCGGCTGGTGTAGCCCCCTCACACGACCCAGATATCCCGGCTCACCAGATCGTCCGACGAGAGCACCTCGTGACCCGTCTCCGTGACGAGCACCTGGTCCTCGCATCCGTACTTGTTCGGGACGGTCCAGACCGGAAAGCCGCCGTCGTGGAAGAAGAACGGCTCGACGCAGATTACCTGATTGGGCTGGAGCACCGCGGCGTTGTCCTTGGCGATGCCCGGCATCTCGTGGAGGTCGAGCCCGATGTTGTGGCCGATGCTCGTCCACCGAAACGACTGGGCCTGCTCCACGAACTCCGGGTATCCGGCGTCGCGGATGGCCTGCTGTGACGCCTCATACACCTCTCCGTAGGTCACACCCGGCCTGACGGCGTCGATGGCGGCCTGCTCCGCCTCCCGGGCGATGTCGTAGAACCGGCGCTGGTCTTCGGTCGGCTCGCCCAGGCTGGCGAAGCGCTTGATGTCGGTGTAGTACCCGTCATACGTGCAGCCGCCGTCGAACTGGATCAGGCTTCCGGGATTGATTTTCATCTCGCGGCGTGGCGTCGCGTCGGCCCAGAGCGCGCGGTCAGGCCCGGCGTACAGCGAGGTGAACTTGATCTCGCTGCCCCCTTCCTCGAACATCTTGGCGCACATCACGTTCACAAGATCCCGCTCCGACATGCCCTCTCGGAGCTCCTCGAACCCCGCCTCGATGCCGAGACACGATATCCTGACCGACTCACGCAGACGCCGCACCTCCTCGTCCGACTTGATCGACCGCACGGGCCACACTACTGGGCCGCAGTCCTGCCACGTCACGTCCGGAAGGGCATCTCGCAGGCCGTCGAGCACGTCGACGGAGAGGCCTAGACGGAAGTGAGCGCTCATCTCGGTTGCGATCGTCGACTTTTCGAGTCCCAGCTTCCGCAGCCACTCGGCGAACGACTCGATCAGCGAGTCTCCGACCCTGCCCATGTAGAAGCCGGGCGGGAAGTCCCAGCGGACGACCGTGTCGATCCAGCTTGCCTGGGTCTGGATCTGGCCTCCGTTGGGCACGAACAGCGCCAACGGCAGGGCATCGTCACGCGGGATGAAGACCGTGTAGAAGTAGGCGTGGATCACCCACGCCACATCGAGCATAGCCGAGGCGTACCGGACGTTCGTCTCCTGCGTCAGGTACAGCCCGTCCACGCCCTCGCGGTCCATCTCCTCCCGGAGCCGCGCGATGCGCCGCTCGTGCTCCTCCAACGTGCAGTCGGCGAACAGGCCCTTGTTCTGCTGTTCGGTGATCTTGAGTTGCATTCGAGGGGCGGCGTGAGCTAAAGCTGGTTTAGTTCAACTAGGACGTTATCGAGTTCGGCGTCTATATTCAGGGCCCGTCGGCGAGCCAAGTCCCAGAGTTGCTCGATAATTAAGTGGTCAAATTGTCTCGAACTCAGGCTGTCAATATCATCACCGGAACTATTCAGTAGTTTGAAGCGACAATTGGAAGCGTCCTTGGAAACGACAGCCGACGAGTTGCCTAAGACGGCCGAAAACTTCCTTGGATCGGCGGTAGGTGCCCACGCGATTTTCCCTTCACTTGAGAGCTGATGCAGCCTTTCGAGAATCTCCTCAATCTTCCTCATTGTGTACTCACCTCGCTTTCCAGTATCTGAGCACTACTGACAATTCCTTCGAGTTCAGCTTGGATTTCGTTCAAAACGCCATTGAAATTCTCCGAGGCCGCAGGGTTGGAACCTATGCGAATGGCTGTGTCGACGTTGTCTTCAATAGCCCTTACTTGGTCAATAGCCTTTCGCAAGGTAAGTCTATCTTGTGCCACCGGATGAGGTAGCCGGGCTCGAATATCCGCTAGAGATGACCGCAGAAGCTGGTACATGTTCAAGCAAATGTCCCACTTCTGATCCCTATGAAAGCTCTTGATCTGCTGGACGTACCCGATAACCCGTTCAAGATCGGAGACTACTAAAACACTATGAATCGCGTCCCGCGTTTCAACGCTTGCGTTCTCAGCGGCCGATGCTGCGTCTTCTGCCGCTTCGGCTGCCCTCCGCGCACCGATGACCTGCCAGATCGCGATCCCCAACCCTACAACCGTCACGATCAGCCCGGTAAGACCTACCCAAGCTATCATAAAGGTAGTTCATGTTATCGCCAAGTTTGTTCCTGCGATTTCAATTCTACGGCGTGAACGGTATCGACGCCCCCGCGTACGACTCGTCGTCCCGCAGCGCGTTCCGGTGCGGCAGGTACTCGACCACGATGTCGATGTCGTGGATGCTGACCGGATCGACGAGTTGCTCGTCCTTCGTGATGAGATCGACGCGCACGGTGTTCGTCCCCTTGATCGGCAGGGAGACGTTTCGCAGGTCGATGTGCAGTCGGTAGCCCCGCACGCCCGCGCTCGGACGCATCTGGAACACCCAGTCCGCCTTGCGTATCTTGCTCTCCGGCACCTCCTCGCCGTTCCAGTAGACCCTGTACTCGTCGTGGTGCACCAGCTCATGGAGCATGATGCGGAGCTCGCACCGCCACAGCTCGCCCGCCTCAGACTTCGCGGCGATGTCGTCGGACACGTCGATATTGATGTCCGGGCCTTGCTCGCCTGCCGTAAGCTCGTGCGGGAGCTGGTCCGTGAGTCCGAACGAAATGGCGTCGCGGCGGTCGAAGCCGGGCCCGACGTAGAACGTCTTGTCCTTGTGGGCCAGGAGATCGGGGTAGGCCGCCAGCCTCATGCGGTCGGTGTCCTCGGTGTTGTACGGATAGCGGTGCGGGGGCGGGTAGTACCGGTGATACATGACGCCTTTCACTCCGGCGTCGTAGGCGTTGACCGTCGCCGCCCTATGCGTCAGCCGTGTCTGGTCGGTGCCTACGGAGTCCATGCCCGCGAGCACGGGTACGCCGTTCCCTTCGGCCACCTCTACCAGCTCTCGCAGCCGGGACGTCTCGCTGGAGAAGTCCCCGCCGACAGGCATGGCGACAATCGTGTCCACCAGTCCCTCGCCTACCCACGTCTCGATGTCTTGCCCCATCTTCTTGTTGCCTTCCACGGTGGCGGCCATGCGAACGACTACGCGCTTGCTACGGCCCTGCGCCTCCGCCGCCGCGTCGGCCGCTCGGCGGACATCCCGCATCCACTCGGTAATCGTCTCCGTGTGCTCTTCCACCTCGCGGCGGGCGATCAGCGGCATGTAGGTGTTGAAGTTCAGGTCGATGCCGTCCGTCGGATAGTCGGTCACCAGCTCCCGGACGATTGCCAGCCGGTTCTCGCGAATCTCCGGTACCGCGTAGGACATCCGATTGGGGTTGTCGTGAACGGCCTCGGGGTAATCCGGTTCCTCGCCCACGATCCACTCCGGGTGGAGGGTGTTGTAGGTGGCGACGCGACCGTTTGTGACGCGGCTCGGAGGCGTGTAGGCCATGTTAAGCAGCAGGTGCGCAAGGAAATTGAACCCGCGCTCGTGGGCGTGGTCGCAGACGACCTGAAGCGGATCGTGGCCGCTCTCGATAATCATCTGACAGTTGAATGCGGCCTTGTACCACACCTCGTGGTTGATGAGGTCGTAGTTGTGACCCCAGATCTCCCCGACCTTCGTGTCGTACAGCAGGACCGCGCAGTCCCCTACGACGTAGCTGATCGTGTCCACTCCCAGGTCGAGCACCTCGTCGATGGGCTCGACGTACTGCCGGATACCCATCGGCGGCTCGTACAGGTAGACGCTCGAGTGCCGTCCGTCCGTCTCGAAGATGATCTCGTGCTTCTTGGACATTCCGTCCTCCTTTGTTCTTGTTCGTCCGAGCGTGTTGAAGGGGCCTTTCCTTCTGCAGCGCTGATGCCGGAAGTGGCTAATTCCCCGCGACTACTTCAATAAAGTCGACGGGACACACACCCTCTTCACGAGCAACGGGTCTACTCTGCGCCTCGACGCTCAGGACGCCGAGCCGGTCTTCCATCTCGTACTCTCCCGGCGACGTGGGGCTGTGACTGGGAACTCAAGCGTAGGGTACGCTGGTAGGGCTGTCAATCGCGCTTGCTGGGATTTCGGTATCGTGCGCTTGGCACGTGGTTCTTTCGTCCCAGAGGGAGAGATGCAGAGGGGGAGCGCTAACCGGTTATGTCGCTGATGCTCGTTTGGCGGCCATCGCTGTGTCGTCGCGGCGAGCGTCGATACGTCGCTTCGGGCGCGAAGCGCGGGTACTGGGCCTCCTGGCCGCCCAAGAGCTCTTCGATGGTGATGATCTGCATACGGGGGAACTGATGCTCGGGGTAGAGTTGCGGTTCATAGACTCCCGCTGAGATTGCCTCGCGGAGCATCGGGCCTGTCGGGTCCTTCAGGGTGATGAACACACCGATAGGAGCGTTTTCTCTTTCAAGCACACCTTTCAAGTCCCTGATCTGGGACACGCCCACGTTGCCGCTTTTGACCTGCACGATGACACGCTTGGCCTTTCGGCTGTCGTCAAAGAAATTAATGTAACCGTCTATGCCCGAGTCGGCCCCCTTACGCTTGTCCTGGGCTGGTCTCGCATCCACGAGTCCCAGCGCCCACCATTCGAACTGGTAACGATCTTCACGCGCAAGGGCAGCAGCGCTTGCCACGTCTTGTGGTTCTCCCATCACGTCGTAAGGCTGCAGGTTGTCGCCGAAGGCGTCACGCAGCCGGTGGCGTATCAAGGTTACGGCAAGATGCGTGATATCAATGCCAATCCACCTACGGTTTAGGCGTTCGGCGGCTGCGACCGCGGTCCCGCACCCGCAGAAGGGGTCAAGCACCACGTCACCCTCTTTACTCCCCGAACTAATGAGATTCTCCAGGAGCGGTTCGGGCTTCTGTGTGGGATAGCCGAGCCGTTCCTTTGCCGAAGGCGCGATCGGCTGTATGTGGGCTAAGACGTCATCCGGGTGTTTGCCCATTGGATTGAGCTGCTGCCGTCCATAGTCGCGATCACCACGAATATTTCCTATGTAATGGTCGAACCGTTCTACAGTTGCCTCTGCATAAGGCTGTCGAATAGGATCGGGGTTGAAGTAGTGGCGTTCGGTCTCCTTTGCATACCACAAGATGACGTCGTGACGTCTTGCGCGGGATCCCTTGGGAATTCCTGCCCCACGGTAATACCAAATGATCTCGTTCAGGATATTCTTGGCTCCGAACGTCGCGTCCATCAGCAGCTTGAGGTAGTGGCTCGCAGTCGGGTCGCAATGCAGGTAGATGCTACTCGTAGGCTTGAGGACGCGGCGCAACTCAATCATCCTCAGCGCCATCATCACCAGGTAGGCCATCATGTCGTTCCGCCCCAGAAACTCAAATATGGCCTGGACTATTCTGCTGAGCGGCTGCGGTCCTGCCCTGACCACTTCCCCATATGCGGTCTCCGACTCCCATCCCCAGCGCCACGTGTCCTCAAAGGCGGTTATCTGCGCTGCGGACCGCTCGCCGGACTGCTCTTTGAACAGGACGTTGTAGGAGGCATTGGAGTTGAAGGGCGGATCGAGGTAGATGAGGTCCACCGACTCGTCGGCAAGATAGTCCCGTAGTACCGGGAGGTTGTCACCATAGTGGAGCGTGTTCGGCATGGCAGGTCGAATTATACAGCAAGCGTGACTGTGCGGAGGCCCACGGTCATGAGCGGAGAAGGGCCGCTACAGCAGCGCCCGCACCGCGGCCGTCTGCTCCTTGATGGCGTTGCGCATGAACATCCAGTCGAGGCCCACCGTGACAAGCTGGATGCCCTGCTCGATGCGCTGCAGCACCTCTTCCGGCGTGCTGTCGACCGCCATGGCGACCGGGAGGCCCTTGGCCCTGCCCGTGTCCACGACCTTCTGGACCGCGTTCACGATGGTCGGGTTGTCGAACTGGAAGGGCAGGCCGTACGAGTAGCTCAGGTCGCCTGGACCGATGAAGAGCGCGTCTATGCCTGGCACAGCGGCGATCTCCTCGACGCTCTCCACGGCCTTCTTATGCTCGATCTGCACCATCACGAACACATCATCGTCGGCGCTGGCCTTGTACTCGTCGGTCAACGTGTAGTGCCGGCTGACGCGACGAGGCGCGCTGCCTCGAATGCCCATCGGCGGGTACCGGCAGGCCTCCGCGACCCGCCTCGCGTCCTCCGGCGAATTGACGAACGGCACGACGAACCCGCTCACCCCAAGGTCGAGCGCCGCCATCAGGAACTTCTGATCGTGCGACGGGGGACGGATGAACAGCGGGACATCCGACCACTTCCAGCCCAGCATCACCATCTTGAGGTCTTCCCAGCCCGCGCCGCCGTGCTCCATATCGAGGAGTATCCAGTCCAAGTCGCAGTCCGCGGCGATGGCCTCCACGGCCAAGGGGTCGGTTATCCCCAGCCACATGCCGAGCGCCTCCTTGCCCTCCTTCAAACGCCGCCGCAGTGGACGGATATTCAGCAGGTCGGTCGACTCGGTCATCGGCTACTCCTTACAGGTCTGGCAATCGGGGCAACATGGTACCAGCGAAGCCAAAAGGAATAAAGGAGCGACGGATGGGGGAGCCTGTACCAGTTTAGTCGGTAGGTCATTTTTTGAGGATGGTCTTACATCCCACTCGTCACTCCCGCGAAAGCGGGAGTCCATGACCCGGGGCGTGAGCATAGCTCCGACTCAACCACCCTACCGACTAAACTGATACAGATTCCGGATGGGGATGCAGCGTCGGTAGGGTATCGAGTCGGGAGTGAGAGTTGTCCTCGTCTGTCCCGGTGCCCGTACCGAAGTGAATACTCACAGGGTGCGGCGACACGGTAATGCAGCTCTTGGGAAACCAGCGCCGTCGGAATGCGCGGCACGTGCATAGGCATATGAGCTGTGATACCTTTGCGCACCAAGCATGTGACATTTGTGCGGCACACTCAGTAGGGCACCCACACTCCCATGACGCAAGCCGCCGCCGTAGTCGAAGCTAGCGACCTCACGTTCAGCTACGGCACAATCCAGGTATTGAACGGCCTCTCATTTTCCGTGTCGGAAGGGGAGATATTCGGGGTGCTCGGAGCCAACGGCTCCGGCAAGACGACTCTCATGAGGGTGATGGTCGGCCTGCTCCGCAGCGACGGCGGGACAATCACCATTCACGGCGAGTCCCCATCACCCCGTCAGGCGGCAATGGTCGGCTACATGCCCCAGGTCAGCGCACTCTATCTGGAGCTGTCGGTGAGGGAAAACGTCGACTTCTTCGCGAGGATGTACGGCATGTCGGACCGCCAGTCACGTGCCCGATCAGTCGAAGAAGCGATCTCCCTGGTCGACCTGGGTCCACGAAGCTCCGACCCGATTCTCAAACTCAGTGGGGGCATGCGACAGCGGGTCAGCCTCGCGATAGCACTCGTCCACCGTCCGGGTCTGTTGATTCTCGACGAGCCCACGGTCGGACTCGACCCCGATGTCCGGGCCGTCTTCTGGGAACGCTTCAGGCGGATGGCCGAGTCGGGCGCGACCATCATGATTTCGAGTCACACGATGGATGACGCCGCCCACTGCGACCGCCTCGCGTTCCTCAGAGACGGGAGAGTGATCGCCCTCGATACTCCTTCGGCGCTCCGCGCGGCGACCGGACAACCCGACGCAACCCTCGAGGACGCGTTCATGCACTTTCTCCGCAGGTCGAACGACTGATGTCGACCGACAGAGTACTCGCCATCACCGAGCGGATCATCCGTCAGATACTGCGCGACAAACGCTCCATCGGGCTTCTCATCGTGGGCCCGCTCATAGTCATGTCGCTCGTCGGCTTCAGCCTGTACGAGCAGCGAGCCGTGCTCGACCGTGTCGCTCCCGGCCTGCTCGCGGTATTCGTGATGTTCTTCACCTTTATCCTGACCGGCGTCGGATTCCTGCGGGAGCGCGCGCAGGGAACGCTCGAACGCCTCCAGACCACGCTCGTGGGCAGCTTCGACATCATGCTCGGCTACATGATCGGCTTCCTCATCTTCGCCATCGTGCAGACGGTTGTCATCCTTGTATTCACCATCTTCGCCCTCCGCATCGAATACGTCGGAACCCTCTGGGAGATCGGAGCGATACTCTTCCTGGTGGTCACCGTCGCCGTCAGCCTGGGCATATTCATATCCAGCTTTGCCAACAACGAGTTCCAAGTGGTCCAGTTCATCCCCATCGTTCTCGCGCCGCAGATATTCCTGTCCGGAGTGATAATTCCCGTCGAGCAGATGCCCGAGCTCTTCGAGTGGCTTTCGGTCGTGCTTCCTCTCACATACGCCGTCGATGCCCTTCGCGAGATCATGCTGCGCGGCACCGACCTAACCGCGCTATGGTCCAACCTGGCCGCCCTCGCCGTGTACTCAGTAGCGCTCCTGGCCGCCGCCGTAGCCACACTGAGGCGCTAGGGTTCCCGGAACGCGAGGATCGGCGAATAGCTCCCGCCGAACGGAACTCTCGACTCACGTTAAGGGGCAGTAGGCTGGGTTGAGCCTGGCGTCAGTGGTCCTGCCCCGGGTGGTGCCCATCATCGTGGGTATCGCTGGGCTGGTGGTGACCATCCTCGCGATGGCGTACATCGCCCAGGCAACCGACTCGGCAGAAGCGCGGGAAGCCGGCATAGCGCTGCTTTTCGGGATAGGCGCTTATCTGACCGCACTGGCCTTCATAGTGGTTGCCGTCCTGCACTTCATCCCCGTTACGTACAAGCCGATAGGCAATGACAACACCGGCGACTAAGGTCGGGGCCGCGAGGGCGACCGACCGGCGACTACACCCGCCTTCCCGGATTCGAGGCGACAGCTTCCACCCACATCTTGGCCTGAACCTTGCCACGCCATTCACCCCCTTGGAGTTAGCTGAGCTCCTCCCGGCGAGACTGGTGAAACCCAATCCTGATGGAGCGTCTTGCGCCCCTCAGCCCTACGGCACCATAATAGTTGAGCCGAGGGCTCCGGTAGGTTCACAGGCCCAGCCACATCTCGAAGACGGTACCACCTACCATCCACTTAGCCCGAATCCACCGATGGACGGCGTGAGGACAGCGGAAGGGGGTGAGGGAGCTGCAGGCGAGATGGCCTGGGCTCCATTGGGGTAGATGGGAGGGCGGCGGACGGTCTTCAGTTGCCGCACAGGGTCCCTATGGCCGTCTGCGGGGACTGCGATGCGCGGGATGGTGAGAGAATACACAGGAGGGAACTCTCGCGGACCAGGGTGGCGCGAGTTTGCGGGGACCTTCGGTTGTGCGGTGGGTAGCTCGGTCGCCGACGGCGCCGTCAGGCCGGGAGTGGAATGGCTCGCAGTCGGGCCAGGGCGCGACTGAATTGGGTTTCCCAGGGCCAGCGCTGGGGAAGATGCAGGGTGAGGCGGCGGGCCGAGCGGGTGATTCGTCCGGCGAGGGAGAAGAACCGCCGCCGGAGGGTCTTGGTGGTCACCACCTGCTCACCCAGACCGGTCCGCGCTGTCCAACGGGCCAGGTTATGCGCCATCACCTGTATCGCCAGCCAAGCGGCGTTGGCGGCGAAACGGCCCGACGGCATGTGGTTCAGCCCCACGCCGTACTTCAGGTCTCGAATGGCGTTCTCGACCTCGGCATGGCGGCGGTGGTCGGCCTCCAGTTCCAGGGTTTCCCCGTCCCGGTCGGTGATGAAGCCGTGATAGCTGTAGGTGGCGAAGAGGGCCAGTTGGGAACCGGGAGTGGGCTTCACCCGCCGGACAATGAGCCGCACCGGTGCGGCGTCGGGCTCACTCTGGAAGGGGGTGCAGGTGGTCTCGGCCACATCGGCGGCGCCGTCCATCCAGTATGGGATGGGCGTCCAGTCCGCCTCGGGTATGGCCTCGATCAGGTTCCGCAGGCTTTTGTGCTGGCGGATGGTGATGGAGAAGCGCACGTCCAGCTTGCAGCAGACGGATACCACGCTATGGGTGTAGAAGCCGCTGTCGGCCCGCACCGTGAGTTGCCCGCTGGCCCCTCCGTAGCGCACCCGCCCCAGTTTCACGCAGGAAGTGGGCGGCGCCACGAGCGGTGTTGGCCCGGCCCTCGCGCAGCCGGCACATCAGCACGTCGCCGGTTCCGGCGGCGACAGCCAGCAGCGGGTGATAGCCCCGCTTGCCGGTATAGCCGTGGTGGCGTGCCCCTTCCTTGGCCAGTCCGTAGGTCTCGCAGATGGTTGAGTCCAGGTCGATGGTCAGGGGCGAGTCGCCGGGTCCGGCGCCGGCCTGCCAGGCGCGTGCCAGCAACTCCCGGCTCACCCGGTCCAGTTGACGGACGTGGCCCCAGCGAAAACTGCGCAGGAAGGTGCCCAGGGTGGATGGCGCCTTGATCGTGCCGCCCAGGATGCGGGCCGTCCCACCGGCGCGCAGCGTATCGGCGTCGTCGATGCAGTCGCCGCCCGCCAGCGCGGAAGCGACCAGCGTCAGCATCTTGTCCCCCGTGTTGGCCCGCCCCGGCGCGACGCCCAGGTCGAGGTGATGGTCGACGAGTTCCCGCAGGCCCAGGTGATGGGCGAGGGTGGCCGGAAGGAGCAGCCCGGCATTGGCCACCAGCCGGTGGTCGTCGAAAGAGACACGAATGCGGTCGGGGTGGTTGCGTGGTAGCATCTATTGGGTGCTCCTTGTTCTGGGGCCGGTTTGCTGTTACAAAACCATTATCCCAGATTCATGGGGGCACCCTCTCGCTTCTTCAAGGGCTGTCCCCAAGGCCCTCCTTCGGTGGATTCGGGCTTAGGCCCCCTGACGAGTTTTGCACTTCCCTCGTCTGGCGCTCTACTTAGACAAACAAGCTCATAAGTGGTTCAATTGGTAAGACCCTCGTGGGGTTAGAGGTATGAGTAGGTTTGGACAGAAAACACAGGCCCATGCAAACGATTTGCAAACATGCTCCGTGCGCTTGCAAGGGGGGTCCATGCGCCCCCACGACATCCAGCAGCAACGCTTTGGGGTCTCAGGGGGTCCTCCCTGCGCCCCGGCGACATCCGGTCGCCCAACAGAGAGTAGGGGGCAACCATGACCAGCAATGACCTGTCCGGGAGGGTGCAGACCGTACTCGGGCCGGTCGATCCCGGTCAACTTGGCAGGACGCTTACCCACGAGCACATCCTATTCGACGGCTCCTGGGTCAAAACGTGGTTCCCAAGCGCGAGCGACCAGGCCTTCTTTGAGAAGCCGGTCTCCCAGGAGATGCTCGGCAGTGTACGGCACCGGTTAAAGGCGAACCGAGACAATGGGCGGCTTGAGGACGTCCAGACGGCCATCGAAGAGGTTGGGCTGTTCAAGCAGTATGGCGGGGGCACGCTGGTCGAGGCGTCGAGCATCGGAATAGGCCGCGACCCGATTGGCCTTGCCAGGGTCTCCAACGCCACGGGCGTGAATATCGTGATGGGCGCTTCATACTATGTGAACACGCATCACCCGCCGGGGATGGACGACCTGACAGAGGACGATATCGTCGACCTGATAGTAGGGGACATCACCGAAGGGGCCGAGGGGACTGGTATAAGATCCGGCATCATAGGCGAGGTCGGCTGCGACTGGCCCCTGACGGACAACGAACGGAAGGTGCTGAAGGCATCGGCGCGCGCACAGCGCATGACCGGCGCACCGCTACTCATACATCCCGGCAGGGACGAGACGGCGCCACTTGAGATCATCGATATCCTCGATCGGGCCGGGGCCGATCTGTCGCATACGATCATGGGCCACCTCGACAGGACGGTCTTCGAACGCGGTACGCTCAAACAGATCGCTGAGTCGGGCTGCTACATGGAGTGGGACCTGTTCGGCTGGGTAGGGTCGTACTACTCCAAGAACCTGAACATCGACATGCCGAGCGACGACCAGCGCCTTGAGCGCATCGCCTGGATATCGTCCGAAGGCTACGCTCGCAAAGTGGTCGTGGCGCAGGATATATGCACGAAGCACCGTCTGGAGAAGTACGGCGGCCACGGCTACTCGTACATACTGGACCACATTGCTCCCAGGATGCTGTACAGGGGCTTCACTCCTGAGGGCGTCCACGACATCCTGGTCTCCAACCCTGCCGAAGTGCTCACGTTCCGGTAGTCCTGCCCGGCGCTTTCGCTCCCTGACACAGCGGGCAAACCGGCCGTCGAGTCGATTGTATTGGGCAACAGGTCCGGAGGCTCGTGAGTGTGTATGAGGCGTTGACTGACCCCTTCCTCATATCGAGACCTCCCACCTAAAGGTTCGCAATTCAATCTTACTAGGCCCACTTGATCGTCCGGGTTGGGCCAGCTTAGATCCGGACGGGGTAGCAGGGTCCCGTTCCTGGGTTGCGCGCCACGCCCGTTCCCAGCGGCCCCAACCTCTCCGGTAGGCTGTTGTGGGGCACGCTACTGTCTAGCAATCCGAACTCGCTTGAACGAACCCAAATCGAGCGCCCACGAGTATCTCAGGTTTCTGTGTCTATTGTGTCCGGCGAATGAAGGTTTTCGACTTCTTCCAGTTCGGAGGGGAGTTAGGCGCGACTCATGAGGCTGTCGCCGGGAGGCCCGACAAAGTCACAGCAGCGGCATGGAGAGCTTCTGGGCCATGCTGAAGCGGGGCTATATGGGGACCTACCACAAGATGAGCTTCAAGCACCTTCACCGATACGTAAAAGAGTTCGCCGGGCGTGCGAACGTGCGGGCCTTCGACACACTTACGCAGATGGCGATGCTGGCCTATGGCATGGTCGGCAAACGGCTCCGGTACGATGACCTGGTCGCCGAAGATGGAAAAGCTGCCTAAAACGAGTTTAGAGTAAAGGGGGGAGTTCGCGGTTTGGCAGCAAGCCCGCTCAAAGAAATTCTCCTTTGGTCGGCAAGAGAATCCGGCCCGATTACCCATTTCTGGTTTGAAAAGGACGACATATATCGTCGCATATGCGACGGCGTAGCTTGGTCGGAGACCTCGCACGCCAATTTTGACGGCACCGCCATTCCCTGTCGAGGCTGTAAGGATCTGTACGTTGAGGATGTCGTGTACGGCCGGAAGGTTCTGACCCTTGCATCATCGGACTTCACCCCTCATATAATAGGGTGAAACCCTTACAAAACGGGGTCGCATCTTCGGAAAAGGAGCTGTTCGGAATGCCTAGAGTAGCGCTTTCGCAGTTCGCAAACTTCTACGAGGCCAGGCCGGCAGGTCAGGTCAAGGTCGTCCGTCAGGTCCGCGAACAACTGGCGAGTCCCGAGATGTTTCGTAGGCATAACTTCTATGGGTTATTCCACGACCAGCTTCGGAGGACTCACCTATCGTCGAGTGATATACGAGACTTCGAGGACAGACTCCCCAGCTTCGTCTCCAATTTGCAAGATGGACGGAAGCAACAGCCGTATCTAGAGCTTGGTGAGGCATACGGTGACTACTGGAAGGGCCGTGCAGGTGAGTTATTCGTTGCCCCGCCTGTTGTTATTGATATCAACGGTCTCGAAGTAAGGGTCAGGCCGGAGGTCGGGATACGCGCTGGACGGGACGCTCAGGTATTGCATCTGTGGTTCAAGAACATGAGGCCTGGCCGACAGGCTAAGCAAATAATTCTCTACTTCATGGACAGGGGCCGTAGTCAGAGCCCAGATTGGTCGAACTCGTGGAACATCGGCATCTGGGACGTGCGCCGCAAAGAAGTGCCACTCCCAGTGCGCACAGCCCAAGACTTTGAATTAGGCATTGAGGGTCAGGTAGCATCATTCTTGCGGATATGGGCAAGGCTGGAGGATGCTGGAGAATAGACTCGCCCAACAGACCCGCATTAACTCAAGCGTTCTATCCAGCTTGGCTAATCCTCTTCCAAGTTACATGCTGTCCTAAGGTCATGCATTGGGGACAGGGTGGGAATTTGTCCCCTTTGTTCACTTCGACTCTCGCCTTATGGCAAAAGGACTCAAAATGTCCTGAGTCTGTGCAGATATCACCAGCCTTGAACTGAGTGTTGACTATTCCAATCGCTGGCTTTCCTTCATTCGTGTCTTTCACGTCTTAACTCCTCCATTCAACTGATTCGGAGCCTAGCACAGGTGCGGCAGCCGTACAACAACCCCTTGTCGTTTTGTTACGCCCACGATAGCATTAGGACTAGCAGGCATCGGCTACGCATTGGCGTGAGGTCGAATTGAAGGATTGGGCTTTCGGGCCCTCCTTGCGGACAAGAGGCTCCCGTACGCCGAACTCACAGCAAGAAAGGATTGCGCCTGATGATCACTGAGTCTGCAACGTTGGAGTCTGCCATCACGACCGAAATTGGAGATGTAGATCTATCGGATCTACGTGCCATCCCCGCTATCGCCAAAGATTCGTCTGCCATTTCACGGATACGCGACCAGGTCGCGACCCTGGAGACGACACACGAGGTCATCTTAGGTGACGCTAGGAAAGTTCAGCTGCCTTCGTCATCCGTCCATCTCGTCCTGACGTCCCCTCCTTACTGGACGCTCAAGAAGTATCCTGAAAGTGACGGGCAACTGGGGCGGTTCCACGACTATGGCGCTTTCTTGGACAGCCTCAATAATGTCTGGCAGCGATGCTACGATGCTCTAGTACCGGGCGGGAGGTTGGTCTGCATAGTCGGTGATGTGTGCCTCTCCCGGAGAAGGAACGGCGGCAGGCATACGGTGATTCCGCTCCACGCATCCATTCAGGTCCAATCCTGCGACATCGGTTTCGACAATCTCGCGCCGATCATATGGCACAAGATTAGTAACCTGACCACCGAAGCAAGACGCCGCAGCTCTTACCTGGGTAAGCCCTTTGAGCCCAACGGCATCGTCAAGAACGACATTGAGTTCGTCCTCATGCTACGCAAGCCCGGAGGTTACCGCAGCCCTACCGCAGCCGCACGCCTCCTCAGTGTCATATCAGCTGAAGAGCATGACCGATGGTTCCGGCAGATATGGAATGATGTTCCTGGTGCTTCGACGCGAGACCATCCGGCTCCATTCCCGGTAGAACTGGCGGAGCGCTTGGTGAGGATGTTCAGTTTTGTTGGCGATACAGTTCTCGACCCGTTCACCGGCACAGCATCCACGCAAATGGCTGCCCGCCAGTGCGGACGAAATAGCATTGGAATAGAGATCGAGCCCAAGTATTACTCAATGGCAATGGCGCGCCTTGGGTTATGATCTCCTTGCAGGACGCTGTTGAAGACTTGTACCGGATTGCCGTCGTTGAGCGGAAAAACCAGTCTCCCAAACGGTTGGAAAAGCTGGCACACATGTGTGTCGAGCAACTTGCTGAGCGCGGCATTGTCGGGGCCGATACGGAGCTTCCCGTCCCGGGTATAGGGCGCTCAAAGAATTGGGATGTAGTTTGGCCCCGCCAGGGCAGGGTGCGTCTCGGAATCAGCCTGAAATCGCTCCTGCGTAACGTCGCAGGGACGGTCCCGAATCGTGTCGACGATCTGACGGGAGAGATGGCGAACGTTCAGCTGTTATCGCCGGAAATGGTCACAGGCTACATCATGATCTTCAACACAACCGGGAGCGGCCTTCGTCAGGATGGAACGCGATGGGTAGATTTCTTCCGTGACGCCGTTAATCGACTGTCCGGTCGCGATGCGCCTGCATGGGCGGCTGGCATGGTGGAAGCATCAGCCATTGTGGAGGTCGATTTCGCCGAATGTGCGCGTATTGTGGCCGAACCCGACTTGTCGGCGTTCTTCGACAGACTCGCCCACTGCGTGCGAGATAGAAATCCCGACGCGTTTAGAAGCTAGGGGGACACAATGCCACAACGTAAGAAGAGGCAGGCCCGTACAAAACAGCGGGCCGTGAACATACCAGATGGCACGCCGATGCCGAGGTCGGCTGAGGACTTGGCGCGAGCGATCTTCCGAAAGGCCGACAGGAAGGAGAGGAAGTAACTATGCGTAACGACCAGATCAAGGTCATCCTCATAGCATGTTGCGCGATCCTAGGTGTCATTGCAGGCGCGCTTCTCGTGTCGCTCATCGAAGCATCCGGGACCGAAATGGACGGACAGTGGACGATGCGATCTTCATAGGGCTCTTGGCAGGCGTGGTCGTTGGGGCACGACTGGCACTCTAGCTGCCATTGTCAAGTAATATATATAATTCCCTTCTACTTTCTCTCCCCAACTTGACTCACAAGAACGCATGAGCTATCCTACGTTCGTCACAGGAACGGCTTCCCGCCGGCCCGCCCCGTTCAGCGAAACCCTGTGAGACAAAATGAGAACGAAACGAAAGAAAAGGGGGTCGACCATCTTGAAGGGTCTCAAACTGTCTCATCCGTCTCAAACCGTCTCACGACCGCGCCGTCTGCCGTGCGCTCGTCCCCAAAATAGCTTCAAACACCCCGCCGTACGGGCGAACTTGAGTGAGACAAATTGAGAATCAAGAAGAAAAAAGGGGGATTCGGACAGCGTCCCAAACTGTCTCATCCGTCTCAAAGTGTCTCACTGCTCACACCCGAAACGCCTCCGGCGCGGGCTTGATCGGACGGAGCAGCCAGTGGGGGCGTAGTTTGCAGTCGTGCCTTTGTCGGTCCTCACCTTGAAGGAGTACGATAGATGTATGACACGCATCAACGTGGACATCGACGATAAGGCGTGCGCCGAGGTCATGCGGCGTTACCGGCTCGCCACCAAGCGCGAGGCGATCAACCTCGCCTTGCGGATGCTGGCTGCCGAGACCGCCTCCTTCGAGGAAGCACGCTCCCTTCGAGGCATCGGATGGGAGGGCGACCTCGACGCAATGCGTTCCAACCGACCGCCACGACTCTTGGTGGACACGAACCAGGGAAGACTTAAATCATGCGGAAGATAATCTCAAACCGTCTCACGACGGCGTCGTTAGCCGGGTGCGACCTCCCGAAGGAGCTTCAAACACACCGTGAGGACAGGCGAAGAACGGCGAGGCAAATCGAGTACACGAAGATGGACAGAGAATTTGACGGCGTCTCAAACCGTCTCACATTCTCAAAGTGTCTCACGACGGCGTCGTCAGCGGGGTGCGAACGCCCGAAACAGCTTCAAACACACCGTGAGGACAAGCGAAGAACGGCCAGGCAAATCGAGAACACGAAGATGGACGGAGATTTTGACGGCGTCTCAAACCGTCTCACATTCTTAAAGTGTCTCACACCCGAAGACTTTTCTCTTACCCCCTCTCCCGTACTCGATACGGGGGCTGGGGTGAGGGTAATGCCCCCGCCGCCGCAGAGCCACGGGGCGCGTCCCATAGCGGAAATGCAACAAAATGCAACGCTATGCAACAAAAAGAGGACTTTCACCTGACTCCCTCCGCGCCCTCTGCGGTAAACCGAATCACACCTGAAACGCCTCCGGCGTGGGCTTGATGGGACGGAGCAGCCAGTACGGGCGGCGGGTGCCGTCGGGGCCGGGAGCAGGACGGCAGAGCTTGTACACCTGGTGGGCCTTCTCCGAGTCGACCTTTACATCGCCGTACTTGTCGTCGGGGCCCGCCTTCGTGACACGCACCTTCTGGTGCCAGCAGTGCTGACCGCTTATCGGGTCGGGCTGCACCGGCATAATGAGGTTCTGGTGCACGCCGCCGTCCGACCACCATAGACGCTCGGAGTCGGGGTCTGACGACTTCCACGTCGTGACGCCTTGTTTTTGTCGCATGTTCCACTCGTCCCCGTCCTTGGAAAGGTCGACGACTGCGGAGTTCCACCGGTCGCTCCCGTGCTCCTCGAACCGCCGCCACCGGCCCATGTGGTGGGAGCACGCCACGACGCCGGGCCTGATCGACTCGGTCACCCACACGCGGTCGACGAATGACCCGATCTCCGTCTCCACCTTGACGAGGTCGCCCGTGTCCACGCCCATCCGCCGCGCGTCGACGGGGTTGACCCACACCGGGTTGGTGTGAGCGATCTCGTAGAGCCACTTCGCCCCGTTGGTGCGGCTGTGTATCAGGTTCGGCAGCCGGAACGTAGGCAGAAGGTCGTACTCGTTCGCGTCGTGGTCGAGTTTCGAGGGATGCACCTGGCTGACGATGTGCTCCATGCGTTCGCGCTCGGCCTCGTCGCGCGGGTAGCGCGGGACCGCGTACTGGGGCCATCCCCACTCCTTGAGCGTCGGCGAGAAGAACTCCAGCCGGGCGGACGGCGTCGGGAACCCCATCAGCCGCCTCCCGTCCATCTCGATGCCGATGCGGATCTTCCCGCTCTCGTCGCGGAAAGGCCCCGGATAGGGCCGGTTGTTCACGTCCCCGCCGGGCTGCGCACACCAAATCAGACCAGTGTCCTCGTCGATGATGAGCGGGTCGTTCAAGATGCTCTCGTCGACCGGACACTCGTGCTCGTCATACACGTCGGTCGTGATCTCGAACGCGGCGTACTTCCGCATGTACTCGAACGGCGTCAGGCCCTCCTCTGCCGCCTTCTCCGGCAGTCCCGGAACGCCGTTCTCGAAGATGTAGCGATAGTAGTCGTTGACGCCGATCTTCTCGCCGGGTCGGAACGGGGACTCGAAGTGCCGCCGGATGCCCATCGAGCCGTCCGGGTCGATACGCCACGACAGCTCGATCCAGAACTCGTTCTCCTCCCACACGTCGCCGGGATTGGCGTCGCGGGTGTCGGTCACGTCGTGGCCCAGCTTCTCCTTGAGCGCGCGAATGACCGGCTGCCGCCATCCGATCCACTGCGAGGCGTGCGTCTCGAGCGAGTGGAGGTCATGCCGCTCCGGTCCCAGCCCGGTCGGCAGCACGTAATCCGCCCACTGCGCCGTCTCGCTCCACACCGGCGTCAGCGCCACGTGCAGGCCGATGCGGTCGTCCTCCAGCATCTCCACCCACGCCGTGCCGTCCGGGTTCGTCCACACCGGGTTGTACACGCGGGTGAAGTACACGTCGATGCTCTTGCCGTTGTCCTTGAGGATGTGCGGGAGCAGGAAGCTCATCTCGAAGTGCGCGAGGGGGAACTCCAGCGGCCAGTGGTTCTCGTTCCACGTCTTTATGGGCGAGGGTATCGTGTGAGGCTTGGGGACGAACTTCGTCCAGCCGTTCGGGATGGTCCCGCCCTTGGTGGCGACCGAGCCTGTCAGCACGTTGAGGAAGAACAGGCAGCGCGTGATCATCCACCCGCCGAGGTGCCCCGCCGCTGCGTTGCGCCAGATATGCGAGGCAAACGCCGTTCCCGCGCGGGCGATCTCGTCGGCGACCGCTACGATGGCCTCCGCTGGCACGCCCGACTCCTCCTCCGCCCACTCAGGCGTGTACTCCCAGTACATCTGTTTGAGCAGCTCCACGAAGTCAGCAAACGACTCGCCCTTCGGCACCGCCTCGATTGCGCCGTCCGCTTTCAGGAAATCGAGGTAGGCCCAGTCTTCCAGGAGGTCCTGCCAGTTGACCCACCGCCGCACGAACTCGGCGTCGAACAGGTCGTTTTGGATCAGGTGGTTCGCCATGGCGAGCAGCATGGCCGCCTCGGTGCCGGGACTCGGCGAGAGCCAGATATTGGCCTGCGACGCCGTGTTGGACAGCCGCGTATCCACCACCGCGACCTTGGTGCCTCGCAGCTTGGCGTCGACGATTCGCTGGGCGTGCGGGTTGAAGTAGTGGCCCGATTCCAGATGCGACGACATGAGCAGGATGAACTTCGCGTGCTCGTAGTCGGGATTCGGGCGGTCCATGCCCATCCAGAACGAGTAGCCCGCGCGCGCCGACGACGAGCATACGTTGGTGTGCGAGTTGTGGCCGTCCACGCCCCATGCCGCGATGACCCGCTCGGTATACCCGTCCTCGCCCGAACGCCCCACGTGGTAGACCACCCCATCGCGCCTGTCCTCTTGATGGCGGCGCGGATACGCCCGGCGATATCGTCCAGCGCCTCGTCCCACGTGACCTCTTGCCATTGGCCCTCGCCCCGGTCGCCCACACGCTTGAGCGGCTTCAGGATGCGGTCGGGGTTGTTGACCTGGTTGAGGGTGGCGGGACCCTTCGGGCAGTTGCGCCCACGGCTGCCGGGGTGCAGCGGGTGACTCTCGATCTTGTGGATGTCGAGGCTCTCCTTGTCAACGTAGGCTAGCAGTCCGCACGCCGCCTCGCAGTTGAAGCACACCGTCGGCACGAGGGCGTAGTGGCGCTCCTCGCTGTCCGGCAGGTCGTTGGGACCGTAGTCCACCCAGTCGTCCCACTCCTCGGGCGGTGGAAAGCTCGCCAGGCCCCCGCCCGCGGGCGTGTGCAGGTGTTCGAGAGGTATGTGAGAGGTTGATGTCATGTTTCTAACTCTGCGGTACCGACTGGCCCGCCTGAACGTAAGCGTGCTCGTACAGCGCGAGGCCGACGAGGGCTAGGATGGCCGCAGCTGCCAGCTTGGTGTCCAACGGGTAGAACGTCAGCACAAGCGGGGCAGGCAGCCGCATCCCCTCGGCAATTCCGGCCAGTCTTATATACGGCATGGCGTCTAACATGATGATCGCGAACGGAACTGCCACACCGATCAGGAGGCTGGTCCAGAAGTAGGCACGAAATCTCCCTCGCACCATGTTCCTAGTTGCCTGGGATGTACCCGCGCGACTTCTCGCCGCGTGTCCAACCATGAACACGCCGTGCAGGACCAGCGCTACGAGAAGGCTCCAGAAGAACGTTGCGCCGTGCACGTCTCATGGCTGAAAACGACTATCGGACTCAGCGAGGCGATCCCGGCGAGCGACGTGCGAATGAAGAAGTGGGCGGGCAGTCCCGGGTCCTGCCAAAGGTCGCGTCCCTTGGCCTGGCCGAATAGGAAGGCCGTGTATACGCCTGCCGCCAAGGAGAGGAGAACGCCGCCGACGCGCACTGTGGTGAGGAGTCCGCCGCTCGCGTCCACGAGCAGCACCGCCGCGTAGACCATGAGAAACGCGCCGTAAGCCGTGATGATGTACGCACCGCGCGTAACCCACGACCTCCACTGCGGCTTTAGCAGGGTGTATATGAACCGTTTGGGATGGTGCAGGTCGAGCACGAGCAGCCCGGCCGTGACCGTCAGTAGGATTACCGCGGCGACGACCGCCGCCAGCTCCACGTTGCTCCCCAGATCGTAACCGAGGAGTCCAAGCGACGCGACCGCCATGACCAGTCCCGCCGAGATCGATTTCGTCCACGTGTACGCCGAGACGATCCAGTTCCAGGGGGCGCGATGCGGGTTGTCGTACGCGAGGATGGCGGCGGCGTTGCTGGATGTCGGGTCGTTGGCGCTTGTTGGCGTTGGCCTGCCGGGAGCTACCTGTGTGTCGATTGGCTGCGACTGGCTGAAGTAGCCCTTGAACGATGCCGCAGTCGGGTCGAGCGTCGGACCCGTTGCGTCGACGTAGAAGAGCTTTGGATTGGTGTTCTTCTCGGGCCGGCGTACCTCGACCTTCTCCCTGGCGATGAGGTTCGAGACGTTCGACATGGGGTCTTCGAGGTTCCCAACAAAAATCGCCTGCGTAGGGCAGACCGTTACGCAGGCGGGTTGTAGTCCTCGGTCGATCCGATTCGTACAGAAGTTACACTTCTCAGCGCTGTGCGACACCGGATCGATTTAGATGGCGTCGTATGGACACGCCGCCATACAGGCCTGGCAGCCGATACACCGCGAGCGGTCGAAGTCCACTATGCCGTCGGGGCGTTGGAACATGGCCGTCGTGGGGCAAATCTCCACGCACGGCGCGTCGGCGCACTGGTTGCAGCGGGTGACCTGGAAGTGCCGGCGAACGTTCGGGTATCTCCCGACCTCGACCTGCTTGACGTAGGTGCGATTCACGCCAAAGGGGAACGTCGTGTTCCTGTTTGCAGGCGACGGTGCAGGCGTGACAGCCGATGCCCTTGCGGTTGTCGATGACCTTGCCCCAGGTGATCGGCTCCCTGCTCTCGTTATCCGCCCGTACGGTCATCGGCGCACATACCCGAAATCGGAGTGCGCGGTAGCCTATCACGGGCACTCGATTTGCTCAAGGACGGGCAGTATTCAACAGGGCGAGGCGCTCGGAGCGCCGACCTTCCACGCTCACCGTAGGAATCGGATGGTCAGAGGATATTCCCAGAACTCGCCGCTACCGGCCTTTACCGCTGCCACGACGGTCGCGACCATCCACCACACAAAGATCGCGGCAAACACAACGAAGATGAGCAGGAAGCCTATAAGCACCAGGGCAATCGCATCTAAACCATTGTATAAGAAGTAGTTTAGACTATTGGCCAAACCCATGATTGGAGAGGCCTTATGGAAGGAACCCCCGCAGTCTCGCTGATTGAACACTTTGCAAAGTTGAAAGACCCTCGGATTGATCGCACCAAGCACCACAACCTGATCGATATCGTTGTCATCGCCATCTGCGCGGTCATAGGTGGCGCGGATTCATGGGCGGATGTCGAACTGTTCGGCAAGTCAAAGAAGGAGTGGTTCAGCAAGTTGCTAGACCTGCCTAACGGGATTCCATCCCATGACACGTTCGGAAGAGTCTTCGCTCGATTGGACGCTGAGCAGTTCGAGAACTGCTTCATAGACTGGGTACGAGCTGTCAGTGATGTGGTCGAAGGGCAGATTGTCGCCATAGACGGTAAGACAATTCGCCGTTCTCACGACAGGTTCATAGGCAAGTCCGCTATTCACATGGTCAACGCCTGGGCATCGGCCAATCGTCTGATTCTCGGTCAGACCAAAGTGGACGAACGCTCCAACGAGATCACCGCAATACCCGAACTACTGCGGGTGTTGGATGTATCGGGATGCATCGTAACCATAGATGCCATGGGATGTCAGAAGGACGTTGCAACAACGATCACCTCCCAGAACGCCGACTACGTGCTGGCTTTGAAGCGGAACCAACCCGAACTGTACCAGGACGTCAAAGACACGTTCGAGCAGGCGCGGCGTGACGGGTTTGCCAACCTCAAACACGACTTCCATGAGACGGTAACAAAGGCCATGGTCGAATCGAGACGCGGCGGTGTTGGGCAATATCAGACTCCGCCCACATAAACTATGTTAACGACCGGCGCAGTGGAGCCGAGCCTAGTGATGGTTGAGTCCGAACGACTCGTTGAAGGACAGACATCTGTGAAGACGCGCTACTACATCTCCAGCTCCCCCGTGCCGAATGTTGCTTGGGGCAGTCAGAGGTCACTGGGGCATAGAGAACTCAGTCCACTGGGTGCTTGACCCTTCGGTGAGGACAACAGAAGTACGCAAGGGTAACGCCTCCTGTCCGGCTTCGCGCTCAACTTACTCAAGCGCTGCATCGCCGCCAAGCGTAAGAGAGCAGGTTGGGATACTGATTACCTCCGAACAGTCCTCAGTCAATAAGATGCGATTGCGGCAAACACAACGAAGATGAGCAGGAAGCCTATAAGCACTAGCATCAGCGCCAAGCTGATTGCGATGCCGATGACGCCGTAGATGGTGATGCTGATGTTGAAGTTCAGCGCCGCTTTGCCGTGCATGTCAACCTGCGGCAGTTGGTCCTTTCTGAGAATCCAGACCACAAGCGGGCCGAGGATGTTGCCTAGTGGAACGATGAAGGAGGAAAACGAGCTGAGATGGCAGAGCGTGGACATGGTAACGGCGTCGTCGAGGAATGACTGTCCCCGGGGAGCCGAGGCCCGCGATGCTGCTCCCCCAATGCCTGCTCCGCACGCGCCGCAGAAGCTGTCCCCGGCTTCCAGCGCGGCCCCGCATTGAGTGCAATAGCTCCTGCGGTCTGCGTTCTCGCCGGTGTCTTCCGCCCCGGTATCGACGCCCTCTGCTTCGGGTCGCATTTTCCCGCCGCAGATCGGGCAGAACCGGGCATCCTCGCCTGTCTGCGATCCACACACGCCGCACTGCCTCATGGGCTTTTCTCCTTCCCGGCCTTCGGTGGCCTCATACCGGCTGGTCGGTCTCGATCGGAACGCCCGCAGAGTTGCCCCACTCCGTCCACGACCCGTCGTAGACACGCACGTTGTCGAAGCCGAGAATGTACTTGAGGATGAACCAGCTGTACGACGCGCGCACTCCCAGCCTGCAGTAGGGAATGACCTCGTCCGACGCCTCGATACCGGCCTCCGAGTACATCGTGCGAAGCTCGTCGACCGGTTTGAAGGCGCCGTCTTGGGCCGCGCCGTCGTCCCATGCGACGTGCACGGCTCCCGGGATCCGTCCCTTCCGGTAGATGTCCGGCTGAGGTGTGCCGGGGGCCGAAGTTAGCTGTCCCGCATACTCTTCCACCGTGCGTGTGTCGAGTAGCTTGACTCCAGTCCGGTCCAGGCTCTCGACAACGTACTCCTTCATCGCTCGAAGACTGGGATCGGGCTCGCCGACCCGGTATGTCGTCGGCTCCACCGCAGGCTCCACCATCTCGACTGGCCTGCCTTCCAGTGCCCACTTCGTTCGTCCGCCGTCCATGATGCGGACATCGTCGTGCCCGTAGTATTTCATCACCCAGAAGGCCCACGTCGCCGAGCGGTTGTTGCCGTCGCCGTACAGCACCACCGTCGTATTCCGCTCGATGCCCGACCGCCGCATCAGTGCCTCGAATTGCGCCAAGTCGGGAATATCGCGGCGGAGAGGGTGCTCCATGTCCGTGTGCAGGCCCCACCCGACCGCGCCGGGCACGTGGCCCGTCTGATACGCCTCGTCCAGGTGGGAATCGATCTCCGCCACCACGACGGACGGATCACGCAGCCGTTCCGCCACCCATGCCGTGCTCACGATAGCTCCGGGATGCGCAAATTCCTCTGCCAAGGCGTCCTCCGACACAGTGCTGCCATCAGGGTTGACTATACTCCAACTATACGAGTCTCTGATGGACCGTTCAACCGATGCGGGTATCCACAACGGTGTGGGGAAGTCCCTCTATCTAACGCTGAATAGACACGGATTATCTCGGCGTTTTGACGCACAAGCACATATGAGCTATCATGTGCACGTCGCAGGAACGGTCGTGGGCCCGCGCGCCCCGACCCGCGAAATCGTGCGAGACAGATTGAGAATAAAGGCGAAGAAATTTCGGTCATACAAAAGATTCTCAAACTGTCTCACCACCACATCGTCTGACGTGTGCGCGTGGCCGAAACAGCTTCAAAATCCACGCACGGATCGGGGGAAACGGATCGAGACAAATTGAGAACAAGAGAAAAAAAGGGGAATTCGAGGAGGTGTCCCGAACTGTCTCACCGTCTCAAATTGTCTCACCTGCCCTGCCGGGACGGGCAAAGAAGACTATTCGAGCACTCGCAGGGTACCGGGTATGTCCATCTTCTGAAACTTGCGCACGGTGAGCGCCGGAGCAAGGGCGACCACCGCGATGCCTGCCCCAAGGAAGCCGGCCATCGCCGGTATGTTTATCGTGAGTACGACGCCCATGTCGGGGTAGCTGGCGGGGACCAATGAGAGGATCATCCAGAGCAGCAGGGCATAGCCGAAAACTATGCCGAGTATGGCGGCAAGGACGCCCAGAACCAGGCCCTCCATGGCCAGATTGCCGATCACCCTCCGTACCGGTATGCCGTAGGCGAACATGGTTGCGTGGTCGCGTTGGCGCTCGTCCGAGTTGATGTTCGCGGTGTTAAAGGCGATCAGCAGGGCGAGGGCTATCACGAATATCTCGATGATCAAGAAGATTGCCGAAACCTGCTCGAAGATTTCCGAGGTCGCTTCGAACGATTCAGACAGACCCTGCACCGTAGATACCGCGGGAGCGCCGAAGAGCGCTCGCTTGACATCGGACAAGCCACCGTCGCTGGCCGGCGTCCCGCTGACGGTGTTGGCGAATCCGTCGAGGCCGGCAAGACCGGCATGGCGAATGTCCATGTAGGCGTAGAAGCGCAGCGGGTGGGGGTGTATGGCGATCACGGGGATGGTGCTTGCCTCGATTCCGAAGGCCCCAGGGCCCGTCCGTATGGGGTGTGTCAGCTTGATCTGGTCGCCAACGCCAACGCCCAGGTCGGAGGCGGCCTTGCGGGCGAGGACGATTCCGGGCTTGTCGACCGACAGAGCCCCTTCCAAGACGGACGGAGTCCAGAAGTCGCCCTTGAAATCGATGAACTGGACGCTCACCTGAAGGGCGCCGGTCTCGATGCCGTGGAGCACCTCTTGAGCGCTTTCGAGGTCTACAGCCTCCAAACTCGTTTCCGCGGATTCGCCGAGCATGTGGGCGGATGCAGCTATCGTTATTCCAGGCTCTGCCACGCCGAGTGCGCCGCCGTTGATGACATTGTTCACCTCGGGCGAATCGAGGGGATAGAAGGAATCGAGCTGTACGGTCAGCCGGTCCGGTACACCGCGGAGCAGCTCCTCATCGCCCTCTTCCAGCGTAGACAGGAACGAGTCTCTCATGCCGACTATGCCGAACAGTATTGCGAGTACGGCCGTAAGGGCGAACAGAGTCAGGAAGGTCCGACGGGGCGCTCTCAGCAGGTTGCGGAAGGGCATACGTCCGAGGCTGCTCCCCGGCAGGGGCAGTCGGCTGATGACCGGTGCGAGTCCGCCGCCGCGTGCGGCAAGATGTCCTGTCTTGATGGCTTCGACGGGTTTGACGCGCGTGGCGCGAAATACGGGCCAGAGCACGGCGAGAATCGGGAGCAGGAAGCCGATGGCGGCTACCCTCAGAAAGATCCCCGTCTGAAAGGGAGTAATGAAGACGGGCAGCGTGAGGAAGGCCTCGAGCACGCCGGCCATGAGCTTGCCAATCAGCAGCCCAATGCCGACGCCG
This sequence comes from Dehalococcoidia bacterium, assembly GCA_965247555.1. GTDB lineage: Bacteria > Chloroflexota > Dehalococcoidia > Lucifugimonadales > VXLM01 > VXLM01. Next base: position 2,572,891 of record CBDFHR010000009.1, on the reverse strand, counting down.
AACACCACGCCGAGAATGGCTATCTGGACCCCGACGAGCACGGGACGCATGGCTATCGCCGTTGGGTTCACTCCGAGCGCCATGGATGTGCCGATCTCGCGTCGCTGCGTCTCCACCATGCGGGCCGCGAAGTTCAATGCCGCGAACGCCGCGCCTGCGAACAGGACCAGCGCCAGTACGTTGTAGACCTGCTGGTCGCCCTCAGGGTCTTGGGTGAGAGCGAGGTATGATGCGTCGTCCTCCGGGCGCATCAGCTTGAGATTGGTGCCGGGATGACGTTCCGACGTCTGGGCAAGAAGTGCGGCCTCCACGTCCGTCAGGTCGGTCCCGGCTTTGACGGTAAGCACGAGGTCGTTGACCTGTCCTGAGCTGCCGGACAGCTCCTGCGCGGTCTCAAGCGAAGTGAAGACGACGACGAGGTTTGCCTGTCCGACGAAATTGCCTTCCTCGACGATTATGAAGTATTCGGGGGATACCGCCTGTCCGACATATCGAAGGGATACGTCACCGCCAAGCCGAAGCTCTCCTTGGTCGGGAAGCTCGTAGAAGACGCCGAAGTTGCGCTCGATCAGTACGACGGGTTCACCGAACTCCGTCTCCTCAATCTCCCGCCCCGTGATGAGCTCGACGCCGTTCACGCTGGGGCCACCGTCCGACAAATCGACGCCGATGATCCTGGCGCGCACGAATATGGGGCCGTCGGCGGTGTCGACCTCCGCCTGTGTATTTGAGATGAGACGCTCCTCGACAGCCTCCACACCGTCGATACTCTCCGCGAGGGCCGTGAGCGAGCCCTGCGGGAGGAAGCCGTCTGCGCCCAGCCTCGCACGAATGTCGTACATGTTGGTCAGTGCAAGACTCTCCTCGTTGGAGATGATGCGCCACAGGGTGAAGCTGCTCAGGCCGGCGAACATACCGGTGCCGATGGCGATCATGAAGGCGATGCCCACGACCTGGACCCAGCGGGCTTTGGCATCTCGTAGCGCCCAGCGAAGCCTTAGTGCCAACATTTCGCCACCTCTACCAATGCAGTTCCGAGAGGGGTGTCTTGCCGTCCGCCGGCGGACCGTCGCTGATGATGTGCCCGCTGCTCATCTCGACAACCCTGTCGGCAATTCGAGATATCTCTCTATTATGGGTGACTACCAGCACTGCGCGGTCTGCGACGGCCTGCGCAATCAGCAGTTCCAGTATCTGCGCGCCGGTCTTGAAGTCGAGCTCTCCCGTCGGCTCGTCGGCCAAGAGAACGGGGTTCCCCGTGGCCAAGGCCCTGGCAATGGCGACGCGCTGCTGCTCTCCGCCGGAAAGCTCATGGGGGAAATGGTCGGTCCGATGCTCGAGTCCGACGGACTCGAGCACGGAATCGGGATCTATGCTGCCGCCTTTCCCGGCCACGTCCACGCCGAACTCGACGTTCTCCAAGGCAGTGAGCCCGGGGAACAGATTGAAGCTCTGGAAGATGAAGCTCACGGTCTCGCGTCTCAGCGTGAAGAGCTCCGAGCGCGATGCGGTGGTGATATCGCGTCCGCCCACCGACACGCTTCCCGATGTGGGCGTGTCCAGCGCGCCGATGATGTTCAGAAGCGTCGTCTTGCCGCTCCCTGAAGGGCCGAGGACCACGACGAACTCGCCGTCCGCCACGTGCAGTTCCACGTCGTCCAAAGCCCGCACCTCAACCGTGCCGACCTGGTAGTACTTTGAAATTCCGACCAGATCTATCAAACCTACTGCCCCCTCGAGCCTGTACGTGGCAATCACTCTACCACATGGTCACGGTACTGGGTTGCGGCTGCAGGATAATCCCAGAGTCCACTGTCGGCATACTTGGCTTCGTGCTGTTTGGTTACACCACGTCGGCCAGATTTCCTATGGGATTTAACGAGGTCGTCCGGCTGGCAGTGGGCGATTATTCGATCCTTGGGCTGGTCGTCCTCATGTTCACCGAAGGCGAGGTTGTCCTAAGCGGACGTGACACTGATGTATGGCTCCCGTGCTAAAGCATCGATAACTTAAAGCGGACAAAACCCCACTTTTTGACTTCCTAACTAAGCGGGAAGTAAGCTTCACGCGCTTTCGTCCCAATCGGGTATGATTGGGCAATTGCAACGTGTGGTCGGAGGTACTGCAGACTTGAGGACTCTCATGACGAGTTCCGAAGCGTTGCGACGAGCATTCGCGTCGCTGTTCATACCGCCGAGCCCGATCCCCGCAGCCGAAGGACCTCGGATCTACTTTTCCAGCCCGTCCGGCGGCACTGGCTCCGGCCATCAAGATCATCACGGCCACCATGGCCACGACCTGAGGGGCGCAACCTCATCATTGCCCTAACGCTAATCTCGACCTACATGCTGGCCGAGGTCGTTGGGGGAATCTTGTCGGGCAGCTTGGCCCTCATAGCCGACGCTGGACACATGCTCACGGACGCCCTCGCCATTGGCATGGCGCTCGCAGCCATGTGGATTGCGGAAAGGTCGGCGACCGCCGAGCGTACGTTCGGTTACGAGCGTACCGAAGTGCTGGCCGCCATGCTCAACACTATCGCGTTATGGCTGATCGCTGGGTGGATATTCTTCGAAGCATACCATCGGGCTTTCACGGAGGAGGTCCATATTGACGGCATACCCGTGCTTGTGGTCGGTACCGGCGGCCTCTTGATAAGCATCGCCGCGGCGTGGGTGCTGCGCAGGTCCTCCGAGCACAGCATGAACGTCGAGGGCGCGTTTCAGCACGTCTTGGCCGACCTGATGGGTTCCGTCGGCGTGATCATCTCCGCGATACTCATCATGGCGTTCGACTGGACTCTTGCCGACCCGATCCTGAGTGTCCTTATCGCCCTGCTCATCCTGTGGAGCAGCCGTAAACTAATGTTTACGGAAACGAACGTGCTACTCGAAGGGGCCCCGAAGCATATAGACGCGTATAAGCTTTGCCACGACATCGAAGACGTGGAGGGAGTCACTCTCATCCACGACGTCCACATCTGGACCATAACGTCGGGAAGCGAGGCCTTTACCGCGCACGTTCTCGTCGACCCCTCGTACGAGGGAGGCAATGAACTGCTCCGCACCAAGATACAGGACATTGCCCATAACCAGTACGGTATCGGTCACGTCACGATCCAGCTGGAGCATACGGCGTCCACCTGTCACGAGGACCACCACGTCGACCACCTGCTGCATACGAGTGGGCCGAGCGCAAGCTAGAGAACGTTCCCTCCCTCCCACCTTGTGTTACGCTCCCTTGATGTGAACGCCACGGCTGCTGAGTAACATTGCCTCCACAAGTCCTCGACCTGCTGAAGTCCCATTTTGGGTATGAGTCCTTCCTGCCGTTGCAGGAAGAGGTTGTGCGTCACGTACTTGGCAAGGACCACTGCCTGGTGCTGATGCCCACGGGCGGCGGCAAGTCGCTGTGCTACCAGCTGCCTGCCCTGTCCCTCGACGGGCTGACGCTCGTGGTCTCGCCGCTCATTGCGCTAATGAAGGACCAGGTGGACGCTCTGCGCGCGAACGGCATTCCGGCCGCGTTCGTGAACAGCAGCCTGCCAGCATCGGAGATCGGCAGCATCCACACGGCCGCGCTCATGGGGCGAATCAAGATCCTGTATGTCGCGCCCGAACGCCTCACGGTCCCCGGATTCGTGTCATTCCTCGACTCCGTATCGGTCAGCCTAATCGCCATCGACGAGGCGCACTGCATCTCCGAGTGGGGGCACGACTTCCGGCCCGACTACCGAAACCTCAAGGCCCTCCGCGCCCGCTTCCCCGACGTGCCCTGCATCGCCCTCACAGCAACGGCCACCGAGCGCGTCCGGGAAGACATCGTCACTCAGCTCGAGATCCCCGACGGCAAGACGTTCCTTTCCAGCTTCAACCGCAAGAACCTGACCTACACCGTGCTGCCGAAGAGCGACCGGTTCGGCGAGCTGCTCAAGCTGCTCAACAAACACAAGGACGAGTCGGCGATCATCTACTGCTTCTCGCGTAAGGGCACAGAGGAATTGGTCGCCGACCTGGCAGACGAGGGGCTCAACGCGCTGCCGTATCACGCCGGACTTGACCCAAGGACCCGTCGCGCGAACCAGGAACTGTTCATCAGGGACGAGACCCCGATCATTGTCGCCACCATCGCGTTCGGCATGGGCATCGACAAGCCCGACGTTCGCCTCATCGTCCACTACGACATGCCGAAGAGTGTCGAAGGCTACTATCAGGAGACGGGCAGGGCGGGGCGCGACGGTCTGCCGAGCGACTGCGTGCTCTTCTACTCGCCGGGCGACAGGTCGAAGCAAGAGTATTGGATCGGTCAGATGGAGGACGAAGAAGAGCAGGACCGCGCTCGGGGAAAGCTCGACGGTATGGTCGATTACTCCGAGTTGACCCGATGCCGGCGAGCTTATCTGCTGCGCTACTTCGGCGAAGAGTTGGACGAGCAGAACTGCGGCGGATGCGACTTCTGTCTTGCAGATATGGAGGAATTCGACGCGACGGTCATCGCGCAGAAGATACTCTCTGCCGTGATACGCACCGAGGAGCGATTCGGCGTGAGCCACGTAGCGAACGTTCTACGCGGCTCCCGTGCCAAGAGAGTCATCGAAACGGGCCACGATAAGCTCTCGGTGTACGGGATTGCCCGCGATTTTTCGAAGGACGAGATCACGAGCATCTCGCGACAGCTAGTGGATGAAGGGCTGCTCGCCAAGGAGAAAGGGGAATATCCGACGCTCTCCATCACGGCGTCCGGCCGTGAGTTTCTCCAAAGCCGCGCGACCCTGCGGCTCACCCGGAAGAAGGAGAGCAGGGCCGAGCGGAAGAGGTCGGTCGATTCCAGTCTTGATTACGACCGAGGACTCTTCGAGCTGCTGCGAGACCTTCGGCGCACGCTTGCCGAGGAGCGTCGCGTCGCGCCATACATGGTTTTCGGTGACGTGTCGCTCGTGCAGATAGCCTACTTCGTGCCTCAGAGTAGGGAGAGCTTCTCCCGCATCACAGGTGTGGGCGCTAACAAGCTCGAAGAGTACGGCGAGATATTCGTGAAGCACATCCGTGAGTACGCCGAGAACCATGGCCTCGAAGAGAGGGAACAATCGCCCGAACCGCGCAAGTCACGGTCGGCCCGCAGGCCCGGCTCAACCTACTCGAAGACGCTGGGACTGTTCCGGCAGGGGCTGACTATAGACGAGATCGCCACCCAACGCGGCCTCAGCCCCGGAACGATTATCGGTCACCTCGAACGGCTGGCCACTCATGGCGAGCGGATCGACGTTCGCCGCCAACTGTAACCTGAGCGGTTCGACCGTATTCGACAGGAGCTCGAGCGCTCCGAGACATCGTGGCTGTCGGAGATTAGGGACGCCCTAGGCGACGGGTACTCCTACGACGAGATCCGGCTGGTGCGCCTGCACCTTCAGCGCAGTCCCAACAACTCCAGAGAGTCGCGCTCGATGATCGACTCCAGCTCGTCTTCAGGCAACTCCGGCAGGTGATACTTCCGCGCGTAGTCGTTCAGACCCCGCAGGAAGCCGATGGTCTCCTTCGGTGTCGTCACGGGGAAGTCGCTGGCGAATAGCAGCTTGTGGAGCATCCCCCACTCGCACGCCTGCATGAAGGCGTGGTACGCCTGCCACGGGCGGATCAGCGCACCCGACACGTCCGCGTAGACGTTCGGGTGCTTGCGAATGATGTTCACGCAGTCGACGTGCCATGGGTGCGCCATGTGCGCCATGACGACCTTGAGGTCGCGAAACTCCGCGGCGATCTCGTCCATAACCATCGGGTGCGCGTAACGTAGTGGCGCGTCCGGAAACGGCGATGTGCCCTGATGGAAGACGATGGGTAGACCAAGCTCCTGCGCCTTGCCATACACACGCAAGGCGTTCGCCCCTACAGGATCGAAGCCCTGATAGTTTGGCCCCAGCTTCATTCCCCGTAGCTTCAAGTCGTGGACCGCGCGCTCGATTTCATCCATCACGTCCGGCTCGTCGGGATGCACCGACATGAACCCGATGATCTTGTCCGGGGCTCTCGCGGCCAGTGATGCTGCCGCGTCGTTGACGTTGCCCCTGTTTCGAAGCACCTGCACCGCGTCCTCGCCCGGACGCGGCGCGATGCCGAACACAAACGCGGCATCGACCGGCCCCATAGCGTCAAGGTAGTCCTCAACGCTGTTGGTCAGCCGAACATGCCGCCCCGGACGCATCGCCGTGTCGAGCTCCACCTCGTCGTCCGGCACAGCTGCATCGTGGGTCGGTAGATGCGTGTGAACGTCTACGATCATTTACGAAGGCGTAGTTCTGCTTCCAGATGATCGCCATGTGTCGTCATTCGTCGTCACTGCCCGCGGCGGTACATGATCTTCTGGCGGTCGGTTTCGATGAGGTGCGGCTGGATCTTCTCGACGAACTCGACGAGGCTCTCCTCAGGCGTCGCGTCGGTCGTGTCGATCTCGAACTTGTGCCGCAGCCATGACGTCTCGAAGTGCTTCTCGAAATCGGCCAAGACTCCCTCGACATCCTCTTCCTTGACCAAGCCGAACGGGTGCGGGTTCGCGTTCAGCCGTTCCTTGATTTTCTCGGCTGAGGCCTTGACCAGAATCAGGACAGAGTCCGGCGCTTTGTGCATGATGTCGGAATCGACCCGCCGGGCGTACCAGGACCGGTCAGCGTACTCGCCGGCCCCTCCGTAGCCATAGTACCGGGGAGCGTAGACCGCTTCGTTGATGTGGAAGCCGATCTGATTGTGATGCGGGTCCTCGTAGAAGGTGTCCGCGACGTGGTACTCCATGTGGTACCGCTGGAAAGCCTCCTGTTGCTTCGGCGTCAGGGCCAGAAACGCGCGGTTCTCATCGTCCGTGTGACCCGTCAGCGACGGATCGATGCCCTTGCCCGCGAGGAAGTCGTCGATCATCTCGTCGTGGGTCTTTCCTTCGGGAATGTTCGGGTGGGACACGTGCGGGATCTGCCAATGGTCGTGGAAGCCGAAGTCGTCGCCGAGAGCCTCATTCGCCCACCGGCCAATGAGGTAGCCCAACGTGGAAGTCCCGGAATACTCGCAGCCGACAAGGATAAGTCGCATAGTTCTCCTCGCAATCGTGAAATTGCGCTACAGGGTACGGCGAAACGAGTCCTCTGTACAGGGGGTCTTGGGGCCAATCCGGGGACGAGTCTCATAACCGTCGCCCTAGTTTCCCGCTTGTGGGGCCGTCCCCAAAGTGGTATACTCTGCCATTGAATGAACATCGTTATCTGTCAGGCTGAGAAAGTGGGCTTGCCCCACTTTCTTTGTTGCTAGGCGATTTCTAAACAGTGGGAGCGAGGTGGTACAAATGAAGAGCGACTTTATCATCGCCCTCACGCAGCTTGCCGCCGAGCGTAACCTGTCGAAGGATATCGTTCTTTCGGCTATCGAGGCCGCGCTCGCGTCTGCCTACAGGCGCGACAGCATCGCGGCGGGCCAGAACATCTCTGTCAAGCTCGACCCGAACTCGGGCGACGTGAATGTCTCCATCGTAAAGACCGTCGTCGAGCAGGTGGAAGACCCGCTCACCGAGATAACGTTGGCCGACGCGAAGAAGATCAGCCCGATCGCCGATCTCGGCGACAACGTGCCGACCGGCGCGCTCCCTCACAGTGCGGGACGCATAGCGGCCCAGACGGCCAAGCAGGTCGTCATCCAGCGTCTTCGTGAGGCCGAGCGCGATATCGTCTTCCAGGAATACTCCGATAAGGTCGGCGAGGTCTACACCGTCGCAGTGCAGCGCATCGAGTCCGGCAGACACGTCGTCGTCGAGCTCGGGCGCGCCGAAGCCGTGCTCCCCATGTCGGAACAGTCGCCATACGATCGGTACCGCGTGGGACAGCGCTACAAGGTCCTGCTCAAGTCCATCGACCAGTCGGCCAGGGGGCCGGAGATTATCGTGTCCCGCGGCGACAAGGCGCTTGTTCGTCGGCTCTTCGAGATGGAGGTGCCGGAGATATACAACGGTGCTGTGGAGATCGTCGGAATCGCTCGCGAGGCAGGGTCTCGCAGTAAGGTCGCCGTCTTCGCCCGGCAAGAGGGTGTGGACGCCGTCGGCTCTTGCGTCGGCCTTCGCGGGATTCGTATCCAGAATATCGTCAACGAGCTGCACGGTGAGAAGATCGACGTGGTCGAGTGGAGCCGCGACCCGACGCGGTTCATCAAGAACTCCCTCAGCCCTGCGCTTGTAATGAAGGTGCAGGTCGACCAGGAGGAGGGCACCGCAACTGCCGTCGTACCGGAACGTCAGCTGTCCCTGGCCATCGGAAAAGAGGGCCAGAACGCGCGTCTCGCCGCCAAGCTGACGGGCCTGAAGATCGACATCATCAGTGATGTCGAGGCAGCCGCCATCGAGGCCGAGCAAGCTAAGCTGGCCGCGCAGAAGGCTGCTGAAGAGGCCGCCCGTCCTGCTCCGAAGCCGGAACCGGCCCCTGTCGTACAGGAAGAGGAGCCGGCCGCTGTCGGCGAGCCGACACCCGTTCCCTCCGTCGTCGAGGGGGAAGAGGTCGAGATACTTTCGCCCGCCGCATCCGTACCAGAGGAACTGCAGCCCGCTGCCGAAGTGGCGGAGCCGGCCGCAGCGGAGGCGCAGCCGGTTCAGATTCCGACCGACACACCGGAAGTCGCTGTGCCGGATGTCGCGGGTATCGGCGAATACGTCGAGCCGGAGATTCCCGAGGAGCTCTTCTTTGTCGAAGACGAGCCTGAGCCCGTGCCCGTTGGTGAAGAGGCCACGCCCCTTCACGACTTGCCGGACGATATATGGAACATCAGCCAGGGCGGGGCCGGTGACAGCGGTGTCATACGGTTCGCCGAGGATATTGAAGAACTGGCGCTTCGAGGTTCGCGCGGCGGAGGCGGCAGGCGGCGTCGCAGTGGAGGCGGCGGTAATCGACGCCGCGGACCTGCAAGACGGAGATGACGCCTGCCAAAAGGCACGTTCCCCTGCGAACGTGCATCGTCTGTGGCGCGAAGGGACCCAAGCGGGACCTTATGCGAATAGTCTCGACGCCCGAAGACGGCGTCAAAATTGATAGGACGGGTAGACAGCCGGGCCGGGGAGCGTACATATGCGGCGACGCCCAATGCTCTCCGGCAGAGTTGCGGCGAGGACGCATCGAGCAGGCCTTGAAGCGTCGCGTAACCGATGACAATTGGAATGCAGTGACTGTGGAGATCGCGGCAGGGAAAGCTGAGCGATCTTGATTGGACAGTGTATACTGTCCCAAAGGAACCGATGACTACGAACCGTACAACAACCCAGAGAGCCGACCCCCGAACGCGCGCGGTGGGCGAGGTTCGCCCGCGTCTTCCCGTGCTCGATATACCGTCCGCGATCTCGGTAGCCGACCTCGCGGATATGATGGGCGCCGACCCCATCGATGTCATCAAGCAGCTGATGCGGTTCGGATACATGATTTCGATCAACGAAGTCGTCGAGTTCGAGGTCGCGTCCGGCATAGCGCAGTCCTTTGGGTTCCCCGTAAAGGCCCCGACGCAGGAAGAGGACACCGGCCCGGGATCGGTCGTACTTACCCACGAGGATGAAGACCCTGAAAACCTTGTGGACCGTCCCCCTGTCGTTACCATCCTCGGCCACGTCGACCACGGCAAGACCACGCTCTTGGACTCGATTCGCAATACCAATGTGGTCGGAGGCGAGAGCGGTGGCATCACCCAGCACATCGGCGCGTACCAGGTCAGGTACAACGGCACGCCCATAACCTTCCTCGACACTCCCGGCCACGAGGCGTTCACCGCGATGCGCGCCCGTGGCGCTCAGGTAACCGACATTGCGATCCTCGTCGTCGCTGCCGATGACGGCATCATGCCGCAGACCGAAGAGGCGATCAGCCACGTCAAGGCCGCCGAAGTGCCCATCATCGTTGCCGTCAACAAGATGGACCGCCCCGATGCCGACCCCGACCGTGTGAAGCGACAGCTTGCCGAACGCGACCTGCTCGTCGAGGACTGGGGAGGCGATGTGATAGCCGTCCCCGTCTCCGCATTAAAGGGCGAGGGCATCGACGACCTGCTGGAGAATATCATTGTCGTCTCCGAGATTGCCGAGCTAAAAGCCAACCCCGACCAGCTTGCGCGCGGCGTCGTCGTCGAAGCGGAGATCGACAAGAGCAAGGGGCCGGTTGCGACCGTCCTCGTCCAGACCGGTACCCTCAAGCCCGCGCAGACCATCGTCGTGAACGGGCTCAAAGGCCGCGTCCGTGCCATGCTCAACGACCACGGGAAGCGCGTCAAGCTGGCCGGCCCCTCGATGCCCGTTGAGATACTCGGCATCGGTGGGCTCCCTGGCGCCGGCGACATGTTCACTATCGTGCCGGACGAACGGTCGGCCCGCCAAATGGTCGATGAGTGGGAACGCACCCAGCAGGTCGAGCGCAGGCATGGGACGCTGGAGGACATCGCCGCGAGAATCGAGTCGGGTGAAGTCGTCGATCTCGACCTGATCGTCAAGACGGACGTGCAAGGCAGTACTGAGGCAGTGCGTTCCGCCCTCGACCGCCTCAACACGGACCGGACGAGGGTCAACATCATCCACATGGCCACCGGAGCAATTACCGAGAACGACGTCATGCTGGCCGCCGCCTCAGACGCTGTCGTCATCGGCTTCAACACTCAGCCCGGAGCGGGCGCGAATACCCTCGCTGCCCAGGAGGGTGTCGATGTCCGCTATTACGATGTCATCTACCAGCTCGTCGAGGACGTGGAGAGAGCCGTCAACGGCCTGCTCGCGCCGGAGACGCGCGACATCACCGAGGGCTACGCGACGGTCCGCGCCGTGTTCACCATCGGGCGTCGCGGACGAGCCGCGGGCGTATACGTCAACGACGGCCGCATCTCCCGCTCGTCGACGATCTACGTCATGCGGAACAACAAGAAGGTCCACGAAGGCCCCATCGCCAGCCTGAAACACTTCCGGGACGACGTGCGAGAGCTCACAAACGGACTCGAAGGCGGCGTCGTAGTGGAGGGCTTCCAGGACTACCAGGAAGGCGATATCCTCGAGTCCCACCGGATAGAGGAAGTCTGAGCGGGACGACCGGCTTCCTACCTGCGCGCCGGGTTCGTCATAGCCGCACATACCAACCCGATCACGGAGCTCCTCTACGCCCATGCCGTACCGTATCGAGCGAGTGAACGCCCTTCTTCGCGAGGAGATTGGAAGCGTCTTGGCCGGAGAGCTCAACGACCCTCGAATATCGCCCATGGCCTCCGTCACTAGAGTCGATACCTCGCGCGACCTCAGCTTCGCCAGGGTCTACGTCAGTGTACTCGGCACGGACCAAGAGAAGGCCGACACCATGGAGGCCCTCACGGCCGCCGCCGGATTCATTCACCGCGCCATCAGGCCTCACCTTCGGATGCGTAACGTCCCCCACCTAGCATTCCATCTCGACGAGGCCATTGAGAAGGGCGCGGAGATGATAGCCTTCATCGACGAGGTCATCCGCCGCGATCAGGAGATCGCAGCCCAGGGCGGCGACCCAGACCCTCTTCCCGACGACACGCAGTGACCGAGCAAATCGACGGCATTCTCAACATTGACAAGCCAGCCGGCATCACCAGCATGGACGTGGTGCGCCGGATCAAACGCGCCAGCGGCCAGAAGCGCGTCGGACACGGCGGCACGCTCGACCCCTTCGCGTCAGGAGTCGTCCCCATCTGTCTGGGTCGCGCGACCCGCATGATGGAGTACCTCGTCGACGGCACCAAGGAGTACCACGCCACGGTTCGCCTCGGAGTGGAGACCGACACCTATGATGTGGACGGCGAGGTGATCGAGGAACGCGACGCCTCGGAAATCGACCTCGATGCGACCCGACGGGCGCTCAAGCCCTTTGAGGGAATGATCGAGCAGGTGCCGCCCATGTTCAGTGCCCTGAAGAAGGACGGCAAACGCCTCTACGACATGGCACGCGCCGGCATCGAGGTGGAGCGCGAGCCTCGCCCCGTGCACGTCTTGAGCATCGACGTGGTGGACTGGTCGTCCCCCGACCTGATCATTGACGTTACGTGCGGCAGGGGCTTCTACATGCGCTCGCTTGCCCACGATCTCGGAGAGGCGCTCGGCTGCGGCGGACATCTCCGAGAGCTTACGAGAACGAGGAACAGCGCGTTTCACATCGACGAGGCCCTCTCGCTCGAAGAAGCCGAGACCTACTTCTCCGACGGCACGTGGGACGAGGTAATTCACTCTCCAGACATCGCCGTCCGGTCTATGCCCGCAATCGTCGTCGACAAGGGCGTAGCCGAGCGGGTTCGCAATGGACGCCCCCTGCCCGGCTCGCTCCGAATACCGTTCGACAAGCCCGGTGAAGAGTGTCGAATATACGGCAGCGACGGCGAGTTCCTCGCCCTGATGTCCTTCGACCGCTCTGCCGGCCAATGGCAGCCAAGGAAGGTCTTCGCAACGTGACGACCCGTCAGCCGAAGCGGTACAATACACCAGCGGGAGGGGTGGCCGAGCGGCTTAAGGCGCCTGTCTTGAAAACAGGTTTACCGAAAGGTAACGTGGGTTCGAATCCCACTCCCTCCGCCAAGAATCAATTGCACATGCAGCGTCATGCCGCGCAAGGTCAAGTCTGCCAATAGAAGGAAATAAAGACGGCAGGCCGCGCCCGAATACCCAACGATCCGCACTGGACGTTCCTCGGCGCGGGCTGTAACTATCTCCACCGGAGCCGACTCTTGAAAATCCACGAATACCAGGCGAAAGAGATTCTCGACAGAGGCGGCATACCCGTCCCGAACGGCGTGGTCGCGAAGACTCCCGAAGAGGCCGACGCTGCGGCGACCGACTTGGGCGGCAGCGTCGTCGTCAAGGCTCAGGTACACGCTGGTGGTCGAGGTAAGGCGGGTGGCATCAAGCTCGTCTCGACGGCGGAAGAGGCCGCGGCTGCTGCGAGCGAGTTGATTGGCTCGAACCTCGTCACGCACCAGACCGGCCCGGAGGGTGTGCCCATTCGTTCAGTCCTCGTCGAGGAGGCGCTTGAGGTAGACCGTGAGCTGTACGTCGGGATGGTCATTGACGGGGCGGCCGGAGGCGTCGTGGTGATGGCCAGCGAGGCGGGCGGCATGGACATCGAGGAGGTCGCCGAGCATACGCCGGAGAAGATCGTCCGCATACCCGTCGACCCCGTTCTTGGCCTGCTGCCGTATCAGGCCCGTAAGATCGCCTACTCCCTGAACGTCGCCGCAGACCAGGTCAGACCCGTCTCGGCCATGATGTTGAAGCTCTACAATCTGTTCCTCCGCCACGACTGTTCCCTCATTGAGATCAATCCCCTCGTCGTTACGAAAGAAGGCCGTTTTCTCGCCGCCGACGCCAAGCTCAACTTCGACGACGACGCGATGTTCCGCCATCGCGACCTCGCCCAGCTCTACGACCCGGAACAGGAAGACCCGCTCGAAGCCGAGGCAGGAAAGTTCGGGGTGAGCTACGTTAGACTCGACGGCGATGTCGGGTGCATGGTCAACGGCGCCGGCCTCGCGATGGCGACGATGGACGTGACCTTCGCTGCCGGCACCGCGCCCGCCAACTTCCTCGATGTGGGAGGCGGCGCGGACGAGGAAAAGATAGCCCAGGCGCTGAGGATAATCCTGTCCGACGGGAACGTCGCCAAGATACTCATTAACATATTCGGGGGCATTCTCCGCTGCGACGTGGTCGCGCGAGGCGCACTCTTAGCCGCCGAGCGGGCAGAGAACGGAATGCCGCCCATGGTCGTCCGAATGCTGGGCACCAATGCGGTCGAAGGCCGAAAGCTGCTGGAGGAGTCGTCCCTTAGGGTGACACTCGTGGACGACCTCAATCAGGCTGCCCAGGCAATCAAGGCACTCGCCTAGCATGGGCACTGCAATTCCCGATCTCGCTTTCCTTAAATAGGAGTCGTAACGAGTTAGGGTGGAACCAAACTTTTTTTCAACTATAGATTGAACTGATACGAGGAGCTTCGGAAGCATGAGCATATTGGTCGATCAGAACACTCGACTGCTGGTGCAGGGCATCACCGGCAGGGAAGGCAGCTACCATGCCGCCAGATGCCGGGAGTATGGGACGAACCTGGTGGCAGGCGTAACGCCCGGCAAAGGAGGCCTGCTGTTCGATGGGGACGTTCCCGTGTTCGACACGGTCGAGCGCGCGGTCGACGAGACGAGCGCAAACGCCGCCCTCATCTTCGTTCCGCCCCCCTTCGCCGCTGACGCCATCGTCGAATCGGTCGACGCCGGCATACCCGTCATTGCCACCATAACCGAGGGTGTGCCGGTGAAGGACTCCGTCAACGTCGTCCGCTATCTCCAAGGCAAGGACGTTACCGCCATAGGGCCGAACTGCCCCGGTATCATCTCACCCGGCGAAAAGTGCAAGATGGGCATAATGCCAGGCGCTATGCACATGCCCGGCCGAGTCGGAATCGTCTCGCGCAGCGGTACCTTGACCTACGAGGCCGTCGGTCAACTCACAGGACTTGGAATCGGACAGTCCACCTCCGTTGGGATAGGCGGCGATCCGGTGAACGGCACCTCGTTCGTCGACGTGCTCAAGTTGTTCAACGACGACCCCGAGACCGACTGCGTAATATTCATCGGCGAGATCGGAGGCACCAAAGAGCAGGAGGCCGCCGAGTACATCGGAAGCTCGGAGTTCAACAAGCCAGTCGCAGCCCTGATCGTCGGAAGGAGCGCTCCGCCCGGTCGCCGCATGGGACACGCGGGCGCGATCATCACCGGTAAGGCGGCCCGCGCCGATGAGAAGATCAAGGCGCTCGAACGGGCAGGGGCGGCCATCATCCCCAGCCCCGCCGACATCGGCGTCACCGTACAGCAGATGCTCCCCTAGTTCGCCTGACGGCGGGAAGGAGTCAAGACAATGCTCTCAGAGTTCGACATATCCGGTAAGACGGTCATCATAACCGGTGCGGCCCGCGGCATCGGACGCGGCATAGCCGAGGTCCTTGCCGAGGCCGGGGCGCGTGTCCTGGTGACGGCTCTTACGGACCGCTACCTCAAACCGTTGCAGGATCGCATGGCCTCCAAGGGTCTACCCATCGACATCCTTGTCGCCGACGCCACCGACAGCGCCGACTGGCAGCGCACCGTCGAGACGGCCCTAGATAACTGGGGCCATATCGACGTGCTCATCAACAACTTGGGCGACGCCATCGAGGGATACCTCGTTCCGCCGCCCGGCTCGGATCACAAAGCGCCGTTGACCGAGGCAGAGTGGCGCAGCGTCGTCGACATCAACCTTACGGAGGCCTTCCTGGGCTGTCAAACTATTGCCGAGCACTTCGTATCAAGGCGGGCCGGCAAGGTCATCAACATAAGCGGCTACGCTGCACGCAAGGGGAATCCGGGGTTCCTGGCGTACTCAACGGCCAAGGCCGGCGTCGTGCACCTTACCCAGACCCTCGCCCAGGAGTGGGCACAGTACGGCATAACCGTCAACTGCATCGGCCCCGGTTCATTCCCCGACCCCGATCTGGCAACCGCTGAGGAGATGAGTCAGCGCCAGGCACTTGCGAAAAAGAACGTGCCGCTCGGTCGCGTGGGCGATCCGCGAGAGGTCGGTCTTCTTGCCGCCTACCTGATATCCGACGCGGCGAACTACATCACGGGCGAGACGATTTATATCGACGGCGGAGCGACGTTCAAGCCGCTGTAACGAGGCGTAGGCGCAGATTCTCCGGCTGTTACACCACTACGACCCCGTTTTCGAGAGTGCCTATACCGTCGATGGTTATCAACACCACGTCGCCCTCTTCGAGCGTGAAGTCGGGGGGCGGCACGATCGCCGTGCCCGTGAGAACGGTCGTCATGTCGGGCACACTGTTATGACGCAAAAGCCAGTCGGCGAGGCTCTGGCACGTCCGCGCCATCTGCGCGGTCGATGTCTCGCCGGTGAACACCGTCTCACCGTCTCGCTCTATTCTGCAGTTGATCGTCACGTTTTGGGGGTCGATGTCGTCGGCTGGAATGAAGCACGGCCCGATGGCACACGACCGGTCGTAGAGCTTCGCCTGCGCGAGATACAGTGGGTTCTCCCCCTCGATGGCGCGACTGCTCATGTCGTTGCCGATCGTGTACCCGACGATCTTTCCCTTATATAAGGTAAAGGCAAGCTCGGGCTCGGGTACGTTCCACGTCGAGTCACCCCGAATCCCCACGTCCTCAAACGGCCCGACGCAGCGGTCGGCGGTCGATTTGAAGAACAACTCCGGGCGTTCTGCCTCATAGACCATCGCGTATACGTCCGGCGTGCTGCTCTCACGTCGACGCTCCATCTCGCTCGATTTGTACGTAACTCCCACCGCCCAGACCTCCGGCGGGTCGAACGGTCGGTCGAGCAGGTAGTCGCCGTTCTCTCCGCGAGTGCCGTCGAGAAGTTCGTTGAGATCGATGCTTTCAGGCTCGCCGCCTGCGCTCAGAAGCGCCATAGCGATCTCGTCCATGCTCATGCCTGTCAACGATGCGGCCAAGATGAGGTCACGGATGTCGGTAACGTCGGGCTTGATGTCGGTGAGAATCGTGACGCGCCCCGGCTCGGCCTCCACACCGACCACCGTGTCGCCGTCCACGTTCGTCATCCGGTAGTACCTCATGGGATTCCCCCTACAAAATCGTGCTTCGTTGGACGGGCACATGATACAGCATCAAGGCTTGTTCAACGTGTGGAAGGCAATTCTCTGGACCTGCGACTGCCAGAAGATGGTCACTCAGTCAGCTTGCCGAGCCTGTACCAGTTTAGTCGGCAGGTCAGTTCTTGAGGATGGTCTTACATCCCACTCGTCACTCCCGCGAAAGCGGGAGTCCATGACCCGGGGCGTGAGCATAGCTCCGACTCAACCACCCTACCGACTAAACTGATACAGGTTCCAGCTTGCCCCCACAATTGACACGGTCTCCGCGTCGGCCATATACTCTGTCACGTCGAGGGGGCCAATTAGTGACAGTCGGCGATTGTTCGCCCGGATATCGAAACACCACGGCGGCTTCGGCACCGCCCAGTAGGCGTCCCTCCCCCTCCCGTTCTCTCTCCCTTCGAGATTCACCCTCCTTTATTTTGACCAGTCTGTTAAGTCCGGCCTTCCTTGACCTGAGCGTCGTGCGACCGGAGCGCCCATGACCAAGTACATCTTCGTGACAGGCGGTGTCGTAAGTTCAGTTGGCAAGGGAATTGCCGTCGCGTCTATCGGGCGCATCCTGAAGAGCCGGGGCGTCACCGTCTCGGTCATCAAGCTCGATCCCTACCTCAACGTGGACCCCGGCACAATGTCGCCCTACCAGCACGGCGAGGTCTTTGTCACGACCGACGGCAGCGAGACCGATCTCGACCTCGGCCACTACGAACGGTTCATCGACGCGAACCTCACCCGCTCGTCGAACGTGACCGCCGGGCAGATATACAGCGACGTCATCGCCCGCGAGCGTCGCGGCGAATTCTTGGGTGGCACCATTCAGATCGTCCCGCACGTGACCAACGCCATCAAGCAACGCATGTTCGACCTCGCCGAACAGAGCAGGGCCGACGTGATAATCGTCGAGGTGGGCGGGACCGTCGGCGACATCGAGGGCCAGCCGTTCCTAGAAGCCATCCGCCAGATGCGCAACGATGCCGGGCGAAATAACGTCTTCTACATCCACGTAACCTACCTCCCGCACATCCCCACGACCGGCGAGCTCAAGACCAAGCCCACTCAACACAGCGTCAGGGATCTCCGCGGCGGCGGCATCCAGCCCGACGCCATCATCTGCCGCAGCGAAGAGCCCGTGACCGACGACATCAAGGACAAGATCGCCCTCTTCTGCGACGTGGGGCGCGAGAGCGTCATCGGGGCCGAGACCGCCTTCTCCGTCTACCAAGTCCCGATGCTCTTCGAGGACGAGGGACTCGGTGACACCATCATCGAGACCCTCGATTTGTCCGCGACCGAGCCGGACATGGCCGACTGGCGCGCCCTCGTCGATTCCATACTCGAACCGAAGCACAAGATCAGCGTGGCGCTCGTCGGCAAGTACGTCGATCTCCAGGACTCTTACCTTTCTGTTAAGGAAGCGCTCTTCCACGCCGGACTTGCGCACGGAAGCAACATCGAGATCGACTGGGTGGCCGCCGAAGATGTCGAGCGTGTCGGCCCCGAGCGCCTCCTGCACTCAGTTTCCGGCATCGTCGTCCCAGGAGGCTTCGGTGTCCGCGGAGTCGAGGGGATGATCGAGACCGTCCGCTACGCCCGCGAGAACCGGGTACCCTACTTCGGCCTCTGCCTCGGGATGCAGGTCATGGTCATCGAGGCCGCCCGCAACCTGCTCGGCAAACCGGACGCCAACTCCACCGAGTTCGACGCGAACACCCAGCATCCCGTCATCGACCTCATGCCCGACCAGCGCACCGTCACCGACATGGGTGGCACCATGCGTCTTGGCGTCTACCCCTGCAGCCTCGTCCCCGACTCAATTGCGCGGCGGGCATACGGCGTCTCCGTCGTTGACGAACGTCACCGCCACCGATTCGAGGTAAGCAATGCCTATCGAGAGGCATTCGAGTCCGTCGGATTCTGGCCTACCGGCCTCTCACCCGACAATCGCCTCGTCGAGATCATGGAGATTGAAGACCACCCCTTCATGCTCGGCGTCCAGTTCCACCCGGAGTTCCTCTCCCGCCCCAATCGCCCGCACCCGCTCTTCCGAGAGTTCATCGACGTGGCCCGGGGCACACTCCGTGAAGGCGGCCAGCATATTCTGCCCATTGAACGCTCCGATCCTTCCGTCTCTCCACAGGGCAATCGCATTTAGACAAGTATAAGATAATATCCAGTAAGATGTGGTCATTCTTTAGCGAGGGAGTGACCTCATGGACAATTCACCCGTAGGCTTGCTGACCGATCAGTTCGCCAAGTTGACAGACCCCCGAACCGGTCACGCAAAACGGCACAAACTCATAGATGTCATCGTCATAGCCATCTGCGCCGTCATCTGTGGAGCCGACTCATGGGTGGATGTAGAGATGTTCGGCAAGGCCAAGAAGGACTGGTTCAGCCGACTGCTTGAACTGCCCAATGGAATCCCGTCGCACGACACTTTTGGGAGGGTCTTTGCCAGGTTGGACCCCGTTCAGTTCGAGGAGTGTTTCGAGGAATGGGTCCATGCGGTCAACGACGTAACCGGAGGTCAGGTCGTGGCCATAGACGGCAAGACGCTTCGTCGCTCGCACGACAGAGCCGCGGACAAGTCTGCAATCCACATGGTGAGTGCGTGGGCGTCGGCCAATCGTCTGATTCTCGGTCAGACCAAGGTGGATGAGCGATCCAATGAGATCACGGCCATACCCGAACTGCTCAGTACGTTGGACGTGTCAGGATGTACAGTGACCATCGACGCGATGGGGTGTCAGAAAGATATAGCGACGACGATTATCGACCAAGGCGCTGACTACGTCCTGGCCCTCAAGGAGAACCAACCCCAACTCCACCAAGACGTAACGGATACGTTTGAACAGGCCCGACAGACCGGCTTTGACTATCTCGACCACGACTTCCATGAGACGGTAAACAAAGGCCATGGCAGAATCGAGACACGACGGTGTTGGTCTGTCTCAGACCCCGACCACCTCAGCTACATAAACGACCGCAATGAGTGGACGAAGCTGACGAGCGTGGTGATGATCGAGTCCGAGAGGATTGAGGATGGTAAGACGTCCATTCAGGCCCGCTACTACATATCGAGTCTGCCGAACGACGCGCGAGTGCTGCTCGCAAGCGTCAGAACGCATTGGGGGATCGAGAACTCTGTCCACTGGGTGTTGGACGTAGCTTTCGGCGAAGACGACAGCAGGGTGAGGCAGAGCAATGCAGCACAGAACTTATCCGTGCTGCGTCGCATGGCGCTGAACATGCTCAAGCGTGAGACCACATCACAAGGGGGTGTGGCCGCCAAGCACAAGCGCGCCGGATGGGACGAAGATTACCTACTCTTGGTACTGGCTCAGTGAAATGCGATTGCCCTCGTCTCTCCCCAAAACCTATAGACAACCACTTCTGAACGTGATACATTACGCATTGCCTCTTTAATGTTCTAACCTTCTCCCGCACCGCTAGGACTGAAATGACCTACCGTGTCGCAGGAGGAGACTTCTCCCGCCGGTACCCTGTCGAACGTGGCGCCGGTTCCAATATAGGCCCGAGGCCGTCGGCCCAAGGCGTTCCTTCCAGTGTGAGACAAGGCACATAGCCCACAGGACTCTACAGTCTCCCTCGCCTAGAGATTCAGAGAGCTAGTTCGCGTAAAAAGCATTTTCCCCTTCCCTATATTTAAGGAACAAAGAGCCGTCCCGCGACCCAACCTTCGCGCCCGCTCTTCCTCGAATACCCCGCAGACCACACGCAATTCCCCCGGAGCACACGATGGATATCACCAAATTCCAAGAAAAGACCGATCATGAGCTTCTCGAAATGGCCCGCGAGCTCGGCCTGTTCGAGAACGGCTCCCGCCCCAGACGACAGACCCTGCTCAATAGACTCCTCCAGAACATTGCCGAGCAGAACGGCAGCAACCTCCTCGCCAGCGGAATCCTCTCCATCACCAACGACGGCTACGGCTTCCTCAAGCCGAAGGGCAAAGCGCCCGGCGTAAACGACGTCTACGTCTCTCAGTCCCAGATCCGAAGGTTCGGGCTGCGCACCGGCGACGAGGTCTCCGGTCAGGTCAGACCCCCAAAGGACAGCGAGCGATACTTCGGACTCATTCGCGTAGATACCGTCAATGATATGGACCCCGATACCGCCCGCGGACGGCCGCACTTCGAGAACCTCACCCCCATCTCACCGATCGAGCACGTGAAGCTCGAAAACAGCCGCACCGAGCTCGCCACGCGATTCATCGACCTCGTCGCTCCCATCGGCCGCGGACAGCGCGGGATGATCGTCTCCCCTCCCAAGGCCGGAAAGACCACTCTCCTTAAACAGATCGCCAACGGCATAACCGTCAACGCCCCCGACATCCATCTCATGGTCGCCCTCATCGGCGAACGCCCCGAAGAGGTCACCGACATGATGCGCAGCGTCAAGGGCGAGGTCTACAGCTCAACCTTCGACGAACCCGTCGAGACCCACTGCCAGGTCGCCG
This sequence comes from Dehalococcoidia bacterium, assembly GCA_965247555.1. Classification (GTDB taxonomy): domain Bacteria; phylum Chloroflexota; class Dehalococcoidia; order Lucifugimonadales; family VXLM01; genus VXLM01. The sequence goes on along the minus strand of CBDFHR010000009.1, from coordinate 2,551,736 downwards.
AGCTTGTCCTCGAACGCGCCAAACGGCTCGTCGAGGCCGGCAAGGATGTCTGCATCCTCCTCGACAGCCTCACTCGCCTCACACGAGCCTATAACCTCGCCGTCCCCTCCAGCGGACGGACACTCTCCGGCGGCATGGACCCCGTCGCCCTCTATCCGCCCCGCAAATTCTTCGGCGCCGCCCGCAAAGTCGAACACGGAGGTAGTCTCACCATCCTGGCCGCTTGCCTCGTCGATACCGGCAGCCGCCTGGACGACGTTGTCTATGAGGAGTTCAAAGGCACCGGCAACATGGAGGTCCACCTCGACCGCAGACTCGCCGAGCGCCGCGTCTTCCCCGCCATCGACATCCCCAGAAGCGGCACCAGGCGCGAAGAGCTCCTCCTCGACGAGGCCACCCTCCGACAGGTCTGGCTTCTTCGCCGAATGGTCAGCATGATAACCTCCGACTCCAAGCTCTCCTCCGAGGCCACCGAGAAAGTCCGCGAGCGTCTCGCCCGCGCCCGTGACAACAAGGAGTTCCTCATGAACCTCGGAGCCTCCGACGCCTAACGCCCCCATCATCTCTCCCCCACCGTGGAGAGACACAGAGAGGGGGCCTGCACCCCCGGAACCCGGCGCCCGCCAACCCCCAAAATTCACCCCAATCCTACGCCGCATTCGTATTGACAAGACTAACAAAGGTACTATATAGTTCCCATAGCTTTCGCGACGTACGGTCAAGGCCCACTGCGTCGCGCACAGCCGATGAGTCGCATCAGGGGCCAAATCCCTGAAGGTGAACGGTGTTACGGCGTGCCGAAATACGCCTTGACATGAGAGAAGGCATAGTGTACAACTGCATAAGCCTTGAAGAGACTGTAAAGAGAGGTTCGCATGGCATCACCAGCCTCCGCTCCCAGAGCGGGACCAGTGCCAGCGGGGAGCCGTGCGCTCCCCTTCATTCGTTTGTCAACAAAACCATTGTGTCCGATAACTGCGACACGAGCCGAACTAAAAGGGGGTAGATAGTGAAAAGCAAGGCAAGGTTTCTCCCATTCGTATTGGCGTTGGCGCTGCTAACGTCTTTGTTTGTGTTGTCGCCCGCTACGGCGGCAACGGGTACAGTGAAGCTGAGCAAAAGCTTCATTACTACCCCTGGCGGCGAACTGGAAATCACCGTCGAGGACACAGACCTCAACTTCGGTGTTGTGCAGTACCAAGAGGATATGGGGCAGGATCCCCGCGGGACGGCGGAATTGGCGCCGTACCTGATTCCCGCCGGTTCGATCGCCAGCAACGATGCAGTCCGGTTCAGGACCCAGTTGGCCCCGATCAAGTCCTCCAGTGACGCGGACCTGTATCCGGAAGATGAGCATCCCAATCTCTATCCGGAGAGCGGGGGCGGTCCTTCCGGGACCGACGCGAACATCGGCGAGGACTACCGCGACGTTGTCCTCAGGGTAGTCATACCGAGCGGGACTAATGCGACGACGACGACGGCCATCATTAGAGCGTGGGATGCCCTCACGTCGCCTTCGAGGCGCGGGGTACAGGACGCCGACGCCCGGCACCCGTTTGCTCTTGAGAACCCGCAAGGTGGCGCGTTCATCCTGCGTTCGGACACAGACGTGACCGTGCCCGAGGGCGGCATCACGTTCAATGCGACCTACAAGGCGCCCGACGAACAGGATGTGGATGTCACGCTCTCCAGCACGCAGGACATTGCGGGCATCGCGGTTAATCTGACGGAGACCGGCGCCGATACCGGCAAGTTCACGGGGTCGTTCCAGACGGCCAGCACGTCGGATGACTCGTCTAGCCCGCCAAGCATCTCATCTATAGCGGGGTCTCTCATCACGGTCACCTACGATGACGACGGCACGAGGCGCGTGGCCAACGCCACGGTCGAGACTACTGAGCCGACCATCCTCGTGACTGCCCCGGAGCACAACTACTCGACACGGGTACGCAGCGCTCGACTGATCGCCGAGGTCACCGACGCCGACTCCGGTATCGATAAGGACTCGATCGCCTTCAATGTCACGCCGAGCAACCTGGCCGGCGGCTCGGTCGCGGGTCCGGGCGTATCGGTTACTGACGTGACGACCGTAGCGATCGCGGGCGGCTTCAAGGCCGAGGTCCAGTTGGCCAACGTTCCTGCGGGCGAGACCGCGATCGCCTGGTACGTGACCGTCATGGACGAGGCAGGTAACGAGGCCGTGAGCGACCGTGACGACAGCACAGCCGCGCGCGACGATTACGCGCTCCGTATCGATACCGTCGCGCCTGCTCTCGGCACAGAGTCCATCGACTCAAATGGCGACGAGATGAACAACAGGACGATCGATGGGGCCATCACCGGTAACTATCTCAACGATGACAATGAGGCGGTAACGAACGCCGGGAAGGGTGACCCCACTACCGTACGGGTCGTCTTCAATGAGGCGCTCGACGATGGTTCCCTTACCGCATCGGACTTCCGCGTGAACGGCGTTGCTCCTTCCGATATAGCATGGTCGAGCAAGCATCCTGAGAGCGTCTTCCTGAAGGTCGCCTCCCTGGATTCTGCTGCCCGGCCTCTCGTCGAGGTCACCGGTGATATCGCCGATACCGCCGGCAACATCCGACCCGGCGGCCTGAAGGTCGAGAACGCCATGGACGGCATCTCGCCGACCCTCGAGGTCGAGATAGAGCCGACCTACCACAAGGAAGAGGTCACGATCAGAGTGCGGAGCAATGAGCCTCTGCTGACGGTTCCGACCATAAACCTGAACGGTTCGGATTCACCTGCCGGACTCGCCGTGCCGCGGCTCATAGCGACCGACCACTACAGCACCGTCTTCAAGTCGCCGACTCAGCCGGAGATCTTCAACGTCAATGTCAGCGCTCAGGACACGTCCGCCAACGCGGCCAGCATCGGGGAGGCTGCTCCTGACGATGACGACGCGATAACGTTCGAGATCGACAAGAACTTGGATCTGCCGACCAGCATTACCCTTCCGGGCTGGGACCCCATCGTGGTCGAGGATGGTATCTCCGATGACGCGTACAAGATCACCACGATGAACCCGTTCATCACGATCGAGTGGGACTCTGAGGCGAAAGAGTACGAAGAAGACTCCCACAAGACGGTCGACTTTACCGACCTGATGATCGGCGATTTTGAGGTCAATACGCCGGTGGGTGAGGAGACCGGTGCGAGGAGCGACTGGGGGGATGACAGTCCCGTTGTCTTCAACGTGACCAAGCCGACCGTGAACCGCCTGCTCATCTCGGCCCGCGGTCTCGCTCTCGGCGAGTACACGATGACCTTCAATGGCGCCGACGAACTCGGCAACGTGCGCGACGACGATGTCAAGATCAAGATTGAGGTCGTCGAACCCGACCCGTTCGAGATCACGCTCACACCGGGCTGGAACCTCGTGTCCCTGCCCGCCGAGCCTCAGGTGTCCGGGATCAACGACGTGATCGGCGCGGACCACCCGGCCAGCATCGTGCTGACCTACGATCCGACCCTGCCGGGCGCTTGGCTCTCCTCCTCGCGTGGTGACGACGGAATATTCGCGGGCTCGCTCGAGAGCATAGGCGCACGCACGGCCTACTGGATCTTCACCGATGGCTTCGACTCGATCAAGGTGCCGATCACCAGGCCGACCGGTGGTGGAGTAACCCTCCTGCCGACCGTCAACCTGGTGGCCGGATGGAACCTCCTGCCGGTGCTCGACGTGGGCGGTGGCGCGGCCTCCGGCGACGACGCATCGAGCGTGGGCGACTACGTGGACAACGTCGTTCGAACCTACTCGTACGACTCTTCAAGCGACCGCTTCGACCAGCTCTCCGGTGTGCTCCAGATCGGTAGCGGCTACTGGGTCTACCTGAGCGAGGCTACGGTGCTCGTACCGTAGTGGCCGAGCGGACAATCGGGTTAGGATAGGAAAACCGAATGCAGGGGGCCTCTCTCCTCTGATACAATGAGGAGGGAGGCCTTTTGTTGAAGGGTAACTTGGAACATATCGGTCATTCCCGCGAAGGAACGTTACCTCGTACTCGATACGGGCCGGCGGTGTGGCGAAATCCATAGCGAGCCATTGATCGCGTTCACTTTGAGCAATACCCCGCTCGCCCCGAGCCTGTCGAAGGGTGGAACGGCCAAAGACCGGACCCACCAACACCTAAGAACCCACCACCCACTCATGACCACCAGACTGGCAGCGGCAATCACGGCGGCGGTCCTCTTCGGAGGAATGCTCTATTTCGCCCTGTCGGACTCACCGAAGCTCGACGCCCAGACGCAGGGCGCTGCCTGCGCCACTCCGACCCCAACCCCGACGCCCACCCTTGAGGCCGGTCTGCCGACCCCGACCCCGACACCCCCGCCGGACGGCTCGTTTCCCGCGTTTCCCATGTCCTTCTCAGGGACGGCCACCGTAGCGGGCAATCCGATCCCTGACTGCACCTTCGTCTACGCCACAATCGGGGAAGCCGTGTCGAGCTTGGTGCCCATCGTCAACGGCCAGTACAACGGTCTGACTATTGGTGCTCTCGACCGGTCGGCCAGCAATCAGCCGATCACTTTCCACCTCAGCGAAGACGTGGTTGCTGCCGAGACACATCCATACTTCTATACGCAATCGCCGCCTGAACCGCCGTCGCTTTCGTTCAAGCGTGGGATTGTGTTGACCTTCCCACACCTCGTCACGCCCTCCCCGACACCGGAGCTGGAGGATACGCCAACAGTGGTGACGATGCCCCCGGTCGTCGTGGAGCCGACTAGCACCCCGACGCCGTTGATCGCTCAACCGGCGATCTATTCCGGCCCCCTGACCATCGCCGGCCTTGCCGCTATCCCTCCCGGCTCGGTTCTAACGGCCCGCATCGGCTCCTCCTATGAGTCGCTGCCGGCCGCCATCGTCGGCCAGAGCTATCAGAACCTCGTCATTTCGCCGGGGAGATCGAGCTTCATCGGTCAGCCGGTCGAGTTCTTCCTGAACGGATTCAAGTCGGTCTCCCTCGATGAGTTCCAGAGCGGCGCGCGCAAGACCGATTTCGAGATCATCTTCATCGGGTATCCGACGCCGACGCCTGAGCCGACAGCCGTGCCCCCTACCAATACCCCTGTACCCACGCCGACAGCCGTGCCCCCTACCAATACCCCTGTACCCACGCCGACAGCCGTGCCCCCTACCAATACCCCTGTACCCACGCCGACAGCCGTGCCCCCTACCAATACCCCTGTACCCACGCCGACAGCCGTGCCCCCTACCAATACGCCCGTGCGAACGCCGACCCCAACCGCGACGGCGACCCCGTCGCCAGCGCCAACGCCGTTGCCGACGCTGCGTCCCACCCGCACACCAATCCCGACGCTCCCTCCGACGAACACGCCGGTAGCGGCCGCCGAGCCTCCGGCCACTGTGTTTGTCATCGTGACAGCCACGCCGGAGCCGACCTTACCTCCCACGCCGGAGCCGGAAGGCGGCTTCTGCTCCTCAGCCGGCCCCGTACCCCTGTCCGCCGGAATTGGCTCCCTGCTCATGCTCTTCGCCCCCGTCGGCCTCCTCTACGGAGCCCGACGCGTCCGCAAGAGCCGCCTCCCTCACCCCTAGCAGGCCAATTCCCTCGCCTTCGATCGCTCTGAGCCTACGTCCGCTCTGTGTGGGCCTGTCGCACGCTCCCTTATCATGTCCCCCGCACAGAACCGTATGGGTGAAAGTACCTGCTGAATCGTTACCTAATGATCTCTCCCCCGACGGGGGCTGACAGGGGTAGGCAAAACGGAATTGTAGCTATGATCCAGCCCCGCCTCCCTGTCATTCCGAGCGCAGCGAGGAATCTAAAGTCCATCACCACAAGACCGGTCAGCCAGTGCCACGTCTATGTTATGACCAATAGTGGAAAACAGCGTGAGAACTCTCCAGGTCGGCTTTACCTTGAGACCGACATTTTAGATTCTTCGACTCCGCTCCGCTGCGCTCAGAATGACTGTGACTGAGTTGCTTTCTCATCGATGGAGAGTGGGGCGATAGTCAAATGCCTACCCCTGTCAGCCCGCCGGGGGAGAGAGACAGAGAGGGGGCGTTGAGCAGCTAACTTTAGGCGGCCCTGCATCCCTTTCCTACCCTCGATCGCTCTGAGCCTACGTCCGCCCTGTGTGGGCCTGTAACACCCTTCCTTGACACCGCCCAAATCCCGGTGCTACATTCGAGATACCACCAAGACTCTCCCGAGGTCATCCGACGCCGTGGTACTGTCGTTCCGAGAACGAACCATCCTCAACCTCATCGTCAGCGACTATATTCGCGAGGCGATACCCATTGCGTCCGACGCCCTCGCGCGCCGTCATGATCTTGGCGTCAGCTCGGCCACCATCCGCAATGACGTCATGGACCTCGAACAGAACGGGTTCCTCACCCGCCCGCATCCCTCAGCCGGAGCCATTCCGCTCGACAAGGCTTACCGCCTCTACGTGGAGAATATCTCCGTCGACGGCCCCTCGCGCCTGCCACAGGAGACGCAGTCCTCCGCCAAACAAAGGCTAAGCGAGGCCGAGCGTGACATCGACGAGTGGAGGAATGAGGCCGCCGCCGTTCTCGCCGGCCTCGTCGGAAACATGGCCATCGCCACCTTCCCGTCCTCGGACGTGACCAGGATCCGTCACATCGAGCTCGTATCCCTCAAGGATGTCCTCGGTCTCCTCGTCATAGTTCTGGAACAGGCAAAGGTGAGGCAGCAGTTCGTTCGCTTCGAGACCCCGATCCCTCCCACCGAGATGCAGACGATCTCCAACAAGCTCAACGTGCTGCTTCGGGGCATGTCGTCCCGCGAGATAGAGACCAAGCCCCTCGAACTCTCGGCTGCCGAAGAGGACGTCGTCGATACCACCGTCGACATCTTGCGCGAGGAAGAGGCAGCGCGATACAAGGACCACTTTCTTGCCGGCCTAAAGAACCTGCTCGCCCAGCCCGAATTCGAGGATAAAGACACTCTCGCAATCGTCATTCGAAGCGTGGAGGACGGCTCGCTTGGGCGCGCCGTCTTGGCGCAGGCGCCGGAGGGCTCAGTGGTGCGGGTAGTCATCGGAAGAGAAAACGACGGTGACGTGCTCTGGCCGCTCAGCGTCGTGCTCGGACGCTACGGCATCCCCGGCGAGATGAACGGCGTCATCGGCGCTATCGGCCCTGTCCGCATGGAATACGGTCGCACCATCGCAGGCGTCGAATTTATGAGCACCCTCATGACCGACCTCGTCGAGACCGTCCACGCGTGATGACCGGCTCATTTCAGCCCTAACTCGGCGTTCAGGAAGCTTGGTACCCCTGGCCGGACTCGAACCGGCGACACACGGTTTAGGAAACCGTTGCTCTATCCGCCTGAGCTACAGGGGCATCCCATTTGATAGGGCCGGAAGGGTCAATGAAGCAGGGTGGTACCCCCGGCGGGACTCGAACCCACGCACCCGGCTCCGGAGGCCGGTGCTCTATCCACTGAGCTACGGGGGCGGGCACACAAAAACTATAACATCGTCCCGCCGACGGAACAAGCCGCCGGGTACGCCGCCACTATGGGACTCCTATGCCGCAAATACGCGCTCAGCCAATCGAAACTAGGCCGTATTTGCGTGGCAAGGGGTTGACAACACCATATGACCCCAATATGATAAGGCCGCCGTAAGAGCACCGACTTTGCGCGTCATATCTTCCTAAAAATGCGTCGGGGTAGGGTACTTGACCGGTAAAGAGTCCAGAGACTCAGAAATCCTGTAGTTAGGGGGCGAAATGAAAATGGATAAAGCTCCACGGAGCATCATGGTAATGGTGCTTGTTTCGGTATTCGCGTTACTGTTCTTGGCGGCCTGTCAAGGTCCTCCGGGTAAGGCCGGTCTTCCTGGCAACCCCGGTGAGCCTGGCAATCCTGGTAACCCCGGTCCGCAGGGACCTCCGGGATCTGCAGGCCCTCCTGGTATCCCCGGTCTCGCCGGCAACCCCGGTAACCCCGGTGAGCCTGGACTCGCTGGTGACCCTGGACTCCCTGGCTCAACGGGCCCTCAGGGACCTTCGGGAATTTCGCCCGGCGCAGGCGTGAGCATCAGCAGCGACACCATCTACCTTGACCAGGGTCTGACGGTAAGGGGTTCCGGCTTCCAGCCGTTCGAGCCAGTTCAGGTGTACTTCGATCTGCAGGGTGGACGTGACCCGAACCTCGGCTTCGCAACCGCGAATGGCGGCGGCGCGTTTGAGGTGGTTCTGGACGCCCCGCTGAGCGCCATAAGCGGCGTTAGCCGAACCATGGAACAGTTGCTTGCGCTCGACGCAGTGACGGTCATGGTACAAGGCGCTGACAGGAGCTTTGCCAGCGCCCCGGCGAAGGTCGAGGCTGAGACTCCCGAGGTTCCCATTCGCGCGCCCGCTCCGCCGGTCACGGTCGATGCGACCCTCACGGCGGGCTGTGTCATAGCAGGAATGGAAGTTACCATCTTGGGTTCCGGCTTCAAGCCCGGCGAGGCGGCGAACTTCTTCCTCGTCACCGGTTCCCAGACCGACGGCGCGCCCGTGCAGTCCTCTATTGGCAGCGCAGTGGCGAACAACCGAGGCGCTCTCCAAGCCGATATTGGAGTCGATGCGGAAACCGAGCCCGGCCTCTACGGCATCAAGGTTGCAGGCATCCGAGGTACCGAGGCCACGGCGCCGCTGATGGTGAATTCAGCCCAAGAGATTTGCAAGTAGTCTGGCATAGGTAGTAAGCAATGAGCCCCGTGGGCGTCAGTCCCACGGGGCTTCTTTCTTTTGTTTGACGCCTAGAGCCTCTTCACGGCATCCAACCATGCAAACGTCATCACGGGTTGACGTTGTGCATTAGTTTGCTTCTCGTCTGAGTTCCCCGCCTCCATGAAGTCCCGCCTGACAATTCTCATACCGTTACTCACTGCCCTCGCCCTCTCGTGCGCCGTACCTAAGCAGCCTGATGAACGCCTCGTCCCTAGCGAGGCAACACCTCCCGTCGCAACCTCCGCCCTAGAGGTAGCACCGCTTCCGCCCCCTACTCCCACGCCCCTGCCCAACATCGCTCCCCGTGGCGGCAGCGTCCGGCTCGCAGGTGGCCGAAGCGCGCCCGTTGTACGAGTCGTCCCCCGTGACCTCATTCCCGCCATTTTCGATCCGGTCCACATTCCTGCCGACGAGGTGGGAGAGCAGGCCGGCGAGGGCACTCCCGTAATCGGAGTATCCACCGGAGGTGAGAGCGCCGCCTATTCGGTCGCATATCTCAGCAGCCGCGAGGTCGTGAACGACACCGTTGGAGGCACCCCGATCGTCGTCACGTGGTGACCGCTCTGTCAAACGGGCATAGTCTATGCTCGCACGGTCGACGGCGAGACGCTCACGTTCGGCGTCGACAGGAGCCTGATATATAACTCCCTCGTGATGTACGACCGCGAGACTAACTCCCGCTGGAGCCAGTTCCTCGGTCGCGCCGTGGACGGTCCTAAACGTGATGCTGAGTTGACCTTCGTTTCCTCCGTCATCGTCTCCTGGGGTGCGTGGAAGGCCGAGCACCCCGACACGCTGTTCTTGGACACCGGCAGTTCGGGTCGCCCATACGACACCTACGAGGAATACTACCTCGACCCCGACTTGATCGGTGCGTACGGCGAGACCAACCCAGATCGCCGCTTCGACAGGAAGGACATCGTCCTGGGAGTGGCCATAGACTACCAGGCGCGGGCCTATGCCTTAGGCGACCTCTTCCGTAGAAAGGTCATCAACGATAACCTCGGTGAGACGAGCGTCGCCGCTGTCTTTGACGAGCGCAGCGGCCTGGCGGCCATATTCGAGCGCACTGTCGCTGACAGATCGCTTACCCTTGGGCAGGGTGACGAGCCGCTGCAAATGATCGACGAGGAGACAAACTCCGTCTGGAACAAGCTGGACGGCGTGGCCATCGCAGGTCCACTAAAGGGCGAGCGCCTGACGATGATACCCAGCTTCCAGCTCTTCTGGTTCGCCTGGTCCGACTTCTACCCCGATACAACCGTCTACCGCCCACCTCAATCGCCCTAGGCAGTCCAACGCCGCAATTCGGAAAGGGATCCGCACGATCAAAAGTAAGTCTCTCCGCCGCTGGGGGAGAGATACAGAGAGAGGGCATGACTGCACGACTCCTTACACCTCCACCAGCCGCCCGCCCTCTTGGTGCGACCGCAGAAACCCCGCCATGATCCGCACCGACTTCCGGGCGTCTCGCGCCGGCGAGGTGCTCTCAGTGCCGTTGGCGATGTTGTCGACGATCTCCCGGTAGGCCGCCTCGATTCCCCGCGACCGGTGTACGTCGGGCGTCAGCGTCGTCCGAATCGTGTTGTATGCATAGGCAGGATCGTTGAATTGAAGCTCCGCCGACTCCCCGTCGAACTTGAACGCTATCGTCCCCTTCGTCCCCGTGATGGTCACGTCTCGCGACGAGTCCGGCGTGTTCTTCAGGCATGAGAAGAAAGCCCTGACTCCGTTGCCGAACACGACGTACCCCGTCGCACCCGGGTCACGCTCCGTGGCGTTGCCTCCTCCCGTTCCGCGGTAAACGTCCCAGTCGTCGTAACCGTCTTCGAGGTGGGCCGATACCTTCACCGGGTCTGCCCCCGTGAAGAAGACCATCGCGTCCAGGAGGTGCGATCCACTGCGGAAGAGCCACGCCTGTACACCTCCGAAGGAGGCCGACATGAAACTCAACTCGCCGATGGCCCCGGACCGGATGGCATCCCGGACCTTGTGGAATGCCGGATTCCAACGGCGGGTGTAGTCGACCGAGAGAATCACCCCGGTTGCCTCGCAGGCCGCAATCATGCGGTCGGCGTCCGCCACACTCGTCGAGAGCGGCTTCTCGCAGAAGATCGCCCGGACGCCGGACTCCGCCGCCGTCACCGTCGGCTCGGCGTGGAGGTGCTCCGGCGTCGTCACCGTAACGATGTCGAGCTCCTCGCCGGCCAGCATCTCGCGGTAGTCGCTATACAAACGCGCGTTGGGCCACCTCTCGCCCCAATTCTCACGGAAGCGTTCGACCCGTGCGGGATCCAAGTCACACCCGGCAACGATCTCGATCTCCGGCACGTGGCCTATCGCCCAGGTGTGGGATACCATCACATGGTCGCCGAACGGGACGAACTCGGGCTTCTCGGACGCCTGCATCGCCGCTTGGATAACCGCGGGCAGGTCTTCGGACGGCAGCTTTCGGATGGCGACCGGCCCCAGTCCTATGACTCCCAATCGGTACTTCTGCGCGTTCAACTCGATTGTGCTTCCCTGATCTGCGTTCAAGAATACATTACCGAGGTTCCTGACACTGCGCCCTCATGCCCTCGTGTCGACCGGACGGCCTCCACTTGGCTGCGACGCGATGTCCGCAATCAGCGTGTCCAGAATCAGTTCATCGTCCCCGCCCGTCGACTTCATAGCCAGGTCGGCCTCCAGGAGCATCCGGTGAATCTCCACGAGCCGCTCCATGCTGAACCGGTCGGCCTGGAACAGCGTCTTCCGCAAGGGGTAGCCGGAGAGCCTGAGCCGCTGGGACGCCTCGCCGGTTGAGAGCCTGCGCGCGCCGATCTCCTTGGCCAGAATCAGCAGCCGCACCTGACGCGCGATCATGGTCATGATGTACCCCGTTGGACTCCCCCCTTCCAGCAGCCCGTGAACCAGCCCCAGAGCTTCGGAGACCCTGCCCTCCACAATCGCATCCACGGAGGCGAAAATATTCGACTCCTGAGCGTAGGAGACCATGCGGTCGACGTCTTCGGCGGTAATCGCCCGTCCTGCGGCTACGAGGGCCAGCTTGCGAAGCTCCGAAGCGATCACCGGCAGATCGCTCCCGACGGTCTCGGCAAGCAGCTGCACGGCCCGCTCCTCGATCTGCGCCCCCTCGATCTGCGCGCGGTTGGCGATCCACATCCGAAGCTCACGGGGGCCGGGCGGATGGAACGTCTTGGCCGTAACCAGCTCCTGTATCAGCTTGAGCAGCGGGTTCGAGGCGCTCAACCGGCCGTCGACGAATACCACGTCCGTCGTTTCGGGCACGTTCGCGAGCACCAGCGGCAGGCGCTCCCACTCCGAAAGCTCCTTCTTGCCGTTCGCACCGGCACTGGAACGACGGCCGCCTCCCCCTCGCTCGAACTTGCCCAGCAGACCCTCCACCAATACCAGACGCTTATCCGCCAGGAACGGCACCGTGGAGGCGTTGGCAGTGAACTCGTCCAGCGACACGTCCGCGCCGTGCGTGATGATGTTCACGTCGCGCACGTCCGGCGTGCCGACGCCCTCCTTCATACCGGCGAGCGTCTCGCGGATCGTGAAATCGTCGTCGCCTGACAGCGAATAGATCATTCAAGCACCGTCATATGCCAAATTGCCGTGATGCTGCCACATCTTAGCCGGTTGAGTCGGGTGGATTCCCGCCCCCGCATTGCGGCACGGGGATTCACCGCAGAGGGCGCGGAGATCGCGGAGGGAGGCATTTGATTTCCGCTTTCGAAAACCTTTGCGTGACTTACAGGAAGGGGAAACCCGAGGGATGGAAAGTGATGCCGGTCAAGGATAGTGTTCGCCCCTCTGGATACCGGCCTTCGCCGGTATGACGCCTTTTCAGCGGTCTCCTTTCGCGGGAATGACGAATTGAGGGTTGTGTGGTTCATTTTCATACCGATGACGGACTGGGGTAGGGCGCGAGACGGTCGGAGACGTTGAGACAATTCGGGACGATGAGACAGTTTGGGACGGCTTCCGAATCCCCCTTGTTTCTTCCCGTTCTCAATTTGTCTCGCTCCGTTTCGCCCGTTCCGGCGGGGCGTCTTGAAGCTGTTTCGGGGACGCGCACCCGGCGGACGTTCGGGTTGTGAGACAGTTTGAGAGAGTTTCCGCATGCCTAAAGTTTCCCGTTTTCATTCTCGATTTGTCTCACACGGTTTCACGGGTCTGGGCGCGTCTGCCGGAAACCGTTCCTGCGACACGTTCATCGTAGGCAATGCGTTCTTGCTGGTCAAATTGGATAGCTCACCGCAGAGGGCGCGGAGATCGCGGAGTGGGGTATTGGATTCCGGCCCCGTATCGGAGTACGGGGCAGGCTCTTCGCCGGAATGACGGTGTGGGTGGCGCTGGCTATTCTCGGAGTAATGACAGGTGTCGGTGTAATGCTAGGGGCTCTGAAAGCGGGAATCCAGAGTCTGGCACCCCCATATGGCGACTCGGCATGACGGCAAATCGCGTTGCCGTTATGATATCGTAACAGTGAGGAGCGCGGACCGATGGCAATGCCGATCTTACGCCTGCTGATGCTGACGAGGATACCGGGTCTGGTCTTCAGGCTGATGCTCGACCGGCGAGTCCCCCTCCGCCTGAAGCTCATCATCCCCTCCGCCGTCCTCTACCTCATTTCACCCATCGACCTTCTCCCCGACCTCTTCCCGATCTTGGGGCACACCGACGACCTCATCGTCGTAATCCTTGCGCTGGCGTCATTTCTGCTCATGACCCCCCGCAGCGTCCTGAATGAATACCTCACCGGACGCCCCGCCGAATCCCCCCCGACGGACACCGGCGCAGGCCAACCCCGCGAAAAGGTCATCGAAGGCCAATACCGCCACGTCGAGGACGAGGACGAACCCAAGCGGTCTTCCTAGAGAACGTCCTTCCGCGACGTAAGCAACTCTGGTCCTCCACCCTCGGAAAACACATCCATGGAAATCGGCATCATAGGTCTTCCCGGCAGTGGCAAGACCACCGTGTTCAACGCTCTCACGCGGGGGCGGGCCGACGTGGCTACATACGGCGACAAGCCGAACGTTGGCGTGGCTGCGGTGCCAGACCCACGTCTCGACCGGCTTGCCGCGCTGTACGAACCCCGGAAACCCGTGCCCGCGATGGTGAGCTACGTTGATATCCCGCCGCCCGCGACCCCATCCGGCAGGACGCGCGGGATATCCGGCCAGTACCTGAACGACCTCCAGCGGGTCGACGCCCTGCTCATCGTCGCGCGGGCCTTCATTGACGAGGCCGTGCTCCACGTCGATGGCTCGGTCGACCCCTTCCGCGATGTCGAGAACATGATGCTGGAGCTCCTCTTCTCCGATCTCGAACTCCTGGTGCGTCGGCTGCAGCGACTCGACGACGGCTCCAAGGGCGCCAAGGCCGCGGAGCGGGACGCCATCGAAAAGGAGCGTGACCTGCTCGGACGGATCAAGGAGCAGCTTGAAGGCGAGACGCCCATCCGCGACCAGCAGTTCACTCCCGATCAGGCCGACCGACTTCGCGGCTTTCAGTTTCTCACGTCCAAACCCCTCATCGTCCTGCTCAACATCGACGAGGACGACCTTGACGAGGCCCGGAGCCTCGAAGAGCGGCTCACGGGCGCGGTGCAAGGGCCGTCCGTCCGAGCAGCGGCAATATGCGGCAAGCTGGAAATGGACCTCGCGCAGATGGAGGCGGCGGAGGAAGCGGAGTTCCGGGAGGCCATAGGCGCGGGGGAGTCGGGGATGAACCGGATCATCAAACTGTCGTACGATGTTGTAGGACTCATCACCTTCCTGACCATCGGAGACGACGAGGTACGCGCGTGGGAGCTTCCGGAGGGAACCACGGCATCGAGGGCCGCCGGCAAGATACATACCGACTTCGAGCAGGGCTTCATCCGCGCCGAGGTCGTACCCTTCGATGAGCTTGTCGCCTGCGGCGGCTTCGCCGAGGCCCGCAAGCGCGGCGTCCTCCGCCAGGAGGGCAAGGACTACATCGTCCAGGACGGCGATGTCGTGCACGTCCTGTTCAATATATAAAGGACAGCCTGAAAGGCCCGTCTCCTCACGATGAACTCCCGCGACCCCATGCAGCCCATCGCCCTCTACGTCCACATCCCCTTCTGCGAGACCAAGTGCCCCTACTGCGACTTCAACACGTACGCCAAAATCGAGTCGCTCATTCCGGGCTACGTGTCCGCCCTGAGGACGGAGATCGAGCTATGGGCCGGTCTCCTTGATGATCCCAGCGTCCGTACCGTCTTCTTCGGCGGGGGCACACCCTCGTACCTCCCTTCGGAAGACATTTTCGCGCTGATGACGACCATCTCCGAATCCTTCTCCCTGCATAAAGACGCTGAGATCACCCTTGAGGCCAACCCCGGGGACTTCACCCCCGACAAGCTCAACCACTTCCTCGACGCGGGCATCAACCGGCTCAGCATCGGCGTCCAGAGCTTCGATGACGGTCTACTGAGCCTCCTCGGACGGCGTCACTCTGCCGCCGACGCCGTCGAGGCATACCGGATGGCGTGCGATGCCGGGTTCGACAACGTCAGCATCGACCTCATGTACGGCCTGCCGCACCAGACCATCGAGCACTGGCAGGAGACCCTTGCCCGAACGTCAGACCTCCTCCCACCTCACGTCTCCCTCTACGCGCTGACGCTCGAAGGCGGCACCCCGATGGAGCACTCCGTATCGCAGGGATCGCTCCCTACCCCCGACCCCGACCTCGCCGCCGACATGTACGCAATGGCCGAGCAGCAGTTCGATGCCCTCGGCTACCGTCACTATGAGATATCCAACTGGGCCGCCGATGGCAAACTGGGCCTCCACAATATCGTCTACTGGCGCAACGAGCCGTATCTGGGCGTCGGCCCCGGCGCGCATTCCTCTCTGGCCAATCACCGCTTCTCCAACCTCAAACCCCCGCGAGAGTACATCAAGAGGCTCGCACAACGTGCCACCTCTCCGGCTACGACGCTCCCTGTGCGCGACCATCTTCGGTATGAAAACAGGCCCACGCCAGCCCTGCGTGGGGGCGGGTTTCAAACCCGTCCCTACAACCACGCGATGGATACGCAAGAAAACAACCCTAAAGACAACCAAGCCGCAATCCAATCGATTCCCGTGGTAGACACCGTCGAGTTCATCGACCGCCGACTTGAGATGGCGGAGACTATGATGCTCGGACTCCGCCTCGACACCGGCGTCTCCGTCCCTGCGTTCGAGGCCCGTTTCGGAGCGTCCCCCATCGAGGCATACCGAGACATATTCGACGAGCTTCTGCCCACGGGACTCATTGAAGTCGCCGATGGGAGCATTCGCCTGACCGACAGGGGCAGATTCCTGAGTAATGAGGTATTCGTCCGCTTCTTCGCCTGACCTCCCGCGCACCGCCCACCCCCAGGGTTTGCTATGCTTGACGCATCCTTTCCGGGAGCGAACTCGTTGCACGTAATTGGTACTGCCGGACACGTCGACCACGGCAAGTCGACCCTCGTTCAGGCCCTCACCGGCATTGACCCCGACCGTCTCCAAGAAGAGAAGGAGCGGGGCCTGACCATCGACCTCGGTTTCGCCTGGATGCCTCTCTCCGACGGCAGCGAGGTCAGCATCGTCGACGTTCCCGGTCACGAACGATTCGTCAACAACATGCTCGCTGGCGTGGGCGGCATCGACCTGGCTCTCCTCGTGGTCGCCGCCGACGAGTCGGTCATGCCCCAAACACGGGAGCACCTCGCCATTCTCGACCTGCTGAACGTCAGCCGCGGCCTCGTGGCCGTCACCAAGCGCGATCTTGTGGACGACGAGTGGCTCGAGCTCGTGACGGCAGAAGTCCAGGACGTTCTCGAAGGAACGACGCTCGAAGGCGTACCGACCATTCCGGTCTCTGCCACCACCGGCGTCGGCCTCCCGGAGCTGACGGCGACCGTCGAAGCCCTTCTTCAAGACACCGGTTCCCGCAAGGACCTTGGACGCCCACGTCTTGCCCTCGACCGCGCGTTCACGATGTCCGGCTTCGGCACAGTCGTCACGGGCACCCTCGTCGATGGGACCCTCAGTGTCGGTCAAGAGATCGAAGTGCTTCCACAGCGTCTCTCGTCGAGGATTCGCGGCCTGCAGAGCCACAAGAGGAAGCTGGAGACAGTCCCACCGGGCACGAGAGTGGCAGCAAACCTCGTCGGCCTGTCCCAAGACGACCTCCGGCGCGGCGACGTGCTGACCGTCCCCGGCTGGCTCACCCCGACCGACGCCGTGGACGTCCACCTGCGTGTCATCGATGACGCCCCTCGCCCCCTCCGGCACAACATGCTCCTCACTGTTCATACGGGCAGCAGCGAGGCCCTCGCCCGCCTGCGACTGCTCGAACGTCAGCGGGCAGAGCCGGGAGAATCGGTGTGGGCGCAGTTGAAGTTCGAGACGCACGTCGCGGTCGTCAAAGACGATTTCTTCGTTGTTCGCTCCAACCAAACAACCCTCGGAGGCGGCAGCGTCGTCGACACGCACGCACGACGGCATCGCCGCAATCATCAACCTACCCTCGACCGCCTCACCATGATGGAGCAGGGGACGACGCAGGATATCCTCCTCAACACCATCGAACGCTCCGAGCCTGCAGATGTCGACGATCTCCCCAGCCGCGCAAACTTGAAAGCTGAGACCGTGCGGTCGGAGCTCGAAGAGATGTCCCGCAACGGCGACGTCGTCCTGCTCCGTTCGGGGAAGTCCGTCTTCACCAAGAAGGGCTGGGACGGAGTGGAGCGTAAGGCGCGCATATTTCTCAAGGGCTACCATCAGTCATACCCGCTCAGAAAGGGCGCTCCCAAAGAGGAGCTGCGCAGCCGCATAGGATCGACCTCCGCGGTCTTCCCCGAGGTGCTTCGAGTCCTCCAAGAGGGAGGGACGGTCGTCGAGGACGGCCCCGTGGTATACCTGGCCGGCCACACCCGGCGGCTGACGGCGGGCCAGGAACAGGTCGTGCAGGACTACCTCCGCTTGCTTGATTCCCAGCCTTTCTCTCCCCCGACTGAACCCGTCCCCGACGCGGAAATACTCGCACTTCTCGTCGATGAGGGCCGCGTCGTACGCGCCGGAGATACGGTCGTTTTCGCCGCGTCCGCCTACAGCCAGATGGCCGACGCCGTCGTGGAACGGATCAAGACCGCAGGCCCCATCGCCGTCGGAGACGTCCGCGACATGTTCGGCACCAGCCGCAAGTACACCCTCGCCCTCCTCGAACACCTCGACCGCGAACGTGTGACCCGCCGGGAAGGCGACACTCGCGTACTCAGGTAATCCCCCCAAGCCCTCATCACTACGCGATACACACTACCTTCTACGTCCCCCCTTATCCTAGCCCACGACCACCCCATGCTATACACTGGTTTTCGGCAGGCGAATCGGGCACGCATGACTTCAAGCACACTCCACTCGGCAGGCATCGCAAGTTACACCATCTGGGCCGCGCGGCTCGTGGTGTTCGCCGCCTTCTTCGACCTATTCGTCCAGTTCCCCACCATCGCGCCCTACGCGTCCGAGAGCCTCGGCGCGTCCGCGACCCTCGTGGGCGTTATCGTCGCGGCCTACTCCTTCACGAACCTGTTCGGCAACCTGGGAGCGGGATACATTCTCGATAGGTGGGGCCGCCGTTCCCCGATGCTTCTCGGCATGGCGATCACCACCGTCGCCGTCTTCAGCTACTCGCTCGTTCAAACGCCGGAGCAGATGATGGTGGCAAGGGCCGTCCACGGCATCGGCGCCGCTGTACTCGCGCCCGGCGCGTTCTCCATCATCGGCGACCGGACCCCCTCCGACAGGTGGGGTCGCGCAATGGGCCTCACCGGAGCGCTGATCGCCGTCGCCGCACTGATTGGACCTCCCACCGCCGGTATCCTCCGCGACATCTGGGGCGCAAACGTCGTCTTCTACGTCGACTCCGCGTTCATCCTCATCACGCTAACAGCGTTCCTGCTCATCACCCGCGATATCTCTCTAACTGCCACCGTGGAGAATTCCGACACGCACGTTGCCTCGCGGGACGATTCGAGCAAAAAGCCCGCCCTGTGGTCGGCCTATGCCGCCGCCTTTGCGATCACCGTTGGGATTGGCGCCCTCGTCACGCACCTGCCCCTGATGCTGGAACAGCAGGGAGAGACGGCAGCCCGTTCGGGCTACAGCTTCGGCATCTACGCGCTCGTTGCGATGCTGGTGATGGCAAGCCCGATCAGTCGCGCCGGCGACCGGTTCGGGCGCTTCGGTCCGCTGATGCTCGGACTCATCGGAGTCGCCGCAGGGCTGGCCCTGCTGGGTATTCTCGAAGGCTACGGAGGAGTTGTCGTAGGCATGGCTGTCTTTGGGCTGGGATACGGACTCGTCTTCCCGGCAGCCACCGCCCTCGTAGCCGGGGCAAACGGCGCGGGTCGGCGAGGGATGGCCTTCGGCGTCTTCTACGCCGTCTACTCGTTCGGAGTGGTCGTCGGCGCGTCCGGCAGCGGAAGACTCGCCGCCCTCAGCGACGACCTCGTCGGCCTACCGTTCCTCGTCGCTGCCGCCGTCGTCCTTGCGGCCGTCCCCCTCGTTGCCGTCCTGAGATACGCCGCAACTAACACCTCAACACCCAGCACCCAGCACCCCTATACCCCCAGCTCATGCAACCGCTCGTCGTCGATCCCGAAGTGGTGAGCGACTTCGTGTACCACCGTCGAGCGTATCTCCTCGATGATCTCCTCGTTCGTCTCGCAGATCTCCTCGATCGACCCCTGAAAAATCGTAATCCGGTCGGGAAGGATCGTCAGGTAGTCTTCCCGCTCCGTAAGGGGCACTCCCTCGTACAGGCCAAGAAGGAGCTGCGACTCGTCCACGAGATGCCCGGCAAGCTGGTCGGGCGAAGGCCAGTCCTCGACGATGATGTCGACATTCTCAAGGTACCGCCGGAACTCATCCGGGACCGTACCCAGCGCCTGCCACACCAGCCGCTCAAACATCTCCCGCTCCATGCCACAATTCTACCAGACTTACCGTCCGTATCCCCGGCAAGAAGATACGACGACTTGTCCCCGTCGCCCCATTGGTCGCTGGAAAATATACAATACGATTTCGCTCTTGCTTCGTCGGCATAGGGAATCAAAGCTCCGTGAGGAGGACTAACGTGACACTAAGTGAACTGAGACCCGGAGATGCGCTTGGATTCGACATTGACGACGGAACCGGGCTTCGTGTTGCTCGCGCCCGGTTCGAGTCCGAAGCCCAGTTCTCTTGGACGCTGTTCGACGGCTACGACCGCATCCGCATCCTCACTTACTCGGCGGGTGTGAGCGCAATTGTCCGGCTGCTCGACAGGCACGGATTCAGTGACTTCGAGTGCGTGTTCGGGTGTGAAAGCACTCTGCGCACTCTGAAGGACATTATGGCCTTCCAGCAGGTCGCCATCGGCGACACGCGGGCCGCGATCAAGAGACTTTCTGACGAGCGCCATGCCTTCATTCTGAGCCGCGTCAGGGAGGGACAGGCGCGGTTTCGAGTGCTGCGCAAACAGATAGCCCACGCCAAGCTGTACCTACTTGAAAACACAGAGTCCGGCAAGACACGCGCCCTCATCGGCTCTGCCAACCTTTCTGAGACCGCATTTGGCGGGCGACAGTCCGAGACTCTGGTGTGCTTTGACGAGGACGATGCCGCATGGAACCACTACCTCGGCATGTACAAGTCCATTAGAGACCAAGCGTCCGATGAGATACCGTTGCCGCCCGATCGGGTCGAGAACGCTGAGATAAAGCTCCAAGAAGTGCCTGTCCTTGATCCCACCGACTACTCAACCCTCGTTATTGATACTGCGGAGACCGAAAAGCAGTCAGGCGATGTAGTTCATATCAACATCCCCACGCAGATAGAACGCATAGAGAAGATGAAGGCCGCGATTCCTCCTGTGGTGGCAAACATCATCCCGCCGCCGCGCAATGGAAAACAGCAGATAACCCGTGAGCACAGACGCCTCATAGTCAAGGAATACAGCCGCATCCGCGTAGTGCAGTCCGAAGAAGAGACCGACCACCGTGAACTGTCCATCGACAAAGACTCAAAGACCGTCTCCCTCTTTGGAGAACAGTTCTCATTGGAACCCGATCTCTCTGCGGCAAGAAGGGACGCGAACCTCCTCGTCGAGTTCTTCCGCAACTACGAGGGTACGTTCGAGGGCGGTATGGGAGTCGAGAGGCTCCAGCGTGACTACTTCATACTCTGGTCTTGGCTGTACTTCTCTCCGTTCATGTGTGACATGAGGACACTGGCAGGCCACGACGGAGATATTTTCAGGTTCCCATCATTCGCCATAGTGTACGGCAAGCCGTCCTGCGGCAAGTCCAGCTTGATCGATACCCTGATGACCTCAATGTTCGGCAAGGCCTATAACGTCGACAAGCGCGAGTTTACCAAGGCAAGGCTCCGAGACATCCAACACGCGTACAAGCGGTTTCCCGCCGTGTTCGATGATATTGGCAAGCCCGCTATACGAAATCACGGTGAGGACGTAATCAAAGACGAGATGCCTCCGCTGGCTGCTGAGTATCCCTGTTTCGTGCTGTCGATGAATCAGGAGCTTAAGGCCTTTACCGACCAGATCGTAAAGCGCAGCTTGATGATCTACACGACGACTGCGCTCCCATCCTACAAGGAGAGCCTGCGTCACGAGTTGCATCTGAAGATACAGGAGGTACGCCGAGGGCTTTCCACCCATTTCTACCGAGAATACTTACGCAGGGTTCTCGCTCGACTCGAAGAGGATCCCAAGCCCGACGATTGGCTTGAGTTCTCATCCACAGTTCTCTCAGAGCTAATTGCCGACTTGCTGGACGACAGCCCGCCGAAATGGTGTGTGCCCATAAGGTGGAATGAGTACGCGGACAAGCGCCACGAGAGAGTCAAGACTCAGGTCGAGCACCTGCTGAGACCAACCACGAAGATGAAAAAGGAGGGAGACCTAGCCACAGGTTGGATACTGGAAGACGACAAGGTAATCGTCATCGAACAGAAGGACACGTTTGGTCGACGCGAATTCGATTGGGAGAATGTCCCTTCCACCCTCATAGACGACAACGCCAGTGTTGGAGGAAGGACAGTCTTGAATCGCCCTGAACTGGAAGAGTTCTTAGGGGCGAGACTCAACCGGCGGCGAAACGGCCTGCTTCACAAGATTAGAGAGCGCATTGCCTAGAGGCAGCTGAAGGCGATACTGGCACTCCCACAGCCTACGCAATACTCATTACTTTCTACCCAATTGCCCACTATGATATATTTCAACCATGCCTGAAGACAGCGCTACTTTGGTCGGACGCCCTGTGACTGAGAGTCGCAGGGGAGACCATTTTCGCGACGCGCTTCTCGTTGCCGGCGCCATACTGATGGCGGCCACGTTGTACCTCACCTTCCTCTACGTGCCGACCGAAGCCAACCTTGGCGTGTCCCAGCGCATCTTCTACTTCCACGTTCCGATTGCAATCCTGTCCCTCGCCTCGGTGGTCGTGGTCGCGGTAGCCAGCGCGGTCCATCTCTTCCGCAAGGGCAAGAGGTCCGACGCCGTCGCTTACGCATCGGCTGAAGTGGGCCTCGTCTTCTGTACCATTGGCATCATCACCGGAGCCATATGGGCCAAGCCCGTCTGGGGCGTGTGGTGGACATGGGACCCGAAGCTCACCCTGACGCTGATATTGTGGTTCATGTACGTGAGCTACCTGATGCTCCGCGCGTATGGCCCGAGGGGGTCACAGGGTGCGCGCTACGGCGCAGTACTCGCGGTGTTCGGGGCGATTGACGCGCCGCTCATCTACTCCGCGGCCGAGCTGTGGCGCTCGACGCATCCGAGTCTCGTGATCGGCCCGGCCGCGGAGAGCGACGCGCTCGACCCGAGGATGCTCGTGGCCGTTCTCGTCTCGCTTCTCGCGTTTACGATTCTCTTCGTCTACCTGATCATGGAACGATACAGCTTGAGGAACATGGAGACCGATGTCGACGAGATATTCCAGCGTGTTGCGTAGGACGTTTTCCTTTGCCAAGCCAGCGCCGATCGTCCTGTTCGGGCTTTTCCTGGCGACGGTGATGGCTCCAGCGGTGGACGCGGCGAGCGGTATCGTCGACCATGGGGTCGTATCAGCACCTCTCGCCCAGGAGTCGGGCGCGAACCCGGAGGCGAACCTCCCATTCCTCTTCGCCGTCTACATCCTGACTTGGGCGGGGTTCTTCGGGTACGCGTTCTACATGTCACGGCGCCAGCGCGAGATGCGTCGGGAGATCGATGCGCTCAAGCAGGCCGTTCGGGATCGCGAGAACGTGGACCAGCCAAGTTCCTAAGAAGATGGGAAACCGGTAGAATATGGCAATGCACGAGCCGACCGAACATCAAGCATCATCGCAGCCGGGGGCGGACTTCATACCTGAACCCAGCCGGATGGCCCACCGCATCAAGGTGGGCGTCGGGCTGACGGTCGTGATAGGAGCTCTCGGCTTTCTCATCTATTCGGCGTTATTGAGCGCGAGCGTGTATTACTACACGGTGAGCGAGATCAAACAGATCGGGCCGACGGAAGAGGGGCGGATCGTACGGGTCAACGGCAAGCTGGTGCAGGACTCGTTCGTCCGCGAGGAGTCGTCCACCATAGCCCGCTTTATACTCGTAGATACCGAGAGCGCGGAAGTCCTCTCGGCCGTGCATGAGGGCCCCATTGATGGCCTGTTCTTCAACAAGCACTCGAAGATCACTCTCGAAGGGTCGTACGGCGACGACGGCGTGTTCTACAGCGAAAACGTCATCGTTAAGTGCCCGTCGAAGTACGTCGCCGCCGGATAGCTCCGTTTTTCAGGCGCGTAGACGGCCCTCCTCCGCGATCCTGGCGCGAATCCCATCTTTCAGCCCTGCCGGAGCGGGTTCATCACGCTTCATCGTCCCCAGAAGCCGCACCGTTTCGACAAGCGTGTCGACGAACGCCCGGCACGCCCTGCAACC
Organism: Dehalococcoidia bacterium; assembly: GCA_965247555.1. Classification (GTDB taxonomy): domain Bacteria; phylum Chloroflexota; class Dehalococcoidia; order Lucifugimonadales; family VXLM01; genus VXLM01. The sequence goes on along the minus strand of CBDFHR010000009.1, from coordinate 2,527,993 downwards.
GCCGAGGTGAGCGCGCACCCGCTCGACCTGCGTCTCCCCCGGATCGCCGTCGATGTAGTCCGACGCCGCCATGCGGATGTCCCTGCACTCCGGACCCCGCTTCAGAAACGCTGTAAGTAGTCCTTTTAGCCCCATAATCATCCTACATGCCCTCTGCTCTCGGGAAAAGAACGGCCCTGCTTTCGCTTTGCCGTACAGTTCCCCTACAATTGGATGCAAGGTACCGGTTTTCGGTTCCATAAGTTGTGGGACGCCTCGCCTGGCCTTCCGGTCTTCGGGAGTTCACATTGACTCCACCCGCCAACGAACAGAGTACGCCCGCAGCAGACTCCGAGGACTTCGACGCCATCGTCGAGAATCACTCGAACTTCGTCTACAACGTGGCGTACCGCGTCATGGGCAACCCCCAAGAGGCCGAGGACGTGGCACAGGACGCCTTCCTGTCGGCATACCGCGCCTACGACCGCTTCCGCGGCCAGTCTCACGTGACCACCTGGCTCTATCGGATAACTATGAACGCGGCGCTGATGCGGCTTCGGAAGACCAAGAAGGCCCGCACCCTGACCCATACCGGCATCGACGAGGTCGAGGTCGTTGACTGGACGAAGAACCCGCACAAGGATGCTCTCGACTCGGAGTTGGGCAACAAGCTCCGCGAGGGAATCGACCTCCTCGAACCCGACCTGCGCGCCGCCCTCGTACTGCGGGACGTTCAGGGTCTGTCCAACGCGGAGGCGGCCGAGGCCCTCGACATCACCGTGTCCGCCCTCAAGTCACGGCTGCACCGCGCGCGTTTGATCGTGCGGAGATATCTCGAAGAATATGTCAAGACGCTGAGGGAGTAGGCGGCGACGGCCTCCGGCTTACCACCAGGGAGACCCATGCCGGTTGCCACCGGCACCACCAGTCATGTAAATGGCGGTATTTTCTCCGTCGCCATGCCACTGGCGGCAAGGGACGGGGACTGGATTCCGGCCTCCGCCGGAATGACGGTGTGGGGGTGCACTGGCTATTTTTTCTGGAATGACAGGCGTAGGATCCTTTGTTCAAGGGTTCCTACGCTATCCGCACCCGCCACTCGAAGGGGTCATCCTTGTAGCCGTATTGGATCCCGACGATCTCGTCGTACAGGCGTCGCGCCAACGGGCCTGTCTCGCCCTCGCCGACGGGGATGTCCTCGCCCATGTAGCCGATCTCCCCGATGGGCGATACCACAGCCGCGGTGCCGGTGGCGAACGCCTCCGTGATTGCGCCGCTCCGACACCCGTCGGCAACCTCCTCCATCGAGATGCGTCGCTCCGTGACCTCGATATCCCAGCTCCGGGCGACCTGCATCACCGAGTCGCGGGTCACCCCGGAGAGGATCGAGCCGGACAGGCTTGGCGTCACCAGCTCGTCTTCAATCACGAAGAAGATGTTGCTCGTGCCCACCTCTTCGACGTACCGTCGCTCCACGGCGTCGAGCCACAGGACCTGCGTATAGCCCTTGGCCTTGGCGTCCTCGGAAACGTATAGGGTCGGGCCGTAGTTGCCTGAGGTCTTCGCGTTGCCGACACCCCCCGGCGCCGCCCGAATGTACTCGTCGGACACGAAGATTCGCGTCGGGTTAAACCCCTCCTTGTAATACGGCCCGACCGGGCTGAGCACGATGAAGAACAGGTAGGTCGCCGACGGCTTCACTCCCAAAGCCGCCTCGGTGGCGATCATCGTCGGCCTGATGTAGATCGCCGTGCCCTCGGACGTGGGCAGCCAGTAGTGGTCCAGCAGCACAAGCTCTTTCACCGCGGCCAGGAACACCTCGGCGTCGAACTGTGGCATAACCATCCGCTCGGTCGAGGCATTCATTCGCTCGACATTCTTGTCCGGTCGAAACAGACCGATGCCGCCGTCAGGCAGGTGGTATGCCTTCAGCCCCTCGAATACCTGTTGGTTGTAGTGCAGGACGATCGCCACCGGATCGAGGCTAAGGTTGTGGTACGGCTCGATCCGCGGGCCGTGCCACCCTCGCTCCGTCGAGTAGTCCATCAGGAACATGTGGTCCGTGAGTATCTGGCCGAAGCCAAGATCGGCGTCGGCCGGTCGCGGGCGTGTTCCCGCGGTTGGGGATTTCGTGATCGCGATGTCCATCTGCTTCTCCGGTACCTTGCGAATCGTAGTCACAAAATATATCACCGGCAGGTGAATTGGGCTACCTTGAGTCCTCTGGAGGATCCGCCGGAAACGCGAATGCCCCGGCGGGGGCGGTCCCTACCGGGGCATGGCTGATTTCTTTCGTCAGGACAGCCCTACACGCCGTAGGAGGCTACCATCTGCTCCGTGGTCAGTTCCTTCGCTTTCGCCCTGAGCCCGTCCAGCCGCTGCTCCAGCGTCGGCTGCGACTCCGCTTGATACACCAGACCCAGCGGTATGCCGTCGCGCTCGAGAAGGCTCGCCGCTGCGTCGATGTTCGAGGGATCGTGATCCTCCGCGATGTCCCACGCCCTGCCGGGTATCCCCTTGCGAGGCTCTCCCTTGAGGACCTTGTACGTGTCGTTGTACTCGGTGCACGGCGACTGGACGTGTACGACAGAGAAGCCGGGGTACTCCATAGCGTCGTAGATCATGTTCGCCATGTCCTTGATCTTGCTCGACAGCGCAGAAGCGATGTGCGACACGCCGATCGTCAGGTACAGCCTGAGGGGGTTGAGGCCCTCTTCGGCCTTGCCGAACGGTGTCGAGCTTGTGATCATTCCTATCTCGCTCGTGGGTGAGCTCTGCCCCTTCGTCAGGCCGTAGACCCCGTTGTCCATCACAACCGCGCAGACATTGAGATTTCGCTGGGCCTGGGGCGCGATGTGCTCCATCCCGATGCTCAGAAAGTCCCCGTCTCCCGCGACCACTATGACGTTCAGGTCGGGCCGGCCCGACTTCACGCCGAATGCCACCGGCAAGGTCCGGCCGTGCAGGCCGTGAATGCCGAAGGGCTGATCGCCCTCCAGCAGGTGGACAAGGTTGCCGGAACATCCAATTCCGGCAACGACAACGGTCTGCTCGATCGGCTCCTCGGTCTCGATGAGCCGTCTCGACACTGCCTGCTCCAGCGCACGGCGAACGCCAAAGTCGCCGCATCCGGGGCACCACTTGAAATCATATTCGGGATTCTTGTCTGTCATACCGCAACCCCCTCCTTCTTGCCAACACCGATCCGTTCTCCGATTCGCCGTGTCAAGCCCGCAATACCAAACGGCAGGCCCGTGTACTGGGTGATCGACTCCGCCCTTACTCCCTTGGACCGAAGATACGACGAGAACTGGCCCTGATAGTTCAACTCGGGCACGATAACCAGCTCCTTCGTCCTTAGCTCATCCAGCAGTGCTGGCGGCAGCGGATTCAGGTACATGGTATAGTACCACGCCAGATTGTCCGCCGTTCCGGCCCTGCGCATGCGCTGCCACACCTCGCGGGTGGGACCCTTCGAGCCGCCCCAGGTCATCAGGGCGATCGATGCGCCCGTGTTCTCCGCCTCGTAGGCGCCGGTTTCCAGCAGCTTCAGCTTGCCGAACCGGCGCTCAGTCATCTGAATGTGTCGCTCAGGCAGGTGGGTTGTGTCTCCCATGCCATCGTGCTCGCTCGCGTTGGCCACGTAGCTGCCGGGACCGCCGGGAAGAGGCATCGGGGACAACTCTCGCGGCTCGTACCGATGGTAGCCGTTCGTCCCGTTTGCCCCGTGATAGACCGCGCGATTCTGGACGGGTATCGTGTCCAGATCGGGCTTGCGGACGTTCTGCTTGCGTTCCGACAAAGAATGCTCGCTCAGAAGTATGACGGGGCCTTGGTACCTCTCGGCCCAGTTCATGGCCTCTACGGCCCCGTAGAAGCACTCCTCCACCGATCCTGGGGCGATTACGGGGAGACTTACGTCGCCGTGCGCCGGATGCATCGCAGCAAACAGATCCGACTGCTCCGTCTTCGTGGGAAGACCCGTGGCCGGGCCGCCGCGCTGCACGTCGCACACCACAAGCGGGATCTCCGCCATCCACGCGAACCCCAGCCCCTCGCTCATCAGCGAAAAGCCCGGTCCCGCCGTGGCGGTCATTGCCTTCTTGCCAGCGTAACCGGCTCCGACTAACGCGTTGATCGCCTCGATCTCCGAGGACACCTGGTAAGCGGTCTTCTCGTCGCCGCTCAGCCACTGCTCCATCCACACGAGGATCGTCGTGGCGGGCGAGATCGGATAGCCGACGTAGAAGTTTAGTCCCGCATGTACCGCCCCAAGGCAGATGGCCTCGTTGCCGTTCAGGAATATCTGGTCGTAGTCCGGCTTGTTGGGCGGGGCAAGCTCCCCCAGCCTGAAGCCACTCTTCGCCGCCTCTTCGCGTCCGAGAGTAAGGCCGTGGATATTCTGCGGCACCGTCTTCTCGCCGTACCGCGCTACGTTCCCCCAGCGCTGCTTGACGAACTCTTCCAGGATCGACTGCGGCATGTTCATCAGGCCGGCAAGCATCCCCATGACGACCATGTTCGCCGCCCTAGGATTGCCCGTCGACCTGCCTAGCTGATCGAACGGGACGCCGAGGCTCGATCCGTTGTCCTCCAACTGGAACGTCTTCGAGTCATACACCACGACTCCACCCTCTCGGACCTCATCTTTGTGGGCGTCGTACGCGTGTTCGTTGAACGCTACCAATACGTCGAGCTGATCGCCGCGACTGAGGATGGACTCGGTCGATATCCGGACCTGAAACCACGTCGGCCCGCCCGTGATCTGGGAAGGGAACGTCGCGAAGGTCTGCGCGTGGTATCCGGCCTGCACGTTCGCGGACGCGAAGCCCTCGGCGACCGACAGCAAACCCTGTCCACCCTCACCGGCGATTCGTATTCTAAAGTCTGTCGTCCGCAACTCGTGCCCCCTTTGAGACGGCGCTCACCCGCATCAATACGTTCGCGAATGAGGCGAAACCAGCAAAAACCCCGCGCATCGGTCTGTGCCGCGGGGCGTGGATTACGTACAGGATGGAGTCCTATAACTCATACCGATTTCAACGGAATTTTACATGACCGCTCCCGCCAGTGTCAACGGAATCTCGTATCAGTGAACGACGTGGAGCGGGCGCTGTCCACTAGATCGGCCTTGGATGCCTCCGGTTTCCTGTCGATTCCCTTCGGCCTATTAATGGCCGCTTCATTGGCGATACTGGCTCCTAACAGGAAGACCATGCCGCCCAGGAACCCCCAGATCAACACGATCACGACGGACGAAAACGGCAAATAGATGAGGTTCTGCTGCCCTGAAAGGTTGCCGAACCAGAAGAACAGGTGCTTACCGATCTCGAAGAGGACGACCGCGACAATCGCTCCGAACGTCGCGTCCCGCCAGTCCACGTGCGTGTTCGGCAGGGCCCGATAGACGACTCCGAAGGCTATTGTGGTCATGAATATCGGCAGTACTCCCGACACCAGTTCCGTAACTATGATGACCACGCGATTGACGGGCCAGCCGACGAGCGGGAGTGCCTCACCGATGCTCAATGCAATCTGAAATACAACCGTCAGGCCGATCGAGGTTAGGAACATCATTATAATGCCGACGGCCAACAGGACCTGCAACAGTGTCGTGGGAACAACTTTGCGGGGTCGTGCTCCGAAGATACGGTTGACCGATCGGTTGGTTGCCATGAGCAGCCCGTTCGCACCAATTAAAATACCGACAATGGCTACGACCCCGGCCGTGAAACGTGAGCTGAACAGGTGGTCGATAGATTCGTTGAAGAATTCTCCCGATGCAGGGAAGAAGAAGAGGAACACGTGAGCGAGTTCCGTCTTGATGGTCACTGGATCGGCAAACGCCGAGAAAATCAGGACGATGAGCGCCACCAGGGGGAAGAACGATAGAAGCGTGAAGAATGCCAATGACGCGGAAAGGTCGACGCCTCCGACCCTGAATAGCGCAAGTCCCGCAAACCAAAGTGCCTTGAACCTCCACACCAGCGGCCCCTGCGGGTGATACACGGCGATGCGCTCGGCGAGGTCTTGCAACAGCGGGGCGGTGGCCGGACCAACGTGTACGCGCGGAGCCTCTAACATCTCCGCCACGCCGCGTCGTACCTCTTCTCCCACCTCCTCGCTCACCTCATACGCGCCGTCGATCGCACCCTCGGCCGCTCTCCCTACATACCTTACGGTGTAGACGTGATCGACGTTTTGTACTTCCAGCGCGCCTTCCACCACGCTTTGGGCCACGTACGTCAAGAGGGCATCGTCGCCCGGCACATTGTCTATCAGGAGCTTGGCCGTATCTCGCGCGGCCTGAGGCACATCCCCGCCCGTGGCGGATACACCGGTAATAACCCCGACAATGGCAGACTTCGCCGCGCTGCCCACGTCGATGCCGATCTCGGTGATGGCTTCAAACGCACTGTGCGACGCCTCGGATACCGCTTCGTCCGGCTCCATGCCGACGAAGACGGCCCCCTCGATCGCCCCCTCCACCGCGTCCGTCCCCGCAGTTCGAACGTCCATGCCCATTTCGTTCGACCCGCGGATCGCTCCCTCCACGGCTTCACGGATAAGCGGCGTGGTTGGCCTTGAAGACCCCGAGTTGCCCTGCACCACACCCAATACGGCGTCCCTGGCAATGCCGGTCGCCTCGCCCCCGATCGCCGACAGCGCGCCGATTGCACCGCGAACGGCTTCGCGGGCGACATGGCCCGCGCGTCGACCCTCTCCGTTCGAGTTGCCAAGCGCAAGCTGGGACGCGGCCCGGACTCGTTCGTTCCAAAGGCCGCTCCTTCGCTCATCGTTCGCCGCTGTCCCGATGAGCAGTATGCGGACTCGTCGCCCTATCCTTCCCAGTTCCATTACAGAGAACCCCGTCTCCTTGGTCCTCGCCAACCGGCCGTCGCTTGCCGTGTCGGCATCCCTGAGTCGTGTGGGCCCGCCTGAGTCAAACTATCATATATCAAGGGTGTGCATGTCATGGAAACTGCTTCCAAGCCGTGCAGCCTTACCCCCACTACCAACTCATTCTGACTGCGCTACCAATTGATCCGGCCACTCTTCATACCCATGGAGATTGCCACCAATCCCTAATCCGTCATACCGGCGGATGCCGGTATCCAGAATGCCGGACGCTCAGGTTCGATGACGTTGCTGCGAATTCACTAACGTTACCCCGCTCGATAAGTTATACGAAAGTCTGCAAGAGCGGGATTCACGAGTCGAGCACAAGCATGCGCAGGTATCTCGGCGACTTGGCATAAGTATCACAACAGCGGGAATTCAGCGAGGCAATAGAAGGGGAATGAGGTAAGGTGCTCGACCGGAGACCTACACCCGGTCGTGCCGGTTCTTGGCGGGAGCGAAGATTGAGTCTTCCGGAAACTCTGCGGCAACCCTGCGCCTGCGAGCGAGGAAGCTTCGCCCGCCCATGATGGTCAGCATGGCCGCGCCGCTTCCCAAGCCGACTATGGCGCTCTTCAGGAATCCTCTCCTGGAAACTCCTCCGTCGCCTTCGGTTCGCTTGGCCATGTTCGTCCTTTGCTCCGTGCGTGTTCTATTCGACATTATAGAACACCCCGTTCCCCATTTGAAAGGCCGACGCTCTTCCACCAATCCTCGCCTACTTTACCTCACCCCGCCAAACAAGATACCCTTTGTCGACAAACGGAGGTCGGGATGAGCAGCGAAGAAGAACAGCCCCAGCAGCCACAACAGCCCCGGGAACCGGAAGTCCCCGACGACGCCATCGAGGTCGCCCCAGTCCAATACGCTTGGTTATGGTCGTCGTGGTGGCTGCTAGCCATTGTCGTCATCATCTTCTTGTTCGGCGTCTTCCCCGACCCCTTCACGCCCGCGGTTCTCGCCGTTGTCATCCTCATACCGAAGTATTGGCATTGGAGGCGCACCAGGTACTACCTCACCGAGGACGCGCTCATCTACCAGCGCGGCGGCATCCTGCAGACACGCCGCTACCTGATTCCCTTCAATCGATTCAAAGACACTCGCGCAAGGTTCGGAATGTTCGGCAGGGCGCTGGGATTCCAGCATGTCGACATAATGCTCGAAAACGGCGCCATCGCCACCCTCGTCTACGTTCCCGCCCAAATGGACATCGCCGACTACTTCCAAAAGCGCATGAAGGGCGGCGGCTCCGACTCACCCGAAGAGGAAGCCGATGAAGAACCTGCGTCGGACGAAGAAAAGAGCTAACTCACGCGAAGTTGGTTGCCTGGGCAGCTTAAGGCACATACTACTCGACCGTCTCCGGCACGGTGAGCGGCAGATCGGGACAGAACGGGGCGGCTAGACGTGACAGGCTTCGTTTCACGAAAGGCAAACGACCCGACGACGTGGTTCGTATCCGCCTCGTTTCTCATCCATTTCGGGGTGCTCGTGTCGGCCTTCTATGCGGGGGACGGTATGAATCCCCTCCTGAACCCCGCCGTCATGGTGATGGTTTCGTTCTTGGCCGCACAATCCGCAACGGCCAGTCCCGCAATCCACAGGGCAACCGGCAGCCTATGGACAGCCTCGTGGCAGACCATTGGCGTATCCCTTGCGGTAGTCGGCATCGGAATACCCATCGCCATTGCCATCGATACCACGGACTATGCCCCCATAACCCGGGCAATGATGTTCGCCCCTTGGTGGATGCTGTTCATGGCCGTGACGCAGTGGCAACACGTGCGAGGCAAGAAGCTGGAGCAACCGTGGGGATCGCCGGTGTTCGGCGTCGTGGGTACTAGATTGTTCCTTGCAGCTATCGTCGCGTTTATGGGGTTGCTCACGGCTCTCATTTCGGTGATATGGTTGACTCCATAAGCTATTATCGGCACGACACTCGGCTCGTGCATGGGCCGCGAAAACGGTAAGCGGGGAAGGACAACATGCGACAGACCCAACACGAATTCAAGCTCATACACGCCGGCACACTTGTCGACGGACGAGGCGGCCCTTCCGTAACCCTCGGCGCAGTCCTCGTCGAGGGATCGAAGATCGTCGCCGTCGGAAGGCAAGGTGCAGTTGTTGCGCCCGACGGCGCTCCGGTCGAGACCCTCGACTATCCCGACAAGACCCTTATGCCCGGCATGGTCGATGCTCATACCCACCACGTGGGATTCGGCGACGGACGTGTCGGAGATGAGGTCGTCACCTACCCCGACGAAGTCCTGACCGTCCAGGCAGCCAGGAACGCCCGCAAGGCCCTCTTCTCCGGCGTCACCACCATCCGTGAGAACGGTCCGAAGAACATGACCATGTTCCGCCTCCGCGACGCCGTCAACGCCGGGCTCACCGTCGGCCCACGGATGCACCTGTGCGGACGCCCCGTATCCATCATCGGCGGCCACATGGGCTATTTCGGCTCCGAGGTGACCGGCCCGAATGAGGCCCGCGCCATGACGCGGCAGCTCATCAAGGAGGGCGCCGACTACATCAAGATCACCGCGACCGGCGGCAGCACTGCCAGCTCATTCACGCTGCGCCCGTCATTCAACGTCGACGAGTTGCTCGCCATCACCGACGAGGCCCACAAGTTCGGCAAGCCCACCGCCGCTCACTGCCTATCCACGCAGGGCATCGCCAACTCCCTCGAAGCCGAGGTGGACATGATCATCCACTGCGTATTCAAACGCTCTGACGGCACGAACGACTTCGACGAAGCGGTGGCCGAACGCATCGTTCGACAGGGAGCCTACGTAAACCCCACCCTCCACGTGTTTCGCGCCCGCATTTGGACGCTCCAGCACCGCAAGGAACGCGAAGGTTTCACCGCGCAAGAACAGGCCGAACTCGACGAAGAGCTTCGGGAGTTCGACGTGCGCATCGACCACTGCCGTCGGCTCATCGAGATGGGCGCGAAGGTCATCACAGGGTCCGACTCGTCATGGGGCAACTACATGCTCGGCAACACCGCCTACGAGACCGAGTGCCTCGTCATGTCCGGCTACTCCAACGAGCAGGGCGTCTACTCCGTTACCGGCGACTCCGCCCGCTCCCTCGACATGGACGACATGGTGGGGACTCTCGAACCCGGCAAAGAGGCCGACCTCATCATCCTCGACGGCGACCCGACGGCCGACATCCGCAACCTCTGGAACGTGGAGGACGTCTTCCTCGCCGGAAAGCGTGTGGAGCGAGGATCATCCGAGTCCCTGGCCGCCATCCGTCAACAGCCGCCGGAGAACGGCCTATAGAGCTCCGAAGCGGCTACGCGGAAGGGGCTTAGGGTCTCTGGAGCGGGCGAGGGGATTCGAACCCCCGACTTTCTGCTTGGGAAGCAGACACTCTGCCACTGAGTTACGCCCGCCCACATTCCGATTCTATCAACCCACCCGGCCTTGCACAACCTCGCCACCTATCATTGAGCCTGTACCAGTTTAGTCGGTCGGGTGGTTGAGTCGGAGCTATACTCACGCCCTGGGTCATGGACTCCCGCCTTCGCGGGAGTGACGAGTGGGATGTAAGGCCATCCTCAAGAACTGACCTACCGACCAAACTGATACAGGCTCCCTGTCCTTGCAAAGACAGCGTAGCGAAGTGGGGAATCATAGGTCCTTGGTCTCGAAGATAGGCCCCGTAGCTGAATAGGCTATATCACGAGGCGTCATAACACCGTAGATTCCTCGCCGCGTTCGGAATGACAGGCTTTCGTGCCGGTTCCGCAGGTCTTAACGCGGGAATCCACAAACATCTTCACTCTGCGATCTCCGCGCCCACTGCGGTGAATCCTCACGTTCCCATCCACGAATTTGACAAAAGAGAACACACGTACTACACTAAACACAAACCCTTACTGCGGTCCCGAATCTCCCACTCGGAGATTCCAAACGAGATACGTCAGTATGTGTCAGGAAATGTCAGGCAAAAACAGACCCCCCTACATGGGATATGTCAACTCAATCGTCTCCAGAATCCCGTCCCGTTACAGGCGATTCCCCCGACAATAGCTGTTTGCCACCTATTACCCGAACGCTCTACAATAGCGCCCCAACGACCCTAACCCCAAAAGGCACGCCATGAAGCTCGACGAATCGCAGATCGAAGAGTTCGATAGCCGCGGTTACCTGTTCTTCCCGAACCTGCTTGACGACGACGAGGTTGCCATCCTCCAGCGGGCGATCCCGGAGATCCTGGGGCGTGAAGGCCCCGAGGTCGTCCGTGAGCGCGACGACGAATCGACGGCCCGCCTTGCCTTCGGCGCGCACGTATACTCCGAGCCATTCAAGCGTCTCCTCACTCTCCCGCGTCTGCTGGGACCCGTCCGACAGCTGCTCCGCGACGACGTCTACCTGCACCAGAGCAGGCTCAACCCCAAGCCCGGATTCGGCAAGGGCGGCGGATGGGACTGGCACCAGGACTACCCGCCCTGGCACCTTATCGACGGGATGCCGAAAGCCGACTGCGTCATGGCGTCTGTCTACGTCGACGACTGCACCGCCGTCACCTCGCCGCTCCTTGTCGTGCCCGGCTCGCAGCGTCACGGACTCCTCGACTCCCGCCTCCACGAGGACGCCAAGGGCAGGGGATACGCGCTACACCATATCGACAGCGATGTCCTCGAACGCCTCGCCGGCGAGAGCGGGATCGAGCCCCTGATCGGAATGGCCGGCTCCGTCGCCTTCGTCCACTGCAACGTCGTCCACGGCTCGTCCAACAACGTCTCTCCGTGGCGGCGCGCCATCATGTACCTGAACTACAACGCCGTCGGCAATGCCTGCACCGGCACGGAGCGCCCCTGGTTCCAGAATAACCGCGACTTCACCCCGCTCCAACCGACCGACGACGACAGCCTGAGGGCATTGGCCTAAGAGCCCACAGTCTTGACGCCGAGTGTGCGCATCGACTATCATTCGGCTTACACAGTTACGAATACGACACCTCCTCCTCTCCCTCCAGCGTGGGGCCGCCGAAAGGTGGCCTCACGTGTTTTCCGCCCAACGGTGTTAGAATCTGGGCGACCGGACAACACAACCTAATCCCTGGGAGGCTTTCCGTGCGACTCATCTTGATAGGTACCGAATACGTGGGCAAGACCACACTCGCCAACGCCCTGCAGGAATGGGGCCTGAAGGTCGGCAAAAGGTTCCACATGGACGACGGCGACTTCACGATTCCCGACTACCACCACCTCAATGAAGAGGACCAGCAGACCATGTGGAACATGTCGCCGGTGCTCAAGGAGCGATTCCAGCGGATGGTGATCTACTACCACCTTGAGATTCTGGAGCGCTACAACGACTGCATCTTCGGCGGCTTCCACATCGAGGAGAAGATCTTCGGCCCGCGCTACTACCATCCCGGCTCCGAGGTGTCCTACCACAGGTGGCTCGAACATAAGATGCCCGACAACAGCATCCTCGTCCTCATGACCTGCGACCCCGACGTGATCCGGCAGCGCATGGCCGACGACCCCCACCCCTACGAGCTGGTCAAGTCCCACGAGATCGAGGAGATCATGGAGGAGTTCCTCTACGAGTACAACGGCTCCTACTTCCGCCAGAAGGTCGAGTTCGACACGACCCACCTGACCCCCGAAGGCATACTCGAACCGTTCCTGGATGCCGTACGCCCCCAAGTCGACGCCCGCGACCTGATCTTCCTCGATTCATTGCGGAAGTAGTGGCCCTTCAGGGAATTCTCGTTCGATGTGTCAAAGAGATATTGAGACCTGAGTAGTAACAGGTTACAATAGACCTATGATTCGGAGTTTCCGCCACAAGGGGCTGGAACGACTGTACGAGAAGGGAGAGCGGCGACGCATCCCACCCCAGTATGTCTCGAAAGTCGAACGGATTTTAGCGAGACTAGATGTAGCCACGGGGCCGAGGGACATGGATCTGCCGGGATATCGTCTACACCCGTTGCGGGCCGATCTGGAAGGTTATTGGTCGGTTCTCGTATCCCGCAACTGGCGGCTGGTATTCCGCTTTGATGCGGGTGACGCCTACGACGTAGACCTGCTCGACTATCACTAAAGAGGTAAGAACATGCCAATGAAGAATCCTCCCCATCCGGGCCTCTCCATCCGACATGACTGCCTGGAGCCACTCGGCATGAGCGTAACGGAGGCCGCACGAAGGCTGGGCGTGAGCCGCAAGCAGCTGTCCGGCATCTTGAACGGTCGTTCGGGAATCTCGCCGGAGATGGCGATTCGCCTTGACAAGGCGTTCGGCGGCGGCGCTGCCACTTGGTACCAGATGCAGGCGGCCTACGATCTCGCACAGGCGCTCAAGAAAGCCAAGGGTGTTGAGGTTGAACCTGCCGTGCATTAGGCTCTCGATGTCGCTTGAAGATATGAGAGGCTTCGACTCACCCAGCCCAACACAAGCGGCGTGGTACCATTGAACGCGCCGACAGACCAACCACGCGAAACAGGAAACACGTGACAACCGACATCCTCTGTGAACGGCGTGACGGCGTCTCGACCGTCACCTTCAACCGGCCCGAACGCCGCAATGCGATCACCTACGAAGGCTGGCAGCTGCTCAGCCGCATCGCCCAAGAGGTCGCCTCCGACGATGGCATCCGGGTGGTCGTCTTTACCGGGTCAGGAGAACTGGCGTTTTCCGCCGGGGCCGACATTGCCGACTTCGACCGGTTCCGGCACGACGCCGCGAGCGCCAAGGAGTACGCCGCCGCGTTCGATGGGGCCCTCGACACCATAGAGAGCATCCCGAAGCCGACGATCTCCCTCATCCGGGGATTCTGCATCGGCGGGGGATGCGAGTTGAGCATGGCGACCGACATGCGTATCGCCGCCTCTGGCAGCCGATTCGCCATTCCCGTCGCGAAGCTTAACATCCTCATCGGCTACAAGGAGATGCGGCGGCTCGTCAGACTCGTCGGGCCTGGCCATGCCAACTACATTCTGATGTCCGGCAGGCAGATCGACGCCGAGGAGGCCCTGCGCATCGGCCTCGTAGACCGCGTCGTCCCGGACGACGAGATCGCCGAGTACGTCTACGGCTTGGCGCGGGAGATGGCGCCTCTCGCACCACTGTCGCAGCGCCGCCACAAGGAGATCATGCAGATCGTCCTGGATAATCCGGGTCTGGAAGACCTGTCCCCGGAGCAAGAGGACCTCCCGTTCGCGAACTTCGACAGCGCCGACTTCATCGAGGGACGCCGCGCCTTCCTTGAACGCCGTCCCCCACGCTTCCAGGGACGATAGGTTCGGTGCAGAGCAGAAAACGATTACTCTCTGCGCTCTCTGCGTCCTCGGCGGTGAATGTTCTCGTCCCGGACCCAGGCATCACATGGCATTGCATTCCACACGCCAAACGTGCTAAAGGTTCACGACACGACAGGAGGAGCAACCGTTGGCGAAGCCGTTTCTATCGGTTATCGTTCCGGCGTACAACGAGGAACGGCGAATCGGGCCAACGTTGGAGAAGCTGGTAGGGTACCTCACATTACGCCCCATTCAATGGGAGGTACTCGTCGTGGACAACGGTAGCGACGACGCGACCGCAACCGTAGTCGAGGCTTGGGCCTCCGAGGTCCCGCAGGTGCGCTTGGAGTCCCTACCGACTGCCGGGAAGGGTCTCGCCGTCCGTCACGGGATGTTGCGGACGACGGGCGAGTTCCGCTTCATGTGCGATGCTGACATGTCCATGCCGGTCGAGCACTTGGACGACTTCCTGCAGCGCATGGCCGAGGGCTACGACATCGTCATCGGCTCTCGTCAGACGGAGGGGGCGCGGAGGTTCGGCGAGCCCCTCATTCGACACCTGATGGGCAGAGTCTTCAACTGGGTCGTCCGTCTGGTGGCGGTCGGAGGCTTCCAGGACACCCAGTGCGGATTCAAGATGTTTCGGGGCGAGGTCGCCGACCAGATATTCCCGATGCAGCGCGCAACGGGTTTCGGGTTCGACGTCGAGGTGCTCTTCATCGCCAAGCAGCGTGGGGCCTCGATACTCGAAATGCCGATTGACTGGCATCACGAGCCGTCCAGCAAGATCAGTCCCGTTACCGATTCGGTGCGGATGGTCATGGATGCAGTCCTGACCCGGTGGCGCGGCCTTATCGGAGCCTATCGCAAGTGAGCGAACACAAGGTGCAGGAGTGACCGAACTGAACAACCCCAAGGTAGCAGTCGTCGTGCCGACCTACAACGAGGCCGAAAACCTGCCGTTGTTGGCCGAGAGACTGTTCGACCTCGATATCCCGAACCTGACCCTCATCGTTGTGGATGACGGCTCCCCCGACGGCACGGGCGAAGTTGCCCTGCGGTTGGCCGCACAGTACGACGGTCGAGTCGAGCTGGTCCAACGACACCGAAAGGAGGGACTCGGCCCAGCATACATCGCGGGGTTCGCCCATGCGCTAGATGCCGGAGCCGACTATATCGTGCAGATGGACGCCGACCTGTCCCACCGGCCCGAGTACATCCCGCATTTCATTGACGCGCTCGGGGAGGCCGACGTGGTCATCGGATCACGCTACGTCAGTGGCGGCGGAGTGGACGAGCACTGGGGCATCATGCGGAGACTGATCAGCTCCGGCGGCAACTGGGGAATACGTACCGTCACAGGCGTAAAGGTCAAGGATGCCACCGGCGGGTTCAAGGCCTTCCGGCAGAGTGCCCTACGGTCGATCGACTTCTCGCAGATTCGGTGCGCCGGGTTCGGCTTTCAGGCGGAGGTCAACCACGCATGTGAGCGTATGGGCTGCGTGGTCACCGAACACCCGATTATCTTCATCGACCGCACGAAGGGCAAATCCAAGATGTCCTTCGGCATCATGATCGAGGCGATGTGGAAACTCCTGCCGCTTCGATGGAAGTCCGCCCCCTAACCGAAAATAGTCAGGTTAAGGGCAAAAATATGCTTGCGGCGGCGGGACGAATCTTGTATTAGTTCAACGACCAATTATCGACGTTGTGTATATGTGGAGTCTTGATTCATGGCATACCAGCAGACCGAAGACAAAGTGAAGACAAAGCAGGAACGAACAAAGGTCGCCATAGCCCTGGCGATGAAGAACCGCTGGCCCGAGGCCGTGGCGGTGAATCGCTCCCTGATCGATGACTTCCCCGGCGACTTGGAGTCATACAACCGCATGGGTAGGGCCCTCACCGAGCTCGGTCGGATCGAGGAGGCGAGAGAGGCGTTCCGCCGGGTGTTGGAAGTCTCCCCGCACAACACAATCGCAAGGAAGAACGTGGATAGACTCGACCAGTTGGGCGACAACCTGCCCCGACAGCAGCCGACCCACCGGCGGGCGACGCAAGCCTTCATCGGCGAGTCCAGCAAGACCCTCGTCACCTCCCTCGTGAACGTTGCATCGCCCAAGACACTCGCTAGACTCACGCCGGGCGACGACGTGAACTTGGAGTTGGCCGGACGGAGACTGAACGTAGGAGAAGAGGCTTCGGGTGAAGAGCTTGGCCAGGTCGAGTCGAAGACGGCGTCCCGGCTCAAGCGGTTGATGAGTGGCGGGAACCGGTATGCGGCTACGGTCAAGAGCGTCGACGACCGGACAGTCACGATCATCATCCGCGAGGTCTACAAGCACCCCTCACAGGCGGGGATCGTCTCGTTCCCATTAAGGGCCTCATCCGGGTCATACGGCTCAAGGGCGTCCGCAGGATACGATTCCGCAGAGGACGAGAACGCCGTGGTGGCCAAGCGCATCAACGCTGCGAAGGACTGGTCGGACGACGACACGGAGCCGGGTGATGACGAGGCGTTCACACCTTCAATTCACCGCATCATCAACTCGGCGAACGAGGACTTCTAGCAGCCGGCAATGGCCGGACCGCCGGGACGCATCAGCGCGGCGATTCCCAATAAAGGCGCGTCCGAGCCTTCCTCGGCCCAGGACGGTATCCTCACCCACGCACGGATGAGGCGGCCATCCTGACGGATGCTGAATTCACGCACGGAGCCGATCTGCATCGACCGTGCGGGAGCGGCGTCCACGGTCTCTTCGCGCATGAGACTGAACGACCCATCCGGCTGCGTAGCGTTCGAGTAGTAGCGGACACTGAACCTCCTGGCCGCCGACTCCGTGTAGTCCGTCCACGTGAACGTGCCGTAGTAGCCGAGGGAATTCCCCTCCGTGAAACAGGCCGCCTGCCGCGCGTCGGACGCCACCAGGTGTAGGGCTTCGCGCGCGTCCCGCACTGCTCCCAGGTTCTCCTGCCACTCCACGGGCAGGACGATGAGTCTGCTCGCCACGGCAACCAGCGGCACGGTGAGGATCGCCACGATGAGCATCACGGCCGCCGTCTCCAGCAGCGTCAGACCTTGCCATGACCCCAGCACTCGCCGAGAAGCAGTCATTCGTCCACACTCTCCGGGCAGTTGGTCTCCCCGGCTAGAGAACTAAGCCCGAACAACTCCTCACCATTAGATGACACTCGCGCGACATACTCTTCCTCGACCGTATGACCCTCGATCTGATATGTGCCCAGAGAGGAATCATTCGGGAGGCAGTCTCCGTTCAGGTGTTCTTCGACGTACCGTGCCGCCAGCGTCTCCGACACTGCTTGTTCCTCCAGCGTGTCCGAGACGCTGATCACGAACGAGAGTCCGCCCACGAGGCCGACTACAGCGATACTAAGGATAGCCATCGCAATGACTACCTCCAGCAAGCTGATGCCGGACTCTTCACCGGCCTCCCTGCGGAGGAACGTCGACGCGCTCCCGTCGAAGCGGGTTCTCAGGAAACTGACCCTGCGACACCTTGAACGCGAGCGGATTCCCATGTCAAATATTCGTTGCAGAACCAACACCTAGTTCGATACTTCTCCGGAACTCATTTAGGTCCCACCAGCCATGAAACGGTCCCTCCAACGCACTCTCGGCCTCGCGGCCCTCCTGCCATTCCTCGTTTTCGCTTTGGCCTGTCGGTCGGGGGCTCCACCAATCGTATTCACCTCCGACAGGGATGGCAACCTGGAGATTTACTCGGTCCGGGCCGACGGACGAGGTGAGGAAGAGAACCTCACCAAGAGCCCGCGTGACGAGTTCTCCCCGTCGATTTCTCCGAATGGACGCTACGTCGCTTTTCTGTCGGGAGGGAGTGACGACATGAGGCTCGAAGTCCTGCGGACTTCCGGTGAGGAACGAACACAGGTCTTTTCCGGCGGCGGCGAGATCACGCACCCGAAGTGGGGGCCGGACAGCGATCGGTTGGCGTATGCTCTAGCCCAAGAGTCCGGCAACGCTGTATACGTTAGCGACTCTGAAGGCGAAGAGTCGGTGCTGCTCAGCAAGGTGGCCGCGGACGAGGTCGGCGGATGGTCGCCTGAGGGGGACTTTGTCGTCTTCTCCGTCCGCGACGGAGCGGAGCAGGGCCTCTACGTACGCAACCCGGACGGGGTCAATGAGTTCAGACGCACACAATCGCCCGACTACGGCGCGGTGTGGTCGCCCGACTCACGGTATATCGCGTTCCTATCGACCCGGGACGGCAATTCCGAAATCTACGTCGTGGACCCCGAAGAGGGTGAAGAGGTCCGAGTCACCGATTCCGAAGCGCCGGAGTACGATCTGTCATGGTCGCCGAACGGCAAGAGGCTCCTGTTCGTTACCGAGCGGGACGGCAATGCCGAGATATACGCCGTTGAAATCAAAGACAGGGGTATGCAGGACAACCTCACCCGCCTGACCCACAACGAGGTGCGCGACGAACAGCCGACCTGGTCACCGAACGGCAGGAGAATCGCCTTCGTGTCCTACCTCGACGGAGACGCCGAGATATTCGTCATGGAGTCCGACGGCCAGGACCAGCAGCGGCTGACGAACAATCAGTCCCAGGACACAGAACCTTCCTGGTGATCCCGGCCCGCGCTATTGGCGTGACCTGCGTATCGGCCCGTTCGGCCTGAGCCTCTCCAAGACCGCGACGGTACCCGTGTCCAGGGTCTCCCCCGCTGCACGACGGCGAGCGAGCAGGTCCAGCGCATGATCGGAAAGGCTTGGCTCGGCGCGCATCTCCTCTGGCTGGTACCTCATGCACCTGCGTTCGAGCACCTTCACAGGGCGCGTGGCCTTTTCGGTACACGCATAGGCGTACTGGCACATGTAGGCATAGCAGACCGTCGTCTCCCGGTGCACGAGCTTGACGCTGCTCTGTGACGGCGGAAGACGACGGGTCAAGAATTTTCGTAGCGGCGCGTTGAGGTCCGACGACCGGGACCGAATTGATCTCATAGAACGTTCCTACCCGGAGAGGTTGACATTAATGCTAAACAACTTTTGAAGAAAGACAATACCTTTCGATACTATGGTCTGCTTAAGTCGATGGAAAGACGCGGGTCTCCCCCATTGGAGATTCAACCGGCTTGCAGACCTTGTGGGCTCTACTCATCCCCAGGTGGGCCGCTCCATTGTGAAGACGCTGTCCACCTCTACGAAGTCTAGGTAGCCGAGCCTACCGACGGGCCGAAGCTTCAGGAAGTCTATGCGGCCGTTCACGAGCACCCGCTCGTCGATATGGACGCCGACGACCTCTCCGAAGACGACCGCATTTGGGTCGTCCGCATTGTTTGTCAGCATGTCCACCGACCGAATGTAGCGACACTCGAGATGCACGGGACTCTCAGCCACGCGCGGACATCTCACCAGCCTGCTTTCGGCCTTCGTCAGCCCGGCGTACTCGAACTCGTCGATCTCCCTCGGAGCGGGGACGGCCGACGCATTCATCTGCTCCCTCAACTCCCACGTGGCGAGGTTCACCACGAACTCGCCGGTCGTTTGCGCGTCGAGCACGGCGTCCTTGAGTCCGCCGGACCGGTGATTGCTCGTCGCCGAAAACATCACCTGCGGCGGGCTGTAGGCGACGGCGTTGAAGAACGAGTAGGGCGCGAGGTTCGGAATACCCGACGCGCTGAGCGTGGATATCCAGCCGATTGGCCTGGGTACCACGATGGCGTTCAGTGTGCTGAAGGGATCAGGCGTCCCCTTGCCTATCTCGTAGAACATTGGCATTTCCTGTCGAGGTATGTGATCGCCTCCCGGCGGTCTTGTTCACGATCATGAGGAGGGCGGGAACGACCGCTAAGAGGCATACCGCCGCGGCGATGATGAAGAACTCTTGAAAAAGGGTTATGCCGGCGTCGTTGATCCGATCGCTGAACCGGTCAATTTGCGCCTGGGCCTCCGCGGTGGTCTGTGTGGCTTCTGCGAAGGGCAGCCGGATGTCGGCGGCAAGGACATCGAAGCGGGCGACGCCCCAAGCCGTCAGAGCCGCGAGTCCGAAGGTCATCCCCACGATGCGCATGGCCGTCACCATCGACGCGGCGGTCGCGCGGATGTCCTCGCCCACCGTCTCGGTGCCCGCGAGCGCGATCGGAACGATCAAGAGACCGAAGCCGAACCCCACGACCAGCAGGTGAAGCGTCAGCTCCGGCTCGGCGATATCGAGGTTCCAGCCGCTGACCAGCCAGAAGCCGATGGATGCGATTATGAGACCGGCGGCGGCCGGGACACGCAGGTCTACCCGCTGGGCCATGATACCGCCCAACATGGCGCCGACGGGAATGCCGGCGGTCATGCGCATCAGCCAGAGTCCACCCTCCAAGGGCATCCTGCCCATCACGGTGTTGGCCATCAGCGGCACAGTGACCATACCGATAATCAGGGCCGCTCCGACGAGAAGATGCGTGATGTTGGCCGTTACGAAGGCCAGGACGCGGAACATCGCAGGCGGCAGGAGCGGGTCGGTCGCGCTTTGCTGCCGCAGGATGTAGAGGACGAGTGAGAGAACTCCGCCCGCGACGAATACACCCCCAAGCCAATCGAACGAGCCGATCCGCGAGAGTGCAATCGTCGTACACGTCAGGGCCGCCGCGACCAGCGCTCCCCCGACCACGTCGACGGAGGCTGGGAATCGCGGGCTGGGCCGGAGCATGAGCAGTATGAGCGCGACCGTAAGGACGGCGAGGGGTATGTTGATCCAGAACACCCAGCGCCAATCGAGGTATCGGATTATCACGCCGCCCCACAGTGGGCCGATCACGCCGCCCGCCTCGGCCGCCGCTCCAACGATGCCCAACGGCAACGCTCGCTTTCCGCGTGGAAAGAGGTCACCGACGATTGCGATTGAGATGGGCACCAGCGCACCGGCACCAAATGCCTGGAACACCCGGGCCGCGATCAGCCAGTTCAGGCTCTGCGTCAGGGCAACCGCAATCGACCCAATCGTGAAAGCCAGGACCGACAGGATATAGAGACGGCGGTGACCCCACACGTCGGACACTCGCCCGATGAGCGGCATCCCGACCAGATAGCCGAGCAGGTAGCCCGTTATCGCCCAAGATGCGTGGTCGAGCTCGGTGACCGGCACCTCCATGTCCAGCATGATCTGGGGCAGTACCGTCACGATGACGGTCTGGTCGTCCGCCGCGACGAACACGCCGAAGCACACGGGTATGAGCGCAACGTACGGCGGCACACGTTGGCTGATGCGGTCCAGGATGTTCACGCGAGCCGTCCCCGTATAAGAACGCAGGTTAGTTGGCTAGGAACGTCCACAGGTCACGAGGAGTCTTCCGGGGGTTCGATGACGACATCCTCGTTGAAGAAGGACAGCACGATGACCCGTTCGGCATCCTCGACGTCCGATGGCGTAACGGCGCCGATGAACCGCACCTCGAGCAGGTAATCGTTGGTAGAGTCTATCTTGAGCTCGAGGTCTACGGTACGGTCGGTCAGCGTCGGTCCCACCAGTGACGCTAGCGCGGTAGTTGGGAGCGCGCCGCTCAGTCGGTACGCACCGTCCGATGCGCCGTCGTCCAGTAGGGTGGCGTCTTGCGTCTGGGCCATCATCTCGGCGATGCCGCGTGTCGGACTGAAGAACCCTACTGGGCTGATGCTTGCGTCGGAGGCCTCCCAGTTGCCCGTGAGCGGGTTTGTCATATAAGTCTGGTCGCCGACGGTGATGACCTCGGACTTGATGGCAAACCCTCCGCCGAAGCTGCCCGCGAACTCCATCGACAGCTTGTCGGGATTCAAGATTTTGCCGCTCACCCGGTCGATGAGTAGGCCTTCGAGGATTTCGAGACTCCCGACATCGTGGTACATGCGGAAATTGAACGTGTTCAGAGATGCCATCGCACGCCCCGAGCGTTCAAGTATCACCTTCGGGTCGGGAGGGAGCGGAGTCGCGGTCGGAATGGGAGTCGGCGCGGCCTGACTTCCGCCGCACGCCACGAGGACAACCGCGACCGCTATCAGCAGTCCATGGTGTGGTCGGTAGATGGACATGGGCCTAGGGATCGGAACAGTCTCTGGTAAATCCGCACGATGGGCAGCGCAGCTTGCAGTGAACTCCAATCATACTTGCGCCGCAGATGTCGCAAGCGACCTTCTTCTTGGGACCCGCATCGGCGCTCAGGCGTATGTGTTCGTTCATCTAGTTCTTCCTGAATCTATCGTGTCGACAAACATTCGGGCTTCGAGTTATACATCAAGGCCCCGTCACTGCGTGAGCGACGGGGCCTTTGACTAGCGGGTTCTACGTTCTGCTAATCGCTACGCCTGACCCTCTTCCTTGCGCGTCGCGACGAAGATGAAGGCTCCTCCGATGAGCAAGATGCCTCCGAGCAGCAGTGCCAACTGCGTCAGCGCGGGCACGCTCATGTCGCCCGTAGGCGGCGGGATTGGCGTGGGCGTCGGAGGTACCGGCGTAGGCGTGGGCGGCGGGACTGGCGTGGGTGTCGCGGTCGGCACAGGCGTGGGCAACGCGGTCGGCACGGGCGTGGGCGTCGCGGGCGGCGGGACCGGAGTCGGTGTCGGAGTCGGTGTCGGAGGACCACCCACCTGTATCGTGTAGGTAGCCATCATCTGCACCTGCCGATACGTCTCATCCAGTCCGGCCTCGCCCGCGATAGCCTCCTTCGACCCGTCTCCGTTGGCGTCGAGACCGGTCAGTGCGTTGTTCATCAGGCCTGCGATGTTTGCCATGTGCCTGTTGGCATCGCCTTGGTTGTTCGCGGGAAGGACGAGCGAGAGAATCCGATCGCGAGCGAGAGTTACGAAGCTCGTGGTGTTGGCGGCGGTGACTTCCGCCAGTGCGCCATGCTCAGCAACAGCCTCGGCATCCGGCGCGGCCTGCACGGCGAATCCGATCTGCTGAGTGTCGCCAAGGTGCGTAATGATGCCGGTGCCGTCTCCGGGGTTCCCGGCTGCCGAATCGAAGTTTGCGTCCTGCGCGCCGACGATGACGTTCAGCACACGCTTCGCGCGTGCTTGGGTTCCGTCCACCGTGGTCTCAAGAACCCCTAGGTTCGCCTCATTGCGTGCCGCCTCCAACTGTCCTTTGGTGTTGGTCAAGATTCCGGAACCGCTTCCCTCCGGCCAGTCTGCGAGAAGCTGCCGGATTTGCGCTAATGCGGCGGCAGGCAGTTCGTAGTGGTACACCGGCGGGCCGGCGGGCGCGTCGGGGTCTGCTCCCACAGTCTCTTCCGTAATCACAAGGAGGCTATAGGCGCGAACCAAGTTTTCGCCCGTATAACGCGACGAATCACTGTCGAATGTATGGGAGATTTCGCCGCCTGACAGCTCCATTGGTCCGGTGCTCAGCTTGGTTTCCTTATCGTCGGTGAGCAGCCAGCCAACCAACTCGGTGCCGTTTGACGGCGCCGGAACATTTTTCATGCTGTATGTGATCGCGTCACTCAACGCCTCGTCATCCCATATCACCGCAGATCCTTCAAATTCGCTCTGGGCCAGCCCCGTGCCGACCGGAAGCGCTAAAAGAAGCGAAAACAGGGCAAGTAAAGCGATTATCCTAGACTTCATATCGTCTATTCCTCCTGTTATGAACAGAGTGGCTCAGAGGAAGCATTTGCTCCCACGGCGAATAGCCTACCACAAGCGAGGGCGTAAGGGTAGACTCTATCGGCGTATTCTACGACAGGTTTGGGAGCGCTACAAATCTCCGCGCAAGGCGCTGTTACCGAGGCTACCAGGATCCGCATTCGCATCATCGATCGTGATGAGAATGGCTCGAAATTCTTCCAAGGGCGCGTCAATGGCGATTTCGGCATGACCCGCGCCCGTCGAATCGACCGTCAGCGTTGCGGTTCTGATCTCTAGCCCGCCGTGCTTGATGAGCCAGACGTGGTAGACCTGACTCGGGGGCAGTTGGGGCAGGTGCATGGCGGCGATTGTAGCCTTATTCTCCTTCGCCGAAATGACGATCACGCCGCTCGGCGGATCGTCCCCTGGTCTGGGCACCGTCGGTATGCTCGCAGAGAGTCGCTTGACCGTCACATCGGGATCAGTCGCAATCTTTTCAAACAGCTTGTGCTGCTGCTCGAGGCCCACCCGCAGCTCTTGCTCCTGCTGCGCGACGCTCTCCATCCGGTGGTCGATGTCGCTCCTCAGCTCTTGGAGGTCTTGCAAACTCCGGCTCGACCAATAGCCGACAACCACCGCGGCGACCAAGAAAACGACCGCAAGCGACGTGCCGGGAGACAGGGTCAGTTGGTGGACAAGGGACCGCACCCAACCCATCCAGGTTCGAGAGTGCTCGGCCTCCGGCTGCTTTGCCTGATCTACGCTATCTACACTTGCGAAGAGCCGTGCTTTGACGCGCTCGGGAGGACGCTTCTGGGGCACCATACGCGCGAGGTTGACGAGCGTGTCGCCAGCTTCGCGCACCTTCACCGCACAGGACGCGCAAGCGTCGATATGAGCGGTGAAATCGACCGTCTCCGACTTGGCCAGTGAACCCAGCGTATAGGCCGGGAGCATTTGCTCGATTTTGGTACAGTCCATCGTCAGCCGTCCAACCATTTGCGGGCCTGTGGTCCCAAGTTTTCCCGCAGTGCTTTGAGCGCCAATCTCGTCCTCGTCTTTACCGTACCCAAGGGTTGGTTGAGTTTCTTCGCGATCTCCGATTGGGTCAGCCCGCCGTAATATGCCAGTACCACTACCGATTTCAGTTCCGGTCTCAGGGTTTCCAGCGCCTTCCGAACTCGGCTTCCCTGCATCCGTTGCTCGGCGTACTTGTTCGGGTCAGCCGATTCATCCTCTTGCCTATGAACCGCCTCGACGTCGGGAACGTAGATCATCGACTCTTGCCTCCTGCGCTTTCGCAGCTCGTCGATAATCCGATGGTGCCCAATTGAGTAGAGCCAGCCCGAAACCTTGCCACGCTTCACGTTATAGCTCGACGCCCTGCGCCACACGTTGAAGAACGTGTCCTGTGTCACCTCTTCGGCAGCGCCTTTCTCCTGCAGTAAGTGATGCGCGAGCGAGTAGATTCCGCCAGCGTATCGGTCGTAAAGCACCTCCAGCGCGCTACGGTCCCCGTTAGCTATGAGGTGGAGCAGTTCTTCGTCTTCCAATGCGATCTGTGCCTCGTCTTTGGAAGACGAGACTGACGACTCCTTTGCGTTCCCCCTCATAGTGCTATACGTAGGGGGTGCGATAGGTGGATTTCGTTCGTCCGAATCCATTGGCAGCCTTTCGCGGGAAAGGATGGTCGAGACTCGACCAGGGGAAGGGTCATTCGGTACAACGTCCGCTTGCGGCTCACGGTTACGTCTCTCGACATCATACCAACAGGCCAACAGGCCCGCAACGAACGTGTGTGGCCCTCCGGTTGCTGCGCTTCGTAGGACTCGGTGTGAGTGGAGAATTTGAGTCACTGCACGCCAAGTCATTTCGCCACGAAAGCAAGCGAAACCCCAATCAACCCTTCGTTGACACTAGAAAGAACGGGGTTTTACAATGGGGCAAAGGTGGGCCGGGAGGCGCGCAATGCTGGAAATGAATATAGAGAGCATCCGGGTTAGTCTGCTCAACTACCAGCGCGTCGTGATTCTGCGCGTCAAGGAGTCCAATCGCTATCTGCCGATCTGGATCGGCCCTTCCGAAGCCGACGCCATAGCCATGAAGCTTCAGGAGTACAGCGCGGCCCGACCGATGACTCACGACCTGCTGAGCTCCGTTATCGTCACCCTCGGCGCAACTGTCGACCACATTATCGTGTCCGAACTTGCAAACGACACGTTCTACGCCAAGATCATTCTGCAAGTGAACGGGAACACGATGGAGATTGACTCGCGACCCAGCGACGCGATCGCCCTCGCCGTCCGCGCCGAGGCCCCCATCTACGCTGTCGACGAGGTCGTCAACAAGGCGGGCGTCGAGATGGATGAAGAGACCGGCAAGGCCATCATTCCCACGGGGCCGAAGTCCGACGAGCCGCGCCCCCTCCGAGAAGAGGAGCTGCGGAGCCTCTCGGCATTTACCGATTTCATCGAAACGCTGAATCTCGACGATCTAGGTCGGGAAGAGAAGCCTCCCTCCACCACCAAGTAGACGTCTCGGCTCATACGACTTGAGCGAGTCTTGAGGTGCGATTTCAGACCTTCGAGTACTTCGCCTTCGCGATGCGCGTCCCGTCCGGCAGGTCTTCGGTCGTGAAGTCGGCGAACAGGAGCGGGGCCTCGTCCTTGAGGATGTCGAGAACCATGAGCGCGACCTTGCGTATCTCCCAGTCGGCGAATGCCGCGCCGCGCATCTCGATGAAGTGACGCCACGCTCGCACGTTGGCCGTGACGAAGATCTTCGTCTCCGTCGCATTTGGCAGCACGGCGCGCGCCGCCTGTCGGACGGCCTTGCGCCGGTCGGTCTGCGCTTCGAACTCGTCCACCGGCAGGGCCTTGTAGAGCTCCGAGACCAGGTTCCGGTACGTCTCCTGGGCGTCCTCTATGGCGTTCTCCAAAATACCCCGCGCCTTTTCGGTACCGGGCCGGTCTTCGGCCAGGGCGGGCGGGATGACGAAATCGGCGTCGCTCTCGTTGACGAACCTCTGTGAACGCTGGCTGTAGGCGAACCCGGCCCGATGCCTCACCAACTCGTGTGTGAGGGCCCGCGACACCCCCGTCATCATAAAGCCGTAGTTCACGTGCTCGAAGACGCTGCCGTCACCTTTCGAGAGGAGGTTGGTGATGAATTCCTCGATATCGCGGCGGCCCTTGCCGTAGCTCATGTAGCAGACCCGGGCCGATATCTCGACGACGGCCGCAGATTCGTCATTGCCCGCCCGTATGCTCTCCGGTACCGGCGGCACCCCCTCTTGCTCCAGAAACGCCGAGACCGCTTCCCAGTTCACCTCGGTGCGCGACACCAGTCTGACCGTCGGCTCGGTAATGAACGCCATGCTCCGCCTCTGTCTAAACTGCTGGGTCGATAGATTACCACACCAAGCCGTCAAGCTTTCGATTCCACAGCCTTCCGCCCAACAATGTCGCGGTGTCGTATGCTAGGCTTTGGCCGGGAGATAACCACCGCTCAGCGCAGGGACGGCCTCTTAAGACGAATGCAGGAAGCGAACGCGGATACGATGGAGAGTCTCATCGCTGAGTGGCGAATCCATTTGGGTCGCCACGGGGCGATTAACGCTTCCGACGCGGAAAAGCTAATGGGCCGTCTGCGTGATGAGGTGGACGCGCTTCAGGGCTTAGGCCTTACGGACGACGAGGCTTTCCTAATCGCCCTTAGGCGGGTGGGGGAGACCAACACGGCAACGCGCGGGTTCGCGCGGGAGCACTTCGAGCGGCTATGGACACTACCCGTATCCGACCCCGTTGGCGAAGAAGAAGGCGAAAGACGTTTGCCGATCTGGGAGCGGGCGTTGGCGCTGCTGGTACCCGATCCGTTAGTCGGCGGCGACGGGCGGGCCGCACGTACTGAGTTTGTCGTCGTCTTTGGCCTCGCCATCGCGGCGGCCCTCGCGATAAAGGTCCCGGAACTACTCGGCTATCGGCTCATCGACGGCGACGAACTGTACGCCCGAAATCTCAGTTTCTTCGTGCTGCCGATGCTTGCAGGCTACTTTGCTTGGAAGCGAGGGCTAAGCTCGGCCCAATCCCTTTGGCTCGTCCTGCCATTCGTCGCGGCTGCTGTCTTTGCCAACATCTTCCCGTTCAAAGGAGACGGGCATACCGAGACGCTCACGGCGCTCCACTTGCCATTCGCCTTGTGGCTGGTCGTCGGTTTCGCCTACGTCGGCGGTCTGTGGCGCTCCGTCGAGCGGCGCACGGACTTCGTGCGGTTCTCCGGCGAGTTGTTCATCTACTACGTGCTCATTGCGCTCGGTGGCGGCGTGTTCTCACTCCTGACTTGGGTCATGTTCGAGGCCATCGACCTTGAGATTGGGGACTTCATAGCCGAATGGCTGCTGCCGTGCGGAGCGATGGGAGCCGTGCTCGTCGGCGCTTGGCTGGTGGAAAGGCGGCAAAGCGCCATGCAGAACATCGCGCCGATGCTCTCCCGCGTGTTCACTCCCTTGTTCGCCGTTATGCTGTCCGTTTTCCTCGTGGCCATCGTCTTGACTGGTGAGTGGACCGACATGGACCGAGACATGCTCATCGGCTTCGATATCATGCTTGTCCTGGTCCTCGGACTGCTGCTCTTCTCCGTCTCGGCACGCGACTCGCAGGCGAGACCCGGCGTCTTCGACGCGCTGCAGCTGCTCCTCGTGGCTGCCGCCATCGTGGCCGACTTGATGGCGCTCTCGGCGATTGCGGGACGCATCTCCGATTTCGGTTTCACCCCCAACAGGACGGCGGCCCTGGGTGGGAACCTCGTGCTGCTCAGCAACCTGGTGTGGTCGGCCTGTCTCTACGCGCGATTTCTGAGCGGGCGGGGCGAGTTTTCGGCCCTCGTACGCTGGCAGGCAAACTACCTGCCAGTCTACGCCGTGGGGGCAGGGGTCGTCGTAGTTGTGTTTCCGCCGCTGTTCGGGTACGTGTAGGGGGTCACTCAAAGAAGCCCCCTGAAACTCTGAGTCTCTCCCCCGCCGGAGGAGAGATTGTTGAATCCTGAATCTCTTCTCACACAGCCTAAATTGTCCCCGCCGGGAGACCGACCGCACTTGACGACCGAACGCCGCGTCTATAAGGTCGATGCGCTGGAGGCCTAGCAAGAGCGCGGCCGTGTCGCATAAGTGAGGGAAGCGTGATGACAGCATCCACTACGCCCGGCATGAGCGAGGATAGCGGCGGTAGCCGTCCGTACCGCGTGGGATTGATCGGCACCGGCATCATGGGGACGAACCATGGTATCGGCTATATGCTCAACCCCAAGACGGAGCTTGTTGCCGTCGCGGACTCCGACCCTCAGAACCTCGAACGGTTCTCCCGGCGGTTCGGGATTGCGTCCACTTACTCGTCCTACGAGGAGATGTTCTCCCGGGAGAGTCTCGATATTGCGGCACCCATTCTTCCGGCGAGTCCGAACCCCGATGCGGTGATAGCCGCGGCGCGAGCGGGCATCCCCGCTATCTTCTGCGAGAAGCCAATCTGCGCCAGCCTGGAAGATGCTGACCGGATGGTCGCCGAGACCTCGTCGCGCGACATTCACTGGGCCGCGGCCGACGCGATGCGGAATCTCCCCGGATTTTGGCAGGTCAAGGAGATGATCGACTCCGGCGAATTGGGGCCGGTCAGGACGATAAACATCTACCTCGGCGTTGGGGATAATCGCGGAGAAATCTGGGGCGCAAACTGCCAGGACCTGAGCGTCGCGAGGCTGTTTGCGAACGACGCCGACGTTGACTGGGTGGTCGGATGGGTGAAGGGCGACCCCTTCGACGACGTCGACCAGGCGATGGGCGGCTACATCCGGTTTGAGAACGGCGTCGAGTGCTTCATCAACATGAGGGCGGAGTCGCGGCGGGGCATTGAGATTGTGACCGAGAAGGGCGTGATGTTCAGCGACTTCAACAAGTTTCGCCTTTGGAAGCGCAGGGACATGGAGGGCGAGACGCCGCAGATCGATGACCTTGTGGAAATCCCCGACGCGATTCCCGAGGCCGGTCTGAACGAGACGCCGTACGACGAGCGGGGCTGGCGGTACCCGGGCAACCGCATGAGAGCGAGTATACAGGCCATCGTAGATTGCCTGGAGCTCGGCGTGCCGCCGAGGTGCAGCGGGGAGAATATGGCGAAGGTGCTTGAAATCCTGATCGCGCTCCGGGAGTCCCACCGGCGGGGTCACGCCCCAGTGAAGCTCCCCCTCGAAGACCGCAGCCTCCACATCGAGCCGCTGCCGTACCGGTGGATCAACCGCAAGGAGGTCTTCGGCACGGAGAGGTACGAAGAGCTTATGAGCGGACACGTCAAGGAGGACGGATGAGACAAGCGACCCCGCACTACCGGATCATCTTCAACTGGGACGGCGCGCCGCTGGACTACGACGAGCACCCGCAGTCGACCGACCGCCTCATGGAGCAGGTCTACGGGCCTCTGGAGGGCACGCAGGTCGACGCCATGTTCTGGAGCATCGGCTCCCACGAGGCCGAGTGGCCGTCAGAGGTGCACGAGCGGCTCGGTGAAGAGGGGCGCGGGTACTCGTCGATGCGGGCGAAGCGTCACTCGGAGAACGTGCGGAGCATGTTCGAGCGGGGCGAGAACCCCTTTCAGGCGATGGTCGACCGAGGGCACGAGCTGGGGATGGGCGTCTACGTCTCCATGCGTATGAACGACAACCACTTCTACGGCACGCGCCCGGAGGAGTTCAAGAGGCTGAACCGGGGCACGAAGTTTAGGCAAGACCATCCCGATTGGCTGCTGGACGTGGACGACGTGCCGGAGCAGCGGGGCATCGGATCATGGAACATGGCCATACCCGAAGTGAAGGAGCACAAGCTTTCCTACATTCGGGAGGCGTGCCTGCAGGCCGACTGGGACGGCGTCGAGCTGGACTGGCAGAGGCACCCGTTCCACGTGCCGGAGAACTACGGGTACCGGCTGCGATATGCCCTGACCGACCTCCAGCGCGCCGTTCGCCGGATGGCAGACGAGATTGCGGAACAGAGGGGCCGGCCGTTCTACGTGGCCGCGCGGGTGGCGACAACGCTCGAATCCTGCCGCAATATCGGCTACGACGTGGAGCGCTGGGCCGAGGAGGGCCTCGCGGACATCATCATCGGAGCGGGCGGATCGGGTACCGACCCGGGATTCGAGGTCGGAGAGTTCAAAGCCCTTACGCGGGGAACGAATATCCGGCTCTACGGCGGGTTCGATAGCATATCCCGCCAGCAGTCCGAGCGGCTGGTGTCAAACGACGAATGGCGCGACGCATGGCTTCGAGCCGCGGCGACCGGATACTACGATCAGGGTGCGGACGGGGTGTACACGTTCAACTGGTTCCCCGGCAAGGAGCCGTGGCGCGGCCTGCTGACGACCCTCGGCTCACCCGAAACGCTCTCAGGAAGGAACAAGCTCTACACGACCCTTCACAGGGGTCCGTCCTATCTGGAAGGCATAGCAGCCAACGCCGTCAACGACCGCATCTACGGGCAGACCGCCGTCGTGCTGTACAGGTCGATTACACAAGATGGCCCGACTATCAACGTTTCCGTCTTTGACGACGTTGAGGCGCAGTCCGACGACATAGACGGGATTCGACTGATGATCGAGTTCGAGCACTGGGCCCCCGATGACAAGGTGGAGGTGAGCCTGGACGGGGCCGTGCTCGGCGAGCCTGAGATCCAAGATGCGGCCGCGCTCAGCGGAGACCCGACGGACGTGTCGGAGAATAAGTGGCTCGTGTGGGACCTTACGCCCGCTCAGGCGGCGAAGGGGGGCCATGCGGTCAAGGTCGTCCTTATCAACCGCGACTCACGCATCGGCGTGCCGCTGATCGTCAATACCGTCGACGTGCATATCACCTACAAGGGCTGACGACCAGCGGGAACCTCGTTGTTCATCCCCCGCCCTCGTAGAGCTCGGTGTCGGGGTAGAAGGCGTACCAGCCGAACCAGAACGACGAGTGGGTCGGGATGCGGGGCAGCGTTTGGGACGAGTCGGAGGCGTTCACCAGCGACTCTTCGGTGACGTCCCACACGTGGCCGCTCTGGTCGACGAGCTTCATGGGCACGCCGGTTGAGGTGTCGCCTTCCACGCGGGAGAACTCTTGGTCGCCGCGCTCGTATGCCTTGGCGGCCTGCGATATCTCGGACCCGAGGACGACGACGTTCGTCTCGCCCAACGTGTCGTTGACGACGCGCTCTACCTGAAGCACGCTGACGGGATAAGCCTTCGTCGCTTCACCGATCTTCACTCCCAGCACCACGTCCTTGGCCTCCAGACTATCGTCTCTGATCCAGACGGGGAACATCGTTCCGGGAGTGTTGAAGTATTCGTAGTACGTGGCGTTGGGGTTGTCCTCCGGGAAGTAACTTCCGGGCTGAGACACGCCCGTGTCCAGAGCGAGCACCGTCGTGTCGGGGTGCTCATCGGTCCACTCGCCCCAGGTCGTGAGCAGGGTCGGGAAGAAATTCAGTTGGATGCCGCTGTCGGCCAGTTCACCGATCACCGGCTGTCCAGTCTCCTGATTCCAGAGGGAGAGGGTCTCTCGGTCGTACATAATCTTATTGCTGCGATACAGGAAGCCGGATGTTCCGAAGGTCGTCTCCATGCCGTCGAACTCGCCGTGATAGGCGATGCCGGCGCCGCAGAGCGTGCAGTAGGCAAGTGAGATGGGCTCGCCGCCCAGCACGTCGTTCGCCATCTCGTGCGGGTTCATGATGCGAAGGGGGTAAGCGCGATGCTCCCCGTTGATCGACACACCGAAGACGCGCTCGTGGCTCTCCAGGTAGTCGGCCTCTTCCGCCGGGATGTTTGGAGGAAACTCCAGCGGCCGTATGCCGTCGGGCGCGACGCCGCCCCACTCGATCTCGAACGGCTCGATGCGCGAGGTATTCTCGTAGCCATCCAGAAGCTGTTCAAACCCCGGATGGATGCTTGCGAGGAATCGGCGCTTGAGTTGAGGGTAGCCGTCGGGCGGGCGGTAGTCGTCCAAGTTTGCGCCTACCCACTCGAACCATGCGGGCCAGTCAGCGGGCGTAGTCCCGAAGTCCTCTCCGGTAAGCTCGTTGAGCGTGAGGACCGCCTCCTCAAACACGGCCTCCCTGTTGATGAACCGCATCAGCGTGACGATGACGGGCACCATGGACTTGTCACCCGCGTCCCGCGCCGATTTCATCCCGTCGATGGCCAGTTCGGGGTTCGGAGAGAATTCATTGAAGACGGTGCTGCTGATCCCCTGGAAGATCTTGGACATCGGGAGCACCGAATCGTACTCCCTGGGGCTGGTAGCCGTGGGGACGGCGGTAGGTTCCTCCTCGCTCGACTCAGCGGAAGCCGGGCGCGGAGTGGGCGTATTGGTCGGCTGCTGCGGTGTGGACTGCGTGGGGGGAGGAGGCGCTAGCTCCTCTTCGGTCGGGAGCTCGGGGGGGCCCCCATTCGATCCGCAGGCGAAGGCGAAAATCAATACCGTCGTGGCAACGGCGATCCAAATGGCTCGTGATAGTGATGAGATGTGCATGGCTGCTCGCTCTAGGTGGGAGTTTTGGAAGGACCTACTAGAGAAAACGAACGGTGTGTCTACAAGATAGCAGAACGGCCTGTTTCATGCCGATGTTCGGAGACCTTTGTGCAGCTTCAGCACCTGTCATTCCGAACGTGGCGAAGCTGGAGTGAGAGATCTAGGATCCTTCTCCTGCACGATGATCCTCGTAGCTGGAAAGGCCTCTATGACGACTGCAGAACATTCTAGATTCCGAGCGCAGCGAGGAATATCTCATGAGGGTCGCCACCCTCACCACCTGGACTGAAAATGGCGTTGGTCTCTCTGTTGTCAAGCGACTGATTGCAGGTGCACGTGGATGGATTCCTGCCTTCGCAGGAATGACGGTGTGGTGGTGGTACGAAGGCTATTCTCGTAGCGATGACAGTCTGTCATGCCTTTTACGCAAGGTCTCCTAATTGAGAGGACGTGGAGACGAGGGGTGTAATGTCGTCCCAGCCGTAGGCCACCTCCACGACGTCCCGACCGCCGATGGTTATGGTCTGGCGCTTGAATTCGATGCCGCCGAGGGACTCGTAGAAGCGGCGTGACGGGTTTTTCTCAAGGACCCACGTGTACATGGAGTTCAGACCTTCAGAGAGTAACCAAGAGCACAGTTCAGCGACGAGTCTCCGGCCGATGCCCTGCCGCTGTTGCTGCTCTAGCAGGTAGATCGCATACAGCTCGCCGGAGTAACTCGGATCGTTCTCACGGGCGGGACCGCCGCTCACGAACCCGACGATGCCGTCTATCTTGTGCTCGGCGACATGTGTGACCTGACCGTCGTCTGCGATCAGCCTGCGCCAGATGCGTTCGCGCTCCCTGCAGTCCAATGACGCGAGGTAGTCGTCGGGAACGATTCCAACATAGGTGGATCGCCAGCTTTCGACGTGTACGCGGGCGATCCCGGGCGCGTCGGACGGGAGCGCCCGACGTATTTGCACTAGCTGAAGGAACGCGCTCGACCGGTGCGATGGTGTCGCGTGTAGGGGAGCATGGCGAGGTAGCGCGCTCGCTTGATGGCGCGGGCGAGCGGCCTCTGGCACTTGGCGCACATGCCCGTCTTCCGGCGGGACTCGACCTTGGCCTGGTCGGTGAGGAAGCGTCGGAGGAAGTCGATGTCCTTGTAGTCGATCTTTTGGCCCTCAACGCAAGGACATATCCGCCGCCGCCTGGGGAAGTACCTTCCGCGAGGCCGACGCGGGCCACCACCCGGCCGTCCCTGATATGGAGGGCGCGATCCCCCTTGCGGAGGGCCTGACGGCCTCCCCTGCGGAGGACCCGACGGCCTCCCCTGTGGAGGTCCCGGCGGCCTGCTCTGATCCGGTGGTTGAGTTGTCACGTAATTCGTCTCCCTCGTCTCATCTGAATGGTCGGTCGTATGGCTACCAGGGCAGGTCTTCCGCGCCGTCCGGGGGCGGGTCGGGAGAATAGCCGGAACCACCGCCCAAGTCTCCGCCCTGGCCGGGAGCGGAGTCGCCAGGCCGGTCCAGGAATCTAACGTCAAATGCGGTCACGTCAACACTGGTGCGAGTCTGTCCGTCCTGACCTACATATTCCCGGGTGCTCAGCCTGCCGTCGACGAACACCTTCATGCCTTTGA
Organism: Dehalococcoidia bacterium; assembly: GCA_965247555.1. Taxonomy (GTDB): domain Bacteria; phylum Chloroflexota; class Dehalococcoidia; order Lucifugimonadales; family VXLM01; genus VXLM01. The sequence goes on along the minus strand of CBDFHR010000009.1, from coordinate 2,493,091 downwards.
CCACGTACTGATTGCATGTCTCGGCGAGGCGGTTCCATGCGGAAACTCGGAACCACTGGGTCTCCTCACGTTCCTCACCACCCGCGGTGTACCTGCGGTTTGTAGCTACGGAGAACGACGTTACGGGGTTCCCGTTCGGTGTGTATCTCATTTCCGGATCACCGCCGACGTTGCCGATGATGAGGATTTTGTTCATCGTCATGGCGACTATCTCCCTACAGCTTGACGACCAAGGCCCGCAGAATGTCTTCCGAGGACTTGAGGTACCTGTCGAGGTCCTGGGCCATGCCCACGTTCAGCTTGAAGGTCGTGAGGGAGTAGTTGCCCTCCATGAACTTCCTGATGGGATAGGCGAAGCGCTTGAGACCCCAGGTCTTCCGCTCCGCGATCTCGCCGCCCCGCTCGGTGATCCAGCCGTCGACCCGATCGAGTATGCCAGTGAGCTCGTCTTCGGTCGCCTCTGGACTGAGGATTATCATAACTTCGTAGGCTCTTACGCGCTGGGCTACCACGTCATCTCCTGCCGCAATGGGACTCTATACAAAATGCACAGATAGGAATTATAGCACGATCTCGCCGTGAACGGACAGTAGTATTTCGGTGGGTTCCGTTCACACTTATCGGCATTAGACTTATTGGCTGGATGGTTTGCGGAACCTCCATACCACTGAAACCACCGGAACTTCAGAACCTTTAGCTGGAGAATGCCTGCATAATGTCCTTGTTGGTGGAAATAGTCCTTCTTGTCCTGGTTATCAGGCCCATTCGGCTCAATGCGTTGAGATCTCGGGTGATGGTCTTTTCCGTCTTGCCGGAGTAGGCTTCAGCTAGTCGAGGCGTGAGAAGACGGATGTCCGTGCGCCGGACGGGTTCGTCGCGTTCGGACAGATCAAGAACCAGATGCCTGCGCCTGGTGTCGGCAGGTCCTGAGCGATCGCGGAATTTCATGTAGATATAGTTCGTCCATATATCTATCCTTATCTGGTCTTTGATGGTTTCCAGTTGCTCCGTTAGGCCATCCATGAAGCCCTGAAGGGAATAGACGAGAAAATCGGTCACTCCGGTGCGATCTCTGCTGGCTCTGTCTAGTCTGCGGTAGTATTCTGACCGGGTCTCGTTGTAGTGGTTGCTCAGAAGATGGGTAGCCGGATTGGGGACTCCGGCGCTCAGAAGAATTTGGTACTCTACAAGCCGCGCGACCCGCCCGTTGCCATCGCCGAAAGGGTGGATCCAACTCAAGTACAGATGGGCGACGATTGCCTTCAGTATTGCTATGCCAAGCTTTGAATGTCCCAATTCGAAGCTCATGCCGTCGAGCCATTCAAAGAGGCGATTGAGCAAGTATTCGCAATCTTTCGCGGGTGCCCCTTTGTAGCGGGCAACCACTACTTCATGAAGCCGTATCTCCCCCGGTACGGTATCGTCGTCGAGTTCAAGGTACTGTAGGACCCTGCCATTGAGATACTTGACGCGATTCACATTCAGTGGCGGGATTTGATCAATGTCAATCATCTCGTTGAACACGCCTAGAATGTTGCGGACTTCTATACCGAGGTACTCTTTGGAGGGGGGCAGGCGGAGTTGCCCGCGCGCCAACTCCGAAACTTCTTCTTGGGACAAGGTGTTGCCTTCAATGGCCGTCGTCGCGTGCGCTCCTCTTTCAAGAGAGACGAGACTGAGTCTCCTTGCGGTTTCCGGCATGAGTGGCATTCCAGTGATAACCTCACACTTGGAACAAACATCTCCCAGCAGAGTCCAGAACTTCACGGGGGCATCTCTGATGTCCAATGTGAAGGTTATCCACGGATGGGTATTGAGGTAGTTCATTGAGGGTTCACATGCAAGGTATCAAAAATGTCTCGTGCTTCAAGAGTTATTTTACAGCATATTATGTCCCTAGTATATGTCCGATCGCTGAGGGGAGAGCGAAACCAGATTCCGCCCTCTAGCTTGGTGTGTGCTGTCTGAGCGACACCGTTTGTCCAGCAGTCAACAAGGCCCAAGCTATGAAACCAGCCACGGTGGTTTCACTTCCATCTGCTTGGTTCAAGGCATTCGCATCCCAACGTTATGCATATTGCGTAGTGAACGGTGCGGATGAGCCATTAGAACCAGTCGTAGGCCTTGTTTCGTGTAACATCCCGTGACTTTTTGTAATTTTTCGGGGGTGTTTTAGCGCGGCGGAGCACCCGTCGTGCAAGTAGAGTAAATCATATGTTCTTATGTGTCAAGTCCGGTTTGTTCGGTGGTTCTGGCAAGACTGAGTGTGATTGCCAAGCGGACTTCGGCGCGTGTTGACAGCATCTGAGCGGGGCGCGTAGCCTTCCGTGAACGAATCTAGGTTGGAATTAGGAGCAATGGCATGGCAGTAACCGCGGACGCCTGTTTCCCGCTTGGGACCGAGAAGCACGTATTCGTCGACTGGAACATCGTCGAACCGGGGTACGGGGTCGCGTGGGCCGGAAGGTCGCCCGGCGCATGGGAGATGCCGAGCGGAATCGAGCTCGCGGTGCACAAGCCGCGCGTCGACGACGGGCCGTTCATAAGCGCCGACAAGCCGTGGGAGGCCACCGTCGGGAGTCACGGCGTGATCTTCGAGGACGAGGGGGTGTACCGGTTCTACTAACTACCGCATGCGTACGCGCGACGGCGGGGACGACGGATCGCATCCGATGATACTTGCCTACGCGGAGTCGACCGACGGCGTGACATGGACGAAGCCGTCGATCGGGACGGTGGAACTCGACGGCTCGAAGGACAACAACCTCGTCTACGGGCTAAACGTGGCGCGCGGTCGCTCGGTGAACAGCGCGTCCGTGTTCAAGGACCCGACGGGCGGGCCTAACGAACGCTACAAGCTGCTCTATCGCGATCCCACGGAGAGGCAGTCGCCAAATCTCTACGGGGCGGTGTCGCCGGACGGCCTGCACTGGGGGACCTTGGACGAACCGCTGATAACGAACTACTTCAGCGATACGCACAATGTAATGTCGTGGGGTACGACCCGAAGCGAGGGCAGTACGTGGCCTACGTTCGCGGCTGGACGAAGTTCGGGCCGGGGGCCTTACACGGTCGCAGGACGATTGCCCACGCGGCATCGGACACGTTCGAGACGTGGCCGCGGCCACAAACGATTTACGCCGCGGACGCTCTGGACGGGCCGGACACTGACATCTACACGAACGCCTACACTCCCTGGCCGGACGCTGATGCCTACCTGATGTTCCCTGCGTTCTATCAGCGGAATGCCGACATCGTCGAGATCCAAATGCTCACGGGACCGGACGGAGTGAGCTGGGAGCGCCTGACTCGGGAGCCGATGGCGCCCGGAGGGGAGCCGGGAACGCCTTCGGAGGGTGGTTACTACGCCGGTTCGGGTCTCGTGAGCTACCGGCCCGGCGAGGTCTCGCTGCCCATCTCCGCGACTTGGCACACTCACAACGAGGGTCACTACGGCGTAACACGGACATCCGGCACACATGGAGGACACTGGTCGACCGCAACATGGCGGAAGGACGGCTTCGTATCGCTGGAGGCGCGGGACGCGGGCAGCTTCGCGACGGTGCCCATTACGTTCGAGGGTGGTCGGCTGACGATCAATGCCTGGACCCGGTTCGGCGGGGAAATCAGCTTCGAACTGGCCGACGCGTCCGGGGAGCACATGGGCAGATTCGGGCAGGGCGTAGCCGCGGAGACGGCGACGGCCATTCCTGGCAGGTCGTTCGACGACTGCGACCCCTTCACCGGGGACAGCACCTGCCACACCGTCACGTGGAACGGGGAGTCGGACATCTCGCAATGGGCCAACCGCCCGATGCGTCTGCGCGTCAGGATGCGGCGCGCGAGGCTGTACGCCATTCAGACGATGTAGGCCTCTGAGGCAGGGGGCAGAAAAGCAGTCCCCGCTCTTGACCGTCGAGACGATTCAGCATTACCGTATGGGCGGTATGAACGTCTTCTTCGTCATCATCCTCGCCGCCGTCGTCGTCGAATACCTGCTTGGCGTCGTCTCCAACCTCATGAACCTATCTGCCCTCAGACCCGAAGCGCCGGAGGGGCTGGAGGACGTCTACGAGCCGGACAAGTACGCGAAGTCGCAGGAGTACACGAAGGTCAACACCGGCTTCGACTTGATTGTCAGTACGTTCAAGCTGGCGTTGTTGCTGACCTTTTGGCTGTTCGGCGGCTTCAACTGGCTTGATGAGTTGGTGCGTGGCTGGGAATTTCACGTGATCGTCAACGGCATCCTGTACATCGGGCTGCTGGGGCTTGCCTACATGGTAATCACCCTTCCGTTCAGCATCTACAGTACGTTTGTCATCGAGGCCCAGTTCGGGTTCAACAAGACGACGTGGAGCACGTTTGTGCTGGACAGGGTGAAGGCGCTGGGGCTGGCGATTGTGCTGGGCGCTCCTCTGCTCGCAGCGATCTTGGCGTTCTTCGAGTACGCGGGTGATCTGGCCTGGCTGTATGCGTGGGTTGCCGTAACTATCGTGTCGCTGGCGATCCAGTTCATCGCGCCGACGTGGATCATGCCCCTGTTCAACAAGTTCACGCCCTTAGAGCCGGGAGAACTGCGGGACTCTATTCTCGAATACGCAGCCTCGGTGAGATTCACGGTCAATAACATCCTCGTGATGGACGGGTCGAAGCGTTCCAGCAAGTCCAACGCCTTCTTCACCGGCTTCGGGAAGAACAAGCGCATCGCCCTGTTCGACACTCTAGTGGACAACCACACGGTTCCTGAGTTGGTAGCCGTGCTCGCGCATGAGATCGGCCACTACAAAAAGAAGCACATCATCCAGGCGATGGTCGTGAGCTCAGTCAACGGGTTGATAGTCTTCTTCCTGCTTTCTATCTTCCTGAAGAGCGAGGGGCTGTTCGACGCGTTCCTTATGGACGACATGTCGGTGTACGCCGGGCTGCTGTTCTTCGGGCTGCTGTACACGCCGGTAGACATCGTCCTGTCGATGGTGCTGCAGTACATATCCCGCAGGCATGAGTATGAGGCGGACCGGTGGTCGGTCGAGACGTACGGTCGGCCCGACGAGCTGTCCAGCAGCTTGAAGAAGCTCTCGCAGGACAACCTGTCGAACTTGGGCCCGCACCCTTTCTACGTATTCCTCAACTACACCCACCCGCCACTGAGGGAACGGATTAGGGCCATCGAGCGGACTCGTACCTGATAATTGCCGGTGGAACAACGTAGTCATCTTCGACTCCGTTCGACGAGGGGGCCGCTATGCTATCGCAAGATCAGATAGACCACTATGAGGCGTTAGGGTACCTCGTGATTCGCGGACTGCTGTCGCAGGACGAGATGGACGAGCTTCGAGCGGCATCGCTGAGCGTCATGCGCGAGCTGCGCGGCACCGACGACTACCGGACGGATGTGAACCAGTCCGTTCAGCCGTGGCTGGAGCGGCACCCGGTGATGCGAGACCTGATCGACGACGAGCGTATTCACCAGATACCGGAGTCTCTGCTCGGCCCCGACTTCTGGCTCGACGGGACGGAGGGCCACCTTCGTGTGGGCGATACGCCCTGGCACGGAGACGACATACACGATGATGACTTGGGATGGGTGAAGATTGCCATCTACCTCGACCCCCTGACCAAGGATGACGGATGCCTCCGCGTGATTCCCGGGACGCATCGTCGGAATGATCCCGATCTGCTGTCTGCGCTCCGTCAAGGGACGCATGGTCCAGACGCACGGTTCTTTGGGATGCGGCCGGAAGAGATCCCCTCGATGGCCCTGGAGACCGAGCCGGGGGACGTGCTGGTATTCACGGAGGGCATCATTCACGGGGCTTTTGGCGGAGGTGTCGGCAGACACCAGATATGTGCGAGCTTCGTTGAAAACCCGAAGAACGAACGGCACCTGAATCAGATAATGGCATTCTACGGCAATAGCACGTGGTCGCTTCGTCCGACGCGGACCTACGTGGAAAGCGACAGCCCGCGCATACGCCGGATGGTCGAGAAGCCTCTCGAATGGGGATTCGACGTACTGGAATTCTAAACATGCAGAAGCGGCGAGCGGCCGGATATTCCTTAGCCGATGCTGTGGACTTTCAGATATGCGAGGCGGACTAACGCCTCTGCACATATCGCTCATAGCGCGCACATTGTTTATATCGTGCAGATGGTATATAATGAGTAGGGAAGGGGCAGTATGGAAGTCAGTCCTAAGAAATACCTTTCGATCAAAGAGGCAGCCGTCGCGTATAGGGTGAGTCGGACGAAGATACACCGACTCGTCAAAAAAGGGGCCGTTCGCTCCACCAGCGACCCACGCGACGATAGGATAACCCTCGTCAGCGTAGACGACCTCGAAAGCCGGTTCCGTGGAGAGACCGTCATGGACATCAACAACGCCGCCACCATCACAGGGATTGCGACAGCGGACAGACTCAACAGGATGAACGCCATCCGGGCGAGCGGTGCGACAGCCGTCGTCCGTAGCGACAGCACCGAGATACTCCGAGAGGCGCGGGCGGCCCGAAGCGGAGAGTTGGACATGCGGTCAATGGGCACGACCAACGCCTTGGACGGGGACGGCCGTTGACCGTTGTCGTCGACGCCAACATCGCCGTGAAGTGGGTGGCCGAGGAGATCGACAGCGCGGAGGCGGTATCACTCTACCGTGAATGGACGGAGCGGGCCGAACTGCTCATCGCTCCGCCGATCTTCCGACCGGAAGTCACGAACGTGCTGCACCAGAAGATCCGGCGAGGAGAACTCAGTCTCGGCACCGCAATCGAGGCTCTGGACGTGGTCTGTGACGCCGTCTCCATTCACGAGCCGACGGGTCTCTATATAGACGCCCTGTCGATAGCGCAGGCCATCGGTGTGGAAGCAACATATGACCCGCTCTACCTCGCCCTTGCAGAGGCCGAGCGGTGCGACCTATGGACGGCTGACAGGCGATTCGTCCAAGCAGTGGGATACAGGTCCTCACGTGTCCGCTGGCTTGGCGAGCTAGCGACCAAGGAATAAGGAGCTACCGTGGAACACGTACGATTGGCAATCGTCGGATGCGGGACGATCTCTCGACTGAATGCGCCGGGGTATTTGCGGGACGACAGGTGCGATGTCGTTGCCCTGTGCGACCCCATCCGGGAGCGCGCCGAGGAGTGCGCGTCCGAGTGGAGGATATCGCCGACCATCTACACCGACTACGAAGACGTGCTGTCCGATCCCAACGTCGATGCCGTTGAGCTTCTGACGCCGACGCACCTTCACGCCGACCAAATCATCGCCGGGCTGGAGGCGGGCAAGCACGTATCTTGTCAAAAGCCGATTGCCGTCTCCATGTCGGAGGCGGACCGGATAGGTGAGGCCGTCGCCCGGGCGAAGACGTTGTTTCGGATCTCGGAGAACTTCCTGTTTTACCCGCCCATCGTGAAGGCGAAGGAATTGCTCGACTCCGGGGCCATAGGCGATCCAAACATGGTAAGGATTCGCACGGTGATCGGCAGCTACGAACTGACCGTGAACGACTACAACCTCGCTGATGGCGCCATGGAGTGGAGACGGGACTCGGCACGGCAACCCGGCGGCAAGCTGTACGACGACGGCGTCCATAAGTACGCGACGGCCATGTGGTGGGTCGGTGACTTCGAGAGCGTCTACAGCATCGTCACCAAGACGGATGACTTCACCATCGAGGCGCCGTGCTCTTCGATGTGGCGTTTCAAGGACAGGAACTGCCTCGGGGTCATCGACTACGCGTTGGCGGACGAGATGCCGGTGCGCAGCAGGTACTACCCGATGGACGAGTTCTTCGAGATCGTGGGGTCCAAGGGCATGATCTGGGTGACGCGCTGCACGGGAGAGATGCTGGACATGCCGCCGGTAGTCCTGCATCGAGGCAGGGAGTCGACCGGCTTCGACGTGCCCATGGACTGGATCGAGGGCTTCAACGGGGCGGCCACGAATTTCATCGACTGCATCATCTCAGGGGAGCAGCCGGTGATGGACTTTCAATTCGCGCGAAAGACTCTTCAGGCAGCCCTGGGGGTATACCAGTCGTCGGACCTGAACATGCCTCTCGACCTGGCGACTATCGAGTGACGGCCGGCGCGTCTTCCGCGAGCTTGATTTGCGGGCGGGAGGCTCTTCAGTAGGCCCGTAAGTTTGCCTAGCTCACACCGATTAGGCGTTCGCTTGACACCCGTACGGGGGCCATCGATACTGGTCTCATGAAGAGTCTGTGGTGGATCTTCCTTTTGCCGGTGTTGATTCTGGCAGCCTGCGGTGGAGATACCACCGAGACCGAACCGACTCAAACGCCGGAGCCGCCGCCCACACAGGCCCTTTCGCCGACGCCCGTCCCCACCCCCGTTCCTGAACCGACGAGCGCGCCTATCGACCCCACTCCCTCCTCCTCGGAGAACCCGATCCTGCCGACCGTGCCCGTCCCGCTTGACGAGCCGAATGTCGGCAACATAGCTGCTCGGAAGCTGGCGAGGGCGGGGATCCGCACGAACCTGATCCGGGGACTGACCCTAGTAGCCCCATTGGAAACCGTGCTGGAACGGCAACTCATGACCTCTGACGAGTTTCGAGAACTCCTTGCCGGGGTGTTCGAAACCCGTAGGGACAAGATTGAGGGCGACCAACTGCTGTACGAGACTCTCGGGCTGATGGATCCTGACACCAGCCTGTACGACATTCTCCTGACTTTCAGCACCGAGGGTACCCTCGGTTGGTTCGACCTGGACGATGAAAGGCAGTACGTGGTGCTGGAATCCGAAGAGCTCACTCTCGCCCACGAAAGGACGTACGTCAACGAATACGTAAACCACCTTCAGGCCGTCAACTTCGACATCAGGGCGAAGTACGAAGCGACTGAGGGCAATGATGACGCCAGGCTTGCGCTTCGAGCGATTCTCGAAGGCGACTCGGCCATCGGCGAGTACATCTACGCCACCGAGCATTTCACTCCCGAGGAGCAAGAGACGTCCATCAATGAACCCAACGACGCGTTTCGAGAGGCCCTGAACATGGCGCCGTACATCGCCATCCGCACCTTCGTGTTTCCCTTCGCGGAGGGCCTCGACTTCGCCGTGCAGCTTTTCCAGTCGGCGGGTAACTGGAGTCTGATCAATCAGGCCCTCGAGACTCCACCCGTATCGACGGAACAGGTGCTCCACCTTGAGAAGTACGCGGCGGGCGAGATGCCCATCGGAATAGAGATGCCGGATCTGGGGTGGGTCCTCGGCGACGGCTGGAAGCACGTTCGGACGGGAGTACTCGGCGAGCTCTTCATCACGGCATGGCTGGAGACCGACTTCTCGCCACAGGCGGCGTCGATTGCCGCAACCGGCTGGGGCGGCGACGCCTACTCGCTGTTCGAAGGACCGGACGGCCAGGGTGTCCTCGTCCTCGCGACGGAATGGGACTCCGAACAAGACGCCGAGGAGTTCTTCGTTACCGTTCAGCGACACGCCGAGGCCCGCTCCAGTTCAACATGGGATGACTCGCCGCTCGCGCTGGAGGCCATGACCATTTCTCTGCCCAACCGGACGGTCTACGCCGAGCGAAACGGGGCGGGAATTCTGCAAATCTATGCGCCTAGCGCAGAGCTCATTGATACCCTGCGCCAAGCGGCGGCCGCTCCCCTTGAGCTAGAATGACGGTTCGCGTGAAGCCCGACAATCGTCCGATATGGGGCTTCCCAGCAGAACTGTCGTATCTTGCCCTATTCAGTTTGTTGGTTGTGTCGGGAGTCGTATTTCGGATATGGTACGAGGCTGACCGCCGGGTGACCGACGATGTTTGGGAACTGTCGTTCAAACGATCGTAGGCGTAGGACAAGTTGGTTTAGCAGCCGCAACCTGTACGGCCGGTATAGCAGCAATATCGGAGGTCACAATGATTCTTTCAGAAAGATACAGAGCTAGACGATATGCCGAGGGCCGCGCTGACGGTCTCGCCGACGCAGTGGAAAGGGCAATTCGGAAGACAGCCGCGGAGATTGACGACAGCGTGGACGTACAAATCGATACTTCTCAGTGGTTTTCCCGAGATGTCATGAGAGTGGTCCTAACCAAAGGAGAGACCAAAACGGAGGCCTTTGAAGTAACGATGGAAAAGGCACTCTCTCCTAGGTTGCACCCCTTGCTAAAAGATCGAGTTGCTTCTCTGAACTAGATTGTAGGATGTGGTAACCAGCGTGACCGCTTCACGCCAAACACTAACCGAGTACGTCGACTCTGCATGGGGCGACGACCCAACATATGAGGGCATGGCCCAAGTAGTCGCGGCTATCGCCGAAGGCACGCGACTAGTCCAAGAAAAGGTCCAGGCGGCGGCCATCGCGGACGTACTTGGAGCGACGGGCGAAGTCAACGTGCAGGGCGAGGTCGTCCAGATCCTCGACGAGCAGAGCTCGGAAATCTTCGTCGACGTTCTGTCCAAGTCGGGCGCCGTCGCCGCGGTTGGCTCCGAGGAGATCGCGGAGGGTGTCATAGTGGGAAACGACGTCGCCCAGCGGTACGTCGTCCTCATGGACCCGCTCGACGGCTCCTCCAACATCGACGTTGCCGTGAGCATCGGTTCGATATTCGGGATCTGGAAGCGGGAGCTCGGCGAGGACGTGACTGCCGAGACGATGCTGAGCCCGGGCAGCGAGCAGATCGCGGCGGTCTACGCCGTGTACGGTTCGAGCACGGTATTCGTCGTTGCCACCGCGGCGGGCGTGCAGGGGTTCACCCTGAACACGTCGAGCGGCGCGTTCGAGCTGACCCACCCTGACATTAGCTTCCCGGCGATGTGCCAGTACTACAGCGTCCCGGACGGCTACTACAAGAACTGGGACGAGCCGACACGCGCTGCCGCTACCATGCTGCGAGACGGCTACTCGCTCCGGTACGTCGGCTCACTCGTGGCCGACTTCCATCGCAATCTGCTCAAGGGTGGCATATTCTGGTACCCGTCGGACGACAAGTCGCCCAACGGCAAGCTCCGGCTGATGTACGAGGCCAACCCACTTGGATTCGTGGCCGAGCAGGCGGGCGGGGCCGCGTCGTCGGGGCGCGAACGCATATTGGATATTCAACCGGAAGCTCTCCACCAGCGGGTCCCCCTGATGCTGGGGCCGTCCGACGTGGTGGAGAAGACCGTATCGATTCTCAATTCGTGAGTCCAGCGAGGAAGGAGCGGGCATGAACCTTCAAGACATGATCGACGTAGCGCAGGCCATCGTCGCGCCGGGCAAGGGAATCTTGGCGGCGGACGAGAGCGACAGCACCATCAAGAGACGCTTCGACTCCATCGGCGTCGAGTCGACGTTCGAGAACCGTCGCGACTACCGCGAGGGCCTCTTTCGCACGGCGGGCGCGGCGGAGTACATCAGCGGCGTGATCCTGTTCGACGAGACGCTCCGCCAAGAGGGCGCGGATGGCACTCCACTCGTCGAGGTACTGTCAAGCCAGGGCATCATACCCGGCATCAAGGTGGACAAGAGCACGAAGCCGCTGGCGGGAACAGACGGCGAGCTCATTACCGAGGGTCTCGACGGTCTGCGCGACCGGCTCGCGGAGTACGCCGATCTGGGCGCGAAGTTCACCAAGTGGCGGGCGGTCATCACCATAGGAGACGGCATACCGACCCGTCGCTGCATCGAGGCGAACGCCCACGCGCTGGCCCGATTTGCGACGCTAAGCCAGGAGGCCGGGCTGGTGCCCATCGTCGAGCCGGAGGTCCTCATGGACGGCGACCACGACATCGACACCTGCTACGAGGTCACGACCGACACGCTGCGCGAGGTCTACTACGAGCTCGGCACCCATCGAGTAGCGCTCGAGGGCACCCTGCTCAAGCCCAACATGGTCATCTCCGGCAAGGACGCTTCCAATCGCGCCGGCCCCGAACAGGTGGCAGAGATGACGGTGCAGTGCTTCATGAACACCGTTCCCGTGGCGGTGCCGGGCGTCGTGTTCCTGTCGGGCGGGCAGTCGGACGAAGAGGCCACGGTAAACCTCGACGCCATCAACCGCTACGCCGCGTCGTGCGGAGCGCCGTGGGAGATGAGCTTCTCCTACGGTCGTGGCCTGCAGTCCGCTCCGCTCAAGGCGTGGGGCGGCGTGGCTGCGAACATCCCGGCGGCTCAGGCGGCCTACTACCATCGCGCCAAGGTCACGTCCGCCGCGCGGCGAGGCGAGTACACCGCGGAGATGGAAGAGGCGGCGGGCTAGGGCGGCTCTCTCTATATCGCACGTCTCAATCATGCTCCCGCTATGCCACGCATCTTAATCGCGACCCACAACGCGGGCAAGCTCAGGGAGTTCTCCTCGATGTTCGCGCGGACGCCGTTCGAGCTGGTGTCCCTCTCCGATGTTGGCATCGAAGTTGACGTCGAGGAGACCGGGACCACCTACGCGGAGAACGCAACCCTCAAGGCCGTGACCTATGCCCGGCTGAGCGCCCTCCCGACCCTGGCCGACGACTCGGGGCTGGAGGTCGACGGCCTCGACGGGGAGCCGGGGCCGCGCTCGGCGCGATACGCCGGTGACGACGCCAACGACGACGACCGCATTGCATTCCTGCTCCAAAAGCTGAACAATATACCTAGGGAGAAGTGGACGGCACGCTTCCGATGCGTGATTACTCTGACTCGGCCGGATAGTCCGGTTGAGTTGTACGAGGGTCGGTGCGAGGGCGTCATAACCGACAGGCCGAGGGGTGCATCGGGTTTCGGCTACGATCCAGCCTTCTACATCCCGGAGATGAACAGGACGATGGCGGAGTTGTCATTCGACGAGAAGAACCGTGTGAGCCACCGCGGTCGTGCAGGCGAGTCGGTGATCGCGGCCCTTCGCAGTCGAGACTGGAAGGTGTGACTCAGAGGGCACTCCCTACATAGGTATGAAGCGGCGTGGTAAGTAGCCGCTGACTACCCACCGTGAGAAAAAACTCGACTAAACCATGTCACCTACGACCGTACAGGACACATTCAACCGGCCGCTGCGGGATGTCCGTATCTCCGTGACGGACCGCTGCAACTTCCGCTGCCCGTACTGTATGCCGGCGGAGATATTCGGGGAGCGCTACCGCTTCCTGCCGCGCGAAGAGCTGCTGACGTTCGAGGAGATCGTGCGGCTGGTGCGTATCTTCGTCGAGCTTGGCGCCGTGAAGGTCCGGCTGACGGGCGGCGAGCCGCTGGTGCGCAAGAGCATCGAGTCCCTCGTCGGGCAGCTTGCCGAGGTGGACGGCATCGAAGACCTGACGATGACGACCAACGCCTACCTGCTCCCCTCCATGGCGCAGACGCTGAAAGATGCCGGTCTCCAGCGGGTGACCATTAGCCTCGACAGCCTCGACGACGAGGTGTTCCGCAAGATGAACGGGCGCAACTTCGGCGTGGACACGGTGCTCAAGGGCATCGAGGCAGCGGAGCGCGTCGGCCTGACGCCGATTAAGATCAACGCCGTCGTGCAGCGCGGCATGAACGACCACACCCTCGTCGACATGGCAAGGCACTTCAAGGAACGGGGCCACATCCTCCGCTTCATCGAGTACATGGACGTCGGGACCCTCAACGGCTGGCGCATGGACGACGTGGTGCCCGCGAACCGCATCATCTCCATGATCGACGCCGAGCTCCCCCTCGAACCGATCGAGGCGAACTACCACGGCGAGGTCGCGAGGCGTTACCGCTACAAGGATGGCACGGGCGAGATCGGCGTCATCGCGTCCGTGACCCAGCCATTCTGCGGCGACTGCACGAGGCTGCGCCTTTCCCCCGAGGGCAGCATCGTGACCTGCCTCTTCGCCAACGTGGGCACCGACCTACGAGGACCTCTACGGTCTGGAGCGTCCGACGCCGACCTCATGGAGATCATGACCCGTCGCTGGCGAGTCCGCGACGACCGCTACTCCGAAGAACGCGCCTCCATGACCGACGAGTTCCGAACCCGCGAAAAAGTGGAGATGTACCACATCGGCGGGTAGGGGTTGTTATACCTTCATAGGCCGGAATAAGATAATCGGGCTATATAACTCTGTTGGAGTTGGATCATGACGCATAGTGCCAACATCAAGCGGATTGTGTGCCTCGCAAATTCGCGCAAATCGAATGGCCGCTGTATAGCAGGCAAAGAAATTCTCGATGACGGCAGCATCGGCAGGTGGGTTCGGCCAGTAAGTGTCAGAGAGAGCGAGGAAGTGTCCGAAGACGAACGCCAGTACGAGGACGGGAGTGAGCCGCGTGTGCTCGACGTTATTGATGTGCCGCTACTAGATGCGCGGCCAAAGTACTTCCAACAGGAAAACTGGTTGCTTGATTCAGATCAATACTGGGAGAGAGTTTGCCGCGTCGCACGAAATGAACTGCCACAACTAATCGATCCAGTAGCGCCACTCTGGAGCAACGGGTCTCGTACGTTTAATGGACAGAACGACAGAATACCTCTTTCTGTCGCCAGATCCCTCAACAGTTCGTTGCGCTTCATCAGGGTTGCTAAGCTAGAATTGTCCGTGTTTCAGCCTGGCAAAGATTTTGGCAACCTCAAGCGTCGTGTACAGGGCCGCTTTCGTTATGGTGACGCGGATTACTGGCTGTGGGTAACCGACCTCGAATACGAACAGAAGTACCTGCAACTGCCCGATGGCAATTATCAAATTGGAAGATGCCTCCTTACCGTCAGCCTCGGTGGATCGCACAGTGATGATTATTGCTATAAGCTTATCGCCGCCATCATAAAATTCTGATTGAGGAGCATCTTTGGGTTCAACCCAATATCCAGTATTCACAATCGGCCACTCCAACCATTCGCCGGAGACATTCTTGGAACTGTTATCGCGGCATAGTGTTGAGGAAATAGTGGACGTTCGATCATCGCCACAAAGCCGCTATACCCCTCAATTCAACTATGATGTTCTGACTGCGATTCTAGACGAAGTAGGCATTAGCTATGTGTTCTTGGGTGGAGAACTGGGTGGCCGACCGGTGGATCGCTCATGCTACGATTCCGAAGGGAGGGTCATATACGACCGTCTAGCAGACACTGAATTGTTCGATGACGGCATCGGACGGCTGGTACGCGAAGCCGATGAGCGCCGCATGGCTCTGATGTGTACAGAGAATGAGCCGCTAGTTTGTCATCGCTCAGTGCTGATTGCCAAGGCACTTGATGAGCGTGGTGTGACCGTTGAGCATATCCTCGCCGATGGCAGTCTCGAAAAACACAACATTACTATGGGTCGATTGTTGGATAGTTTTCATTTACCACCCCAGGGCGACCTTTTCCGCTCAAGGGATGAAGTGCTCGCTGATGCAATAGAACGACAGGCGAAGAAAATAGCCTATGTGGACAAAAGACAACCCATCTACAGAGAAGCTTGGGAGGACATGCATTGAGAGTGTTTACTATCGGTTTTACAAAAATATCCGCTTCAGACTTCTTTGAAATACTGCGGGAGTCAGGTGCTAAACGTTTAGTGGATGTCCGACTAAACAATGTCTCGCAGTTGGCGGGCTTTGCCAAAAGAGACGATCTTGAGTACTTCCTCCAAAAACTCTGCCGGATGAAATACATTCAATTGCCAGAATTAGCCCCAACTAAGGAAATGCTAGACGCCTATAGGAATGAGCATCGCGACTGGGGGATTTACGAACGTGAATTCATCGATCTAATGAACCAGCGTCGGATTGAGAAGATGGGCATAAAGAGGATAATATCCAACAGTTGCCTGCTATGTAGCGAAGATAAACCCGACAACTGCCATCGTCGGCTGGTAGCGGAGTACCTAAACGAAAACTGGGGAGAGGTTGAGATCGTACATTTGGGCTAGAATAGCCGAACCACTTATGTGCTAACGTTCACTTCGGCAACCCGCGCTCGTCATATAGAAAATCGCCATGCTCCACAGCCGACGGCCCATCGCGCAACATGCGAGCGGTGCGTTGGCTGATGGCTCGCATCCCCTGTAGACCCTCCTCCCTGCTGTGCTTGCGCCTCTCCCGTTCCAAGCGCTCCTTGAGCGCGACCGTGACTGCCTCGGGTATCGTTTCGCCAGTAAGACTGGCGAGTTCCCCGGCCAACCGTCGTATCTCGTCGTTTTCGATGTTGAGGCTCATCGGGCCACCCTCCGGGTAGAACTTCAATCGACACATCCACCATACGGCGTCCCAGACACCTTGGGCAACGTTATCCCCGCCGTCTGCGGTATCATGACCCCACCACCCGAAACGAAGGACCGTCACCCATGCCAAAGACCGTCTATCTCGCCAACCCCTACGGCTTTTCGGCCCAGCAGAAGGCGGAGCTTCTGCCGCCACTGGTGTCGGTCCTTGAGGAGCTTGGGCTGGAGGTGTGGGAGCCGTTCGCGCGGAACAACCAAGTGGACTTCGCGGAGGCGGGTTGGGCGTACCACATCGGCGGGTAGGGGGACGGGTGGTGTCACCCTTTCGCCGGCAGGGAGTCGGGCGTGTTTGGTTACCCTGGCAGGCCGCGGCAGTCCGACTGAGCACCGGTTGCTCCCGTCCAATTGCAAAGTGTTCGGCTACTGGCCGCCTAACCATCACCTCCGGTATTGGTCACCAGACCTCTGGTCATCACAGCCACTCTAAACCTACCGAAGAGACGTTCAGAACTCGACAGGCTCACCGAGAACGCCCTTTGGGGACTTTACGAAAGCCCGCTGCGCCTATTCGTTCGCCTGCTCCGCGAGCGGACGGCTCCGGTAGTAGACTCCCCACCGCTGCATGACTTCCCTCACGCCGGGTTCTTCCAACTCCGTCAACTCCCTGAAGAACCCGGCGAGGGAGTGTGCATGGAGGAGATCATCGGAGCAGACCCAGTTCTTCTCCGCGCGCACCACGTACACCAGACCGTTTTGGTGTTCGCATTCCAGTTCCACCCGTCGGCTGCCGGTCTCGCCCTTTACGTTCAGTCCAAATTCGCTCATGTCCGCGCCTCTCGATGTGTGGTAGGCTGATGGTTGGCTACACGCATTATACCAACGCCATACGTATCAGTTTCTACGTCATACACCTCCATGTCGATGATCTCGGTCCAAGACCTTGCCAAGAGCTACGGGGAAATCGAGGCGGTAAAGGGCGTGTCGTTCGACGTGGAGGCCGGGGAGATTTTCGGCTTCTTGGGCCCTAACGGCGCGGGCAAGACCACCACGATCAACATGCTCTGCACGCTCGTCAAGCCGGGAGGGGGTGCGGCTACGGTCAACGGTCACGACATCGTCCGCGAAAAGAACGAGGTCCGGCGCTCCATCGGTCTGGTGTTCCAAGACACGACGCTCGACGATTACCTGACAGCCGAGCAAAACATCATGTTTCACGCCATGGCCTACGGCGTCCCGAAGGCGGTGCGCCAAGAGCGGTCGCAGGCGCTTCTCACCCTCATGGGACTTTGGGACCGTCGCAAGGGCCATATCCGCACCTACTCGGGCGGAATGAAACGAAGGCTGGAGATCGCCCGGGGACTCATACATCTGCCCCGCGTGCTGTTCTTGGATGAGCCTACGCTGGGCCTCGATCCTCAGACCCGCAACCGCATTTGGGAGTACATCCGCGACCTACGCCGCAAGGAAGACCTGACGATCTTCCTCACCACCCACTACATGGACGAGGCCGAGAACTGCGATCGCATCGCCATTATCGACCACGGCGAGATCGTTGCCCTCGACACCCCGGACAACCTCAAGAGCCAGGTTGGAGGAGACCTTCTGACCCTGCGTACCGACGACATCTCGCACACCGAGGCGGAGCTCCGCGACAAACACTCTCTCGAACCGGAGGTCCGAGATGGCGCGATTTCGGTGCGAGTCCCAAACGGCGAGTCGTTTCTACCACGGTTCGTACAGAGCTTCGAGGGCGGAATTCAGTCCATCGGCCTGCGTAGGCCCACCCTGGACGATGTCTTCATTCACCTGACCGGACGCGAGATCCGTGACGAAGAGATCAACGATCAGGGGCAGATGATGCACATGATGCGGATGAGATACCGCTAGCACACGACTCCCTCCTCTACGACAGACGAAATGACACCCCCGAACTATAGGGCGAGCAACCTAAAGAACAAGGCGGAACCACCTTCATGCCACGCAGCGGGAAAGTTCGACGAGTCTACGATAACGACGACGCTTGGATCATGGCGGAGACCGATCCGCCCCTGACGCCGGACATCATGTGGTCGGACATGATCGAGCCGCACGAAGGGTCCCCCGTCGACGGCTGGCTCTACTCCATCGGCGGCCACGACGTGTATGACTACGAGACCGACATCGGCGAGCGCACGTCCGAGGCCTACGCCGAGCGCGGCGACCGGCGCCAGCGCAATCGAGGGAACAACCTTCAGCACCTGATCGACCTACATGGCGGCCCCATGTCCATCATGACCGAGCAGTGCCACCGTCTCGGCATGGACTTCCTCCCGTCGGTTCGGATGAATGAGCACTACGACATCGACCCCGACGACCCGTCCTACGGCAGGCTGCGCCGTGAGCGCCCTGAACTCACCATCGGCAAGGGCAAGGACTTGCCGGAGCCGAGCATGGAATGGGGAGTGGGCACCGGCCTCGACTACGCCCTGCCGGGGGTCCGCGAATACATGAGCTCCATCGTCCTGGAGACGGTCGAGCGCTGGGATGTTGACGGCGTGGAGCTCGACTTCTTCCGCCATCCGACTTATTTCAACATCGAAGAGGCATACTCCAACCGCTACCTGATGACCGATATGGTCAAGAAGATTCGGCGGCGGATGGACGAGATCGGCGAGGAGCGCGGAAAGGGGCTCGATCTCATGGTTCGCGTTCCCGCGACCATCGAGCGCTGCGAACGAATTGGCCTCGACATCCGCGAATGGGTCGACGCCTATCTCGTCGACGTGGTTGTGGCGGGCGGCGGGTTCATTCCGTTCGAGATGCCGATCAAAGAGTTCGTTGACCTTGCCGAGGGTACCGAGACGCTCATCTACGGCTGCCTGGAGGCGTATCGTCCCGCCGTGGACGAGTTGACGCTCCGAGCAATCGCCGCGCGCTACTGGGACGCGGGTGTCGACGGCCTGTACCTGTTCAACTTCTACTCGATGCCGCAGGAGTGGAAGCGCCGCGTGCTCGGAGACCTCATCGACCGCGACGCTCTACGCCGCCTGGACAAACGCTACGAGACCGACGACCGCACTCGCTTCGTCCCGACAAGCCATCTCCACCTCACCTTCCTCAACGCGATTCCGCGCGCCCAGCTTCCCGTAACCCTTCGCCCGACTTCAACCGGATCGGGTGTCAAGGTCGCGATGGACATGCCGGAGAGCTTTCGGAACGCGCACACGACCCTCGGCCTCAGGTTCGGCGGCCTGACCGAGAATGACGTGATCGAGGTGGCCATCAACGGGCTGTCGTTGTCGAATGCTCCCACGAGGGGCGATGCATGGACACACGTCTTCTACGAAGAAGGGTGGAACAAGTACCCGTCCCAGACGAAGATCGAGGAGCTTCCGGGTGAGACTCTCGCCTTCGACCTAGTCCCGACAATGCTCCACCGTGGCATGAACACGGTCGAGGTTAAGCTCGTGTCCGAAGACCCCTCCCGCAAGGAGGATCTCGTGCTCCGGCAGATCAGGGTCGACGTGCGGTACGAGTAGGACGACAGCCTTCGGCTAATTGCCCTTTCCCTCCAAGATGGGACCATAGCCTTGGGTCACCGGTCGCATGAGGATCGTACGCCGTTGCCACAGATCCCCGATGTAGTCATACAACGGTGGGGTATTGACCCGGTCAGCTACTTGGGCGGTCGACGCAACCGGCACTGGCTTGTCGAATACCGACACAGCCATCTTGTGGCTCGCGGTTACTCAGATGAAGCGTTCCCTCACATTGCCTACGAACTTGAGGTCCTGGCACGTCTGGATGAAGCGGGCTGGCCGGTTCCCACGGCCGTAGAAGAGCCAATTCAGGTCGACGGAAGGACCTGGTGCCTGTTCAGTTTTCTTCCCGGCACATGCCGCACGACAAATCGGCCCGAGGAACGACGGGCGAGGGGCCGCCTCCTTGCGGAGCTACACGAAGCTGCGATTTCGCTCGCAGGAATGGGGCAGCGCCGAGGGTTTGGTCTGTCGGACTAAGTGATCGGCGACCCTGGGCTCGTAGACTCGATTCGGAAATACGAACAGGTCCGCCCGGCAGAGGGACACATCATGAGGTGGCACATCGACCAAGCGAACGAGGTCTTTGACCGCCTTGACCTGAACGATGCGGTAACAAGTGTCCTACATGGCGACTTTACGCCATGGAACCTCCTGTACGAAGGTGAAAGCCTCACAGGTATTCTAGACTTCGAGGCAACCCACTTGAACTATCGAGTCGCCGACTTCGCCAACTCCTGGCGTGGATACCAGGATGAGGTCGTACATGGCTACGAAGAGGTGAGGAAGCTGTCCGACTTGGACTGGAAGTTACTCGTTCCCGCCTACTGGGCATGGATGTTCATCGGCGTCAGGCAAGCGATCGAGACTGCGTTGGATAGGAAAGTCGCACCACCCGACTTTGAGTGGCAAATCCGGCACCTGCTGCGTAGAGAAGGACTGACGGGCCGCCTTGCCGATCCCTACCACGTGGCGCGCATTCTCCAGCATCGGTCGCCTCTTCGCTGAAGGTGCCAAGCAAACCTCAGCACGAAGGTTCCTGCTTCTGTCAAGTTTGGTACGCTGGAGTTTCTCCGAGGGGTACTGGCGACTACGGTCGTCCGACCAGCCTTTCCCAGAAATCGAGGGCAGCCTGGCTCACCACGGAGACGTCTTGAATCCGGTCGTCATCAGGCCGGACATGCATCACGGCATGGTCATCTTCCCAGATTGGGCCGAACGAGCCCGCAGCCAAGGCGCAGAGTGTCCCCAGCAGTACGACTCTACGGCCGGTGTCAGACTCTTTGAGGCAGCTCATAAACAGACTCAGGAATTCCGGGTCGTGGGATGTCCAGTAACGAACCGCATCCTTCTCTCCTTTCCACAACAGGTCGCGGAAGTTGAAGTAGTCGACCATCAAGTAGTCCAGCATACCGTTCACCTGCAGATCGACGGCCTGAATGTAGACCGGATCATCGGAACGGTTCAAGCGCCTGGTGATGCGGAGAAACATGTTCGTAAGCCACCAGCGGTCGTATTTCCGGTAGTCGTCGAATAGCTTGAGTTTGACTCCGGCCAGCACTTTCCGCCGCGCACGGTCAAGGCATCCGGACTCGTCCTTCTCGATCCGGCCGTCTCCCATTCGAAGTAGTGTCCTACCGCTGGATACGTACGGATTGACCGGCCGCTCAGTCTCGATCATGTCGTCTAACTCTTCGACAGTGAAGAACTGAAGGTCCGTGTGCCTACCGTCGACGATGGTGTGTCCAATGTCGACCGGGGCCGCCAACTCGGACAATACGATCACGAGGTCGTAGTCGCTTGCCGGCGTCAGCTCCTCCCGGGCCGTCGAACCCATGACCATGATTCCGTCGACAGAGTCGCGTCGACGGAGTCGGACGATCAACTCGTCCAGGGATAATCTGGAAGTCGTGCTTGGTCTTGTGAGCCTCATTGACTGATTCATCGTCGCCATCGGGACCCCCCCAAACCTGCCCATCCGCTCGAAGGCACTGTGAACAGTCAATCTGGGCTGACCACAGGTAGTCTAGGTCTCCATGCTGACCAGACGTTCAAGGACCGCTCGTGCTTCGGGAATTTCGTCGGCGTTCAATGGACCCTGACTCATCATCGTTCGAGCAATCATGACCCGGTCCCGTTCGCCGTCAGACAGCGAATCGAACCGCGTCCCCGCGGAGTCCTTCAGCCCTAGAAGGTCGAGCGCGTCCATTGCCACGTGAAACGCTAGCATCGGGCTTGCCCCGGCCGCGCGGACCGGCTCAACCGTATGTTCAAGGACCGTTCGGTTCTCATGAAGCGCCGGATCGGGCCGGGTTCTCACCCGAACCGGCTCCATCACGGGGATCGGGCGAACCGCCGTCGCGGGGGCCGCCGTTCCGAAATACTGCATCGCAGTTAGGACCATCACACCACCTCCACGCATCACCACATGGGATCATGATGCCGTGTGGGGCGGTTATGTTACTAGCGAGATTGAGGTCGCTTTTGTCCGAATATGAGAAATCGGCCAAACGTCCCGGTTACTCAAGACGTATACGAGCAGGTGCAAGGAATCCGATAATCTCTCTCGTTCAACAAAGGTGTTCGAGAATAGACAATCTCTCCCCCTTTCGGCGGGGGAGAGATCATACAGAGAGGGGGTTCCGTCGGATTCTCAGACCTCGAACGACATCAGCTCTTCGGAGAATACGAGATCGCCGTCGTACTCCTTCTTCGCGTTGCCGATGCCCTTTTCCATGACAGGGTGCCTTGCCAAATGCGGACCCACGTGGGCTAGAACCAGCTTTTTCACCCCTGCTTCCTGGGCCATCTTGGCCGCGCCTACGTTGCCCATGGCCCCGTGCTGCTCGCCCAGCTCGTGCATGTGCTCTTCTTCGTCCCAGCACATGGCAACCATCACGTCGGCCCTTTGCGCCAGTTTTGTGACGGAGTCGCAAGGGTTGGTGTCTCCCGTGAACACCACGCTGCCCTCGTCGCTGTCGATTCGATAGGCGAGCGAGTCGAGGTACGGCTGGACGTGGACCGCGTCCGCTCCCGTTACCTCCCAGCTGGGGCCCGAGAAAATCTTGCCGGCCGTGATGTCCTTGGCGCTCACCTCCGGGGGCGTTCGTGGGAGCGTGCCGCCCCGGTTCACGTAGACCGTCTGGCTCCCGGGGGCATTCACCCGCGCCTTCCAGTCGTGGGCGAACGCGCCCTCGTTCTCGTCCAAGATGCGGTGCGTCAGCTGCTCGGTCAGCGTCGGACCGAAGACCTGGAGAACGTTCTCCTTGCCGATGCTCTGGTCCCACCGGGTCAGCAGAAAGCACGGATAGTCGACGTCGTGGTCGAAGTGGTGGTGCGTGAAGAAAAGGTGGTCGATGTTCGTCGGCCACAGACCGGCCTTGACCAGCTTGTGCGTCGTAGCGGGGCCGCAGTCGACCATGATCTGCTCCCCTCCGATCTCCAGCACGTATGAGGTACCGTACCGGGCGGGCGTGGGGGTCGGCGTTCCTGCTCCGAGAATAGTAAGTCGTGCCATATTGAGGTTCTCCTTCAATGGAATTCCGCAAGAGTGTAGCAAAAATCGTTCAAACGAACGACTACAATGTTTGGCACCACCCAGGCAGCTCGATGTCATGAACAGACAGACGAAGGCATACATATACGCGGGAAGCGCCGTGCTCATGTGGTCGACCGTAGCGTCGGCCTTCAAGGTGTCGCTGCGCTACGTCGAAGTGCCTCACATGCTGCTCTACGCGACACTCGTCTCAACGCTGGTGTTCCTCGTCGTCGCGGTGTGGCAGCGCAAGCTGGGGCAGGCTCTCTCATGTTCGCCGAAGCAGTACCTGCGGTCGGCGGCGCTCGGTTTCCTCAACCCGTTCCTGTATTACCTCGTCCTGTTCGGGGCCTACGACCGCCTTCCTGCGCAGGAAGCCCTGCCCCTAAACTACACTTGGCCCATTGTGGTGGTCATCCTCTCGGTGCCCCTCCTCAAGCAGCCGATTGGCCGGGTATCTCTGGCCGCGATCATGGTGAGCTTCTTCGGCGTTCTCGTTATATCGACACGCGGCGATCTGCTTGCCTTTCGGCTCAGCGACCCGGTTGGCACGTCCCTGGCGGTCGGTAGCACGTTCATATGGGCGACGTTCTGGCTTGCCAACGTCCGGGACGACCGCGACGAGGTCGTCAAGCTGCTGCTGAGCTTCATCTTCGGGCTGGTGTTCGTCGGCATCGCCGCGATCGTGCTCGCGGGGCCGCCTCCCCTCGACCTGCGCGGCATCGGAGGGTCGGCATACGCGGGGATCTTCGAGATGGGCATTACCTTCGTGCTCTGGATGCGCGCGCTGTCCCTCTCGCGAACGACCGCGCAGGTCAGCAACCTCGTCTACTTCTCGCCGTTCCTGTCGCTCGTGCTCATCAGCGTCATCGTCGGGGAGACGATCCTGCTGTCGTCGGTGATCGGCCTCGTGTTCATCATCGGCGGAATCGTCATCCGCCGCTTCGATCGGACCGTGCCACAGTCGACCTGAAGTGGTACCATCCGCATCAAGACAACGCTTGGAGGATCGAACATGGAACTGGGCTATTTCACGATGCCGCTGCACCCGCCCGGCTCTAACCTCACCGAGACGCTCGAACACGACCTGCAGCAGATCATCACCCTGGACAAGCTGGGCTACCGCGAGGCCTGGATCGGCGAGCACTTCACCGCCCAGTGGGAGAATATCCCCGCGCCCGACCTCTTCATCGCCCAGGCCCTGGGCCTGACCGACGACATCATCCTCGGCACCGGCGTCTCGTGTCTGCCGAACCACAATCCCTTCATGCTGGCCCACCGGATCGCGCAGTTGGACCATATGGCAAAGGGGCGGTTTCACTGGGGAGTGGGCTCGGGCGGCTTCGTCGGAGACTTCGAGGTGTTCGGCTTCGATCCGAGTACGGGGGAACACCTCGCCATGTCGCGTGACTCCCTGGAGCTCGTGCTGCAACTCTGGCAAGACCCCAAGCCCGGTAGGTACAAGAGCAAGTACTGGGACTTCAACGTGCCGGAGACGGTCGGCGAGATCGGTCTCGACCTCCATATCCGCCCGTACCAGCTTCCGCACCCCCCCATCGGTGTCGCGGGGGTGTCTCCGAACTCGGGGACGCTCGTGCTTGCGGGTGAGCGCGGCTACATCCCCATGAGCATCAACATAGTGCCTCCGTCGGTGGTGGGCACCCATTGGGAAGCCGTCGAGAGAGGCGCGGCGAAGACCGGACGCGTCCCCGACCGGTCCACATGGCGCATCGCCCGCGAGGTCTACGTCGCCGAGACCACGGAGCAGGCCCGGCGGGAGGCCATGGAGGGCACCCTCGCCCGCGACTTCGGGCAGTATTTCATGCGGATGCTGCCGTACACAAAGCGGCTCGACCTGTTGAAGGATGATCCCGACATGCCCGACTCCGACGTCACCCTCGATTACGTCCTCGACAACATCTGGATCGTCGGCAGCCCCGACCACGTGGTCGAACGGTTGGAGGAGCTCTACCACGGCGTCGGCGGCTTCGGCATCCTCCTGACGATGGGACACGAATGGGAGCCGCCGGAGCAATGGGAACGATCGATCACTCTCTTGAAGAATGAGGTGATTCCTCGCCTGCCTTGATACGGGTTACGCTCAGATGTCACCAAGCGTGTGGTTGCCGGTCTCGTTCATGGCGTGAGCCAACGTTAGACCGGTGGTCTGACGGGCAGCGGCTGAAGTCGCTTGCTGACAGGGGGTAGCTCCTGACCTGACATTTCCTGACATCGTCGGTCTCGGACCGGTCCAGCCCGTTAGCCGAAAGGGTCTGCGCTTAAGGTAGTACGCCTGTTCTTATGCGTCAAGTCCGAGGATTCCGCTTCGTCGCAGGGCGGTACAAAGGCCGCCCTCTTTGCCTATAATCCGTCCGCCCACTGGGCGAGAGCCTTGTCCGGGGAGGGTATCTCGTCTATCGAGGAGTAGTAGTAGTCCTCCCAGCCGTGCTCGGGCAGTCCGGTGAACAGCATGAGGTTCAGGGGGTACTGCTCGCTCTCGACGACGCGGCGGAAGTCGTCCCGAAACAGGAACGTGGGCTTCCCCAGGGCGATCGCCATGCCCAGCTCGACCATCACGCCCTCGTCGGGCGGAACGCCATTGACGACGGCGAATGTGGCATCAGCTTCCGCCACGTCTCGGAAGTCGCTCTGCCCGATACGATACGCCCAGCCCGCCTCCGCGAAGTCGACCTGGTTGTTCCGCGCGAACGGCTCCCATACCTCCAGCCCAAGCTCCTCCAGGGCAGACACCAGCGGCGGCAGGAGCTCCGCCTTCTGCTGGGCCGAGAACCCGTAGGGATTGGCGAGGTAGATGGTCTTTGGCATGGGTGGCCGTTCTCCGTTTCAGGTGGTTGGTCTGGGTCGTGGCTCGGTGCTGGGGTCATGATATCGCAGACGGCGGGGATATCGTTGCCCAAGGTGTCCAGGACGTCGTTCTCTGGGGACACTAGTCACACCTTTCGAGCAAACGTGCTAAAATAACGCTCTATGCGAATTACGAGCGTTCACCTAAAGAACTACAAGCGGTTCACCGACCTTCAGATCGATAACATCCCTCAGTCAGTGCGCCTAGTCGTGCTGGTTGGACCAAACGGCTCAGGGAAGTCGTCGGTCTTTGACGCCTTTCTTTTGAAATCCCATTCGCGGATCAACAATTGGTCTCTGACGGACTCTAGATTTGGAGGTTACCTTGTAAAGGATGAAGAGCTAGATGGTGCTTTTAGAAACACCCAGCAAGTAGCGAACAACGTCACAATCAAGATGAATGAAAGAGCGCCCAATTGGTCTAAGGTTTTAACATCCGTTCTCCTTACAGGCATGAAGCGGATTTTGCCAATACCAACCTTGGACCGGTCAAGCCCGCTCATGAGTCTCCACGATTCCAACGTATCATCGATCAAGACCAAGCTGTGTCAGACAACTTCAATAGACTAGGGCGGGGTGCACTATATAGTGCTCTAAAGGGTGAGCCAGATGAGAAATCATTAGGGCAGTTTCGTAGAGATTCAATTGGAGAACTCAAGGCCGCATTAGAGATTCTATTTGATAATCCGTCGCTAAGCCTCCAAGACTTGGGTGCTGGCCTTGATTCCGGTACCTTCAGATTTGAAAAGGGTTCTGTTGAAGACTTCCACTACAAGAACTTATCTGGTGGAGAAAAGGCAGTATTCGATCTGCTCTTGGATATTTTCGTCAAGCGAAGTGAGTATCAAGATGCCATATATTGCATAGATGAACCTGAATCTCATGTTGCATCCGCTATCCATGGAAGGCTCCTTGAGGCGCTTCTCGACTTAATTCCGACTGAGAGCCAGCTGTGGATCGCTACTCACTCAACTGGTTTCGTACGCAGGGCATTGCAATTGAGCAGACAACACGGCAATGTTGCATTTCTTGATTTCTCTGAGCATAACTTCGATAGACCAGTGGTCATTACTCCTGTGAGTCCTAACCAAACCTTCTTCCGCAATTTGTACGATGTACTCCAAGATGATCTCGCGGGCTTAATCGCGCCCTCCAAAATAGTCTTGTGTGAAGGTAACGAGAACACCGACTCGAAAATTTATAACAGAGTGTTTGGAGAGTCCCACCCAGATACTCTATTCGTTTCTCGTGGCGGCTCAAATGATGTAGAGAAGGATGGTATAATCTCTGTTCTAGACGCCATTGTTCCTAGCGTAAGGGTTTGGCGATTGATTGACCGTGACGATATGTCCGACACAACTCGAGATGAGAAAATCAGTGAAGGGATACAGGTGCGGCGGCGACGGGAGATAGAAAACTATCTTTGGGACAAAGCGGTGACCCGTAAGGCTCTTCAGAATAATGGTGTTGCCGATAACGAGATTGATAACATCTTGGCGGCATATCCTTTCTCAAATCCTTCCGAAGACGACATGAAACTAGGTAACAAGCAACAAGCCCTGTTTGAGAAAATGCGAAATGCCGAGGGAGCATCGAGGCTAGACAGAAACCGTAGGGAATTCGCTTCTGGGCACTTAGCCCCGGCACTTCGTGAAACTGAAGAAGTCTATAACGAGTTGCACGAAGACGTTTTCCCTGCTGATCTCCGATAACTCGTGGCAGGCAGGGGAATTATCCCCCTAACCCCCGATGTGGTACATCTCGACTTTTTCGCGGCTTCGGAGCTCGTGGGTCATGGAGGCGCGTTGTTCGGAGTAGCGGTCGTCGCGGACTCGCCAGCGGCGGGTGGTGATCTCCGGGAGGTCGGCGTCGGACGCTCCTGCGCGTAGAGGGCCTCGCAGGTCGGTCCCGACGTTGGGGGAGAGGCAGGTCGCGATGCTGCGCTCCGGCGGGGCGGATTCTCGACCCACCTAAAAGTACATTCGTCGAACACAGGCGAGAGTCGCTCCAACGCATTGGCGGCCACGTTCTTGACGGTTCGCAGAGGGTGGTCGTTCGCGACTCGCTTATCCAAGTCCACGAACGCTGGCATGGTTGCCTGTGGGTAATGGCTGCCGCGCACAGGGCAATCGCATTTTACTGAGCCAGTACCAAGAGTAGGTAATCTTCGTCCCATCCGGCGCGCTTGCGCTTGGCGGCCACACCCCCTTGTGATGTGGTCTCACGCTTGAGCATGTTCAGCGCCATGCGACGCAGCACGGATAAGTTCTGTGCTGCATTGCCCTGCCTCACCCTGCTGTCGTCTTCGCCGAAAGCTACGTCCAACACCCAGTGGACAGAGTTCTCGATCCCCCAATGCGTTCTGACGCTTGCGAGCAGCACTCGCGCGTCGTTCGGCAGACTCGATATGTAGTAGCGGGCCTGAATGGACGTCTTACCATCCTCAATCCTCTCGGACTCGATCATCACCACGCTCGTCAGCTTCGTCCACTCATTGCGGTCGTTTATGTAGCTGAGGTGGTCGGGGTCTGAGACAGACCAACACCGTCGTGTCTCGATTCTGCCATGGCCTTTGTTTACCGTCTCATGGAAGTCGTGGTCGAGATAGTCAAAGCCGGTCTGTCGGGCCTGTTCAAACGTATCCGTTACGTCTTGGTGGAGTTGGGGTTGGTTCTCCTTGAGGGCCAACACGTAGTCAGCGCCTTGGTCGATAATCGTCGTCGCTATATCTTTCTGACACCCCATCGCGTCGATGGTCACTGTACATCCTGACACGTCCAACGTACTGAGCAGTTCGGGTATGGCCGTGATCTCGTTGGACCGCTCATCCACCTTGGTCTGACCGAGAATCAGACGATTGGCCGACGCCCACGCACTCACCATGTGGATTGCGGACTTGCCCGCAACTCCGTCGTGCGAGCGACGAAGCGTCTTGCCGTCTATGGCCACGACCTGACCTCCGGTTACGTCGTTGACCGCATGGACCCATTCCTCGAAACACTCCTCGAACTGAACGGGGTCCAACCTGGCAAAGACCCTCCCAAAAGTGTCGTGCGACGGGATTCCATTGGGCAGTTCAAGCAGTCGGCTGAACCAGTCCTTCTTGGCCTTGCCGAACATCTCTACATCCACCCATGAGTCGGCTCCACAGATGACGGCGCAGATGGCTATGACGATGACATCTATGAGTTTGTGCCGTTTTGCGTGACCGGTTCGGGGGTCTGTCAACTTGGCGAACTGATCGGTCAGCAAGCCTACGGGTGAATTGTCCATGAGGTCACTCCCTCGCTAAAGAATGACCACATCTTACTGGATATTATCTTATACTTGTCTAAATGCGATTGCCCTGGTAAAGAATGCCAGGAGTGTTGACGCGGGCACATATGTTCTGTATGCTTGCGCGTGTCCTGCCTACACGATTCGGTTGCGTCGGTGAATTGACGAATGTACAGTTTCGCCCACGGCCAACGAGAGGAAACCGGGGCCGCATGGGAGGGATGGCGTTGTGACAAGCGAGTCCGCCAGCCGAGAAGATCACCATCGGAAATTCCAGGAACTGCTGCGCGAGTTGTTCCAGTTCGACTGCGCGGACCTGGACTTCGGCATCTACCGCATCATGAACCACAAGCGGAATGCCATCGAGAGGTTCATCGGCGAGGAGCTTCCTGCGCGCATAGCCGGCGATCTGGACACCGGCCAACTTGCGCGGCAGTCCCTAGCCGAGGCCGACTTGGAGAAAGTGCGTCAGAAAGTCCTTGAGAACTTCGGTAGAGACGCGCTCGACGCCGACGGCAAGCTGGATGATAAGTATTCAGGGACTCCCCGCGGTGAGGACTACCTACGGGCCAAGGCCGCCGGGGAGCCGGGACGGAGCCGGCAGGCCGTGGAGGCCGACACCTACAATCATCTGTTCACCTTCTTCAACCGGTACTATCGGGACGGCGACTTCATCTCCCAGAGGCGGTACTCCCGCAATCAGCGGTACGCGATTCCCTATAACGGGGAGGAGGTCTATCTCCACTGGGCGAATAGCGACCAGTACTACGTCAAGACCGCCGAGCACTTCCACAGCTACGACTGGACAGCGCCTAACGGCGTATCGGTGCGTTTTCGCGTCGAAGCGGCCAACGTCGAGCAGAACAATGTTAAGGGAGACAGGCGGTTCTTCGTGCCGCTGGTCGGGAAGACGGCCTGGGACGACGACTCCCGCTCAGTCACGATCCCGTACGAGTACCGTCCGCTGACCGTGGAGGAAAGCGGTCGCCACGGCAATCAGAAACAGCAGGAGAAGATTAACGCAAACGCTGTAGAGGAGATCCCCCGAAGGGTGATGGACGCGCGGGCGGCCTTCGACGCGCTTACGGGGGAGCACCGGCACGGCGGGAACGACGAGCCTGTCAGCCGACTCGAACACCACCTGCGGCAGTACACGCGGCGCAACGACTCGGATTTCTTCATCCACAAGGACCTGCGCGGGTTCCTCTCGCGGGAGCTGGATTTCTACCTGAAGAACGAGGTGCTGAACCTGGACAATCTGGATGCCGCGGGCGAACAGGCCGCGGACGGGTGGTTCCAGCAGATGCGGCTCATCAAGTCCGTCGGCGGCGAGATCATCGACTTCCTCGCCCAGATCGAGGGCTTCCAGAAGATGCTCTGGGAGAAGCGCAAGTTCGTTGTGGACACGCAGTACTGCGTCACGCTGGGGAACGTCGCGCCCGATTTCCATCAGGAGATAATCGACAATGATGGGCAATGGGAGGAGTGGCGGGAGCTGCTGGGCATCGACGAGGCCGACCGTTCCGTGTCGTTCCTGGAAGCGCGGCCCACGCTGCCGCTCGACACGCGCCACTTCCACGCCGGCTTCACCGACCGCCTACTGGCGTCCTTCGACGACGTCGACGGCATGACCGACGGCGTGCTGGTGCACAGCGAGAACTGGCAGGCGCTACGGCTGATGGACGAGAAATACCGCGAAAGCGTGAAGTGCGTTCATATCGATCCGCCGTACAACACCTCAACCAGTGGGTTTCTTTACAAGAACGGTTATCAGCATTCAAGCTGGCTTACGATGATGCACGATCGCATTGTGGCTGGAAATAGCCTTGTGAATTCTGATGGGTCTATCCTCTGTCACATTGATGAAAACGAAAATGAAAAGTTACACGCTCTGTTCAACAGCATAGCGGTTCCTGACGGTGGAACGGTCATATGGGACAAGAAGAATCCCATGCTGGGACGCAGAGGAA
Organism: Dehalococcoidia bacterium; assembly: GCA_965247555.1. Taxonomy (GTDB): domain Bacteria; phylum Chloroflexota; class Dehalococcoidia; order Lucifugimonadales; family VXLM01; genus VXLM01. The sequence goes on along the minus strand of CBDFHR010000009.1, from coordinate 2,461,832 downwards.
TAGCGACGCAGCATGAATATATCTTGTGGAGGACATGGAACGAGTCCACGATCTTTCTGCGCCCAGTGAATATATCTATGATGCTTGAAAAGGCCAAATCTCTTATTCAAGAACATGGCGGCGTCAGCGAGCAAATTAGGCGAGAATTTCGGAACTGGATCAAAGGCAACAGAGGTCTTACTGGAGGTGAACGAGCTTACCAGTTGATTGACGACGACGGCAGAGTCCACAGAGGTGTGGCAATGGGTGCACCCGAGCCGCGAACCGATCCCAAGTTCCATATTCCGCTAATCCACCCTACCACCAACAAGCCATGCCCAGTCCCGAGCAACGGTTGGTCTCGCGCTCCCGAGACGTTGCAACAACTCATTTCACGCGGCGAGATTCTCTTTGGACAAGATGAAACCGTTCAGCCACAAAGGAAAGTCTTTCTTACTGCGAATACCAGACGCCAGATGTCTTCCGTAATCAGCGATTCAAGCAGGGGGAAGATGGATGTTGATAGACTCGGGCTTGAATTCCCCTATTGTCACCCCGTTTCCCTATACGAAGAGCTTACGGCGGCTGCAGCCCCTGAAAGAGATGATCTGATCCTCGACTACTTCGCCGGGTCCGGTACAACTGGCCACGCCGTCATCAACCTGAACCGCGAGGACGGCGGAGAGCGCAAGTTCATCCTCGTGGAAATGGGGGAGTACTTCGATACGGTGCTGCTTCCGCGCATCAAGAAGGTGACGTTCTCGCCGGAGTGGAAGGACGGCAGGCCGAAGCGCGCGGCCAAGCCGGAGGAGGCGGAGCGGTCGCCCCGCATCGTCAAGTACATGCGGCTGGAGTCCTACGAGGACGCGCTGGACGGCATCGGGTTCGACGAGGACGCAGGGCGTCTGAACCTGGAGGACGGCATCGACGGCTACCTGCTCAAGTACATGTTGCGGTGGGAGACCAAGCAGAGCGAGACGCTGCTCAACGCGGCCATGTTGACGCGCCCGTTCGATTACCGGCTTCGCGTACACGCACAGGGGGAGACGCGGGAACGGACTGCGGACGTGGCGGAGACGTTCAACTACCTGCTCGGGCTGAACGTCCGAACGCGGCGGGTGTACCACGACGACGGCATGCGCTACCTGGTGTATCGCGGGGAGACGCGCGAGGCCCCCGGACGCAGTGTGGCAGTCATCTGGCGGGAGACCGAGGGCTGGACGGATGAGGACTTCGCGCGGGACAGGAAGTTCGTTAGCGAGAAGGTGCTGGACGGCGGGGCGGACACGGTCTACGTCAACGGGAACTCCGTCATCCCCGGCGCGAAGGCGATAGAGCCGCTGTTCAAGGCGAGGATGTTCGCCGGAGCGTCCGGCTGATGCCTCGACCGAGCCGTGCAAATCCGCGTATGAATGGCGCCCACACCTACGCCCGGCTGGAGCAGCGCCTGACCCTGCTTTCTTGGCTGCACGATTTGCTTGGCTACGCGGACACCAAGCAGCTGCTCGACGACATACGGCCGGCCAAAGAGGGGTTCGACGGGGAAGGGCGCAGCCACGTCTATCCGCGCCTGGCATCGCGGGGCGGTCTGAAGATTCCCGCGACGGACCTGAAAAGGTACGACGACAATATCCGGGAGCACCTGGCCGCGATGAACGAGGGCCGTGCCCTGCCGATCACGCTGAGGTACTTCCAGTACCTGGCCGCGCTCTACACGGAGATGTTCCTCGACTGGTACGACAGGAGCCCCGCGGCGCTTCTCGATTCGCTGAACAGGCATGTCGCCAACCTCAACACGGGCCGCCGGAGCGGAGGGCGTGTGGAACGGTACGAGGAGTCCGACCTGAAGAAGCTGGCGTTCTGGATGGCCACGGGCAGCGGCAAGACGCTGCTGATGCACCTGAACTACCGGCAGTATCTCCACTACAACCGCGAACAGTTGGACAACATCCTGCTGATTACGCCCAACGAGGGGCTGACCCGGCAGCACCTGGACGAGCTCGATGCGTCCGGCATCCCGGCCCGGCGCTTCGACCTGAACGAGAGCGGGCTGCTTGGACAGGAAGCCGACACGGTCAGAGTGACCGAGATAACCAAGCTGGTGATGAAGAAGGAGGGCGAGGGAGAGACCGTGCCGGTGGAGGTCTTCGAGGGCAGCAACCTGATCTTCGTCGACGAGGGCCACAAGGGTTCCGGGGGCGAGACATGGCGGGAGGTGCGAGACGCGCTGGGAGAAACGGGGTTCACCTTCGAGTACAGCGCGACGTTCGGACAGGCGCTGACGGCCGCTCGCAACGACGCGCTGACGACCGAATACGGCAAGGCCATCGCATTCGACTACTCGTATCGCTATTTCTACGACGACGGCTACGGCAAGGACTTCCACATTCTCAATCTTCAGGAGGAGACGACCGCGGACCGGACGGACACGCTGCTGCTGGCAAACCTGCTGTCGTTCTACGAGCAGCAGCTGGTCTTCGCCAACAAATCGGCAGAGTTGAGTCCCTACAACTTGGAGCAGCCGCTGTGGGTGTTCGTGGGCAGCAGCGTCAACGCCGTCCGCACCGAAGGAGGGCAAGCGCGCAGCGACGTGCTCACCGTGGCGCGGTTCTTCCATCGGACGCTGTCGGAGGCCGCATGGGCGACGGAAACGATCGGGCGGCTTCTGGAGGGCGATTCGGGGCTAACCGACGAGTACGGCAGCGACGTCTTCAAGGATAAGTATCCCTACCTGCGCAACAGCGGCGGGACGAGCGCATCGGCGGTGTACCGGGACGTGCTCGATCGGACCCTGCACGCCCCCTCGGGCGGCGGGCTGCACATAGTCGACATTCGGGGAAGCAATGATGAACTGGGGCTGAAGGCGAGCGGATCGGACGACTACTTCGGGTTGATCTACATCGGAGACACACCCAGATTCAAGAACCTGGTTGGGAACGATGACTCGGGCATTACCGTGGAAGAAGATGCGATATCGGGGTCGATGTTCGATGAGATCGGGAAGCCGGGCACCACAATAGAGACGCTGATCGGCTCCCGCAAGTTCATCGAGGGCTGGAACTCCTGGCGCGTTTCCAACATGGGCCTGCTGAACATCGGCACGAACGAAGGATCGCAGATAATCCAGCTGTTCGGGCGCGGGGTGCGTCTGCGAGGGCGTGATATGACGCTGAAGCGGAGCTCGGCCCTGGAGGTGGAGGGGAACCATCCCGAACGGATTGGGCTGCTGGAGACCCTAAACATCTTCGCCGTCCGAGCCAACTACATGGTCCGGTTTAGGGAGTACCTGAAACGGGAAGGCGTGCCGGCGGAGGGCCTGCTGGAACTGCCGCTGTTCGTCCGGCCTAACCGGGCGTTCCTGAACAAGGGACTGGTCATTCCACGGGTGGACGACGAGCGCGACTTCAAGTCGGAGACGGAGGTGGCGCTGGAGTACGACGACGGGATTCGTCCGGTGTTCATGGACGTGTCGGCGAGAGTGCTTTCGCTGGAAAGCGACGATTCGAAGATTGACGAGGCCAGCGCGAGTTCCGGCGAAAAGACGGTCATTCCGCCTGAAAGCCTGGCGCTAGTGGACTGGGACATGGTGTATCTCTCGCTGATCGAGTTCAAAGGGCAGAAGGGGATGGACAACCTGGTGGTGCGTCCCGAAGCGTTGAAGGGCATCATGGAAGCCGGGTGCCAAGCTTACCGGCTGGTCGCGGAGGAGTCGCTGGCGAGGCCAACGGACGTCGAGGAGTGGAAGCGGCTGCAGAACACGGTGATCGGCATACTTCGGCAGTACGCGGACAAGCTCTACCGCCGCCGCCGCGAGCGGTGGGAGTCCAGCCACATGGTCTACAAGAAGCTGGACGAGACCGACGCAAACTTCAGCTTCAACAAGATTCGCGAAGACGGCTGGGGCAGGTACGTCGTGGGCGTGCCGAGGTCGGACCAGGAGCTGATCGAAGAGATCGAGGGTCTCATCGCCGACTGCAGCGCTCTGTACGAAAGCGAGACCGATAGCCTGCCGCGGATTTATTTCGACCGGCATCTCTATCAGCCGCTGCTGGTGGAGAATGGCGGCAGGCAGTTGAATATGTCGCCGCCGGGACTGAACCCGAGCGAGCAGAGATTCGTGAAAGATCTAATGGCGTACTGGACGGGGAAAGGGGAAGACTGTCCCAGCGACGCGGAGGTGTTTCTGCTGCGAAACCAGGGCAAGGGGACGGGCGTTGGTTTCTTCGAGGACAGCGACTTCTACCCCGACTTCATCCTCTGGATCAAGACGGGCGACGCACAGCGAATCGTCTTCGTGGAGCCTCACGGGATGATTCACGCACCCTCGTACAGACACGACGACAAGGCACAACTCCACGAGAAGCTGCCCGAGCTGGCCCGCACCGTCTCCCAACGCTCCGACGGGACAAAGAACGTCAGTCTCGATTCCTTTATCGTCTCGGCAACACCCTTCGAAGAACTGAGAAGACGTTACGACGACGGCAGTTGGAACCTGAACCGGTTCGCGAGTAGGCACATCCTGTTCCCGAAGCGGGACGGCGAATATGACTACGTGGCGGAGATCGTCAAGGTCTAGGCAAGGTTCAGGAGTCCCGGCAGACCTCCAGGCCGAGGCTGGCGATGTCTGTGTCCTCGATAGCCGCCAGTCCGGCCGGCACGCACCCGGTGAATTGGTTGTCGCCGAGTCGCCACGCGGCAAGGTTGCTCAGTTCGCCCAGTTCCTCAGGTATCTCGCCCGACAGTTGGTTGTCGTACAGCCACAGCCTCTCCAACTTGGTCAGCTTGCCAAACGATGCGGGAATCGGCCCGGTCAGTTCATTCCTGTGCAGCCATAGACTTTCTAGGTTGTTCAAGTCACCCAACTCCGTAGGTATCTCCCCCGACAGCTCGTTTCCATGGAGCCGCAGCCATCTCAGATGGGTCATGCTGCCCAACTCCTTCGGCACCGGCCCTCCTATCTCGTTGTCGCGCAGGTTCAAGTCCCAAAGATTTGAGAGTTGACCCAACTCCGGCGGAATATTCCCGGTCAACTCGTTGCTGTGGAGCCAGAGGTATCGCAGACTGGTCATCCCACCCAATTCAGCCGGGATTGTCCCGCCCAGCGGGTTGTCGTGCAGGTAGAGGTACCTCAGGTCGGTCATGTCACCGAACCACGTCGGGACACCACCGGTCAGCTTGTTGCTCTGCAGCATAAGCCGAATAAGGCCGGTCATCCCTCTGAGGTCGGGAATGGCGCCGCTCAGTTCATTGCCCGAGAGCCACAACTCTCTCACGTTGCTCATCGTGCCCAGCCAGGCCGGGACATCGCCAGTCAGGTCGTTGTTGGCGAGGTACAGCTGGTCCAACCTGGTCATGTCGCTGAGGTCGGGTATCGGCCCGGTCAGCCGGTTGGTGTGGAGATCCAGAACTCTCAGGTTGGTGAGGTTGCCCAACTCGGCTGGGATAGTGCCACTGAGGTCGTTACTGCGGAGGTTCAACCATTCCAGTTCGGTAAGACCGCCAAGTTCCGAGGGGATTTCGCCAGTCAACTTGTTATCGCTTAGGTAGAGAGATCGCAGGCCTGGAAGGCCTCCGATCTCCCAGGGAATCTCGCCCGTCAATTCGTTCCCCGAGAGGTCTAGCGAATCCAGATTGGACAGATAGCTCAGTTCTTCCGGTATCGATCCGGTCAGCTGATTGCCGGATAGGTCTAATACCTGCAGGATGGGGGGACTTCCTAGCTCTACCGGGATAGTACCGGTGAATCGGTTGTCATTGAGACGCAATATTTCCAGATTGAGGTTGCCCAGCCAGGGGGGTATCTCTCCGGTAAACTCGTTGTCGTAGAGGATCAGCCACGCCAGGCCGGAGAAGTCGCGAAGTCCCGGCGGTATCTCCCCAGTCAGTTTGTTCCGAGAGAGGTCCAGCTGTCCCATCTTGGTTAGCTCGCCCAGTTCCGGCGGTATCGGCCCGGTCAAGTCGTTGCCGTCGAGCCACAACCCAAATAAGTTGGATAGGTCACCCAGCGAGGTCGGTATCGGTCCACTCAACCGGTTATTGCTGAGAGCAAGGATATCCAAGTTCTGCAAACGTCCCAGTTCTGCCGGTATCGGCCCGACAAACGTATTGTTGCCGAGCACCAGTCGTTTCAGGTTGGTGAGACTGCCAAGCCAGGACGGGACCGGGCCGCTCAGCCGGTTATGCGAGAGGTACAGTTCCCGTAAGTTAGCAAGGGCACGTAGTTCTGATGGGATCGGCCCCGTCAGGTCGTTGTGGGACAGCCATAGGGTTTTAAGGCTAGTCAGCCTGCCCAGTTCCGTTGGTATCGTTCCGGTCAGCCCGCTCTGTTCTAGGAGCAACTCATGGACGTGTAACGGCGTCCCCTCGATCCTGACGCCCTTCCACTCTTCCATGGGGACATTCGCCGACCAGTTCAGGGACCCGCTCCCCGCCAGGACCAGGATGTCCCCAGCCACCAGCAGCGCCTCACAGTCGGATACCAGCCCGGTGTTGGTCGGGTCCTTCACGGCGCCCCGGAGGACGCAGACGCTCGGCAGGTGCGGCGTTCCGGTCTTGGTCGCCGACCATGGTCCCGTCCCCACGCCTATGACCGCGCGCACCTGTACGTCGTAGCCTATTCCGCTGGACAGCCCGAATATGTTGTGCTCAAAATCGCCATCGGCTTGGGCCGTCCATACGTCTTTCACGACCGTCCAGCTGGCGTCGGACTTGTCGGCGGCTGAGCCCTTGATGTAGCGCAGGTCGTAGGACGTGATGTCGTCGAAGCCTGGCTCGGTAGGCGGGGTCCAGGATACGTTCAGGTGCCAACCGCCCGGCGTGACCTTGCTTATGGTCGGAGGGCCGGGAGCGCCCGTCCAGGTTATATGGATGGTATAGACGTTGGTCGCTTGTTCGTCTGAAGAGACTACCTCGATCCTGACGGGGGCTACCTTCGCATCAAGAGGAACCGCAAGTTCCAACGTGCCGACGGCGCCCGCCCTGCCAATGCCGTCCCTGTCCAGATAATTGATTTTCGCGCCGTGTTCATTGGTGAGGACCAACGTCGCCTCGGGCGGACCTACCAAAGCGGCATATTCGACCTGATAGGGGTCGAATGGCGGTGTCAACTCGCCGGAGCTTATGGACATGCCGCTCAAGAGCACGTCGCAGAATGGGAGATTAAGATCGTGAAGGTCGTGGTGCCGAATGTCGCGAAGATCTTGGAGAATGCAACGGGACAACTCGTTTTGGGACAGGTACAGTTGATACAGGTTTGTGAGATTTGACAGCTCTCCCGGAATCTCCCCAGTCAACCGGTTCTGTGAGAGCCACAGCGCCTTCAGTTTGCTGAGATTACCCAGTACCCCCGGTATCGGCCCAGTCAACCGGTTCTGTGAGAGGATCAGCGATTCCAGGTTGGAGAGGCTACCCAGTTCAGAGGGGATAGAACCCGTCAACTCGTTGTCGGAGAGGCGCAGGTCTCTCAGGGTGGCGAGGCTGTTCAGATCAGAGGGAATTGTGCCTGTCAACCCGTTCTCAAAGAGCCATAGCTCTATCAGGTCGGCGAGGCTGCCCAGTTCAGAGGGAATTAGGCCCGTCAACTTGTTGTTGTTGAGGTGCAACTGTTGCAGGTTCGAGAGACTGCCCAATTCACGAGGGATTAGGCCCTTCAGCTTGTTGTTGTCGAGGTGCAACTGTTGCAGGTTTGAGAGGCTGCCTAGCTCAGAGGGGATTAGGCCCGTCAACTTGTTGTTGGAGAGGCTTAGCCTCGTCAGGTTGGCGAGGCTACCCAGTTCAGATGAGATTGGGCCCGTCAGCTTGTTGTTGGAGAGGCTTAGCCTCGTCAGGTTGGCGAGGCTACCCAGTTCAGATGAGATTGGGCCCGTCAACTTGTTGTTGGAGAGGCTCAGCCTCGTCAGGTTGGTGAGGCTGCCCAATTCAGAGGGGATTGAGCCTGTCAACTCGTTGTCGGAGAGGCGCAGGTCTCTCAGGTTGGCGAGACTACCCAGTTGAACGGGAATTTCACCCGTCAATTGGTTGGCATTGAGCCACAGCGTCGTCAAGTTGGACAGCCTGCCCAGTTCAGCGGGAATTAGGCCCGTCAACTGGTTGCTGGAGAGCCACAGCCGTGTCAGGTTAGACAAGTTGCTCAGGTGGGTGGGAATTGTGCCCATCAACTGGTTATTGTCGAGGGTCAGCCTCGTCAGGTCAGCGAGGCTACCCAGTTCAGAGGGGATTGGGCCCGTCAACTGGTTGCTGGAAAGCCCCAGTGCGTATAGGTTGGAGAGGCTGCCCAGTTGAACGGGAATTTCACCCGTCAATTGGTTTTTGTCGAGAGACAGTCGTGTCAGGTTGGACAGGCCGCCCAACTCTGCTGGAACTGTGCCTGTCAGCCGGTTGTAGCTAAGATCAAGCACGGTCAGGTTTGACAGGCTACCCAGTTCGGCGGGAATTACGCCCGTCAACTGGTTGCCGTTGAGAAGTAGCCCGGTCAGGTTTGACAGGCTACCCAGTTCGACGGGGATGGTGCCCGTCAACTGGTTGTAGTAGAGATACATATGTCTCAAGTTGGACAGTCTGCCCAGTTCAGCGGGTATTGTGCCAGTCAACTGGTTGCCGGAGAGATACATATGTCTCAAGTTGGATAGACTGCCCAGTTCGGCGGGTATTGTGCCAGTCAACTGGTTACCAAAGAGACCCAGCCGCGCTAGGTTAGACAGGGTGCCCAATTCAGCTGGAATTGTACCCGTCAGCCGGTTGTAGCTGAGATCAAGCCCCGTCAGGTTAGACAGGCTACCCAGTTCGACGGGGATGGTGCCCGTCAACTGGTTGCCCTCGATCCACAGCACTTGCAAGTTGGACAGGCTGCCCAGTTCGACGGGGATGGTGCCCGTCAACTGGTTGCCCGAGAGATACAAATATCTCAGGTTGGACAGGTTACCCAGTTCGGCGGGTATTGTGCCTGTGAGTTCCTGCCGATCAAGCCACAACTCCACAACCCGCGCCGGTGTCCATTCTAGCCGCACACCATCCCACTCCGCGATCGGCCTGTCCGCCGACCAGTTTAACGTCGCTGTGCCAGCCAGCGTGTCGCGGGAGGCCAGCAGCGCCTCGCAGTCGGAGACGAGTCCGGGGTTGTTGCCGGCGTCGGGCACGGCGTTTCCGGTGGAACAGTCGCAGAAGGGGAGCTGAAGGCGGGCGAAGTCGTTGTGACGCACATCACGCAAGCTAGCTGGTATGCACCCTGTTAACCGGTTGCCACCCAGATATAGCCTTTGCAGGTTGGAGAGACCCCTTAACTCTGTTGGTATCTCCCCGGTCAGTTGACTGTTTTGAAGATTCAGCCGTTTCAAGTTTGACAGCTTGCCTATTTCCGGCGGTATCGGGCCAGTCAACAGGCTGTGCGACAAATCCAGGATTTCTAGCTCGGCAAGGTCGCCCAACGTTGCAGGAATGACACCGTTTAGCCGACTGAATGAGAGGTCAAGGTCTTCAAGGTTGGGAAGACTCCCCAGTTCCGGAGGAACCGCCCCGGTCAGCCGGTTGTTGTGGAGGTCGAGTCTCTTCATGCCCTCAAGCCCCCCCAACTCCCGGGGAATCTCGCCTGTTAACCGGTTGCGGTCGAGGTAAAGTCCGGACACACGCCCGTTTGCGTCGTTGGTGACGCCATACCATTCCCTGATTGGCCGGTCGCTTAGCCAGTTCGCCCCATTCTCCCAGTTCTGTCCGTCGGTGGCCCTGTAGAGTTCGACCAGCGTCGCCCGATCTTCCAGTGAGTCCGACGGTGCGCAGCTGCTGCCTCGGACCGTATCCAAGCTCTGAATCCAGCCCTGAAATGCGTCAACGACAGGAGCGCACAGCCCCGCGTTGTTGAGGAAGTAGAGTTCTTCTATCGCGTTCAATTCCGTGAATGTGTGCGGAAGGGCGCCCGATAGACGGTTATCGTTTAGAAGCAGCGAACTCAGATCGGTGAGGTTGTCCAACTCGGTGGGTACCTGCTCGTTCAACCGGTTATGGGAGAGCCACAACTCCTCTAAGTTCGTCAGCTTGCCCAGTTCCGAAGGTATCTCGCCGGTCAACTCGTTACCGGCAAGACGGAGCTGTGTAAGTTCGGAGAGGCTACCAAGCTCCTTCGGAATGTCACCGGTCAATTTGTTGCTGTGGAGGTGCAGCAACGAGAGACCGGAGAGGTTGCCAAGTTGCTCAGGGATCTCCCCGGTCAACCGGTTCCACCAGAGGCCTAAGACTCGTAGAAGGGTAAGGTTGCCCAACTCCGCCGGTATCTCCCCGGTCAATTGGTTATCGCCGAGAGTCAGCCAATTCAGTTTTGAGAGTTCTCCCAGTTCTACAGGAATACTTCCGGTTAGTTCGTTCCTCCAGAGCTGAAGTGAAACCAGGTTGGCTAAGTCACCTAATTCCGCCGGAATCTCCCCGCTCAGCTCATTGACAAAGAGCGCCAGACTTCTCAAGCTGTTGAGCCTGCCCAATTCGGGGGGGATCTCTCCGTTCAGTCCTTTACCAGTAAGAAATAAGTCCGTCACCCGCTCCGGAGTTCCCCCAACCCTGATGCCCTCCCACTCCTCTATCGAAACATCCGCCGACCAGTTGAGGGTGACGGTACCGGCAAGCGTGTCGCGCGACGCCAGCAGCGTCTCGCAGTCGGAGACGAGGCCGGGGCTGTTGTCGGGGTCGGGGACGGCGGTGCCGGTGGAGCAGGAGGGAGTGTCGGCGCTCTGGGCGGAGGTTGAGCGAATCGTGATGAGCGCAACTGTCAGCAGGACAAGCGACCCAATCGCAACCGAGGGAGCTATTGCGATTACCGTCCTTCGGAGGCTCATTATCGCTCCCTAATCGTTGCGGATCAGCGGTTTGGTCACCGCTCATTGTACCATTTTGACTAGGGCGTGTTCACACTACGTAGCGCATCGAATATGAGCGCCAACAGGATGAAACCCAGGAAGAGCACATCGAGCTTGTCGAAGCGAGAGAAGATGCGCCTAAAGCCCTTCAACCGTCGGAACAGCCGCTCGACCTCGTTGCGCCTCTTGTACAACTCCTTGTCGTATTCCCATGGGTCGACTCGGGAAGAGAGTGGGGGAACAACGGGAGCAAATCCCAACTCCAATGCGAGTTGGCGCGTCTCGTTGCCCTCGTATGCACGATCCATCACTATAGACAGGTCCTTTTGCTGAGGCCCCAGGCGGTGGAGCAGCTTGCGGCCCTCCGGTGCGTCGTGGGCCTGTCCCGGGGAAAGGGAGAAGGTCATGGCCGTTCGAGCATCTGCGGCAACCATATGAATCTTGGTGGTCCAGCCGCCACGCGACTTTCCGATGGACTGTGGCCCGTTTTTTTTAACGCCCCCGTGCCGTCGGGATGCACTTTGACTATCGTGCTGTCCATCGAGACCGCCTCGAGCTTGACACGCACTATCTGTTCTCGCTGCAGATGTTCGAATACCCTGTCAAGCACACCATTCTTGGCCCAGCGGTTCATGCGTGTGTAGATCGTGTGCCATCTGCCAAACCGAGGAGGGAGCCCCCGCCACTTGCAGCCATGCTCGGCTACATACAAGATTGCATTGAGCACCTGCAAATTGGAAATGCTTACATTTCCACGCTGTACTGGTAGGAGAGGAGCGATGCGTTCGTACTGGTCTTGTGTGAGTTCCATTCACCAATGATAACACCAACCCTCATAGTGTGAACAGACCCTAGCGAATAATTTCCCCTGTTTCTACTCCGGCTTCAGAGTCAGCGTCTGTGCCGCCTGCGCCCGTGCTCGTTCGCTGTCGAGGGGAAGGTAGTGGTGGCGTCCGGCCAGCCATTCGGTGAGCTGGTCACCGTAGTGCGGACTGCCGGGATGGCCCGATTGACCCGTCGCGTCGACCGCCCACAGACCGGGCGGGTCATCGGCGAGGTCGGCGTTGTGTCGCCAGTTCGCGCCGATGGAGGCGAGGTAGTTCGGGTCGAAGCCGGTGTTGCTTACGGTGATGCCGTTCCCACCCACCGGCTGGCCGCCTCGTCTCAGGAGGTCGGAAAGGTCGCCGCGGTCCGAAAGCAGGTGGTTAAGCGTGATCTTGTGAATCCTGCCCCAACGCCACTCCGCCATGTCCGGGCCGAGCCGCTCCGTCAAGGCGTCGATCGCTCGAACCATGCACGTGACGATCGTCTCGTTCCGGGGCGGCGAGTAGCCAAACTCGTCGTTGTCGAGCAGGCGCACGGCGAAGCCCGATATGGCGCCCGCAACCAGCGGGATCTCCTCCCCGCTGAAACGCTCGGCGGCAACGGCGGTCGTGAACTCCGAGAAGAAGAGCTCGAAGATCGACGCGCCCACCTCGTCCACGTCCATTCTGGAATTCCATTTGCTCAGGAACTCGGCGGCCTCCAGCACTCTCGGATCGGATGCCTGCCGAAGGGTCTCGCTCAGGAATCGGTCGTCCTCTTGCACTTTCGGATCCGATGCCTGCCGCAGGGTCTCGACCAGGGACGGAAGAACCTCGACGGCGCGCATCGAGAGCGTGTCGGTCTGCATGCGGGCAAAGTCCTCGCGGGAGAGTTGGTCCTTCTCTTCCAGCATTTGGCGGATGCGCAGGGCGCGGTGTCCGCTGCTCCACGTGCCCGAAAGCGGGTACGGGTAGTCCTCCGGCGCGGTGCGGTTGTTGGCTGAGCGCGCGTACCCCTCGGCCGGATCGCTCAGGGCGGGGAGCGCGTCGTATGGGATGAACCCCTGCCATTGGTGCGCCGGGTCCCAGCCGGGGCGGTACTCGCGGTTCCACTGCTCGCGGGTGGGAATTCGGCCAACGGCCTGATAGGCGATGTGTCCCTCGACATCCCCGAAGACGTAGCTCCACGTGGGCACGATCCAGTCGCGGAGGGCCTCTCGCGCCGCGTCGCAGTTCCGCGCGGCGGCCAAGTCGAGCATACCGGTGATCTCGTCGCCGAAACCGGTACCGAGCCACCTGGCCGAGACCTTGTCGGTCGTGCGCAGCGGCTCCGGGAGCAGCGCGTCGACTATTGGGCCGTTGTGCGTGCGCGTTATGGTGATCGTCCGCGCGTCCTCGCCTTTCACGGCGATCTCGACGGTCTCCTGCTTGGACGGACGCCACTCGTTACCGAACCGGAAGTGTCCCGGGCGGTCGGGGTGCTCCTGCTCCTGGTAGATGTCGCGCTGGGAGCAGATGTTGTTGGTTACCCCCCACGCGAGGGTCTCGTTCCTGCCGAAGACGATGCCGGGGACCCCGACGTACCCGGCCCCTGCGACGTTCATCTCCGGGCCGGAGAGATGCACCTCGTACCAGCACGAGACCGCGCCGAACGCGATATGAGGGTCGCTCGCGACCATCGGCGCGCCGGTCTTGGACTTCCCACCGGAGACGACCCAGTTGTTGCTGCCCAGTCCCTCGTCGGGGTCGCCGACGACCTCCCCGACGGGGACTTCGCCCATCCGCACCGATGGGTACGAACCCTTTGGGACGATACTCTCGTCCTCGGCCTCTCCGGTAAGGAATAGGTCGAGGAGGGGACCTTCGCCGAGCACTCGCTTCGCCAGCTCGGGAATCGCGATGATGGGCAGGCGGCCGGTGAGATACCAGCGAAACTCCTGCCAGATCGCAACCGAGTCCAGCGACGTCCACTCGTGCGGCTCGTAGCCGAGCAGGTCGAACTCGATCGGCAGGTTGCTCCGGCTCTCTTCCATGAACGTGTTGATGCCGTTCGTGTATGCCGCCAACCGTTGCTTCGTCTTCTCAGGGAACCTTGAGAGGTTCGCCTCTGCCGTACGGCTGAGGCCGATGGTGTGCGATACCGTGTCGATCTCGATGCCGCTCGGCCCGATGACTTCGGACAGGCGACCGTGCGCCTTGCGTCGATAGTAGTCGAGTTGCCAGAGGCGGTCCTGGGCCGTTGCATACCCGTACCCAAAGAACAGGTCGTCGTCGCTGTCCGCAAGGACGTGCGGCACACCCCATTCGTCCCGAACGATGTCGACCCGGCCCGACACGCCCGATGCCGTCCGGGTTCCTTCCATCGACGGGACGCGCTCTGTGGTCTGGGCCTTCCACCAATGTTCGAACTGGGGTCGTGTCAGACCTGCGTCGTCGCAGATTGCCGATATCAAGCCCCCAGCCCCGAGTCGGAGCAGCATGTCTTTGTCCGATTTGTTCATCGTTCTACGCCTCTCGTTTGGTATTTGATTCCTGCGACATTTCGGCCAGACGCTGCATCGGGGACTTGACCCTCGTAAGCAGCAGGATGGCCGTGACGAACAGCGCGGCAACGCCCATGAAAGCGGGCCCGTAGCTGTCCAGGTAGTCCGACGACGCGCCTGCCATCAGCGGGCCCAAGCTCATTGGAATCACTCCGAATAGCCCCGATAGTCCGGCGATGCTCCCGAAATACTTCAGCCCGAAGCACTCTTGCAGGAGCAGCGTCATGAGGACGCCGTACGCACCGAAGAAGAACCCGAAAATAGGCATGATGACCCACAGATGGAGTCCGGAGGGATAGGCCACGATCACCGAGATGAGGGCCGTCTGTCCGCCGAGGCTGAGCATCATGGCTATGCGTGCGGTGAATCGCTCGGCGAGGAAGCCGAAGACACCCTTGCCCGCCATGCCGAACCCGGCCAGCGACGCGACTAGGATTACCACGGTCGCGTTGTTCGCTCCCTGGTCGAGCAGGTGGGTGCTTATCTGCGGCAGCAGGGCGCTGTAGGTGAAGGAACCCAGAGCCGTCGCCGCCGTCACGTAGTAGAAGGCGTCGGAGCGCACGGCCTCCTGGACGGTGAGACCGGCAATGCCGGGAGTGGCGGAGGAAGGATTGTCCTCTAGCTTCGCGGCGTTGGCCCTGTGAGGCGTACGCTCATGGACGAAGAGGGAGGCCATCAGAGCGACCGCGAAGGCCAGAATGCCGATTACCACGAAGGCCGAACCCCATGACGCGACCGCCAGTAAGTACCCCATCAATACCGGTGCCGTCAGACCGCCGAAGTTGTTCCCCATCATCGCGAAGCCCATCGCGCGGCCCCTCGACTTGGGGAACCACAGCCCGACGAGTCTCCCCGCCGGAAGCATGTTCATCCCGGAGAACGCGGAGAACTGAAGGATGCTCAGGGCGTAGAGATGCCAGAGCTCGGTCATCAGGGGACGCAATACCAAGCTCACGCCGAACAGGGCCAATGACCCCGCCAGCAGCGACCTCGCCCCGTAGTTGTCCATAAACCTTCCGAGCAGCGGGGCGGTCAGGCTGCCGATGGCCCAAAATGACAGCGAAGCGGAGATCGCGGTGCGACTCCACCCGAACGTCTCCTCCAGGGGTTCGACGAACAGCCCGAAAGCGTAGTTGCTCGAACCGATGGTGAGGGCCGATGCCAGGAAGACGATCCCAACGATCAGGACGCCGTCATACTCCCTGCGGCGGGCGCGAAGCACCATGTCGACAGCGCGATCGGAAAACATCGCCGACTATGGTACACCAGCAACGACGATGCGTCTCGGATAGCTTGCCGGTGTACCCGTTCAGACTTGGTGTGAAGAACACCCTAATCCCCGTAGTTACCCGCCCCGCATCGGAGTACAGGGTAGGCACTTCGCGGCTACGGGGGGCGATATGCTTTACGGAGCTTCCTCACAGAGTCTGAACGGTCGCCGGCCGTCTTGACAACTTGATGCAGTGATGAGATGATGCTGATATGCGAACGACGGTATCTATCGACGACGACGTTTTGGCCGTTGCCCGGGCGCTGGCTGAGCGGAAGGGAAGCAGTCTCGGCAGCGCCCTGTCGGAACTGGCGCGGCGCGGCCTCAAGAGCAAGCTCACCCACAACGACGTCACGGACGGCACCACCTTTCCCGCTCCCGCCGGCGCCGAACCTATAACCAGCGAGGACGTCTACCGGTCACTGGGCGACTGGCCGTGATCGCGCTGCTGGACGTCAACGTCCTGATAGCCCTCGCCTGGCCCAACCACGTGCACCACGCCGCGGCTAGAGCATGGTTTGAGGTGCGTCGGCAGGACGGCTGGGCCACGTGTCCATTGACGGAGGCGGGTTTCGTCCGTGTGTCCTGCAATCCATCGGTCGTTCGACACACCGTCACGCCTCTCGAAGCCATCGCAGTCTTGCAGAGGCTGTCGCGGTTGGGGTCTCACACTTTCTGGCCGCAGGACCAGTCCATCATGCACCTGCCTGAATCGATAGGCATACGTCTCCAGGGATACCGCCAGGTTACGGACGCCGTATTGCTGGCCGCCGCAATGCAGCGAAACGGACAGCTGGCCACGCTTGACGGCGGCATGGAAAGGTTGGTTTCAGAGAGCCAACGCTCCTTCCTGTATATTATCCCGGTGTGAGCCGGCTGAGGATTGCAGCGAAGAGACGCCCACGTCGAGGACTCGCCGTACCGTCTTCCTTCCGAGGTGAAGTATTCTCAGCGGGTGCAAATGTTCATTCAAGTGTGAACCTCCACGTGGAGAATAAGCCGACAACTTCCGGTCGATGAAGCGACGGCGGCCCTTCTGATAGAATGGGCCTCGCTGGATTTCCGACGTTTTTCTCGAAAGGCGCTGTAGATGTCGAGACCTCGCGCGTTCATCACCCGCGAAATCTTCCCCGACGCCCTTGAGATGATCCGGGCCGAGGTGGACGCCGAAGTGTGGCCGGACGAGCTTCCCCCGCCCCCAGAGGTCCTTCTCGAAAAGTCGAGGGGCGTGGACGGCATCCTCTGCCTCCTCACCGACAAGATCGACGGCGATTTCATGGACGCGGTTGGGCCGCAACTCAAGGTCATAAGCCAGCTGGCCGTCGGATTCGACAATATCTATATTCCCGACGCCACGAGGCGCGGCATTCCCGTCGGGAACACGCCGGAGGTGCTGACCCACACGACCGCCGACGCCGCGTGGGCGTTGCTGCTGGCTGCGGCCCGTCGTATCGGCGAGGGCGAACGAGCTGTGCGCGGGGGCAACTGGCGCACGTGGCACCCGCTCCATTACCTCGGCCAGGATGTCTATGGCGCGACGCTCGGCATCATCGGCATGGGGCGCATCGGGTTCGAGGTCGCAAGGCGCTCTATCGGCTTCAACATGAGGGTGCTCTACTCCGACATCGTCAGGCAAGAAGGCTTCGAGTCCCAACTCCCCATGGAGTACGTCGATATCGATACGCTCCTATCTCATTCCGACTTCGTCTCCCTCAACACCGTCCTCAACGACTCAACCTACCACCTCATAAATGCCGACACTCTTTCGAAGATGAAACCGGCCTCGGTGCTCGTCAACGCCTCGCGCGGGCCTATAGTCGACCAGCAAGCCCTATACGAGGCGTTGAGGGATGGCGAGATAGGCGGAGCCGGACTCGACGTTACCGACCCTGAGCCGATTCCCGCCGACGATCCACTTCTCACGCTCGAAAACTGCCTGATCGTCCCGCACATCGCCAGCGCCAGCGTCGCCACGAGGCGGGAGATGTCGCGAATAGCCGCCGTCAACCTGCTGAACGGCATCAGGGGCGAACGACTCATCACGTGCGTCAACCCGGAAGTCTACATCTAAGTGGGGACCTCACCAACCAGGAGCGTATCGCGAATGCAAGACTACGAACCACTCGACATATCCCGGTCGTGCAACTCCGGCCCCGAAATTCTCGGCAGCGGAGCCGCCGATGTGGAAACGGGCCTCAAGTCGTTCCGCGGCCTGCCGTTCATGATCGGCGGTCTGGCCAGCGGTCTTGGAGGCAACTCATTCATTGCGCCCTCGCCGAACGGGGGTAGCGTCTCCGTTCCGGTCGGCAAGCCCGCAAAGCGGGTGCTGTTCGCTCACGCGCTGCTCGAAACGAAGCTGGCCGAGGGCGGTAGGCTCGGCGAGCCGGTCGCGGAGTACGTGTTCTACCTGTCGAGCGGCAGGCAGGAGCGAGTGAATATCCGCGAACGCTTCGAGATTGCGGCCAGTCCTGCCTTCCCGCCGGGAACGCCGGGCCCTCCGTACCGCGCTGTAACCGACAGCAAAGCGGTCTTGATGCCCCGCTACGAGGGCGAGCTCGGCGAGGCCGGACGACGCCAGACCGAGGCGACCCAGCCGTCTGCGGACCTTTGCTGGCTCTGGTCGTGGGAGAACCCCGAACCCGATTCGTCCATAGAGTCCATCGAAATCGTCCCCGCGGGGATGCGCTTCTTCGTAGCGGCTATCACCCTGGGGCACCTTGACGAGCACCCGTTCCCGCGAGAGGGACGCCGTCCGGCTAAGATCACCCTGCTCGACGAGGCCGATGCCTCAAAGCCCTTCGATGTCGAAGTCGAGGTCGATCGGGGCGATGCCACGTACGTCTTCCCCCTGCCCGCCGTGTCGTCCGACGAGTTCCTCGCCGCCCCGTATTCCTGGGGGCAGGACGACAACGAGGCTTCCAGCCCGTCCTACGTGGAGATATCGGCCACGCCGTCTGCGACCGTGACGGTCAAGCAGGGTGAGGCCGAGGTTGGCAAGGCCTCGTGGGGCGAGGTGGTCGACAGCGGGGCCGTGGAGACCGAGAAGGTCAAGATCGAGCTTATCGACCCCGGCAAGAACTGGGTCCACGTCACGGTCGTCGACGACGAGACGGGGCGTCCCGTGCCCTGCCGCGTCCACTTCCGCTCTCCCGACGGCGTGCCGTACCAGCCCCATGGACACCATAATCAGGTCAACTCGAACCTGGGGACGTGGCACAACGACGTGGGAGGCGATCTGCGGCTCGGTCAGACGGCATTCGCCTACATCGACGGCACGTGCCAGGGGTGGCTGCCGCGCGGAGAGGTCGTCGTCGACGTGTCGCGCGGTTTCGAGTACGAACCCCTCCGAACGAAGGTCTCCATCGAGCCCGGCCAGCGCGAGCTTGAGATCCGCCTCAAGCGATGGACGAACATGAACGCCCAGGGCTGGTACAGCGGCGACTCTCACGTCCACTTCCTGTCACCCACCGGGGCGCATCTTGAAGCGCAGGCGGAGGATCTCGACGTGGTGAACCTTTTGCAGTCGCAGTGGGGAACACTCTTCACGAACACGGAGGACTTCACCGGCGCCGCGAGCGTCTCCGAGCGCGGCGACAGCATCGTCTACGTGAGCCAGGAGAACCGGCAGCACTTCATGGGGCACATGATCCTCTGGGGCCTCAAGAGGCCGGTCATGCCGTGGTGCAGCGACGGGCTGGGCGAGGCCGAGATAGGCGGAAGCATGGAGACCACCTTGAGCTACTGGGCGGACGAGGCCCACGCGCAGGGCGGGTTCGTCATCAATCCCCATTTCCCCAATCCGAACGGGGAACCAGCCGCACTCGTCGCGACAGGCCGCCTCGACGGCGTCGAGATGATCAGGCAGACCGAGTTCAACCATATCGAGTACTACCGCTACCTGAACGGCGGCTACCGGCTCCCACTCGTGGGCGGCACCGACAAGATGTCCAGCGACGTGCCGGTCGGCCTGTACCGCACGTACGCCCGTCTCCCCGACGACGAGGAGTTCGGCTACAACTCCTGGTGCCGGAGCGTCGCAAGCGGCAGGACGTTCCTCAGCGGCGGGCCCATCATCCACTTCTCGGTCGACGGCAAAGCCATAGGCGACACAGTCAACCTCTCCGGGCCCGGCACGGTCGAGGTCGAGGCGTGGGCCGAGAGCATCTTCCCCATCAACGTCCTGCAAATCATACGAGACGGCAAGGTCGTAGCCCAGACCGAGTCCCTAAACGGCACGCGGCGGCTGGAGTTGCGAGAGAAGATCACCATCGACAAGCACACCTGGCTCGCCGCGAGATGCGGCGGCCCGGAGTACATGGGCAGCTTCCACCACATTGACGCCATGCAGCGCGGCATGTTCGCCCACACGTCACCGGTCTACGTGTCGGTCGGGGAAGACTGGTGGATGTTCAGCGAAGAGACTGCCCGATACATGCTCACGCTCATCGAGGGCAGCATTTCCTACATCCGCGACACGTCGATGCAGCACACGCACGGCGGGGTCACCCACCACCACGGCCAGGACGACCACATCGCCTACCTCGAAGCGCCCTTCCACGAGGCCCACGCGGCAGTCCACGACCGCGCCCAACGGCTGGGGTTCAGTCTATAGGCGACCGTGACGGTCGACACAACGTCTCCTTACTACGAGTAGTCAGTGAGAACGGTGTACTCCGCAGCGCCAAATGGGTCGCTCACGGCACGGCCCGATTGCAGTCTAGACGGGAACCGCTTCAATGGGATCGGGAATGGGCAGGCCGTTGTCAGCCAAAATCGTTAGGTGCTCTGCAACCGCCTCGGCTATTAAGGCCTTCGTCTCCTCCTCAGTATCACCCGCGGCCACACAGCCGGGCAGGTCAGGCAAATATGCGGCGTAGCCGTTATCGCTCTTTTCAATTACGACTGGATATGCTGTCACCGTTGAAGACATCACTCACCTATCGCAGTCCAGCTTGCTTCAGGATACTAATCCACGTTTTTGGCGGTAAGTCCTTGCTTGGTTTCCCCGCAATTGTGACAAGTCCACTCTTTTGATCGGATGCTAGAAGTGGCGGTGGCTGCCCCGCCCGCGAATCTGGATCCATCCGTCTTGCTTCACCAACTTGATTGCGTCCGATACCTTGGGCACACCATATTCCTACCTAGACTAGCTATACCTGGAGCAAGGCAGGCTTGTTGGGATTGTGCAACAGTTGAAGCGGTGTGGTAATGAGGCCGTACCCACCAGTTGGTATGTCAAGAATCATATCCCATAGGAGTTGTCAACTCAATAAGGCATAAATGGCGATCCGTCCAACTTCGTAGTACGGGCGAAACTTTGGCGCAATTGCGTACAATGTGGCACACTTGTGATTTTCTTCCCGGAGGCCCCTTGAACCATGGACTACGAACCCATCGACACATCCCCTTGGTGCGGCGCGGGCGCGGAGCTCCTGCCCGGCGAAAACCCATTGCTGGGCGAGCAGACCATGCGCGGGCTCCCGTTCACTGTCGGCGCGCCCGGCGGCGACCCTTCCGGTAAGTGCTACATCTCGCTGGCGGAGGGCGATGCGTCGGTAGCGGTGCCGGTCAGCAAGACCGCGCACACTGTCGTCTTCGCGCACCGGCAGATGGAGACCGAGCAGGACTCCAACGGCCCCGTCGGGGTCCACGTTGCGGACTACGTAATCCGGTTCGTGGACTCGGAGACCGTCACCGTTCCCATTCGCGAGCGGTACGAGATCAGCGTCGTGAGCGATCGGCAGGGGATATCTCGATTCGGGATAGGGTTCCCCTATCTGGCCGTGACCGACCAGGAAGACACGCTCATGCCGCGCTACGAGGGCCGCTTCGATCTGATAGGCAGACGCCAAACGGAATCCGTCCAGGCCCAGCCCGCACGGTACTGGCTGTGGGCATGGAGCAATCCGACGCCCGACCGCGTCATCGAGTCCATCGAGTTCGTGCCCCGCGGACCGCGCTTCATCGTCGCGGGCGTCACCCTCGTACACGTCGACGAGCACCCGTTCTCCCGCGATGCTCGCCGCCCAGTGCGCGTAAGCCTCAAGGACGCAGAGAGAGCCGATAGACCCTTCGACCTCGACGTCACCATTGACCGCGGCGAGCGTACCTACGTCCACCCGCTTCCCGAGCAGTCGTCCGACGACTTCCTTACCGACCAGCAGAAGGGCTTCGGCGAGGCCCAGAACCCGAAGTCCAGCCCTGCCTACGTCGAGCTGTCCGGCGTTCCCTCCGCGACGGTTGAGGTGTCCCAGGGGGGAGAGAAGATCGACAGCGTCAAGTGGGGAGAGGTCGAGAGTGAAGGCTCTATCGAGACCGATAAGGTGCGAATCGAACTCATCGAGCCGGGCAAGAATTGGGTGCGCGTCAGGGTCGTGGACGACGAGACCGGGCAGCCCGTCCCGTCCCGCGTCCACTTCAGATCGCCCGACGGCGTGCCGTACCAGCCGCACGGCCACCACAATCAGGTCAACTCCAACCTCGACACGTGGCACATCGACGTTGGCGGCGATCTGCGACTTGGCCAGATCAGCTACGCCTACATCGACGGCACGGCTCAGGGCTGGCTCCCCAGGGGTGAGGCGATCGTTGACGTCGCCCGTGGCTACGAATACGACCCGCTCCGCGCCAAGATTAATATCGCCCCCGGCCAACGCGACCTCGAACTCCGTCTCAAGCGCTGGATCAACATGAACGAGCGCGGCTGGTACTCCGGCGACTCGCACGTCCACTTCCTCTCGACGCAGGGCAGCCACCTCGAGTCGCAGGCCGAGGACCTGAACGTCGTCAACCTCCTGCAGTCCCAGTGGGGAAGCCTGTTTACGAACGTAGAGGACTTCACGGGAGAGCCCAGCGTCACCCGCCAGGGCAACAACATCGTCTACACATCGCAGGAGAACCGGCAGCACTTCATGGGCCACATGATCCTGTGGGGCCTCAAACAGCCCGTGATGCCGTTCTGCTCCGACGGCCCGTCCGAGTCCGAGATCGGCGGCCCGATGGAGACGACCCTCAGCCACTGGGCCGACGAGGCCCACGCCCAGGGCGGATACGTGATCAATCCGCACTTTCCCCACCCCAACGGAGAGCCCGCCGCCCTCGTAGCGACAGGACGCCTCGACGCCGTCGAGATGATCATGCAGCGCGAGTACTGGCACAACGAGTGGTACCGGTACCTCAACTGCGGCTACCGCCTTCCGCTCGTCGGCGGCACCGACAAGATGTCGAGCGATGTTCCGGTTGGGATGTACCGCACCTACGTGCGTATTCCCGACGACGAGGAGTTCACCTACGAAAGCTGGTGCCGAAACGTCGCGAAGGGCAGGACGATCCTCAGCGGCGGCCCGATCATTCACCTCACGGTCGACGGACACGAGGTCGGAGACACGGTCGAACTTTCCGGCCCCGGCACCGTCGAGGTCTCGGCATGGGCCGAAAGCGTCGTGCCGATGTCCCGCTTGGAGATCGTCCAGGAGGGAAGGGTGGTCGCCTCCACCGAATCCGACACGCCGACACGCCGACTCAGCATCCATGAGAGGATCAAGGTCGATGGCAACTCATGGGTGGCCGCGCGATCGGGCGGGCCGGACTACTACGACGGATACACGTACTACGACCTCTGGGAGCGAGGCATCTTCTCACATACCTCGCCGGTGTACGTGTCCGTCGGAGGGGCGTGGAGCATGTTTGACAAGCCGACAGCCAAGTACATGCTGACGCTGATCGACGGCGCATTGACCTACATCGAAAACAGCTCGCGGCAGCACTCGCACGGGTACGTCACGCACCATCACGGCGAGGACGACCACATCAGCTACCTCAAACGCCCATTCATCGAGGCCCGCGACGCCGTACGACAGCGACTCCACGACCACGGCTAATTCTTTTAGTCCTTGCCACCATACGCGATAGGTAACGTGCGACCGGCGCTTGCCACCAACTGCGTTGCGTCGGGGAATTCCGTAGTTGGGAACTGTCAGTATCTTCTGATCGGCTCGTTCCTCCCCACAGTGACACCGCCCAGTGAAATAGTCGCCGGACGACGACGTTGCAACTGTCCTCAAAACTCCCTGCACCCTACTCACTCCTCCCCCATGTTGTGCCTCACTCCCACTCATACTATGATGAGGTAGGTACAGACCATGTTCCGATGCGATTCGGCGAGGCATCGTCCTTGCGGATTATGATCGCTCAGGACAGGAGGGAATTATATTGAATAATCTGGCGCTTGCTTTTGTAACATTGATCCTGGCGGTCGTATTGGCGGCAAGTGCATTTGCCTGCTCTTCCGAATCGGAGCCGGAGGGAGAGGAACCGGCGGCTGCCGCGAGTGCGTCGGATGGGACTGTCCCTGTCCCACAGTTCGGAAAAGACCCGACGGAAACCAAAGACACGCAAGACACGAAGGCTTCGAGGGAAGGACACCTCGTAATCGGAAATCTTGTCGACACGTCCGGTACTCTCGCGGACTTCGGCGAGGCGTACCGCAATGCCGCTGAACTCGCGGCTCGGCACATTGCGGAAGCCGGGGGCACCCCCGTCACCATCGTGCACCGCGACGCCGGGACCGATCCCGCAAAGGGCGTGGAAGCGGCCCGCGAGCTCATCGACGCCGAAAACGTCGCGGCCATCGTCGGGGCGCACTCCAGCGATGTCACCGTCGCCGTGGCCGAGTCGGTGACCGTCCCCGAGGAAATCCTGCTGGTTTCACCGTCCGCCACGTCGATGGCCCTCACAGGCCTGGAAGACAAGGACTTCGTCTTCCGCACCGTGGTATCCGACACCGGTCAGGGAACCGTTCTGGCGACCGTCGCCATAGGTGAGAACCACGAGACCGCGGGAGTCATGCACATCGATGACGCGTACGGCCAGGGCCTCGCCGACCAGTTCACCGAAGTCTTCGAGATACTTGGCGGACAGGTTACCGGGAAAGCAGGCCACGATGACGGCCAAGCATCGTATGCCGCCGAGCTGAAGCAGGCCACAGCCGGAGACCCCGATGTGGTCGTCGCAATCAGCTACCCTGCCCAGGCTGAGGTGTATCTTAGCGAACTAGTTCAAAGTGGATATACGGGCAAAATCTTGCTTGTCGACGCGACCAAGTCCTCCGAAATGGTCGAGGCCGTCGGGGGAGACGCCCTAGAGGGCACCCTTGGCACCAGTCACGGCGTCCGTGAGAATAGGTCGCTCAAGGCCTTCAATACGGCCTATTGGGAAGCATTTAGCGAAGTGCCTGCGGCACCCTTCCTGGCCCAGACCTACGACACCGTCGTCCTCATCGCCTTGGCTGCCGCGAAAGCCGGTACCATCACCGACTCCAAGGCAATCCGCAATGCCCTCAGGGACGTGGCCACAGGCCCCGGCATAGAAGTCAGTGGAGAGCCTGAGGGCATCAAGGAGGCCCTGAAGCTCATAGCAGACGGCAAGGACATCGACTACGAGGGCGTGTCAGGCTCCTTGGAATTCAATGAAAGCGGCGACGTGAACGGCACTATAGAGATTTGGAAGATCGAAGGCGGCGAGATCGTTTCCACCGGCCGCTTCGAGTTCCCCTACGTGCCCGTCACTTCCAAAGGGGGAGGCGCGATCGCTTGGTAGGCGGCTTCTCGGGGCAAGCGCGTCCGAGTGCCTTCAGCCCTCTGCCTTCGCCCTGATGCAGCTGAAGAACTGGCCGACGAGCGACTTCGATGCGCCGCCCATGAGCCGCTGGCCCACCCGGGCCACGATTCCGGTCACGCGCGCGTCCGCCACCAGGCTCACCTCGCTGCCGTTCTCCGTTTCGTGCAGTGTCATCGTGCCCCTGCCGGCAAGCGTGGTACCCGATCCTTTGCCTTCCACCACCATCACATAGGACTCCGGTTCCACCTTGTCCAACACCGCGACCGTGGCGCGATAGGCGCCGGATACCGCGCCGACTCCCACTTTAAGGGAGACCGTGTACCGGTCGTCCGAGGTCGGACGAAACTCCTGGCAGCCCGGTATGCACGATGCCAGAACATCGGGATCGAGCAGCGTGTCCCAGAGCTTTTGCCGGCTGACGTTGAATGAGTACCTTCCTTCAATCTTCATCCTGAGTGCGTCCCTCCCGACCGCAGTCCTTCTAATGTATCACGTCCTCAGAATGGAGCCACCGTTTCCCAGCGGATGTTGGGCTTGGCGTGTTCCGCCAAGGCTTCGGTTTTGGCCCTCTATGGGTCCGTGACACCAGACGTTCGGTCTTGAGCGTAGCGTAAGAGGCGGAACGGGACAATGTCCCAAAGAAGCGATACAAGAATTTCGCTTCAGAGACAAAGGGACTGGATTGAACGTTGACAGGCAGTCGGGAGCAACCCTTTACCGGTTGGTTCCTTACGCGCAATGGTTGGCTGCCCGGCCAAGATTCGCATCCTAATATGCAATTGGGCTATTCCTCGTTGATGTACCACAAATAGTCCCACCCTAGCACATCATGCTGTCCCGTCAAGGGCGGAGCGAAACTTTGCCTTACTAGATCGGCGATGAGCCGCTGCGTGGCTGCTTTGAGAGTCTTCACCGTACCCGACGAAGGGGCATCGGCACTCATTCCAACGGATTTGAGGGCCGCGCGTGGCAAGGCACGCCCCATGTGGCCGCGTTCAAGGAAGCGCCAGAGGGTATGTCGGGAGATTCCGAATTCCTCCGCAGCTTGATTGCGGCCATAAAGCAAAGCGTAGGTTCGCACATATTCCCTGATGGGGTAGGTGAGTTCGCGGTCAATCAAAGTCGCGTTCCAAAGGAGAGTTAGTAGGAAACGAGTAGCATCGTGAGTGGTTTGGGTTGTCTCTTCTACCCTCTTGGGTGATTGTAATCGATGGCAGGATCATATGTTCTATTATACAAGGTGACGGTGCGGAATGTAAAGCCGGGGAAGAATCCGTACGAAACTGTCTTGGGGACGGCTCACGGCGAGCAGGTCGAGATTAGAAGGCACGAAGTTTTCCCTTATCTGCCGCCGCCGCTCCCTTACGTAGTCCTTCACTATGGTGTATTGGCCCTGAAAGCCGTGCTCGTCCCGCCGCCGCTCAAAGATGCGCTTGGCCGTGTGGCGCTGCTTCTTGGGGACTCCCAAGTCATCTTCATTATCTGGCCGATGACCCCGGTGAAGGCATCCAGCTTGGGCCTACGAGGCGGGCTATGCCTTCGGTAGCCTGGTGGCACGGAGTAGGCGACCATCTTTCGCACCGTGTCCCGGTGCACCCCCAACACCCGCGACGCCTCCCGGATGCTCATGCCTTCGACCACTACGTCCCTGTGGACCCGCAGATACACGTCCCTCGATACATCCATCCCGCCGTCCATAGGCTCGACTTCGAGCCTATGGACGGCGGCGGACGGTACACTCTTCAACCGCCATAAGTCAGAAGTCGATCCGCCCACGTGTTCCACTTTAGCTGCGCCTTTTACAAGTGAATCCGAGTGTACCGTGGGGATAGACGGAGATACTGGTGTAACCCGGTATTTCCCATATTGGGAGTCTTCAGGCTTAATGGGCAGTCCAAACGAGATACTAGGTTGTGTTGACATTTCATCTTAACCATATGATGGCACCGACGAAATGAAGGAAGCCGAGGTACCTGTTTGCCAGCTTGTCGAATCGGGAGAAGATGCGTCGGAAGTGCTTGATCTTGCCGATGAGACACTCAACGAGGTGACGCTCTCGGTAGAGGTACGTATCGTATGAATGCGGTTCCGTACGATTCGAGCGAGGAGGTTTTACCGGAACCGCGTCGCCCTCGATCACGGACTCGAGGAACTGGTTGGAGTCGTATGCTCGGTCTGCAATCACATACTCACTCTCCATACCGGCTATGAGCTTGTTGGCCTGAGTCACATCGTGCTCCTGTCCTCCAGTCAACGTAAATCTCAACGGGTTACCGAGGCCGTCGACACTCACATGGACCTTTGTGCTGAACCCTCCACGGCTACGACCAAGGGCTTGGGATGCTTGCCCCCCTTTTTTGGGGTGCCCCAGCCGCCGAAGGATGTGCCCGGACGACCGTACTGTCGATGATGAGGTATTCCATGTCGGGGTCATCGACGAAATGCTGATGGATACGCTCCCATACTCCGTGGTCACACCAGCGGGCGAATCGCTTGTAGACGCTGTTCCATTTACCGTACTCTGATGGCAGCATCCTCCATTGTGCGCCAGACCGCGTAATCCATAGGACAGCATCGATGAACCGCTTACATTCGGCTTCCCGTCCGACGTACAACCCGGACTCCCCACGAAGGAACTCAAACATCTTTGACCATTGTTCCGACGGAAGTGTAACTGTTGACATATATCCAGTATAATATAAATGTCAACACAACCTAGCATCATATTCAGGTCCTGCAAGGCCAGTCAATCTCCGGTCTATCCAATAAGGGATGCGATTCTCGCCGTGAACCATGCTTCTTGTCCGTCTTCATCGTCTCCGGGCTCCCCGCCAATGGGGTGAAAGCGCATTGAAGACAAGCCGACTCCCTGGAACGCTCTCCCTCTTGGCTAGATCGTGGTTGTACCCTCCCTCAACTTGGCGCCGGCGATAACCGGCCGATACGATCCAGCACTCCCTGGAACAACCGTCGAGGAACCGACACCTCGGATAACTGAAAGATCAATCGCCGGGAGTGCCGCACCAGACGGCCTCCCATCTTGATCAGCTTGACCTGCACGCTCCGCAGCGACCAGTGCCTGACCGCCTTGGGCAGGCATAACCGGCGAAGGAAGTTCCCAAGGTTGTACGCCAAGACGAACAGAGACAGACGCACCCGGTTGGCCACGAACCGATGGCACGACAGCCGAGTCCAGTTCAGCGCGTACTTCCCCTCCTTGATCCACTGCTCGGCTGTCCCTCTACCATTGTAGAAACGCACCACTCCTTCGGGGCCAGCCGTCATGTTCGTGACAATGAAGCCCACCCGAGGGAACAGTTCTCCCCTATGCCACTCCACCTTGGCCACCACACGCCGAGCGCGGTCCCAACTCCCGGCACGATACCAAAAGTCGTCGTATAGGATCACTGGACGCTTCGGCGGCCTCCCCACAGGTCGTATCAGCAGTGGAGCGATCTCGTATTGCAGCACTTTGTTGCTCGGCAGCCGTATTGCGTAGAAGACTCGCCGCTCCTCCAGGTACTCATAGATGTCCGGCTTGGCGAATGCGGCGTCGGCACGAAAGTACCGCCGCAATCCCGTCTCAGCGTACCGCGACAGGATCGGTTCCAGCACCTGACTCCACTCGTGCGCGCTATGCACGTTCCCCGCACGCAGCTTAGCGCCCTCGCAGTCCCCGAACTGGTTGAACACGAACAAAGGGTGATAGCACGTGCTCCCAAAGTGTCCGTTGTACGATGCTCCCTCCTGTTCTCCATGTACCGGGCTCTCCGAACTGTCCATGTCCAAGATCACCCGCCGGTGCGGCGTGCGGGACATAGCTCCATCCACCCACTTGGAGTTCAGTCGGCCCAACCCTTCTATGTTGCCGTCTTGCGTAAGTACCTCGGTCTCGAACCGGCTCATGGTGTTGGTGCTGGCGGCCGGTCTCTAGGACCATCTCGCCGTCCAACGACTACCCGCATCGTCGGATCGTCGGCCAACCGTTCAGCGTCGTTGGTATCCTCGTAACCCGCCAGACGACTGTACACCGACTGCCTGAGAAGGCCCACCAATCGGTGCTGCACGTTACGACCGCCCCGAGTCTCCTGCAAACACTCACTCGCCGTCTCCGTCAGTCCCAGCGCATCATCCAACTCGCGACAGGCCAACAGTCCGGCGTCTGAGGTAATAGTGGCGCCGTGGAACTCCAATCGTATGCGGCGGTCGAAACGGAGCGTGGCGCGGGGATTGGTGCTTTCACCCATTGGGTGCCTCCAGAGTGGGTACGTTATCAAGAACTAAAATAGTCGATCACGACCAGTCTAGCACTCATGATAACTGCTATGCTCTGCTATCCGGCTACATTAGGTAGATGTTGCTGATTACGACAAGCCCTGCAGGGTTGATATGGGAAATGTGGTGTAACATAGGCGTGCAGGGACGACGACAACGACGAGTCCGGTTCGGCTGTAGTGTTTATCAGGGGATCGGAATTCGGTAGGTGGACCTTGGCGGCCAAGCTAACCGCATCCGATGCCGACGATCAGGACATTATATGAGGGCAATCCATATAAGAACTTTCCCGCGGCTGACAATCATCGGCGCGCTTCTCGCCGTTGCCGTGCTGCTGATCGTCATTACAGCGCCGGCCAACGCGGCCGTTGCGCCGTCCGGGTTCGCCGCGACCGCCGGCGATAGCCAGGTGACGCTGAGCTGGGATGACCCCGGCGACTCTACGATCACCGGCTACCAGGTGTTGCAGGTGGCAATCGACAAGCTGGTCGTTCCCAGTACTGTTACTGGCGCCATCGAGGCAGGCGACAGGTTCGGAGATTCCGTGGGGATTGCCGGGAACACGGCGGTGGTTGGAGCCCCCTTACAAGAATCTCTGGATAACCAGAGTGTCTCCATTACTAACGGCGGGTGGGGGCATACCTTCAGCAGAGGTTCCGGGGGGTGGAGCTACGATGAGTTCCTGGCGGTAAGTAACCCGCAGGTCGAAGGCCGGCTCGGAAGTTCCGTAGCGGTGGCCGGCAGTACGGTCATGGCTGGAGCCCCGTCATACACCCAAAACAACAACACTGATCCCGGTGAGATTACCATAGCCTCCAAGAGTAGCCTGACCGGCTCATGGGCCACCGAGTTCACGAAGACCGGCCAATTTGGAAATGACCTTTTCGGACGTTCCGTGGCGTTGGACACCGGCATCGCCGTCATAGGGGCTCCGGGAGCCCAGGTCGGCAATGACGCTTTGGCCGGTAAGGCTTACCTGTACACCAAGAATAACAACGTGTGGGGCCCGGCGGCCACGGCCATATGGAGCGCCGGCACCAACGCCGGGGCCGGCACCATTTTCGGCAGTTCAGTGGCGGTGGACAGCAACACCGTTGTTATAGGGTCACCGGGGGAAGATTCTTCCTCGGGCGCGGCTTACGTGTTTACCAAGGATGCCCTGGGCATATGGAGCGCCGTCAGGCTCACCGCCTCCGACCGCGCGAATGCCGATAGCTTCGGTCGGTGGGTAGCGGTAGACGGCGACTTTGTTGTGGTAGGGGCCTGGCAGGACGACGACGGCGGCACCGATTCCGGCTCGGTGTACGTGTTCACCAAGCCCAGCGGCGGTTGGGGCACCTGGGTAACCCTGTCAACCAGTTCGAAGGATGCGTTGACCGCCAAGTTGACCGCCTCCGACGCCGCTGCAGACGATCACTTCGGGTGGTCGGTAGCGGTTGACGGCGACAATGTGGTAGTTGGGGCCTACGGGAATGACGATGACGGCACTGACTCCGGTTCGGTTTACCTGTTCACCAAGCCCAGCGGTGGCTGGGTAGATACCACCGAGACGGTCAAGCTGACCGCTCCCGACGGCGCAGCGGACGATAACTTCGGGGATTCCGTAGCGGCGGGCGGAGGAAGAGTCATCGTCGGGGCGCCCGGGGACGAAAGCGATAAGGGCGCCGCTTACGTGTTCAGCATTCCCGCATGGAGCAACATTTCCAACAGCGACGAGGACACCACATCCCACACGGTGACCGGCCTGACTAACGGTGTGGAGTACACCTTCCTGATTCGGCCGGTGGACAGTGGCGGCCCCGGCCCTGCCTCGGAGAGCGAGCACGCCACGCCGATGCCATCGCCAGCAGCCCCAACAAACCTAGCGGCCGCACCGGGTGACGGCGAGGCCGTGCTTACCTGGGCGAATCCGACGGACTCCGCAATAACCAAGTACCAGTACAGCACCAACGGTGGCACGAGCTTCACCGACATCGGCGGCAGCGGTGCGGGCACCACCGGATACGTCGTTACCGGCCTGACCAACGGCGCCCAGTACACGTTGGCGGTGCGCGCGGTGAACGTTTACGGCGCCGGCATGGCATCCACCGTGACGGCCACGCCGACGGCTCCGCCGGCCGTGCCCGTGTATGTGAGCAACATGGGCCAAACTACCGCGGTCAATGATCTTGCCGACTTGTCTAGTGACCAAGCCCAGAGCTTCTCCACCGGCGCGAATGCGCTGGATTATCTCTTCGGAAGCATTGATGTGTACCTTGAACGCGCTCCGGGTAGTGGGACCCTGACAGTATCGGTGCGGAACACAAACGCATCGGGCAAACCAGGCAGCACGGTGCACACCTTGACCAACCCCACCCCCGTTGGGACGGGAATCCAACGGTTCACCGCCCCTGCCGACGCTAAGCTAGATGCAAACATCAATTACTTCCTACACCTAACTTTTAGCGGCAGCGGAACTACACCCCGATTGCTGACTACGGAATCTGACACTTTGGATTCCGGCACGGCCACCGGATGGAGGATGGACGATTTCCGGTACTATCGCTCGGGCGCGAATTGGTTTTCCTCATCAAATGCATTAAAGATCAGTATTAATAATGTCCCTCCGCCCGTCCCCGGTGCACCGGCGAACCTCTCAGCTACACCGGGCGACGGCGAGGTTACCCTCTCCTGGGGCGACCCCAGCAACGACACAATTGAGAAGTACCAGTACAGCACCGACGGTGGTACGACCTTCATTGACATTCCTGGCAGCGACAAGGACACCATCGCATACACGGTTACTGGCCTGGCCAACGGCACGACGCATACGTTGGCAGTGCGCGCGAAGAACTTTTCCGGCGAGGGCGCTGAATCCAGCGTGACCGTTTTGATGATACCGGCAGCCCCGGCCAACCTCACGGCCATGCCGGGCGACGGCATGGCTGCGCTTAGCTGGGATGACCCCGGGAATACGACCATAACCGAGTACCAGCTAATGCAGCTCGCTGAGGAGAGCGGGCTGACCGCCGA
This sequence comes from Dehalococcoidia bacterium, assembly GCA_965247555.1. Lineage (GTDB taxonomy): Bacteria > Chloroflexota > Dehalococcoidia > Lucifugimonadales > VXLM01 > VXLM01. The sequence goes on along the minus strand of CBDFHR010000009.1, from coordinate 2,429,494 downwards.
CGATGGCGCGAAAAATGACAGGTTCGGAGTTTCGGTGGCGGTGGACGGCAATACGGCCGTGGTCGGCGCCTTCCAACCCACCTATACGGATCCCGACACCAGTCTGGACGTTAGCAGGCCCGGCGCGGCCTACGTCTACATCAAGGATTCCAACGGTGCGTGGAGCCAGCAGGCCAAGCTGACCGCCTCCGATGGCGCGGATGGTGACGAGTTCGGAATCTCCGTGGCGGTGGACGGCGACAACGTCGTGGTTGGGGCCCGCGGGGACGACCTCGACAAGGGCGCAATCTACGTGTTCACCAAGCCTTCCGATGGCGACTGGACCTCCACCATTACCGAGACCAAGCTGACCGCTACAGGCGGCGCGGCGGACGACCTGTTCGGAGCCTCCGTGGCATTGTACGGTGAGAGCACCATCGTGGTCGGAGCGCCCGGAGCCGGATCGGCATACGTCTTTACCAAGAACTCCGGTGTGTGGAGCCAGGCGGCCAATCTTACCGCCTCCAACGCTCAGACTGGCGACGAGTTCGGGATCTCCGTGGCGGTGGACGACGATACCATCGCAGTCGGGGCGTACGGTAAGGACGGCAACAGCCTCACCGATTCCGGTTTGGTCTACGTGTTCGTCAAGTCTGGGGGCGCCGCCTGGGCCACGACGACTGAAACCGTGCAGCTCAGGGCGTCCGACCGGGACGCCAACGACAATTTCGGTCGTTCCGTAGCAGTGGACACCGACACCGGCACAATAGTCGTTGGCGCGTCCGGAGACCGGAACACGGTCGGCGGCACTGAGGTCGGCACCGGTTCGACCTACGTATTCACGGAACCCAACACCGGTTGGGCCAACAGTGGAGGCACCGAGACAGCCAAGCTCACCGCGTCAGACGGCGCCCATAGCGACCAGTTCGGTCGGTCTGTTGCGGTGGCCGGTGACACCATTGTGGTCGGGGCCCACCAGAACGACGACGATGGCACGGACTCCGGTTCGATCTACGTATTCATCAAACCCACGAACGGCTGGACCGACACTACTGGCACGGTCAAGCTCACCGCGTCGGACGGTAAAGAGGGAGACCGGTTCGGAATCGCCCTCGCGCTGGACGATGACACTGCATTGGTGGCGGCGCCCAGGAACGACGCCAATGATGACGACGACAACGCCCGCAACGATGTCTCCGATGCCGGCTCTGCCTACGTCATCGGGACATCGGGCTGGGCCAAAATCCCCGATACCGCCGCCGCGATCAGGAGCCAGACGGTAACCGGCCTGACCAACAACATCAAGCACACATTTGCCATGCGTGCGGTGAACGCTTCCGGCAACGGTCCGGCATCCACCGCGTCCGCCATGCCCGCGCCCCTACCAGACGCCCCGACAGGCCTCTCGGCCAAGCCGGGCGACCGCAAGGTTGCGCTTACCTGGGACGACCCCGACGACAGCACAATCACGAAATACCAGTACAGCGCCGACGGGGGCGCGAATTTCTCGGACTTCGACGGTGGCAGCAGCGCGTCCACCACCTCATACACCATAACCGGACTGGACAACGGAGTCACATACACGTTAGCGCTGCGTGCGGTGAACCCTACCGGTAACGGCGAGGCGTCCACCGTGACCGCCTTGATACTGCCGGCCAAGCCCACCGGACTCACCGGGATCGAGTACAACTCTCAAGTGGAGTTGGGCTGGGACGACCCCGACGATTCCACCATCACCAAGTACCAACTGTTGCAGATTACGCCGAGAAAGCTTACCGCCGGAGGCGTCGGCAGGGATGGCGACTTCTTCGGGATGGCCGTGGCGGCAGACGGTGACACCGCGTTGGTTGGGGCGTTGCAGGCTTATGACGCTGACTTCAACAATCGCCCGGGTGCTGCTTACGTATTCACCAAAAATTCGGAATCCGGGGAGTGGATCCAGGCCACGCTGACGGCCTCGGACGGGAATGATGGCGACGAATTCGGCCAGTCCGTAGCGTTGGATGGCGACACCGCCGTGGTCGGGGCTCCCGGAGCCGATAAGGGTGAGGCGGGCGAAGGCCAGGTCACCGGCACCGGTGCGGCTTACGTTTTTATCAGGGATTCGGCCGGATCGTGGACCCAGGCGGCAAAGCTCACCGCCGACGATGCCGCGGAGGACGATCAGTTCGCGTATTCCGTCGCGGTGTACGACGACACCGTCGTGATTGGCGCGCACCAAGACGACGACGACGGCGCTGAATCCGGTTCGGCCTACGTCTTCACCAAGCCCGCTAACGGCGGTTGGACAACGACTAATACTGCGGTCAAGCTGACCGCCCCTGACGCTGCGGCAGGCGGTTACTACGGTAATTCCGTGGCGGTGTCCGGCGACACCATCGTCGTCGGGGCCCACAAGGCCGATTCGGCCTACGCAATCACCAAGCCATCGTCCGACGACAACGACGACGGCTCGATAGATTGGCAAGACTGGAACGCCCTGGATGCCGATGGCAAGGCCACTTTGACGGCCACACTCACCGCCTTCGACGCAACGGCGGGTGATGAGTTCGGAATTTCCGTGGCGATTGACGGTAACACCATCGTCGTCGGGGCCCACAAGGCCGATTCGGCCTACGCAATCACCAAACCATCGTCCGACGCCAACAACGACGGCTCGATAGACTGGGAAGACTGGGACTCCCTGGATGCCGATGGCAAGGCCACTTTGACGGCCACACTCACCGCCTTCGACGCTGCGGCGGGAGATGAGTTCGGAATTTCCGTGGGGGTGTCCGGCGACACCATCGTCGTCGGGGCCCACAAGGACGACGACAAGGGGGACAAGTCCGGTTCAGCATACGTCTTCACCAAACCCGCCACCGGCTGGGACACCACTACGGAGACAGCCAAAATTATCGACCACGATGGCGCGCCGGACGACCACTTCGGGTGGTCCGTAGCGGTGGACGGTAGTACCGCCGTGGTTGGCGCGTACGGGGACGGCAGTAATAAAGGGGCAGCCCATATTATGGGCATCCCGTCCTGGGCTGACATTTCCAACAGCGCGCCCGGCGAAGCCAACGCGACTTCCTACGCGGTGACAGGCCTGACCAATGACGTCGTGTACACCTTCCGGCTCCGCGCGGTGAACCGCAGCGGCAATGGCCCGGCATCGGACAGGCTCAATGTAACGCCCAAGGCGGTACCATACTCCCCGACCAACCTGTCGGCCGCGGGAGGGAACGGGCAGGTCGCTCTGTCCTGGGACGACCCCGAAGACGACACAATCACGGGATACAAGTACAGCACAGACGGCGGCACGACCTTCGCGGAAATCGGTGGCAGCGGCGCTACCACCACCACCTACACCGTGACCGGCTTGACCAACGGCGTCACGCACACCTTGGCGCTGCGCGCCGTGAACGATCTCGGCAACGGCGCGCCCTCCACCGTAAGCGCCTTGATGGTACCGGTCGCCACCGCGAATCTGTCGGCCGCGCCGGGTGACGGCAAGGTTGCGCTCTCCTGGGCCGATCCCGGCAACGCCACAATCACGAAGTACCAGTACAGCACCAACGGGGGCGCGAATTTCTCGGACTTCGACGGCGGCAGCAACTCGGCCACCACTGCATACACCGTCACCGGCCTGACCAACTACCAGGAGTATTCGTTCCAAATCCGCGCGGTAAACGCCTCCGGCGAAGGGCCGGCCTCAAACAGCGCCGGCGCCACTCCCCGGATTGGGAAGCCAGCCAAGCCGACCGGGTTGGGAGCGGTGGCTGGCGACAAGAAAGTGATGCTGAGCTGGACCGACCCCGATGATTCGACCATAGATGTCTACCAAATTTCTGAGGTGATCCCGGAAGACTTTCTCACCGCCTCCGGCGGCGCGGCCGGCGCCCATTTCGGGATTTCCGTAGCAATCGACGGCGACACGGCCGTAGTAGGCGCGGACCGGGTAAACAACAAGAAGGGTTCGGCTTACATATTTACCAGGGATTCCAACGGTGACTGGACCCAGCAGGCCAAGCTCGACGGCGAAGCAGAGGGCGACCAGTTTGGTTGGTCCGTTGCGGTGGAAGGAGACACCGTAGTGGTTGGCGCTCACGCATACGACGGCGAAGATACTAACGGTACTACCCTGGCAAATTCCGGTGCGGCATACATATTCACCAGGACAGGCGGCGTTTGGAGCCAGGCGGCCAAGCTGACCCCCACTGTCCCCGAGGAGTACGCCTTCTTCGGAGGTTCCGTAGCTCTGGCCGGCAACACCCTGGCGATTGGGTCTCGCCTCTATGACGCCGGGGGCCGTTTGGGCGCCGGTGCGGCCTATGTGTTCACCAAGGATTCGGGTACCGGTGTGTGGAGCCAAGCGGCCAAGCTGACCGCCTCCACAAGCTTGCAGCTCGCCTATCTCGGGTACTCGTTAGCGGTGGACGGCGACATTGTATTGGTAGGGGCGTACGGGGACGACACTGTCCGTGGTGAGTTAGGAAGCGGTTCAGCCTACGTATTTGAGAAGCCTTCCGAAGGCTGGACCGACGGAAATGAGACTACCAAGCTGACCGCCTCCGACCGCCAGCCGAGCGGCTACTTCGGGTTTTCCGTAGCTCTGGACGGCGACACTGCGGTGATCGGAGCAAGTCAGCACAGCGACCCCGAAACCGGCGCCGGTTCCGGTGCCGCTTACGTCTTCACCAGGGAATCGGGAGTGTGGGGCGAGAAGGCCAAACTTACCGCCTCCGACGCCGCAGCTGGAGACAACTTCGGAGTGTCCGTGGCGGTGGAGAATGATACCGTCGTAGTTGGGTCGTGGCAAGACGACGACAACGGCCGCAATTCCGGTTCGGCGTATGTTTTCACCAAGCCTGCCCTCGGCTGGGCCGGCACCTTGGAGACCCTCAAGCTCACCGCCCCTAACGGCGCGGCCAACGACAGGTTCGGATGGTCAGTGGCAGTGGACCTGGATGATCAACGCGGTGATCTCGCACTGGTTGGAGCGTACAGTGACGACATCGCAACTGGCATGGATGCTGGTTCGGTCCATGTGTTGGGCATACCCGATTGGATGGACATTGGCCTCAGCGACCATCAGACCACAAATCACACAGTGACCAGCCTGACCAACGGAACAGAGTACGCGTACCAAATCCGGGCGCTGAACCGAAGTGGCGCTGGTCCTGCCTCGGACGGAGCCAGCGCCACTCCCCTGGGGAAGCCGGTCGCGCCGACCGGGCTGAACGCGGATGCGGGCGACGGCCAGGTGACGTTGAGCTGGACTGCGGCCACCGCCGACGCCACTATCGCCCCTATCACGAAGTACGAGTACAACACCGACGGCGGCACGACCTTCACGAGTATTCCCGACAGCGGGCCGAGCACCGACAATTTCACGGTGCTCGGCCTGACCAACCTCACCACGTACACGTTTGCGGTGCGGGCGGTGAACGTGATCGGAGAGGGTCCTTCGGCCACAAAAGATGCCACGCCCGCAAGTGCGACACCGGCCGCGCCGGACCTCTCCGCAACCGCGGGCGACACCCAGGTGAACCTGGAATGGGCCGACCCCAACGACTCTTCGATCGATAAATATCAGTACAGCACCGACGGCGGCACTGGCTTCATCGACATCGACCCCGACGACATCGACTACAGCGTCGCGAACACCATCGGTTACACCGTTACCAGTCTGACCGACGGCACCCGCCTGACCAACAACACCGAGTACACGTTCCACATCCGCGCGGTGGACAACCAGGCTCTTCAACCATACGGCGATGCCTCGGACGTCAAAGCCACACCGGCGGGTACGCTACCAGACTCGCCGTTGAATCTTGAGGCGGAGCCGGGCCACGAAGAGGTGCGTCTGAGTTGGGACGACCCCGACGACGCTTCGATCGATAAATACCATTACAGCATCGACGGAGTCACGAACTCAACCACCATCAGTGCCGACGCCACCACATACACCATTACCGGCCTCACCAACGGCACCACGTACACGTTTCAAATCTGGGCGGAGAACGCAGCTGGCGTTGGCCCTGCCTCGGCGGCGATCGACGCCAAGCCTCTGCCGCCTCAACTACTTCGCCCGACCTTGGAGCCCCCGGAGGGGGGCAATGGTGAGGTGAAGCTGAAATGGGCTTACACCCACGTTGAGACAAAAGAGACCATACTCAGATACGAGGTATTGCACCTGCTCCAGACCAGCACGTTGACCGGCGTGGGGGGCGACAAGTTCGGGTATGCGGTGGCGGTGGACGGTGACATCGCGGTTATCGGGGCGTACCAGGATGACGACAATGGCGCTGATTCCGGCGCGGTATACGTCTTCACCAGAGTTGAGGGTGTGTGGACCCAGGCGGCCAAGCTGACCGCCTCCGACGGCGCGGCTTACGACAACTTCGGGATTTCCGTGGCGGTGGACGGTGATACAAACACCGTTGTGGTCGGGGCGCCCGGGGACGACGGCGCCGGCGCTGATTCCGGCTCGGTCTACGTATTCGTGAAACCCTCCGGGGGCTGGGGCACCAGTACTGAGACCGCCAAGCTCACGGCTTCCGACGGCGCGGCCCTCGACAACTTCGGGTATTCCGCGGCGGTGGACGGTGACACCGTCCTAGTAGGAGCGTACCGGGACGACGACGAGGAAAACGACTCAGAAGATTCTGGTTCGGCCTACATATTCACCAAACCCAACAGCAGTGGCGGCTGGGCCGACTGGGACCCCATGGAAGACACTGAGACGGCCAAGTTGACCGCCTCCGATGGCGCCGATGACGACTGGTTCGGGGTTTCCGTAGCATTGGACGGCAACACCGCTGTGATCGGGGCGTCCGGGGACGATGACAAAGGCATTGACTCGGGCTCGGTCTACGTGTTCGTGAAGCCCCCCGGTGCCTGGGCCGACGGGAATGAGACCGACAAACTGCCCGCCTCCGACGGCGAGGCGCAGGATAACTTCGGGTATTCCGTAGCGGTGGACGTTGATACCGTGGAGGTTAGTGGTGCCGAGGTGGAAGTTGCCACCGTCGTGGTGGGAGCGTATCAGCACGACCCCATTGACCCCGATTCAGACCCCGATTCACCTTTGTACCTTCTGGATGCCGGTGCGGCCTATGTCTTCACCAGAGATTCGGTAGGCGTGTGGGACGGTGGGGAAAAGCTGACTGCAGACGATGGCGATGCTCTCGACTACTTCGGGTATTCGGTGGCGGTGGACGTTGATACCGTGGTGGTTGGTGCGTACGGGGACGACGACAACGGCTCTGCTTCAGGTTCGGCTTACGTCTTCACCAGGGATTCCAACGGTGAGTGGAGCCAGAAGAAAAAGCTGACCGACGAAGACGGCGAGGCGGGCGATTGGTTCGGGTATTCCGTAGCGGTGGACACTGCCGCTCACACCGCCTTGGTGGGGGCCGGCTCGGCCCACGTGCTGGACATCCATGACTGGGAGTCCGTCCCCGGAATCGAAGGCCAACTTCCCACCGAGCACACGGTGGGAAACCTATTTAATGGCCGAGTATATGACTTCCAGGTCCGCGCGGTGAACCTCCGCAGCCCAGGGCCCCAGGCAGAAAGGGAAGCCATCCCTCAAGCCAACGGCCCGCCAGTGGCGGTGGATGACGCCTCCACGACTGCTGAGGACACGGCCATCGTCATTAGGGTGTTGGACAACGACTCGGATGTGGACGGTGACAGCCTCAGCGTCATCGAGGTGAGCACACCAAGCAACGGGAGCGTCGCGATCACAGGCGCCGGGACCACCGTCACCTACACTCCCAACGCCAACTTCCACGGGTCCGACTCGTTCACCTACGTGGTGTCGGATGGGAACGGGGGTACGGACACCGCTACGGTCACCGTCACCGTCACCGTCACCGTCATTTCAGTTAACGGCCCGCCAGTGGCGGTGGATGACGCCTCCACGACTGGCGAGGACACGGCCATCGTCATTAGGGTGTTGGACAACGACTCGGATGTGGACGGTGACAGCCTCAGCGTAACTGCGGTGAGCACACCAAGCAACGGGAGCGTCGCGATCACAGGCGCCGGGACCACCGTCACCTATACTCCCAACGCCAACTTCCACGGTTCCGACTCGTTCACCTACGTGGTGTCGGACGGGAACGGGGGTACGGACACTGGTACGGTCACCGTCACCGTCACCGTCACTTCAGCCAACGGCCCGCCAGTGGCGGTGGATGACGCCTCCACGACTGCCGAGGACACGGCCATCGTCATTAGGGTGTTGGACAACGACTTGGATGTGGACGGGGACGCCCTCAGCGTAACTGCGGTGAGCACAACGAGCAACGGGAGCGTCGCGATCACAGGCGACGGGACCACCGTCACCTACACCCCCAACGCCAACTTCCACGGGTCCGACTCGTTCACCTACGTGGTGTCGGACGGGAACGGGGGTACGGACACCGGTACGGTCGACGTCACCGTCGCTGCGGTGAACGACCCGCCGGTGGCGGTGGATGACGCCTCCACGACTGCCGAGGACACGGCTATCGTCATTAGGGTGTTGGACAACGACTCGGATGTGGACGGTGACAGCCTCAGCGTCATAGAGGTGAGCACACCGAGCAACGGCACCGCCGCGATCACAGACGACGGGACCACCGTCACCTACACCCCCAACGCCAACTTCCACGGGTCGGACTCGTTCACCTACGTGGTGTCGGACGGGAACGGGGGTACGGACACCGGTACGGTCAACGTCACCATAGAGGACGTGGGTCCGCCTTCGCAGCCAGGACCTCCTGAAGTAAGCAGCACCGGCTCAACTAGCCTAGCGGTCAGCTGGGCTGCGCCCGACAACCAGGGGGCGGAGATCACTGACTATGACATGCGATATCGGGAGGCCGGGGGAGAATTCCAGGACGCTGGGTACAACGGCATCGGTACGTCTGCGACCTTGAACAACCTGAAACCCGGCACCAGTTATGAGGTCCAGGTGCGGGCTATCAACGCCGAGGGAGCCAGCCTTTGGTCGGAATCTGGCCAGGGCGAGACCGAAGAGGCGGCGCCCATACCTACGGCCACGCCTACCCCGACGCCCGAGCCTACGGCCACGCCTACCCCGACGCCCGAGCCTACGGCCACGCCTACCCCGACGCCCGAGCCTACGGCCACGCCTACCCCGACGCCCGAGCCTACGGCCACGCCTACCCCGACGCCCGAGCCTACGGCCACTGCTACTCCGACGCCGGAGCCTACGGCCACTGCTACTCCGACGCCGGAGCCTACGGCCACGCCTACCCCGACGCCGGAGCCTACGGCCACGCCTACCCCGACGCCGGAGCCTACGGCCACTGCTACCCCGACGCCCGAGCCTACGGCCACTGCTACCCCGACGCCGGAGCCTACGGCCACTGCTACCCCGACGCCGGAGCCTACGGCCACTGCTACCCCGACGCCGGAGCCTACGGCCACTGCTACCCCGACGCCGGAGCCTACGGCCACTGCTACCCCGACGCCGGAGCCTACGGCCACTGCTACCCCGACGCCGGAGCCTACGGCCACTGCTACCCCGACGCCGGAGTCTACGGCCACTGCTACCCCGACGCCGGAGCCTACGGCCACTGCTACCCCGACGCCGGAGTCTACGACCACTGCTACCCCGACGCCGGAGCCCACGACTACTCCTATGGCGCCTCCATTGTCAGCGCCCGCGCCCACGAGTACCCTATCGCCGCCCCCCACCAGCGCTCCCATCGCCACGGCCACACCCGCGGTCACACCAGAGCGTCGCGAATCGGACTCCGAAGGTGGACTTCCTTGGTGGGTGATACTGCTCCTGTCTCTTGGCGGTGTCGGGGTTGTTCTTTTCGCTTGGATACGACGTAGGCGGAGACAGGGCTGACCGCTCTTGGAGAGAGTTGTCGGCGTAGACCGCCGGTCAGCGCTGCGCGGCGATTCCCTAACTACCGGCTGGCGCGGATCCTCTCAGTGCATCTTGACATCAGATTTACAGCACACATTGACGCCACAATGAGGACTACACTGACATTCGACGATGACGTGGCCGACGCTCTGTGAGAGAGGACGCAGCTTCTCAATATCCCGTTCAAGCAGACAAGATGTTCGAGCTGAAGTTCCAGTTCGCGGTGCCTGATCCGCTATTCATCGAGGAGCTGATCGATCTGGGTGCATATAGCCGACAAGACTTGCTTAGTTTCGGACTCCAAGTTGAACCACTGGATGCCGTTGACCGTCATGACGAATACACTAGGGAGTGTTGACATTTCATCTTAGCCATATGAGAGCGCCGACAAAGTGGAGGAATCCGAGGTACCTATTTGCCAGCTTGTCGAATCGGGAGAAGATGTGGCGGTAGTGCTTGATCTTGCCTATGAAGCACTCGACGAGATGCCGCTCTCGGTACAGATACTCATCGTATGAGGGTAGCTCCCTTCGGTTCGAGCGAGGCGGGATCACCGGGGTAGTCCGGTTGCCGATGATCGACTCACGAAACTGGCGGGAGTCATATGCGCGGTCTGCAATCACATACTCACTCTCCATACCGGATATGAGCGCTTCGGTCTGAGTGACATCGTGCTCCTGCCCTCCGGTCAATCTGAATCTCAACGGGTTGCCGAGGCCGTCGACACCGACATGGACCTTTGTAGTGAACCCACCTCGGCTGCGACCGAGGGCTTGAGATAGTTGCCCACCGTTTTTTTGGGAGCGCCCGCAGCGGAATGGTGGGCCCGGACTACGGTACTGTCGATGATCAGGTACTCCATGTCAGGGTCATCGATGAAATGCTGATGCATTCGTTCCCATATTCCGCCCTCACACCATCGGGCAAACCGCTTGTAGACGCTGTTCCATTTCCCGTACTCGGAAGGCAGTAGCCTCCACGGCGCACCAGACCTGCTCATCCAGATGATGGCCTCGATGAACCGCTTACAGTCGGACTCCTGTCCGACATACAAGTCTGGCTGACTACGAAGGAACTCCAACACCCGTGACCATTGTTCTGGAGATAGTTTAATTGTTGACATATACCCAGTATAATATAAATGTCAACACTACCTAGTGAGGCAACAGCTCACCCGTACCGATCCTCCCTCCGGCATGAGACCGACCTCCGAGGGCGTTGACCTACTGCTGGGGCTTTTGGCGAACAACCTATGTTCTCGCGGACGGCTGAATATCCATGTGACCCACGATTCGATTCTGGCTGTCCTCGTTGCCTATCTGTACGGATTGCCGGTAGACGAGATCAGCTGGCCCGGCTACCTGGATGGGCTGTTGCTGTGGCGGCGTGGAGATCGACTCCACTTCATGTGGAGAGGACTAGAGCAGGGTTCTCACCCACTCGGCGGTTATCGAGATCGCTTCCTTGGGTGAGACTTCAGGAGTATAGCCGAGCACTCTCCGAGCCTTCTCGACGCTGAACGCCTCCCTGTGACCCTCTTCTCCTGGACGGTAACCCACGTACCCGATTGGGACGTTATTCCCTACAGTTTCTCGGCAGAGTCCCGCTAGGTCGTCAATGGAGTGTTCCTTACCTGAGCCGACGAAGAACTTCTGCCCCACGACCTTCTCAACGGGTGCTTGAATTGCGAGCGTCCAAGCCCTAACCACGTCGTCGATGAACGCCACGTCGCGAGTCTGTTCTCCACCCTCGACGACTATGGGCGTGCCGTGCAAAGCGTTCCAAAGCCACTTGAATATGAAGACCTCCCTGCGCATATTGGGGCCGATCACGACCCCCGTGCTCATGACTATTGATGGAATACCGTAGGCCAGACGCCATGCCCCCAATGCCATCTCGGCTGCCGCCTTCGAGAACCCGTACGGGTTGTGGGGAGTCAGCGGGTGGTCTTCGTCGATCGGCAGATACAAGGCTCGCCCAATTTCATTGCCGGACCCCGCGAACATCAGCTTCGAAACGCAGTCGGCCTTTCGCACGGCCTCCAGCAGCGCGACCGTGCCCTCTATATTCTGCATGACCGTGTACCGGGGCGACTCAAAGGCAAGTGGCGCATCCGGCTGTGCCGCCATGTGCACTACCACTGAATGGCCCTCCACGTCCGCTGACTGGATGTCCTGGACGCTCTTCCACAGATAATCGAACCCAGGGTTCGACAACTCATTACGGAGTAGATCAGCGTGGCTCGGAGGCACTATGTCCAGACCCGTCACCGTATAGCCCCGGGCCAGCAGGGCTCTGGTTAGGCCGGATCCGCCAAATCCTGCCGCACCAGTAATCAGGACTCCCTTGTCATGGTCGTGTGTCAATCCTGTACCCAGTCGCAAATATCAGGGAGCTTCAGTGAGTTTGTCCCAGAGTTGATCCCGGCGGAACTGGCGGTACTCCGGCCTCCGATTCGCTCTTGGAGTCACCCATCGGTCACATGCCAATGCTGCAAGGTCTCGAACGCAACGATGGTCGAATTTCAGATCGGCATCTGTGCCCGCCAGGAATGCCTGCGCGTTCCTGGCTATCGGCATCACGTAAACCTCGCGCCTGATGCCATGTTTGAGAACCCTGTCAGGGTCTAGGCCAACCGTTTCAAGACCTGCCCTCGCAACCCTGATCCGCCAGTTAGGGCCATCGCCAAACTGGTGTCCGTCAGCATACTTATGTCCATCTTCTTGAAGCACCTGACGCAACTGCGAGAACAGGTCATTAGTGATTTGAAAATGTCCGTAGCCTACGGTTTCACCAAGCCTTCGTAGCTCCACCACAGGTGTACTCTGCCGTTGCCTACTAGGCATGAGCCTCAGTCTGTTGTACATCGAGGATCGCCCCAAGGCGGATGTGACAGTTACCAAAGCTAGCTTGGCCTGTTTCTGCCTTCCGCTGATGAGCCCGACCTTGCTTCCGTATCGTTCCTCAAACTTGTTTGCCACTTCCTCTGAGGCGATGAGAGAGGCCACTAGCTTGCCCCCCAAGAGGTCGGCATAGGGCGGCACCGCGCCGACGACGTACGCGTCCATCAAGTTAACAAGCCGCTCGCGTCGGTCGGCTTGGCCCCAGCCAATCCAGTCGTCGCGGACCCGGAGGTTGAACACCGGATCGCCCAACGCGAATATCCCTATCAGCTTGTCATTGGTACGGTCTTTGACTAAGTACCGTAATCTTCGACCGTACCCTTGCGATACTGGAATCGACCACAGCAATGTGGCGAACCTAAATAGGTTCCCGGTTCGAGCCCCGGAGCGGACCTCGACTAGTTCGGGCTGGATATTCTCCGGGTCCACCTCGTCGCCGTTTGCTACCTCTGCCAAGAATCCCCTTGCTTTGTTGCCCAATGCTCGGCGGATGCGGTCCTGGGCAGCTTCCCTGTGAAACCGGTGAATGTGCCGGATAGCATCCTTCGATCGGACACCGCGAGGGTCGTCGCCGTTCAGACCGATTGCTTGTAGGTGGCTCTGAATCTCTGCGCGGAGCAGATCACGGTCTATGAGTGGTTTCTCAACGGTTTGGGGCTCGGCCGCCTTGCCATTCTGCTGACCATTTAACGCGAAACCAGGCAGGGTGGTCTCTTCGCCAATCTCGATTGTCTGTTGCAGTACCACTTGGATGTGTTGATCTCGTCAGCGTCTGGAAAACCGGAATAGGTCGTTTGCCACCCAGAACGGCCTTCGCAGGAGGTCGAAGCTGGTGTAGATTCTAGGGAAGATGCCTGTTGTTTCTCTCAACCTGTCCAGTACGGCGGATATGGGTCGGGCAGAAAGAGGATGGATGGGCCGAATCCCTATGGGGACGCCGTTGCCGACCTTGAATACTGCGCCGAACTGTTCAGGGCATTCGTTGGCGGGCACGATGTTCCAATTGGAACGCGTGTACTCTTCAAGTCCAGATGCCATGCCAACCGCGCGTTGTCTGCTCAGGCCGGGGCGACGACCTTCCAAGAGGTACTCGAGCACCGAAGTTGAAAGGCTGCGGTCCAGCAGGTTGTGGATTTGCTGATTCCTATACCCAAGGAGACAGTGGTAGCAAGCTCCGCTGCAGCTGGCATTGGGACAGTTCCGTCCCATCTCCAGCGCCAGCTCGGCGATCTCGCGAAGATTGTGGTGGATCGCCCGCGCGTAACCGGCACCTCCGGGAACGTTGTCGTAGATGAACACCTCGCCCTGAACGCGGCCGAGTGGGTCGCGGGTCGGGCGAACGCCCACCTGCACTTCATCAGGGCTGACTTGGAGATACCTTGCTGCCGCTTCCGCCATGAGCGTCCCAAACGAATACCACACAGCCCTTCCGGATGGCTCAATCATGGGAGCGTCGAGGAAGTCCGGCATATCGACGGCCAATAGAATTACTTCTGAGTTGAACCTGTGCCCTAGGACGACTCTGTTGTCGAACTTCTCTTTGTTTGGACACGGCTGCCCCGCCCTCGGTCCTCGCTGGTATCCCCTGTGTGGGGGCACGTTAGCCGGATAAGTATGCTCACCGGCTTCGTCAGTGTCCATGTCCCGTCCGCAAGCAGGGCACAGGGTGAACCCGGGTCTTGCACGATCAGGCCCCATGTTGCGCATGAAGAGATCACCGACATGGACGGCAGAGTACAGCTCGGGGGCAAATGATGGGTTATTGTGTCCACTGGTGATGGCGTTAGCGCCTACCAAGAGTTGAGCGGGTGGCGTGAATCCGGCACGCTCCCTACCACCCGTTCTGTAGACTTCTCTGCCTCCGTCCGGAATGGCAGCATCTACCGTGAATCCACGGGGGCGTAGATATGGCATGGTGAGCATGTCATCAATGCCGCACTCCGGGCAGTTGGAAGAGGATTCTGCCTCGATCCCGGTCAAAGTCACCGCGCGACACCGCACGCACTCGTTCAAGTTCTCATTCGGCGTGTAGTCGGGGTGGTGAGCTGAGGCGTCGTAGACTGCGGCGCTGCGATATACGTACGTATCCGGGAATCGCCCCAGTATGATCTCCGCGCCCGGGGCGTACTCGGTCAGTGCGATACGCAGGTCTCGCGAGATTCCGGAGTAGAAGTCCTGCGACTCGTACCGGTCTTCCTGTTCCTCATCCTGTGGAATCGCCAGTTTGACGACGTCCACTGGGAAGGCGTACTTGGGGAGTAGGCCAGCCAGCATCAGCGATTCCAGCAAGTCATCATTCGAACTAGCCCCACGAGCGACTTCCTCCACCTCGTCGGGTAGAACCAACAGCCACTCTCCAAGCCGGTCCCTGATAGATTCGTCGACGACGGCGGCAGTTTGCTCAAGCAACGTATCGCGATTCTTGCTGATGTGCCTCCCCAGTTCCATGTGGCCGCTGCCCAACAGGAATCGCTCTACAGTTCCCCATGCCCCGAACAGACCAACGGAGGCACCTCTGCCTAACCATCCCTGAAAGAACCCGCCGAGTACAAGCGAGCGCACGTGCCTTCGGGCGATCACATCATTCTCCAAGTACAGAACAGGCACTCTAGGAGGCTCAGAAACAATCTCCCTTGGACGATGGAAGTAATACTGGTCATGGCTGCGGTCGAGAGCGTACGTCACCACGGTTGCCACCGCGCTGCCTCTGCGCCCGGCGCGTCCAGCGCGCTGCTGATAGTTCGCGACTGTAGGGGCTACATTGCGCAGTCCCACGCTCAAGAGACTGCCGATGTCGATGCCCATCTCCATCGTCGTGGTCACCGAGAGAATGTCGATCCGGTGGTCCTCTCGATGCTCGGACTCACGGAACAGATCCTGGAACCACCTCTCGATGTTTCGCGCTTCATGTCTTTCGATTGCCGCAGTATGTTCCGCCGCTTGGAGTGGGAATGGGTCGGGATGCCCCGATCCTGGCCTAGCGAACATGGCTGACCTGCGGAAGAAGTTCCGAATTGAGGTCGCCTCGACTTGCTCAGATGTCTGGCCGCACCTGTAGCACACACCCAGCAGGACTTCTCCCATCACGTACCCACAGGCACGGCACCGGAACACCGGGTCTCCAATAGGCCGCAGTTCAAACGAGTCGATGCGAATGCCGTAAGGCGTTTGGTCGTTGACTCTGCGCCCCGCCCGGACGAGAATCCTGAATCCCTTCAAGGCATTCCACAAAGGCCAGTGCAACTCCTCCATCCATGTGTCCGCGTCTTGGATGCGACCCTCCACGGCTAGAGCACGGGCTATTGCGCCAACATATCTGCCGAGCTTCCTGTGGGGGCGCAGGTTGTATGGGATGTTGTTGAAGCCCTCCATTCGATTTCCCGGTATGATCCTCCGCCGCTCATACGGCTGCATCCGGTCGTCTAAGGGCCACTCCCAGGGCTTCATGGGCTCTGGGGGCAGTAGGATGTTCTCGGTAGCCAGAATGCGCGCGACCGTTCGTAAGAGCGAATGCGTCTCTCCCTGACTCAACGGTTCCAACTGCCCTGTCCGCTCAGGCAGACTTATCGACCACATAGCAAGACCCAGCGGCTCCAGCCCGAAGTCGTCCTGGGCGATCTCGCGTCTGGCCGAAATGTCGAAGGCTACCTGCGCCTCTGCGTAGACCGAGCTATGGTCGTCTTCCAGCCTCTCGAAGGCGTCGGCTATGTGGCCGTCTGTCGGATTGATATCCCGGTCTATCTGGAGATCAATCACGCTGCTCCGCAACTCCTTGTAGGGAATCGGACGCGGGACCTGTAGAAAACCGTCACCCCCGCACTCGTCACACGCCATCTCGGTCGTATTGGGCTCGCGCCCGATTTGGTAGGCTGATTCCTCCCTGAAAACGCCGGTACCGCCGCATTTGCGGCACATATGCAAGACCCTGTAGAGCAGCTGACGGAACACGTCATACTTGTGGTCTCTTCTAAGGTCGCCGGCAAGCTGGGCCGCGTCCTGTCGTGAGTCCGAAAAGACGAGGGCCTTGCGACCGCCAGTGCTGGTCGGTCCCACAATATCCGGTTGTACGCGCAGTGTGTCTTCCATCACCACAGAGATGGAACGAGGCCCTCTGGATCTCAGGGGCTCGATTATCTCCCGGCGTCCGTCGGGGCTGCGGTAGTTCTGACACCGGAGGCACCGCTGCGGAAACGGACTGGCCTCAACCCCGTTCTGTTCGTCCTCAGTTGGATTGACACCGAATGTCGGACGCGCATAGCGGTTTCGCGGTCCGCAGGGTAGAGTGGTCCTTACCGAACGATGCTGACCAGCATAGTCGTCGTGAGGTCGCTCCACACCAAATATCTGGTAGTCGGTAAGGTCTTTGACCTCTCCGCTGAAGTCGTCGCTCCAGGGCCACAGACTACCTACACCGCTGTCAGGAATCCCGCCAACGAAGAGAAGACCGCATTTGCGACATGAGAACAGCTCCAGGACCCTTGCGCCACAGCGCTCGGAACACCAGGGTCTAGGGTCCGAGTAGACTTTCCCAACCGGTCTCTCACCGCGATACGGCTCCGGCACCTCCGGGCAGTTCGGGTTCAGACACGCCCAGAACCCGGGAACTCCTCTGAAGAACCCGTGTATCCGCATCGAGAGGATTGGTGGTGTGTCAGGGAGCGCCATCGGGCGAGCGAAACTCCCGGCGGCGAGAAGCCCGGCTGTAGCACGTTCTTGGAAGGCCTGTTCAGTGCCGGACGGCCAGCACTCCTCGGCAAGCTCAGATAGGCTAGTGGCATTCCGGGCGGTTCTGGCCCTCACCCACCGCAGGTCTTCGTTGTCCGACAAGAGATGGTACAACGCAACTTGCGCATCTTCGTCCTCGTTGGGTTCGACGAGTCCCAAAGAACTTGACAGAGCGCGTATACCGGGCCATGGGTCACCGTGTGAGAATGTATCGTGGAACTGGGCGAACGGCTCCATTGTTTGGGAGTCGGCGTTCCGTTTCTCAGGCTTGGCGTCGACAACGCCGGCATGTATCAGGGTGAAGCTATCCTGAGGCTCCCCGAATAGCTCCGATGTGAACTTAAGTAATTCACCCTCGGCACCCTCAGTATTCGGAATCGACGCGCTGGTGGCTATAGCTCGAAACGTATTTGAGCCTAGATGTATCCCAAGCCTTTCCTTTAGGCGACGCACGAGATGAGCTACCTCCGTGCCCTTGGCTCCCGTGTACGTATGCGCCTCGTCTAGCACAAGGGTGACGACTCGTTCGTCCCCTCCTTCGAGCCAAGTTCTCGTCGCGTCGAAAATGGTACTCTCTATCGGACGGATTAACATGTACTCCAGCATGGAGTAGTTCGTAACGAGTATGTCCGGCGGGGCCGCCTGCATGTCCCACCGACAGAGCATCTCTGGTCCCCCCACAGCAGGCCAGTTGCCGGTACTTCGTAACTCCTCGGTGAGACTCTCCCACTCTTCTGCCAACTGCTGAATGTAGTCATCGAACTGCTGGCGCTTAGCGCTCTGTTCAGGTCCCCTGGTTGGTGGGGTGAGGCTGGTGTACATGCCGAAGTGGATCAGGTTTCCGCCAAGGTGCTTCCTCTGCCAGTCTGGCGATCCGTTCAACGACAACACACGGCGAAGCCTGGACATCTGGTCGTTTACCAGCGCGTTCATCGGGTACAGGATAATGGCGCGGAGACCGGCCTCTCTGGTCTCATGCCGTCGCGAGTGATGCCATGTCCCGGCCTCTGGATCGTAAAACCCGTCCGAGCCGGCCCCATTCGGAGGAGTCCATCCGGACGCCTCCTGGAGAATCCTGGCGAGGATGGGCAGGACAAATGCCTCGGTCTTACCGGAGCCGGTTCCCGTGGCAACTAGCAGATTGGGTGAGTCGCCAAAGCTCTCCAGAAGCGCTTCTTCTTGGTGGGTGTATAGGGGAAACCTGTCTACAGGAACACCGTGCTCCACCAGCTTGGAGAGTCCTGGACGGATGATTTCCGGGTACTGTTGTTCCAGTTCACTCAGTAGCCGGGCTGGAGCGAAGGCAGGAGTGGCCTCGATGAAGGGGTCCTGGGCTATCACTCCGCGTTCTCGGAGGAGGGCCGACCTCTCGGAGAATACGAGGGGATGCGAAATCCTGTATTGCGATTCGATATAGCTCGCAATCGACTCTTTAAGATGTTCAGCAGCACTGCTGGGCGTGAATTGCATCGATTGCCACCTGGCAAGCTACGAGTAGAGTCCATTCAGGATGAGACGCAACAAACATGATACCAACATTAGCTACTGGGGAAAGCTGTGGTCTCGATTATTGCGAAGCTTACGGGAGTGGTAGATACTGAAGAGCCTGAAACAACCCCGTGCCCACACTACCATCCGTCCCAGTTTGGTGGCCCAAACTCTATTCGAGTATCATGGATAAACCCTTAGCGGGTGAGTGAGAACACCAATTCAAAGGTGGTACTGTCTACAGTCAACCTTGGCCTAGCGTGGCATACTACCCCAGTAACCTATCGATCTATAGTTGGAACATTGTAGAGACTCAAAGAGAGTATCCCATCGGCTGAGGTGGGAAGTCCAGCATACCACCCACCGTCCACGAGGATTCTCAACGTATCGTGACACGATGATGATGCATCGGCCGATATCACGGCGATGAGATACTATGGCAGTACAGCCATGGGTGGCACTGGTGTGTTGGACCTCCTATGGCGCAGAAGGTACAACCAAGTCCTGAACAACGCATAGGGCACGCCGAGTTCTGGCTGAGGCAGGCGAGGTACGTCCGAGAGGCGGTTCAAAGGGTGTCGACGGGCAGCCAGCTGAGAGTGTCCGTCAAGTGGAATGAGGGCTGGGAGGCCAAGAGGGTGGCGCTCAACGTAGACCCGGCGACCCCTGCCGATGCGCACGCGAAAGGGCCTAATCCTCAGTCCCTTAAATATATAATATCTGGGGGTTTTGGTCTTCCACACCACAAGAAAGCCAACATTTGTATCTAGCGGACTCCGACAAGCTGCCATTGAAGACAGACTAGCCTACGCGCAGGAGTACAACAGGAGGACACTATGGCAAAGCTGCATCCGGACACCGTTCGACTGCTGCGGCGCTACCACAACCACGGCTACAGCGTGGTCTCTCTGGCCGAGGCTTTTGGGTTGAGTCGATCCTGCGTCCATGGTGTTGTCTCCGGTAAGACCCATCGGAATGTCACACAGGACGACGCGCTCCCGCCTCTAGCTGAGATCGTCCGCGACAAGGTGGCACGTCTTCCAAAGGGCGACCGACCGCAGCCCAGGCCCACGACGTTGACACCGAAGATGCGAGCTTTGATAGCGCAGCGGGCGCGGCACATCCGCTCATGACCGTCTCACCTAGGTTCCAACCCTAGACCTGCCCTCCGTCACATGAGCTACCATTCGCAGCGCGTAGGCGGACACCATGATAAACCCTGTTCCTGCCTCCGACGCCGCGTCGCTCCGCACGCATTGGCCAACCTGACACCACCTCGGGCGCAAACTTGCGTAGCAGGCGTTGACGTGTCCAGCCCCTAATATTGTTGTTCTGTTCTCCGAACACGTCAGCGAGACTGTCCCAAAGCTCGTCGGCAGCCAACTCTCCACTCGGGTCCACAACGACGTTGTCCAAGAGCCAACTACCCACGTCACCGATGCTATCCCGAAACCGCTCGTCCACAGCGGACTGGATGGACGGAATATCCTGCGGCGCTCTGAGGTGCTTCGTGGCAGCCCTGACAAGCATGGCTACCATCGCCTGTCGGATCTCCGGGTCAGTACGAACGCGGTCGACCATCTCCTCGTCCCTGACCCCTTCAGGAAGAGACGGATAGTGCAGTATTCGTATCCGATCCCGCATCGCCACATCAGTTAGCGGGATGCGGTCAATATCGGCGTCGTTCACACTAATGAACAGTGTCCCTGACGCCGGTCGGGAAGGGCCTGCTTTCTCGCCCACGTCGCGTTGTGTCAGACCTCCGATGCCGTCCAGGGACTTGATCAGGGAAACGTTTAGCTTAGCCTTGCCATCTGGGAGCTCCGATACCACGGCGATTCTCGAGTCCTGGATGCCGAAGAGGTTCCCTTGGTGCGCCACAGGAAAGCGTTGTTCCACTATCGCGGCCCCGTTGATAACTTGGCCGTAGCCAATAGTCTTCACATCTCCCAAGGCCGCAGTGACGGCCTCCAAGAGCGTGCTCTTGCCACCTGCGGGTGGCCCAAGCAAGACGTAGAAGCGTCGGCTCACCTTACCTCGCAACGCGTAACCCAGGGCGTTGACTAAGAAGTCCCTGAAGTCTTCAGGCAGGTGGGCGAGCAGGCGGCCTACGTCGGGATGGGTCGCATCGGGATCGTAGGGGTCTGGAACCTGTCGCGTGATCAGCTTCGAACGCGCCTGAGCACCGGTCAGCAGAGAACCCGTGTTCAGGTCAATAATGCCGTTTGGAGCGCCAAGATAGCGGCCGTGACGATCCAACTCCTCGACCTTCACTACTTTGAGACCACTGGGTAGCGACCTGTCTTGACGCCAGCGTTCCACGACACGCCCCACAGACCGCAGGGCCTTCTGACGACCTTCGTCGGACCGCAGCTTCTTGGCGTATCGCGCAATCTCGCCGGTCTGCCCCGATGAGATGCCCTCCGCCCTCAGCGCGTCGCCAGCCCATTGGAGGGAGGCATCACCCACTAGCTTTCCTATCGCGTCGGGATCTTCGGCCCAACGCCAGCCCGTCGTTACAATCCGCAAGGTCATGTGAGCTCCCTCATGCTTAACGCACAGGAGCTTGTCACCGTGCATCCGCAGAACTCGCATGCAGTCTGCATCCGGCGTCGTGTCCCACGGCTCCAGGAAATCTTTATCCGAGTACCAGAGATACGTCGGCTTCTCTGGGGCCTCCCAGTCAACGGCGGCTTCGATCATTGCAATACGGGCATCGGGGTCTAGGTCGGCCGCATCTGTCCCGTTCCGGTCTGGATACTCGCCGTTGACGACTCCTGGCATCATCGACGTGTCCACGGTTAGCAGTTGGGCGGCTATGTCCCTGAGCTGCTCTCCGGCCTTGGCCATCACCCGCAGGCCTGGTTTATCGGCGTCCTGCCAACAAACCACGTCCAAGCCCCGGAGCCGCGAGAAATCCACCTGGCCAACGCCGGTTCCGCCCAGCCAAGACGCAGCGCGGTATCTAACGTCCTCGACGGCGCGAGCGGCCTTCTCGCCCTCACAGAGCACAACTCGACCAGACTTGGGGCCGTAGAGTCGGACATGAGTGGCGGGGCGCTTCCCCAGACTTGGCGTCGTCCAGTGACGGTCTTTCTTTGGTCGACCGTCATCACGGTGCTGACGGATCTGCCCAAGGCTGTCCACACGATCGTAGTCAAGGCAGAACCGCCCACATACATGCGGTGGATACGTCGTCCCTTGGGTCGGAGACGCAACTTTCTCTTCGAGGAGCCGGAAGATAGCCTTGACGTTCTCACTCGCCTGAGGCGCGTCGTCGTCGATGCAACCTCGACAGCCGAAGATGCCATCCTGATTGACGTGGAAGCGATCGTCGCCGCCACACAACGGACAGGGACCGGCGAGTTCCTTTCCCCGGCGCTGCAGGCCTGGAAATCTTGCCCGAAAGTCGTCAATCGAATAAGATGGCTTTCGCATCGGTTTGGTCTCCGGTGTCTCCACATGCTGGCTCTCTACCGCACAGTGGTAGGCCTCATTGCATGCCATTGATCTCAGATCACTTACCTGTCATGACCCCTCTTTCTCGCATGGGGTGAACTAGGTGCCTCACTTGCTAAGGCGGTCTGCGCGATTGCATTTCGCGTGGGGCCTGCTAGTAGAAGTGTCACCTGAGTCACTCTGCGACGCCCGGGCCCGTTTTGCGGCCTGGCGCTTGCGCCACGGGTCGCGCTGGAGGGCGCACGCAGCTGAGCACGTCAGGGTGAACGGGATCGCGAGCAAGCGAGTCTCCCGTATGGGCTTGGCCGCACATGGTGCGTTTCTTCGTGGGTCGATGCTAGCCGCGCCGAATCGCGGCTTGGCGGTCGAGCCAGGCCTCTACCTCGGTCCTCAACCACCTGTTAGCCGTGGAGACCTTAAGGGGCCGAGGGAATCCGTGCGACTCCATCAGGACGTAGAGGGTAGAGCGGGCGCACTTGAGCAGGGCCAGAACTTCGTCGCGCGTGAGTAGGTCGTTCTTCTGTGTCGTGGTCAACCTTTGCCTCCCTGTAATGCAAAAGGCCCGCTAGGTACGGCATGGGCCGTTCCTTTGCGGACCTTCAGTTAGGCAACAGGCGACCATGCAGGTAGCTTCTCTCTGCATGGCCGTTGGTAGACCAAGTGGGCAATAAACCGTTGTTGCAACGGGACTTATCGCGCCGCAATTACGACTGTAACCCTCCGCCGGCGTCTGTGTCAAGGCGCCGCCGTCTCTTGCGGTACATCCGGCGCAAGTCCTTGTACCTGCCCCGGTCGACCGCGAATTGCAGGGCCGCTTGTATCCTGTGGCGTTCCATGTGCCCCAACGGGGTGTTCTTTGCTAGGACGAGCAACTTCTTGACGAACTCCTCGTGCACTTCACCGTCCGCGTATAGCAAGGCGATTAGCAGTTCGATAGCGTCCTCTGTCCGCCACTCGCCGTTCTTCTTAGCCTCCCACGCACGGATAACAGTCCCCGAGTCGTGGCCGCTTCTCTCCTCTTTGTCCTTCTCCACGGCCTGGATTCTTGCCTGCACGTGTTGGGAGATCGCCTTGTACTTGTCGTTAAGGTCTTCGTAGCGTGCGGTCAATTTGAAAGTTAGAACCTCCTCTTGGGGGTTTGGACGTGGCTAGGCATTGGAGACAAAGCTGCCCCACTGCTCCATGAACTCGCGGCGCCGCTCGAACAGGTCGGAGCGGGCGTAGGCTTGCTCAGTGCTGTTCCCCAAGGTGTGGGCAAGGGCCGCCTCTCCCACAGCCCAAGGGGTGTCCGTCGTCTCCATGCACCACGTCTTGAACGAAGTTCGGAAGCCGTGGACGGTCGCAGTCTCCGCAAGCCCGTTATCGCGCAGCAACTTCGTCAGGGTCATGTCGGACAGCTCCCGGCCCGGCTTGTACAGGGATGGGAAAACCAAGCCGGAATTGTCGTCCAGGGCCTTCGCTCGGCGCAGCACTTCAAGGGCCGCATCCGAGAGCGGTACACGGTGCTCGCGGCCAGCCTTCATGCGCGATCCTGGGATGGCCCACGTCCGGGCGTCAAGGTCGATCTCATCCCACCGAGCGCCCCGCGCCTCGCCGGACCGGGCCGCCGTCAGCACCAGGAACCGGAAGCACAGCCTCGAAGACAGGGACGCGTTCGACGCCTCTATCTTCTCCAGCGTGTCTGGTACGTCCTGATAGGGCAGTGCCCGGAAATGGGTCTTGACCGCTGGATTCTTGGGCAGGGCGGCGTCGATCACTTCCCCGGCAGGGTTGATGTCAAGGTACCCGAACGCCATAGCAGCTGCGAAAATCACCCTGATTCGTTGGCGCAGCTTCCGGGCAATGGAGGGCTTGGTAAGCCATATCCGCAACAGAACGTCCAACACCTCGGCGCGGGTGATCCGGTCAATCCGCGTGTTGCCAAACACCGGGTAGGCGTAGGCATTGAAACACCCTCGCCAGTTGACGGACTCCTTGGGGTTCTTCCAACGGACGGCGTTATCCGAGATGTACTGCTCGGCCGCGTCTCGGAACGTCGGCAGATTCGGTTGACGGCGCTCCGCCCGTGGGTCCCTACCCTCGGCGACCGCTGTCCGTATCTCCGCGCTCTTCTTCCGCGCCAGGGCAAGGGGCACGTCAGGGTACCCTCCCAGCCCTATGTCCGTCCTGTCACCATCTATCGTGATTCGCTGTACCCACGCCTTCGAGCCGTTGGCGCGTACCACGAAGTACAGGCCCCGCCCGTCACCGTATCGCCTCGTCTTTGGGCCGGGTTTCAGGTTTCTAACCTCAAGGGTCGTCAAGTTCGCCATGCTACACCCCTTGGTACCACCTTATGTGCCGGATAGTACCACACAGCAACGGACGCTGCAAGACGGCTGAAGACACCTCGTCAGATATGTTGTGAGGGGACATCGGTCGCCCCTAAAGGGTTGGATGGCTGCCCGGCCAGGATTCGAACCTGGGTCTGAGGATCCAAAGTCCTTCGTGCTACCACTACACCACCGGGCAACGACCTGCGGTCTACGAGAGGGGTTGAGACTCCGAGCGAGGAGCGGGGGGAAGGTCGCCGGCGTCCGTGCTTTCTTCGACGGCGCTGTCCGACTGGAACTTCTCGACCACACGGAAGAAATTGATCGACCACCCCACGCCGAACACCATCGGCGTGAAGATGCGGTCGTCATCCTCGTTCCACAGCCGTTCTCTCAATCGGTCGACCGTAGGGACGCGGAAATCGTACGGCACGCCGAGGAATCTGCCGACCGGCTGGCCCGAACGGATCGAGTAGACGAGTGCCCCTACCGTAAGGGCGACGAATAGCGTTCTGAAGTTCAAGAGATGTTTCACGGATGCACTTTGATGCGCTGGACGGAGGCTCCCATAGTGCCTGCTTCTACTATAGCGTATCGACGCCGTGGAAATCACCGAAAATGCCATTGCGTCTTTCGCAGGTGGTATTGCGCAGAGGGCGCCGAGCAAGGCGTCTGCGCGTTCTCCTACTAGCACTCTATCTCGCCTATACTGTAGACCATGCGACGCACTGTCCATACCGGGGTCATCTGGCACGATTTCTGGATCGGATTCTTTGCCGTTGTCATCGCAATCGGCTTCTTCATGGGGCAGGGAGTGGTGATAGCCTTCGGGGCCATGGGGGTCGTGTCGGGGGCGGTATCGCTGGCTTGGAACCGACTCTCGCTGGACGACGTGAAGTACGAGCGACACCTGCCGCATCAGCGGGCCTTCCTGGGCGAGGAAATTGACGTCACCGTCTCGCTCATGAACCGCAAACCGCTGCCCCTGCCGTGGATCCGGGTGACTGACGAGCTTCCGGATGAGCTGCGGGTGGTGTCCGGCGACGTAGCGGCCAATGTGCGGCCCAAGGTGTCCGCGCTCCGGCACCAGACCTCTCTGGCGTGGTACGAGCGGATTCGCTGGCGATACCGCGTCAGGTGCGAGGAACGCGGTCTGTTCGCCATCGGTCCGGCGAGCATTCAGAGCGGCGACCCGTTCGGCTTTCTTCGAAGCCGCATGAGCACCGACACGGTCAGTCATGTGCTCGTCTATCCGAGGGTCTACCCGCTCGAGGAACTGGGCATGACGGCGCATCGGCCATTGGGTGATGTGAAGGGGCAGGTGCAGATTTTCACCGACCCTTCCAGGCCGATGGGCGTGCGCGATTACCGGGCGGGCGACCCGATGAAGACCATCGACTGGAAGTCGACGGCGCGGGCCCAGACCCTGCAGGTGCGCCGGTACGAGCCGAGCACCAGCTTTCTCGCGCTTCTCGTCGTTGCGGTCGACACGACCGCCCCACACTGGGCCCCCTATGCCCGCGAAAACCTCGAACGAGTAGTGACTGCCGCCGCGTCGGTCGCCTCCTACAGCGCGGAGCGTCAGCACTCCATCGGCTTGTTCTCCAACGACATGCCCACGCGGGTCGACCGGATGATGACCGTCGCGCCGGGGCACGGGCGAGAGCAGTTCGCGGAGGTCCTCGCGGCGCTGGCGGGACTTCGAGCATACGCCATCCGGCCCATGCACGAGCACCTGGCCCAGAACTACCGACGGTTCCCCTACGGCTCGACCCTGGTGATCGTCACGTCGTTCATGCCGCCGGAGTTCGTTCAGGTCATCAACGACCTTGAGCGACATGGCCACAAGATGGTTGTTATCTATGTGGGCCAGGAGAAGTGCCCGCCGCTGCCTGCGGGTGTGGTTGTGCATGAAATACGTGAACGACTCGACCGATTGGAGGCGGAGTATGCCGCTGCGGCAGGATAGGGTCGTACTCGCGGCCCACGTGGTGGCGGAGAGCGCCTGGGTCTTCGCGCTCGCGGGGATCGTTGGCACGCTTGCCGACTTCGATTCAAGCCCGCAGTCCTGGTACGGCGTCGTCGGCATCCTGGGGCTGTCGGTCTTGCTGAGCCGCATCACCCCGCGTAAAGGCCAGAAGGCCGAGGTCATGTATGCTCTGATGGCCGTTCTGGGCCTGATGGTCGTGTACGCATCGGTGGCGCTGCACGTGGAGCCGGGGCAGATTCGACCGTTGTGGGCCATCGACTGGCTCATCAACGATGCCCCCGGCGGCTACACGTCGCGTGGATTATTCGGCGCGATTCTCGGGGTGCTGCTGTGGTGGAGGGGGACGCGCGTAGCATCCAACGAGTTCCCCACGGACGACCTCTCGTTCACCTTCCGTGTGGGGATGCTCGTGCTCGTCGCCGCGCTGATCTACGACCTGAACACCGACGAAAGTCTCTCCACCTTCCCGATGGTCTTCCTCTTCTTCGGCTCTTCGCTCATCGGGTTGAGCGCGGGGCATCTGCTGGAGGAGTCGCGGCATTCGGCGGGCGAACGGACGTGGCCGAAGGCGATCGGCGCGACAGTCGCTGGCATCACCACGTTCGGCCTTCTGGTCGCGCTCGTGAACCGAGGTGTCTTGTCGTTCCTCTCCAAGCCCGCGACAGCGGCGCTGGAGGCGCTGGCAAGGGGCGTCCTCTGGGGCATCATCGCACCCATCGCCTTCGTGTTCGACGTTGTTGTCGGATGGCTCATAGACCTTCTGGGCATCTTCCAGGGAGAGCGAGAACAGCCTCAAGAGGAGGAGATCAACCCGGAGATACAGGGCTTCTTGGAGACACTCCAAGAGGAGCAGGCGGCGGCGTCAGAGGGATTTGCGACTGTCCTTCAGATAATAGAGTGGGCGTTGGTGGCCATTGTCGTGGTCATCGTATTGCTGATCCTGGGTCGAGCGTTCCGTCGGGTGCTGCGCGGACGGGACCGTGGCACGGAGGGACAGCGCGACTCGATGGTGCAAGAGGCGAACCCCGTCGGGGACGTCGCGAAGTTGGCGCTTCGCCTCGTGCCGGACGTGCTGAAGCGACCACAGCGCAAGGGGTATCGAGTGCCGGACGGCCCTCCCGGCATCGTCGAGGCCTTCCGGCTGTACTACGACCTGCTCGACACGGCGGAGGAACACGGCATCAGCCGTCGCAAGCACGACACGCCGACGGAATTCCAAGGCCGCTTGGAGGGAACGTTCCCCAGCGATGTGGTGCGTCCCTCGACCGAGACATTCAACCTAGCCATCTACGCAGACGTGCCCGCTGACCGCTCTAGTATCGGACGCCTTCGGGAGTCGCTTAGAGCGGCAAAGGCGATGATACGCAGGGAACGTGACGAAGAGGAGGAAGATGACAACATTTGGTAGTCAAGGTACAATCCCGCGCAACTGACGAGGTCCGGTGACAATATGAACAAACCATCCATCAGAGAGCAAGTTGAACGGTGCATCGAGGAGCTTCGCCGGGGCGAGCTTACCGAGGAGGGCCTGCAGGGCGTCCTCGACTCGATAGACCGGCGGCGCGGACGACGAGGACGCAAACGACGGCAGGACCTGCTGTACCTTCAGACGCGCTCGACATCCATCGACTACCCCGTTCTGGGCATGAAGATCCTGGAGAACGGCGTCCTGTGGGACGGTCCGCGCGACCCCGAAGAGTGGCCGTACAAGACCGTGCTGGAGGCCGTCAACGACGGGTGGCGAATCATCAAGTTCCCGGAGATGGCCGTGCTGCTGGACGAGTCACGCTCGTACGGCCTCGCCTGCGAGTTCATCCTCGAACGGTTGAGGGAGGTTTAGCCCCATGTCACGCATCTACGACTGCCCCCCAAGCCTCGACGAGTTCGGCGTCATAGACTTCTGTAAGAATGGCTTTCTGCTGTTCCCCGGCGTCGTCTCGGAGGAGATCAACGAGAGGACGATCGAGTTCATCGAGACGAATCCCGGCCCCGTCGACTACGAGCCGAGCCACATACTCAATGAGGACTGGTTCGTCGAGAACGTCATCTGTCAGCCCGAGGTAGCCGGCGCCGTCCGGTGCCTGCTGGGGCGGGACTTTGGCCTGCCTATCTTGATGAGCAGCCACCGCGTCGAGTGCCCGCAGCCCGCGCAGGAGTGGCACCGCGACGGCGGCTCCCGCTGGGGGCCGCAGGTCAACTACCTCCAGGTCTTCTATTACCCACAGGAGACCATGGCCGAGATGGGCCCGACGGAGCTGCTTCCCGGCTCGCACCACCTGTTTTCGCTGTCCACGCTGATGGGACACTACGGCAGCATCATGGACGCGAGGTATGCCGAGTGCCCGGCGGGGTCCATCGTCATCACGGCGTATGACATCTGGCACCGTCGCGGGAAGTCGACCGGCAGCGGCGTGAGGCACAACCTCAAGTACAACTACTGGCGCACGACACCGCCAGGCCCGACGTGGAACCACAACCCCGACTTCGATATCACGGACTTCGACTGGCGGATTACGGAGGCCCCATCCTTCCGCCAGCAGTTCCGCGACGCCTTCGACGCGGCCGAGATGTTCCTCTGGCTCAGCGGTCGCCACGACAAGTTCAAGGTCATGGGCGGCCAGGGCTGGCCCATGCCCGGCAACCGCCTCGAGCGTCAGTACGGCATCCCGGAGGGGATCGAGTAGGGGCGGCGGGCCCACGCACTCCACATAAGAAACCGCACCGTCATTCCTGCGAAGGCAGGAATCCAGAAAACCCCGCTAGCGAACCAACTGAGGCTTCCCACAAACTCGGCATCAGAAGGGGCCACCAGAATGCTGTACCAGGCGATCCGGAAGGCGTGCCTGAAATATCACCGTTGTTGCTATGGACCCCGATATGACTCAACTTTAGGGGACCTTTGCGTCCGGGACCGGAAGCAAGCCCCCAACTGCGGACAAGTGGAGAGTATCCGTCGCTTTGTTAATAGTTGGGGTACTCGAATGCAGGCCACGACTCCTGAACTCCATTGCACCCTGGATAGGATTTGGGAGGGGTTACAAGAGTTAGAATCCAAGACGATATTGGACGTGGATATCTCTGACGACAAAACAAGAGACTTGATCGGCAGTTGCTTCGATAAGGTGGCAAAGTCTAATGCAAAGGAACGCAACGAGTCGACTGGGGCGTCAAAGATGCTTCACATGATCAATCCCAAGCTCTTTCTGATGTGGGACGCGTCTATCATCAGGGGCTATGGTGGTCACTTTAATTGTCTACTGTACGCGGACTTCCTGCGAAGAATGCAATTGCTCGCCAACTACGCCATCGAACAGGTGAAGACCGAGTGCGGCCTTACTCGTGAGGATGCAATTGAGTCATTAACATGCGACGGGCACACTCTGGCTAAGGCTTTGGACGAGTACAACTACGTGAAGTTCACCCTCAACGACGATAGCGTCTGGCAGACGGAGTACGAGTCGTGCAGTTCACCTTAGGACGGCTTCTCGGCATCAACACGGCTCTGACCTGCTTGGCGTTTGCCGCCGTGCTGGTCGCATGCGGCGACGACCCAACGCCGGCGCCCGCAGCTACTATCCTGCTATCGCAAGCCCCGCCATCGAGCGTTGATGACTACAGGCGCCTGGCCGAAGAGGACCCCGCCGGCCGCGAGTCAATGTTCGAATCGGCAATTGCGATCTTGAGCGAGGACATCGCAAAAGACTCCACCAACGTCGACGCCTACGTGAGGCGTGGAGCCGTCTACACGGCCATGTACGTCTATAGCGGTAGGCCGCCCGACAGAGACCAGGGCTCTTTTGAACAAGCGGCTGACGACTTCACTAGGGCCATTGACCTCGATCCGAACAACGTCGATGCGTATATCGGTCGAGGCTACGCTTACGAACTAAAGGAAGAGCGTGAGAAGGCCAACGCAGACTTCCAAACGGCGCTGGAACTACTCAACAAAGCTATCAGTCTCGATTCCAGCGACGTAGAGGCATACATTCATCGCGCGAACGTTTATCGACTTACCCGCAACCCTGACAAAGCGATTGAGGACCTCGACGCGGCGGTCACGCTCGACCCAGGCAACTCTCTAGCCTATTTCGCTCGAGGATCGGCCTACTTGGTGACAGGCGGGAACGGCAAGGCGATCGAAGATTATGGCAAGGTCATTCTTCTCGATCCAAACTTCGTTCATGCATATAATCTTCGAGCAATCAATTACGCTCGTGTGGGGGAGCATGACAAGGCAATTGAAGACCTCGACAAGGCCATCAGTCTGAATCCGGATTTCCGTTGGGCGTATGGCAATCGAGGAAATGCCTACGGTGAGATGGGTGAGTACGAAAAGGCTATTCAGGACTTTGATAAAGCCCTCGAGATTAGTCCATACCCCGCTGCGTACTCTGGCAGAGGACGGGCCTATTTGTACCTAGGTGAATATGACAGATCGATTCAAGACTTTGGTGTCGTTATTGAGGGCGCTCCGAACTTCCTCAACGGTTACATCGGGCGAGGGAAGGCCTACTACATGAAGGGCGACTTTGACAAGGCTATTGAAGACTTCGATACCGCCATCGGCCTTGATGCGAACAACTCCGGCGCGTATTACGGAAGAGGGTTGGCCCACTCGTCGCTTGGCGATGCGTCCAAGGCGAGGGAGGATTTCAACAAGGCACTCGAACTAGGACACGACCGAGACGAAGTCGAGACGGCGCTCAAGAAGCTGGACGATAGCGGATGACGGATAGCGCATAAGGGGGCCAACTATGCTCGCTATGAGGAGCTTGCGCCTTGGTTCGGCTCTGCGGATTGGCGCAATGCTGGCAGGTATCGCAGCAGCTGTGGTAATGGCCGCATGCGGCGATGACCCAACGCCGACACCTGCGCCTGCCACGCCGATACCCGCAACGACGACTCCTACCCCTGCTTCCCAACAATGGCGAGACTTGCCCTTCACCTTCAGTGAGTACAGGCTTTTAGCCGAGCTGAACCCCACCGGTCGTGAGGCGATGATCGAAAACGCTGTTGAGACGTTGAACGAGTACATCCAAGGAGACTCCACGAGCGTCGACGCCTACGTGAGGCGAGGAGTCGCATACACGGCCATGTACTACTATAGCTGGCCGGACACAGTTGAAGGCTTTATTGAACAAGCGATGGCAGACTTCGCGAAGGCCACTGACCTCGATCCGTCTAACGCGAACGCATACATAGGTCGAGGAGATGCCTACTATCGTTGGAAGCAACTGGATAGAGCGAGACAAGACTACGACACGGCAATTCAACTCCTAAGCGAAGCTATCCACCTTGATCCCAAGGATACAGAGTCGTACATCGCTCGAGCGAAGGCCTATAGGTTCAGGCGTGACCCTGATAAAGCGATTCAGGACCTCGACGCAGCGATCAGCCTCGATCCTGGCAACCCAGAAATATATTACGACCGCGCGTCTGCCTACGTACAGAAGGGCGAGGACGACAAGTCGATCGAAGATTATGACATGGTCATCCTTCTCGATCCAAACCATGTTCATGCTTACAACATCCGAGGGTATATGCATTATCTTGCGGACGAACATGATAAGGCAATTGCAGACTACGACAAGGTCATACGTCTGAATCCGAATTTTCGGTGGGCGTACGGCAATCGTGGAGATATCTACAATACAAAGGGGGAATACGACAGGGCCATTCAAGACTTTGACAGGGCCATCGCGATCCGACCATATACTGTTGCCTATAGAGGCCGGGGGGCGGCCTACTACAACAAGGGCGAATATGGCAGGGCAATTCAAGACTACAGCACTGCCATCGATCGCAATCCTGATTACGCCCAAACATACGTTGACCGCGGGGACGCCTACTACAACAAGGGCGAATATGACAGGGCTATCGAAGACTACGATGCCGCTATTGATCTCGATGAGAACGATTCCTATTCGAATTACAGACGGGGGTGGGCCTATTTGTCACTTGGCGACGTGACGAAAGCGCGAGCAGACTTAAACAAGGCCCTTGAGTTGGGGCACGACAAGGACGAAATCGAGGCCGCGCTCGCCGAGCTCAAGAATATGGAAGAGAACGGATGAGGAAAGCCTCACCCCTTCCCCTCGCCCGGTGTATCCTAGACAGCGTTCGGTGTAACATTCTCGCGGAGGAGAAACCATGGCCCTTCCTAACGAGTTCCGATTGCAGAAGTTCACGCGGCGCGAGTTCAGGCACGCGCGCGAGGCGGGCAAGTTCGACGTTGCCGTCGTAGCAACGGGGAGCATCGAGCAGCACCTCGAACACCTCGCATTCGAGCAGGATATCGCGAGCAGCACGCGCGTTGCGGAGATGGCCGCCGAGCGGCTGTACCCGCAGGTCGTGTTGGCCGTGCCCATAAACGTCGGCATCGCCGAGCACCACATGCACTCCGTCGGCACCCTGACCGTGAAGCCGAGTACATGGCTGGCCGTCGTTTTCGACACGGTGGAGACGCTGATGCGACACGGCATCAGCAAGGTCCTCATCCTGAACGGACACGGGGGCAACCGCCGCCCGATCTACGGTGTCATGAGCCAGTGGCAGATGTATTTCGAGCGTGAGCACGGCGACATCGATCTGCGGTTCCACAACTACTGGGACGTATTGACCCACGATATCGTCAACTCCATACAGTCCATGCCCGGCTACCCAAGCCACGCCCGCGAGTTCGAGACCTCCATGGCCATGCACCTCTTCCCGGAGAACGTGCGCGTCGAGGATATCCCGCACTCGGAGGACGAAGGGGCCGCCTCCGCCACCGCCGACAAGGGGCGTCAGCTCAGCGAGAAGACGGTCGAGGGTGTCGTCGAGCTTCTTGAAGGCATGATTGCGGGCTCCCCCGACGCCAGTCCGACTCCAAGCCTCAACATACCGAAGCGGTAGGAATCCGGATACTGGGCATTAGGTTCTGGGTGCTGGGCCTCTCTCTGCGGGAGGTCAGTTTCATCTTGTCCCCAACTGACTGTTTTCAGTCCCATACAGGTCGAACTTGACAATAACGAGCGAAAATGCAACAAATGCAACAGAATGCAACACTTTTGGAAAGGGCCTTGTTGTCATGGTAACGTTGTCGGCCCCACATCATCTGCCTCGTGAGCGAGGCTTGACTCTCGGTACGGGTAGATGCGGTTCCTCTGCACTGAATGGGCCTCCGGCAAAAGGACTCAGTGAGTTCCTGTACAATGGTTGAAACCACGTGATTTTCCTCCTTTCGTGCCTAGTCAACCCGTAATAGCCATTACCGCCGGCTCTGAGAATGATGGTCGGCTCTACTGTGACCTCATCAGTCGTTGTGGTGGCGTTCCGCTCCTCATCACGCCCGACTCGATCGAGCGTCACGATCAGCTTGGACTCGTCGGCGGGCTTCTGTTGGGGAACGCTCCGGCCGGCTTTGATAACGGCGCATCTCTGGTGCTCAGAGATACGATGACGCGCCTCCTGCCCACGGTGCTCGACTTCGATCTGCCCGTTATCGCCGTCGGGGATGGGATGCACTCGCTCAACATGGCGATGGGGGGACAGGCACCACTGCCCGTGACCGGCCACGAGGGAGACGAAGACGGCTCAACCCGTCACCACATCTATGTTGCTCCGGGGAGCAAGCTGGCGTCCATCGTCGGAGCGGGCGGCTTTGTGCGAGTCAACAGCCTGCACCGCATGGGAATGCGGGACGCCCAGCGGTCCCCCGATCTGATGACCGCCGCGTATTCGGTCGAGGACGGAATCATTGAGGCGGTCGAGAGCCCGGACTACTCGCTCGTGATCGGCGTCCAGTTCCGGCCCGACCGTCCCCGCGAGGTCCCGCCAAACTTCGATAACCTCTTTCACCTGCTGGTCGAGCGCGCGGGGCGTTAGACGGTCGTGCCGTCCGCGCTCAATCAAGATGGTATAATCGGCCTATGGTTGTAGCTCAACAGACTTACCGGTTCACAGCAGAAGAGTATCACCGCATGGGTGAGGTAGGAATCTTGCCCCCCGACGTCCGCGTGGAACTGGTCGACGGGGAGATAAGGCGAATGCCACCTATTCATCCACCTCATGCGAGCATCGTTAACCGACTCAATGCGGTCTTGGCAGCCAAGCTGCAAGGTAGAGCGGTCGTCGCGATACAGAACCCCATCCGCTTGGACGACTTCAACGAGCCGCAGCCGGACGTAACTGTCCTGCGTCTTAGAGACGACTACTACGCCCGCCAACACCCGACGCCCGACGACGTGCTACTGGCAATTGAGGTTGCGGACACATCGCTGAGCTATGACCGCGACGAGAAGTTGCCGCTATACGGGACGACAGGCATCCTGGAATCGTGGTTGGTGGACGTCCAAGCTGGAACCGTCACGGTCTTTACGAAGCCTCACGCAGGTGGATACGGGCAACAGCGTGTGCTGTCTCGTGGACAGGACATCGTGTCCGAGAGCGTGGAAGGCCTGCGCTTGCAGGTCGATGAGGCGCTGGGGTAGCTCGGTCGTTCGTACTTCCTTTCCTCTGGCTTCCGCAAGGCCTGCAAACTCGCCGTTGTGTGCAGGATGATCGCACAAACTGCGGAGGGCGACCGATGAACGAGGACACCTGGAACATCGTAGTAACCGCCCCGGACGCCGTCGCGCTCGACTACCCGAACATCCTCCAGCAGATGGCCGATCTTGAGCACTCAGCGGTGATAATTCGAGGGTTCTACCCGCTCGATCACTTCGCAGAGGTGGTTCGCCGCATCGAGTCCGACACGACAGGTCTGGTCGATGCGAAGAAGTACGTCACCACAGGTGGCAACAAGCTGGAACTGCGTTATATCGGGCCGGGGCTGGAACGGTACGTCAGGGACCGGGAGGGTTTCTTCCGCGAGCCGCGTCTCTCCGACAGGAAGTTCGAGCGGTTGTACGACGGTCTGCCCGGCAGGTCCCGAAACTGGGCGGTCAGGATTTGGGTCGACCTCCGCGGTCGTCTCGGCGGAAGCCGAACCATCCCCAACTGAATTTGTCGCAACGACGCGGACGACATACCCCGAACCGGCACTCAGACGCTTGAGGGTGTGGAAAGTCCCGGTGGTAACCGCCGTTGCAACCGTCCCAGAGTCTCAACTGTCCGAGGCCGGCTTCTACTACACCTTGTAGCCGGTCACCGCCGTTCCGTCGCTCGAGATCCATTGGTATCTGAAGTGCACGGCGTACAGACCGTTCTCATCGACGATGCCAGACTTGTCCGTTGCCAGGTTCTCGTGCGCCCGGAGTGTGCCGCTGATGGTGGGCGCGACGGGACTGTTTCAGAGAGTGTTGGAATTGCCAGGGAGATTGTGAGGAGGGAGAACCGCCCTTAGAATCGGAGATAGCTGAGATCAGTTCAAAGAAGTGGCTTTCCGCGCTCATCATAAAGCTTGCTCAGCAGTCCGTCGAGACCGATTCTCCACCACCCCAAGGCAATCCCATTTCACTGAGCGAGCACCAAGAGCAGGTAGTCTTCGTACCATCCCACCCACTCATGCTAGTAGACCAACACGACAGAATTGATGGGTATCAAAGTTTCAGTTTGATGCGTGGTCGCATGCCCTTTTGACTTTCCGCGAGGTCACCCCAATCCCGACTACCCTTCATTTCAAAGATCTCTGTCTACTGGATCTCCTCTTGTACTCGTCACAATATGCTTGCCCTGGAGTGACAGCCGCCCGACGTTTTGGTTTGTGATATAATGCCATCCCCTACCCCGTGTAGCTTTTGGGCCAATAGCTCAGCTGGTTAGAGCGCAGTCCTGATAAGACTGAGGTCCCTGGTTCGAGTCCAGGTTGGCCCACCAGACTTGACGAAATCAAGAACTTTTACGCTGAGGTTCGTTCTGGACTTTTAGTCAGGCCCTAGTGCTGCCCTCCTGGGAGAGTTCCTCAGGAGCGGCGACATCATCGTCCAGGTGCCGCTCATTTCAGAGGAGCGGGTCTATCCCAATGAGCAGGCGCTCATCGACTTGGTGGCCACCGAGCGGAGCGGGTGGAGAGACGCCGGGCGCTGGCCTACTCCACCCACGCCTGTGCCATGGACATCACCGAGAGGATAGACGACTTCATCACCGACACGGTTCCCGCGTGTCGGTGATGAAGTCCGAGGCGGTGTCCCGGAGTGGCGAGAGGCGTCGGTGGCCAATAGGGTTAAGGAGGGCATCGACATGCCTATCTGCTATCCCAGGTTGGTTCAGACCGGCCTCCACCGGACCGACTTCCCGGAGGCCCTGGACTTCCATGACCTCATCAACCGCGCCGCACGTCACATCCGCGAGGGTAGATGGAAGCCGAAGTACCGGTACGTGTTGGTGGACGAGTTTCAGGACATATCCGCAGGGAGGATGGCGCTCCTTGAGGCTCTCGGACGCCCGGACACGGCTTACTTCCTGGTAGGGGACGACTGGCAATCGATCTACAGATTCGCGGGGAGCGACGTCAGGCTCGTGCATGAGTGCGGCGACCTGCTTGGCCACGTACAGGAGCGAACGCTGAGCCAGACTTTCCACTTCGGCGACGGCATACTCGAACCGTCCACTGCGTTCGTGAAGCGGAACCCGGAGCAGACTCAGAGACCGCTGCGACCAGCGAGCGGAGCCGGAGACGACGGCGTCACCATTGTTGCCGACTTCAGTCTCGCCGGGGGCGTGGCGCGTGCGTTGCGAGACATCGAGGCAAACGCACGAGGCGAGCGCCGGTCCGTTCTCGTGCTTGGGCGCTACCGCCAGAGTCGAGAGGCAGTCCCACCGCGGAGATGGATTGGGTCGCTGCGGGTTGAGTTCAGCACCGTTCACGGGGCGAAGGGGCGTGAAGCTGACTACGTGATCGTGCTTAACCTCAAGGACGGCCGTTGGGGGTTCCCCTCCAAGGTCGAGGACGATCCGCTGCTGGAGCTCGTGCTGCCCCCGGTCTCCGGAGGAGCTTACCCGTTTGCAGAGGAAAGGCGTCTCTTCTACGTGGCGATGACGCGCGTGCGGCATGGCGCATACCTGGTGACGGACCCCGTGCGGCCATCCACGTTTGTGATGGAGCTGCTGAGGGAGCCCAGCGAGTTGCGGCAGATCGGCGAACTCGCTCTGGAGTGTCCACGTTGCCGCAGGGGTCGCCTACGCCCCTCACAGAGCCCGAGGCATCTGATCTGTTCCGACTCGAGCTGTGAACACCGAGCGCCCCGCTGTCCGAACTGCGAGATGGGGTACGCACTGGTCGGAGGGCGTGTGGCCTCGTGTACGAACCGGGCTTGCCGTCGTCCTCCGACCGTCTGTCCCAGGTGCGGCTTGGGCGTGCTCCGGGTGATAGACGGCAGGTTTGGTCCTTTCTGGGGCTGCACAGAGTACGGGTCCAAGCCATCTTGCCGGTACAAGATGGACGTCAAGAGAGAAACTGTCGGCAAGCGTGCATGAACAGCCGTTCAGTCACACACCATGAAGGCGCAGCGCAGAGGATTCCACAGACAATTTCATTTTCTTGCCCACTCAGCCATTACCACGCATAATGCAACTTGAGGTGCTGTAGGGGTATTCTGGTGGAACTGAGATGTCCATTGGGAGTGCGTGTCAGCGCGCCAACCGCAAAACTCTGGATAAGACTACTTTGCTGAGCTTCGTAGCTAAGCTACTACTGACACTAACGGCTGTAGCTCCGGTCGTCCTTGTGATGGCGATGATTGCGTGGCTTGAAAGGGAGCTATGGTTGTCGTTGATACTGGGGGCTAGTGGAATCGTTCTGGCGAGTGGCGGGTTCTTCCTCTTCGCCTATGCTTCACGTCAACTCGAACGATTTCCTATCTCGCCTAAATCAGCTGAGCCGGCCGACAGAGAGAACATGGCCATTCTCATCGTGTATTTGACCCCGCTGCTTCGATTGAGTCTATCCGACTTCAGCTGGCCGATTTGGACAGCGACTGTGGGCATTATCGTCACGTTGCTGTCACTCAGTAACAGCTACCCTGTCAATCCAGTACTAAGCCTCCTGAAGTGGCACTCGTTTAAGGTGGGCACCAAAGAGGGCATCACATATACACTGGTCACTAGAGAGAAACCAAAGAACGTCAACCGATCGTTTACAGTCGTTCAGCTGACAGACTACATACTCGTAGATGTGGGAGGCTAATGATCTTGGATCGAAACCTGTTCGCTGTTTGCCGTAACGAAGATGGTCTTGTCGTAAAGCGCGTTCCCTTGAACGCGCAGCTTCAAGAAGATATCGCCGACATGTTCGACAGTCAAGAGGCGACTTTCTCAAAGGGGATCACTGAAAAACTCCCCTTTGAAGGGACCTGGAAACCTGACGCGGATCAGTTGATGTTCATCGACGCCCCTCAGGAGACTTCAGTCCTTATAGCCGCGGCTAGTGCAAATCCCATCAGCATTCCGACGATAGAAACGGACCGATTCGGAGAAGAGGGCATCAGGGCGCTCTTCTGCGTCAAGCGGATGGGCGGTCAAGAGGCAATACTTATTCAACAGTTCACTCGCCGCCAGATGTTGGAACACAAATGGGCTGTGCTGTTATCTGGGAATACGTTTCGTAGGATTTCTGAGGCCGCCTTTGTGATGCCTTCCTCGCTAACTTGTGTGTTGGTCGAAGGGCAGTTGAAGTTCAGGAGTTGGAGTAATCTAAGGACGATCTTCAACCTCACAGACATCTACAGGGCTGCCACCGACAAGGAGGTCCAAGGCTTTGGACAGCATCAGGCTGTCAAGGTGGACAGTGTGGATCAGTTGTTGGAGGAGTCTGACCAGCAAATGCGAAAAATGATCAACCAAGTCCTGTCGGACCGAACGCTTGACAAGTATCCAGCCACGAGAATCCAACAGGCCGCGAGCCAGACTCTTCTCTCCATTGAGGTTGAGGGTGAGAGGATCGTGTGGCCGCCAGCGCGTCGAGAACAGAAGGAGCTTCTACAGTTCCTGGTGGATAATCGCTATGCCGGTGCGCTTTCTGGGACGATATATGTCACCAATTCAAGAAGGCCAGTTCAATAGCAGCGGAAGGTGTGCCAAGGAAACAGCAACGTTGCCTCTCAGAATGAGACTTCCTTGAATGCTCGAGAGCGTAGTTTCGAGCCTACCGTTGCTTGGATAAGCTTTTGTTCAATCCTTGCGACGCTGTCTTTTGTCCCTATTCTAACGCCAGCTTCTTGTGCAATACGTACTAGGAAGTCTCGCCTCTTCGGATGTTCAATGGCTCCAATTAATTTTCTGGCGGCCTCTCGCGATTCCACTTCGGCCAGCTTTTCCGCCATCTCCTTGGCCGCATGTATCGAGGCTCGTTCGGCTGATGGACATTCGCATCATCAAGGCCACCTACGTCCCCGTCTTCGTTTGTGCAGTGCGACGCTATAACTAACCCCTCAACATCGTCTCGCTCTGTAACAAAGCCGATTGTGCAGGTGCCCGTATACTAACCCTCTTCATGCTGGATCCCGCCCACAAGAGGACGCCACTTTGCCCTCACGCTGTCTTTGTCCGCGAGCAGCCTTAGGTAGTCTTCTCCAAGTACTACAGCCCCTTCGGGAATCCCGAGCCTTTCCATTACCTGGAGAGCGTCGTCGATTTGATCCGCATCGAACAGTCCAATCCGGATGCGGTTGTCGATCTCTCGCACCGATGCCCTGGCTGGGGGTATACCGCTCTCGATCAAAGCTCTGTCGAGGATGTAGAACCATTCCACCAACTGGTCGAAAGAGTAGTCACCTTGGACGGGGATTATCTGGGCGACCTCGTGACTGCCGTGATACGCTGCGCGGAAGGCCGCTTCCGCAGCGGCCGTTTTGGTCACGTCCAGCATGTAGACGTAGACGATGCTCTTGTCAGTTTTGTGGAAGTAGTAGCCTCCGAATCCCCCTTCGTGACCCCTCGCCACATCGGCTAGCTGTCGATCCGGATTTATCATTTTGCCAGTACTGTCGAACAGGTCCCTGATCACATCCTCTTTGATCTGGTCTAGATCTACAACGTCTAAGTCCGGCGGCGGTTCATCTGCTCTCTGGGCTATTACTGCCGTTGTTCCTACAATCGCCAGCAATACGATAGTCATGACCGCGAGAAGGGATTTCTTATTCATCCAAGTGCCACCTTTCGCTAAGTATAGAGACTTGGTTCTTGTTTGCGTGGACAGTCAACAATTGCTACCCGGTGCGGTTTCTCCCTTGTCTTATCAGCTTGGAGATCGGTCTTCAGACGCGAATTGTTTCGTCTGGCGAGTCCATATTCATGCCCAACTCCGTGGCTAGCCGGGTAGTGTATCAGTGGAGGGTTCCTTACTTCCAGAATCCGCGCCCCTTTTCTAATTGAGTTTGACCAATTGGCTGCGCATAACCGCTAATTGGGCCTCGGAAGACGCTCGTAGAGTAACAAGCACATCCCCTCTAAGGAGTTCTAAGCGGAAGTCCGTCTCACCGAGTTCGCGGACCACGCCGTCGTGGATCTCCCGCCTCTTCTGTTCCCAACCCCTCATATCTTCGGACGTCGCTCGCTCCGTGCGAACGAGCGTAGTTGATTCGGCCCCATGACTCGGAGCCGCGCCACCGGGCGTGTAGTGAACTAACACGACGTTTAGTAACCCGATCTGTTCAGGGTACACGCCAAAACGCTTGTCGTGTTGTATCCAGAAGACCCTACGGTCGTCTACTGCCTCGCCTACGTAATAGATGTCAAAACCCTGAAAGTCTCGTGCTTGTGCAACCGTCATACGGGTTCGTGCTTCGTAGACCCTATCGGAACCCGCGGAAGACACAAACATATCCGGGTCAGCAATGTCAAACGTCTCAACAAGCGAATATCTGGTTGATCTCGATGCAATGACGTTACCGTCGCTGTCGTAGTATTCTTCTTCAAGAGGCAGTAAGGTCTCTCTGTCGAGTGACGCGACAACGCTCGAAGCCGGTCCAGAAACGGAAGCTCGAACTTCAATCGCTGGGATTCCATCCAAAGCCGTGTCATCGCGGACTTCAGTTTCTTCATTCAGGACCTCAACCTGCCCCAGCCGATATTTGGCGCCGAAGTACCACAAGTCAACTATGATGGAACGGAGAATCGGATCGTCCGGGTTGGTCCCTACTCGTTTCGTAGCAACTCCATCTTGGAAGTTATAGGCGGTCCGTTCGGTGCCGTCTATAACAATTTCCATTACGGGATTACCATCTGCATCGAAGGTGACATACTTCGCCCTGTCGCCGGCAGCGTCAACCCAAGCCTCAGAGACAGCAGTACCAGTAAACTGACCAAAACTCTGTTCAGCTACAATGTGCACAATACCTTCGAGGCCGGCCAATTCCTTGGCCGTATCTGATACTCCCGCTGTTCGCTGGGCGATCACAATTCCCGTAGTGAGTAAGACTGCAATCAACAGCACTCCGGCGAGTATGAGTATGTTCCTGGAACTACGAATTGTGTCAATCATTAGCATGACCTCCTATTGCGCTCAGTGAGCGGTGCCTGGAATGGAAATCCAAGCCACATCCCCGTCCCAGCTCTCATACCAGCCATTACCAAGGCAGACGACATATACAGAGCCTGAAGAGAAGGTGGACCGAAGTTCTGTGTAATGGCCTCCGTTTATGAAACCAGTACGTGCCTTGTCCCGTTTGTCATCGAATTCGACTCCAATATGAGGAAGGCACGTATCATGATGAGCAGCGGCTGCACTCCAGTCCTCTTCGGTCTGATCATAATCGCCATCTACAAAGCGTGCATGATCGCGGATGAACCACCAATCAGGGTCCATGCGCTTATCCTCTCGTGCCGTACAGGTGCCGTGCACCTTAAAGTACAAAGTGCTGTCAGACTGCACATCATCCCAATAGGGCATGTGGTGATCCCATTCGGATAATGCATCCGACATAGAGCCGTCCCCGCGAAACATGATGTTTACCGGGTCCTTTTCCGCTCCGTTACAACTATTGGCCCACAGGCGATCATCTACATCCCAATCGGCCAGAACGATTCCTGTTCCCAATACAGTTGCCACTGTCAACACCAGTCCTGCAACCAGCAAATGAAGACTACGTACTCTCATCCAAGCATCCTCCCTGTCGATAGACTCACTGTGATGGTGAATTCGTTCCGACCAAGCATCGTGTAGATGGCAAACCGACGCCCGTTGTATCGGAAGTTATCTTACCTCACCCGAGGCTTCGCGTAAGCCAGAAAATGCCGGTGAACTGATTCATGTCAAGACCTCTTCTGCGAAGCCATACAGATCTCGGTCTTGCCCTCTTATCTTCGCCTCCCTGTGGCATCCGTTAAGGCTGGACCACGACAATCACCAAATGGAATGCTAACAGCGTCTCACACTAGGTAGTGTTGACATTTCACGTTATTCCGCTTTTCCTTGTCATTGCGAGTGAAGCGTGGAATCTAAAAGTTTGTGCTTGCGCGATGATTTTAGATTCTTCACTCCGCTCTGCTACGTTCAGAATGACAGAATGTCAACACTACCTAGCACATGATATATTATATCATATTTGACAATGGATTCGAAAACCTGCAATGGGTCAGTGGGAGTTGGGCCTGGAGAGAGAGAAGAGGAGTTGGTCAGCGCCGGTCGCTGGTCGCAGAAAACTACAGGGGCAGCCATCGTTTGAAGACGGTAGCTGCCCCTGCCTATCCATATGTGTGGGCTTCTTCATATCCAGTTGGGCCAGGAGTCGTTAGCTTAAGCTAGGAGTGACCGGCAGGCTACCTATATTCGGACAACCCACCGAAAAGTTCGCAGTACAGTACACTCTGGCCCACCTAACTGGACTCGAACCATGAAGCAGTTCCCAACCTGAAATTCCGATTTCTGTAAGAGGGTGTGTGAGAAGTTCAAATTAGGTTGGTGCTAAGCGTCGGAGCATTAGATGAATCATAGCTATGTGGATCCAGGCCTCGGTTGTATCGGACAGAGCTTCGTAGTCCCCGTATCAAGTACGGGGCAGGCTCTTGCTCAGCCGACGGCACCTGCTGAGCCACGCGAATGTTCGTTCGACCACCCATCTTCGCGGCAGCACCTGAAAGTGGTGGCTGTCCCTGGGGCGCTTGACAATCTCGAGCGCCCAGCCTGTCAGGGCCCAGACCCACTCGATCAGCTTTCCAGCATAGCCAGCATCGGCCCAGACCAACCTCATGCGGGGAAACCGCCCTATCAATTTATCGATGACCAGCTTCGCTCCATCTCTATCCTGGATATTGGCAGGATGCACCACCACCGCCAGCAGCAACCCCATGGTATCTACAATGATGTGTCGCTTTCGACCGTTGACCTTCTTGCCAGCGTCATAGCCACGAGGCCCCCTTTTTCCGTCGTCTTAACAGACTGGCTGTCTATGATGGCCGCGCTAGGTGTTGGGTTGCTGCCTTCGGCCTTCCGAACCTTGGGCCGCAGGGCCTCATGGACTCGTTCCCATGTACCATCCTGTCTCCATTCCCGAAAATACCACCACACGGTGCCCCAAGGCGGGAGGTCATGCGGCATGGCTCGCCACGTGCAGCCGTTGCGCAGAACGTACACAATGCCGTTGACGACCTCCCGTAGGTCTACAGTACGTGGCCTTCCCCCGGTCTTGGCTGATGGGAGTAGGGAAGCCAGAACATCCCACTGTTCGTCGGTCAGGTCGCTGGGGTATGGTTTGCGTTTCATACCTCCATTCTAATACATGTCCAAGACTTCTCACACACCCTCTTAGGCTTGCGCCTCAGCAACTCATCATCCAGTGCCTTCAACCTGACTCTGGCTTGCTCACGAGGATAGGCGCATCCTTCCCGATAACTCTCCTGCTCCCAGTTCGTGTCTGCGACTATCTGGTCTTCCTTGTTGGTTTGGGCTACGCTGAATACCGCCATCGGTTCTGGACTACTCCTGAAGTTTTGTACTCCTTCTAGGACAAGTCCAAAGCTGATGGCCTCCTACTAAATTGAAACAGGTTCAATCGGCCCACCACAATTGAACTTGCAGCGCGACGACTGCTACAATGCCGTCCAACCTTAAGATGCGGAGGGAGGCAATGCCCGTAGTAACAATTCAACTGCTCTCC
This sequence comes from Dehalococcoidia bacterium, assembly GCA_965247555.1. Classification (GTDB taxonomy): domain Bacteria; phylum Chloroflexota; class Dehalococcoidia; order Lucifugimonadales; family VXLM01; genus VXLM01. The sequence goes on along the minus strand of CBDFHR010000009.1, from coordinate 2,384,747 downwards.
GGCAGGTCGAAGGAGCAGAAGACGAAAATAGCGAAGGCGGTCACGGACGCGATCGTGGACATCGCCGGCGCAAGGCCTGAGGGAGTTCAGGTCATCTTTGCCGACATCGAAAAGGCCGACTGGGCGAACGCCGGAGTCTTGATGTCGGACAAGTAGTTGCCCTTCGTTTCATCGGTAGCCGAACTGCCACCGGGTGCGCGAGCCGAGATGGGCGTCCCGCCGTCAGCCATGCGGTTCGTGGTGTTTCGACGCCCGCCTCGTAATTGACACTCGAAGCGCCGCTCCTATATAGTTGACCTACGATTTGGCAACGTAGCTCAGTCGGTTAGAGCGGGCGCTTCATAAGCGCTAGGTCACTGGTTCGAGTCCAGTCGTTGCCACCATCGGAACGACTGGGTCGCTCGCACGGAGTTTTAAGAACGGTCGGATCGGGTGCAACGCGAGGAATCGGGCGGTTAGCTCAGTGGTCAGAGCGCTTGCTTCACACGCAAGAGGTCCGAGGTTCGACCCCTCGACCGCCCACCAGACGGGTGAGCGAGGATCGAAGGAGTCGAGCGAACACCGAGAACATGCCGAAGTGGCGGAATTGGTAGACGCGCTACATTCAGGATGTAGTGCCCGAAAAGGGCGTGTGGGTTCGAGTCCCTCCTTCGGCACCAACGAGTAACGCAATAGTCCACGCCCGACAATGGGCCCATGAAGCATAGTGGGCGGTTTTAGAGACACGCGCTTGTAGCTCAGATGGATAGAGCGCATCCCTGCGGAGGATGAGGCCGTGGGTTCGAGTCCCGCCAAGCGCGCCACAAGTCTCCTTGCCCATACAACGAAATAAAACGCCGCGTCCCACCTAAAACACTGTCGTTCTCCCCACGGGGGGTTAGCTCAGCTGGTTAGAGCGTCTGTCTTACACACAGAAGGTCAGAGGTTCGAGTCCTCTATCCCCCACTTTATTCCGACCTAATAAGACTGAATTCATAACTCCTCGACCTCCGCCGACGCTGTTCTCCCACACGAAGTTCATGGCCGAGGAGCCGGTGAAGCCGAAGGGCCGGAGCCGCAAGGCTCAGCCCGCCACCCTCTCGATGTTCGAGTGGGCGCTGACTGTGGAACAGGAGCGGGAGAAAGAGCCGGTCGGCGCGGGACGCTAGGCCGCAACACACAGGGGGAGGTCGTCGCTACGTCAGCGATGGCCTCCCCCTGCGTAACCATGTATGCGGCCCTTTTTGCGTTTCAGCCCGACCGCCCATCCATGTATGGGGCCTTTTTTTGTTGCCCAGAAGACCGAGCGACGGATCCCCCTCCGCTCAGCTACCCGCTTCGTCGTGACCGCGATGCCAGCCGGAGCCGAACGTCATCCCACCGTCGCTGACCACCCAAACGCGCACATCCTCCGTGGTCACCCAGTTGCCCTCTGCGGTGGCCTCGAACATGTCCGTACCGAGCAGGTCTTTGAGGTCCGTTCCCACCAGTGCTTTGTCGTAGTGGTCTACGATTTTGCCGCCGCTGTCGGCTATGAACGCGAACCATTCCCCTTCAACGGTCTCGGCGCTGTTGTAGTAGTCGATAGTCGCTGCCAGTCCTGAATAGACGCTCTCGGGCCCCGTGAAGTATGCGATCGTCGCTTCCAGTCCCGCCGAACGGAACTTGTTGACGGCGGCGAACACCAGGGACTTGGCGAATTCGTCGGCGTTGATATACCAGCCGGAGGCGAACAGCAGCCCGTCGTGCCTCACAACCCAGGCGTTCTTGAGTTGCAACGTGCCGGTGTGGTCTGAACCGAGACTGCCACTCTCCGGATTTCTGAATACGTAGGACACCCACTTGCCCTCCCCGGTGGCAGACAGCATGTCCGGCCCGAAGTTGTAGCCGTTGGCGTCGGTGCCCACCCAGCCCTTCACGTCCAGCCCCAAGCGCTGGACGTCGGGATGCCCGATGACCTTATCGTTCTCGTCTATGATGAACACATACCACTGGCCGTCGATGCTCTCTGGGCGGTTGTAGTAGGCGAGGGTGGCGTCGAGTCCCTGGGTCTCGTACCTGCTGATGGCCTTCTCTACGAAGAACTTGGTGTACTCGACGGGGGCTGACGTGGGTGGGATAGAGGCGACGACGCTGCGGGCGATGCGCTCGGCTTCAGCGGCCGTGAGTCCAGGTTCCGGACGGGGCATGTCTGCTATCGCCGCCCGGATGGCGGCTTCGACTACCCGCTCGACCTCCTCTTGGGACAGCCCCGATTCAGGCTGGGGCATCTCCGCCATCGCCGCACAGATTGCATCCTCTACATCGGCGGAAGTGAGTCCCGGTTCCGGTTGGGCCGGGGCGGGAGCGTCAGCCAACTCCCCACGCACGGTCTCCTCAACCTCGGCGCGGGACAGCCCCGCGTCCCCGCCGCCACAAGCAACAAGGAGCAGTGCAACCAGCACGGCTAGCGCCATCAATGACAAGGGGCGCTGGTGCTCTTCACGTTAGTTGGTAACCTCCTTCCTCATGTACCGAGTCCCTGGTGGCTCATGCCTACTCATTGACCCGAGAACGGGCTGGAGTAAACGAAGAAGACATCAGACGGAGGTTAGAGTCCCCCGACCTGGGGATGGCAGGAGAGAGTCACATTCGGGCTGGACCAGTCCGCCCATACGTCGTTGAATTTTCCGCGCACCTTGATGCTGAGGTGGCTGAAGCTATCCAGCCGGACGCTGCCTCGCATTTCGGGTCTCGTATAATCGGGATCGTTGTGGAAGCTGTGCGTGACGTTGCTGGCCCCGCCGCTGAGGGTGATGTCCGACTCCCACTCCTGTGCATTCATCAAGATCTCCCCCGGCCCTCTGGGCGGCAGCCAGTAGAGACGGAAGTGCTTGGTCCCGGTGCACAGGCTAGGATCATCATCTGTCTCCATCAGCGTGTTGGCGCCCGGGCCTGCGGCAGGGTGTAGCTGCATGTCCGTGGCGGAAGTGGTCCAATAGGCGTAGATCCCGTCGACCTCATTCGCGGCCAGTACCGTTGCGGCAGTGGCGACTGTAGGGTCGCCAAAATCATGACTGCTACGGCTGTAACGATCCACCTGTTTCTCAGTTTCATTTCGACCTCCTGTTCTCAATGTCAGCAGGGCGCCTGCCGTTTCGCCGTGAACTGCATCTCCGCCATCCGTCCGATCAACTCCCAAATTCGGCACCAGGGTACAAACCCGCGCTCGTGTTTCGACCTGCATGGCAGGTATGGCTGCGTTGGACGCGGTTTCCATTCCACAAGCCCCGTGTAATACCAATTCGTGCTAATACCACCGTATTCTCGCTGACCAAACACTCTGGATTCCGGCCTTCGCCAGAATGACGGTGGGTGGTCTCTGCTATGTGCGCTGCATTTAGAGGATTATGGCGCAGTCATGACGAATTGGTATAAGATAGTTGTGAGGATAACGGCTATTCTCCGTGATGTTGGTGTAAGTTGTGGGCCGTGACTGGTATAACTGGGTCGAATGCGACGATTCCGGCCTCATCCAGGCCGGGACTCCGCAGGGGGAGACGCTGGTCTCCTGCAACCCCAAACGAGGCGGAGAAATGAACCGAGACGATCCACGAGACCTGGAGATACAGGCCCTGCGAGACCGGCTTTCCCGATTGAGCGAGGCCAGCCTGCACATCAACGAGACGCTGGACTTGGACGCGGTGCTCCAGGGGGTCATCTACAGCCCTCCCATCACCACCGCCACCGTCGCCGCACTGGTCAGATCGTCGAACCAATCATAGGCAAGGGACGTCATAGTGCCTTCAGTGTCCCCTTCCAGGTCTTTACCAATGGCCTCCAGATTGAGGAATGTAAGGTTGGTGAAGGAGGCGAAGAAATCGCTGGGCAGTCCACCAAGCGCCAGGTCGTTGTAGCCCACGTCCAGGGTATCCAGGGTATCGGCGATATCTTCGAACGCATTGACCGGAAGTGTTCCCAGTTCGTTATATCCCAGGTACAGTTCCTTGAGGCTGTCCACGTCCTCAAACACGTCGGCGGGCAGCGCGGTCAGCTCGTTGTCACCCAGGCTCAGCTTCTCCAGGCTGCTCAGGCCATCGAACACGTCTTGGTGCAGTGCCGTAAGTTCATCCTGGTTGAGGTAAAGTGTTTCCAGGTTGTCCAGGCCATCGAAAATATCCTCTGGCAACTCCTCCAGGTCGTTGGACGACAGATTGAGGAGCTCCAGGCTGCTCAGGCCATCGAAGATATCTTCCGGCAGTTCGTCCAAACCACAGCTGCTGATTTCCAGTCTTTCCAGACGGGTGAGGCCATAGAACGACCCGCTTGGCAACGTGGTCAGCTGTACTCCCCTGATGGTCAGTTCGGTGATGGATGGGAGAAGTGAACTGTGAAATTCCACCTGCTCACAGCTCAGGTGCGTCCTGTCGAGTGCGGTGAGAATCGCGTCCTGCACCGCCTGTGGACGGTCACAGATATTGTCGGGAGCGTCGTGGGCCGACGCGGTGCCAACGGGGAACAAAGGGCTGTTCCCGGGCGACACCAGCAGGACCGTCAGCAACAGTGTGACGACAGTCATCAGGGTGATGATTGCCCGAGGTAGCCCGGTTTGGTTCCTTGTGCCCATATCCAGTCCCCCTACAATCCTCCCAGGGTTACGGTTGCACTGGCGGCGCTGGTCCCGGAGAATATCTCTCAATAGCTCGTGCGCGCCCAAAGTACCCATCTAAATACTGCATCATGTGATTGCAAGTCCTTCTCGCTTACGGATCCGGTGGTAAGACTCCGGGCCACCATCCGTAAGTGAGCGTCTCAGGCACCTGGTCGAGCCACCGAACCATCCGTGGCGGGCGATATGGTCATCGAGTAACGGACGCTGGCCGAGCTTTCCGCGAACGGGGAGTCGAGGGGTGGCCTACAGGTTTCTGCTGAGATGCATCTGGGGCGTGGAGAGCTACGGCAACGTGGGACCGATGCGTACGAGGGCGCTGGTTCTGTCTGCTGCGTAGGGGAAGTCTTTCGGTCGTCGCCACCGCATCCTTTCAGTCACGCAGTCGGGTTTCGGTTGCCTTCAATGGGGGCACCGAAGATAATGCGGGCTAGGACTGAGGGTGGTGTGGGCAAAGTCGAGGATGGCAGGTCGGGCCGATCATCCCTTACAACTAACGAGCCTCCAACCCTGGCGGGCCGGAGGCTCGTGGGCTAAGCCGGGGGCTCCCGACCTGATCCTTATATATAGACCTCCCAGCGAAAAGTTCGCAATTCAGTCTTATCAGGCCCACCAACGTGCATGGTAGACAGAACCGTCTTCGAGATGTGGCTGGGAGGAATGTGAGCGAAGGATCTTGCTCTTGTCCCATTGGGTGGTCACTCTCGAAACTGTATCCATGGTCCCGGGATGCCCGGGCCTCGACTTACTTCCCCTTTCAGGTAGCTTCGATACAGTTCGGCGGCGGGTACGGTTCCCAAGTCTGGTACATATAGGTCTCCACTCTCGTTCACCGTCATCTTCATCCACTTCCGGCTTCGCTCCTTCGCCTGTGCCTCGTTTTCCTCTCGCTCAGGTCCCATGGGAGTAGTTCCGAAGACCCCATTCTCGAAGACCACGCTGGCCCCGTAGCGGTAGCGTTGGTCTTGTTGCCGAGGATCAATGAAGGGCCGGACGGATATCAGGGCCGGCGGGGGTTCCTCGGGTTCTCTCTCTTTGTCCATACGCCAAGAGGTTGCCCCTCCTTGTTCCGTAACCAAGAGAGGTGGGCCTTCGCCCAGCCATGCCATCTGCTTCAAGAAGTCAAAAACATGCCGCAGCCGCACCTGAACTCGTTCGCCTTCGCTAAACCACCTAAGAATCTCGCAGCCTGCGGCTTCCTTCCGTTTGGCGATGCCATTGTGAAGCAGGTCGTTGCGGATGTGTCCTAGTGGTTCAACATGTTTGTATTGAAGGACATAGCGACCTCAGCCTGATGCGGGCATCCTCGGTGGTGAAGCGCCAGTTCACGCGCACCGCATCACGATTGCGGCTCTTCTGCCACGTTTCTACCTCGCCACGCAGGGTCTCCCTGTCTGGAATGCGACGCTCCAGGCACTGTCGAGCCAGCACTCCGATCTCTATCTCCGCCATATTCAGCCAACTCCCGTGTTTGGGTGTGTAGTGTATCTCCAGACGCTCAGCTATACGCCTCGCCTCAGAAGGCTCGAACGCCTCGTAGAGCGATGACAGTTTGTGGGTGTTGAGATTGTCCATAACCAGCACAATCCGATCTCTGTCAGGGTAGTCCTCGTCGACCAGTTTCTGTATCACATGCGCCCAGTCCACCTTCGTGCGACGCTCCTTGACCTCGACTCGACGCCTCCCTTCCAGGGGCGCGAACAGCATGAACAGACTGCTCACTCCATTGCGCTCGTATTCGTAGGCGTAGGCCGACACCGCGCCGGGCGCTGAGGGACGCGGCACTCGCGTCTCCTTGACCAACTGTTTGCTCGTCTCATCCATGCACACCGGAACCTCATTCCCATCATACGGCCGTTGGTAGACCTCCAGCACGTCTTCTATCGCGCACACAAAGTCCGCGCTCTGACCGGGAGGGATGCACCAACTCTGCTTCAGCCACGGCTTGAGTTCGTTTTTTTCAACACCCTCCGAACCGTCTCGGTACTGATGGTCTCAACTATCTCGCACTCGACCAACTGGTCAGCCAACAGCTTCAGGGTCCAGCTGGCACGCCCCTCTGGCGGTTCCCCACAGGCCATCGCTATCAACCTGGCTTCGCCCTCGCCGTCCAGTCTCTTCTGACGGCGCCGCAGTTGCTTTTTGCGGTTCAACGCCGACTCGATGCCTTCCTCTACACAGCGTCGGCGCACTCGCTCGACCATTGACAGCCCCACACCGAGCGCGCCGGATATGTCTGCGTCCTTCATTCCTCCGTCTTCCCTCGCCTCGTCGCTCATCAGCAGGATGCGCGCATGCGTCTGCTTGTACGCGGCGGTCCGACCACGGGAGACGAGCGCCTTGAGTTCCTACTGTTCGTCCGTTGTCAGTCTGATACGGTACTTCTTGGTAGGCATGCTGATTCCTCCTCCATTCAATCGTATGATTGAACCTCTCGGAGGAATATGCCCTTTCAGACCTTCATTTCAACAATGTTCGACCACTAGTCGTCTTTGTCAAAAGGGGATATCTCATGGAGTCTCACCTACGAAAGTTCCTTTGCAGCATAGCCTTCCGCACCGACTGGCTCGGTTCCCTTCCTGCCCCAGCGAAGGACGTTAGAACAGTCCGTCCTGCAATTGTCGAGGCTGCGCCCCTGTGAAGACAAGCCCAGCCCCCGGTGGTGAAGGCGTCAACCGTCCGATTCCTCTCCCTTCCCCAAGCGGTAACCGACGCGCGGCTCGTTGATGATGTACCTGGGGTTGCCGGCGTCGTCGCCCAGCTTGGTGCGCAGCCTCTTGATGATGTTGCGCACCGGCCCGGAGCCTCCGGTCTTGTCCGGACCCCAGACCCGTCGCAGCAGCTGGCCGTTGGTCAGCACGCGGCCTGCGCTGACCGAAAGCTCCACCAGCATCCGGTACTCAATGCCGGTAAGCGCCACCGGACGCTCGGCGACGGTCACCTGGCGCTCGGCGTAGTCGATGGTCAACTCTCCCAACACGTAGGGCTCGGAAGGCTCGACCAGTTCGGGCGGCAGCCGCCTGCGCAGGGCCGCCCTGATCCTGGCCGCCAGCTCCGTGGGCGAGAAGGGCTTGACGATGTAGTCCGCCGCTCCCTTGTCGAAGGCCCTGGCGATCACCTCGTCCTGGCCGTAGACCGACAGAAAGATGACCGGCACGTCCGCCGTCGCCCGGATATCCCGCATCAGCTCCATACCGTCTGAACCCGGCAGCAACATGTCCAGCAGCACCAGGTGAGGCTCTTCCTCCTCCATCAGGCGGGGGACATCCTCCGGGTCGGCGGTCATGATGGGCGTGTAGCCCGCCCTGGTAAGCGCGTCACGGACGTACCGCAGCGTCTGGGGGTCGTCGTCCACGCAGAGAATCCTCGTCCGCTCCGTCCCGGCCCTCCGCCGTCGGGAGGACGGAGAAACGGCGAGGGCCGCTGCTGTCTCGACCGCCGGGACGGTGAAGGTGAACCGGCTGCCGAGGCCCGGTCCGTCGCTCTCGGCCCAGATGCGGCCCCCGTGGGCCTCCACGATCCCCCTGCAGATGGCAAGCCCCAGGCCCGAACCGCCGATCTCGCAGCCCCGTTCCTCGCCTTCGAGCCGGGAGAACTTTCTGAAGAGGTGTGGCAACCGCTCGGCCGTCACCCCCAGACCGTCGTCGGAGACGGAGACCGCCACGTGGACACCCTCCCGCACCGCCGTGATCCTGATGGCCGACGATTCGTGGGAGTACCTGGCCGCGTTGGACAGGAGGTTGCCCAGCACCTGGACGATGCGCCGCCGATCGGCCAAGACCTGCGGCAGGTCGGGCGCGATGTCCATGCGCAGGTTGTTCCTGCCCCCTCCGCTCTGGAAGCGGTTCCTCGCCTCGTCCACCAGGACGGCCACCCGCGACGGTTCGGGGTCCATCGGCAGCGTGCCCGTCTCGATGCGCGCCACGTCCAGCAGGTCGCTGATCAGGTCGCGCATGTGGTCCGCCTGGTTGTCGATGATCCGGAAGAACTGCGCCATCTCGGCGGGGTCTAGGTCCGAAGAGTCGTCCATCAGGGTGGCTGCCGACCCCTTGATGGAGGTCAGGGGCGTCCTCAGCTCGTGGCTCACCATCCCGAGGAACTCGGCCCGAAGGCGCTCCAGCTCCTCCAGCGGCGTCATGTCCTGCAGGGTCACGACCACCGACTCGACCTTCTCCTCCTCCGAGCGGATGGGGGTGGCGTTGACCAGGGTGGTGACAGACCGTCCGTCGGGGGCCTGGAGGACGATCTCCTCGGCGAGCACCGTCTCCCCGGTGCGCAGCGCCTGGGCCAGGGGGAACTCCTCCAGGGATATCTCACGCCCGTCGGCACGCCGGAAGGTCAGCACCTCCAGCAGTTGCTCTGCGGAGCCGTTTGGCGCGCACAGGTCGTTGACGATCCTTCTCGCCTCCCGGTTCACGGACACCGGGTTCCCCGTCCTGGCGTCGAAGACCAGGACACCCACCGGAGCGGTGTTCACCAGGGTCTCCAGGTCGGTCCTGACCCGCTGCTCCTCCCGGTGCCTGCGGGCGTTGGCGATGACCAGCGCCGCCTGGGAGGCGAACATCACCAACGTCTCCTCGTCCTCCTGGGTGAACTCCCGCTCCTTCTCGCCGACGTAGATGGCTCCGACGTCCTCGCCCCGGTGACGGAGAGGAGCGGCCAGAAAGGGAAGGGGCGAGCTGACGGCCATCGGCGGGCGGAACTCGGGAAGTCCCAACTCCCTGATGTAGCTGTGGAAGTCCCGGAGCCTGAGCGGTTCCCGGATGCTGCTGAGGTACTCGAAGAACCGCACCCCGTCGGGCAGCTCCATGAACAGCCGGTGGGCCTCCGGGGTCAGGCCTGAGGTCACGAAGTCCTGTATCCGCCCTTCGGCGTCCAGGAGGATGATGACGCCGTAGCGGGAGCCGGTCAGCGACCGGGCGCTGTCCAGGACACCCTGCAACACCGTCTCGAAGTCGAGGCTCTCGTTGATGCGAAGGCTGGCTTCGCTCAGCCTGGAGAGGCGGTCGCGCTGGGCTGCTATCTCCCGTTCAAGCTCTTCGGCGATCTTCATTACCCCGAGTCCTATCCGGTATGGATGGCCTGCAAGTCCCCTTCGTCCCTGCACTGGCTGGACACGGGACAGGCTTGCTGGGCCGCTTTATAGCAGATGGCCAGCACAATTACACAGCAACTTAGGGTCGATATAGCCACTCTTACACGCTGTTTTTAACAGCAAGGGGTGTGGACTTAATAGTTAGCGTGGCCCAACTCTCGGTTAGGGGAATTCGTGTCGCGCATGTGCGACTACAGAGGGAAGCCATGAACTCAAGAAAGACCCCCTCTTTCGCACACACAACAAGCCGGAGCGTTCTCCCGCTGGCCCTGGCGGTAGCAGCGACTCTGCTCTTCGCCTCAGCCCTGCTGCTTATGGGCCTGCCAACCGCGCGGGCGCAGTCGACCATCGACGTGGTGACTAGGATCAAGTCTTGAACACATACCCGCAACGGAGAGATTGGAACATGAACAAGAGGCCCGCAGTATTGCACAGCTTCAATAGGAGGAGCTTCCCAATGCAAGTACCCCGGCATGTCCCACGGTTGATCCGTTCCAGACTGCTGCACCTAGTGTCGGCAACGACCATTCTCGGGGCACTACTCATAGCTACAAGCCTGTATGCGTTTGCGCAGAGCTCTGAAGGGGAGATATCGGGCTTGACGCTGACCAGCCAGGAGGCCGGAACCCTTGTCGTCACCTGGGACGCACCAAGTCCGGTGCCCAACGACTACCGGGTCAACTGGGCCAAGGCAAGCGAGGATTTCCCCTCCTATAGGGACAATCACGGCAACGAGTATCCCACCACCAACGGCTTCACCATAACGGGGCTCGACCAGGGCGTCGAGTAAAAGGTCAAGGTGAAGGGACGCTACCGCGACGAGAACGGCAAGATGGTGCGCCAGACTCCCTGGAGCGACGAAACACGCATCGTCATAGGGTCCGACCAGCCAGACCCGACGGCCACTCCCGAACCGCAGGAGAACGACCCGGAGGGCGATTCCCAAGAGGACCAAGAGGAGACCCCCGACGACGACGCAACCCGGGACGGGGCCACTGACCTGGGCGACATCACAGCCGCCACCAAGACCCAGTACACCGCCGGCATCCTCGACGGCGACGGCGACTCCACCGACTACTTCAGGTTCACCCTCACCGAGCCGAGACTGACCGCCCTGGGAATCCGGCAGCTCGACGCCGATGCGTCCATCACCCTGGAGGACGATGGGGGAGAGGTCCTCCAGACCAAGGCCAAGGCCGGCGCGGAGCACATCCTCATGTACTCCAGGCTACTGGAGGGGGACTACTACGTCCGTGTCCAGGCCACCGAGACCGGCGAGAATGATTACAAGCTGTCCCACAACGCGAAGAAGCTCAAGGCGGAAAAGATCGCCCAGATGCGGGAAAGGCTGCCCAGCGTATCGGAACCGGAGGGCTAGGACTTCCCCCAGGACACCTCCACCAAGGGCCGGGTCCGGATTGGCGAGACGGCCACGGGCAACCTGGAGACCGAAAGCGGCCGGGACTGGTTCGCCGTCGCGCTCCGGGAGGGGAGGACCTACCGCTTCGACCTGGAGGGCAAGGAGAGCAACGCCGGAACCCTGCCGGACCCCTATCTGCACGGCATCCACGACCAGGGCGGCAGTCCCGTGTCCGGACTGGTCACCGACAACATCCTGGACGGCTGGAAGCGCAACAGCCGGGTGTTCTACCAGGCCACCCGGGACGGCGACCACTACGTCGCCGCAGGGGCGTACCAGCACCCATCTGACGACCACACCGGCACCTACCGGTTGAGGGTCCGGGAACTCCCGCCGGACGACTACAGGGACGACGGCGACACCACCGGCAGAGTGACGGCGAGGCCACCGTCGAGGGCTATCGCAGAGTATTCATCACCCCGGGGTCGTCCGCAGACTACCACATGGCGGTGGGAGGACGGGGAGCCAGCGTGAACGACGTCGGCACCTACACCCTGTCGCTGAAGGACGTGTCGGCGGACGATTACACGGCCAGCACCAGCACCACCGGAACGGTCCAGGTGGAAGGCGAAACAGCCGCCGTTATCGAAAAACCCCACGACGAGGACTAGTTCGCACTGACGCTTCAGGCCAACACCCTATACAAGGTGGGCGGAGAGGCGAACTACCCGGACCCCGATGCCGTCTACGACCCGCGCCTCCTGGGAGTACGGGACAAGGGCGGCAGTCCCGTGTCCGGACTGGTCACCGACGGCTCGCTGTTCCATAGCGCCCGCTCGAAGACCAACTTCAGCCGTGGATATTTCACGCCGCCTCAGAACGGCACCTACTACCTGGCGATTCGAGGCGGGGAACCCGGGGAGGTCGACACCGGCTCCTACTGGGCATGGGTGTTGGATTGGGGACCGGACCAGCGTGCCGATACCCTCACCAACGGAACGGTCACCGTCGGAGGGACCGCCACCGGCAAGCTGAGCTACAACGGCGACCAGGACTGGTTCGCTGTGACCCTGACGGCCAATACCGAGTACGTCATCGACGTCAAGGGAAACACGGAGAGCGACAGGGGCGGCACCCTGAACAACCCGGCAGTCGCCGTTTTTGACAGCAACGGCGATGCCATCCTGGGGGCGACAGACGACAACGGCGGCGCCGGCCTGAACGCCCGGCTCAGCTTCACTCCAACCGCGGCGGCCACCCACTACATCTCGGTTGATGATCCCAGGGGCACTGGGACCTACACGGTCTCGGTTAACGAGTAGATTCCCAGAAAGGAACATGACACCGGCAATCCGCAGGGCTATATCAGATACAACCCGCGTCACATGGGACGAATACCCATGGCACCGGATACCGAAACCAGCAGGAAACGCCAAAGAGAAGAGGAGTCAGACCGGGCAAAAATAGAGGGGCCAAAGGCCGACAAAATAGCCGGAGCCCGGAGTGCGAGCGATGAACGCAATCGGGAATGGAAAACGATCAGGACACCCAATCCTCATCACCGTCACGGCGTTGAGCGCACTGTCTGTGGTTTTGGTTCTGGCCTGGACAGCCTCAGCCCAGGAGAAGATCACCGGCCTCACCCTTGAGAGTACGACCCCGGGAACCCTGGAGATCGGCTGGGAACCGCCGGACCCGGCGCCCAGCGACTAGCGGGTCAACTGGGCAAAGTCATCTGAAGACTTCCCCTCCCACCGGGACGGCCACGGCAACGCCTATCCGACCGCCAACACCCACACGGTCAACGACCTGGAAAAGGGCGCGGAGTACAAGGTAAAGGTCATCGGCCGCTACCGCGACGGGAACGGCAAGCTGATCCGCCAGACCTCCTGGAGCGATGAGGCCCGGCTCGTGGTGGCGGCCCACCGTGACAGGGCATTGGACCTGGGCGACATCACCAGCGTCACCAAGACCCACTACACCAAGAAGCAGACCCTGAACGGCGTTGATGAAAGGGTGGACTACTTCAGGTTCACGCTCACGACTCCCCGGAAGGTCAGCCTGGGCCTGCGCCAGCTCGACGCCGGCGCGTCCCTGACGCTGGAGGACGACCGGGCCGGGGTCATCATGACCAGGTCAAAGAATGACGTCCAGCAATTCAGCTTCAGCGCCACCGTCCTGGAGGGTGCCTACTATGTCCGCGTGGAGGCCACCCAGGAAGCGGAGGAACGAGTACAAGCTCGCCCACCGGACCTACGAGCCTGACACCGACAAGGTGCAGAGACTCAGGGAGAAGGAGAAAAACGAGAACCCGACTCCCACTCCCGCTCCGACGCCAACGCCGACCCCTACTCCTACACCAACGCCGGCTCCGGCCCCCACCCCCACTCCGACGCCGGTGCCGGGTGGGTGAAGAAACTGCCGCCTGTTTACCTATTGAGCCCCGATCACGGCCAAACATGGAGCGAGCCGCGCCCCCTCGCCCCTGACTCGAGCGTAGAAGATGCATCGCTGACCTTCGACGCGGTATTCACGCACGACGATCAGGTGTTTGCGGTCTTCATGGGCGGACCGGCCACGTACTGCGACGGCCCTCACTCGTTTTTCGTCTCGGCGGACAACGGCGAGACCTTCCAGCGACGCAGTATCCTGTCCTTCGACCTCACGGACTACTACGGCACCGCCAGCGTACTCGATAACGGCGACAGTATCGTCTATTCCTATCCCTACCGCCCGGATGGCGACATCGACGAATACAACATCCCCTACGTCACAAGCGCCGACCAGGGCAGAACTTGGTCAGAGGTGAAGACAACCCACTTCGCCCGGGCGATACGCAACCCGCAGCTGTCGCGAAAGATCGGCAGCCTCTACTTTCTGCACGGTCGCACCGGCAATCACAGTCGGGACCCACGGCATCTGGTGCTCAACTCTTCTCAGGATGGGATCCATTGGGACGAAGGCAGGATTCTGCACCGCAGGGGCCCCGGCAGGGGTGACGCATATTCGGCCAACGAAGTAATAGGCAAGTACGATTCTTCCGTGCCGAATCGGCTCCTCATCCAGTCCAGCATCTCCTACGAGGCCAACAGCTACAGAGTCAACGAGCGTCACTGGTGGGTCGAGGGAATCGACGGTGCCTGATCTGCCGCTCGTCATCTAAGAGGGTGATGAATCTCGGTATGACCTGATTGTGGCCGAAATGAGAGACGATGAGGGACCTGAGTCGATTGGGTCGCTATTTCGACAGGCCGCTAATCGTCTCGCACCGGGCGGTCAGATGGTCGTCACGGCCGGCTCCGCTGCCATCACCCGCTTGACCAAGATGTGCCGGGCCGAGCGGTTAGGGAAGGTAGGTGCACGTAAGCGGCGGCAGGGCAATAGCGTCCTCGTCGTCTACGCTAATCGGTAGATCACTCTTATCGTAGTCAACTTTCGGGGACGGCAAGGGCTGCGCTTAGGGCGTACAATGTAGCGCCGAAACCACCGAAGAAGTAAACCAAGGAGAACACCTTTGATCTACGACATGCGCACGTACGACATCGCGATGGGGAAGACCCCGGAGTACATGGCCGCCGTGCGAGAGGTGGCCCTGCCCGTGCGCGAGAGCTACGGCGTCAAGCTGGCCGGCTGGTACTACACGGACATCGGCGCGCTGAACCGCGTTGTTCATATCTGGGCGTACCACGACTACGCGCATTTCGAGGAGGCGCGAGAGGCCTTTCGCACCGACGAACGGTGGCTCAACGACTACGTGCCGCGCGTAAAGGGCATCGTCCTCCGTCAGGAGAACCAGATGATGCGCGCTGCGGACTTCTTCGAGTCGATGCTGATGGAATCGGACACGACGGACTGCGATACGTCTGAATCGGACTGCGACGACACCGAGGCAGGCACTGGTGACTCCGATGAGGCGGGTGCGAGTCCCACAGACGCCGAGGCAACCGACACCGACTCGATGGATCCTGACGAGGGAAGACCGGATACGCCTTAGCCGTTCAGATTGCGGACGCTACCTCTTTGAAGCGGCGTATTATCGCCTCGTCCTCGCCGTCCATCAGGTTGACGGGACTGAGGCCGATAGCGCGTCCGTACTCGCCGGGATAGCAGTACACCGGAGGGTCGCCCTGCTTGAGGTCCTCTTCGAGGTCGGCCAGGTCCAATTCCCCGTCAGAAAAAACATACACCCGTGGGGTTGCGCTCTCGAACTCGTCTAGCTCCGGTGTCGCGGGGAGATGCTCGGCGCGGAGTCCGGGGATGCGTCCGATATCCGAAGCCATGTTTTCGCACATGGCCTCCCAGCGGGCAAATTCGGCGTCGTGGTCGGTGTCCACGAACAGCTCAAGGGCCGTGACCAGTCCGGCGATCTCCTCTTTGCAGACCTTGGCCGTCCTGCCGATGCCCTGGTTCGGCGCGCCGTTCATGGATGCTGCCTGAATGAGGTCGGCCCGTCCGCACAGGATGCCTGTCGACTGCGGGCCGAGCACGCCCTTGCCGCCGCTGAAGCTGACCATGTCGGCACCCATATCGACGTAGCGGGTCAGGTTTTCGGCGGGGGGCAGCATCGCCGCGGCGTCGACGATCACGGGCACGCCCCTCGCGTGCGCGATCTCGACGACCATGGGGAGGGGAATAGAGCCGCTCTGCCTCACGGCGAAGATGTAGGCTACCGCGGCGGTGCGCTCGTTGATCGCGGCCTCCAGCTCCCACTCGAAGGCGCCGCCCGCGTCCCCGATCTCGACGAGCTTCGCTCCCGCCGCTCTAAAGCACCGGTCGTACGTCACCCGTTGGAATCGGTGAATGACGATCTCGTTCTTCATGCCTGTGGTATTGGGCAGACGGTCTATCTTCGCAGGGTCGTTGCCCGTCATGCACGCCGCCGCTTCGAGCAGCATTCCCGCCGCTGAGCCCGCCGTGACCAGCCCGGCCTCAGCTCCGGTCAGCCGTGCGATCGTCTCTCCGGCCCGCGCGTTCAACTCCGCGAGATCGACGAACCACTGTGCCGCCTCGTCCATGGCGCGCCGAACGGGAGGCGGCATGAGGCTCCCACCCACGTTCGTTCGCCAAGATGAGGCGTTGATGATCCTCCGAACTCCAAGTCTCTCGTAGACGTTTTCGCCGGGCATATTGAATTAGACTCCTTACGGTGAAAAATTAGTGGGGAACGCCTGTCACCGGACTACGCTGCCGGCTTCCCCCAGATGAGCACCAGCTTCAAGAGACTGTCGCCGGTGTTGCGGAACCCGTGATCGATGCCGGGCGGCACCATGACGGAGTCGCCCGCCGCGATGGGGACATCCTCGCCCTCGACCGACATCACACCCTCGCCTTCGAGAAAGTAGTAGATCTCCTCCAACTCCCCTTTCCCCTCGTGGGTGTGGTCGCCCTCGCTGACCCCCGGCTCCAACTCCCAGACCTCCATGCGGATCGGCAGCTTGCTCTGCTCATGGAACATACTCCGGCGTAAGATGACTCCCTCGCCGTGGTGAATGTTCGGCGTTTCGTGGACGTCCGACGCCTCGTTCTGCTTGACATACATGGCGCTCTCTCGTTTCGTTGAATTTCGCACAGCATTGTACCCGAAACCGAGCGACGAACAATACGTCAGCGCATCGTAGCTTCTCGTCCACCTTGCGCGACTGCTCCGTCGCGGCGAAAATACCATACTCGCGCCAACCAACCCGAAAGACGTGTGCCGTGCCGACATTTGACGACCTAAGCCTTGACGCATATCACTACGACCTCCCGCCGGAACTGATCGCCCAAACGCCGATCGAGCCGCGGGACAGTTCTCGGCTGATGGTCGTTCACCGCACCGAGCGATGTTTCGAGCATCGCGTTTTCAACGATCTGCTCGATTACCTTCGACCAGGTGACGTGATGGTGTTCAACGACAGCCGGGTGTTTCCGGCGCGGATGTACGGCGTCCGTGTGGACACCGGCGCGAAGATCGAGCTGCTGCTGCTCAAACGTCGCTCTCCTGGCGTCTGGCACACATTGGCCCGACCGGGACGGCGCATGACACCCGGCACGGCATTCGAGCTGCGCGGCGGCACGGTTGAGGTAGAGGGCGAGGTCCTGGAGGCGCACGATGACGGTTCCCGCACCGTGCGGCTGAGTGAAGAGGACCGGCTCGACGAAATCGGGGTCGTTCCGCTGCCGCCGTACATTCAAACGCCACTGGAAGACCCGGAACGGTACCAGACTGTCTACGCCCGCGAGCGTGGCAGCGTCGCCGCGCCTACGGCTGGCCTCCACGTTACGCCCCGTCTTATGGAGAAAATACGTCGCCACGGAGTCGAGACCGCATTCGTCACGCTGCACGTCGGCTGGGCCACGTTTCGGCCCGTGCAGGTCGAGGACATCACCAGTCACGACATGCATGCCGAGTTCTATCGTATCGATGAGACCTCCGCAGACGCGATCAACCGCGCTAAGTGTGAAGGGAGGCGAGTCATAGCGGTAGGGACGACCACGGTCCGCCTGCTGGAGTACGCCGCCACGCTTGGTGGTGGGGAAAGCCCGGATACGCTCACGGCGGGTTCGGACTGGGCCGATATCTTCATCTACCCGGGCTATACGTTCCGGGTGGTCGACGCCCTCGTCACCAACTTCCACCTGCCCGAATCGACGCTGCTCATGCTCGTCAGCGCCTTCGCCGACCGCGAGCTCATGCTCGCGGCGTACCGGGAGGCCGTCGACCGACTCTATCGCTTCTACAGCTTCGGCGACGCGATGCTGATCCTCTAGGGGATCACACGTCGGCACAGAAGCAGGATGCCCTACCCAAGCATGATGCGGAGAAGGGCCATGCGGACGAACAGGGAGTTCTCCGCCTGCCGGTAGTTTGCCAGCCGGGGGTCGCTCACGAGGACGTCGAAGTCGCCGCTTCGCTGCATCGGGTCGAGGATGACGCAGCCGGGCTTGAGCTTCGCCATGAACTCCTCGTCGATACGCAGGTTGAAGGCCCCGCGTGATTTCAGAAGCTGGGCATGGGCGACGGTTCGGGGGCCGTTGAGGTAGATCGCGTCGGCTTCGGGGAGGGAGTCCATCGTTCCGGACTCGAAGGTGACCCCCAGCGCCTCGCACTCGGAGACTACGTCGGGGTCTGCCTGACCGCTGAAGGGGACCTGCGACACGGTAACGCCCTCGTACATCGCCAGCCCACGGAGCAGCGCGCTGACGTTCCGGTGATCTATCCTGCCGACGACGGCGATGCGCGCGCCGTCGACCGCGCCGATCTCTCGCTTGAGCGTGTACAGATCCGTGAGCGCCTGGGTGGGATGGTCTTCGAGGCTGCCGCCGTTGATTAACGTCACCGACTGGGCCTCGGCCTCCTCCTCGGCGCGCTCCATGACCCCCTGATCGCTCGACCGCAGCACGACCATGTCCATGTGCATGGCAGCGAGGTTGGCTATAATGTTCTCGATATAGTCCGGCGTGGTCACCGGGAAGAACTGGGAGGCGTCTTCGGTGAAGTATGGCGTTCCGCCGAGCAGTCCCATCGCCCGCTCGAACGAGGTCCGGGTCAGGAGGCTCGGTTCGTAGAACAGCAGGTAGAGCGAACGGCCTCGAAGCGGTTGCCCGTGGTCACCCGCATCTCGAAGAGACTCCGCGAGCGGGAATAGCTCCGACTCCACCCAAGCCCTGTCCAGTTGCCCCGTCCTCGTCAGGCGCTCAATCCTTCTCATCGACGATCGTCCTCCCAAATTGCTCATACCAGCCTACCACATGACCGCGCATTCGAAGCTTGTTCCGGCGGCGGTTGGCCATTAGCCCATGCCTGTTTACAAGACACCCGATAATCTCGTCGAACTGCTGAACGGCGTTGTCCGCTCGGCGTCACGAACGGCCTTCTATCGTCCTCGACTTTCGGGCGTGACCGAGATTGCCTCGTTGGAGGAGTTTCGAGCCATTCCTCCGACACCGCTCTCGGTGTTCCGCGACCGCGCCCTGCGCGACACCCTTGCCGAGCCGAGCAACGTCGATTGGATCGTGGGCGCGGACGGAGGACAGTCTCCCGAGAGGGCGGCGATGGTCGAGAACGCCGACGAGGGCGCGATTCGGTACGACGTTTTGGCCGACGCCGTAAAGGAGCAAGTCGACCTCGACGCCTCGACCGTCTGTGTCGCCGTCTCGACCCCTCAGCGCCGGTACTTCGCCTCCGAGGTCGCCACGATCCTGATCGCCGCGGGCGCGCACGCTCACGTCTTTACGGATGAGGGACGACCCCGGACATACGAACGACTTGAAATGCTGGGGCCGATGGTCGTGGTCATGCTCTCGCCCGATCTGTCGGAGGACCGTCTGCCTGAAACGAACAAGCTGGCAATCACGTTCAACCGAGAGCACTGCTTGGAGCGCATACCGCAACTCGACGTCTATCACGTGGACGGTCTTGGCTTTCTCGGGCACTCAGCAGATCTCCGCACCTACACACTCAACAGCGATGTCTACTACTTCGAGCAGGCCCGCGATGGCCGGCTGATTGTTACGCCGCTCTATGGGCGCGTCCAGCCGGCATTGAGAGTCTTCACCGAGGACAGGGTCGAGTTCGAGGCGAAGTCTCAGGTGTGGTTCTTGGAGGAATGCAGGTAACCGGCAGGGTTGCCGTATCAAACAGGACACGAGCGCCGAGCGTAGTGGTATACTCGCGTTCGGAATAGCACACGCGGCGTCGAGGCATTCTGTATGGGGGACGCAAAGTACCGGGTAGCAATCGTTGGGGCGGGGCGCATAGGCGGTCTGCTCGAAGGGGAGCGTCCGCCGAGCGCGTTTCGCAAGCCACACAGCCACTTCGCGTCCTACAATGCCGTCGACGAGACCGAAGTCGTGGCGGTCGCGGGGCGGAGTGAGGGCCGCCTGAAGATGTTCACCGAGCTGTACGGGATAACAAACCTGTACATTGACTACCGCGAGATGATCGAGAAGGAGCGGCCCGACATCGTCAGCGTGACGACGCAGACGATCCACAAGGCCGAGGTCATCACGTTCGCGGCAGAGCACGGCGTTCGCGGCATCTTCGCCGAAAAGGCCCTGTGCACTTCCCTGGAAGAGGCCGACCGGATTAGGGATGCCGTCAACACGAACGGCGTGGCGTTCAACTTCGGCGCGGAGCGACGGCACCACGATGGGTTCCAACGGCTGCGAGAGGCGATAGCGCAGGGAGACATCGGCGAGCCGAAGTACGCTTTCTGCTACTGGCTCACCGACCTGATGAAGCACCACTCGCACACGATCGACACGCTGGCGTTCCTATTGGGGGACCCTCAGCCGGTTTGGGCGGAGGGGAGGCTCGTGCTCCACGGCGACCCGCTGGACGACGGCAGTCGAAAAGGTCCCCGCGAGGGCACGGACATGCACCAGCGTCCGCTGCCCCTGCCGACGCTGAACGCTGCGGAGAACCGATTCGTGCCGCCGGAGGGCATGGACTTCGCCGACCCGCTGCTCGACTTTTCGCGGGTGGGCTACGACAACGGCGCCGAGGCGGTCTTCGTTCCCTTGAGCCGCGCGACCGAGTTCGAGATTCATGGGACAGAGGGCCGGGCGTTCGCATGGGACGACGGCGAGGACATTCGCCTGCGTCGCAAGGCGGGCGGGAGCGACACCGAGGAGAAGCGGTTCGTGGCGTCGGGCGAGAGTCCGACCGTGAACACGATTCACGACCTCGTCAACGAGCTGGAGACGGGGGAGCGCACGAGCGGCAACATCGATGTCACTCACAAGGTGTGCGAAGCGGAGTTCGGTCTGGCATGGTCGCACGTGCAGGGCTCGCAACGCATCGATCTGCCCGTCGAGATCAAGGGCCGCTCGCTGCATATTCCAAACCACTAGGCAATTTCACCAAGAACGGAGAAATACATTGGCAGGCTTCATCACTCGTCCGGTTGTAACGGGAAGGAAGGGCGTCGTAACGTCGGGGCACTACCTGGCGACGGCGGCGGGTTTTCGCATCATGGAGAACGGCGGCAACGCCATCGACGCTGCTGCGGCGATGTGCATCGCGGTCGACCTGATGGAACCGCAGAGCTGCGGCATCGGGGGCGAGGTCCCAACGCTCATCTATCCCGCCAAGGAGGGCAAAGCATACGCCCTCAGCGGCCTGGGCTGGTCGCCGCAGGCGTTCACGATCGATTGGTGCAAGGAGAACGATATCGACCTCATACCGGGGGACGGGTACCTGCCAATCACGGTTCCGGCGGTCGTGGGAACGTGGGCCGAGGCCGTCGCGCGATGGGGGACGAAGAGCTTCTCCGAGATACTAGCGCCTACCATAGATCTGGCGGAGAACGGGTACGCGCTGTACGAGGGCCTCTGGAACAGCCTCGTGGGCGGCCAGCGAAAGTTCACGGAGCTTTACCCTTCGACCGGCGAGGTCTACCTGCCGAAAGGAGAGGTCCCTCAGATCGGCGACCTGGTCCGCAATCCCGACTATGCCGAGATGCTGCGGATCATGTGTCGCGCGGAAGAGGCCGCCAAGGGGAAGGGCCGTGTCGCCGGAATCGAGGCTGCACGGGACGCCTTCTACAAGGGCGAGATAGCGGAGCGCATCCTCGATTTCATCACCACCACGCCCATCGAGGACGCAACGGGGAAGGCGCACACAGCCCTCCTGTCCTACGACGACATGGCGGAGTGGCATCCCGCCGTCGAGGAATCGGTCATGGTCGAGTACAGGGGCCTTGAGGTCCACAAGTGCTCTACCTGGACGCAGGGCCCCGTCTTCCTGCAGCAGCTCACGCTGTTGGAGGGATATGATCTCGCCTCGATGGGACACAACACGGC
Source organism: Dehalococcoidia bacterium (assembly GCA_965247555.1). Classification (GTDB taxonomy): domain Bacteria; phylum Chloroflexota; class Dehalococcoidia; order Lucifugimonadales; family VXLM01; genus VXLM01. Next base: position 2,362,880 of record CBDFHR010000009.1, on the reverse strand, counting down.
CGAGTACATTCACACGCTGGTGGAGGCCTCCAAGCTGGCGTTTGCCGACCGCGAGGCCTACTACGGGGACCCGGACTTCGACGACGTTCCCCTCGACAAGCTGCTGTCCAAGGAGTACGCGGCAGAGCGACGGGCGCTGATCGGGGAGACGGCCTCGATGGAGCAGCGGCCCGGCGATATCGGCATGGGGATTCCCGACTACGTCCTCGAAGACGTGGCGGAGAACAACCGGCGGGCGCTGGGCGTTTCGGCGAGCGACCTCGTCGACCTTGGACTCAGTCATGCGCACGTCAGCGACACGACGCACCTCGACGCCATCGACGCGGCGGGCAACATGGTCTCGGCCACACCCAGCGGCGGATGGATCGGCTCGTCGCCCGTCATCAGGGGGCTGGGCCTGCCGTTGGGAACGAGGGGGCAAATGTTCTACCTCAACCCCGACCGTCCAAACGCGCTGGAGCCGCGAAAGCGACCGCGCGCCACCCTGACACCGTCGATGGTCACCAAGAACGGCGCGCCGTGGATGGCGTTCGGGACGCCGGGGGGAGACAGCCAGGATCAGATCACTCTCCAGTTCTTGCTGAACTACGTCGATTTCGGGATGAACATGCAGGAGGCGGTCGACGCGCCGACCTTCTACTCGAAGCACTTCCCGTCCTCTTTCTACCCGCGGAAGGCGTTCCCCGGTCAGTTCGACATCGAGGACAGGGTTACCGACGAGGTGGTGGATGATCTAACCGAACGCGGCCACAGCGTGAACCGTGTCGACCCTTGGGGCAACGGGAAGGTCATGGGCATCCGCTACGACAAGGAGCGCGGCACGATCTACGCTGGCACGTCGCCTCGACGGGAGGTCGCATACTCCTTCGGGTGGTAGGACGGTGGTCGCAGCACAAGAGGCTTTCCCGCCGAACCCCCTCTCTGTATCTCTCCCCCGCCGGGGGAGAGATTGTGGGTGACTGCACGGTAGTTATTTTGACACTTCGCAACGCCCCGCTCACCGGGCGTAACGCTGCTCAGGGTGAACGGCTATCCCTAGTCCGCGCCGGTGCCGACGGCGAGCTTGTTGGACGCCCCCTCGATGTCGCGCATGAGCATGTCGTAGGAGTCGGCGAAGGCCTTGACGCCGTCCCCAAGAAGAACGGACGTGACGTCGTCCATGTCGATTCCCGCGTTGCGGAGGCCGGCCTGCACGCGCTCCGCCGCCTCGCCCGCCTCGTCGTCTATTGCGTGGTGTGCGTCTATGCCCCGCTCCATGAGGGTGTCGATGGTCGCTCGCGGCATCGTGTTGACGGTGTCCCGCGCCATGAGACTCCGCACGTAGAGCAAGTCGTCGTAGGCAGGATTCTTGACGCTCGTGCTCGCCCAGAGCGGACGCTGGGCGCGAGCGTCGCTGCCGCGAAGGCTGGTGAAACGCGGTCCTCCGAACTCCCGGGCGAACGTCGTGTAGGCCAGATGTGCGTTGGCGACCGCCGCCTTGCCGAGTAGGGGCTTGAGATCGTCGCGGCCGTCGGTAATCAGACCGTCGAGCAGGTTGTCGACGGCGGTATCGACCCGGCTCACGAAGAACGACGCGACCGAAGATACCGTCGATAGGTCTCCACCACGTTCATTCAGCCGCTCCAGCCCGGAAATGTAGGCGTCGACGACGCGCCGGTGCGATTCGAGGGAGAAGATCAGCGTGACATTGACGTTGATGCCCTCGCCGATCAGCGTCTCGATGGCCGGAATGCCCTCTGGAGTGGCGGGTACTTTAATCATGATGTTGGGACGGTCGATGTCGGAGAACAGGCGTCGCGCCTCGTGAATCGTGCCCTCTGTATCGTGCGCGAGGCGGGGACTGACCTCGAACGACGCGAACCCGTCGGCTCCGCCGGTCCCGTCGAACACGGGACGCAGCAGGTCGGCCGCGTCGCGAATGTCCGCGATAGCCATCGTCTCGAATATCTCGCGGGGGCCTTTGCCCGCCTCGGCCAGACTCATCAGCTCGTCGTCGTAGTCGGACGACTCCGTGATGGCCTTGTGGAAGATGGTCGGGTTCGAGGTGAGGCCCGTGACACCTGCGTCGATGAGCTCCTGGAGCGCGCCCGACTTGATCATGGCCCGGCTGATGTCGTCGTACCAGACCGACTGACCCATCTCCCGGAGGCTCTGAATTGGCGTGACCATGCTGCAATTCCTCCCTGTAGCCCTGCCGTTCGGCAATTCTCTCCAATTGTAGCGTGTCGCGGCTTCAGTGTCAGGGAACCTGCGGGAACGGTAACTGTTCAGTCTCCGTGAGTTGAGTTGCGAAGACCCCCTCTCTGTCTCTCCCCCGCGGGGAGAGATTGTAGCTATGATCCGGCTCCCGCCTTACTGTCATTCCGAGCACAGCGAGGAATCTAAAGTCCATCACAACAAGACCGGTCTGCCAGTGCCTCGTCTATATCCTGACCAATAGTGGAAAACAGCGTAAGAACTCTCCAGGTCGGCTTTACCTAGACGGACACTTTAGATTCTTCGACTCCGCTGCGCTGCGCTCAGAATGACAGTGACGGGGTTGCTTTCTCATCAATGGAGGGCGTGGGCCGACAGTCAAATACCTACCCCTGTCAGCCCGGTGGGGGAGAGACTGCGGATGGCTGCATGGCAGTTTACGCGCGCGGGGCGCAAGGCTGCTCAGGACGAATGGGTTGCTTTTCCGACGCTTCTTAGGGGCTATTCGTTGCTCACGCGGCGGCTGACCCCGGGCAAGACGACGTTTCGATACCAACGGAGAAAAGCCGAAAAAGTGTGGCATTTTGTTGCATTCTGTGGCATTTTCCTTCTTATTGTCAATTTAGATTGGCCTCGCCCGGAACGGTGCGCAAGGCATTGCTCCCGATCTGACGTAGCCGTAATTCGAGCATCCTCATGGAACCTGTATCAGTTTAGTCGGTCTGGTGGTTGAGTCGGAGCTATACTCACGCCCCGGGTCATGGACTCCCGCCCCGTATCGGGGTACGGGGTGACGTTCCTTCGCGGGAGTGACGAGTGGGATGTAAGGCCATACTCAAGAACTGACCTACCGACCAAACTGATACAGGCTCATCCTCATGGGCGAGATTGAAACGCCCGTGCTTTTCCTATAGCCTGTACGCTGAAATCCTGGAGCGCAGCGTGCGGACACGTTGCGACCTCTTCCAACAGAAAGGAACGAAGGCTCATGGACAACATCGACCTTGGGAGCTTGAACTACCTCGCTATCGTCGTCGGGATCATCATCAACCAGGCTCTGGGCGCGGCATGGTACGGCGCGTGGGGGAAGCCGTGGATGGCAGAGGTCGGCTTAACGCAGGAGGACATGGAGGCGATGAAGGGGACTGCACAACAGTGGTACCCCTACGTCGTGGCGATTGTGAGCGCCCTCATCTTAATCGTCGGTCTCGCGGTGCTGATCCAGGGCATGGGAGCGGAAGACTTTGTGGGCGGCCTCATCCTCGGACTCTTGGCGTCCATCGGATTCATCGCGACGTCATACGCAACGACCTACAGCTTCGAGAGCCGGAGCCTCAAGCTCTTCCTCATCAACAGCGGATACCCGGTGATATCGTATGCCATCATCGGTGTTCTGCTGGCCGTTTGGCAGTAGTCGCGGCGGGGCGGCCTCACGAGGCATGTGGCGGCCGGGCTCAATGGCGGTGTAGATCGATGTTTAATCGGTGGTCAGACGCGCATGACCTGAAGGCGCTTGCCAACAGGGGGTCTGTTTTAGCCTGACATTTCCGGACACTTCCTGACATTCCTCTATCTCGGACGGGCCCTTCCGGTTGGCCGGAAGGGTCTTGTGTTTATAGAATAGTACGTCTGTTCTCTCCGGTCAAATCCGAGGATGCCCCCTCTCTGTATCTCTCCCCCGTCGAAAGGGGGAGAGATTGTCGTATTCGAGCGTGTGGGCCAGCAGCACAGGGTCCAGGGGACGCGGAAAAAGACGCTTGTGGAATCAAGCAGGCTTAGCCGTTACTCATATACTGCCACGTCCCGGGGCGCGCACAGGCTACCTCAGGGTCTACAACCGCTTCCACAACTCTCCCTCCGTACGCAACACTTTCCACTTTCTCCTCTGATACCCTATACGCCACCACACTTCCGGAGAAGACGCCGACATGAAACGACAGCGGACGATCTACTTCAACGACGCCCGGCACTACTATCTGTTCGTGTTCGAGCCGCCGATGGCCCTCGAGGACGCCTGGATACCCATCGACGAGTGCGCGGGAACCTCCGTCGACACCTTCATCTACGGCGTCGCGCGCGGCGACGGGCTCTTCTACCCGTCCAAGGTGGGGCTGCGCTTCCTCGACGACACGCGAAGGTTCGAGTCCGCGCCGTCTTACCGCGTGTGGAACAACTTGCAGAGCCTCATCGACCGCGGCCTCGACCCGCTGACCGTGCTCATCGACCGGGCGCACGAGAAGGGCATGGACTTCTTCGCCAGCCTCCGCATAGCGCCGCAGGGAGCATCCGACCCTGCCGTGAGCTCCAGAGAGGGCGGGCCCGGCTTCCTCGACGACGAGCTGCGCCAGCACAACTTCCTTATCCTTAAGGAGCTGGCGTACGACTACCCGACCGACGGCGTCGAGCTCGACCTGGCAGCCCCTCCCGGCGGAAGCCCGTTCCTGTTCCGCGACGAGGACGCCTCCGAAGGGACGCCGGTCCTGACCGACTGGGTTCGCCGGGTGGCTGACATGGCCCGAAGCAGGCCGGGCGAGCGGGCACAGGTGGGAGCGCGGGTCTATCCGACCGAGGAGATCAACACACGAGTCGGTTACGACGTGCGCACGTGGATCGAGGAGGGGCTCGTCGACTATGTCACCCCGATGCTCTACGCCCACATGGTCGTCGACTCCAACATGCCCATCGACTGGCTCGTCGAGGCAGCGAAGGGCACCGGTACGTCGGTTTACCCCATGATCTTCCCCTACTACGCGAGGGAGGCGCGCCTTTATCACACCCGCGAGTGGGCGACGCCGGAGATGATGCGTGCCGCCGTCGCAAACTACTGGGACATGGGCGTGGACGGCACGTACACGTCCTTCCTCAAGTGGCCCATCAACGACGCCGGACGGACAATCCTCACCGAAATGGGCGACCCCGGACTCGTGAAGGACAAGACCAAGCACTATCTCGGCAACCAGAGGACCGACACGAGCGACATCGTCGGCTACGACCTGCCCCTGCCGATCGAGATCTCGCATGACGACACGGGCACGTCCCACGACATCGAATTCTACGTCTCCGACGACGTTGAGGGCGACAGTGACCGTATCCGTGAAATTAGACTCAAGATCCTCATAGCAGACCTCCTTGCCGACGACAGCCTGACGATCCGGCTCAACGGCGAGTCGCTGGACAACGAGCTGTGCCGCCGGGACTACGGCAGCTTCATCAACGCCTATTGGGGCCAGTGGCTGGAGTTCGTCCTCGAGGGCGTCAGGCCGCGCAAGGGCCCGAACGTCCTCTCCGTCACGCTCGACGAAAGAGCGGAGGGAATGGTCGGCCCCCTCGTGATCGAGGACGTGGAACTCATAGTCGAACGACACCCCTTGCCCTCGCGCTTCGGCCCCGGCTGATCGAAGCCATCCGTTCGCCCTGAGCCTGTCGAAGGGCCGTTCATGGTCCGACAAGCTCACCACGAACGTGTCTTCCGCACTACGCAATCCCCTCTTGACAGCCTACCAGCCTGAGCCATATCATCACTGTCACAGAAAAATAGAACACTGCCCGTTCAGGTGCCCACCTAGGGAGAATAGGGAAGGCGGTTAGAATCCGCCGCGGTAGCGCCACTGTAAGCGGGATTTGGGGCCGAAGCCCACTGTCGATGATTCGATGGGAAGGGCTGGGCCGATGAAATCCACCCGCGAGCCAGGAGACCTGCCTGAACGGAAGGTGACCGCTCTCCGCCTCAGAGAGGGTCCCTCGGTCGTCGGGCAAGAGTCCCGGACAGAGCGAACCAATGACCTCACGCGGAGAGCCGCGGAGGTCATTTTTGTTGAGGACGGCAAGCAGCACCGCGCTGAGGGGCTATCGCCAGTCAGGGGTCTCCACCCGGCTGGCTATAGGCTCGTCCGTCCTTCTGCTGGTGATTCTGGTAACCGCCCTTGTCTCACTGAGCTTGGGACCGGTCAACATTCCCGCAAGTCACGTCGCCTCGATTCTGCTGTCGTACTTCGGGCTGGACTTCACCGACTTCGGGCGAACCGAACAGCTTGTCATCGAGCAGATCAGGCTTCCCAGGATCGTCGTAGGAGCTTCGGTCGGGATGGCCCTGGGAGTCGCTGGAGCCACGATGCAGGGCCTCTTCCGCAACCCGATGGCCGACCCTGGGATCGTCGGCGTCTCCGCTGGTGGCGCAGTTGGCGCGGTCGTTGCCATAGCCACGGGGATGGCGGGCCTCTTCTTTCTCGCACTACCCACGTTTGCATTTGTCGGCGCAATCGCGGCCTCGTTCCTTGTCTATGGCATAGCCGCCGTTGGCGGGCGCTTCTCGATGGCTACCCTCCTGCTCGCCGGCGTCGCGGTCAACGCCTTCCTCGGAGCGGTCGTCACCGCAATCATCATCCTTCTGCCGGATAACGAAGCGCTCAGAGAGATCTTGTTCTGGCTCGCCGGAGGACTCGACTCCCGCTCCTGGGAACATGTCCGTATCTCCGCACCACTCATCCTCGGCGCTACCGCAATGATCGTGCTGATGGCGCGCGACCTGAACCTGCTTATGCTGGGCGACGACGAGGCACGGTCGATGGGAGTTCGAGTGGGCATGGCGCGTCCCGTGCTCCTGGCGGCTGCAGCACTGGCAACAGGCGCTGCTGTGGCGGTGAGCGGGACCATCGCCTTCGTCGGCCTCGTGATGCCCCACATCCTGCGGCTGGTGCTCGGGCCCGACCATCGTGTACTGATACCCATGAGCGCCGCGGGCGGGGCTGTCTTCGTCATCGTCGCCGATACCGTGGCGAGGACCATCGTGCAGCCGGCAGAGTTTCGCGTCGGTGTTCTGACCGCCTTCGTCGGCGCGCCGTTTTTCATCTTCCTGCTCATCAAGAACAAGCGTCAGGCCTACTCGCTTTGAGAGCGGGCATCTTCACAGGAGTCATAGTGACCATTCGACAGCTTCGCACCCTTATCGTCCCTCTAGCCGTCCTGCTTGCATTGACGTTGGCGGCATGTTCGTCGGAATCCCCGACGCCAACCGCGCCCACGCAGCCCCGACTGCGATCACCGACCGTCGCTCCAACCGCGGCGCCGACCCCGGTGGACACTCCGAGAACGGTTCCGACACCAACCCCTGAACCCGCCACCAAGTCGCTCGAAGGCGTCCGGGGTATCGTCGACCCTACCAATCTCGGCTGGCCCCGCGAGGTCGAGGGCCTGAACGGACTTGTGAGCATCCCCTCCAAGCCGCTGCGCATCATTACCGCCTCCGTCGGTCACGACGAAATGACATTGGCGCTGGTGCCACGCGACCGACTCGTCGGAGTGGGAAGCGCCACGAAGAACTGGACCTACTCCAACGTCGCCTCACTGGTCCAGGATATAGCGGCGATCTCTCGCGACCCTGAGACAATCGTCGCCCAGGCTCCGGACGTGGTCGTCACCAGCCCGTTTTTCCCCGCGGAGGCGATCGAGGCCCTGTCGAAGACCGGCATCCCCGTTGTTCAGACCGAGTTGAAGCACGACCCCGAAGCGCGGATTAACAGCATTCTGCTTATGGGATATATTTTCGGCGAGGAGAAACGCGCTATCGAATTCGCGGCTGAGGTGAGCGGCCGGCACGAGTCCCTCGTTGCTGTCACCGGCAAGGCGGATCCCAAGCCCAAGGTGCTCGCGCTTACGCAGTACTCGGATAAGCTGTGGGTCGCGGGCGGCAACTCCTCCGAGGGCGGCGTCATTACGGCTGCCGGCGGAATCAACTTGGCCGAAGAAGCGGGCATCGAAGAAAACCAGACCACCAGCCTAGAAGGCGTGATCGCCATGAACCCCGAGGTCATCATCATCGCCCAACCTCTCGAGTTCGGCGCTGAAGAGTTCCGGCAGAGCCTCCTCACCAACGAGGCCCTCGCCGAAATTCCGGCGATCAAGAACAACCAAGTCCACATAGTTGAAGGCAAGCACTTCACCACGCTCTCCTACTGGAACATCCGCGGGGCCGAGGACCTGGCCCGGCTCCTCTGGCCGAAGGACTTCCCGGAGCCATCAAACACCCCCTTCAGCCTCGCCGAGTAGTACAGCATGAACGACACCAGACCACAGGCAATCAGCGTGCAGGACCTCACGTACGAGATAGAGGGCAGTATGCTACTGGACGGCGTGGACCTCCACGCCGACCGCGGGCAGTTCGTCGGCCTCATAGGACCCAACGGCGCGGGGAAGTCAACGTTGCTCAGGACCATATCGGGCATCCTCCGATACCGTCGCGGCGCGGTGCGCCTGGATGGCGCGGACTTGAAATCCCTATCGACCAAAGACGTGGCTGCCGCCCTCGCGCTCGTTCCTCAGATTGCGCCATACACGTACGGCTTTACGTCCATCGAGCTGGTGCTAATGGGCAGGTATCCTCACTTGGGGCGCTTCCAAATCGAGGGCAGGGAAGACGAACGAATTGCCAGAGAGGCGATGCGGCTGACCGAGACCGAGCAGTTCGCCGACAGGACGCTCGACACCCTGTCCGGCGGAGAGCGCCAGCGGGTATTCGTCGCACGCGCCCTGGCGCAGCAGCCCCGAATCCTCCTGATGGACGAACCTACGGCGAACCTGGATATCCTCTATCAGCTCAAGGTGCTGGATCTCGTACGACAACTCGTAGCCGACGGCCTCACCGCCGTCGCTGCCATCCACGACCTGAACGTGGCGGCGCGATACTGCGACAAGCTGGTGCTGCTAAACCACGGAAGGGTGCTCGCAGTAGGGTCGCCCGAAGAGGTACTTACGCCGGAAACGATAGAGTCCGCCTTCGACGTGCATTCCGCCGTGTACCGCGACCCGATAACGGGATCACTGGCGATAAGCCTGATCGGCCCGGCGGATGAGTATCCACAAAACGGAGCGGGGCTGCACTCTAAAGTCGCAGCGGAAAGGGTGCATGTCCCCGACGGCGACGGAGCGTCCGTCACTCCTGAGAGGTGAGCCATGAGCGAACGTGATCCCGCGACGCCGCACGCTCGGGTGGTCAAGAGCCGACGTGTCCGACACGGCCTCGTCATCGTCAATACCGGCGAGGGCAAGGGCCGGGTCTTCGCCGACGAGCTTGGACGTGTGAACCAAGTCGTGGCCGCGGAGGCCGGCGAGGTGTACTTCATGGCCGCCGGACTGCCACTGACGCTGAAGACTTCCAGCCGTGCAGGCGATACCGCGATCAGTTAGCCGATCGCTCGCGCCCGACGGCGATGCCAATGAGGCTTTAACGCCCACAGAAACAGCGACTCACGAGTAAAGAACGGCCACCAGAGCTTTTCTCGGTTGCCGTGCCAAAGCTTCTTGCGATGGACTCCACGGCTTATCGTTCTCCAGAACAGCCTCCACATCACCACGTATTTCGGGTAGTCCAGCTCGAAATGAGGCATATCGAGCGCTTACGCAATCTGCCGGGCGAGCGTAGTCTTCCCCGCGCCCGTGGTCCCCATCACAACGATGCGGTCGGTATTCCGAAGGCGGCTTTCAGTATTGATGCGTTGAGGGTCGTTCATGACGCTCCGTTCGCAGTACAGTACGCCTAGGGCCAATCGCGAACGTTCGAACCGGTCAGTAGTGCGGATGGCAGACCTGTTCGAGGAGAGCCTCGCCGCCGGGCCGGAATTCGAGTGGGATGTGCGGCTTCTTCTCGTTGGTCAGGCGGCGATGGGGACAACCCCCGGGAGTCTTTAGGACCTGTTCAACTTGGTTACCCGGCCCCCGATGAGCCATTCGGCCACGTACAGGTTGCCATTGGCATCCACGGCCAACCCGTGAGGGCTGTTGAACTTGCCCGCCTCCAGGAGGCTTGTGGGCACTATCTGCCCCTCATCGCCCGCATTGTTGGGCCAGCCCTCCACGTCGCACACCTGCTGGTTGTCGCCGATGTACGTGAGCAGGTCGTCGTTCATGTCGGTCACGGCCAGGCGCGCGCGTAGCTCGGCGATTATCATCAGATCGCCATATGTCGCGAAGCCGCTTGGCGTGGTCAGAAAATCATCACCGAATGACCGCCTGAATCCACCCTCCATGTCGTAGACCTGGACACGGGCGTTGGCCCGGTCCGCCACGTAGAGCTCCGGTTCGGACTTGCGATGGTCGATGAAGATGCCATGAGGGCAATCGTACGCTCCGGCCCCCTCCTCGCCGTTGATGCTGCCGACATGCTCGCCGTCCCTCGTGAACCTGTGGACGTAGTACGCGCCGTACCCGTCGCCCACCCAGATGTCGCCGTTGCCCCCGAATCGCTCCTCGTTTACCGCAACGGTTGTGGGGGAATAGCGCGTGTTCTCGTAGACGGGAAGGGGAGGCGTCTCCAGCCTCATGACCACTTCGCCGTCCAATGTCGTCTTGAACACCTGGCCGGACGCATCGCCTGCGCCCGGAGGATATTCGTAGCCGTGAATGTGGTTTCTCTTGGAGCCGTTGTCCGCTATCCACAGGAACTCGACCCCGCCCTCGTTGACGAGAGTGATCCCATGCGCGTCCGCAAAGTCGCCGCGCCACGAGGATATCAAGTTACCTTCACTGTCGAAGGTCATCACCTCCGGGTCGCCGGGGTGGCAGGTTACGACGTTTCCCGACTCCGTGACCACGATGCCCGGATGTGCCCATCCCTTGCGGGAGCTGTCGCTCTCGGGGATCTTGGCCCAGTTGTCGATCCAATTGTATGAGTGCTCTTCGCTTCCTACCCGCATGACACAACCTCCTCTGCTTGCCCTTCCCCTTGATGTAGTCCAAGGGTAGGTACCTTAGCGCCGGTCTGAACTTGAAGCGCGCCTACCGGTTCACGCACGTGTGCATCGTGAATCCCCGCTTAACCGCCCCCAACAGCCTTTGATAGGGCACAGAGACAGCACCGTGAGAGATCAGGCACAGGCCATGGGATGGGGTCAGCGTGATGCCGCCATCCCCTGCCCCTTTCATACACCGTGCCTAGGAACGAACCGGCGCGTTCCGCTTATGGATTCAGGATGACCTTGGTGTACCCGTCGATGCGCTTGTCGAACTTGTCATAGGCGTCGATGGCATCGTCCAACGGCACCTCGTGTGACACCACGAAGCTGGGAGTGGCCTTCCCGGATATGATCAGGTCGCGCAAGTAGGCGTTGTACTGCTTCACGTTGCACTGACCCGTACCCAACTTCAGACCCTTCTCAAAGAGCTTCCCGAAGTTGATGGACAGAGCGCCCTTCTTGGCGCCCTCGTCCACTCCGCCCGGGTCCGAAGGCACGTACAGCCCTGGGATGCCCATCATCCCGGTCGGGTTGATCAGGTCGATCATCTGATTCAGGACCACGTTGGGAATTTCGTCCTGCTCACCACCGGCGGCGGACGACCCCTGAGCAGCGGCCTGATAGCCCACGGCGTCGACCGTCTTGTCCACGCCGTCACCTCCACGCATGTCCCTGATCTGCTGCACCGGATCGCCGTCGTCGAAGTTGATGGCTGTAGCGCCAATCTCGCTGGCTTTGTCCAATCGCTCCTGCACATGGTCGATGGAGTAGACCTCCGCCGCTCCCCTGATGATGCAGCTATAGGTGGCCATCAGACCGACGGGGCCCGCGCCCCACACGGCGACGCTCTCGCCGGGGCTGACGTTGGCAAGTTCCGTGCCGTGATAGCCGGTGGGGAATATGTCCGCCAGAAGCGCGAAATCCGACTCGAACTCATCCCCGGCCGGGAGAGGCAGACAGTTGAAGTCCGCGTGAGGCACCTGGAGATACTCGGCTTGGCCGCCTCGCCATGGCCCCATCGCGACGTATCCATACGCGCCGCCGGCGAATCCTGGGTTGACCGTGACGCAGAAGCCCGTAAATCCCCTCTGGCAGTTCTTACAGAAGCCGCAGCCGACGTTGAACGGCATCACTACCCTGTCGCCTACGGACAGCGATTTGACGGCGGGTCCGACCTCTTCGATCACACCCATGTTCTCATGGCCGAAGATGATGCCCGGTTCGGCGGCGGTCCGACCCTCATACATGTGCAGGTCGGAACCGCAGATGCAACTGGAGGTAATCTTGACGATCACATCATTCGGGTGCTGCAACTCGGGATCCGGAACTTCCTCTACAGATACGCTGAACGGTCCCTGGTACACAACTGCTTTACCCCGACCGCATGGAAACCTCTCCTTCCCCATTCGGACTACTAAAGCTGTGCGGTCAGTCTCTTGGAATCGCCGCAAAGTGTATCAGGCTGACGTAAAGTTGTCTAAAGGGTACGGACTGGCCAAGGAAGGGGCACGCCACCACGGCTATACCGGCAAGCGGGGCTATCAGTTTGTGTAGTGAGCCTGTACCAGTTTAGTCGGTAGGTCATTTTTTGAGGATGGTCTTACATCCCACTCGTCACTCCCGCGAAAGCGGGAGTCCATGACCCGGGGCGTGAGCATAGCTGGAGCTCCGACCGAGGTCAACCGAGACCCTAAGTACCGACTAAACTGATACAGGTTCTTGTGTAGTACGTCATCCTGAGCCGAAGAGGAGCGCAGGAGAAGAACCTATCGTCTCTGACGGTTGGCCATTTACGAGATACTTCGGTCTGCGCCCTCAGCATGACCGACAGCCTGAGCCGGTGACACCTTTCGGAACACCCTCTTACAATTTCAGCACCGGTTGAAAGGCGGAACAAGCCAACTTCCTTCCGGCCTTTCTTCGGGAGCGTGTCCGGTGTCTTCCTCAAACGCCCGACTATCGACCTACTCTCCATCGATGAGAAAGCAACTCAGTCACTGTCATTCTGAGCGCAGCGTAGCGGAGTCGAAGAATCTAAAGTGTCGAATACGTTGCCCACGCGGAGGCTAAACGTCCTTCATGAACTCCTCCCAAACCGAGGGGGAACATATAACTCGCCATAAACGCTGATCCCTTCCAGTAGGAGAACCATTGAACCCACCCACAGAGGGATCCTGCAAGAGGCTGAAGTCTTCTGGGGGTTTCAACTCGTACGTCCGGTAGATGTCATAATGTTGAGGGTAGTTGGTCCCCAAGACTGGAGCACGATCTATGAGCACGTACGACGCTGACTATACCAAGAGATTTTATAATGCATATGGGCGTCATGAGTGGGACAGGCTTGAAGTAACAGCCTACGGGCGCTTACAGGCGATAATCCACACCGATTTCATCGAGCGCTATGTACGTCGAGGCGACCGAGTTCTTGACGCCGGATGTGGCCCAGGGAGGTTCGCTGCCATTGCTGCCAGGCTAGGAGCGACGGTCACGGCTATGGATCTGTCGGAGTGTCAGCTCCAGCTCGCCCAGGAGAGAATCGGCGAGGCAGGATTGCTAGACGGGATTGATGCCTTTGTGTCCGCGGATGTCGCGGATCTATCCATTTTCCCTGATGGCCACTTCAGTGCGGCTATCTGCTATGGCGGAGCTCTGTCTTATGTGTGTGAGCAACGTCATAGGGCTGCCTCCGAGCTTGTTCGAGTCGTTCGGCCAGAGGGTATTCTCCTCGCAAGTGTGATGAGCCGGTATGGCCGGATGGCTAACTTGGTACGAAGCCCGGTGATACCCGCCCTCAAGGACCCTGAAGGATGGCACATCCGGCGCGTTGCCGAGGATGGCGACCTCCCCGGTTTTCTATCGCGACGGGTGAACATGCAACACCCGCCGATGCACCTGTACACGAGCGACGAATTGCGCGGTCTGCTACCCGCTTGCCGGGTGTTGGAGTTGGCGGGCAGCAACGTGACGACCTTTGAGGGCTCGACTGCCATAGACGAATTGCTGAGCGACCATGAGTCATGGTCTACAGTTGTTAGCCTTGAACGGGAGTTGAACACTCAACCCGGGCTTGTAGACAGTGGTAGCCACATCATAGTGGCCGCCCAACGGACCGACAAATAGCAATTCGTGCTGCGCTGCGAGAGCTAATTTGGGCAAGTTAAGGAATCTCCACCCAACTTGACAAAATCGAGAACCTTCATTCGACGGACTCAATAGACACGGAAAACTCAGGTACTCGTGGGCGGTCGATTTGAAAGCAGCCGGGTAGGTGAAGCGGACCCACAAATGGGTGGGCCACCTCGTTACCGACGGCCGGTTCGATCCTGCTCAGGTGGGCCAAAGGTGACGGTAGACGGTTACCGTCTTCGAGATGTGGCTGGGCCAGTCCGTGAGCCTACTGAGGCCCTTGCGCGGTTATTGTAGAGCTATTGAAGTGATATTGTCTTACGGACCTCATACCAAGGCTTCTTGGTGAACCGATGGCCGAGGCCCTGCTCGATCTCTCGCCATTTCCGCTCGTCCTCCACCGTGACGAACGTTACTGCCTCGCCAGAGCGGCCCATGCGGCCAGTCCTTCCGGCGCGGTGGGTGAACAGCTGCTCTGAGTCAGGCAAGTCATAGTTGATAACCTGGCCAATACCCTCAATGTCCAAGCCTCTGGCCGCCACATTCGTTGCCACCAAGATTGACACGGCGCCGGAGCGGAAGTCCGCCATCACCCGTTCACGTGCGCTCTGGCTCAGGTTTCCTTGGAGCGCTCCTACAGAGTAGTCCAACGAATCGAGCTTGCTTGCCAGTAGTTTGACACCACGTTTGGTCTTGCCAAAGACGATTGCGGGCATATCGTCTCGCCGGTCCAGCAGCGTTCGCAGGGCCTCCAGCTTGTCGCCTTTCTGGATAGTGTAGACGAGGTGCTCCACGGTGGGTGGCGAATGCATGCCCGTATCCACTTTCACCTTTATTGCCTGCCGCAGGTGCCTGTCAGCGGTCTTGGCCACCCACTCAGGCATGGTTGCGGAGAGAAGCGCCGTCTGCCGCTCGTTGGGTGTCCTGCCTATGATGGACTCGACGTCAGGGGCAAACCCCCGATCCAGCATTTCATCCGCTTCATCCAGCACGAGAAACCGTACTGAACCGAGATCGAGCGTCCCTTGTCGTAGATGTTCCAACGTCCGGCCCGGAGTGGCAATGAGGATATGAGGTCCTTTCCTCAACGCTGCGTATTCCGGTCGCAAAGACCGGCCGCCGTACAGAAGTACGACGCGGAGTTGCTGCGAAGAAGCCAGGGCCTCCACGACTTCAGCCACCTGCATGGCTAGTTCACGGGTGGGTACCAGCACAAGTGCTTGGATCCTCCGGGACGACGGGTCGCACCGCTCGACCAGTGGCACCGCGAATGCCAGGGTCTTTCCGGACCCCGTACGCGCTTGCCCGATTAAGTCCCGGCCCGCCATGAGAGAAGGAATAGCCTTCTCTTGGATCGGTGTAGGACTTGAGATGTTCATCCGGGCAATCGCCGCCTTGGTTGTGGTCTTCAAAGGCATTCCAGAAAACAGGGGGCCGCGGGTGGAGGTGGTACCAACGGCTTGCCCATTTGCAGTACATGACGTGCTCGTATTTTCACTGGCCATCGAAGAGAGCTCGTGGCGACGGACACTGAAGCATGGGCGGCAATACACCGGCTTGCCCCGGCTTGGCCGGAAGGAGAGGGTGGCGGATGCCCCACAGGCATCGCAAGTGGCTTGGTACTGGGTACGGTTGGCACGACGCACGCGTGCGGACGGAGATCGATAGGTCATGAGAGAACGGGCTCCCCAATCAAGAATGGCAACGCAGGTGAATCAGCGAGGGCCAACAAGAAGAGGGCGGCGGCGCGCACGGTCCGTTCTCGTGTCAAACCTTGGTGCTACTCAAACGTGCCTATATAGTATAGGTCAGACTAAAACGCTAGGTCACAAATGACTGAAATACTCGCTAGTCGGTGTACGCATCCAGTGCATAGGGGACAGTTGAGGTGAGCGCAAGTTTGGAGGGCACAGCTGAAGATACACCGCTGGTGGGCGGCCGCCCATGGAGTGTTGAATCGTATCGGCCGGGTCTACGAGGCATCCGAGCTTAATCATGCTCCGGCAACTCCATTTGGGTTGTCATCAGACAATCCCGCGGGCAGTGTATCACACGAGTCTGGGGAGGAGAGTCGCGAGCCGGGCCGGCTTCAAGTTCACGGCTCATAAATACTTGAGCCTTTGGTATCAATTGTGTGGTGGGAGTGTTCGTGTTGATAGAGAAGTTGCAGCGGAGGACGGCGAGGAAGAACGGGCAATCATCCGGTTGTTTGTCAGGGAAACCGAGGATAGGTCGGTCAAGGCTACGATAAACTACACCATCCCAACGCCAGAGGAATGTCCGCTAGGTGACGGGGACGCGGAGGAAGTCGTGCCGGACGGAGAAGTTCAGAATATAGGAGTCGTTGGTGGTTCGGACTTGACGAAATCAAGAACCGAGGCCGATTCTGATGTCACACCATCGTTCGGCATGGGGATGGTGTACGTCAGAACGGCCTCGTCTCCGTTGACCTCGATGCCTCCTACAAAGTTGCGGATGAGCGCCTTGCGCTCGGGGAACGTCCCCTCCTCCAAGAACTCCCGGAAGTCTGCCACGTATTCCTTGACCTCCTCAGTGTTGGGAAGCTCCACCCTGCGCTGCTGAAGCTGGCGCTCGGCGGCGTCTCTCGCAGCCTCCAGCTGCTCCTCGCGGTGCCTCAGAGACAGGATGCGGGGCGACAGGACCTCAAGGGTAAGCTCGCTGGTCTCAAGGGCCTCGTAGTGCCTCTCAAGCCGCTTCCTCACGTCCCCTAGCTCAGCCTCGACGACCTCCACCCTGCTGGACAGCTCTCCGGCCATGGCGTCGATCTCCTCGGCCACCATCGTCACCAGCGCCACGATTGTCTCCTCCGTCAGAATCCGTTCCCTGATCTTCTCGACGACTAACGCCTCCAGCCTGGGGGCGTTCAGGTAGCGGGCGCTGCACGTCCCCGCGCCTTCCCTGAACAGGGTGCCGCAGATGTAGTAGGCGAACTTGTCAAGGGCAGAGTAATAATGGACCGGCGAGGCGGGGGTGAGCGTCCGGGAGTGGCGCTGCAAAACTGGACCACCCGCCGCCTTCCATAGAGTTCAAGGAAACTCGATGGAAGGTTGAAAGAGAGCCCACTACGGAAGATTCCGTGTCCGTACAAACTTTGGCAAACGTACAAACGTCAGAACATTCGTTTTGAGGTTCAGGTTGGAAATCGATTAGCCGTGCTCGACAAACATGGCGCACTGATTTACGTGTCGTAGAAGCACTTCGATGGGTCAGTAGGTGACCCTGCTTCGGAAGAGACTCAAGGGGACGGACCACTGACCGACGAATCCTGTACCAAGGAATCCCCCACCCCAGCAGACTGGCGTGCCGTCGGCCCGCAGGGCACAGGTGTGATCGCCGCCACTGCTGATGGATACGAAATGCTCGCCTTCAGGAGGCTCCGACTGGCCAAAGCCGGTCTGTCCAATGACCTCTCCCTCATCGCCAAGCTTGGCCCCCCAGCACACGGGCGTGCCGTCGGCACGTAGGGCACACGTGTGATAGGTCCCGCTGCTGATGGCCGTGAATGTCTCTGTGACCGAGGGCCTATCGCCTCCTTCGCAGATTGGTAGGCCGAGTTTGTCTAGATCACTGTCTTCAATGTCTTTCAGGCTCGCCGGTACGCACCCGGTGATCCGGTTGTCGGCGAGTCGCCACTGGGTCAGCTTGGTTAAGTCGCCCAACTCCTCCGGTATCTCACCCGTCAACTCGTTTTCGCTTAGCCACAGCCTCTCCAAATTGGTGAGGCCGCCCAACGAGGCCGGAATCGACCCATCCAGCATATTCCCGTGCAACCACAGGGACCTAAGGTTATCCAAGTCGCCAAGCGTGGCCGGGATCTCACCGCTCAGCTTATTGTTGTGCAGCCGCAGCCGCGTCATGGTGTCCAGCCCGCTCAGGTCCGGTATCTCGCCGGTCAGCATGTTGTCGCGCAGGTTCAGGTCGTCCACGTTGGGTGGCAACATGTCACCCGACGGGATCTGACCCTCCAACATGTTCGTGTGCAGCCACAGGAGCCTCAGCCGCGTCAGGATGCTCAGGTCCGGTATCTCGCCGCCGAACGGGTTCCTGTCGATGATCAGCCACGTCATGTTCGGAGGCAGCGTCGACGCCTCAGGGACGCCGCCCGTGAGCATGTTGTTTGCCAGCTTCAGCTTGTCGAGGCTCGTCATGCCGCTCAGGTTGGGGACGGTACCGGTCAGACTGTTCCCCCAGAGCCACAGCTCCTCCATGTTCGTCATGCCGTTCAGCCACGTCGGGATTGAGCCCGTCAGGTCATTATTCGCCAGGTACAGTTCCTCCAGACTGGTCATGCCGCTCAGGTCGGGTATCGAGCCACTATGCGAGTTGCTGTGCAGGTTCAGTACCCTGAGATTGCTCAGGTAACCCAATTCAGACGGGATCTCGCCCGTGAGCCTGTCGTTGCTGCGCAGGTTCAGGTGAGTCAGCATTGAGAGGCGGCCTAGCACGGATGGGATCATCCCGCTTAGGCCCTTGCCGGCGAGGTCAAGCCGAGTCACACGCCGGGGCGTTCCACCGAGGCTGACGCCGTCCCACTGCACGATGGGAGTCTCGGAAGACCAGTTTAGGGACGCGGTCATTGTCATTGCCAGCGTGTCGCGTGCGGCCAGTAGCGCCTCGCAGTCAGCGATCAGCCCTGTGTTGGTGGCGTCGGGGACGGTGTCTCCGGTAACGCATTCATGATCGCTACAGAAGGGTAGATCGAGTCTCTCAAAATCATTTTCCGGCACGTCTCGCAATCCGTCGGGGATACACCCAGTCAACCGATTCCCGCCTAGCCACAGCGTTTGCAGGTTGGAGAGGTTTCCCAGCTCCGCCGGTATTTCACCGGTCAACTGGTTCCCCCATAGTGACAGCATTACCAGGTTGGAGAGGTTGCCCAACTCCGTCGGTATCTCCCCCGTCAACTGGTTTGACGGGAGGTCTAGCCCTCGCAGTTTGGAGAGGTTGCCCAACTCCATCGGTATTTCCCCCGTTAATTGGTTGTCGTAAAGGTTCAACCATTGCAAGTCTGAGAGGTTGCCCAACTCCGCCGGTATCTCCCCCGTCAACTGGTTTGACGGGAGGTCTAGCACTACCAGGTTGGAGAGGTTGCCCAACTCCATCGGTATTTCCCCCGTTAATTGGTTGTCGTAAAGGTTCAACCATTGCAAGTCTGAGAGGTTGCCCAACTCCGCCGGTATCTCCCCCGTCAACTGGTTTGACGGGAGGTCTAGCCCTCGCAGTTTGGAGAGGTTGCCCAGTTCCGCAGGTATCTTCCCAGTCAATCCCCTTGCTTCGAGTGTTAACCCCGTGACGCGTTGCGGCGTCTCATCGACGGTTACCCCATCCCATTGGGTAATGGGAGTGTCCGCCGCCCAGTTCAGCGATGCAGTCCCCGCCAGGGTGTCCCGCGCCTCCAGCAGTGTCACGCAATCAGACATCAGCCCAAGGTTAGTCGTATCCACCACGGCTCCTCCGCTCACGCAGGGATGCTCGCTGCAGAACGGTAGATCGAGTCTCGCAAAATCATTGTTCGGCACGTCGCGTAATCCGTCGGGGACGCACCCGGTCAAACGGTTCCCGCCAAGGTACAGCGACTGCAGGTTGACGAGGTCTCCCAACTCCGTCGGGATTCCGCCCGTCAACTGGTTGTCACTGAGGCTTAGATGCTGCAGGTTGGCGAAGTCGCCGAGTTCAAGCGGTATCTGTCCGGTAAGACCTAGATCACTCAGGCGGAGTTCAATCACACGCCCCGGCGTTCCACCGACCACGACACCGCTCCAATCCACGATAGGAGTGTCCGTAGACCAATTGAGGGTCGCGGTCCCCGCCAGGGTGTCCCGCGCCGCCAGCAGCGTCCCGCAATCAGCGATCAGTCCAAGGTCCGTAGCATCCACCAAGCCTGCGACCACGCAGGGATGTTCGCTGCAGAACGGTAGATCGAGTCTCGCAAAATCATTTCCCGGCACGCCACGCAATCCGTCGGGGACGCACCCGGTCAAACGGTTGCCGCCGAGGTACAGCCATTGCAGGTTGGATAGGTTCCCCAACTCCGTCGGTATCGTCCCCGTCAACTGGTTGCGGTGGAGAAATAGCGCTGTCAGGTTGGATAGGTCACCCAACTCAGGCGGAATCGCGCCAGTCAACTGGTTGGAGCTGAGGAGCAGCTCTCGCAGGTTGGCGAGGCTCCCCAACTCGTTCGGTATCTCGCCAGTCAACCGATTCCCGTTTAGCCACAGCGTTTGCAGGTTGGAGAGGTTTCCCAGCTCTGTCGGTATTTCACCGGTCAACTGGTTCCCCCATAGTGACAGCCCTTGCAGGTTGGCGAGGCTCCCCAACTCGTTCGGTATCTCACCAGTCAACCGATTCCTGTTTAGCCACAGCGTTTGCAGGTTGGAGAGGTTTCCCAGCTCTGTCGGTATTTCACCGGTCAACCGATTCCTGTTTAGCCACAGCGTTTGCAGGTTGGAGAGGTTTCCCAGCTCTGTCGGTATTTCACCGGTCAACTGGTTCCCCCATAGTGACAGCAAAACCAGGTTGGCGAGGCTGCCCAGCTCCGACGGTATGGTGCCCGTAAGACCCTCAGAGGATATGTCCAATCTCACTACCCGGCCATCAAAGATCGAGACGCCCTGCCATTCGCCGATGGAGAGGTCCTCGTCCCAGTTCAGCGACTGCTCAACGCTCAGGGCGTCCAGGGACGCCAGCAGCGCTTCGCAGTCGTCGACGATTCCAGGGTCGGCGTACCCGGAGACTGCGGCGCTGTTGGGACATACGCCCTTGCGGACCGTAATGTGGATCGTCATGGTGTCGGTGACGCCGCCGGAGTCAGTTACGGTAAGTGTGTAGCTTGTCTCTCCACCAGCGACAGACGTCGACGATGTCCCAATCCGGGCCGGTGGACCGGAGGTGAAGGTGACATCATTGCTCGGAGCAGGAGACAGGGAGTACGTCAGTGTCCCGTTGCCATACGCAGCTTCAGGCAGGAAACGGGTCCCGGCAAGCCCCTCCGTGAAGGTGTATGCGATGCTGTCGTCAGCGAAGAAGGGCGCTTCATCGTCGATGATGGTCAGCGTCACGCTCTCGGGTCCCGCAACCCCTTGCAGGTTCTCTGCAGTGCCGGACACTGTAACGGTTTGGGTGGCTTCCGCGAGTTCGTCGTTGTCTACTGCCTGGATCCTCACACTAAACCCAAAACTCTTTGTCTGGCCCGCCGGAATAGTCAGAGTATTTCCTTCTATCTCATTGATTAGCTCAGCCGGTTCCGCCGACACCGTTACTATGGTGTCGGCACTTGACCTGTTGTCCAGCATAGCGGTTACAAAAGTCCACCCCTCGAATTCGACAATCTCCTCAGGTGAAAGGGACAGCGTCACCACCGGGGTCGTCTCGTCGTCGGCGATCGCCAGCGCAACGGGTTCCGGCTCGATCACGCCCAGGCTGCTCGGGTTCGCCACCGTAGCCGAGACTTCCACGATCACGTCGCCCGTTTGATTGCCGTTATCAACCCCTGTAATCGTCACGGTGCCGGCGCTCACCGTCTGGCCCGCCGGAATGGTCAGCGTCTTATTCGTGCTCAAAGCGACGGCGTTGGCCGGTGAGGCCGACACCGTTACTGTCGTGTCTGCACTCGATGGCCTGTGCAGCGCCGCCGTCACTGTGCTGACTCCCCCATCCTCTGCCAGCCAGTACGGCGACAGCGTCAGATGCACCCTCGGCGTGGGCGAGGCCGAGCTCCGGCGAAAGTTCGCGGTGATCTCCCGCCTCTCGTATAGCGTTCTCACCGCGTCGGCAGGACCGTCCACGCCCGTGGACGGATTGTCGACCGGAACACCCGTCGGATCGCCATTGTAGGTCACCTCCGGGTTCGAGAAGTACAGGAGCCGTTCGCAGTAGAAACCCCCAACTTCCCAACATTGAGTCGAGTAGGACATGATCGTGCGCCAGCGGGCCGACTCGGGAGCGCCCTCATCGAACATTCGTTGGTTTACATAGCCATAATTCGACCCTGTCACAGGAACTCCGACTGCGTACCTGTCGTGGTGGAGGCCCATGTTGTGGCCTAGCTCGTGGGCGAAGGTCAGGCCTCCGCTAGAGGAAACTGTGAGGGCAAAACCTAGCGAGTCGTCAACAGTGGACGACTCGCCACGGTTTAGGTACGCCAGGCCGCCCACATCGCCTCTGCCAACCACAAAGTGAACGAGGTCTGCGGTGAACAGATCGCGGAGGTCGTGGACATAATCCATATGACCATCCGAATCATTTTGGAGCCTTTGGAGGTCGATTGAAGAGTCACCGTCCTCGACGTAATCCACCTCTTCCCTCAACACCAGTCTGATCCTGTGAATTGATCCACTGTGGGCGTACGCCTGGTTGGTCTCCGCGACGAACAGATCGATCAACGCCTCGATGGCCGCCCTGCCTCCTTCACGATGCTTGGCTGCGGGCGTATACACCACCATCACGTCGATCAGAGAACCGTCATCCGGCGGGACGTCGTCCGACTCGCTCCGAGCCTCTGGCGTGGACAATGGGCCCCTGAGCGGCTCACCCAACGGTGGCAGCGACGACTCGTCGATCTGACGGATGACATAGGTTCCGTCACCCGCAGTCCTGATCGTATACACCGCATCGGGCGTCCGCACCGTGCCTATCACCACCCTGCCATTAACCACCAGCGTGAAGGTCCCCAACCCCACCCCGTCGAGCCTGCCCCACAGTGAATGGCCGGACGCGGTCGGCTCGACATGCTCGACTATGCCGGTGAGCACCACGTCGTCAAACAGGTTCAGAACAAGCGCCTGGGGTTCTGTCGGCTTCCCCGTGACGGGGCCCTTGGGGCCAACCTGCGACTTTGTGACCTGAGAGAGCTGTCCAAAGTCGATTTCGACCAAGCGGCTGGCGAGAGTATCGACGCCGGGACTCGGAGGCGAATCGCCCTCGACCTCCGAGAACAGGCCGCTTGCCATGGCTTCATCGGGAGCCGGTTTCGAGGGTGACGTCGCCACAGTCGGCACGGGGGTGGGAGTCGAGGTTGGCGTTGACGTGCCGTCCGGAGCGTCCGGACCTCGTACTTGCGGGCGAACTGGCGGTGGGGAGTCTGGTTCAGGAATTGAGCCCCTAAGCGGCTCACCCAACGGTGGTAGCGACGACTCGTCGATCTGCCGGACGACGTACGCGCCGCCGCCGGCGGTCCTGATCGTGTACACCGCATCGGGCGTCCGTACCGTGCCGACCACCACGCTGCCGTTCACCACCAGGGTCATCGTACCCAGCTTTACACCCTCGATCCCGCCCCACAGCGCATGACCCGATGAAGTCCGCTCGACATGCTCGACGATGCCGGTGAACACCACGTCGTCAAACAGGTTCAACACAAGGGTCTGAGGCGGCGGAGGTTCCCCCGTGGCGGGGTCCTTGGGACCAACGGGTGGCTTTGTGACCTCGGCGAGCTGTCTGAAGTCGATTCCCACCAAGCGGCTGGCGATAGTCTCTACGTCTGTGCTGGGTGGTGGATCGCCGTCGACCTCGGAGAACAGACCAACATCCTCGGATGCGGTGGTGCCCAAGCCTGGCGGCGCTGTCGGCCAAGACGGTGTGGAAGTCGGGGTTGGGGACGGCGTTACCGTACCGACCGGAGTGGTCGTCGCCGTAGGAGTCATTCCTTGCCCGATGACAGGTGCGTTCAAGCTGAACGAGCTGTCAAGGGCTATCAACAGGATGACCGCGAGCAACGAAAACGTGGCGATCCGCCACCTGGCGGTCAAGGGCAAGTTGAACCGGAAGCCTGACATTAGACTAGGCAATCTCCGCTGTGCATGCCGACATCTATGAGAACAGCAACAATGACTCCATGCTATGTTGGAGCAATTGCCTCGTCAAATCACTGCGAACCTAAGAAGCAAGTGTAACAGATTACTACTGGAAAGCTCCGACCACCCCACGAGACAGGAACCGCTCACTAGGGGAGTGATGCCCCTTGCCGATGACGTTCACTTCTGATTGTAGGCTCGCTTCAAGTCCACTGCCCACGAGTACCTCAGCTTTCCGTGTCTATTGTGTACTGCGAGTGTTCGTAGTTGATCAAGCGAGTGGGAGCCTCCCTTGCATGAGTCAACTGTCCCCAGCGAATCGCGGCATCACCTTTGTGGCAAAGGTCTCCAGGTTCGTCAGCGATTTGCTCAACGGAATCCCCATATGTGAGAACTCGATAAGCAAATAGTCCAGGTGGCAAACCTCCCGCAGCTCCTGAATCTTCTCAACCACATTCTCAGGGGAACCCACAAGCAGGGTGCGTGGCTCGAGGAAGTCCCAGTCCAGTGTCACGTCCTGACCCAAGACCTCGCCCGGATTGGTGAAGACCTGCCTGGCGCGAAATGGATCGTTGTAGATGAAAGAGGACATGATGCCTTCTTCCGCATCGCGGCGCGCCTCCTCCATAGAAGAGGCCAAATACGTGGAGCGCATGACCGCCTGGTCTTCTCCCACCGCGAACGGTCTCCCCTCCAGCTCGGTCCTGACCTGCGCGTAGAGTTCCATTCGCTGTCTGATCCTGAGAGCGGGGGCTGCCAGTAGCACGCTTTCAGTCCAAGCTCGGCCGCAGTCGTTACGGAACGGTCTGTGGAGACGGTCATCCACAGCGGTGGGTGCGGTTTCTGGTAGGGCCTCGGCGTCACCCGAAGCTTCGTTACCCTGTCCCCTTCCTGCCAAGCGGGATTCGACGGATACTTTGGGTGCGAGAAGACGGTGTCGTCGGCAGGGAAGGTGTAGTTGTTCCCGTGGTGCGAAAAGTATTCGTTGGTCCAAATCTTCCGCACTACCTCCACAGTCTCCTTAAACAGTTCCCTGTTTTCCTTGTCCTTGCGAGGGTCGGCGTTGGGATGAAACTGTGGACCCTCGTATGGCCAGATTCCCCTGCCGAAGCCGACCTCCAGGCGTCCGCGGCTCATGTTGTCCAGGATCGCAAGATCTTCAGCAAGCCGTATCGGATGCCACCACGGAGCTATGTTCGCCATCTGTCCGATGCGAATCCTGGACGTCCGCGCCGCGAGGTCTGCGCCGAGCAGAATCGGGTTCGGAAGATCGCCCACTCCATAAAGCCCAAAGTGGTGTTCTCCGAGCCACATGGCCTCGAAGCCGAGCTCCTCGGCCAGAATGGTCTGCTGTCTGAGGTTGTCGATAAATTCCTCGGCCGTGGCGGCCTCTCCGGCGGATCCTGCAACGGTCGTGAACGCCGCGAACTTCATGACCTGAACCTCCCCTTTGTCCGGCTCTTCAGCGCTATTCCGGTGATTGTCATTGATAGGGACACAGCAGACACCATGACGCCCATCCTCGGACGTTGGCAGGCGCTACTTTGCGCCCCTGAACGGTCGTGTTACGCTTGGGGGTCACCATACTACAAGGAGCGGGCGCCATGCCATCAGGCCGGAATCGGGGTCTCGTCCATACCGTGCTGGGCCCTGTACATCCATCGGAACTGGGCTCCACCACGACCCATGAACACCTCTACATCGACTTCTCCTTCATGTATCGCCGGGCCCAGGACTCGCCGTCCCCGGAACTGGCGGATGCTCCCATAACCCTGGAGAACCTCGGATGGATTCGGCGCAACTACTACAGCAACCGCTCCAACCTTCAGCTGATGGACCTGAATACGATGATAGGAGAAGTCAGAAGATACAGTGAGGTTGGCGGCGGCGCGATTGTGGACGCGACCACCACGGGAATCGGACGCAATCCGGGTGCTCTGGCCCAAATATCCCGTGAATCGGGCGTTCACATCATTATGGGCGCGGGTTTCTACGTTGAAGCGGTCCATCCGGAAGACATGGAAGAGCGAAGTGTGGATGATCTTGCGCGTGAGATTATCGGCGACATCGTTGAGGGCGTTGAAGGCAGCGGTGTAAGGGCGGGCATAATAGGGGAGGTCGGTTGCTCTTGGCCTCTGGCCCCGAACGAGCACAAGTCTCTGTCGGCGGCGGCAATCGCCCAGAGAGAAACGGGCGCGGCGATATTGATCCATCCCGGGCGGCATCCGGATGCGCCGTTGGAGATACTGGAAGTGCTTGCGAACGGCGGCGCGGAAATGTCCCGGGTGATTATGGGACACCTGGACCGGACAGTGTTTGACTTCCAAGCGCTTCAGAGCATTGCCGCGTCAGGCTGCTTCCTTGAATGGGACCTGTTCGGCAATGAGGGGTCGTACTATCCCCTCGCCGAAATCGACATGCCCAGCGACGCCCAGAGGCTGGATTTCATAAAGAGCGTCGCCGACGCCGGCTACTCCGACAAAATCGTCATTGGCCAGGACATCTGCACGAAACACCGTCTCGTGAAATATGGCGGGCACGGCTACGGCCACATCCTCGAGAACATCGTTCCCAAAATGCGACGCAAGGGTTTTTCGGAAGATGTGATTCGTGCGATTACCGTGGGCAACCCGGCCAGGATACTCGCTTTCGCATAGGGTCCGACAAGCTGGCATCAGCACAGGAGACGATCCCTGCCGCCCGTAGGATCCAAGACTTCCCGGTCACCGGGCTGACCGTGGATCACGCTCCCAAGCGCGTACGGCGGGCAAGCGGCGATACGATCGACTGCTTTTGGACAACGGGGGCCTAGTCGCTGGGACTGCGCCCTTGTTCCATTTGGGTGTGACGCAGGGCTATGGCATCATCCAGCAGCTTCGAGTACGATTGCGCCAGCACCTGGATGTCCGTCAGGAGGATGAGACCAGACGTGCGGACCATGTTCTCGGCCCGCCGTTTCACCTTCCTCCCTAGGTAGAGCATAAGCGCCAGAATCACGACTGCTGCCACCATGACGCCGTACGCGAGCTGGACCATGAACGCCTCATCAGAGAGCGAAGCCTCCCTAATTGCGGCTACAAAGGCAACGGCGTACAACCAGCCCAGAGCGACTGTCCCGTCATAAGATCGCCAAAACTCCATGCCTAGCACCTCCTAGTGGAAATCGCGCCGGACGTTAGCGGAGCTATGTCCCAATGTCAAACGGAACGCGGGATGGCCTACGGGGCGAAAGCCCTATGGTCACGGAGTCCTCATAGCAGTCCGAGCCGGGGAACGGCCGGTACATGGCTTGCCCCTAAGAATGGCGCCCCGACAGGGGAAGGATTGGTCCGCGGCGACCCGGTTTGACCCTTGTAGGGGTGCACACACATAAGCTCCCTTATAAGGCCCCCCAAACATTCGCAGTGCAATACAATAAGACCCACCAAAGAAACCCCAGCTAGCGACACTCGTCACCCCATCGCCCATAATGTGATATCGTTCGAGCACACCTAACTATTCGAGATAATCGGCGTTATAATGGCAACTCATCTGGACATACTTCGTGAAAGTATGTTCACAGAGGGTGTATGTCCGGCGTAAGGAGGCTGCATTGCAAAGCATCGACCAGGCGCACCAGGTTGCCCAGAGCATCGTCGAGAACATCAAGAAGATCATCATCGGCAAGGACAGCGCCGTCGAGCTTGCCGTAGTAACCCTGCTCTGCCAGGGCCACGCCCTCATCGAGGACGTGCCGGGCGTAGGAAAGACCGTGCTCGCGCGGAGCCTCGCACGCTCCATCGGCTGCGCCTTCCGCAGGATACAGTTCACGCCCGACCTCCTTCCGAGCGACATCACCGGGGTGTCGATCTACAACCAGCAGACCGGAGAGTTCGAGTTCAAGCCGGGCCCAATCCTCTCGCAGCTGGTCCTTGCCGACGAGATCAACCGCGCGACCCCGAAAACCCAGTCCGCCCTCCTCGAATCCATGGACGAGCAGCAGGTCACCGTGGAAGGGACCACGCATCTGCTTCCCGCTCCGTTCACCGTGATGGCGACGCAGAACCCCATTGAGTACGAGGGGACGTTCCCCCTCCCGGAGGCGCAGCTCGACCGGTTCCTCACCACTATCAGACTCGGCTATCCCTCCATCGAGCAGGAGTTGGCCATCGTTAGCAGCCAGGAGCAGGCCCACCCGATCGACAGCCTCGAAGAGGTCGTCTCCGCCGAGCAGATCCTCGAGGTCCAGCAAAGCGTGAAGAGCGTATACGTCGACGACCTGATCCGCGAGTACGTCGTGACGCTCGTCGCACGGTCGCGGACTCACGCCGACGCCGCACTGGGCAGTTCGCCTCGCGGGTCCCTGGCTCTCTTCCGGGGCGCGCAGGCACTGGCGCTCGTCAGGGGCCGCGACTTCGCCCTCCCGGACGACGTAAAAGAGTTGGCCGAGCCGATGCTCAGCCACCGCATCATCGTCTCGCCCGCGGGCAGGATGAGAGGCGTGCAGAGCTCGGACGTCGTGGCGGCGCTGGTCGAAGAAGTCCCCGTTCCGGGCGCACAGCCCGCAGGATGGTTCAAGAGGTGAAGCAGCTTCTGGCCCGTTTCGCCATACGACCGTCGATCAGGTTAGCGCTTGTCGCGGTCCTGCTCGTCTTCTCGGTCTTCACGGGAATGGCAACGGGCTTCGATCTCTTCTACCGTCTCACCTACATCCTCATCGCAACCCTCATCGCCAGTTACGTCTGGGTCCAACTGATGCTCCGTGCCCTCCGGGTAGAGGTATCGGGCAGACCGCGGCTTGCCCGCGTCGGGGACGAGATCCTCGAAACGATCACCATCCACAACAACGCCACCTTGCCAAAATATGCCCTGGAGGTCTCCGACCTGGCCGACATCCCCGGTCACAAGGGTGGCGTCGCCGTCAGTATCGGGTCGATGGACTACGCTTCGTGGACGATGCACATTCAGACCCGGACACGCGGCATGTATAACCTCGGTCCCATCAGGCTCGTGGCGCGCGACCTGTTCAACCTCTTTAGCAAGGGCAGTGAATTCGGTGACCGCGACGGCATAACGGTCTTGCCCAAAGTGCTCGATCTCCCCGGCTTCGATGTTCCCGCGTCGCAGCTGCACGGCGATTCCTCGACACGGCAGCGCTCTCAGAGCGTGACTCCCCACGCCTCGTCCGTTCGGGACTACGCTCCCGGCGACGCGCTCAGCCGCGTCCACTGGAACAGCACGGCGCGGATGGGCAAGCTCATGTCCAAAGAGTTCGACCTGGGCCGCGCCAGCGAGGTGTGGGTCCTCGTCGATCTGGAGCGCAGCGTTCAGGCGGGTGAGTTGGAAGAGAGCACCGACGAGTACGCCGTGACCATCGCCGCATCACTCGTCAAGCGTCATGTGGACGCCGAGCTTCCCGTCGGACTCGTCGCGTTTGGGGACAAACGGTACTTCCTGCCCTGCGAGACCGGCTTGGGACAGTCCGACCGCATAATGCAGTACCTCGCCCTCGCCAAGGCCGAGGGCGACACGCCCCTGAACGAGGCCCTCGCCGACTACGAGCCCCTCTGGGGCCACAACGCGACGCTCATCGTCATTACCCCCTCTCCTCGACCGGACTGGGTTGTGGGCATGAGCGAACTGATGCGGCGCGGTGTGCGCATCATGGTGATCCAGCTCGACCTCGAGTCCTTCGGAGGCACCGGCGACGTAGCGGAATCGCAGGAAGAGATGTTCGCGCGGGGCATCCCGCACTTCTACATCCGGCAGGGTGACAACATCCCCGTCAAGTTATCCGATCGCGGCAGTATGAACGGCGCCACCACATCCGAATCCGATCGGCAGGTCTTGGCAGGCGTATGACGAGCACCAAGGTAACCCTCTCCCAACCGACCGATGTCGACCTGAGTCCTCCCGACTGGCTTAACCAACTCGGCAAGCTGCTCCGAAGGTTCTCCCCCAAAGAGGGGTGGGACACCTTCCTCCTGATGTATGGCGCCGTCGGCATCTCCGCATGGGTATTGCGAGAGGCAGACTTCGTCTCCACTCCCGGACTTATGGGCGTCATCTTCATCGCCGGCTTGACCGGTATGCTCATGGCGAAGGTGCGCGGGCTTATCTGGCCGATACCGTATGTCGCCGGGCTGCTGATCGGCCTCGTCGTGGCCACCTACCAGACCGCCACCCTGCTGGAAGACCAGATCGCCCTGACCGGAATGTTCACGGTCTGGGACAGGGTGCGCGAGTGGTACGACGTCGCCGTCACCGGAGGCATCAGCCGCGACCTCCTCCCCTCCACCCTCTATCTGCTCGTTCTGGCCTGGCTGCTCGGCTACCTAAGCTCGTGGTTCCTGTTCAAGTGGATCAACCCCTGGATCGGCCTCATGCTCAGCGGGATCGCCCTGCTCACGACCTTGAGTTTCCTCCCCGACCAATTCGACTCGCGCTTCTTCATCTTCGTCTTCATCGCAATGCTGCTCGTGGCCCGTGTCAGCCTCGTCCAGCGCGAGGCCCTGTGGTCGAAGCTCGATATCGGCTCGATCACGGCAATACGCAACCGGCTGCTCAGCGCTCCAATCATCCTGTGCGTGACCGCGATCATTGTCATCGCCGCCGTCGGCGCCCCCCTGCGCGTCTACGTCGTGCGAACGGCCATCGACGTGTGGAACTGGGGGCGCGACCCGCTGACCGTCTTCGAGGACGACTTCGCGCGGCTGTTCTCCGGCATCACCTCCAAGAACGACGTAAACGGGCGGTTCTTCGGGAACACGCTGCCGTTCATGGGCAAGATATCCTTCGGCGGCGACGTCGTGATGGTCGCCAATTCAAAAATGCCCACCTATTGGCTCTCCCGCAGCTACAGCCACTACACCTCCAAGGGCTGGATAGCCGGCAAGACGATCAAGTTCAACGTTGGCCCCGAGGGCCTTCCACCGCCTCCCCATGAGTCCGACAACCGCGAATTGGCGTTCCAACGGGTGCAGCTCACCTTCGAAAGCGACGACATGTTCGTCGGAGGCAATGTCGACTGGGTCAGCCACGACGCCGTCGTCGAGACGCTGGAACCGAGGGTCTTCCACATCGATCTGAAGAATTCGACGTTTGACAGTGAGCTTCCTCCCGATATTCAGCAGCTCGCCGAGGAGTTTCGTCGCCTCCTGGACCCTCCCCCGAACCGGTTCATCGAGTCGCTGATCACCGAAGTCCTGCCCGACGATCTGATCGTTCTTGACGTCATTCCGGGCAGCGAGTCGGAACAGTGGCGCAACCAGAAGGTGGTCACGCTCCGCCGCAAGGACCCCGAGATCCCCGAAGTGGTGAACTGGGAATTCAAACGGGCGCTGCCGCAGGAACAGCCCTACACTCTGTATTCCTTCGTGTCACAGGCGACCAATGACCAGTTGCAGATGGCCGGGGACGAGTACTCCACGTTCATAACCGACCACTACCTTCAGTTGCCGTCTACTCTGCCCGACCGGGTCCGAGACCTGGCGGAGCGAATAACCCAAGACGCGGAAACGCCCCTCGACAAGGTCCTGGCAATCGAAAACTACCTGCGAAACGAGGGCGGGTTCGAGTACTCCCAGGACATAGAGTCGCCTCCGACGAACGCGGACGGGGTTGACTGGTTCCTCTTTGAGACCAAGACCGGATACAGCGACTACTTCGGTTCCTCGATGACCGTCATGCTCAGGTCTGTCGGAGTGCCTGCCCGAATGGCCGCCGGTTATGCGCCGGGCGAGGTCGACATTCCCGGACGCTGGGCCATCCGCGACAGGGACAGCCACGGGTGGACACAGGCGTATTTCCCTGGGCATGGATGGATCGACTTCGAGCCGACGACCGCTTGGGCTCCGCTGGACCGCGGCGAACTGACCGTCGATGTCGGTGCCTCGGAAGACGAAGCGGCGGAAGAAGCCATGAACGATCTGTTGGATGGCATCACTGATCAAGGCTCAATGACGCTCGAAGAGGAATGCGAGCTCTTGGAGCAGGCTGACCCCGAAGAGGCCGAAGCCCTCGGATGCGACGACTTGCTGCAACCCCTGCCCTCCGACTACACTGCCGTTCAGGCCGGCTGGAGACCAAATGCGCTGGCCATCCCCGCCGGAATTGCACTCATCGTCCTGGCATTCGTCTGGCTGCTCGGCTGGCTGATTTGGAACCTCGGCCTCGGCAAGGCCGGCGCCGCGGAGCGCTACTACATCAAGATGGCCCGGCTCGGCACGCTCGCGGGTGTCCGTCGACAGTCCTATCACACGCCGATAGATTATGCCGTCGCCATCGGTGATGCCGTCCCTGCGGCCTCTTCGGGCGCGCAGGCCGTCGCTTGGAACTTCGCGATTGGGCGGTACGCGCACCTAGAAGCCTCCGACGACGCGATCGCAAGCCTTCACGACCACTGGAAGAAGATTCGAGGCGGCCTCCTTTCGAGGACCCTGAAGCGAATTCTCCCCGTAGGCAGATACCGCGTATGACGGCGTTGACCTACGACATCTTCGAGACCCATCAAGGATGGGTGGGTGTCTTAGCGTCCGAACGGGGAGTCCGCCGAACGACCCTGCCCGAACCCACCATCGAATCCTGCCGCGAAAAGCTCGGCGAGGCAATCGACGACGCCGAGCGAATTCCTGACAAATTCGTCGATCTTCGCCACAAGATCGAGCGATTCTTGGAAGGTGAATACGAGGACTTCGGCGACGTGCCCATCGACGTTGACGACGCATCCCCGTTTCATAGGGCCGCCTGGCAGGCCTGCAGGACGATACCAGCAGGCGAGACCAGGCCCTACCGTTGGCTTGCATCCGCCGCCGGACGCCCGAACGCGCCGCGCGCTGCGGGACAGGCCATGGCAAGAAACCGCCTTCCGTTCCTCATCCCCTGCCACCGCGTCATCGCCAGCGACGGGTCGTTGGGCGGCTACGGAAGTGGTAGGACACGTCTCGAACTCAAGAAACGCCTCCTGGAGATGGAGGCCCAGTCGCGGTCGCTTACGTAGGAGAGGCCGCCTTCTCCCGGACGTGTACCTCGCCGGACTCGCCGACATATTCCTTCAGGGCGCGCTCGAGGTCGTCGTTGATCCGCACCTTCAGCATCGGCCAGTCCATCGTAATCAGCCGGCCCTGCACCGCTATCTCCAGGGTCACGTCCTCTTGCCCCTGATGCTCGACCAGGGCCGTCTTGATGTCGTCAAGGATCTCCCTGTCTTTGTCGGCATCGTCCCCCTCTCGGAGACGGATGACGAGATGCTTGTTCGCTGAAGGTGCGGACGCGTCGGCCTGCTCATTCTCCGACCCGTTTGGCGACGCGCTCTTAGGCGCGCCATAACTGGCCACACCCTCCCGTACCTTGCCGCCAGTTGGTACGCTTCCCCCACCGTTAGGGGAGGGTGACCGGAGCGTCAGGTCCGGGGCGGGTAGGGGGACAGACGCTTTGGCTATGGGGTCGGTCGTCGCTGCTTCTTCGTCCTTCGATTCTCGCTCTTCCGGTCGCACGAATGCCTCCGCTCTCTGACATGACAGGCTGATTCTATCGTCGTCACGGACACGCACCGCTACCATGAGCGACACCAACGTGCCCGGCTCCCAGAGCTCACTCGACACCGCCAGGATGTCCTCCCAAACGAACACGTCCGCGCTCCCGCCCAGCAGTGCTATCTTGGCGATCAGGAACCGCTTCCCGGCCCTCGTGAACCGCTCTTCCGACGAGGAGACCTGGCCGTTTATCATGACGCCCCTGCGGCCCGCCAGTTCCACCGTCACGTCGCTCACGGAGATGATCGCCTTCCCGTCGTTCTCCGCCACCATCGCGTCGAACTCTTCGTTCCCTGAGACGGCGAACCCCAGCAGTTCCTCTTCCCATCGGCTCTTCTCCGTGGTGGGCGTCTCGACGTTCGGAAGCTCGATGCTCGTCAGCGGCGTCGGCACCGTCTCGCCGAACATGTCGAACATCGAGGTCTGATCGGAACTCCTCAGCCGCGCCTCGCTCTCGGCCACCGACAGGATGCGGTCTATCGAGTCGAGGATAGCCCCCCGGTCGCCGAACCAGTCGAACGCCCCGGCCTTGATGAGACTTTCGAGATTCTTTCTGTTCAGACCGCTCGCGTCCACCGCGCGACAGAACTGCTCGATGCTCTCGACCGGCCCCTCCAGGGAGGCCCTCGACTCCACGAACTCCTCGATGGCTCCCGTTCCCACGTTCTTGATCGACGCCAGACCCGCCCGAATGGCGAATTCGCCGTCCTCCCCGACCTCGATGGAATAGAAGGGCTCGCTCTTCAGGATGTCCGGCGGCAGGACCGGGATCTTCAGACGCTTGCACTCGCTGACAATGGACGCGACCTTCTCCAGGTTCTCTGAGAACGCGTTCAGAAGACAAGCCATGTACTCAGGTGGATAGTTGGCCTTGAAGTACGCCGTCCAGTAGGAGATCAAGGCGTAGCACACGCTGTGCGCCTTGTTGAATGCGTACCCCGCGAAGGGCTCGATGAGGGAAAACACCCGCTCCGCCAGCTCCTGCTCGTACCCCTGTGCCAGCGCGCCGGCGATGAACTTCTCCCGCTCCTGCGCCATAACCGCAGGGATCTTCTTCCCCATCGCCCTCCGCACGCTGTCCGCTTCCCCAAGCGTGTACCCCGCGAACTTCTGAGTTATCAGCAGCACCTGGTCCTGAAAGACGATGACCCCATAGCTCTCCTCCAGGATGTCCCGGAAATCGTCATGGAGGTGCTCCACGGGAGCGCGGCCATGCTTTGCGTCGATATACGCGCCGATGTGGTCCATCGGCCCCGGGCGGTACAGCGCTATCATCGACGCGATCTCGCCGAACTGCGCAGGCTTCAGCTCCTTGATGTACCGCGTCATCCCCGCGCCTTCCAGTTGGAACACGCCTCCCGTCTCGCCGCGCGACAGCAACTCATACGTCTTGAGGTCGTCAAGCGGGAGCGCGCGATGGTCGACGTCGATCCCCCGCGTCTCCCGGATCAGCTCGCGGGCCTTCGCGAGTATCGTGAGGTTGATGAGCCCCAGGAAGTCAATCTTGAGCAGCCCAAGCTCTTCCACCGGGTCCATCGCGTACTGTGTCGTCGGCAGCGAGCTCCCGTCGTCCTCACCGCCCCGTCCCGATGTCTGCATCGGTACTATCTCGTCCAGCCGCTCGCCCGACATCACGACACCGGCCGCGTGCGTGCTCGAGTGCCGGACGATCCCCTCCAGCCCTCTCGCCTTGTCGACCAGCTCCTTTATCGACGGGTCGGCACTATAGATCTCGTGCAGCTCGGGACTCGTCTCCAGCGCTTCGTCGAGCTTGATCTTCAGCCGGTTCGGGATCAGCCTCGCCACCCTGTCGACCTCGACGTACGGCATATTGAGCGCTCTGCCAACGTCCCGCACCGACGCCTTGGCCCCCATCGTCCCGAACGTGATGATCTGCGCCACGTGGTCCGAACCGTACTTCTCAACGACATACCTCAAGACTTCATCCCGACGGTCGTCCTGGAAGTCCATGTCGATGTCCGGCATCTGCTTGCGCTCGACGTTCAGGAACCGCTCGAACACCAGCGAGTACGTCAGCGGGTTCACGTCCGTCACCCCGACGAGGTACAGCACGAGACTCGCCGCCGCGCTGCCGCGGACCGCCAGTTCGATGTTATTCCGTCTGACGAACTGGGCGATGTCCCATACGACGAGAAAGTACGTCGCGTACTTCGTCCGGCGTATCACGTCAAGTTCGTAGTCCAACCGCTGATGTTCCCGCTCGCCGGCATCCGGAATCTTCTCGCGAAGGCTTTCCTCGCAGATCTTCCGAAGGTACTCGTCCGCCGTCATGCCCGGCGGGATATCAAAGTGCGGCAGGTGAAGCTGGGAGAAGTCGATCCGAAGGTCGCACATGTCCGCGATCTTCTCGGTGTTCGCCACCGCGTCCGGAATGTCCGCGAACAGGTCCGCCATCTCCTGCGGAGTGCGCAGGTAGTACGTCGTGTCGTCGAACCGCATCCGTCGTTCGTCTTCGATGTTCGTGTTCGTCTGGATGCAGAGGAGGATGTCGTGGAGTTCGTGCTCCCCCGGCAGCGTATAGTGCGAGTCGTTCGTCGCGACCAGAGGCGTTCCCGTCTCTCGGTGCAGGTCCATCAGGCCCGCGTTGATCGCCGGCAGTTCGGGTACGCCGTCGTGCTGCATCACCTCGAGGTAGTAGTCGGGAAAGCGTTCGCGGTACCACGCGATGGCCCGCTTCGCCTCGTCCGTCCTGCCCTGCGCTATGAAGGTCGGCACCTCTCCGCTCGGACACCCCGTCAGGAGGATGAGACCCTCGCTGTGCTGCTCCAAGAGGTCGCGGTCGACGCGGGGCTTGTAGTAGTACCCCTCGAGGTTCGCCTTCGTGACGAGCTTGATGAGGTTCCGATACCCAGCCTCGTTCTTCGCGAGGGCGGTCAGGTGGTACCGCTCCTTGTCGTCCGGCGTGCGGTCGAACCTGCTCCGCAGCGCCACGTACAGCTCGCAGCCGATGATCGGCTTGATGCCCGCCGCCGTCGCCGTCTGGTAGAAGTCGATTGCCCCGTACAGCCCGCCGTGGTCGGTGATCGCCAGGCTGTTCATCCCCAGCTCCACGCACCGGTCAACCAGAGGTCCGACCTTGCTGAGGCCGTCCAACATGCTGTACTCGGTATGCGTGTGCAGATGCGTGAACACGTTCGATGCAAGCCCTCAAATCGGTCGACGAAGAATAGAATAGTCCGGTGGTGGCCGCATTATAGCAACACCCATCCCTTGCCCCGTCAAGGCCCCATCTATAGGTAACGCCGCACCAATCACGCGACAAAAAGACGGGGCGGTCTAGTCGACCGCCCCGCCGCAAATTCGAATGAGTTTTGATCCTAGTCGTAATAGTCCGGCATCGCAGGCTGGCCCGGCTTCGGCTTCTCGATGATGTCCGTAATCACCGACTCCGTCGTCAGCACCATCGCCGCGAGGCTCGCCGCGTTCTCGACGGCCGAGCGCGTCACCTTGGCGGGATCGACGATGCCAAGTTCGAGCAGATCGCCGTACTCCCCCGTCTCCGCGTTATAGCCCCACGACCCTTCCTGCTTGAGCGTCTCCGAAAGGACGACCTCGCCCGACACTCCGGTATTCTCGGATATCAGCTTCAGAGGCGCGCGGAGCGCGGTCTTCAGGATGTGCAACCCCGTCTGCTCGTCCGCGGTCGGAAGATCGAGCGAATCGAGCGCCTCGCCGGCCCGCACGAGCGTCACCCCGCCTCCCGGCACGATGCCCTCATCGACCGCCGCCCTCGTCGCGCCCAGCGCGTCCTCGATGCGCTGCTTCTTCTCCTTGAGCTCAACCTCCGTCGCCGCCCCAACTTTGAGGATCGCGACCCCGCCCGACAGCTTCGCCAGCCGCTCCTCCAGCTTCTCGCTGTCGTAGTCGGACGTGGTATCCTCGATCTGCGCTCGAAGCTGGTTCATGCGGCCCGTTACCGCCTCGGACGACCCGCCGCCGTCCACTATCGTCGTCTCGTCCTTGGTCGAGACCACCCGGCGCGCCCTGCCCAGGTCGTCCATCGTTATCGAGTCGAGGTTCCGCCCGACGTTCTCGCTGATGACCGTCGCACCGGTCAGTATCGCCATGTCTTCGAGCATCGCCGTGCGTCGGTCGCCGAACGCCGGCGCCTTGATGGCCAGGACCGTGAACGCCCCACGCAGTCTGTTTACCACCAGCGTAGCGAGCGCCTCCCCTTCAATGTCCTCGGCGATGATAACGACGTTCTTGCTGATCTGAACGATCTTCTCCAGAGCCGGCACCAGTTCGGACACGGCCGAGATCTTCTTGTCCGTTATCAGGATGTACGGGTCCTCGATCTCCGCGATCATCCGCTCCTGGTTCGTCGCGAAGTAGGGCGACATATACCCCTTATCGAACTCCATGCCCTCGACGTACTCTTGCTCGTACTCCAGTCCCTTCGACTCCTCGACCGTGATGACGCCGTTCTTGCCGACCTTCTCTATAACGTTGGCGATCAGCTCACCCATCTCGTCGTCGTGAGCCGCGAGCGTCGCCACCTGGCCGATCTGCTCGCGCCCAGACACGGGCTGCGCCATCTCCCTGATCGCATCGCGCATCGTGACGACTCCCCGGTCGATACCCTTCTTCAACAGCATCGGGTTCGCGCCCGCCGTGATGTTCCTAAAGCCCTCGTGAATGATCGCCTGCGCCAGGACCGTCGCCGTCGTCGTCCCGTCGCCCGCGTTTTCGTTCGTCTTGCTGGCGGCCTCCTTCAGAAGCTGCGCCCCCATGTTCTCGTACGGGTCTTCGAGCACGATCTCCTTCGCGATAGTGACCCCGTCGCTCGATACCTTCGGCCCAGCGAAGTCGTCGTCGATCACGACGTTCCTGCCCCGCGGCCCCAGCGTGACGCCCACCGTCTTGGCCATGATGTCGATTCCACGCTTCAGCGCTGCTCGCGCGTCGTCGCTATGCTCCATTTGCTTTGGCAATGTTCCGTCCTCCGTGTGGTTCTGCGGCGATGCGGCCAACCGCCTATTTAACGACCAGAATGTCGTCCTCGCCGATGATCAGGTACTCCTCGCCGTCCTGTTTGAACTCCGTCCCGACGTACTGCGGGTACACGACCGTGTCCCCGACCGCGATATCGACGGGTATCCGCTCGCCCGAATCCGTGATCCTCCCCGGCCCGACCGCTATCACCTCGCCCTCCTGCGGCTTCTCCTTCGCCGTATCCGGGATGAATATCCCGCCCGCGCTCATCTCAGCCGCCTCCTGCGACGGGTTCACCACCACGCGATTCCCCAGGGGCGCATACGTGATCTCTGACATCCTCAATTCCCTCCAAACGTACTCTGTATAACGTGATTAGCAGCCGCCAACTGCGACTGCTAAGGTAAATCCTAGAATAGCCCGTACCACGTGTCAATAAATCGTGTAGGGCGACTCACCCCTTGTTATTTCGAATATAGCGATTGGCAGCCGCCGAATGTCAGCGGCCTCGCGCGCGGGCTACTCTGGCGCCGCCTCTTGCCTCCAGTCGTAGCGAGGTCTCCAGCCGAGCAGTCGCTGTGCCTTTTCCGTACTGATTACGCTTGCGGTGCCGCTCAGCCCTTCCCGTATCTCCACCCGGTCGCCAAAGTTGCTTTTGACAAGATCGATCGTAGGCTCATTGAACCGGCTGGAAGGCTGGGCGATCATGAAGGCTTCATACTCTTCAATCTCCGCATCCAGCGCCAACACGTGGGCCTCCGCCACGTCCCTGGCATCGGCATAGGCCCACATAACCAGCGTCAGGGGATTCTCCGGTGTGGGGGTCGGCCAGGGAAACTCCGCTTGGACTTCCGGCCGCGCCACATTGGTGAACCGTAGGCTGACGACGGTAGTGTCTGAATTGCGGGCGATCATTCTGCCGATATCCTCTCCAACCTGCTTGGACAGGCCGTAGGGTTCGAAAGGCATCATGGGATGCTCCTCGTCCAATGGCAGGTACAGCGGCCCGAAGGCGTTCCCGTCGTGGGCCCACCCCATGCCGAAGGCGCTCGACGAGAACACTACGCGACGCAGTCCCAGCTCCGCCGCCGACGTCATGACGTTGAAGGTGCTTGTCACGTTATTGTCGAAAATGACCCGTGGGTCTACCCGCATCGGCCCTGGGATAGCTCCCATGTGAACGACGGCTTCCGCGTCCCTGAGAACACCCTCCACTGCCTTGGCATCCATGAGGTCGCAACGCGCAAACTTCGTCGGAAGGTCATCGGCTGCCAGTTGGTCTGTCGCCAGGACTTCTTTGCCTCGGTCCACCAGCAGCTGCACCACCCTGCGTCCCAGCCTACCCGCCGCTCCGGTTACTACGATCATCTCTTCCTCCGGCTCGTCCCCTTGACTGAAGACATGACCGGCTCACCTCCGACGGACCACCTGAACATCATGGACGGTCAAGTCCGTGAATTCCGCGGTAATCGCTTGGCGGAGGCGACTGCCAACCTTCCAGGAGTCCCGGACGAGGCTGATAGATCTCGACGCCCAGCGGGCGGCAAGTGTCGATGGGATCGTCGACCTCTTCTCCCCAGACCTGGACCGATAGGTCTCCGTGGGGACAAGTGGAAATCGCGCACAGCAGGTCTATCTCGGCAAAGAACTCGAAGTAGTCCCCCTGCTTCGCCGGTGAAGGTTTCACGAAGTAACGGTCGTCCCGCGTAAGTCCGGTCACTTGGAATATGTTGAGCACGTCGTGGACGTCGCTCTCGTCGAGATGGTACGGAGTGATTGCCCGCACCAAGTTCGAGTGGCAGCTGTAGTCGAAGTCCTCACCGTTCAGCAGTTTGTGAACGTATGGATCGCAGCGGGTGCCCAGCAGGTCGTGACATCCCGCCCCGTCCTCGTCCAGGGGATAGTCCACGGTGTCGCCGGTAATGGTAAGCATCGGCCGCAGGTACGGGAGACATGACCACAGCCGGTCGAACGTGGTGACGTGGGCCCGGTGCAGCTGCTTGGTGCGGGCCGCCCAAAACCGTTCCCGGGGATTGTTCAGGTTCCACGCGTTGAAGTCGGCCACCTGCGCCCCTTCCACCACGACGATGCGGCATATTGGCCTGCCATGACCGGCCAGGCCTTACCGGACCGTATCGGCACCACGAACTGTTCTACCAGGCTCCGGCTCTCCGTATCTCGACCTAATCGCCCGTAGAACTCCCGGTCGACGTCAATGGGACTACCGGCTTTGGGTCGGTAAATGACTCTGGGAGCTGGCATACGACCCCCGTTGGGTTTGGAATTGATCAATCTCGCCGGTCATGGCGCCCACGAGCGGCCAGATATTCTCACTCGCGCAGCAAGCGGTATCAGGCTACCACAAACCTCCGCGCTCGCCGTGCCCTCTGTGGCGAATCCACCTTCACTCCAGCAGCCCGGCATGCGTGCATACCCGTCATTCCCGCTTTCGGAGACCTGTGCATAACTGAGAAGTTATCTCAAAACTATCAGCATTGAAATTGGTTTTCCCTTCGACAGGCTCTTCGCGGGAAGGACAACATGAGCCGGAATGATGAAGGGAATTGGGGAAGGTACACACTGCCAGGGGAAGCGAACCTTACCCCCCCTCAAGGCTACGCCGACTTCTGCTCCCAGAGCGGTAGGGGCATGATCTCGCCGTCGTCACGGACGAGATGGACGCCCTTGGTCATGCGGATGGACTCGGCGTCGACGACACAGCGCGTCACGCCGGAGAGGGTGGGAAGCTCGTACATCACGTCGAGCAGCGTCTCTTCGAGGATCGAGCGAAGTCCTCGCGCGCCCGTGCCACGCACGATGGCCTGATCGGCGGCGGCTTCGAGCGCTTCTTGAGTGAATTCTAGCTCCACGCCGTCCATCTTGAAGAGGCTTTGGTACTGCTTGACGAAGGCGTTCTTCGGTTCGGTGAGGACTCGGACGAGGGCCTCCTTGTCGAGGCTTCGGAGGCCGACGGATATCGGCAGGCGCCCGACGAGCTCGGGGATGAAGCCGTACTCTAGCAAGTCGTCGCCTATAACGTGGTCGAGCAGGTTCGCTCCGTCCTCTGAGAGGCCGTCGGAGTGTTTTCCGGAGGCGTTGAAGCCGAG
This sequence comes from Dehalococcoidia bacterium, assembly GCA_965247555.1. Lineage (GTDB taxonomy): Bacteria > Chloroflexota > Dehalococcoidia > Lucifugimonadales > VXLM01 > VXLM01. The sequence continues at coordinate 2,321,445 of CBDFHR010000009.1, read as the reverse complement.
AGTGACCCTGCCCTTGGAGAGACGTTGGTCAACGATGTCGTTCAGCCCCTCGAACGCGCCGCCGCACAGGAAGAGGATATCGTCCGTCTTGATTTGCACGAAGTCCTGGTGAGGGTGCTTGCGTCCGCCCTGCGGCGGGACATTGGCGACACATCCCTCGATAATCTTCAGCAGCGCCTGCTGAACGCCCTCGCCGGAAACGTCCCGCGTGATCGAGGGGTTCGAGCTCTTCCGCGCGATCTTGTCGAATTCATCGATGTAGATGATGCCCTGCTGGGCCTTTTCAATATCGAATTCGGCGGTCTGAATCAGTCTTAGGAGGATGTTCTCCACGTCCTCCCCCACGTATCCCGCCTCGGTCAGGGAGGTGGCGTCCGCGATTGCGAAGGGAACGTCTAGGACCTTGGCTAGCGTCTGGGCGAGGAGGGTCTTGCCGGAGCCGGCAGGTCCCATCATGAGGATGTTGGCCTTTTGCAGCTCCACGTCGGGCGACGGCATGAGATTCGACATGATGCGTTTGTAGTGGTTGTACACCGCCACGCTCAGGACTTTCTTCGACCTTTCCTGACCGACGACGTACTCGTCGAGCTTCCGGTATATCCATTGGGGCGTGACACTCTTGGAGAGGACCTCCTTGCCGGCCGGCTGACGGGCCGGGGCCTGGCTCTCCTCGTTCATAATCTGTCCGCACAGGCCGATACACTCGTCGCAGATAAACACCCTGTCGGGCCCGGCGAAGATGCGCTTCACGTGCTGCTGCGACTTGCCACAAAACGAGCATTTGTAGCTGCTCGTGTCGCCTGTCCGTGATGTCGTCATATTCCCCTCGTCAATGCTGTCCATAGATCGAACTTAGTCGGAACGAAACCGCTCCCCGGTTTCATGCGGGGGACGGTTGGTTTGATCGTTGTGCTAAGAGTTTTTGCCCATCTTCTCTATTTCTTCGTTGGTTACTACTTCATCGACGATGCCGTAGTCCTTGGCCTCCTCCGCGTTCATGAAGAAGTCGCGGTCGGAGTCCTTGGCTACCCGGTCATACGACTGTCCGGTCGTATCGGAGATGATGCGTCGCACTCGATCTTCGAGGCGAAGGGTCTCGCGCGCCCAAATCTCGATGTCCGAGGCCTGGCCTTGCGTTCCGCCCATGGCCTGGTGCATATGTATCGTCGAGTTCGGTAGGGCAAAGCGCTTGCCCTTGGCGCCCGCGGTGAGGAGCACCGTCGCCATGCTCATGGCCGATCCGACGCAGTAGGTCTGCACGTCGGGCTTGACGAGCTGCATGGTGTCATAGATCGCGAGGCCGTCGTAGATGTAGCCGCCGGGAGAGTTGATGTACATGAGAATGTCGCGGTCGGGGTCCTCGCTGTCGAGGTACAGAAGCTGGGCAACGATGGCGTTCGCGACCTGATCGTTGATCGGCGTCCCCAGGAAGATGATGCGTTTGCGAAGCAGAAGTGAGTAGATATCGTACGCGCGCTCGCCTCTGGCGCTTGTCTCCACCACCATCGGCAGAATGTTTTCGATTCTCGGTTTCCGCACGTGTGTCTCCTTGATTTTCGTCTCGCTAACCGATGGCCGAAACTAGAGCATGGGCATGGACGATACGATTCCGTCCACGATTCCGTACTCCATGGCCTCTTGGGCGTTCATGTAGAAGTCGCGGTCGGAATCGCGCGCGACCCGGTCGTAGGGCTGTCCCGTCGTTTCGGCGATGATCTCGCGGAGTCGGTCCTTGAGTCGCAGTATCTCGCGGGCACGGATCTCGACGTCGGACGCCTGTCCCTGCGCTCCACCAATAGGCTGGTGCATGTGGACGGTCGCGTTGGGCAGAGCGAAGCGCTTCCCCTTCGCTCCGGCCGTCAAGAGGACGGTGCCCATGCTCGCAGCCGCTCCGACGCAGTAGGTGCGAACGTCGGCGTTGACGAGCCGCATAGCATCGTAGATGGCCAGTCCGGAGTAGATAACACCACCCGGAGTGTTGATGTACATGAGGATATCGGAGTCGGGATCCTCGCCTTCGAGATAGAGAAGCTGCGCGACGACGGAGTTCGCCACCTGATCGTCGATTGCAGAACCCAGAAAGATGATGCGCTTGCGGAGAAGGAGCGAGTAGATGTTGTACTCTTCCTTCCTCCCCTTGGCGTTCGTCTCAACGACCGTCGGAACGGCGTTTTGAAATGTCGATGTCAGCACGTATGTCTCCTCATTGCGCATTGTTCCGAGTATTGAGGACCGCTTCGTCCGCCCCAATTCTTCACAGTGAACGACCGTCTAGGCCGTTGACTGCGCGACGACCTCCGGCTGGTCTTCTTCGCGGGACGAGTCCTCCTCCGTTCCTTCATCCGCCTGCCCCTTGGCGATCAGCACGAGGCGGTCGAGGGCCTTTTCGATGAGAAGCGACTCCCTGACCGACGACTTCACGCGCTCGGAGCGAAGCTCCTTGTTCGTGAGCTTGCGCCCGGTCGACTCATCGCCTTCCCTGGCAAGCTGCTTGAGCCGGTCATTGAGCTCGTCGTCGGTGATATCGAGCGCCTCTTGCTCGATGAAGGCGCTGATTGCGTGGGAGCGATTGAGCTTCTCGACGGCCTCTTCGTGCATCTCGTCGCGAATCTCCTCTGCCGTCCTGCCGGTGAAGCGGTTGTAGTCTTCCTCGCTGATCCCCAGGCGCTTCATCATCTCTTCGCGCCGCTCCTCCATGTGCTCGATCTCATGCTGGATGAGGAGGGGGGCGATCTCCATGTCGGCGTTCACGACCAACTCTTCGATGGCGAACTCGCGGTACTCATGCTCGTTCTGCCGTACGGTCGCGTCCTGGATGTCTTCGCGAAGCCGCTCTTTGAGATCGTCAAGTGTCTCGGACTCGTCCATGACGCTCTGGGCGAATTCGTCGTCCAGTTCGGGAAGTAAGCGCTGCTTCACGTCGGTTATCGTGACCGAGAATTCGGCCTGTTTCCCTGCAATCTCGTTGTCTGCGAAGTCGGCGGGCACGTCCAATGTAAAGTCCCTAGGCGTATCAACTTCCAGCCCCTCCAGTTCGGCCGCGAAGCCCGGGAACGGGAGAGTGGAGGACGGGTCCACCAAGTATTGCGAGTCCGTCTCGTCGATGATCTTCACCTCGCCGATCTTTCCAACGACGTTCATGGTGATCAGGTCGTCGTGGGCGACGGGTCGTTCGACGGGTTCCCAGGAGGACTGCTGCTTGCGGAGGGCTTCCAGCTCTTGCTCGACATCCTCGTCGCTGTCATCAACGGGGTCTTCTTCGACGCGGATGCCCCGGTAGTCTCCGAGATCGAGGACAGGATTCAGGGCTACCGCGGCCTCGACGACCACCGGGTCGAGCTCGACCTTTTCGATGTGTGGGAATCCGACCCTCTCAATCTTCTGCTCTTCCACGGCCTTCGTGATGACATCGGGCACGAGGAAATCGAGCGACTCGGAGATGAGGCTCTCACGCCCCACCATGCCTTCGACGATCTTGCGCGGGGCTTTACCGGGACGGAATCCCGGTATGCGAATCTTACCGACAACCTGTCGGAAGCCACGCTCTACGTACGGCTCAAGGTCATCGTCGTCCAATTCGATGCGGAGCGTGACTTGGCGCTCCTCGACTTCACCTTGAGTTACTTTCACACGTGGGCTCCCTGCGCATGTTCCATCCGACCTATAAGGCGATTATATCAGACCGAAATTTCGGGTGTGAACGTTTTACCGTACCGCTGGGCGTCACTCTTCGTTGCCGGCATTGCTTGTTTGGCGGTTCTTGGTCAGGCGGAGGCGCTCTATTTTGAGGTTGTCCATCTCTATGATTTCGCTGGCAACGTCGTCGGCCTCGAACGTCTCGCCCTGTGTGGGAATGTGTCCCAGCCGTTCGAGCGCCCAGCCCGCGACCGTCTCGAAATCCCCCTCCTCGATGTCCAGTTCAAGCCTGTCGCGCGCCTCGTCGATGCTCATGCCGCCTTCGACCTCGTAGGTATCCTGACCGACAAGCGTCATCTCTTCCTCGGCCCCGATGCCCTCTTCCCCAACGCGGCCCATGACGTCCTCGATAAGCTGCTTGAGCGTTACGAGTCCCGCGACCCCGCCGAACTCGTCGACCGCAATGGCCATCTGGTTCCCCGACCTGCGAAGCTCATCGAACAGCTCGGCGATGCGTTTGGTCTCCGGAACGAAGTGTACGTCGCGGATCACGTCGGTCACCGAGTCATCATCTGTGAGGCCGTTGACGGCCAGTGACCGCAGGATGTCCTTCAGAGATAGCACTCCGACCACGTTGTCGGTCGTGTCCCAATATACCGGGAAGCGAGTATGCGAGTGCTCCGCGTAGGTCTTCAAGAACTCCCCTACGGTGGAGCCGCGCTGTACGAATATAATCTCCGTGCGAGGGGTCATCACGTCACGCACCAGTCGGTCACCGAATCGGAAGACTCCCTTGAGGCGCTCTGCTTCGTCGTGCTCGAACTCTCCTTCACCTACGCCGATGTCGATAAGGGTGCGCAACTCTACTTCCGTTATCGAACGCTGATCCTCCTGCGTCCCGCCGACCCGTCTGCTGATCATCTTCGTGATCCATTGAAGAATCAGAACGAATGGGAGTAGAAGGTACTCTCCCCACTTGAGAGGATATGAGTAAAGGAAGGCAAGTCTCTCCGATTCCCGGACCGCTATGGTTTTTGGAATCGTTTCCCCCAGCAAGAGCAGAGTTACAGTGCCGAGTATGGTGGCAATGACAACTGCGATACCTTCGTTGCCCTCTCCAGCGCGGCTAACAACGACGACCGTGATTATGGCGCTGAAGGCGACATTGACAAGGTTGTTGCCGAGAAGAATCGTAGACAGGAGGCGCTCGGGCTCATTGAGCATGTTTGCGACTCGTCGCGCGCCGGGCACGCCTTCGCTTAGTAGGTGCGCGATCCTCGTCCTTTGAAGAGATAGGAAGGCCGCCTCCGAACTCGAAAAGAAGGCGGACAGCACCAGGAGGCCCATTAGCAGAGCAATACTTGCAGCTTCTTCGCCTGACATAGTGTCAATTCCTTAACTCAATTCGTTCATCAAGGATTGTGAACGAGCGGCCAAGAACGCTTAGTCGCGTTCCGGACCGGACTGCGGTTTGGAGAGTGAACAGGGGGAAGCCGAAGCGCGCCGGCGTGGGCCGGGCCTTCGGCGGCGTAGATGGCGGTCTGTCTGGATCGGAGTCCATACGCTTCACTCTACATGAGACGGGCGAACGAGGTAAAGCGGCAACAGCGACGCGAGCCTGTATCAGTTTAGTCGGTAGCGAGTTTGTGAAGACGGCATACCAACCGTCTCGTCACTCCCGCGAAAGCGGGAGTCCATAGTCCGTGGCGTGAACGTAGCCCTGACTCTGTCACCAGACCGACTAAACTGGTACAGGCTCCAGCGACGCAAAGTCGCGGCATGATAGACGTAAGCGTTCGCAGGTTAGGTCTTATTTCAGTCCGAGCGTTCGTGTACACTTCAACCCGATTACAAGCACACGGGGTACTCTGCTATGAAATGGTACTTCACCACTCTAATCCTTACGGTTTCCGTTGCGTTGGCCTGCTCTCAAGGTGGCGATGACCAATCCAAGTCGCGTTTGCAGACCGTGCAGGACAGGGGTCAGGTCGTCTGCGCAACGCTCGATGACACGCCGGGATTCGGGTTCCTGAACGTGCAGGGCAACCACGTAGGCTTCGACATCGACCTGTGTCGCGCAGTCGCGGCCGCGACTCTCGGCGACGCCGACGCAATAGAGCTCCGCACGATTGACGCGGCAGAGCGCGGGCCCATCATGCAGGCGGGGGAGGTGGACCTGCTCGTGTGGGTGACGACTTGGACGAGCTCGCGTGACGCCGCGTGGGGCGACTTTGTGCCGACCATGTTCTACGACGGCCAGGGGTTCATGGTGCCCGACCGCCTGGGGATATCCAGCGCGTACGATCTGGGCGGAGCAGCCGTATGCACGTTGTCCGGCACGACCAGCGAGCTGAACGTGGAGGACTTCTTCCGTGAAAACCGGCTGGACTATAACCCTACCATATATGAGAGCGCCGACATCGCGCTCGATGCCTACGGGAAGGGGGCATGCGACGTGTTCACGACCGATCGCTCCGCCCTCGCGGGACTGAGGTCCAGCCTTCCCAGTCCCGATGAGCACGTGATTCTTCCTGAGGTCATCTCCGAGGAGCCGCTCACACCGCTGGTGCCGCACGGCGACAGCGAGTGGTTCGACATCGTGAAGACAGTCATGGGCATCCTGATCCACGCCGAGGCGCTGGGCGTGAATTCGGGCAACGTCGCGCAGATGACGACGAGCGACAGCGTGAAGGTGAAACGCCTGCTCGGAGTCGAGGGATCATGGGGGCAGGCCGAGATGGGTCTCGACACGACTGTGGCCCAGACGGTCATAACCCAAGTGGGCAACTACGGGGAGATATACGACCGCCACCTGGGACCGGAAGGAATCGGACTGCCGCGAGCGGGCGGCCGGAACGCGCTCTGGGCCGACGCCCCCTGCGCCGACTGCCCGAAGGGCGGACAGATATACGCCGCTCCCCTGCGGTAGCGAGTAGGGGAGGGGTCTACCTCGCCGGTAAGGGTGGCGGGCTTACCCTATCTCCATGTCGCGGCGGGAGCGTTCTTCCTGAAGCAGCGCCGCGGCCTCCACCGCGAGGTCGGTCTTGGGGCGTTGAGCCAAACGCTTCCGCCACTCCAGCATCGCCAACTCGCCCGTATGGCGGCGGAGACGCTCGTAATGCGCGTCGGGCACGTTCTTTCCTTGCGGATTATCCATGTTGTGACCTCAGCATGGACGTAGAAGACGGTAAGTAGTTAGCAGGATGCTGGCAGGTCGTTAGGTTATCGCGGGTATACTATTGGGGCAGGTTGACCTGGATAGACGCAACGTTTTGGAACTGCTTAGAGACTAGCGGGTTCCACAGTTCCCCAAGATATCGCTCGATTCCCCAACGGGTAAGGTCGTCTGGCACACTAGCCCAAGTAACAAGGAGGGTCCCATTCCCGCGATGTCCTAGTATATTCGGGTCATTGCGGTGTGCATTTAGTCGATCAGCGATCCAGCCCTCTCCGACATATATCACTACCCTTGAGAGGCTTTGCCAGATGACGTAGACGCCTCTGGTCTTCACATCGCCAAGGTTAATGGTTTCTAAAGGGCAGAAAAAAGCACTACCTTCTCCACACTTAACCCATTCAACTTGCTGCTCTATCATCACCTTCCCCTACCCGGAGACGGGGACTCCCTAGCTATCGGTGGGCGATCAAGCAAGATACGCTCAACGAAGTCATGCACTAGCGGTCGGTCTGACTCAATTTGGTAGTCTTCCATGAAGCCATGGTAGAAGTTTGCATGGAACTTCTCAGCGATAGCGAATCCGGAATGGATTGTAGGATCGTTCCGCTCATCCGCCAATCGTTGAACAGCCTCTCGGAGTTCATGATGCTTGCCACTGGTATGTCCTTCTGACTGCATGGCGGCCCTCAATGCATGTGTTGCGGCACCCCACAGTTTTTCAGACCCCTGTAGTTCATCACCGGCCTCAAACTCTCGGTCTGACGCTTCTAGAAATTCGCGAGCCGTCTTTATGTGTTCAGTGGGTGTCATTGCTCTTACTTCACGGATTGTATTTACCACTACATGCCTTGTGAAGGTTTTGTCAAGCTACTCAGAGACCGAAACGGAATATTGAGCCATTCTGCCGCAGCACGGAGAGAATAGGAGACTTAAGGGTATCCCTAACTGGCCCTTAACTCCTAATGCGATGCCAGTTTTTCGCCCCGTGCTCCGATATGGGAGACTCCATCAGCCGAGGGCACTCGCTAACCCAGCGGCAGGTACTGCACCTTGGCGGGGTTGAAGCGCACGAACTGTTCGCCGTAGCCCGTGCCGCTCACGTACCCGACCGCTCCGTCGATGCTCGCCATGAAAATATCCATCTTGGCGGAGAAGTCCTCGCCGGGCTTGGTCTGGGTCGTGGCGAACTCGGCCATGGCGGCCTTCTTCTTGTCGGCCACGTCCGTGATGTCGACAACGACGTCCGGGGCCTGGCGAGGTGTCGCCATCAGCACGTCCGAGCGGGAATCGAGATAGTACGCGAAGTAGACCTCGCTCACCGTATGGGGCGCGAGAGGCGAGTCGAAGCCGTCGGCGCGTACGTAGTCGACACAACGGATGGCGAACTCGCCCGCGTCCATGTGATCGAACCGGCCGTACTCCAAGGGGTGCTGGGTGATGACGATGTCGGGCCGGAACGACCGCATCAGTTCGATAACCGTCTTGTACTCGTCGAAGCCGAAGATCGTTGGGTTTTCCGGATAGTCGAGGAAGTGCCAGTGCTGCACGCCCAGAATATTGGCGGCCCGTTCAAGCTCCTGCCGCTTCATCTCCTTGATCTTCTCGATGTCCTTGAGCTTGTCTTCACCCTCGGCCGGGAACATGTTGAAGGCGTGCGTCACGACGCCCGAGGTCAAGCTGACCCACATCACCTCATCGCCCCGCTCGATGTGCTTGGCCACCGTGCCTCCGGTGCGCTCCGCCAGGTCCTGCGGATGCGCCGTGATCGCCATGAGTTTCGTCAACGCCTGTCCTCCTGATACTGTGGTTGTGTTTCGCGCGCGTTCGGGTACGTGACCTTCGCGGCGGCGGGTACTGTACCACCAAGGGCGCGCCGCTGTCGAACGGCCCGCAGGAACCTTCAATCTCGCCCGCAGCGGGGGAGAGATTACAGAGAGGGGGGCGTTTGCGGTCGCCGCCCCCGCTGGATATGATACCTGCCCATTGGAGGTATTCCGCGCTATGAAGATACTGATTATGGGTTCCGGCGCCGTGGGCGGCTACTTCGGCGGCGTGCTGAGCCGCGCCGGACACGAGGTGGTATTCATCGCGCGAGGCAGCCACCTCGAGGCGATCAACCACAGCGGCCTCCGCGTGGAGAGCGACGCGGCGGGCACGTTCGAGGTCCAGGCGTCGGCCATGGAACGCCCGGACGGCTCGTGGAAGGCCGACCTGATTCTCTACTGCGTCAAGGGCTACGACAACCACACCGGCGTGCCGACCATAGGCCCCGCCGTTGGAGACGACACGGTGGTGCTTACGCTGCAAAACGGCATGGGCAGCGTCGACGCGCTTGCGGAGGCTTACGGCAGGGACGCCGTGCTGCCCGGCCTGACCTATGTCGACGCGACCCGAACGGGGCCGGGCGCGGTCAGCGAGTTCGGTTTGAAGGCCCCCGACCTCGTGTTCGGTGAGGAGGACGGGAGCGAGTCGGACCGTGTCGCGCGCGTCCGAGACGCATTGGACGTGGAAGGCATCGACGTGAAGGTGGCCGACGACATCACCAAGGAGCTCTGGAGCAAATTCATCTACATTTGCGGACTCAGCGGCTCGACCTGCATCACCCGCTCGACCTTCGACCAGGTCGTCTTGACGCCGGCAACGCTGGAGTTCACCCGGAGCATCATGCGCGAGGCCTACACGGTAGCCGAGGCGAAGGGCGTGAATATCGCCCCCGACTACGTCGACACCACGGTCGACTACTTCGTCAGCATCAAGGGCGAGAACACATCGTCGATGTACACCGACCTCATGCGCGGGAGCCCGATCGAGGTCGAGGTGCTGAACGGCGCCGTGGCGCGAATCGGCGCGGAGATGTCCATCCCGACACCCGTAAACTCCTTCATCGCCACGTGCCTGTCCCTCTACCACGCCCGGGCTATGGCGGAGCGCGGCAGCTAGGCCGAGTCTTTTCAGCCAACCGGGCGAATTAGGACGACCGCTTCTCCGCAGCCTTCGACGCCATTCCCGCGCGGTCTTTGTCGGTCAGGTGCGGGCCGATCTGGCGGATGAAGTCCTGTATCGTCTCGTCGACCGTGGCATCGGATGTGTCGAGCTCGATCTTGTGCATGAGACGGGAGCGTTCGAACTCCTCCCGGAATCTCTGAAGCACGAGCTCCACGTCCTGGTCCTTGAGGATGCCGTTTGGATGCGGGTTTTCCGCCATTCGTTGGCGGATCACCTCCGGCCCCGCGGTCACGTGGCAGAGCACCGCATCCGTACCACCGCTGAGGATCTTGTCTTCCATATTGCTCATGAAGTCCCGCCGCCCCTCGAACCCCAAGTACAGTTCCCCATAGATCGCCTCCTCGATGTGAAGCCCGATCATCATCGAGTCCCTCATTCCCGTCATCGTCGCCATCCCCGACGCGTGGTACACCACGTTGTGCCGCATGATCGTCTCTTTGGAGCGCGTACTCAGCGCCCAGAGCTGCTCCTGCTCCTCGACCGTGAAATCGCTCGGCACGGGAGTGTACTCCTGCTCGTGCGTCACCGTGTACGGGAACTTGCCGTGGTCGTGCACGTTCTTCACCCACCCGCCAAGCTCTTCGTGTACCCAGTCCCGAATCCTGAACCCCAGCGTCGTCGTGCCCGAATACTCACAGCCTATGATTACAAGCCTCATGTGATGGCCTCCTCATTTGATACCAAGTCGCTGATATACGCCCGGATTTCACCCGATATGTCGTCGCGGTCGAGAGCTTCTCGAATGGACGCCTTCAGCATCCCTGCCGGCACTCCCGTGTCGAACAGCTCTCCAGGGAAACGGTACGCCGTCCCCCTGTGGGTCTTGAGTAACTCCGCGATCCCGTCGGCCAGCCAGATTTCTCCCCCCGCCCCGGGTCTCGTGTGTTCCAAGGCGGGAAAGATCTCCGGTGGAAGCACGTACCGCCCAACGACTGCCAGGTTCGAAGGGGCCTCCTCAATGGACGGTTTCTCGACGAGGCCCGATATCTCATACACCCTGCCGTCCTGCCTCGTAGGCGCAACGACTCCCTTTTGCGGGATCGTCTCCTCCGAAGTCTCCGCCACGCCTATCACCGGCCCCCCGGTCTCACGATAGATCTCGATCATCCGCCCGATGGTCGAGTCACCGCCCCGGATGACGTCGTCCGGCAGCAGCACCGCGAGCGGCTCGTTCCCGACAATCTGTTTAGCAACCAGCACGGCATGACCGTTGCCGAGCGGCTCGTCCTGTTGGACGTACGTGATCTCCACCGCATTCGAGAAGTCCGGCATCCGTTCGAGGAGGCCGTGCCTCCCTTGTCGCTCTAGCATTCGCTCAATCTCGCCGTCCCGCTCGAAATACGCGCTCATCGCCTCTTGGTTCGGCGCGACGACCATGACCACGTGCTCGATGCCGGCGGCTGCGGCTTCCGCGACGGCAAGATGGATGACCGGCGTGTCCAAAACGGGCAAAAGTGCCTTTGGAACGGCCTTCGTCACAGGAAGGAAGCGCGTACCAAATCCCGCCACCGGAATAACGGCCTTTCGCACGTTCATCACCGATTAAGCGCCTCCCATCTCCGGTTGCGGCCCGATTATAGCACGCCGTCCGTCCGAGACCCTTGCATGACACCCGCACACCGTCATTCCCGCGAAGGCGGGAATCCATCGTTCGCCATCAGCCTTGTACCGACATGGAGACCTACGCCATTTTCATACGAGGCGGTGAGGGTGGCAACCCTAAAGAGATATTCCGAACGAAACCTCTCAAGACCTGTCATTCCGAACGTAGCGGAGCGGAGTGAGGAATCTAAGTTGCTCGCTCTCCTGGCGAAGTTCCGTAGCTCGAACGGCCTCAATCTCGAAAGCAAGATACCCTAGATTCCTCGCCGGGCTAGGAATGACAAGCTGTCATGTCCGTCTTGCAAGAGACTCGGCAGTCCAGAGCCTGTATCAGTTTGGTCGGTAGGTCAGTTTTCGAGGATGGCCTTACATCCCACTCGTCTCCCCGATACGGGGCGGGAGTCCATGACCCGGGGCGTGGCAGTCCATTCCAATTTGACGAATAAGAACGCATGACCTATCATGGACTTGCGACCGAGACCCTGCTCGTCCAACGGCAGCGGTTGGGGGATTTACAAAATGGTACGGAATGTTACAGAAGTCAGGACTTTTGATAGTGAGATCACGCGACAACCTGTCATCTGGCACCGTACCTGCTCGCGGTGCAACGGCGGAGACGCTCGTCCAATGCACGACTCCCTAAAATGCCCCAAAATGTCCCCGAATGTCCCATGATTCGACCCCCAAAGACCGGGGCATAGCTTAGCGGCGAACTACCCGCCTGCGACCTACGTGGTAGTATGGAGTCCAACCATCTGGGACCAGCATCACGACTACGGAGGACGCCATGACGCTAGCTCGGGAAAAATGTGTTGCCTGCCGGCGAGACTCGCCGAGAGTCACACCGGAAGACATCGCCGACCTCCATCCCATCGTGGCGGACTGGGAGCTGACGGAAATCGACGAGATCAAACGGCTCGACCGGACATTCAAGTTCTCGGACTTCGCCGGGGCCTTGGAGTTCTCCCAGAAGGTCGGCGAGATAGCCGAGGACGAGGGACATCACCCACGCATCATCACCGAATGGGGCCGCGTGAACGTCGCGTGGTGGACGCACAAGATACGTGGTCTGCACCGCAACGACTTCATCATGGCCGCGAAGACCGACGGGCTCTACGGGTAGGGCGACTGAGCGTCCGCCGTCACGATACGAGGCTTGGCCCGACCATCAAGCTCCGACCACGCGACTGTCGGGGCTTCCACGTACGACAGCCACTCCATCGCGTCGGCGAGAAGCAAATCGGTCCTCACGCCCATCCACACCGGCTGGAATAGTTCGAGAAGCTCAACGCCGTCCCGCAGCTTGACCCGCGCGCCATGGCGGTTGTGCCTCGTCAGGTGATGGAACCCTACCGCTGTCTTGATGATGGCGTGGTAGAACAGACGGAACGGGTAGGCCGTCTCACGCCAAACGTCCTCCAGCGTCTCGTGGCACTCCCAGTACTCGCCTCGGTCGAACTGCTCGATGGCGCCGCGCAACTCCGGCAGTGGCTCCGCTGACCGACAGTCCCCGAACCGGTCGATTCCGTGTTGGCGCAGGGCATCGGTCCACTGTGCGTCCAACGCCCGTCGGTTGCGGAACGGCAGGGTTGGGAGGCCGGTTAGAGGGTCCTTTATCTGGGACGGTGATTTCACTTGAACACTCACAAGCTCATTGTGCGCTTGTAGTGCCCGGGCTTCACGAACTCGACGAGGCCGATGGCCCTCAGCAATTGGAGTTGCTGTCGCAGCTTGTCGGGCACGTGGCGATTTCTGGGGTATCGTCTTGCGGCAATGGGTTCGCACACTTCAACCAAGTCGTTGAGGTGGAATCCGTCTTCAGGCATGGCCAGCACTCCTTCCATGGTAAGCCTCTGCCAGCCTTTGAACCCCTTCAATAGCCGTTCTCTATCGGGTATGGAGAACGTCGCTTGCATGGCGGGCTGGTCGGGTTTCTTTGGAGCCGTGGGGAGCGGCTTGGGCAGAGAGGCCTTGATGGCCTCAAGTGGAGCGTACAGCGCTTCAAGCTCTTCGCGGTTCATTCTTTGGGGCGGGGCATCGGCGCCAAGTCCACGCAGAAGATATCTGGCGAGTTGTTTCACAACACGCTTGTCTTGCGTGCCCAGACCACATTCGAGATTACGCCACATTCCTGAAACCGTGGCGTTTGCCGACGTCACCAGCGCGGAAGAATCATCGAAGACGTATACCTTGGCATGAATGCCGCTCAAACTGCGGACCGTCACACCGTCTTTTGCGAGAGCGCAGAGGGTATCCAAGTTGGAAGACCCGACGGCAAAGTCTCGCAAGTCGGTTCGAGTGACCAGCGTTCGCGATACTTCTTTGGAAACCATGTCCGTCAACTCGATGATGGCATCGTTGACGTACGGACTGCCGACGAGCATCCGCGCGGTGCAAGCCCGAGCATGTTCCGCCACCCAGTCGTGAGTTGGCGTAGTGACAATTTGCAGATCAGCCATACTACATCGGCTCTTCCGTAATCTTTACAGTTTCGAACACGTGGTATTCGACCACGTCCCAGTCGAGTTCATCAGGGTTCAAGTCAAGGGCTTGGTCGCTAGCCTCGATTTCGGTATCCGCCTCGATGATAATCGGGCATGAGACCGATTGTTCCAGCCACACCATATACTTCGACATTCTAGCCATCCCCGTATTTAAGCTCAAGCCTAGCGGCATGAAGCCGCCGCAATCGTTGATCAGATCATCTGGTCTTGTTAATCTATCTCGTTTCTAATAGCGGAAGGAAGCTGCACAATCACGAGCCTGTATCAGTTTAGTCGGTCGGGTGGTTGAGTCGGAGCTATGCTCACGCCCCGGGTCATGGACTCCCGCCTTCGCGGGAGTGACGAGTGGAATGTAAGACCATCCTCAATAACTGACCTACCGACCAAACTGATACAGGCTCCACAATCACGAACCTGTATCAGTTTAGTCGGTCGGGTGGTTGAGTCGGAGCTATACTCACGCCCCGGGTCATGGACTCCCGCCCCGTATCGGGGTACGGGGTGACGTTCCTTCGCGGGAGTGACGAGTGGGATGTAAGACCATCCTCAAAAACTGACCTACCGACCAAACTGATACAGGCTCCACAATCACCGTGACGTTGAAATCGTAAGACAACTGTACTATAATTCCTCAAAGGGACGGAGCGCTCCGTCCCTTTTGTGCGTCGTTCGTACAGCGGTATAGGACGAGGCCGCCCGTTTGGTACACTCGCGACGGTTGCCGGGCGACTGACAACCTCGAACGGCGAAGGGGAAAATGGAATGACCGTAACAGCAGTGCTTGGCGCCCAGTGGGGCGATGAGGCCAAAGGCAAAATTGTCGATGTCTTGGCGGGAGACGCCGAGATCGTCGCGCGGTTCAACGGCGGGCACAACGCAGGGCATACTGTCATTACCGACGATGGAGAGTTCATATTCCACCTTGTTCCCTGCGGTGTCCTGTGGCCGGACGTTCGAGGAGTTATCGGCAACGGGGTTGTGGTAGCCCCGGATGCCTTCTTGGATGAGATTGACGGGTTGGAGGACCGCGAAATAAGGGTCTCCGACCGAGTGTTAGTGAGCGAGCGGGCGCATCTCGTGATGCCCTACCACGTGCTAATGGATGGGCTAGCGGAGACGGCGAAGGGCGAGAACGCTATCGGTACTACTGGGCGCGGGATAGGCCCGGCGTACGCCGACAAGGCGTCCCGCATCGGCATTCGGGCGGCGGACCTCTTGGATATCGAGTCTTTGTACTCACGGCTCGATTACGTCGTCCGTCACCACAATGCGGTCATCACCAACGTCTACAACGGTGAGGCGGTCAGCATCGACGAGATGTTCGACAAGTGTAAGGACTGGTCGGCACGAATGAAGCCGTACATTGGCCCCGTCGAGCACATCGTCTATGATGCTGCGAACAACGGCAACAATGTGATCATCGAGGGAGCACAGGGTACGTTACTAGACCTTGACCACGGCACATATCCTTATGTCACGTCGTCCCATCCTACGATCGGGGGCGCGTCCACCGGTCTCGGCCTTAACTCGGGGCAGATCAACACCGTGATCGGGGTATTTAAGGCCTACAGTACGCGCGTGGGTGGAGGCCCATTCGTTACGGAGATAACGGGTAGGCGTGGCGCCGAGATGCGGCAGATGGCCAAAGAGTTCGGCGCTACGACAGGACGAGACCGTCGGGTGGGCTGGTTCGACTCGGTGGTCGCGCGCTATAGTCACCGGATCAACGGGTATACCGGTTTGGTCGTGGCCAAGTTGGACATTCTCGACAACTTCGATGAAATACAGCTATGTGCAGCCTACGAATTGGATGGCGAGCGAGTGTGGGACTTCCCAGGCAGCGCGGCGCTGTTGGAGCGTTGCAACCCGATCTATGAGACGCATCCGGGGTGGCACAGTCCAACCAGTAAGTTGAGAAAGCTGGAAGACCTACCGCGGAATGCGCGATCTTATCTCGACCGCTTGGAGGAGTTGGTCGGAGTGCCGATTGACATCGTCTCGACCGGTCCACATCGTGACGAGACGATCATAGTCCGCGACCCGATGGCTTCCTCGTAGCCGGCCAGCCCTCCATCGCGTAGATTCCTCTTTTAGAGCGCCGACGGCATGACTCTCACCGACCAGGTTCGCGACCTCTTGACCGATGCGCTGCGTGCGGCGCAGGCGGACGGCCGTCTGCCTGATGTCGAAGTCGACGCGGTGACGGTCGAGCGTCCTCAGAACCCCGAGCACGGGGACTTTGCCACGTCCACGCCGATGAAGCTGGCCCGTGTCATGCGACGCAACCCCTTCGACATCGCCGAGGCCATCGCGTCCTCGACGCCCACCGGCGGCATCCTCGCAAAAGTGGAGGCCGTCCGTCCCGGATTCGTCAACCTCCGGCTCAATCCCGCCTGGCTCGCGGAGCAGGTCGACGTGATCCGGCAGGCGGGCGACTCGTTCGGCAGCGTCAAAGACGGCAACGGTACTCGCGTCCAGGTAGAGTTCGTCAGCGTCAACCCTACGGGCCCTATCCACGTTGGCCATGGCCGCGGCGCGGTGTTCGGCAGTTCGCTGGCCAGCGTACTCGAAGCGGCGGGTTACGACGTACAGCGCGAATACTACATCAACGACGCCGGCAACCAGATGGACATGTTCAACCGGAGCGTCTACGCCAGATACGTGCAGGCGTTCGGCCGAGAGGCCGAGGTGCCCGAGGAAGGATATTCCGGCGAATACCTCGTCGATCTCGCGAGTGAGCTGCGCGAGAAGTTCGGCGACAAGTACCTCGACATGGACGAGGACCGCGCGGTGTCCGAGATCGGCGGCATCGGCATGAACCGCATGATCGACGCCATCCGCGAGGACATGGAGCGGCTCGAAGTCCGCTACGACGAATGGTTCAGCGAGCAGAGCCTGTTCGACAGCGGCCAGTTTGAGACCGCAATGGCCATGCTCGAAGAGAAGGACCTGACCGTCGAACGCGACGGCGCGAAGTGGTTTGCAGCCACCAAGCTCGGCGACGACAAGGACAAGGTGCTCATACGAGGCACCGGCGCTCCGACGTACTTCGCCTCCGACGTGGCGTACCACTACGATAAGTTCCTCGTGCGTGGCTTCGACCGGGTCATCAACATCTGGGGAGCCGACCACCAGGGGCAGGTGCCGTTCATGCAGCAGCTCGCCGATGTCCTCGGCGTCAGCCGGGACTCTCTCGTGCTGCTCATCTACCAGCTCGTCACGCTAAAGAGCGGAGGCGAGGCAGTCCGCTTCTCCAAGAGGGCGGGCCAGATCGTGACGCTCCGCGAGCTTGTGGAGGAGGTGGGCGCGGACGCCTGCCGGTTCTTCTTCCTCCAGCGCGCGCCGGAGAGCCAGATGGAGTTCGACATCGAGCTTGCGAAGGAGCAGTCGGACAAGAACCCCGTCTACTACATCCAGTACGCCCACGCGCGCATCGCAAGCATCCTGCGCCTCGCGGAACAGCGAGGCATCGACTTCGCCGACGGGGACGTATCGCTCCTAACGCACGAGGCGGAGCTGTCGCTCGTCCGCACGATGCTCCGACTGCCGGAGCTTATCTCCGTGATGGCGCGAAATCTCGAGCCCCACCACCTCACCTACTACTCGATGGACCTTGCAACCGGCTTCCACAACTTCTACCAGCAGTGCCGCGTCGTATCGTCCGACCCGGCAGACGCCGAGATAACCAAGGCCCGCCTCAAGCTCGCCGAGGCGACGGAGAACGTCCTCGCCCGCTGCCTGGGCCTCATGGGAATGACCGCCCCCGAAGCGATGTAGCCGCCTGACGACCGCGATCCCTCAGGGAGTTCGCTACGGTCGGTTGCCTGTCCTTGGCCGTCGACTGCAATCCCGGTGGACTCCCTGCCTGTCCGGTGCGACTGACTGTGCTCGCCGGAAGTCGAACACGTCAAGCCTTTGACAAATAGTATCATTATTAGTATCATAATTTCATCGATACCACCAACGAAATCCTCTAAAGACTTCACACCAATCCGAAAGGGATTCGGTTCGCCGACCTGAGCAACATCTGCGACATGTTCTTCGGGAAACCCCGTCAGAGGGGCAGCAGCCATCGGGTGTACAGGACGCCATGGCAGGGAGACCCCAGAGTGAACATCCAGAACGACAAGGGCATGGCCAAGGCATATCAAGTTCGTTAGATCATCAAGGCAATCGAGAGGATGGAGGGCATGAAGTGACCGACCGCTATACCTATCGCGTTACCTGGTCTGCAGAGGATAACGAGTACGTTGGCCGCTGCGCCGAGTTCCCGTCACTGAGCTGGCTGGCTCCCGTTCCGGAGGAGGCGTTTGCGGGCATCCGACGGCTTGTGACCGACTCCCTGGCAGACATGCGACTTACGAACGAACCCGCTCCGAAGCCGTTAGCCGACCGAACCTACAGTGGAAGGTTTATGGTTCGAGTACCCCCGGAGACGCACCGCGCTCTTGCCATACGGGCGGCTGAAGAGGGCGTGAGCCTGAACCGTCTGGTGAGCGCGCGACTTGCGCGAGACGCCAGTTGATGTCTTTCGTCAACTCCTAGTAGGCAGCCGATCGACCCATATGTCTTCGGCGAAAGTCGTCTCTGCGCCCCGTGTTGCTGGAAACGTAGACTCTTTCGAGAAACCGTGTTTTGGGCATTGCTCAGCCGGTTGCCGTCGGTTCAATTGTCGCTGGACGTTTCGGCGGCTGACGAACGCGTACTGCGTAGGCCAGCGCTATGATAACGGCAAACCAGATGGCCCAGTACACAAACGAGAATGCCGAGCCCAAAATGACTTGGGTGAACTCCTGACCCTCGGCAAGCGAGCTTCTCGACTCTGAGGCGACAAGCGGCAGACAGCTCAGACCCAACAGGGCGATGATCGCCTCTTTGTACATACCACGGGCCGGATCAAGCTTCGGTAAAACGCGGGTCGAGAGCAATTTCTGCATGCCGCCAAGAGAGGGATCATTCCACGGGGCACTACGTTCGGTGTCCGTACTGATTGGATAGTTGGCGGTATCAAGCCGAGCCAGCACCCAGACTGCGAAGAGTTTCAGTACTGCATTGAGGATGGAGGTCTCCCAGGCGAATATCCAGCCTTCCCCAATTGCAAAGAATGGAAGGAAAGGCATGAGGATGCCCGTGCCATTGAGGGCAGTCGACAGGGCTATCAACATGAGCGCGTAGTTGAAGCGGATACTTGACGCCCGCCTCGCGAACCAGACCAACACGATGATAGGTGCCAGGAACGTTACTCCCTGCCTCCAATATAGCCCTGGCTCTCTGGCCCACCACTCTTCATCGATAAAGTGAAAGGCTAGATCGATAGTCCCATTGGCTGCCAGGAATACCAACGAGTAGGCCCACGCCAAGGTCAGCATGGTCCTGCCTGAGGCACGAACCCGGAAGTAGAAGATGGCCAGCAGAATCGGTTGGACCATCAAGAATGGCGGCAGATTTGGAGTGAAGAGATAAATGTCGAGTAAAATGTCGATTGCAATGAAAGCCAGAATGATCAACAAACCCAACACGTCCGACACGAGGGGGATGACCAGGACCAGCATCAGTTCCCATCGATAACGTGACGCTAAGTCAGTAAGCGTGGTCATTCTGCGCCTTTTTGGTTTCGATTCATCGCCTGAGTCGACCCACTAGGAATATCACCCTTCGACTGCGGCATACAAGCCCTGTCCCCAGTTTGACACCCTGCATCCCATCTGCGAGCATACCTAGAGCACACGGGAGGCGCATAACAGCCATGCCCAAGCCGATCAGCCACGTCGTTCGCCGTCCGGGGCCCCGTCCCGGAGACCCCGAAGTCGAGATTCCCGTCGCCGAAGACCTTGTGACCGTTCCCGGCCATCCGGTGCGCGAGGCCGACATCTCCTTCTACTCCCGCGAGTACCCGCTGGAACAGTGGCACATGGAGAAGGGAGCCGACCGCGACTGGGCGTGGACGGTCTACTCCGACGAGTTTTCCGACTTCCGCAAGGAGCACGAAAACACGGTCAAGCCCCTCGTCGCGGAATCGAGGAAGACCGCCGAACTCGAGCCGACCGGCGTGCCGGATGCGAGCATCGACGTGACCGAGACCATTCGCTCGAAAGCGCGCGAGTTGGGCTTCGGCGAGGTGGGGTTCACGCGGTACGACAGGCGGTACACGTACAAGAGCAAGAAGGGCTGGGTGAAGTTCGGCAGCGCCATCTGCCTCGCGTGGGAGCAGGACTACGACGCGACGCAGAGCACGATCAGCATGGCGGCGGAGCACGCGCACTATGGCGCGTACGAGGTCATGGGCGAGGCGGGCCTCCGGCTCGGCGACTTCATCCGCACCCTCGGCTACCGCGCCCAGGTGCATAACCCCAACGACGCGAGCGCGCCCACCATCCCGTACTTCGTCAACGCGGGACTCGGACAGCTCGGCGCGAACGGGCAGCTGCTCATGCCGCACTTCGGGTCGCGGGCGCGGCTCATGATGATGACGACAGACGCGCCCGTGCGCTACGACGAGCCGGTCGACTACGGCATCAACAAGTTCTGCGACGAGTGCCAGGTCTGCGTCCAGCGTTGCCCCGCTCGCGCTCTCGTCCGCGAAAAGGTCTGGTGGCGCGGCGCTCTCAAGAACAAGGTCATCTACGACCGCTGCCGCCCCCTGATGGTCAAGCTGGACGGGTGCGGCGTCTGTATGAAGGTCTGCCCCGTGCAGAAGTATGGCATGAAGCCTGTCATGGAGCACTACGTCGAGACCGGCGAGGTGCTAGGCAAGGGGACCGACGACCTGGAGGGGTTCCCGGTGCCCGACGGCCGGTACTTCGGATCGGGCGAGCTGCCCCAATTCGACCGCGAGTTCTTCGACTTCCCGCACGGCACCCGCGAGGAGTGGCTGTTCGAGCAGCTCAAGCAGCGAATGGACGCCGGCGAAGAGGTGACCGACGAGGAGCTGGCCGAGTTCGCCGACCAGGTCAAGGAAGCTGTAAGCCAGACCCAAAAAGGCTGGGGCAGCACCACCGACGACTAGGGCTTTGTTCCTACTAACGCATTGCGGACGAGATTGAACGGGGCCTGGTCATAGCCCTTTTGTGTGTGACGACCGTCTAGGCAGTGCTTTGTATTCTTATCTATTCCATGGCGGGCGAAGAGCGGTCACCAATTTGCTCTCAACTGCCAGACGTGTCTGCTTATCACCCACTATCGGATGAAACCACAGATCGAACCGCGCGCCGGTCTTGATTCCCCTATAGATCAGGCTATTGATTCTGCAATTCGTCTCTTGGCCGCCGATATAGCAGTTCCGAGGCGAAATGGCGCCGTAACCATTTGTTCCCCAGCGGTCTTCTACGTTCTGGCATTCACCGACATAGAGTGGAGCGTCCCCATTTGTAAGAATGTAGACGCCACCCCGCTGCCAACCCTGCGCCACACGAAACCGGCAAAATGGCCCCCGACCGTACTTGTGAAGCCGCAGGTTGCGCTCGTTGCGAAACTTGGACTGAGGCAATTCCCCGACGACTTCGCCGCGTCGGTCGCGTTGCGGTCGAATTGCTCCTACGTATGAGAAGGAGAGTCCCGCAATGCGGCGCTGTGTCGCTGCGTCGCCTTGCCTGCGGATCGGAGACGTTCCTGATGCAGTATTGGGCCCAGCGTGCGCCCGAGCCGGAACTCGAGCTCTAGGTGGCGACGAACGCGGTTTTCTGGTGGAAGTAAGGTTCCAAGTAGGGTTGAGGGCAGTAGCCACTTGACCCTTGCGCGCCTTACGGTGAGCACTGTCCCAGACGGTGTGGAACCACAGGACTGTCTCTACTCCCCGCTTGGCCTCGTCGAGGATCAGGTTGTTGATTCTACAGTGAGTTTGCTGTCCACCTTTGTACTTAACTGCAGATGGAGTTATACCGCCAACATAGTTGCAAATCATTGCAAGGTTCTTGCACTCGCCAACATAGCGCACAGTATCGCCACACGTTATGACGTAGACGCCGCTATGTCGCCATCGACCTTCCTGTGCAATATGAAACCGGCAGAAAGGCCCACTTCCGTACTTGTGTGGCGGAGAGTTGTTCGGCGACCGAGGTCTTTCTTCGACTGGTAGGCCCCGAACGTCGCGTTTTGGATGTATCGTGCCGACGCGCTCAAAGACTTACCCTGCAAAGTTGCGTCCCATTACGCACTTTGAAATTCGTTGGGTCGTAGAGTCGAATCGAGCATTTGCAGGTTAAATGTGTAGCGGAGGATCTACAGCGGCGGCTCTTGGTAGTCACTGTCCTTCCGGTACACCACGAGCCTGCTCAACGCGTCGGTCACGAAGATGCGGTCCTGCTCGTCGATGTCGATGCCGACCGGCCTGGAGAACCTGTTGAGGTACTCTTTCGGCGCGTCGTTGTGGTTGAGCCGCTTGAGGCTCTCCGGGTCGCGCGCCAGGGCGTACTCGCCCGCCTTTGACAGTTCGCGCATGTCACCATACAGCGCCGCGAGCGCCTCGCCGTCCGGCTCATAGATCTGGACCCGCCCGTTGCCCCAATCGGTCACGTAAACGTCGCCGTCGCTGTCGACGGCCACGCCGGATGGGTGGGTGAGTGACGATGCCGACCCGTTCTGCGACCCAAACGTCATGAGGTATTCGCCGTCCGGACCGAATTTCTGCACCCGGTGGTTGCCCCAGTCCGCGACGTAGACGGCCCCCTCGCGGTCGATCGTGATGCCCCACGGCCGGTTGAACTCTCCCTCGGATACTCCCGGTCGTCCCCACGTCTTGAGGAATTCGCCGGTCCTGGTGAACGCCTGGACGCGGTTGTTCAGGCTATCGACGACGTAGAGGTCGTTGTTGGCGTCGAAGTCGATCCCCGCGGGCCCGTTCAGCATACCCGGCTCGGAACCCTTCGTGCCCCACCGGTCGAAGTACTCGCCGTCGGGATCGTACTCGGGGAACGTCTGGATGCCGTCCGGGTCGAAGGCCGAAATCGTGCATTCGTACTCGTCGGAGGCGAATACGCTTCCGTCGCTCTTCGAGATGGCAATCCCCACCGGCCAGGTGAAGCCGCCGCGAGCGAAGTCGCCGATATGGTCCTCGTCGATCGTCGTCTTGCCGATACGAAGGTAGATATCGAAGCCGCGTGCGACGTTCTCAAAGCCGTAGCCGCGACTGAGGACGAAGAGAATGTCGTTGCCGGCCGCCGCGACATCCATCGGGAAGCAGTAACCGCCCGTTCTGCCGAACTTGCTCTGGTTGTGCTCGGCCGTCTGACGCCCCAGGTTATGGCTGTAGTGCCACGTTCTGCCCGCTGCCGTGGTCGTAATCATCGCGGCCTCCTCCGAGTGTGCGGCAAGCTCACGCACTAGAATACTTACCCTACAAAGTTGCGTCCCATTGCCTGCTTGAAAGTCCGGTGGGCTCTAGAGCCTCAATAAGCACTTGCAGGTTCGATGTTACCGAGAACCTAGAGAGGCGGCTCCTGGTAATCGCGGTCCTTCCGATAGACCACGAGCCGCCCGAAAGCGTCTGTCACGATGATGCGGTCGTGCTCGTCGATGTCGATGCCGACGGGCCTGGAGAACTTGTTGAGGTACTCTACCGGCGCGTCGAACTGGTTGAGCCGTTTGAGGCTCTCAGGGTCGCGCGCCAGGGCGTACTGGCCCGCCTTGGACAGCTCGCGCATGTCTCCATACAACGCCGCGAGCACCTCGCCGTCCGGCTCGAATATCTGCACCCGCCTGTTGCCCCAGTCCGTGACGTAGACATCGCCGTCGCTGTCGACGGCAACGCCGGAAGGGTAACTCAGCGACGATGCCGACCCGTTCTGCGAGCCGAAAGTCATGAGGTGCTCGCCGTCCGGGCCGAACTTCTGCACGCGGTGGTTGCCCCAATCGGCGACGTATACGGCCCCCTCGCGGTCGATGGTTATGCCCCACGGCCTGTTGAACTCACCCACGGATCTGCCGGCAGAACCCCACGCCTTGAGGAAATCGCCTTTCTTGGTGAACACCTGGACGCGGTTGTTCATGCTGTCGACGACGTAGAGGTCGTCGTTGGCGTCTAATGTGATCCCCGCGGGGCCGTTCAGCATACCCGGCTCGGAACCCTTCGTGCCCCACCGGTCGAAATACTCGCCGTCGGGGTCGCGCTCGCAGAACGGCTGGATGCCGTCCGGGTCGAATACCGAAATGTTGCATTCGTACTCGTCGGAGGCGTAAACGCTTCCGTCGGTCTTCGAGACGGCAATCCCCACCGGCCAGGTGAAGCCGCCGCGAGCGAAGTCGCCGATGTGGTCCTCGTCGATCGTCGTCTTGCCGATCCGGACGAAGACGTCAAAGTCGTACGAGACGTTCGGAAAGCCGTAGCCGCGACTGATGACGAAGAGGATATCGTTGCCGGCCGCCGCGACATCCACCGGGAAGCCGTAGCCGCCCGTCCTGCCGAACTTGCTCTGGTTGTGCTCGGCCGTCTGACGCCCCAGGTTATGGCTGTAGTGCCACGTACGGCCCGCAGCCGTGGTCGTAATCATCGCGGCCTCCTCCGAGTGTGCAGAGAGCCCACGCGCTAGTTCTTGAAGATCGGCGGGCGCTCGAACTCGCCTCCGACTATCTCGCGGTCGTCGATGCCCATCCAGTCGTCGAGGATGGCGGCGTACGGACCGCGGAAGTCCATCCCCGGCACGAGGTCGCCCTCGACCAGCTTGTCGGTTTCGATGCTCGGGTACTCGCCGTACTGTCCGCCCTTGACGTTCGGACCGATGACGAACGCCACGCCTCCGGCCCCGTGATCGGTGCCGCCGCCGTTCTCGCGCACGCGACGCCCGAACTCGGAGAACACCAGCATCGTCACGTTGTCGGCCGCATCTTGGGCCTTCAGGTCGTCCCAGAAATCGGCGATGGCGCCCGATACCTCACTCCACAGTCGGGGATGGTTCGTGGCCTGGGCAGCGTGCGTGTCGAACCCGCCGAACTCGGTGTAGAGGATCCGCGTCCCTATGTCCGCCGTGTGGATCATCGCGACATCCCGCAGTCTCTGCGCCACCGCGTTAGCGGCGTACTCGACATCCGACTGGTACTTCTTCGGAGCGACGGCGATTTGATCGGCCCCGTTAAGCGCGTCCATCCCCGTCTTGGCGATGTACTCGGCGACCGGACCACGACCGATGGCGGGAGCGTACATCTTGGCGAAGCGGTCGAGCATTTGCTTGCGCTTCTCCACCCTTTCGACGGACGTGAGCATTCCGTAGGTGTCGATGTTGGAGACGGCGGCTGCCGACACACCGTCCGCCACGAGCGCCCTCGGCAGCCCCTGCCCGACGTTTACGGTGGTGACGGGGTTCTCGCCGCGCGGGTCGATCTGGCGGGTAGCCTTGCCGAGCCAGCCCTGGTTTGCAAACTCGTCCGGTTCCGCCGTGTGCCAGATGTCCATGCAGCGGAAATGCGACCGGTTGGAGCCCGCCCATCCGACGCCGTGCAAGACGGCGACTTCGCCACGCGAGTACAACTCGTGAAGCGGCCCCATGGAAGGGTTGAAGGCGACCTCGTCATCCAGCTTCAGCACGTCGTCTTCGGACAACTGGAGAAGCGGACGGTTGTCGAAGTAGTGGGGGTCGGCGAAGGGCACGACCGTGTTCATGTAGTCGTTTCCGCCGCTCAACTGCAATACCACCAATACCGGGTCTTTGCTCGTGGCTATCATCGCTCACCTGTCCTTTCGTTCGGCTTCTGCCGATAAGCGTCCGGATACGGAAGACCGTCAACCGAATTGGTACTCTTTGGTGCCCGCAATGAGGGCGAGCATGTCCGCTACTCTCTCCGAGAATCCTTCGAACTCGCCGTTTTCTCCATAGACGATGGGGCCGCCCGTGTCGACGTGCGAGACCAGCTGCCCGTACGTCTCTTCGTCGACCGAGGCCAGTCCCATTTCATAGAGACAACGGTCGACGAAGGTATCGGTTGTCATATTCCCGCCATTGTTGCCGATGCGCCTCGCCATCGCCTGGACGCCGGGCGAGGATGTGTCTCGCAGGCGGTCGGCCACGAAGTTGACGCGGTTGATGAGCGCCCCGCTGTTGATCCACTCACCGCCCGTGTGCCAGCCCTCGACGGTGGGCGGGTTCAGCAAGTCCTGGCCCATGGAGCCCGGCTTGAGCGCCAGCACTCCCCATTGAGGTTCGGGACCGTTGAACGACCCGGTCATCTTGAGCGTTCCGGCCACGATCTCAGCGGGGTTCTTCACCTTCTTGTACAGGGCCTGCTTGAAGAAGTCGGAGTTGAACAGTGCCCGCAACGCGGGCTTCATTTCCAACTCGGACTTGATGAAGACCTCGCAGAGCATGTCGATGGCCTCGGGGTTCTT
Source organism: Dehalococcoidia bacterium (assembly GCA_965247555.1). GTDB lineage: Bacteria > Chloroflexota > Dehalococcoidia > Lucifugimonadales > VXLM01 > VXLM01. Next base: position 2,295,206 of record CBDFHR010000009.1, on the reverse strand, counting down.
GGGCCGCTCGTTCGGCCACTTGGGCACCTCCGGCTCGTCCTCGACGAAGAAGCTATACAGGTGGCGCATGATGAACCGGGCGCAGGCCGGCTGGCGGACGACGATGTCTATAATCTCCTCGCCGTCGAAGTTGCCGGTGAACCCCATGAACGTCTTTTCGTTCTGGTCATGGTCCTCCGGACGGTAGTCGAACCGCCAGGACTCCGGCGGGTAGGCGAGGCCCCGAGACTTGCCCGTGAACGTCCATCCGGTGAACGCTCGCGCGCACTCGTAGACGTCCTTCTCGGTGTAGTACCCCACGCCGAGCGAGAATAGCTCCAGAAGCTCGCGTCCCCAGTTCTCGTTTGGAGCGCGCTTGTGGTTGTCCTGGTTGTCGAGCCAGAAGATCATGCCCGGGTCGCGGGCGAGATTCACCAGCAGTTCACGGAAGTTGCCGAGTCCGTGCCGGCGGAACATGACCACCTGGTCGTGCATCGTCTTTGCCGTCTCCACCTTGTCCAGCCCGGTGGCGAACACGTGGTGCCAGAAGAGCGCGACCTTCTCCTGGAGCGCTCGTTGCGAATTGACCATGCGGTAAAGCCAGTTCATCTGCGCGTGCTCGGCCGCCGTGATGTACTCGGCCATCGGGAGGTAGCGGAAGAGCACGGCCTCGTCGATGTCGGGCTGCGACTCGGGAGCCAGCAGCTTCTCGACGGTTGCCTCATATCCCTGGGCTACGAGGAGTTCCAACTCTTCGTGCGTGGCCCCGAAGCCCGCGCGCCGCATGAGGTGGGCCATCAAAGCGACTTCTTGACGATCAGCCATCGTATGTGCCTCCTAAGGTATTCAGTCGGACTATCCACGCAAACCGCACATACGCCAACGTATTTGGATAAAGATTGTACCAACACCAGTCAACCTACTCAATATCATACTTGATATTGAGTAGCGCAATTCGTCGCAAGAGACCCTTTCATTGCCTTAACCCATGTCATTCCGAACGCAGCACAGCGGAGTGAGGAATCTGGAATCTTCGAGAATGAACCCCACTCGTCGACACCGAACGATTCTCTTTCCCCGCTCTCTGGACTACAATACTGAAGGCCCGTTCACTTTTGTCTCGACACTACTTTCACCGGCAACGCATGGACTACGAAGTCGTCATCGGTCTGGAGGTCCACAGTCAGCTACTGACGCGGAGCAAGATGTTCTGCGCCTGCGCGGCGTCATACCAGGACGCGGCCCCCAACACGATGGTGTGCGAGGTGTGCATGGGGATGCCCGGAGTACTGCCGACGATCAACCGCCGGGCGGTGGAGATCGTCATAGCGACCGGACTGGCACTCGACTGCACGGTGTCCGAGTTATCGAAGTTCGACCGCAAGAACTACCCCTATCCCGACCTCATGAAGGGGTACCAGGTATCGCAGTTCGATCGGCCCATCGCCAAAGACGGCAAACTGACCGTCGACGTGAACGGTACGGAGCGGACGATTCGGATCAACCGCGTCCATCTGGAAGAGGACGTAGCCAAGCTGTCGCACCACACGGGGTACGGCGGCGAGCGCTACAGCCTGCTCGACATCAACCGCGCGGGCGTTCCCCTGATGGAGACGGTGAGCGAACCGGACATGCGCTCGCCGGAGGAGGCGCGCGCGTACCTGCTGTCCCTCCACTCGATTCTCCGATACATCGGCGCGAGTACGGCCAATATGGAGGAGGGCAGCTTCCGTTGCGACGCAAACATCAGCGTCCGTCCTCGCGGAGCGACCGAGCTTGGCCCGAAGGTCGAAGTCAAGAACATGAACAGCTTCCGCTCGGTGTTCGGCGCGCTCATGTACGAGACCGATCGTCAGACCCGACTGGCACGCAAGGGAGAGCGGATTGTGCAGGAGACGCGGGGCTGGGTCGAGGAAAAGGGCATAACGGTCTCTCAGCGCATCAAGGAAGGTTCGTCCGACTATCGCTATTTCCCCGAGCCCGACCTGCCGCCGTTCGTGATCGAGTGGGAGTGGGTCGAGCGGGTACAGAGCGACCTGCCTGAGCTTCCGCGCGCTCGGAAGGCCCGGCTGATGGAGCAATACGGCCTCTCGGCCTATGACGCCGGACTCCTGACCGCGGAGAAGGCGACTGCGGACTACTTCGACTCGGTGATCCAAGTTCGTCCCGCCGAGCGCGTGGCATTGGCGAAGCTGGCGAAATCGACGAGCAACTGGATGCTCGGCGAGCTTACGAGGCTGATGAAAGAGACCGACACGAAGATCAGTGACGTCCGAGTCCGGCCCGCTCAGCTGATCGAGCTGATCGACATGGTCGACGAAGGGAAGCTCAGCTCCAATCTGGCCAAGGATGTCTTCGTGCAGATGTACGAGACCGGTCGCGGCCCCGCCGAGATTGCCGAAGAGTCAGGGCTCGTGCAGGTGAGCGACGTTGACCAAGTCGCGTCCGCTGTGGATGCGGCAATTTCTGGGAATCCGCAGGCGGTTGCCGACTACATGGAGGGCAAGAACAAGGCCATCGGCTTCCTGGTCGGACAGGTAATGAAGGAAACTCGCGGGAAAGCCAACCCCCGTATGGCGTCGTCGCTGGTCAAGGAAAATCTCGACGAGATGAGGCAGGCGGTGCCGAGTTGAGAGCACGGAACGGGTCAGGCCGCGCGAGCGGTTGGGAGACCTTCATCAAGTTCGCGTACGCAGGCCTTGGGGTCAAGCGGTGGATCTTGCTGTGGTCCGCAGGGGTGGGCATCATCGCCATCGGCCTGGCTTTCGTATCCAAGAACGTCTTTGACTTATACTTGCCCAACTTCCTGCCCTGGTACTTGGAGGGCGTGCTGCTCGGCGGCGTGGGCGTTGCGGCGGTGGTGGTGTCCGTCTTCGGCTTGTATCGCTCCGTCGGTCACTTGGTCCTGGCGACTTCCGGCATCAACTCGTTAGCCGACACGCTGTATACCAGACGCTACCGATCTCGCGGCCCCCGAATCGTCACTATTGGGGGCGGCACCGGCATGTCGGTGCTGCTTCGCGGGCTGAAGGAGCATACCGACAACATCAGCGCCATTGTGACTGTGGGAGACGACGGGGGAAGCTCCGGGCGACTTCGCGAGAACTTTGGAGTGCTCCCTCCGGGCGATTTTCGGAACTGTCTGATAGCCCTCTCCGACGACGAGACTCTCGTGCGCGACCTTTTCCAGTACCGGTTCGACCGCGGCGAGGGATTGGAGGGCCACAGCTTCGGCAACCTTTTCATCGCTGCAATGACCGACATTACCGGCAACTTCGAGGCCGCGTTGGAGGAGTTCAGCCGAGTCCTCGCAGTACACGGCAGAGTCCTCCCCGCGACGAACGAGAACCTCCATCTCTCGGCCAAGCTCTTCGACGGCACGGTAGTCGATGGGGAATCCAATATCGGGAACAACGGGGGCGTAATCGAGGAAATGATGATACGTCCACAGGATGCCGCTGCCGTTCCCGCGGCCATTGAGGCGGTCCTGGAGGCGGAGATGATCGTGATCGGTCCCGGCAGTCTGTACACCAGCATTCTACCGAACCTCCTGATCAAGGGTATAGCTGAGGCGGTACTGAATGCCGAGGCAGAGAAGCTGTACATCTGCAATGTCGCGACTGAACATGGAGAGACCACCGGCTACACCGTCGCCGACCATTTGGCGGCCCTTCAGCAGCACACGAGCCGGGAGGTCGTGGACTGCGTGATCGCCAACAGCGGGAAGGCCGAGTTGGGTACGCAGTTCAGGGGACGTCTCGTACAACAAGATGGGCAAAGCCTTGACATCGCTAAGCTAGTGACCGCAGACCTGATCGACCGTGATTTCCCCGTGCGGCACGACGCAGGGAAGCTGGCAGACTGCATCCTGGACGTGTATCATAAAAGGGTTCCCGAAGCTGTAATGAAGACCCGCGCAGGAGTGTAGTGCGAAATCACAGCGCCCCTGACTCGACGGGATTGAGGTATCGATGGACTTTCAGCTGGCAATGAACTTCATGCAGATCGCGATCAGCATTGTGCTGGTCACGGTCATTCTCGTGCAGGTGCGAGGACAAGGCGTCGGGCTGTTCGGCGGCGGAGAGAGTTCGTTCCGCACCCGGCGTGGTATCGAACGCACGCTTTTCCAGTTCACCATCGTCCTCGTAGTCGTCTTCATCGCGACCTCGATCATCAGGGCTCGCCTCTTCTAGAAGTTCCCCCTCGCCGTGTCCAACAAGGTACTCACCTTCACCACGGACTTCGGCTCCTCCGACGCCTACGTCGCCGCCATGAAGGGCGTCGCGCTTGGGATCGCGCCCGACCTCACTCTGGTCGACGTAACGCACGAAGTGCCCCGGCACGACATCCGGCACGGCGCGTTCGTACTTGGCAGCGTGTACCGGTACTTCCCCGCCGAGACGGTCCACGTCGCGGTCGTCGATCCCGGAGTCGGAACGAGCAGGAGGGCCGTCGCGCTCGTCACACCCGCGGCTATGTTCTGCGCCCCCGACAACGGCCTGCTTTCCTTCGTTCTCAACGACCACCTGACGACGAACGAAGTCCGTTACGAGTCAGCGGACTTCGGCGCGACGGTCACGGTACCCGTGCCCTACGGGTGCAAGGCGTACGAAATCTCGAATCCCTCATATATGCTCGAGCCCGTGAGCGACACATTTCACGGCAGGGACATCTTCACACCGGCAGCCGCCCATTTAGCGTTGGGTCTACAGCCGGAAAGCTTGGGTGAGCGGCTGCGTGAGATAACGATCCTCAACCTCTTCACCCTAGAGCGACGTGACGACGCAGTGGCAGGCAGAGTCGTCCACATCGACCGGTTTGGCAACGTGGTCACCAACATCCGTGCCACCCAACTCCCGCATGGCGAAATAGTCGTTGAAGTCGCGGATACGAAGATTCATGGACTGAGCGCTACCTTCGCCGACGCCGGCGGGCTTCTGGCGCTCATCGGCAGTCACGGGTACTTGGAGATCGCGGAGAACCTATCAAGCGCCGCGCAAAGACTGGGAATCGGGGTTGGAGACGCGGTCATCGCTCGTGCCCCTTGAGCGTTGACCAAGTAAATCCTGCTATGTATCCTTCGCCGCGTGTCAGCGGCGAGACGAAGCCGCCAACTCGAACTCGGAGAATCACGATGCAAGAGATCTACCTGTGCAAGTACGTAGGCAGCTCGGGCGAACGAGTTGGCAGCATGAACGGCGACCGGCTCTACGACCTGAACCTCTGCTCGGTAACCCAGCTCTCGGAAGACTACGGCATCAAGGACGCCTACCGGCTAGCCAACCGCCTTGTTCCCGCCGACCTGCGGGAGTTCCTTGCAGCCGGTGACTCGGCGTTGTCCGCTGCGCGACGGGGATTACAGTGGGTAATTGAGAGCGGCGACAGCGAGGGCCCTACCGGTGAGGCTATCCACTTCGACCGCAACCACGTGACCCTGAAGGCCCCGATCGTTCCCGACACGAAGGTTATCTGCATGGGCGACACCTACGTCAGTCACGCGGAACTGGCGGGCGCCGAGCAGCCGGACAGCCCCGGCATCTTCTTCAAGATGAGCGGCGTGGTTGTCGGCCCGGACGAGTTCGTGGTCTATCCAAAGAACTACCACCCAAAACCGTTGGTGTATGACACGGAGATGACCGTCGTCATCGGCAAAGACGGCATGAGCATCGCGGAGGACGACGTGGACGACCACATATGGGGGTACACGGTCCTAAACGACCTGACGCTGCGCGGCGTCAAGGACATGGGCCCGCGCTACAAGTGCTTCGAGTCGAGCGCTCCCGTCGGGCCGTGGATCGTCCCCAAGGACCAGATAGAAGACCGCTACAACCTCGATCTTACCTTTCGCATCAACGGGAAAGTCGTCCAGACGGGGAACACAAGCAACCTCGTCTTCACCATCCCGCGAATGCTGAGCGAGGTGTCCGAGTACCATGCCCTGCGCACCGGAGACATCATCTGCACGGGCGGGCCCGGCGCGACCGAGGAGATCCAGGTCGGCGACATAATCGAGGCCGAGGTGGAGGGCATCGGGACGCTCAGGAACCCGGTGAAGCTCGAGGACTGACCTACCCGACGTAGGCGTTCCCGAAGCGTTCGGAGTGGGCCACTTCAGACAGGTCCTTCCGGCGTCGGCGAATGCCCTTGATGTGATCGTGCCGGTAGCCGAATGGCATGATCGTTATCAACTCGATGTGGTCGGGCATCCCGATGATGTCCTTCGCCGCCCGGTTCTGGTCCGGCTCGTGAAACGCGACGAAGCACGTTCCCATGCCCTCCGACCATGCCAGGACCTCCATCTGCTGGAGCGCCCGCCCGCTGTCGAGATCGGGCCTGTCGGCTGTCCTGGAGTCCATGCCAATCGCGATGGCCATCGGCGCATCGGCGAGGAACGGCCCGTAGGTGGTGATGCCGCCAATCTTCCGTAGGGTCTCCCGATCCCGAATGACGACGAAGTGCCACGGCTGCCGGTTGCGTGAGCTAGGAGACCAGAGCCCGACCTGTAGCAGCTTGGTAACGATCTCGTCCGGCACGGGATCGGGCTTGAACTGCCGCACCGTTAACCGCGTTCGCAGGGCGTCCCAGACTTCCATTTCCGCCTCCCATGCATTGTTGGTGAGAATCGCCCTTACTGTAACATGTAAACCGTACATACCAATCGCGGCGACGAACGTTACCTAGATTAAAGACTCCTTGAGGAGTCCGTAATGAGGTAGGGCTAATGAACGCATTCGACGAAGTGAACCAGTTCTTTGACCGCGCGGCGGACCGTTTGGGCCTCGACGACGGGACCCGCGATCTTCTTAGGAAGCCTTGGCGTGAGCTGACCGTCTCGGTGCCTGTCCGCATGGACGACGGCACGATTAAGGTCTTCAACGGCTACCGCATTCAACACAACGCTGCTCGCGGGCCCTACAAGGGGGGAACGCGCTTTCATCCCGCTGCCGATGTCAACGAGGTGCGGGCGCTCGCGTCCCTCATGACGTGGAAGACAGCCGTCGTTGATATCCCGTTCGGCGGCGCGAAGGGCGGCATCCAGTGCGATCCCGGCACGTTGAGCGAGTCCGAGCGCAACCGGATGACTCGCAGGTACACCGCGAATATCCACCACTTGCTGGGCGTGAACCGCGACATCCCCGCTCCCGACATGGGCACCAACTCGCAGACGATGGCCTGGATGATGGACGCCTACGGCGCCATAGCTGGCTACACTCCCGGCATCGTGACCGGCAAGCCCATTGAGTTGGGCGGCTCTGTTGGACGCGACGCCGCGCCTGGACGTGGGGCCGTCTACGTGATGAGTGAGGCGGCCAGGGACCTGGGCCTCACGGTCGGCGGCGCTCGCGTCGTCGTTCAGGGCTTCGGGCAGGTGGGCAGCTGGGTCGCGCGCATTGCCCACGAGATGGGCTGCAAGGTCATCGCCGTGAGCGGAATCGAGGGCGGGATATATAACCCGAACGGACTCGACATCCCACTAGTCGTCGAGCACCAACAGGAAGGCTCCGGCGTCGTCGGATTTCCCGGCGCGGACGCCGTTACCAACTCCGAGCTGCTGGAACTCGATTGCGACGTGCTCATCCCGGCGGCCATCGAGAGCGTCATTCACCGGGGCAACGCCGACCGGATCAAGGCTGCCGTCGTCGTAGAGGCGGCGAACCACCCCGTCACGCCGGAGGGCGACGCCATTCTGAACGATCGAGGCATACACGTCCTGCCCGATATCCTCGTCAACGCCGGAGGCGTGGTCGGATCCTACTTCGAATGGACGCAGAACCTCTACCAGCACAAGTGGGACGAGGACGAGGTCAGCGCCGAGCTCTATAAGATCATGTCGAGCGCCTATCGCGACGTGTGGGACATCGTTCAACGCGAGCGCGTCACCTTCCGCGAGGCGGCCTTCCTACTCGGCGTAGGCCGCGTCCACCACGCCGCGAAACTGCGGGGGTTCGTGTAGCGAGCGCGGGTTATCCGGTTCCGGCCGGTCTCCACCTACTAGTGGGTCCATCACCAACCGGCGGGCTTGGTGATGGACCCAACCTCATCTGCAAGCGTGCTTGGAAGCTGGCTCCGTCGCAGGTGGCTCTTCCACAGACGCTTGACGTAGGTTGCAGCCTCGGCCAACTCCCTTGGGCTGGCGTTCCTAGGGTCGGGATTGACCAGCGTGACACGAAGCCCCAAATCGTCCCTCACGTACCGCATGGCCCCTGCGAAGTCCGCGTCATTCGACACGACGACCGCCTGCTCGTACTCCTCTTTGAATCCATCCACTAACAGGCGAGTGGCAAGATTCACGTCCGACCCCTTCTCCTCGGAGTCCCTGACAAGAACGTGAGTCGGCAGACCCGGCATCGGCTCGGCCAGCGGGCGACGCTTGACCCCTGACCGGAAAGCGCCGTAGTAGACTTCGAAGCCAGACAACGTTGACAGCGCTCTCAGATATATGAGTTGACGCTGGGCTTGTCCAGGATTGCTGGGACGCGCATCGAGCCGAGCAGTGAAATAACAGACCCTGTGGATAGTGTCTTGAGGAAAGAGAGTCTCGGACAGTTTCCGTAGATCCACCCACCTAAATGGAGTGTCCTTAAGTGCGCGGTAGTAGAGATTAAAGCCGTCTATGTAGACATTGGTGATCAAACCCTACTCAACTACAGAAAGACAGAGACCGCCACGGAGGGCGGTCTCGACCCTACCGTCGAATCGATAGGGGTGGTGCAAGAACGGTACCACAAGCGACAGCGGTTGGTCAAAAGTCTGATAGGGCAACTCCGTCCGGCGTCACCGAGACCGAGAACGCTTCATCTACCATTGTGGTGAGTTCGCCAATTCGGCCCGCGTCCTTCACGTCCAACAACGTCCCTTGCAATAGCTCTAGGCGTTTTGCCGTGTCCCTCACAACTACCTTGCCCACAGCAGCGCCTAAAGATAGATTCGAGTCGCTCTTGAAGCGCCGAATCTCTCCTAAGACCTCGCTGGCAACTTCATACGCTTCTGACGGCTTGACGCCAAGCGTTGCACTATAAGTTGCGCCGGGGAAGGTTGTTGCGGCTTCAAGTTTTACCAAGCCCGCCTTTGCGCGGATAGCATCTCCACTCGGCCACTCCGCTCGGTGAACGCTTCCATCCTTCCACCACGACCAGATCTCCTCCGTAACGAAGGGGACGTGTGGCGCGAAGAGCTTGAGGAGCGTCTCGATAGCCAGGCACAGCGCCGCCCGCCCGGAATCGCGCGCGGAATCGCCGCGACTGCCGTAGGTGCGGCCCTTCACGAGCTCGATGTAGTTGTCCGTGAAGAACCAGAAGAATGTCTCCGTGACTTCGAGCGCACGCGCGTAGTCGAACCGGTCGAATGCCTCGGTCACGTCGTCCACGAGTTCGGCGAGCCGCGCAAGCATGGCGGCGTCCAGCGGCTCGGTGATCTCGGCGTCGTCACTCGCGCCCTCGGCGTTCGACAGGGCGAATTTGCTCGCGTTCAGCAGCTTGATTGCCAGCCTCCGCCCGACCTTCATCTGGTTCTCGTCGAAGGCCGTGTCCCTTCCCATCCGCCCGTTGCACGCCCAGTACCGCACGGCATCGGCGCCGTACCGTTCGATAACATGCATCGGCGTGACCACGTTCCCCTTCGACTTCGACATCTTCTTCCGGTCGGGGTCGAAGACCCAGCCGGATATCGTCGTGTTCTTCCACGGCAGGCTATCGTGCTCCAGGTGCGCCCGCACGACAGTGTAGAAGAGCCACGTTCGGATGATGTCGTGCGCCTGGGGCCGCAGGTCCATCGGGAAGACACGGTGCATAAGGTCATCCTGTTCGCCGAAACGCCCGACCAGCTGGGGAGAGAGCGACGACGTTCCCCACGTGTCCATCACGTCGGGGTCGCCTGTGAAGCCTCCGGGCCGGTCGTGCTGCTCGTCGGTGTAGCCGTTCGGCACGTCCCGGTATGGATCGATGGGAAGCTGCTCGTTCGTGGGGGCGATGGGGTTGTCGTAGTCTATCGAGCCGTCCTCCGTCAACGGATACCAGAGCGGGATCGGCACGCCGAAGAACCTCTGCCGGCTGAGCAGCCAGTCGGAGTTCAGGCCGTTCACCCAGTTCTCATACCGCACGTGCATCGTGTTTGGGTGCCATTTCAGTTCGCGACCCCGCTCCAAGAGCTGCTCTCGCAAGTCCATGTCGAGCCCGCCGTTCTTCAGGTACCACTGCCTGCTCGTGACGATCTCTAAGGGACGGTCGCCCTTCTCGTAGAAGCGCACCGCGTGAGTGATCAACTTCGGATCGGCGTGAAGCTCGTTGTTCTCCTCTAGGAGATCGGCCATTCGCTTCTTGGCCTGATACACGCGGAGGCCCGCCAACTCGTCGTAGTGCTTCTGGGCCTGCGCCGGATCGCACGATTCCCATCCCCCCGTGCCCCACTCGACCGGCGCAAACCGTCCGTCGCGGTTAACGATGCTCCGAGTCGCCAGCTGCAATTCTCTCCACCAGACCACGTCCGTCGTATCGCCGAAGGTGCACACCATGGCCGCGCCGGAACCCTTTTCCGGGTCGGCAGCCTCATGCGCCACAACTGGCACCTCCACTCCAAACAGGGGAGTTGTCAGACTCTTACCAAAGAGTCCTTGATATCGCTCGTCATCCGGGTGGGCGACCACCGCGACGCAGGCAGGAAGCAGCTCAGGTCGCGTCGTCTCGATGGGGACGACGCCTCCCTCGTGCCGGAAATGCAGCCTGTAGTAGGCCGCGTCCTCGTCGCGGTCCTCGATCTCAGCCTGGGCTACCGCCGTTTGGAACGTCCAGTCCCACAGCGTGGGGGCCTCTCGCTGGTAGGCCTCGCCGCGAGTCAGGTTATTGAGGAAGAAACGCTGCGAGATCCTCTGCACCGTCTCGTCGATGGTCGCGTAGGTGAGCGACCAGTCGACCGACAGCCCCAAATTCCGCCAGAGGTCCTCGAACGCCTTTTCGTCTTCCTGGGTGAGGCGGTGGCACAGCTCGATGAAGTTTCCCCGAGATATCGCAATGGCCGACTTGGGCGGCTTTGCGGGCGGCTCGAAGTCGGGGTCGTACGGGGTCGTCGGATCGCAGCGCACACCGTAGTAGTTCTGCACTCTGCGCTCGGTCGGCAGACCGTTATCGTCCCACCCCATCGGGTAGAAGACCTCTCTGCCCCGCATCCGCTGGTACCGCGCGATCGTGTCGGTGTGCGTGTACGAAAATACGTGCCCGACGTGAAGCGAACCGCTCACCGTCGGCGGCGGCGTGTCGATGCTGAAGATGTCTTCCCTGCTCTTCGACCCGTCGAAATCGTATACGCCGGAGTCGTCCCACCGCTCCAGCCACTTCGATTCGATGCCGTTCAGCGACGGCTTTTTCGGTATGTTGAACGCCATAAGATTCCACCCCAAATGGGAGCGCCCGCTCCCTTCGTCACTTGCAGGTAACTGTACCATCCAATCGGTGACTATCCAACCATATCTGTGCCGATTCATGCGTCCGAAGCATCCCGAAAGAGCTGATAACGCCACTACATATGGTGGAGGGGGTATAGCAAAGCCTCACACTTTGGGGTACGATAGCGTCCGACCCTTCTGCGGAGGACTCCCAGAGGTGGGCTACCAGCACACGTTGAAGCTCCAACCCGATGTCGGGGGCCGCGCTGTCAATGCCCTACGCGAGTTTGGCGACTGGGCGCGCGGGACGTTCCTCGACGATATTTCCAGTACCTTCGGGGCCGATCTGCCGTTCACCGATGAGCCGAATGACGAGCTCGACCTGGACTCGCTCCGCGACGAGTTGCTTGAAGAGTACCCGAACGGCTGCGACTGGACCGGCATCTCGAACGCCATGCTCATCCACAGCCCGAACCAGGTCGTTTACGTCTCCATCGACAACCCCAACCACACCAAGCTCGCCCGAGACATCCTTCCGAGGGAGGCTTGGCCTTCGCACACCAACGGCGCGACCCGGCCCGCGGGCGATGTCTTTCAAATCCCCATGGACCTGGGAGTTTTCGACTCTTCCCGGCACGCTGCTCCCGTGCTGTGGTGGGAAGACATCTCGTGGCCGCAGTTCGTCGGTCCTGAGGCCATGTCAACCCTCTTCAAGATCATGGACCGCTGGGACGCCCTTCAAGTGTGGGCCAGCATCGCGGAGGCCGAGTACCGCGCCCGCAGGACGTTCGACGCGCGAGTGGGGGACTGGTCCGATCGCGTCCTACAGGAAACGGATGCCCCCGCCAACAGTGGCGAGACCGCAAGCTAGTGTTTCAACATCCTAGTAATGAAGGGTAACGACACTGTGACTTCGTAGGGGCGGGTTTCAAACCCGCCCTGTCGTTGTAGAACGCAGATCGAGACACCCTACTACTACCCATCATTTCAATGGTTTCGGTCTAATAGGCCCGCGTTCCTCGTCCCAATCGCTTATCTTCGGCCACCAGCCAGTCGTAGTAGGGACGCGGCATCGGTTCGGGGTCGCCCAGACCGTTTTCCCTACGCCATCGGAGCAGCGGATGGTCCCGCACCTCCTGTGGAAGATCGACCGGCCGTCCGTACGCCGCCGACTCGAAGATGCCCATGATGATCTCAAGCACGTGCGTCGCCTCGACACCGCTCGACTCGTGGTCGCGTCCCTCGTCCAGGGCATCGACGAATTCCTCCACGAACCAGTAGTCGTCCAGCGCCGCCCTGACGTTGGGGCCGAAGCTCTCTGGCGATTCGGCTTCGAGCGCCTGCCACGCATCGTGCTCCCCGTCCGGCAGCGACCAGGCGTCCTCCAACAGCCACGCGCCTCGCGTCGTGTTGAAGATCGCTCGACCTTCCGTGCCCAGAAATTCCAGCACGTGGCCGTTCTTGTCTACGACCGGCATACGGTGTTGCAGCAGGTTCGCCGTCACGCCCCCGTCGAACTCCAGGTGCGCGCTGATCGCCTCGCCGGCCATTGTTCCCATCCCGCTGGGAGAGGGCACCACGTCTTCGGGACCGATGGGACGCCCGTCCGTCCTCGCCGTCGCATATACCCTCCTGCAGTGCCCGGACAATTTCATCATCGAGTTCAGCGAGTGCGTCGCGATGTTCAGCAGACCGTACCCTCCGTAATATCCCTTGCCGCTGCCGTTTATGTGCCGCAGCTTGCCGATGCGCCCGTCCGCTATGGCGCGATGCACCGCGCGCATCAGTCCACCCGTACGGGACTGGTGGTGCACCGCAACGCGAACGCCCTTCTCCGACGCCTTCGCCAACACCTCGTCGGCCTGGTTTAGCTCGATGCATATCGGCTTCTCGACCTCGATGTGCACTCCGTGCTCCAGTACGCGCATCGAGAGGGGAAAGTGAAACTCCGTGCCCGTCGGGATCGCGACGATGTCCGGCTTCGTCTCCACGATCATCTTGTCGAGGTCGGCGTACCTCGCATCGACACCTAGCTCGTCTCCGAGGGTGTCCACAAGCTCCTGGACAAGGTCGCACACGCCGACCACCTGCGTTCGCGGGTGAGCGTGATAGGCCCTTGCCGCCGCCGTCCCTCTGCCCCTGCAGCCAAGAATCGCCACCCTGTACGTCTTCATCGCTCAGGCCCCCTACGGAGTTTGCAGCCGATTATACGCGAACCGCGCGCGGGGTATGTCTTCAGAGCGCCGCACACTTGCCGATAGATTACGTCGTTCGTTACCGTGTATTTACAAGGCTCTATGGAAAGGCGTCCTCAGGACTCAATAGGAGATCCGTCCAGTACATGAACCTCCCTCGCAACCTTCCACTGTTGCTGGCAGGTCTAGCCGTAGCACTCGCCGTTGCTCCGGTGTTGTGGTTCATCGTTCGATTTCTCCAAGAGGGGGAGGGCGGAGGAAGCATCATTGCGAACGACGGATGGGGCGTTCTTCCCATACTTTGCGTTCCAACAGTTGTGACGCTCGCGGGGTTCGTCGCCCTCGCTAGGTGGGAATCGCGAGCGGCAAGACGGAGCGCATGGGCAGTGGCGCTCGTGTTTCTTGTCGCCATGCTCATCAGCATAGGCGTAGGCCCGTACTTCTGGCCCGCCGCGGCAGCATTGCTTCTGGCGGCGAGCGTCCGTCAGGGTTCATGGTGGACCATTTCGGGAGCATGGCTGGTATCTCTTTTACTCATGCTCGCTGTCTACAGTATGACTGGTGTCGGCTCATTCTTCTGGTCTTCAGGAGTGGTACTGCTTCTGGCAACGGGCACGCTGGGGGCTCGTTTGCTCGGAGGCGGTAGGCTGTCGTGACATTGCCGAGTGGAGACGGCCAAGCGGTAAGCAACCGTCCGTTTTGGTATCATCACGCAACACGATTCCGAAGGAGTGCACATGCCATCCGTCCGAGATCCCATCCGTCCGCCTTCGCTCACGCCCGCAGAGGCCCGCGAGTTGCACTACGAGGCCCTCGTCATCGACGCGCAGCAGCCGCCCGCCACGACGGGCTTCCTCTTCAACGACAACATGCGCGCCGCACTCGCCGAGCTTCATGAGCGGGGAGTTGACCGGGGAATAGCCGGAAACCTCATGGCCCGCATGGCCGCCCGCGAGGTGCAGACCAACACCGAGGCCGTCAAGGACTACATCGGCCTGTGGAAAACGTCCGGCGTGACGATCGGGGCGGGTACCTACATTGCGGGGAACCGCATCGAGGTCGCGTTCGAGGCCGCAGTCAAGCGCATCGCCGAGGCGCGCTCGATGATCGACGTGCTCGGCGGCGAAGTCGCTCTCATCCTTACCGCCGACGACATCGAGCGGGTCTACCGCGAGGGTAAGCATGGTGTCATCATCGACTTCCAGGACACCATCCCGTTCGGCACCGACATCGAGCGGATCGACCTCTTCTACAACCTCGGCCTCCGTCAGGTCCAGCTTACCTACAACCTCCGCAACCTCGTGGGTGACGGCTGCACGGAGCACAACGCCAGCGGCATCACCTACTTCGGGCGCACCGTCGTCGAGCGCCTCAACGAGTTGAACATGATCGTCGACGTGAGCCACTGCAGCGAGGCCGTCGGATGGGACGCCATCGAACTGTCCACAGCACCCGTGATCGTCAGCCACTCCAACGCGAAGGCCGTCACGTACCACGACCGCGCCAAGAGCGACGAGCTCGCCAAGGCCATAGCCGACCAGGACGGTTTCTTCGGCGTCACTATCGTTCCGGGATTCGTGCAGGACGAGTCCACCGCTGCCACCCTCGACCACTTCGTCGACCACGTCGTCCACCTCGTCAACGTCATGGGCATCGACCACGTCGGCATCGGCAACGACAAATGCGGGCCGGGCGGCCAGACCGGGTCCCTGGTCGAATACCCCGACGACATGCCTGACCGCCCGCACGGAGCATTCGACTGGAGCGGCTTCCGCCGGGAGCACCGCGTCCACGACGACTACCACAACGTCGATTACCAGACCTTCGCCGACTGGCCCCTCCTCACCATGGCCCTCGCCATGCGTGGCTTCAACGAGGACGAGCTCCGCAAGCTCCTCGGTCTGAACTACCTCCGAGTGTTCCGACAGATCGTGGGATAAAATAGGTACAGTAGCTACACACTGCGATTGTGGAGGTGCGGAGTGACGACATACGTACTAACCGCAGAAATGGACCAAGATGAAGATGGCCGGTGGAGCGCTTGGATTGACGCGCTGCCCGGATGCGCCGCTTGGGGCCACACCCGCGAGGAAGCGCTTCTGGCACTGCAGGACGCCGCCCATGCGTACATCGAGGATATGGAAGACGCGGGCAGTTAGAACTCCCCAAATCAATCTGCGGCGGAGGCGACCGGTGCGCGTTCTCCCAACTGGTGTTCGAGCGCGACGATCCGCGACCGATGTTCATTGACCGATTCGGTGAGCGCATTGAGCGCGGCCCTAGACACGGAGGCTTCAGCAAGCAGCCTGACGAGGTGAGAATTCATGCTGACGCCTTCCCTGGCAGCCTCCCTCGAGAGTCGATAATGAACCGACTGAGGCAATCTGAGCAGAATGCGCCCACTAAACCCTCTCGCGGCGACGGGCTCGGGCACGTCATAACCGTTCGCGAGATGGTCTTCGATCCAAAGCCGTTTGGCTTCGTTCAGGTTTACAACGGCCTCGTCGGGAGTGTCACCGTGGGAAACGCAGCCGGGAAGATCAATGATCTCGGCTGCCCAATAACCTCCGTCATCCGATTCATGCGTCAACTCCGTGGGGTAGTCCAGTCCCAGATAGTATTCCAAAGACGTACTAGTCACTATCTCCCCCTTTCAGCGAACGACACGTAGCCGCATCTCATCACAACGACACTGCTTCTTCAATCTTCTCTATAGCGGTCCGCACGTATACCGGACGCACTTCATCACTTTCCACGACGGTTAGCTTGATGGGAGACCCCGGATATCCAAAGACACGATGACTTCCCCTTGATCCGCGGGGCTTGTGAATCCTACAATACTCTACCAGGATGATATCATATATGATATCGCCATGTAAACCGTCGGTAAGTCGGTTGGCGGGGAAGCCTATACCAGTTTAGTCGGTAGGTCAGTTTTTGAGGATGGTCTTACATCCCACTCGTCACTCCCGCGAAGGCGGGAGTCCATGACCCGGGGCGTGAGCATAGCTCCGACTCAACCACCCTACCGACTAAACTGATACAGGTTCGTTGGCGGGGACGGAGCGTTGACCGGCCGTGTCTCTGGTGGTAGTGTTCGACCGAGTAGGCAAAGATAATGACCACTAACACCGCCGACTCCTTCAAACGACCTTTCCCCGCCCTCACGCCCGCCCAGCGCTACCACTTCGAAGTCTACGGGTACGTCGTGATCGAGAACACGTTGACCGACGAAGAGACTTCGGCGGTGCTCGACGTCCTCCAGAACCTCAAGCGCGAGTTCGAGGCGATCGGCGACCCGACCGGCACGACCATCCGAAGCTGCCGTGTGTCCGGCTACTCGCCGACCAACATGCACTTCGCCCATGTCCTCGAGACCGATCCTGCCATTCTCGCCTACGTGACCAACCCCCGCCTCGTCGGCATGGCGGAGGAGGTTGTCGGCGGAGTCGTGCGCCTCTCCGAGTCCGAGGCCATCATCAACTCCCGCGACCCCGACACCCACATCGATCCTGAACCGAAATACAACTTCCACTTCGGGACGCGCCCTCCCCACGGCACCTACACCGGCAACGGTCTGTTCCACAGCAATTTCGTAAAGACGCTCACGAACCTCACCGAGCTCGGCCCCGACGACGGCGGCACGGTCGTCATCGCGGGCAGCCACAAGATCGCCCTCCCAATGGAAGACATCGTCGCCTGCGCCTACGAGGACCGCTCGCTCATCCACCAGGTCGTCGCCCCCGCCGGTTCCACCGTCCTCTTCGCCGAGTCGCTCATCCACGCCACCGGCCAAATCCGCAGCGACCGCGAGCGCACCATCATCATCACCGGCTACACCCCTCCCATGTTCAAGGCCGACACCGGCCAGGAGCCCAGCGCGGAATTCCTCGCGGGCCTGCCCAAGCACACCAGGGACTACCTCGTCGGCAGACAGCAATGGTCATGGACGCCGCATTTCCGCTCCATCAGGGAGGCGCGGGAGACACCAGGAACATGACTGTTCACGCGAATCTTGCCCGTCGAGCAAAGGCAGCTGGCATAACACAATCCGGAGGCCATACGGTGGTTTTGGCTCTGCTATAATTCGCCCAACGTCGTAGAAGACGACTTCGGGATCTAATGCTGAAAAGCCTGCGAGAACTCTATGGTCAACGATAGCACCCAAGCGCGCCTCGACATAGCTTATGATGGCCCGGCCCTTGCCGATGGGTCGATGAACGTCCGAGACCTCGCGCCGGCAATGATGGCTATTGGCGGATTCTTCGAGGCCGCGAATCGAGTGGCGAATGGCGACCGCGCCTCGGTCAGCGTCAACGTGCGCGCAACCTCTGCCAGTTCCTTCCACGTCTTCTTTGAAGTTGTTCAGAACCTTGAGGCCACCGACGTACTCAAGGCGGATATCGACGATTTTATTTCGACCGCTAATGCGCTAAAGGCACTACTCCTAGGCGGTGGAGGTGCCGCTACTGGAATTTTCGCGCTCATCAAGTGGCTCCGCGGCCGAAAGCCCCAGGTGAGAAAGATCAATGAAGACCTTTATGAATTCACCGTCGATGGCGAGACCTACGAAGTCCCCATGCAGTTGCTGCGTCTCTATCAAGATGCTGCGATTCGTCGCAACATTCGAGACATGGTGAGACCCGTCAGAGAGCCAGGCATCGAAAGTTTCATGCTTCGCGAAGGAGGACAGACCGTCCACGAAGTGGCCAAGGACGACCTAGATGCCTTCGAGGTGCCCGAATATCAAGAAGAAATCTTGGACGAAGTGCGGCGACATGCCTTCTCAATCATTAGGCAGTGTTGACATTCTTGAAATTCTTCCTGCTATCCAGGCTAAAGTCGTCATTCCCGCGAAGGCGGGAATCTATTCCCTTTTGAGAGTAGATACGCTACCCGATCTGGATTCCCGCCTTCGCGGGAATGACGGGAAATGTCAACACTACCTAGTCTGGCATTTAGGGAAAACAACAAATGGCGGCTCACGGACGGGCACAATATCTTCTCGGTATCCATGAAGGATGAGGCGTTTCAACTCAGGGTCGATAACAACCACGTGGCCTTCGCCAAGGGGGACGTTCTGGTATGTGACTTGCGCACCATTCAATGGCAGGTTGAAGATGGGGTCAAGTCCGAATATGAGGTAGTGCGGGTTGTAAGTCACAGACCTGCTCGACAACTATCTTTCCTCGATGATGATGTGTGACTGCCATAGCGACTTCCAACTTCAAAAGGGAGCAACACCTCTGCGCTCACCACCTGACTGTACCCTACCGACCACTAGTTCCCTAGGACGACCCGTACCCGGAATATCGGCCGCGTAGCTGAAAAAGTTCATCAAACACGGCGACAACCCCTACGTTTATAAGGTCACTTCTCCCTGGCTTAGAACGTTGCGACAAACGCATCTGTACGGACTTATTCACAACGAAGCCCTGAACTGGCCTACTAGCTACCCCTCCGCCTGCGCAAGCGCGTACCCCCGCGACTCCGTCACCGAGCGCGTCTGGTCTGCCAGTCCCTCGAACCGGTCGCCGATGCGGAACCAGTCGCCGAGCGGGTTATGTTTGTCCTCCACGGCGTCGGCGATGACGGCACCAAGCGACCCGCCGAACTTGAACCCGTGACCGCTTCCACCCGTGGCTACGATAACTCGCTCCGTGCCGGGGGCGTTGTCGATGATGAAATGATCGTCAGGCGTGGCGCAGTACAGGCAGGCCCGGACGTCCGCCACCCGGCCTCGTCCTATGTCTGGTATGCGCCACCGCAGGTACTCCATGGCCTCATCGCGAAACTCTTGCGAGCCTGCGCGGTCGATGTCCGGGTCGACGATCTCCCCGATCCCCTCTATGGAGACCTTGACCAGCCCCTCCCGAAGCAGGGGGAAGCCATACCATCCGGTCGTGTCGGGATCGTCCGACCATACCGGGAACCGTCCGTGCGCAAACGCATCGGGGTTCTCGACCTCAATCAACATCATCTCACGCAGCGTCACCAGGAGATGCCTCCCGACCTCCGGCGCCAGCCGTCCGCTCCACACCCCGCCCGCCACGACGACCCGGTCGAATTCGAACGCGCCTCCGCCCTCCACGTGAACGGTGGCACCATTTGCCGACTCGTCGATGGCCGTCACCGGCGATTCCTCCCGCACGACCACACCGTCCTCGCGCGCAATGCCGGCCATCATCGCTACAGCACGCTCACTCTCGATATACCCCGCCCAGTCGTCGAGTATGCACACCTCGTCGTCGTCGATGACGAACTGCGGGAAGCGCTCGCGGCCCTCTTTGGCCGTCATGATCGTCAGGTCAGCCCCTCGACTCTGCAGATAGCGCCAGTTCTCGTACATTCCGCTGCCCGGCTCGAAGCCGCGCATGATCTTCATGCCGCCCGTCCGGTGGTACACGGACTCGCCCGTCCGCCGTTCCCACGCGCGCCACTGCTCCGCCGCCCGTTCCACCAGCTCCACATACGGTCCGCCGTCTCCGTACCACGTCCGTCGGATGCCCTTCGCCACGTCGGTGGACGTTGCGTTCTCATAGGGCACCCGCCCCTGATCGAAGACCGTCACGCCATGCCCGCGCTCGCGCAACTCGATTGCGGCCGCAAGTCCAAACACCCCTCCGCCGATGATTCCAACGTTCATAGCCGCTCACCTGAGGCACAAGATGAAGTGGCAAGCAGTGTACACCACCAACGAGGGGGATGCTGATTCCGTCCTGTTTCCCCGATCACAGCGTCCTGCGACCGGCGTGAATGTTCGTCGATGCCCGGTTAGCTCCGACGTGCGACGGTGATGATCTCCGGACTCGTATCAGTCAGGGGCTGCCTGTCCCAGTCCCCAAACTGCTCCTCGATTATGAGCCCGGCCCCGGTCAAGAAGTGGGACAGCGAGTCCGCATCAAGGAACCTCAATGTGCTCCAACTGACCAGAGGCCGCTCCCAGCTTGGACAGCTGAAGGTACAAGTGAAGGAAACAACATTCCCGACAACGGGTGATTCCACCTGGTGTGCCATTCGCACCACACTGTCGCCATACACAATCTCGACGGCATTGTCCGGAGTCCAGGCTTCCCATCCCCGAGCCGGCGGATTGCGGGTCTCGAACACGAAGAGGCCGTTATCTGTCAGAGCGGACCGTATGGCGGCCAGCGACGCAAGCAGTTGTTCGTCTTCCACGAACACCTGGAATGCATGTCCGGTCATGACGATCAGGTCGAACTCTCGGCGCCAATCGACTGAGGCGAGGTCGCCGTGGACCCACTCTATATCGCGCCGCTTCCGTGCCTGCTCCAGCATCGCCTCGGCGGGATCGAGCCCGCACAGCCGTGCGGTTTGACCGGCTTCCCGTGCCAACCACAACAACTCACCCGTCCCGCAGCCGACGTCGAGCACGCTCTTCGCCGACATCACCAGTGGAAGGTAGAAGTCAAAGTCCTCCCTTCCCGCGCAGAATGCGTCATATAGCTCGGCCAGCCTGGGCTCGGAAAACAGGTAATCGACCACGGCAAGAGCCCTCATAGCATGTAACCGAACCGGAAGTCCCACCGATTGTCTTCGATACGGCGGATACCTACCGGAAGACTATGGCGAGAACCAGAATCGAGAAAGATCTCCTGCTCTCGTGCAGCCGTGTCTCGGAGTACCCTACGCGACGTACCTCTCGACGAACCCCTGGGGGAAGCCTGCGACCTTGTCAAGCACGTACGCCGGAGCTACGTCCCCGCGCTGGCCGGGCGGGTATGCCGCCTCGAACATGTAGTAGCCCTTGTAGTCGATGTCCTTGAAGGCATCGAACACTCCCGCCCATGCGATGTCCCCGTCCAGCGGGGAGAAGTGGTCGCGATCGACCCAGTCGTGCAGGTGGAGGTGGAACAGCCGGTGCGCGCACTGCGCCATTGTCTCGCGGGCCCGCTCTGCCTTGATGAACGGGTTCACCTCGTCGTCGTCCCGCGTGTGTCCGATATCCACCACCATCCCGAACCTGTCGGAGCCCACCTTGTCCACGAAAGCCGTGTAGTCGGCGAGGTCCTGCCCGTTCTCGATGGTCAGCTTGATCGAGGTGCCCTCCAGCTGGTCGAGCATCTCGTGGATGCTCTTCTCCGACGGCTCCTCCGTCTGGAAGTGGCACACCATGACTCCGGCTCCTAGCTCCTCCGAGTTCTTCGCAGCCGCCACACCCTGCTCGACGGCCTTCTTCCGGTTGTCCTCTTCGTCCGAGTTGAACAGATAGCCCGGGCAGTGTGTCGAGACGATGGATATCCCCGCGCTCTCGCACTCAGTCCGCAGCCACGACGTGTACTCTGAGTCTGCGACGTCCAGGTGACCGGGGTTGCCGAGACCGCAGACCTCGATGTGGCGAATGCCGCGCTCGGCGATCATTGCGATATCCTTCGACTGCAATAGCCGGTCCCGCTCGAACACAATGGTCGACGTTCCCAGCCGCTCGGTAATCTCGTCAGATGTCCAGCCGTATGCCGACTTGCCGTTTGTATCAGTCATTGAGTTTCCCTCGGATGCGGATTTGGCGGCCTGATGCAGGACGCCGCAGGACGTACAGTACTTCGGCCTCATGGAGGTGTCAACTCGAAACGAAGGTGTGGAGCTTCGCACAATGAAGCGTTAGCGGATCGTTAATGTTCCAAGAGCCGGCCCTAGCCACCGTCCTCCACGATCTCGAATGACGTGGTGATGGCTGCAGTACCCTTGAGCGTCGCGCCGACCGAACAATACTTGCCCTCCGACAGCTCGATCGCCCGGTGAACGGCCTTCGAGTCGACGCCCCGGCCCCTGACGGTGTAGTGGACGTTGAACGCCGTCCACTCCTTGGGCCATTCCTCCTCCTGCGTGCCGGTTACCCGTATTCCCACGCCGGAGATGTCCTGCCGCTTCTTCTTCAGGATGCTGACGACATCGACTCCTGTGCACGCGCCGAGCGCGGACATCATCAGGTGCGTCGGCTTGAAGCCGTCAAACTCGTCGCCGTCCTGCATTGGCGCATCTACCGTAACAGTGTGGCCGTAGGCGTCCGCCGCCGTGAACTTCCAGTTCTCTTCCCAGCTCAGGTTGACTGATGCTTGATTTGACACGGGTCCTCCTCGATTCCTGCGGGCAGTATATCTTTAAGAACGCGAATTCACTGCCGAGGTATGCTTCTGGTCACGCAAACGGGCCGGACGCAAGCAGGTCGCGCAGTTCGTCCTCTCCCTGCGCGGTGGTAACCGCTATAATTTCGTCGCCCGCTCTCACTTTGAAGTCCCCACTGGGCAGCATGGGAACGCCGTCGCGAGTGACTACGAGAGACGGAAGCGTACCGTCGGGGAAGGGAAACGCGTCGAGCCGTAGACCCTCCGAGCCGTATGCAGCGGGCACATGAATCGATACCAGAGACCGCTCCATTCCGTCGGCCGGCAGCGGTTTCAGGTGTGTTATGCCCTGGGATGTGAACCCCTCTTGGATCTGGTTGAGGATGAGGTCGGGAACGTCCACGACGACGTCCACGCCGAGCACGTTGAAGAGGTCCACGTGGTCGGAGCGGTTGACGACGGAGATGGTGGTCGGCACTTCGAATCGCTGCTTGGCAATCTGGCATGTGACGAGGTTCGCACCGTCGTCTTCGTCGGTCGCGATGAGCATATCCGCGCGGTTCGCGCCCGCCTGTGCAAGAACTGAACGGTCGTCCGAGCTTCCGAGGACCGAGACGCTGCCGAATGCCTGGTCGACGGTGATACACCGTGTTCGGCTGGAGTCGACAACGGCGATTTCATGGCCGCCCGCGACGAGCCACCGGGCTACGGCTTGCCCCAGTCTGTCCGCTCCGACTACTATCACGTGCATTCGATCAGTCCCTCATCAAGCCGTTGCCGTTTGAACGGCAACTTCCACCAGCAGTGAAGTCGCACCGATGGTGATCAAGCCCATCTCTTCGTACATGCTTTGCAGCTCCGGATCGTCCACGCGACAGACGACGACATCCACGTTGAATTCGTGCTTTGCGACCTGTGCGGCCAGGATGTTGTCACTGTCATTCCGCATGAGAGACATGAACACGTCCACCCCTCGAATTCCGGCCCTGGCCAGATCGTCGTGTGATGCCCCGTCTCCCACTACCGGGATGATGCGCTGCTCCTCTACAGCCCCGTTAGGCAGGCGGTCGAACGCGTCAGGAGTTCTGTCCAGTACGTGAACCGTGTTCCCCTGGTCTACGAGCGCCTTTGCCACGGCCGCTCCGAGCTCGCCGGATCCCACGATCAAGATGTGCTTCGGCCCAAGTATCGGCCTGTCAGTCAGTACCATGTTCGACTTCGCTCAGACTCGTGTGGTTTGATGCCGTCCAGTCGTGATTCGTTTCTACCGGTGCCGCATCCCGCCACAGAACGACACGACAAGGCGCGTGTTCGAGCACATACGGCACAGCGTCTCCCAGCGCGAATCTGCCGTACTTGGTCTTGTACGGCATTCCGATAACCACTGCGTCCACTTCCCTCTCTGCGGCTTCGTGGACGATGGCGTGTCCGGCCAAGCGTGCCTGAAGCAGCTCCGAGTAGACCTCGCATTTGAACGGTCTTGCAGTCCGCTCCATCCTGTCCAGCAAGTCGTCGCCGCGAGTCGTATGAAAGGGCAGCTCCGAGTCGACGGGTAGGCTGCGCTCTACTTCGATGACGTGGACGATATAGAGATTGCCCCTTAGCGGTTCCGTCAACTGGGCCGCAAATCGAACGGCATCCTCGTCAGCCGAGTTCCCGGAAACGGCTACCAACGCCGACTTGATCGCGATCCCGTCCGGCTTCTTGAGTCTTAACACAGGACAACTCGCGCCCGATCAATCGTCATGGCGTAGTTCTTTAGGTTTGGCCATTCGTCCCTGAATTGGGTAGGCGATCGAGCAGTTCGTCGCGGCCCGCCAGAATCAGCACGTCTCCCGCCCGGAGCCGGTCGTTGGTATCGGGATTCAGCGTGATATCTCTCCCCCGCTTGATCGCCACTACGGCCAGACCGTACTTGTCCCTTGGCCCCGAAAGATCGACCTCGTCAATGGTCTTGTCGACATATTCCTCGGGCACCCGGATACGGCTGAACCCGAAATTCGGGGCCAATTCGAGATACTCTTGCACGTTGGGGTTGAACATATTGTGCGCCAGCCGGTTGCCCATCTCCGACTCGGCGTGAATCACCTTGTCGGCGCCGATGCGTTCCAGGGTGTTGCCATGCAGGTCGTCATGAGCGCGAGCGATCACGTAGGGCACACCCATATTCTTGAGGTTGACCGTCGTAAGGACGCTGGCGACGATGTCGGAACCGATTGCAACCACGCCAACCTCGTAATCGGGTACGCCAAGCTCGCGCAAGACGTTCTCGTTGGCCGCGTTGCCGGTCACGGGGAATGTCACCTGCCCCATCATGCCCTGTACCCGCTCCTCGTTCACATCCATTGCAAGAACATCGTGCCCGAGGTTGTAAAGGGAGTTGGCAACGCTCGAACCGAACCTGCCCAGACCGATGACGACGACTTGCTGTTTCATGGTTCTCGTGGCCTCGGTAGAGTCCGGCATCTTGGACGAACTGTGACCCACCAAGACTGCCGGCTTGCGTGAATTATAACGGATTGGCCGAGAGTGCAACTATCTCATTGCACGGTTCTTTCGATGCCTTCACCCTATCCGATGGTTACACGCTCGGTCGCGTAGGTATACCGCGTCTGGCTCATCCTGCCGATCATGAACAGCGCCAAGGCGAGTGGAAACACCCGCCCGACGAACATTGCCACCGTCATGACGATTTTGCCGCCGCCGGAAAGTTCCCTGGACAGTCCGGTGCTCAGCCCTGAGGTACTGACCGCGGAGACCGTCTCGAACATCACGTCGCTGAACTCCAACCCCTGTCCGCGTTCGACGAGTGTCAGCAGCATCACTGCCAGCATGGTTACTCCGATCATCGCTATACACAGCGTCATCGCGTGTTTGACCTGGATGAATGATATCTCTCGCCTGAACGCCGACGCGCCCCTCCTCCCAATAGCCGCCGTGAGTATGGCCACAATCAACACCGTCAACGTGTTGACCTTGATTCCCCCCGCCACCGATGCCGAAGCTCCTCCCACGAGCATCAGTCCCATCATCAGCAGGCTGGTGTGCTCTTCGACCTCAGCGTAGCTAATTGTGGTGAACCCTGACGTTCGCCCTGCGATAGCCTCAAACGCGGACACGGCCACCTTGTCGCCCAGCCCCAAGTCTCCGATAGTAGCAGGGTTCTCGAATTCCAAGAAGAACATCGCAACTGTACCAAGCACGGCTGCAAGTCCGGTCATACCCAGGACGATCTTCGTATTGAGCGAAAGAGTTGTCCAACGCCTCTTCCGCCCGATGTCCAGTATGACGATACCCCCCACCGCCCCCAGCACGACCAGCACGCCGGAAGCTGTCAACGCCGCCCAGTCGGTAGGAAGCGCTCCGCCGCCTTCTACACCGTGAAGGCCGATGAGTCCGGCGTTGTTGAACGCAAGGATCGTCATCGAGAACGCCTTCCAAATCGCGTCCGACGTTGGCTCGATGAGCGAGAACCTCACCAGAAGCACGAGAAACCCGACCACCTGTATCCCTACCACTACGAGCGCGATGCGGACTCCCAGCCGGGTCCCGTTGCCGAGATATGGGGTGTCGCCCGTATCATCCTGCAAGATTGACGATATTCTCTGTCCCGCATGTATCAGGAGCAGACTGGCCACCACCGTGAACGCCAGTCCACCGACGAACGTCAGGACGAGGAGCATGATCTGCCCCGGCATCGTCCAAAAGGCGGCCAAGTCCTGGGTCGTCAGCCCCGTCGTGGTCGTGGCCGAGGAAGCCGCGAAGAGCGCGTCCAAGATCGGAGTGATGCCGCCACCTCGATGGCTGAACGGCATGAGGAGCACGAGGAAGCCGATGAGGGTCAGCAGCAGGAAGGCGAGAACCGGAATCAGGTGCCTCGGTATCGCCCCCAGTTCTCCACCACGAGGAGTAAACGCTCTTGCCAGTGTCGAGAACCTCGACACGCGCCGTGGTTGGACAGTTTCCTCAATCGTCGTCCATGAACTGCTCAGCGGAGTCTCCCGTTCGCTCGGTCGAGGGCCGCATCCTCGATGGGATTCTAGGTACTCTCTCCCGATTGTGTCAATTGGCTGTCCGACCTGAGCCGTTTCATACAAAGACCTCGTTTTGCCTTGAGCACTCGTCCAATTCAGGAATGGGTTATGAAATGTGGGCCTACGGGCAGAGGAACGGCTCATCGTCTACAATCATGCACATACTCCTAGCGCAACCCGTGTTGTCCCGCCATATGTCGCATTACGGGGCAGCGTGTGAAGATACCGAGTCTCATGGTGAATAAGTTCGGCACACGATGGTCTGTGCGCTTCCTACTTCTGGAAGGCCGGTTAATCGATAGAAGGTTTCGCCGCCGCTGGAAGAACTACCTCTTCCAGTGCGGATTGTCTACATTATCCCTGCTGCTGATCCTCCTGGTCTTTGACGTAGTGCTCCGTGCTGCGATGGTCGTAGCCATTGCATCTTCGGCCTTTATCGTCTTCGTGATACCACACTGTACGGCCTTGAGTCCCCAGCGGGTGATCGGCGGCCACGTCGTCGCGGTGATTGTCGGCACGGCGTTCTCCGCGCTGCATCTCACGCCGGTGTTGGGTGAATTGGCCGTGTCGCATAACCTCTTTTGAGATCTAATTGCCGTCCTAATCGGTAGAGTTGAGCATTTTACTCATGGTCCTAACGAATACTGAGCACCCTCCCGCCGCGGGCACGGCCCTCGGCCTCGTCGTAGAAGGATGGACCCCTTCGGCGGTCCTGTTTGTACTGCTCGGAGTGGTTATGCTCTCCGTCGTGTATATGCTCCTGCGTCCGCGATTGACCAACTTACTCTAGCTCTTCGAGGCCGCTGCCGGACTGAATATCCCTGTGGACGCCGACATTCAATATGTGATCCGCCAAATTCACGCGAGCCCCGCACAGGCGGTGGTCGTGGTGACTGGTGGTGGCGCGCAGTTGGTGAGCTGGCTACTGACGGTCCCCGGCGCTTCACGGACGGCGCTGGAGGTACTGGTACCCTATTCCGAACGGGCGCTCGCAGACTTCCTTGGCGAGCGGCCTCACCAGGTCGCATCGGTGGAGACCGCCGAGACGATGTCGCGGCAGGCTTACCGTCGTGCCATGGAATTGGCAGACTCGGACAGCCCCGTCGTCGGTATCGGCTGTACGGCCGCCGTCGCGACCGACCGCGCCAAGCGTGGCGCTCACCGAGTCCACGTCGCTCGATGTACGGCGCACAGCGTGGTGACCTACAGCCTGGAGTTCACGAAAGGTCTGCGCGACAGAGTGGGTGAGGATACGATAGCCAGCCTACTGGTCGTGCAGGCGCTTGCGGAAGCCGCCGGCGTGCCCATGGACGTTGCCATACCGTTGTCTGCCACAGAGCACTTAATCATCGGCGGCTCCGGCGACCCCATCGACCTCCTCGTGGCGGGCGTGATCGACACCGTCCTTGTCCGCGCTGATGGTACAATCACTCCCAACGGGAGACCTGACGGCGCGGTGCTGTCCGGCTCATTCGCGCCACTACACGTCGGCCACCGGGAGTTGGCGACCGTGGCGTCCGAGACTCTTGCGATGCAGGTCACGTTGGAAATGTCGGTCGCGAACGTCGACAAACCGCCCTTGAGCGCCCCCGCCATACGCGAGAGACTAGACCAGTTCGCGGGGACGTACGCCGTTGTACTCACAAAGGCTCCCACGTTCGCGGAGAAGGCGCGGGTGTTGCCGAGGACTTGCTTCGTCATCGGCTATGATACCATGGTGAGGCTCATCGACCCGGTGTATTACGGAGACGACGAACGCAAGATGACGAAGGCTTTGGCGTCCATCGCCCAACTAGGGGGTCGCTTCCTCGTCGCCGGACGGCTGGAGGACGGGGTATTTCGTACCCTCTCAGATGTGCCGGTACCCGACGAGTTCCGCGATATGTATGAGGCGATACCAGAGCATCGTTTCCGGCGGGACATCTCTTCGACCCATCTTCGAACGAGCTGAACAAGAACATGGCATTTAGCAACCTTCGAGAATTCATCGACTTCCTGGAAGACAGGGGCGACCTCCGCCGAATCACGGAGCCCGTCAGCCGCGATCTGGAGATCACCGAAATCACCGACCGCACGATCAAATCGGGCGGGCCTGCCCTGCTCTTCGAGAACGTCGAGGGCTACGAGATGCCGTTGGCGATCAACCTCTACGGCGCCCATCAGCGAATGGCGTGGGCGTTGGGCGTGGACGATGTGGACGAGATTACGCAGCGTGTCAGGAAGCTGCTCGGCATGATTCAGGGACCGCCCGAAGGCATCGTTCCGAAGCTCAAGGCGCTCGGCGACCTCGCGGGTGTCGCCCGCTCACGGCCCAAGATCGTGAAGAATGCCCCGTGCCAGGAGGTCACCATCACCGGCGACGACGTTGACCTCAACGCATTCCCCATTCTCAAGTGCTGGCCGCTGGACGCCGGGCGGTTCATCACGCTCCCGCTCGTCATCAGCCGCGACCCCGTGAAGGGCAATCGAAACGTCGGCACCTACCGGATGCAGGTATACGACAAACGCACCACGGGAATGCACTGGCAGAGCCACAAGGTCGGCGCTCGCCACGCCCGCGAGGGTGTCGCCCAGGATGTCGACCGCCTCGCCGTCGCCGTCGCTCTCGGCGGCGATCCGGTCACGATGTGGTCCGGCTCGATGCCCCTGCCGCCCGATATCGACGAGTTCGTCGCCGCGGGCTTCATCCGGGGAAAGCCTGTCGAATTGGTCAAATGCAAGACCAACGACCTTGAGGTCCCCGCTCAGGCCGAGATCGTCCTCGAAGGGTACGTGATTCCGGGCGAGATTCGCTCAGAAGGGCCCTTCGGCGACCATACCGGCTACTACTCGCTCGAAGACGACTACTCGGTATTTCACGTCGAGGCGATCACCCACCGCAATGACCCCATCTATCCGACTACCATGGTGGGCAGGCCGCCTACCGAGGACTACTTCATGGGCAGGGCCAGCGAGCGCATCATGCTTCCTGCCCTGCAACTCACCCTGCCCGAGGTCGTCGACTACAACATGCCCGCCGAAGGTATATTCACCAACTACGTTCTCGTCTCGATGAAGAAGGAGTTTCCCGGTCACGCTCGCAAGGTGATGTACGCCCTGTGGGGCATCGGACAGATGATGCTGGTCAAGGCCATCGTCGTGTTCGACGAGCACGTCAACGTGCACGACCTGTCGGAGGTCGCGTGGCGCATCGGGGCCAACGTCGACCCGCGCCGCGACATCGTCTTCGTGGAAGGCCCGGTCGACGATCTCGACCACGCCTCCTCCGTGCCGCGCTACGGGAGCAAGGTCGGCATCGACGCCACGGCCAAGGGCCCCATGGAAGGACTGAGCCGCGAATGGCCTCCTGAGATCGTCATGAGCGAGGAAATCAAACGGCTGGTGGATGAGAAGTGGCCGAAGCTCGGGATATAGCCGCGACCGACCGTCTGCTCAAACGAGTCCCGCGGTTTCTGGACGCCGTTAAGTTTCAGGAGAGCGTCTTCGCGCTCCCGTTCGCCTACTCCGGGATGGTCCTTGCCGCGAACGGGTGGCCGACGTTGGGACAGTTCATCTGGATTACCGTCGCGATGGTGAGCGCCCGAACGCTCGGAATGTCCGCCAACCGCATCATCGACCGCTCCATCGACGCCCAGAACCCCCGGACTGCCATGCGCCACCTCCCCGCCGGACTGCTCCGCCTGTCCGACATGATCGCCTTGGCGCTCATCGCCGGAGTCGTGTTCTTCGTCGCGGCTGCACTTCTCAATACCCTAGCATTGAGCCTCGCCCCCGTAGCCGCGGCCTATCTGATCTTCTACCCCATCACGAAGCGGTTTACGTGGGCCGCCAGCTTCTTCCTCGGCTGGGCCCTGGCAATCGCCCCATCCGCCGCATGGATCGGTGTTTTGGGATCCCTGGACTGGGCCCCCGTTATCCTCTCCACGTCCGTCGCCCTGTGGGCCGCCGCATTCGACATCCTCTACCACGCGCAGGACAGGCAGTTCTACACCTACCGCGGCCTCCACTCGGTATCGCAGCGCTTCGGTATCCTTGCTTCCTTCCGGATAGCCCAAACGCTCGACGTACTTGCAGTCTGCTGCCTGATCGGAGTCGGCGTCCTGCTCGATCTCTCCGTCGCCTACTACCTCGGCTGCGTCGTTGCCGCCGGTGTGATCGCCTACAAGTACCGCATGGTCTCACCAAACGACCTTTCCCGTATGGGAGTCGCCTTCATGCGGACCAACGCCTTCGTCTCCCTCAGCGTCTTCACCGGAACCCTCGTCGACGTGCTCGTGCTCTGATAAGCGAGGCTGGACGTGCTGGGGAAGCGCGCCTTGGATACCCGTCGTGATACCCTGAAAGACAGATGGACTCACCCGGAAATAATCCCCCCGTAGTCGTAGGCATCTCCGGCGCAAGCGGCGCGGTTCTCGCGCGCGCGACCATCGAGCGACTGCTGTCTGCGGAACATCCCGTCATCGCAACCGCCACGGCTGCCGCGCGTATGGTCTGGCGGCAGGAATCCGAGGAATCGTTCGGCGAGGCCCTCGAACGCTGGGACGACTGGGGCACCTTCACCTACTGCCCGGTCGGCGACCTGACCGCCCCAATCGCCAGCGGCACGTTTCCCACGGCGGGCATGGTCGTCACGCCGTGCAGCATGGCGACGGTCGCGGCGATATCGAGCGGGGTCGTCGACAATCTCCTTCGTCGCGCCGCGGACGTCACCCTGAAGGAGAGGCGTCCCCTCGTCATAGTCCCCCGCGAAACGCCCTTGACCGAAACTCATTTGGAGAACATGGCGCGCTTGGCGAGACGAGGCGTCGTTGTCCTCCCGCCGCACCCGCCGTTCTACCTGGGCGACGGTTCGATCCGGCACACGGTGGACTTCATCGTCGAGAGGACGATGGTCGCGCTCGGACTGACCGACCGCATGCCGGAGGGCATGACCTACCGCGAACCCGAACACTACGCTTGAATCTGCGCCTGCGACCCCCTACAATCCCACGCACTTATCCCCACGCAGCGAGAGCCGCCGATGATCCCATGCCATGAAGCCGTCCGGTTCCTCAGCGAGACGCGAGGAGACGCGATCGTCGTCAACACCATGACTCCAAGCCGGTATTGGAAGGACATCTCGGACAACCCGGACTACGACCTCCCGATCGCGGGCGGAATGGGGAAGGCCTCGTCAATGGCGCTCGGTCTCGCCCTGTCCCGGCCCGACAAGAAGATATGGTGCATGGACGGCGACGGGAGCCTGCTCATGAATCTCGGCACGCTTGTGACCATCGCGGGACAGGCCCCAACCAACCTCGTCCACTTCGTCTTCGACGACGAGGCCTACCAGACGACGGGTGGACAGCCCGTCCCCGGCGCTGGGATCTACGACTTCAAGACCCTCGCACGGGGAGCGGGCTACCCCAGCGCCCATCTGTTCGACGACCTCGAACACTTCAAGACCGATCTCCCCACCGTCCTCCAAGAGGCCGGCCCCATCATGGTCGTCCTCAAGATCGCCTACCCCGATGGCGGCCCCCCGTTCTCTATGGCCAATACCAAGGCCGCGGTGGCGCGACTCCGAGCCGCGCTGGCAAGAGACGCCTGAACGCCGCCGCAACTTCTTAAGTCCACTGCATAAAGCACAGGGTCAGTGTTCAGATTTCGTGTGACACCCTCAGGTAAGCAAGCCACCGTCATTCCCGCGAAGGCGGGAATCCAGTCCATACGCAATTCTCACTACTTTCTGCTTTACCCCCCAAATTGATCCACGAGAACGCATGACCTACAATACGTACGTCGCAAGAACGGCGTCAAGCGCCGAGTGACCCTTAGCGAGAGGTGCAATGAGACACATTGAGAAAAAACAGGGAAAATCACGGACTTAGGAAAAAGTACCAAACTGTCTCATTCCTGCGAGACCACGCCAATTTCGAGCGACACGGACCGCCCTGCCTGCCATGTATTCGTATCTGAAAGAGACCCAATCACCCGTGCTCGGACGTGCGAATTGGAGACAGACACATTGAGAATGAGGGAAAATAGAGGGGTTCGGGAGGCGTCCCAAACTGTCTCAAAGTCTACAAACCGTCTCCCTGTCCCAGACCGTCTCACACTCGGATATCCCGCATTCCCCCGCCCTCCGACGCGACCCTGAGTTCAAACGCAGTATAATCGTTCCAGGGCATTCCCCCGAAAGGACGTTGCAACGGACATGAACTGGCGCGAGCTGCAGGACAAGAACATCACCCTGATCGGCGGTGCCGTATCGGGCGGGCTTGATAGCTGCACGTCGACCCACTGGCTCACGAGTAAGGGGTTCGACGTGACGGCGGGGACAGTCGACCTCGGCCAGCCGGACGAGGAGAACATCGGCGCCATCGCCGACCGGATGCGAGGCTGCGGCGCCGTCGAAGCCTTCATCGTGCCGGCTCACGAGGCCCTGGCGGACGCGGGCCTAAAGGTGTTGCAGGCACAGGCCCGCTACGAGGGCGGGTACTGGAACACCACGGGCATCGCCCGACCCGTCACGGTTGATGCCCTACTCAAGGAGTTCGAGACCCGAGGCATCCCCGTCCTCTTCCACGGGGCGACGGGACGCGGCAACGATCAGGTGCGGTTCCAGATCGCCACCAACATGCTCCGGCCCGACATGGACGTCTACGCCCCATGGCGCGACCCTGAGTTCGTCGCCGAGTTCCCCGGTCGCCAGCAGATGCTCGAATACTGCGAGCGGTACGACCTGCCCATCAAGCCCGCTGCGGAGTCGCGCTACTCAACCGACGCCAACTTCCTTGGCCTGACACACGAGGCCGGAGACCTCGAGGACGTTACCGTATCGCCCTTCTTCGTCGAGCCGGGTATGGGTGTGTGGGCATGGGACGCGCCCGACGCGCCACAGTCCGTAACGGTCCGCTGGGAAGAGGGCGAGCCGAAGTCGATCGACGGCGAGACGGGCAGCGTGGCCCAGCTGTTCGAGCTGGCGAATGCCGTCGCGGGAGCGCACGGCGTCGGAATCGGCCTGCACACTGTTGAAAACCGTTTCGTCGGCATCAAGTCGCGCGGAATCTACGAGGCCCCCGGCATGGAGCTGCTCGGTCGCACCTACGATCTTCTTCTCCAGTTCGTTCTCGACCGCCGGGCACGCCAGCTGTTCGACCACCTGTCTGCATACATAGCCAACCAGATATACCAGGGCTACTGGCTCGACCTTGGGACGACGGCGGCGCTCGCGGCATTGGAGCCGATCAACCGTCTCGTCACGGGCACAGTCACCGTCCGTCTGTACAAGGGCAACCTCTCCTTCGAGACCGCTGAGGACACACCTGAGGCCATGCCCCACTCCCTCTACACGGACGACTCTTCGATGGAGGCGCTCGGCTCCTACGACCACGCCGACGCTGAGGGCTTCCTCAAGGTGCTCGAAGTATCGGCCCGGAACGTGGGCAATCGCCAGTACCCGCGCTTGGGTAGGTAAGCCCTCCGTGCCGGCATAGGACCGGCGCGTGTTTGACACAGTTCGGGGTGCCCCATAGAGTCGATTATCCCTTCAGCATCAGCCCTCCACACTATTCCCCAATTTGACAAGCAAGAACAAATGTGCCACACTATGCATAGAGCGGTCACCCGCGCAAGTGTTCGGAATCGGTTCGAAAGTCTCCCTCCACACAGCACCGTCATACTCGCGAAAGAACGTCACCCCGTACCCCGATACGGGGCGGGTATCCACCAGGGTGGGAGGGTGTTCGTCTCGCCATGACCGTACAGTTGCTCGCTTGCCGCACTACTTTACGATAACGAGAAAAAGCGACAGAATGCGACAAAATACGACACATTCAATAATCTCTCCAACACACAGTTGCTCTCACCCCCCCCTTTAATCTCCCCCAAATCAGTCAGCGAGACCGCCGACCTCGCTGGCGCGTCACACAAGACTGTCCGGGACAGCAACTTCCTTGAGGCTCTCCCTTCGCGGAAATGGCCGGAATTGTGAACACTACCCAACCATGAAGAAGCCCCTCGACCGGCTGGCAACGGTTCGAGGGGCTACGCTAGAGGGAGATGTCAAAGAGTTTGAATGATTGCTAAGTACGTCTCCTCAGCGGGTCGGCATGAAAGGTGCTAATTGCCGCCTCCCTGACCACCACCGTCTCCGCCACGACCACGACCAGCGAAGCCACCACCGCCGAAGCCGGGAATGTCCTCCAGTCCCTCCGGTGTGACGATGACATTTCGCGCGCTGATCGTGCCATCCTCGTCTGCTGCGCCCGTCACCCTGACCTGCATTCCGGCTTCCAGGTCAGCGAGGGTTCCCTGTCCGGTTTCGATGATGACCGTCTCGTCGTTCATGGCAATGGGCAGCGGGCCCTGTTGAGTCTCAAGGGTGAACCCGCTGTCGACTATGCTCTCAATCGTGCCGAAGAGCGGTCGAACTCCGCCACCTGCGGCACCGGCCTGGCCGCCGCCAAAGCCGCCTTGACCACCCTGGCCGCCCCCGCCTCTGGCGCGCCCGAATCCACCCTGTCCCTCGGGAATGATGGTTATCGCTCGTGCCAGGGTGCTGCCTTCCACTCGCTCACTGAAGACCATGACCTGAGCGCCCTCGGTCAGCGCCGTCGGTTCGAGGATCGATGTGATCCTGATATTGGCGTTCTCTCCCACGTTCGCCGAGATCGTGGCGAGTTCCGTCGTGACGGCTATGGTATTGCCATCAATGCTCTCAATGGAGCCGACGGCCTGAGTGCCGCCACCCCCACCGAATCCGCCTTGACCCCCGTCGAACTGCGCCCGCAGCCTTTGGATCGCCTCTTGCCTCTCTTCTGCACTCAGTTCCCCGCTTCGCATTCGGTCCCTGAGCTGCTCCAGCTCCTCCTGGCTCATCGGCTCAACTTCCGCGGCCTCGCTCTCGGATTCACTGCCTTCCGCCTGCGTTTGAACGGCAGCGGCAGCGACCTGCTGGGTCGGTTCCGGCTGAGGCGCGGCCTGGGACCTCGTGGGTGTTGGGAACTGCGACAGGTCCGCGACCTGCGCGGCCGCGGCAGCTCCAGTCCCGCCTCCTTCGTCCGCCGATCCACACGCAACGGCCACGGTAATGATGAGGGCTCCTACTGCTATGACAAGCGCTCTACTCATGTGCATCTCTCTTTCTCCGCACCCCTATGGTTCATTGGACAAATGGCGAAGGTAAGCTCCCTACGCAGTTCTTTCTACGTACTACTTTCTAACTCAATACTCTACTCGTACCTCAGCGCATCTATCGGATGGAGTCTAGACGCCCTGACGGCGGGATAGATGCCGAAGAACAGGCCGATGCCCGCCGACACGATCAGTGCAAGCGCGGCGAACTCGTTGCTGAAGCTGGCGTTGAAGGTCTGGCTTCCAAGCGTTCGGCCATCGACGACGCTGGTCATCCAGAACCCAAGACCTGCTCCCAGGAGGCCGCCTCCGATGCTCAGCGCGGTCGCCTCGGCCACGAACTGGAAGAGGATGTCGCGCCGCTTCGCGCCCATGGCCTTTCGAATGCCGATCTCGCGTGTTCGCTCGGTCACCGACACCAGCATGATATTCATGATCCCTATGCCGCCGACGAGCAGCGATATGCCCGCGATAATGCCAAGGAACACAACCAGGGTGTTCGTCGTCTCTTCCAGCGTTTCGATGGTGCTCTGCTGGCTTATGACGGTGAAGTCGTCCTCCTCGGTGATGCGGTGGCGTAGGCGGAGCACTCCGCTCGTCTCCTCGATACTCCGGTCGATGTCCTCCACGTCCCGGACCTGGACGTTGATGAGGTTGACTGCAACGTCGCCGGTCGCCGTGCGCTCACTGCTGAGCCTGTAGTATGCCGTGGTGATGGGAATCAGGACTTGGGTATCGAACGTGCCAAATCCACCGCCGCCCTGGCTTTCCAGCAGACCGATCACCCGGTACCGTCGTGCGTTCACACGAACATACTCGCCCACGGGATCACGGTTCTGAAAGAGTTGCTCGGCCACGATGGAACCGAGCACGATGACCTCGTCCCGGTTGTCGACGTGCGGGAACTTGATGAACATCCCGCTCGCGAGATCGAGATTCCGGGCCGTCAGGTAATCGGGTGTGACGCCGACCACCTGGGCGAAAGTGTTCTCCCGCCCCGCAGCGAGCGTTGCGAAGCTGCGGATCTCCGGCGCGGCGGCGAGCACCGTCGGCGCATATACGGGATCGACAAGCGCGTCGGAGTCGCCGAGCGTGAGTTGCCCGTCTCCCTCAGGCGAAACGAACAGGAGGTTCGTCCCAAGGCCCTGGATGATCCCTGTGATCTGCTCCGTAGTGCCGCGCCCGATGGACATGAGCGTGATGACCGCCGTCACGCCGATGACGATGCCGAGCAGCGCCAGCCCGGCGCGGAGCTTGTTGGCTCCGAGTGAGGATATTGCCGTATTTATAGTCTGGAGTAGTGACATTTGGGAAATTTCGTAGTGAGTATTGAGTAGAAAGTAGAGCGTAGGCTTGTGTACTAGGTCAGGCCGGGTTGGGGAACGAGAACGGGATCCTGGCGGGTGTCGTCAAGCACCTTCCCGTCGAGCATGGTTACCACCCTGGCCGCTTGGGCGGCGATGTCGCGTTCGTGGGTAACGATGACGACGGTGATGCCCGATTGCCGGTTCAGTTCCTGGATGATCCACATGATCTCGCGGCTCGAAGTGGTGTCGAGGTTTCCCGTCGGCTCGTCGGCCAGGAGGATCGCCGGGTCCTTGACCAGCGCCCTCGCGATGCCGACCCTCTGCTGCTGACCGCCGGAGAGCTCCACCGGCTTGTGGTGCACCCTGTCCGCCAGGCCGACTTTGGCCAGGGCATCGAGCGACCGTTCCTTGCGCCCGCGTCCGTTGCCATATTGCAGCGGCAGCTCAACGTTTGTCAGGGCCGAGAGTCTCGGAAGGAGGTTGTAGGTCTGGAAGACGAAGCCGACCTTGCGGTTCCGAATCCCGGCGAGACGGTCGTCACTCAGCTTGCCGACGTCCTCGCCGTCGAGGATGTACTTGCCGGACGTTGGTACGTCGAGGCAGCCGATTATGTTCATTATGGTCGACTTGCCCGAGCCGGACGGCCCCATGATGGCGGTGAGTTCGCCTCGCCGGATAGTCAGGCTGACACCCGCGAGCGCGTTCACCTCGATCTCCCCCATCCGGTAGACCTTCGTGACGTCGTGCAGTTCGATTACGTTGTCTAGGTTCTCATTCATAGTTCTGTGCAGTGTTCCAATGGGCGGTTCCGTAGCAGGTTTCAAACCTGCCCCTACCAGCAGAGGAGATACCTACCGACCTCCACCGCCACCACTTCCACCGCTGGGGCGGCGGCCTCCTCCGAATCCTCCCACCGCGCGGAAAGTTGCGCCGATTCCACCGAACCCGCTCGTACTGCTGCCGACGACCTCCATGCTAATCGTCTCGCCCTCATTGAGGCCATCCTCGACCACGACCCAGAAGTCGTCGCTAATGCCGAGCGAGACCTGTCGCTCAATGATGTCGTTTCCGCTCACAACCCTCACTATGGGCGCTTGCACCGAACCGTAGAGGGCTTGCAGCGGAATGAGTACCGAGTCGGTCTGCTCGCGGATGATGACCTGCGCCGTCGCGCTCAGTCCCTCGGGCAGCTGACCGCTCTCCGAGGAGTCCACCCGGATTGTCACCGGGTAGGTTACGATCCCTTGTTGCGAGGTGCCGGTATTGGCGATTGAGGAGACGGTGCCCGGCAGCGTTTGGGCGCCCAGGGCCTCCAGGCTGACGAAGGCCTGAGACCCGACCTGCAGGAACAGGACGTCGATCTCATCTACCGAGCCGCTCACCTCGATGATGGACGGATCGGCGATTTCGATGGCCTGCGTGTTGGCGTTGACCTGCTGACCCGCCTCGATGTTTATGGCGACCACGATGCCGTCGAACGGGGCGCGCAGCGTGGCGCGGTCAAGGTCGGCGATGGCCGTTCCGAGCGTGGCCCTTGCCGCGATCACGTCGGCCTGCTGGAGCTCTATCTCCAACTGGTCGACGGTGCTGTACTCTTCCAGAGTCGATTGGGCTTCGGCGAGCGACTCGACGGCCACACGGATTGCAGACTGCTTGACGAGCATGTCAATAGGGTCGGGGTCTACAAGCAGAGCGGCGAGGACATCTTCGGCTTCGGCCAGCTTTGCCTGGGCCAACTCGATCTCGCGGTCGGCGAGCTCGATGTCGAACTCCGTGGCTTGCATCAGTTCGGCCAATGCCGTCTCTGCGTCCAGCAGGTCGGCCTCTACGGTCTCGATGGCCCGGTTCTTGGATTCAAGAAGCAGCTCGTCCGGCTCGCCGGTGAGAGAGGCAAGCGCCTCGATGCTGTCGGCCAGCTGGGTCTCAGCCGTCGCGATATCTAGCCGCTTGGCCTCGACATCGAGGGGATCGGGTTCGGCCATCAGTTCGGTCATGTCTTGGATGGCCGTTGCCAATTTCACTTCGGCATTAGCTATGACCCGTCGCTTTGACTCAAGCTCGAGTGCATCGGGGTTACCGGTTAGGCTGGCTAAGTCCTCCCGCGCTTCCTCAAGGTTCGCCTTGGCAAGTCCCAGCGCCTCGACCTTGCTCTTGATCTCGGACTCGGTCGACTGGGACTCGGCAACATCCGTGAGATAGTCGTCGAGTGCTTCCCTCCGCTGCTCAACCGTGTCCTCCGCGTTGGAGACGGCGACCAGTGCCTCTCGTATCCTTTCGGCCTCATCGGCCTGGAGCGTTTCGAGGTTCGCGCTCATCTCCTGAACGACATCGTAAGCGTCGAGGAACTCGTCGCGGATACACGCCCGGTGGCTCCCGGCCTCAAGGTTCCCACAGTCCACGAGGACCTCTCCGGGGTAGAGGACTGCCCAAGAGTACACGATCACCTCGTTCCATGGCGTTTCAGGCTCGTCTCGAAAGATGCCTTGCTCGAACAGCGACCTCATCCTGTCGATATGGGGTCCCTCAAAAATAGTTGCTAGGTCGGATCCTAGAGCAGCGAATGTCGCGTCGGGTGACTGGTCGAACGGCTGAGCGACGTTCATGCCCAGCCACTTCTCGAAGAGGGCGTTGTACTCGCCCTGCGCCTCATCGAGATCGTCCATGACGGCCTGAATCTCTACATCGGCGTTGCGCTGAGCCGTCTGCAGTTTGAACTGGGCGGTGAGAAGGCTCTCTTGGGCAGAGTTGATATCGGCCTCGTAGTCGGCGATATTTTCGGCAGTGGCAGGGGTAGTCGCTTCATCTACCGCTTCCTGCGCTGCTTCGATATCGAGTTGCGCGTCCGCGACTGCCGCTTGGGCCTTTGCCAGGTCGACCGCCGTCGGATTGGTCAGCTTCTCGAGGTCGTCCTGCGCCATTTCGAGGTCGAGTTGCGCGTCGGCGACTGCCGCTTGGGCCTTTGCCAGATCGACTTCCGTCACGTTTGAGAGCGCATCGAGTGCGTCCCTGGCAACTTCGAGATCAAGCCGGGCTTTCGTTACATCCGCCTCAGCCGCCGCGATGTCACCGTCCGTCGGCTTGAGGAGCACATCGAGGTCGTCCCTCGCGTCCTGCAACGCCACGCGCGCGGCGGTAACTCTCGATTGGGCATTCACGACCACTTGGAACGTCGGTGTAACCAGCGTAACCTTGCTCTCTTGGGCGGTCTCAATATCGGCCTGAGCATTCAGGATGTCGATGCGCGCCTGCACCAGGAGATCGGCAGAAACGACACCGAGCTCGTTCAGCGCTTCTTCGGCCTTCTGCAGGTCGAGGCGCGCGTTCGCCACGTCGTCCTCGGCCTTGGCGATCTGGGCCGACGTATGGGGATTCCGGGCCTCTTCCAGCGCGTCTTCCGCGTTGCGCACGTCGATTCTTGCCTGAGCGATGGCCTTTTCCAGGTTCGCGACGGTCTCGGCGTCCAGCACGGCGATCGCGTCGCCGGCGGATACCCTGTCGCCCTCCGAGACGGTAAGATCCGAAACGAACCCCTGCTGTCCGAAGGTGATGGTCTCACGGGTCGTGTACGCCAGGGTTCCGGTCACGCTCACATCGTTCACGAGGTCGCCTCGGGTCACCGGGACCAGTTGAGTCTGCGCCGCCTCTTCCTCGGCGCTCGAATCGCTCCACGTGGTAAAGGCGTAGTATCCGCCCGTGCAAGCCGCGACCACGATGACCACGACTGCCCACAGCTTCCACGACTTCATGCGTTCCAAGATGTTTCTGAGTACGGTCATGCCTGTTCCTCTGTTCCTGTTTGACGTTTAGTGCGTGTTTCGACTGAGGTCGTTGGGAGAGATACTTGTCCGTCCTGTCTCCTCAGAGGAGATGGAGCCTCAGTCCTGCTGAATGAACTCGATCCAGTTGCCCTCGGGGTCTTGCATGTAGCAGGCCCACCTGCCCGGCCCAATATTCGCGGGCGGGTTCATTTCGATTGCTCCGTTCGCCGCCACTCGCTTGAAGGCGGCCTGGATGTCGTCGACGATGAACGCCACGTGGCTCCCGCCGATGATCGCCCTCTCCTCGGACGCCCGTTCCACGGACGGCGGCTGAACGTACTCGATCAGCTCCAGGAAGTGCTCCTCTCCCTCAGCGGCCATCTTGGCGATCTTCAGATGGGCGCCGTCGTATCCGACCACCTGGGAGATGGGCCCTCCGGTGCGCTCAAGCCGGTCCTGCACTCTCAGTCCGACAAACTCCTCGTAGAACCTAACGGCGGCTTCGAGGTCTCGTACAACGAACCCTGCGTGGTTGATTCCTCTAATCACGATAACGCGCTCCCATCTTGAAAGTTAGCTTTTATCGAACTGTTTGTGTAAACCGATTATAACGTATGTATCGAAGTATATCTACGAACGCGACGCCTGTGCGTGGTCGGTTGGAATGGTGAACCGGAAGGTCGTGCCTCCGCTGGGACGGCTATCGGCTTCGATCCGGCCGCCGTGAGCCTTGACGAGATTCTTCGCGATGGCAAGTCCGAGACCGGCCCCTCCAGTCGCGCGAGCGCGCGCAGGGTCTGCCCGCCTGAACCTGTCGAAGACCGTCTCGATCACGTCGTCGGGGATGCCCTCTCCTGTGTCCTCTACGGCGACGAAGACTTCGTCCGTCGAGAGCATCCCGGCCCTCACGGTCACCTCGCCGCCGTGAGGAGTGTGCCGCACGGCGTTCTCAAGCAGGTTGTCGACGACCTGGAGTATCCGGGCGGTGTCCATGCGGACGGGTGGAATGTCTTCCGCTATCTCGGTGTTCAGCCGTATCTCCTTGGAGCGGGCCTTCGCCACGAAGCCCCTGACGGACCTCTTGAGCACGTCGCCAACTGTGGCCTTCTCGAAGTTGAGACGCAACGCTCCGGCGTCTATCAGAGACAGGAGCTTCACGTCCTCGACCAGATGGTTGAGCTGGAGCACCTGCTGGTGGATGCTCTCAAGGGTCTCGTCGCTCGGGTTGATGATGCCGTCCTTCATGGCCTCGACGTAGCCCTGGATATTCGAGAGCGGCGTCCTGAGCTCGTGGGCGACGTCGGCCATGAGGTTCAGGCGCTGCCGTTCCGCGCGCTGGATGTCGTCGGCCATGGAGTTGAACGTCTCTCCAAGCTCTCCGATTTCATGCGGGCCCAGCTTTGGCGCCCGATGAGAGTATTCGCCGCCGCCGAAGGTCCTCGCCGCTCCGCGGAGAACTCCGATGGAGAGGAGGGC
Organism: Dehalococcoidia bacterium; assembly: GCA_965247555.1. Taxonomy (GTDB): domain Bacteria; phylum Chloroflexota; class Dehalococcoidia; order Lucifugimonadales; family VXLM01; genus VXLM01. The sequence goes on along the minus strand of CBDFHR010000009.1, from coordinate 2,252,877 downwards.
CCGGCGCGAGAGAAGGGAAACGAGCGCTATTCCCGCAATGCCAGCCGCGATGCCGATCCACAGCAGCGAGGCGTCGAGAGTAGCCAGCAGGCGCGACATTGGAGGCTCGGGCACGTCGCCGGGAAAGTCCGCCGGTCCCATGGCAATCGACGCGACATCCTTCTTGTCGCGGTCTTGCACTTTATAGATATGCTTGCCGAACCTGCGCCCTTCGCCCGCTTTCCTGCGAGCGTCAGGTCCCAAGGGTCCTTTCATGTACTTGTCGTAAGCCTGTACGGAGCGCTTGTCCGCAGTCTCAAGGGCGGGTTTCATGCCGCTCACCAGAGCGATCGGCTTACCCTCTGCGTCCGTCACCTCGATATTCCAGTTGTACAGCCACTTCGCCTGTTCCAGAGCCGGTCCGATGCCGGACAGGTCTTTGTTGTTCTCATAGTATTGATTTACCACCTTCTGAATGCGCTCCGCTCTTGCGCGCTCGACTTCTTGCTGGAACCGCTCGATCTCTCGCTCGGCGGCGTAGTGGACATACAAGCTCACGCCGAGCAGGGACACGACCAGCACGAGGGTGAACCCCACGATCAGGCGGAAGTGAAGACTGGTCAGCCAGCTGTTAAATCTTTGCATCGCCGAACCTATAGCCGACCTCATAGACGGTATGGATATATCGCGGTTCGCCCTCGGCTTCGAGCTTCCTCCTCAGGTGGGAGACGTGGGCGTCGACCGTGCGGTCGAAGCCGTCGAAGTCGTAGCCGAAGGCCCTGTCGATAATCTGGTCGCGGGTGAACGTCCTTCCGGGATCGCTCACGAACATGACGAGGAGCCGGAACTCGGTGGGAGTGAGTGATAGCTCGCTGTCGCCTATGGCCGCTACTCGCTGTTCCTGGTCGACGGTGACATCACCGTATCGGATAACGGTTGCTTGCCCCTCACCGTCCTGCCTCGCCACCCGGCGCAGCACGGCTCTGACCCTGGCGCAAAGTTCCCTCGGGCTGTAGGGCTTGGTGATGTAGTCGTCCGCGCCCAAATCGAGGCCGGCAAGCCGGTCCTCCTCGCTGTACCGCGCGGTCAGCATGACGATTGGCACGTCCGATTCCTCGCGAAGCACTCGGCAGACCTCCTCGCCGTTAAGCTTTGGGAGCATAAGGTCAAGGACCAGGAGATCGGGGTCGTTCTCGCGGGCGAGACGGAGACCTTCCAGGCCGTCGTTGGCAACCAGCACGTTGTGGCCGTCGTGGGCCAGATACGTCCGAGCGATCTCTACGACGCCGGGGTCGTCTTCGACAAGCAAGACCGTCGTTCCCAACCTGTGTCCTCCTAGGAATCCGAATATCGGAAGCGTGGAGGCCGCAAGAGAGTTTGTTCCCACCTGCCGCCTCCACGTTCCTCAAAAGGTGTCCGCCGGGAAGTGCCTTGGCCTTTTGAACACCCACTCACTGTCGCGGCACTTCGCTAATCGTTACGCCGATGAGCCTTCGACGGCGGGAGCGGGGTCCATGTTCTTCTGTCCCTTGTACATGGACCGCCCATACCCCTTCTTGCCGTGATGGCCGCCTTTGCCGCGGAACTTTCCGTGTCCGAACTTCCCGCGACCTCCGAAGCCGGGCATAACGCCGTCGGGCTTCTCGTCGTACCATTCAGTAAGCGAGTCGGCCTCGTCCTGTGTCATCTTTTCGGCCTCGACCGCCTTGTCGACCGCAGCCTTGAAGTTCTCGTCCATCGTCTCCATTTTGGCGTCGAACCGCTCGAGATGTGCGTCGGCCTGCTCTTGCGTTATCTTCTCTGCCTCAACCGCCTCGTCGAGCTTGGCTTTGAAGTCCTCCCGCGCGTTGGGGTAGTAGCTGAAGCGGAACCATTCCCCGACGCCGTCCGGTCGATCGTCGAGCCAGTCGCTATAAGCGTCGGCCTCTTCCTGCGTTATCTTTTTCGCCTCGACCGCTTTATCGAGCCAAGCGTCGGTGCGCTCGTCCTTCATTTCCGACCTGGCCTGCTTCAAGGCGCTTTCGACGGTATCGCTGTCGAGGCCGAGTATTTCGGCCACCCGATCCGCGAAGCTCTTCTTCTCTCCGTCTTCATCGGCACTCTGCGCCAGCACCGTGCCGCCTGCCACGCCTAGAGCCACCAATATGGCTGCTGCCAGGCCAACTACAAGCTTCTTCATTCCGTACACCTCCGATAAGTATTCATCTCACCTCTGCGTGATACCACTATACCGCCCGTGTTTGAAGATGTTATGAAGATCGTGAAGAACACGGTGATGGGCAACGGAGTCGCAAAGGTGGAGTACGCGATTTGGCCTCTCCATTACCGATGGAGAGGCCAAATGCTTCTTCTCTCTGTGTGCAGGACCCTACGACAGACAGGCGAGGGCCTACATGTAGTTCAGCGTCGGAACTCGGAAGGGCGGCGTCATTCCCGTCTCGTCCATCGCGTAGGCTTCCTTCTTGTAGATCTGGATGCGGTAGTGCTCGTAGTCCGGGACGTACATGTGGCCGTGTTCGTCGACGCGTACGGAGCGGGGACGCGCGAAGTATTTCTCCGGCTCGTAGGCCGCAGTCTCGCGCATCCGGCGGAGCTTGGCGGTGCGAGTGAACATTCTCTCCAGGTTGGCCCTCGACATGGTCGCGTCGCCGACGAACTTCTGGACGAAATGGCCGTCCTTCGCGAACAGCTGGACGCGGTTGTTGCCCCAGTCGCACACGTAGATGTCCCCGTGCATATCGACCGCGACGCCGGCCGGGCGGTACAGCTGGCCGTCTTCGTGGCCGGACGTGCCGAACATGCCGATGAACTCGCCGTCCGCTGAGAACTGCTGGATCCGGTCGTTCCGCCAGTCGGCAACGTAGATGGTACCCTCTTCGTCGATGGTGATGCCCCATGGCATGTTGAACTGTCCGGGGCCATCCCCGAACTCGCCGAAGTGCGAGATGTATCGGCCGTCCTTCGTGTATTTCTGAACGCGGTGGTTCATCGAGTCGACCACGTACAGGAGGTCTTCGCTGTCGATGGCCAGTCCCGAAGGCCGGTCGAGCTGTCCCTCGCCGCTGCCATGCTCGCCCCACCTGCCGAGGTACTCGCCGTCGGTGGTGAAGCCCGAAATACGGTGCGTGGCGCTGTCGGAGATGTAGAGTTCTCGCTGCTCGACATCGAGCTGGATCGCCATCGGCCACATGAAGCAGGCGTCGGCGACGCTTTCCTCATACGACTTCCAGCCGAAGCTGCCGAGGTTGTCGTCCTCGATATTCGTGACGAGGATGGGCCCCGACTTGCCCTTCGTGTACATGCTGCCCTTGCCGATGACGTACAGCCGACCGTCTCGTGCAGGGGCCACGTCGGTCGGGAAGTGCATCCGCATGAACTCGCCGATCGTCTTGAGGTATGGGAATCCGGCTCGCAAAAGTCCGTATGGTCGCATGTGCGTCCTCCTTGCTAACTGCCCCGTTCGCTATGGCGGGGGATCTCTCCTCTAATTCAGTTGGTACTCTCGCGTTGCAACGATCAGTTGGATCATTCTCAGTACGCGGAACTCGCTGATCTCGCGCTTCGATTCGTCAATCAGATCGAGGTCTTGGCCCTGCTCGGCGAAGTTGAGAAGTCCGAGGATGCTCTCCTTGCTGAGGGGAGCGGGACGCACCATCTGAACGCACTCGCCGACGAACTCGGCGGGCGATAGGAGGTGACCGATCTCTTTCAGCCGGTCGATGATGAGCCGGATGCCGGGCTTGTCGGCGTCGCTCAATTCGTCGACGGCGAAGTTGACCCGCTCGTTCAGCGTGCCGCCGTCGATCCAGCCCGCGCCGAAGGGCCAGCCCTCGACGGTCAGGGGATTCATGAGCGACTGCCCCATCGAGCCGGTCGCGCCGGTGACACGGGACATCCCTATTTCGATCTCCTGGTACTCGCCGGTCAGCTTGACGACGGCAGTGACGAGCTCCGTCGGCGTCTTCACGCGCATGTACCGGGCGTCTTTGAAGAAGTCCGAGTTGAACAGCGCGCGGAGCATAGAGCGGATATCGCCGTCCGAACTCAGGTAGGCCTCCGAGAGGACATTGATCGCTGCCGGATCCTTGGGCGGCGTCTCGTTCCAGTTTGAGACGGGCGGCTCGTCGGCCACGAAGTAGTTGTACATGTGCCTCGATATGAACCGCGCTGCTGCGGGCTGCTTGACGATGATGTCCACGATGTCATCGCCGTCCCAATCGCCCAACTCGCCGAGGAAGTCCTTGTCGGAGTGGTCGTGCTCGTCTTTTAGGAACACGAACTTGGAATGGTAGCCGCCGTATCTGCTTCCCGCCCCCGGAATAGGGGTCTCCAGTGTCCAGCCGGTGAAGGCGTAGGCGGCGGCCTTGACGTCCTCCTCCGTGTAGTTCCCGACTCCCATAGAGAAGAGTTCGAGCAGCTCACGCCCGTAGTTCTCGTTCGGCTCGTCCTTGAGATTCTCGTTGTTGTCCAGCCAGAAGATCATGGCGGGGTCTTTCGAGAGCTCGAGGAGCAGCGTGCGGATGTCCGTCATCCCCAGTCGGCGGAACATATTGATCTGCGCCTGCGCCGAAGGATTGTGGGCGGACTTGGACTGTCCCGTCGCGAAGATGTGGTGCCAGAAGAGAGTCATCTTCTCTTCCAACTGGCGGCGTGAGTTAAACATTCGTGACCACCAGATGGGGCCGTATCCGGCGTTGCCGGTGCTGTAGAAGCGCTCGATCATGTCGATCTCCACGTCGGGAAACCGTTCGGGGTGCAGCAGGTCCTCCACGACGTCCTCGTAGGGACGGGACGCGAGCACTTCCAGTTCGTCGAGTCGCGCGCCGAAGCCGGCGCGGCGCATCAGGTGGGCGTACAGGTCGAGGTCGGCGGTCGCGGTTGCCATGACAGAATCCTCCTGAGAGACATTCGCGTCGTTTTTGTATTCTACGGGTCTGTGTAAATTATGCAAGTCGGCACGCTGGCCTTAGGTGGCGGGACGTGACTACTGAAAACGAGAACGTTGAAGGGCGGGTCAGAGGACGATCTCATCACCTTGCTGGACTGAAGCATCGCCTTGGACGTGTTGCATCTGTCTTACAGTAAGGATTAGACGTAATTGATTAGCGGTGTGAAGTTTGGGGAGAGGGTTCAGAGTGACGGGGAGTGAACGGGAGCGCCGCTGAACATAGCGCAGAGCCGGTCCACCACAGGCTGGTCGCCGCCGTTGCGTTCCAACGTCCTGATTACGCTGGTGAACGCCGAGAACGCATCGGCCCCCTCCACGCTCTTCGAGCAGTGCGATACCTTCCGCGCGATCACCGCAGGGCGGAGCGCTCGCTCAGCACGGTTGTTGGTCGGCTCTATGCGCGGGTCGTCCAGAAATCGCAGCAGGTTGCCCCGGTCGTCGTGCCAGCCCAGTTCGTTCTGCAACCGGTAGTTGGCCCCATCCGTCATCGATCGGTCGCGCAGATGATAGCTCAGAAGTTGCTTCAACCGTTCGGCCTGCACACCAAAGTCCACAGCCTCTCCTCGGTGATATGCCCTCCACAGGTCCATCGCTTCTGGCAACAGCGCACTCAAACGCTTGCCGAAGCTCCGTCCTCGCCCTGTCTTGGTCTGGACCACCTCGCTGACCGAGCGTAGTATGTGCGCCAGGCACTTCTGCTGTTTGACCCCGGACAGAGCCTGCGCGTCGTAGCTTCGCCCTCGATCAGTCACCATCACCCCTCCATAGTCCGAGGGGACCATCTCGCGCACCTCTTCGTTCCGGTGACGAGCACGGACCTGATACACCGTTGCATCTTCCGTCTCGAACGCCATCAGAAACGCGGAACCGCCTCCCACTCGCCAGCCCGTGTCGTCGGTGTGCACGAGCCGACTCGCTCGTACCGATGTCCGCAGCCTGCCATAGGCATCACCCACCGCACCTCCAGCACGACGCAGCGCGTCCTGGCTGATCGCTCCCTGACTCAGGTTCACCCCGGTCAGCGCTCTGAGCACAGCGGGCGCCTTTCGTACCGGGATACCCACACCATAGTGGAGCACATGGGCCGCCGCCATCACTCGTTCCCCCAAGCGGTGGGCACTCGCACCATGCTGGTCAGGCCCTATATCGGGATGCCGTCCTCGCACCCGCTTGCCGCACGACCGGCACCGGCATACCTGCACTCGATACGCTCTCACCTGCGGACGCCGAATAGCAGGTATGTCCGTTACGTACGCAGCACTCACTCCCTCATCTTCGAGGCTGCCTCCACATCCGGGGCATGTCTCCCCGGACACTGGCGCCTCTACAACCGGCTCGGTGATCTCTGCGGCAGACGGCGGTTTGCGGTAACTGAACATCCCCCTACCCGGCTTGCGGCCGGGGCGCTTGGGCCTGTTGCTGCGCCTGCCCTTGGAGAACGGCGCCGCCTGTCGCCTTCCACCACGCTGAGACTCGACGAGTTGCCTCTCCAACTGTTCGTTGGCCGTCTTCAACTGGGCAATCTGCTCCTGCTGCCGCTTGACCAGCGCCATCAGTTCGTCGTGTTCAGAATCCGTCTTGCACATAACCAAAGTATAAGAACTTGCACAGTTTATCGCAACCCCCTATACATAATCCCGCTAATCAATTACGGAGCGAAGAACAACCCCACGCCTGCTGCTGCTGCTCCTGCTAAGAGTCTACGTCTCCCCATGGACGGGACTTGGCTGGGGCGGACAATTGCCTTTAATAGGTCAACCATAGTCATGCCTCCTATTGGTTATAGCTGTTCGAACGCTGAAATGAAGGGTCAGGTTAATGCTTCTAAATCTCAGCTGGGATCACGACTGTTTGTATGGTGAAAGAGACTCCGCGACTTTAGCCAACTCATCTAGCATAGATGAGTATTCGGTCTCATTGAACACAACCGAACTGTCCAACTTAAACCATTGATCGTCGTGCTTGAACATAAGGATGACGTTGGTCGGGAAACGGCCCTTGAAGACATAGCCCATGGAGCCATTGACTTCTACATGATCGCGGTACTGTACCGGAAAAGGTGCGGTTCCTAGGGTGAAGTGGGTCAACTGTTTACCGTCTGTCAGGTGTGAAGGAACTTCGAACCTTAGTGTTGTTCCTCCGTCTCCAAGCGATGCGCTATGCAGGCCAAGATCAATAGGCAGGTAGGACGGAACGTATACGGTGTTGCCCCTCTTCGCAAAGCCGTCAAGGGCAACGAGAGGGTTGTTCTCGAAACCATGCTGTGTAATGCCAACGACGGTAAGCCAAGCCACCAGGTCCTCTCTGCCAAATCGTTCAAACGATTTCGCAATCTTGACCAACTCATGCATGTCGACATTCATCTCCGATTCTCCGAAAACGGATATCCAAAGCCAGCGACCCTCTGCTTTGAAGAGAAATGCAGGCGAGTGCGGATGATCTGCGAAGGTTCGGAGCGTTAGTCCATCAATAGTAACTTCTCTAAAGTGTGGCTTGTGAACATCCGCATTCCACCCTTCAGGCTGCTGGTAGACAAAAAACTCGCCTACTGGTCTCCAGTCTATTCCACGGAATCCGGTCGTGTAGCCTAATGCCGCCTCGAATGCTGCCCCTCCACCCTCAAGTAGATGCCGATGCGTGTGGACTGTTGCGCCGCTGAGTTTATAGCCGTCAGGGAGGTACGTCGGAACGAAGACAGCTCCCAAGGTCTCCCGTATGTGATCCAGGTCCCTTGGATAATTCGGCTGCCATAGTGGTAGCGGGTCGTCAGGCGGGTCCGCGGATTGCACAGTAGAACTCGAGGACACTGGGAGCGAGGGGTCAGAATTCGATTCGGGCTGACTCGCGCCTGTGGAGCAGGCCACCGCGCATGTAAAGAGGCCAGCGAACAGCATGATCTTCCAAATGAGGTCGATTCCAACCCCTGCACTTATGATACGTAAATTCCCGTCTTCTCGTCAACCCTCATAATTTTGTGACGTCCTTGAATGGTGGTAAGGAATTTCACCCTCACTCCCGAATCATATCCAGGGCAGACTCCCACCTCTCAACCTCGAAAGGGAGAGAAGAATCGTAGCCTCCGCGTCAATAGGTCGCCTTGCCGCTTGTGCCGAATCTCCACCCGCGCTGTCCGCCGAAGTTCCTGTCGTAGCCACGAGATTGAAAGTCACCGTCGGGCACTCCCACTAGCACCCCGTCCTGCAGGTATGCAAGGTCGCTTCCATAGAGGTTCTCAATCAGGAGGGCGGTAAGCCGTTCCCGGACTTCGGCCAGCGAGGGGTCGTGCGCAAGGTCGTGAAGCTCGTCCGGGTCGTTGTCCAGGTCGAACAGTTGGAATTGGTTGCCGAGCGGGTAGTAGATCAGCTTGTACCGTGCGTCGCGTATCATCCGCGAGGCCGTTTCGTTCTCCCAGTGCTCGCCGTAGATGTAGTCGCGCTTTCTGTCGCCGATCATCGACATCCCCTCGACCGTATCGGGGACGGGAACGCCGCAGAAGTCGGCGAGGGTAGGGAAGATGTCAGACTGCACGACGAGACGGTCATCGTGGCCGCCCTTCCCGATGTCGTCGCGATTTGTGGGAGGCATGAGGATCATGGGAATCTTCGCGGACTCCTCGTAGAAGAGGTCCTTCGCCCACTGGCCGTGATTGCCCAGCATCTCGCCGTGATCGGACGTGAACATGACGACGGTGTTGTCGAGCAGGCCCTCTTCCCGCAGCATCCCGATCACCAGCCTGATCTGGTGGTCAAGGTGGGTACACATGGCGTAGAACCCCTGCCGCGCGATGCGGACGGCGTCATCGGAGTACGGGTTGCGTCCCGACCATCTGCGCGCCTTAAGACCGCTGGGCAGGGAGTCCCACTCCTTCGCCCACTCGCCCACGAAGGGCATGTCGATCTCACGGTCGCGGTACATCTCGATGAACTGCTCCGGCGGGACGATGGGAGGGTGCGGCTCGCTGAACGACATGTACCAGAACCCCGGCTTCCCTGGGTCGCGCCGGGCGATGTACCGCGACATTTGGTGGACCGTCCAGTTGGTCTGGTGGAGGTGTTCCGGCAGGTGCCATGGCCGCACGATGTAGTCGTTGTGGCCCATCGCGTGGGTCGCCTCTTGCCCGGCATAGCCCTGCTCTTGCAGGAACAGTTCGTAGTCGTCCTTCAGCAGGCCGAGGTGATGACGCCCCTCTTCGTTGATCAGCGCGTCGTCGAACCCGATTCGGTCGTGCTGGGGGTAGACGTGCAGCTTGCCCACCGAAAACGCCTGGTAGCCGTTGTCTCGAAAGGTCTGGGCCATCGTAGGCAGGTCGGGCATCGGGAGGTACTCGTTGAATACCCGGTCGCCGTGCGTCCGTGCCGATACTCCCGTCATGATCTCTCGCCGCGCGGGAATGCACGAAGGCGTGGCGGTGTAGGCGTTCGTGTACGCCACGCCATTCCCGATAAGCTGGTCGAGCGTCGGCGTCAGGACGGTCGGGTGTCCCAGTGCACCGATAAGCCGCCCGAACCAGTGGTCGGCCGATATGAGCAGTACGTTTGGCCTGTCCGGCACTTCCGGCCTCCGTATGTGTCGTGTCCTCCCTTCCGGGAGAACGGGCTTTATCTCTACAGTCGTGAGGGCCTATTTGTTGCAGGCCCCGTGTGTCCGAATCGGTAGCCTCGCTGGTTGCCGAAGGTCCGGTTGGGTGTGGGGTGGGTCACTCCAGGACGCGGTTCGGGCGTTCCCACCAGCGTTCCGCCGTCCACCCAGTCCATATCGCCGCCGTACATGTTCTCGATGAGCAGATCGGTCAAGCGAGCCTTCACGTTCGCGTGTTCGGGATCGCCGGAGAGTTCGCGTGTCTCGCGGGGGTCGTCGAGCAGATCGAACAACTGCGTTACGTTCCCCTCGGGGTAGTAGACCAGCTTGTACCGGGTGTCGCGGACCATGCGCGTGGGGCGGTCTTCCTCGCCGTGCCCTCCGAAGATGTACTCCCGCTTCTCGTCACCGACAAGCGACAGGCCCTCCACGGTATTGGGTATGGGGACGCCGCAGATGTCCGCCAGCGTCGGGAAGACGTCGGCCTGCACGGCAAGCCGGTCGTCATGGACGTTTCGACCGAGGTCGTCCCTGTCCGCCGGCGGCATGAGGATCATGGGAATCTTGGCCGAGTTCTCGTACATCAGACTCTTGGCAAACAGGCCGTGGTTTCCGAGCATGTCGCCATGGTCCGACGTGAAGGCGATCACGGTATTGTCCAGCAGGTTCTCCTCGCGGAGCAGCCCGATGACCAGCCTGATCTGGTGGTCGATGTGGGTCGCGAGCGCATAGAAGCCCTGACGTGCCCGTTTGACGGCGGCCGGTGAGTAGGTATCGCGTCCGATGGGCCGCGCTCGCAACGCGTAGGGCCAGTCGGACGGGTCTTCCGACCAGTCACCGTAGAAAGGTTCGTCGATTTCGATGTCGCGGTACATGTCGAGGTATGACGGCAGCGGCGCAAGGGGCGGGTGCGGCGGACTGAACGACATGTACCAGAATCCAGGCTTCGTCGGGTCGCGCCGCGCGATGAATTTCGACATCTCGCGAACTGTCCAGTTCGTCTGGTGAAGGTACTCCGGCAAGTGCCAGGGACTCACCATGTAGTCGTTGTTGGATGCTCCGTGACCATACTCTTGGCCCGCGTAACCCTCGTCCTGGAGGAAGAGTTCGTAGTCGTCCTTCGTCATGCCGAACTGGTGTCGACCCTCTTCGAGCACGAGAACGTCGTCGAAGCCGATGCGGTCGCGCTGTGGGTAGACGTGGAGCTTGCCGACGCCATAAGCCTGGTACCCGTTGTCGCGGAACGCCTGGGCCATGGTGGGTAGGTCGGGCATAGGGAGAGTCTCGTTGAAGACGCGGTCGCCGTGCGTGCGGGAGTGCGTGCCGGTCATAAGCTCCCGACGGGCGGGGATGCACGTAGGAGTGGGCGCGTAGGCGTTCGTGTAGGCGATGCCGTTCCCGATGATGTGATCGAGGGTGGGCGTTAGGATCACAGGGTGTCCGAGCGCCCCGATGAGATCGCCGAACCAGTGGTCGGCGCAGATCAGCAGGACATTGGGACGAGTCACGTCGATACCCTCATTGCGGAGTCATGCGCCCGATTGTACGCCGCCGGTGTCCGCGTTCTCAACGGCTTCTTCGAGAGGCACCGTCGGCGGATTGTCGCTCCATATCCGGTGGAAGTACCGGAACACCTCGCGGGCGACGCTCGCGACCGGGACGGCGGCCACGACTCCGATTACTCCAAAGGTCTCGCTGCCGACGATCAGAAGCGCCATGATCGTGATGGGGTGCATGTGCACAGCGTCGCCCTGAATGCGGGGGACGAGCAGCGAGTTTTCGACAAGCTGCGTGCCCACGTACAGCGCCAATACCCAAGCGATCTTCTCAGGATCCGTAGCAAGCGTGACGACGATCCCCGGCACCGCGCCGATGATGGGGCCTACGATCGGGATCGCCTCCGTAATGCCGGCGACCATGCCAAGCAGCACGGCGAACTCGATATCGAGGAGCAACAGTCCCACGAATACGATCAGTCCCACGAACAACATCAGCAGCAGTTGGGCGCGGATGTATGCGCCCAGCGACTCGTTCACAATGCGGACGATCTGCCTGGCGTGACCCCTCGCGTTCTCCGGGAAAATGCTCAAGGACGAGGCCACGAGTCTCCCCCCATCCTTAAGTAGGTAGAAGAGCAGCACGGGAACGATGGCTAGGCCGATGATGAAGCTGAAGGTGTTGGCGACCGCTTTCAAGGTCTTCGTCAGAGTTGACTGGATGACGGACAGCAGAAGGTCTCCGAGGTCGGCCAGGATCTCTTCGGCCTTGTCGCGCACTTCTACCGGAATGTCCTCGGAGAACCTCTCGATAAGTTCCTCTGCCGCTTCCCTGGCCTCCGTATAGATGTTCGGGAGATCTTCTATTAGATGGGTCGACTGTCGTACCGCAGGCGGGATGATGAGGGCGAGAAGCCCGATGAGAATGGCCAGAGCGACGATGTAGATCGTGGATATGGCGGCGACCCGCGCTACGTCGGGGTGCTTGTTCCGCCACGGCATGACCCTCTCCAAGCCTTTGACCGCTGGGAACAGGACGTAAGCGAATACGCCGCCGATGGCGAAGGGGAACAGGGCGTTGCGGGAGACGTACAGGAGCAGAAAGACGGCAATCACGCTCACGACCACGAGAACCATGCGCTTGCGGTGGTTCGGCGACATCTCGATGAAGCCGCGCAAGGGGGTGAATCGCTGTTCCAGTGCTCTGCCTCCGTGTCTTTGACGCGGTTTGGCAACTATACCACATTCGCCGTATGTGACTTGACAGGAATTCGGAGAGTTATTTGGAAGGAAGAACGCGGATGTGTCGCGTGAATCTGCTATCCTGTGGAGCGTTATGCAGAGCCACGACCGACCTTCGCCGCCGGACTACGGCATCATGTTCAATCATGACGGCACGTTCCTCGGCAAGTCGGAGTATCCTCAGCGCATCGACTACCTGCTCGACAAGATATACGGGCCGCTGCAGGACACGCAGATCGGGGCCCTCCTCTGGTGTGTCGGCGCGGAGCAGGCCAGATGGCCCTCCGACAATCTGGAGTCCGTCGTCGACCCACGTGAACGCCCCTATGGCTCCGTCAAGGAGTTCCGAAGGGCCGAGAGCGTCCGCGCAATGTTCGACCGCGGGGAAGACCTGTACGGAGACATCGTGCGTCGAGGGCACGATATCGGCATGGACGTGTACGTCTCCATCCGCATGAACGACAACCACTTCTGGTCGGACTCCGCCCGAAAGGCGTTCCCGCTCGCGCCCGACGAGATGGCGAAGACCGTGCGACCGGAGCTCACGCAGTTCCGCAAGGACCACCCGGAGTGGGTGCTTGGCATCGGGAACGCGCCGCGTTGGGCGGTAACGTCGTGGAATATGGCGATTCCCGAGGTGAGGGAGTACGCCCTGCTCCGCATTCGGGAGGCGTGTATGCTCGCTAACTGGGACGGTGTCGAGATTGACTGGCAGCGCCACGCCTTCCATCTCCCCGAGAGCGACGCGTACCGCCTGCGGTATGCGTTGACCGACCTCATGCGCTCCATCCGCAGGCTGACGGACGACATCGCCCGAGAACGTGGCCGACCGTTCTACATCCTCACGCGGGTCGGCGCGTCCGAGGAGACCAACCGGCGCATCGGGTACGATGTCGGTACGTGGATCGAGGAAGGGCTGTGCGACATCGTGGCGACCAATTCCAACTCCGGCAACGATCCCGGCGTCGAGGTGGAGCGATACCTCGAGATGATGCAGGGCACGAATATCAAGCTCTACCCCGGATTCGACAGCCACGGTGAGTTTGGCCGAGGCCATCTCGTCGAGCAGTCACGGTGGCGCGACGCATGGCTGCGGGGTCTGGCAAAGTCCTACTACGACCGGGGAGCGTCCGGCGTTCACGCGTTCAACTGGCACACCTACGCGGCGTCGCTGAATGGTCTGTTGACCACCATAGGTTCGCCTGATACGCTCAACGGGGTCGATAAGGTCTACACACCGGTCAAGCGCCACATCCGCGGCAAAGAGGAGATCCGATACGGCGCGGAGCGCGACGACCGCCTGCTTGGCGAGGTCCCCGTGCCCCTGTACCGCACCCTCACTGGGGACGGTCCCACCTTCCATATCCCGGTCCACGACGACGTTTCCGAGGACACGGGCGTCGAGCTTCAGATCAACCTCGACCACTACTCGCCTAATGATGCCGTCTCGGTCACACTCAACGGTGAGCATTTGGGTGGGCCGACGTTGCATCGCACCGGCGGCGAGGGCCACCTCTCCGAAGACACATGGCTGGTGTGGAAGCTCCGTCCCGCACAGGCCGAACGGGGCATCCATGAAGTGCGGCTCGTACTTGACCGTCGTGACCCTCGCCTAGGCGTCCCAGTTGTCGTCGAGAACGTCGAGCTGCACATAACGTACGCCAACTAAGGAGAATCGCCGTCATGATGACAGCTTCCGCGAATACTGCTAATCCTGAATCTCGTCCGGCAGCCCCGTCCTATCGCATCATCTACAACTGGGACGGCGCGCCGCACTTCTACTCCGAGTACCCCCAGACGGTGGAGCAGTTCCTGGAGAAGGTGTACGCGCCCCTCGCAGATACCCAGGTGGACGCCCTCTTCTGGTGCTTGGGCACGCACGAGGCGACGTGGCTCTCGGACAACATCCCCGTGGTCGGCGATACTGTCGGGAGGGTGTACGGCACCGTCCGGTCGATGCGCGATACCGAGAACCTCCGGGCCATGCTCGAACGTGGCGAAGACCCCTACGCCGCGATGGTCGATCGCGGGCGCGAGCTTGGCATCGACGTGTGGAATTCCATCCGCATGAACGACAACCACTTCTGGGACATCGACAGCCTGGAGGCGATGCAAACTTCCAAATCCCAGGGCCTGACCGACATGCGGAGACGGCATCCTGAGTGGTGCTTGGGCGACGACGCCCCGAACTGGTGCACGACATCGTGGAACATGGCCATACCGGAGGTCCGGGAGCACAAGCTCGACCTGATCGAGCAGGCATGTCGCTTAGCGGACTGGGACGGCGTTGAGCTCGACTGGCAGCGTCACGCCTTCCACCTGCCGGGCAAGCACGAGTACCGCTTGCGCTACGCGCTAACCGATTTGCAGAGGGCGATTCGCCGCATGACCGACGGCATCGCCGAAGAGCGCGGGAGACCGTTCCCGGTGGCAGTGCGAGTAGGCGCAACTTTGGAAGCGTGCCGGAATATAGGCTACGACATCGAGACGTGGGCGAATGAGGGGCTGTGCGACATCATCATCGGCGGCGGCAACTCCGGCACCGATCCGTGCTTTGAAACGGAGGAGTTCCTCTCCCTCGTCGAAGGCACGAATATACTGGTGTACCCCGGATACGACTTTGAGAGCAGGCAGGCCGCCAACCGCCTGATTCCCCATTCCGAGTGGCGCAATTGGTGGTTCGCCGCGATGTCGCAGGGCCACTTCGAGCGCGGCGCACACGGCATCTATGCCTTCAACTGGCACGCGGGAGCGACCACACGCCGCGAGTCGCTCACCTCAATCGGCTCGCCGGAAACGCTGCGACGAAAGAATAAGGCCTACACCGCCATCCAGAGGAGCATCGCCAACAACCCGCTTCGCGAGGACTCCGAGCGTGACGACCGGCTCTACGGCGAGGTGCCCGTGACCCTCTACCGCACGCTGACCCACGACGGGCCGACCGTCAACATTCCTGTCTACGATGACGCCGAGACCGAGGGAGCGTCGGTCCAACTGCTGATCGAGCTTGAGCACTTCTCGCCGACAGGGGACGAGGTAGAGGTCACGCTGGACGGAGCGGTCTTGGGAGCGCCGGACATCCGGAACGTCAATGCCGAGGACCCGACCGTTCCCGAGTCCGTGGACGAGAACAGCTGGCTCGTCTGGGACCTCAGTCCCGCGCAGTGTGCCAAAGGCCCGCACGAAGTCAAGATCGTTCTCGTAAGGCGCGACCCGCGCATCGGCGTCCCCATCGACGTGAACAACGTCGAGTTCTGGGTCACGTACGGGTAGGGGGCTTAGGACCGGGACCAGAAGACCTAACCCGCAGCCCCGCTGGATACCGGCCCCGTATCGGAGCACGGGGCAGGCTCTTCGCCGGTATGACGGTTATGTAAAGGTCTCCTTTGGCGGGAATCACGATGGCCTTGCAAAGGCCACATAAGGGGACGAAAAGGGGTTAGTGCCGGGAACGGGCAACCACAAGGGTTGCCCCTACGACGGGTTTGACGTGGCCTATTTTCAGAGGAATGACGACTCGAGCCGGTACGTCGGGACTTTCAACCCTGCCTAGTACAAAGCGTTGGCGAACGGGTTGCGGTAGGCCCTGGTCGTCTCGTGGTCTTCGCCGAGCAGCTTGAAGACGGCGATGACGGCCTTGCGCGCTCCGTCGTCGTCGTAGTACCGGTTCCGGCGGATCACGTCGATGAACCCTTCGAGGGCGGCCTCGTTCTTGCCCTCCCTGATTAGGCGAATGGCATCGAGGTAATCGGGCTTGACCGGCGCGTCGTCCAGGACTTCCGGCGTCTCCACGTATCCAAAGAGGCGAGAGATGGCCTTGATCGCCTCCGCGGTCTCGAAATGCTCCGATCCGAGCGGGATGCGGTCCGCCGTCTCCACCGCCTTTGCCGGGTCGGAGTACAGTTCGACTTGGGCCATCAGCACGATGCCGTGCTGGTCATCGGGGTCGTTTTCCAAGACCTCAGAGAGGAGGTAGTGCGCCTCGCCAAAGTCGGTCTCGGCCAGTAGCGCCTCCGCCCGCTTGAGATGCTCCCGGAACTTGCTCGGCAGGGCTCTCTTGAGCCACAGGACGATCATCTGCTCCGGCAGCGCGCCGACGAACTCGTCCTTCACCTCGCCGTCCACGAAGAGCTTGACGGCCGGAATGCTCGTGATCCGGTACTGGCGGGCGACGGCAGGATGCTTCTCCGTATCGAGCTTGCGAAGCTCCCAGTCGTCGCCGTTGTCATCGGCCAAGCGCTCCAGGACGGGGCCGATGACCCTGCACGGCCCGCACCACGCGGCCCAGAAGTCCACCAGCACCGGCTTCTCGCGGCTCCGTTCGAGCACGTCCACATCAAAGTTGTCAGTATCGTATCGAGACATCGGTCAACCTATTGAGTAGAAAGAAGAACGTATTGCGTATTGGGTACTGCTCAAGGAACCCCCGGGGCTCGTATTCAACATACTACTTTCTACTATCTACGTCTCCTTTCTCGGAGTTCGGATAACGACGAACACCAGCGCCGCGCTCAGGTAGACCCCGATCAGCGGTATGAGCGCCCAGTAGTACCCTTCGGTCACGTCGAAGATCCTTCCGACGATGACCGGGGTGGCCATCGAACCGAGACTCACGCAGAACGTTATCGCGCCCCTCAGGGTCGCATACGCACCGCGGCCGAAGTAGTCTCCGATCATCGCCCACGTGAGGCCCGCCGCGCCGTCCGTGACCGAGAACATCAGCGCGAAGATGACCACGACCCACAGGTTGCCCGGGGCTAGCAAGAAAAAGAGCGTTCCCGCCGCGCCGGCGATCATCCCGATCACGACGAGCAGGCGCTTAGGAAGCTTGTCACCGAGCCAGCCCATGAAGAGCCTCGTCCCGACGGCCGAGAACGATATCGTGGCGATCGCGATGGCCCCCATGGCCTCGTCCAACCCCTTCCATACGAGCAAGGGAACGATGTGGACGAGGATTCCTGCTTGCGCCGATATCCTCAGCGTTATCCCAAAGGCGAGCAGCCAGTACGACACTGTTCGCGTCGCCTGCCGGAACGTGAAATCCCTATACGATGCAACATCGGACGACCGGCCTATTCTCCGAGGCGGCGGCTCTCCATCGGGGTGCTGGCCGACATCCTCCGGCTTGTTGCGGATGAGCAGCGAGAGGGGAACGCCCACGAGGAGGATCATCAGGCCTGACAGGGTCACCGCCCAGCGCCAGCCCCACTCCAGCACTACGGCCGCCACGATGGGTGTCATGACCCCACCGCCCAGCGCGATGCCTACGGAGATGATCCCGAACCCCAGCCCCCGCCGTCGCACGAACCATGCATTGACGATTGCCCCGGCGGAGTTGTGGAACCCGGCGTTGATGCCGAGCGCGATCACGCCCACGTAGATCAGCACGAAGCTCAGCAGGTCGCTGGCCAGCGGCAGGAGCAGGAAGCCGATGCCTGCCAGAGTCGCCCCAATCAGGGTCATCACTCGCGGCCCGTACTTGTCGATCAGGTAGCCCGCGATGGGGGCCTGCACGCCGCCTTCGAGTGTAGAAAAGCCGAAGATGAGCGAAGTGGTGGTGTAGCTGAGGCCGAGGTCGCGGGCAAGCGGAAGGAAGTAGACGGCGAAGCCCCGCCCATACAGCCCGGCTGCCAAGAAGTTCATGGTCGCGGCTATGGCAGCGTATCGCCACCCGTGAAACGCACTGCCATCGGTCGAAGTGGGGCGGCGCAGCAGTCCGTTCAACATACGGGCCGAATTATAGCTGATTCTGGCGGGCTATTGCGTAGTGAGTTCTCCGTATTGAGTAGGAGGCCGACCCAGTTTGGCAGGGGGAGCAAGTTTATGAGGACGATGAAAGAACTCTCTCGTCACTCACGCGAATGGGGACTCTTTCATATGGTGCTACGCCTGACGGTCTTGGGAGACACGCCCGCGAGGTCGGCGGCTTAGCTGAGTGTTTTGGAGGAGATCAGATGGGGGATTGTGAGCGGCGGTCTATCGGAGAACTTTTCCGAAAAGTGTTGCATTGTGTTGCATTCTGTCGCATTTTCCTGGTTATTGTAAAGTTAGATCGCCTCGCTGAGTGATTGGAAGGAGGTCAGATGGGGAAGGCCTAGCGCCAGTCTTTGGGAGAAAATTCTCAATAAGTGCGACATTTGGCGACATTTTCCTCGTTATCGTAAAGTTGGGCGGCAAGCCACTTGTGCCAAGTATGGTACATGTGTTCTTGTTTGTCAAATCGGAGTGCGGTGGGGTGCTGGGGGCCAGGTGCTAGGGAATTGTTATCGCTGCCTAGCAAGTGAGGACGCCTTCCCCTTACCGTCCCAGGGACAGCACCCAGATCGAGACCGCGCCCGCGTTCCGCAATTGCGCGGAGCACTCGGCGACCGTGGCCCCCGTCGTGACAACGTCGTCAACCAGCAGCACGCGCTTGCCCGCCACGTCACCGACGCACTCGAAGGCCCCGACGACGTTCTTTCGTCTCTCCTCCGGCGTCGACATGGAGACCTGCGGCGTGGTGTTGCGGGTGCGGGCCAAGACTCCGCTTTCAATAGGTATGCCGGTAGACTTCGAGATACTCCGGGCGAGAAGCTCGGACTGGTTGTAGCCTCGTTCCCGCTCCCGGCTGGGGTGCAGGGGAACGGGCGCGATAGTGTCGGCGCTGATCGACTTATCCGCAAGGTGTGCCGACATCAGCTCGGCCAGCCGGGGCGCAGACGCCCTCACGTTTCGGTACTTGAGCGAGTACACCAGCTCTTGCACGACGCCGGTCCAACGGTAAGGCGCCGTGATACCATTAAAAGGCTGATTCGCAGCCTTGCACCATGCACAGAGCGATGACCTGCTCGGCGCGGAGCACAGACCGCATTGCGGCAGCTCAAGCCGGGGAATGGTCGCCTCGCACTCGTCGCAGAGGTACCCTCCCTCCCTTCCACACCCCGCACAGGTACGAGGGAATATCAGGTCGAGTAGCGGCGCCGCGGCGCGTGGCAGGAATTGCATAGATTGGAATTGTACCTCAACCAATGGCGGCGACGGGAAGAACGAACGTGAAGAAGCTCGGCCTCATCGTCAACCCCATTGCCGGCCTCGGCGGAGCGGTCGGCCTGAAGGGCACGGACGGGGTCTCTACTTACCGGAAGGCGTTGGAGTTGGGTGCCGTTCCCCGTGCTGCGCCTAGGGCAGTCGAGGCCCTGCGAGAGCTTGGACGCCTCGTAAGATTGGAGGTGCTCACCTATCCCGGTCCGATGGGCGAGGACGAGGCGCGAGAGGCCGGACTTTTGCATACCGTCATCGGATCGTTCGATTCCGATGATACCTCAGCCGACGATACTCGCCGTGCGGCCGTCGAAATGGCCGAGCGATCCGTCGACCTGATCCTCTTTGCGGGAGGAGACGGCACGGCGCGCGATCTTTGCAGCGCGGTGGGGGACGGCTTTCCGGCGCTGGGCATTCCCGCGGGTGTGAAGATGTACTCCGGCGTATATGCGACCACGCCCCGCGCCGCGGGACGCGCGGCAGCGCAGTTCCTCGCGGGGGAAACGCTACACACGAGGCTGAGTGAGGTCATGGACATCGACGAGGAGGCATTCCGTCGTGGAGATGTCCAAGCGCGGCTCTACGGGTACCTACGCATACCGGATGACACCTCGCACGTGCAGGTCACCAAGTCGCCGAGCCATGCCGACGAGGGAGAGGACATTCTGGCAATCGCCGGTGAGGTCGTCGACACGATGCAGGACGGCTGGATCTACATCCTTGGCCCCGGCACGACCACAAAGGGCATTGCGGACGTGTTGGGAGTCCCGAAGACCTTGCTAGGCGTGGACGTGGTTCTGGACGGCGCGCTCGTCGCGTCCGACGTGACGGAGTCGCTGCTGATCGAGCTGCTCGACGGCGGGCGTCCGGCCAAGATCGTCGTCACCGCCATCGGTGGACAGGGGCATATCTTCGGACGCGGCAATCAGCAGATCGGCGCTGACGTCATCCGGCGCGTCGGCAAGGAGAATGTCATCGTAGTCGCGACTCGCAGAAAGCTCGGGTCCCTCGGTCGCCGACCGCTTATGGTCGACACCGGGAGTCGAGAGATCGACAGCCTGCTCAGCGGCTACCTCATGGTCACGACCGGACGCTCGGAGTCTGCCATGGTCAAGGTCTCCGACTGACCGGGCCGACGAACAGGCCTTCCGGAAGGATGCTTCGGGTCTCGATGGCGTGTTTGAATTCGGGAAGCCCTTCGGTCGTCACCACGCCGAGAGCTGTGAAATACTTGCTCTCGCCGCTGGAGCCGCTCTTGTTGCCTCCGCTGTGGGGCCGGAGCCAGTCGGGGTCGATGATCTGCTCGCCCTTCCACAGTCCTCGCGTGGCGTTGAGGTGTCCGTACCGCGCCATGTCCGAGGCGTTCCACACGACCCAGCCGGGCCCGCTCCGGACGACGTTGCCCGCGATTTCGTAGGGCGGATCGAGGTAGGTGTAGGAGTCGGGAAGCGTGGGATAGAAGTATTTCCGGTCCTTCACCCACCCGCCGGAGTACCAGTCCCACCGGTCGGCGGCGATGCCGATCCGGTCGAACAGCCGCTCCTGCACCACGTCCTTGATGTCGCGGCCCCATACGTGCGTCAAGGCCTGTCCCAGTCGCCAGAATCCCGCGCTACTGTACAGTCCCACCGTGCCCGGCTCGGCGTGCGAGTAGCAGTCGTAGTAGGGGTCGCCCGTCCAGTTGGCCCATTCCGCCACTCCCGGAACGGCGTCGCGCTCCTCCAGCCCCGTGCGCCTTTCCGCCCACCGGTTCCCGATTTCCATCGGGAAACCTCCCCAGTGCAGGCTCTCCGTCCGCTTCCCGATGAGGTGACGCCATGTCAGTGTCTTGTGGTGTCCCTCGGTCAGGTACTTGTGGGGATGGGAAAGCTCTCCCTGCCCCGTCCAGTACCTGTTGATCGGCTCGTCCGGGTCGATCATCCCGTCCATCGCCGCGAATCCCAGCACCGCCCACGTAAGGGCCTTCCCTACCGAGGCCGTGTGGTGAGCGTAGAGCCGGTCTCCCCACGAGTGGACGAGGTACCCCCCGCGTGTGAGCACCGCACCGTATTTGTCGCCCGAATGGTCCTCGCCTCCGAAGGTCGCTCCCCTGACGTGCAGCCCTGCCACCCACTTCTCGAGCCCATTGGGGTCGAGACCGGCTTCTTCGGGCGTGATGCTTTCCCAGTCCTCATCAGGATAGGTCACCCAGTCGGGCACGGTTATGCTCAATGCCTGCTCCTTGCTTGGTTTCGTAGTTTCAAGGCGTTCTGCCTCCGATCGGCTTCTCCATGCGACGCACCTCTTCCGACCTTGCCGCGAGCCGCACGAGGAACCCCCGCCATGTTCGAGTGGTCCTGTAGCCCAGTCGTTCGTACAGCCGAATAGCGCCTTCGTTCTCTGCGATGACTCCCAGGGACATCGTGTGCTTGCCCGTTGATTCGGCCTTCTCCTCTGCTTTTAGCATCAAGGCCGTGCCGATCCCCATGCCCCGGGAAGACGGCCCGACGGCCACTAAATCAATGTGGAATTCATCTGCGCCTGCCGTGTCCTCAATGGCAAGCAGCACGAGGTTGAAAATCACAAGGCCGGCTCTGAGAGGAGAGAATTTCGCAAATGCCACCATAGGGTTCAGGCGGTAGAACTCCCTTCCGGCGGTCTGGAACGCCAGGATGCCCGATAACTCTCCATCGATAATAGCGGAGAAGCAGTTTCTGGCGTCGACCGAGTCTCGAAAGAGCCGAACGAAGTCGTCGGCGTTCCTGAAGCCGATGCGGAACTTCTTGGCGAAGGCGTCGTAAGTAATGCACAGCGCGTCATCCACGTACTCTCGGTCAACGCCTTCGACGATCTGTACTTCCGCAGTGGTCATAGGGCGGCTTCCTCAACACCTCGCGCTAAGGGTAGGGGAATCTTTGACCAACAAACAAGCACCCTTCGACAATCGTCGACTCGGTTTGACAGGCGTTCCCTACCTGCCTAGACTACGCCCAAGCTCGCTGACGGGGGTGACTGATGAGATCGTTTCCAGCCGATGAAATGGACGCCATCGCTAGCCCATTACCCGGGCGGATCGGCGTGTGCATCAAAGACCTCAACACCGGCCTGCGGTACGAATACAACGCCGATGAGCCGCTGCCGACCGCGTCGGTCGTCAAGGTCTCGATAATGATAGAGCTCTTTCGCCAAGCACACACGGGCGAGATTTCTCTCGATGACCGCTACCGGATGCGCGAGGACATCTCCAGCCACGGCACGGGGACGCTCAGCATCATGCGGGACTACCCGGAACTAACCCTGCGCGACTACAGCCGCCTGATGATGGGCGTCAGCGACAACATGGCGACGGACATGATCGTCCACTTGCTCACGCCGGAGTCGATCAACGCGACGCTCGACAATATGGGCTACCACAATACCCGCGCGAACATGCCCCTCGGCGTGTGGCACTACCTGATGAAGGGGGTCGTCGAGACGCCTTCGAGGGAGCGTGACGCCGCCATTCGTTCAGGCGAACTCAACGACGGCCCCGGCGACAAGGACCTGCCGTTCGCCAGCGATCTGCGGAACAACGTGGCGTCGGCCCGCGACCTCGTGGACATAATGGAGAAGATACACGCGGGCGAGATGATAAGCGCGGACGTCTCTGCGCAGATGATCGAGATGATGAATGTGCCGAAAAGCCCCAACCGGATTCGCCAGTACCTTAAGCCGGATATCGAGACAGCGCGCAAGACGGGTGGGAGCGGTCGCATCAAGGCGGACACGGGCATCGTATACCTTCCAACCGGCCCGATGTTCGTCGCGGGCCTCACCACCTCAGACCGACCGGAGGACTCGGTCCAGGGGATGGAGGCCGTCGGCCTGATTACGCGATTGGCGTATGCGACAGTCTCCCCGGAGAGTGTGCTGGACGTGGAGTAAGCGGGAACTGAAGCCCACCTTCGTTTCTCCTAAATCCGCCCCGCTGGCGTGAACTGTTGGGCGCCTATCATTTGTCGCGGAATCCATTCGCAATACTCTATACTTTCTACCCAGGGAGGCCTCACCACCGATGCGAGAGATCGTCGTCTTCACCGGCAGCGCGCATCCCGATCTCGCCCAGAGCATTTGCTCGAATTTGGGCGTGCCGT
The DNA here is from genome assembly GCA_965247555.1 of Dehalococcoidia bacterium. Taxonomy (GTDB): domain Bacteria; phylum Chloroflexota; class Dehalococcoidia; order Lucifugimonadales; family VXLM01; genus VXLM01. Next base: position 2,229,502 of record CBDFHR010000009.1, on the reverse strand, counting down.
TGAGTCCGGCTTCGATCATCCGGTTCAGCAACGGCTGCCTCCAGGTCCAGCTCAAGGAGAACTGTCGCGAGAGGGACGTGTTCATAATCCAGCCTCTGGTACCGCCTGTGCACGACCACCTCATGGAGCTTCTCCAGATGCTGGACGCGGCTCGAGGCGCGTCGGCGTCGAGGGTGACCGCCGTCATCCCCTACTACGGGTATTCCCGGTCGGACAAGAAGGACGCGCCGAGAATCTCAATCGCGGGCAGGCTCACGGCGGACCTACTGGTTACGGCGGGCGCAAACCGAATTCTCACGATGACGCTCCATGTGCCGCAGGTACACGGGTTCTTCAGCGTGCCGGTCGATCACCTGGAAGCGCTTGACATCCTGGCCGGACACTTCAGGGACCGCGACCTTTCCAACACCGTCGTCGTCTCGCCCGACTTCGGCAGGGCCAAGGACGCGGCGTATGTCGGCCGCCTCCTCGGCATACCGGTCGCGGCAGGAAATAAGCAGCGTATCAGCGATACCGAGGTCATCATCGACACGATCGTTGGGGACGTCGACGGCAAGGATGCGATAGTGCTCGACGAAGAGATCGCGACCGGAGGGAGCATCCTCACTATCTTGGACAGACTGAGCGAGCGGGGCGTGGAGCGAAAGTCGGTCGTGTGCACCCACGGACTCTTTACCGGCTCCGCCCCGGAGAGGTTCCGTGCGCGACCCGATGTGATCGAGTTCGTCACCACCGACACCGTCTCATCCTACCGGGACAGCAGCATTCCCAACCTCAACGTCCTGTCCGTGGCCCCGCTGCTGGGAGAAGCGATGCGGCGGATCCACCTCGGCGAGTCGGTGAGCAGCCTCTTCGCCGGACCCGATTGGGTGGCGAAGGGTAGGCAAGCACGCATCTGACGATACCGGTTCCCCCGTTTGGTGGTCGTCAGGGCAATCGCCCGGTTCAGGCAAGACTTGGCTCAGTGTCAGCGTCTACCGCACGAAGCAACTGGTGTCTAATAGTCTTGCTGTCAGCAGCCAGATCAACGGTGGAGAAACGTATCTTGTGGTCTTGTATCACGGCGAATTCGTCGAAATCCTCACCTGTGGCCGGGTGGAGCAGAATTCCAGTGGAGCGTAGCGATATAGGGTCGGCCTCGCGCTCTTGTGACATGAGATAGGCGTATATCTGATATATGTGTCCACTATCGAGTGTCTGATCCCTGTGATGACCGGAGCCGACTATCGACGTGAACTTAGTGTCGATGACTATGCGGCGTGTAATGTTCGAGGCGTCGGGCGACAATTGGTCCAGAACAATGTCTGTCTGCATCTTTGGTAGGACGGCGTCAATGCCGAGCGACTTTGCTTGTATCTGCCAGTCATACCAGCGTCCCCGTCTTACCTTCCAACCTCGGTGAGACAGCACGACCTTATAGAAGCCACCTACGGCACGTTCAAACAGGTGCCAACTCCGAAATTCTCTATCTATCGTCGGTAGGAAGTATCTACCTACGTCCTCAGTCGGTAGCGCGAGGACGAATGCCAGTCGTGCCGCAGATAGCATTTCCCTATCATCTGCGCCGAGCCGCCCCACACGGGCAAGCGGCGTCCACGGACGGCCGCGGTTGGTGGATGCAGGATCACCTGTCACTCCGGCGCGCTCCATGCTGGTCGCCAGGCTTCGGCATTTGTACTTGAACTCGTCCTTGCTGACAACACCACGTAGGAGGTTCAGCGCCGCCTTGACGAAGCGGTTACGGGGTGTATCGACCGTCAGTTCCTCAAACGAGCAAGCGACTCTGCCGCGCTGAAGCAGTTGCCGGCGTTCGGTTCTGAGAAGGTCAATGCGCCCTTGCACACGATTGAGGTCGGCCTGCCTGCGACGGTATCCGTAACTCAGATTTCGCCGGATCCGACGCTCGACGGCGTGAGTGAGCACCTCGGCAACGAGGTTGGGAAGCTCATCAGGATCGTTCTCCACGTCCACGCTCCGAGCGCGGGGTAACTCGCGGTACAACTCCGATGCGTACAACATCAGAAGCCAGATATTTCTGACAGGGATACGCCCGATGGTGGGGACGGCAACTTTATCGCCTGTTGAGATCACAGTTCGCTCAGCAACTCTGACTTCGCGTTCTCGGCCTCCGATACGTTGTCGAACCAATACTCATCCAACAGCGGGCCGATCTCGGTATCGACGACATCTCTGAACCACTCAGTTGGATTGTCAATTTGCGTCCCTGGTATGGGGGTGACGTAGCTATGACCAACGCGGAACTGTAGGCCAAGGCTGGGGTGGGCTGCGATCCTGTTATTCAATGCTGTCATCCGCTCCTCAATGGTTGTCAGAAAGTCGGCAGGCACGCCGCACTTCTCGTGAACCCAGTTTTGCCAGACATTGCCGAACACCGGCTCGAGATTGACGAATGAGAACCGCCGTCGCAGCGCCAAATCGACCAGAGCGATGGAGCGGTCTGCGACATTCATCGTGCCAATCACGTAGACAGTTTTCGGTGGGATGTGTACGGACCGATCGGCATCCGAGGTCGAGTGACGCCAGTCTTAGCGCCTCGTCGGAGTTGCGCTTATCGGACTCTAGCAAAGTTAACATCTCACCAAGTATCTGGGCGGGATTGCCGCGGTTGATTTCCTCAATCACCATGATGTAGTCGCTGGTGTGGTCCGACCTAGCGTCATTGATAGTCTTTAGGAACGGTCCGTTAACGAGAGCCAGCTTGCCCTCACCATCCGGGCGATAGCCACGAATGAAGTCCTCGTAAGATAGGTTCGGGTGGAACTGGATACGACTAACGCGGCGTTCGTCCTTCTCTCCAATGAGCGCGAACGCGAGTTTCTTTGCAAGCCACGTCTTGCCTGTCCCGGGTGGGCCCTTGGAGGATGAGATTCTTCTTCGCCCTGAGACGGCTTAGAATCGTTTCCAGTTTGGATTCTTCGATGAAGCAGCCCTCGTCCTTGATGTCCTTGAGGGTGTACCCGGGCACATCAGGAGGATCCAGCGGAGATTGTATCGGTTCGTCTGTCTCCACCTCGGTCGTGTCGATGTTGGGATCTCGACTTCCGTCCATCATCGCCGATATTCGCCGCTCGGCGTCGTTGCGCTGCATTCTCCAAACTGTCCGGTTGAAATTGAGCGGTCCCTGCAAGTCTCGCCCGAAGTCGGATCGGGGAACGTCCGGACGGATCCAGTCGACCGGGCGTGTATGGCGCTCGACACCATTGACCTCTTGATAGATGTAGGGCCCCGTGACCCGGCCGAGGGCCACTCGTTCCGGGCGAGTTTTCAGCGGGAGGACCACGATGTCATCCTCCTTCATATCCAGCACAAACGAGGCGAGTTGGCCTGTAGTACTCCCAATGTAGCGATTTGACTCATCAGGATATCCTTGTCGAACCCGCTCACGTATCGCCTCCTTGTCCGCTGATCCCGTTAAATCTGGGATTTCTTGCCATCCAAGGATCGCAAGGCCGTTTACTAGATTCGCATCATCGTCCTCACCATTGGCGCCCGCGCGCACCAACCACACCAGGGAGATTGGATTGCTGGTTGTCGGTTCGTAGGCTGCAAGAGAAAGCTCTTGAAACGAATGAACAGCAGAGTCCGATTCGTTGAAGCATTCTTTCAATTTATCTGCAAGTTCCAAGTATCCAAGTCCCCGGGGCGGTATCTGGGGCATTGCAATACCCAAGCGCTCGGTCATGTATGTCTGGGATTTCCCGTCCACCGTAGGATAGTTGTGAGGACGGATCCAGAAGAGGCCGATTGTCAGGTTTCTCCGAACCCCCTTTACCGACAGGGCTTGATTGTACGAATCCACAAAAAGTTGCCGGGCGCGCTCGTCGTCGGAATCTACGAACCGGATCGCGTCTTCGAAAACCTCCCACAGTGATTCAATGTCATCATCGTCACGATCCCTTGCCCACCCCAAAAACCATGACTTCTGGTTGTTCAAAATGGGTATGCCATCGAAGGAGGAGGGAGCAGGTTCATTCACGCCGAGGAACCGCCCGAGTTCCGCGGCGATTGTGCGCCTGTTGGTGTCCGTGACCCCCTAAGTTGAAGGTTCCTATGGTCGTGAACGGGCAGATGTCTTGTAGCGGACCTTTGGAGCCATCTTGGAATTGATCCGTGAGAGGGAATGCGAGGTCGGGGTGGTCGAAGGTCTGATGTACTGCCTCGACAAGGGGCATCCGATCACCCCGACGAGCGAGGAGCTTGTCCGCAAACTCCATATAGAAATCGGTCCAGCCGAACTTGGTATCTGGCATTTTTGGTGTCTTCTTTCTATCAGTCAACAGGCTCAAGCTCCGGCTCGAAGAGCGTCGGTCGGCCAAAAGACTTGGACATCGATGGCCGGCTGAACAGCAGCTTTTGGCGTTCGGTCAGCTCGACGGTCGTTGGGGGCACGGCCTGATGCCAGGAGTACGCCTGGTGCGACGGCCCCATGCTGAAAAAGAGGGTGCGTCGCTGGTGACTGCCGCGCCACGAGGCCGTTCCGTGCAGGACCGCCTCGGTGAAGATCGACACCGACCCGGCCTTCACCTCGGGCACGTCGATTCCGTAGCCCTCCGTCGCCTCCCTGATCTCATCGGGCACTTCGAAATTCGACTTGTGGCTGCCGGGCAGGGCCATGAAGCCTCCGAGATCGCCGCCGGAGTCGGTCAGATTCCATGCCATGTTGGTGAGGCCGCTGCGTATCTTGCCTTCGCGCACGTAGTAGTAGTCGGTCTGCACAAAGGGCACGACGCCGCCATGCAGGTGGAGCGCCTTCGCCCCGGCGTTGGCCCATGCGCCCCAGAAGTGGTCTATGCGGAACCCGTCTCCGATTATCATCCTCAGCACAGGCATGACCTTCGGGTGATCGAGCACCTTCGTGAACGCCTGCCCCCATTCGAGGAACCCAGCCCCCTCCTCTCCCGCGCCGCCGCCTGGCAGCGTGCCGGAAACCTCGTCAGTTGAGGTGTGACCGCTCTCGTCGATAAGCCGATTCAGTTCTGACACCTCTTCGGCGGTCAACACGTCCTCGATGACGAGGAATCCGTGCAGATCGAACAGGTATTTTTGTATATCCGGGCTGGTCACAGCGGTTTCTCCTGCGAATCCGGGGTCTGGGCGGGCACGGCATAGAATACTCCCCGAAGTGCAACGGCTCAATAGGAGGGCGATCGTGGAGACTGTTCCATAGGGTGTTGGGATGCGTCGGCAGGTTGTCACCGGCACCTAGCTGATAGGAGGATAGGCGCAATCACGCCTTTGCGAAGGGGGAGGCTGGTTCGATGGATCGCACTGTCGTGAACGCGTCTAAGTTCAATCGACGAGGCAACCGGCGGCGATACAAGCGGACAACGAGGGAGAAACATGTCTGAAGACACGTCTCGTAGTGGAAAAACGAGTGATGAATCGGGTGGTTGAACGGCTTGCGGGAAGCAACTTCCCCGTCTTTACGTCTTTGTGATACAGTCGCAGACAGTACATTGCACATGTTGAGCTTTGAGAGAAAGGATGCAAGGAGCTAATGCGTAATTCGCAAACAACTATACGACATCTCCGTGTATTTGGCACCCTTGCTCTGATACTTCTGGTTTTCCTCGCAGCCTGTAGCACTGGTAGCGATTCGCTGTCTGTCTCGCCCACAAGGGAAGTGGCAACCCCCACGCCGGGGGATTCTGCAGGTACCGTGTCTTCATCCCCGATCCCGACCGCGGTCCCGACCACTACCACGCCGGGGGGTCCCCCCGATACGGAACGGACAGCACTGATCGCCCTCTACGATGCCACGGACGGGGCGGACTGGAAGTTAAACGACGGTTGGCTTGGCGACGGCGCTCTTGACAAATGGCTACGTGTGACTACAGACGAGAACGGCCAGGTCAAGGGCTTGGATCTCAGTGCCAACCAATTGAGTGGGGAGATACCGGCGGAACTGGGTAACCTCTCTCGCTTGGCAGTGCTGTACATCAGTGACAACAACTTGACCGGAGCGCTTCCGCAAAGTCTAACGAGAATATCAGGGCTGGAGACCTTCCCCTTCCACAATAACCCGGGTCTGTGCGCCCCAATTGACGAGACTTTCCAAGCATGGTTGCGCGGCATTGCCGAAGTACGCGGCAGCAGCTGCGCACCAGAGGACTCGGTGGAGGACCGGGAGGTGCTGGTAAAACTATACGACGCCCTGGATGGGGAGAACTGGACGAACAACGCCAATTGGCTGAACGAACGGCCAATCAGGGAGTGGTATGGAGTGACAAATGATGCGAGCGGACGGGTCAATGGACTCTTGCTCGATGGGAATGAGCTGACCGGGGAGCTGCCGGCGGAGTTGGGTAGCCTCTCCAACGTGCAAAGGCTGGAACTTGGTAACAACAAGCTTTCTGGCGAGATTCCGACAGAACTGGGAAGCCTCTCCAACCTGCAAAGGCTGGAACTTGGTAACAACAAGCTCACTGGCGAGATACCGACAGAACTGGGTAACCTCGGAAACTTGGAAATTCTGTTACTCGGTTCCAACCAGTTAACTGGGGAGATACCGATGGAGTTGGGCAGCCTCTCCAACTTGGAAACTCTGGTCATCGATTTCAACCAGTTGACTGGGGAGATACCGAAAGAATTAGGCAACCTCTCCAACTTGGAGCTTCTGGATCTCAGTTCCAACCGGTTGACTGGGGAGATACCGACGGTTCTGGGCAGTCTCTCCAACCTAAGAACACTGAACCTTGCCTACAACCATTTAACTGGGAAGATACCGACGGAGTTGGGCAACCTCTCCAACCTGAATGCTCTGTTGCTATTCGGTAGCCAGTGGAGTGGGTGCATCCCTGAGAAACTGAGCGACGTGCCGAAAAGCGATTTCCACTTTCCCGACATGCCACCCTTCTGTTAAGTTACAGTTCGTTAGTCTCAGCGTCTCGCAAGCAATGCCGGCACCGAATCTCTCTCCCGGCGTGGGAGAGATTCTTGAATGGTATGTGGCCAGGCAGTGGATTATCGTACACGCCAATGACGGGGACGGCTGATGAACCTTCCCCGAGCAGCACATCCACTACACTAAAATAGCTTTGGCGTCTGGAACCTGTATCAGTTTAGTCGGTCGGGTGGTTGAGTCGGAGCTATACTCACGCCCCGGGTCATGGACTCCCGCCCCGTATCGGGGTACGGGGTGACGTTCCTTCGCGGGAGTGACGAGTGGGATGTAAGGCCATCCTCAAAAACTGACCTACCGACCAAACTGATACAGGCTTTGGCGTCTGCCCACCGCTTGACCTCGCCTTGGCCGAGGGATATGGTTCCGCTATGACCGTCTTCCGAACAATAACGTTGGTCCTGGCCGTACTTCAGGTGCTATTCACGGTATTCACGGGCATGGTGGGGGTCTTCGCCGACGGAGGGGACGTCTGGTCACGGCTAGTGTTGATCGTGGTCCATCCGCTTGGTGCCGTTGCTTTGCTCGTTTTGGTGCTTCTGCCGAGGACCGCTCCTGCCATTGCGTACGCCGTCGCGGCGCTGCTCGTGGCCAGCATCGTCGCCGATCTGACCTTCGCGCTGCTAATCGCGGTTGGTACGGTGAAGGGTGACTGGTTGCTGCCCCTGATGTTCACCGTGGTCCCCGTCGTCGGAGTTGTGTACGCGCTAACCCTCGCGAGACAAGATCTGAATTCCCCAACCCAACCGACTGCATAGGGGGAGCCGCCGCCAATCTCGGAAGCCTTGCGGGCCGTTCCGGCCCCGGTGAGCTTGTCTACCAACGTTGGAGTCCTTTGTGTAATCCTCTCTCCCGTTCAGAGAGTTTCAGTTTGAGGGCATCTTCCAGCATTGGAGACGACTTTGGATTCCCGCCTACGCGGGAATGACGGCGGTTGTGCAACGGTCTCCGTTGCCACTGTCCGGTGTAGTTGTGGTGAGTGGCCGGGATACCGTCAATAATGCGGTGCGTGATTGTTGACACAGGTACCTCGTGTAGATATAATGCCCCTTTGCGCTTGCCTGCGCGTCGGGCTAGCACGTGTCGAAAAACGGCCCGTAGAACTTCGGAATCCCAGGATGTGACATGCCTACAACGAATCAGCTTGTTCGGAAGGGAAGAAAGTCGAAGCGGAGCAAGGACAAGGCTCCCGCGCTCGGCTTCTCCTTTAACTCCCTAAAGAATCGGGGCAGCCGCGGCGCCGGCTCACCCCAGAAGCGCGGCGTATGTGTTCAGGTACGAACGCAGACGCCCAGAAAGCCGAACTCGGCCCTTCGCAAGGTCGCGAGAGTGCGGCTGACGAACGGGATGGAGGTAACGGCCTATATCCCCGGCGAGGGCCATAATCTGCAGGAGCACTCGCTCGTACTGATTCGCGGCGGCAGGGTGCGAGACCTCCCCGGCGTACGCTACAAGGTCATTCGCGGGGCGCTGGACGCGGCGGGCGTCGAGGATCGCAGGCGGGGTCGAAGCAAGTACGGAAGTAAGCGAAACAGCTAGAACCTTTGAAGTAACCTCGGAGTCGGATGACACGGGGTTGCTTTTTGTTTTGGAAGGAATGATATGGCACGACGGAGACGAGCGGAAAGGCGTCGGGTGCTTCCCGATCCGAAGTTCCGGAGCGTGGAGTTGGCCCGGTTCATCAATAAGGTCATGATCGGCGGAAAGAAGACCGTCGCTCAGCGGGTCGTGTACGACGCGCTGGACATGGCCGAGCGGCAGGGCAACAGGCCCGGCATCGACATATTCCGTCAGGCCCTGGTGAACGCGACGCCCGCGCTGGAGGTCCGCTCCCGAAGAGTCGGCGGGGCGACGTACCAGGTCCCCAGAGACGTGCGCCCGGAGCGTCGCGAAGCCTTGAGCATGCGCTGGATCGTACAGACAGCCCGAGGCCGGAGCGGCCGGCCCATGTCGGAGCGGCTGGCAAGTGAACTGCTCGAGGCCTCACGCGGCCAGGGCGACTCCGTCAGAAGGAAGGAAGAACAGCATCGAATGGCCGAAGCGAACCGCGCCTTCGCGCACTATCGCTGGTAGGCCGCTGAGGTTCGACCTTCGAGACAAACATCATGGCTACTGCAACGATAACAAGACACCGTATCGCGACTATCCGAAACATCGGATTCATCGCCCATATCGACGCCGGGAAGACTACGGTCACCGAGCGGGTGCTCTACTTTGCCGGTCGCATCTACAAGATCGGCGGGGTGGACGAAGGCACCACGTCGATGGACTGGATGGCCCAGGAACGCGAGCGGGGCATCACGATTACTTCGGCGGCCACGACGTGCGAGTGGGATGACCACTCAATTAATATCATCGACACTCCGGGACACGTGGACTTCACGGCGGAGGTCGAGCGCAGCCTGCGGATTCTGGACGGCGGCGTGGTGATCTTCGATGCCGTGGCCGGCGTTCAGCCCCAGTCCGAGACCGTTTGGCGGCAGGCCGATAAGTACCATGTACCCCGCATATGTTTCATCAACAAGATGGACAGGATCGGCGCGGACTTCCAGCGCACCATCGACTCCATCACCCAGCGGCTCCGCGGCAATCCGGTAGCCATTCAGCTGCCGATCGGAGCGGAGCAGGACTTCGAGGGCATGGTCGACCTCATCGACGAGAAGGCATACTTCTACCAGACCGAGGGGCCGGAACCTCCCGTGGAAGGCCCCGTCCCCGCGGATATGCTCGATAGCGTAAGGGACTACCGTGAACGGCTGATCGAGAAGGTCGCCGATACTGACGACGAGATGCTCATTAAGTACATCGAGGGTGAGGAGATCACCGCCGAGGAGTTAAGGACTGCCCTCCGCAACGCGACCGTAACCAACGCGATCATGCCCGTTCTCTGTGGCAGCGCGCTCCGGCATCGGGGCGTCCATCCGCTGCTCGACGCAATCGTCGACTATCTCCCGTCGCCGGTGGATGTACCGCCGGCAACCGCCAGCAACTACGATACCGGCGAAGAGGTGACCCGACACCCCGGTGAAGGCGACCCCTTCGCCGCTTTGGTTTTCAAGGCCGTCGCCGATCCCTTCATCGGCCGGCTCGTCTACTTCCGCGTCTACTCCGGTAATGTGGAGTCGGGCTCTGCGGTATTCAATTCGACCACTGGACGCCATGAGCGAGTGGGACGTCTCGTCATGATGCACGCCGACCGCAGAGAAGAAGTGTCGGAGGTCTACTCCGGGCAGATCGCCGCCGCCGTTGGTCTGAAGAACGCCACCACGGGAGACACGATCAGCGATAGGGCCTCGCCCGTCGTTCTCGAAACGATCACGTTCCCCGATCCTGTTATGTCGATTGCCGTCGAGCCCAAGACGAGGGCAGACCAGGACAAGTTGGGCGATGCGCTGAACAAGCTCGCCGGCGAGGACCCGACGCTGAAGGTCTCGTACAACGATGAGCTGGGCCAGACCATTATGTCCGGCATGGGCGAACTCCATCTTGAGATCATCGTTGATCGCATACGGCGCGAGTACAAGGTCGAGGGCAGTATTGGCAGGCCGCGCGTGGCCTATCGTGAGACCATCAGGAAATATGCGAAAGCCGAGGGCCGCCTCGTCCGCCAGACGGGAGGGCACGGCCAGTTCGCCCACGTCGTAGTGGAGATTGAGCCTCTCGGTCGGGGCGCAGGCTTCGTGTTCGAGGACAACGTGCGGGGCGGCAACGTTCCGCGCGAGTTCATACCGGCGGTTTCAAAGGGCGTTCAGGACGCCTTGGGCGCAGGCCCGCTTTCGGGGTTCCCGGTCGTCGACATCAAGGCGACTCTGGTCGACGGCACGGCCCACGAAGTCGATTCGTCGGAGATCGCCTTCCGGGTGGCCGGTTCGATGGCCGCGAAGGCCGCTATCTTGAAGGCCAGGCCAGTGTTGCTCGAACCGGTGATGACCCTCGAGGTCGTAACTCCGGGCGAGTACCTCGGCGACATCCTCGCCGATCTTGGTCGTCGCAGGGCGGATATCAAGGGCATCGAAGGGCAGGGCGACATCCAGGTGGTTCGCTGCAACGTTCCGCTCGGCGAGATGTTCGGTTATGCGAACACGATGCGTTCGCTGACGCAGGGCCGCGCGGCCCATTCAATGGAATTCGGCAACTACCAGCAAGCACCCGAAGGAGTCGATACCCAATAGGGCAGACCTGCGCCAAAGCGCAGGCCGGACTAGGTGACAAATGACGACAGGGACGAGCCAGAAGATCAGAATCATACTCAGGGCGTTCGACCATCGAGTTCTCGATCAGTCGGCAACGCACATCGTGGAGGCCGCGGAGCGCACGGGCGCGCAGGTCGCGGGGCCAATACCACTGCCGACCAGCATCAAGCGCTTCTGCGTGATCCGGTCGCCGCACGTGTTCAAGAACTCGCGCGAGCACTTCGAGATCCGAACGCACAACCGGCTGATCGACATCCTGGAGCCGACCTCAAAGACGGTCGACTCGCTCACGCGGCTCAACGTCCCTGCCGGTGTGGATATTTCAATCAAGGTATAACAGAGAAAGCGCGGCACATTCTTAGGGGATGTCCAAGCGCCATAAACGACTGAGAAATATGAGCATTCAAGCGCTGCTGGGAAAGAAGATCGGGACGACACAGGTGTTCAAAGAGGACACCGGTGAGGCCGTTTGCGTGACCGCAATCGAGACGGGTCCCTGCACCGTGACGCAGGTCAAGTCGTCGGACACTGACGGCTACGAGGCCGTCCAAATTGGCTTCGAGGAGGTCAAGCGTGGGAACAAACCCGCGACGGGGCACCTCGACAAGTCCGGCGGCAAGCTCTTCCGTCACCTGCGAGAGGTTGGAGCATCCGACCTTGCCTCCGTGGAAGTCGGTCAACAGTTCGACGCGGGGCTGTTCACGGAGGGCGAGTCGATAAACGTCACCGGCGTCACGAAGGGCCGGGGATTCGCGGGCGTGGTCAAGCGGCACGGCTTCAAGGGCGGCCCGAAGACACACGGACAGTCCGACCGGCATCGCGCGCCTGGATCTATCGGCGCCGGCACCACTCCCGGAAAGGTCCTGAAGGGCAAGCGCATGCCCGGGCGTATGGGCGGTGACACCGTGACGACGAAGAACCTTGAGGTTATGAAGTCGGATCCCGACAGCCGTCTCGTTCTTGTGAAAGGCTCCGTCCCCGGAGCCAGAAATACCCTGCTGGTCCTGACCAAGCGAGGCTAACCAGAGAATCACCGTGAATATTGAAGTCAAGAACATAAAGGGCGAGTCGGTCGAAGAGATCGAGATTCGGGACGACGTGTTCGGCGTGCCGATGAACTCTGTGCTCGTGCATCAGGTCGTCGTCGGCCAGCTTGCCAACGCTCGGCAGGGTACCGCCAAGGCCAAGACACGCAGCGAAGTCTCCGGCGGAGGCAGGAAGCCGCGGCCTCAGAAGGGCACCGGATCGTCCCGTCAGGGTTCGATTCGCTCTCCCCTTTGGAAGGGTGGAGGCGTGACGTTCGGGCCGTCCCCGCGTAGCTATCGTCAGCGGACACCCAAGAAGATGCGCCGCGCGGCCATCCGCATGACGCTCTCGGACAAGGTGCGAGAAGGAACCCTCATCGTCCTGCAAGACCTCACACTCGACAGCCCGAAGACGAAAGACTTCGTTGCGATGATGCAGGCCCTTGACGTTGAACGCTCAGTCCTTCTCGTCGGAGACGTCGCCGACTATGGCTCACTCCGAGGAGGCCGAAATGTGCCGGGCGTGGACATGCTGCCCGCCGACCTGCTGAACACCGTAGACGTGATGAACCACCGGACTCTCATCTTGACGGTTGATGCAGTTCGGAAGGCGGAGGCCCTCTGGGGCACGCCGGTTGTCGATCAGGTCGAAGCGGAAGCGGCCTAGACCAGGAACGTTCTCATGCACCCGTATCAAATACTGCGAAGACCGGTAGTAACCGAGAAGAGCACCCTGCTTAGCGAGCAGGGGCGATACGTGTTCGAGGTGGCGAAGAGCGCTACCAAACACGACATCAAGAGGGCCGTCGAAGAGGCCTTCGACGTAACGGTCGTTCGGGTCCGCACGATGGCCGTCAGGGGCAAGCGCAAGCGATTCGGGCCGAGCGTCACGACCCTGAGGTCGTGGAAGAAGGCCATCGTGACGCTATCGCCCGGTGATTCAATCACGCTGTTCGAGGGAGTATAGATGCCGCTGAGGAAGCTGAATCCGACCAGTCCCGGCCAGCGAGGAACGATTCTTCAAACGTCTGACGACATTACGAGCACTCGTCCGAAGAAGTCGCTCCTCAAGCCGATGAAGAAAAAGGCCGGCCGAAACAACAAGGGCCATATCACCGTTCGGCATCGGGGTGGCGGTCATAAGCGCCGCCTGCGCGTGATCGACTTCAAGCGCAACAAGCCGAACGTCCCCGGCGAGGTGATGACGATCGAGTACGACCCGAATAGGTCGTCAAGGATCGCTCTCATCAAGTACGCCGACGGCGATTGGCGCTACATCCTCGCGCCGGTAGGCCTAAAGGTTGGAGATATGATCGTATCCGGAGAGAGCGCGGAGATTCGACCGGGCAACGCGCTCCCTCTGCGCTCCATCCCGAACGGCACGCTCGTCCATAACGTCGAGTTGAAGGTCGGACGGGGCGCGCAGATCGTACGCAGCGCCGGGGCCTCCGCGCAGGTCATGGCCAAGGAGGACGCCTACGCGCTCCTGAAGCTCCCGTCCGGTGAGATGCGGCAGGTCCTGAGCGAGTGCATGGCGACCGTCGGACAGGTCGGACTCGTCGACCACAAGAACGTCAAGCTCGGCAAGGCCGGGCGAAGCAGGCACCGCGGTCGACGCCCACAGGTGCGAGGTGTCGTCATGTCGCCGGCGGACCACCCCCATGGCGGTGGCGAGGGAAAGTCACCCATCGGTATGCCCTCTCCCAAGACTCCGTGGGGTAAGCCTACGTTGGGCTACCGCACGCGACGCAACAAGTCTTCGAGCAAGTTTATCGTCAAGAGAAGGTACGAAAAGTAATACGAACCGAGCCATGATCGCTCGATCGGAGTAAGGTGATGTCGAGGTCGACAAAAAAGGGGCCGTACGTCCACCCCAAACTGGCAAAGAAGGTTGAGACAGCGCGCCGGAGTAACAGCAAGGTGCCCATCCGAACGTGGTCGCGGGCATCTACGATCATGCCGGACATGCTTGGCCTGACTATCGCCGTCCATGATGGGCGTCGTCACATCCCCGTCTTCGTGACGGAAACCATGGTCGGTCATAAGCTCGGCGAGTTCGCCCCGACGAGGACGTTCCGGGGCCATGGCACGTCGAAGTCGGAACGAACAACATCCGTGAGGTAAGAACCGTGGCCGCAAGCGCTACGACGACAAACACCGGTTACTCGGTCAAGAAGGTCAAGCGAATCCTGGACCTCGTGCGTGGCCGCACGGTCGAAGATGCGTTGAACATCCTCGATTTCACGCAGTCGCCGATAGCCGCGAAGGTGGCGAAGGTGGTCAGGTCTGCCTCGGCCAACGCCGAGAACGATGCCCTTGCGGGCGACCCGTCAAACATGCGCATCGTCGAAACCTACGCGAACATGGCGCCGAAGCTCCTTCGGTTCAGGGCAAGGGCGAGAGGTCGAGGAACACGGATTATTCGGAGAAGCAGCAACATAACCGTCGTCATAGACGAGGAGGAAGACGTCTAGCGTGGGAAATAAAACACACCCCATAGGGTTCCGCCTCGGAATAATTAAGGACTGGCAAACCAGATGGTTTGCAGCCAAGCAGAAGGACTACCGCTCCCTCGTCAAGGAAGACATTGCTATTCGCAATGTCGTGATGGAAGGAAACGAGGACGCGGGCATCTCCCGTGTCGAGATCGAGCGAGGCACGAACGAGCTCGTCGTTTCGGCTCACACGGCGCGCCCCGGCATCGTGATTGGGCGCGGCGGTGCGAAGGTCGATGAGATGCGCAAGCAGCTTGAGCAGTTGACGCGTGGCCGGGTCCGCCTGAACGTGCAGGAGATCCGGCAGCCCGAGCTCGACGCGTTCCTTGTAGCGCGAAACATTGCCGACCAGTTGGAGCGGCGCATCGCCTTCCGGCGGGCCATTCGCCAAGCCATGAACAGGACGATGCAAGCGGGCGCGCAGGGAATCAAGGTGATAGCGTCCGGACGGCTCGCCGGCGCGGACATTGCGCGCGCGGAGAAGGCGATGGAAGGTAGAGTGCCTCTTCATACGCTCAGGGCCGACATCGAGTTCGATATCGCCGAGGCCGCAACCGACTTTGGCCGTATCGGAGTCAAGGTCTGGATTTTCAAGGGTGAGATTCTCCCAAAGCCGAAACAGCAGGTGATCGACATCGAGGAAATGTCACCGATACAGGTAACCGTTCGTGCGGACCAAGAGATCCGTCCCGCGACCGAATCGCCGGCCTCCGCCGGGACCGTGACTGTGGAGGCGAAAGAGGAAGCGACCGATGCTCCAACCCAAGAGAGTTAAGTACAGAAATAAACAGCGCGGTCGGATGAACGGCATAGCCGTTCAGGGAAGCCGCCTGAACTTCGGCGATGTCGGACTCAAGGCCACAGAACCGGCCTGGGTAACGTCACGCCAGATCGAGGCCGCTCGGCGAGTGCTCACCCGGTACACCCGGCGTGGGGGCAAGCTGTGGATCCGCATCTTCCCCGATAAGTCGGTCACGGCGCGAGCCGCCGAGACTCGCATGGGGAGCGGCAAGGGCGCAGTCGACCACTGGGTCGCCGTAGTCAAGCCGGGACGGATGATCTTCGAGTTGGCCGGAGTGCCGGAGGCGGAAGCGAAGACGGCCATGAAGCTGGCTGCGGCCAAGCTGCCGATGGGAACACGAGTCGTCGCGGTGAGCGAGATCGGCCAGTAGGCAATACGGGCATTCTCAAGATTCTGAGTAGCGAACAAAGGGAATAACATGGCGGAAATGGACGATCTGAGAGGGCTAAGCGACCCCGACTTGACAGAGGAGTTGGACAACACCCAGCGGGCGTTGATGAATCTTCGGTTCCGGTCGGCGACGATGCAGCTTTCCGACGTACATGCGATTCGCAAGGCGCGGAGACGTATCGCGCGCATCAACACGATTATGAGGGAAAGGGAACTGGCTCTGGCCACGCAATGAGCTACCAACGACGAAAATCAAGGGTCGGCAGAGTCATCGGCGACAAGATGGACAAGTCGTGCATCGTCGAGGTGGAGTGGCGCAGCTTCCACCGGAGATATAAGAAGTCCATCCGCCGCCGGTCGCGCTTCAAGGCCCACGATGAGAACAATACGGCCCGGATCGGCGACACGGTGACGATCATCGAGAGCCGCCCGATGTCGAAGACCAAGCGATGGCGGCTCGTCGATATCGTCGAGCGACAAGAGATCGCTGAGATGCCATCCCTGGAAATCTCCTTAAGTGACGAGGTGGAGGCTTCCATGCCTGATCTGGTCGTTGAAGAGACCGTCTCGCAGGAAGAGGAGGTCCCGGTTCAGGCGGAGGCCCAGGACGAGCCTCTGGACGAAGCCGTAACGTCAGCGGAAGACGCACCCGCCGATTCGGAGGACGATGAAGCCGGCGATGGGGGCGACGAGGTTGAAGCTTCCGAGGCATCCGAAGAGGCGATGGACACGACGCCGGAGAGCGTGGACGAAGATGACGCTCCAGCCGATGAAGCGTCCGAGTCCGAGGAAGAGATAGAAGCGACAGCGGAGAGCGCCGACGAAGAGGCCGCTCCCTCCGATGTAGCTACCGATGCCGAGGACGTGACGGAAGAGATTCCGGAGAGCGCGGACGACGAGGAGGCTCCGGCCGATGAAGCGTCCGAGTCTGAGGAAGAGATAGAAGCGACAGCGGAGAGCGCCGACGAAGAGGCCGCTCCCTCCGAAGAGGAGGACGGGCTCGAAGAACCGCCCGCGGCGACTGCGGAGAACGCGGAGGACGGGGACGCTCCCGCCGGAGAGAATGAGGCAATGGACGAGAAGGCAGACGAGGAGAAGCCGCGGCAATGATTCAGATATATTCCAGGGTCAAAGTTGCGGACAACTCCGGCGCGAAGACCATTAGCTGCATCGGCGTGCCGGGCGGCAGTGGACGCAAGTACGCTGGCCTGGGCGATGTCATCGTCGCCTCCGTCAAGGAGGCCGTTCCCGCCTCGCCCGTCAGAGAGGGTGAGGTCGTGCGCGCGGTCATCGTTCGGCTCGCGAAGCCGACTCGGCGTCCCGACGGCTCCCACATCCGCTTCGACGAGAACGCCGCGGTCATCATCGGCGAGAACCAGATGCCGCGTGGGACGCGCATCTTCGGCCCCGTGGCCCGCGAGCTTCGGGAGCAGAACTTCATGCGAATCGTATCCCTCGCTCCGGAGGTGCTGTAACGTGAAGCTGCGTGTTGACGATACGGTCCTGATTACCCGGGGAAGAGACCGGGGCAAGACGGGCCAAATACAGCAAGTTTTTGCAAAGCAAGACAAGGTGCTCGTTGAAGGCGTCAACGTCGTTCAGCGACACACGAAGGCGACGGGCAACATTCGGCAGGCCGGCATCGTACAGAAGGAGCTGCCGGTCCCAATAGGCAATGTGCGCCTCATCTGTCCGCACAGCAATAAGCCAACGCGAGTCGGCTACACGAAGCTGGCGGATGGCGCAAAGGCCCGGGTCTGCAAAGAGTGCAAGGAAGTAATCGAGTGACCACCAAGAAGAGCGGTTCCCAAGGCAGGGGCGGATCGGGCCGCGGACGACAACGACAACGCTCCAAGAAGACGGAACAGGCCCCGGAGCCGGCGGGTCCGGTTGGCCCTCCGCGACTTCTCGTTACGTTCCGTGACGAGATCGCGCCGCAGCTGTTCAAGGAGTTCGAGTACACGAGCCCCATGCAGGTGCCGCGTCTCGAAAAGATTGTCCTGAACATCGGCATTGGCGCGGAGGCCATAGCCAACCGCAACGCCATCGAGGCCGCGACCCGCGACCTCGTCGCTATCACCGGTCAGCATCCGGTTACGACGCTGGCCCGCAGGTCGATTGCGGGGTTCAAGATCCGTGAAGGGATGCCGATGGGACTGAAAGTCACCCTCCGAGGGCGGCGCATGTACGAGTTCTTCGACCGTTTCGTGAGCTCGTCGCTGCCGCGCATTCGCGACTTTCGCGGGCTTTCCCGAAACGCCTTCGACGGACGCGGCAACTACGCGGTCGGCATTAGAGAGCAGGTGATCTTCCCCGAGATCGACTACAACTCTATCGACCGCCTGCGCGGACTTCAGGTAGTCATCACCACAACGGCGGTCTCCGACCGCGAGGGATTCCGGCTGCTCGAGCTGTTGGGTATGCCCTTCGCAAGGACCGAGTCGGACACGCTGGCCGCCTAGGATATAGGGAAGCAGGGAGAGAAGGAATGCCGGTCACCGATCCTATAGCAGATATGCTCACGCGAATCCGCAACGCCATCATGGTGCGGCACGATTCGGTATCCATACCGCTGTCGAACATGAAGCGGAGCATCGCGCAGATACTGAAGGAAGAGGGCTTCATCGAGGACTTCGAGGTGAACTCCGGCGTCGCCACGCAGGGCGAGATCAAGGTGTATCTGCACTATCGCGGCAAGGACGATCCTGCTATCTCAGGCCTCAAGCGCGTCAGCCGACCCGGTCTGAGAGTCTACGTTCAAAAGGGCGAAATCCCTCGCTACTATGGAGGCCTGGGAGTGTCGATTGTTTCGACCTCGAAGGGCGTTATGACCGGCAAGAGCGCTTGGCGCGAGGGCGTCGGCGGCGAGCTTCTGTGCTACGTGTGGTAGCCGGACTTGAGGGGTTGATAGGGAGTATCGAGCAATGTCGAGAATAGGAAAACAGCCTGTCCAGGTGCCGGCCGGCGTCAATGTCGGAATCGAAGGACTGACGGTCACCGTCAAGGGCCCGAAGGGCACACTAACCGATACTTTCCACGCTGACATGGCGATCAGTGCCGACAACGGCACGATCACGGTCAAGCGGCCCTCCGACGCCGGGGAACACAAAGCTCTGCACGGCCTCACGCGAAACCTGATCGCGAACATGGTCACGGGCGTCACTGAGGGATATTCCCGGTCCCTAGAACTGGTCGGCGTCGGCTATCGCGTCCAGCAGAGCGGCAAGGGCATCAAGCTCAGTGTCATGCTCAGCCACGAGGTCGACTATCAGCCGCAGGACGGCATCACGATCGCCGTCGAGGGCAATAATCTGATTCACGTTACCGGCATCAGCAAGCAGGCGGTCGGCCAGACCGCCGCCGAGATCAGGAAGGTCCGTCCCCCCAGCGTCTATACGGGGAAGGGCATCCGTTACCGGGGCGAGCAGGTCCGGCTAAAGCCGGGCAAGAGCGCCAGGAGGGTTCTGTAAGAATATGGGACGCACGACTGCATACTCGCGTCGAATAGCGCGTCACTCTCGCGTTCGCACGAACCTGAGCGGAACGGCGGAACGGCCCCGTTTGGCGGTCTTTCGCAGCTTGAACCACATCTACGCTCAGGTCATCGACGACGTGGAAGGAGTGACCCTGGCCGCCGCCGGAAGCACCGAGTCCGACGTTCGCTCGCAGAAAGACGGCAAGCACAAGGCCGATGTATCGGCCGTTGTCGGTACGCTCGTCGCGCAACGCGCGGCGGAAAAGGGCGTCGGGTCTGTCGTTTTCGACCGTGGCGGCTACAAGTATCACGGACGGGTAAAGGCGCTGGCCGAGGCCGCGCGCAAGGGAGGTCTTTCGTTCTAGCATGGTCAGCAGAGGCCGACGTTCCGACAGATTCGAAGAAGAAGACCCGGACGGCATTCAGAGCCGTACGGTCAACATATCTCGCGTTTCCAAGACCGTCAAAGGCGGACGTAACCTGAGCTTCAGCGCCATGGTTGTGGTTGGCGACGGAAATGGCAGCGTAGGCATCGGGCAGGGCAAGGCCGGCGCGGTGCCGGACGCCATCCGAAAGGGTGAGACGAGGGCGCGGAGCAGCATGGTGCAGGTGCCCCTGAGCGGTAGCACCATCCCGCACGACATTGTCTCGCGCTTCGGCGCGTCCGAGGTCATGATGCGACCCGCCAGGCCCGGTACCGGCGTCATCGCGGGCGGGGCCGTTCGCGCCGTCGTCGAGCTTGCCGGAGTCAAGGACATCGTCACCAAGGCGCGGCGAAGCACCAACCCGATCAACACCGTCAAGGCGGCCTTCCAGGGACTTCAGATGCTCAAGGACCCGAAAGCCGAGATGGAAAAACGGCAGCATCTTGTCGAAGCGCCACCCCAGCCGAGAAGACGGGACCGGCAGCGGCGCCGCCCGCCCCGGCTTGAACCTCGACCCAGAACACAGGAATCCTAGAGGAGATTGCGGTGCGCGTACTACACGGTACGTGCCACGCAATAGAGACCATGCCAAGAGTTGTAATAACTTGGAAGAAAAGCGATATCGGGTACCCGAGGGACCAGGGCCGTACGATCGCGGCACTGGGGCTCCATCGGCTGCACCGGACCGTCGAGCATGAGGATACTCCCGCCATCCGAGGGATGATCTTCAAAGTGCGCCATCTCGTTGAAGTCAAGGAGATTGCGTAGTACGCAATACTCACTAATCTCTGTTCACTATGGAATTTAGGACCATGAAGCAACACGAGCTACGCCCCCCGAGGGGCGCAAAGAAGGACCGAAGGCGCAAGGGCCGTGGAGACGGCAGCGGCCGAGGTACGTACTCCGGTCGTGGCCTCAAGGGACAAAACTCCCGAAGCGGCGGGGGCGTCCGCCCCGGCTTCGAGGGAGGCCAGCAGCGTCTCATCAAGGGAATGCCGATGCTCCGCGGCTTCACCAACATCTTCCGCACGGAGTACAGCGTCGTCAATGTGGACACCCTCGCCGGACTGGAGGGCGGTGACGAGATCACACCCGAAAGTCTTGTAGAGGCGGGCATCGTCAAGAATCTGAGGAAGCCGATTAAAGTGCTCGGCGATGGTGATATCACCGTCGCGGTGAACGTTGCCGCTCACCGGTTTTCTCGCTCGGCTAGGGAGAAGATCGAGGCGGCGGGCGGAAGTATTCGAGAGGTAGCATAGTGCGCCAGTCCCAGGCGGGCAGAGCGGCCCAGGATGTCGGTCGGCCACAGCTGATCCAGGCCATGATCGAGGCCATGCGTATTCCGGATCTTCGGGCGAAGATCCTCTTTACGCTGGCGATGCTGGTCATATTCCGGTTCGTGGCCCACGTCCCCATTCCGGGTGTCGACGTGCAAGCCCTTTCTCAGGCGTTCGAGCAAAACCCCCTTCTCCCGTTCCTCGACCTGTTCAGCGGGGGGGCGCTATCGAGATTGAGCGTCGCCGCCCTCGGCGTCTATCCCTACATCACCTCCTCAATCGTGATGCAGATACTCACGCCCGTAGTGCCGCAACTCAAGGCCCTGTCCCAAGAGGGCGAGTTCGGACGGCAGCGTATCAACCAGTTCACCCACTATTTGGCCGTGCCGATCGCGATATTCCAGGGATTTGGCCAACTGACCCTTCTCCAGCAGTCCGGTGTGCTCCCGCAAGTCAATCTGGGACTGAACATCACGACCCTTACCATGATCGTATCCCTGGTCGCGGGCACCATGTTCCTGGTGTGGCTCGGCGAACTGATTACCGAGAAGGGAATCGGCAACGGCATTTCGCTGATAATCTTCGGCGGCATCGTCGCCGGGTTCCCTCAGCAGATTGGCCAGGGATTCCTCGAGAGCGACGAGGGCGCCGGTCTTCTCATGCTGGTCATTCTGGGGTTCGGAACGATCTTCACAATTGTGCTGTTCAACGAGGCCCAGCGGCGGATTCCCGTGCAGTATGGCCGGAGCGTCTTCCGCGGCGGCCGGATGCAGAGGCAGAGCGGCTCGACCTTCCTGCCCCTTCGGGTCAACTCTGCCGGCATGATCCCGCTCATATTCTCGTTCTCGATTATCATCCTGCCCGTCACCATGGCGAGCTACTTCCAGGATCCCCTGAGCAACAGCGTCATCATCCGGGGCCTTCAGTCCTTCGCGGACGCGATGGCCCCGAGTCGCGCACCGTACTGGGTTGCGATATTCTTCCTGACGCTCGGATTCACGTTCTTCTACACGCTCGTCATCTTCCAGCAACAGAACCTGGCGGAGAACCTGCAGAAGAACGGCGGGTTCATCCCCGGCATCAGGCCGGGACAGCCCACCCAGGAATACCTCAACCGCGTGATCATTCGGATCACGTGGGGCGGGGCGCTTTTCCTGGCAACCGTCGCGGTGCTCCCGTTCGTATTCCAGATAATCACCGATGTACGCGCCCTCACCCTGAGTAGCACCAGTCTGCTCATTATGGTCGGCGTGGCGCTCGATACCATGCGCCAGCTCGAAGCTCAGCTTCTCATGCGCAACTACGAAGGATTCTTGAGATAGGGAGGAGAGACGGACGACGTACTGTGGAGGGGGGAGGCGTTCAAAGGATCGACCGGCCCGGTACGCGCCACGTTGGATAGTGAGGCTTTGAAGGTCGTACTGCTGGGGCCGCCGGGGGCCGGAAAGGGAACACAGGCGGCACGGATCGCAGGGTACCTCGAGGTGCCGTCGGCGGCATCCGGCGACCTGTTCCGAGACCATCAAAAGCGCGATACGGAGTTGGGGCGGCTTGCGCGATCATACATGCAGCGCGGTGTCCTGGTCCCCGACGAAGTGACCATCGGAATGGTCACCGAGTGGATCGAGACCGAGGCCGGAGACGGAGGATTCCTGCTCGACGGGTTCCCCCGGACGCTCGGCCAGGCCGAAGCCCTCGACGGAGCGCTGTCGAACACGGACGGCCTCGACCGCGTGCTCTACATCCGCGTATCGAATGACGAGCTCGTTCGCCGACTGACTGGAAGGCTCGTTTGCCGTGGCTGCGGTGCTACCTATCACAAGGTATCGAATCCGCCCCCGGCGAACGGCGCGTGTGGGGAGTGCTGCGGCGAACTGTATGAAAGAGAGGACGACCGACCGGAGGCCGTGGGCAAGCGCCTCGAAGTGTACTTTTCGGAGACCGCCCCGCTGATCGGCTACTACCGAGAGGCGGGCATCCTGCGAGAGGTCGAAGGCGAGCAGTCCATCGACGAGGTCGGACGAGAGTTGATGGAAAAGGTAGGCGGTGGATCGTAGATCCGGCGTCGTTCGAAAGGCTGTCGAGAGGGGCTGTGCTATCATAGAAAGGTTATTCGGTTCTTAGCTCGACTCGACATCGACAGAAGGAGCAATCATCAAACAGACGGCGACAGTGGGAATGCCGAGGGCGAACGGCATCACGATTAAGTCCACGCGAGAGTTGGACTATATGCGTGAGGCCGGTCGCGTAGCGTCCCTAACGAAGGCGGTCCTGAAAGACGCCATCCGACCGGGAGTCTCGTCCCGCGAGTTGGACGCCCTCGCCGAGCGGGAGATCCGCTCGCTTGGGGCCGTCCCGTCGTTCAAGGGACTGTACGGCTTTCCCTCGACGATCTGTACGTCGTTCAACGAGGAGATCGTTCACGGTATACCGTCAAAGCGGAAGTTGGAGGAAGGGGACATCATAAGCGTAGACCTGGGCGCAATCATCGGCGGATTCCACAGCGACACGGCGTTCACGGTCGGCGTGGGGCGGATAGACGACGACTCACAGCGCCTGATCGACGCCACCGAAGAGTCGCTCCGCTTGGCCGTCGTAGAGACGAGGGTAGGGCGGCGAGTCGGCGATATCGGTGCCGCAGTGCAGTCGTACGCCGAGGGCCTCGGTTACGGCGTCGTTCGACAGTACGTCGGTCACGGCATCGGACGTGCGCTGCACGAGGACCCGAGTGTGCCGAACTACGGTACGCCCGGTCGTGGCGGGCAGTTCCGCGTGGGAATGACCGTAGCCATAGAGCCGATGCTCAACTTGGGCACATGGGATACGAGAGTCTTGGACGACGGATGGACCGTGGTGACCGCCGACGGCAGTCGCTCGGCCCATTTCGAGGACACCGTAGCGGTAACGGAGAATGGACCCGAAGTCCTGACAGCTTAGAGGGGTTATGCCGAAGAAGAATCAGAGTGGAGGGAAGAAAGAGGCGATTGCGGTCGAGGGCCGCGTCACCGAGTCGCTCCGCAACGCGACGTTTCGCGTCGAGCTTGCGAACGGGCATGAGGTGCTGGCCTATCTGTCCGGCAAGATAAAGATGAACTACATCCGCGTCCTGCCGGGTGACCGCGTACTGGTGGAACTCTCGCCCTACGATTTGGGGAGGGGGCGAATCACCTACCGCTTCGCCAATTGAACCCTGAGCGTGAGCGGGCACTGCGGGCTACGTGAGGTGCGGCAACCGCCCGTCGCTCGAAGGACAGGGCGTTTGGGCGTCGTGACCCACGGATTGGGAAAGGCAAACATGAAGGTATCAACATCGGTCAAGAAGAGGTGCGCCAACTGTCGGGTAATCCGGCGGCGCGGCAGAGTCATGATTATTTGCAGCAACCTGCGTCACAAGCAGCGGCAGGGCTAGGAGACGACTATGGCAATTATCTCCGGAGTGAACATCCCCGACAACAAGCGCGTCGAGATATCCCTCACGCGAATATACGGCATCGGACGCTGGCAGGCGATGGATGTCGTGAACAAGGCCGGCGTCGAGGGCAACCCTCGTGTCTCCAACCTGACCGAGACCGAGCTTTCACGCATACGCGAGATCGTCGACCGCGAAAAGCTGGTCGAGGGCGACCTTCGACGCGAAGTCACCAGCAACATCCGCCGCCTGATCGATATAGGCACATATCGAGGCAACCGCCACCGGCGGGGACTGCCCGTCCGTGGCCAGCGGACCCACACGAACGCGCGCTCCAAGCGCGGGCGTCGAGTTCCGGTCGCCGGCAAGCGGCAAATCGCCAAGAAGTAGTAGGACGATTTCGCAGCGTCGATAGCCCGACCATTCAGCAATTCGAGAGGAGAACCATGCCGAGAGCGCCAAGAACACGAAGACGGGAACGAAAGTCCGTACCCGTGGGTCGAGCCTACATCCAGTCGACCTATAACAACACCATCATCACACTCACCGATCCGCAGGGCAGCGTGATCGCCTGGAGCAGCGCCGGGTCGCTGGGGACCTTCCGCGGCTCCCGGAAGTCCACGGCGTTTGCCGCCCAGAGGGCCGGAGAGGACGTCGCTCGCAAGGGCATGGATCATGGAATTCGGCAGGTCGAAGCACTCGTTCGAGGTCCGGGGGGCGGACGTGAGGCCGCCGTGCGGGCGTTGAACGCCGCCGGCATCCTCGTCACGAGCATTCGAGACGTTACCCCCATCCCCCACAACGGGTGCAGGCCCCGAAAGCGCCGGCGCGTGTAGAGACGGTGTAGACCCACCGGCCGCACGGAACTGAAACGCAAGGAGAAACGGACAGACACACATGGCACGATACACCGAAGCCGTATGCCGCCAATGCCGACGCATTGGAGACAAGCTCTTCCTCAAGGGCGACCGATGCTACTCCTCCAAGTGCGGAGTCGAGCGACGCCGTCGTCCGCCCGGAGACCAGGGCACACGCCGCCCCCGTCGGCCTACCGACTGGTCACTCCAGCTGCGCGAGAAGCAGAAGGCGCGATTCACCTACGGCGTCTTGGAGCGACAGTTCAAGAATTACTTTGCCGATGCCCGCGAAAGCCAGGGCGTAACCGGCGACGTGCTGCTCCAGCTGCTCGAACAGCGGCTCGACAACGTCGTCTATCGCCTGTCGTTCGTCGATTCACGGCCTCAGGCGCGACAGATCGTCAACCACGGGCATTTCAACGTCAACGGAAGAAAGGTCAGCATCCCGTCCTTTCGGGTTCGACCCGGCGACACCGTCACGTGGCGGAGGGTTACTGACGACTCCACGCCCGGATTCGTCGAGGCCCTCACGGACGGCATTCCGAAGCGACCGGTGCCGACCTGGCTCAAGCTGGAACCCGCCACGCTAACCGGCGAGGTGCTGTCGCTGCCCGAGCCGTCCGAGATTAACACTGGCATAGACGTGAGGCTCATCGTGGAGTTCTACTCCAGGTAGTTCGGCTCAGGACGCCTGCCGGACCGAGGGATATCCCTCGGCGACCATCGAGAGGAGTAACTGCGACATATGATAGATTTCCACACCTTTGCCGCCCCGGAGACGATGATCGAGGAGCCGGAGCCGGAGCCCATACCGCTGATCACGGTCGATACCGAGGATGAGCGGTATGGCAAGTTCGTCATCGAACCGTTGCCGCAGGGCTACGGCATGACACTCGGCAACCCGCTTCGACGAGTCCTCTACAGCTCGCTGAAGGGGGCCGCCGTCACGTCCGTCAAGATCGAAGGAGTCCTCCACGAGTACGCGACCATAGATCACGTCAAGGAGCAGGTGTCGGACATCCTTCTGAACATCAAGGGTGTTCGACTGCGCTCGCAGGTCGACCGCCAGGGCAAGCTGCGACTCGAAGTTGCCGGACAGGGTGAGGTCTCCGCGGGCGACATTATGGCCTCGTCCGACTTCGAGGTCGTGAACCCCGAGTGGCACATAGCCACCCTCGACTCCGATGAGGCGCGGCTCTCGATTGAGCTCAACGTCGAGAGGGGCATCGGGTACGCCGAGGCCTCGGAGGGCGACGGTGCTCCCATCGGCGTTCTCCCGGTCGACGCCATATTCACCCCCGTTAGGAAGGTGAACTACAGCATCGAGGACACGCGCGTCGGACAGCGCACCAACCTCGAACGTCTCATCATCGAGATATGGACCGACGGGTCCATCTCGCCGCTGGAAGCTCTTCGCGATGCCGGCAACGTGCTGGTCGAGAAGTTCTTCCTGTTCGCCAACGCCCAAAAGGGCGCAGCCGACGGCCAGCTGACCACTCCGGTCGTTCTCACTCTCACGCCTGAGCAGTACAACACACCCGTGGAGAAACTCGATCTTTCGTCGCGGACCCTGAATTGCCTCAAGCGCGCGAGCATCGACAAAGTCGGGCAAGTCCTCGAGATGAGCAAGACGGAGCTATTGCAGATCAGAAACTTCGGAGAGAAGTCGCTGAGCGAGTTGTATGAGCGGCTTCGCACATTCGACCTCCTGCCCCCGGAGCTCGACCCCGACCTCTTGGAGGCGCAGGAAGAAGCGCCGGAGGCCGAGGAATCGGAGACCGAGGAAACGGAGAGCTAGGGAGAATCGACCGTGAGACACAAAGTTGCAGGACGCAAGCTCGGTCGTGGGACCGCCCACCGCATGTTGATGCTGCGGGGCCTCGTCACCGACCTCCTGCGTCACGAATCCATAAGGACAACCGAGCCGAAGGCGAAAGAGGTCAAGCGCCTCGCCGAGAAGGTCATCACTCGCGCCAAGAAGGGCACGCTCCACCAGAGACGTATGGCGGCCTCCTTCCTCACCGACGAGAAGGTCACAGCCAAGCTCTTCGACGAGATCGGCCCCCGGTTCGACGAGCGACCCGGCGGCTACACCCGCATCATCAAGATCGGCCCCCGCAAGGGCGACGCATCCCCGATGGCGCGCTTGGAACTGGTGGAGTAGGGGAATGATACGAATCGCGTAGTGCGTAGACAGTACATTGAGGTACGCACTGGTCGTCGAGTATGACGGGACCCGGTACAGCGGGTTCCAATTCCAAAAGAACGCACGAACGGTGCAGGAGGAAATTGAAAAAGCTATAGCTCGCTTCACCGGCGAGACCGTCCGAATCAAGGCCGCAGGACGCACCGACGCGGGCGTCCATGCCACCGGCCAGGTGGTCGTCTTCGATTCGGACGCCGGCCATCCGACCGAAGTCGTCGTCCGAGCCCTCAACAGCCACCTCCCGGACGACATTGCGGTGAAAGAGGCCCATCGGGTCGCCGATACCTTCGATCCGCGACGGTGCGCCATCGCAAGGACGTATGTATATACGATCCACTGCGGCGTAACGCGGTCGCCGATCCGAAGAAGGACGACCTACCACCTGGGACGACGGCTCGATGTGGGGCGAATGGTAGAGGCGGTCGCAGGGTTCAAGGGGATACACGATTTCGCCCGGTTCTCGGGGCCGCTCGAACGGCCCGACGCGAGCACTGTCCGAGAGATATTCGCTATCGACATAACGGAGGACGATGAGACCATCCGAATTGAGGTGACAGGAAACGCCTTCCTCCCGCATCAGGTACGGCGAATGGCGGGAGCGCTGGTGGATGTAGGACTGTGTAAGCTGACGGGTGAGGACGTGCGCCGGCTTCTGGAGAGTCCCATCGCAGGGGTTGTGGCCCGTGCAATGCCGCCTCAAGGTTTGTGTCTCGTTAGCGTCCAATACGGAGATTCTGGTAAGCTATCTGAAGGAAATTGACAATGGCAACGGCAACAAATCCGAACGCAGCTCCCGAGTGGCACGTCGTCGATGCTGAGGGCCAGACCCTGGGCCGCGTCTGCTCGGAAATATCGACCCTGCTCATGGGCAAGCATAAGCCGACATATGTGCCTTATCTGCATAGCGGCGACTTCGTGGTCGTCGTGAACGCGGAGAAGGTCTCCGTCACCGGCAAGAAGCTCGAACAGAAAATGTACTACCGGTACAGCGGCTACCACGGCGGCCTGAAGGAACAACGGCTGGGAACCCTGTTGGAGAAGAAGCCCGGTGACGCGATCACCCACGCCGTCAAGGGGATGTTGCCGAAGAGCAGGCTCGGAAAGCAGATGATCCGCCGCCTCAAGGTATACGCCGGCCCGGATCACCCCCACGAAGCACAGTTCAACGCGAGAAAGGAGACCCCCCTTCCTTGATCCTTCCCCCGGCAGGGGAAGGACGAAAGAAACCTCTCCCTATAGCCGGATTCTCGGTAGGGGAAGGTGACGATCTCTCCCCCGCCGGGGGAGAGAGACAGAGAGGGGGCGAGGAGGACAACACAGGTGGTATCGCAGCAGTATTACTACGGGACGGGGCGTCGAAAGAGCTCCGTCGCACGCGTCCGGCTCTACGTGGAGCGCGGACCGATCGTCGTCAACGGCAAGCCCATGGAGGAGAGCTATCCATGGAAATCGTGGCAGGACATCATTAGCTCGCCCCTTGAGGCGACGGACACCTTCGGTCAGGTGAGAGTCGTGGCGAAGGTGTCGGGAGGTGGTGTCGTCAGCCAGTCCGGCGCCCTGAAACACGGCATCTCCCGTGCCCTGCTGGCGATGGACCCCTCCCTTCGCGCAACCCTGAAGCGAGGCGGCTTCCTGACCCGCGACTCCCGCGAGAAGGAACGCAAGAAGTACGGCCTCCAGCGCGCCCGCAAGAAGGAGCAGTTCTCCAAGCGGTAACCTAACGCGCCTGACGCACGGCGGTTCACACGATAACAAAGAGGCCCGGGGCAATTCGCCCCGGGCCTCTCGCTTGACCTATCTGTCCGTTCGGTCTACTGTGTCCAATAATCCGGGTCGAGGAAGTGGACGCTCTTGTACTTCTGCGACCTGTTGCCAGGGTTGTTGATGTTGTCGAGGCCGTCCTCGAAGTAGTACGCGCCCAGGATACCCTTCGCCTCGAGGGCGACGTGGTTCTTCGGCACGTTGCGCAGGTTGTTGCGCTTCATCGTCATGCCTCGGAATATCCCCATGAAGGCCAGGTAGCCGATGTTGTACTTCTCCTCGGCGCTGATCCGCCAGAACTCCTTGCCCATCTCGACGCGCTCAGGATGCAGCACCGGTCCCGTCTGGATGCCTGTCCGCCAGATGTCCTGCTGTCGCTTGATGTTGCCAGTGATGTCCGCTGGGTAGTTGCCAGCCGCCGCCATGTTGCCGTAAGCGTCCATGTACAGCGAATCTCCGCCCGTCGGGGCCATTCCGGTCTCTCCGAACGACGCCCAGTAGTTGCCCATTGCCGCGCCAAGCGGACTTCCGCCCGTACCTGCGAAGGCGCGCGTCCACTGCACCGTCCACTGGTTCATGGAGTAGAGCGAGATGTGGTGCTCGAACGGGAGGTCGGGGTCTTCCTTTCGCGCGCTGCCGAAGCCGGAGCCGCCCTCGTCAATTGTCACCTTGATCCCAAGCTTGCCCCAATGGTCCTGCAGGACCTCGAGGTGAGGGAAGTAGGTGGGACTGGCTACGTAGTGCAGCGAAAGCGGGCCGCTCCCGTCCTTACGGTCGAGGTAGCCGTCTCCGTTGGCGTCCGAATAGCCCATCTTCTCCATGAGCGCCATGGCGCCTTCGAGATCGTGTCCGGCGTCGAGGTCTGCATATTCCTTGCCGGGGTAGTATGGCGTGATCGGGTGGGGTATCCACTGCTGCGGCGTCCCGATGCCGCTTGCCACGATCTGGTTCATTTCGTTGCGATCGGCGGCTATCGAGAGCGCCTTGCGGAAGTCCTTCGTGCGAAGAAGCTGTCCCATCTCGGGATCTTGCACGAACTCATTCTGGACTGCCGTCGCCGAGTCCGTCCCGGCGGGCGACCGGAAGATGTAGACGCTGTAGTCGCCCTTCTCCATGTTCGCCATGTACAGGGGCAGTTCACCCAGAATCATATCGCCGCCGAAGTAGTCGTTCTCGCCGTTCATAGCGCGGAACACGCCGGCAGTGCGGTCCTCGGTGCGAATGAGGATCTGCCCGTCAATGTACGGGAGCTGGTTACCCTCGGGGTCGACGCCCATGAAGTAGTGGTTCCGCGTCGCTGCGCGGCCGCCCTCACAGCACCGCGTCTGGATCAACTCCGACATGGCCGCGGCGTAGAAGTCGCCCTTATAGATGAAGCTCGGGTCGAACTCCGTTGGTATCGGTCCGGTCTGTCGCCAGTCATGACCGGGGCCTGAGCGGATATTCCGAAGGAGGTTAAACAGACCGCGGACATTGTCTTGCTCGTACTGCGCCAGAAGGGCGTCTATCTCCTCCGCGTTGTACTTCGGGTGGAAGCGCTTATAGAGGTGGGAAGGCGCGTAGTAGCAGCGCGGGCATCCCCGCGTCTTGGATGATCCCCACATGTGCCGGGAGCTCGCAAGGTCGTAATACGGGTCGTCGAACTCGACCGTCCACGTCACGTCGTCGACGACGGCGAAACGGGCCCGGTTGCCGGTTATCTGTGACTTGAGTTCCGCGGGTATTCGAGAGGCGGGATTGACGTCGCCCTCGTTGAACATCAGGTCTTCCATCGCGAACCTGACGTCCTCGATGGTCATCGGGTATCCGTCCGACCATCGCGCGCCACGGCGGTTGGTGAACGTGTACTTCCGGCCGTCGTCGCTCACTTCCCAGCCCTTGATCAGGCGAGGCTCGCTGGTGCCGGTCGGGTCGCCGTTGACGAGGCTGGTGACCGCCAGGTGGTCGAGCGTCTTCAACTGGGAACTCGTGATCCGCATCATTCCGCCGTACACGCCGATCTCGTCATACGGGGCAATGACCCAGATGTCCTCATGCACAGGCAGCCGCTCTGCCACCGGGAGGATGTCCCCGGACCTGACCAACGCGGCCGACTGCGGAGACTCCGTAAATTTGGTCGGTATCGGCCCGCCCCACTGGTGGGAGGGATACGCGCCCGGTTCCAGTTGCGGGGCCATATACACGAAGTCCGCCATGGCGTCGGTTGGGTCTTCGCCTTGCCGTTCGGCGGCTGACGGCGCAGCCCCAACGACGCCCGCTCCCATGGCGGCAACCGGTAGGGCTGCCGGCCTGGCCGGTGCTGCCGGCGCGGGCAGCTGCTGGGCCTGTGGAGCTGCTACTTCTACTGTCTGGGCCTCAGCCGGGGCCACGGCCGGGGCCGCCGGTGCTGCCCTTGCCGCCGGTATGGGCTGTTCAGGCTCTTCCGAAGACTCACAGCCAAGGGCAGCGACCGTGGTGACGATAACCACGAGGGCCGCTATCCCTCTTATCTTCCAAAGTATTCTTCGCATGAAAATTCTCCTCTTGAAAGGTGCTTAATCTCCTGCACTCCAAGTCCGATTCGTCCAGTCTACCCTCACTTTTAGCATTTATAGGAAGATAAGTCAATCAACGCCCCTACCTAGACCTCCACACAGTCTCGGCACATGTCATTCCCAGCGCATCGAAGCGGAGTGGGGAGGAGTCTCGGTCGATCCAACGCAGCACAGGGTTACTTCCCTGTCATTAGTCGAAAGTGGCTTGACCGGCACGATACCTGCGGAACTGGACCGTCTCACCGAACTGACAATCCTGCTGCTCTCTCACAACGACTTGATGGGTGAGATTCCTCTTGGACTGGGCAACTTGTCTAAGCTAACCACACTTTCGCTCTCTAACAACGAGTTGAGAGGCGACATTCCTCCAGAACTGGGCAATCTATCGAGACTAACCGCGCTTTCGCTTTCTAACAACAAGCTGGGAGGACATATTCCTCCTGAACTGGGCAATCTTTCCAGCTTAGAATCGCTGGGCATCGGCGGAACCTTTGTACGGGGGATGATACCAAAGGAACTAGGCAGCCTATCCAACCTGCGGGAGTTGTACATCTATGACAATTGGTTGGACGGACCGATTCCCAGAGAATTGGGCAACCTATCAAATCTGCGAGTACTAGACCTCAACGGAAGTGGACAACGGAGCAACCCAGAGGGAGGTGGAGATCAGAGCTTGACCGGTACCATCCCGCAGGAACTGGGCAACTTATCCAACCTCAGAAAATTGGATCTTGGTGGGAATCGGCTGCGAAGTCCCATACCTCCAGAACTGGGCAATCTCGCCAACTTGCGAGAATTGGACCTCTGCTGTAATGGCTTGGAAGAGCCCGTGCCAACGGAACTGGCCCGCCTTTCGAATCTGGAATCGTTGCGGCTCTCCGATAACTATTTCACTGGGACAATGCCGTTGGAAATTGGCAGCCTCACCAACTTGCGGACACTATCCCTCTCACACAATCTCCTATTCGGTGAGCTACCATTAGAACTGGGTAGCCTAAGCAAGCTTGTTGAGTTGAAACTGGCCTATAACTTCTTCACGGGAACTATGCCGTCGGAACTGTTCAGCCTAACCAATCTCAAAATACTGGACATTAGCAGAAACGAGTTAGATGGCCCGATACCTCCGGGATTGGGAGGCCTCGCCAAACTGGAACAACTGGCGCTTTGGGGGAACGGATTCAACGGGCCCATACCGCCGGAACTGGGCTCCCTGCCAAACCTGAAAGAACTAGACCTCAGTTGGAACCGGTTGAGTGGGCAGATACCTCCTGAATTGGGGAGCCTCGCCAATCTAGAACAGTTAGTGCTTCGGGAGAATGAACTGACCGGCAAGGTACCACCGGAGTTGGGTAGACTTTCCAAGCTGGAACGGCTGGAGCTCTTCGATAACCAATTGTCGGGTGAGATACCTGTCGAATTGGGCCGCCTTGCCAATCTACAGGTACTGTCGCTTCCTCAGAACCAGTTGACCGGTGCGATACCCCCGGAGCTGGGTGATCTTTCCGGCTTGTTGGAGTTGAATCTTGACAGAAACGAGTTGAGCGGACCCATACCGATAGAACTTGGGAACCTCGCAAATTTAGAACAGCTTTGGCTTGGGGTGAACGAGTTGAGCGGGCCCATACCGCCGGAACTGGGTAGGTTGTCGAATTTGCTCCGTCTGTCCTTGGCGAACAATCAGTTGGAAGGCGAGGCGCCTTCGGAGTTAGGCAACCTTTCCAACCTTCAACAGTTATGGCTTAGTAAGAACCACCTGGCTGGCAGGATACCGAAGGAGATAGGCAAGCTTTCCTACCTTCGACAGTTGTGGCTTAGTGAAAACCAACTGACCGGAGGCATCCCTTCTGAACTCGGCAACCTCACGTACCTACAAGTGTTGGTACTTAACGACAACCAGATGACCGGCGAGTTACCATCAGAATTGGGGATGCTCCCCGAATTGATCTGGCTACATCTTGCCAACAATGAGTTGACGGGGTGCATTCCGGCGGGACTGAAGGATGTGCCAGGGAACGACCTGGCGCTTCTCGGTCTGCCGTTCTGCGACTGTTCTTCCGGCCCCGCTGTGCCCGAACCGACCCAAAACCCCGGACTCGTGTCCGACTGCGAGTTGCTGCTGGCGGCAATGAACACTTGGGCAGATGTCTCCAGCCTGAACTGGTCGGTGGACGTTCCAATAACGCGGTGGGAAGGAGTTACCGTTGGGGGGACGCCGGGACGTGTTACACATCTACGCCTCAAGAACAAGAACCTGACCGGTACGATACCTGTGCAACTGACCGAACTGGCATACCTTCAAGTGCTGGATCTTGAGACTCTCACACCCGAGTGCATCAAACCGACCCCGAATTGCTCAGTTTATAGAGGCCCTGGCCACAATCTCTTGACAGGCGCGATACCGTCCGAGGTTGGCAACCTCACCCATCTGCGAGAGCTGAATCTCGCAGGGAATCAGTTCACCGGCGCCATTCCGTCACGTTTGGGCGACCTCACTAGACTGGAATTGTTGGACCTTCAGAACAACCAGTTGAGCGGTTCAATACCTGGAGAACTAGGCGGATTGGACAGTCTGCTAGTGTTGCGTCTCAATAGAAACGAGCTTACCGGGAGGATACCGCCCGAACTCGGCGACCTACCTAGCATTGAGAGTCTGGACCTGAGTCGCAATCAGCTGACCGGAGAGATTCCGGCGGAATTGGGCAGTCTATCGTCCTTGCGGAATCTATGGCTGTTCCAAAACCGATTGGTCGGGTCAGTGCCCTCAGAACTCGGCAAACTAGAGAACCTGGAAGTCCTGGATATCTGCACGAACGAGATAGTCGGAGAGATTTCACCTGAGCTGGCAAGGCTCTCCAATCTCTTGACGCTGACTCTCTCGGAAAACCGCCTTAGAGGACAACTCCCTCCTGAGCTAGGTGCCCTCTCTAACCTTGAATACCTTAATCTCTCCTTCAACGAGTTAAGTGGGGCAATACCACCGGAATTCGGCAACCTAACCAATCTAAGGGAGCTCGATCTCCGTCGAAGCCAATTGAGTGGAGAGATACCTCCTGAGTTGGGCAGGCTCTCCAGATTGGAAGTCCTCTTTCTCTTTCAAAACCAGCTAACCGGAGAAATCCCGTCAGAGTTGGGCAACCTCTCCAAATTGGAAGCCCTCATTCTCTTTGAGAACCAGCTTACTGGAGAAATCCCGTCAGAGTTGGGCAACCTCTCCAGCCTGAAATCACTTAATCTTAGCCAGAACCAGTTGAGTGGTGAGATACCGCACGAATTAGGTGACCTCGCAAATCTGGGTTCTCTGCAACTTAGCACAAACCAGCTAACCGGGGAGATACCTCCTAAACTGGCCAGTATGTCACGTCTGGAAGATCTTATACTCAGCCAGAACATGCTGAGCGGCGGGATACCGCCCGAGTTGAGCAATCTCGCAAACCTTGAATCACTGAGCCTCTCCTCGAACCATTTGAGCGGCGAGATTCCGCCTGAGTTGAGTACCCTGCCAAACCTTTATTGGATGGAACTCGTAGGAAACCAGTTGAGCGGTGAGATACCCTCGGAGCTAGGCAGTCTATCGACCCTAGAAGTCCTGCAGCTCGGCGGAAACCAGTTGAGTGGCCAGATACCAAAAGAGTTGGCTAATCTCTCCAAACTCACAGGGCTGACTCTCTCTTCTAACCAGTTGAGCGGGGAGATACCACCGGACTTGGGCACACTCGCCAGACTAGAGCGGCTCAATCTCAAGGGAAATCGCTTGACGGGAACAATACCAGAAGAGTTGGGCCACCTCACTCGCATGCAATGGCTTCACCTGTCGGACAACCAACTGACCGGGAGGATACCGTCCTCGCTAGGTAACCTTTCCGCCCTTGAAATCCTGGATGTCTCGCAGAACGGCTTGACTGGAGAGATTCCGCTAGAGCTAGGTGAATTGCACAACCTTATTCGTTGGCGGTTTGCCGGCAACCGACTCACCGGCTGCGTACCAGCCGGACTGGCGGCCATTGGAGACAGCGATCTCGAAGGTCTAGACCTACAGGTTTGCACGGATTCCTAAGCGATCTGAAGGCTCCGTGTTGGCCAGGTTTGCAACTCGGAAAGCACTGAGTGGTGGAACCAGTGCTTGTGCACAGCAATCATTTTGGCCAGGCCGTTGTCGTTTTATCAGTCGCCGTCTTCAGAATTCTAGTTCGAACCTTAGCGTGAAAGCTCTCGGTCCTTGTCTAGTTCGGCGGGCTGATCTTCACCGGATCCCGGCAGACAGCGTGGCCCAGACATGTTCTGATAGGTACGAGGGCTAGACGCTCTGGTTACTCTTATATTGAAACCACATGCCGAAAAGTTCGCAGTACAGTCCCCTCTAGCCCACCTAAGGGGACTCGAACCGGTCAGCAATATGCAACGCTGTGGGGCGTAGTGTCCGTCGAATTGACCTACCCTCTTGTGTCGAACTACAGGCCCAAAGAGCAATCCAGCTTGTGTTCATCCGTAAACGTCCTCACTTGCAGTGAAGGAGACCCTACGCCGACTATCCTCAGGACGGTTGGGAACCTAGGGCCGAAGTATCACTAAGAAACTATCTCAAAATGGCAAGTCGCCATTGGCGACGGAACCACAGGAGTGCGCACGCAAGCTGCAGCAATCCGATGTAGTTCGACGCCTTTTTGTCGTAGCGTACCAGAACAGCACGGCACTTGGAGAGCCATGCTATCAGTCCGTTCCACAACCCACCGGCGCGCAGGATACCGCTTGCGCCCAGAACCGTCCAACTTCTCCTCGCCGATGCGTCGGATGTGTGGCCGATAGCCGTGTCTGGCGACGGCTCGACGACCCGAAGGATTGTCATACCCCTTGTCCAAGCTCAGGTGCTGTGGGTCATCCTCGGTGAGTTGCGGACGTTCGACCACAATCGCCTCCAGGGTCTCATCCAACAACGTGGCGTCGTGGGCGTTGGCTCCGGCAACCACAATGCTCAATGGGCCGCCCTGTCCTTCCACAAGCAGGCTCCGCTTGCTGCCAGCCTTGCCGCGATCCGTTGGGTTGGGTCCAATCAGATCCCCCCCAAACGTGCCTTGCCCATGGCCCCGTCTGCCGCCTGCCATTCCCAGTCCACGCCGCCCAACTCTTCGCACTGTTCCACCAAGGCTCCCCATATTCGGCGCAAGACACCCAGTTCCACCCACCGTTGAAAGGTGCGATGGATTGTGCTGTCGTCCCCCAGTTCTTTCGGCAATCGGTTCCATTGGCACCCGCTGCGCAAGCGGAAAATGATGCCGTTGAGCATCTGTCTGGGGTCAGCCCGCTTGCGGCCTCTGACTTTCGGAGGGTCTGCCTCCAAGATGATAGGCCCAATGAGTTCCCAAAGCTCGTCCGGCGCTTCCCATATGGTTTCCAAGCCCTCTCGGTTGTTCACGAAGTTCCTCCAAATGTTCTTGGAGAAACCATACGAATCACCTCATAAACCGCTCAAGGCATTTGTGCGCTATGATTTTGAGATAGTTTCTAAGTCGCGGGAATTGAGAGGTGGCCGAGACCGGACGTGCCACCTCCGATTGCCAATGACAAAAAACAGTTTACGACTTGAAAGAGTTACTCTCTCTGCTGTCTGCTGTCACGTAGTCCGCCCAAGCCTGCATGAGTGCACGGCGTCGCTCGTACAGGTCCGAGCGTGCGTAGGCTTGTTCGGTCGAATTACCCAGGGTGTGAGCAAGCGCCGCCTCCGCAACTGCCCACGGCTTATTCGTCATTTCCATGCTCCAGTTCTTGAAGCTGCTGCGAAACCCGTGAACAGTACCTCGTTCGGCAAGGCCGGTTGAACCTAGTATCATCGTGAGCGTCATGTTGCTAAGAGTCCGACCACGCTTCAGTGGTGAAGGGAACACCAACCCGGACTCATCGCGTAACAGGTATGCCTGATCCAGCACAGCTAGTGCCTGCTCACTGAGAGGTACTCGATGCTCGACGCCCGCCTTCATGCGTGCCCCCTGTATCCTCCATGTCCGTGCCTCCAGGTCGATTTCGTCCCAGGTTGCACCCCTAGCCTCCCCGGAACGGGCTGCCGTCAACACGAGGAACCGGAGACAGAGTTTGACGGACAAGGACGCGCCGGACGCCTCGACGGTCTTGAGCGCTGCTCCCACCTCCTGATAGGGTAGTGAACGGAAGTGCTCTCTGACGTGCGGCATCGTCGGCAACGCGCCGTCTATGACTTCTCCAGCCGGATTGTGGTCAATAAAACCGTGCGACATAGCCCAGCGAAAGACCATTCTCGTTCTCTGTCGGACCCGGCGCGCGGTCTCCGGCTTTGTCGTCCATATTGGCTTGAGGACTGTCAGCACGTCGGTGCGGTCTACCCGGTCGACGGGCATGTCGCCAATGACGGGGAAGGCGTAGCGCTCAAGCATCCGCAGCCAGCTCTTGGCATGCTTCCCGCTCCTCCAACGTGGTATGTTCATCTCGTGAACGGTCTCTGCAGCTTCTCTGAACGTTGCTACGGTGGGTTTACGCTTTTCCGCGATGGGATCAAGCCCGCCAGCAATGGACTTGCGGTTGTCCGCGCATCGTTCTCGCGCCTCAGCCAGCGAAACGGCCGGATACCCTCCCAACCCGATATCACGCCGGCGGCCATGTACCACCACACGCTGAACCCAGGACTTGGTTCCTGTCGCCGTGACATTGAGAAAGAGACCATCACCATCACCGTAACGGCCCTTATCACGAAACGTCTTGATCTTCGTCGCCGTGAGCTTCGCCATGTTCCCTCTCGCGTCTCAAGTGATCCCATACCTTCCCACAATTAACCCCACACTGTGCGTGCGATTGTGAAGGATTGGATGGGAAGGCACAAGAGTTACTGAAGGCGATATCAGCTACGCATACAAGGGGAGATGAAACCAATTGGGAACTGGTTGGAGGAACCTATTACTTCGGAGTGAGGAATCCAAAGTCCACACCCTCCAAGAGGTACCCCACAACCGGAACGGCCTCGTGACGAGGTCACAGCATCTTATGCCAATTCATTCGCTGGGATGTCACCATGTCTTCGCCGGCTGCCCCTTATGGATTCCCGCTTTCGGAAACTTTTTCATAACTTACCGGACGGGGGGATATGGGGAATTGGAAACGACGCCAGCCAACCTGCGCACTCGCCCCTCTGGATACCGGCCTTCGCCGGTATGGCAGTTGTGCAAAGGGTTCCCCCGTATCGGGTTACGGGGCAGGCTTTTCGCGGGATTCACCATGGCCACGTGAAGGGCACATAAGGGGTATGAAAATTGGCATGTCGAATCACCCCAGAGGGCGCGGAGATCGCAGGGTGGATATTGGATTCCCGCCCCGTATCTAGGTACGGGGTGACCTTCCTTCGCGGGAATGACGATGTGAGGGTTATATCGTTCATTTTCGTAGCAATGACGATATGGGCTCCTCCCCTGCGTGTGCACCTAAAGGAATTGCAGCGCAGTTGTAATTAGTAGTGGATTTCTCTCTGCGGTCGGAATGACAGACTTGGAGATCGGCTATCCAAGTTTTCTACCGGGCGCGCTCTTGGATCTCGTACAGCTTGGTGATCGCCTCCAGAGGGGTCATGGACGAAATGTCGAGGGCCAGCAACTCGTCGATGACCGGGGATGTCGTGGGCAGGAGCGAAAGCTGTTGGGCCTCTACGGCAGGAGGTGAGGGGCGTCCGTTTGCCGCAGGAGACGATGACTTTCCCTCCAGCTCCGTGAGGACCTCCCACGCGCGATTGACGACGGCGGCGGGCATACCGGCCAGTCGCGCGACGTACACACCGTAGCTCCGGTCGGCCCCGCCCGGCACGATTCGGTGAAGGAATACGACCTCGCCGTCTTCCTCAGCGACGGCGACGTTGTAGTTCCGCACCCTCGGCAGTACGTCGGCCAACTGCGTCAGCTCGTGGTAGTGAGTGGCGAAGAGGGTCTTGCAGCCTGCGCGGGGGTGGTTGTGGATAAATTCCGCCACTGCTCGCGCGATGGCCAGCCCGTCGTAGGTGCTCGTTCCGCGTCCTATCTCGTCCAGGATGACGAGCGACCGGGGCGTGGCGTGATTCAGAATGGTCGCCGTCTCCAGCATTTCGATCATGAAAGTGGACTGTCCGGTCGAGAGGTCGTCCTGGAGGCCGACGCGTGTGAAGATGCGGTCGACGACTCCAACGGTCGCCGAGTCGGCGGGGACGAAGCTGCCGATCTGCGCCATGAGCGTGATAACCGCGACCTGCCGGATGAAGGTCGATTTGCCCGCCATGTTCGGGCCGGTGAGCATGATGACCTGCTCGTCGCGGGTGGAAAGCCGGATGTCGTTGGGCACGAATTTCCCCGCGTCGATTGTCCGCTCGACGACGGGATGCCGTCCCTGCACGATAGAAATGGTGTCTCCCTCGTTCAGTTCGGGCCGGACGTATCCCTGCCGCTCGGCGACTTCGGCCAGAGAGGCGAAGGCGTCGACCTGCGAGACCGCCCGCGCAACGGTCATGATCGGGCCGGCTGCGTCCGCGATCTGCTTGCAGACCTGCCGGAAGAGCGTCGACTCCAACTCCGAGATGCGCTCCTGTGCATTGAGGATGAGCGACTCGTACTCCTTCATCTGCGGGGTGATGAACCGTTCGGCGTTGACCAAGGTCTGGCGGCGGATGTACTCATCGGGGGCCTGCGGCAGGTTCGTCCTACTGATCTCGATGTAGTAGCCGAACACCTTGTTGTACCCGACCTTCAGGGACTTGATGCCCGTCCGCTCGCGCTCGGTCTTTTCCAGCGACGCGATGTAGTCCTGCGCCTCCCGCGACGAATTGCGCAGCCTGTCGAGGTCGGCGGAAAAGCCTTGTCGCATTACACCGCCGTCTCCGACGTTGAGCGGCGGATCGTCGGTGATTGCCCGGCCGATGAGGTCGACGGTCTCCGACGCGTCGTGGACGTCATTCGTGAGCCATGCGACCGTTGGCGCGTCCTCATCCTCGCCGAGGATGTCCCATATCTCCGGCGCGGCTGCGAGGCTGCTGCCCAAACCGACCACGTCGCGCGGGGTCGCGGCGGAGGCGCTCACCTTGTTGATGAGTCGCTCGATGTCCGCGATCTTTTGGAGCACAGCGGTCACGCGGCCACGGCGGACGGCGCTGCGATGGAACCACTCGACCGCGTCCTGCCGCTTGGTCAACTCGGCCACGTTGAGAAGGGGCCGCCCTACCCAGCGGCGAAGTTGACGCGCCCCCATCGAGGTCTTGGTGCGGTCAAGCACCGCAAGCAGCGACGCCCCGGCGTCTCCGCCCCAGCGTCCTCCCTCGAAGAGTTCGAGGTTGCGGCGAGTCTGCGGGTCCAGGACCATGTACGACTCGGTGGAGTAGGTGTACAGTGCGTCCAGCTGTCCGAGAGCACCGCTCCGGTGGTCTTCGAGGTATCGGACGATGGCCCCGGCGGCCCGGACCGCCAGCGGCAGGCGCTCGCACCCGAACCCCTCCAGGGACGTGACTCCGAAGGCGTTGTGGAGAGCCTCGCGGGCCCAGTCCTCGTTGAACATGTC
This sequence comes from Dehalococcoidia bacterium, assembly GCA_965247555.1. Taxonomy (GTDB): domain Bacteria; phylum Chloroflexota; class Dehalococcoidia; order Lucifugimonadales; family VXLM01; genus VXLM01. Next base: position 2,188,203 of record CBDFHR010000009.1, on the reverse strand, counting down.
CACTGAGACGGTGGTTATCGAACCGTTGTCCTCGCTTCCCGTCCGTCCGTCGCCGGTATCTAGCGGGAGGTCTCCTTCGGCGACGAGCAGTTCGGCCGCTTCCAGACCGGCCAGCTCGACTGCGAGGTGAGAGGCGAGAAACTCGCTGGTCGCAAACTCGCTCGTCGTGATGTCCACGTAGGCCAGCCCGGCCCTGTCGCCACCGGTGACGACGGCTGCCAGGTAGTTGTTGGCCTTCCGGTCGAGGACCGAGTCCTCGATCACGGTGCCTGGCGTTACGACGCGAACGACCTCGCGGTCTACGATGCCCCGCGATGCCGCGGGGTCGCTGGTCTGCTCGCAGATCGCGACGCGGAAGCCTTTTTTTATGAGCTTGGCAAGGTAGCCGTCGAGAGCGTGGTACGGAATGCCTGCGAGGGGTACGCGCTCGCCCTTGCCCATCTCGCGCGACGTGAGGGCGATTTCGAGCTCCCTGGATATAAGCCGCGCGTCGTTATCGAACGTCTCGTAGAAATCGCCCATGCGAAACAGCAGGACCTCGTCCTGATGCTGCTTCTTGATGCGGAGGTACTGCTTTCGCGCGGGGGTGGACATTCAGCTCAACGCACGGAGTGGGGTTAGTCCCCATTCTAGCGGAGGAAGGGAATGGGAGAAAGGGAGCAAGTCCAGCGAACTAGTCGTCCTGCTTCCAGAAGCGCTCTTCTTCGACCCGGAAGTCCTGCGGAATAAACCGGGCCTTGACGTCCTCGATCATGCCTGGGTGCCCGCAGGCGTAGATGATCGTGTCTTCGGACGTGAGTTCGAACTGTTCGACGTATTTCTGCGCGATCGCGTTGACACGGCCGGCCTCGCCCGTCCATCCTGCGTTTTGCTCCTCCGAGGGCCTGCTGATGGTCGGGACGAACGTGATGAGATTGGGGTTCTGTTCGGCGAGACGCCGCAGCTCGGTGTCATACGTGAACTCATCGACGTAGCTCGCTCCCTGGAGCACGTAGAAATGATGTCCCGAACGGTGGTAGTTCAGGTAGTCGCGAAGGATGCTGACGAAGGGCACGATGCCGGTGACGGTCGCCACCATGAACTGGTTGGGCATGGCGGGCTTGAAGACAAATATCCCCTTGGCCCTCGGTCGGATCGTCACAGTATCGCCGGGGTGTAGGTCCCAGATCAGCGGGGTGAGGTTACCTTCAGGAGGGGGGACAAGCTCTACGAAGAGTTCGATATCGTCCTCGTGGGGCGCTGAGACGATGGAGTAGGCCCGCTCTATTCCGTCGCTGCCTATCGTGCAGTACTGCCCGGCCTTGAACGTGAAGCCTTTGGGCTTTTCAATCCACATCAGCAGGAGATCATGAGTGATGTCCTCGCGACGCGTGACGCGCGTGTCGACGATCTTTGGCCTAGGCCTCCGCTTTCCGGCTGGCGTGATGGTCACGGCAATTCAGCCTCCCGTGTCGTACTGCGGCCCGGCCGGGCCTAGTTCTCCCAGTTCCCGGGCGAGGTCGTTATGGGTGTACTGTTCTTTTCGCACTCTGATGTCGAAGTACAGGGCTGTTATCGCGATAAAATATGGCGGGATTAGAAAAATGGAGAACGTAGTGGACAATAATGCAGATAAGACAACTCCGAAACCGTCCAAGGCAGTGGTCAGAACTATGTCTGCCGGTAACGAGAAAATGAGCGTAGCACCTAAAGACGCCAACACGATACCCATGAAGCTGCCGAATGTCCTCCACCAGTTTCCCTGTACAACGTTCCAGCTGCGTCTTATGGCATCCGTGGGACCTAGCTGTTCAATTGCTACTGCGTGAGTGACGAAGAGCAGGGCGACGATGGCGAATATCAGCAGCGGGATGCCGATGATGAAAATCGAAAATACAAACGGAACGATCAGGATGAGCAGGAAGAGCATTGTGGCTCCGAGCAGCTTGGGAAAGCGCGCCCAAGCGTACTCGTAGCTGCGCCGCACGAGCACCGGACGCCCGAGAAAGTGTCTACCCGTTCCGTAAATGATCGCCCCGTTTGCGAGAATAGTGGTGATGGCGTACGAAAGAAGGACGCCAATGATTACCCAGAGGCTAATTTCCAGAGGGTTCGGGACCTCTTCGCCTGCGGGAGCCGGGAAGTCAAAAACGAACACGGGGCCGATTCCCATCAGCGACATGGTCACGCCGATCAGGAGAGGGATCTGCGACAGCAGGGCGATTAAGATGAAAGGCAAGAGGTGTGCACCGTAGACCGCAAACGTGAAGTGGATAATGTCCCCGAACCCGCCGTGTGGGAGCGGCGGAGGCTCGTGGCCGGCGGGAGTGCGGTAAGAGGAAACGGGGGCGTCAGTCAATTCGTCGTCGTCGATTTCCTGAAGAGTAGCCCCACAGATACTGCAGAGCCGAGCGTCGTCGGCGTTCTCGTGCTGGCACTGGGGACAAGTCATCGTGACAGCGGGGGCTAGTCGGCCGCCGCCGCGGCCACTTCCGCCCGTTGGACGCGGACGCGAGTCAGGGGGAGCGTTCCGAAGTTGAGCATCGGGTCGGGGCTGTTCGACGCCTCGATCTCGGTCATCCTGTTGCCGAAGATTAGCGTGGTGGAAACCAGTCCCCTCAACGGCGAAGAGAACCGGGCGACACCGCGCAGGGTTTGGCTCGCTGAGACGACCTCGACCCACTCTCCCTCGCGGATGCCGAGCATCTCGCCGTCCTGCCGATGCAGATCAATGATCTCGCCCCGCCTGATAACGTTCCGTTTGCCCACTTTCTCGATGGTCATCTCTTCGTCGGGGTCGTGCAGCACACGGCCCTTTGCGAGGACCAACGGGTACTCGGCGTCCGGCGCGGGAGCTTCGATAGGCTCCGGCATGGACATCGGCATAAGCCGTGGGCGATGTTCCTCGTAGTCGTAGAGGACTTTGGTATCGGACATGTCGGCGGCAAGGCACGGCCACTGGAGGCCGCCCAAAGCCAGACGCTCGTAGGTGATTCCACCGTAGATTTCGACGATGTTGTTGATCTCATCGAAGACGGCCTCGGAATTGGGGTGATCGAACCCGACCGAACCCATCTCCCGCGCGATGCGGCTGATGGACCGCCAGTCGGCGTCCTCCTCGCCCTTCACGTCCAGAGCAGGGGAGACCAACTGCACCCTGCGTTCCAGGTTGGTCACCGTACCTTCGGTTTCGGCGAGCGTTGCCGACGGAATGACGACGTGCGCCGAATCGGTGATCTCACTCGTGAAGGAGTCGAGCACGACCAGGAATTCGAGCTTGCCGAGGGTCTCGATAAAGTCTCCAAGTTCGCCGTTCGTGTAGTTCGGGCTGTTGCCGAGCAGCATCAGAGCGCGTATGCGGCCGGAATCGATTGCCTTCGTCAACTTCCGGACGGAAATTCCGTCGGCGGTCGGGACAGACGCTTCCCACAAGCCTTCGAATTCCGTGCGCGCATCGTCGGCGTTGATCGGCACGTAGCCGGGCAGGAAGTCAGGGACCGCTCCAACGTCGCGCGCGCCCTGCTCGTTGGCACCCTGATAGAGCGGGAAGAGTCCGGTCGAAGGGCGCGACATATTGCCGGAGGCCAAGCAGAGGTTGGTGAGGGCGGTCACGCAGTCTTCACGTAACTCCGGATGAACCGTTTCGAGGCCGTACAGGACCGACGCCGGGGCGTTCGTGGCGAGGAGGCGGGCGGCAGCTTGCACTTCCTCTCGCCGGAGGCCCGTCGCCTTCTCGACCTGAAGCAGGTCGAAGCGCCAGAGGCTGTTCTTGAATTCCTGTACGTCTTCACACTTCTCGGCCAGGAATTGGTGGTCGTCGAGCGACTCGTCGACGATGACGCGGAGCATCCCGCCGATCAGGGCAGTCTCGCTGCCGGGGCGTGGGCGCAGCCATACATCGGCGAACCGGGTAAGCTCAGTCTCTCGCTGGTCGATGACGATCAGTTTGGCACCCTCTTTAATCGCCTTCTTGATGGGAACGGCCGCGACGTTCTGCTCCTCGGTGATGTTGCTCGACACGACGAGGAAGCACTTCGAGCCTTCGAGGTCGCTGATCGAGTTTGTGGCGGCGCGGTAGCCGAGCATCGCTTCCAGAGACGGGAATAGCTCAGGTCTCAGGTTGGAGGCTACATCGACATTGTTCGTGCCCATGACGGTACGCGCGAACTTCTGGGCGATGTAGAGGTCCTCGTTGGTATTCCGCTCAGAGCCGATTACGGCAAAGCCGTCTCCCTTGAACTCGGCAAGCTTTTCTGCGACGGCGTCGATAGCCTCCAAGGTCGTCGTCTCGCGAAGTTCGCCGTCGACTCGGACGAGGGCATTTCGGAGGCGTTTCTTGCTGTTGACATACTCGAGTCCGAACTTGCCCTTTACGCATAGCTGGCCCTGGTTCGACTCGCCGTGACGGTCGCCGACCGTGCGGATCAGGCGATTGCGCTTGTCGACCTCCATCGTCACGCTGCACCCGACGGGACAGTTGGTACACACGCTCGTGACCTTCTTCACGGCCTTGTCCCACTTGTGGACACGTTCGACGAGCGCGCCGGTGGGACACACGTCGATGCACGCCCCGCAGAACTCGCATCCCGATTCGAGGAGCGACGTGCCCTGGGATGTCCCGATGAGGCCCTTGCCACCGCGTTCGGTGAAGGCGAGGGCGTCGTCGCCTCGGATCTCGCTGCAGATTCGCACGCATCGGCCGCACACGATGCACAGGTTCAAGTCCATGTCCCAGAACGGGTCGGCCACGGCCTGCGGCAGGTGTCGGTTGTTGTAGGTTAGGTCCGTGTCGAGCTCCATTTCGAGCCAGCGGACGGTGTCCTTGAGCTCGCAACGTTCGTTTTTGGGGCAGGTGACGCAGCGGTCGTTCACGCCAACGTGACGCAGACAAATGTCCTCCGGGCCGCAGAGCTCGATACGGTGGCAGTTCAGGCATCCGTGCGGGTGCTCCGATATCAGCAGGTCCATGATGCCACGCCGAAGGTCGGTTACGGAGTCGGTCTTCGTGCGCACTACCATGTCGGGCCCGACCGGCACGGTGCAGGACGCCAGGGTCGCCGTCCCGCGCGGGCCGTCGATCTCGACGACACACATCCGGCACGCACCGAAGGACTTCATGCCCGGGTAGTAGCACAGGTAGGGCACGTAGAACCCTGCGTCCATGGCTGCTTGCAGGACATTCGTCCCCGGCTTTGCCGTTACTTCCTTCCCGTCGATTGTGATTGTTATGTCGTCTGCCATTCGGCAACTCCGAGTGGTGTCAACCGTATATGAGGGGCCGTGACGAAAGTGTGCCCGGGCACCGCGCCAATTGCGTCTATATGGTCACTTTGAGCGGCTGAGGCCCCTGGAAGTCCTCCGCGTAGGGGCGGGTGGTCTTCGGGGAATAGAACCGCGTGGATGTCCTGCCGGTGGGGTCGCGCCGTTCCGTGATGTGCGTTTCGAACTCCTCGCGGAAATGGGTGAGGGCCGAGCTAATGGGGTTGAAGCCAAGCTGGCCGTGCGCGCAGAGGGAACCGATCTTCATGGTCGTGCCCACCCGTTCGCAGGCCTCCATGTCTCCGGGTCTGCCCTCGAACCGAGCGATCCGCTCGATCTGGTCGAGCAGCTGTGTCATGCCGAGCCTGCACGGGAAGCACTTGCCGCATGACTCGTACTGGCAGAACGCCACGAGTACCCGGATCAGGTCCACGACCGAAGCATCTTCATCCCCTACGATGATGCCGCCCGATCCGAACATCGCGCCAGCCTGCTGCATCTCGTCGAAGTCTATGTGGAGGGCGAGGCTTTCGAGCCCGATGACGCCGCCGAGCGGGCCGCCCGTCTGAAGGAGCTTCATCTGCTTGCCGTTTGGGACTCCACCGCCGATCTCCTCGATGACCTGGCCCATGGTCATGCCCATCTCGACCTCGTAGATGCCGGGATAGGTCACGTTGCCGGTCAGGCAGGCGATTGCGGTGCCGGTGCTGTTGTTGACGCCGATGTTGGAGAACCATTCCCCACCATTCAGGACGATTTGGGGGGCGTACGAGAAGGTCTTGACGTTGTTGATGGTCGTCGGCTTCATCCACAGTCCGGCGGCCGCCGGGAACGGGGGCTTGAAGCGCGGCATGGAGCGCTTGCCCTCGATGGCCTCCATCATTCCCGTCTCTTCGCCCGCGACGTAGGAGTCGCCGGTCAGCGCCACCTCGATTTCGAAGCTGAAGTCGCTTCCGAGAATGTTCTTTCCGAGGATGCTCTCAGCGTAGGCGTCCTCGATGGCCTTCTCCACGCGGTCGATGGGGCCGTCGTGACCGTGCCGGACGAAGACGTAGCCGTTCGTCGCTCCCGTGGCGTACCCTGCGAGGATCATCCCTTCGAGCAGCGTGTGTGGATCGCTTTCGAGTATGGCCTTGTCGTTGAAGGCGCCGGGGTCGCCCTCCTCGCAGTTGCAGGCGATGTACTTGACCGGCCCTGGAGAGTTGACCATGAAGCTCCACTTGAGTCCTGCCGGGAAGCCCGCGCCTCCGCGGCCCCGGAGGTTGGATGCCTTCATGTCGTCGATCACGCCGCTCGGCTCCATCTGGAACAGGGCCTTGTCGAGCGCCGCGTAGCCGTCGTTGGCGACGTACTGCAAGATATCGTCCGGGGCGATGTGGCCCGCGTTTCGCATGGCGATGCGCCGCTGCAACGAGTACTGCGGCATGGAGTTCAGGTCGGGAACTCCGTCGATGGGATCGTCGCCCAAGTAGGCGAACGCGAGGCCTTTGGGCACGCGGTCGCCAAGGATGTACTCGTCGATGATGGTCGGTACGTCATCCGGAGTGACGCGGCTGAAGAGCAGTCTCGCATTGCCCGGCTTGAGAACGTCCACGAGCGGCTCGGCGTAAGACAGGCCGAGCGTGCCGACCTCATCGAGGATTGCCTCGATGCCGCGCTTATCGAGCTCGGAGCGCATGGCGTCGACGACCTCCAGAGCGCCTGCGGCCTGGCCGTTCAACTCGGTACCCACCCTAATCCACGGCCTCTCGCCCGCGGTGAGTTCCTGCCATCGCGCGTCGGCTTTCGCTCTCAGGTCTTCGTATGCACTCACGTTGTCCTCGCGCCGGTTAGTGGGAACCGTTGTCCTCGATACCGTCGATCAGTGTGACCGCCCGCTCCGGCGTCATTCGACCTCGCAGGTGGTGGTCGATGCTGATTACCGGGGCCTGCGCGCAAGCGCCGAGGCAGGTGTTGTACCTGACCGTCAGCCGACCGTCGGCGGTCTCACCCTCTTCCTCTAAACCGACGTGCTCCAAGGTCCGTTCGATTATGGCCGTCGCACCCACCAAGTGGCAGCTTGGCCCCCAGCATATCTCTACCGTGTGCTCGCCCGCCGGGGTGAACCGAAAGTTCTTGTAGAAGGTCGCTACGCCCCAGACCTCGTTGATGCTCGCCTCGGTGAAGGCGGCAACCTCGTCGATGGCCTCGTCAGGGATATAGCCCAGTGCGTCCTGGGCGGCAAGCAGGGACGAGAGAACGGTGACGGTGGGCCGCTTTTGGTTGGTGATGGCCTGCCGAACACGTTCGCGCAGGTCTTCGTTAGCAACGGTCAACGACGGGGCCTCAGTCCGCTTGAACATTCGCCGCAATCATAGCACAACGACATGGGCGCAACAACGCGCTGTCGCAACTGTGACATCGACGTGTTGCGCCGTGGCCCCCTTATGGATGAACGCTAACAAGACACCGCTGCGAGAACACGCTCAGTTAGCGTACTGCGTGGAGGGGCGTTAACCACCGGTAGCCCTTCGATCAAGGCCTGTTCGCGTACCCAATTGCCGAAGAGCCAGCAGACCTTCGAGATCACTCTTTTGCGAGGCGTGGGACTTCGCGTTCCCGACCGCGCGAGCATGGCCTCCAAGACTTCGTCCACATCCGGTTCGTAGATAAACACGGTACTCAGGGCCTCATATTGGTTCGTCCAGCGTGCTGCGACCGCAGGAGTGATCCATGCGCCTTCGAGTATGACAGGCGACCACTCCGATGAGAGGTACTCGACTACTGGGTCCAGCGTCGCACTTATCGCCTGAGCGCTCCTTATATGACGCTCACACAGGTACTCCGGAGTGAGTCCGAATATCTCTTTTTCAGGCGGGTCGAAGTAGTGTAATGCAGGATGAGATTCGGGGTCGGTAGCGGCCTTGAGGGGAAGCCAGATCGCATCGATGGGGAGAACAGAACCGCCGTAACGCGCGGCTAGGTCTCTGGCCACAGTGGTTTTCCCAACAGCCGCACCTCCCCCTATTACGAGCACCTTCCAAGGGGGTCTGTAGTCTTCCGTTAACATGCATCCTGCCTAAGCTGTGATAGCTCGGTCACGCTGAGGAAGACAGTTGAGCCTCGGCGTCGGAGCACCACTTACGCCACCTTGTGTCGATTTGGGCGCAGAAATTGTCAAACTCTTCCTTCGTCGTGAAGACGTCGCGGGCGCGCACTATGATGGTCCAGTAGCAGGCGTCCAGTTCCTCCGCGTTCTCGAGCATGGCGCACATCGCCAGGGCATCGTCGGCGCCCGATTTTTCCCAGAAGCGGTCCTGGGCGGCGCCTTCGATGCAGTAGACCCGGTCCGGCCCGGGCGGGGCGTAGCTGCAGTACAGGATGGCCGTGGCCGGGTCTTTTCGCGTGACATTGCCGACATCGCGTCCGTAGCTCTGAAAGCAGTTCTGATGCGCCGTCTGCGGCGTCTCGGCGCACGCTTGGGCGACCTTGGAGAAGTCGCGGTTGAAGACCTTGAGCATGTGGGAGGTCTGGTAGAAGTAGCACGGCACCTTGTACCGCTCGTCGACGATATCGCATGGGAAGTGGGGGTCGTCGTCCTTGAGGTATTGCGTGATGTGGCCCATCTGCCCGGTAAGGCCGCCCACGACGTTCTCCATGAACACCCCGGAGTAGCATGAGCCTTTGTCGGTCTCGGTGGGCATCCGGTCGCAGAGCGGCAGCGCATCGTGAAGTTCGTATGTCGTCCACGCCATCAGGCCATGCCCGACGCCATGTACGCACTGGTGGCGGAAGAATGGGTTGTCGGCAACGGCGCAGATCGTTGCGACGTCCCGTTCCAGGTTCGCGGTGCCGCGAGAGGCGAACAGCGCCTCCGTCGCTCCATGGAACGACCCTGCCTGGCACTCGTGGCCCGACAGGCCAAACGCCGCCGCGCCGAACTCCTCGTATGCCGCGCGTCCGAGATCGTGCGCACGCTGGTGGCAGTCCACGTCTATGTAGTTCTCGCTTTCCTTCAGGAGCTTGACGGTTCGCTCCGGGCCGTATCGCTTGATGAACCTCACCATAAGCACATCGTCCTTCAGCAGATCGACGTAGTCCTGAGTGGCGATATTCTGCGGCGTCTCGAACGCGACGTCGGGGATGGTCAATACCAGCGGATCGGGGGGCGGCCCGACGTCTTCGCCGAGGGCGACCACCAACCCACCGATTTCCGGCGCGAGGTGGTTGTGGAAGCGCCAAAAGCCTCTGGTATTGAAGGTAAACGCCCACGTCTCGCCGGGTGAGACCGCCTGCTTCGCGTCGAGTTCCGGGAGTATCGAGTGGGTCGGGTGGATGTTCGAGGCCGGCCAGAACGGCATGTCGGAGGCATTGACGAATCGGACCTGGGTGCCCGGCTCGATGTCGAGGCGTTTGGGGACAAAGCCGCTGCCGGTATAGATGACTTGCTGTGCGTTGGGGTCGATGGCCTCCGACGTAGTCTCGACACTAATGGCCGGGACGACGGTTGGAGTTGGCGTCACCTGCGTATCTTCGCTTGAGGAGCAGGCAAGAACCGCCAACGCCATTAGGGGAAGCGCGAACGCAATTGGTAGGGGATTTCGCCGTGTCGTCATGTGTACGTCGGTATAGTATAGTACCGTGTCACTCACCGTTTCTATAGAGGAGAACCCATGGCTGATCCAAAGCTCCGAATTCTCGGCGTCAACGCTCATCCCCACGACTTCACCCACTACGCGGGTACCCTCGGCATACACGCCTCGCAAGGTGACGAGGTCACGGTCGTCAGCGTCACGCCCGGCGTCAATGTCCATAACGAGCGTCTCGCTGATGAGTTACGTAAGCCGCCCGAGGAGCGGGACCCCGCCGTGATGAACGAGACTCCTGAGCAGTATGTCGACATAAAGCTCGATGAGCTCAAGAGGGCGTGCGCGGTATTCGGCATCACCGACGTGCGGATGCTGGACTTCCCGGAGCCGTTCCGTCTCAGCACGTCGCCTGAGGCGATCCAGGCGCTGCAGGACATCATTCAGGAAGTTCGTCCGCATGTGATGATTACGCAAAGTCCATACCTCGTGCATCATGGAAGCGAGTACCCGTCGGGCGGGTTCGACGACCATCTGGAGACGGCGATCGCGAGCTTAGAAGCGCGGAGCCGGGCCGGGAACGCGACGCACGGGATGACGGTCGCGCCCCATCGGATCCCGGTGACGTACTACCCTGGCGTCTACTTCGAGCGCAACCAGCTCGATTTCATCATCGACATCAGCGATTGGTTCGAGCAGCGTGTGGAGGCTGAGGCCATCTACGTGAGCCAGGGACACACGCCGGAGAGCTCTCGCCAGCGCATGTTGCTGACGCTCGGCAACCTCGGCTTCTTCCAGCACATCCCCTATGCCGAGGCCTTCGTTCGTGAGCGGGCGGAACTCCTCTCTCGCCTTCCGGTGCCCGAGTCGGCCATCGAGCACGCCGAGGAGTCCCACGAGGACATGCTGAGGCGTCGGCTCTCGAAGGAGTAGGCGGGCCACTTTCAATTGAAACCGAGCCCGGCACTTGCTAAGCTAGACGCACACCTTCGTTCACGAGAGGGGCTGCTATGCAAGACGTCTTCCACGAAGCGGTAGCCGAGTTGGAAAAGGGCAACCCGATGGTCGTGGCGACGGTCGTCCACACCAAGGGATCGACCCCGCAGAAGCCGGGCGCAAAGCTGCTCGTGCGGAACGACGGGAGCGGCGTGGGCACCCTGGGCGGCGGATGCGTCGAGGGAGACATCTGGTTCGCCGCAAGCCAGCTCCTTAAGCGAGGCGGCGCCAGCCAGTACCGCGACTACGAGCTGAACGAAGACCTCGCCGCGCAGGACGGACTCGTGTGCGGCGGTACGATGTACTTCGTCATCGACCCCATCTACTCGGCGGACGAGTACCTCACCTTCGCGCAAGAGATCGACGCGGCGTACTCCGGCGGGCCGAGCGTGGCGCTTGCTACGCTGATTCGTCCGGGAGAGTTCAGCGCGATGGAGACGGGCGCGAAGCTGTTCATCCGTGAGAATGGGACGACCGAGGGCACACTGGGAGATGCCGCACTCGACTCCGACGCGATCAAGAACGCCCTCGACCTGATGGCGATGGGCAGGAACAAGCACGTGAAGACCCGTGACGGGGCGCAGTATTTCATCGAGGCGTACACGACCCCGCCGCAGCTCGTCCTCTGCGGGGGCGGGCACGTGTCGAAGTCCATCGCACCCCTGGCGAAGACCCTCGGTTTCCGGCTGTTCATCACGGACGACCGCGAGGAGTTTGCCAACGCGGAGCGCTTTCCCCAAGCCGACATCATCATCCCCAACAAGCCGGAAGACGCCATACCCGAGCTTCCGGTCAACGCGAACACCTTCATCGTCATCGCCACGCGCGGACACAGGTACGACAACGTGGCGCTCGAGGCGGCGGCTGCCACGAACGCCCGCTACGTCGGACTTCTGGGCAGCAAGCGCAAGACGATCCTCATCTATGAGGACTTGGTGCGAGGGGGGATGCCGCTCGAACGTGTGCGGGACCTCCGAGCTCCCATAGGTCTCGACGTCGGAGCTCGAACGCCGGAGGAGATCGCGGTTAGCGTCATGTCCGAGATACTCATGTTCCGGCTCGGCGGCACCGGTCAACCCATGAAGCTCGAAGAGAAGCACCTCGACCGCATCATCGGCAAGATAGAGGCCGAGAGAGAGGCGGCGCTGGAGCCGGTCGCATCTGCGGACTGAGGAGTCGAAGCTAATGACCAGTCAAGCTGAGAAACTGTTCGAGGATGCGATGAGGTTGCCTCCTGAGAGTAGGGCCGCACTTGCCGGTTCCCTTCTCTCCTCGCTCGAACCGAACGACGACGAAGATGCACCAACCGCATGGCGCACGGAAGTGGTGAATCGGCTCGATGAATTAGACTCCGGCCAAGTACGAGCCGTTACTTGGGAAGAAGCTCGCCACAGCATTCTTGGCATAGAGTGACGTGCAGCGGCGCATATCGGCAATCCTGACCGCCGCCGGCGAGTCGACTCGCATGGGACGCCCGAAACCCCTGTTGGAATGGCGCGGCGTGCCGCTCGTCCGATTCCAGATCGACAGCCTGCTCAACGCGGGTGCCCATGAGGTCGTCGTCGTACTCGGACACGAGAGTGGACTCGTGGCACGTCACGTGTCGGGGCATGGGGTCCGCTCCGTCGTGAACGCGGACTACAAGCACGGGAAGACGACCTCCGTCCTGCGCGGCATCCTGTCTGCTGACCCGGACGCGACCGATCTGCTGCTGCTGGCCGTCGACCAGCCTCGCCCGGCGTGGGTGGTGAAGAGGGTCATCGAGTCGCATGTCGATAATGACTCCCTCATCACGTCACCAAGGTACCAGGGACGTGGGGGGCACCCGCTCGTGTTCTCGGCGACGCTTCGGGGTGAGTTGGAGTCTTTAACCGACGAGGGGCAGGGAGTGCGCGAGGTGTTCGACGTTCATCGCGGCGAAGTGAACGAGGTCAGGTTCGACGACCCCATCGTCCGCCTCGATCTGAACACGCCGGAGGAGTACGAGTCCGCGCGGGCGAAGTACGGGGCGTGAAGGCTCTGTCTACGGTGCGAGGACGGTGAGCGGCTCGATTGGCACGTTGCGGAGTAGCCAAAACGCGACGATCCCCACAAAGAGCGCCCAGATGTATTGCGGTGGGACGAAGACTCTGGGTGGGGTGGCCATACGAAAAACCCTCATCGCTCCGTTGGCGTAGGAGTATGCGATGAAGGGCAGGGACAGGACGGTGAACAGATTGTAGCCCAGGGCGGCGACGATATTGCCGTGCAGCAACTGGTGCAGCGCGCGGAGCGTCCCGCAGCCGGGGCAGTGGTACCCCGTGAGGCCGAGGAAAGGGCAGATCGGGTACGTGCCGGGATTCCGAGGGTCGAACGTGTACAGGACGGCGACCCCAACGAGGCCGAGTGCGATCAGCGCGACATATCCGACTCTCGGCGAGAGCCGGAATCTTGAGAGTACTTTGATTTCGCTGGCGGTTGTCAAGGCTATTCCTTTCTGTCGCCACAACTAGGGGAGGTTAATCCCGTTCCCAAGGGCCAAGACACCAAACCCGCCAAAGGACACGAGACCAACCGCAAATGAGATCTACGCCCACATCTTCGCATTCTGCGACGCCTGCCGCGCTCCGTCGATGTTGCCTGCGGCAACCGTCCCGTTCACTTGGGCGGCGTAGACGATGGACACGATGCCGAAGGGAAGACAGCAGAAGATCGTTACGAGGATGGCCCATACGAGATGGTTTGGCACGTGCGGAGGTGGGCCTTGCACCACGCTCGGTGTGAGACTCCCGCCGCAGGCCTTGCAGAACCTCGCGCCCTCATCGTTCGTTCCACCGCAGGTCGGACAGTACATACTACTCGCCTCCAGTTCATTGTGATGTCCGCAAAGCGGGCCCGCTTCATGGTACCACCGCCGGAGACGGTTCTGGGGTGTCCGGGAGAGGGTCAGCCCGCGTGCTTGGTGATGGCCTCCGCGACGGCCTGATAGTCGCCGGGGAGCTCGACGGGCTTGTTTGCGAGCTTGGCGGTCACTTCGGGGAGCGATTCGCTGTGGTAGCCCGTCTTGAAGTCGGGGAATTTGAGGCCGTTGGCGGTGGAAATGACGACGATCCGTTCGTCGGGCGATATGACGTTCCGTTCGGCGAGCTTCATGAGGACGGCGAGTGCCACGCCGGTTTGAGGGCAGGCGAACAGGCCGGTGCTGTCGGCTAGTGCTGCCGCCTGGGAAAGCTCGTCTTCGGTCGCCCGCTCGACCACGCCGTCGAACTCCTGGAGTATGGGGATTGCACGCGGAGCGCTGACGGGGTTGCCGATCTGGATCGCCGTCGCCTGCGTGGCCTGCGCTCGGACTGGCCGGTATTCCGTGAAGCCCGTCTTGTAGCTGTCATAGAGGGGCGCTGCCGCGGCGGCCTGGGCGGCGACGAGGCGTGGCAGCTTGTTGATGAGTCCAAGCTCCCGCATCATCTGGAAGCCCAGGCCGATGGCCGTAATGTTGCCCAGGTTGCCGCTGGGGACGATCACCCAGTCGGGCGTCTGCCAGTCGTCCTGCTGCACGATCTCGATACTGATCGTCTTCTGCCCCTCGATGCGGAGCGGGTTGATCGAGTTGGCGAGGTAGAAGCGCTTGTCCTCGCTCAGTAGTCTGACGACCTCCATGCAGCCGTCGAAGTCGGTGTCGAGGGCGAGCGTGAGCGCGCTGTTTGCGAGCGGCTGAACGAGCTGCGAGGTGGTGACCTTGTCCTTCGGGAGGAGGACGACGGAAGGGATGCCCGCCGTAGCGCAGTAGGCGGCGACCGCGGCGGAGGTGTCGCCGGTAGAGGCGCAAATGACGGCCCTTATATCTGTGCCCTCGTGGATCATCTGTTGGACGGCGGAAACGAGCACCGTCATGCCGAGGTCCTTGAACGAGCCGGTGTGGCTGTTGCCGGACTGCTTGATCCAGAGGTCCTGGACGCCAATCATCTCCCCGAAGCGGATGGCCCTGAACAGGTTCGAGCCGCCCTCGTAGGTGGAGACAATGTTGGCGTCGTCGATCTGCGGGTAGACCCACTCCTTCTTGCCCCAAACGCCGCTGCCGTACGGGAACTGCGTGGTCATGTACCGGTCGTCGAAGAGCTTCATCCATGCCGCGCCGCTGCGGGTCTTGAGTGCATCGACATCGTGCGCGACCATGAGGAGGCCTTCGCACTTCGGACAGGTATAGACGATCTCGGTCAGGGACATCCGCTCGGAGCATTCGGTGTCGATGCACTGGAACCAAGAGCTATAGGGCATGAGGCGCCTCCGCGATGAGTTCCGGTGTCGGTCGGACGTGGTTGGGTGTTAGCCTGTCCACCGCTCCCACGTCGTTTCGAGCTCGCTCTGTACCATATTGTACTCCTTACCGAGCTTCGCAATCGTTTCTACATCCTGGCGCTCTGTCGCCCCTTGGAGGCGCGACTCGATTCGCTTCAGGCGGTCTTCGAGGTCGGCTATGATCTCCTCGTAGTCAATTGGCGCGGGTTGGGGCGTCACGGGTGCGGTTCGCGAGGCAGGGGACCCTTTTGACCGGCCCTTCTTCTTGGGCCGGACGACCACTCTGACTGCGGACTCGTCTCTCGTCTTGGCCCACTCCTTGAATGTGCCGCTGAAGAGGCTCATCCTACCGTCCTCGACGATGAGGAGCCGCGTGGCGAGGAGAGAGATGAGCGCGCGGTCGTGAGAGACGAACAGCAAGGCCCCTTCGTACTGGAGAAGCACCTGCTCCAGGGCCTCACGGCTGGAGATGTCGAGGTGAGTTGTCGGCTCGTCAAGGACGAGGAAGTTCGGCTCTTCGAGGAGTAGGCGAGCTAGTGCAAGCCGGGTGCGCTCACCGCCGCTCAAAACCGAAACGGTCTTGTACACGTCGTCGCCGCCGAACAGGAACCGTCCGAGGTAGGTGCGAGCGTCCTCGGGGCTGAGGTTCTTCACGTCGATGATCGCGTCGAGCACGGAGCGGTGCTCCGGCAGGTCGTAGGTACCCTGTCGCTGGAAGCCGATCTTGACGTTGTGGCCGAGGGCGGCGCTTCCGCCCAGAGGAGGCTCGTAGCCGAGGATTGTCTGCAGGAACGTCGTCTTCCCGATACCGTTCGGCCCGATGATAGCGGTGCAGGAACCCCGTTCGAGCGCCATATCCTCGATATCCAGCAGTTTGACCGGTCTGCCTCCCCCGTGAAAGCCGACTTCAAGGCCCTGCGTTGTGAGGACGACCCGGCCGGTCCGGGACGCGCTCGCCGTGCCCAGGGTGATCGTCTTGTCGTTCCGGACCGACTCGATGCGCTCCATCCTGTTGAGGCGCTTTTCCCTGCCGAGCGCCTCGCGTGAGCGCTGTCCCGCGCGGTACCGCTCGATGAAGTCCTCCTGCTTTGTGATGAACTGCTGCTGACGTACGTACTCGGTCTGCTGCCGTCGTTCGCGCTCGGCCTTGAGGTGACGGTACTTGCTGTAGTTCCCCTTGTACGCGGTGAGCTTGCCGTGGTTGATCTCCCAAATCTCGGTGGTGACCTGATCGAGGAAGTAGCGGTCGTGCGAGACGACGACGAAGGCGTGGGACGTTCGGCGTAGAAAGCCCTCCAGCCAACTGAGTCCGTCGAAGTCGAGGTAGTTGGTTGGCTCGTCGAGGATGAGCAGGTGTGGCTCGGCCAGCAATGCCTTCGCAAGGGACGCGCGGGTGCGCTGGCCGCCGCTTGCCTCGTCGACGGGCACGTCCATCGTTTCCATCCGCAGCCCGACGCCCGCTATCACGCGCTCCAATCGGTTCTCGTAGTCGTAGCCGCCCGCTGCCTCGTAGGCTTCGAGCATGTCCGAGTACCGTCGCTCGGCGTCCCTCCGCCCGTCTTCGTCGGCCCTCTGGATAGCGGCGGCGCTCAGGGCGATTTCGCCCTCGATGCGCGTGATCTCGGCGAAGGCCTTCATCACCTCTTCTCCCAGCGTCTCGGCGTCCATGTTCCGCGTCGTCTGTGGTACGTAGCCGATGCTGAGTCCCCGTCTACGTCTGACTGAGCCCGACTGCGGAGCGATGCCGCCCACCAGCGTCTCCAGCAGGGTCGTCTTGCCCTGTCCGTTAGGCCCGACGATGCCCACGCGGGCGCGTTCGCCTACCTCGAGGGAGATACCCTCGAATACATCGAGCTCGGCGAAGCTGACGGAAAGGTTGGACGCGGTTATGAGCGGCATGGCAGTTTAACAAGTAGCGGGAAACAATCCATTATGGATTTTACACAATAGGGCGAACGACGGCCATTCGAGTTACGCCTGACTACCCTCGGCTGGGTCAAAGTTGTCCCCATACCGTGCAAGATGGACTCCCGCCTTCGCGGGAGTGACGAGTGGGGTATTGCGTCGTCGCTTCAAATTGACCGCCTGTTTTGGCGAGACATTCTCACGCTGGCCCGACGCCGATGTACCGTTCAAGCCAGTCGAGGAGGAGGCGAAAGTATTCGACGATCATGCTGGGGTGGCCCATCTTTCGGAAGCGGTGTGTGGAGTTCGGGAACCGGACGAACTCTACCGTCTTCCCGAGGCGTTTGAGCGCGACGAAGTACTGCTCGCTCTGCTCGATAGGGCAGCGGAGGTCGTCCTCGCCGTGCAGCAGGAGGACTGGGGTCTGCACGTTTTGCGCGTAGGTGATGGGCGAGTGGTGGAGGAACTTGTCCCGCGCGCCGGTGTAGGGGCCTCCCCAGTTGATCTCGCCGAAGCTGGTGCCGATGTCGGACGTGCCGTACATGCTGTGCAGGTTGGCACACATCGCGCCGACGATCGCGGCCTTGAAGCGGTGGTCGTGGCCGACTATCCAGCCGCTCATGAAACCGCCGTAGCTGAAGCCGTGAACGGCCATTCGGTCCTCGTCCACGTATGGTCTCGCGGCCAGCTCGTCAACCGAAGCGAGGATGTCGAGATAGTCCTCACCGCCCCAGTCGCCGAGCACGGACTTGGTGAACTCCGGGCCGTAGGTCGAGGAGCCTCGCGGGTTCACGGCCAGGACGATATACCCGTTGGTCGCGAGAATCTGGTGCACGGGATCGAAGTTGTCGGAGAACCGGCCGTTCGGCCCGCCGTGGATGTCCAGGACCATCGGGTACCTCTTCGAGTCGTCGAAGTCGGGTGGCAGGAGGACACGCGACTCGATCTCGAAACCGCCACGACGTATCGTGAATTTCTCCATGCGGGCGGGCGGATGACTCTCGACGTACTGAGCCGTGTACGTTGTGATGGCTTGGGATTCGCCGGTGTCGAGATCGATTCGCATCACCTCTCCCGGTGAAGTGGGTGTCTCGGCGACGACGACCGCTTGAGAGGCCCTCCCGTCGAATGTGGCGCTCTCGGAGTTCATACCTCCGCTCGTGATGGTCTTGAATCCGCCGCCGTCGGGACGGACGCCGCACACGAAATACTCGCCGCTATGCGCGCCGACGAATGTGACGCCTCGCTCCGCAGTCCAGGACAGTCCGCACTCCGGTACGGGGGTATAGAGGCCGTCCGTGATCCGCCGAACGTCACCTCTCGCATTGAGAACATAGAGCCACGCTGAGCGAGGGTCCCACATCTCGGGGTCGTGGCACCCGATGGCGGCGAGCGACTCGCCGTCCGGCGACCACGTGACCGCCCAGACGTAGGGGAGAGCTTCCGACCACGAGACCGGCTCGCCATCGGGGATGGACGCCACCTTGACCTGCGTGTTGGTGGTGAAATCACGGCCCTCAATGTCGTCGGAGATGAAGGCAAGCGACTTGCCGTCCGGCGACCACACGGGCGACCAGTTGTCTCCCTCGCCGTCCGTGACTTGGCGGGCGCTCCCTGACTCCACATCAACCACGAACATCTGCCGGAAGGCGTCGCCGGTGAATCCGCGGTAGTCGTGGCGATAGCGAACGCGACGCACGACTCTGACACGCGGCAGGCCGGAATCTTCATCGTCGGGCGCGTCGGGATCGACGGACGAAACGGCGGCGGTGCGGTCGCCGTGCGGTGAAAGAGCGAATTCTTCCACGCCACCAGCGAGGTTGGTGACACACTGTGGCTCGCCGCCGTCCAAGGGAATCGTCCAGACCTGCTTTTTGCCACGGTCGTCGGGGCGGAGGAACAGGACACGTCCGCCGTCGATGACGGGCGCGGTGTCGGACGCACCGTCGGTCAGAGCGGCTAGCTCGTCGAACGGGGAGCGCGAGACGACGATGTGCGACTTGCGCTCCATCGTCGAGCGGTCAATCGTCGTCTTGACGAATGCCAAAATCGACCCATCGGCGGACAGGTGCGGCTGCGAGACCGACGGGACCTCGAAGATGTGATCGGGTGCGATGGGCTGAGACATGGCGCTCCTATGAAGACGGTTCTGGGTCGGGTGGATGCCGCTCGTGCCACGCCGTCATTGACTGGTAGGCACTCGCGAGGGACAGGATGATGTTCTCATCGTAGGGCCTGCCCATGAACTGGATGGAGGTTGGCAGATCGTCCTCCGAGAAGCCGGACGGCACGGTGATGGCGGGCAGGCCGATGCAGTTGCCCATAGCGCCCATCACGTCGCTCGATCTCTCCTTGAAGCTCTTCACGCGGTCGAGGTCGAGGGGAGTGGCGACCCCTGGACGCCCGGGACCTACGAGTGCGCCATAGCGTGACATCAGGGCGTCGACATCGCGGGCGATCATCTTGCGGATGCGCATGGCGCGAAGGTAGTCGGTGGCAAGCGTGGCGCTGCGCGCGTAGATGCCGTAGCGGTCTTCCGGTGCGGTCAACTCCGACGACCTGCCGCTCTTGGTGAACTCGGAATATATCGTGGCCGATTCGCCCATGAAGATGGCGGTAATCACCGCCCCGTAGGGATATTTGGGCAGTTCGACCTCCTCTATGTCAGCCACCCGCTTCAACGAGGACAGCGCGGCCTCGAAGTTCTCGCGCACCGCGGGCTCGACCTCGTCAGCCACCCCTGCGGGAACAGCGAGCTTGAAGCGGTGGTCGCTGCTCGCAGGTGAGTATGAGAAGGGATGGTCGGCTGCCGCAAGATCGTTGGGGTCAGGACCGGCGATGGCCTCGACCACCAGTCCGCAGTCGTCTGCCGTCAGGCACATCGGACCGGGCTTGTCGAGCGTCCACGAGAGGGGCATCCCACCGGCACGGCTGACGCGGCCATAGGTCGGGCGAAGGCCCGCGATGCCGCAGTTGGAGGAGGGCATGATGATCGACCCCCACGTTTCGGAGCCGATGGCGAATGGGACGAGTCCGGCGCTGACGGCGGATGCCGAACCGCTCGACGAACCGCCCGCCCAGGTCGTCCCGCCCCAAGGGTTGATGCCCGGCCCGGTGAAGGTCGCATTCGGCTGCTTGTAGCGGATGCCGCCCGCGATCTCGACCAGCGCCAGCTTGCCGAGCAGCACCGCTCCGGCCTCTTCCAGCTTTCGCGCGACGGTCGAGTCATGATCGAAGACCTGGTCCTTGAACGGCGTCGCGCCCCATGAGGTCGGAGCGCCGACGGCCGCAAAGAGGTCCTTGAGACCGTAGGGGATGCCGTGCAGGGGGCCTCGGTACGCGCCGGAGGCGATCTCTCGCTCGGCGCGCCGTGCCTCCTCCATCGCGCGGTCGGGCATGAGGGTGACGACCGCGTTGTAGCGCGGACCGATACGCTCCAGCCGTTCGAGGAACACCTCCGCCAACTCGGTGGGCGAGACTCGTCTCTCGCGCACGAGTCCGGCCAGTTGGCGTACCGGCTTGTATATGACGTCGGATGCATTCATCGGCTAGTCCTCGCCACGGTACGGCGTGAAGAGCGGCAGAGGCTCGTCGTCGAATCCAAGCTCGACCGCGCGAACGGCGTCCGCGACCTCTATAAGCTCTTCCCTAACGCCCTCGCGGACCTCGTGCCACTGCTCTTCGCTAAGCAGGTCGCCGTACCAGTGTCTGAGCATGGCAAGACGGAGGTCGATCTCGGTCTCGTCGATTTCGTTGTCACTCATGGTTCTCTGTCCGTTTGACTTGGGTGGGCCGGTATCGGTTGCCATCGTGTGTTTGGCGTGTCACGTGAGCGCTTCCTCGAAGAGTGCGCGGACTTTTGGTTTAACGATTTTGCCCATCGCGTTGCGGGGCAGTTCCCTCACAAAAAACACTCGTTGGGGCACCTTGTACGGGGCGAGCCGTCCTTTCGCCCACTCGCGTAGCGTGTCCCTATTCAGTCCACTCCCGTTTCGCGTGATTATTGCCGCGGAGACGGCGCTGCCCCAAAACGGGTCCTTCACGCCAACGACGGCGCACGAGTCGATCTCGGGGTGCATCAAAAGCTCTCGCTGGACCTCGAGCGCGGATACGTTCTCGCCGCCCGAGATGATGAGGTCCTGCGACGCGCGGCCCCAGATGCGGTATACGCCGTCTTCGTTCACCGAGGCGATATCGCCGGTGAAGAACCAGCCGTCGTCAGTGAAGGACTCGCGGGTGGCTTCGGGCTTGCGCCAGTACTCCCGAAAGACACTGGGGCCTTTCACCTGTAGCTCGCCTGGGCTGTCCAGTCCAACATCGGTGTGTCCGTAGCGACGCTCGCCGGTCTCCTCGAAGGCTGCGAGATCGAGGTCGGCCAGTCTGACTTCGACGCCCGGCAGCGGAGCGCCGACGTGACCCGGAATGCGGTCGCCGTTAAGGGGGTTCGACAGCGCCATGCCGATCTCCGTCATGCCGTACCGTTCGAGAAGGCGGTGTCCCGAAATCTTCTCCCATCGCTCGAACGTGTCGACGGGCAGCGCGTCGGAACCGGACACCACCAGGCGCAGGCCCGAGCACGCCGCCGACGCGGCATCCCGCCACTCGCGGGAACCGGACTCCCACGCCGTGATCAGCGCCTTGTACACGGTCGGGACGGCCATGTACAGGGTGAGTTCGCGGTCGACGATGCGGGACCACACCCGTTCGGCGTCGAACTGTGGCAAAAACTCGCACGTGGCCCCTACCCATAGGGCGCACGACTTCGCGTTGATGATGCCGTGCACGTGGTGGAGCGGCAGATGGTTCAGGATGTAGTCGTCCGACGACCATCCCCACGCCTCGACGAGGCTCTCGACCTGCGCCTTGACGTTCCGGTGTGTCGCGACCACACCCTTGGGGTCGGACGTGGTCCCGCTCGTGTAGAGAATCATTGCGGCTCGTTCGGGGTCGACCTCCGGCAAGGGGGCCGTTCGGTCGCTGCCAAGAAGCTCGGTTGTCGTGATGAAGCGTGGGCCGCCCTCCTCGCCGAACGGACGAAGCGCGTCGACGTATTCAGGATGAGCGATCAGAACGGCTGGCTCGGTGTCGTCGATCTTGTACCGAATCTCGCGCTCGGTCTCCGAGAGCGCCAGCGGCACGGCGACGCCTCCCGCCCGCCAGATACCCCACTGGACGGCAACATACTGGAACCCTCCGGGCACGAGAAACACGACACGAGCGCCCTCGAGGTCATCCATGCCGCGCAGCAACTCCGCCGCCGCACGCAGCGACGCCGCGAGCAGGTCGCCGTAGGTGAACGTCCCCTCCGGCGCAATGATCGCCCGTCGCGTGGTGAAGTTCTCGGCTCGCTCGATGATGGGAATGGTCATGGTGAAGGTGCATTGTATCAAAGCGTTCGCTGGATTAGGATTGTGGATGTGGGGTTCTTTGTGGAGCAGGCTGGAGTAAGGGGCGTTGCGAGCGGAACTGATTGTGTGGCATGAATATTTCAACGGTTGATGTCAGGGTGCCGGATGCGGGCGAAGTGACCGTCACGGAGGATACGTTGACCGTCGAGCTTTCTGATGGCCGGACCATCGCGGTCCCGCTGGCTTGGTATCCGAGGCTGGTACACGCCACGGAAGGAGAGAGAGGCAATTGGCGGCTAGTCGGTGGGGGACAAGGCATCCACTGGCCCGTTTTGGACGAGGATGTCAGCGTTGAAGGGCTCCTTGCGGGCAGGCCTTCCGGAGAAAGCCAAGTGTCCTTCCGTCGGTGGCTGGCAGTGAAGCAGGCTGGACTTGATGAATGAGGATGGAGGGGAAAATGAACCGAGATGATGTCCTCGACATACTCCGAACGCACAAGCCGACGCTTGCGGAGCGATTCGGCGTGACGGAGCTCGCCCTGTTCGGCTCCTTCGCACGGGACGAGGCGACTGAAAGGAGCGACGTGGATGTCTTGGTGGGGTTCGAAACCCCGCCCGATTACCGCCGCTACTTTGGAGCCCAATTCTACCTGGAAGACCTGTTCGAGCGGCCAGTGAACATTGCGTGCGACGAGGAGATACGCGCAGAGATCCGACCCTACGTGGAGCAGGACGCAATCAATGTATGACTCTCAGCACGAGGGACGGGCGTGGCGCTTCTACGTTCAGGACATGCTGGAGTTCGGGCAGAAGGTGCTGTCTTATACGGACGGAATGGACGAGACCGCATTCATCGCCGACGTTCTCACCTACGATGCTACGTTACGCAACATCGAACTGATCGGTGAAGCGGCGACGCACGTTCCTGACCATGTGCGTGAAGCACATCCGGAGATTGAATGGCGCGCGATCATCGGGGTGCGGAATCGACTTGCACATGGATACCTGCAAATCAGTGACAGCGTAATCTGGTCCATAATTCAAGAAGCGATTCCCGAATTGTTGCCCAAACTGCGTTGTTTCCTCGACTCCGAGCGAACATAGCCACCATCACGTTCAACAACCACAACCTCACGCTCAACACCACCTGAAACGCCACCCCTCCCACATTGCTTTCCGAACACACCCTTAAGACCACCATCCGCAGCGCGCAGGAGCACCTTAGATCGGAAGAGATCGACGGGTGGCTGCTGTACGACTATCGGGGGATGAACCCCATCTTTGCCGACACCGTCGGTGCGATTGCGAACGTCACGAGGCCATGCTGGCTGTGGGTGCCCGTCTCCGGCGCGCCGAAGCTGCTGGTGTCTTACGTCGATCAGGGACGCTTCGGGCGGCTCGGACTCGAGACGCTGCTGTGGGTGAGCCGGTCGCAGATGAGGAATCGCCTGCGCGAACTCCTGCGCGGGACGCGGGTCGTCGCCATGGAGTACTCGCGGGACGGCGCGTTGCCGCGCGTGTCGTGGGTCGATGCGGGCACGGTGGAGATGGTGAGGGGGCTTGGAGTCGAGGTCGTCTCGTCGGCGGACACGGTGCAGTACGCCACGCAGCGATGGAGCGGGGCCGACCTGCTCTCACACCGGGAAGCCGCTGGCAGGCTGGACAGCATCGTTCAGGACGCCTTCCGGTATATCGGCGAACGGCTCAAGATGCGTCCGACGGAGTACGACGTGGCTGAGTTCATTCGGTCGCGATTCAGGGAAGAGGGGATGGAAGCGCCGGACGGCCCGATCGTGGCGGTGAACGAGCACGGGGCCGACCCGCACTTCGACCCGACTCCGGCCAACTCGCACGTCATCGCATGGGGCGACTGGGTGCTGATCGACCTGTGGGCGCGGATGGAGGGCGAGGAGAACATGTACGCCGACATCACGTGGACGGGCTACGTCGGTGACACCGTCCCGTCCGAGCACCGGGAGGTGTTCGAGGTAGTGGTCGGGGCGCGTGACGCAGCGGTTGCCGCGATCGCCGAGCATTTCGAGCAGGGTCGGCGCCCGCAGGGCTGGGAGATCGACAAGGTTGCGCGTGACTATATTGACGATGCCGGATACGGGGAGCGCTTCAGCCACCGGCTGGGGCACAGCATCGGGCGCGAGGTGCACGGCAACGCCGTCAATCTCGATAGCTGGGAGACCCACGACACGCGGAGGCTCATACCGGGCATAGCCACGTCGGTCGAGCCGGGCATCTACCTGCCGGGCAAGTTCGGCGTCCGGTCGGAGATCGACGTGTACATCTCGGAGGACGGCCCGGTCGTCACGACGGCCATCCAGCGCGAGCCGGTCATGATCGGTCGCTAGCGGTCTCGGACGCCTCCTCCAGCGAGCCGGGAGTCGGAGCGCGGTAGCGGACCAGCACGGCCAGCGCCAGGAGCGTCAGGACGCCGCCGAAGACGAAGGCGGCATGGATGCCGTAGGCGTCGGAAATCGCGCCCGCGACGGTCGGAGAGAATATCCCAAGCAGGCCCGCGCCGTACATGAACGACGTGACGGTCGACTGCGCCTCGCCCTTCGACGTGTCGATGGCCGCGGCGATGAAGATGTGGTGCAGCGAGAACTTGAACGCCCCCTTCGCCAGCACGATGAGCACCACCTGGAAGACGGGGTCCGCCACGCTGAGCAGCAGAGACAGGACTCCGAGGCTGGCGGTGGCGGTCACGAGGACGATCTTTCTCCCGACCCTGTCGGAGAGGAAGCCCATCACGGGCTGCGAGATCAGCCCGATCACCTGCGCACCGGAGAACACCAGCGCGATGTTCGTGTCGCTGAATTCCAGCGTCTCCTTGAGGTAGACGGGGAGGAATCCCTCGACGGCGCTCTCGCCGACCCCCCGGATTGCGGTCGACGCGACGAGGAGCATCAGCATCGGATTTCGGAGGAGCGCGCCCATCGAGACGAAATACTCTCGACGCGATGCCGCCTGCGCCTTCATGCGCGGGAGGGAACGTAGGACGATCCAGATGGTGAACGCGATGACGATGGCGGGGAAGAAGCTGAGCTTGAGCACGTCGCGCCACATCAGGTAGCTCAGCACTGCTGCAACAACCAGGGGGCCGATCACCTCGCCTGTCATCCCGCCCATGCCGTGAAGGGATACGGCGAATCCCCGTCGATCGGCGAACCGGCGGGACAGTTCCCCGATGGCGAAGGGGTGGAACATGGCGGGCGCGCCGCCGATCAGGAGCATGGAGGCCATCAGAATCCAGTAGCTGCTCACGAATCCGACCACGAGGTGCGAGAAGCCGATGAATGCGAGGGTGAATCCCAAGAAGATGGCGGTCCTGCCAGTGAAGCGGTCGCCGAGGTACCCTCCGAGCATTGTCGCGAGCCACCACGAGAGGGCCTGGGCCGACTGCAGCTGGCCGAAGCGAGAGAAACTGAGGTTCAGCTCGACCTTGATCTCAGGGAGAATCAGCTTCGAGAAGCCGGAGTTATACAGGTGCTTCGTCATGTGGCCGACCATGATGACTGCAGCCATGTAGGCGCGACCGCGCGTGATGTCCGGCTTCGTTTCCTCGGGGTTCATAGACCGGTCGGTAGGGGCTCCTGGGAAGGCGCGTGCATTATACGTCAGGAAAGGGCGCAGGTCACGGTGTTCCCGCATGTTCGAGGTCCCTCACATTGCGACTGCCACCCGCCTGTGCTTCAATATGCGCCGCCAACCCGCGCAGCCACTACGTAATAGACACTACTTTCTACCCAACGGAGTGTCACGTGAACATCGACGAGATACGAAGCCTGATTCCCGGACTGAAGCACTGCAGCTACCTGAACATGAGCTACGGACCGAAGCCGACGCCCGTGACCGACGAGGTCGTGCGAATGGCGCGGTACATCGAGGAGTACGCCACGCTGTCGAAGGAGGTCATGGAGGAGATCGAGCGGGTCTACGAAGGGGCGCGGGTCGACGTGGCGCGCCTGCTCGGGGCCTCGACCGACGAGATCGCGCTCACCCGTCACGTGTCCGAGGGTATCAACATCGTCGCCACCGGCATCGACTGGGAGCCGGGCGACGAGGTGATCGTCACCGACGAGGAGCATCCGGCAGGGTCGCTGCCGTGGATGAACCTCATGAAGCGCCGGGGCATCGTCGTGCGCCAGTTGCCGCTTGCGCCGTACGAGGAGGACGGGATCGTCGAGCGGCTGGACGACCTCATCACGCCGCGCACCAAGCTGCTCTGCCTGAGCCACGTCTCCACGCGCACGGGTTTTGTCCTGCCCGCCCGCGAGGTGGCAGATACGGCCCACAAGCGCGGCGTGCCCGTGCTCCTGGACGGCGCTCACGCGGTAGGACTCATACCGGTCAACGTCAAGGAGCTCGGCTGCGACTTCTACTCAGGGTGCGGCCATAAGTGGTTGCTGGCACCGCAGGGGACGGGATTCCTGTACGTCGATGCCGACAAGCTGGACGACCTGCAGATAACGTGGATCGGAGCGAGCAGCGCTCCCACTTGGGACGCCGAGACCTACGAGTTCGAGCCGCTGACGACTGCCGCGAAGTTCGAGTTCGGCACGAGGGACAAGGCCGTGTTCAGCTCGCTTTCGACCGCGATTTCGATGGCGGAAGAGGTCGGCATCGAGAACATCGCGGCCCGAAGCTGGGAGCTGGCGGACCATCTTCGCCGGCGGTTGACCGACGTGCCCGGCTTCACGCTCAGGACGCCAATGGACCCCGTCCGCAGCACGGGGATATCGACCTTCGACGTTGGCCTCGACGCGCGCGATCTCACGGGCCGCCTCTGGGATGAGCACCGCATCCTCGTGAGCGGCAGGGACGGCGAGCTACGAGTCTCCATCCCGTACTTCGCCCTCGAAGAGGAGATCGACAGCCTCGTCGATATACTGGCGACGCTGGACAGGGAGTAGGGAATCACCGCGGAGGGCGCGGAGAGCGCCGAGGGGTGGAGAGACTGAAGAGTAGGGCCATCGGCGCGGGGGCTGACAGGGTCACGGCAGGGCGGGGATTTTTGAAGAAATGTTGCATGGTGCTGCATTTTGTTGCATTTTGCTCATTATTGTCAATTTTGGCCCATCATTCGAGGACGTGGACGGCTGATGGTGTGGCGGTCGGATCGACGGATTTCCGGTAGGCAGGTGTCCCCTGGAGCAATGGAGTGCCCCCACGATTAACCTGACATCTGCTGACATCTCTTACCGTTCGCGCTCTCTTGCGAGCGAGATATTCCGGTCGGCGGTATTGGTCGGATGTATTCATTGTGGCACGGATGTTCTTCTTGGTCAAATGGGGATGCCGGTTCACCGCAGAGGGCGCGGAGGTCGCAGAGAGGGGTTATGCAGAGAATACTCAGCTTTGAATACCTTGACGGGCAAGAACGCATGGTCTATCATGCGCGCGGATAGTAGAGAGGCCTCTGGAAGGACCCTTCAATGGTCGTGCATCTAGACGTAAACGACGAGCGCTACCCGGACGCGGCTGAGCGAATTCTTCAGCGGCACGATCTGAACGAGCCCGAGGCCAACATAACCAGCGCGATACGCGACTTTCTCATCCTCACGAACCTTGCAGAGAGCGAAGAGATCGTAGAGGAACGTGCGCCAGCGCTCGGCGCTCGGACGGCGGTCGACCTGACCGCGCTCGACACTTTCGTAGAGATCAAGCGAAGGATCGGTACGACCGGAGGCTTCGAGCCCGACCCTACGAACGTCGATCAGCTTGACGGCTACCTCGAACAGTCGGAGAAAGAGGGCGGGCGGCATCGCATGGGGGTGCTGACGGACGGGAAGCACTGGCTGCTCCGCTGGCCGGGCGCGGGCGAGGTCAAGATGACCTACCCCTACGCCTTCACCCTGGAGAGTCCCGAAGGGTGGCTCCCGCTCTACGAATGGCTGAGGGACAAGGCGCTGGAATCGCGGGACGACATACCGCTGGACAGGGGAAGCGCGGCAGAGCACTTCGGCCCCGACAGCCCGCGCTACCGCAAGGACATAGCCCGCCTGAGCGAGCTGTACTCGCGGAACAAGGAATCGGAGACCATTCGCGTGAAGGTGAGGCTATGGGGCGACCTGCTCAGGGCGGCGCTCGGAGAGGCGGTCGGCGAGACCGAAGACATCGACGACCTGTTCGTGCGTCACACCTACTTGTCGATGGTGGTCGGCATGGTCGTTCAGGCCTCTTTCGGAATCGACATCTACGGCCTTGCGGCAAACGACCCCGAGGACCTGCTCAAGGGACGGCGCTTTCAGAGCGACACGGGCCTGCAGGGCGTGGTGGAATCGGACTTCTTCGCATGGCCGTCCGAGGTCGAGGGCGGTGTTCCTCTACTGACGGCGTTGGCGAACAGGATCGCACGGTTCGACTGGACGAACGCGCCCCCGGACATCGCAGCCATCCTATACGAGACGGTCATCCCGGCCGACGAGCGAAGACGGCTTGGGGAGTACTACACGCCGGACTGGCTCGCCCGCGCGATGGTCCGCGAGCTCGTCACCGACCCGTTGGGGCAGCGGGTGCTCGACCCGGCCTGCGGCTCGGGCACGTTCATCGTAGAGGCGGTCAACCACTTCATGGAACACGCAAAGCGAGAGGGCCTCGCCGGAGAGGAGCTGTTCGACAAGCTTCACGACGCGGTGACGGGGATAGACGTACACCCCGTGGCCGTGCACCTCGCGCGGGCCGCGTGGACGCTTGCGGCACGGCGGGCCATCAAGGACTCCGAGAAGACCTCCGTCTCCGTTCCGATCTACCTCGGCGACTCCCTTCAACTCCGGTTCCGCACCGGCGATATGTTCGCGGAACACGAGGTGAGGATAGAGGTCGAGGACGAGGAAAACACGGCCCTCGTCTTCCCAGTCAGCCTCGTGGAACGGGCAGGCGACTTCGACTCACTCATGAGCGACGTTGCCGACGCCGTAGAGCGAGGCGACGACCCGATGCTCGCCCTCGACGACAACGGCATAACCGACCCCGCCGAGCGAGACACCCTCGAAGAGACCATCGACACCATGCGCCGACTCCACTCCGAGGGCCGCAACCACATCTGGGCGTACTACACCAGAAACCTCGTCCGGCCTGTCGCTCTATCCCGAAATAAGGTGGATGTGGTTATCGGCAATCCGCCATGGCTCAACTACAACAGCACGGTGTCCACTCTCAGGACGGAACTGGAACGCCAGAGTAAGGACCTGTACGGCATCTGGACGGGCGGGAGGTATGCCACGCACCAGGATGTTGCAGGGCTGTTCTTCGCTCGTAGCGTCGACCTCTACCTCAAAGACGGAGGGGTCATCGGCATGGTCATGCCGCACAGCGCGCTCCAAGCCGGACAGCACCGCAAGTGGAGGACGGGCCGCTGGACGACCCACAACGGGCTTCGTTCCCTGTCCGTGGACTTCGGATTCAAGACGGCGTGGGATCTCGAGAAGCTGGAGCCAAATAGCTTCTTCCCCATCGCCTCCTCCGTTGTGTATGCAGAGAGGACAGGCGAGGTGGGTGGGGCAACGCCCCTCTCCGGCCACGTCGAACTGTGGCTGGGTAAGACGGGCACGAATTACGTTCGTAGGATGAAGTCACCTATAACGGATACGTCGTCAACGGGAAAATCGGCCTACATGGATTACTCCCGCCAGGGCGCGACTATCCTTCCTCGCCGCCTATTTTTTGTAACCGAGACTGAGAGCTCCGCCATGATTCGGGCCAGCCAGACCATTACCGTAAATCCGCGTCGTGGCTCGCAGGATAAACTGCCGTGGAAGACGCTTGACTTGATGCAAATCATGAATCAGACAATCGAGACTCTCCACGTCTACGACGTTCATCTTGGGGAGACGGTCGTGCACTACGCGACCCTCGACCCGCTCAAAGCAGTCTTACCTATCAAGAGAACCGACTGCCAAATGCCCCGCGATCCCAAAGGAATTGGCGGCATTCGGATTGCATCGTTGGAAAAGCGAATGCGCCAACGTTGGCAGTCGGTTAGCCGCCTTTGGGAATGTCACAAGAGCCGTAACGACAAGCTAAATCTCTTGGAACGGATAGACTTCCACGGAGAGCTCTCGTCCCAACTTAAATGGCACCAGGACCCCAATCCAAGACCGATTCGAGTGGTGTACACCAAATCGGGGAGGCCGACAGCGGCCATACTCAGAGACAATGAAGCTTTAGTCGAGCATCTTCTCTACTGGGTCACTTGTTCCGATTTGAAGGAAGCGCACTACCTCGTTTCGGTTATTAATAGCGGTCTCCTTTATGAGTTGGTGAGACCTCTTATGTCCAAGGGTCAGTACGGAGCTCGTGACTTACACAAGCATCTATGGCGGCTCCCCATCCCCAAGTTTGACTCCCATGAGCCTCTGCACCTGGCCTTATCCGAAGCTGGTCAAGCTGCGGAAGAGGGCGTGGCTGAGCAACTTGCCAAGCTTCACCGAGAACGCGAAGACGTGACCTACCGCATCGCTCGGCGTGAGTTGCGCAACTGGCTTGCCAACTCTGATAAAGGTCGCGCGGTCGAAACGCTGGTCGGGGAATTGCTGGCGCAGTAGCCGAGTTCGGCTCCTATCGCACGCGGGACCTGGTGCTGGCGTACATGAACGCGCTCGACGCGGGAGACACGGAGACGGTGGTGTCGGTGTAGGGGCGCGCCGCCGCCGCGTTTGTATCGCCACTCGCGAACGGGGACTCCTCAATTCCCCACCTAATTCGAATGATCCGCGTATTGGGCTGCTTCTTACGTCATGGAAATGCGGCTGATTGGCGAAACCAGTGCTCCCACATTATTGAAATGACGGGTAGTTGTAGGCGGGGGTTGGATTTGCGTTTCATAACGACAGGGCGGGTTTCAAACCCGCCCCTACCAAGTCATAGTCTCGTCACCCTTCAATACTAGGATGTAGAACCACTAGGTGGTCATCTCGCAACTCGGCTTGGTGGCTTGGGATGCTGGATACCGGCCCCGTATCTCGGTACGGGGTGACGTTCTTTCGCCGGTATGACGGAGGAGGGGAAGCGGCGCTGTCCGAGGGACTGGGCGAAGGAATGAGGTCTCTCCACGCGGGTATCGTGGGGAACGCAGACCTGAGCCGGGAGACCCACGGCTGGACCGACGCCGGCACGGCTCGCATGACACTCCATGCCGCCATGGCCGACGATGGCCCTGAACCCGCACCTCCGGCGACCGGTGACTATGCTCCGGGTGGCGTCGTGCTGCTCGCCATGGGCCTGGGCGGCGCCATCACGGCCCTTGTGGGAGTGCTCCTGGTCCTCGTTTCCCGGCGACAACGTAACGAGGTCATCAGGTAGCAACTCAGGCCGAGGTTCTTTCGTATAAGCAAGGGCGAGGGGTGCTATTGCCTCCTCGCCCTTGGTTTTCACAAGGAGAAGGCGCATCCCTCAGTTCACCTGCGATGACGGTATTTTGCTTGGTCAGCAAGATGCGATGGCTCGGCTCGCAGCCGGTCGCCCGTACCGGTGTCGAAAAGACTCCTCGGCCCAACACGAGACTTGCTGCACTCGCATCGTGCGACCTCACAATGCCTTCCGGTCGTTGGTCAGGATTAGAGATTCCCCTAGAGGGTGTCTAAAGAGATATCCGTTCACTCTGAGCCTGTCGAAGGGTTAGGGGCCGTCGATACCCTCGACCCACCAGTGACGCTCATTGACCTTTAGGCTATCGGCTTCGTAGGAGATGCTGGACTGGATGAGGAGCCGATTCGGAATCGACGGATCGTACTTGCCTATGACTTCATTGGCCGAGTAAGCGTCTCCGCTACCGGGGCCCCTGCGATGCAGAATCCTGCCTTCGTCCCAATGTATCCCATCCTGAGAAGAGTAGAGCGCCAGATGCTGAGGGTCTCGGCTCTGACTGCCGGTGCGTCCATGCAGAAAGTAAAGATTGCCGATCTTTCGCGACAGTTGCGGATTGCGTATGGCTCGTGCGAAGTGGGTGGCCTTCACCTCGGACCACGTTCTTCCCTCGTCGGCGCTTGTGACGTAGGGAATGTTGTACTCGTCAATGTCTCCATCCGGGCGGTAGGGATAGGAATAGACGATGATGTCGCCGCTGTCGAGAACGCCGCCGGTGACGTAGTAGTTCCGTATGTCGAAGGGTAGGACGCTGCGTCGCTCGAAGGTCTCGCCGTTGTCCCCCGAGACATACATCGAGTGTGGGCCGTCGCAGTACGTGGCCGGTCCGCCCATGAAGACCGCAAACACCTGATCGTCGTGTGTGAACACCGCGTCGAAGGTCAACGACACATCTTCAACGCTCGCGTCAGGGTCTAAGGGGCGCGGCTCGCTCCATGTTTCGCCGTGATCGAGGCTCAATAGGCATACCGGCGGCAGCTTCTTTTCCCAATCGGCCCCGGCGAAACGAGAGGCAAAGGCGATCAGCGTGCCGTTCGGCGCCGTCGTCACCGCGAATACGAGGGCGGAATACACGTCATCGCCTTCCCACGCGCGCTTCGAATAGTCCAGAACGAACGGTTCGCTCCATGTCCGGCCACCATCCTGGGACCTGCGATACTCGGACCAGCCGGCCACGCCGTGGCCCTGGCGAATCTCACCCGATACGTTGCTATAGAAGGACATGATGTCGCCGTTAGCGCATTCGGTCAGACAGTTGCCCCCGTGACCGGACCGACCGTACTTCTGATGATCGACATACCGGATTCCCCCGTTGGGAATATCCGAGGGTACTATGCGGAATCCCGCGTTTGAGTGGTCGCTTGTAGTTGTCATTACGTTTCTCTGAGAGCTGGTTCCCTAGGTTGCCGTAGACTGAATGATAGCAGTTGTCGGCCAGTTTCTCCCCTATAGTCTACTCAGTCTCGAAGCAAGATACAACGTTGCGCCCGCACGACTGGCACCTACTGCGACCGTGCCTCCACGCCGCGTTGCCATCGGCTGAGGCGCGGGCGTACCATTGTGCATCGCCCGCACGATAGGGGCGGCTGTACGCAGCGATTTCGGCTATGCGGGCGGTCATGGAGGCATCCCGGTGGAGCGGAAGCTGAATCTCGGTGTAATCGGTCTCGGAAGCCGCGCGGCATCGCTGCTCGGGGTTCTTCGTCGAGTCCACAGCGGTCTGCGGGTAGCAGCAGTGGCCGATCCCGACGGTGACGGCGCGAGGCAGCGACTTCGCGGCGCGGAGCTGCCGGAGCGGGACACGGCCTTCTTCGCGGACGCCGGCGAGATGCTCGGTCACGCGGGAGACCTCGACGCGCTGATGATAGGGACACGGTGCAACATCCACACGCCGATGGCCGTGAAGGCGGCGTCGACCGGGCTCCCGCTGTACCTCGAAAAGCCGGTCGCGATCACGCAGGAGCAGATCGCCGCCCTTCGCGACGCATACCGGGGCCGAGAGAAGTCGGTGGTGGTCTCCTTTCCGATGCGGGTGACGCCGCTCTTTCGGGCGGTCATGGAGGTTGTCGAGAGCGGTCGTTTGGGCGTCGTGAACCAGGTGCAGGCGGTCAACTACGTGCCGTACGGCGGGGTGTACTACGCACGGGAGACGTACCGCGACTTCGACGTGACGGGCGGCATGTGGCTGCAGAAGGCCACTCACGACTTCGACTACCTCAACGCGCTGCTCGGCGTTCCGACGGCAGTCTCCGCGGTGATGACCCGCAAGGTCTACGGAGGCGGCATGCCCCACGACCTGCGCTGCTCGGCCTGCGACAGGGCGGACACGTGTCTCGAGAGTCCCACGGGCGTGGCGCGGAGGGGCGACGACGGCGGTGTCGGCACGTCTGACCACCTGTGCGTGTTCGGCGACGGCATCGAGCTGCAGGACGCGGGCGCGGCCCTGGTAGCGTACGAAGAGGGGACACACGCGAGCTACACGCAGAACTTTCTCTCGCGTCGCTCGGCGGGGTCTCGCGGGGCCACCATCACCGGCTACCAAGCGACGCTGTCGTTTGACTGGTATGTGGGGACGGTCAGGGTGATCGACCATCACCGCGACCGGGTCGACTCGTTCACGGTCAGGGTGACGTCGGGCCACCTCGGCGGGGACGAGGTGCTGGCGCGGAACTTCGTGGACGTGTGCCTGGGCCGGGACGAATCGCGCACCGACCTCGCGTCCGGTCTGCTGAGCGCGGCGATGTGCCTCGCCGCCCGGGATTCCGCGCACACCCGGAGGTGGACGCCGGTGGGCGAGGTCTACTCGGAGACTTTTCCCGACCGCGCCGTCTCCATCGAGCCGACGCCGATGCGCGTGGAGCCGGCCACCACCTAGTCCTCACCGGCATGAGCGCCCTCGCCGCCTCGTCACCGAGACGGCCGTGACGCTACAGGTACCTTCACCTTCCCCCCTTGTTGCTACCGATGCGGGCGTGAGCGTACCTATAGCATTGCCCGCGCGTCGGCGACGGAAACGGGAGCCGCCGGATGAAGTCACTGCACAATCGTCTCACCATACTGCTTGCCATTGCCGTCGTTTCGTCGGTCCTGCTGCTCGCTGAGTCCGTCAGTGTCAGTCCCGCATCTGCCGATGTCATCGACGCTTCCACCTGCTCCACCGGAGGCGCGGTGCCCGACGCGGCCAACAACCCCGGCCTGGTGTCGGACTGCGAGTCGCTGCTTGTGGGACGGGACACCCTGGCGGGGAAGGCGACGCTGGACTGGTCGGCGGGAAGGCCGATCGCGCAATGGGAAGGCGTCTCGGTAGAGGGGACGCCTGCGCGCGTAATGGCGCTGAGGCTCATCTCAAAACAACTGAACGGGAAGATGCCGCCTGAACTGGGCGACCTGAGCAGTCTGCAAGGGTTGGACCTCTACAACAACGATCTTAGCGGGGAGATACCGGCGGAACTGGGAAACCTTTCCAACCTGCAAGGGTTGACTCTCTCCTACAACCTGTTGACAGGGGCCATACCGGCGGAACTCGGCGGCCTCACGAATTTGAGGGAATTGTTCCTCATTGGCAACCAACTGAGCGGGGAGATACCGGCGGAAGTAGGTGACCTGTCCAGCCTGCGAGAGTTGTCTTTCGCCAAGAACCGACTTACGGGGGAGATACCGTCTGAACTGGGCAGCCTGTCAGGGTTGGAATGGCTAGTCCTCAGTGGCAATGAGTTGACCGGGGAGATACCGTCTGAACTGGGGGACATTTCCAACCTGCAATATCTTGAACTGGACGAGAACCAGTTGAGCGGTGATATACCGGAGGAACTTGGCAATCTCTCCAAATTGGAAGTGCTGGCCCTCCAAAACAACCGGCTTACCGGTCAGATACCGTCTGAGTTTGACCACCTCTCCAACCTGGAATACCTGCACCTCTCCGGGAACCTGTTGACCGGGTGCATACCAGGAGGGTTGCGAGGGCGTTTGAATGATGACTTCGATATGCTGGGCCTGCCGTACTGCGACGTGCTGCTGAGCGGCTTGACAGTAAGTCCGAGAGCGCTCACCCCGCCATTCGATCCCTATCACATTAACTACACGGCGTTGAGGGGTTCGCGGTCGCTGACGGTGAAGGCTGTCAACGAACATGACGCGGTCGTCCGATTCCTTGACCAGAACGGCGACGAAATATCCGATGGCGACTCCGCGCAAGACGGTCTTCAGATCGATCTCAACGAAGGAATCACCGCCGTCAAGGTCGCCGTCACTTCGCCAGATGGCAGGGTGACGAGGAGCTATACCGTATTCTTTCGCCAGCCGACGTCTTGCGCCACGGATGGCGCTGTGCCTGATCCGACCGCCAACCCGGGGCTGGTGACCGACTGCGAAACGCTTCTTGCGGCACGAGACACCCTAGCGGGAACGGTGACCCTGAACTGGTCTTCGGACACGCCGATCGCGCAGTGGGAGGGCATCACGGTGGAGGGTACGCCGGCGCGCGTCACGAGATTGGACTTCGCGAGGTGGGAGCTGACCGGCAAAATACCGCCGGAACTCGGAAGTCTTACCGGACTGCGGTTTCTGTCTCTCCATCACAATGAGCTTACCGGGCCGATACCGCCGGAACTGGGCGGGCTCATCAACCTGGAAGTCCTGGACCTGAGCGTCAACAAGCTGAGCGGGCGGATACCGAAGGAGCTTGGCAGCCTCGCTAAGTTGAGAGATATTTTTCTTCATGTCAACCGCTTGACCGGCACCATACCGTCTGAACTTGGCAATCTCTCGAACCTGAGCCACATGACCATCTCCTTTAATCCGCTGTCGGGGACAATACCGGCGGAGCTAGGCAATCTCACCAACCTTCGATCGCTGGATCTCACTTGGAACGGATTGACCGGTTCCATACCGGCGAACGTAGGCAATCTCCCCAACTTGGAACTTCTGTGGCTCCAAGGGAATCAATTGGCCGGGCAGATACCGGTCGAGTTGGGCAACCTCGCGAACCTGAAATCGCTTTACCTTGCCCATAACCGGTTGACCGGAGAGATACCGGTTGGACTGGGCAGCCTGGCCAATCTGGAATTGCTCAAACTTGCCGACAACCGGTTGACCGGAGAGATACCGGCCGAACTGGAAACTCTCCCAAATCTGAGGTACCTGTTCCTTCATGGGAACCAGTTGACCGGGTGCATTCCGGTAGGTCTGCAGGGCTTGATGGATGATGACCTCGACCGTCTCGGTCTGCCTTTCTGCGACTGCGACTCTGGGAGAGCGGTGACGGATCCGGCTCTCAATGCCGGGCTGGTGTCCGACTGCAAGGAGCTCCTGGAGGCGGGGGACACGCTGGCGGGGAGGGCGTCGCTCAACTGGTCGGCGAGCATTCCGATGGCGCAGTGGGAGGGAGTCACCTTGGAGGGGCCGCCGCAACGGGTTACGAGGCTGAATCTGAGCGGTTACAGGCTAGCTGGTACGATCCCCCCGGAGTTGGGCTACCTGCCATACTTGGAGATTCTGAATCTCGTAGGCAACCAGCTAACAGGGGAGATACCTTCGGAACTGGGCAAACTCGCCAACCTGAGAGAACTAGAACTCACGAACAACCTGTTGGAGGGTGCTATACCTTCTGAGTTGGACAGCCCCGCAAATCTGAAGGTGCTTCGACTCAACGTCAACCAATTGACGGGGACGATACCGCCCGAATTGGGCAGCCTCACCAACCTAGAAGTGATGGCGCTATCCGAAAACCTCTTGACGGGGCCGATACCGCCTGAACTGGGCCGCCTCGGCAACCTGCGAGTGCTGCATCTCCACCATAACCAATTGACCGGTGATATACCGTTTGAACTCGAATCCCTCTCCGAACTGAGAGACTTATGGTTGTGGCAGAATCAATTGAGTGGGCAGATACCGGAGGAACTGAGCGCCCTGTCCAACTTGGTAAGGCTGCGACTTTCGAACAATCGCCTGACTGGAGAATTGCCTTCGGCACTGGGAACCCTATCGAACTTGCACGAACTGTCCGCCCACACGAACCAATTGACCGGGGCAATACCCCCTGAACTGGGCGGCCTCGCCACACTGGAAAGGCTTGATTTGGCAGGCAACCAACTGAGTGGATCGTTGCCGGCGGAACTGGGCGACCTCGACAACCTGCGATACCTGAACCTCTCGCGGAACCGATTTTCGGGAGCGTTGCCGACCCAACTGGGAAGCCTTAGCAACTTGGTGGAACTGTATCTCTTGGACAACAGGTTCGACGGGGAAATCCCGACTCAGCTTGCAAGCCTTTCCAACCTGGAATACCTAAACGCCGGCTTGAACAGGCTCACCGGAGAGATCCCCGCCGAATTGAGTAGCCTTTCTAACCTCCAGGGACTGTGGCTCCAAGAAAACCAATTGACCGGTGAGATACCCTCGGAACTGGGCATCCTATCCAATTTGCAACGTCTGTATCTCTCAGATAACCGTTTGACCGGGGAGATACCGTCGGGACTGGGCAACCTCGATAACCTAGGGCACCTGCGTCTTTCAGGCAACCAAATATCCGGGTGCGTCCCAGCTGGGCTCCGCGATGTGCCGGACAACGACCACGATGCCC
The DNA here is from genome assembly GCA_965247555.1 of Dehalococcoidia bacterium. Taxonomy (GTDB): domain Bacteria; phylum Chloroflexota; class Dehalococcoidia; order Lucifugimonadales; family VXLM01; genus VXLM01. Next base: position 2,149,919 of record CBDFHR010000009.1, on the reverse strand, counting down.
TAGGACTGCTATTCTGCGATGTCCTCTTGAGCAGCCTGACCGTAACTCCGGGAGAGTTGAATCCGCCGTTCGACCCTTATCAAGGCGATTATGACGTTGTGGTGAGTTCGTCGTATGCTCTGCTGCTCGTCACCAACGAACACGAAGCGGATATCACATACTTGGACCGGAATGGTATCGAAAGGGCGACCAACGTCGGCATTTTGGAAATTGCCGTCGAACTCGAAGCCGGCGTCACAGTCGTCGGATTCAGAGTTGTCTCGCAAGACCGCCAATCCAGCCATACCTACGGCATCGGGGTGAGGCGGGTGCCCGGCCCTGCAACCATAGGCGCAGTCGCTCCAGGCGCTGGGTACCTGACCGTCACCTGGACACCGCCGGACGAGAACGGCGGGGCCGACATCACGTCCTATGACCTGCGCTACATCGAGAGCAGCGTCGCCAACAAGTCTGACGCCAACTGGACCGATGTGGTGGGAGTATGGACCTCCGCGGCCGATGGCGGCTTGGAATATGCTCTCACAGGGCTGACGGGCGACACGCAGTACGACGTGCAGGTAAGGGCGGTCAATCGTGCGGGCGAAAGGGGCTTCTGGTCGGGAGCGGCCATAGGAACGCCGTCGATACCGAGCGTCTGTGTCGCCGGCGGCGCGGTGAAGGACGCGAGCAACACCCGGCTAATCTCCGACTGCGAGGCGCTACTGGTGGCAGGGGACACTCTGGCGGGGACCGGGTCGCTGAACTGGTCGGCCAATGTCCCCATGGAAGAGTGGAAGGGCGTCAGGCTGGATGGAACGCCACTCTACGTTCACGATTTGCTCCTGGACAGGAGCGGGTTGACGGGTACGATACATCCGGAACTCGGCAAATTGTCGAACATCAAGACGCTGTGGCTCCCGCATAATCAGCTAACCGGGGAGATACCACCGGCATTGGGGAATCTCGGTTCTTTGGCGGCGATCGGCCTCCAAGGCAATCAGCTAACCGGGGAGATACCGCCGACGCTGGGCAACCTCGCGAGGCTGCGGCTTCTCGATCTCTCGGGCAACGAACTGAGCGGAGAGATACCGCCCGAACTGGGCCGACTGTCGGGACTGGAGCGGCTTCACCTTAATCACAACGGATTAGCCGGAGCGATACCGAAGGAGTTGGGCAACCTGCAGGCATTGGAAAGGCTAAACCTGAGGAACAATCAGTTGACGGGGCCGATTACATCTGAGTTGGGTATTCTCACCAACCTCAGAGTTCTGAACCTGCACAGCAACCGGCTAACCGGGACAATCCCGGATCTCAGCGACATAGCTGGCCTGGAGGAGCTGTACCTGCCGAACAATGACCTGACGGGCTCCGTCCCGGCTTGGCTGAACGGCATGATCAAGATGAGGGAACTGTGGCTCTGGGGCAACGAACTGAGCGGGGCGATTCCCGACCTTAGCGGTATGAAAAGCCTTCAGAAGCTGAAGCTGGCAAAGAACAATCTGACGGGCGGCATCCCGGCCTCGCTGGGTTCGATGAGCAACTTGAAATGGCTCATCATCGATAGCAACCCGCTTGGTGACGAGATACCTGACCTGAGCCGCATGACGAGCCTGACTCATCTTTGGATCCACTCTAACGAGTTGACGGGAGAAGTCCCGGCTACGCTGGGTATCCTCCCGAATCTGGATGATCTCAACCTGCGCGATAACATGCTGGAGGGCGTGATTCCAGACCTTAGCGGCCTCGACACCCTGACGCGGCTGAGGCTACATAACAACATGCTGAACGGTGAGATCCCGGCCACGCTGGGTGATCTCGACAACCTGCGGTCCCTGTGGCTGCATGGAAATATGCTCAGCGGGTCGATTCCCGCCGAACTTGGAAGTCTGCCAAATCTGGAGAGGCTGTGGCTGAGTGAAAACGATCTTTCGGGTCAGATACCGGAGGAGTTGGGTGAGTTGAGCGACCTCATTCAGTGGCGGCTCAGTGGGGGAGATAATCAATTCACCGGCTGCGTGCCGGCGGGACTGGCGGCCGTTGAAGATAATGACCTCGATCAGCTCTCTATCCAGGCTTGCACGGATTCCTGATGGGCCTCAAGGGCCGGCGACGGCTGGACGAAAAGGGGTGCAAAAGCTCCATTCGTGAAAACGAAGACTCAGTCCCGGCCCATTGTTGATGCCACGCGCGCTATGTACGACGACAGCGCCGGCGCAGGTTGCCACAGGGCCAAAACTGCGAAAGTCTTGGGTTCCTTCGTACGGTCTCGCTCTCATCGGTACGACAGCCTGATAGGTCGTAATTGGCGAAGTGGGTGAATTGCCGCCCGCAATGATAATGACATTGCCCGGTCGAGTCTCGTGCTACGTAGCCCACGTCGTTTCGGTCGTCAGAATCGGCAGTCCGAACTGGTAGGGGAACAATTTCGTGCGGGGCTTCGTCTATGTGGTAAGCAGTCTGATGTACCATGGTAGCGGAGGTTGTCCGGATGAAGACCAAAGTTGCAAGGACTCTGCTGTCCGCTATGGGCATTCCGATCGTCCTGTCGACGTTGGTCGCCTGCGGGAGTGAGCGTTCGCCGTCTAACGCCACGGTGGAAGTGCCGTCGGGCCGTAGTCCCAACGCGACGGTGAGCGGCAGCGTGACCTATCGGGAGCGGTTGGCGCTTTCCCCGGGCGCAAAGCTCGTGGTGGAGTTGCGGGACGTGTCCTACCAGGACGCGGCGGCCCCGCTCATCGCGCGGCAGACCATATCCGACCCCGGCCAGGTCCCCATCAAGTTCAAGATCGAATACAACCGCGACGACATCGACTCGCGGAATGTCTATTCTATAACTGCTAGGATCGTGGAGTCGGACGACCGCCTTGCTTTCATCAACGATACGGCCTACGAGGTAATCACGCGCGGTAAGCCCAGCAAGGTGGACGTGCTCCTTGTGCTCGTGCAGCCCCCGCCTGACCAGGTCGAAGAGGGCACGGACTGGCGGAAATGGGTTGAGACTCCTGCCAAAGTAGCATGGGCCAACCTGATACCGAACGAACCGGAACTCTTCCTACGCATCGGCTACTACCAGTCGACGATCGAGAACTGTGCGCGCCCCGGCAGCCAGGGCCTGGAAGTGGAGGGCAACAAGATCATTGCCACGATAACTCTCATGCAGCCTCCCCCCACATCCTGGGCGATTCCCTGCGACGAGCAGTTGGTCGAGCTCGACGCCGTGGAGCCAATAAGGGCGTCACTCGAACCGGGCGAGACCTACAATGTGATCGTAAATGATATGGCAACCACCTCCTTCAGCCTGCCGAGGTCCGACTTTGGGCACAGCATAATTGCCGAGTCACCCATCGAGCGCGCGGAGATCATGGTGTTGGAGAGCGCGCCTCCACAGTACCAACTGCGCGTCGTGTCCGGTCTGCCCAAGGGAAGTGGCTGCTCCCAGTTCAACGGCTACGAAATCCGGCGAAGTGAGTCAAACGACATTGAGGTGATCGTCACGCACCACGAGGTCGCCGACCGGATGGTCATGTGCACCGCCGACTTCCCCATCGTGGAGACCTTCGTTCCCCTCGGTTCGGACTTTGTGTCGGGCGAGAAGTACACCGTCCGCGTGAACTCGGACAAAGTCACATCTTTTTCGGCTCAATAAATCATATCGCCCGGCTCAGGCACTTTGGTACCTTGCGGCATCTGCCGATATTCCGGTCGTATGCGCTTCGTCGAACCTTTTGCTTCGCACCAGTGCCACGAGAGTCGTGTTCGACGATCATGTTCCGCTCTCGACTGTATCCGAGGCAACATGAAGAGCCAAGGCAACCTGTACCGGCGGCCGCTCAATGCCGAAGGAGATTCTCAGGGCAGACCGTCTCTGCTGGTGGTTCCTCTCATCGTCACTGACAATTCTGCAGGCCAAGGTTGCGGAGGTCGTGAGAATCTAGCGCCCACAACTCCGGTGGTATGCAGCCTGTGAGTTCATTACCGCTAAGGAACAGGTACTGCAGGTAGCCCAGATCGACCAACTCCGGCGGGATGCTTCCCGTTAGGTCGTTGTTTGCGAGATACAGACGCGCCAGTTTGTTCAGTCCGCCCAGCCACGGTGGAATGTTGCCCGTCAGCTTGTTGTCGGAAAGGTTGAGGGATCTGAATTCGGTCAGTTGGGCCAAATCGGGAATGGCCCCCTCCAATTCGTTGCTTGCAAGGTCCAGGTTGAAGAGACTTGTCAGTTGATTCAACTAAGGTGGAAGAGCTCCGGTCAGCTTATTGGACGGTAGAACAAGAGACTGGAGGCGGCCCAGTGTGCCCAACTCGGGAGGGATGTTTCCAGTGAGTTCGTTGTTCCCAAGATGCAATCCGCGCAAATGCGTCAATCCACCGAGCTCCGGTGGAATATTTCCCGTCAAGCCGCGCTGCGGGAGTTCGAGCGCAGTCACGCGAATTGGAGAGCCGCTGAAGGAGAGTCCCTCCCACTCCCTGATTCGCCTGTGATCGATCCAGTTGAGCGTGGATTCTCCCGCCAAAGCACTGGCCATGTTCAGGAGGACCTCGCGGTCGTTTTTCAGACCCGGATGGAGGCCGGTATCCACGGGCGGCGGGGCTTCGAGTGGGAGATCCGAGCAATTGGGCAGACCAATTCCCTCGAGATCGATATCTTCGGTCTGCTGCGATGCGGTTGGGATACAGCCCATCAGCAGGATGAGGTTCCTTTGGCATACTTGCGGGTTCAGGGCCACGTAACCGACCTCGTGGGCAATTTCCGGAGTATGTTCCATGTAGAACTCGGCAAACTCCCCTATTAGAGGTGTCACAAGGCTCGACTTGCTGACGTAGATGAACATCGGTCCGATCGCCAAGCTATACGAGTCGTCACGGATCGTGTCTTTCGTGGGCTTCACGCAGCCCTGGCCAAAGTCGATGCCGACGAGTTCGACGTCGTTGGAGTTTTCAAGGTAATAGGAATAGTCGGCGTAGCCCAGGGCATTCAAGTTGTCCTCTACATGGCTGAGCAACCATTCGACTTTGGCGAAGCTTTGGCCGGATGACCGCAAGAATTCCCCGTCAAAGAGCACTCTTGCAAGAGACTCCCTTACACCTCGGTCTAAGAGGGTGTACAGGTTGATAGGTCGGTCGGGCCAGTTATCGTCGAGATCATTCCAGCTATCGACGACGCTGTCGGGCTTCCAGACATCAGCCAGTTGCTCGACGGTCAGGCATTCCACGAAATGGTTCCGCTCGTTCACCATGATCGTGATAACACTCTTAGCGACGGGGAGTTCCAAGTAGTCGACTCCGTTGCCCACCGCCGTGGCGATCGCCTCGCCGCTCATTGGAGTGGAGGCGTTTGCAATGTCGCTCTCTCCGGCAATGAATCCTTGGATCCCGTACGAGAACTCGACCGTAGTCTCTACATCGGAGGTTCTTCTTTCAAAATCCGACGCCACAGCCTTGGTGACCTGTAAGACGAAGTCGGAACCTTCGATCTTGATGGTCACGCTGGGAACAACCGTTGAAGCGTCGGACCTCGGCAGCGGCAGTCCTGGATTGGATCCAAGAGGCGACCAATGGCGTCCCCAGCAGACCGGAGTTTGGTCCTTCCTCAGGGCACAGGTATGAAAAGTACCGGTACTTAGAACCCTATATGAATGCTCTGTCGGCGGTGTCGTCTGTCCATACCAGTTTCGACGCCAGCAGATGGCTCTACCGTCAGTCGTCAACCCACAGGAGAACCCCTCGCCGCTGCCTATTGCCGAGAACCGGTGACCCACAACCGGAACGTTACTGTCTTCGTATCCATCCCCCCAGCACCAGGGGGAACCGTCGGCGGCGATGGCGCACGTATGATCAAGGCCGCCGCCAAGTGCAGTAAGCCGTACCCCGGCCGGTGGTGAGGCCTGTTTCCACGCGTCGTTCCCCCAACAGATCGGTGTCCCGTCTGAGAGTCGCAGCCCGCAGGTGTGACGTATCCCGCTGCTTATGGCTGAGAAGGTCTCTGTCTTTGGGGCCAGAGATTGGCCATACTCGTCATTGCCCCAGCACACAGCCGTGTTGTCCAGACTCAGTCCGCATGTGTGCCGTCCGCCGCTGCTCAGGGACTTGAGGGTCTCCCCAGCAGGCGGAGAGGACTCGCCGTCCGCGTCGTTGTCCCAGCATAGCGGCGTTCCGTCTGTCCTGAGGGCACATGTGTGTTCGCCGCCGCTGCTGATCGATGCGAATGCTGCCCCTGTGGGCGGCGACGCCTGCCCGTACCCGTTTCCACCCCAGCATACGGCCGTGCCATCCTCTCGCAGACCGCAACTGTGGTACGCGCCACTGCTGATGTCGGAAAGCGTGCCGTCTACCGGTACCGTCGGTCCGGCCTCATAGCGCTCGCCTCCGGGAGGCGAGGACTGTCCAAAGTAGTTTCCACCCCAGCAGACGATCTCGCCGTCCGTGCGGGCCGCGCACGAATGGCTCGACCCGACGGCGACGGCTATGAATGTAGCCCCCTTCCCCCAGGGAGGCGAGGTCTGGCCGTTGTGGTCAGTGCCCCAGCAGGCAATGGAGCCATCAAGGAGCAGTCCGCAGGCGTGTCCGGTATCGGTGCTGACTGATGAGAACCGATAGTTGTACGGAATGTTATCTGCGTTCCTGCCCCAGCAGAGGACGGTGCCGTCGAACCGTAGACCGCAAGCCTGTTCGGCGCCGATGCTGATCATTGTGAATCTCTCGTTTTCGGGGCTCACGTGAGATCCATGGTAGCGCTCTTCACCCCAGCATCTGACAGTACCGTCCATGCGAAGACCGCAGCTGTAGTCGTTACCACTTCCAATGGATGTGAAGCGCTCGTCCGCCGGTGGAGTGGAAGACCCGCTTACGTTTCCGCCCCAGCACTCGGGGGAGCCGTCCGCTCGGATCGCGCAGGTGTGGCTGCGCCCGGCGCTGATCGCGATGAACCGGCCGTCAGGCTCATCGCCACCGTAACCCCAACATATTCCGATCCGTCCGACTCCCTGAGACCGCAGCTGTGCGACTGTCCCGTCGTGATCGAGGAGAACCTCTCGTTGTCGGGTGGCGCGGCCTGACCATGATCGTTTTCACCCCAGCAGTACGCCGTTCCGTCCGTGGCCAATGCGCACGAGTGATAATACCGTAAGGCCACCTCAGTGAACGTCTCATCCGGGTCCGGTATCGTGGGCTCCGGGACTTCGTCGGGGTCGTACCGTCGACCGCCGGGCGGGGAAGACTGGCCTTCGTGGTCGTAGCCCCAGCACGTCACGGTAGAGTCCAACTGCAGACCGCAGGTATGGAGAAGACCGGAACTGAGGCTCGAGAATCGCTCGTCGGCAGGGGCGGAGTCGTCTCGGTCGAACTGGTTTCCCCAGCAGGACGGTGTTCCATCTTGCTCTAAGGCACATTGATGGACTCCGCCGGTCGTGACGGACACGAAGCTCCCAACCGGTGGCGATGTAAGCTCACCCTGCAGTCCCCCTTGACCCCAACACGTTATGGAACCGTCCTCCCGGAGGCCGCAAGTGTAATACGGTCCGCTGTCTATGGACTGGAAGCTCCGGCCCACCGGAGGCTCCGTTTGACCAAGATCGTAACCATCGGCTCCCCAACAGACCGTCGTGCCGTCGGCGCGCAGGCCGTAAGTTCGACCATTCCTCCTACCTCTTCACCAGTTGCCTAGACTTGCGCTAGCTAGTTTCGCACACTCAGCACCGGCCTGCCATGGGCCGGGTTAAGGGTATGTCTTCTGTTGTATGGTATGACATTGGCAGTCAGGTAAGGAGTTGAAAGTCGTGCTTCATGGTTAGGATCTATGTCATCCGAGTCTCTAACCTTTTTCTCAACTCAGGCATTTGCCGAATCAGCAGCTCATGAGTACCTCAGTTTTGGATGTCGGGCCGGTAACTGATGTTGCGGGCGTTGAGTGAACCCCATAGGCGACGGGATTCCCTGTGGACGGGAACGTCCTTATCAAGGGCGAAGCAAACGACCTGATAGGACGCTCTTCCAACTTCGCAGAGCGCCAACACCTCCAGCGCTAGGCTGTGTGTTAGTGGTAATGCACGAATCTTTCACTTCATTCTGAGCTTACTTTCTGACCAAGTCGAAGAGGATATTGACTCGATGCCCTCTTGTAGCCAGTTCACTTGGACCTTTCAAAGGCCAATCGCTCTGCCCTTGACAGGCGCGGCTCATGATAAGGGGATTGACTACTAACGAAAATACTGTTATCGTCGGCCACTATGAACAGAGCAAGACAGATCATCGACCGATTCGGCGGCCAGTCCTCGCTTGCTGCACTTTTGGGAAAACGTCAGAGCACTGTGCAGCACTGGGCCAAGACCGGACGGATACCGTCTCAATGGCACGAGTCGCTCTTGACACTTGCACATCGTCAGGGCATTGGGCTGGAACCCAAGGACTTTGTCGTGAACGGCGCTCCACCGATCAGGCCGGCCGATGGGAGGTTAGGCGTCCTATTGGTGGGTCTGGGAGCGGTGACATCTACGTTCATCGCAGGAGTCGAGCACATCCGTCGCGGGACGGGGCGGCCCATAGGCTCAGTCACTCAAATGTCGACAATTCGCCTAGGCAAGCGAACCGAAAGTCGAACGCCTCTAATTCACGACTTCGTTCCTCTGGTTGACCTTGATCAACTTGTCTTCGGTAGCTGGGACCCGATCCCTGACAACGCTTACGAGGCTGCCCTAAAGGCTGGGGTTTTGGAACGCAATGAACAGCTGGAGCCCATCGCCGAGTTCCTCGAGTCGATCAAGCCGATGGAGGCGGTATTCGACAACGACTACGTGAGGCGCATCGAAGGGACGAATACCAAGATTACAAGCTCTAAGCTCGCCTCCGTGGAGGCTCTACGAGACGATATCCAACGGTTCAAGAAGGACAATGATTGCGATCGTCTGGTTATGGTTTGGTGCGGATCTACCGAAAAATTCATTACTGAAACCGAAATCCATCAGGATATCGAAAGTTTCGTTGGTGGGCTTCACGACAATAGCGAGAACATCGCTCCCTCTATGGTCTACGCCTACGCCGCCCTGTTGGAGGGTGTTCCCTTTATCAACGGGAGTCCTAACCTGACTGTGGATATTCCAGCGCTTGAGAGGTTGGCCAGAGACGAGGGAGTGCCCGTATGCGGCAAGGATTTCAAGACTGGCCAGACTCTTGTAAAGACCGTTATCGGACCTATGCTCAAGGCCAGAATGCTGGGAATGGATGGCTGGTTTTCCACCAACATACTTGGGAACCGGGACGGCGAGGTCCTTGACGAGCCCGAGAACTTCAGAACGAAGGAGGAGTCCAAGCTAGGCGTCTTGGAGTACATCCTGCAGCCCGAAATGTATCCGGATCTGTATTCGGACGCATATCACAAGGTGAGAATAAACTACTATCCTCCTCGCGGCGACAACAAGGAGGGGTGGGATAACATCGACCTCTTCGGCTGGCTGGATCGTCGGATGCAGCTCAAAGTCAACTTCCTATGTTCCGACTCGATCCTAGCCGCTCCGCTGGTACTCGACCTCGTACTCTTCATGGACTTGGCGCAACGTGCCGGCATGACGGGAATTCAGGAGTGGCTTTCCTTCTACTTCAAGAGTCCGCAACATGCCCGTTCAGTCTATCCCGAGCACGACCTATTTATTCAGCAGACGAAGCTCAAGAACACCTTGAGATGGCTGATGGGAGAGGACCAAATCACGCACCTCGGCATGGAATACTATCGAAACGACTGAACGTTTCAAGGCGAAAGATCGACAGGGCTCGGCCCCAGCTACACCACTGGTTGGCGTCATTCCTCACTTTCAAGCGGACCGCTAACGCTGCCTTTTTAGGTTACGGGCTACGTGGGCGGTTTGGCCGCCGCCCTTGTCACTGGACCACTATGAGCGGTGCAGTTCCGGTGATACCTCCTCGCTCCAACCGGAAGGCGGCCCACTCATACGACGAGTATCTCTACCGGGAGCGTCATCTCGTCGAGTGTTTCATCGGCAAGATCAAGCACTACCGTCGCATCTTCTCCCGGTTCGACAAGCTGGCAAGTAGATACCTCGGTTTCCTCCATTTCGTAGGTGCGCTCATATGGCTAAGATAAAATGTCAACACAACCTAGTCCCCCACGTGCGAAGTCGGCTAGGGATTCACTTAAGATCTCAATTTCTGCGGGAGGCGGAAACGGTTCATCGTCGTCGATTCCCAGCCAAGAACGCAGGTACTTCTCGCGCCGTTGGACCGTCATTGCGGTGCCATGCAGCTCACAGCGGACGGAGTCCGGCGCCGTTGTTCCTCTGAAAGCTATGTGCGTGGAAGACTCAAGGAGTTTCTCCACCGTATTACCTGGATCAAGCCAAAACAGGATTATGACAAGGCCCAAGAGGTCAGGCCTGCTCACGTCCCTCCGGCTACATGTCTCTTCCGCTTGGATGCAAGGCTCGACCAGAGGTGGCTCGGACTCGGCCGGCTCGCAGTCCTGCAGACCGAGATCGTCGAGGTCGTTGTCGGCTACATCCCGAAGTAGGGCAGGCAGACACCCTGTGAATTGGTTGCCGGCCAGTCGCAACCGGACAAGGTTGTAGTAGCTCAAGATACCCAGCGCCGCCGGTATCTCACCCGACAGCTTGTTCTCACTCAGCCACAGGTTCTCCAACTTCCCCAGCCTTCCCAACGAGGCGGGAATCGACCCGCTCAGCATGTTCCCGTGAAGCCAGCAACGCCTCGCAGTCGGACATAAGCCCAGGATTGCCGGCTGCATCGGGGACAGCGCTGCCCGTGGCACGGGTGGGAGCATCATTGGTCTGGGCAGAGGCGGACTGGATGGTGGCGAGGACTAGGGCCAACAGTAAAGGGACTATTGCGGAAGGCGCCGAAGGCAATTTGAAGCGGATGCGAAGTGATTTCATCAATTGGCTACCGATTCCATCCCGGACGAACCGGGTGATGACCATGCTACCGCATCGAGGACGGGTATAGAATCCCGATGTGCAGAGCATTTTCCCACACCCGCCACTTGGAAACACCGGCGACCAGAGCAACGAATCACTTTCTTTGAATTGGGCGACTGAACCAGGGATGGAACTTTGTTGGGCACTCCGACGTCTTAAGTTCCAGAGGGTGTAGCCGAAGAATTCCGAGAGGAGTCATTTGGGCGGATGTCCGTGTGTGCCGGTGTGCTTAGAAGAGACAGACGGCAAACCGAGACGATGTCCGCAACGTACAGTAGTACAGTACAAGTAGGGCAAGTTGGCACGGAATCTATCGAGCGCAGGTCTACGGAGGCGACGGATGCACAAGAATTGGCACCGGTGGAGGAATTCTTCCGCCGTCCTGGCCATAGTGGGTGTTCTGGCTACCGTCATTGTATCCGGTACCGGCGCGGCCTCCGCTTCGGCCCACATCGATGCATCCGAGGCCGCATCCGATATCCAGCCCGACGACGTTGCTTCTACGTTCGAGATTGCCAGTGCGCAGGCCCTCAGAGACCGTGTCCCCGCCTCGCTATTCCCAGCGGTAACCGCGACGCTCCAATCGACCGGCTCATCCGACATGTACGACGCCGTACCCGGCCTGCCGGGCGAGCGCGCCTACCGTCTCGAGAATCCTCCGCACTCGATGAGCGCAGAGTTCGATACGCTCGGCGTTAGCATCTCATCCGGCAATATGGGTGAATGGACGTGGTCCCTCAGGTTTGACGGGTACGCGAGAGGCCATATCGTCGGCCCCGCCGTCGAGGCCAAGCTCACCGCCGTCGGCAATCGCGTCGAGTACCGGTATCCCGTCGGCGTCACCGAGTGGTACGTCAACGGGCCGCTTGGACTCCAGCAGGGATTCACGTTCGAGAGTAGGCCTTCACCTCTGGTCGAAGGGCCGTTGGAGGTGCGGATGGCGCTGTCCGGCGACGTGACGGTGGAAGTTAATGAGGGTGGACCGTCCGCTCTCCTGCGCTCTCGTGGAGGGCGGAACGCACTTCGATACGGCGGCCTATACGCTTACGACGCCGCCGGTGTGGAGCTCGGAACGCGACTGGAGGCGACATCGAACGGACTGTCTATCCTCGTCGAAGACCTGGGGGCACAATATCCGATAACCATCGACCCTTTCATCGAGAAGGACTATCTCTCAGGGTCCGCAGAAGATCCCCGCGAGAAGTTTGGAGCGTCGGTATCAATAAGCGGCGACACGGTAGTGGTCGGTGCGCCCAATACTCACTGGGGAAGCATTAAGGGAGCGGCGTATGTGTTCACCGTTCCCGAAGGTGGAGAGACCTCGGTTCCGGGGTCTGTCGTCCTAACCTCTCCTCGGGCCATGGAAGGTGATATCTTCGGTTTCTCGGTGGCCATTAGCGGCGACACTATAGTGGTTGGCGCGCCCGGTGAAGGCCTTGACGAGCAAGGCGATCGGACTTTCAAAGGAGTTGCGTACGTATTCACCAGGCCGCATGGAGGTTGGGTGTCAAGTTCAGACGCAGCGCGACTCACCGCTCCGGACGCCCCGCCGGAGACATGGTTTGGGACATCGGTGGCGGTTAGCGGTGACTCGGTCGTGGTCGGAGCGCCCGGCCACAGATATAGGTCGTGGGAAGAAGTTCCGACGGCGGCGTATGTGTTCACTAAGCCAAACGAAGGGTGGACGGACACCTCCGAAGCGGCCAAGCTCACCGCGTCCTGACGGTTCTATGGACGGCAAGTTTGGGCATTCGGTTGCCGTCAGTGGGGACACCGTCGTAGTCGGAGCGTATCTCGCCGACGGCGACGACAATGAGGAGGACTTCGGTAAGGCTTATGTATTCATCAAGCCAAGCGGAGGGTGGACGGAGACTTCCGATTCGGTGGAACTGATGGCCCCCGACGGCGCTAAGGGTCGCGAATTCGGCTGGTCCGTAGCTCTGAGCGGTGACACGCTGGTGGTTGGAGCCCCCTATACCGGCGAATTCATCGACCGCGAGATCTATCGTGAAGAAGACGCCGCGGAAGACAAGACTCCATATCTTGGTTCGGCGTACGTGTACACGAAGAGCGACTCAGGTTGGGAGGATGCTTCGGGTCCTGCCAAGCTCACTGCGTCTAACGGTATCCCGTGGACCCAGTTCGGATGGTCGGTATCCGTAAGCGGGGATACGGTAGCAGTTGGAGCGCCAGGCGTGAGATGGAGCTTGAGCGACCGAGGCGCGTATGTGTTTACAAGACCGTCCGAAGGTTGGCGTTCGACTTCAGAGCAAGGATCGCTGCCTGGGCTCGATGGCATGCACAGCTTCTACGGTTCGTCCATAAGCGTTAGCGGGGATGTTATTGTCATTGGCGCCAGTGACGACGAAAACGAGAACGGGCCGGATGCCGGATCAGCGTTCTTATTCACAAAGCCGACGGACGGCTGGGATTCTGATTCCCCGCTCGCGGATCCGGCCACCCTTAGGGCGTTTGACGGCCCCGCAGGGGACCGCTTCGGACACGCGGTCGCCGTGGAGGGTGAGGTGCTGGTTGTCGGTGTGCCCGGAAATCACGACACCGAGCGTGGAAGGGCCAACGTGTTTAGCCAGCGGGGAAGCGATTGGGACTACTCCCGCATTCTGAATGCGCCCGACGGTGCGTCCGGCGGCCGCTTCGGGAGTTCGGTAGCCCTGAGGGACAACACGTTCGTGGTTGGCGCGCCCGGGAGATTGGGCGGTGACGACCCAGGGGCCGCCTACGTGTTTATAAGGCCGGACGACCGATGGGGAAGCGAATACAAGGTCACGTACAACGTCAAGCTGACGATGCCGGACGGCGCTGCCGAAGCGTGGTTTGGGTATTCGGTGGCGGTACATGGCGACATGGTCGTGGTTGGGGCCCCGGGCGCAGACGCGGCTTATGTGTTTACCAGACCGGCATCAGGATGGGAGCAGGTATCGGCTCCGGCAAGGCTGACCCCGCCCTACGGCGTATTGGGCGAGCAATTCGGTCATGCTGTTGCCATAGCCGGAGACAGCGTAGTGGTGGGCGCACTCGGTGGCGAAAACGGGGACGTACCGGGGGCTGCATACGTCTTCACCATGCCGGATGCGGGATGGGCGGACACATCGGACTCGGTGAAGCTGACCGCATCCGACGGCGTAGCGGGCGACCAATTCGGACACGCCGTTTCCGCGAGAGGAGACACCATCGTGGTGGGCGCACCCGGCAGTGAGAGCGGGGTTGGGGCAGGCGCGGCGTACGTGTTCACCAAGTCCGACACGGGATGGTCGCAGACATCGAATTTGGTGAAGCTGACCGCGCCTGACGGCGCAGCGGGCGACCTTTTCGGACATGCGGTATCGGTCAGCGGCGAGTTCATCGTCGTTGGGGCGCATGGAAGCGATATCGCCCTTGATGAAGATGCCGCAGAGACCCAGGAGTCGGGAGATTCCGGTGCGGTATATGCGTTCCGGCGACCGGAAGGTGGGTGGACCTCTTCCTCCGACGCCCGCAAGCTGACGGCAAATGGGGGTGGGCCGGGCGAGACGTTCGGGTACGCCGTTTCGGTGAGCGGGGACACGATGGCTGTGGGTTCGCCCAATGCCGTCGTCTTGGAGTATGGCTACCTGCGCGGGGCCCATTCCGGTGCGGTGCAAGTGTTTACTTGGCCGGGCCTGCTATGGGTCGACACGCCCGAAGCGTTCAAGATTCGACCGCCCAACGCGGAGCAATCCCGCATCTTCGGAGTGTCGCTCTCGGCGGACGGCAATACGGCCGTGATGGGAACGATACCGGCGGAGGGTGAGGAGAAATCTCCCGGTCGTTCCGCGGAGGCCTTCGTTTACACGAAGAGGGATGGAGTGTGGGATACATCGACGCCTACCTTGCTCACACTGCCCGACTGGGGCGCCTACGTGCCGCAGACACTGTCTGTATCTGAGAATGGAGGCACGATTGTCGTCGGCTTGTCTGCCGGTAGCTCAGGACCGCCATCACAGTCCGGGGCTGCACTCGTCTTTGCGAGACCCGATGAAGGATGGGTCTCCACGTCCGAGGCCGTGTGGCTTACGATGCCCAGCGGCGAGCCCGAGGACATGTTTGGGCATGTCGTGTCGATCAGCGGCGACACCATCGTGGTTGGTGCATCGGGTGACAATAACGATATTGGAACGAACAACACAGGCTCAGGCCTACGTGTTCACGAAACCTGCCGGTGGCTGGGTACCCACATCGGAATCCGCCAAGCTCGTAGCGCCCGACGGTTGGTCTGAGGACTGGTCCAGGAACGAGTTTGGATCGTCGATTTCGCTCATGGACGACACGATCGTTGTCGGCGCGCCGGGCCATGCCGGTGGGTCCGGCGCGGCATATGTATTCTCGAGGCCCGACGGTGGGTGGGCGAATCCCTATATCGTAACCAAGCTCACTGCGCCGGAGTTTGATGGGCAAATCGGATTCGGCACATCGGTCTCGATGAGCGGTGATGCCGTGCTCGTCGGAGCACCGGGCACCCGGTATTTGGACAAGGCGGGTGAGGTATTCATCTTCCCAATTCCCACCGAGGAGGGCGAAATCTTTGGTGAGCCGGTCAGGCTGTCGGACCCGCACGGAGGGATCGGGGATTCCTTTGGAGGAGTCGTGTCGGCGGGAGGGAACTCGGTGGCGATCGGGGCGCTTGAGTCGGACGACCATGGGCTGGACTTCGGCGCCGTTTACCTCTTCAGTGAGCCGACGGAGGGGTGGAAGTACACCCCTGGGCCGAAGAACTACACCGCCAAGCTGCTATCGCCCGATAGCGACATGGGAGGCCTGTTCGGCGTGTCGGTCTCAGCGATTGACAGCGCTATCGCCGTGGGTGCGCCAGATCTCTTAAAAGATAGCAGTGAGGGAACGGCCTACGTGTTCGCCCGCTCCTCAGGGAATTGGTTATCCGATGTCGACACGGTTCAGCTTACCCCACCGGACGAGGACGAATCGCACGGCTTCGGTTGGTCGGTGTCAATGACCTTGGACACGGTCGCAGTCGCCGCCCCGCGCTTCTACGATGACAGCCGGCAAGGTGCTGCGTACCTGTACACTAAGCCGGATGGAGGCTGGGCATCCGCTTCAGAAGCGGCAAAACTCACGCCTCCGCCCGGTGAGGACGGCAAATTTTTCGGTTCCTCAGTATCCGTAAACGCAGGAACGGCGGTTGTAGGGGCGGTCGGCGATCAAGACGAGGGTGATCCCGGCTCGGCGTATCTGTTTATGAGAGCCAACGGAGGTCCATGGCGTTCGACCTCCCATGGGATTAAGCTCGGATCTCCCGACGAGGAGGATTCCTCTTTATTCGGGTGGTCGGTGGCGATTACGGGCGATACTCTCGTTGTGGGAATGCCGAGCGAGGAAGGCCCCGGAGCGGCTTACTTGTACACAAAGCCGCGTGATGGATGGGCATTCGTCGCGGATCCTGTCAAGCTCACCTCGCCCGGGGCAACGCCCGTCGATATGTTCGGCGCGTCGGTTGCAATAAGCGGTGACACGGTCGTGATCGGTGCGGCGGGCTTTGGGTCCGTTCCCCTCCATGGTGCGGCGTACGTATTTACCAAGCCGGCTGATGGTTGGGCATCCACTTCGGACGCGGCCAAGCTCATGCCCGAATTTGGCGAGTCCGGCGACTGGTTCGGATGGTCGGTTGCGGTAAGGGGAGATACGGTAGTGGTCGGCGCGCAGAACAATAGCACAGCCCCAGCGACGAATGCCGCATACTTGTTCAGCAGACCGGACGGAGGGTGGGTCTCGGTCTCCGCGCCGCCCTTCGAGGTTGCCGTCGCTGGCTCCGTTGACTCGGGAGAGTTTGAAGTATCGGTGGCTATTGCCCGAAAAACCGTGGTCATCGGCGCGTCAAGCGAGACCGATCCTAGTGCCGTGTATGTTTTCGAGGACGTTATAGATGAATAAGAGCGTTCGATGAGTTCCCAAGCTCGTGGGAAGGATGAGTATTAGTATGAGCCTTAAACGTATCGCACTAATGGCAGCGCTAATCGCGCTTAGCTTGGCTTGGTCGGCGTGCGGGGACCCTCCGAGTCCCACGCCGACACAGGTCGCAAGAGCGCTTCCGCCAGGCCCGGTCTCTACGACTTCGCCGACGCCGGTGGCGCCGACGCCGACCGAGGTCATGCCCACACCGACGGCCACTCCCACCGCGACGGCTGTACCAACGCCGACGCAGGTCATGCCTACGGCGACACCTACACCTACATCCACCTCGACATCTACGGCCACGCCGACGAGCACTCTCACCGCCACGGCTGTACCGACGCCGACGGAGGTGATACCCACACCGACGTCCAGTCCCACCACGACGGCTATGGCCACGCCAACCGCGGTTATTCCCACTCCCACCGCCACGCCGACTCAAGTCGCACCCACACCTACACCCACGCCTACACCAGCTGCGACCGCCACACCGACACCGGTCATACCCACGCCGACCCCTGCAGAGACGGGACGGCCCAGTGTCACGTCCGGCCGTGTAGATGGCTACGTGGCCCTGGCTCCATCGGTATTGAGATCCGGGCAGACCGAGGGGATATCCGTTTCCCTGTTCTCGGGTGAGCGGCCCGCTAGAGGGGCCGTTCGACTCGTGCTGTTGAAGGAAGGCGCGACCGTGGCGGAGGCGGAAGGCACCATCGATGGGACCGGCACGATCACGCTCGATGTGCCCGATGTGCCCAAGGGAGACTACGATCTCCAGGTCCAGGGGCCGGGCTTCCAGGAAACCGCGCGTCTGAGCGTGGAGGCCGGGGACGTCCTCTTCGTCGAGACCGACAAACCCATATACAAGCCCGGTCAGGACGTGCATATCCGCGTTCTGCTGCTAGACCTGGAACTCAAGCCTGTGTCCGGGGACGTTACCGTCGAGGTGCAGGACGCAAAGGGCACGAAGGTCTACCGTCAAGAGGTGAGCTCGGACGAGTACGGGATGGCGAGTCTGACGATGCCGCTTTCGACCGAGCCCAACCTCGGCGTTTGGAAGATCAGGGCGTTGTCGGGGGACCAGGAGGCGCAGACGGACGTCCGGGTCGAGAGGTACGTCCTGCCCAAGTACGAGGTGGACGTAAGCCTGCCCAAAGAGTGGGGGCTTGTGGGAGACCCGATTACCGGCACAGTGTCGGCGGAATACAGCTTCGGGAAGCCGGTACGTGGAGAGCTGCAGATCGTTGCCTCGAAGTACGTAGGGGAGTGGGAGCAGTTTGCGGAGTTCACGCAGGAACTTGACGGGACTGCTTCGTTCGAGCTGCCGGCTCCAGGCTACGTCGCGGGAGTCCCCGGTTCCGGTGGCAAGGGAAACGTCACGCTCGATATCACCGTCCGCGAGCGATCGACCGGATACGTCGAGAGCACAACCACGCTCCTCACGGTCGTGTCGTCCCCCGTCAGCATCCAACTGATTCCGGAAAGCCCTTCTTTCAAGCCTTCCTTGCCCCTGTCGGTGCTCCTCGTGACGGAAACCCCGGACAACAGACCGGTCGACAGCGATGTCGGGTTGGAGGTCTACTATTTCGACAAGGAACTGTCAATCAAGTTAGCCGAAGAGCGACGCGTCAGCACGATCAAAGGCAAGGCGCTCTTCACCATCAAGCCGCCTGAGGGCAGCGTAGCTGTCACGCTCTTGGCGGATGCCGGTGGTGGCCATGCGAGAGCCACCCTCAAGGCGAGCTACTCTCCGTCCGAAAGCTACATCCATTTGGAGCAGATAGAAGGTTCCCTCGAAGTGGGAGACCGGGCGGAATTCAGGGTTCACGCGACGAACCCGAGCGCCAACTTCTACTACGAGATCATGTCCCGCGGCAAGGTGGTCTTTACCGATGTCTCGTCATCTCCCGACATAGGATTCACCGTCTCGCCGATCATGGCCCCCATGTCGCGACTCGTCGTATACCAGGTGCTGCAGAACAGCGAGGTAGCCGCCGACTACCTTCCGTTTGACGTGACGGGCAGCTATCCGATGGAGGTCGGCGCGGAATTCGGCAGCGAAGAAGTCCGCCCCGGAGAGGCGGTGGAGATCTCTCTGACCACCCAGGGTAAGGCGAAAGTCGGCATTGCGGCCGTGGACCGCTCGGTGTTCATCCTCGCGGAGAATCGATTAAACCTGCAGCAGGTGTTCGCCGAGCTTGAGCGGCTCTACCAGCAGCCGCAGGTCGAGTTGCACGAGGCCCGGCCGTTTTCGTTTGCCGGGGTTACGACGCAGGGGGCCAAGGAGACATTCCGCGACGCCGGTCTCGTGGTCATGACCAACCGCACAGTGCCGGCGGGCGAAGAGCACCAAAGGCCAGTTGTGTTAAGACAGGTGGAAGCGCAAGTAATGGCTGCCGCAGCTCCCGCCCCCGGCGCTGCGGCCGCTCCTGCGCCCTCAGCGCCGGGCGACCTCGCGGAAGTCCAGCGTGTGCGCCAGTTCTTCCCTGAGACGTGGCTGTGGACCGACGTGATGACCGACGAGGAAGGACGCGCTTCGGTTTCAGCGGAGGCCCCGGACAGCATCACGACGTGGATGCTGCGGGCGGTCGCCCTTTCGAAGGAGCATGGCCTCGGCATCGCGGAGTCCCAGTTGCGTGTCTTCCAGCCGTTCTTCGTGCAGGTCGATCTGCCGTACTCCGCCATCAGGGGCGAGGAGTTCTCCGCCAAGGTTGCTCTCTACAACTATCTCGACTCTACGCAGGAGTTCTTCGTGGAACTGGAGGAGTCCGACCGCTTCACTTTGCTTGACGATGCGGCAAAGACCGTATCGGTCGGGCCCAACGACATAGGCGGACTGGAGTTCAAGATCCGCCTGACCGAGCTTGGCACAGTGCCCTTGAAGGTGACCGCGCGCAGCTCCGAAGAAGCGGACGCCGTCATCAAGGAGCTGCGCGTCGAGCCGGAGGGCGTCCGACATGAGATCGTCGAGAACAAGATCGTTTCGGACGGAGACTCCCTCGAATTCGACAACGACATGCCGCCGGGGTCGATCCCCGGATCGGCCAGGACGCACGTTGCCCTAAGTGGAAGCTATCTGAGCCAGACGTTGGAGGGGTTGGAGGGCCTCTTGCGGATGCCATTCGGCTGCGGCGAGCAGAACATGATTCTCTTCGCTCCCAACGTCTTCGTGGCCCGGTACCTCCAGGAGACGGGGCAGCTGAAGCCGGAGGTGATGGCGAAGGCCGAGCACCTGATGGTGACCGGATACCAGCGAGAGCTAATCTATCGCCGCGCCGACGGGAGCTTCTCGGCGTTCGGGGACAGTGACGAAAGCGGAAGCCTCTGGCTCACGGCGTTCGTGCTCAAGACATTCGCCCAGGCCGACGGTCTTATCTACGTTGACCGGAGCGTCCTAACGGCGGCGAGCCAGTGGATTCTGGGACATCAGAAGGAAGATGGTTCCTTTGAGAGTGTCGGGTTCCTTCACCATCAAGAGCTGCTCGGCGGAGTCAAGGGGGCCACGGCCCTGACGGCCTACGTGGCCATAGCGCTCCAAGAGGCAGGCGAGATATCGGGCGCCGCGCGCTCTATCCGGTATCTCGAAGGGCAATTGGACGACATTGAAGACCCCTATGCGATGGCGATAGTCTCCTATGCCCTGGAGCTTGGTGACAGCGGGCGTGCCGATGACGCCTACGACCGGCTGTTGGCGATGGCGGTTCGTGACGAGAACGGCCTGCACTGGGAAACGCCCGCGCCTCAGCCTGAGCTGCGCACGGGACGCATAGGAGTGGGGACGAGCACCGCGGTCGAGAATACCGGGTACGCCGTCCTCGCCCTTCTGGAGCACGGCGACCGGATCAACGCCGGGGAAGCCGCCCGATGGCTGGTGACGCAGCGCAACGCCTTCGGAGGGTACAGTTCCACTCAGGACACCGTCGTGGGACTTCAGGCGCTCATACAGTTTAGCGTGGAGGCCAAGTTCGACGTCGATATGACCGTCACCCTGACATCGGGCGACTGGAATAAGCAGGTAAAGATTGACGTGACGAACGCCGACGTGGTCCAGGTCGTGGGCGTACCCATCGGCGAGGACATCCAAATAGTCGCCGAGGGAAGCGGCGATGCAGTTGTACAGGTGGTGCACAGGTTCAACCGTCCCGAAGTGGAGATACGGCCCGTCGAGATTTTCCAGATCGACGTAGACTACAGCACCGATCACATCGAAGTGGACGACCTCATCACGGTCTCCGCCACGGTGAAGTTCGTCCCGCCCGTAGCCCTGGCGGCGGGCATGGTCGTTCTCGATATCGCCGTTCCCACCGGATTCTCCCCGGTCATCGAAACGGTCGAAGCCTTGGTTAGCGACAGTCCCAAGATCAAGCGCTACGACGTGGCCGGTCGAAAGGTGGTTCTGTATATTGAAGACATGATCCCCAACGACACCGTAGAGGTCCAATTCGACGCCAGAGCGCTCCATCCGATTCGCGCCCAGCCGGTCACTTCCGAAGTGTACTCGTACTACAACCCGCAGTGGAGGGCGGAAAGCCTGGGCGAAAGCGTAACCGTGGAGGAAGACCAACAGTCTGCGGAAGAGTAGGCGCCACTTTGAGTGGGACCATGTCTGGCGCCGGCGCCACGTCGACCGGCCGCCCGGACATGGCCCCACAGGGAACCGTTTGCGACCGGCCCATCCTTGTGCTTAAATACCTATGACGTCGTTCAATGCGGTCGGCTGCGAGGTCCGGTGCTCCAACACGAACAACTCCCCATGCTAAGGACTTACCCGACGGGTATTTTCCTTGCCCTTTGCGCCATAGCCGTCTTACTGACCGTCGGCTGTTTCGGGCCGTCCGAACAGGAGCAGGCGAGGGAGCACTTCGAGCGCGGCCGTCAGTATGAGGAACACGGCAGCTACCGGCGTGCACGCGAGGAGTATACGCAAGCGATACGTCGCGATCGCGGGTTCACGGAGGCCTACGTAGCCCAGAGTAGGGCGCTGCTTCAGACCAACAACCTCCGCGCCGCCATGGCAAGTGTTAACCAAGCATTGCAGCTGGACGAGGACCTGGTGGAGGCCCACAACCTACGCGGGCGCGTGTATATGTACATGAGCGATAACGAGTCGGCCATCCTCAGCTTCACGCGAGCCGTCCAGCTTGATCCTGAATACGCCGACGCGTACCACAACCGCGCGCAGGTGAACCTTCAGGACGGCAACGTCGACTCCGCGCTGGAGGACCTCTCGATGGCAATCGAGCTTAGACCATTCGAGGCCGTCTACTACATGCAGCGCGCGCAGCTGTACACTCACCTCGACGAGCGTGACAGGGCGCTACGTGACCTCGAGCGCGTGCTGGAGGTGACGCAGGACGCCGATCTCACGGCGACGGCACGGCGCATGATGGAAAATATCAGGCAGGCCCCCTGATATCTAAAGTCCGCCCGCGACGGCGTCAATGCTCCTTCCGACGGCCCTGTTTGATATAGTGCCTTGAGGCACGTATAGTTCATGTCTTGCGGCGACCGGAGAAAGGACGTAAACGCCTTTGGCAAGCGAACCGCAAGACATGGAATCACCAGGAGGGCCGCAGGGACCCGGCCTCGTCTGGCTCGTCCTGCTTTCGCTCTCGCTGTTCATCATCCTGCTCCCTATAGCAAGCTATGTGGCGGCGCTCTCGGCAATCAAATCCGAGCTTGGCCTCAACAACACGGGCGCCGGGGCGCTCTTTTCCGCATATCTCGCCGGGTACGCCGCATCGGCGCTCTACTTGGTGCCGCTGACCGACCGTCTCGGCCCCAAGCGGATCATGTACGTGTCGGCGGTCCTTTCTGTGGTGGCGCACCTCCTCTTTCCGTTGACGACCCACGACGTCGTGGTAGGCGGTGTGCTTCGGGCGATTGCGGGAGTGGGATTTCTCGGCGTGTACATCCCCGGCCTTCGACTCGTGGCGCGGCGGTTCGAGCGGACCGGACGAGGCTCGGCGATGGGTCTGTTCGTGACGGCGCAGTACGCCTCTCACAGTGGCTCATTGGCACTCACGGGCTGGCTCATGGCGACGATGGAGTGGCGCGACGCCTACACTCTCGTCGCGGCGCTGTCAGCGGTGAGCCTGCCTCTGATCTTCTTCCTGGTGCGCTCGGTTCCCGCCACGCAGCCGACGGTCTCCCGCGGAAGGCTCGATCCTACGGTGCTCAAGAGCGGCCCCGTGCAGTTCGTCATACTTGGCTACACTGTGCATGCCCTGAACCTCTACGCGCTTCGGGTATGGCTGCCGGTCTTCCTCGTATCTATCCTGATCGCGAGGGGCGTCGCGGAGGGGAGTGCGGTGGTCACGGCGGCGGAGGTGGGTGGCCTGGCTCTCGCGTTCGGCGCACTGGGCCCCGTCATGGGAGGAGCGGTCTCCGACCGGCTCGGACGGACGGCGGCGGCATCACTGATCCTGGGACTGTCTGCCCTGTGCGCGGTAGGGCTGGCTTGGATAGGACATTGGCCCTGGGGACTTATCGTCGTCGCGTGCGTCGTCTTCGGGTGGGCGGCGTCCGCCGACTCCGCGATCTACCAGACCGGCATCACCGAGCTGGCCGACCCGACGCGGCTGGGATCTACCATGGCTCTGCAAGCCTCGCTCGGACTGTTTGGCGGGGTGATCGGCCCGGTGCTCTTTGGGGGCATCCTCGACGTTGCGGGAGGCGAATACCGGTGGGTGTTCGCGTTCTCCACACTCGGTGTCCTCGCGGCGATCGCGATAGTCGGGCTGCGGAGGGTCGGGTCGCTGGCGAATTTGCGCCCTCCTGGATGAAGGGCGGCGCAACTCCGGTTGACACGGAGGCGCTAACGCTCCTAGACTGTCGGCAACCGACAGCCGCCATACTGAACCGAGCCGTCGCACGGCGAGAGAGGGGATGAACATGGGTTGCTCGAAGGTCCGCAGCGCGATCATAAGCCTTGCCGTAACGGTTGCGGTGTTCGTCGCCTTAGGCGCGTGTGCGCCGGAACAGGAAAGCCCCTTGGAGTTTGGCGCTCGCGCAACCGCAAAGGCAGCCACGCCGACGCCGACTCCTCGTCCCGACGAGCCTACGCCAACGCCCGTGCCCGCCGAGGAGATGCAGCGGGTCGCCCGAGAGCGGTCGGACGCGTACCTCGAAGCCTTGTACGAGCCGACGGAGGGTACGGTGCGTATGGGGATATGGGACAACAAGCGCGTTCAGCTCGACAGCCATCTCGCCGGATATGTCATCGTCTACGGCTACGACTACGCGGTCGAAATGGTCGAGACGACCGTCGAGGAGTACCCCGGACTGCTGGAGACGGGGGAGTTGGACATCGTTCTACAGACCAGCCCGGACCTGAGCGATTGGCTGGCTGAGCGGTCGAAGGACGGCGCGGTGCTGGACATCGGCACCACGGTCGAGACGACGCCCGGCGCGCGCATCGTCGTGCATGGACGGCTGAGCGAACGCGCTCCGCAGATCGTGGACTTCCTCAAGTCGATTACGGCGGACGACGAGGTGTTCGACTCCGCCGCGGCTCGGATCACCGGGGGCAGGATTGGGATTAACCCGAACGTTGCCGCCCTCATCGTCCTCAAGAACCACGAAGACCTCTGGACGCAGTGGGTGCCGGCTGAGATCGTGGAAAGAGTAAAGGGCGCAATCGCGGCGGGCAAGAGCGACCTCAAGAACCGCAAGTGCGTACCCACGGGAGGCGGAGGCACGACGCCGAACTGCCGCGGGTGGACGGGTGATGGGTGATTGTCCGGCCTTGCACGGGAGTCAAGGCTTTCCCTTGACCTATATTCCATGCGACAAATGAGATTACTCATAATGCCTCATATGGTGAGTCAGAATGAGAGGCGCGTTATGAACCAGCTTACAGTTAGGGGCTTTAATGATGAACTGGCCCACAGCATCCGACGGCTTGCGAAAAGTGAAGGTATATCTCTGAATCAAGCCGCGTTGAGGCTCCTTCGAAAAGGAGCAGGTCTAACGGAAGATCCAGTAGATGAGAACAGGATCGGGTCTTCTCTGGATGATTTGTTTGGTACATGGAGTCACAGTGAAGCCGAAGCATTCAATGCCGCCCTTGACGTTTTCGAGAGAGTGGACGAGTCGGCGTGGAAGTGAAGATTCTTCTGGACTCCAATTCCTACTAGGAATTCATGAGGAGCAACCAACATGCAAGAGAAATTGTGCGGGGCGCAGAACAGATACTACTATCGGCAGTCGTCATTGGAGAGCAACTGTACGGCTTCCGGCAGGGGCCACGCTACGAGCAGAACCTCGTGGAACTCCGGTCCTTCCTCAAACGCCGATACGTGTCATTCGTTCCCGTAGGACCTGTGACCGCAGACCGCTACTCTCGAATAATGGTATCGCAAAGGGCGAAGGGACGACCAATTCCTACGAATGATGTCTGGATCGCCGCCCACGCGATGGAAACGGGCGCCGATCTCGTTTCCGCCGACAGGCACTTCGAGCACGTTGACGGGATTGCATGGGTTCCACTGGCGGTGGATTGAGATCGGGAGGGCGCCGGCGGAGGTCGTCGAGTAGGTCAAGGCCGCAATCGAATCCGGCAAGACCGACCTCAAGAATCGCAAGTGCATCGCATCGGGCGGGAGCGCGTCGACGCCGAAGGGCAGGGGTTGTGGGCCGTGGGGCTTAGCTGCCATTTGCTTGAGCAGCATCCATGAATCATCTATTCAACCCGTCGCGGTTAAGAACAGTCCTAAACGTCAAGGACAAACGACGCTTGCGGATTCGCTGTCCTCCGAGCAACGTATCTGTCTTACGTGGTGCTATGCCATGCTGCCAGACGGAACGTGCCGACTCAGTTAGCAGAACGCAAGACCCCCTCTGTAACAGCGCCGGTGTCTTGTCCTTCCAGTGCTCCGCAAAGTCCATCTCCCAATCATCCAGCAGCGATATGGTACACACCGTTGGTCCAAAACCGCGATGATCAGTGTGCATAGCAATGCCTTGGCCCGGCACGTATTCGTTAACAATGACTTGTTCTGGCACACTGTCAAAGAGCCCAGTTTCGTCGTACAATCTCTGGGCCAATCCAGCCAGCCAATCCGGCAATGCGCCGATATGCATGTCAGGCGTGATGGCGCGTGCCTTGTAATCGTAGCGCCAGCCGTAATGCTGGACCCGACGACTGAGGTCATTCCGCCACTCGTTTGCAGCAGCATCAACCTGCTTCACGCAATGAGCCTGCTCCTCTGGACGCAAGAACCCCTCAATGAATTTGAGACCTGAGACACCTGCGACGTCCTGCAAGCCTGAACTGCCGCTAATCTCATAGTTAATGTGACGTGGTGTTACCAGCCCTGCATAGGGTTCCTTGGAGTCGGTACCGAGAAGAGGTAACTGAGATGCCATAGTGAAGGCTCAGAATATCGTGGACAATTGGAAGTCGAAGTGTAGCTTAGAGGGTTTCTAATTGGTCGCCAAAACCGTTCGTGGTTATTCTGTCGAACCATGAACTACCCTTCGACAGGCTCAGGGTGAACGGAGTCTTTTGGGACACCCTGTTAGAGGTAGGCAACCGTTACCTCTCTCATACGGATGCTTCGACGAGCGGTTCGATGGCGCTCACGTCGGTTTTGGCGCGGGCAACGTCGAGGTCGTACATCCGCTGGAGGTTGAGCCAGAATTCCGGGGTCGTTCCGAGCGCACGTCCGATTCGCAGGGCGGTATCTGCCGTTATCGACCGGCGGCAATGGACGATATCGTGGATACGTATCTGGGGAACTCCTATGGTTTTCGCCAGACGGTATTGGGTGATTCCCAGCTCTTCCATGATCTCCGCCAGATGTTCGCCTGGGTGAATGGGTTCAGAAACGTTCATTGTTTTCCTCCTCAGTGGTAGTCGATGACATCGATCTCCGTAGCGCCCTGGTCCGTCCATACAAAGCACACGCGCCATTGATCGTTGACGCGGATGCTGTACTGTTCTTGCCGATCTCCCCGCAGAGCTTCCAGACGGTGGGAGGGCGGCACTCTAAGGTCGGTCAGCGCTGCCGCCGCCACAACACGCTGTAGTCTCATTCGCGCTTGACGCTGAATTTCAGGCGGGAAGCGCCGAACGGTGTGTCCTGCGAAAAGGTGTTGGGCGTCTTCGTTTCTAAAGCGGTCCACTGTCGGTGATACTAACGACTGTCGTTACTAATGGCAAGGATACTTATACCAGTTCGTGCCAATGCGGCCGTACTCTCGCTGACGAACTCTCTGGATTCCGGCCCCGTATCGGGGTACGGGGTGACGTTCCTTTGCCGGAATGACAGTGGGCGGCTTCCACTATGCGCGCTTCATTTGAACGATTATGGCGCGGTCATGACGTATTGGTATAAGTCTAGGACAAGGGAGTCCCAGAGAACCACCCCGATGAATCATTGAAGCCGTGACCTACTACGCGACGCCGCCATCCGCCACACACCTAACACCCCTCGCGTCCTGACGTTGTATATCCAAATCGACCGCTGCTCCGGGCGATGGAAGAAGTCTCCCACCTAAAGTCGGACAAGCCGCTTGGTGGGCTGTTTGTTTGATCGCGGTGATGCGGCTCGCCGGGGATGGATTCCCGCCTACGCGGGAATGATCGGGAGTAGGGGAAGGGCGAGGGCCCGGCACGTTGTCGTTTGGGATGCGATAGGGTATCTTGTGGCGAACGTGGCGGCCGCTGCGCTTGTCCGGCTGAAGCGGACGGCGGGGTCGTGTGCGGGCGTCCCGACCGTCGAGGTGACACAGGCTCATGTGGGTATACATCGTCCGACGGCTGCTCTACCTGCCGGTCATGCTCTTGGCCGTGGGGCTGATCACCTGGACGCTCGGACATTACGGCCCGGGCGACCCCGTTCGGGTGATAATGGGCAACAAGTACAACCCTGTGGCGGCGGAGCGCCTTCGGGATGAGCTTGGGCTGAACCGGCCCTTCTTCGTGCAGTACGGGGACTACATGTACGGCTTCTTCCGAGGGGACTTCGGGGAGAGCCTGCGATTTATCGGCCAGCCGGTACGCGACATAATCGTGCCGAAGATGTGGGTCTCCGCGCAGCTTTCGATAGCCGCGATGATTATCAGCCTCAGCATCGGTCTGCCGCTTGGGTTCTTCATCGCCCACAAGCAGGGGAGCTGGCAAGACCCGACGGCCGTGACGATCGCGCTCGTCCTCATGTCGATACCGATCATGGTGACGGTGCCTGCGCTCCTGTGGGTCGGGTGCCTCAAGACCGACCTGATACCTTGCTCCGGGTGGGGAGGGTTCTTCGATCCGCGCATCGTCGTGCCCGCGATAACGATGGGCGTTCCGGGCATCGCGGGACTCATGCGCCTCATGCGGGCGAGCACCCTCGACGTGATGGGACAGGACTTCATCCGCACGGCGCACTCGAAGGGACTCGGCCCCGTGCGCGTCGATGCGGGTCACGTGTTGCGGAACGCGATTATTCCCATCGTCACGATCCTCGCCTTCTCGCTGGCGGGCCTCATCGGGGGTTCGTTCATCACCGAGACGATCATGGGCATTCCGGGCATCGGTCGCTTCGCCGTCGAGTCGATCTTCAACCGCGACTATCCTGTCATCATGGCGATAACGCTCATTGGCGCGACGGCCTTCGTCTTCGCCAATCTGCTGGCGGATGTCGCCTACGCATATATCGACCCACGCATTAGGTACCAATAAGTGGCTATCCAACCACAGTCACAGCCATTTGAGATTCCGCGTGACGAGGTCGACGAGCTTGCTGAAGAGAGCCAGCGGCACCGGCGGGGACACTTCGCGCGTGCCTTCTCGCGGCTCATGCGAAAGAAAATCGCGGTCGCGGCGATGGTCGTTATCGCGGTCATCTGGCTGGCCGGGATATTCGCCGCGCCGCTGTCCACGTTCGTTACGGGCTACGACTACACCGCGCAGGACTACACCGCCTTTCGCGAGCCGCCGAGCCTCGAACACTGGGCGGGCACCGACCGCGCGGGGCGGGACGTCTTCACTCGCCTCCTCTGGGGCATCCAGAACACCATCATTCTCACCGGAGTTGGAATGCTCGCGGGCGGGCTGATCATCGGCATCACGCTCGGCCTCGTATCGGGGTACTTCGGCGGGAAGGTGGACGAGATCATTATGCGGATCGGGGAGATCGCCTCATCCTTCCCCGATATCCTGCTTGTCATCATCATCGCCGCGACGCTGCGTCCGCGACTGCTCGATACTGTGCGCTGGATCGAGGACAACACCTTCCTGGACGGCCTCGTGCGCTCAGGTGTGGTTGATTACGTGGTCATAGCCGTTGCTCTCGTGAGCTTCGGGTGGATCGGCATGGCGAGGCTGGTGCGCGGGCAGATCCTCTACCTCAAGGAGACGCAGTACGTCGAGAGCGCCCGCGCCATCGGCGTCTCAACGACGCGCATCCTCTTCCGGCACCTGCTCCCGAACGCCATCAGTCCCATCGTCGTGACCGTCTCGATAGGCATGGGCAGCATGGTGGGCACGGAGATCGTGCTGAGTTGGCTCGGACTCGGCATCCAGCCACCCCGCCCTAGCCTCGGCGTGATGCTCCTGGAGGGCGGGTCGATCAGCGTCTTGCGTGTGATGCCCTGGCTCCTGCTGGCGCCAGGGGTCATTGCATGGATGATGGTGCTGGCATGGAACCTTCTGGGCGACGCGCTCAACGACGTTCTGAATCCGCGCACGCGCTGACGATGTACCGTGCCTTAGAGCTCCTTCGTGGTCTCGGAGCGTGCCCGGCCACTCCGTTCTTCGAGCGACTGCCCGCCGCGTACATCACCGATACGCTACAACGGGCGGGAGTACATCACCGGCGCGACGAGTTCGGCAACGTCGTCGCGCATGTTCGGGCGACGCCTGAATCATCCGGGCCGCCCATCGCGTTCGTCGCGCACATGGACCATCCCGGCTTCGAGGTCGTGGAGATCGAGGGGACGCGAGCAGTTGCCAGGGCGATGGGCGGGGTGCCCGCCGCATCGCTGACCAAACCTGTGCCCGTATTCGTCCTCGCGCCTGATGGTAGAAGGATCCCCGGAGTGACCGAGCCTCACGAGGACACGACCGATCCCAATGATCGGACTTCTGACCGCCTCGTGCGGGTGCGGTTGGATACTCCCGTCGACCTAAGGCCGCCCCTCCCCGTCGTGTTCGGCCTCTCGGACTTCGAGCTTGACGGCGACACGATCAGGATGCGCGCCGTGGACGATCTTGCCGGGTGCGCCGCCATCCTCGCGCTGCTGGAGCGAGTCGTGAGTGACGGCCCCGCAACGGATGTGTACGGTGTCTTCACGCGAGCGGAAGAGGGGGGACTATTCGGCGCGCACCTCATGGCGGAGGCGGGTACCCTGCCAGAGAAGACCATTGTCGTTTCGGTAGAGTCGAGCGCGGTCATCCCCGGCGTCGCGCAGGGGGCAGGGCCGGTGGTCCGCACGGGCGACGCGCTCACCACGTTCGACTCGGAGGCGGAACGGTTGCTCACCGCCGCCGTCGCGTCCATCCGCCGCCGCGAGCCGGAGTTCAGGGCGCAGCGTCAGCTCATGTCGGGGGGAGTGTGCGAGGCAACAGCGTTTTCTCTAGCGGGATACGCGGTTACGGGAGTGGCGTTCCCTCTAGGAAATTACCATAACGCCACCACGACGATCCCCGACCCGGCCGGCGGGGTGGCGGAAGAGTTTATTCGGGTGTCGGACTTCCATGGAGGAGTGGAACTGCTTGCCGAGTCGGCCATGCTACCAGTGGGATGGGATAAGAAACCCTCACGCCTGGGAGACGTTGGGGACGACGTACATGAGAGGCTGCGCGACACTCTGAGGTGGTGAGAAGCTGAGTACGATTTATATTCGGGGCCTTTCAGGGTTCTGCCGAACGCCCGTCCCAATCTCCTGAATAGTCGGGAGTCCCTCAATAAACCTGAACTTTTGGGACTAACCTCTTGTCTGTCCATTCCATAAGGCGGTATACTTTGCGGTATGGTATCTGGTACTGGAGATCGACGTGCGGCGATTTATCGATGAGCACGGAAACGATGTCAGGCTCACAGACGAGCGGCTCCGGCACATCCTGAAGAGGCACCCTGAAATGGCCTACCAGATGCACCGATTCGCTGAAACCCTCGCGAAGCCGGACGCTGTAAGGGCTTCTAAGTCCAGCCCAACGGTATTCCTCTACTACCGACTCTATCCGGACCTGCGCGGCAGGAGCCGTTATGTTTCCCTCGTGGTCAAGAGAGGGGAAGACCATTCCTTCATCCTAACCGGCTATCTCGACAGGAAAATCAAAGGAGACTGAGCATGACGAGCACGAAGGTGTCCGTTTGGTACGACGACGAAGGGGACATGCTTGAGGTGCTGTGGGCGTTCAGAGAGGGGTACTTCACCCCTACTGACGATGAGCGCATACTCAAGCGGCTGGACGACGACGGAGAGGTTATCGGGTTTCTGATACATGAGATGAGTACGCTCAAACAGCCCGTCCCTGTCGAGTTCGAACTGGGGTCCGAGGTTCCTTCAGATGATGTTGCCAACGTTACGGTACGGCAAGCGGCCGTTGAATTGGGTATCTCCGACCGCAGAGTGCGTCAGTTGGCCCGTGAAGGTCGGGTGAGAGGGGCGATCAAGACCGGCGCGGAATGGCTGATTCCCACACCGGTTGAGGTGATTCCTGGTAGACGAGGGCCCGTGGGTGTCGCCGGGCGACTCGAAACGACAAGCGGTTAGGAACTATTGCATCCGCTGACCAGCGGACAAAATCGGCGCCGCGATCAGTCTTTACGCAAATGGACGTGACCTAGCCCGACATCCCGCCGGGCCTAATCGGCTCCGCCCGGCTCCGGTAGCGGCGGGGGTGGGGAGTTCAGCATGTCGGTTAGGGCCGTGCCTTCGAGCGTCTCGTGCTCGATGAGGTACTTGGAGACCTGGGTGAGCTTGTCCTTGTGGGAGATGATGAGGTTCTTGGCGGTCTGGTAGGCGCCCTCGATGAGGTTGTGGACCTCGTCGTCGATGGTCTCGGCGATGCTGTCGCTGTAGTCGGCCTGCTCCGATATCTCCCTGCCGAGGAAGACCAGTTCCTCGCGCTTGCCGAACGTGCGCGGACCGAGCTTCTGGCTCATGCCGTAGCGCATGACCATCTGCCGCGCAAGACTGGTGGCCTGCTCGATGTCATTGCCCGCGCCGGTCGTTATCTGCTCGGCCCCGAAGACTTCCTCTTCGGCGGCCCTGCCGCCCATGAGCGTGGCGAGGCGGGCTTTAACCTGCCTGAGCGTCATGTAGTAGCTCTCTTCATTGGGTATCGACTTCGTGTAGCCCCCAGTGTGACCGCGCGAGATGATTGTCACCTTGGCGACGGGGTCGGCGTCGTCGAGCAGATGGCCGACGAGGGTATGCCCCGCCTCGTGGTAGGCGGTTATCTCTTTGTCGCTCGCACTAATGACCCGCGACTTGCGGGCGGGACCTGCTATCACGCGGTCGATGGATTCCGCGAAGTCTTCGTAGAGCACGGTCGTCCGGTTGTTGCGCGCGGCGAGGATGGCGGACTCATTCACGAGGTTCGCCAGATCGGCCCCGCTGAATCCCGGCGTCTGCTTGGCAACGCTCTCGATGTCGATGGACTCGTCGATTGGCTTGCCCTTCATGTGGACCTTGAGGATGGCTTCACGACCGCGCACGTCGGGGTTGTCGAGGGTGACTCGACGGTCGAATCGGCCCGGCCTGAGGAGGGCGGGGTCGAGAATATCCGGGCGGTTGGTCGAGGAGAGGACGATGACGTTGACGCTCGTTTCGAAGCCGTCCATCTCCACGAGTATCTGGTTCAGCGTCTGCTCGCGCTCATCGTGTCCGCCGCCGAGTCCGGCTCCACGGTGTCTACCCACCGCGTCGATCTCGTCGATGAAGACGATGCACGGTGCGTTGCGTTTCGCTTGCTCGAACAGGTCGCGGACGCGAGAGGCGCCGACACCCACGAACATCTCCACGAACTCCGACCCGCTGATCGAGAAGAACGGCACGGCGGCCTCGCCCGCGACTGCCCGGGCAAGGAGCGTCTTGCCGGTGCCGGGGGGTCCCACGAGCAGGACGCCACGCGGGACGCGAGCGCCCAGGGTTTCGAAGCGTTCAGGGTATCTCAGGAAATCGACGACTTCCTCAAGCTCCTCTTTCGCCTCGTCGGCTCCGGCGACGTCTTCGAAGGTAACGTTCGGTTGGTTTCCAACCTGCATCCTTGCGCGGCTGCGCCCGAAGCTGAACGTCTGGTTGGTGCTCCCCTGCGCCTGCCTCATCATGAACAGGAGCACGGCACCGAAGAAGATGAGCGGCAGGAAGTTTATGAGGATGCCAAAGAGACTGCCGAGACCGCTCGATCCCTCGACCACGATGCGCGGTTTGCCGCCGGCATACGGGTCGATCCCGGCATCTACTAGTATCTCGACTATGCTGACGTTCTGTTCTATCCGCGACGTGAAGGTCTCCTGCAGGGTAGTGATGATCGTCAGGCGGTCGCCGCGCACCTCTATAGTGTCGATGTCGCCGCGCTTCGCCATAGCTACGACTTCGCTGATTCCCAGGTCTTTGGAACCACCGGGCACGTCGGAGAAGAGCGTGAAGAAGATCGCGATCACGGCCACGACGATCAGCAGGTATATGAAGCCATTGCGCATGAAACGGGAGTTCATTGCCCCTCCAGAGGACTCATCGCCATCTCTTCCGATGGAACGAGGCATGGGAGTCTCTCAGCTAACATGGTACCACCGTTTGCTGTCCCAGTTCAAAGCATGAATACGACCTCAAAATTTGTCAACCGGGTGGGTGCGCGGCCTCAATCGTCCCGTCAGAGGCCCTGCTCGCCCTGCGGTCGACGAGGCGCCGTGGGATCGCCGGTAGCGCTTGCGCCGAAGTGCTCGGGTTTCCAGTACCAGACTCGCCCCTGGTCTGCTCCAGCGACGAGCTCGAGCTTGCCGTCGCCGTCCCAGTCGACCGGCGCTGGATGCACGCCGTGTCGCCAGAACTCCAGCGGCTTGCCGTCCTCATCCCAGAGGACGACTTCGGGCCGTCTGAATACGGGCTCTTCGTTTGAGCCTACGTTCTTGGCGAAGAGGACGTAGCTTCCGCGATACGGGCTGCCGTGCTGCGGACCGACGCCCAGAAGCAGGTCGAGCACACCGTCGCCGTCCCAGTCGACCACGTTGATCTTCGTTCGGCCTCGACCATCTCCGCCACCCGGTGTGTAGACGCCGTGCGTTTTGATCGTCTCGCCGTCCTCGTAACGGAGCTTCTCTCCGGGGTGCAGGAGGGACGGTTCGTCCGGCCCGACCCGGCGGAATACGGCGAGGTCGAGGTCCACGTCCTGGATGACGATGTCGGGCAGCCCGCTTCCGGAGAAGTCGCCAACGCCCGCCTGCTGCCTCCACGGGCCGCGCAGTGGTTCTCCGTCGGTGACGTGAAGGCGCTGAGGTGGACCCAGCTCCGGCTCGGTCTTCGTTCCCCAGTTGGGGTACCAGTCGTAGAGGCCGATCATGTCGCTGACGAGCAGGTCGAGAAGGCCGTTCCCGTTCCAGTCCACGAGGACAGGGTTGCTGTAGCCGCCCGTGTCGCCGTCGTACGGCCCCTGGGAACCGCCCCAATGATGTCCGCCCGCGGGGTCGGGAGCTGCGAGGCGGCGTATCTCCGTCGTGCCATACCGCACGCGCTCGGGCAGGGTGAAGCGAAGCGGGTCGGTCGAGAGGGTCTTGTACCACAGGACGTACCCCTCGACGCCGCCGACCACGAGGTCGGGCGTTCCCGTGCCCCGCCAGTCCCCGACCGTCGGTACGCTGAAGAAGCTGTTGCCGACGTGCGGGTTGCGCTGCTTGATCTTCTTCGGCGTGTCGTAGACGGGACGGCCCTCCGTGTCGCGGCCCCGGAGGCGCGACCATGAGGGCGACTGCGACCGGTCACCCGCGAAGATGTCGAATCGACCGGGTTCCAGCGCGTCGGACACGCCGATGTTGATATCGATATTCGTTACCCGGTTGAACGGCTCGTTGTGCATCGTGAACAGCTCGGCAATGGCGCCCCACTGCGGAGTGTCCCCCGTCGCGATCAGCGGAAGGTGGTAGACCCTGCCGTAGTAGGTGCAGAGAAGGAGGCCAGTGCCTGAGTTTGTCGGATCGACCGGTGATGCCCACATTGTGTGTCGCGGCAGTTCGACGCTTGCCGTTCCGGCGTAGGTGAACTCGATTCCTCCGTCTTTGCCGGTGTTCTCGAAGAGGTGGAGGGTCGGAGTGGCGCTCTCGCCGATCCAGCGACCGTCGCGATGGTAGCGGTCGCGCTGGTCCTCGGGGGAAATTCCGGTGGTCGGGTCGATGTGGTAACGGCTGCGCTCGCCCTGGCTGACGACCACAAGGTCGGTCCGTCCGTCCCCGTTCCAGTCGATGGCGGCTGTCGACCCCTTCGCCCACGACTTTGCGTCGAAGTCCATCCCCATCACGTGGACGGGCAGTCCTGCCTCACGGTCCGTCGCCGCTCCGCCCGCGAGCGAGAGGGCCACCACGGGCTTGTGCGAGTAGTACCGCAACCCAATGATCGCTTCAATAATGCCGTCGCCGTTGAAATCGGCCGCAGTTAGCAGGAAACCGGTGAGGCCCTCGTCGTTTTCGTCGCGCTGGGCCGACCTCGAAATGGTCCCCCATCGCCGTCCTCTGTCCACGACCGGCGTCCCGTCCGCGAGGGTATCCACGAACTTGTGCGCGAAGATGTCGTTGCCGGAGGCGATAAGCTCCGGCTCCCCGTCACCGTCCCAGTCGAGGACGTGTATCGTCGACGTGGGATCGCAGGGTGCGTGGAGATCGCCGATCACGCCCTCGTCGCCGAGTACCAAGGGGGATCCGTCCCCAGTGTTGCCTCCCTCGATGGCGCGCGGGTATCCGCTCATCTCACTCCTCCACATAGCCAAGTCTGCATTGCCTGATGCGCCGAATTATACGCGGGAACGCATAGAAACGCCCGGTCTCGCGGCCGGAAATGGAGCGCCTTCGACTGTGGTATCCTTTGGGCGGCTTTACAGTGAACTGTCGGACGAGCCAGACGCACGGGAGGAACGACATGAAACGACCACGACTGATCTACTACAACGACGCGCACCACTTCCACGGAAAGCGGATGGAACCACCCGCCAGCATCCACATGCTGGAATGGCCGGTCAACGAGGTCGCGGGCACCGGCGTCGACCTGCTCGCGCTCGGCCTCGGCTATGGCGACGTCTACTTCCACCAGAGCAAGGTGGGCCGCGTCGTGGGCCAGCAGAAAGAGGTGTGGGCGAACTACATCGACTGGAGGATCATGCGGATGGTCGAGGAGGGGGCCAAGAAGGGGACAGACCAGCTCCGCGAGGCCGTCCGCCGGGGCCGTGAAACTGGTGTTTCCGTCTTCCCCAGCATCAAGCTGCAGTCCGGCAACCTGCCCTACGGCGAACGGTGCGGACGGCTCAAGTGGGAGCGGGGGGCTGAGGTGTGCATAGGCGAGCCGGGCCCCAGTGAGTGGGCCTACGACTACGCGGTCAAGGAAGTCCGCGACGAGAATCTCGCCGTCATCCGCGAGGTGCTGGAGGACTATGAGGCCGACGGCATCGAGTTGGACTTCATGTTCGGCAGCCAGTATTTCAAAAGCGATGCCCTCGACGAGGGCGCGAAGACGATGAACGCCTTCGTGGCGGACGTTCGGGAACTAGCCACCCAGATAGGTCAGAAGCAGGGCCGAGAGGTCGGCGTCATGGCCCGTATCGGCCTACTTCGTGACAAGAATCTGTCGAACGCCCTCGACGCCGAGCAGTGGCTTCGCGACGGGTCGCTCGACTACATCGTGGGACAGGACCCGTACGTCGTGGCCGAGACGGGAGTACGCGAGACCTGGCTCCCCGATGCCGCCAACGCGAATGGCGCCGCCGCGTACTACCGACCGCCGAGGCGCGTCTACGACGAGCGCGTCGGCCTGCCGAGCATCGACATGTATCGCGCGCTCAACCAGAACCTCATAACCGACGGCTGGGCGGGACAGTACCACGGCTACCTGCTGTGGCCGTTCGCCGAGCGCGAGTACCAGATTCTCCGCGAGCTTGCCCACCCCGAAGTGCACGTTCGCAGCCGCAAGCGCTACATCACGCAGCCGCGGGAAGGCATGGAGGGAGAGCCGACCACGACGCCGCACCGCGAGTGCCCGGTCGAGCTCAATGAGGGTGAGACGTCGTCGGTAACCATCCGCATCGCGGACGACATCGACAGCGCTAAGGCCGACGGCGAGATGCGCAAGCCCATCCTGACTATCAGGTTCTCCTACTTCTGCATAGAGGACGAGTACGAGATCAGGTTCAACGGCGAGGCGCTGCCGCTCGATCAGGCCGAGATCACGGACGAGCGCGGCCTTGAGATGCAGACGATACTCCGCGGCGGGATGGACCTCCAAGCGCCCCTCGGCATGTCGGCCCACTGGTTCCGCTTCTCGCTGCCCATACACCTCGTCAAGCGCGGCGACAACCTCGTCGAGGTGGAGATGTTCAAGTTCGAGCCTCGCGCCGCATTCAAACGCAGCATCAACGGCGTCGAGGTGCTCATGCGCTACAAGGACATGCAGCGCCCCGAGAGATTCGACGTGGAGCGCGTAGCCCCGCTGTCGGCGTAGGGCTTCGGCCGTTGAATCTTTAGGCAGTGTTGACAATACCCTAATTGGGTATGACAATAGCGGCTGTCACCCCGACTTAGCAGGCGACACCAGTGGTCGCCCGTCCTCCGTGTCCCGCCCACTTTCACTGCTCGTTGTGCATGCCGCAAGGCTGCATGAGTGACTCCCACGGAAATAGGAATCCGGATTGGGTTTCTATATTTCCCCGATAAAGGCTGGATTCCCGCCCCGAATCGGGGTACGGGGTGACGTTCTTTCGCGGGAATGACGGTTTGGGGATCGGGAATCACAGATTGCAAAGTTCTCCCGTCGCAGGTTTGACAACTTGAGCAGGTATGACGTACAGAATCCGAGAGTTTCCACGCTAGCCGGAGTGTAAATCGCTACATAGCAACTCCGGCCTTCTTGTAGAGTCGTTTTCGTCCGTCCGATTCACTTAACGAGGTATCAGTTGGTCGCACAGTTGATAGAACGTTTCACAGGCCCCCGAACGAAGGTCCCGGTTCGGGAGTACGGCACCCTCCTGCTCAAGTACCTCCGGCAGCAGAAGGGCATCGTGGCGCTCGCCTCCGTGCTGATCCTGACCAACATCGGCCTGCAGCTCGCCAACCCTCAGATCATGCGCTACTTCATCGACGAGGCGGTGGCGGGCGGTCCGCTCGGCACGCTCATAACCGCCGCGGTGCTGTTCATCGCCGTGGCGCTGTTGCAGCAGGTCATCGGGGTAGTCGCGACGTACACGAGCGGCAAGGTAGGGTGGAACGCCACCAACTCCCTGCGCTCCGACCTCGCGCGACACGCCCTGTCGCTCGATATGCCCTTCCATAACAGCAACACGCCGGGGGCGATGATCGAGCGCATCGACGGCGACGCTCAGACGCTAGGGGGGTTCTTCTCCACGTTCGCCGTTCATATCTTGGGCAACGTCATCATGCTTGTAGCCGTCCTCATTCTGCTATTTCGAGAGAACTGGTTGGCAGGTGCGGCGCTTACGGCGTTCGCTCTGATTGCACTGGCGGTCATCATTCGGATGCGAAACGTCTCCATAGCGAACTGGAGGGCCAACCGTGAGGAGAGCACCGCGACGTACGGGTTCATCGAGGAGCGCCTAGCAGGGCGCGAGGATGTTCGAACGAGCGGGGCCCAGTCGTACGTAATGAAGGGCTACTTCGACCACATGTGGAGGTGGTTTCGCGTCCGGGTCAAGGCCGCGTTCGTTGCCAACGTCGTCTCGGGGACTACAGAGACGATCTATGGCGTTGGCTTGGCAGTGGCATTGGCGGTAGGGGCCTACCTCTTCTTCGAGGGCTGGATTACTATCGGCACGGTCTTTCTCATCTATGGGTACGCCCGGCTCGTGATCGCGCCGATTTATCAGATGTCCGACGAGATCGAGGCCCTGCAACAGGCCGGGGCGAGTGTCATCAGGATCAATGATCTCCTTCGCACCCGTCGGGAGGTGGCAGATGGACCGGGCATTCGTTTCCCCGATGGGTCGCCTACGGTACGGCTCGATGCCGTTTCCTTTGGTTACAACAGCGCTGAGCCTGTTTTACGGGACGTCACCTTGGACCTGCGGCCTGGCAAGGTGCTCGGCCTGCTTGGCAGAACGGGAAGCGGCAAGACTACGATAACGCGGCTTCTTTTCCGCCTCTACGATCCCGACGAGGGTCAGGTGTTGATCGGCGGTGAGAACATCCGCGAATCGCGAATCGCGGAGCTCCGAAACAGGGTGGGGTTGGTCACACAAGACGTGAGGTTGTTCCACGGGACTGTGAGGAACAACCTCACGTTCTTCGACCGAAGCACGCCCGACGATCGCCTGGTCGAGATGCTTGATGAACTGGGGCTGACGCGATGGTTCAACTCACTGCCGGATGGCCTCGACACGACGCTGGAACCTGAAGGGGGCGGTCTGTCGTCCGGCGAGGCGCAGCTTCTCGCATTCGCGCGCGCATTCCTCAAGGACCCCGGTCTTATCGTCCTCGACGAGGCGACCTCGCGTCTCGACCGCAGCACCGAGGCAACCATTGAGAAGGCGGTCGACAGACTGGTCAAAGGGAGAACCGTCCTTATCGTCGCCCACCACCTGGCGACCATTCAGAGGTGCGATGACATCGCGATCCTCGAAGATGGACGGGTAGTGGAGGCGGGAGAGCGGGAGACTCTGGCGGCCGATCCCAGCACACGGTTCTACAGCCTCCTCCAGAGCGGCCTTGAGGAGGTGTTAACGTGAGTGCCTGGCGTTACCTTCGGTCTCTCGCATGGACGTTCAAGTGGACGCTGTCACTCGATTTTTTCCTCCAAGTTGTACTGATAGCCGCTCTCGAACACGCATTTGTTCTCACCATTCGAGAGATCTTCGACACCCTGACCGGGGACGCCAGGACTTCCCTGGGGGTGTGGACCCTCTGTGCAGTACTCGCCGGAATGGTGGCCTTTCAAATGATCATGTACGTTGGATCGATCACACTGCAGTTCGCCAACCAGTTCATGATCGGAGCGCTGATGAGGAGAAACGTGCTCGCCCACCTTATGGACTTGAGCGGCATGCGAGGACTTCCGGCATCGCCGGGAGAGGCGGTGACCCGTTTCCGCGGCGACGCTTCCGGTGTCGGCAGGTTCTACATTTGGCCCAAGTTCATTGCTACACAACTGTTGGTGTCGATTGTCGCCGTCGCGATCATGGTGAGCATTTCTCCCTTTGTTACGCTCGTCGGTCTGCTACCCCCCATGCTGGTGTTCTTGGTCGTCCACTTTGCCAGAACCCGTATCGAACGGACGCGGAAGCAGAGCAGGGAGGCGGCGGGTGATGTAACCGGCTTCCTGGGTGAGATGTTCGGCTCGGCGGAGGCCATCAAGGTGGCAGGCGCCGAGGCTCACGTTCTCAGCGAGTTCGACCGCGTGAACGCGGCGCGCAAGCGGGCGACTCTGCGCGACACACTCCTCACTCAAACGCTGAACGCCATATTCCGCAACCTGGAGGG
Source organism: Dehalococcoidia bacterium (assembly GCA_965247555.1). GTDB lineage: Bacteria > Chloroflexota > Dehalococcoidia > Lucifugimonadales > VXLM01 > VXLM01. The sequence continues at coordinate 2,109,433 of CBDFHR010000009.1, read as the reverse complement.
TATTGGCGTCGGCGCTATCCTGATAGTCGCCGGTCACGCGATGCTGAGTGGGCAGTTGACCGTGGGAGACCTAGTGTTGTTCGTCTTCTACTTGGAGGGGTTCGCGTGGCTTTGGAGTGGCCTTGGTCTGGTAATGACGGAATATCGGCAGCTCGGCGTTGGGCTTGGACGGCTCGACGAATTAATGCCGGGCGCGTCGCCCGAAAAGCTGGTGGAGCGTAACTCGACTCACCTGTTCCGAAAGGCTCCCGATCCCGTCCCCGTTGAAAAGACCGAAGCCGACCGTCTCGAAAGCCTGGAGGCCAGTGGTGTGACCTACGTCTACCCGGACTCTGAGCGGGGCGTGCGAGACATAGACCTATCGCTGCAAAAGGGATCGTTCACCGTCATCACGGGAAGAGTCGGCTCCGGCAAGAGCACGTTGCTGCGCGTGCTGCTGGGTTCACTACCCCTGCAGGCGGGCGAGATTTTGTGGAACGACAGACCGGTCGAGGACGCGAGCGAGGTCTTGGTGCCGCCGCGCGTCGCGTACACGTCCCAGGTGCCGCGCCTGTTCAGCGAGGAACTGCGCGGGAACATCCTGTTGGGACTTCCGGAGGACGGCGTGGACCTGCCTGGGGCCGTGCGCTCCGCCGTGCTCGAACGTGACATCGACGACCTCGAAGACGGGCTGGATACCGTCGTCGGACCACGCGGAGTAAAACTCTCGGGCGGGCAGCAGAGAAGGTCCGCCGCCGCGCGCATGTTCGTCCGAGAACCGGAGTTGCTCGTATTCGACGACCTTTCGAGCGGCCTCGACGTGGAGACCGAGCAGACGCTTTGGGAGCGGCTGTCCGACCGCTCGGACAGCACCGTACTCGCCGTCTCACACCGTCGCGCGGCCCTCCGTCGCGCCGACCACATCATCGTGCTCAAGGACGGTCGCGTCGATGGTGAAGGGACACTCGACGACCTGCTAGCCACCTCCGCCGAGATGCAGCGCCTGTGGGCGGGCGAAGTGGAATAGCTGACGCGATTTGTGGTCGCCAATTCACTCGCGCTCTTTCGGTCCTCAAAGGTGTCGGCATGACCCGATACTCTGCCGAAACGTTGGAATTTGTGATGCCCTATGGCGTGATACGCTAGCGCTACTCATCCGACACCGTAGTCCGTACCCGCGATGAATCGACCTCGACGACAACTGCACATTCGACGGTGGCTGGCGTCCTTCGTCCTCGCCGTATTGTTGGTGCTTCCCGGCGGGGACCGGCTGCACATCACGCCGGCGCTGGACGTAGCGTCTGCACACGTCTTCTCGCTGGTGCAGTGGCACATCACAAATTTCTTCGGCAAGTGGGGACATCTGCTGCGGGAGACAGTACCGGGTCAGAAACCCTCCCGCGAGGAGCGCCTCGCCATCGTCGACGAGTACCTACAGACGTCGCGATTGGCGGCAAAGGAAGAGCGCTTGATCGAGGGCCGTATTGCCAGATCGGGCGGTTCGAGCAGCGCCAAGGGGGGCAACATCTCCCGCGAATACCTCGACGAGCTGCTCGCTCTTCAGCGCGATCTGCGTCCCCAGGCTGAAGAGGCCGTCGAGTCGGAGGTGAGCGCCGTGCTCCTCACTCAGGGGTTCGGGTGGTGGGGCAACCTGCTCTTCCCGCCCGTGGATATCAGGTTCGGCCACCTGCCGACGATCATCGTCACGTCGCGCAGGGACAAGATCGAGCGTCTTGAACGCCTACTGCTACGCCCCGAGCTTGAGTACATCGAGCGTGGCAGGCTGGAGGACGCCATACTCGACAAGCACAACCTCTCGGCCATCGTGGGCAACCTGGCAGGACTGTCGACCTATCCGACGCTGGTCACCGACACCGACTCGCTGCGCTCCGTCCTCCGCACGGCAGCGCACGAGTGGCTGCACGTATACTGGTTCTTCCGGCCCTTCGGTCAAGCCTTTTGGACATCTGAGGAGATGGCGACGCTGAACGAGACCGCCGCTGACATCGCTGGACGCGAATTGGGCGACGACACGTTCGTGCGGATGGGCGGCGACCTCGCCGACAACGCCCGCCGCTACCTTCCCCAGGAGGACCGCGATCCCCGGTTCACCCGGATGATGCGCGAGACCCGTCAGCGCGCCGAAGAGCTTCTTGCCGAGGGCAAAGTTGCCGAAGCCGAGGAGTACATGAAGGAACGCTGGTGGCTCATGCGCCTCGGCGGTTACGGTATACGCAAGCTCAACCAGGCCTTCTTCGCCATGCATGGCATCTACGGGGAGAGCGTAACCTCCGTCAGCCCCATCGGCGACCAGGTGGCAGAGTTCCGCTCGTACTTCGCCAACACGGGCGACTTCATCAGGGCCCTGTCAGGAATATCATCGTACGACGAGTTTCTCGAACGGCTGGCTGAGAAACGCGGGGAAACCGGGTGAGTCGAAAGGAGAAATAGCGTAGCGGGGCGGTAGCTGCATGATGCGGGAACCCGCTGCCTTCCCGACTATTCTTTTGACTCAATAGTGGGGTGTTGGTATCGTAACGACACTCTCTACTATGAGTCATATCCACACATAGAAATATGCCCTGGCAAGGGTCGGTTTACGGGCTTGCTTGAGGCACCCGCTGTGGAATCGGTGACTTGTGGTATAGAAGCCAGTTGTTGCCGCAAGGGGGGAAACCTCATGAGAGCCATCGCCATTGGTGCCATATCGATAACCATCCTCGTTTTCGCGTCGGCAGTGACCGTCCGTCTCGCCATCGGACAGGCAGACTCTGTGTGCGTCACCGACACAGCCGTGGCAACGAGCACCCCTAGCCTCATTGTCGACTGCGAGATTCTTCTGGAAATAAAGCCAGCTCTTCGTGGCACTGCTCAGCTAAACTGGTGGACGGGTCGTTCGATTGAGCAATGGGATGGCATTATGGTTCAAGGTGGCCGAGTGGCCGAGGTGTCGCTCGCCAACCGGGATCTTAACGGCGTCATCCCCGCCGGGTTCGGCAACCTGTCGGCTCTGAAAACGCTCGACCTGAATTCCAACGGCCTGACCGGGACGATTCCTTCCGAACTGGGCAATCTTTCAAACCTGGAGTCTCTGTCGATCTCCTCTAACAGCCTCGGTGGGCAGATACCGGAAGCGCTGAACGGCCTGACCAAGCTGAAGTATCTACGGCTGAGAGGCAACGACTTCACCGGATGTATGCCTGTTGATTTGCTAAGTGTCCCGGACAGTGACGCCGCAAGTCTCAATCTGCCTATCTGTGGAAGCAGTACCCCGACGCCGACACCAACGCCGGTTCCGACCGCTACCCCGACACCCACAACGGGTGAAATATTGACTACGATTGAGGCCAGACTCAGCAGTATTGAGAGCAGGCTCGCTGCGGTAGAGACGGCTGTGGCTCAGCCTATGGCTACGCCCACACCCACCGCGACACCGCTCGGATTGCCGAACTCTCGGTGAGCGCCTATAGGGGTGCAAATATCGGCAGCGGCGCGATAATACCGACGCTTGCAACCGTTCGGCCTTGATGAAAGGAACACTCACCATCGTCTGCCCCATCGGCGACGAGGTGGCCGAGTACCGCACGTACTTCGCCACCACGGGCGACTTCATCAGGGCGCCGTCGGGAATTTCGTCCTACGACGAGTTCCTCGAACGTCTGGCTGAGAAGCGCGTCCAAAGTGGCTGATGCGAAGGGTTAAGTTATCCCAGCCCCGCGTGTGGCTAACGATTCCGTAGTTGACTGCGACTCTGATAATCCCTTCTTTTACTGACAGTTCGGCGATATAGTGAATTGCCGCTCAGCCATGAGTCGTATTCACATATGGCGGAACCGATGACTCTTGGTAATGGAGTCTATTCTTTCGAGAGGGTGTCCACACGATGAGAACGATTGCTGCGACACTCTACGTTCTCATAGTCGCGCTGATACTAACAGCGGCCTACGGGTGTTCCGGCCCACCCGCTGCTTCCAACCCCCTGACCCTTCCAAAGTCATCGACAATCCGGCGATTCCTCCAGACCCTGCTATTGCACCGGGGCCTCTTGTCATCAAAAGCGAGAGACCATCCTCCTCGTCGCCATCAGAAATCGGTGTCCCTTACATTCCGAAGAGTTCCGAATCGGACGCACCGCACCAGAGATTCTTGGATGGGAAGCTATTCATGCTTGGACTTATCAACGAGGAGCGAAAAAAGGTAGGGGTACCGGACGTCTCGTTGGGCGACAACAATGCGGCGCAGATACATGTCGAAAACTCAATAAGTGACTGCGTATCCGGCCACTGGGGGACGGACGGACTGGGCCCCCCAATGAGGTACTCTTTGGCTGGAAGCTACCAGTCAAATGGCGAGAATGCTTCAGGATATAACTATTGCCTTACAGACGAAGACAGGCCTTCGTATCGTCCCATACAGAGTGTTCAAAGCGAACTGCGCGACCACATGAATGGATACCTTGGGAGCCCTGGTCATAAGGAAAACATACTATATCAGTGGCATCGGAAGGTGAATCTGGAGCTTTCGTGGGATACACATCAGATGTGGACTGTGCAGCAGTTCGAAGGAGACTACGCAAACTGTAGTGTTCCTCCGACGATACAGGGCATGACATTAAGTCTAAGTTGCACAGTGAGCGAAGTTCTTCCATCCCGTAGCCTTGCGCAAACCATTCACTATGACTCTCCTCCTCATGCATTGACTCAGGGGCAGATTGCTCGAAGCTATAGCTATAGATTCGGAAGAAGGGTAGCGTTGTTGAGGCAAAGAGCACCTGCTGGATACAGTTATCCGGTAGACGAGGTTTCGCATACATATTATTCGGGGTGCACTCCTTACGATGTCGACCCAACCGAACCGGCACCCACTTCGCCCTCCGAGGCAACTTCTCTGTACAACGAGGCCAAACTATGTGTACCTGTCGAGGAGACAATCACGGTGCCCTGGATAGACGGAGAAGAAACGATAAGTGGGTCTGCGGTTTCACTCTCCCACGATATCGGGCAGGTGCTCAGAGAGCATGGGAGTGGCGTCTACACGCTGTACGTATGGGGTTGCTTGGTAGCTGACTCGGTAGAAGACCCGTGCGAAGACGAGAACTCCATGCCAGTTCTCACACAATCCATCTTCTACGGGATTGAGCCGCCGGACACCTATACGCCGACATTGGCACCCACTCCAACACCTACCCCAACTGCAACAACGCAGCGAGTGGGCTGCGGCTCGGCGGTAACCGACAAGTCCAACACAGGGCTGGTCGCAGACTGCGAGATTCTGCTTGGCCTGAAGGATACCCTGCGGGGCAGCGCATCTCTAAACTGGTCAGCTTCCCTCCCGATAACGCAGTGGACGGGCGTCAGACTTGGTGGTACACCTCAGCGAGTGACCATCTTTAGGCTTCAGAAACAAGACCTGACCGGCAGCATCCCGGCCGGGATGGGGAGCCTAGCTAAGCTCCAGCACCTGTGGCTCTACACCAACGACCTGACCGGACCTCTCCCTGCCGAGTTGGGCAACCTCTCCGAGCTTGAGACCCTGATGCTCAGCAACAACAACCTGAGCGGTCAGATACCACAAACGTTGAATAACCTATCGCTAAAGAGGCTGTGGCTGAAAGGCAACAACTTCACCGGATGTATGCCGGCCAATCTGCTCAATGTGCCGGACGGCGACGCGGCGAGCCTAAGACTGTCCACCTGCGGAGGCGCGACGACCACGCCTACGCCTACCCCTACTGTGACGCCCACATCTAGCTCCATAGCGCTTGCCTGTGATCAATTCGCGCAGGCGACAACGGATGCATATCGAGCGACGGTAGACTTTAGCCATCAGGCCGACGATAACCATAAGTATCACGACACTCTCCGATTAGGAATTCGGAGTCGCATAGAAACCGCCTACAACCTCACGAAGAGCTACCCCGCAATCGAGAGAACCCTCGGGCGTGTATGGTGGCTATATATACTCAGCGATGGGAGGGTTACCGATTCCGGGAGCGCGTTCCGGACGGCAATCCTCGGAGGACGACAGTTCGCCAGGATATGCGAGAGCCAAGACTACACTACTCCCACATTCTCACCCGATGTGCTTACGGAATACGCATGTCAAGGGCCGATGCTTACATATGGCGAAGCAGTCAATCCCTCTCTCACGGGTTATAGGTGCAACATGGGCCACGAACATAGCAACCAGTAAAGACATGACGATCACACGGCGCATTTTCTCTGGCACCAGTGTATTCCGGGCCGGACTCAAGGGCTGATCCAACTCCTTGACACCCCGTCGAGCGGGCTCCTACACTCTCCCCCCAGAAATTTCGCTCCGCCGATCCTCCGTAGGAGAGAACTCCCATGGCCCTGAGGGTCTACGACTACCCTACCGACGTGCGCAGCGTGCTCGTCACGCCGCAGATCAGATCGCGGTTCATGAGGCTGGAGGCGGGCGAGGTCGCGGAGCCGCACTCCCACGACCTCGGCCACGAGATATTCCTCGTGATGGACGGACGGGCCGAATTCACCATCGACGGCGAGACGGGTGAGGTGGGGCCGGGCCAGATGTGCGTCGCCCTCGTCGACCGGGTTCACTCGCTCCGCGTCCTCGGCGACAGGCCCATGACCATGTACCTCTCGGTGACCCCACACATTCAGCCGACCCACACCATGTGGACCCCGGAGGGCGAGCGAATGCCGCACCGTTTCGCGTCGTCCTCCGCCTACGATGAAGAAACGGATACCACAACCCCGTTCGGAGATCTGCTGGACAGACTGACGTCGGCAACCCTCGCCGTCCGCGACGCAGCCGGCCATGCCGCGGGCAAGCAGGCGGACGAAGCCGAAGCCCTGAAGGCCGCCATCGCTAACGGTGACCTTGACTCCGCGTCCGCGTCCCGCAGCGACGTGTGGGACGCCCTGTTCGAGGTCTACCGACGCTCCGCCGAGCTTGCCGACCTCTGGAACGACATCGCCCCGCGCGCTGGAAGGACGTGAGCAGCGCCATGGACCCCGTACGCATAGGCGTCGTCGGGTGCGGCGCGATCGCGCAGATCCACCACCTGCCCTTCCTGACCGAGCTGGCGGAGGAGTTCGAGGTCGCCGCCGTTTGCGACGTCTCGCCGTCCGCGGTCGAGTATGCCGCGCAGCTGTTCCACGTCCCAAACCGCTTCACCGACTACCGCTTCATGCTCGACACGGATATCGACGCCGTCCTGATGTGTCACTTCGACCCCAAGACGGAGGTCGCCGTGGCGTCCCTGGACGCCGGGAAGCACGTCTTCGTCGAGAAGCCGGTCTGCTTCTCCAACGAGGAGTTTGCCGAGATTGCCGATGCCGCCAAACGCTCCGGCACGGTGGCCCAGGCGGGCTATATGAAGCTGTACGAGCCAGCTTACGAAACGGCCAAGCCCGAGATCGAGCGGATGGACGACATCCGCTTCGTCCAGGTCAACCACCTCCACCCGGACAACGACCTGCACGTGCGGCAGTTCAGAACGCGGTCCTTCGACGATGTAGCCCCGGACGTGATCGAGAGGACGAGAGCCGCCCGGCGACTTGCCGAACACCAGGCGATAGGGGACGTTCCGCCTCACGTCCTCCGCGCATTCGGCACGATTGCGGGCAGCATGATCCACGACCTCTACGGCCTGCGCGATCTGTTCGGGATGCCGAGCCGGATCGTCGGCACGGAGATATGGCGGGACGGCGGGGCCATCTCCACCACACTGGAGTACCCTGAGGACTTCCGCTGCGTGGCGACGTGGGTCGATCTGCCCGACCTGTGGGACTTCCACGAGACGCTCGAGGTCTACGGAAGCAGCAAGCGCGTGATCGTGTCGTACCCGACGGGCTTCTCGCGCGAGGTCGCTAAGGTGAAGATCCACGAGATCGACCAAAATGGGACCTCGATCGCAAAGGAGCCGGCCTTGGACTAGGAGAGTCCGTTTCGAAGGGAGCTACGCCACTTCCACGACTGCATCGTGAACGGTAAGACGCCGAGGTCACCGCTTCTGGATGCGGGGCAGGACGTCGCCCTCGTGATCGACATTGTGAAGGCCTACTTGGACGGCAATCGGTAGACTACTCCGCCTCCACCATTTCCGTTCGGTGAACGCGGGTGGCGGGCGCTACTCAGGCAGGCAGAGGCCTACCTTTGGACATGCTCAGTGCGTCACCCATGTGATAGCATGGCGGTATGAAGACAATTCGTGTCATGTTCGACGAGGCGGTGCTGGAGAAGTTTGACCGGCATCCCAAGGTCCGTGCGCGCGGCCGTTCGGCGGTGCTGCAGGAGGCCGTGGGCGCGTATCTTTTGGATGCGGACACCGAGGACTTTGCCGGACGCTACCGAGCAGGCTATCTCAGCGCCCCGAAGATCGACGACGAGCTCGAAGGCTGGGCTAACCAGGCCGTATGGCCGAAGGAATAGACTCAGGGTCGCGCCGTGGAGAGATTTGGCTCTACCGGTTTAGTCCGCCCGACAAACGACGGCCAGTCGTGGTCTTGACCCGCTCTGATGTACTTCCGTTGCTGCGCACGGCGATGGTGGCGCCGATAACGTCAACGATTCGCGGTCTGCCAAGTGAGGTCACTGTTGGCGTGGACGAGGGTCTCAAGAACGACTCTGCCATCAATTGCGACCATATCCAGACCGTCCAGCAGCGACTACTGCATCGCTACGTCGGCTCGCTCAGCGATGAGAAGATGCGCCAGGTCTGTAGGGCGGTTGCTATCGCGACGGGATGTGCATAGCGTCAGCCTAGTCCGTCTCGACCTCAAAATCTTGACTCCGTGAAGTGGTGACTCCTACAATAGGCCCTTCAGGCTACTTGCGCCTGCTCGATTCCGAAAGAGTCGGTGTCGTTATGCACTTTAACGTTTCGCAGCTTGTTCGTGAGACCAGCGGCTCCACCAGGGAGCACGAGGTCGAAGACTATGTCACGTTCCGCGGCGACCTGATCGAAGTCAGGGGCAGCGTCCTGTTCGTCAGGACGGACAAGGGCGTCTGGGTGACGGCCCTGCTGAACACTCAGGTCGAGTCCGAGTGCGGACGGTGCCTTGATCCCTACGTCCAGTCCGTCGAGATAACGGTCGACGAGGAGGCGATTCCCCGTCGCGACCCCGTCAAGGGCGTTCGATTCCTCGATAACCTCGACCCGGAAGAGAACCTTGTAATCGACGAAGACAACATTCTCGACCTGACCGAGACCGCCCGCCAGTACATCTTGCTCGGCCTGCCGATGCGTCCCCTCTGCAATACGGACTGCGCCGGCCTCTGCGCAACCTGCGGCGTCAACCGCAACGACGAGTCCTGCGCTTGCGACCGCGTTCAGCGAGACAGCCGATGGGGCACCCTCTTGGACGCCCTGCCGCCCATCGAAACAATGAACTTGAGTAAGAACTAAGAACACCTTGACCGCGACTCGCTCGACGGGCGACCCTGTGAAGGGCATGTCGGGAGGGAGCGCCCGGAAGGACTGAACAGCAATGCCAGGCGGACCAGTACCGAAGAAAAAGCACTCGCGCTCACGCCGCGGAAAGCGGGCAGCGCACCAGTTCCTCGCCACTACGACCATCGTCGATTGCCCCGAATGCTCGGCCAAGATGAGACCGCATCACGTGTGCCCCTCGTGCGGGTTCTACAACGGACGCGAGATCATCCCGAGCGAGGAGATCGAAGTCGAGTAGGAGACGACGGTTGACCTTGCGTTTCTCTCCTCCCCGTAGAGGGACCGATACGGCGTTTCTGTTTCCCGGACAAGGGACGCAGAGCGTCGGCATGGGCGAGGAGCTGTACAACAACTCAAGCGCGGCGAGGGCCGTCTTCCACGAGGTCGACATGGCCCTCGGCCGTCCGCTCACTAGGCTCCTGTTCGAGGGGCCCGATGAGACGTTGCGCCAGACGGCGAATGCCCAGCCTGCCATCATGTCCGTCAGCCTCGCCACCATGCGCGCCATGCAGGACCATCTCGGCGCGGAGGCGACGCCCCGTCCGGCGCTCGTCGCGGGTCATAGCCTCGGAGAGTACACGGCCCTCGCCGTCGCGGGCGTTCTCGACGTTGGGGAGACGGCGTGGCTCGTGCAAGAACGTGGACGCCTCATGCAGGAGGCGTGCGAAAAGCAGTCCGGCAGCATGGCCGCGGTCATAGGACTGGACGCCATGGTGCTCGAACAGATCTGCCGGGAGACCGGCACGGTCATCTCCACCGTCAACACCCCCGACCAGCTCGTCATCGCCGGGGAGCGACGCGCACTCGCCAACGCCCTCGACCTGGCGAACGCTCGCGGAGCCAAGAAGGCCGTTCCCCTTCGAGTCGCGGGCGCCTTCCACTCACCGCTCATGGAGCCCGCGCAGGCCGGTCTCATCGACGCCGTCGAGAGCCTGAAGTTCAAGGACCCGTCCGTCCCCATCGTCGCCAACTGCACCGCCAAGCCCGTGACCAGGGGCGAGGACGTCAAGCGAGAGCTGATCGCGGGAATATGCAACTGCGTTCACTGGAGCCGCTCGGTCGACTACATGATGGGCTCCGGCGTCAACCGCTTCATCGAGGTCGGCCCCGGTCGAGTCCTCAGCGGAATGGTCAAGCGCATCAACCGCCGCGCCGACGTGCAGGCCGTAGGCGACTGGGACTCGATTCTCCGGCTCAGCCGCAACTAATGCCTTCCCCCGCTCTTACCACAGTGCCCCCCAATACCACCCTGCAGCGACCGAGCATAGCCGTCACCCGGCGGAAGGCCCGCGTCATCGCCGTCCAGGTGCTGTACGAGATCGACGGCTCCGACCACGAGGTCGCGAGCGCCCTGGAGACCCGCCTCGACGAGTCCGCAGCGCCCGCCGCCGATGCGTATACGCGGAAACTGGTCTACGGGGTACTTGCCAACAGGCCGGAAATCGATAAGATAATAGCCACGCACGCGCCGAACTGGCCGATTCAGCAGATTGCGATGGTCGACCGCAATATCCTGCGCGTCGCCATCTACGAAATCCTTATGGCCGGTGAGACCCCGCCGAAGGTCGCTATCAATGAGGCCGTCGAACTTGGTAAGATATACGGGGCCGACAGATCGCCGATGTTCGTCAACGGCGTCCTCGGGGCCCTGATGCAACAGAGAGAACAGTACGACACGTCGATCACCGCAACGGACGAATAGGGAGGAACAAACTATGGCAAGTATCTTGGAACGAGTTCAGGAAGTCGTCGCCGACAAGCTGAGCGTTGACACCGAGGAGGTCACTCCCGACGCGTCATTCACTGAAGACCTGAACGCCGACTCGCTCGATCTCGTCGAGCTCATCATGGCCTTCGAGGAGGAGTTCGGCAGCGACGACAATCCCCTTGAAATCTCCGACGAGGACGCCGAGTCCATCACCACAGTCCAAGCGGCCCTCGACTACCTCCAGGCACACGGCGCCAGCGACTAGCCCCGCTTCCCCGCACTCAAAACGCAACCTACTTCACACACGGGCGGGCCGAATGTGGTCTGCCCGTTCTTTCTGGTTGCCGGCATCGCCGGCTGTGGTTCGCGTTCGCCACGCATGAGTAGGACGCGTCCATCGCTTTATGATACTATCCTATCTCTCAGAATCGTTCTCTCGTAGCCTGCTAGGATTGCCCATGACAACTGAGCGGCCTACTAACAACTATTTCAGTGATGCCTACCAAAACCGACTTGACATCACCGATTCCTATCTTGCATTTGGGGACATTCCTGATCTCGTGGGTGTCTCGATGGATAACGAAGAAGCAATTATCCGTGCTATCCGTCGTCTCTTAGTACAAGATGGGGGTGGCATAGGGAAAATCTCTGATCTGTCGAAATCACGTTGCGAACAGGCATCCGCCCTATATCATAATGACCGCATTGCTGCAGTTGATGGCACTGCCGCTATCTCGCCTCTACGGTTCGTGTCAGATACCTTATACGCAGCAGGAATTGTCTGCGTCACACCTCGTTCTCAGCATACTCCAAGAGCGAGAGTCACTCGCACCCGCGCGTCCTCGTATGCTTCTTCCCAAGATTTCTCGAAGTCATGGCAAGACAACATAACCCAGTGGGGTGAATATCTTCGAGGAGCAAGGGAACATGAGATGTCGTGGGTGAATACGTTCCGTGAATATGAAGAACGGGAACTCGCAAGTGAATGGATTTATGATGATGACAGCCGGATCGTACTTATCGATGGGCCAATCTTAACGCAAAATCTCCTCTCTCAAGTGACCGCAAGAACTTTACTTGATCGAATAATCGTGTCCAACAGGGCAATTGGATTCATCAAGGATCTCTCGGCTAATCCACTTTTAGTTGCGATTGGTTTGGCTTTAGAGCCGGGAGAAATGTTCATTCTCACGCACTGGTCAAGTATTCTCAGTGAACGATTCCGTACTGGGCAAGAAGCGATTTCGTCCTGGATCGAATTCAATGCCCATGATGTAGTAAGAGTCATCTACAAGGTTAACCGAAAGGCATACGGAATAGAGTGTCTAGCCAACCAAGTCCCTTTAGCACTCGCTATTCTTGAGCATGACCCTTCTGGTTCATCGGAGCATGATATTCCTATGTTGCTCAAAATAGCCGACACGTATGTGCGGTCACAGTTTAATGGTTTGTCTGCACGAGACGAAGTCTTAGCACGACACTCACTCCGTTCACCTGACCGATTTCTTGAACTTACAAACGAACGGAGCTTGCGATGATCAAGCTTATCCAGATAGCAGATGATCAAGGTACGGACACGGATATAGTCCGACTCGTTGGAACAGGCGAGGATCAAATCGTACCTCACTTTACCTACTTGATTTCAGAAGATAGCGTTGAAAAGTTCTTTCTCCAGATTTCTTCTCCAAACCGCAACCTCAGTCGCTTTTCACCTCGTCCATTCGATGTCATATCACTTAGCCAGATGCTGGCGCTTATTGAGGATCGCGGGTACGAAAAAGAGTCTCTTGTATCGCATGTACGGTTTTATGAGGCCGAAATCATCGCCCACCTCGATGACAAAGGGAATCCTCAAACACATTTCACTAGACCCTCCACGGGAGCTATATCGCGATTTTCCACGACTGAAGAAATCATTCGATGTCTCTCTTTACCGGGTGATGAAAACGACCAAGACATGAAAATCGAAAATCTTGCACAGAGTGGTAACGCCACTGTACCTATCATCATAACTGAACGTATCCTTGACCATCACATCTTGGTGGCAGGTTCAACAGGGTCAGGCAAGTCTGAACTTCTTTCCAACTTGGCACATGTTGCCGATGCTATGGGACGATGTATCATCCTTTTCGACCATAAGCCTGACCATCAACACCATCACGAGGAAAACCCAAACTCTCAGTCTCCCCGTTCTTTTCGTATCGACGAACCAAATGGCCCGTTAGAGGATATCCACTTTGGAGGTAACACCGATGAGCATTCGGAGTACGATTCTAATCGGAACGGTAGGTATCGGGGTCTTTGCGGTAGTCGCATTCAGTATCACGACCCTCTTAGCCGATGACCCTTTTACAGGTACCGACCATCTCAAGAATCAAGGGGCTAAAGAGGGAGAGGCCCGTAAGACAGGGGGTGATGACGTTGCGTTCTATGTCAACGGGTATCCCGTCAAAGTAGATGAGACCCTTGAGGTAAAAGCCCGAAACCAGTATTCGATTGATACATGGGCTGACGTTGCTAGGCGAACAGTACCCGATGATGACCCTCGACTCACTGATGAGCATTATACTCACGACCGCATCTATGACGGCAAATCCCCTGTTCCCGCATCTGTCTTCCCTACCTACCGTGAAGATTACAAGCTATGGGCAAGGTACGGTGCTGATACCCTCTCGCTTGGCGAACTGATAGCCAAGTATGCGGACTATACCCACGCCGTCTCTCAGGGATTCTCTATGACCGATGGAGAGGTAGCAGGGTTGGTCAACGAGATGAAGCAAAAGTGGGAAGACGGCCCCTATTCCCGAGAGACAGAAACCATCAGTCCTGATGGCACTCCCCATATTCGGATAGAGCAGAGTAGAATCAACCCTAAAGCAGAGGCTTACCTAGAGACATTAGGCAAAGACCTGTATTGGGAGCTTATGGCTGAGCGAATCCGTATTCAGTATACGACTGGCAAATGGCGAGAGACGCATATCGAGCAACTACCCGTGAAGAACGAATACACTATCTACGAGACGGTCATTCGCCTGAACAGAGAGGCCCGCACAAGCGCAACCATTGAACTTGCAGAGGGCTTCCCCCTTGTAGCTGACGTTGAGAGCGCTCAAAGGTACCTTGAGGAACTATCGACGAGCTTTGAAGAGAGGCTTGCTGACCTACAGGGTAGCCCGTCACAACCTTAGAGCGGCAACTTAGCCGGGGAGAGAGTAATGCCAAAGAAAATCATTGGTATCTATGCTGAAAGCTCGGTTGAAATCGTTACCAGAGAAAACGATTCGCGCATCAGCGCAGGGAACCTCATCATCCGAGTAACTAGCGAACCGGGGGAATCTAGTCAAACATCCCTGTCTAAGGACAAGGCCCTAGAGCTAGCCGTAATTGATTAGCGGATGGCGGGGGAGGTTCGGCGTGATGGGGAGTGAAGCGGAGCGCCGCTGAAGAGAGCGCAGAGCCGATCCACCACAGATTGGTCGTCGCCATTACGCTCCAACGTCCTGATTACGCTGGTGAAAGCCGAGAACGCATCGGCCCCCTCCTCATTCTTCGAGCAGTGTGACACCTTCCGCGCGATCACCGCCCCACGAAGCGCTCGCTCAGCCCGGTTGTTGGTCGGCTCAATGCTCGGATCGTCCAGAAAGCGCAGCAGGCTGCCCCGGTCGTCGTGCCAACCCAGTTCGTTCTGCAACCTGTAGCTGTCCGCATCCGTCATCGGTCGGTCGCGGAGATGATAGCTCAGCTGTTGCTTCAACCGTTCGGCCTGCACTTCAAAGTCCTCAGCTTCTCCTCGGTGATATGCCCTCCACAGGTCCATGGCTTCTCGCAGAAGGCCGCTCAGACTCTTGCCGAAGCTGCGTCCTCTCCCTGTCTTGGTCTGAACCACCTCGCTGACCGAGCGCAGTACGTGCGCCATACACTTTTGCTGCTTGACCCCGGTCAGTGCCTGGGCGTCGTAGCTCCGTCCTCGATCAGTCACCATCACCCCTCCATAGTCCGAGGGGACCACCTCCCGCACCTCTTCGTTCCGGTGACGAGCACGGATTTGATACACCGCAGCCTCTTCCGTCTCGAACGCCATCAGAAACGCACGCTCGCCTCCTACACGCCAGCCCGTGTCGTCAGTGTGGACGAACGGACTGGCGCGCACCGATGTCCGCAGCCTGCTGTAGGCATCACCCACCGCACCAGCAGCACGACGCAGCGCGTCCTGGCTGATCGCTCCCTGACTCACTCTCACCCCGGTCAGCGCCCTGAGAACGGCAGGAACCTTCCGTACCGGAACGCCCACCCCATAGTGGAGCACGTGGGCCGCCGCCATCAGCCGCTTCCCCACTCGGTGGGCGCTGGCCCCGTACTGGTCCGGCGCTATGTCGGGATGCTGGCCTCGCACAGCCTTGCCGCACGACCGGCACCGGCATACCTGCACTCGGTACGCTCTCACCTGCGGACGCCGAACAGGGGGTATGTCGGTTATGTAGGCAATACTCCCTCCCTCATCGGCAAGGCTGCCTCCACATCCGGGGCATGTGTCCTCCGACACCGGCACCTCTACAACCGGCTCGGTGACTTCATCGACCGACGGCGGCTTGCGGTAGCTGAACAGGCCCATACCAGGCTTGCGGCCAGGACGCTTGGGCTTGCTGCTGCGCTTGCCCTTCGAGAACGGAGCCGCCTGACGCCTTCCGCTCCGTTGGGACTCTGCGAGTTGCCTCCGCAACTCCTCGTTGGCCGCCATCAACTCGGCGATCTGCTCTTGAAGCCGCGTCACCAGTGCGATAATCTCATCGCGCTCAGACGGAGACATACCTTTGGACCTGCACATAGCCCAAGTCTAAGCCAGCGCCCAGCATTCACCGCAACCCCTCTACGGGCCATGAAACCGCTAATCAATTACATGCCCAGATACGTCAAGACTGACTACGAAACCGATATCGAGATAGGGACCCGCTCCGATGATGGACGGGTAGCTGGCCATGTGCTTTATTTGAAAGCGTCGCGCGATAGGCGAGAAATTAGGGTCTTGACCCAATCGCAAGCGTTGAAACTGGCAGCTGTGTTGCTAGAGACTGTGAGCGAGTTGCAAGACGAGTGAATTGGTAGGAGTAGGATAGCTGAAATAGATTCGGCGCTGTAGCTTGTCTAACTGCAACTGTCACCCCCCTCACCCCGCCACCCGCACGCCCCCGGACGTCGGCTTGGTGACGATCACGTCCCCCTCCACGCCTGCCTTCGACGCGGCTTCGGCCATTTCGTAGCCTATGGTCATTTCGCGGCCGGATGAGAGGGCGAGGATGGTGGAGCCTGCTCCTGAGAGGAAGGCGCCGTGGGCACCCGCGTCGAGGGCCGCGCGCATGATGACTCTCATGGGGTGAAAGATCGCCTGTCGCGGCGGCTGGTGGATGCGGTCCTGCGTGGCGACGGCGAGGTGGTCGAGGTCATCGGTCGCAAGGGCGTTGACCAGCAGCCCGACGCGGCCCATGTTGAACACGGCGTCCTGCAAGGATATCTCCGACGGGAGCACCGAGCGGGCCTCGGCCGTCGGCATCGGCATCTCCGGCACGAATAGGACGGCGCTCAGCCGCTCCGGTATGGAGACGGTCGACGTGACGAGGCGGTCTCCGTCGTGGACGACGACCTGGCACCCCCCGTAGAGCGCGGCGGCTGAGTTGTCCGGGTGTCCCTCGATCTTCGCGGCAAGGGCGAGCATGTCTGCGTCGTCCAGTGGCCTATCGAGAAGCTCGTTCGCCGCGACGATGCCCGCGACCGCAGCAGCCGAGCTGCTACCCAGTCCGCGACCCAGGGGTATCTCATTCGTGCAGGTGAACCGCACGCTCGGCGCGGGTTGTCCCGCCTCCTCGCAGGCCAGCCGGAACGACCGCGCAACGAGGTTCTCCGGTCCCGTCGGAAGCTCGTCGCGTCCGAGGCCGTGTATCTCGAACCCCGTCGCCTCCGTGTCGACGCGAACGGTGTTCCAGATGTCCAGCGCTATGCCGAGGCAGTCGAACCCCGGCCCCATGTTCGCGCTCGTCGCGGGCGCTTGCACCGTCACGCTGCGTGCCATGCCGTCCCTCCCTGCCGAAGTGCGGAGCCGAACGCTATTATACACGCCGCCAACCCGCGAATCGGCTATAATGGAAAGCCCGAACACTCGAAACGGACTTGCGATGGGGACTTATACCAATTTGTGTTGATGCCGCCACATTTCCCCTGACCGAACTCTCTGGATTCCGGCCTTCGCCGGAATGACGTTGGGCGGTTGCTATTACGTGCATTGCATTTAAGGGATTACAGATCAGTCATGATGAATTGGTATTTCATCGCCTCGTAATGTCGCTCGCACACCGCCCGTCATGATTGTTTCCACACACGGACAAAAAACACCCGTCGACCTCATTCGACGGAAGTCGCTCGACGCCCTCGACTACTCCGACGTGCGGGCGGCCGTGGTCGCGCACACGACGTTCCCTCTCGCCGAAGAGCTTGCCAAGGCAATCGCGCCGGTCTACACGGGTAGGGAGGTCGAGGAGCTTCAGCGTGAGACCCGCGACGGCGTTGCCTACCTCGAAGAGTCCGGCGATCCCGACCTCAGCGCGAATGTCGACGCCACCGAGGCCGTGGATCGAGCCAGACTCGGCGGTGTCCTGACTGGCAAGGAGCTGCTCGAAGTGGCAGACTCGCTGGAGGTGCTTGGCCGCGCGAGGACGGCCTTCGCGCGCAACACGGCCAGCGCTCCCGTCCTCGCCGAGATAGCGTCCGACATCCCCGATCTGCTGGAGGTCCAGCGACAGGTGAGGGCGAAGATCGGCATCCGCGGCGAGGTGCTCGACAGCGCGACTCCCACCCTCGGTGCCCTCCGTCGAAGCGTCCGCGCATCGTACCAGCGGGCCGTCGAGGCCCTCGAACGGGTCATGCGCTCCCCCGTCGGGGAGGATGCTCTCCAGGACAACGTCATCTCCGTCCGCTCCGACCGTCTCGTCCTTCAGGTCAGGACGGAACTCCGGCACAAGGTCCCCGGCATCGTCCACGACGTATCCAGGACCGACGCCACGCTCTTCATCGAGCCATTCGCCACCGTCGACGCCTGCAACACGTGGCGGGAGCTGTCGCTCGAAGAGGACCAGGAGACGCGCAGGGTGCTGATGGAGCTATCGGAGCTTGTCGGCGCCGTCGCAGACGACATCAGGACAGGGATGCGCCTCACCGCCCGTCTCGACTTCATCATGGCGCGAGCGCGGTACAGCGCCCGGCTGAACGGCGTCCCGGTACCCGTAAGCGACGACGAAAGCGATGACGCGCTCGTCATCCAACTCGTGAGCGCGCGCCACCCGCTCCTCGGACACGACGCCGTCCCTGTCTCCGTCGGCATCGGCGGAGGGTCGTCGGTCCTGGTCATCACCGGCCCGAATACCGGCGGCAAGACCGTCTCGATGAAGACCGTCGGGCTACTCGCCCTCATGCACCAGTCCGGGCTCTACGTACCGGCGGAAGAGGGCTGTGTACTCCCCATATTCGATGGCGTATACGCCGATGTCGGAGACCAGCAGAGCATCGCGGGATCGGTGTCCACCTTCAGCTCGCACATGCTCAACGTCATCGAGATACTCGAACACGCCACGACCAGGTCCCTAGTCCTCCTCGACGAGTTGGGCACCAGCACCGACCCCGAGGAGGGTTCGGCCCTCGCGAAGGCCGTCCTGCATCACCTCGCTGAGTCGGACGTCAAGACCGTGGTCACCACGCACCACCGTACCGTCGCCGCATTCGCCGAGGCCTCGTCGCGCATGATGAACGCCAGCGTCGATCTCGAACCGAACTCGCTCCGACCTACCTACCACCTCACCATGGGCGTGCCCGGACGGAGCTACGCCATGTCCGTTGCCCGCCGTCTGGGCCTCCCCGAGCAGATCATGGAGGAGGCCGCCCGCCTGCTGGAACCGCAGTACATGCAGTTTGAGGACTGGCTGGACGAGCTTCAAAGCCAGCGCATGCAGCTCAAGACCATGCTCCAGGACGCCGAGAAAGCCAAGCGGGACGCAGAGTCCGCGAAGGAGACCCTCGATGCCGAGCTTCGCGACGTCCAATCTCGCCGGGACGACATGCTGGCGAACATGCGAGCTGAACTGTCCACCCAATTCGAGGATGCCCGCCGGAAGCTCCGCCGCGCCGAGGCGGCCCTGTCGTGGGACGCCCCCGCCGGTGTGCCGGTCGACTACGAGGCCATCAAGCGCGCCCGCTTGGAACTGGAACGCGCCCGAACGGAAGTCGAGAGTCTGAAACAGACATCCGTCGACAAGCCGCAAGAGCCCCCTCGTCCGATTCACATAGGAGACATCGTCCAGATCATGGGCCTCAACGTGCAGGGCGCGGTCCAGTCCATCGACTCCGCCAACGAAGAGGCTACGGTCATCGTGGGCGACGCGCGCTTCACCCTGGACGTGAACCGCCTAACCCCAATCGAAGAAAGCACACCCGCGGAGGAGCCACAACCGCCCCGAAGCATCAACTACGATCTCGAACCCGTCGTGATGAGTAACGAGCTCCACATACGAGGGATGCGCGCCGACGAAGCCGCCATCTCGGTCGAAGAGTTCCTAGATAGGGCGCTCCGAAACGGAGCCGACTCCGTGCGCATCGTTCACGGCAAGGGACGCGGAGTCCTGCGGCAAAGTGTGCAAGAGACCCTTGACAGGAACTCCCTCGTCAAGTCGTATCGCTACGCTGATCACCGCGAGGGAGGAATCGGGGTAACGGTGGTCGAGCTGTCGTGAGGCAAACCGTCGTCAGACTGGCATTGCTCATGCTCTTGGTCTGCGTGGGCTGCAGCGGCGGCGCCCGCCCCATGCTGATTACCCCTTCGCCGACGGAGGTGCCTGTCACCCGCCCGTCCGACCTCTCCACGCCGGTCCCAAGTCCCGTAAGCACACGGACCCGCATACCCTTCCCACCTGCCACGATCGCGCCTCTGACTATCACGAACCAGACCTCGACAGCAGCTACAGTGCCTACCGCAAACGAGACCTCCACGGCGACTGTCCTGCCGGTCCCTTCCACATCAACCCCGTCTCCGAATCCGGCGCCAGCCTACGAGGTCCTCGAACTCACCTCCGCCGTCATGATCGGCGACGCCGTATTCCCGGCGGAACTGGCCGTCACGTCGCCGGAACGGACTAAGGGACTCTCGGATAGAGATGGCCTCGAACCGGGAACGGGCATGTTGTTCATTTTCGATGACCGCGAGGCCTCCTCGTTCTGGATGAGAAAGGTGCGTTTCGCCCTCGACTTCGTCTGGATATCCGAGGACTGCCGCGTCGTCGATATCACCGCCGACGTTCCCTTCCCGAATCCGGAGACGCCGACGTCGTCGCTCCCGAGCTACAGATCGAGCGCAACCGCAGCGTACAACTTCGAGATCAACGGAGGTGAGGCGGCTGAGCTTGGTATCCGCGTCGGCGATGCTGTACGATTCACCGGTATTCCCGATCACGTAGGCGACACGTGCGAGTGATAGTACAGATACCCGCCACCGGCATCGTGACGACATCCCCATCGCGTCCGTAATCATCGGTTCCGTATTCAAAATGCAATCCCTCACCATTTGGGGACTCGTTCGCAGGCGCGTGGCAAACAGCCGGTGGCTCCTTGCCAGCGTCCTGGCCGGTGTCGTTGCCGCGGCGACCCTCGTGGCGGCGGTGCCGGTGTATGTCTCTTCCCTCACGCAGCTGAGCATCAACCTAGAGATCGACAACCTGGGCAGGTCCGGCACGACCGCCTTCGTCTTCACCAACAATCTCATCCTCACAGAGTCGCGTTTCGGGGAGATCGAACGGATCGTCGACGACGCCGTCGATCGCCACATCCTGCCGGCCTACGATGGAAGAGAGCGAATCCTCAGCACCCACAATCTCTGGATCGAGGTCGGCGAGACTCAGGAACAAACGGGACTCGTTCCGCCGGAAGCGGTCATCCGAAACCTGACCAACGACGACACCTTCATCAAGCTGGTCTCCGGCGGTCATGCCAGTCCGACCGTGCAGGACGGCCCTGACGGTCCGATCATCGAAGCGGTCGTGAGCGAGAACGTCCTTAAGCTGTACGGCGTCGGCGTCGGGGACGAGGTTAAGGTCGGCGTCTCACAGGAAGCCCCCGCCAAGGTAACCGTCAGAATCGTGGGCGTCGCCGACAACACGAGCCTCGACGGGACGCTGGTCTACATTGCCTCGGGGATGCTCAACCCACCCACCATGTACGACCCTGAGTTCGGTCCGCCCCCGCTGCCTCTTTTCGTGACCGAGGAGGCGGTGTCCGATGCTATAAGCACGACCCTCCCCGGCATGGTCATGGACGCGATATGGTTCATTCAGCTGGAGCCGGAAGCGCTCAAGGCTTGGACGGGCGCGGAGACCATACGGCGAGTTGACGAATTCGAGCGTGAACTGAACGCCGAGCTGTTCGGGACGGACGTCTCGTCTCCCCTCCACCGCGTCATAAAAGGGGCCGAGGCGAGGGCGTTCTTCGCCCGCGTACCGATGGTCCTCCTGCTGGCCGTCCTGGCCGTGACCGTCGCCTTCTACCTCGGAATGATGATTAGCTACCTAGTCCAAAGCCGGGAAGAAGACCACGCTCTCATCCGAACGAGGGGCTTCGGACTCACGGCCATCGTCCGCGTCTACTCGTTCGAGGGGATTCTGTTGACGGCAACGGCGATTGTTGTCTCGCCCCTCTTGGCGATAGCCCTCGTCGCCGTCGCCGGAGTGAGTCCGCACTTCAGGGACCTCACCGGCGGAGGCCTCCTGCCCATCGTTCCCCAGGTCATGCCCTTCATCGTCGCCGTCATCGTGGGCCTGCTCTGTCTGGCCGCGGTGGTGCTCCCAAGCGTGCTGACGGCCCGTGGCGGATTACTCTCCCAGAGGTTCCGCGCCGCTCGTCCTCCCGCCGCGTCACTTCTCCACCGCTTCCATCTCGATGTTGTGCTGCTCGTGCTCGGCGGCTTGGTCTTCTGGGAGCTTCAAGCGCGTGGGGCGGTTGTATCAGGCGGGCTCTTCGGAGAAGTGGACATAAACGAGACGCTCCTACTGGCCCCCGTTCTCTTCCTGATAGCGGTCGCGCTGCTGTTCATGCGCCTGTTTCCCCTGTTCGTGAGCTACGTCGGTGGAGAGTCGCCCGCGCTGCTGAACGTGATAACGACGGTGTCACTCGTTGTCGTTCTTCCCGCCACCGTCATAAACGGCGTCAGAGGAATCGGCGTCGACGATTGGCCTAGGGCAGCGTTGACCTTGGCCGCCTTCGGCGTCATCTATTGGGCCACGACGAGGGCGGTCAGAACGCCGTCCGCAGTCTTGGGCGTTCTCCTTCAGGCTTCGCTCCTTTTTGCCTTTTACCGGATCAGCTCCCCTGAACCAAGCAGTATCCTGTTCTGGCCGTTCATCGCGCTCGTCGCAGTGCTGGTCGGACAGCCTCTCTTCATCATTCTCCGTGCGCTCGCGCGAGTCGTGCCCGTATGGGTGTCGATTACCCTTCGCCACGTCATCAGGCGGCCTACTCAGTACACGTGGCTTGTCGTGCTTGTCGTGCTCGTGACCGGCGTGAGCGTGCTTGCCACGACCGTGAGCGGCACGCTGGAGCAGAGCAGGCTCGACCGCGTCCGTCACCGAGTGGCAGGCGACCTTCGAGTCAACATGTCCCGGCAGTTCGTCGGCGGCGCATCCACCTTCCGCGAAAGGCCCTCCGTGGCCCTCGCCGCCGAGGCCTTCCGGACCGACGGCATCTTCGGACCCCTCAACTTCGAGGTGCTGGGCGTCGATTCCGCGCTGTTCCACCGCATCTCGTGGTTCCGCGACGACTACTCGGAGCGTCCCCTCGATCAGATTATCGCGCAGCTTAGACCGCAGGCCGGGTCTTCTCTGTCTGTCCTGCCGGAGGGCGCGACAGGCGTGGGCCTGTGGGCTTTCCCTGCGGAGCACTACCAGGGCCTGATGGTGAACATCCTGCTCCGCGACGCCGGCGGACAGCTCACCACCGTGTTCCTGGGAGATGTGGGCGAGCCCGAATGGAAGCTGCTGACCGCCGAGGTACCCGACTGGCTGAGACAGCCGGTTACCCTGGTCGCCGTCCATCTGCAGGATCACGGAGACATCCGGCAAAGGGGGATAACCGAGGGCACGATCGTAGTGGATCAAATCCATGCCACCGTTGGGGATGAAGACACGACCGTGATAGTCGAGGACTTCGAGAGCTCGGTCTTCACCTGGCTTCCCATCATCGCCGACCCGCTTGACCCCGACACCCTGGAGCATTTCACGGGTGGCGCGTACCGTGGAAACGGGTCGGCCAAGTTCACCTTCGGACAGCACACCGACCACGGCGTCCGTGGGCTGTACAAGGCTCCAACTAGGCAGTTCCTGCCGGTCGTAGTCTCCGAGCGGCTGCTGAGGCAGTCCGGTTTGCGTCTAGGCGTGCCGACCATCATCAAGCTGGCGGGGCGACAGATCGTCGTGATCGTCATGGACACCGTGAAGAACTTCCCGACGATGAGCGAGCGGACGGACAGGTTTGTCATTACCGACGCAAACCTTCTCCTCGGCCACGTCAATGTCCTAAGCTCGGCGTATTTTCAAGAGCCGAATGAGGTGTACATTCGCACAGCCTCCGACGATGACGAGATGGTGAAGAAGTTGGCCGGAGAGTTGGGCGGGAAGCGCTTCATGAAGACCTCGGACCGGGTTTCCCTGCTGGAGGAGACGAACGTATCGCCCGCCATGTCCGCCGGTTGGCGCGCCCTCGCGTTCTTCGCACTCGTGGTCGCGGTCGCCGCCGCCGCGGCGGGATACGTCAGCTACCTCATCCTCTCCGACCGGGGGCGTCGCGTTGAAGCGGCCTTCCTGCGCTCGTTCGGTCTCTCCGGGAAACAGCTCATAGCGCTGATCGCCTTCGAGCAGCTGGCAATCATCACCACTGCCCTTGCGCTCGGTACGTGGGCGGGATTCCGCATGAGCCTGCTGCTCGTCTCACCCCTGGCGGAGAGCGAGGCCGGCGGCAGCATCGTGCCGCCGCTCCTCATCGTGACCGACTGGGTACTCCTCGCGCCCGTCTACGCGGCGGTGGTGGCCGTCTTCCTCGCCATCCTCATCGTGGTAAGCTTCCGCGCCCTCCGCGTCGATCTCGGCGCCGTCGCCCGAATGGAGCCGTGAGAACGTGCGCAGCAAATGCCAAATGTGAACGACTGTGCCGGCTCAAAGTAGA
This sequence comes from Dehalococcoidia bacterium, assembly GCA_965247555.1. Lineage (GTDB taxonomy): Bacteria > Chloroflexota > Dehalococcoidia > Lucifugimonadales > VXLM01 > VXLM01. The sequence continues at coordinate 2,085,065 of CBDFHR010000009.1, read as the reverse complement.
CTGCGTCCTTGCGAGCCAGCAGAGAGACACCAGGCGCGCGCAGCGCATGGCAAGGGAATTCTGAGGAGGTAAGATGAAGCTCAAGAGGTTCGATGTAGTTGACTTCCTCGATAGCGATGAAGCGCTTGTTGAGTACCTCAACGTGGCGCTGGAGGAGAACGACCCAAAGTACTTCGCCAAAGCGCTTGGCAACGTCGCGCGAGCCAAAGGAATGTCCTCCGTCTCCGAGGCCACCGGGCTGGGGCGGCAGTCTCTATATAGGGCGCTCTCCGGTGACGGCAATCCACGCATCGACACGCTGTTCAGGGTTCTCGATGCTTTGGAGGTCAAGCTCGCCATCACCCGGTAGCTGGGTGAATGGCGGAGGAGTGAAAACTAGGAAGCAAGCTCAGCCTTCCTAGAAGCTGCTGTCTTCGGTGACGCGGCTGTCAATTGAGTATAGAATGAAAACAAGGGGAGTATGGGAGAGAGCCCGAATGAGGAGTTCCCAGGTTAGAATAGAAGAACATGGTCGAGATGTTGAATACTACGAAGCTCACTATGCGGAGCTTCTCGCTCAGTATCCCGATCAGTGGATCGCTATTCTCGACCGGAAGGTGGTTGGGGCATCCGACGACGCCTTCAAGCTCATAGCCCAGGTCGAAGCCGACGGCGTCCCCTCGAACCGGGTCCTCAGACGCCACATGACCAAAGACGCTGAACTTCTCATACTTCCGCATCTATGATCCGCGGATATTTCTCAACGGTCGGTGCTATCCGACGCCCTTTCCTCTACTGCGACCTTGAATTCCCCGACCATCCGAACGTCGGAACGGTGGGAGTCGAGCTACTCGTGGACACGGGAGCTGATCGAACCATCCTTTCCCCGATAGACGCTGCAAGCATAAGGACTTGACGCTTCCACGCTTGACCTGGGGCTGAGGAGCAGAGGGATTGGCGGCGAAATATCTACGAGGGCCGTGGAATCCGAGTTAGCCATTCAAGGCTACTCGACTTCGATCACACTGCATATCCCTGAGGTTAGACAGCCGATTCCGTCCCTCCTAGGACGCGACTTCATGGCGAATTTCGCATTGTTCATGGAAGAGCGGACCGGAAGAGTGCTCTTCCTCAATGATGAAGACCTCAATGCCGTGAGCTTTTCAGTCTAGCCGGCGGTAAGCCCCTCCGCGCCCTCCGCGTCGATCTCGGAGCCATCGCCCGGCAGGAAACCCTGACCACCTACAGGGCCGTATAGCCCCCGTCGACGGCTAGCTCCGCCCCGGTGATGAAGGACGATTCGTCCGATGCTAGGAACAGGATGACGCTCGCGATCTCCTCCGGCCTGCCAAGCCGTCCCATCGGCACCTTCTCCAGCCGCGCCTCCACCTGGACGGGATCGTGCATCAGCGGCTCGAACATCGGAGTAAGCACGAAGCCGGGGTGGATGGAGTTGACGCGGATATTTTCCGGGGCGTACTGGACTGCAGCCGTCTTGGCGAAGAGGCGCATCGCCCCCTTTGCGGCGTGGTAGCCCGTCGACGACGCGCTGCCCACCAGCCCAGCCAGCGACGAGATCAGGACGATCGACCCGCCTCCCGCGTTCCGCATCTCGGGGATGGCGTGCTTCGTCCCGAAGAACGCTCCCTTGACGTGTACGTCCATCTGAAGGTCCCACAGCTCTTCGCTCGTCTCCTCGACGGTCGTGCGGAACGTCACCCCCGCCGAGTGCACGAGAACATCGAGCCGTCCGTACAGGTCTACGGTCTGAGCTATGACGGCCCGCCATGCGGCCTCGCCCGTCACGTCTAGGTGGAGGTACGTTGCCTGACCACCTGACGCCCGTATTGCGGCGGCCGTCTCTTCGCCGAGCTCGTCGTTCAGGTCGGTCAGGACTACGCTTGCGCCCTCGCGCGCCAGCAGATTCGCCGCCGTCCCGCCAAGACCCTTGAGTTGCCCCTCGACGCCTGCGGCGGCTCCTGTTATCAGGGCGACTTTGCCTTCGACTCTCAATCAGGTGTCTCCGAGGTCGCTACCCGTCGCTGACCGTCACGCGGCCCACCATGCCCCGGTGGACCGGACAGGAGTACGTGAACGTGCCTGCCTGGGTGAATGTCAGCGTATACCCCAGTCCGCCGGGACGCTGGCCGTACCCGATCAGCCCGGAACTTCGGAAGCCTGTACCGTCATACTCAGGCGACGGCGGCCCCTCCGGTGGAGGAACGCAGGAGTTGTCGGGAAAGCTGTCGCCCGGCGTCTGGTCCGAAGGGAAGAGGACGCACGGGTTCGCCACTATGTACGGAGTGCCCCGAATGCGCGGCTCCGTCTGGTAGAACACGGGCACACTGTCGTCGCCGCCAAACACTACTGCGTGGAAACGTGTCGAGACCCAAGTGACGGTATCCCCCTTCTTGATCTCAAGGTTTCGGGGGAAGAACTCCAGCACCTCGGCCTCCGGCGTTCCCATGCCGGCCGCGACCATGTACCTCGTCGTTCCGTCCGGCCCCACCTCCACGTCCAGCACGGTCGTCTCCTGCGCCACCAGGCTCTGCAGCGAGCTGACGATTCCCATGCCGAACTCCATCTGGAGCCGCGCCGCCCTGTCGATGTCCTCCTGGTTCGGCAGGTCGGGATCGGTCGCCTCCTTGACCACGACCGTTCCCCTATGGAACTCGTGGATGCCGCAGATGTACCGGTACGTCCCCGGCTCGGGGAACTTCATAGAGAAGGTGTCGATCATCGGTACCTTCTCGCCGATCTGGTAGCCGAACATGATCCCGGAGTTGAAGTAGCCCCCTCTCTTGTACTCTTCCACAGGCGCGCCCGAACTGCGCGACGGGACTACAAGGGTAGTCGCGAAGATGAACTCCCCCAGCCCGCCATTCGGCCTCGGAACGATGTCCACAACCTCGTCAAGATCGGGGGCGAACGTGACGGTGTGAGGGTCGTCGGCGTTCCCGTTCATGTTCCAGGTCACCGTGTCACCCGCTCGAATCTCCACAGAGCGCGGAAAGAACTCGTTAAGGGAGCTCGTGCCCCGCGCGCCCCCGACGAGAACGGTCAGGTTGCGTGGGGCGAACTCGCTTATCTGCTCCTCTTCCGTGTCGCCGCAGGCTACGATCAGCGCCGCCATCAGCGGTATCAGCGCAAGCAGGTGCTTCATTCAAGGAATCCCATCGTCAATATTCGCCGCTAGGGTACAGCGCACCGGCGGTTGGGGTCTACCTCCCGATCGCCTAACCGGCGCCTCCGGCCTCGCGTCAAAACCCTGACAGCACCTCCCGCTCGACACCGGAAACATAACCCTCCTCGACATTCGACTCGACATACGCGACAACGTTCCCAATAACTTCATCGGCGTGGCGCGCCGAGTTGGAGACCGCCGTCAGGCCGAGCGCGGCGGTCTGCCACGAGTCATTGAAGTCCACCTCCGCGATGGACACGTTGAACTTATTCCTGACCCGTGTCATAAGGGAGGCGATCACGCGCCGCTTGCCCTTGAGACTGCCGTTCTCCGGCAGTTGGAGGATGATTTTGGCCGTTCCTACGTGCATCAGTCCTTCAAGAAGTCCCGTACGATCCGGCCCCAGTTCTCCGTAAAGTCGGACTCCACGTAGTAAGCGCCCAGATACTCCGTCGGCGTGAAGTCCGAGAGGTCGTAAATCGGCGACGGATTGAACTGCACGACGCCGTCGCCGGCCCGACAAACGTGGAGTTCCCTGTCGGAGCTAACGTCCGCCCCGTCGATGAGCTGCAGCACGTCCATGCCGTTCCCGTCGACTCGCGGGATTGCCTTCAGACGCCACGAGTGCTCCGATGCGGGCATCTCATCCGGCGTGGCCTCGCGGTGCATCGTCGAGCGGACGCTCATGATCGAAGTGCCTGCCACGTAGGTATCGGTGTACATCACCCGCTCGGCGAACCCGATCTCGAAATCGGCCCACACCTTGGGAGTACCGTAGATCTCACGCCCCGCCGGGATGCTCGACTTCGAGTTGAGAAACGCGACAGGGGTGAACCAGCCCTCCTCACCTTCATACCTGCACGTGACAGACAGCACGCTCTCATCAAACGCCCCGTAGTTCGCCGACCAGGGTACAGTCAGCCCGACCGCCATGCACACGGGATCGGTCGGAAGCTCGAAGCACTCCGGCAGCACCCGGTCGATGGCCGACTCCGCCGCGCGGAAGTACACCATCTGGGTCTTCGCGTTCCGGTACCGCGCGGGCGGCATCGGGAAGTAGGGCGAGAACGCCGGCATGGACTTGATCCGGTCGAGTGGAATTGTCATACGGTCTCCCAAGGACGGTCTGGGTCCCGACTCAAGTGTTCATCGAACTTCGACCGCGTTCTCGATCACATCGAGACGCAGCAGCCTGCCGTTGTGCGCCAGCTCGATTGCAACCAGATCGATACGCCAGTCATGGTACTCCGCACCGGCGCTCTGCATGTAGTGCTGAGCCGAGTCGGTCATATGTGCCGCCTTGTCCGGCGTGATCGACTCTTCCGGCGAACCGAACGAGCTCGGACGCCGCGTCCGCACCTCGACGAACGCAAGCGTTCCGGCCTGCTCGCACACAAGATCGATCTCCCCGTGAGGCGTCCGGTACTTCCGTTCCAAGATGCGGTATCCGACCTCCCGCAGACGCCGTGCCGCGATCTCCTCGCCGAGCTCGCCGGTTCGCTGACGCCGTGTAGTCATCGCGAGTGACCGGAGTGTCGGATCGGCGCGAACGAGTACCTGTGTATCGGGCACGGCCCGAGCGCCTCGATCCTTCGAATATGCTCGGCGCTGCCGTAGCCCTTGTGACTCGCAAAACCATACTCCGGATAGAGGCCGTCGATCTCCGCCATGGTGCGGTCCCGCGTGACCTTCGCCACGATGGAAGCCGCGGCAATGGAGAGACACAGGGCATCGCCCTTGACGATGGCCTTCTGCGGAATATCTACGTCCGGCAGCGGAAAAGCATCAATCAACAGGTACTGCGGCATGAGCGCGAGCGAGTCCAACGCCCGTCTCATCGCAAGCGCGGTCGCGGGCACGATGCCCATCTCGTCGATCTCGTCAGCCGAGGCCTCTCCCGTGGCCGCGGCCCACGCATTCCCCATGATGGCTTCGTACGACCTCTCCCTCTGCGCTGCCGTCATGGCCTTGCTGTCCGTGATGCCGTCCAGCCACGACCCCTGTGGGCGCGGAGGCAGGATGACCACCCCCGCCACGACCGGCCCCGCAAGCGGCCCTCTCCCCACCTCGTCGATCCCCGCCACGTACGAGTACCCTCGCTTCAGAAGGGCCTCTTCCTCCGTGTAGGGAGCGTGTCGTATCGCGTTCTCGGTTGAAGGCGTTCCGGTCTGCAAGCTCGCACCCGTCGCCCGCCGTCACTTAGAGCGCGGCTGCGCAGCCCGAAGTATACCGGAGTGGCGACAACCATGTGGCGCTCAGCCTAAGCCGCTGCCGGCGGCTCGACCTCTATGATCCCGCCCCCGACCAGCTCATCGCCGTGATAGAACACGACGGCCTGCCCCGGTGTGACCGCCCGCTGTGGCTCGTCGAACCGGATTTCCGCATACCCGTCATGCACGGTGACCGTCGCAGGCGCTTCAGACGCCTTGTACCGAATCTTGGCCGTAACCTTCAGTGACTCCCCGTTCCCAACGCCCGAAGGAAAATTGATTCGCGACGCCCACATGTGGGAGCGGTACAGGTCTTCCTGGCCTCCGAGCGTCACCCGGTTCGACGCCGGATCGATCTTCACGACGTACCTCGGCTCGCCGGAACCGCCGTCGAGACCGAGACCCCGCCGCTGACCGATGGTGAAGAACTGGACACCCGGATGCCGCCCGAGCACGGCCCCTTCGATATCGATGAAGTCCCCGGGCTGAGGCCGAGTGCGTTCGGCCAGGAATCCGCGATAGTTATCATCGGGGATGAAGCATATCTCCTGGCTGTCCGGCTTGTCCGCAACGGGCAGACCCGCCTCAGCGGCCAACTCCCGAATGCGCGACTTCGGGTACTCGCCGACAGGGAACAGCAGGCGGCCCAGCTCCGGCTGCGTCAGGGTAAACAGCACGTAGGACTGGTCCTTCGTGGCGTCCGCCCCCTTGAGCAGCCGGTACGATGCTCCTCCGTTTCTGATTCGCGCGTAGTGCCCGGTGGCGATGTAGTCCGCGTCCAGGAACATGGCGCGGCGGAGAAGGAAGTCGAACTTTATCTTGTCGTTGCACGCAAGACAGGGATGAGGAGTCCGGCCCCGGTCGTACTCTTCGATGAAGTAGTCGACCACGTGCGCCTGGAACTCGCGCTCGAAGTTCTGCACGTAGTGGGGTACGCCGATTGTCTGGCACACCCGGCGCGCGTCCTGCACGTCTTCCACCGAGCAGCACCGCTTGCTGTGGGCCGGAACATCGTCGCGCTCCACCGTCCACAGGCGCATCGTGACGCCAATGACCTCGTAGCCCTGCTCATGCAGCAGCAGCGCCGCCACGGAGGAGTCCACCCCTCCGCTCATCGCGACTATTACCCGTCCCTTGCTCATGCGATGTCCGCCAAGAATATTGGAATTCCCCCGTTTGGATCACGACGGCAAGTTAGTCGGTGAGTCGGGTGGGGGAGTTGGGTAAGAATCAGGATACCTCAGACGGTACCTTCCGGCTTACGTTCCTATTGTAGCCTCGCAGAGACTGGCGAGCAACAAAACGCCGTAATCCCATCCGTGATCTCCGCGCCCTCTGCGGTGAATCCCCGGTCTTTCACACGGCCCACTGGCCGCGCGGCGACTGCTACGAACCTACAGCAGCGTCGCCTTGTCCACCAGAGTCTCCGCCTTCACGCGGTCATCCGCCGATAGCGCCACGATGGTGTGACCGCCCTTCCGCTCGACGATGTGCAGACTCTGGATGTTCACCCCGGCATCCTTGAACCTCTCTGCCACCATTGCGAGCGCCCCCGGCTCGTCCCGCAGCCTGAGGACCATCGAGTCGTCCGAGAGCGTCTTGAAGCCCGCTTTCGTGAGAGCTCGCAGGGCATCGTCGTAGGCGTCGGTGGTCAGTGTGATGGCCCCCTTCTCTTCGAGTCCCTCGGCGCTTATGGTCTCGATGTTGATCCCCTCGTCAGCCAGCGTCCTGCTGATGTCCGCGATGACCCCCACTTCGTTCTTTGCCAGGACGATGATTCTGTTCATTCTGTCGTTCTCCGATCTTACTCCGGGTCGTGCAGACAGTCGTCGACCACCGAGTCTACAGTCTCCCGCGTAACGTGCGGCATGGCTATCAGGTGCGCTATGTCCTCGTACGGAGCAATCTGCCACTTGCGGACCACTTGCGCAGACGGCTTCGGGAATACCACCGTCAATGAGTTCTTGTTCCGCCACGCCGGGATTCCGCTGTCGTTGAACCGGGCGACAGCGTACTCGGCGACAGACAAACACCCGGCCACTATCTCGCGGAAGCCGTCCATCCCGCGTTCGCGCAGAGCGTACCACATCATGAGCGGCGTGAGGGCGTTTCGCGACCCCGTCAGCGTAGTGTCCAGCACTCCCACGTACTCGATCGACCGCGCGATGCGCGTCACGTACTCTCGCCTGGTTAGAGCGACGCCGCAGGGCAGGGGAGAGCCGATCATCTTGTGCCCGCTGACCGCCACGCTGTCGAAGCCTGCGCCGAACCCGTACGGCTGCGGCTCGTCAACGAAGGGCAGGATCATGCCGCTCAACGCAGCGTCCGCGTGAATGTAGGAGTTCGTGACTGCCAGATCGTCCATGATCTCGCGCACCTTGCTCACGTCGTCCACTGCCCCCTTCATGGTCGTCCCGATGTTCGCCATGAAGATCACCGGCACGTCGCGATTGATGCGGATTGTCTCGCGGAGGTCGTCGTAGTCGATCTCGCCGCTGTCCAGGCTCTTGATCATGATGTTCCGCGCCTTCAGAACGCGCAGAATCTTCACGACGCTGTAGTGAGTGTCCTGCGAAAAGTAGACTACTCCGTCCGGGAACATCTCCCGCCCCATGTAGAGACCGTACATGTTCCCCTCGGTACCGCCTGACGTGACATACCCCCAAGCCTCGTCCCTCGGCAGATGCATCGCGTCGGCGAAGAAACCCACGACCTCGCGCTCCATCTCGTGGGTGTTGACCTGAAAGTTGCTGTCGTGGAAGGGATCTCCGACGTTGTTGGCCACATAGCTTAGGAACGGCAGTAGTGCCGAGTAATCGAAGTCCTGGTTGCAGGGATAGCCCACGAGCCGGGAGCTCAACTCATCGAAGTCGCGCAGGAGCGCATCCAGACGCTCTTGAGTTTCTGTCTTCACCTAAATGCCCTCCGGCCTATGCGGTGTTGGTATTACCCTGAAGATACCATCCGTCCAGCATGACACTGTGGCGACCCTTGTGGTCGTCCCGTCCGTCCCGCGTTCTCTTACATGAGGCAGTGGTGACAATTCCCGTCATTTCACATCGTCATGCCATGATATGGGGAATCCAAAGCCCCACCCTGTGATCTCCACGCCCTCTGCGGTGAATCAACACTTCGCAACGTCCACGTGATCCCCCTAATCCGAGAATAACGCAAACACCCAGAGACAATCAAACCGCCCACCCTCAAAGGCCGAACCTCACTCCCCTTAGCGTCCTCTACGGTGAATCTCAATCCTTTCCGCACTACTTTCTACTCTCTCCATCCCCTCTTGACATCATAAGGACAGATAATCTGACATACCTCCTACGCAATACTCCCTACTTTCTACCAAATGACCTCCCTCCTCCAAGAACTCGGAATTGCCTCCCCACCTGCGAGGCCGCATCTGTGAGCTGCCGTCCTGAGCGTAGCAGCCACGGTCCATGCAGCCGAGTACGCGGTGTACCGCCCCGCTCTGCCAGATATGCTGCCTTCAGAGCCTCCGGCGTATCCTCCGTGCGCCAATCCACTCGAAACGGTCGACCGATCATCTGATGCCCTCCAACTCCATGAGTTGGTATCAGCATCCACAAAGTGTCAGGTCGCCTCTAGTGTCCTGAGTCATAAGTTGGTCGCATGATTAAGAGTGCCCTTCGACAAGGCTCAGGGCGAATGGGATGATCAAAATACGTTCATGATGGGCTTGTCGAACGAGGAAGACCGGAACAAATGGGACCTGCGATCGATGTAAGGAACTTGCGAAACAGGACACTAGCAGTTTTGCGGCCATGTATTTCACAAATGGTGTTATATTAAGGAACATCAGCAAGTCAGCAGCCGTTCAATGCCCGTCCTAAGCCTCGAAGACCTCACCAACGCACGCCAACTCATCGAGAGGTTCGTCCGCCGCGACGTCGCGATAACGCTCTTCACGACTTCGAGCGCGGGCATCATCATTCCCGGTCGCGAGTGCCCGTCGTGCGGCCCAGTCCAACAGTTGCTCGAAGAGATCGTGGGGCTTTCGTCGAGGCTGACGCTCGAGACGGTCGATTACTACACCAATCAGGTGGACGCGCGGGCGAGTGGGATTACCCGAATACCCGGAATCACGGTCGGGCGGCACGGCGACAGCCGGATACGGTACTTCGGAATGCCAGCAGACCGGCAGTTGCCGGTCTTCGTCTACGCCCTCATCCGGGCGGCCGAGAGGTCGTCGCTGCTCAAGCTGGAGACCCGGAGGCGGATACGCCGGCTACGGGAAGACGTGAACATCCAGATGTTCGTCACGCCGGACAGCGAGCATTGTCAGGATACGGCCCTGTCCGCTATCGCGATGGCGGCGGAATCCTCGAAAGTGACCGCCGACGTGATAGATGTAGGAACGTTCCCGAACCTGATTGACCTCCACAATATCCGAGGCGTGCCCGTGACGGTGATTAACGGGCGCGTATCGTTCACCGGAGCGATGAACGAAGAACTACTCCTGAAGCAGGTGCTGCGTGCGACGGGACAGGCCGAGGCGGGCGGGGAACAGATCGTAGACTACTCGAACGAGGTGACCATGCTCAACCTCGGAGTTCGAGGAGCCCGAGCGCCGATCCGTTGAAATGAACCGCATGTCGCAGTAACCCTAAGGCGAAACTTACGTTTACAGGAATATGGGCAAAGAACGAACCATGACGTTTCGGCTTACGAGGGGACTCGCTCCGGTATTAGCCTTGCTCCTGCTTGTCGGGGGCGTATTCGTGCTTTCCAACCATACGGTGTCGGCTCAGGACGCCGCTTCGTCCATCAAGGTGACGGAGTTCAGCGTGACGAGCGAGTTCCCCGAGGGTTACCGCATCAAGGTCGCGGCTGAGGCCGAAAACGACATCAAGCAGATCGCCGTGCGCATGAGAATCGGCCAGCGCACGCGGGAAGTGTACGAGTACGTGGGCGACGAGGGCGGCGAAGAGGGGGGAGGTAGAGGGAGAACGCTCGAACTGACTCCCGGCAAGTCCGTGAGGGGCGAACTCTTTCGACGGACCAACTCGACTGCCAACTACATTCCGCCGGGAACCATCATCACGTACAAGTTCGAGATCGAGGACGTAGAAGGGAATAAATTCACGACCGAGCCGGAGCAGTTCGTCTACCTTGACGTGCGGTACGAATGGAAAGAGGTTACGGACGGCCTCGTGACTGTGGCCTATCACGGCCCCGTCGAGAAGCGAGCTCGCGATGTGCTGGACACCGCCAAGCGGACGATAGACCTCATTAGCCCCATCTTCGGAGCGGTACACGAGGACCCGATTCGCATCAGCATGTACAACAACGCCGCGGAACTGGTCAATGCCTATCCACCTCGCTACGGGGCCATCGGACACGGGGTCATTGTGGACGGTCAGGCACATGCGCAGGAGGGGCTGGTCATGGTCGAGGCGGGCGGGCGCGACGCTCTCGGCACGACCTCGCACGAGCTAACTCACATCATCATTCACCGTGCCACGTTCAACCCAAGAGCCCAGAACATGCCGTCATGGCTAGGCGAGGGACTCGCGGAGTTCGGCAACCTACACGCGACCATCGGGTATGACCTCGCTCTGGAGTTCGCCGTGCAGAATGACCGGGTGCTTCCGATCATGTTCATGCGCGGCCAGCCGAGCAAGGGCGAGGACATCATCATCTTCTACGGCCAGGCGCGGAGCATCATCCGATGGCTGTTCCGGACGTTTGGCCCCGACAAGATGACCGAGTTCCTTTCATATATCAGGCGCGGGAACAGCCTCGACAGGGCGTTTACCAGGGCATACGGCGGGGACAGGATAGCGATTACCAATGCGTGGCGCGAGGAGATCGGCGCGAAGCTGTATGAGCCGCCCTCCGGTGAGACGGCAAAGCCCACGCCGGTGCCGCAACGCACCTTGGGACTGTACAGCCTAACCCCTCAGGCGGGAGTACAGGCAATAGGAAGCGGGCAGGCTGAAGAGCCTACGGCGACGCCGGAGCCGGAACCCGATCCTACCGCACGGCCTGCGGACGAGGCCCTCGCGCTCGCCCCGGTATCCGAGCCGGAAGAAGCTGACGAAGGAGAGGAACTCACTCCCGCCGCCGGTTCCGGCTGCTTCGCGCCGGTCCAGTCGGCCGGTGTTCTCGATCTTACCGGCGTGGCCGTCGTCGTCGGTCTCGCTTTCCTGGGAGTCCGCCGACGGGTGTGGCCACTCCAACCATAGTAGGACAGTATGCGAGCAGTCCGTCTCGCAGGACAGCCGTAGACATGGGTTCACAGTTCTTTCGGGCTGTACGGACCGCGATTGAAGGGCCATCCAACGCAGGCCTCTAAGGGGGCTGCGAGGATGGCCCCTCTTCTTGCGCGCGACTTCGCGGACCGGAATCGTCACAACGATATAGTTTTGGTACCATAGGGGCACCATCGACAGACCGTACTGCCGTCTCGAGAGGTGACACATGTCGATCGTGACTCTCAGCGGACTCACCGGCGGGGGCGCGCGCAGGCTCGGTCCGGATATCGCGCGGCGCTTGGGGGCGGACTACGTCGACCGGCTGATCCTCACCGACGCAGCGCGTCACGTTGGCGCGACCGTCGCCGCTCTCCACGAACGGGAGGAGCGACCCCCCACCCGCGGTGAACGTTTCACAGGGATGCTCCAGCGCATCCTTGAACGCGCTGCCGTGAGCGGGGCCGCGGGCGATCCGTACTTCGGGCCGAGCGCGGTGTCTCTGTTGACCGACGAGTTCGAGGAGCTCCCCCAGTCGACGATCACCAGGGGACACGAGATCGAGGACGAGAAGTACCACGACGCACTGTCACAGGTCATCAACGACCTCGCCGCGACGGGAAGCGTGGTGATCGTGGGCAGAGGCAGTCCCGTCATCCTCAAGGACACGCCGACCGCGCTCCGGGTAGGCACGGTAGCCGACTGGGACGACAGAGTCGCAAGGGTTATGGATGTCGACAGGCTGGAACGCGACGAGGCCGAAAGAACGATTATCGCCCGCGATCAGGCCCGCGCCTACTACTACAAGCGGTACTTCGACATCGATGACCCCGACGACCCGAAGCTGTACCACTTCGTCCTCAATACAAGCGATTTGGGTATCGAGTACGCGACCTCCATTGTGATTGAAGCCGCGCAGGCATTGGAGGCCGGACACATTCGGAGAGCAGACGGCAACGCTCCGTGAGGCGGTTCGGGCAGGCGATGCTATCCATGTACCGAACCGTACATGAGCAGTCACCCGCAAGCGAAGGCAAGATAACAAGCGGAGTAAATAGAATCACAATGGGGGCGATTTCCTATGGCCCCGGCGCTGAAAGTAGCTACGACACCTCGTGGGCCGTCGACCAAATTCAGGTCGCGGAACGGAACCAAGACATCTACCGCGAGTCGAGAGAGATTCACTCCAAGTCATGGCACTGGATGGACGTGGTCTCTGCCTTCGTTCCGGCGGCCATTGCGGGCCTCTTCCTGCTGCTCACGCTGTTCTGGGTCATTTGGCTGTTTGTGCATTAGTCGCAAGCGCTAAGAGGCGTTTGACCGACAATGACAAGAATACCAGAGCCATTGGAGGCTGAAGGGAGGTTTCATCATGGTAAAGGACCTCAATCGCCAATGGAATGAACAGCTAAGCGAGAGTGAGGCTCAGCGCCACACCAACATTGCTGATGCGGCGATGAGGGCCGAGCAGCACTACCAATCACCAACGAAAACTCCGTCGCAGGTGTGGGACAGGCTGTATTCGATCGCGCGATTTGTGATCGCGGCAATAGCGATTGTCGGCCTGCTGGTTATTGTTGTCGGCCTGCTGATTTTTGTGGTCTCCGTAGTCGCAGCCGTTTGGGGTGCCGTGTCATCCGGCTAATCCGTATAGGAGAGCAGGCGCCATCAGCCGAGCCGACGATAGGAGACGTAGTCCAAGGAGTTGCGACCATGGTCGAACTGGTGGACCCCAACTAAATTGTCAAAAGTTCTCAGAGACACGAAAGGAGGCTTCCCCATGGCAGAGGACTTCAACCAACCATGGATTGAGCAGCAGATGGCGAGTGAAGCGCAGCGCCACACGAACCTGGCAGAAGCGGCGAAACGCGCCCAAGAACGTTCTCAACATCATCCGTCATCGAAATCTCACTCCGAGATTTGGGGCAGGCTGTACCCTATCGTGCGGGTCGTCATTCCTGCGATAGCAGTTGTAGGCCTGGTGATTATGGTGGGCTTTGCCGTTTGGGTGGCCGCGTCATCCGGCTGATCCGGATCGGAGAACCGTTGTCAACAGCCAAGCCGAGGGTTGGCGACGTAGCTGAAGGCGGTGCGACTATGGTCGAATTGGATCCCAACCATATTGTCGAGCGTTCCCAAAGGCATGGCCAGTGACTGGAGGAAATAATCCGGGCACAAGAGAACGCGCAACACGTCCGCCGGATAGCCGGTAGGTCGCTGCGCCGGCTGTGGATGGGGCTCGGTTTCGCTGTGGTCGTCATCGCGTTGGTGGCCATCTATCAGTTGGCCGGTCCTTCGGATGCGATACTCCCCGCACCGTAAGCGGACAGACCAAATACATACCGCAGAGTCAAATGCAAGTCCACGAAAAGGAATGCAGACAAGGGTTACAGTCGATGGCTGTAGTAGGTGAGCCGGTTAATAGGGGTGCTAACCGAGGGAAGGCCGATCCGCGTTAAAGTTGGAAGGAGTTACGAGCATGGCCGAGAATGATCCCCAAATACACCAACGCTTTGTACACGGGGTCCAGAGACACGGTCACATTCTGGACGACTTGGAGCGGGCGGAAGAGAACGCGCGACATGCCCGGAAGGTAGGTGGCCGCTCGTTCAGCTTGCCGTTGGCGGTACTAGCAGTCATTGCGGTCGTGGCGATCGTGGCGGTCTTCTTTCTTATCTACCAGATCACAGGGGCCGCCGATGCCGTTCCCTCGACTCCTCCGTAGAGTGGGCAGCCTGACGTCACCCAGGACAGCCCTTGCAAGTCGGTAGGAGGGCCGTGAAAATGGTATCGAATAATCTTAAGGAACTCATCTAGTGGGCGTTCAAGAACGCGAAGAACCGACGAGTGAGATGAACAGTAAGCGAGACAATTCGCGGGGTGCCCTCAAATTAGGGGAAAAGTCGGTCCGCTTGTTGTCGGCGGTTGTTGTCCTCGTCCTTATTTTGGCTGTGGCCCTCATCCTCTTCGGTCACCTGACTCCCCTCGAAGGGCATCATATAACCCCGTAGGTCAGACTTCTTAGACCGGTCAGTCGACCGGACACCGATAGAGGCGAACCCGACCATTCTAAACACCCTTTACAAACGGGCCTGTTGATCGTATAATTTGATAGAGAATGTAAGGAGATTACAAGCGAGTTACAGCAACTGTAAGCTCAAAAGCGAATCCATAGAAGACCGCAAGGAGGTGTCGTCATGGCGTTCGTACCGGATGCCAAGCAACGCACTGAAGAGGGAGCCCAGAAGCACGGACACAGGTTGGAAGACTTGGAGCGGGCGGAGAAGAACGCGCGTCACGTCCGGGCGGCCGGCTTCGGCCGGTCACGGCGATGGCTGTGGGCAACCCTGGCGGTCATCGTGATAGTGGCCGTGCTATTCGTGATCTTCCAGTTCGTCGTTCCTTTGGACCCCGTCCTTCCTAATCAATAGGGAAGGAGCAGAGTTACCCCTGTCAGTTTACCCAACCTCGAAGGCTTCGGCGATCAGGCGGTAGGAGCGGACACGGTGCTCGAAACGGTAGCAGTTCGTGACTATGCCAACGTCGCTCGTGCCGTAGTCGGACGCTATCTGCAGGATGCGGTCGCGGACGCGCTCCTGTGCGCCGTCGACGTAGGCTGGCTTGAGGCTCTCGATGTATTGCCTCGCCACCTCTGTGATGGGGTAGACTGAGGCCTCCTCCGGCGGCAGGAGTCCACCCTGTAGGTTCAGGTGCTGTCCGGCCTTGCTCAAGTTGCGACTGGAGGCGATGAACTGGGCCTCCTCGTCGGTCGGGGCGCAGAGGGCCTGAACGGTGACGTTCACCTTCGGTTCTTTGAGGTACTTGGACGGCCTGAACTGCTCGCGGTACAGCGCCGCCACTGCAGGGCCGTATTCCCCTGTCGTCCCGAAGAAGTCGGCGAAGGCGAAGGGCAGCCCCAGCAGT
The DNA here is from genome assembly GCA_965247555.1 of Dehalococcoidia bacterium. Taxonomy (GTDB): domain Bacteria; phylum Chloroflexota; class Dehalococcoidia; order Lucifugimonadales; family VXLM01; genus VXLM01. The sequence goes on along the minus strand of CBDFHR010000009.1, from coordinate 2,069,550 downwards.
CCAGCAAGTCGCGCCGAGAAGTCGCTCGACCCCAGCAGCCACACGTCGGGGACTTCAGACGGCGCGGGGCCGGCCTGCGCGACGATGCCGGCGAATGGGTGGTCGTCGCTTATCTCGTTTTCAAGGAAGGCCAGCAGGTCGGACACCATCTGGGGGAAGCGGTTGACGTCGGCGGGAGGCCGGGGATAGGTCAGGGCTAGGGCTGTGCGTTGGTCGCTGCCGGGAGCGCGCCCGATGCCGAGGTCGATGCGACCGGGGTAGAAGGCGTTGAGGGTGCGAAACTGCTCGGCTACTTTGAGGGCGGAATAGTGCGGAAGCATGACCCCACCGCTTCCGACACGAATGGTAGAGGTGTTGGCCGCGATCTGGCCGATGAGGATTTCCGGTGAGTTGCCGGTGAACGACGTGGAATTGTGGTGCTCGGCGACCCAGTAGCGCTTGTACCCGTACCGCTCCGCCTCCGCGGCCAGAGCGACGGTCTCACGCAGGGACTCCGCCGCGGTGCTGCCCTTCCGCATCGGCGACTGATCGACGACGCTGAGCGTGATGTCCTTTGCCGAAACTGTCTGTGCCATCCGAGCGAGAGCGCCTACCTTCTCCGCTCTCGCAGTTTCGCCCAAACGTCTTCTGGGGTGACTCCCTCCGCCGCCATGAGCACCAGAGTGTGATAGATCATGTCCGCGGCCTCCGACGCCAAGGCTTCCCGGTCGCCGGTGACTCCTGCGATTGCCGTCTCCCCCGCCTCCTCGATGACCTTCTGCGCGATGCGGGGAGCGCCCTGCTCGAACAGAGCGGTCGTGTAGCTCCCCTCCGGCATCTCGTCCTTACGGGACTGAATCAGCGCGAAGAGCTCGTCCGTGATCCCCGGCCCGCGGTCGCGTGTCGCGACTTCCGTCATCTCCGTCAGCGGCGTGAAGAAGCATGACTCCTCGCCAGTGTGACAGGTCGGGCCTATCGGGTCGGCCTTGACGAGGATGGCATCGCCGTCGCAGTCCAGGTGCAGGGACTTGACCTTCAGGAAGTTGCCGGACGTATCGCCCTTCAGCCAAAGCTCGGAGCGGCTGCGGCTGTAGAACCATACGTTTTCGCCGCCAAGGGTTCGTTCAAGGGACTCGGGGTTCATATACCCGAGCATAAGCACTCTGCCCGTGGCGTCGTCCTGCACGATGGCGGACACGAGGCCCTTTTCGTCGAGTTGTATCATGCGAGTTCCTTCCACAGCCGTTCTCACGCATTCGGCGAGGGCCTATCTATTCTTTCACACGGCGCGTTATCGGCTCAAGTTGACGCCGGGATGAGAGCCTGTATCAGTTTAGTCGGTGTGGAGATTGGACGAGGTTTCTGAGCGAGCGTGCCCACGGTCGAGAACTGTGTGGCCCGTTCAATGCTGGTACGGATACTTCAGCCCAGTCGCTCACCCGTGTCTTGGACACGGCTTCATGCCGCTGGTGTGTGGGCAGGTCATCAGGTTCACGTCGATCACAACGACGCCGACTGCGACAGAACTTTGACAACTCACCGTTCCGATTCAACTGGATCACTTTGGCCATACGGTGCGCTCCCCGTATCGTCCAACTCATACCCCGCTTCTTCATTCGGTTCGCGGTGAGCTTGTCCCCGTTGGATTCCATGGTTCCCAGGCTCCGCGCGTCCGGGGGAGCGTTGGGTACCCGGTTGCGCCAGTCCACTCCGCCCCGCAGGTTGGATTCGACGTACTCCCTGTCCCGGATGGCCGTTGTGGTCTCGGCTGGCACAGCCGCCGACATCAACGCTCTGGCGAACGATTCTGATCCTGAGCGTATCGCATCGTAGATAGCCTGACCGATCTCTCCGCCATAGCCTCGGCCACACGCGAGAGAGAGGTGGAAGCCGTCCAACTGGAAGATAGCGTTGCCGAACTCCTCTGTGCCACTGCGTATCCAGTTGGCTCCGTCACCGCCCACAACGAACAGCTTCACCCCCTCCAGAGCGTACTGCTTGCCCCACTCGATACCCGCGCCCTCCCAGAACGGTATCTTCTCTGAGGCATGTGCATACACGCGCTTGTCCACCAGTTCGTACCGGTCATCTCCCACACTCCGCCACCCCCGATACGCTATGCCGCTCTTGACCTCGTAATGCTTTCGGGTTTCACGTTGCAGGTGGACCCACACCCCATCCGCTTCAGTGTAGAGAACATCCACCTGCTGCTGGCCGTCACACACATCCTCGCCACGCTCGAAGCACGACTCCCACCGATTGTATTCATCATCCATAGCACTCTGCCCGACACCGGACAGGAGCCGATGCACCGTCATAGGCGACAACACACCAGCCGTCAGACCGCTCACCATCTCGTCTGCCATCCGAAAGGGTACCGCACTGGCCATAGACACGATGCTCTCTGTCAGCGACGGACTCGCCTGCTGACGCGGCTTCCACCCCAGGTAATCGTCGAGTGCAAATATGGTGTTCCCATCCCCATCACTGTACATCCTGCGTCTTACCACAACTTCCCCAAACCGAGTCACCACTGTCCGATTACGAAATCCCCCCACCTTCAAGCCCTTCGGCTTGCAGCCCAGCAGTTCATCGTCCAGAGTCTGGAGCCTACGCTTTGCCTGCTCACGAGCATAGGCGCATCCTTCCCGATAGCTCTGCTCTTCCCAGTCCGCGCCTTCGATAGTCTGGTCTTCATTGTTCCACTGCGTTACGCTGAGTTCTGCCATCAGTCTGGACACTCCTGAAGTTTTGTACTCCTTCTAGGATAAGTCTAAGACTGGTGGCACCGACTAAACTGGTACAGGTTCTTCCACTACCACGGCGTTGACACCACACCTAGTTTCTAGGTAGTGTTGACATTCTGTCATTCTGAACGTAGCAGAGCGGAGTGAAGAATCTAAAATCATCGCGCAAGCACAAACTTTTAGATTCCACGCTTCACTCGCAATGACAAGGAAAAGCGGAATAACGTGAAATGTCAACACTACCTAGTCTGCTGAGTTAGACTTGCATCACTTGAGGGGCTGCCGAAAGCCGGGTGTCCGAGTCGGACGCCTAAGTAGGTGGCCTCTCTTGTTGTCTTTCCCAACCTATCGATCCGTGTATAGGTTGTGGCGACTCCCGATCTCTCGTTTGGCGCTACAGGTTGAGTCTCCGTCGCAAGGATCAACGGCAAGATAAGCGAGAGTCGCGATGGTCGCCGCTATGACGATCAGGCCCAATACCTGTTTTGCCTGTCCTTGATTCCGATCGCCTACCAGTCGTGGGTGGCTTTGGTGGCGTGAACGGGTCTGTGGAGGACGGGGTGTAGGGGTGTCTGGCCCATGAGGTAGCGGTCGATGCATGCGGCGGCGTCGCGGCCTTCGGCGATTGCCCAGACCACGAGGGACTGTCCGCGGGCCATGTCGCCGGCGGAGAAGACCGCAGGGACGCTGGTGCGCATGTCGTTGTCGACGAGGACGTTGCCGCGCTGGTCGTAGGCTACGCCGAGCTGGTCGAGCATCCCGTCGTGCTCGGGGTGTACGAAGCCCATGGCGAGCAGGACGAGGTCGGCCTCGAGCTCGAAGTCGGTGTCGGGAATGGGCTGGGGCGGCCATGCGCCCGGCTCGACGCGTAGGCCGTGCAGTCGTTCGACGTGTCCGTCGGAGCCGGAGAAGCTCGCCGTGGAGATGTTGTAGTCGCGGATGCCGCCCTCCTCGTGGGCGGACGATGTCCTGAGAATGAGGGGCCATTCGGGCCAGGGGTTGTTGTTGGAGCGGTCCTTGGGCGGCTCCGGCATGATCTCGAACTGGTAGACGACCTCTGCGCCCTGTCTGTGGGCGGTGCCGAGGCAGTCTGCTCCGGTGTCGCCGCCGCCGAGGATGACGACGCGCTTGCCCTCGGCCTCGATGCGGCGGGACGGTTCCACGCTCTGGCCGGAGTTGAGGCGGTTCTGCTGTGTGAGGTACTCCATGGCGAAGTGGACGCCGCTAAGCTCCCGACCGGGGACCGGGAGGTCACGGGCATGAGTCGAGCCGCCGGTGAGGCAGACGGCGTCGTAGTCGTCGAGGAGGTTGCTGGCGTCGAAGTCTTTGCCGACCCATGCGCTCGTCTGGAAGGTGACGCCCTCGGCGGTCATCTGGTCGACGCGGCGCTCGACGACGTGCTTTTCGAGCTTGAAGTCGGGGATTCCGAGCCGGAGCAGTCCTCCGACGTACTCGTCGCGCTCGTACACGGTGACACGGTGGCCGCGGCGGTTGAGCTGCTGCGCGGCGGCCATGCCGGCGGGTCCCGATCCGACGACGGCCACGGTCTTGCCGGTGCGTACCGAGGGCGGCTCAGGGGTGATCCAGCCGTTCTTCCAGCCGTGGTCGGCTATGGACTTCTCGATGTACTCGATGGTGACAGGGTCGTCGGCCTCGGCGTGGCCGTTGTCGTAGTGACGGGGGCGTCCGACGATGCAGGCGGTCTCGCAGGGTGCGGGGCAGATGCGTCCGGTGAACTCGGGGAAGTTGTTGGTGGAATGGAGGGAGACGAGGGCCTTGTCCCACTGGTCGCGGTAGACGAAGTCGTTCCAGTCGGGAATGACGTTTCCGAGGGGGCAACCGGTGAAGGAGTGGCACATGGGGACGGCGCAGTTCATGCACCGGCCGGCCTGCTCGCGCGCCTGGGTGTTGTCCCAGTCGAGGAGGAACTCCTGCCAGTCCTGGACGCGCTCGGAGATGGGCCGCTTGGGGAGCGGCACCCGCGCATAGTCTATGAAGCCTGTGGGCTTTCCCATGAGGTCGGTGTGTTTAGGAGGCGTCCGCTATGTGCCCTGTTCGGCCCTTGCGGCGCGCTCCAAGAGGACTCGCTTGTAGTCGTGCGGCATGATCTTGATGAATTTCGGAAGGATGTCGTCCCAGTTCGCGAGCACGCGCTCGGCCGGGGCGCTTCCAGTATACCGCAAGTGGTTGGCGAGTAGGCGGCGGAGGGCGTCGATGTCGTCGGGGGCCTCGACGGGTTCGAGGGCGACCATCTCGGTGTTGCAGAGGGAGGGGAAGGTGCCGTCTTCGTCGAGGATGTATGCCTCGCCTCCGCTCATGCCGGCGGCGAAGTTGCGTCCGGTAGGGCCGAGCACGACGACGCGGCCACCGGTCATGTACTCGCAGCCGTGGTCGCCAACGCCCTCGACGACGGCCTCGGCGCCGCTGTTTCTCACGCAGAAGCGCTCGCCCGCGATGCCGCGAATGTAGGCCTGGCCGCCGGTCGCGCCGTAGAGGGCGACGTTGCCGACGATGGTGTTGTCCTCTGGGGTGAAGGTGGAGCGTTCGGGCGGGACGATGACGACCTTGCCGCCGGAGAGGCCTTTGCAGAAGTAGTCGTTGGAGTCGCCTTCGAGGCGCATGGTGATGCCGGGCGAGAGGAAGGCGGCGAAGCTCTGTCCGCCGGAGCCGGTAAGGTCGATCTGGATGGTGTCCTCGGGCAGGCCGTCCTCGCCGTAGCGCCTGGCGATTTTGTTGCTGAGCATGGTGCCGAGCGTGCGGTTGCGGTTGCGGATGTCGAGGGAGAAGCGGACGGGCGCGCCGTGCTCGATGGCGGGCCTGCACCGCTCGATGAGCTCGTGGTCGAGGGCGGCTTCGATGCCGTGGTCCTGGGTCTGCTCGGGGACGAAGTGGGTGGCGATGCCGTCAGGGACTTCGGGTCTGTGGAGCAGGGTTGAGAAGTCGAGGTCGCGCGCCTTCCAGTGGTCTATGGCGGCGGAGGCGTCGAGGCGGTCGACACGGCCGATCATCTCGTTGATGGTGCGGAAGCCCATGTCGGCCATGATTTCGCGCAGCTGATCGGCGACGAAGAAGAAGTAGTTGATGACGTGTTCGGGCTGTCCGGCGAACATTTTCCGGAGGACAGGGTCCTGGGTGGCGATGCCGACGGAGCAGGTGTTGAGGTGGCACTTGCGGAGCATGATGCAGCCCATGACGATGAGCGGGGCGGTGGCAAAGCCGAACTCCTCGGCGCCGAGGAGGCAGGCGATGGCAACGTCGCGCCCGGTCTTGAGCTGGCCGTCAGTCTGGACGACGATGCGGCCGCGGAGGTCGTTCATGACGAGGACCTGCTGGGTCTCGGCGACGCCTAGCTCCCAGGGGAGGCCGGCGTACTTGATGGAGGACTCAGGGGACGCGCCGGTGCCGCCGGAGTCGCCGCTGATGAGGACGACGTCGCCGTGTCCCTTGGATACGCCGGCGGCGATGGTGCCGACCCCGGCCTCGGCGACGAGCTTGACGTGGACGCGGGCCTCGGGGTTGGAGTTCTTGAGGTCGTGGATTAGCTGGGCGAGGTCCTCGATGGAGTAGATGTCGTGGTGAGGGGGAGGCGATATGAGCTCCACGCCGGGGGTGGAGTGGCGGATCCAGCCGATGTAGTCGTCGACCTTGTAGCCGGGGAGCTGGCCGCCCTCGCCGGGCTTGGAGCCCTGGGCCATCTTGATCTGGAGGTCGGTGGCGTTAGCTAGGTATGTGGAGGTGACGCCGAAGCGGCCTGAGGCGACCTGCTTCATGGCGCTGTTGCGGGAGTCGCCGTTGTCGTCGGGGGTGTAGCGGTGGAAGTCCTCGCCGCCCTCGCCGGTGTTGCTGCGCGCGCCGATGCGGTTCATGGCGATGGCCATGGTCTCGTGGGCCTCGCGGCTGATTGAGCCGAGAGAGGCCGCGCCGGTGGCGAAGCGTCTGACGATCTCGCCGGCTGGCTCGACCTCGTCGAGCGGGACGGGGTCGTTGGAGCTCTTGAGTTCGAGGAGACCGCGGATGGTGCAGAGGCGTCTACTGTAGTCGTTGGCTGCCGTGGTGAACTGCTCGAAGGTGGTGTAGTCGTTGACGCGCGCGGCGTACTGGAGCGCGGCGATGGTGTCGGGGTTCCACATGTGGTACTCGCCGTCGCGACGCCAGTAGTAGATGCCTCCAGCATCGAGGTCGTGGGAGCCATTGCCGTTGCGGGCTGCGTAGGCGGCGGCGTGGCGGCGGACGGCCTCACGCTCGATCTCTTCGATGCCGATTCCGCCGACGCGGGAGGGCGTCCACGTGAAGTAGCGGTCGACGAACTCCTGATGAAGGCCGACGGCCTCGAATATCTGCGCGCCTCGGTAGCTCTGGAGGGTCGAGATGCCCATCTTGGACATGACCTTTACGACACCCTTGAGGACGGCCTTGACGTAGTTCTTCTCGGCGGTTTTATAGTCGGTGCCGTTGGAGTACGCCCTTTCGCGGGCCATCTGGGCGAGGGTCTCGAAGGCGACGTAGGGGTTGACGGCGCCCGCGCCGTAGCCGAAGAGGAGGGATATCTGTCCCACGTCCCTCGGCTCGCCGGACTCGACGACGATGCCGACCTTCGTGCGCATGCCCTCGCGGATGAGGTGGTGATGCAGTCCCGACGTCGCCAGAAGGCTGGGTATGGGGGCGTGCTCGGCGTCGATATCGCGGTCGGACAGGATGATGATGGTACATCCATCGGCGACGGCGGCGGACGCGGCCTCGCAGAGGGCGTCCATGGCGCTCTTCAGCGCGCCAGGGCCGTCTGCAGGCCTGAAGACGGACGAAAGGGTGACCGACTTGGCATAGCCGTCCTCTATGGCGCGGATCTTTGCAAGCTCGACGTTGGTCAGGACAGGACGGTGGAGCTTAAGCTGGCGGCACTGCTTGGGCGTCTCGTCGAACAGGTTGCCCTCGCAGCCGATGAACGACTCGACGGAGGTGACAAGCTCCTCCCTAATCGCGTCGAGCGGTGGATTGCTGACCTGGGCGAACAGCTGCTTGAAGTACCAGAAGAGGAGCGGGGCCTCGTCGGAGAGTACGGCGAGGGGAGTGTCGTTGCCCATCGAGCCGACGGCCTCCGCGCCGTTCTCGGCCATGGGGGCCAGGATCATACTCGTGTCTTCGAGGGTATAGCCGAAGGCCGCCTGGCGTTGCTGGAGGGTACCGATGTCGTGACCGGGAACGTCGTCCGGCTCCGGCAGGTCGTCCAGCGCGCGGGCGTTTTCGTCGAGCCACTGCCCGTAGGGGCGCTGGGCGCTGAGCTCCGCCTTGATCTCCTCGTCGGGGATCAGCCTTCCGATCTCGGTGTCGAGGAGGAACATGCGCCCCGGCTGAATGCGCGACTTGTAGACGATGTCCTCGTCCGGGATATCGAGCACGCCGGTCTCGGAGGCCATGACGAGCAGATCGTCGCGTGTAACGAGGAAGCGGCAGGGGCGGAGGCCGTTGCGGTCGAGGACGGCGCAGACCTGGGAGCCGTCGGTACCTATCATGAGGGCGGGGCCGTCCCAAGGCTCCATGAGCGAGGAGTGGTACTCGTAGAACGCCTTCTTCTTGGTGTTCATGGGAATGTGGTCGGCCCAAGCCTCGGGGATCATCATCATCATGCAGTGAGGAAGGGAGCGACCGGTTGCCAAGAGCAGCTCGAGGACGTTGTCGAAGGTCGCAGTGTCGCTCTGGTCGGGCGCGGCGACGATGGGAAGCAACTTGCCGATGTCATCGTCCAAGGCTTCGGATGCCAGCATGGGGTGCCGGGCGTTCATCCAGTTGATATTGCCGCGCAGGGTGTTGATCTCGCCGTTGTGGATGACATGGCGATAAGGGTGCGCGAGCCGCCACGTGCCCAGCGTGTTCGTGCTGAACCTCGAATGCACCATCGCGAAGCAGGAGGCGATGTCCGTATCGGCCAGGTCGAGATAGAAGTGCTCAAGCTGGTGGGCGAGGATGAGGCCCTTGTAAATGACCCTGTTAGAGGAGAGACAGACGATGTAGAGGTCCTCGTCCCTAGCGCGGTTCTCGATCTGTCGCCGGATGACGTAGAGGCGCAGCTCAAGGGAGGCCCTGTCAGCGCCGTCCGCCGGGAGGTCGACGAAGAACTGCCGGATGACCGGCATGACCCCGCGGGACAGCACGCCGATGGCGTCGGGGTTGGTGGGAACGTCGCGCCAGCCGAGAAGGCGGCAACCCTCGTCTTGGACCGTTCGCTCGACGAGGCGAATGCACCTTTCCCGCGCGTCGGGGTCCTGCGGCAGGAAGATCGTGCCGATGCCGTAGCCGCCCAATTCGGGGAGGTCGAAGCCGAGCGACACAGCCTCTTTGGCAAAGAACTCGTGGGGCATCTGGATCAGGAGGCCCGCGCCGTCGCCGGTTTCCGGGTCGGCCCCCGCCGCACCCCGGTGTCCGAGGTTGATGAGCGCTTCAAGACCCTTTTTGATGATGTCGTTAGACTTCCTGCCCTTAATGTCGGCGACAAGGCCGACGCCGCAGGCGTCGTGCTCGAAGCGCGGGTCGTAGAGGCCCTGCTTTGCGGGGGGTGGGAGGTCGGGATGTTGGTAGGGATTGTTCATGATTGGGGGTTAGAGATCCGCTAGGTGCCGGTCGATCTCGTAGTCGGTGACTTGCATGGAGTAGCGGTCCCACTCGACTTTCTTGTTGTGGATGAAGCTTTCGAATACGTGGTCGCCGAGGGCGCTGCGCACGAGTTCGCTCTGCTCGGTGGCGGCGACGGCCTCTTCGAGGGAGCGGGGAAGCGTGGCAATGCCGGCTTCGCGGCGCTGCTCTTCGGTCATGTCGAAGACGTTGGTCTCGGTCGCGGGGGGGAGGTCGTAGCGCTTTTCGATGCCCTCCAGACCGGCGGCGAGCATGACGCTGAAGGCCAGATAGGGGTTGCATGCGGGGTCGGGGGCGCGGTACTCGATGCGCCGGGACTCCTCCCTACCCTCTTTGAAGGTGGGCACGCGCACGAGGTCGGAGCGGTTCACGGTGGCCCACGATGCGTAGACGGGCGCTTCGTAGCCGAGAGGCGCGTCGTCGGGGCTGCGGACGAGGCGCTTGTAGGAGTTGACCCACTGGTTGGTCACGGCGGTGATCTCGCGGGCGTGCCGGAGCAGTCCGGCGATGAACCACTTCGCGACCTGCGAAAGGTTGTCGGGGTCGTCGGCGTCGTGGAAGGCGTTGCCCGTCCCGTTCGAGAGGGACTGGTGGGTGTGCATTCCGCTGCCGTTTATGCCGTATACGGGCTTGGGCATGAAGGTGGCATAGCAGCCCTGGCTCACGGCGACCTCCTTGATGACCACACGGCAGGTCATGACGGTGTCGGCCATGGTGAGGGCGTCGGTGTGCCGGAGATCGATCTCTTGCTGGCTGGGTGCGACCTCGTGGTGGCTGAAGACGACGGGAATTTCGAGATCCTCCAGAGTAAGGACGGTCTCGCGGCGCAGGTTGGTGGCTAGGTCCTGGGGGTTCTGGTCGAAATAGCCGGCCTCATCGAGGTACTCGACGCCTTTGGAGTCTTTGAAGTAGAAGTACTCCAGTTCCGGCGCGACGTAGTAGGTGTAGCCGAGCTTGGCTGCGCGTTCGAGGTTGCGGCGCAGGACGGCGCGCGGGTCGCCCTCGAAGGGCTCCCCGGTGGGAGTGACGAGATCGCAGAACATTCTGGCGACGGCGTTGGTCTTTGGCCGCCACGGCAGGAGGCTGAACGTGGTCGGATCGGGGAGGGCGTACATGTCGGTCTCGCGGTACCGAGCGAAGCCCTCGATGGAGGAGCCGTCGAAGTTCATGCCCTGCGTGAGGGCGATCTCCAACTCCTCGACAGTTACGGCCAAGCCCTTGAGACTGCCGAGGATGTCGGTGAACCACAGGCGAATGAACTTGACGTCGTTCTCGCGCGCCTTGCGGAGGACGTACTCGATCTCCTCTGGGTCTCGTTCTAGAGTCGTTGTCATGGGTCTAGGGTTTTTGGGGACTCTCCAGGTTCTCACCGGCCCCATGAGGCCCGCAAGGAACGTTCAGTATAGCTATTGGCGAAAATATGTGTCAATCCGGGTTGGCTTTGTCGGAACCTGTTTCAGTTTAGCAGGAAGCTTCAATAAGACCGCCGCCCTTGATCCCCCTCCTCTGGATTCCCGCCCCGTATCGAGGTACGGGGTGACGTTCTTTCGCGGGAATGACGGGGTGGATACCGTGCCTCTCTGCTTACGTTTCGGCCTGTGGGCTTCCGCTCCTCTGGATACCTGCCCCGTATCGAAGTACGGGGCAGGCTCTTCGCCGGTATGACGGTGGTGAGGGTGACTCCTTTCGTGGGAGTGGCAAGAGGTTGTGCAAGAACGCCGCCGGCACCTGCTGGGACCGGCGGCGTTTGTTCTTCGGGTGAGTGCCGTGTTTAGACGTCGAAGTACATGAGGAACTCGATTGGGTGGGGTGTCAGCTTGATCGGGTCGATATCCCGGCCGCGCTTGTAGTCGAGCCACCCTTCAATGACGTCGGGCGTGAATACGTCCTGTTCGAGCAGGAAGTCATGGTCGGCTTCGAGGGCGTCCAGCGCCTCTTCGAGGGAACCGGGCACGTGTCGGATCTTGGCCAACTCTTCCGGGGGCATTTCGTAGATGTCTTCTTCAACGGGGTCGCCCGGATCGATCCGGTTGCGAATGCCGTCGAGGCCGGCCATAAGCATGGCGGCGAAGGCGAGGTAGGGATTTGCGGCCGGATCGGGGCAGCGGTACTCGACGCGTTTGGCGGCGGGGGCATGGGAGTACATTGGGATGCGGCAGGCGGCGCTGCGGTTCCTTGCCGAGTAGACGAGGTTCACCGGGGCCTCGAAGCCCGGTACCAGCCGGCGGTAGGAGTTCGTGGTCGGCGCGGCGAATGCGAGCAGAGCGGCTGAGTGCTTCAGCAAGCCTCCAGTGTAGTACTTAAGCGCGTCGCTCGTTCCTGCGTAGCCGTCACCGGCAAACGTGTTCTCGCCATCTTTCCAGATGCTTTGGTGGGTGTGCATTCCCGTGCCGTTGTCGCCGAAGATCGGCTTGGGCATGAAGGTAGCGATCTTCCCATGATCCATCGCGACGTTCTTGAGAACGTACTTGTAGGCCATCACGTTGTCGGCGGTGGTGGTAAGCGAGTCGTAACGGAAGTCAATCTCGCCCTGCCCTGCCGTTGCCACCTCGTGGTGGTGCTTCTCTATCTCGATGCCATAGTTTGCCATCTTGATGACGGCCTCAGAGCGAATGTCCGTGAAGGTGTCTACCGGCCTCGCGGGGAAGTAGCCCTCTTTGTAACGTGGACGTTGCGCATAGTTGAGGGTGAGGCCGTCGAGCATCGTCTCTTCGCCTGTGTTCCAGACGCCCTCGTCGGAGTCGATGAAGTAGAATCCGCTGTTGGCCGTCTGGTTGAAGCGGGCGGAATCGAAGATGAAGAACTCCAATTCCGGACCCCAATAGCTGATGTCGCCGATGCCGGAGGAGGCCAAGTAGGCCTCGGCCTTCTGGGCGATATGTCGGGGATCGCGGGGGTAGTTTTGGCCGGTGATCGGGTCGCGAACGTTGCATATCAGGGACAGCGTCGGAATCTCGAGGATCGGGTCGAGGGCCGCCGTGTTTGGGTCGGGGACCAAGAGCATGTCGCTCTCGTCGATGCTTTGGAATCCGCGGATGCTCGATCCGTCGAAGCCGGTGCCCTCGGCGAAGAGCTCCTCGGTCATCTCTGCGAGCGGAACCGTGACGTGCTGCAGCGTCCCGGGAATGTCGGTCAGAAACAGGTCGACCATTTGAATGTCGTTCTCTTTGGCGAATGCGATTACTTCCGCCGGTGTACGTTCCGTTTGTGCCATAGTGGATTATCCCTCCCTAATACAGAATGAACGACCTGCCGCCTGGCCGTTCATTTTATTGGTAGCTCTCGCTTGGCCGATGCGGATTAGTCGATCAGGAGTCCTTATTCTGCTTTCGAATTCGGCTCGGGAGGATTACCCAGACCGCGAACAAGACCATGAACGCCACCGCCCCAATTACCGCTTCCATAACGTGTCGTTACCTCGATGTTTGTGATTGATGGGTACCAGTATGGGGGTACAGTGTTTCCTCTGTGTTGCACAGATGTTACAAATATGTCACACGGGACGATTTTGGTCGGGCCGTGCTCTCTGTGCCCCCTCTAGCGCCGTGCCCCCTCTCTGTATCTCTCCCCCGTTCGACGGGGGAGAGACTATTGTGCGGTGCCCCCTCTTCGTAGCACTCCCCGATCGGACGGGGGAGACGTTTTGGTGTGGAGTTACATTTCCGGGTATGCGGACCTGCCGTGCTCGGGCACGTCGAGGCCCTGCATCTCCTCTTCCTCGGAAGCCCGGAGGCCCATGGTCATGTCGAGGGCCTTGAAGAGGATGAAGCCCGCGCCGAGACCCCAGGCGGCGGCCACAAGCAGGCCGATGATCTGCGGGACCAGCTGCTCGGCGTTGCCCGCGATGAGGCCCTCGACATCGTTGTGTCCGGTCGCAAAGATGCCTACGGCGAGGAGGCCCCATGCGCCGCAGATGCCGTGTACGCTGATCGCGCCGACGGGGTCGTCGACTTTGAGGACGAGCTTGACGACGTGGACGCCGGCTATCATGATGACTCCGGCCAGGAGGCCGATCACGACGGCGGCCCAGGGGTCGACGTAGGCGCACCCGGCGGTGATACCGACGAGGCCTGCCAGAGCGCCGTTCGCGCCCATCTCTATGTCGGCCTTGCCGGTGCGGATCATGGCGATGTAGATGGCGGATACCGCGCCTGCAGCGCCCGCAAGGAGGGTGTTCACGGCGTTGAGGCCGAGGGAGTCGGAGTTGATGTTGAAGCCGAACCAGCCGAAGAAGAGGATGAAGGTGCCGATGACGACATAGGGCATGTTGTGGCCCTTGAGGTCTTCACCCTCGTGGAAGCCCTTGCGGGGGCCGACGACGAAGGCACCGGCGAGGGCGAGGAAGCCGCCGATCATGTGGACTACGCCGGAACCGGCGTAGTCGGCGAAGCCGGGGCCGATCTGTGTCAGCCAGCCGTCATCGCTCCATGCCCAGTGGCCGTAGATGGGGTAGACGAGCGCGCCGACGATGAAGCTGTACGCGAAGTAGGCGTTGATCTTGGTGCGCTCGGCGACGGCACCCGCGATGATGGTAGCCGCCGTGCCGGCGAAGACCATCTGGAAGAACCATGCGACGAGGTCGGTGTCCTCGAAGTCGAGCAGGAAGAAGCCCTCGAGGCCGATGATGCCCGAGGCCGCTCCGCCGCCCATCATGAGCGCATAGCCGAAGGCCCAGAATCCGAGGGACGCTATGCAGAAGTCGAGGAACGACTTGGTCATGTAGTTGACGGTGTTCTTGGAACGGATGAGGCCCGCGCCGAGGAAGGCGAATCCGGCCTGCATGAAGAAGACGAGGGCCGCGGCGGCGACGAGGATGAAGTCGTTGAGCTTCGAGTCGACGTCGTCCGCCGAGACCGCGCCCTGCGCGTAGGCGACTCCGACGGTTCCGAAGAAGATGCCTATGCCGAGCAGGGCGATCATCGCCAGCCGGAGCTTCGTGGGGGTCAGGTGTACCGTTTTTGCCAATGCGTTCATTGTTGCAGCCTCCTATTTCGGATAACGCATTTGAGTGGAACAGGACGACTATATTCGGGGCTTGTTGCTTCCGTGTTGCCGTTCTGTTACATCTCTGTTACAGAGGCGGCGAGATGCCGATTGGGCCGTTTTGGACGGCGAGAAGGGAGTACAGATGGCGCGTTCGGGGGAGTTGGAGGAGGTGTTGGGGGTCCGATTTCGTGACGCGGGACTGCTCCGGCTCGCGCTGGTGCACAGCTCGTATCTGAATGAGAACCGGGGGCAGGCCTCGGAGTCGAACGAGCGGTTGGAGTACCTGGGCGACGCCGTGTTGGGCATGGCGGTCGCCGAGGAGCTGTATGAGGCGAATCTCGGCTGGCCGGAGGGGAAGCTGACGCAGGCGCGGGCGGCGCTGGTGCAAGAGGGCACTCTGGCGGAGGCGGCGCGGGATATCGGGCTGGGCGAGATGCTGCACATGGGGAGGGGCGAGGAGGACGGGGGAGGACGAGACCGGCCGTCGAACCTGTCGGCGGGGCTGGAGGCGGTGATAGGGGCGGTGTTCCTGGACCAGGGGTATGACGTGGCGCGGGAGGTGGTGCTGAGGGTTATCGCGGACAGGCTTGCCTCGCTTGATGAGCCGGAGATGTCGGCGAACCCGAAGTCGGCGCTGCAGGAGGCGGTGCAGGCGGAGGGGCTGGCGTCGCCAGCGTATCGAATCGTGCATGAGGAGGGGGCCGACCATGACCGGCTTTTCGTCGCGGAGGTGACGGTCGGCGGGGAGGTGGCAGGCAGGGGTGAGGGGAAGCGGAAGTCGCTGGCGGAGCAGGCGGCGGCGGTGGAGGCGCTCAGGGGGGTGGTACAGACCCAGAAAGCTCATTGACCCAACGTGGCGACGACCAGGGCCAGAGCGTCTGCGACCGAGAGTCCTGTGGTGTCGACCCTGTAGCGTTCCGGCCAGCCAAAGGTGGCTTGATGTTGCTCACGGACGAGGCGGTCCGGCACTTTCTTGTCGCGGGTTGACGAGCGTGCGAGCGTCTCTTCGAGCGTCGGGTGAATGATCACCACACGCCACTCGATTCCGGCAAGGTGACGGCGCCAAGAGGTGTCAAAGGCCGTTCCCGGAAACAAGACATCGTCGATGGCGACATCATAGCCCGAATCATAGAACTCCCTCGCAAGGACGCAGCAGGCCCTCACGCTGAGGTGGAACTGTTCGCTCTGAATGTCTCCTGAGACCTGCGGGTCGACGTAGCCAGCGACGATCAGGCTGCGTATCTCGTCAAGTTGAATGTGTGCCGCTCGCGCTCGGGTGGCGCACCACGCCCTCGCCAGGGTGGACTTACCTGGACTTTTGATTCCTCACTCCGCTCCGCTACGTTCGGAATGACATTCGCGGAGGTTGCTTAATGTTTTCCTTAACGGGAAAAAGACGGTGCGTCTTCATATTAAAGACGCACCGTCTCTGCTCTTATGAAGGCCCGATCACTTCGCCCGACGCGAAGCTCGCGGCCTCCTTGTCGTCATCCGGTTAGGCGGACGATACCCGCGAACGGCCGTAGGACCAAGCCGAACTCGACTTTGCACTCGCGCCGTTGCCGCCACCATTGGTGTAGTGGGACGCGCCGTTGCCGCTACCATTCACCGAAAGGAGAGAGTTGACGCGGTTGAACATCGACGCCGCCTTGTCAACCGTGGAATCGTCGATTTCAGAGCGGAACTCCAAGTGCTTGTTGAGGAGGTAGGCGGCAGGGCGATACGGGTCGAACTGTCCGCCGCAGACGTTCTCCTTCTCGAAGAACTTCTGAATGCGCTGCGCAATGCGCGGGCTCGGACCGCTGATCGCCTTCATGGTCAGCTCGTAGGGCAACTCGTGCGCGTAGACCGTGTTGACGAGCTTCAGGTAGAACTGGGGGTCGAACAGGTCCTCCATGTCGGCGTCCCTGATCTTTGTCACCTCGACCATCTTGATGGGACTGTTGTGGCCGGTCTTCCCGTGCTTGGCCTCGATGCGCGCCCTGCTCTTGGGGGACACGTCCATCATGATAGCGACGTTGACGTAGTTCTCGCC
This sequence comes from Dehalococcoidia bacterium, assembly GCA_965247555.1. Classification (GTDB taxonomy): domain Bacteria; phylum Chloroflexota; class Dehalococcoidia; order Lucifugimonadales; family VXLM01; genus VXLM01. The sequence continues at coordinate 2,053,176 of CBDFHR010000009.1, read as the reverse complement.
AAGGAGCGAAACGTACGTCGGGAGGTTGTCGGCGCCACCCACGGGTATCGTTACCCACCGCGGATCGAGGGACGGACGGCCCTGTGCGGCCACCGCTTCGCCGAGTACCTGAAGGTATATCTGGTCGGACGGTGAGTTGACCAAGAGGCAGTGCGGCGCGAGGAACAGCGACTGCGCCAGCTGATAGCCCATGGCCACTTGAAGCGGGAACACCGTCTCGCTGTCGTGGACCATCACATCGTCGGAAATGACGGTGCCGCGGTCGTCCATGTCCTGCACGGTGCGAACGCTGCCGAGCCGGTTGAGGTCGATCATAAACGGCGAGTGCGTCGTGTAGATTACCTGGTGCTTGGGCGCGAGGCGCTCGTCGATGAACCGCAGGAAGTCCTTCTGGGCCATCGCGTGAAGGTTGAGGCCCGGCTCGTCGAGGAGTAGAAGCAGGTTGCGGTTCTCATCTTCCATCTCCAGGCCGGAGAAGTACGCGAGGAACGAGAAGAACCAGACGAACCCCTTGGAACGCTCGTCGAAGCGAACAGAGACCCGGTGCCGATTGTTCCAGATGCGGATGTGCAGGATCGTGCCCTCGTTCAGCGGGGGCGGGTCGTTCGGATTAGCGTTGGACAGGTCGAACTCGACACGCAATTGCCGGTTCTGGTGCCAGTACTCGAAGACGTCGTCGGTGATGCTGATCGATGCCGACTCCAACTCCGCCTTGAGATGCTCATAGTCCATCTGGCTCTCGAGGGCGTCGATGTCGGTGCCCACCAGGGATAATAGCGACATGAAGGTCCGGTCGGCGTCGTCGAGTTGGCCGCCATTCTCACTTCGCCGGCGGATATCCGGAATGGAGATGCGCCCTCTCATGGTGCTGTAGTCGTCGAAGTAGACGATGGCGGGCAGGTAGCGTTCGAGGTAGTCGTCGACGATCAGTTCCTTGAGGCTCGTCCTGAAGCGGCTGTTGATGTCGATGAGAAGATTCCCGACGACGGGAGGCTTGATCTCGAGGCGTTCCAGTATCGAGCGCAGCTCGTCGATCGAACTTGCGGCCTCGGCGCGTTCCTCGATCTCCGCCGGCAGCCCGGCTTCCGAGATCAGGTTTTGGACGAGCGACGCCTCGTTAAGTTGGATGTCCCACATGCGGGAGTTCGCGTAGTTCTTGCTGGCCATCACCACAGGCGACGCCACGACTCCTATGCCGTACTCCTCTTCGATCTCGCTGATCTCGTCCTGATCAAGACGGAACTCCGCCCGCACGACGACCGCAGGACTGGTCTTGTGCTGCCGCCGGTATCTGACGTACCCCTTGCGGGGGTAGTCCTTGAGGTCGAAGTCGCCGCTCACTCGATCGACGGGATTCAGCTTCTTCAGTGCCGCCAGAAAAGCGGTCTTGCCGGACTCGTTCTTGCCGACCAGGCAGGTTACGCTGTCGACATCAACCCAGCCCGAGTCGTCGATGCTCCGATAGTCGGTTACTCTAGCGCGCGTTAGCTTCAAACTAAACCCTCCTCGGCCCAAGGCGCCGTGATGCAACTGCTTGGGGCCAGCATATCGGAGCGGGAAAACGCGACGCAAGGTATTTTAGGTGTTGTCTAAAACTTTTCCGTGACAACACCGAGAAGTGGGAGAGGAGTCGGTTAAGCGCCGTGCGGCATCTCCACACCGAAGCGTTCGGCGATCGGGCGGATGTTCTCAACCGTGCCCATCGGCAGGGGAATGCCGTTGCGAGAGCGTTCGGCCTGCATCCGATACTCCGGCTCGCCCGGAACGAGGATCTCGTCGAATCCGTCGGCTGTGGGAAGCGTCTTCTGCGCGGCGATGAGGCGGTCGATGTTGTCCTTGTATTCGTCCACGTCGGTGAACGCGGCGATGTCGACGGCCACGAGGAAGCTATTCTGCACGCCTCGCGAAGTGGGTGCCCGGCCGGTGATGTTGGGCTCAAGCAGGGGGTTGGCAACCATGACGTTCGAGAGGGTGGCGAACATGAGCGCTAGCCCGGAACCCTTGGGGCCGGCGAATGGGAGCAGGACATTGTCGAAGCTCGGGGTCGTGGTGGGGTTGCCCTGCGGGTCGAGCGACCAGTCGGGCGGGATTGACTCGCCCTTGTCCTGCGCAAGGCTGAGCTTGCCACCCGCAACGACGCTCGTCGCCATATCGAGGACGGGCGGATTGCGCTCCCCGGCGGGAACGGCTATGGCGATGGGGCTGTTGTGTACTCCCTTGCCCTTGGAGCCGAAGGTCGCCATGTTGGGCGGACTGCACACAACGGCGATGCCGGCCATGTCCTGCTCGGCCGCCATCAGCGAGTAGTATGCCATCGCTCCCTGGTGGGTCGTGTTCCGGATGATGGTCCAGCAGACGCCGGCCTCCCTGGCCTTCTCAATGGTCTTGTTCATCGCGAACACGGTTACGACCGGCCCGAACGCGCGGTCACCCTCGATGAGAACGGTTGCCGCCGTCTCATTTTCGATCTCGATGTTCGGGCTGACGTTGAACACGCCGTCGTCGACGTTCTTGATGTACCACGGAATCCTCAGGACGCCGTGCGAGTCGACGCCTCTCAGATTGGCCCACACCAGGACGTCGGCCTCGATTTCCGCGTCCTCACGCGGCATCCCGGCGCATTCGAAAATGTCGGTGGTGAATCGCGTCAGGTCAGCGGGGTCTACAAGGACTTGGTTTGCCATATCTGATTTCCTAATTGTTGAATTTGAGCGCGTCTTGTTAGTCGCCATTGGCGGGTACCGGTTTCCCGCCTACTAGGACAACATCGCCTCGTTGATAGACTGCCTTGTCTCGCAGTTTCGTTGCAGGACGATGCAGGCCGAATGTATGCGTTCGGCCTCCTCCAGCTGAGCCCGCTCGGCTTGTTTCGTACTTCCATTCCTGCTTTTCGATGAAGGCCACGTCCACTCGCCAGATAATCACCGGTTTGCCGGTCTCTAACGTTTCCGTGGGGTCAACGAGATACCGCCATACAATATACCACCCGGGATGGTCGAAATGAGATTGGAGCGCCCACACCCGCTTGCTCGCCATACTTTCCAGGGAGTCGTTAGGCCCAGGACTTGGACCGGATCCCCTTCGACGGAGATCGGGAAAACGTTGCTGGGCCGTATCTACGTTTCTGTGCTTCTCGTAGTTGCTGACCGAGTCCAATGTCTTTGTACCGAAGATGCCGACGATAGCGCTGAAAACGTTCATCTGCTCATGGTAAATATCCACTAATTCCATAAGTTCCCGCTCGATGTACTCAATAGCCCTTCGTATCGCTGCGGGTGTTAGACCCGGCGGCAGAGGAACGGACGAGTCGAACCAGTGACATCGGTCCATGATTCCCGTTCGCGCTCGGAGTGAATTGTGCAAGCTGTGGAATTGCCGACTGCGCCAGCTCGAAATATTCCGCGTCGATCTCGATCCCGATGCTGTCGAGGCCGCAAGCGGTTGCCGCTGCTATAGTGGAGCCGGAGCCCATGAACGGGTCCAAGATAGTGCCTTCGCTCATTGGGAGCGATGCCCGCACGATTTGCCGCATGAAACCTTGAGGTTTCAATGACGGGTGCGGGGCAATCCTCTTTTCGAGTCCACGAGCGGGTGAAGAGTGAATCAGATCGCGAAACGGTTCATCGTCGGACAAGCGCATCAGTCCGCCGGTTTTCCACTTGCGGAGGTTGTCCTGGACTCGCCCTTCGCAGGGCTTGCGAAACAGTCCCCAAGGTTCCCAGCACGACCGGGGCATTACGGAAACGGATGGAAACTCCTCGTGGGCATTCTTGGGGCGGTCGCCACCGCGCAAGGTCTGCACCACGCGTACAATCTCTCCCCGCTTCTCAAATCCCGCTCTAATGAAGGGCATGTAGACGAAATGGGAAACGAGTGGATTCGTGGCGATGAAGACGTGCGCGCCGGGAACGAGTACCGGCATGAGCAGGGCAGCGAAGCGTTCAAAGAATGCTTCAAGGCGTTGTTTGTCGTCGTCGTTCAGGACGGTGAATCTTGGAAGCGGCTTTCGGACTGCATTGTCGAACGCCGGCGGTATCCTCCACACGCCTCCGTGACCTTCACGCAGCTTTACGAGTTGACGCGGCGTATACTCAACCAGCCCGTACGGAGGGTCAGTCACGACGGCATGAATCGAATTCGTTCCGGCATTCTTCAGCCACTCGAAGGCGTCGCCGAGAATGATTTGGGGCGCGTCTACAGAGAGAGAGCCGACGGAGCTAAAGGTCTGAGCGGTGGCCATGACGAGCACAGGTTACCACGACCGAAAACTGTATGCAGGGTGGATGACTGAGGCGGTCACTTCACTCCATGCTTTGCCATGAGATCTGAGATCTCGTTCCAGGTCGCGTCTTCGATGTAGAGGCCGTCGGCGCGGCGCTGTCGTCTGTTGCGGACCTCGAACTCGCCTGGATACAGCACTTCGGAGAATCCCTCGCGCAGGGGCGTGTCCTTAATGTAGGCGACAATGCCGTCAACCTGTGCCTTGATGAGATCGACCGAGCCGAGCCGCTGCAGATCGATCAGGATGAGGGTGGTGCCGAGTCGGGTCCACTCGTTGTTTGTCTCGGTGGTCTGATACTCCGTGTGCGCTAGGCCGCCCAAGACCGCGCCGAATAGCACAACCATGAATGACAGTGCGTACCCCTTGTGACCACCCTGAAGGCCGCCGGTGGGAATCAGAGAGCCCCCTGCGTAGTAGTCGTTGGGATCTTTGGACGGCGTGCCGTCCTGCTTGATGATCCAGTAGTCGGGTAGGGTGGCGCCCTTGGCTCGCGCGACGCGGAGCTTGCCTTCCGCCGAGATCGACGTTGCGAAGTCCAGCAGGATGGGGCCGTCGTCCTGGTAGGGGAATGCCATTACCATAGGATTGGTGCCAAGCTTGCGGGCGGTGCCGCCGAATGGAGACACGTTCGTCAGCTGGGGCCCGCCGACGAATCCCGAGCACATGAACGCCGCCATTCCCTGCATGGCCGCGGCCTCCGGGTACGCACCGACCCTGCCCGTGTGTTCAAGTTTGGACATGGTCACGAGGCTGAGACCGTGCTCGCGCGCCTTCGCCATGCCGATCTCAAGCGCCGCCGTAGCGACGACCTGCCCGAATGTCCCGTTGCCGTCCAGCTGGGTGGTCGTCGGAGACTCGTTGAGCACGACAGGTTCAGATGTGGGATGTATGGCCCCCTCATTGACCTCGCGCACGTATTGGATTATGCGGATGAACCCGTGTGAGTCGTGGCCCGACAAATTGGCGTTGGCGAGGTGCTCCGAGACGGTCTTTGCGTGGCTCTCTTTTGAGCCCACGGCCCTAAGCAAGTCGTAGGAGATCTGGATAATGCGTTCAGGCGTGAGAATAGGCATGGGAACTCCCGAAGTGTATTCGATTGGGACTACTGTAGTTGAGGCGTTTGCCCTTGTCCAGCAAGGATTTGACGCACCTAAGCAACAACACCTGCTCCACCATCTGTGCCCACTTGGGCAAGACCAATTGAACTGGACTATAAGCAGAAACGCTTGTGAGAAAATCGCTGCCTTCGATTGATGTGCTCTACTCCGGCCAGAGGTGAGCTTCGGGGTCCAAGACTCGCGTCGGTGAGAAGAACTGCTCGGGGTAGTCGTTGGGCCCTTCGATGCCGAGGATGCGGTCGACCACATGGCGGGCTCCGTTGAAGTGGACGCCGGAGCCGGAGCCGCACATTCCGGCGATGATGAACTGTCGCTTTCCGTCCAGCTGTCCCACGATGGGGTACTCGTCGTCGGTGAACCCGGCGGTGCAGCTCCACTCGCGGAAGACATGCATGGGGTTGTGTCCGAAGATCTGCTGAATCTCGGTGATGATGTAGTCCGTCAAGAAGCGTGACGGCCTGATGCGGCCGGCCTGCGTGTAGTCGAGAGGATGCCCCCGGTTCCGAGGATTACTCCATCGGGGTGCTTGCCAAACCACGAGTTCGGCCCGCCCATGGCCACGTGCTCCTTCATGGCTGCAGGGCCTCCCTCGGCGAACGCCGCGTTGGTCTGGATGGGCACGAGCTTGCCGATGAACTCCGGGTGGAGCGCGGCAGTGTACGACTCGGTGGCGTTGATGACGTAGCGGGCGGTGATCGTGCCCCGGTTGGTATGCACGGCATAGCGGTCACCGTTGTCCTCGACTCTATGTACGCGAGTCCGGCTGAAGAAGTCCACGTTATCGGCCTTGATTGCCGTGGAAACGAGTGACCAGACCCACTTCGCCGGGTGCCACGTGGCCGCGCGCCTCGACAGACCGTACCGGACTCCTACTTTCATACCGGTCAATTCCAAGACCTGCTTGGGCTCGACCAAGTCCCAGTCGTCGAAGCCTTTCTCGTAGCTCTCCCGGACCGAGTAGTCGAGGTAATCTTGGGTGTGCTCCGTCTGTCCCTGCACCCATCCGACGCGGGCGTAGTCGACTTCAAACCCTTCGTCGCGAATGGTCTCTTCGATCATGTCTGCATTCTTGTACGCCGCGCGAACGTAGGCCTCCGCGAACTCTTTCGCGAGATTTTCGCGCTGCGCCTTGTCGAGGTCGGGCCGAACGCGAGGCAAGTCGTCGAGCATCATCTTCTTAACATAGGCATAGAACCTGCCCATGACGACGACGCCCTCGTTGCGCCCGCTGGCGCCGGAGGCGGCCTCGTTCATCTCCAGCAGAACCATTTGGCCGCCGTTACGCTTCGACCAATGGTACGCGCAGGCCGCGCCGGTGAATCCTGCGCCGATGACCACGACCTCGCACTCCTGCGGCAGTCTCGCGTTCGGCTGCGTCGCCCATGGGTGATTTTCCACCGGATTGTCCGCCGCAAGCCAGTACGAGACCTTAGACATCGGCTTGGCGAAGGTTACGCCGACGAGCGCGTTCGGAATATCCACCAGCACTGTCTTCACGGCCCAGCCGACGAACCGCAGGAATCCGACGACCCTACCGCTTTCGGTGTAGTTGCGCTCGATCCAGCTTCCGACGCTTTGGAGCTCCTGACCGCGCAGACCTATTATGAGCTTCCACGCAACGGCGATTCGGCCAAACACGCTGGGCGACTTGTATTTGAAGCTCGATCGATCATCCATTGGCAAGGTGTCCTCCGCGACTGTTTGCAGTTGTCGGCGAGTCTAGGGGAGCACCCGAACTGTGTCAACGGGCCTGCCGAAATAGTAACTGTTCAGTCTCCGTGAGTTGAATTGCGAAAGACCCCCTCTCTGTGTCTCTCCCCCGCCGGGGGAGAGATTGTAGATTCTTCGTCGCTGCGCTCCTCAGAATGACAGCAGGAGGACAATTCCTGCATATCTCACCGCCTATGAACAGTTACCCGAAATACCATGCGATAGCTTGGCTTTCACGGGCATCCGCGGTACCACGAATACGGTCTCATTCCCTGCGGTCTCCGTAGACCTATTCGAAGGTAAATCCGAAGAGATCACCGTGGGACAGCTTCACCCGAAATGAAACCGGACGGTGGTCTTCGCGGCGAATCGTTGGGTCGCCACGCCACGTGACCAGGTGGCTGAGGTAATCGCCGCTGATCGGATCACAGTCGTCGAAGGTGTGACCGGGGATGGGCGCACCGTCATCACCGACAACCTCGACCAGCAATTTGCCGACGTGCTTCGTGCTTACATTGGCCCTCATCGTGGTACCGTCGAAGAGCAGGGCGGGGGTGCGGAAGGAGCCGTGTTCGTCGGCCACAAGGGCCACGAGTCTGCCTTTCTGCCACGTGGCCCAGGCAATCTCGCCGAGCGGCTTTCGGCGAGGGTACTTATGCGGCACGGCGTACCCGATCATCGGGACGCCCATGCGGTCGCCGGGCAGCTCGACCATGCCGGGGCCGACGGCAGAACCGCCAGCGTCCCACTCGCCGTGATTTCCCGGGGCGAGGACTTGCGAATCAGGCGGGAAGCTCCAGAGCACACCGTCGGGGCTTGTCGCCAGGTGAATCGACCAGCGGTCCTCGGAGACACGCCATCTTCGGCAGAACATGAGGTGGTAGTCGGGCGCGCCCGGGTAGCTCGTGCGCCCGTTTGCATACCACACGTCGGCAGGCCCTATGCCGGCGTCGGGCCAGACAATCGTGTCGGGCAGCGGGAAGTGACGGAAGTCATCGGTCTCCGCCCGCCCGATGGAGCGTCGGCGAAACACGTGGGTCCGAAAGTACCCGACATACCTACCGAGCACCTCGTCATAGTAGGCGACGTTCTGGGTGTCGCTGCCATGCACGACCAACGGGAGGTCGAATGGTGTCCAGTGGATGCCGTCCGGTGAGGTGGCTCCTGCCTGTGCCAAAGTCCCCTTACCGCGCTCGATTCCCGACTGTGCCCGGGGACTCGTATCCTTCGGGTAGCGCCGGCGGAACTCCTCGAAAACTTCGGCGTCGATATGTCGGTTGTGGAAGGACTTGTATCGCTCCTGCGCCGGGGCGGAGGGGTCGATGAAGACGCACCCCGCGCCTATGTAGTCCGGTTCCGGCGGCAGGTTTTCGCCCCAGAGGATGTTGTTTGCCGTGGTTCCTTCGAACTCGCGGAGCCCCAGCTTCGGCTTGCGCCACGTCGTCCCGTCATCCGACTCGGCGTAGCAGCCGAGCGACTTTGTGTCATACCACAACCGGTAGGTCCCGCCGTCCCGGATAATCGTCGCATGGCGCAGGTGCTCCTCCCACGGAGAGTCGGCCCGCAGGAACGGATCCGACTTCTGAGCAGGGATGGCCCGAAGGCGAATCCCGCTCGGAATGTCCGATCCGCGCCATTCCACCACGTCAGGAAGCGGCTCGTCCGAGTAGCGCTCAATGGGCCTGCCAGTGGAAGTGGTCCATCGCGTAATTCCGTGGTGGACGTACCGCCAGTCGTGGAAGAACAGCGTGTTCGACCTCAGAGTGAAGGGTGGGTACTCATACTGGATTGGTGTTCGCGTCAATGCGGTCTCTCGTAAGGACGGCGAAGGGGTGCTCAGTGCCCAGGCTAGGGCGGGTTGACCGGGAGGTACTTGGGTGCGGCCCAATACTACCCTTATCGCGCCCGCGAGAGCTAGTGCAGGCTGAGCTGGTTCTGGGTACGATTCGAGTGCCTCCTACCCGCCGGCGACCTCGGAAATGGCCGAATGCCCTTGCTCTCCCGATCCTGGCGCCAGCTATTGGGAGAATATCTCAATTGGCCACAAAATGAATGGTTGTGGACAGTGTGTGATCGTTGTATACTTTGCGCGCTCTCGATACCCGGCCACCGGTCGCGCAGGAGGAAGATGTGGGGAAAAGGAACGACGAATGGCCTGAATGCCTAGAGTGCAGAGAGGGCGTATTGCTGCCCCTGTCGGACTTCGGAGGTCAGGGCGCGCCGATTCACTACAAAGCGTGGGTATGCAGCAGCCCCAACTGTGACTACAACCTCAAGATCCGCAACGGCGACGTGTTCCGCAACGAGCCCGTCATGAACGGCGCCAACCACCAGCCTCGTTACCGCTCGTAACCGTCACCTTCGGCGCATAAGCGTATCCCGCATCACTTGGACGAATTGTTGCGCCGGGGTCGACAGGGTCCTGCCGCGAAGCGTCAGGATACCCGTCTGCTCGATGGGCAGCAGGTTCGCCAGATTGATGATGCCCAGCGTATGCTCGTCTTCCGGCTCTATCGCCAGACGCGGCCCTACCGAGATGCCCATTCCGAGCGCGACGTACCGCTTGATGATGTCCATCCCGTCGAGCTCCACCAACACCTCATACGGGAGGCCTCGACGCTTGAACTCCGACTCCAGCATGGAGCGCGTCAGCGTCATCCCGCCCCGAAGGATTAGCGGCCACTCGGCTATCTGCTCGAATGTTACGACCTCCTCGTTGAGCAGCGGGTGATTCAGAGGAGTGATAAGCACTCGCTCGTAGGCGAACAGTCCGGTGAAATCGAGCTCCTCCGACCTGCCGGGATAGGGTATTAGCCCAAGGTCCATCTCCCCGGTCCGCACCAACTCAATAATGTCAGCCATGTACGCCGCGCTGATCCTCAGACGCGTGTGAGGATAGCGCCGCAGGAATACCGTAACCGTTCGCAGGAGGGTATGCGCGACCATATCGTTCGTCGTGGCGACGGTGATGAGACTCTCCTGCTCGGCAAGTGTCGTGCTCTGCACTAGGTCGTCGATGCCTTCGACCAGTGGCGCCGCAAGCTCGACGAGCGCAGCCCCGGACGGTGTCAATCGAATCGGACGCTTGCTCCGGTCGAACAGCGCCGAGCCCATCTCCTCTTCCAGCTTGCGGATATGGGTCGTCACCGTTGGCTGGCCGAGACCGAGTTCGAGTGCCGCCTTGGAGATGCCGCCCACTTTCGCCGCCGTGCAGAAGCTCCGAAGTTCTCGCAGTTCCATGACGTAGACACACCAAAATACTATTGTGAAAGTAAATATATATTATCACGTCGAATGGCTAGGAATGATATAGGACTTGCCGGACAATAGAGATGGATGACCGGTCAACCACAAAAGAAGGAGGGTGAAATGCCACAGACGACCGACGTTGGAACGACGAATATTCCAGGAAAGGAGGTAGGTATGTTTCAGGCAGTAATCAAGTTCATCAAGCCCGCCGGCCCCGGCGCCGATTTCGAGCGGTACCTTCAGAAGCTTCAGCGGCTCGACGCGACCGGCGCGCCGACGCGTGAGCAGGCCAAGCGCGACTTCCGCGATCTGCCGAGCGCGGACCCGTACAGCTTCTACATTCGGAACTAGGCGGCCACGATGAACGGAAGAATCATGGGGATACCCCCACAACGACGAGGCCGGATTACAAGGGTTCGGCCTAACAATCCAACAACGGAAGTACGACACAAAAGAGGGACACTCGATCGAGTGTCCCTCTCTCTTTAGGAGGCTGTCTCATAATTCGACAGCATACATTTCTCTAGCAAAGGGCACCACGTTTACCGTCGTTGTAGGTATCATTCACTACGAAACACAACCACCCTTAAAGTCATTCCCGCGAAAGCGGGAATCCACAACTTCCTGACAAGAGAGGCTGACTATTTCTGAGACAGCCTCCAAGGGAGAGGGGATATGTTGGTCAGCATATATGATTGATCACACTGGGTTACGTACCCCTGTCAGCCCCCTCCGGGGGCGAGATGTTACTCAAGAGCCAGTTGAAAGCTCGTTTCGCCCTACTTCACCCTTATTCGAACTCCCTCCCTCAAAATACTTCCTCGGATTCTCGACGGTCAGCTTCCTGATATCGGCGTCGCTCGCGCCGAGTGACCTCATCATGGGAAGTACCTTGCGCGTGATGAATAGCCAGCGTTCGGGGTTCTGCGCATCGTGCGCCATTCTGGCCTCGGGAGAGAAGAGTCCTACCGTCGAGTCCCAGTCGTGGGCGATCATGATGCGGTGGCCCCATCCGGCGTCGAACAGCTGCTTGAGCACGACGGTCCTCTCCCGCCACGTCGGCCCCATGTGGCCGCCCTCCTTATGTCTGTCCATGCCGAGCCAGAAACCGCGTCGCAGCAGACTGGTCAGATAGCCGAGATCGGTCGTGTCGTTGCTGTGCCCGATGCACACCCGGTCGGGGTCGACACCCTCGTCCTCGAACACCGTCGCCTGCTGCTCTCCGATACGCTCAGGCGCCCACGTGTGGGTCATAACGGGCGCGCCCGTCCTCATAGAGGCACGAGACGCCGCTCTGAGCACACGCTGTTGGCCGGGTGTGACGCCGCCACGGTCGCTGGCACACTTGATGATGCCCGCCTTGATGCCCGACCCGTCTATCCCCTCGGTGATTTCGCGCGCGTAGAAGTCGGCGATCCTGTCGATGGGAACGTACTCGAACAGGTGAGGCACGTCGAGCCAGGTGCCCGTCGACACGACGATGTTCACTCCCGACCGCGCCGACGCCTCGGCCTGAAGCCGCACGTCGCGGGCCTGATCGTACGGCGCGACGTCGACGATGGTGTCCACTCCCCCTCGTTTCGCGTCGGTAAGATCACGAACGGCCCGCTCTAGCGTGGCGTCGCGGTCAAGAAATTCGGGGATTGCCGCCGAACCGCTGAATCCGATGCACACGTGCTCGTGACTCAGGGTGAATCCGAGGTCTGCGGTGTCGATGGGCCCTCTCGCGGTCTCGACTGTCGGCATTGTGGCCCTCCATCGAAATGCGGCGACCGGAACGTATCACCATGCTTTCGTCCACGTCAACAAAGGTGGTGAACGTTACTTAGGTGAGTTGGTCTCTAACGGCATCGTGACGCGGCGAAGCGGTTCGATTCATTCCCGCGACGGGTTTTGGGAGACCCTTTTCCCAATTGACGCCCCTATTGACCGACACATATAATCGCCACGCTCACCAGCCGGAACGATAGGAGACATACCGAACAATGGCAGAACTGCGCAAGAACAAAGCGAAACAGACCCTGGACGAAGGCGGCATCGCCACCGTGGCCATGGGCAACATGAGCGGCGACATGATCGAGTTTCTCGGCCCGCTAGGCTTCGACGGCATGTGGATCGAGGCTGAGCACGGCCCGTTCGACTTCCAGGATATTCCCAACCTCACGCGGGCCTGCGACCTCTGGGGGATGACATCCGTCGTCAGGATTCATCTCAATTTGCAGGGCCTCATTTACCGCACGCTCGATCTCGGCGCGCAGGCCATCGTCGTCCCGCACGTGAACACCGCCGAGGAAGCCCAGAACGTCGTCGACGGCGGAAAGTTCCACCCCATAGGCAAGCGCGGCATGGCAACGAGCCGCCAGGGAATAGGAGTAGACGACTACTACAACAGGGCTAACGACCAGACCATGATGATAGTCCTCATCGAGGACATCGTCGCCATCGAGAACATCGAGGAGATCGTCAAGGTCGACGGCATCGACGTGTTCTTCATAGCCAACGGCGACCTCTCCCAGAGCATGGGCCTCCTCGGGCAGTACCGTCATCCCGACGTGCTCGCCGCCGCGGACCGCGGTTACGAGGCTATTTTGGGCGCGGGCAAGCACGGAGGCGCGCTCGTGAGCGACGACAACATCGATTACTACCTCGAACGGAACATCCGCTTCCTCAGCACCGCATGGACGTCGTGGGTAGGGTCGGGCGCAAAGTCGTTCATGGACAGAGTGGAGAGCGCGTCCTGACGCCGGCGCCGCAAGGCTGCCAAGTCGAGGCGGGTTTTCCTATGCTGAGGGCGCTCGGTTGGCGTACCATATACTAGGTAGTGTTGACATTCTGTCATTCTGAACGTAGCAGAGCGGAGTGAAGAATCTAAAATCATCGCGCAAGCACAAACTTTTAGATTCCACGCTTCACTCGCAATGACAAGGAAAAGCGGAATAACGTGAAATGTCAACACTACCTAGTTCGGTTTATCGATAACAGGAGACTGTTTCCGCCCCAGTGAATATCATCGTGTGCGTCAAACAGGTGCTCGACCCTGAGATGCCCGCGTCGGCGTTCAAGGTCGATCCCGAGACCAAGCGCGTGGTCGAGTCGCAGGGGACACCGCCAGTCCTCAACGGCTTCGACGAGAACGCCGTCGAGGCGGCACTACGCATAAAGGATGCCGTCGGCGCAAACGTGACCGCTCTCTCCATGGGCAGGTCGTTCGTCATGGACGTGGTGAAGAAGCCGCTGTCGATGGGGGCCGACGAGCTTGTGCTCCTGCAGGACGATTCCTTCCACGATCTCGACTCCTTCGCCACGGCAACCGTTCTATCCGCGGCCATCAGGAAAATCGGCGACTACGACCTCATCCTCGCCGGACGCCAGGCCTCCGACTGGGACAACGCCCAGGTGCCCCTCGGCATCGCCGAGCTACTCGACCTGCCGTGCCTCACCGTCGCGCAAAAGGTCGACGTTGCGGACGGGACGGTATCCGTCCAGCAGGTCGTACCCGACGGCTATCGAGAGCTGGAGGCCGACCTGCCTGCCCTCGTAACCGTCACCAACGAGCTCGGTGAGCCTCGGTACGCGACCCTGCGAGGAATCATGGCGGCAGGACGCAAGACCCCTACGGTCTGGAACGCCGCCGACCTGGGAATCGACCCCTCCACGCTCGCTCCTAAGGTCGTCATCACCGACCTGTACGTGCCGGAGTCTGACCGCTCAGTCGAGATAATCGAGGGCGAAGACGACGCCGACGCAGGCCGCAAGCTCGCCCTCAAGCTCCGCGAAGACAAACTCATCTGAATCGAATACGCACTACGCAATACTCTCTACGCCCATGTCCTCAATTCTCATACTAGGCGAAATCACTGAAGACAAGATCCTCGACCCCGTAACGGGAGAGTTGATCGCGGCGGCGCGACAGCTCGGCGACGACATAGGCGTCGCCCTCTTGGGCACGGACCTTGAAGACCCGGCGCGCGAGGCTATCGCGCTCGGCGCATCCACCGCCTATACCGTTCAAGACCCCGCGCTCGACGGCCCGGAAGTCGATGCCAAGATCTCCGCCCTCGCTGAGGTGTGCAATCGGATCTCACCGCAAGTCCTCCTCGTCGGCAAGACGCAGGACGGCAGGGAGATCGGCCCGCGAGTTGCCTTTCGACTGGGAGCCGGTCTGGCACAGGACTGCATTCGTGTTGGCGTTGATGCCGAAACCGGACGTGTGGTCGCCACGCGACCCGTGTACGGCGGGAGCGCCATGGCCGCCGTCACCTTTCCCGGCGACGGCCTGCAGGTGGTAGTCATGCGTGGCAGGGCATACGAACCGCCCGCGCCCGACGCCTCCGGAACGGGCGACATCGTGCCGATAACCGTTGACCTCACTGGCTCGCCCAGCCGCGTGAGGAACATCCGCACGGTCGCGCAGGCGAGCGAGGGCGTCCGCCTCGAAGACGCGGACATCGTCGTGTCGGGTGGACGGGGACTCGGAGGCCCGGAACCTTTTGAAATAGTAGGACAGCTGGCAGACCTACTGGGCGGAGCCATGGGCGCCTCTCGTGCAGCCTGCGACGCCGGATGGATTGACCACTCATACCAGGTTGGCCTCACCGGCAGGACGATAGCGCCGAACGTTTACATCACCGTCGGAATATCGGGCGCGAGCCAGCACATGGCGGGGTGCTCGGGCGCGAGGCACATCGTCGCCATTAACAAGGACCGCGAGGCCAATATCTTCAAGGATGCCTCATACGGGGTGGTCGGCGACTGGCAGGCTGTTATACCATCGTTCATGGAAACCGTCAGAGAACTCGTGAACTCTTGAACTACATGCCGTAACGTGCTATACATTGATGTGTCGTGCTGCCGAGAGGCACTTCCGGCCCATGGGATCGACACACTTTCTTCTGGGAGGGATGGTCATTCATGGAACGTGACGATTTCGCTGTCGACCTTGAGGAGCTTTTCAACGATATCGATAACGCCGAAGTTGTTTCAATATCCTTCCCGACCTTCGATAAGTCCGCCGTCTTCGACATGAGAAACAATGAGTCCGACGGGCCGATGCTTCGTCTCATGCCAATGGTCTCTTCCCCCCGCGAGCGCATCAGAAGCGTCCGCCGTCTCCGCCCCGGCTTCCCGCGAGCTACCGGCCTGACCGTCATTCCCTGGCACGGCTACGTCGACACCCTCGTCCAGACCGGTATCTGGGGCAAGCTCGTCGAAAGGTTCTCTCGTTCCGGCTCAAACCACCGAGACCGACGCCCTCGATACTTGCGACTCCGTCCTCAGAGAGCTCAGACAGTGCGAGAAGTCCGAGATGACCGCCGCCATACTCGGTGACAACTACCACACCATCTGGACGTCTCGAAACTAGGTTCGGCTCACCCTGAATACGGTGGATCGACAGGTGTGGGTCTATGGTGGCGAGGGCGCTGCGTTCTTGGCATAAAGGCGCAAGCAAGACGTAAGCGCGACCGCACTGAACCGCGCACTTCAAGCCCGGCTTCTCATTCCCTCACTAAGTGCCACTGGATGAGTCCCGATTCGTATTGCTGACATCCCAGGGTCTTGAAGGAGTGCTGCGCGGCACGCGGCGCGAATAGCGGAATGCCCTCTCCTAGCACGAGAGGAAACATGGACAAGATAATCTCGTCGATGAGACCTGCTTTGAGCATGACGGTATTGATTTGGCCACCCCCGACCAGCCAGATATCGAGCCCGGGCCGTTCTTTCAGAGAGCGGACGAAGCCTGCGATCTCTTCCGAAACGAATTCCACGTGAGCCGTGCGCTGCGGGGGGTTGCTCTTGGTAAAGACGTAGTTCGTCTTGTCCGGATAAGGAAACTCGTCGACGGTCAGTGTAATTTGATAGGTCAATCTTCCCATAAGCGTCGTGTCGATCGAGGCATAGAAGTCGCGATAGCCGTAATCATGATTGCCCGCAGCCTCCAGCCAGTCGATTTCTCCGTTAGGGCCCGCGATGTAGCCATCCAGACTCGAAGCGATGTAGAGCTTTAATTTCCTCAACTTGACCTCGATTTTCTGTCCACTCTGAGCTTGTCGAAGGCCCCTACATCCGCCACGAAGCGTCGTCGCGAGGCTGCAGGCCAGGCTCTACACCAGCGTCAGAACCGCCGCCGGGTTCCCCACGTAGATCGCGTCGATGTCGTCTTCCGAAACGCCCCGGTCTCGCAGGCGCGGAACGATGTGCTCGATGATGTGGCCATAGCCCCAGCCGCCGTACTTGACCATGTGGTGCTTGCCGCAGATGTCCTGACCGATCACGATCTTGTCGGTGTATCCCTCTGCAATGAGCCGCTGTATGTGGTCCATCCTCTGGCTGTCGTTCGGGAAGTCCATCACGCCGTACGAGAAATACGACGACTCCCAGCCGAACTGGTCGTACTCCAGGTAGCAGCCCGTCTTCGCGAGGTCGATCACACGCTCGATATTCTGATATGTCCTGCCGATGTGCCCCATGACGACGCGCTCCACGTCCGCCCCCGCGCTCGCGAGAATGTCCAGCGCCTCGAACGGCGCCGCCTCGTCTCGACCGGGATGGATCAGGATCGAAGCTCCCGTCTCCTGCTGAGCGACCGCCGCCGCCAGGAGGACCTTCCGCTCATTGTCGTGCAGAGGCCATCCGCATCCAAGTTCCCCAATGATGCCCGCCTTGATCCCCGTGTTGCCCACGCCCGTGGTGACGTCAGCCACCATCTCCGCCGTCAAGTCGTCGACCGTCACCTCGTCCATGCCGTCGGGGTGTGAGGGCGCAATGTAGTACCCCGCGCCCATGACGATGTTCGCGCCCGTCGCCCGGGCTATGTTCCCCAGACCGATGGGGTCCCGCCCGATCCCAATCGTCGTAACGTCGACGATCGTGCCGCCGCCCACTCGCGTGAAGTGGCCCACTTCCTCGATCGCCTCGTCCTGGTCGAGAAGCAGCAGGTTCGTGAAGCTTCCGAACGGGTTGTATCGTACGCGCCCAAGATTGCTCAGCGAGACCGGCTCATACGCCCTGGCCTTCGCCGTCGCCTCCACCGGCGGCTGGAATACGACCGTGAAGTCGATGAAAAGATGCTCGTGCATCGAGGTCATTCCGACCTCGGCGGGCTCTATGTCCCCCAGAACCGTCCTTACCATACCCTTCATGCGTATCGCGCTCCTCGTGCTGGATTCGGACTTGCCGCGCGAGTGTATTTTGTGCGTGGGTTCAAGTCAATATGATTGGGCCGGCTCCGCCCGCATCTGGTAGTGCTTCTCGTTGTCGCTGATAACGCGAAAGCCCAGCCGTTCGTAGAGCCGGCCCGAGTCGTCATTCACCTTCAACACGCCCAGCTCGACGGGACGGCCGAGAGCAAGCAAATCGTTGATGAGAGCCGTTCCAATCCCGCGACCCTGGTAATCGGGAACGATCTCGACCTGGTCTATGAACAGCGCACTCTCACGTTCCGAGACTCTCAGAAGGCCGGCTGCGATACCTTCCACGAGCACGACTTGCGTTTCGGTGTGATCGTAGCTCTCACGAAAGCGCCGCTCTTGGTATTCCTCGTCCCATCCCCATACTTGCTCCACGTATGGTCGCATGGCCTCCCGCTTGATTCGGTAGAGCGTGTCCCGGTCGCCCGGCGTCGCCTGTCGCACTTCAAACTGCTGCATCCCTGTCTACGCCGTCCACTCCGTTGCTGCGTCGTATCGTAAGAGTATACTGTTGCCATGATTACCGTGCGGGCGCACGCCAAGATCAACCTCACGCTGGAAGTGCTCGGCAGGCGGGACGACGGGTACCACGACATCGCCTCGATACTCCAGACCGTCAGCCTGCACGACACCCTGACCTTCGACGAGGCCGACGATATCAGGCTCGACTGCGACCGCGCCGATCTGGTGACTCCCGACAACCTCGTGTTGAAGGCGGCCCACCTGTTGCGAGACGCCACGGGCGTGTTACGTGGAACGGCAATAGGTTTGAGAAAAAACATTCCCGTTGCCGCAGGACTTGGCGGCGGCAGCTCCGACGCCGCAGCGACCCTGCTGGCCCTCAACAGGCTTTGGGGCCTAGAACTGACCAGGGAGGACCTCCTGCCCCTCGCCGCCAGCATTGGTTCTGACGTTCCGTTCTTCCTCTACGGCGGGACGGGTAGGGTGTTTGGGAGAGGTGAGCGCGTCCAGCCCCTGCCTCCGACCGATCTCGAATGGGCCGTCGTTCTCACTCCGCAGATCGACCTGCCCCAAAAGACTGCCACCATGTTCTCGAAGGTAGGCCCGATGAGCTACACCAACGGCGGTCTCACCCGCAAGCTCGCCGCCCGTCTGAGCAGCAAGGGCGACACTCCCCCACAGTTCCTCTTCAACGCCTTCGACGATGTGGCTAAGGAAACCTTTCCCGTTCTGGAAACATTCTGGGAGACCTTCCATGGCCTCGGCGCGCGAGAAATCCACCTATGCGGCGCGGGGCCGTCCCTCTACGCTCCCGTCTCCACAAAGCACCACGCCACCGCCATCCAACTTCTGCTGCAGCACCGGCACGGCTGGGAGGCCCACCTCGTATCCATGGTCGACCGCGAAGATGTTTTTCCCCTCGCTGACGGCTGACAGGGGTAGGTCTTTGACTATCGGCCCACTCTCCATTGATGAGAATGCCACCCCGTCACTGTCATTCTGAGTGAAGCGGAGCGGAGTCGAAGAATCTAAAGTGTTCGTCCGAAGGTAAGGCCGACCTGGAGAGTTCTTTCACCGTTTTCCATTATTGGTCAGAGAATAGACGATGCAAGGGCTGACCGGTCTTGTGTTGATGGACTTTAGATTCCTCGCTCCGCTCGGAATGACAGACTGTGAGGCAAGTTGTGCAAGAGACGCTTATATACAAAATTTCTCCCCCGCCGGGGGAGAGATACAGAGAGGGGGTACCCTCTACACGAGACCTACGACAGAAACACGGCGATTCCGGCGTGCGGAAAGAAGACCTCGAGGTTCCCCTGGCGTTCGCGCTGCATCGTCATCCGGTAGTCGACGCGGCTTGGATCATCGTCGGGCAGCTGGTGAGGGCATTCCTGCCGTCGCTCCTCCTGGGGACACAGGTGCATGTCCGCGCGGTAGTCCCAGAAACCTACCAGCGTCATAGGGTAGTACAGCGTCTCCGCCGCCGCCCGCAGATCAGCGATGATCTCGCTGGCGCGTATGCCGCCCTGCGTCTCGATGTTGACGGTTACCCTGTCCATATCGTCCGAATCACCGGTCACCACTGCTCCGACGGGCCGCAAAGTGGTCCCATCCTCCCTGGTTCGCCTCTATCGCATCGCCATCCGCGTCCACCACGGTCACTCCACGCGAGGCTTCAACGATCTCTCCGATTACGGTCGCAGGAACGTCGATGGTCTCGGTGACCTCCCTTATCGCAGCCTCCGGCCCGGTGAACAACAGCTCATAGTCTTCGCCCCCGGTGAGGGCAGAGGAAAGCCAATCGACGGGAAACCGGCTTCGCAAAGCGTCGCTCGTGGGGACTTCATGCCCCCGGACGACGGCGCCAACGTCGCTGGCCTCGCACAGCTTTGACAGATCGCCGACCAGTCCGTCACTGATGTCAATGGCCGCACGTATTCCGGCCCTCGCGAGAGCCTGCCCGGCGGCAAGGCGCGGCTCCGGGCGAAAGTGGGCCGCGCGGAGCCTCTCAGTCGAGTCGTCGAAGCCCTCACCGGCCTGCGCTATGCGTAGTCCGCCCGCCGAGTCCCCGAGGCTGCCTGTGACGGCGATCACGTCTCCGACCTCGGCGGCCCCACGGGTCAGAATCGCTCCACGACCGTCCGGCTCCGTGATACTCGCCTGCCCTTCCATCGCCACGCTCACGAAGAAGACGGGCGAACGAACGATGTCTCCCCCGACTACCTGACCTCCGTGACTTCGGCAAGCGTCGGCGATACCCCGGTACATCTCAACCAGTCCATCGACTGGTAGGTTGTCTCGCAGGCCTAGAGTGACCACCGAGAGGGTAGGCAGACATCCCATGGCGGCAATGTCGCTCAGATTGACGGCCATCGCCTTCCAGCCGAGATCACGCCAGCCCGTCAGGCCAAGCTCGAAATGGACCCCCTCCACCATTGCGTCGGTGGTAAGGACGCGCGTGCCCGCCTCACCTTCCCACACGGCCGCGTCGTCGCCGATGCCGACACGCGGACTCCAGGCGTCCGGTTGCTTGAGGTTTGGCCCCTCCACACCCTCGAAGGCGAGGGTCTCGGCCAGTAGTTGGATCAAGCGGAACTCGCCGATGTCACGTACAAGCATAACGGTGTTGACCGCGTACGGAGCGCGGCGGGCCTAGTACCCCAGGCCGACGACGCCGAGATGCTCAGATTCGAGACTGCCCTGGCGCTTGAACCGCTCCGCCTTCTCGATGTAGTGCTCGGTCGTCGTCTCCATGAGCTTCCGGTGCCGCTCCTGCACCTGTCCTCGAACCCTGCCGGGCACTCCAAGCGCCATCGAGCCTGCGGGTACCTTCATGTTCTCGATCAGCATCGCGCCTGAGCCGACCAGGCTGCCCTCGCCGATCTCGGCCCCGTCGTTGACGATCGAGCCGTTCCCGATCAGCGCCCCGTCGCCAACCGTCCTGGCGTGACACAGCACCCGGTGTCCGATGACCACCCGGTCGCCGATCTGGACGTCGTCGTCCCCGTGCACGACCGAGTTGTCCTGTATGCAAGTGAACCTGCCGATGACGATCTTCCCCGCGTCGGCCCGTATCACTGCGCCGGGCCAGATGCTCGATCCCTCGCCGATCTCCACGTCTCCAACGATATATGCCGTCTCGCTTATGAACGCCGTGGGGTCGATCTTCGGCGACTTCCCGTCCAGGCTGCGTATCATCGTTCCTCCGGGATTTTCGTGTAGCGAGCTATCGAGCTTAGGTAACGGAACCTGCTGCCGGGCGTTATATTAGCTAAGGCCGGGCCATAGCGGCACGCTCGGCCCTAGCGTACACCAATCGCAGGTGCGCAAGTCAATATATGGTATCCTCTAGTCCGTCCTTCGGAGACGCGAACATGCGGCACACACGAATTATCCTCCTATTTATGGCTGCCCTCTTTGCGCTGGTCACGCTCACGGCTTGCGGCGGGGACTCGCCCGAACCGACGCCTGCCTCCTCGCTCTCCACCCCGACTGCCGAATCTGCATCGGACCCGACCCCGAGACCCGAACCGACCGTGACCGTTACGCAGGCCGACATCGAGAAGGCCGTCCAAGACGCGCTCGAAGAAAAGGGGACGGAAATCACCGCCGCCGATGTCGAGCTCCCGTCCGGCGTTGACGCCGAATCTGTTCGAACGCTGGTCGAGGATGAGCTTGCAAGGGCCTTGGAAGCCGCAGGCGACGCGACGGAGGGAGACGACGACGAGTCGGAACCAGACGTGCTCTTCCGGTTCATGAATGCGGTCAATACCCTCTATGCGGGGCAAAACGAGGAGTCCATTCCCGCCTTCGACCTGATCATTCGCGTGCACCCGGAAATGCCGAGAGCCTACTACTACCGCGGCGTGGCGTTCTATCGCTCCGAGTTGAACGATCAGGCGATGGCCGACTTCGAAAAGTCTATCGAGCTCGACCCTGAGTCGGGAGACACCTACCTTCAGCGTGGTTTGCTCAACTATGATACGGGCGACAAGCAGGCCGCCCTCGACGACTTCAACACGGCGATTGACCTCGCCCCGTGGCTGGCCGACGCGTACCGCAACCGTGGCACGCTCCTCCTGAACAACGGCCAGGCCGCCCCCGGAAGGGCCGACCTCGAACGTGCGTTGGAAATCTACCTCTACGAGCGAAGTCAAGAGCGTGTCGAAGAGGTTCGCGAACTACTTAACACCCCACCCGTAGGCGAAGTCGAGCTCTTCAAGGCCACCGACATCCTGCCAAGGCTGCCGTAAGGCGGTTGCCTCACGCAGCGTTCGTTGAGCGCGGCTACCCGTTTGTGGCCGGTGTCGCCATCTGGTCCAGCCACCCCGTCCCGCGCATGTGCTTATAGAGGTGGATGAGGCCCTGGTGGCGACGCGCCCCTCGCGTATCGACGCCGGGAGGAAGCAATCGCTTCATTTCGCGCGTGATCTCGTTGTCGGCCAGGCCGGGCATCCGTTCGAAGATTTCCTTGCTGGCGACTCGCAGGTCCCGATCCCGAGCGATGCCGCCCCATGCGTACGTGAATGGAAGGACTACGTTGACCGCAATCTCACGGGCCCGACTCTCGCCAATGAATGGTTGAGCGGTAAGCCACTGGATGATCGGTCGGTGGGTTCCCTGTCGTACCGTCCTCGCCAGGGCAGAGACGAGTCCCTCATCCAGTGCTCGATCGATGAGGACTGCCGCCCCCTCGATACGCCGCAGCGGATGATTGGACGGTCTCACACGAAAAGTCTTCCACGGCTCGGCGATTTTTTCGACCGGTGGCAGGCCCTTGTGAACGGCCCGAAACTTCTCCGCGTCCCCCGGCGCAAGCGAGGACATCAGGCCCGACGCACATACCAGCATCGCGCGTATAGCCAACAGCCGCGTCGCCCCCGGCTCGTCACGCAGGGCCCGCAGCATGGCGATGGGCACGTTCACGGCGAGGGCGGCGAACGGCCTTCGGTTGGCCGAGTATCCCAGGGCCTCCATGATTCCGGCGTACAGGACCTGCTCGGCGTCTCCCGCCTCAAGTTCCATGGCGTACCCGTCGGCCTTCGACCGGAACCTCTCGTCGCCGGCCCGGTCGAGTCGTTTTTGAAGGGCTGATGCCGGAAGATCCGCATCCGCTTTCCGGCCAGGCTCCGTCTCGGTTCCCTGATTCTGAGAGGCTACGCCAATGGCCGCCACCGGCGCCTCGGCGCGGGACTCCAGCGTCGTCGTCGACCTTCCGGTCGGCGTGAGCACCACGTGGAGCACGACGCCGTTGTAGTTCGAATCGACGTGGTGCCCGTGCGCGCTCCATCCACCGGCGGTCACGTGTACCTCGACGTCGCCCACCATGATGTCCCCAGAGTCGGTGCTCAGCACGCAGTCCCGAAAATCCGGGCCTGCCGAGCTGCTGCGTCGCCCGGGATACAGTACCTTGAGCCGTCTCCCGTCCTGCGTCACGAGCCCCGAGGCAAGCCTGTCGGCATTCTGCCAGAGCCGGACTACCGCCTCTTCGGGCCCGCGTCTCGGCTCGCCGATTAGGCCATGTCGAAAGATGTTCCCACCTGTATATGTTGGACTGAGGACGGCCACGTCGTATGCTCTCCCCGTCGGGATTGTAGCATGGTCTCAGCCGGTTTCCTCGTCGGGATGCTGATCTGCGGCGAGGGGATTGTGCCACGGCCCATCCTCCTGAGAGAACCGCTTGGCCCTCCCATACGTAGTAAATGGTACCCCCCTTTTTCCAAGGCGGTGTCCGGTCAAGGTGATGGGAGTGGAGGACTAGCCGGACACCGCCTTTTTTTGCTCTGCTTGAAGGTCGCGGTAAACAAGCAGAGATAGCCGGTGGCTTCCAGTGGCGGTACGGCCCGGGTGAATGGCGGATCGGGGCTAATAGTGGCGGAGGCGTCTACTGCAACAAGTCGTGCACGTCAGTTCCGCGCGGGGATAACTCTGTGCGAGAGGAGCTTGAATGGCTGCTTGGCCGGTCCCCGCCCTGAGTCCGTGGGAACGTGATGCGCGTGCTGACCTCGTTCGGGCAAGTGGGGAAGACCCACTGCTGGGTGCCCACCGACTGGGGCGCCTTCTTGGAGACGCCTTCTGTGGCTACCTACCGCTCATGCGGAACCGGCGGTTGAAGCGCTCCACCCTGCCCTCGGTGTCCACGATGCGCTGCTCGCCCGTGAAGAACGGGTGGCACTCCTTGCAGATCTCCACGTGCAGTTCCGGCTTCGTCGATCCCGTCGTGTACGACTTGCCGCACGAGCAGGTGACGATCGCGTTGGGATAGTACGTTGGATGAATATCGGTCTTCATGGTCCGCTCCTAAGAGGGGGGATTCTCGGGTGTTCAGTATTCAATAATCTCTCCCCCGCCGGGGGAGAGATTTAACAGAGAGGGGGGCGGATGCCGGAACGCCCCTCAGGATACCGGATAGACGCTGGCCCGTTTCTTGTCGCGCCTCGCCTGCTCGAACTTGACGGTGCCTTCGATCAGAGCGAACAGCGTGTGGTCCCTCCCGACACCGACATTGCTGCCGGCCTCGATCTTCGTGCCCCGCTGACGGACGATGATGCTGCCCGCGCTTACGAACTCGGTGTCATACCGCTTCACGCCCAGGCGCTGCCCCTGGCTGTCCCTGCCGTTTCGCGTGCTGCCGCCGCCCTTCTTATGCGCCATCCTTCTTCTCCTTCGCTTCGTCCGTGTTGGCCGGCTCTACAGTTGAATCCGGCTGGTCGGTCGACTCGTCCGGGGTGTTGTCTGTGGCGTCGTCTCCGACTGCTTGGTCGTCTTCGGCGACCGGCGCATCGTCCTCAGTATCGTCTTTCGACTCGTCCGTGGTGATATCTGTGGAATCGTCTCCGTCCGCTTGATCGTCTTCGGCGACCGGCGCATCGGTCTCAGTATCGTCTTCCGACTCGTCCGGGGTGAAATCTGTGGAATCGTCTCCGTCCGCTTGGTCGTCTTCGGCGACCGGCGCATCGTCTTCGGTCTCGTCCGCTGCTTCTTCCGAAACACTCTCCGTATCCACTGCGACATCGCTCTCGACGATGTCGGCAGTCTCCTCCGCCTCGTCGAGGGAAGCCATCCGCTCCTCAACGGCGTCGAGGGACTCGCCGTCCATCGAGATATCGATGATCCGCAGGTCGGTGTAGTGCTGGCGATGCCCCTTGGTTCGCCGGTACCGTACCTTTGACTTGTACTTGAATACGGTGATCTTCCGGCCTCGTCCTCTGGACGTGACCTGAGCGCGGACACGCGCGCCGTCAACAACCGGCGTGCCGACCTTTACGTCGCCGTCCCGAGAAACCATCAGGACATCGTCTATGTTGACGATCTCTCCCGTGTAGACGGGCAACGACTCAACGCGGATATTGTCTCCCGCCTGAACGCGGTACTGCTTGCTGCCCGTTTGGACAATCGCATACGTATTCAACAGTTCACATACTCCACTCACAAAGACAGGCCGGCCCAAGGCGAACGCGGCCCGACAAGACAGTATATCACAGGCGGCACACATGGTCCGCCAAGCTTTGAGTTTCCCGGCGAAGCAACTAGCTCCGGGATACTGGGTAATTGCCATTACCCCCGGAATCTAGGAGAGAAAATAGAACATCCACACCGTCGACTGTCCGTCTAATACCGATTCGGAAACGATATTTACGACCTATCTGCCGGCGTGACCTTGCTGGTTCCTGCGAAGTTGCGGCCTATGCCACGACCTTTCACCGCTGACGAGCCCTCCGTCATGGACTTTAATACAAGCCTTCGCGGCTTGAAGAATGCAGTCCCCGAACTCGTGAAAGCGACCTTGGCCTAGCTCTCTTCTTCGATCCCCGACGCTCGCAGCTTGTCGGCCTCGGCCGCGCTCAGAATGCGGAACACCGATGTGTCGGGGTCCTCGTCGGCCACGCCGCGCACGGCGGGACGCCCATTCTTCAACATCACCAGCTTAGGGTCGCGAATCACAACGTTCTTTCGGAGCTTGAACGAGTATGCGGTGAGTTCGGCCATAACAGTCTCCATTGCGCAAGATGTACTATTTGCACTATTCCCGGCCAATGCCGGAAAAAGTGAAGAGGCTTCTCCACGCTGCGCTCTCGTCAGGGCGGCAACTGCACTCCCGTATGCGACTCATCCGTTTAAAGGTTGATCGCAACGTAGTTGGCCGTTGCGGCGTCGCGGCGGGTTCCCCCTTCAGTGCATAGCTAAAACATACCTGTAAGCGTGACTCTTGTCAATAGAAGATTCGCCTCACGCGCGAAAACGACCGCAGAGGTTGCCTCTGTCCCGGCTTTGCTCATCGCGGCATCCACAACCTTGTGGATGCTGGACGAATTCCCTCGTTCGTGAGAAGGTACGTGTGACGTGAACCGAATAGTCGATCGGAGGCGGGTGAGAAGAGTTGACCCCTCCGAATTGAACGAAAGGAGAAATCGGCATGTCAACCCCAAAGCACAGAGTAGCGATGATCGGCGTGGGACGGATGGGCACGAATCATGCCC
The DNA here is from genome assembly GCA_965247555.1 of Dehalococcoidia bacterium. GTDB lineage: Bacteria > Chloroflexota > Dehalococcoidia > Lucifugimonadales > VXLM01 > VXLM01. Next base: position 2,026,688 of record CBDFHR010000009.1, on the reverse strand, counting down.
GTGGCTATGAACTGCACCCGAGGTGTGAGCTGGTCGCCGCCGCCGACCCCGACCGCCGGAACCTCGATCTCTTCCGGGAACGCTTCGGCGTCACCGCCGTCTACGAAAGCTACGAAGACCTCCTGGCCAACGAGGAGATTGACATCGCCGCGCCCGTCCTTCCAGTCAGCGTGAACCCTGAGGTCGTCATCGCCTGCGCGGAAGCCGGGGTGCGGGCGATCTTCAGCGAGAAACCGATTGCCGCCAGCCTCCAAGAGGCCGACCGGATGGTCGAGGTGTGCAGGTCTCGCGGCATTCCCTTCGCGTCCGGGGACTCCTGGCGGAACCTGCCCCAGTTCCGGCAGTTCAGGTCCATGGTCGACAGTGGCGAGGTCGGCGAGGTTCGGAGCATAAACGTCTACCACCCGCACGACGAGATATCCGGCGGTGGATGCCAGAGCCTCGGCGTCATGCGACTCATGGCGGGGGATGCCGATGTCGATTGGGTGGTCGGCTGGGTTAAGGGAGATCCGTTCGACGACGGAGACCAGGGCATGGGCGGGGTCGTCCGTTTCGCGAACGGCATCGAGGCATTCATCCACATGAACGCCGTCGGCAAGTTCGGCATCGAGGTAAACACCAGTCGCGCCGTCTTCTTCAGCGACTGGAAGACCTTTCGGCTGTGGCCATTATCCGACAACGCTAAGCCGTATGCCCGCGACTGGCCGGACAACGAAGTCCCAGGTGTCTTCGAGGACGCGGCCGATCCAATCGACCCTTACGGCGAGGATGGTCGCAGGCTGCCCCAATATCGACAGCGTTCCAGCATCAACGCGATTGTCAGCGCACTCGAAGAGGAAAGAGAGCCCTGGACGAGCGGCGGCGACATGCGGAGGGCGCTCGAAATCGGCATCGCCCTTAGGGAGTCGCACCGACGCGACCATGCCCCCGTCAGTCTTCCCCTTGAGGACCGCAGCCTCCGCATCCTTCCGAGTCCCGGACGCTGGCTCAACAAGCGAGAGGTCTACGGCGACGAGTGGTACGAGGACGCCATGACCGCACACCAACGCCCATAGCGATTCACATGAACCGCATGGGTGACGGGCCCCTCACGGGATGGGGATGATCGCGCGCTTGTGGACCGCCTTGCCGATGAACTTGTCGCCCTCATGCGCCTCGACGATGTATGTGAGCTTGTTGCCGTCCACCTCGGTGAGCTCGGCCGTCACCGTGACCTGTCCGCCGATTGGCGTGGGCGCGAGGTGCCGCATCTGATCGACTCCATAGCCCACGGTCGTCTTGCCGTCGGGCAGCAGGTGGTCGGTGCTGTGAATGCTCGACCACTCCATCAGCGCAAGCAGGGAAGGGGTCGACAGTACCTCGGCCCCCGGTTTGCCCATGCGGTTGATTGTCTGCTCTTCTTTCACCGTGTCTTCGAGCTCGTAACGCAGCCCCGGCCTGATATCGTCCATTCCCATCCTCTTATTGCTCCTGTTGCGAAATCCCCGTTATGCACGGTTAGATGAGCCGCCGTCATCCGAGGGGAACGAGATTTCCTTGCGAGCTGTGGCCGACCACCGAAGCGACTGCGTGGCTCTTCGAGTGAGACAGTGACAGCGCGATGTCGGTCAGACCGATCCGTTCGGCGCGTGCGCGGGCGGTGCCATGCAACACGATGTGCGGAGCCATGCCCGGATGACGCACCACCTCGATGTCGCGCCAGCGCACACCGCGCACTCCCGTGCCGAGCAGTTTCATCACGGCCTCCTTGGCCGCAAACCTGCTTGCAAGTTGGGGAGCGCGACCCCGCGCGTACCGAATCTCCCCCTCGCAGTAGATCCTTTTGAGAAAGCGGTCACCGTACTGTTCGAAGACCCTCTCCACGCGGTCGATCTCTATGATGTCGACGCCGGTAACCAGCATTTGCTAACATTCCTGGCTGTCCGATACTGCCGGACTGCGTGCCCTGCCCGTCTTCCTACGAGTCTTGGCCCAGTCCCGCCGCCTCGAGAATCGCCGGAATACGCGATTCCCAGCCTATCGCCATGATGTGCGTGCCGTCGCACATGCCGCGTACCTCGTCGATCAGCCGGGCCGTTATCCGCACTCCGGCGGCCGCCCTGTCCTCCGCGGCGTCCATCTCGTCGATGATGCTCTGCGGCACGGTCACGCCTGGCAGCTTGTCATTGAGAAACCTCGCCATGCGTCCCGATTTGAGAACGATCATCCCCGCCAGGACGGGAACTCCGAACACGCGCGCGCCTTCCATGAACTTCTCGAACGATGCGGCGTCGTACACGGCCTGCGTCTGGAAGAACATCGCCCCCATGCGAACTTTGTTTTCCATTCGAGCAAGCTCGGTATCAACGTCATCGGCTCCGGGGTTGGCGACCGCGCCTGCGAACAGGGCAGGGGTGCCCTTGAGCTCGTTTCCGTACATGTCCGTGCCTGAGTTCATCGCGGTGACCGCCTCGAGCAGCGTCTCGGCCTTGAGGTCGAAGACGCCCTTGGCGTCCGGGTGGTCGCCGCGACCGGGCGGGTCGCCGCTCATGCACAGGACGTTTCGGATGCCGAGCGCCGCCGCCGCCAGAACCTCGCCTTCCAGGGCGATTCGGTTCCGGTCCCTGCCCGTCACCTGCAGTATCGGCTCGATACCCCGGTCGATCATCTGATGAGCAGCTGCAATGGGAGCCATAGTCATGTTCGCCCCCGCCGAGTCGGTGACGTTGAACGCACGTACCATTCCGCTCAGCGACTCCGCCCGCCGCATCAGCGGCTCCAGGTCCGTGCCCTTCGGCGGATTCAACTCGGTGGTGACCACGAACTCACCGGAACTCAGCGCGTCGGCAAACGTCTCCAATGGGGCCTCCTTAATCGGGTGGCTTGCTGCCTACAAGTGCCGCCCCGCGACTTGCGGGCATTATAGTATCGCTCATGGGCAATTGAAAGCGCCCCTTCATCTCGGAACCGACCGCCACTCTTCCCCGCGCCTGAGACCATTGCACAACCCCCGTCATTTTCATAAGAGTGAACGTCGCAACCCTAAAGTCGTCATTCCCGCGAAAGCGGGAATCCAATATCCCACTCCGCGCCCTCCGCGCCCTCTGCGGTGAATCTCCACGCCCCCCCGATTTGACAAACAAGAACACATGTACCACACTACGCATAGGCGGCTGCCATCCGCCCAATCTTGCGATCACGAGGAAATGGCACAGAATGGCACAAAATGGCACAGATTGAAAAAGAATTCTCGGATGGACAGTTGCTCGCCCTTCCCATCTGGCTCCACTCAATCACTTGGGAGAAGCCACTCAACTTTACAATAACGGGGAAAATGCAACAGAATGCAACAAGATGCAACAAATTTACGAATAATTCTCGCGCCTCCCCATCTGACCTCCTCTCGACCACCCGGCAAGGCCACGTAGAATTTAGGGCGCGACACTCGGAACTGCACGGCCTAGCAAGTTACACAAGGGTCTCCATCTCGGAAGTGATACGGATAGGGCGCATGATACAATCGCACCCGCAACCACATTTGTAATGAGAGCGGGAGGATACGTGAGCGCGAAGATCATCGACGGGGCGAAGATTGCGGCCGAAGTGCGTGGCGAGGTGGCGGCGGACGTCACGCACTTCTCCGAAAAACACGGGTTCGTGCCGCACTTGGCCGTCGTCCTCGTCGGCGAAGACCCCGCCTCAAGAGTCTATGTCCGGAACAAGCACCGCGCCGCCGCCGAGGCCGGCATGACCACCAGCGACGTGGCGATGCCGGACTCGACGACTCAGGAAGACCTTATAACCGAGGTACGGCGTCTCGGCGACGACCCGAACGTCCACGGCATCCTCGTCCAGCTGCCACTGCCCGATCACCTCGATCAATATCCCGTCATCGAGACCATTGACCCCCTGAAGGACGTGGACGCCCTCCACCCCTTCAACGTCGGCCTTCTGTCCCAGGGTCGTGAGCGGTTCGCTCCGGCGACTCCCGCCGGTATCCGCGAGATGCTCATCCGCGACGGCCATGACCCCGCGGGCAAGCACGTTGTCGTCGTCGGTCGCAGCGAGATCGTCGGCAAGCCCGTCGCCTCCATCCTCATGCAGAAGCAGTCAGGCGCGGACGCCACCATCACGGTCTGCCACTCACGCACGATCGACATGCCGTCGATCACCCGCCAGGCCGACATCCTCGTAGCCGCGATTGGACGGCCTCGCTACATCACTGGTGACATGGTCAAGGACGGCGCGGTGATTATCGATGTCGGAATCAATCGCGTCGACGCCCCCGAGCGCAGGCGCGGCTACCGTCTCGTGGGCGACGTGGACTTCGACTCCGTATCCCAAAAGGCGTCGGCGATTACGCCCGTGCCCGGCGGAGTCGGTCCCATGACCATCGCCATGCTGCTCAGGAACACCCTCAAGGCCGCCAATCTGTCCGTCGCCGGCGCATAGCCTCCGAGGTATCCGGTAGATCTCTGCACACCCGTCATACCGGCGAAAGGCGGTATCCAGAGGAGTGGGGGTCTAGGTCTGCTGGTCTTGTTTCCAGAACCTACTCTCGCCCCGCTTGGCAAGTCATGTAATGATCTCCACCGAACACGTACGACCACTCTCACCCCGTTAGCGAACATGGTACCGGTCCGATTGACGCAGCGTCGACACCGTTGCTACCATGCGCCGGGGGTTCGACATGATCGACAACGTCCTCACGGCAGACTTTGAAGAGTTGGAGCGGCGCATCAATGGATGCGTCCTCTGCACGCTTGGCACGAAGAGGACCATGGCTGTGCCGGGAAACGGCTCCCGCATGGCAAGATTGATGTTTATTGGTGAAGGCCCCGGCTACTACGAAGACCAACAGGGCCTCCCGTTCGTCGGACGGGCGGGGCAGCTGCTCAACGAAATGCTGGCCGCAATAGGCATGAGACGCGAGGACGTGTTCGTCACCAACATGATCAAGTGCCGCGCGCCCAACAACCGCGACCCCCTCCCCATCGAGATCAGGTCCTGCGGCCCCTATCTCGACAGGCAGATAGAGCTACTCGCGCCCAAGGTGATCGTAACGCTGGGCCGGTACTCCACGGCGAAGTTCTTCCCGGACGAGCCGATCGGCAAGTTGCGAGGCACTCCCGCCAACTGGAACGGCATCGTTGTATACCCGATGTACCATCCGGCCGCCGCCCTTCGGAATTCCACCATCCGCGCCGCCCTGGAACAGGACTTCCTCAAACTCCCGAGCCTGCTGGAGGCCACGCCGGCAACCGCGCCTGCCACGCCCCCGCCCTCCGAGCCGCAGACTACGCAGCTAGGACTCCTCGACGCCCCGCCGCCTCAAACGGCTGACGAACCGCCCGAAGACTCCGCCGCTCAGCCTCCTGAGGAGGCTACCCCCGATCCGAAGCAGCTCGGCTTGTTCTAGCCATGCGTCGAGCAAATGCCCCGTCTCCAACACCCTAGAAACCCTTACTCGCACACGGTCGTTCTAGTAGAATGGGAAGTGTGGCTCCCATTTCCTCTGGAAGAGAAACCTCTTAAATGAACGATACTCCTCTGCGCGTTATCCCGCTGGGCGGCCTAGGCGAGATCGGCAAGAACATGATGGTCATCGAGTATGGTGACGAGGCCGTCGTCATCGACTCGGGCGTGCTGTTCCCCGAGGAGAACATGCCCGGCGTCGATTTCGTGATCCCCGACGTCTCGTACCTCGTTGAGAACAGCGACAAGGTCAAGGCCATCCTCATCACGCACGGGCACGAGGACCACATTGGCGCTCTGCCCTACGTCCTCGACCGGATCGACGTACCCATCTACTCGTCCCGGCTGACGCATGGACTCATCACCGTGAAGCTGCGTGAGCACGGACGACTTGCCGACGCGCGTCTGAACGTCGTCGAACCCCACGAACCGTTCACCATCGGCAAGCTCGGCGTTGAGTTCTTCCGGGTGTGCCACTCCATTCCCGACGCCATGGGGATCGCCGTAAGGACCCCTCTCGGACTCGTCATTCACACCGGAGATTTCAAGGTCGACCACACTCCCGTCGACGGCAAGGCGACCGACTTCTCCGCGCTTGCCAGGATGGCCGAGGAGGGCGTATTGCTCCTATGCTCCGACTCCACCTACGCCGAGGTCGAAGGCTACACGCAGTCCGAGCAGGTCGTCGGCGAAGCGCTCGACCGTGAGATAGCACAGGCCCCCGGTCGAGTGATGGTCGCCACTTTTGCGTCCCTCATCTCGCGGGTTCAGCAGGTCATCGACGCCGCCGTCAGGTACGACCGCAAGGTCACCGTCGTAGGGCGAAGCATGGTCAACAACGTGAAGATGGCCCGGAACTTGGGCTACCTTGAAGTCCCGCCCGACACCTTGGTCTCGATGAACGAGGCCCGCAAGCTGCCGCACGATGAAGTCGTCATCATCGCGACCGGCGCTCAGGGCGAGCCCACCTCGGCCTTGGTGCGCATCGCCAACGGCGAGCACCAGGACGTCGAGATCGAGGAAGGCGACACCGTAATCGTCTCCGCATCCCCGATTCCCGGAAACGAAACGCTCGTAGCCCGCACCATCGACAACCTATTGCGACAGGGCGCAAAGGTGCTCTACAGCCGCGTCGCCATGGTACACGTACATGGTCACGCGAGCCGCGAAGAGCTGAAGATGATGCTCAGTCTCGTCAAGCCGCGATTCTTCGTTCCGGTGCATGGCGAGTATCGCCACCTCGTCGCGCACGCCGATCTCGCCGTCTCACTCGGGATGCCTTCCGAGAACGCCTTCGTGCTCGAAGACGGCGAGGTGCTCGCGCTCTGGGAAGACTATGGCAAGGTCGTCGATAATGTCCCCGCGGGCCACGTCTACGTGGACGGCCACCGCACTTGGGACGATACCAGCAAGGTTCTCGACGAGCGCAGGCGGCTTGCCAGTGACGGTGTCGTGACCCTCTCCGTCACGATTGATAAGGAGACCGGTGAGTACCTCAATCACCCCCTTGTGAAGTCGTCAGGCTTCTTGGACGTGAACGGCGCCGACGGTATCCTCGAACAGGCCTCGGAGATCGTCCTCGATGCCCTGGAAGAGCTCAACGGAAGCGAGCGTCGGAACGGCAAAATCGAGCCGAAGATCAAGCGAGCGCTTTCGAAATATCTCTACGACGAGACCCGTATGCGCCCAACCATCATCGTCCAAACGGAGCTGGTGTAACAATGCGCTTCATGCACCGCATACGAAGTGCTACTTGTAAGGCCCTACGCCGAGTAGCGGAGTCCGGCGACGGCTTCACGCTCATCGAGCTTATCGTCGTCATCGCCATCCTCGGCATCCTCATCGCGATAGCCGTCCCCACTATAAGAGGGTTCCTCGAAAGCTCCAGAGAGCAGGCCTACGAGGCCGACCGCAGGGTCATACAGCTCACCGTCGATGCCTACTACTACAGCCCACGCAACGAGCGTTTCAACAATGATCGTCAGTACCCCATTATTGGTAAGCGCTACACCCCCCGCATACCGGACGAGCGGATTTTGAAGGAGACGCACGCGCGCTTACACTTAGATAAGTGCGATGGCGATGCCGCGGATGATCCGATTACTTTCAAACATGAAGACAAGTATGTTGAGCAGCCTCCGCCTCCCCATCCCGTCCTGGGAACCAGAGGGGGCACTCCGGTTTGGACGGAGGGAACGGGCGCCAATCAAGATGACGTGAGGAACAACCCGTCGCAGGTCATGGATCTGTTGTACTGCCCCCCCAAGAGTGAACCGCAAGGGGACTCCGAAACGAGCGACGAGGATTCCGATGACCGCGCCGACCATTGGCTGGCAGTTGTAGTGACGACCCAGGGCACCGAGTGCAATCCAGACGGACAAGCAGGCTGTATCGTCATAAACAGCCGCGACTACCTCATCGATTTCTGTGAATTGGTGTGGAAGGGATTCATCGAGGAGATTCCCAGATCGGCGTCAGCCGATCACGATCACGAATGCGCCGCCCCCGGAAGTGAAGACACGGATGAGACCACAACCCCTGAAGTCCAACGCGGAAGCTACACTTGGTACGTCGATGTTAACGGCAAGGTCCAAAGCCTGTACTACTTCCTGCCCACTGCGGATAGAACCGGCTTCCGCGATGTGTATCCGTAACCTCTAACAGCCCGCCTCTCAGACCGCCGAAAAACGCCCCCACGCACCAACATCCCCTTCCCTCACTGCGTGTCCAGATTCCTTGGCCACGGTCATTCGACCGCGAAATGCTCGCCAAAAGACTAGAAAACTTCGGGAAATAGATTAAAATAAGGTCGGATGACTGAGTGGTTGGCTCAACCACCGGGCTTCCGAACCAATTAATCTCTCCCCGAGGTGCGGCGATGGCGAAGGACATTAGCAACGCGAACATGACCTCTATCCTGCTCCGCGCGATCATGTCGTCGTGGTACGTCAAGATCGCTCTGCTCGTCGTGCTTGCGGCCGGCGCGGGCGCGGTCTACTGGTACCGTGACTCCATATCCCTGACCGCCGTCTCGTTCGAGGAAGGAGTCATATCGCGTCTCGGTCTCGGCGTCGTAGCTGTTGCCCTGTGGGTGATTGTGTTTGCACTCGCTCTCTTTGTCCATCGTTCATTGTTCCGCCACTACCGCCTGTGGCTCGCTTCGCCCTTCTTCGTGGCCTTTCTCCTCGGCGTCCTCTCGTTCTTTGCCCCGTTCCAAGGCCCTCTTGCCCGTTTTACGCTGGAGGGGGACGTTACCCTCGGCGGCGCCATCGGCTACGCCATAGCCGGTGAGGTGGTCTGGCTCGGCGTCCTGAGAGTCGCGGCGGTCCTGGCCGTCGCCCTCGCCATCGTTTCACCCGGACTGGCCTTGAACGGCCTCTCGCTGTTCGGCAGAGGCCTTCTTGGAGTGTACATTCTTGCAATGAGCGCGGGCGGAGCCATGGGGCGCATGTTCAGCGCAAAGTCCAAGTCACCCAAGTCCTCCGATGAGGAGACTCCCCAACCCGGTTCCGATTCCCCCACACAGGGCCGCTGGAGCGAATCCCTACGACAAACGATGGAGTTACAGGAGTTCCGCGAAAGGACATCCCCAACGTCCGCGTGGGAGCCGAGGTCCGAAGACCACGCGCAAGACCCCGACGATTCGGTTGAGCGTCCCGTCGAAGTGGAGCCTGATGAATTGCCCGAGCGTCTCCCCATTGCGGGACTCAATGGACTCCCGGAATACCTCGCAGCCTCCGAGCCCCCCAGACGTCGGAGTGCCTTCGCCTCCGATCCTGTCCACGACGCCACGGGGAACGACGTGGCGGACGACCCTGTGCCCGGCACGGACGACCAAGAAGCGTCCGGCCGTAAGTTCAACAGGCTGTGGGGTGGTGGAGCCCCGGATTCGGAGAACGGCGCCAATCATGCACCCAGCCCGGCCGCTGGCTCGAACGGCGCCCAAGGTCGAATGATGTCCATGGTGCAGGCGGTGATGGGCGCGGCCTCGTGGGCCATGCCGTCGCTCTCCATGTTCGTGGACGCCAATAAGGGTGGGATCACGCAGGATGAGATGAACGAGACCGCCCGGACGATCCGGGAGACCCTCGGACACTACGGCGTCGAGGTCGAGGTCGAAGACGCGCAGCCCGGCCCGACGGTAACGATGTACGGCCTCGTCCCAGGGTGGATCCGCAGGCAGAAACAGGTCAACGTGACCGACGCCGACGGCAGGCCCAAGCTGGACGACAACGGCAGACAGATGAGGACCCGTGTCGAGACCAAGACGAGGGTCAAAGTCGACGCCATCACTGCCAGAGAGAAGGACCTGTCCCTCGCCCTGAGAACGCCAAGCATCCGCATTGAGACCCCCGTCATGGGCAAATCGCTCGTCGGTGTCGAGGTCCCCAATCCCAACCCTGCTCTCGTGACCCTTCGAAACGTCATGCAGGATCGCGAGTTCGAGAATATTAAGAAGAAGGCCAAGCTCCCCGTAGCAATCGGCAAGGGCGGCAGCGGAGAGACCGTCATCATAGACCTCGCCAAGATGCCGCACCTCCTCGTGGCCGGTTCGACGGGCAGCGGCAAGAGCGTGTTCGTCAACACCATCATTTCCTGCCTGCTCATCGAGAAGGACCCGTCCGAGCTGCGCCTGCTCCTGGTCGACCCCAAGCGTGTTGAGTTGACCCCTTACAACGGCATCCCCCATCTCCTCACGCCGGTCGTCGTCGAGACCGATCAGGTGGTCAGCCTCCTGCGCGGCCTCATCCGCGAGATGATGGAGCGCTATCGGCGGATGGAGGAGATCGGGGTCCGCAACATCGACAGCTACAACAAGAAGTCGCCTGACCGAATGCCCTATCTCGTCGTTGCGATCGACGAGCTTGCCGACCTCATGATGACCGCCTCGGTCGACGTCGAGCAGGCCCTGTGCCGGCTCGCCCAGTTGGGACGCGCCACCGGAATACACCTAGTCGTAGCGACACAGCGCCCCTCAGTCGACGTGCTGACCGGCCTCATCAAGGCCAACTTCCCGAGCCGCGTGAGCTTCGCCCTCACCTCGCAGGTCGACTCACGCACCATTCTCGATACCGCCGGCGCGGAAAAGCTCTTGGGCAAGGGCGACATGCTCTACCAGAGCGTCGACATGTCCAGGCCGGAGCGCGTTCAGGGCGTGTTCATCTCCGATCAGGAAATCGAAGACCTCGTCTCCTTCTGGCAGGCGACGCCTCGAGGCCATATGGTTGATATAAACCTCGAACCTGTCGGGGGAGCCGAGTCTGATGGCGCAGACGCCGATGACGATGACGTCGAAGGCCGTGACGACATGATGGACAAGGCCATCGAGCTCGCGACCCGCCAGAAGAAGGTATCCACGTCACTGCTCCAGCGTCGTCTCCGGATCGGGTACCCGCGAGCTGCCCGCCTCATGGATCACCTTGAGGAAGAGGGAATCGTCGGTCCCAGCGACGGCTCGAAGTCCCGCGATGTTATAATAGGACAGGTATAACCGGATCGTCGTCGTACCGGCGCCTACACGGCGCTCACCATTGGTACCGATTCCGGGAACTTCATGGGCCGGACGCATCGGACCGAAAGGCGACAAATGGTACGAAACATCGCCGATATGCTTAGCTCCGTCATGAGTCGGACCGACCCCGACGAGGAGACCGCCGCGCGGGAGATCTGCCTCGTATGCGACGAGTCGCTCGTCGACTCCGATCTCTACCAGAGGCACAACGTCTGTCCGCGTTGCCGGTTCCACTACAGCTTCACCGCAAGGGAGCGCATAGACTCCCTGGCCGATCCCGGCTCGTTCAAGGAAATCAACCGCACGGTCACCTCGCTCGATCCCCTCTCGTTCTCGTCGCGAACTTCCTACAGGCAGAGCGTCTTCCGCGACCAGCGACGAACTGGATTGACAGAGGCCGCCGTCACCGGCACGTGCTCCATCGGCGGCACGACTGCGGTGCTGATCGTTCTCGACTTCGGATTCATGGGCGGCACGATGGGGTGCGTCGTCGGCGAAAAAGTGGCCTTGGCGTTCGAATACGCCAAGCGACGCAAGCAGCCCGTAGTCGCCGTTGTCACCAGCGGTGGCGTCCGCATCCAAGAAGGTGTCCTGTCCCTGATGCAGATGGCAAAGACAGCCATGGCGGCCAACCGTCTTGCCGAGGCGGGCCTGCCGTTTATCTCGATTCTGGCGAATCCATCCACCGGACACGCCTACGCCAGCTTCGCCAATCTCGCGGACATCATCGTAGCCGAGCCGGGGGCAATTGTTGGCCTCTCCTCCATGCGGGCCGTCAAGAACTCCGCCGACGAGCGTGGCCCGGAGGATTCACACTCCGCCGAATCACGACTCCAACACGGCATGATCGACGCCGTCGTCGACCGCACCCAGTCGAAGGACACCATTGCGGCCCTGCTCGACATGCTCATGTCCAAGTACCATCTGACGCGGCGCGACCGCCAAGAAGGGTACGTGCAGCCTCCCCGCGCTGCCTCCCTCACCGCGTGGGAGGCCGTGAATCTCGCCCGCCATTCGGAGCGCCCAACGAGCTTTGAATACATAGACCACATGGTGACCAACTTCATCGAGCTGCACGGCGACCGGGTTTTTGGGGACGACGCCTCTCTCGTCTGGGGTTTGGGACAGATCGGCGGCCAAACGTTGGTCGCTATCGGCCAGGAACGTGGCCACCCTGACGACGCGGCAGGGCGACAGGGTGGCCGGATCTCTCCGGAGGGCTTCAGGGAGACCCAGAGGGCCGTTCGACTTGCGGCCAAGTTCGATCTCCCCATAATCACCCTGATAGATACGCCGGGACCTCTGATCAGCGTCGACGCCGAGAAACGCGGACTTGGCGGCGCCATCGCAACCGCAATGGCCGAGCTCGCGGGCGTGGAGGTGCCGTCTATCGCCGTAATCATCGGCGAGGGTGGCAGCGAGGGCGCTCTGCCTCTGGCCGTAGTCGACCGTGTTCTCATGCTCGAAAACGCCATCTACTCCGTGATCTCGCCGGAGGACGCCGCCGCTCTCATCTACCAGGACGCGGCCCGCGCCGATGAGGCCGCTGAGTCCCTTAAGCTCACTGCCCATGACTGCTTTGAGCTAGGCATCGTCGACCTGATCGTCCAGGAACCCGCGGGGGGCGCTCACGCCAACCCGACCGAAGCCGCGAGACATCTCCGAAGAGTCCTGCTCCAAGAACTCTCGGTACTGCAGGCCGGATCCAGAAAACGTCTCCTCCGGTCGCGTTACAAGAAATTCCGCAACATGGGCGAGTACAGTTCCCACTTCCGGACCGCCATCACCCGCGAGGTCAACTCGCTTCGCGGAATCGTCTCCACCGGCGTCAGGCGAATGCGACGCAGCCCCGAACCCGAACCGGACGATCATGATCACGTTGCCGACGGCTTCTCGAACGCCAACGGGGACCGCGGGAGCGCGTAGCCGGCAACCTGTCTGCCTGTAGGTTGCCCGCGGAATCCGGTTTGACACTGCGTAACGTACAGAATAGCATCGGAGCAGTATGCGCCCTAGCCATCCGTAAGCGGTAATGGCACGCGTGGTAGTATCGACCACCGACCCGTCCGTCGCTGGCGATCAAACTAGGAAACACATCGTATGATGAATGAACGCAGATGGCGGAAGGCCATCGAGCAGACGTTTGTGGTCAGGTTCCCTAAGCAGCATCTGGCCACCTTCGGCGCGACCAATATCAAGTATTACGTCGTGACCGAACCCGCCTTTCAGGAAGACTTGCCTGAAACGTACGAGGGTGTGGTGCGGACGGGTAAGGTCGTGGCCGAGCGGCCCGCAATCGTCACGCCGTCCTATATGTCTAGTTTGGAGGGCTTCAGCTCGGAGGCCTACGACTTCTTTCACGACCTTATGCTCAGCGCGGGCCCGAACAGCCCCGGCATCATGTATCGGTACAGCAACAAGCCGGAAAACTCCGAAGTCGTCGGCGGGGTTCCGACGGACATCGCGCACCGCATCAGCAAGGACCTCAACGACCGGAAGGAAGAGCTGTCGGTCGTCATGGTCGGCGTCGACGAGCTATGGGACGTTGCCCTACTGAAGTTCATCTACGAGTTCACGGCGTCGTCCTTCGCGGGCAACGTGCAGGAGTTCAACGCGCGAGGTCTGCTGAATCCCGAGGCGGACTTCGGCGGCGCGCCGTCGTCGGCCATCCAGCAGATCGACCGCTTATTCCACGAGGTGGAACGGGGCAATCGGGGCGGAATCGACCTGCTTAAGCAGGAAATCGACCGCTGGGGCCTCTTCGACTTCTACCAGGACAGGTTCCTCAACCTGTTTCGGAAGTGACCCTTATACTGTGATATCGTCATTCCCGCGTAGGCGGGAATCCATTCGGTTCGCCCCACAAGACGCGGCGACATCCCGTCGATTCAGTCCTACTCAAGCTCCAGCTTGACTTCCGGCGCCACGTAGGCGTGGTCCTTCGCGTAGACCTGCAACCGCCCGCAGGCGTCCGCCACGATTATCCGGTCCCGCTCATCGACCTCGATACCCGTCGGACGCTGGAACCGTCCCATTGACGTATAGTCCTTGACCATACGAAACGCCTTGATCGTGCCTGGGTCGCGGCGAATGATGTACTCTCCCGCCTTCGACAGCGTTGTCGCGTCCCCGTAGAACGCGGTCAAGACGTCGCCGTTCGGCTCGTACACCTGCACCCGCCGGTTTCCGAAGTCCGTTACGTACACGTCGCCCTCGCTGTCCACCGCTACGTTCGCGGGATGGTTCAGTTCGCCCCCGAACGACGTGCCGAATGACATGACATACTCGCCCCCGGACGAGAATTTTTGTATACGGTCGTTGTCCCAGTCGGCGATATAGACGTACCCGTCACGGTCGATGGTGATGCCCCAGGGCCGCTCGAACTCGCCGTCTTCGGCGCCTCGCCCACCGAAGCCGAAGATGTACTGTCCGTCTTTCGTGAACTTCTGCACCCGATGGTTGCGGCTCTCGACAACGTAGATGTTGTCCTCGGCGTCGAACGCTATGCCGCTCGGCCCGTCCAGTTGACCTTGGGCGCTTCCGGTCTCGCCCCAGCTTGCGATCCACTCTTCGGCAGAGTCCCCACCCGGATACGGTACGACTCCGTCCGGTTCGTACCGGCGGACGACGTTTTCGTGCTCGTCCGTCGCGTATACCCAACCTTCTCCGTCCAGTGCAATCCCGCCCGGCCAGGTGAAGTCCCGCCTCGCGAAGTCCCCCAGGTGGTGCTCGTCGAGGGTGGTCTTGCCGATCCTCCCGTTGTCCCGGTGGTCTATCTGCTCCGTAATCTGATAGCCCTTGTTCAGCACGTAGATGATCTCGCCCGGCGCTATTGCCAGGTCGGTAGGGTAGCGGAATCCCCCCACCTTCCCGTTGTGTTCGTTTGTCGGGCGTCCCAGCGACCGGTCGAAGTGCCACGTCCTGCCCGCAGCCGTTGTCGTAATCATGTTTGCAGTGCTACTCCAGTTCCAGCTTCACTTCCGGCGCGACGTAGGCGTGGTCCTTTGCGTATACCTGAAGCCTCCCGCACAGATCGGCCACGAGGACGCGGTCCTGAACGTCGATCTCGATACCCGTCGGCCTCTGGAATCTGCCCATCGATGTGTAGTCCTTGACCATACGATAGGCTTTGATCGTCCCGGGATCCCTTCGGATGATGTATTCGCCCGCCTTAGACAGGGTCGTCGCGTCTCCATAGAACGATGTCAAAATATCGCCGTTCGGTTCATAGACCTGCACCCGTCGGTTCCCGAAGTCCGCAACGTACACGTCGCCCTCGCTGTCAATCGCAACGTTGGCCGGGCGAGTCAGCTCGCCCCCGTACTCCTCGCCGAAGCTCATCAGGTACTCGCCCTCCGGCGAGAATTTTTGTATACGGTCGTTGCCCCAGTCGGCTACGTAGATGTCCCCGCTCCGGTCGATGGTGATACCCCAGGGACGGTTGAATTCACCCGCTCCTGTGCCCGGCCGACCGAACCCCAGGAGGAACTCCCCGTCCTTCGTGAACTTCTGCACGCGGTTGTTTCGGCTCTCGACCACATACAGGTTGTCGTTGGCGTCGAATTGGATCCCCGTCGGGCCGCCGAGTTGCCCCGGGTCCCCTCCCGGAACCCCGAACGTGGCAATAGCCTCCCCGTCCGTGTCATAGGTCGGAAACGGGTGAGTGGCCTCAGGGTCGAATTTCTTGATGACGTTTTCGTGCTCGTCGGAGACGTAGACCCATCCCTCCGAGTCCACCGCTATGCCCGCGGGCCACGTGAACTCGCGGCGTGCGAAGTCTCCCAGGTGGTGCTCGTCGAACGTCGTCTTGCCCACGCGACCGTTGTCTCGGTAGCCGATCTGTCCGCCCCCGAACTGGTTGCCGTGACTCAGCACGAAGATGTTGCCGTCAGGCGCGATAGCGAGGTCGACCGGATAGCGGTATCCGCCAACCTTCCCGTTATGCTCGTTCGTAGGCCGCCCCAGCGAGCGGTCAAAGTGCCACGTTCGTCCCGCGGCAGTGGTGGTTATCATGCCTTCTTTGTTCTCCCTACAATGAGCTTGAAAAGGGACACGGATAAGAGCGCAATCCCGATGGGACCCGTAATCAGGCCAAGGCTGTAGATCAGCAGGCAGGAAAACCCAAGAAGCACGAGTGCAGCTAAGCTTAGGGCGGCCCACCTTCTTGTCGTATTGGGAGTCACGATCGCCCATGCAATCATGAGGACGACCGACAACCAGCCCCCTCCCACAATGCTCAAAGCGTAGAATTCGTTTGGAGGATCACCGAACAGAGACCGCCAAGATGCCGCGCATCCGAGAAGCGCGACTCCCGCGCCCAAAAGAACATATGGAGTCCAAATGTTGCCGAACGTCGATTTACTCTTTGATCGCTCAAGCATGTCGCGTTTGGCGGTAATAGCCACGTGTGCCCACTCAACCCTTCAGAAGTGCGGCAATCCGTCCTACTGGCGGTTCCCGTCTCTTTACGCAACTTCCAACTCGGCCACTCGTCTAGCGCCCGGAATACTGCCGCTGCTCAACTCTTGGAAGATGTCCTTCAAGTTCTCCCGAAGATCTTCCGGCGATTCACCTTGCGTCCAATAGTCCGGGTACTCCTCGAGATACCCAAGCCACATCTCTTCTTCCTGCCAATAGACGTACTTCTTGGTCGTCATACGCCTGGTCTCCCCTCAGTTCTGAATGAGCGCCGGCTTCTCGAAGGTGCCGTTGACTATGGGCTTGGCGTCGAGGCTGAACCAGTCTTCCAGGATGGTCGTGTAGACCCCCCGGAAGTCCTGGTCGGGCGCGAGGTCGCCTTCTCGCAGGTCCTCGGCTTTCATTGAAGGGAACTCGTTGTGCTGGCCGCCGGCCACCTTCGGACCGATCACGAACGAAACGCCGCCCGCGCCGTGGTCCGTCCCGGTGCCGTTCTCCTTCACGCGCCTGCCGAACTCGGTGAAGATGAACATGATGACATTGTCAGCCGCATCGTGCTCCTTGAGGTCGTCCCAAAAGTCGGTCACCGCCGAGGCCACGTCGCCAAGCAACTTGGGATGGTTGTTCGCCTGACTGGCGTGCGTGTCATAGCCGCCATGCTCCGTATAGAAGATCCGCGTGCCGAGATCAGCCGTGTGGATCATCGCCACGTCTTGCAGCTTCTTGGCGAGCGGGATATTGGCGTACTCGACATTGGACTTGTAGGACGCCGGCGCCGTCTTCAGCATATCCGCGCCCTTCAGTGCGTCCAGACCGGTCTGCGCCAGGTAGTCCATGACGGGACCGGAACCGATGGCGGGCGTGTACATGTTGGCGAAGCGGTCGAGCATCTTTGCTCGCTCCTGCCGCTCCTCGATACCGGTCAGCAGACCGTACGTCGAAAGATCGGCCACCGACGCAACCGACGCGCCCGGAGCGACCAGCGCCCTCGGAAGCCCCTGCCCGATGTTCACCGCCGTCACGGGGTTCTCACCCTCGGGATCAAGGTCGCGAATGGCCCGACCCAGCCATCCCTCGGTGCCCACTTTGTGCGGCTCAGAGGTGTGCCAGATGTCCATCGCCCGAAAGTGTGAGCGGGTTGACTCAGGGAACCCCACTCCGTGAACAACGGCCATCTCCCCACGATCGTAGATGTCCTTCAGCGTCCCCATCGCCGGGTTGAAGCCCACCTTGTCGTCGAGCTTCATGACCTCGTCCTCAGCTATCGCCAAGGTCGCGCGATTGTCGTAGTACAGGGGATCGCCGTACGGGACGACCGTATTCATATAGTCGTTCCCACCCGTGAGTTGAAGAACTACCAAAACGGGCTGTCCGCCGTTGCCGTTTGTGCCCATACCGCCCTCCTTTAAGTCAGCGACGTATCTTATCAAACGCGCGTCCGGTTCGCTAGATGATACGTGATGCGTAGACTTTGATAGTTTGAGTCTGCCTATAGCTGGTCAGGCAGGTATACCACCCCTAGACACTCCCCGAAAAGCTTGTCTCTTACCCTGATACGGGGGAGACCCTTGCATGACTCGGCCCACTGTCATTCCGAACGCAGCGGAGCGAAGTGAGGAATCCAGAATTCTTGCTTCGAGAGCAAGGCTGCTTGTTGGACTTACGTCGCGATGTGATGGCAAGACATCTTAGATTCCTCGCTGCGCTCGGAATGACAAGGACATTGGCGAGTTACGCAATGGTCTCCAAGAGCGGGAGTCCGTTACTTGAGCCGTATGCGGATCCTTGCGGTCTCCTTGAATGCGAACTACATCCCGCCAGCCGATTACCACTCTAATGGATCAATTCTCCTCGAGGCTGGTCCTCCGGGTTTGCCCCATGCGCGATGAGGATCTCGCTTATCTCCGGAGCATTGGTACGTCGCCGGCTCAGCCAGTTCGTCCCCAGCGGCGTCGCCCCCCACGAGTTTGTGAGACTAACGTCTGCGCCTCTGTCCAGGGCCAACCTGACCATCTCAACCGAACCGCTGTAGACCGCTCCATGCAGAACGGTGCTTGCCCCATTGCCTCCGCTCGGAAGAGTCACCTGGCCGTTGATGTCCGCTCCCCGGTCGAGCAACAGATTGAAGACGCCGGTTTCGGCCATGTTCGCAGCGATCTTGAGTGGAGTCTGCTCGTCCATTGGCCGGTCTATGTAGAGCGCTTCCAACAGCATCGGGTCGGCGTTCAGCATCGCATGGGCTCTCCACCGCTCAGCCTGCCGAGCCGTGCGGAATCCTCGCTTGAGTACCTGCTTTCCGTCCTTGCGATAGTACGCAAGCCAGCGGCGGCCCTGCTGCGTCTCGTATGGGCGGACTCCGGTCTTAGGCATTGTGTATACTATTCATGGATGTCCCGTGAGGGACAGCGTGCGCAAAGGCCGACTCCGAACTGTCCCCTCCATGGGCCGCGTGCCAACAGACGTGGCAACTAGAAGTCGGCCTTTGCTATGCAACGGTCATCTCCTTCAGCCGTGCCATGAGATGCGCCTGATCGCGGCTCACTGCCGCGCCTTCCACTCTTGCAAAGTGCGCTTCCACTCTTCTTCTTGTTCGCGCTTCCGCTGCTCTCTCTCCGCGTGTAACTGAGCTTCGGTCTCTGGGGATATTTGTTTCTCCCATTCACAACTGAGCACCTTGTCGATGAGCTCCTCGCGAGGATGGAGCTCGAAATCCACCTCAGCACCTGAAAAAAACTCGGACGGGATGAGGGCATTCAATTCGTTTTGTAGATGGATCAAAGCGGCTTCTCTGTTCCATGGGTGTCCAGTGTAGAATGTCGCCAGCATCCAGGGACAGGGGTAATCCATTTCCAAACTACGGCCATCCTGACTTACAACGGCATTCGGAGGCCTGAGGTTCACGAACTCCGGCTCAGGGGTTGCGGTCGGTTCGAGATCATCGCTGGTCAGACCGCAACCCCAAAATATGAGGGCGACAAGCGCCGCAATCAGTCGCATCCACGCATCTCCCTAGTCGTCGATTATGACCCTGCTAAAAAGTATTCTGTCGATGACTGGAGGATACTCGGCATCATGCCATCTGCGCACCAAGTGTGTACCGGGGCTAACCGGCAGAGGCAGGCTAGCAGTAATTACTATGCAGTTTAGTTCAATACCAGAATAGCAGGTGTCGCCGTAATACTCGCCCTCTGCTTTAACTGCGGCAAAGAGCCAACTGTTGCCGCCCCACATTGCCGACAGCGCAGAACTATAGCCTTCAGACGCATATAGATCTACGACGAAGTACCCAATACTCGCAACAGCATCCGCGTCTCGGATCACATTAATGAGCCACTCCGTCTGATCGTTCAAGTATCTCTCAGGAGCTTGATCGACGATCTGTGCCCACGCTTCTACGACAATTTCTTTGCCGTGTTCTGAGAGTGCCTCGTATCTCCTGATGACCTCATCGTCCATCCTATCCTCTTCCGTTCCTCTTCCGTTTCGGAATTGAGGAACGACATCAAGGCATCGTCATCAACAACAGCCGGAGGCGTCTGTGCAAAGGCCGTATTAGAGACCAAGAACAGGCCGACAACGACAAGGATGATTCCAATGATTCGCTTCCAGTCCAACATAAAGATGTCCCTCTTTTTTCTTTCGGCGGTGTCGCACTTCGATGTAGATTCTACCCGCTCATGCCTCCTTCCTTCCTCCGTCGCCCGTCCAGATCGTCTTGCTGGTGAAGTTGGGGTCAGGCACGGCATCAAAAGCTGAGGGGACATGAGACACTCCTTCCTCTCGCCTGTGGTCCGCGTGCACTAGGCAGAAAGAGCGTCGAGTGATCGACAACTGACGGTCTAACGGTGAGGTGGCCTCGGGCCTTTCCGCGGACTCGGCGGCTCCCTCCGGAGCACGAGTCCACATTAGTAGACCGGCGATCACCGGTCAAACGGCTCGAAACCTGATTCATCAGGGCAGGTGTGCCTCTCGTGGAAATCCGGACCCACCGTCCCCGTCATTCCTGTGAAAGAACGTCACCCCGTACCCCGATACGGGGCCGGAGTCCAGATGAGTCTGCGGCCAGACATGACTCTCCCGTAGTGTTCTCCGATCGGATCGACGCAAATTGCGATCCTCGAAAACTACCCCAACCCCAATTTTGTAATCACCGCAGGAAGCGGTAAACTGGTATGAGGGGATCGAACAGCCTGCGCGGAAACCCGACGCCCGCTCACACTATGGCTACAATCGTACAAAAATACGGCGGAACTTCGGTCGCCGACGCCGAGAAGATCAAAGGCGTGGCACGACGTGTCGCGTCCGCAAGTCACCGCGGCGACAGCGTGGTCGCCGTCGTCTCGGCGATGGGAGACACCACCGACAGACTCATCGAGCTGGCCGGCCAGGTGTCGAGCCGACCGGAGTCCAGGGAGTTGGACGCGCTGCTGTCTACGGGTGAGCAGATGAGTTGCACCCTCGTCGCCATGGCGCTTAAGTCGCTCGGGCTCGACGCCGTGAGCCTCAGCGGCGCTCAGGCGGGCATCCGCACCGACTCGCGGTACGGCAAGGCCCGAATCGCCGCCGTCGAGGCCGGACGCATCCAAGACGAATTGGAAGTCGGTCGCGTCGTGGTAGTCGCGGGCTTTCAGGGCATCACCGAGGACATGGATGTCACGACCCTTGGCAGGGGAGCGTCCGACCTCTCCGCCGTCGCCGTTGCAGCCGCGATTCAGGCCGACCGCTGCGAGGTCTATACCGACGTCGAGGGCATCTACACCGCCGACCCCCGGCATGTGCCAAACGCCCGCAAGCTGGATGAAGTCGGCTACGACGAGATGCTCGAAATGGCCAGCTTGGGCGCGAAGATGCAGCCGCGCTCCATCGAGCTTGCCATGCAGTACCAGGTGCCGATCGTGGTGGCGTCCAGCTTCGTAGACGCGCCGGGAACACTCATTCACAGGGGAGCCGACATGGAACCGAGGGTAGGGGAGATTCGCAATAGAGCGCGCGCCGTCGCCACCGATCGAAACGTGGCAAAGATCACCGTTACCGGCATCGTCGACCGGCCCGGCATCTCGGCAAGCCTCCTCGAACCCCTCGCGGACGCCGACATCAGCGTCGATATCGTCGTCCAGAACGCCTCCGTCAGGGACACCACCGACCTCGCCTTCACCGTGAGCGGCGACGACGCCGACCGCGCCCTGGAAATCGTGCGTAACGTCGCCTACACGATCGGGGCGAACGATGTGATCAGGACGGACAACCTTGCCAAGGTCAGCGTCGTCGGGGCCGCCATGCAGAATGCACCAGGGTACGCCAGCCGCATGTTCCGTGCCCTCGCCGACGAGGGCATCAACATAGAGATGATAACCACCTCGGAAATCCGCATCACCTGCGTCGTCGACGCTGCCCGTGTTGGCGACGCTGCCCGTGCACTGCATACGACATTTGGCCTCGAACAGCCGGAGTAGCCCGCGTCCTGACATCGACCTTAGCCTCTATTCTGTGCTTTCCATGTTCTCTGAGGTGACTTCCGCTCTAATTCCCGGCGCGTCGATTTGACGAATCAGAACATGCGCACTATTATTTAATCACGCAAATCGGACTCCCGTTCGTCGGGCAGTCCCTTACAGCCGATGCCGCGAATGTCCCCAAATGTCCCCAAATGTCCCAACAAACAAGCCCTCCGTCGAGGCGACCTGAATCGTCTAGCGAAGACTACTTTCACACGAGCGGACCGCTCTAACTCCGAATTCAATAGACAAACTAAATCCGCACCATCTGCTCCCTGATTTCTACTCCATGTTCAATCCGCCTTTCAAGACAGGCCCGCCCCGACTGATATAGTATGAACGGCATCGAGGAAGCCGAGAGGATTCCTATTGCAGCGATTTCATGGGAAAGTTGTGATTGTGACCGGCGCTGGCCAGGGAGCTGGTCGTGCCGTGTGCACCCTCTTCGCCCGGGAAGGCGCGTCGGTCGTCGTGAACGATTTCGACGCCGGAGCGGCGCAAAGTGTTGCGGAGGAGACTAATCGACTGGGAGGAGCCGCCGTCCCCGACTCCGGTGATGTTTCGACCACCGATGGCGCGGAGGGAGTCGTCGCGCGCGCCGTCGAGACTTTCGGTGGCCTCGATATTCTTGTAAACGTTCGCCTATTGTACTGTGATCTTCCCCTCGTGGAGACGACCACCGAGGATTTCGATCACGTGGTACGCCACACCCTGAAAGGCGCGTTCATGCCGACCCGCGCGGCCAGCGTGCAGTTCCGGCAGCAACGCAGTGGGCGTGTTGTCACAATCGCCTCAAACGACGGCCTCGGCGACCAAGGCCGGACTGCTTCGGCTGCAGCTTCAGAGGGCATTGTTGGCATGACCAGGACGGCCGCCCGCGACCTCGGCAGGTACGGCGTAACGAGCAACGTCATAGCAATGTCCGAAACGTCCGAAAATGGACTGGACACCGCCGCGGCGCTGGCGGGCACGCTCTGTCTGGATGTCTCGTCGCACGTCAATGGCATCGTATTCGGCGTAGACGGCGGCGACGTATGGACGTATTCCAACCCCTCAATCGCGCGCAGCTTTCACAAGTGGGAGCTGTCTACGATGGACGAGATGGACAACCTCTTTCCGGCCCTATTCGAGTAGCCCAATGGATCAACGCACGTCAACTAAACGACTTGCTGCCTCCGCCACAATTGTCCTGCTTGCGGCGGTAGTCTTCGCCTGCTCGTCCGCCAGGGATGATCCGCTCCTGTCGGCCCAAGAACTCTTCACCCCGACTCCTGTGCCTTCCGACACGCCCGAACAACCTGAGGCGGCGACCGACACCGCAGTTGAGACTGAATCAACTACCGACACCACAGTTGAGCCTGAAGCCTCGAATGAACCGACAGACATCTTCGGATTCGACTACAACGGGAAAGTCACCTTCGCACAGTGGGACGACCCCGCCGTTCAGATGGAGAACTTCATCGTTGGGTACATCATCGTCCAGGGGATGCTGTATGAGACCGAACTGGTGGAGATAGAAGCGAGTGACTACGCGGCCGCCCTCCAATCGGGCGACGTGGACGTGGTGCTTGAGGTGGCGCGAACCGAGCCTTCTCCGCAGTTCGAGCGGCTTTTGGAGTCCGGCGAGGTCATCGATGTCGGCTCCCTCTTCGGCGAGTCATCCGATGTCAGGATAGGCGCGCGAGCCCAGCTGAAGGAGACGGCTCCTCCTGTGTACGACCTCTTGACCAAGGTCGAGGCCGACGAGGAAGCCCTGTCCAGTCTCGCATCCCAGATAAGGGGTGGCCGTGTTGGTGTTTCCGCAAGCGTCGCGGGCATGATGTTCTTGAAGCGCCACGAAGATGTCTGGACGAGTTGGGTATCACCCGAGGTCGCAGCCAATGTCAAGGCCGCAATTGATGAGTCCAAGGCTGGTCTCAAATACAAATGCCTGCGAGTTCGGGGCGAAAACGTTATGTACTGCAAGTGATGGGCAATCGACTGACAGGGAGAGTGGCGATCGTAACCGGCGCTGGACGCGGGATAGGCCGCGGCGTGGCGAAGCTCCTTGCTGAAGAAGGCGCCGCGGTCGTCGTCAATGACCTTGGTGGCAGTGTGGACGGTTCGGAGTCGTCCGCAACACCCGCCGACCTCGTCGTCGGCGAGATCAAGGAGGACGGCGGGCAGGCCATCGCAAGCTACGATTCCGTCGCGGAATTCGGTTCTGCGGCGCGGGTCGTCCGCACTGCAATAGAAGAGTTCGGCAGGCTCGACATCCTCGTCAACGCCGCCGGCATTCTCCGAGACCGCATGATCTTCAACATGAGCGAAGAAGAGTGGGACTCCGTTGTGCGAGTCCACCTCTACGGCTCGTTCAATATGGTGCGACATTGCGTCCCGCACATGATCGACCAACGTTACGGACGCATCGTCCTGTTCTCGTCGATCTCCGCTCTGGGATCGCCCGGTCAGACCAACTACTCCGCCGCCAAGGAGGGCATCGTCGGTCTGGCCCGCTCAGCCGCCAACGAGCTCCGACAGCACGGGATAACGGTGAACGCCGTCTATCCGGGTGGACGCACTCGGATGGTTGAGTCGATACCCGAAAGCGCGGTCGAATGGCTGCGCGAGCAGGCGGCCAACCGGCCCGACAGCTACCCCGTCGCCGACCTCGTGGCCTCCCCGGAGCCGGACGAGGCATTGGTCCCGGAAAGCAACGCCCCCAAGATCGTCTACCTCTGCACCGATGCCGCCACCGACATCACCGGCCAAGTGATCGGCACGCATGGCTGGGGTACTTCGCTCTTTTCGCCGCGACGGCCGGTCAAGACCATCCACAAAGACGGCGCATGGACCCTCGACGAGCTGGAACGTCTGGTGCCGATATCTCTCGCCACGGGCCTTGTAAACCCCTCGCCTCGTGATGATGACTAGCAAGGCTATAGTTCGGAAGAAGTGCAGAACGGCGCGTTTTGCTGTCGTAGTTCTCGTGCATCGAGACCCTTGCGCAACAGTCATGGCGGTGAAGTAAAGTCACCCCGTACCCCGATACTCCGGCAATGGCCTGACGCTGTAGCCGCCTTGGCCGGACGCCAGGCTCTCCACTGCCGCCCGCGCGGTATCGAGCGACGTGAAACAGGGAATGCGCGCTTCCGCCGCGGCCCGACGTATCTCGAATCCGTCCTCGAGGGTCGTCCGGTCGCCTGTCACGGTGTTCACTGCCGCCTGCACAGTCCCGTTGGCCACGATGTCAACGGTGTTGGGATGACCCGGCTCGTGCGCCTTCGGCACGGTCGTCACGTCGATGCCCAGCGCCAGGATCATTGTCGCGGTCCCGTTGGTGGCGTAGATTGAGTAGCCCAGCTCGGCGAGGTCTTTGACCATCGTTACGGCGTCGGCCTTGTGTCGGTCTGCAATGCTGAGCAGGATGGCTCCCTTCGGCGGAAGCATCATCCCCGCCGCCATCAGAGCCTTTGCCAAGGCAGGCCGGAACTCGGTATCGATGCCCATCACCTCGCCGGTAGACTTCATCTCCGGGCCGAGGTAGGAGTCGACGCCCACGAGCTTGGACATCGAGAACACTGGCGCCTTGACCGCAACGAGCTTCTGCCGCTTCCACAAACCCCCCTTGTACCCTTGCTCCTTCAGCGTCTTGCCCGTCATAGCGTTGACCGCGAGACGCACCATCGGCACGCCGGTAACCTTCGAGATAAACGGGATCGTCCGGCTGGAGCGAGGGTTGACTTCGATCACGTAGACTCTCGTTTCTTCGGGTCCTTTTGAGTCGCCGCCCGTGCCGTTACCCGAAGAGGGACGATTTGGCGTCCGGTAGGCGTCGCCCCCCACGACGACATACTGGATGTTCATGAGTCCGCGCACGTCCAGCGCCAACCCAATCCGGCGGGTGTAGTCGACGATAGTGTCGACCTCTTCCTCCGAAAGTGTGAGGCCGGGATAGATCGCTGTCGAATCGCCGCTGTGGACTCCCGCCCGCTCAACGTGCTCCATGATGCCGGGCACCAGCACCGTTTCGCCGTCGCATACCGCGTCAACCTCCACCTCTCTGCCTTCAAAGTACTTGTCGATGAGTACGCGCCTGCCCTCTGCCGCGGAAACGGCCTCCGACCAGTACTTGAGTAGCTCAGTCGCGTTCTGCACGATCTCCATCGCGCGTCCGCCGAGCACGTACGACGGCCGCACGAGAACGGGGTACTTGATCTCCTGGGCTACGTTCAACGCTTGTTCCACGGTCGAGACGGCCGCACCCGGTGGATTGGGTATACCGATCCGAGCGAGAAACTCCTCGAAGAGATGCCTGTCGGATGCCGTGTCGATGGAACCTGCGGTTGAGCCGAGGATGGGAAGCTTGGCCTGATCGAGCACCTGCGAGAGGTTGATGGCCGTCTGTCCCCCGAACTGCACGACGGTCGGGGGGACCGCGCCTTCAGTACCGCCCGCATCCCCGGCGTCGTGCTCCCATACCTCGTTCTCGATGATGTCGCGGACGCTCTCCTCATCGAGCGGCTCGAAGTACAGACGGTCGCTGGTGTCGAAGTCGGTCGATACCGTCTCCGGGTTGGAGTTCACGAGGATACTCTTGATGCCCTCCCGCTGAAGCGCCCAGGCGGCGTGAACGGAGCAGTAGTCGAACTCGATGCCCTGCCCAATGCGTATGGGGCCGCTCCCTACCACCACGGCCTTTGGCGCGGGAAGCGGTTCCGCCTCGTTCTCTTGCTCGTAGGTACTGTAGAAGTATGGCGTTTGGGCCTCGAATTCCGCCGCGCACGTGTCGACCATCTTGTAGACGGGCCGGATGTCCCACCGCTGGCGCAGGGAGCGTACCTGTTCATGAGTGCGGTCGGTCAGCATTCCTATGCGGTCATCGCCGAAGCCGACCCGTTTGGCCTGCCATAGGAGTTCATGCGTCAATGTCTCGCCCAAGAGACGTGCCTCCATGTGGACGATGTTCTCGAACGCGCGGGTAAACCAAGGGTCGATGCCGGTAACGCGCGAAAGCGCTTCCGGCGTAACTCCCCGCCGCAGCGCGAACAGCAGGGCCCAGAGCCGTTCGTCGTTCGGCTGGAGGGGGAGACTCGTCTCCCAGTTTTCGAGGTCTTGAGGCCACTTTGATGCTTCCCACAAGATGGATCGTCCCGTGATCTCTAAAGATCTGACGGCCTTCTGGAAGGCCGCTTCGAACGACCTGTCGATAGCCATGACCTCGCCGGTAGCTTTCATCTGCGTCGTGACCGTCCGGTCGCCGCTGGGGAACTTGTCGAACGGCCAGCGTGGAATCTTGACTACGCAGTAGTCGAGGGCCGGTTCAAACGCAGCAACGGTTTTCTGCGTGACCGCGTTTGGAATTTCATCGAGCCGTTTGCCCGTCGCGATCTTCGCGGCAACGCGGGCAATCGGATAGCCTGTCGCCTTGCTGGCGAGCGCCGAACTGCGACTTACACGCGGGTTCACTTCGATGACGTAGTACGGGCTTTCCTGCCTGCCACCTCCGGGCAGGGTAGCCCCGACGACATCCCCCGGTTCCAGCGCGAACTGGATATTGCACCCGCCCTCGATACCAAGCGCCCGGATGATCTTCAGCCCTGCCGACCGGAGCATTTGATACTCCTTGTCGGAGAGCGTTTGGCTGGGCGCGACGACGATGCTGTCTCCCGTGTGCACGCCCATCGGGTCGATGTTCTCCATGTTGCAAACGGTGATGCAGTTGTCGGCCGCGTCCCGCATCACCTCGTACTCGATCTCCTTCCATCCTACGAGGGACTTTTCCAGAAGCACCTGGTCGATAGGACTCGCGGCCAGCCCCGAACCGACGATGCGCTCGAACTCATCGACGGTATTAGCTATACCCCCTCCGGTGCCACCGAGCGTATACGCCGGTCGCACGACCAACGGAAGCCCCAGCTCCTCAAACGCCGCTAGCGCCTCCTCCATAGATCCAACGGTCTGACTCGGCGGGACGGGCTCGACGATGTCCAGCAGAAGCTGACGGAACAAATCGCGGTCTTCCGCCTTGCGGATCGAATCAAGCGGCGTTCCCAACAGACGAACGTTGTGCGCGTCCAGCACTCCCGCGTCGGCGAGATCAACGGCAAGATTCAGACCGGTCTGTCCTCCGAGCGTCGGGAGCAGCCCGTCGGGCTTTTCCCGCGCGATGATCCGCTCCACCACCTCGACGGTCAGCGGCTCGATGTACACAACATCGGCGATATCCTCGTCCGTCATAATCGTTGCCGGGTTCGAGTTGACGAGAACGGTAGTCACACCCTCCTCGCGAAGTGCCTTACACGCCTGAGTCCCGGCATAGTCAAACTCGGCGGCCTGCCCGATCACGATGGGCCCGGAGCCGATCACGAGAACCTTTCGTGGCTTGGTCGATGTCATTACGTTTGAGATCCTTGCGAGCCGTGTGGCATGTTCATTGGATTCGGCTGGAGACAGACAATAGAGCGTCCGTTAGTTCCCGCAGCGATGTTACTTCGAGATCGGGCTTCACGCCTTTTGTGGAACTCTCGCCGTTGCGATTGAGCCATACGCTTCTGACGCCGGCATCGTTGGCGCCTCGGACGTCATACTCGATATGGTCTCCGACGTGAAGAAGCTCGTGTGGTTCGCAATTGGCCTCTTGGACTGCGATATCAAAGATGCGCGCGTCGGGCTTCTCGATGCCGCCGTGCTCGACTGACATCACGAGGAAGTCGAAGAACTTCTCCAGACCCAGCCGTTCCGGGCGCATACTGCCGTTCGTCAATGTTCCAAGCGTGTACATTCCGCGCAGAGCTTCGAGGCTTGGCACAACGTCGTCAAACGGGCGATTGCCGCGGTTTCTCTCCTGGACGTAGGCGTCGGTGGCTCGATCAGCCAAATCGTTGTCCGGCGTGTCGATTCCGGCAAATGCCCGACGCATCGCGTCGTGTCGCAGCTGGACGAGGTCGGTTATCGTTCCCAGTTGTCGGTCGCGCTCCACAAGCCAAGCCTGATCGAGAAAATCGACCGTGAGGCCGCTCGTACCCTCGGGGTCGATCCGCCGGACCTCCCGCAATGCCGCCTCGAGAGCACGCCACAATGTCCCCTCGAAGTCCCAGAGAGTCCCGTCCACGTCAAACGATATGGCCTTGATGCCCAAGAGCGCGGACTTCACGTCGCCACCGGACCTGCCACATGGGTCTCTCGTTCGTCGAAGGGGCGCCAGAACTCACGGTAAGCAGATGATTTGCGCGTGCCTTGCGCGTTGATCGAAACAGACACGTCAGCTAATGCCATCCTGTTTCCTGAGGGCATTTAGATCAAGGAATCGCCGCAAGTCGACCTCTTTATTCTCATCTCGGAAGTTATCGACACGAATTCCCAACCAGAAATCCTTAAGGTCCCTCAGTTTCTTACTACGCACGTATTCCTCCGCGGCCGTGCTAAGCGCGGCGCTCTTTGACTTCTCACCGGTCATTTCCACTAATTCTTCCAGCAATGCGCAGTCGATAGTTATGGTTGTACGCATCTCATGTCCTCATTAGCTCGTATCATCGTTATCTCTCATCACTCTCTCGCACCATATCAATGAACCGGTCGAAGATGTACTCGTTGTCCAGTGGGCCGGGTGATGCCTCGGAGTGGTACTGGATGGTCATGATAGGCATTGTCGTGTGTCGAAGACCTTCCACCGTGCCGTCGTTGAGATTGACGTGGCTGACTTGTAGCTCCGAGGGTAGGGAGTCGGGGTCGACTGCGTACCCATGATTTTGCGCGGTAATGTAGACGCGGCCCGTCGCGAGGTCCTTGACGGGATGGTTCGCCCCGCGGTGGCCGAACTTGAGCTTGAACGTCTTGCCGCCGAAGGCCCGCCCGATCATCTGGTTGCCCAGGCAAATGCCGAGAATGGGCACCCTGCCAGCGATGCCTCGTGCCGCCTCAACCGCGTAGTCGAGCAGTTCCGGGTCGCCGGGGCCCGGTGACATCACCACGCCGTCCGGCTTGAGCGCCAGGATGTCATCGGCGGTCGTCCTGGCGGGCAAGGCCTTCACCTCGCAGCCCCGCGCCCTGAGCATTCGCAGAATGTTGTACTTCAGGCCGCAGTCGTCAACCAGGATGCGAAACGGCCTTTCCCGGACATCCGAATTGTCGGTCGTGACGGGGTTATCCCAGTCGTATGGCTCTGCCGTCGATACGCGCTGAACGAAGTCCGTGTCCCCGTAGTCGGGGAGGTCGTGCAGGCGGGCGAGTGCCCGCTCCGGCGTCTCATCAACGGCTATCAAACCCTTCATTACCCCGCGCGTGCGCAGCCTTCTGGTTATGGCCCGTGTGTCAACCCCGCTGATGCCGGTCACTCCCTGCGCTTTCAGGAACTCATCGAGCGTCGACGTGCTCAGCGTATGGCTGGGGCGCGCAGAATGCTCCCGCACGACGAACCCGGCAACCTGCACCCTCGCGGACTCGAAGTCCCGCTCATTGATCCCATAGTTGCCGATAAGCGGATAGGTCGGCACCACGATCTGCCCCGCAAATGACGGATCGGTGAGCATCTCCTGGTACCCGGTCATCGAGGTGCTAAACACCACCTCGCCATGAGCCGAGCGCCCAGCCCCAAACGCCTCCCCCCGGTACACGGAGCCGTCCTCGAGCACGAGGTGTGCAGATGTGACAGTCATATTCGTTGGCTGTTAGTCTCTCTGAGATGCGGCATATCGCAGAGCTTGGCCTACGTCTTCGGGTTCCAGGTACGGGTATGCCTCCATTATCTCTTCCGTCGACATTCCGTTGGCAACCAAGTTTAGTACAAGGGAGACCGTCACACGCATACCTCGTATGTACGCGCGACCGCCCATCACGTCCGGATCGAAAGTTATTCGTTCAAACCCTAACATCTCGCACCTCAGTCTTCCGCCTAGCTACGCCGAGTCCGGATCTTCGTCCTGACCTTTATTCCGCCAAGCCGCGTATACCGACTGAACGAGGGCGGTCAAGCTCTCTTGATGCTGCTGCCATTCTTCCGCAGTCAACCGAAACTGAATCTCCGTCTTGGGATCTTCCAAAGGCTCTCGATTTTTCGGCCATGTGTAATGTGTAATCTGGCCTAGGGGTCCTCTGAACTCATCCAAGCACAACGCCTTGGTGCGTGGGAAGAAAACTAACCCTATTGATTCCTCTCCCCAAGCATCAATGCGTGCATATTGCCTACGAGATGCTTCAGGAAGTTGGATAGTGAGTCCATGGACTCCTATGCGTTCCGTAGATGTAGGCCAATTTTCCTTGAACATGTCTCGAACTGCGTCTATCAAAACTCGCACTCCATAGCTTGCCACTTGCCTGTCGAATTCCTCTTTTAATTCCGTCATACCCCTACGCCGCCTAATCGAACGGCGATCGGGTTCTGCGGGTCCTTCCACCTCCACCTGCTTGGCAAGGATGGTCTTGCCGTCGTAGTCGAAGCCGTGAAAGGTCAGCAACGAGATATCCAAATCGCTGTTCTCGGCAAGGAACCTCACCATTCGCTCCGTCAGGTCGTCGACGCCCAGACCGACGAGGAACATGCGCAACGGCTTCAGCGACTCCAACTCACCAAAACCTCGACCGTCGTACCACTCTTGAAAGTCTTCAATCTCGTCAATGCCGCCCACACCCGACCTTTCGGATATGTGATCGGCGAGAGCACCCAAGTCCATGTCATTGAGGTCAGAGGCGTAGTCGATGACCTGCGCGACGGCATCCCGCGACAACGTGCCGCGCTTCAACTCGAACACGACCAGCCGGCCGTCTCCATCGACGCCCAGCAGATCGAGCGGACCGCCCTCGGTGGGCATTTGCCGCCCCACCAGTTTCAGACCATCTAGCAGTAGGTTTGGGTTCGCGACAAGGGTATCTTCAAGGAGTTGCTCCGACTCCAGTTGGATGTTCGAGCTCAACGGCGTAGCTTGAGAGCCGTCGAGTTCCCATAGTTTGATGTCTTCCATGTAAGTTCCTCTGTGGCTTCTTGGCGATCTCGCTTAAGTCTCCGAACACCGATACACTACCCGCCCCCCGAACACCGTCGCCACCACCCGGCCCTTCAGCGTCGCCCCAGCCAGCGGGGTGTTCATGCCCTTGGAGGCGAAACACGACGGGTCGACGACCCACCCCGCTTCAGGATCGATGATCGTAACGTCAGCCGGTGAGCCTGCCCTAAGCGTACCGAGATCGCTCCGCCCGAGAAAACGGGCGGGTGAGGCCGTCAGCTTCTCGATGAGGACGGGTAGGGGAACGGCGCCGGCGCGTACGAGCGACATGACCGACCCAAGCGCGGTTTCGAGATTGCTGATGCCGTTCGCGGCGTCTTCAAACGTCGTCTGTTTGTCTACAGTGCCGTGCGGCGCGTGATCCGTAGCTATGAAGTCGATGACTCCCTCTCTGAGAGCTTCGACCATCGCCTCCACATCCTTACGCGAGCGCAGCGGAGGCGCAACCTTGGAGTTGGTGTCATAAGCGGCCTTTGTGAGAGTGTCGAATTGCCCGCCTGCGCTCAAGAGACCCATGACCGTTTCATCGGTGAGCGTCAGATGGTGTGGAGTTACCTCGCAGGTGACGTCCACACCATCGTCCTTGCCCCGCCGAACGAGATC
The DNA here is from genome assembly GCA_965247555.1 of Dehalococcoidia bacterium. Classification (GTDB taxonomy): domain Bacteria; phylum Chloroflexota; class Dehalococcoidia; order Lucifugimonadales; family VXLM01; genus VXLM01. The sequence continues at coordinate 1,994,226 of CBDFHR010000009.1, read as the reverse complement.
AATTGTGCCCGCCGTGCTTGCGTGGGCGATGTGGACACGACCGCCGGTGAGACGGGCAAGCTCGATGTCCCGCGCGACCATGATCTCCTCTGCGGAGTTAGGAATGCCCTTGAGACCGAGCCGCGTCGCGACCCAGCCCTCGTTCATAACGCCCCCGCTTGAGAGCGACGTGACCTCCGCGTGGTTGATGATTGGTAGACCGAGAGATGAAGCGTAGCCGAGGGCCTGTCGCATCACATTGTCGTCCGACACGGGATGCCCGTCGTCGCTGAACCCGATTGCGCCCGCCTCCGCAAGCTCGCCCATCTCGGCGAGTTCCTTGCCTTTGCTACCCTTCGTAACCGCGCCGATGGGCAGAACGCGGACGACTCCCTCTTCGGCCGCCTTCGTGAGCACGAATTCCACGATGGAGCGGGAGTCCATTACCGGGCTCGTGTTCGGCATGGCGCATACGGTCGTGAATCCACCTCGAGCCGCCGCTGTCGTACCCGTGGCAATGGTCTCCTTGTACTCGAAACCCGGCTCCCTGAGGTGAGTGTGCAGGTCGATGAATCCGGGACAGACGATCATCCCTGTGGCGTCTATGACCTCGGCGTGCTCCAATTCAATGCCGCTGTCGACGCCGAGAATCTTGGCGTCCGCAATAGCCACGTCTGCGACCTTATCGATGCTCTGTGAGGGGTCGATCACGCGACCGCCCTTGATGAGTATGCGTCTGACAGAGGTCATAGACTCAAAGCCTTTCAAGTATGGCTTCTACGTGTCCAAAGGCTTCAATTGCCTCTTGACGGTCCCACCAAAGGAATCCGCCGATTGTCTCACCATCGGGCGTGTTTCCAATATCCACTTCGCCGGTCGAGTCGATGAGAAACACGTGGTGCCTATTTGTCGCCGTCTCCACTATGAACAGGTAGTCCGTTTGCGTCGCCGTCAGGCCGGTCTCCTCGAAAAGCTCTCGCGCAACGGCCTCCGCCGCAGACTCCCCTTGCTCGATTCCGCCTCCCGGCATCATGTAGACCGGCCCGCGGCCCAGCACAAGCAATACCTTGCCGTCACGAATTACTACAGCAGTGGCCCGATCGCGCAGTTGCGGTTCGGTCATGGTTGTCACGTGTCGCTTCCGTTCGACGTTACTAAGCTGTACAACAGGGACATTCGCACGGCTACGCCGTTCGTAACCTGCTCCTCGATGACCGATGCGGCCCCGTGCGCGACGTCCGCGTCGATCTCCACCCCCTCGTTCATTGGGCCAGGGTGCATCACGAGAGCGTTGGGCTTGGCTAACTTCATTCGTCTGGCATTGATGCCGTACATCCGAGAATATTCCCTAAGGCTCGGTAAATGGCCGGCCCGCTGCCGTTCGATCTGTAGACGCAAGGCCATCACCACGTCCGCCTCCTCGACGGCGGCATCGACACTGGTCTCGACAGTGACCCCCGCAAAGGGGTGTTTCTCCGGGAACCCCCGCAGGAAGTCCGGTGGCATCAGCGTGGGAGGCCCGCACAAGGTCACGTTCGCCCCCATTTGGGTGAGGCCCCAGAGATTTGAGCGAACAACGCGGCTGTACAGAATATCGCCGACGATCGCCACCTTCAGACCTTCGATTCGTCCCAAGTGCGACTGCATCGTGTATATATCGAGGAGCGCCTGCGTCGGGTGGGCGTGTGCCCCGTCCCCCGCGTTGATGATGGGCGCGTCCAAGTTGCGCGCCAGGAAATACGGCGCGCCGGGGTGTGCATGTCGCATGATGATCATATCGGCGTTCATGGCCTGGAGCGTGAGCGCAGTGTCGTAGAGCGATTCGCCTTTCTCCACGCTGGAGCCCCCGGCGGACACGTTGATCACGTCCGCGCTCATCACCTTGCCCGCCTGCTCAAACGATGCCCGTGTCCGCGTGCTCGCCTCATAGAAGAGCGTGTAGATCGTCTTACCCCGCAGAGTAGGCACCTTCCGAATGTCCCGGCTCAGGACCTCCTTCATCACGTCCGCGTTCTGCAGCACTTCCTCGATCTCCTCGCGGCAGAAGTCGTCGAGGTCGAGCACGTGCCGGCGGTTGGACAAATGGGACCGTGTACCCTCCGCTCCCATTGGAAGACCGGAACCCCTCGTAGTCATGACCGCCTCCTCAGCAGGACAACCTCGTCGTCGCCCCCGGTCTCGCTGAGATGCACTCGCACCTCCTCGTCGAGCGAAGTCGGTATGTTCCGCCCTACATAGTCGGCGCGGATCGGCAGCTCCCGGTGCCCTCGATCGATCAGGACGGCAAGCTGGACGCGACTGGGCCTTCCAAAATCATTGAGCGCGTCCAGGGCCGCCCGCACGGTTCGTCCCGTGTACAGTACATCGTCGATCAGAACAACCGGTCTTCCCTCGATCGGTACGGGGATGCTCGTCGGGCGCATCACGGGCCGACCTCGCCGACTAAGATCATCACGATACAGGCCGATGTCGAGCTGTCCGACCGGCGGCCTCTTTCCCTCGAATTCCTCGATGAAGTCGGCGGTCCGTTGGGCCAGGTGTACGCCTCCCGAATGGATGCCGACGATCACGATGTCGGGCTCGCGCATATTCCCTTCGAGGATCTCATGGGCGATACGGATGAGGGCGCGACGCATCTGCTCGCGGTCGAGCACCTGTCGACCGCCTGTCTGCGATGATTCCTGTGCTGTGCCAGGGGACGATTCAGCCACGAAAAAACCCTCTTGCCGGAGGTGGCAGAGGGCCGAAGTCGGTAGCCCATCATTGAAATGGGACGGCACCGTTCACGCCTTGCCAGCCTCGCGGGACTGCCTTAAAGGTCGTTTTTGGTTTGCAGATATTCTAGCCCAAATGGGTTTGCAGGTGCAAGCCTTTCTCCCATTTAGCAGCAAAGGCAATGTCTTGAAAATGCGCTACAATGGCGTTCGCAGCAAGTTTACGTTGGGAGCGCGATTATGACGAAGAGAGTATTGGTAACCGACTACGTTTGGCCGACGACCGACCCTGAGCGGGAGGTCATCGAGGCGGCCGGGGCGGAGCTAATCGTCGCGCCCTCGGGCGATGAGGACACTCTCATTGAGCTCGCCAGGGAGGTAGACGGCATCATGACGTGCTTCGCCAAGGTGACAGAGAACGTCGTGAGGGCGGCGGAGCGTTGCGTCGTCATAAGCCGCTACGGCGTGGGTGTTGATAACATCGCGGTGGACACGGCTACCGAGCTCGGCATCGTCGTCACGTACGTTCCCGACTACTGTGTCGACGAGGTATCCGACCACGTCATTGGCATGATGCTCGGATGGAACCGCCGCATCGTCATGCACAACGACGACACCAAGCGCAATGGCTGGGGCAATGCCGGACTAGGTTTTCGGATCATGCGCCTCCGGGACAAGACGTTCGGCGTCGTGGGCTTCGGACGCATCGGACGTGCAGCCGCTCAAAAGGCCAAGGCGTTCGGCATGGAGACCATCGCCTCCGACCCGTTCGTGAGCGAGGAAGACATGGCCGCCGTCGGCGCCCGCAAAGTTGAGTTTGACGACCTCCTGCGGGAGTCCCACTTCGTCACGCTGCATTCGCCGCTGATTCCACCTACCGCGAACATGATGAGTACAGCCCAGTTCGACCTGATGCGCGAAGACGCCTTCCTCATCAACTGCGCGCGCGGCGGACTGATCGACGAGGACGCTCTGTACGATGCCCTGACTACGGGCAAGATTGCAGGCACCGGTCTGGACGTCTTGGTCGACATCGACCCTCCGCTCGATCACCGAATCATTCAACTCGACAACGTGATCGTCACGCCGCACACGGCCTTCTTCTCGCAAGAGGCTACTGTCGAGTTGGAGCAACGCGCCGCTGGCGAGGTCGTCCGTGTCTTTAACGGCCAGATGCCCGACAATCTTGTAAATCCGCCCGTACTCGATCACGCCAGACAGCCCGTGTCGTGACCGCCTCCTTTGCTTCAAGTCGGTACGGACCTCCCCACAACCGATATACCGGCGAAGGCCGGTATCCAGAGGCGTGGAGGCTAAGTTTGGTTGGCGTGCCGATTTCCTATGTGGCCTCCTCTGGAATGGTCGCCTGAAACGGGACATACGCCTGCTACGGCTCTCGTAGCTGTCAAAGGCGTTCTCGCCTAGCGCGTCAAGGCCCTAACCTGCTATACTTTTTCTAGCCCGCCGCGAGGCGGTCGAACATATGGAATCGGGGTATCCTGGATGAGCGCGGTGATACAGCTGATCCATCGTGGCGGGGTGGCGTCGGCCCAGGGATTCACGGCGGGCGCCGTACATGCCGGAATCAAAACCGCCGGCGATGGTGTCTTCGATCTCGGCATAGTCGTGTCCGACTCGCCCGCGTCGGCAGCGGGAGTATTCAGCCAAAACAAGGTGCTCTCGCCTTCCGTCACGCTTAGCAGACGCCGGATCGCCAGCGGCAGCGCCCGGGCAATCGTCGCCAACAGCGGCTGCGCCAACTGCTCGGTCGGACACCAGGGCCTCACCGACGCCGAGGAGATGACCGCCCTCGCCGCTGCTCACGTGGATGTTGATGCCGAGGAAGTCCTCATCGGAAGCACCGGACTCATCGGCGTCGAGCTTCCCATGGCCCTGGTGAGGCAGAATCTCGGAAACATCATGTTCAGCGATGACGGCGGGAACAGCTTCGCTCGCTCGATAATGACGACCGATACCCATCCCAAAGAGGTCGCGATCTCAACTCAGATCGATGGCCGTGAGATAGTCATCGGCGGGTGTGCCAAGGGATCGGGCATGATTCACCCCAATATGGCGACCTTGCTCTCGTTCATCACGACCGATGCGGCGGTAGAGCCGTCCTTCTTGCAGCAGTCTCTCAAGAACGCGGCCGACGCGTCCTTCAACATGATCGACGTGGACGGTGACCAGAGTACCAACGACACCCTAGTCGTTCTTGCGAACGGCAGGGCAGGGGGCGACGAGATTTGTGGAGGCACTCCTGAGGGAGAAAACTTCCAGGAGGCGCTCACCTATGGCTGCGTCGAGTTAGCCAAGGAGATGGCCCGAGACGGTGAGGGAGCCACGCGCCTCGTCGAAGTGACGGTCGAGGGCGCTTGCACGTTGCCGGAAGCCCGTCTCGCCGCTCGAAAGATCGTATCCTCACTCCTCGTAAAGGCGATGATCTACGGGCGGGACCCGAATTGGGGCCGCGTCATGATGGCCCTCGGCAACAGCGGCATCGACTTCGAGGAGTCCGACGTGGACATCTTTGTCAACGAGATCCACATTGTCCACGAAGGAATGAGCATCGCGTACTTGAAGGACGCAGTCGTCAGTTCCATGAGCGAGGAAGAGGTGCGAATCAAGGTCCGCGTCGGGTCGGGCGAGGGCACTGCGTCGGCCTGGGGCTGCGATCTCACGGAAGGGTACGTAATCGAGAATTCGGCCTACAGCACATAGCAATCACCCTCTTTGAGCGACCGGGCGGGTCGGGTGTGTCTTTGGAACCCCTACAACTTACGGGTATGCCAAGGCCCTGCGAAGCATTGAATCAGGGCCCACGACGACGAATGAATTAAGTGGAGGCATGAGAATGACGCTGTTCCTGCGAGACGTCGGAAATTTCTTCGTCCACTTCATATTCATGTTCGTGGTGTTCTCGACCGGATTGGGCATTGTCCTGATGTTGGTCGGGCTTGCAGTGGGGCTGGTATTGCACTTCGTTCTGGGCAACGATGAATTTTCTAACTCAACATCTGCCCTAGGCGGTCTCTACGTAGGGGTGTCTCTCGGAATAATTGCGGCCTTCTTTATCGCGATATGGGGCACGATCAAGGTGGCCCCCACTGAGGCGAGCCGGGAGGACTTCTTCGCCCAAACCGCTCAGACTCTTGGCAAGCCCAACCTTGGCCGCGAGTTGGGATATGGCACGGAAGAAGACGAAGACGATGAAGATGAAGGAGACTGGTACACCCGTGCACGTGACCGCGCTCGCGGTGAGGACGATGACTTCATAATGCGTCGCTGAGAGACCTCAGGCCTACGCGACACCGCTCTCACCTGTATGGTATCTTCAATACTGGAGTTCCTTTGCGGACATCCGTAATCGCGGCCATCGTACAGAAATGACATGCTATCACGGCCAGAATTCGTCGAGGACGATGCGTCCCGCCTAGCCCAACCTTTCGGCCAATTGGAGAATTCCCATAATGGGACGATCGTAGTAAAAATAGGTGGCAGCACCCTTGGGAGTCACGACACCACGATCGAGGACCTCATCGCCCTTCAGCGCGAGGGCGTCCAGCCCGTCGTCGTACATGGCGGCGGCAAATCGGTTACCGACTGGATGGAGAAGCAGGGAGTCCGGACGCGTTTCGTCAAGGGTCTGCGCTTCACCGACGAGCCAAGCCTCGATATCGTCGTTGCCGTGCTTACCGGGCTGATAAACAAGCAACTCGTCTCCAGGGTGCTTTCACTCGGAGGAAAGGCCATAGGCCTCTCCGGCGTGGACGGCGGGATATTGCAAGCTGAAATTCTTGATCCCGATCTGGGCTACGTCGGCAGGGTCACCCAAGTCAACACCGAACCCCTACGGGCCGCGGTCGACGCGGGGTTCATGCCAATAATCGCTCCGGTAGCCATCCGGCTCGGCGAGGGCGAGTCGATGCTCCTGAACGTGAACGCCGATACTGCCGCCGGCGAGATCGCCGCCGCGCTCGGTGTTCAGAAACTGGTATTCATGACCGATGTTGAGGGTGTCCTCGATTCCTCCCGGCGACTCATACCGCGAATTACGGAGCGGCAGGCAAAGGCCCTCATGAGTTCCAACGTCATCGCGGGGGGCATGATACCGAAGATCGGCGCTTGCCTGATGAACGTTGGCGACGGACGCACCGCTCGCATCATCGACGGACGAAAACCGCACGCACTCAGGAGCTTTCTCGATGGTGAGGCGGTGGGGACACGAGTGGGGTGATCGTTCCGTCCCATGGCGGGACAGTCGGTTGAACAAGGGCAACTCCCTCTGATAGGTTACCAACGCCGACCGGCGCTGGAAAAGACCGCCTGAAGAAGAAAAGGAAAATATGGCCTACGAATTCCCATCGGATTCAAAATTGCCGTTCGATCTGAGCAACTTCATCACGCCGGAGTTGCGGAACCGGATCAAATGGGGGTCGATCATCGTCGCGCTTGTGGCGATATACGCGGCTCTCAACTTCGGGCGCACGATCTACACTGACTATCTTTGGTTCGATGCCGTCGGGTACCTTGGCGTCTTCCGAACAGTCCTGCTAACTCGGCTCGCTCTGTTTCTAGGCGGGGGCGCCATTATCGCGCTGTTCGGTGGCCTGAGCATCTACTTCGCCCACCGCTTGGCACAGGGGCCGGCGGACATGCCCCTTCCACCCCAAACGCAGCGATTCCTCAAGGCGCTGTTCAAATGGGGCAGCATCGTAGCAGTCATCGCCGTCGCCGTTGTCTTCGGTGTCATCGCCGCGTCCAAGTGGGAACTCTTCCTGAAATTTGAAAACTCGGTGCCGTTCGGAGTGATCGAGCCGCTATTCCACAGAGACGTCGGTTTCTATATCTTCACGCTCCCCCTGCTGGACACCGTTCGGGGCTGGGTCTTCACAGCAACGATCACGATTGGGCTCCTGACGCTGCTTGTATATTTCATCAACTTCAATCTCAGAGGAGTTGGTTTTCTCTTTACGGGACCGTTCAAGGTCCATATCTCCATCATCGCGGCGATTCTCATGTTTACCTTGGCCGCCGGCCATTGGCTGGACCGTTGGGAGCTGGTTCTCTCCGAAAGTGGCGTAGTCTACGGCGCGGCTTACGCCGACGTGAATGCTCGAATGCCCGCGCTCCTCATCATGACCATCGTCGCCGCGGTTGGTGGGGTGCTGATGATAGTCAACGCCTATCAGCGCGGCATTAGGGTCATGGTCGGCGCGGTCGCTCTCTGGATACTCATGTCCCTCATTCTCACAGTAGGGTGGCCGAATGCCCTGCAGCGGTTTGCCGTCAACCCGAACGAGTTCACGCGCGAGGCCGAGTACATCGAGCGCAACATCAATCTTACTCGCAAGGCCTTCGGCCTCGATGCGATCAGCACACAGTTATACCCTGCCGTCCCCTACCTCTCCCCTGAGGTTTTGGACGCCAACGCAGTCACCGTGGAAAACATCCGCCTGTGGGACAACGGCCCGGTATCGGATGTCTACAAGCAGATCCAGAAGATTCGCCTCTACTACGACTTCAACGTGGCGGATGTCGACCGCTACACCGTCAACGGTCACTACCGGCAGGTGATGGTGGCCGCCCGCGAGGTCAGTCCCGACGACCTGGAACCCGAGGCCCAGACGTGGATAAACAGACGCCTTCGCTACACGCATGGTTTCGGCATCGTAATGAGCCCCGTCACCGAGTTCACTACCGAGGGAAGGCCGGAGTTTTACGCCAAGGATATCCCCGCCGACGGCGTCATCGCCGTGCAGGCTGAAGACCAGTCCATGCCTCCGGAGACCGTAATCGACAATCCCCGCATCTATTACGGCGAGCAGACGACGGAGTACGTAGTCGTCAATACGAACACCGAGGAGCTTGACTACCAGGCCGAGGGCAGTCAAGAGATTCGCAACAACCGCTACGACGGCGCGGGCGGCGTTAAAGTGGGCTCCTTCCTCAACCGCCTGGCCTTTGCCTGGCAGTTCGGCGATCTAAACCTGTTCATCAGCGGGGAGATCAACAACAACAGCCGCATCCAGTACCGCCGCCAGATCGCTGAGCGCGTTTCAACCATCGCGCCGTTCCTTCGCCTGGATGAGGACCCGTATATCGTCGCAGCCGAGGGCCGGCTGTTCTGGGTTCAGGACGGCTACACCATCTCCGATCACTATCCGTATTCCGATCCCGTCAGCGCCGGCGCAGACTCGTCTCGTGAGTTCAACTACATGCGCAACAGCGTCAAGGTGACGATCGACTCCTACGACGGTACACCTACCTTCTATATCGTCGATGCTTCCGACCCTCTCGTTCAGGCCTATCAGTCGATGTTCCCGAAGCTGTTCGTCCCGTTCGAGCAGATGCCCGACTCGCTCAAGAGCCACATTCGGTATCCGCTCGACATCTTTGCAGTTCAGGCCGAAAAGTACCTGCGCTACCACATGCTCGACCCGCGCGACTTCTACAACCTCGAGGACATATGGAACATCGCTACCGAGAAGTTCGGACAGGGAGCGACGCAGCTTCAGCCGGTCGAGCCGTACCGCGCAATCATGAAGCTCCCCGGGGAAGACATGGCCGAGTTCGTTCTCTTGACCCCGTACACACGGAACGCTCCGCCGATCCTTGCCGGTTGGATAGCGGCGCGAAACGACGCGCCCAACTACGGCCAGCTCGTCGCCTTCGACTTTCCGAAGGACCGCCAATTGGACAGCCCGGAGCAGATCGAGGCCAAGATCGACAACGACCCTACGATATCCGAATGGTTCACGCTCCGGTGTCAGGAAGGCTCCGAGTGCATCCGGGGCAACCTCCTCGTGCTGCCGATGGCGTTCGGCGACGACTTCAGCCTCCTCTACGCCGAGCCTATCTACCTCCGGGCCGAGGGCATCAACTTCCCCGAGCTCAAGCAGGTGATCCTGGCGACAGGCACGACCGTAGTGATGAGAGGTTCGGTCTCGGAGGCGGTTGCGGCATTGATCGGCGAGATCCGGCAGGAATCTCGGACCGACGACACGTCGCCGGTGCTCCCATCCGACCTTCCGAGGTCGGCAATCGACGAAATCAACGACGCCATCCAGGAACTCAAGGACGGCATCAGAAATCTGGAAAACGCCCTGGAACGACTCACGCAGGGAGATCAATAAAATGACCGATTGGAAGGAAATCGAAAGCAAATACTATCTGCACGTCGTCAACCGTCAGCCCATCGTCCTCGTGCGAGGAGAGGGCACGAAGGTCTGGGACGACGAGGGTAGGGAATATCTCGACTTCACGTCGGGCTGGGCCGTCACGAACATCGGGCACGCCAATCCGGTCCTGGCCCAGGCGATCGCGGAGCAGGCGAGTACTCTGATCCAGACCTCAAACCAGTTCTACACCGTTCCGCAGCTCAAGCTCGCCCAGCTTCTGGTAGAGAACAGCTGCCTTGACAAGGTCTTTTTCGCCAACAGCGGCGCGGAGGCTAACGAAGGCGCCATCAAGAACGCCCGCAAGTGGGGCCGGCAAAACCGAAACGGCGCGTCGGAAATCATAACCGTGTCCCACGCCTTCCACGGCAGGACGCTCAACACCATGGCCGCGGGCGATAAGCCGATAGACGACTTCTCGCCAGTCCCACAGGGCTTTGTAAACGTCGAGTTCGGCGACCTCGAAGCCATCATGTCTGCCACCACCGAGAAGACCGCCGCCGTGATGATGGAGCCCGTGCAGGGCGAGGGTGGGGTCAACATCCCCACGCAGGACTACCTGTGCGGCGTACGGCAATGGTGCGACGACAATGGACTCCTCCTCATCTTCGACGAGGTTCAGACAGGGTTTGGCCGTCTGGGCACGCTGTTCGGTTACCAAGCGTTCGGCGTCGAGCCTGACGTGATGACCTTGGCCAAGGGACTCGGCGGAGGTGTGCCCGTCGGCGCGTTCATGCTCAAGGACCACGCCATCGCGCTCGTCCCCGGTGACCACGGCTCGACCTTCGGAGGCAACGTCCTGACGACCGCTGCCGCCCATGCGTCCACCAAGTACATCATCGACAACGACATTCCCGCCCACGCGGCAAAGATGGGCGAGTACCTGCGTTCGGCCCTCGGCGAGCTGATGGCCCGGCACGACTTCATAATCGACGTGCGCGGCATGGGTCTCCTGATCGCGGTCGAGTTCGACAGGGAAATGGCGGCAGCAACGCTAACGGCATGCAACGCTCGCGGACTCCTCCTGAACTTCACGCGCCCACAACTCATCCGCATCATGCCGCCCCTCACTGTCTCTGAGTCCGAGATCGACACGGCATTGGAGCGGCTCGAGGCGGGTCTCGTCGAGGCTGCGGCCTCCACGTAGGCTCCCAGCGAAGAGTGATGGCTCTTGGAGACCCCGACAGGGCAGGGTATTATTGGAGTTGACGCTGGTCCGGTAGAAGCAGCGAGTCGCCGGTTCCACGAACTGGACGCCCTGCGGGCCTTTGCCATGTTGCTGGGCATAGTCCTGCATACGGCCCTCTTCTTTGTGCCAGACCTATGGTCGAAGGCGTACTCAGCAGAAGGATACCCCGCCGAGGTCTCCGGCATCTACACGCTCATGTTCTTCGCGATCCACGGGTTCCGTATGCCGGTGTTCTTCTTGCTCAGCGGCTTCTTCACCGCCTTGCTGTGGCAGAGGAAAGGACTGCGTCAACTCGCGATACAGCGCCTCAAGCGCATCGGCCTGCCCCTCGCCATTGGCGCGTTCACCGTCATTCCCATCACCACTTTCACGTTCCTTTGGGCTTTCGACGTGGAGGAGTTCTCCTTCTTTTGGTGGCCGTTTATCTGGCTCACTACCCTCAGTCACCTCTGGTTCCTCTGGTTTCTGTTGTGGCTGTGCGCCGGATTCATCCTCGCAGTGAAGCTGGGTGTGAAGTTCAGCCATCCGGCAATCTGGTGGCTGGCGGTCCCGCTGTCACTCGTGCCGCAGCTGTTGATGCACGAGCCCGTCTTCGGCCCCGATACCTCCGAAGGAATGGTTCCTAACCCGGTCGTGCTCGGCTACTACGCGCTCTTCTTCGTGTTCGGGGCATTCCTCTACCAGAGAAACATCCAAATCAGCCGATGGTGGGCGCTTGCGCTCCTCCCCGCGCTTACAGTGGTCTTCTTAGGTGGGCTGACCCTGCTGTACGACGTCAAAGAGGACTGGGCGAAGCCGTTGGCGAACGTTCTCCAGATGGCCTTTGCCTGGCTGATGTGCTTCGGGCTGATCGGTCTGTTCCGTCTGATAGCTTCACGAGAACGTTTCTGGGTGCGCTACGTGTCCGATGCTTCCTACTGGCTCTACCTCTGGCACCTGCCTCTAATTGTCATAGCGTTCGAGCTGCTTGTCGGCTGGCGAATCGGTTCCCACATCAAGTTCGTTCTGATAAACGTCTCAGTGACCGCCCTGTTGCTAGTGGTCTACCAATTCGCTGTTCGATATACTCCGATAGGCACTATGCTGAACGGCAAACGCACCCGCGGCCCTACGGACGTCAGCGCAGAATGATTGTGACTTCATCTTCGCCCACTTCGACAAACTGGCGTGTGATATCTCAGAACCCTCCATACCCGAAGGAGCTCAGATATGAATTCGAAGAACTTTAGCCTCAACCTGAGCAAGATCGGGCAGATCGCCATCGGCGTATCGGACATCGACAGAGCAACCGAGTTCTACCGCGACACGCTGGGGATGCGCTACCTGTTCAGCGCCCCGCCGGGTATGTCGTTCTTCGACTGCGACGGCGTCCGCCTCATGCTGACCCTTCCGGAGCCGGGCCGCGATGAATTGAAGTCAAGCAGCGTCATCTACTACACCGTCGAGGACGTTCAGCAGGCCACCGAAACGCTGAAGTCCCGGGGCGTGCGGTTCATCGGCGAGCCCCACATCATTCACAGCACCGATACCTACGACCTCTGGATGTCATTCTTCACCGACCCCGACGGCAACACCCTCGCCCTCATGGCGGAAGTTGCCAAATAGTGGGCATGCTACAATTGCAGGTATGAGCACCCAAGAGAAACACATCATCGATCTGCTCTAGGATAAGCGCCGAAAAGACCCGGTCGGCTTCCGCAAGTACCTGCCCGATGTAGCCAGGCTGCTTCCCGACCAAGTCCCGAGGCAAGCCAAGCCTTCCCGTATTTGCGCTCACGGAACAGGAGCGTTCCTTCCACAGTGTAGGGTTACGAGACGCTCTGTCGAAGCTGCTTGGGGGAACTATTACTCCTCAAGACGCCGCGAAGGGCCTCCAACACTGCGCTAACATGCTCAAAGACGATATATTCAGCCTTCCCGAAGAAGCCGATCATGATTCTCTGAAAGCTCTAATACGAGCGGCTATCGGCAAGTCTCCGGGCTCGTTTAAGTCGAAGACGACCGTGCCGCTCGATCAGGGTGGCAAAGGCCCTGTCGCCGAGCAAGCCTCCGTAATCATGGGCGTGTACCTCGACCTCGACAGAAACAGGCAGTTGGTGTCCATAAGCATCAACCCCAAGGAGGTCAGAAAGCGGCGCGAGGTGATGAAGTTCGTGGGGGCAAGCAGGGACGTGCCGGACGTCGCCCTCAGGCACGACTACTACCTGGCATTACAGGACCCTCATGGCAGATCCTGATAGGGTCCTGATAGGATACGTCCGCTCTCTATGCCCTCCACTCTGCAGCCGACCTGTTCCACAAAAGGGCTAACACTGCCTACCAGAGGCTGACAGACACCAAGCAGGAATTCTGGACGACGTCCTATACACTCGTCGAGACAATCGCTTTGCTGCACCGTCGGCTCGGATTCCAGGCCGTCTCCGAGTTCTCGGAGTGGCGCCGCCAGTCCGATATCCAAATGTTTTGGATTGACAGCAGGGTGCATACGGAAGCTTGGGATCGCTACATGGCGGAACGGGGACGGGGCTTGAGCTTTGTGGACTGGACGACCGTAGTCCTGTCCCGCGAGATGCGCGTCCCTGTCTTCACATTCGACGCCGGGTTCGCTAATCAGGGACTGGCAGTAGTGCCTCGCTAGCTTCCCGCGGCTGGCTTATGGCGGAAGTCCCTCGATAGTCTCTGTGCTATAATTTTCCCGTAGGCGTCCCGGAGAGATGGCAGAGCGGACGAATGCGCCGGTCTCGAAAACCGGTATGGGGGCAACTCCATCGTGGGTTCGAATCCCACTCTCTCCGCCACGTACTTATGACACCGCCACGAACGGACCGCTGGACTTCCTTCCCCCGTCGGTTCGCTGCGGAGAGTTGCCAGAGTGGACGATTGGGCACGACTGGAAATCGTGTGTGCCCGCAAGGGTACCGTGGGTTCGAATCCCACACTCTCCGCCACAATTCACCCTTACAGATCGGCTATTCGATTGGTCTGACGACGCGCAGTCCGGCCCACCCATGCGTCTACCCCCGGCTGAGCGCTCGACTGGTGTAAGATACATCCCCCAAATCGACCGCTCACCCGGGATACGCCCGATGGCACTGCCACAACTGCCCCTGCATGAGACTCTTGCCAACCTGCCACCTGAGTGGCCCGAAGACCCTACGGAGGCCATACGGGCGGCTATCGAGAAACGGGGCGAAAAGGCGGTCGTCATCGACGACGACCCCATGGGCACACAATCGGTCGCCAACGTATCCCTTCTCACAGAGTGGCCGGTCAACGCCATAGCCGACGAACTCCAAAACGGCCTTCGTGGCGTCTTCCTCCTGACGAACTCTCGCAGTATGCCTGTAAGAGAGGCAGTCGATACCGTTTCGCGGGCAGGCCGAAATCTTCGCGCGGCGATGGAGCGCACCGGTGAGAACCCCATCGTTATCAGCCGCATCGACTCCACGCTCCGCGGGCACTACCCCGCCGAATTGGATGCGCTCACCGAAGTGTTCGGCCGACCTTCTGCTCTCCACATCATCGTACCGTTCTTCTTCCAGGGTGGACGCTATACCATCAACGACATTCACTACCTCGCCGAGGACGATCGGCTGACTCCGGTCGGTCAAACCGAGTTTGCGCTTGACGCCGCTTTCGGATACACCTCCTCCAATGTCCGCGAGTGGGTCGAAGAGAAGACGAAAGGGCGAATCCCAGCCGGACAGGTAGCCACCGTCTCATTGGAAGATATTCGCGTTGGAGGCCCCGTACGAGTTGCCGAGCGTCTCCTCTCCACGGGTGACGCAAGAGTCTGCTTCCCCAACGCGGCGAGTATGCGAGACATCGAAGTCTTCGTGCTGGGCGCAATGATGGCCGAAGAGCAAGGCGGGCAGTTCTTCTACAGGTCGTCTGCTTCCTTTCTGCAGATTCGAGGTGGACTGGAGTCTCGCCCCCTCCTATCCGCTCAGGACTTTGGAGAGTTTGAGGATGGAGGAGGTCTGATCGTCGTCGGCTCTCACGTGACGGTATCCAATTACCAGGTCGCACATCTTCTGCAACAGCACGAAGTCGTGGGTGTCGAGGTCACAGTGGCGAAGCTGATCGACGGTGCCAAGAGACCCAGCGAGATCGCGCGTGTTGTCAACGCCGTCGATGCGGGACTGGAACGCGGTTTGGACGTGCTGGTGTTCACAAGTCGCGAACCGCTGGTGGGGCGCGAAGGCGACGCGAGCCTAATCGCCGGAAGCCGGATATCGAGTGGTCTTGCGGAAATTGTTCGTCGGCTGGCGACACGGCCCCGCTATCTCGTAGCAAAGGGTGGCATCACGTCGTACGACATCGCCACTCGCGCCCTCGATGTCAAACGAGCGATGTGCATCGGCCAGATACTCCCGGGTGTTCCGGTCTGGGAGCTTGGCGAGTCGAGCAGATTCCCCGGGCTGAAGTTCGTCGCCTTCCCGGGCAACTTGGGTGACCCCGACTGGCTCTCCGAAGTGGTCGTGAAGCTGCGAGGCACTCCCGGCCCCACGTCTGGGCAGTAGAAGGCCCTTATGAGACTGAAATTAAGGAGGCGGTTCTCGGAGAACTCATAGAAACGGCGGAGCCGGGCACAGGGAAGTAAGATACCAGTGAGTAAGCGGCCCCGGAAGATGGCGTGCCTCGACGACGCTACATCAGCCTTTCAATGACTACCGTCGCTATTCCGAGGAACAGGAGAATCCCCATGATGTCGGTGAATGTCGTGATGAAGACCGCCGACGATACCGCGGGGTCAAGTCCCGCCTTTCTCAAGAGCAGCGGCACGCCTGCGCCCGTCAACCCTGCGATGAGCATATTGCCAAGCATGGCGACTGCGAGGACCACGCCCAGCATATAGTCGCCCTTCCACGCATACGCCGCAATCCCGACCAGCAAGCCGAACAGAAGCCCGTGCGCTGCCCCGAGGATTAGTTCCCGCGATACGAGCCTCATTCCCTGCACACTTGGAAGTTCCCCTAGCGCCATACTGCGGACGGCCAGTGTAAGCGTCTGTATTCCGCCCATCCCGCCTTGACTTGTTACCAGGGGGAGCAGCACGGCAAGAGCGACCACCTTCCCAATGGTCGTCTCGAACAGCCCAATCGCCAGGGCGGCCATGAATGCGGTTACCAGGTTGACGCCCAGCCACGGCAGCCGGCTCTTGACGGCGTCGGCAAGCGGACCGAACACCGCCTCGCCGCCCACCCCCGCCAGCCGGTACATGTCCTCCGTCGCCTCTTCCTTGAGCACGTCCAGTACGTCATCGCCCATGATGATGCCGCGCAGGACTCCACCTGCGTCCACCACGGGAAGCTCGTTGACGTTGTACCGCTGCATGATGCGTGCGCACTCTTCCTGGTCGGTATCGACCCTCACCGAGACCACGTCGTCTTGGGCAAGTTCCGCCACGATCTGCTCATCTCTAGCCAGAGCCAAGTCCACGATCGCAGCGTGGCCGACAAGTTTGTCCTGCTCATCCACCACCAGCGCATAGCTGGTCACCTCGGCGTCACGGGCGCGGATACGAATAACGTCCAGGGCCAACACCGCTGACAGATTCCGGCTGACGGCGAGGAATTCCGGGTTCATCAGCCCGCCTGCGGAATCGTCCGCATACTCCAGTAGGGGAATGACCTCGCGGCTCTCCGTCATTGCTTCGAGAGTCTGCGCGGTCTGCTCGTCCGGGATACCGCGGAGTACGTCCGCCGCAACGTCGGGGTCCGCCTCATTCAGAATGTCGGCCAGCAAGCGCGGGGTGATCGGCGCGGCCACCTGAACGGCCTCGTCCGGGTCGATGTACTCAAAGATTTCCGCTGTCGCCTGGTATGTCATTTCACCGATGATGTCCTGCCGCGTTTCCTCCGGCAGGTCGACCAACAGATCGCCCTGGTCTGCCGGGTGCAGCCTGTCGAAGAGAGTGAGCGCTTCATCGAGATTCTCACGGCGTAGAAGTTCGCGGATTTCGTCTATCAGCGCATCCGCGTTGTTTTGGGCCTGCGATCCGTCGCCGTGATCTTTTTGAACATCATCCATCGGTCGTCCCTCGCCCCGCAAGAATTATATGGTTCCGTATATTAGCAAACTGGACTTGTATAAGATTTGTCACGAGTTGAGTATTCTGCTCGCCTTCACAGGCCGGTGGTATCATTGAATTGCAATATACGCATGGAGCTAAGCATGTTCGATTTTCACACGCATACCTTCCTCAGCGACGGCGTACTCTCACCGGTTGAGCTGATTCGCCGCGCCCACGTAGCAGGATATCGGGTAATGGCCATCACCGACCACGTCGGCCACGGCAACTTGGAATTCACCCTCAAGACCCTCATCAAGGACTGCGAAGTCGCCTCGAAACGGTGGGACATCCTCGCCCTGCCCGGAGTTGAGATCACGCACACCCCCAAAGACGAAATCGACTATCTTGCCCAAGCGGCCCGGGACATGGGAGCGAGGGTCGTTAACGTCCACGGAGAAACCATTAACGAACCCGTTGAGCCGGGCACGAACCACGCCGCCGTGTCCTCCGCACACGTCGATGTGCTCGCCCATCCTGGTCTCATTCGCCCGGAGGACGCGCAGCTTGCGGCTAGCAACGGCATCTTCCTTGAGGTATCGGCGCGGAAGAGCCATGGCCTCGCGAACGGCCACGTCGTCCGCATGGCAAAGAGTGCAGGCGCGCGCATGGTCCTCGACTCCGACGCACATGAGCCGGGCGATCTCCTCACACCCACCTACGCCATGAAGGTGGCAAGAGGGGCAGGACTGGACGAAGATGAGGCGAGGACGCTCCTCGAAAACGGACCCCGAGCGATGCTGGAAAAGGTCGGAGTCCCATACGACGGAGACTACGGACTTCACTAGGTAGTGTTGACATTTCACGTTATTCCGCTTTTCCTTGTCATTGCGAGTGAAGCGTGGAATCTAAAAGTTTGTGCTTGCGCGATGATTTTAGATTCTTCACTCCGCTCTGCTACGTTCAGAATGACAGAATGTCAACACTACCTAAACACGCTTGCCTAATCAAGTACAACCACCTCCAGCCAGTACTAGACACGTTGAACAACCTCTGTCATTCCCGCGAAGGCGGGAATCCAGAATCGTCTCTAAAGTCTTGAGATGCTTACACTCTGACACTATCTCAGCGGGAGGGGGTTACGTAGTGGTCTCTATGTAACTGTTCAGAGTCGGTGAGATATGCAGGAATTGTCCTCCCGCTGTCATTCTGAGGAGCGTAGCGACGAAGAATCTACAATCTCTCCCCCGCCGGGGAAGAGACACAGAGAGGGGTCTTCGCAATTCAACTCACGGAGACTGAACAGTTACGTCTCCATTGCGACAATTGCCTTAGGTTTTTCTGCGAATGTATAATGAGTGTTCAAGTTCGTACACCAGCAGCCTGAGGGAGGCGGACACATGGCCATCGACACATTGACCGAGACGGGTACCTGGGTAACCAAGTCGGGACTGGCGCAGATGCTCAAGGGCGGCGTCATCATGGACGTCGTGACCGCGGAGCAGGCCCGAATCGCCGAAGACGCCGGCGCGTGCGCCGTGATGGCGCTCGAGCGAGTGCCGTCCGATATTCGCAAGGACGGCGGCGTAGCCCGCATGGCCGATCCCACCAAGATCATCGAGATTAAAGAGGCCGTTACGATTCCTGTCATGGCGAAGTGCCGAATAGGCCACTTCGTCGAGGCACAGATACTTGAAGCTCTGAGAGTCGACTACATCGACGAGTCCGAAGTGCTCACGCCCGCAGACGAGAACAACCACGTCGACAAGCACGGCTTCACTGTCCCGTTCGTGTGCGGCGCGCGTAACTTGGGGGAAGCCCTGCGACGCATCGGCGAGGGCGCGGCCATGATCCGCACGAAGGGCGAGGCCGGAACGGGCGACATCGTGGAAGCCGTGCGCCACGCCAGGACCGTCCTAGGGGAGATCCGCCGCATCCATAACATGACCGAAGATGAGCTGATGGCGACCGCCAGGGACCTGAGAGCCCCGTACGATCTCGTCAAAGACGTCCACGAGACGGGTCAGCTTCCGGTCGTAAACTTCGCCGCGGGCGGAATCGCAAGTCCCGCCGACGCGGCCCTCATGATGCAGTTGGGAGTCGACGGGGTATTCGTCGGTTCCGGCATCTTCAAGTCGCAGCAGCCGGAGCTCATGGCCGCGGCCATCGTCAAGGCGACGACCAACTACAACAACCCCGATGTGCTCGCTGAAGTCTCCCGCGGCCTCGGCGACGCAATGCCGGGCCTCGACGTTCGCACCATGCCCGTCGAGGAGCAGCTGGCAGTCAGAGGCTGGTAGGCTTGACGAAAGTCGGAGTCTTGGCCATTCAGGGCGATTTCCTGGAACATCGCCTGATGATTGAAGGACTCGGAGTCGTCGCGCCCGAAGTGCGACTCGGTAAAGACTTGGCCGGGCTTGATGGTCTTGTCATTCCCGGCGGGGAGAGCACGACCATCGTCCAACTGCTCGACATCTTCGACATGCGAAATACTGTCGTAGGCCTCGTCAGGGACGGGATGCCCGTATGGGGCACCTGCGCCGGAATGATCGTCTTGGCCGACCGGCTCACCGACCACCGTCCCGAACCGCTGCATCTGATGGACATCGAGGTAAGCCGAAACGCCTTCGGCAGCCAGGTCGACAGCTTCGAGGCGGAAATCGAAGTGGAAGGCATCGACGGAACTCCGTTCCGCGGAGTCTTCATTCGCGCCCCGGTCGTCAATACGGTCGGGCAGGGTGTCAAGGTCCTAGCCCGCCTGAGCGACGGGCGCCCGGTCGCCGTCCGCGAGGCCGACATGCTCGCAACCGCATTTCATCCTGAGTTGACCGGCGATTCACGGGTACATGAGCTGTTCTTGAACATCGTGCGCGGAGCGAAGGAACGGTGCCCGGTATGATACGCGCCACCCGGCCGGCAGACGTTGTTCGATATGGGGTGTTCGGCGGCCCGGTTCCTGGCAACCGCGCATACCCCCTCGCTGCGATTGGGACGGACTCAACGGTGGTAATGTCCAAGCGTGACGTGATGGCAACCGTCGCGTCGCTTCGGAGCAAAGACACGTACGCGCTCACTCTGTCGCACGACCGCTACGTGCCCGCTATTGTTGCCGCACGGCCTCGGTCCAACCCCCAATGCTGGGAAGTGACGCATCTGCTCGTCGATTCGCCCGATGGTGCGGAATGTCACGACGTGTTAGGTATCCTGTTTCGCGAAATAGCGCAGCGAGGAGGCGAGCGTGTCTTTCTCCGCCTTCGAGAGGACGACCCACTCGTCCAACTCTCGGCCTCCTGTGGGTTCACGAAGTACGGCGAAGAGGCCCTGCTTACAGGCCCAAAGGTGAGTTTCCCGGGTGCATCTACGCAGGGCATCCGTCCCGTAAAGCAGATCGACGAACACGACCTGTTCCGGATCTACAACGCCTCTACGCCGTCGCGGGCACGATTCGTCTTGGGAATGACCGCCGACCAGTGGCGGGCAGCGCGGGAGCGTGCAGGCTGGCGGAGCCGCGAGTACATCTGCCGCCAGGATGACGCGGCCCGGGGCTGGGTGCATATCACCCGCCGAGGCCGCTCCACAATCCTGACCCTGATGAGTCATCCCGGTGCCGATGATTGCATTCCCGCACTCGTCACGCACGGGATGTCTCGCGCATGGGGAGTCAGGAACTGGTATGTTCTTGCGCGCGACCATCAGGGCCGGTTCGAGGCTCTTATGAGGGAGCGCGGGTACCGGGAAATCACGCGATACGTTACCATGGCGAGGGCGATCACCAGTCCGGTGACCATAGCCAAAGCAAGCCGGGCCGTTCGTCTCGCCGGACTAAACCCGGCCGTCGACCTGTCCGAACGCTTGCAGTCGTCCACCAGAGAAGAATCGTACGCAGCACACAATACGTAATACTTTCTACGCAATACGCAAATCGCACCATGCAGCAATGGATTGAGACCGACCTGGAGGAAGTGATCGAAAAACTCCCTCCACGGATTGCAGAACGGCTCGTAGACCGTGAAGACAAGTACGAGCTCCTGGAAGTTGTCCTCGATCTCGGACGAACGCCCGAGGCTCGTTTCCCCGATGACACCGTGATACTCAGCGACCGGGAGATCGACCACTCCGATATCGAATTCGTCACAGGAAACATCAGCCCGTTCGGGGCCGACAACAGGGCAGGTATCGAGCGAACCCTGCACCGAATCTCGGCCATGAGGAACCGTACCGGAAACATCGTCGGCCTGACCGTTCGTGTCGGGCGCGCGGTCTACGGCACCATCCGCATAATCGAGGACATCGTCCGCACGGGCGAGAGCATCCTTCTGCTTGGGAAGCCCGGAGTCGGCAAGACCACCATGCTCCGCGATGTCGCCCGCGTCCTGGCCGACGATGCCGGCAAGCGCGTCGTCATCGTCGACACCTCCAACGAGATTGCTGGTGACGGCGACATCCCGCACCCCGGCATCGGAACGGCCCGGAGAATGCAGGTCCCGTCCCCCGACAGGCAGCACGCGGTCATGATCGAGGCCGTCGAGAACCACATGCCCGAGGTCATCATCATCGACGAGATTGGCACCGAGCTCGAGGCCAATGCCGCGCGCACCATTGCCGAGAGGGGAGTGCAGCTTGTCGCTACGGCGCACGGGAACACCCTTGAAAACCTCGTCCAGAACCCAACCCTCTCCGACCTGATCGGCGGGATACAGGCCGTCACCCTCGGAGACATCGAGGCCCGCAGGCGTAGGACCCAAAAGACGGTGCTCGAACGCAAGGCCCCGCCCACGTTCGACGTCCTCGTCGAGATTCAGGGCCGAAACACCGTGCTCATTGCCCTGGACGTTGGGGAGACCGTCGATAAGGTGCTCCGAGGCTTCCGTGTCTCGCTGGAGAGCAGATGGGTCGACCCGGACGGCGAGGTCCGCCGCGCGCAGTTCGAGCGAAGTCCCTCCATCCTCGTGCAGGGCACCATGGGCGCACGGAGTCGCTACGACTACCGTCCCACGGAGGTCGTGCGAGAGCAGGTCGTCCCTCCGCCCATCTCGGCCGAGCAGGCTGTAGGTGATGCAGACGATGACCAAGAACGGAACGGCTCGGTCTCAGTTCTGCCGTACGGTGTCAACAAGGGCAAGCTCCAGCAGGCCGTCCAAGCGGTCGACGCGCCGATCAGACTGGTCGAC
Organism: Dehalococcoidia bacterium; assembly: GCA_965247555.1. Lineage (GTDB taxonomy): Bacteria > Chloroflexota > Dehalococcoidia > Lucifugimonadales > VXLM01 > VXLM01. The sequence goes on along the minus strand of CBDFHR010000009.1, from coordinate 1,971,982 downwards.
GATCTCGAAGACGCCGAGCTTGTCCTGACCACCAAGAGCTTCTACCGGCGCAGGACGAACGCGCTCCGTCAGGCGGAAGAGCAGGGCAGGCCGGTCTACGTTCTCCGCAAGAACACGACGACCCAGATTCACCAGTTCTTCCGCGCGATTACTCGTAACGACGGCGCGCATCGCCAGAACCAGACCCGTATCGCCGGCGCGATCCAGGAGGCCGAGCAGGCAGCCGAGTTCATCAAGCAGGGCGAGCGCCAGGCCGAGCTCAACCCCCAAAGCTCCTACGTCCGCCACCTCCAGCACCAGATAGCCGAAAGCCACGGCCTCTCATCCTCAAGCTCCGGGAGAGAACCCACCCGCCGAGTCGTCATGTTCGACGGGTGAAGGGGTCCCGACGCCGAACCGTTCACAAGGGAGACTCGACGGCGACAAGTATATTATGATGCATGAGAATGTATTACGAAGGAGCGAACCATGAGCGCAGCGACCACAGGGAGGTTAATCCGCTTGACCGTTCACATGGAGCAGCAGCCCGAGGGAGGCTACACGGTCACCGCTCCGCAGTTACCCGGACTGGTGACGGAAGGTGATACCGTCGCTGAAGCTATGTCAAACGTAGAGGATGCTCTAGTGGCAATCCTAGAACTGTACGAAGAGACGGGCAAAGAGATACCGACCGGCTTGATCGTCGACGAGCAAGAGATGCGCCGCATCAGGCATGAAGCTCTCATTGCCGTATGAACTACCGAGAGGTAGCCGCAAGACTCGTTGAACTTGGCTGTGAAGAGAAAACGAGAAGAAGCAGAGGATCGCATCGCAAGTGGTTCAGCCCCGTTACTCGTAAGGTTGCCGTTATTCCCGATCATGGGAGGAAAGACTTGATGATCGGCACCGTCCGCGCCGCTGTCCGCGACCTTGGGTTGGATTGGGCAGAGTTCAACAAGCGGCGCTGAAGTGCGGACGTATGAAACGGCAGCTGGAGCGAGTCTGCGTCCCCGCGGCTGCCCGGATTGGAGAAAGACATGGCGCCTCGAAGAAAGCAGACAAGAGGCAACTGCGGATACTGCGGACGGGAGTTTACGAAGGGTTCCATGCTGAGACATCTGCCGACCTGCCGGCGGCGGGCCGAAATCGTCACGGAGTCCGACCGCAAGCGGGGCAGAGAAAGCAGCCTCGCTCACCTGCGTGTGTTGGACGAAAGCGGAGACTTCTGGCTCGACCTCGAAATGCAGGGCTCCGCCACCTTGCAGGACCTCGACCGCTATCTGCGAGCCATTTGGCTGGAATGTTGCGGCCACCTGAGCCGGTTCTCTACCGGCGGCTGGTCAGAGGAGGAGGAATTCTCCATGAAGACGAGCATCGACCGGACACTTCGGCCCGGCGTCGAGATCGTCCACTTCTACGATTTCGGCACTACCTCGGAGACGCTCGTGAGAGGAGTAGCCGTCCGCGAGGGCAGGCCAACCACCTCCCGCCCAATCGCCTTGATGGCTCGCAACAACCTGCCGGACCTCCCCTGCATGGAGTGCGATCAGACCGCCACAGGCATCTGCATCGAATGTGTCTATGAGTACGATGCCGGCGGACTGCTCTGCCAGCAGCACAAGGAGACGCACCCGCACGACGACTACGGCGACCCCATGCCGATAGTCAACTCGCCCAGAACGGGCATGTGCGGCTACGACGGTCCAGCCATACCGCCCTACTGACCACCACGGCATCTCATCCTCAAGCTCCGGCCGGGAACCCACCCGCCGAGTCGTCATGTTCGACGGGTGTATGGGACCACCCATACAACCATCTGTCATTCCGGCGAAAGCCGGAATCCAGAGAGTTCGGTCAGCGAGAATATGGGGCATCACACAGATAGGAAAGGCGCATGGCGCACAACGAGCACCAAGAGAAAGCGTTTCTCTGCGTATCGTACAACATCTTAGGATATCTTGGTTACGAGAAGGTCAAAGCTGCCTTTTGTGACATCCCGTCAGAATGGCGTGAGAGGATAGCCTATGCAACTAAGTTTGACGATTTGGAGAGAGCAAGACTGAAGGATGCTCTCGCTAACGATCCTGAAGCTGAAAGCGCAATCGACAATTTCTTCGCCAATCAACTTGTGCGTGAAATTGGTTTCGATTCCAGTATGGAAAACAGAAGGCTCTTGGTGTTTCGTGGGTTTAACTCATTCATAGTACATGGATTGCGTACACGACTAAAAAAAGCAGGTGTTCAAAGCAGGTGTTCTAGGTGTAAGTGAATGGCTGGAAGATATAGAACGGTACTATGAGTACAATGAACAGCTCACAGATTTATATATAGAAGGATGTTGCGCCCTGGCGCTTCAAAAGACTGGCATGTTGGTAAAGATGAGACCCTACGGCGACAAAGGTCCCGATTTGCATATCTCGACAAGACGGTTGTCCTTCGATGTAGAAATAAGTCGCTTTAGAGCAGGTATATCTCCTGGCAATAAAATTGCTCCTGACGAGAAGAATGACGGGCTTTTGAAGGAAATGCCTGACAAGTCACAAAACGTGTGGTCGAAAATTGACTATAAAGTAAAACAACTGCGAGAAAAGAATAACGGAATCGTCCTACTCTTTTCAGACGATATCGGCTTTGATTGGATTGAGTTTGAGAAGAACGTGGAACACATGTCGTGTTTTGGTGAGAAGTTATGTGCCGTTATATTTACTGACAAAACAGGTATAGTGAAATCACATCTAAATCCATGCGCAAGAATCCCTGATCGAGAATTGAATCACAACCTGCAAGAGATAGTTGGAGTTCTCGAAAATATCAAAGGATATGGAAATTTGTGGCAGGACGACTTGCGGAGAATATGTGCGAACTGCGATCAGAACGTTGCTTGGTAAACGACATTGATGAGAGCGACCTCACGACCGCCAAAGTTCCGAAAGTAAGCCGCACCGGAGTATCCGCGTCATGCCCATTCCCGGCAATACCGGCCACACTTGACCGACAAGAACACATGAGCTATCATAGACCAGTGTCCGGGGCCGCCCGCCCCGCATCCCATATCGGCGATGTCCCAAAATGTCCCCGAATGTCCGTCAAAATGCACGTCCCCCGCCCTTATGGCAACAGCTGCCTACCGACCAGCCTCCCTCGCATCCCATAACGGCAATGTCCCAAAATGTCCCCGAATGTCCGTCAAAATTTACGCCCTCCACCCTTATCCCAACAGCTACCTACCGACCAGCTTCCCCCGCATCCCATAACGGCAATGTCCCAAAATGTCCCCGAATGTCCGTCAAAATGCACGACCCCCGCCCTTGTCCCAGCAGCGTAAATCGTCCCCTACGCAGTACTTTCTACTCCCTACTTTCTACGCCTCCCGCCTTGCGGCCTCCCCCGACCTAACCGTAGAATGTGCGCCTACTAAAGTAACGCTCTTGGTGAACATCCTTGCTTTTCATCTCGCTTGAGGGCGGAGAGGGCGCCGGCAAGACTACGCAAGCCGCCAGGCTCGCGGACAGGATCGAGGCCATGGGACTTCGCTGTCTCCGGGTGCGCGAGCCCGGCTCGACGTCTCTCGGAACCGACCTCAGGAAACTGATAAAGCGGTCGCACACGACGGACCAAGCGATGTCCCGCGCCGCCGAGCTGTTTCTCTTCGCCGCCGCCCGATCCGAGCTTGTTACAAAGGTGGTCGGCCCGGAAAAAGACGATCCCGATCTCGTCGTCGTGGCCGACCGCTACGCCGACTCCACTGTCGCCTACCAAGGGTATGGTCGAGGGATCGACATCGAGACGATCAAGACCATCAACGCACTGGCGACTCACGGGGTTATGCCTGACCTGACATTTCTGCTGGACTGCCCGCCGGAGATCGGCATCTCGCGTGTGCGGGGACTCCAACTCCAGATGCCCTTGGTTGCCACGAAGACCGCTGACGCCATCGACCGGAACGCGGAGGGAATGAAGTTCGAAGAAGAGCCCCCCGAGTTCCACGAGCGAATCCGCCTGGGTTTCCTCGCCCTCGCCGACCAGGAACCCGACCGCTGGCGCATCGTCGACGCCACCCGGTCGATTGACGCCATCAGCGACGACATCTGGAATACAGTGCAAGACAGGCTTCCTGTCCCCGCCAACGCTTGACCAGTGGAGTAGGCCCATGACCCCCGAACAGATCGACGAGTTCCTCCGCGAGCCGCACCTCTGCGACCTCGCGACCGTAAGGCCCGGTGGCTCGCCACACGTGGCGCCGGTATGGCACCACTACGACGGAGAGCGCCTCATCATCCTGGCCGAGGACTCCGCCGTCAAGGTGCGAAACATCCGCCATGAGCCTCGCGTCGCGGCAAGTATTGCCACACACACCAGTCCCTACAAAGCGGCCATCGTCAATGGAGTGGCTGAACTTTCGTACTCGAACATCCCGGAGTACGTCGAAGCGATGGCGATCAACTACCTGGGCGAGGAAAAAGGCCGGGCCTACGCCGCGAAAGTCGTCCCCGAAACGAACTTCGTCGTCATCACCATCACGCCCACTAAGATCATCGGCTGGAAGATCGACGACTAGCCGCCGCGAAACCCGCCCACGTTTACGGTTCTCTCGCCTGCCTGTACCATACAGGTAGTCCTCTGCGGAGTCCCATCCTTTGCCTTCGTCAATATCCGTCCGTCCATTCTCTTGGGACGGCCTTCAATGCTGGACGAATCTCTACAACGCAGCATTCGGAATCACCGACACTGAGCTGGAGTTCGACGAAGAGTCGATGAAGCACCACCTCTCATTGGCGGGCCTTGACCCGGAACGAAACTGCTTCATTGCACGAGAGTCGGGTGAAGACGTGGGCCTCGCGATCCTCTGGCCGGAACTGCCTATCCGCCGAGCGGTTCTGGAGATAGGCGGTTCGGGTGCTCATTCGCCCAAAGCCGTGCAACACGCCCTAGTTGCTGCCGCAGTAGCGAGAGCGTGCGTCCTGTCAGTCTCCGTGCTCCACACACAGATACTGCCCGAAGATGAATCGAAAAGACGCTTGCTCTACGACGCCGGATTTCTACCCGTGCGGCGATACGCGACCATGCGATGGAGCGGCGATGCGCTTCCGAACACGGAACTTCCAGACGGATTCACCCTGAGATCATTTTGCGCCGGTCACGACACTCAAAGGCTCAGGGACATCCAGAATGCCGCGTTCGGCGACTCATGGGGTTTCTCGCCCAACACCGTCGAGCAGGTCGGGGCCAGAGTGGCGTCCAAGTCCACGACCCCGGAAGGAATACTCTTCGTCACCCGCGGCGACGACGTTGCCGCGTACAACTGGACGGTCCGTCCCGCGGGGCCGGGTGGCAAGCTGGGACGCATAGCGATGACCGGAGTCCAACCCAATTATCGTGGGCAGGGCCTGAGCCGTCCGACCGTTATCGCCGGCATGAGGTGGCTGGCTTCACAGGGCGTCGACGTCATCGAGTTGGATATGGATCTGTCTAACCTGTCCGCCGCGAGAGTCTACGAGTCGCTGGGGTTCGAGAAGGTCGCGGACACCGTGTGGTTCGAGTTGCGGTTAGACGATTAGCCCGCCGCAATCGATGCGGAACGCGGCCCGGCCGTCATCGAGTCGTACACGTCGAGGGTCCGCCGGCCCACCATGTCCCACCCCATCGTCTCGGCATGTGACCGCGCCGCGCGTCCCATACTCTCACGAAGCGTGGGATTGTGAAGCAGCACGTCCAGCCTCTGAGCGAACGGCTCGGGACACCTTCTGTCGATCAGGTAGCCTGTCACTCCCGACTTGACGAAGCTGCGAGGCCCGCTGACACGAGACGCTATTACGGGTACGCCGCACGCCATCGCCTCGAGCGCGACGAGACCGAAGCTCTCGTAATACGACGGCAGTACAAAGACGTCCGCCGCGTTGTAGTACATACTCAATCGCTCTTGAGAAACGGCCCGGCTGAAGATAACGCTGTCTTCTAGTTCGAGCGTCTCCGCGAGTGACTGAAGCCGCTCCAGTTCGGGGCTGGAATCCTCGTCTCCGCCGACGATTACGACGGTGGTATCGGAACGCTCGTCCAGGGACGCCATCGCCGTGAGCAGGATATCGAACCCCTTGAGCGGCTCGACCCGCCCCACCGACAGGACAACGTTTCGGTCCGGCAGTCCGAGTGATCGGCGCGCATCCGCCTTCGCAGTCGGTCGAAACAGCTCCAGATCGACACCCGCCGGGAGGACAGTTATTTTCCCTGGATTGGTACCGTAGAGGCGTGCCATGTCCGACCGCTCTTGCTCGGTGGAGACAATGATCGCGTTAGTATCGGCCATGCTGGCGCGCTCGGCCTCGGCGCGATCCTCAGGTTCCTTCTCGCCGGTCCGCGCTAGCATCTTGGTCAGGGCGGTGGTGTGGAACATCGTAACGTGCGGAACGCCCCAACTTGTCGACAGCTCGCTCCCGGCGATTCCTGACAGCCAGTAGTGAGAGTGGACTAGCTCATAGGAGTAGCGCTGCTCCTGTCGGAAAGCGTCGACGGCGTTGACAAACGCAGGCACGTGGTCTCGCAGGTCGTGCTTAGACTCGTCGACGGGGCCTGCCTCCACGTGCACGACACGAACGAACGGGGATAACTGAATTGTCTGCCATCCGTGAGCCCGGTCGGTGCGCGTATAGATATCGACCCTGCATCCTGCCTTCGCAAGCTCGCTTGCCACGTGCGTGACGTAGACGTTCATGCCGCCTACGTCACGGGTGCCGGGACGCCCCGCCGGGCAACTGTGCATCGTGAGCATGGCGATGTTGCGCATGAGTGTCCGGTCCTACTTACCTGCGAATCCGAATAGTATATATCGACCGGTCTTCGGCCCCCAGGTCGTACTTGTACCGCTCCGTGCCGCGAAGAAAGTCGAAAGTCCGTTTGCCCGATTCTATCGCGTCCTTGATCGACCACGCCTTGTTTATGAAGCCGACGCTCAGTTGAGAGTACGCCGGATCGTACCCGCTGTTGTAGAGTAGGTAAGCGTCCCCGTAGTCGAAATTGATGCACGCCGCCACTCTCACGCCGTCCAGTTCCAGCATCGACAGTCTGAGGTGTCCACGAGCGGCCGCGGTCTCCATTAGCTCGGTGAAGAAACACTCTCGGTCGGCGGTCATGAATTCGGCCTTCTCCGGACTACTCAAACGATGTAGGCGAAAGAAATCGGGAAGATGCCCAGGCAGCATCTCCGGTGTGCAGTCGTACTGCGTGACTTCCCCCGAATTGCCGAGCTTTCGCACCTTTCTGCGAAGCTCGTGACGATACTTCTTGCCCAGTCCGCTCACGTAATCATCCCAATTTCTGGGCAGTTGTTTGATCGGCGCCTTGTCCTCCTCCTCAACCGTAACGTGCCAGCCTTTGTCTTTGGCGTTGGTGGCGGCAAACCGAATCGTTGGCGAACCTTCCGGAACGGACTCCAAGTTGAAGGTGTCCCACTCCCATGTGTCGATCTCGTCGAACACGGCGGGATAGAAGGCGTCCTCTCCACCCTTGCGCACGAGAAAATCTCGGTAATCGAATAGATCGGTGTCACCCAGAAAAGTGACCGGACCGGCCGATACGTCCATCGGCGCGATGCCCAGAAGGGTTCCCTCACTATTCATCGCTGTGAGGATGCGAGTGTTAGAACGGTCGCCGAAGTGCTTGAGCCACGTCGTTTGCCACCACGGCGTTACGAATACCGTGTCCGTCCAACAAGACGGCAGCAGGTCTTCCCAGTCGTCCGCGATTTGTTCTACCTCGGTGATGGCGACGGAAACTGGCACTTATTGGCTCCTCGCCATCGACCGGAACTCCCGCCTGATATCGGTGTCCGTCTTGAACTCGCCCCTGTAGGCCGACGTTACCATTCGAGTGCCCGGCTTCTTCACGCCTCTCAGAGACATACACAGGTGCTCAGCCTCGAGAATCACTCCGACCCCCCTGGGACGTATGCTGTTGTCCAGAGCGTCGGCAAGCTGTACCGTCAGCCTCTCTTGCATTTGGGGTCGTCGCGCCAGGATGTCGAGCGCGCGAGCAATCTTGCTTGCCCCAACAACCCGTCCGTCCGGCAAATAGCCGACGGACGCAGTGCCGATGAAGGGCAAGAGATGATGCTCGCACATTGAGAAGAAGGGAATACTCCCAAATGCGACAAGTCCGGCATAGGTCCCTTCAAATGTTGTTTCGAGCACCTCTCCGGGGTCGCGTGCAAGCCCGGAAAACAGGTCCGAGTACAATTCAGCCACACGCTGAGGGGTCTGGGCCAACCCCTCGCGCTCGATGTCTTCGCCGACGGCGTCCAAGATGGAGGCCACCGCCGCGCGGATCTGTTCTTGGTCGATCAAGAGGGCCGTTCGTTCGGGAAGCGACAAAGGGTGCGATGCCCACGTAGGATACCACTATCTTGCGTCCAAAGTCCCGCCCGTCGTTGAAGTACGAGCCTGTATCAGTTTGGTCGGTAGGTCAGTTTTTGAGGATGGTCTTACATCCCACTCGTCTCTCCCGCGAAGGCGGGAGTCCATGACCCGGGGCGTGAGCATAGCTCCGACTCAACCACCCGACCGACTAAACTGATACAGGTTCTTGAAGTACGATCACGTGTCCAATGCGCACGCAAACATGCGCTCGTGAATATTTCCGTCAAAATCGCGATGTGATATACTTGCTCGGTCATGTCGTAGAGGCGTTGACAGCAGGGAGTGTACATGGTCGAGCAGCTGGAACAAGTAATGGAGCGGGAGGCGAGGCCTCCGATAACGATGAAGTCATTGTTGGAGGCGGGTGTTCATTTTGGGCATCAGAAGCGGCGCTGGAACCCAAAGATGCGCCAGTATATATTCGCCCACCGCAACGGCATCCACATAATTGATCTTCAGCAGACCCTCCACTTTCTCGAGCGGGCAGCCGCCTTTGTCGAAGATATCGCCGCTCAGGGCAAGAAGATCATCTTCGTCGGAACGAAGAAACAGGCTCAAGATACGATCGTCAGTGAAGCCGAACGGTGTGGCGCCTTCTTCATCAACACCCGATGGCTGGGTGGAACGCTGACGAACTTCACCACAATCCAGAAGCGCATCGACTACCTCGTGGAGCTCGAACAGCGCAAGGCAAAGGGCGAGCTCTTCTCACTCCCGAAGAAAGAGGCGCTCAAGCTCAACGACCAGATCACGCGGTTGAATCGGTACCTCGGCGGTATCAAAGAGATGACCGAGATGCCGGGCGCGCTCTTCGTCGTTGACGTAGGCAAGGAAGCAATCTCAGTCAGCGAGGCCAAGAGGGTTGGGGTGCCCGTGGTCGCGCTCGTGGATACCGACTGCGACCCCGTAGAAATAGACTACCCCATCCCCGGCAACGATGACGCGATCCGCTCGATTCGGCTCGTCACGTCTAACATAGCCGACGCATACATCGAGGGCACCAACAGAAGGCTTAACGACGACGGTCAGTTCGATGGCGGCGAAGCGCACGAGCCGATAACCATAGGACCTGAAGCGGCGCTTGAAGGTGTTCAAGATGCCGAGCAGGTTAGGTCGGAGGCGCCGGAAGGCTGATGACTCAACGGCACGTATGCAACATCCACACTCATTGGATGGTGAAATAGCTTGTGAACACTGGCCCTTCGGGGCCAGCTTTTTGTGCGACACATTGGTACATAGGTCGAGTTAGAAATCGAGGAGGCGACGTGGCGATCACAACGGCGGAAATCAAGGCCCTGCGCGATTTGACCGGCGCAGGGATCATGGACAGCAAGCGGGCACTCGAAGATGCCGATGGCGATATGGACAAGGCCCAGGAAATCCTGCGCGAAAAGGGCATCGCGTCCGCGGCCAAGAAGTCCGACCGTGAGACGGACCAAGGCCTGGTTGAGTCCTACATCCACAGCGGCGGAAGGATCGGCGCGATGGTCGAGGCCAACTGCGAGACCGACTTCGTGGCCCGAACGGAAGACTTTAGAGCGCTTGCGCACGACATCGCAATGCAGGTTGCCGCGATGAATCCCACGTACATCGACGAATCCGCTATCCCCGGGGGTGAAGACGTGAACCCTCAGGAGGTCTGCCTCCTACAGCAGCCGTTCATCAAGGACCCCTCGTTGACGATCAACGAGCTAATTAGGGAAACGGTAGGGAAGCTTGGCGAGAACATCCGCATCCGCCGGTTCTCACGCTTCTCACTGGGAGAGTAGCTTGGTCTCGGACATTCCACACTACCATCGAGTCCTCTTGAAGCTGAGTGGCGAGTCGTTTAAGGGTGAGCGGGGCTATGGCATCGACCCCACTGCCGTCGCGTACATAGCGGGCGAGATCAGGTCAATCCACGATCTGGGTGTCGAAATAGGTGTCGTTGTCGGAGGCGGAAACATCTGGCGGGGCGCGGAGGCCGAGAAGCAGGGAATGGACCGCCCGATGGCCGACAACGCCGGAATGCTAGCCACCCTAATTAACGCGCTCGCTCTGCAGGACGCGATCGAACGCTTACATGGGATTGATACCCGCACCCAGTCGGCTATCAACGTCCAGGAGGTCGCCGAGCCCTTCATACGGCGAAGGGCCATCCGGCACCTTGAAAAGGAGCGCGTCGTCATCTTCGCCGCCGGTACCGGCAACCCCTACATGACCACCGATTCCGCCGCCGCCCTCCGCGCCGTCGAGATCAACGCCTCTATCCTCCTCATGGCGAAACACGAGGTCGACGGCGTCTACTCTGCCGACCCGCGAGTCCATCCCGACGCGAAGAAGATTGACTCCCTCACGTACGAGGACGCCCTCACACGGCGGCTAGAGGTCATGGACTCGACCGCCCTCACCATGTGCATGGAGAACGACGTACCGATTCTGGTCTTCGACATCTTCGACAAGGGTAGCCTGCGCCGCATCGTTCGGCATGAAACGGTCGGTTCGCTCGTTCGCTCGTCCGCCTAAGCCCCGTTGCTGACGGCGTCCTTACCCTTTGCTACAATACCCCTAGCCGTCATCGACACCCGATCGAGTCCACGCCGTGTGGGGATTAGGAGGTTGAACGCCATGCCCGATGTCGAGGAAGTCCTGCTGGAGATCGACGAGAGGATGGACCGGTCGGTGGACTCGTTAGTCAGGGACCTGAACACGATCCGTACTGGGAGGGCGAATCCGGCCCTCGTCGATACACTCATGGTCGACTACTATGGCGCGCCTACGCCGCTGAATCAGATTTCGTCCATTTCGGTCCCCGAGCCGCGCCTGCTTGTCATCCAGCCCTGGGACAAGCAGTCGATCGGAAACATAGAGAAGAGTATCCTCACCTCCGACCTCGGCCTCATGCCGAATAGCGATGGTGCGGTCATCCGCATCAGTATCCCCCCGCTGACCGAGGAGAGGCGTCGAGACTTGGTGCGGCTGGTCGGCAGGCGGGTGGAGGAAGGCAACGTTGCCGTCCGAAATATCCGTCGCGACGGACTGGAGACCCTGCGCTCGATGGAAAAGAGCAAGGAAATTTCACGGGACGAAATGCACCGTTCCCAGGACGACCTCCAGCAGATCACCAACAGCCACACCGATAAAATGCAGGCGCTTGCCATTCAGAAGGAAGCCGAGGTCATGGAGGTCTAGCGAGCTTGGCTTCCAACGCGCAGGGCGCGGAGAACGACCCCGAAGGTCCCAATGTCGCTGTTGTGCCCACCCATGTCGCCATCATCATGGACGGTAATGGTCGATGGGCGGCAGAACGTGGCCTAGCTCGTACCGAGGGCCACCGCGCCGGCACCGAGAACATCCGGCGCATTCTGCGAGCGTTCGCCACGCACGGTGTCCGGCATCTGACGTTGTACGCCTTCTCGACGGAGAACTGGGAGCGCCCGGCCGAAGAGGTCAACGCCCTTATACAGATCCTTCAGGAGATGATCCGTTCAGAGACCCGGCAGCTTCATGCGGACGGCGTGCGGCTTACGCACATAGGTCGCCTCGACCGATTGCCGGACGAAGTGCAGCAAGGTATCGCCGACGCCATCGAGTTGACGAGGGACAACACCGGAATCACGGTCGCTCTGGCATACGACTACGGTGGCCGGTCGGAAATGACCCATGCGATAAAGTCCATCGTCGCCGACGGGATTCAAGCTTCACAGATCGACGAACAGCTCATCGGCAGGTATCTCTACACCACCGGTATGCCGGATCCCGATCTCATCATCAGGACTGCCGGCGAGATGCGAATCAGCAACTTCCTGCTGTGGCAGGCCGCCTACGCGGAGTACTACTCCACCGGCGTGTACTGGCCCGACTTCGACGAGACGCAAGTTGACAAGGCCATTGCCGCATATGGCCAACGTCGAAGAAAGTACGGTCGCGTCCATGGTCGAGTCACAACCCGCGTGCATCCGTAATTGAGCGTAAGCTAGGCGTCTGGTACACTGACGACTATGAGCGCTGAACTTATCGGCATCATATCAGTCGGCGTCGCGCTGGGCGCGATGATTCTCACATCGGTGGGTCTAACGTTCGCCGCATGGAGATGGCTCGCCGACAGCGTAGATAAGCGCTTCAATGTCTCTGAGGCCCGCATAGACAAGCGTTTTGACGAAGTGGACAAGCGCTTTGACAAAATGGACAAGCGTTTTGACGAGGCGGACAAGCGCTTTGAAGGGATAGAGGGACGGCTGTCCGCCTTGGAACAGCGCGTCGCACGGCTTGAAGGTGTCCTCGACGGACTCCGCGAAGCGTTATTCGAACGGGCAGCGCGCTAGCCTCCGCCTGATCGCAGGCTGTATCCACGATGAAGCGGTCACGACCCCACCGCCTCAAAACTCACGAGTTCGTATTGGGGATAGTCCTTCGCCAGCGTGTCCGAGAGGCATTCGATCGACTGCACAACCCCGCTCTGACGCACGGTTGCCTCATATGACGAGACAACACCGCCAGGGCGCAGCGACCTGATGGCAACCCGTTCCTCCATGCCGTCCTCAGACGTTTCGAGGACTTCGGACTCAACTCGACGGTCGATCCAGTCCCAGCCCTCGCGCATGAACGCCTCGCGTTCGGCCATCTGCGCGCCGGGACTTGCGATGGCGGGCCATCCTCGGTACGAGTCGTACAGCTCTCCGAGGTCGCCGGAATGGTCTGCCACCTGCCTGGCGCGGGCAGGGGAGAGCCTCGACCAGTATCTGCCGCTCGGCATGTCGATGACGTTCGGCGCAAGGCGATGGCCGCCGGTATGCGACAGACGCCACACTCGCGTATGGGAGTTCGAGTATCGGGAATGAAGTTCTATGTACGTGGGCTGACCGATGGACGCGCAGCAGATGTCACGTGAGCCGTGCGTGCAGACCAGCATGTCCCGCATCCCGTTATTGTGCTTCTCCCATTCAACGAGTTCGGCTCCGCCGTTGCCAAGTATGGCCGACACCGCGCCGGAAAGCCGCTCTGACGGGACGAGGTACTCTCTTCTCGCCATATCGCGCACGGGACCTTCGGGGCGGGAAAAGAGCATGACCCGCGAGTGTCCTTCTACCGAGTACGTGTCGTCCGGCTGAATTACCTGGAGACGGACATCGGGACGCTGCTCCAATAGATCGGCCACACCCGTTGGAAAGCCGGGGGAGTCCATCACCTCGTGCTCCCAGGGTGTCGGAATCTCCATAACGAGGCAGTGGTCCCACATGGGCGCCGATCCACACGGATCCTCACCGTTTGCCTCCGAGAACACTGCACACATTTTACTGCGAACGCCGGTAGCCTCTTGTGTCGCCACGAAACCTCACCTCCGTTGGGTTGCCATACAGGCGAAGTGTAGCAAATCCCAACGTACCCCGTCATCCGAAGTTCGCATTGCGCCGCCCGATTCCCGCGACTAGAATTGTTCCTTGTGCAATCGAACGTGAGCCGGAGGAGCTAGATGGTAGAACGATTGAGGGTGACCGACGAGGACTCGATGCGAGTCGCCGAGAACGACCTGCGCGAAGTCGTGCGGGCGATCTTTCTCAAGTGCGGCGTGCCGGACGAGGACGCCGAGCAGGCGACCGACGTCCTGGTGGTCTCCGACTTGCGGGGTGTCGAAAGCCACGGCGTTTCGAACTCGCTCAGGGGCTACGTGCAGGGGTTCAAGGAGGACGAACTCAACCCCGCGCCGCAATGGAAGGTCTTGCGAGAGACCCCGGCCACGGCCAACATCGACTCTGACCGCGGACTCGGCATCGTCGTAGGCCCCAAGGCGATGGAGATCGCCATCGAGAAGGCGCGCAACGTCGGCGTCGGCGTCGTGACCATCCGCAACAGCCGGCACCTCGGCATGATCTCGTACCATGCGATGATGGCCCTGGAGCACGACATGATCGGCATGACCATGTCGTCGTGTCCGGCCAACGTCAATCCCACATTCGGCGCGGAGCCCCGGTTCGGCACCAACCCACTGGCATTGGCCGCGCCGGCAGATAGGGAAGCGCCGTTCGTGTTCGACGCCGCTATGAGCATCGTTCCCGCCAACAAGCTCATCCTCGCCCGCCGCCTGGGTGTGAAGCTCCTCCCCGGTTGGACTGCCGACGAAGACGGAACACCCGTCATGCACGAGGTCGACGCTCCTCCCCCGGGACCGGACGGCATACCCTTGGCGAACCTGCTTCCATTGGGCAGCACAATTGACCTCGGCTCCCACAAGGGGTACGGTCTCATGGCCATCGTGGACATACTCGGCGGCATCCTCAGCGGGGGCGGCTACGGCCTCGTTCCGGGGCGTCCAAACTTCAACCACTATGTCGCAGCATACGACATTGAGGCCTTCATGGACACGGCAGAGTTCAAGCGCACGATGGACGAGTGGCTCTTCACGCTTCGGACGACGAGACCGGCCCCCGGACACGACCGGGTCGTATACGCAGGCCTGCGGGAAGCCGAGTCGGTCGAGGACCGTCGGGCCAACGGGATTCCACTCCACATCGAGGTCATCGAGTGGTTCCGCTCGACCTGCTCCAGCATGGGCATCCCGTTCAACCTGGTTTGAGCGGCGGTTACACGAACGGGTCGGGCATCATTCCCACGGGCACCTCGATCAGACCCGGCGCGTCGGCTGCCAGCGCGTCCTCAAGCTCCGTCTCTAGCTCTTCGGGACCGCGTACCCGGACGCCCCGGATCCCATAAGCTTCCGCCAGCTTCATGAAGTCGGGATTGTGCAGTTCCGAACCGATTGCCCGTCCGGCGAACTTATTGATCTGGTCGCGGTACACATTTCCGAAGGCATTGTCGTTGAAGACCACCGCGACGGCGTTGATCCCGTGCTTGACCGCCGTTGCAAGTTCCTGTGAGTTGTAGAGGAACCCCCCATCACCTGAGATCGCCACGACGGGCGCGTCGGGCCTGGCCACCTTCGCGCCGAGCGCGGTAGGGTAGGCGTACCCCAGGTTGCCGAAGTACGACGAGGTGATGTACGTCCTCGGCTGCTGCGTGGTATAGAGCTCCCTTGCCGCGTAGCCGATTTGAGTCACCCCTTCGACCAGGATGCCGTCATCGGACATCACGTTTTGAATGGCTTCGACGAATCCACCCTGCGGCTGCACGAAGGTAGCCGGATTCGCCCGCCTACGCTTGATCGAGGCTATCTCTTCAACCCGACTTTCACGCTGGGGAATCGTATCTACGAGCCGGCTATAGAGGCGTTCGAGCGTTACGCGGGCGTCGCCGTGAACTCCTACCGCATGCGGAAAGATTCGCCCGATCTCGTCGGCGTCGACGTCGATCTGCACGATGTGATGGTCGCTCGTGAGGTTAGTCCGACCCAGGCGACTGCCGACCGCCAACACGAGGTCGGCTTCGCCCACCAACGCGTCGAGTTCCGGGGGCCCGAATCGCCAGCCCGGCGTGCCGAGGCAGAGCGGGTGATCGTACGGAAGCGCTCCCTTGCCCTCCGCGGAGGTCATCACGGGGGCCTGGAGGTGTTCTGCCACTCGTTCGAGGATGTCGGTTGCACCCGACAGGGAGACTCCCCATCCCGCCCAGATAAGCGGACGCTTGGCCTGCGAGAGCATCTCGACGACCCTGTCAACGTCTCCATCGTCAGGCGCAAGGGGGTCATAGATAGCCGGTTCGTGGAGTTCCACGTCGTCTTCGTCCGACAGCGTGTCCCACGCGATCTCAATCTCGACGGGTCGGGGCCGGCCCGTCTGGAGCATTCGGAAGGCCTCATGGACGGTATCCGGCACTTCCCCGACGGATGTCATCCGAGCCGCCCACTTGGTGATCGGGCGCATCACGTCCAGCTGATCGTTGACCTCGTGCAGGGCGCCGGTGTCCTTGCCGATCTCGTGGGTGTACGCCTGCCCTGACACGAGAAGGGTAGGCGTCGAGGCGGAGTATGCCGTCCCCACGCCCGCGGTGGCGTTGAGCAGGCCGGGGCCGGGAACGACGAGCGCGGTGCCGATGCCGTCGCCTCCCGCCTTCGAGTACCCGAACGCCATGTAGGCCGCTGCCTGCTCGTGCCGCACTGTGATGAAGCGGATACCGGGCTCCTCATAGATAGCGTCCATAGCGTGATACAGTTGGACGCCCGGCATCCCGAATATCGTTTTTACTCCCTCCCGGTACAGCGACTTAATCAATGCCTGTCCGCCGGTCATTCTTGCCATTCCTTCTCCTCTACGTGGTCGAAAATGCGCCCGTAAAGCGTACAGGGTTCGCCCTATGCCTGCTACTCTCGCGCGGAGAACACCGATGCGGTATCATGCCGACATCGTCCATTGAGGAGGCGTTCCGCTGTCCCGCGCTCGCAAAATCCAGACCATAGTCGTTGTCGCCGTTCTCGTGTTCTTGGCCTTCTACCTCGCCGCGGGCTGGTACTACTCCGGCGAAATCGAGGAGAGCGCACTCACAGTCGATCACGAGGAGGATCCTTTCGACCTCCGGGTCGCCTCAATCGCGGGCGGACGAATCACGCTGGAGGCCACGTCGGAGACCGACTTGGACGGCAGATGGGACAAACCCGGCCTGTGGGGCTTGGAGTCCGCCGATACTTACAATCAGGTGGGCACTATCTTCAGCCGGAGCGGAGACTCCGTAGTACGGGAGCTGATGCCACTGGGACCTCTGCCGAGCGTGGGCGATGCCGTCCGCATCAGCAGCTCCACCTATCCCGGAGACCCGCTCTCGGCGCACGGGATCGAGTTTCAAGAGATCGGCATCCCCGCGATTCTGGGCACCTTTCCCGCTTGGCTGACACTCGGCGAGTCGGACACGTGGATCATTCTCGTGCACGGGAAGGGATCGGACCGGCAGGCCTTTCTGCGGATGCTGCCCATGTTCGTCGAGAAGGGGTACCCGACGCTGACCATCACTTACCGCAACGATCCCGGACTTCCGTTGAGTCCCACGGGGTACTACCAGTACGGGGCCGACGAGTGGGAGGACGTGGAGGCCGCCGCCACGTTCGCACTGGCTGCGGGCGCGAAGGACCTTGTCCTCGTTGGGCAGAGCATGGGGGGTGGCATAGTCGCCAGTTTCCTGTACAACTCGACAGTCGCGCACCGGGTAAAGGGCGCAATTTTGGACGGGCCGGCCCTCAATTTCGATGCCCTCGTCGACTACGGCGCAACCCAGCGGCGGATACTTGTATTCCCGCTGCCGGGAGCGCTAACGGGGCTTGCGAAGTTCCTTGCTACCCTCCGCTTCGGCGTCGACTTCGACAAGCTGAATTACCTCAAGCGAGCCGAAGAACTTTCGGTCCCGATCCTGCTCTTCCAGGGGAGTGAAGACCTGAGTGTGCCCGAATCGCTAAGCGCCCAGTTCAAGGATGCGCGACCCGACCTCGTCGAATATCACCCATTTGAGGGCGCGGTACACGTAGGGTCTTGGAACCTTGACCCCAAACGTTACAAGGATGCCGTGCACAGCTTCCTGGCGCGTCTGGACTAGCGCGAAATCTCTGTGACGGGGCCACCGCTCGGATCGGCTCCTGTTCGCACACTGCGACGCCTGCCGGAGCGGGCGAAATAGAGAACTGACAACCACTTTATCCCTAACGTTGCTCCCCTTCTGGATACTGGCCCCGTATCGGAGTACGGGGCAAGCTCTTCGCCGGTATGACGGTTGGTGGTGGCCTGCAGGGTCAGTGACGCTCTTGGGAACTCAGGTATTGGTCGACCTGGGCATTGACCGCGGGCTCGTCTTGCCTGTCATCCTCGACATTGTAGATGAGGCGGTGCAGGCGGTTGAGGAGCTTTTGGTTCTCGTGGCTCGTGGCCGTCTTCGTGTCGTAGTCGATGATTTCCTTGGCGACGCGGGCCCGCTCTTTGGGGTCGTCGGAGTCGAGGCGCTCGGCCTGGATCGACAGGGCCTTGAGCATGAGTGCCCTCATGGAGGACCGAGCGAAGTTGGCGACGGCGTCCCGCTGCCTATCATACTCGTCGCGGAATTTGGGGTCGTCCAACCAGCGGTAGATGGTCGTGCGGTTCACGCCGACAAGCTCGGCGGTCTCGCTGACCGATTTGGCGGAGACCAGATGGGGGATTGCGATCTCCTGTCTTTCGGAGAGTTCTTTTTCGGAATTTGTCGCGTCTTGCTGCATTTTGTTGCATTTCCCTCGTTATTGTAAAGTTATGCGGTGGGTAACCGCTTGTGAGTAGGATAGGACATGCGTTCTTGTTTGTCAAATCGAGGGACTTGGCTGGGTGCTAGGAGCTGGGAACGGCCCGTCGCTTCGCCGGTACGCCGGTCACACAAGAACGCGCCCAGTCGAAAAGCAAGTGGCGGTTCCATGAGACCCACGCAGACTAGGTAGTGTTGACATTTCCCGTCATTCCCGCGAAGGCGGGAATCCAGATCGGGTAGCGTATCTACTCTCAAAAGGGAATAGATTCCCGCCTTCGCGGGAATGACGACTTTAGCCTGGATAGCAGGAAGAATTTCAAGAATGTCAACACTACCTAGACAGCTTCCGTCAGATTGCCTCGCCAAGCAGGTCTTGCAAGGGGTTCCGAAAGGAGGGATCCTGGTCAAAGGAAACTATCTTTGAGCTATCCGCGTTGGCGAAAAATTGCCCTTCGACAGGCTCAGAGCGAACGTGATTTTCTCCACGTCTGCGTGCTTGGAAGTCGGGAATAGTCGCGTCTGGACTAGGTAGTGTTGACATTTATATTATACTGGGTATATGTCAACAATTAAACTATCTCCAGAACAATGGTCACGGGTGTTGGAGTTCCTTCGTAGTCAGCCAGACTTGTATGTCGGACAGGAGTCCGACTGTAAGCAGTTCATCGAGGCCATCATCTGGATGAGCAGGTCTGGTGCGCCGTGGAGGCTACTGCCTTCCGAGTACGGGAAATGGAACAGCGTCTACAAGCGGTTTGCCCGATGGTGTGAGGGCGGAATATGGGAACGAATGCATCAGTATTTCATCGATGACCCTGACATGGAGTACCTGATCATCGACAGTACCGTAGTCCGGGCCCACCATTCCGCTGCGGGCGCTCCCAAAAAAACGGTGGTCAAGTATCTCAAGCCCTCGGTCGCAGCCGAGGTGGGTTCACTACAAAGGTCCATGTCGGTGTCGACGGCCTCGGCAACCCGTTGAGATTCAGATTGACCGGAGGGCAGGAGCACGATGTCACTCAGGCTGAGGCGCTCATATCCGGTATGGAGAGTGAGTATGTGATTGCAGACCGCGCATATGACTCCCGCCAGTTTCGTGAGTCGATCATCGACAACCGGACTACCCCGGTGATCCCGCCTCGCTCGAACCGAAGGGAGCTACCCTCATACGATGAGTATCTGTACCGAGAGCGGCATCTCGTCGAGTGCTTCATAGGCAAGATCAAGCACTATCGCCACATCTTCTCCCGATTCGACAAGCTGGCAAATAGGTACCTCGGATTCCTCCACTTTGTCGGCGCTCTCATATGGCTAAGATGAAATGTCAACACTACCTAACAGCGACAAAGATGAAGAGCTTACGGGAACCCGGTAAGTATGGCGACGGCGGTGGACTGTATCTCATCGTTACGAGGACTGGTAGCAGGAATTGGATACATCGGGCAGTCGTCAACGGGAAACGATGTGACTTGGGGTTGGGCCGCTTCCCCGACGTGAGTCTTGCACAGGCCCGTGACCGGTGCGCCGACAATCGAAAGCTCATCGCGGACGGCATCGACCCGCGCGAACGGAAGCGACAGGAGAAAGTGCGGGAACGGAAGCTCGAGGCCGCCGCCGTGACGTTCAGGGAAGCGGCCCGCATTGTCCACGAGCACAATAGACCTACATGGCGCAATGAGAAGCACGCCGTCTCTTGGTGGCAGACTCTCGAACGTCACGCCCTGCCCAAGATCGGGAACCTGCCTATCAACGAGATTGACCGAGCGGCCGTACTGGATGTCCTACTTCCGATCTGGACAAGTAAGCCTGAAACTGCCCGCCGAGTCCGTCAACGGATGCGGACGGTGTTCGCGTTCTATCAGGCCCTTGAGGTCATCGAACACAACCCGGCGGGTGAGGCCATCAACGCTGCCCTTCCCAAGACCCCGAAGTTCAAGGCGCATCTCCGCTCCCTGCCCTATCGGGAACTTGGGGCGGCTCTCGAAACCGTTGACGCGTCGGAAGCAAGCAAGGCGTCTAAACTGTGCCTCCGCTTCCTGGTCCTGACGGCGGCGCGCTCGGGTGAGGCCAGGGCTGCGACGTGGGACGAAATTGACCCCGACGCCGCGACATGGACGATACCGGGTGAGCGCATGAAGGCTGGCGTTGAGCATCGAGTACCGTTGAGCGCTCAGGCCCTCGACGTGCTGGGAAGTGCGCGGTCCTTAGACGACGGAAGCGGTCTTGTCTTCCCGTCACCGCTCAGGCAGGGTGAAGCGCTTTCGGACATGACGCTGACCAAGGTGCTCAAAGTCGCCGGCCTCCACGACCGGGCGACCGTACACGGCATGAGAACCAGCTTCAAGACGTGGACAATGGAGCAGACGGATACGCCCTGGGCGGTCGGCGAGGCGGCCCTGGCCCACCAGCTCGGCGGCGCTGTAGAGCAGGCCTATGCGCGGTCCGACCTGTTCGACCGCCGACGGGTACTCATGCAGCAGTGGGCCGACTACCTGACAGTCAACTGATTTCGAGCCTTCTAGCGCATGCAGGAGTCTTCGAGACAGGCGTTAGCCCATGCCGCCCCCCCCCACTATGGCTCGGCATCGCGCAAACGCTGTAACCGTCCGGTCACAATGATTGCGACGAAATGTCCGAACTGCGCGCCGAGTTAACTCCTACCATCATGGCGTGGGGCTGATTTCTCCCCTTGATGGTCAAGGTCGAACTCATCACTTTCTGGGGATAGTTCGTTACCTCGCCGCTGCAACCAGCGGCCCAGAAGCAATGCCGTTTGCCTGTTCGGGCCAACATCACCCCGCAGCGCGGGGAAGCGACGCCAGCCAACCCTCAACCTCAGATTGACGCCAACGCACGGCGCGATCCCCCAATTTCAACGGCTTGGGAAATTGACCCTTGCGCATCTTTCTGTAGATGGTCGCTCGGCTCAAACCGGTCATTTCCATAACTTCCTCTATGTGAAGCATCCTATCAGTCATGAGTCTCTCCTTACGCACGTCGAATTTGACCTGTGAGTACGCCGCATACATTCCTTTCCGTGTCCTCCAATACCGCATCAACACTTCTCTGAAGCGTTGATGAATACCAAATCCCGATTCTTCGTCGTTGCCAGGGTGGGTGCTGCAATTCCATCCGTGATAGCCGTCCACTCCGTGCCGCGGGCGTCTTGCTCGCATGCCTTGTCCCGCTGAATGGCACAGCCTGACTGCCGCTCGTCCAAACGCACCCACTTGGTGCAGGAAAGGCCATGCGGGACATAGGACAGCAACTGAAGCAGCCGCACAGGTTCCGTTCGCTTGTGTCCCGCAAATGTTGAGAGAATCCGATTGGAGAACTAGTGATACATACGTTGGCCTTTGGGTCCCCCGCATGGTCCGCCATCTGCTTAAGGGTCCGACGCACAGTGGAGGAATCGAGCGAGGAGGATCGTCTCTCCTCGCCGTAGATACGGACGACACGCCAACCCTTCCGGGCGCGAAACTCAATTGCTGCCCACCTCTGGGAGTTCGGAGAGTATCCGTCCTCCCGGTCTTCTCTCGCCTCGAGTGACTCTCTTCCGGTTTTCATGTTCTCCACTTTTCGCAGGCCCGATTCACCGGGTGACGGTCGGGCAGAGGGCAATTCCCAAACAGTTGGCGAATCGACCATCGAACTACTCTTGCTGAGAGCGCCTATCGACAACTACTCCATTCATACCCACGCAAAGTGCTCAATAACGTAGAGATGCCCCACTGTTGTCGTGCTCGCCATTGAGCCGTAAGTTCACAGTATCACACTTGACTGTACGGAGAACGTGTTCGACTCATATCTTGCTCTATTTTCGAATAACTACTTGACAATAGTTCATCAATGACACAGCACGATATGTGAAGAAAGAGAAGATTTAGTAATATTTGTGGTTTATTGTTGGTGTTGTAGATGAAAAGGTAACAAAAGTCGTAGCGACTTTTGTTACCTTTTCAGGAGTATTTTGATGTTTTATGTGAAGATGCAGAACATGTCATACTTTTGTAATAGCTTTCAGGACCACCATTGGTAAAGTAAGACATATTCTCCAGTGGGAATCACGTCCTGGGTCGTACGGTTGCCGCCAGCCAGCTGAGCGCTATACGATCAGTTCTACAGGTCCCGGCAATGGGGAGGGTGTGCGGAGTTCGGCCCTCGTGTTGGGATTTGCAGGCGGCGACCCATCTGTTCCGACCGTGAGGTCGGTGCGGAGCCGGCCATGCGGCGATGGCCGAAGTCTGACCACCAGAACGCCGGCCTCCCTATAATCGAGGCCGCGTCTGCTGACCGAGGGCTCAAATTCGTAATCGGCTTTGAACATCAGCGGCTGAGGGCCAGTGATGTCACGGAGGCTTCTTGAGAGGACACGCTTCCCAACCTCGCTGCAACACTCCGGCTTGGGAACAGGCATCGCACGACGGCTTGAGGAAACGAAGGACATTGACGTAGGTGAAGTATGTGGTGGAACTTCTGGCTCCCTGAGAATATCCCCGAGCGGTGTCCTCGGGGACACGTCGATCGAATCGTCAAGAACGGCACACAGGGCCGGTATCAGCGGTACCTGTGCAAGCTGTGCGGTGTGCAGTTCCGCGAACGTGATCTCATTCGGTCTAGAGCCAGATTCCCCAACTGGCAGGTCGGATGGGCGGTGAAGCGGTACTTCGAGGGTCTCACGTATCGTGAAGCGGCAGAAGATGTCGGGCACGTGTTCGGAACGGAACCGCCGGACCAGACGAGAGTACGCCGTTGGGTCCGCGAGCTTACTGAAAGGGCGGAGGAAGCCCTGAGGGGCCGTAGAGTCAGGACGGGCGAGGTTTGGTTGATGGGGGAGCACTACGTGAAGATAAATAAGCGCACCTTCGCTCTGTGAAACGTGATGGACATCGACAGCTGCTATCTGCTTGTCTCGCGCCTGACGGTAGGGCGTGATGAAGAGAGCGGTAATGGCGTCTGTGGACCCGCCTGCAGTGGTCATCGTGAGACAGCGCAGCAGTGCCCTAGAGCTGTATTCGGATGAGATTGACTACGTCGATTATGGCGCGGTGGGTAACGAGATCGATTACATCCCGTCGAAAGAATCGTATGACAAGTACTCCAAGACCCTCCGGAAGATGAAGAGCCAAGGGACCGCTCAAGACTTCTTAGACGGGTGGCGCATCAACTACAATTTCTTCCAGCCGCAGGATGAACTTGGCGGAATGACACCGGCTGATGCAGCCGGCATTGACGCGCCCTTTTTCGACTGGGAGGACGTTGTCAGGATGCCGGAATCGATCGTTACTACCTAACCCCCGCGCTCCGAACTGCCCTGGCCCGGCGTCGTTGGGACGACCTGGCATGCGCGACTCTTCCCGACCGTCCTCGGAGCGTACCGGCGGAGGTTGAACTCAAGGTCCAACTTGTGCGGCAAGGCATGGTGCACGTGCAGCGCGGTGCGCACACACCAAAACGTGAGAGAGTGACGAGACACGACCGGTCTGCCGAGGCAGCGTAGCCAGCTGACCGCATCCCTGGTGTTCCGGCGGTGCGCCGGAATCCGCTACAGTGCGTGATCCTGGCTCGTGGACTGCAGAGACGGTTGTGAACTCCCCAATCGGCACGGGAAGCCGCGATGCGGGTGACGTACATCGCGATTGAGCCCATGTCAGAGGTCGCAGGGCCGTTGTAAGGGGCGGATCGAAGGTAATTCCCCCTGGCGGCGACTCAGTCGGATGGGAGACGGTCGGGTCCTCGAAGAGCGGCGCGCAGACGTGAAGGCTTTGGCCGGAGCGTCCTGCGCGATTCGTGGCCGAGGTCGTGGACGTGATGGTACGGGAGGACCTGGCAAACTCGGCGTGGCGACCCAATGAGATGGTCAAGAGCTCGGTCCAACCGTGCTCATGCGCTTGGGAGTGGTCCGCTGCAACGAGTCGTGACAGGCGGGCGTTCGTGTCGGAAGCCGAAGTCGTCTTTGCAGGGTACCCATGACGCGCCTGTTCGACTGACCGGAAGGCGCGCCATTCTGACCGCAACACCTGGGAGCGCCCAGATGGGGCACTGGCCGACTTTGAGCAAGCTCGTCTTTTTCGATGTCGGGAGTGGTGCCATCTGATGGGGTGGTGACTGGCACGAGGGTGTTGACGAACGCAAGTTCGCCGGTTCTCTCGCAGTCGGCGGACGGAACGGGACCGGGCGTCGGGGTGGCGGTTTGACCCTCTGAGTGACTCACGCCAATATGCGGACTCGAGAAGTATTACCCCACATTTCCCATATCAACTCTGCAGGGCATGCCGTAATCAGCAACATGGGCGACCGCTGTAGCCAGATATCAGGGTACAGTGGTTATCATGAGTGCTGGCCTGGTCGTGATCGACTATTTTAGGTCTTGATAACGTACCCACTCTGGAGGCATCCAATGGGTGAAAGCACCAACCCCCGCGCCAAGCTCCGTTTCGACCGACGTGTACGGTTGGAGTTCCACGGTGCCACTATTACCTCAGACGCCGGACTGTTGGCCTGTCGCGAGTTGGATGATGCGCTGGGACTGACGGAGACGACGAATGAGTGTCTGCAGGAGAGTCGGGGCGGTCGTAACGTTCAGCACCGATTGGTGGGCCTTCTCAGGCAGTCGGTGTACAGTCGTCTGGCAGGCTACGAGGATACCAACGACGCTGAACGGCTGGCCCAGGACCCGACGATGCGGATCATCGTTGGACGGCGAGGTGGTCCTGAAAGACCGGCCGCCAGCACCAACACCATGAGCCGGTTCGAGACCGAGGTGCTCACCCAAGACGGCAACGTGGAGGGGTTGGGCCGACTGAACGCTAAGTGGGTGGATGGAGCTATGTCCCGCACGCCGCACCGGCGGGTGATCTTGGACATGGACAGTTCGGAGAGCCCGGTACATGGAGAACAGGAGGGAGCATCGTACAACGGTCACTTTGGGAGCACGTGCTATCACCCTTTGTTCGTGTTCAACCAGTTCGGTGACTGCGAGGGCGCGATGCTCCGCGCGGGGAACGTACATAGCGCGCACAGGTGGCGTGATGTATTGGATCCGATCCTGTCCCGCTACGGGGCGACAGGAGTGCGACGGTACTTTCGCGCCGACGCCGCATTCGCTAAGTCGGACATCTATGAGTACCTGGAGGAGCGGCGAGTCTTCTACGCAATACGGCTGCCGAGCAACAAGGTGCTGCAATACGAGATCGCTCCACTGCTGATACGACCTGTGGGGAGGCCGCCGAAGCGTCCAGTGATCCTATACGACGACTTTTGGTATCGTGCCGGGAGTTGGGACCGCGCTCGGCGTGTGGTGGCCAAGGTGGAATGGCATAGGGGAGAGCTGTTCCCTCGGGTGGGCTTCATCGTCACGAACATGACGGCTGGCCCCGAAGGAGTGGTGCGTTTCTACAATGGTAGAGGGACAGCCGAGCAGTGGATCAAAGAGGGGAAGTACGCCCTGAACTGGACTCGGCTGTCGTGCCATCGGTTCGTGGCCAACCGGGTGCGTCTGTCTCTGTTCGTCTTGGCGTACAACCTTGGGAACTTCCTTCGCCGATTATGCCTGCCCAAGGCGGTCAGGCACTGGTCGCTGCGGAGCGTGCAGGTCAAGCTGATCAAGATGGGAGGCCGTCTGGTGCGGCACTCCCGTCGATTGATCTTTCAGTTGTCCGAGGTGTCGGTTCCTCAACGGTTGTTCCAGGGAGTGTTGGATCGTATCGGCCGGTTATCGCCGGCGCCAAGCTGAGGGAGGGTACAACCACGATCTTGCCAAGAGGGAGAGCGCTCCAGGGAGTCGGCTTGTCTTCAATGCGCTTTCACCCCATTGGCGGGGGCCCGAAGACGACAAAGACGGACAAGAAGCATGGTTCACGGCAAGAAACGCATCCCTTATTGGATAGACCGGAGATTGACTGGCCTTGCAGGACCTGAATATCATGCCATCATCTCGTTTGGACTGCCCATTGAGCCTGAAGACTCCCAATATGGGAAATACCGGATATATAGCCGGGTCCTCACGTTTAACGACGATAATGATGAACGGCCTTCGGGATCCACAACCGATTCGCGGATAGCCAGGATACTCCCGGTTGGAACATACACCATAGAGGCTACGATGGATGAGTCCGTTCCCACGACGGGGAGCTTCACACTGAGAATAAAGAGTGCAGAGCCCTTCCCCGCCATTGGGCATCAGGCAGACCATACCTCGCAGTACAAGATCGACAACTTGCCGCCGACATGGACGCCCACCCCGCCACCGCCCCCCTTCATTGGGCCAATCACTCCCACGCCTGTGCTTCTACCCGACCCCGGCGTTATCTTTCCCACGGCCATCCCCTTCGCCGTGAACGCATGGAACGTGGCCGTGGCGACGCCTTGGCCTCATGTGCTCTTCTGCAAGGAAGGAAACTGCAGCAGCAAAAACACTGACGGAAAGGGAACCACAATAAACGTTGAAAGCGGTGGTATCGAAAGTGGCAGTACTCGGCTATGGCTATGGTCCGACGACTGCGGTCCAGATGCCGCCTGTGTGAAACCTAAGAATCTCATTGACCGGCCGCCCTTCTATAATCCCATGCAGGGCCAAAACATGAGAAACATGCTCATGGTCATTGAAGAACCGGCATGGTTCTACACACCCCCGAACGGGATGACTGGAACGCCCGAACAGCACACCAGATACATTTGGACCAATACATCGCCCAACCGAAATGGGTATCGCGTCATACAGCCTGATGCGAACGGGAACACACGAGTGCTCGTATATCTGCCTGGTGTTCTGATGCATGAGTTCGGGCACACTGCGGGACTGGAAGACCTGTATAAATACACCGGCAACTACAACGGTTATCTGATGGAGGGTGATACCTATCCGACCAACATTCCGGACAAGGACAGGGAGTACATGCGCCAGGTGTACCGCAATAAGCACGGATCGAAGCCACACTGAATAACAGAGGGTGAACGATGCTGCACAAACTGAGTCCGATGAGACACTGGCACACTTATGCGTTCATAGGCGTTCCTATCCTGTTGGCACTTGTAATGTTCTACACCGGATTCGCGTCCGATATAGGAACGGCGATACTGTCCCGACTGCTAGGAAGTGACCATGGAAGCGGCAACATTTTTTACCACGGACCAACCTCGCTGGAGGAGAGGATCGTAGGATCTGACGTCATAGCTAGGGTGAGGCTCCTATCAGTATCTTCAGGCGTGGAGGCGGTCGGGGCCCAAGGCAACCATGACAAGACCGTTTATGTTAGCTCGTTGAAGTTCAGGTTCGAGGTTCTTGAGTATCTGAAGGGAACCGGCGGCGGCGAGCTTGTGGCTGTTGTGTTTGATCAGGATGATGAATACGAAACCAGCCTGGGCGCTAGTACTCTGGGCAAGGATCTTAGCGACGGGCGAGACACACGGTGGGACGACAGGGAGGCGATTGTTTTCTTGGTAGATTCTAAGAGTCGTAGATGGTTGCCACTGAGCACTCAGGAGGCGGATCGCTATACGCTCGCCATTGTATGGAGAGGTGAAGATCGTTACACGATAGCAAGCCGCTACAACAAGTATTGGCTGCCAGCAGCGTCACCCATAGGCGCTGTCGGCGTATCAGGCAAATCGAACGAGTCGGTCGGAGGTCAGCAGTTCTTTTTCATGGACGAACCGGAAGAACCCGGCACACAGGCGACTAGCGCCAAACACCCCGAACTCAGCACTCCGTCTGCTCCGACGATCGCGCTGGCCGAACTGAAGGCGCGGATCGTAGAGCTTGAGAGAGAAGTAAGCCTCGGCGACGGCTCCGAAGAGTACAGGCGTTGCGTCATTGGTAAATACGCATGGGAGAGGGAGGTCCGCTATAACATAGAGATTTGGGGACCCGACTTTTACCACGAAAGCCATGGCTATGATATAGCCTCCGGTCTGCCCGCTGGCAGCAAGGTATTCGAGGATCGTTTTGCGGGTTATCGGGCGTTTGAAGCGCATCCCATTTGGCGTGAAGTTTTTTGGCTCGAAGGCAAGGACAGTGACTTGTTCGATGCCAATTGGCCTGGCATGGTGTACTCGGCGCGTCCGCTTCCGGCGGGTGAGTATATGCTTTACTATAATGGCCGCCTGTACCAATATATTATCTGCGACGCATACCCGGAGCAGGTGAGGAATAGCGTAGAGCACTTCGTCACCGTAACGGCCCCTGACGGCACGCTGCATGAGGCGTTCTTCGACCCGGTGGAGGTGGGATCGACTGTGGGAGCGGACGACTCGAACGGTGTGCTGAAACCTGCATCGTTTGAGGCGGAGGGCGGGGTGGTGACGATCATCGGCAGGATCGAGTGGGAATCTCAGCAGGTGAGGATGGAGTTCTCGCCGTCTGCGCCTCCGTCGGGTCACCACGTGGACTTCATCGCGCTGGACGGGACGGTTGCCCTCCAGCTGAAGATCGACGACGCGACCGTGACAGTCGACGGGGGCGGTACGGCGCTTAGTTGGGGTGTGTGCTCGCAACCCTGGGAGACGGGGGACAAGCTGATGCTGCGGATCAGCGAGAACGCGCCTGACCTCACGGGCGCTACGAACGATACGGAGTGCCCATCCTCCGGCCAGTAGCGGCATACGGCCGTTTCCTCTCATCCGTGACGCCGACCGTCCCGTCGCCCGCGTCGGGTTCGATATACTATAGACATGTGCCCGAACGAACGGGGAGCGATCATGGCGTTCCGAAACTGGCGAATAAGACATCTAATATCGAGACGCTTGACGGGGTTGGCGCTGGTGGCGTTGGCGTTGTTGTCGATTTCGCTCTTGATGGGATGCGCAGGTGAGTCCCAACGGTCCGCACAGCCCATCCAATCGACTGTGAACCTGAACGACCCACCACAGGCCGACCAGTCCGGCAGTGAGTCCTCGACCGAGCCGGCAGAATCCGTCTATGCCCCGCGCCCTGGGAGCCCCGGATTGAACCGAATAGTATTCGATGCGGATGTCATCGCACGGGCAAGACTAATAGGAACCAATACGGCTGCGGAATATATCGGAGAAAACGCAGAAGGGGTTGCGGTCTACAGAGGCTTAGTCAACTTCACATTCCACGTGCTGGAGTACCTCAAAGGGTCTAGCGATGACGAGTTGGTTGTCGGCTCGAAGATCGAACTCGAGTCCGAAGCAATTAGGTACATCATGAATAAGAATGCGACCGGAGGGTGGTTCGAATGGTGGGAGATAGATGACCGGAATCCATATACCTCGAAGGAGCTTGCGCTGCTAGCGGCCAAGCATTGGGAAGAGGAACGAAACACGCTCTGGGACGAACGGGAGGCCATCATCCTCGCGCGGGAAGTTGCGGCGCCAGACTCGTCCGACGGAACCAAACGATATTCCTTCGGCCATATATTCGCCTACGCACTAGACAGCAGGAACGGACTCTGGCTGCCGGCTGCCGTTGAGGTCGATGTGAACAGCATGTCGGCAGACGCTTCGCAAGGCGAGAGTCGTTTTCTCCTTGAGGCACCGAATCACGTCACTCTCGACGACGCATCACAGAGAGCGGACGTGGCACCTGCTACGATGTCCATATCAGAGATGACGGAGCTGATAGAAAAAACGGAGCTATGGCGCAAGAAGGGCGAAGAGGATAAAGGCTTCCTTAAGTGCATCAGAGCAAGCTTTGATCATGAAGCTTTTGTAAACGGGAAGAAGGAACGCGGGGAGAGCTTAAACAACAGATTCGATTTCGGTTTCGGTTCCGGCCTACCAGCGGAGACCGTAGTTTATGACGGCGCCCCGTGGCCAGGAAGAGTATGGATTGAAGGTGTCGATATAGGGCTTTTTGATTTCTCAACTGATAACAACGGCATCCTTCTCTCTACGCGCCCACTCCCTGCAGGGGAATACTCGGTTTATCACAAATTCCAAGCGGATAAGTTCATTCCCTGCGAATACCACACTGAAGACATCCGAAACGAGTGGTTTGTACACGTGATGGCACCGGATGGCGTGTTGCACGAGGCGTTCTTCGATCCGGTGGAAATAGGTTCATCCGTGGGTGCTGATGCTTCCAACGGAGTGCTGGAGCCTGCGTCGTTTGAGGACGAGGGCGGGACGTCGACCATCGACAGGATCGCCTGGGAGTCGCAACAAGTGAGGATGGAGTTCTCAGCGTCCGCGCCTCCGTCGGGCCATCACGTGGACTTCATCGCGCTGGACGGGTCGGTTGCTCTAAGGCTGAAGGTCGACGATGCGACTCAGGCAGTCGACGGGGGCGGTACGGCGCTTAGTTGGGGTGTGTGCTCGCAACCCTGGGAGACGGGGGACAAGCTGATGCTGCGGATCAGTGAGAGCGGGCCTGACCTCACGGGCGTCACCAACGACACGGAGTGCCCTTCTTCGGGCCAGTAGCGGCATACGACCGCTTCCTCTCACCCGCCAAGCTGACCGTCCCGTAGCCCGCGTCGGGTTCGATATACTAGACATGGGACCGACCGAACGGGAGAGATCATGACGTTCCGAAACCGGCGGATAAGACATTATGATGCTGCCATCTCGCTTGGGCTGCCCATTGAGCCTGAAGACTGCCAATATGGGGAATCCTGGCGTACTAAGAGGAAACCGAGCTAGCGGCTTACCCCGAATCCACCGAAGGACACCGATGGACGGCGTGAGGACAGCGGAAGGGGGTGGGTGAGGGAGCTACAGGGGAGATGGCCTGGGGTCTTGGGGTAGATGGGAGGCCGGCGGACGGTCTTGAGTCGCCGCACAGGGTCCCTAAGGCCCTATGCGGGAGTTGCGATGCGCGGGATGGCGAGAGGATACGCAGCAGGGGACTCTCGCGACCGGGGTGGCGCGAGATTGCGGGGACGTTGGGTCAGTTGCAGGCTGGCCGGCAGGCCGGGAACGGAATGGCTTGCAGCCGGGCCAAGGCGCGACTGAACTGGGTTTCCCAGGGCCAGCGCCGGGGGAGATGCAAAGTGAGGCGGCGCGCCGAGCGGGTGATCCGTCCCACCAGAGCGAAGACCCGCCGCCGGAGGGTCTTGGTGGTCACCACCTGCTCACCCAGACCGGTCCGCGCTGTCCAACGGGCCAGGTTATGCGCCATCACCTGTATCGCCAGCCAAGCGGCGTTGGCGGCGAAACGGCCCGACGGCATGTGGTTCAGCCCCACGCCGTACTTCAGGTCTTGAATGGCGTTCTCGACCTCGGCATGGCGGCGGTGGTCGGCCTCCAGTTCCAGGGTTTCCCCGTCCCGGTCGGTGATGAAGCCGTGATAGCTGTAGGTGGCGAAGAGGGCCAGTTGGGAACCGGGAGTGGGCTTCACCCGCCGGACAATGAGCCGCACCGGTGCGGCGTCGGGCTCACTCTGGAAGGGGGTGCAGGTGGTCTCGGCCACATCGGCGGCGCCGTCCATCCAGTATGGGATGGGCGTCCAGTCCGCCTCGGGTATGGCCTCGATCAGGTTCCGCAGGCTTTTGTGCTGGCGGATGGTGATGGAGAAGCGCACGTCCAGCTTGCAGCAGACGGATACCACGCTATGGGCGTAGAAGCCGCTGTCGGCCCGCACCGTGAGTTGTCCCCTGGCCCCGCCGTAGCGCACCCGCCCCACCGTCTCACGCAGGAAGTGGGCGGCGCCACGGGCGGTGTTGGCCCGGCCCTCGCGCAGCCGGGACATCAGCACCTCGCCGGTGCCGGCGGCAATGGCCAGCAGCGGGTGATAGCCGCGGGCGCCGGTATAGCCGTGGTGGCGCGCTCCCTCCTTGGCCAGTCCATAGGTCTCGCAGATGGTCGAGTCCAAGTCGATGGTCAGGGGCGAGTCGCCGGGTCCGGCCCCAGCGGCCCAGGCCCGGGCCAACAACTGGCGGCTCACGCGGTCGAGTTGACGGACATGCCCCCACCGGAAGCTGCGCAGGAAGGTCCCCAGGGTGGATGGCGCCTTGACCACGCAGCCTAGAACACCGACCGTCCCACCGGCGCGCAGCGCATCGGCGTCGTCGATGCAGTCGCCGCCCGCCAGCGCGGAAGCGACCAGCGTCAGCATCTTGTCCCCCGTGTTGGCCCGCCCCGGCGCGACGCCCAGGTCGAGGTGATGGTCGACGAGTTCCCGCAGGCCCAGGTGATGGGCGAGGGTGGCCGGAAGGAGCAGCCCGGCATTGGCCACCAGCCGGTGGTCGTCGAAAGAGACACGAATGCGGTCGGGGTGGTTGCGTGGTAGCATCTATTGGGTGCTCCTTGTTCTGGGGCCGGTTTGCTGTTACAAAACCATTATCCCAGATTCATGGGGGCACCCTCTCGCTTCTTCAAGGGCTGTCCCCAAGGCCCTCCTTCGGTGGATTCGGGTCAAGGCGTTCGGCATTGAGGCGGTAGGCTTCGCTAAACTCTACTTGCCGCGCGTAATTGTCAGGGGTGTATCCCTCTTCTCCCATTGCCTTCTCCTTACTGTGCGTGCTGTGTATTGTACTAAACACTCAGGGCAATCGCATTTCACTGAGCCAGTACCAAGAGTAGGTAATCTTCGTCCCATCCGGCGCGCTTGCGCTTGGCGGCCACACCCCCTTGTGATGTGGTCTCACGCTTGAGCATGTTCAGCGCCATGCGACGCAGCACTCCTCCCAAGTGGTCAATTGACCGCCTTATGAGCTTGGCGAAAAACGCGGTCATTGATACTGTGCAACAATGGCGTGAGCACCCATATCGGTACAGTGAATACGGTGAACAGCATAAGCTACCAACTTACGAGGAAGCTCGTGAATTCGTGCTTGAGCGGAGTCGCATCCTAGAAGAGTACCCCTGTGGTATTGATTCCTACGGCTCCCTGTACTATGTCTTTCAAAGGTTCGAAGAACTGGCGCTGTACTGCACCAAAACATTTCGGACGGTCGGAGCGACCTTCGTCGAATACGGCGCGCTGATTCGGGCTATGACTCATCTGGAAGATCGCGTAGAAGCTGAGGCACGAGTGTGGGAAGCGTTCCGAATGAGAGCCGAAGATCTCAATTCTCCGCTTCCAGTGGAGGCAATCTACAATCTATTAGTGATTGCGGAGGTGGCGGTGCGTTTGGTCGATGTGCTTGACAGTGAGAATTTCGGTGGAGACCCCGAATACGAGGATCGTAGGAAATATGTTGCGGAAGTCATCAGGCGCTCACCACAATGGGGAAACTGGCGTTGACTGATATTTTGGTAGCGGGGCTGGACTTTACCATCAACTACGACCTCAAGTACCGCATGGGGCGTGAGGGGTGGCTATTCCTCTACGGGAGTCGCGCTACTTGCTGCCCACGTTGTCAAAGGAGACACGAACCATGCAAAAGGCACAGCACATAAGAGCAACGGTGCTGCCCGGGGGCAAAATCGAAATCGTGGACCAGGAGCTTCCAGTAGGGGAGTCCGTTGAAGTGGTTGTGCGTCACTTACCGGCGTCGGAACACTATCATGTGTATCTTCGCACTCCGGATGGAGGTGAACGCGTGATCCCCCAAAGATATCGCAGTCTGGCATCCGCGATGCGTACGGTCAAGCAGGTCGGCGATACCGTAACATTCGACGGAGTGCCGAGAACGGACTTCGCGGTGAATATCGAGCCTTGCGGAGACAGATGGTCGGACTGCCGTTACTCGCCGGATTAGAACTGTGGAATACGTCATCAAGGAGAGAATCGGGCAGGAGGGGCAGTGAAGACGCTGGAGCTGGTCCGACGCCAACTCATGGAGGGCGAGTTCGATTTCTCCCATCATGCTTTCAGGCGTGCGGTGGAATAGAGACATCAGCGAACGGGAGATTAGAGAGGCGGGCGCTGGCGCCGTCATTGTCGAGGAGTATCCGGAGGACAAGTACGGACCGACTTGGCTAATATTGGGCTTCACTGAAACGGGGCGACCACTCCACGTTCAGGCATCCGTCTCCGAGTCACCCAAAGTCAGAATTGTTACGCTATATGAACCAAGTGGAGATGAGTGGGAAGATTACAGAAGGAGGAGGTAGAAGTGTTCGAACGCATCGCCTGTAACGTCTGCAACGCGGAGGAGAGCCATATTGAGTTCGTGGAGGAGGTATTCAAGGTTGACGGTCGCTATGTTCTAGTCGGTCGGGTGCCGTCTACGGTATGCCAGCGATGTGGAGAGCGATCCTTCAGCCGTGAAACTACGGAGAGGGTGCGACTTATGGTCCATGGACAAAGCAGTGCAGCGAAGTCCGTTCCCATGCAAGTATACGAATATGCGTGAAACTTACATTACGACGGCGTACTGCGCGTTGCCGTCAACACCCGCGTTGCCCCCTGGCGCGTGGTGAGCGTATTCTTTGATCGTAGCATGAGAGGTGAGCTATGAAGCTAAACGTGGACAAGGAAGCGGACGCGCTCTACCTGCGCCTCGACGACTCCCCCATAGTCGAGTCCGAGGAGGTTTCGCCCGGCGTCGTGCTCGACTACAACGAATCGAACGAAGTGGTAGGGGTAGAGATGCTCCATCTCTCCAAGCGCTCGTCCAACCTGAATCTCTCGGCGTTGCAGTTCGAGACGGTTTGAGTGTTGACAGGGAATTCCAGCAAAGATGACGCTAGCCAGCGCCACGGCTTCACTACCGCTGGAAATAGCCCATCGGGGGCTAGATGGCACAGTCCTCTACGCAGACCTCGATGACTCAACCAAATTGGTAGACACTCAAGCACCTTGGTTTGCTGCAGAGGTCTATAACAGACATAGTCCTAGTGGATCCAAGACACGACTTGTCAGAAGTACATTTGACATCCCACCCTGGAGTACATTCGGTCGAACTCGGTCGAAAGGCGCTCTAAGCGCTGATGGTCTGGAAGGCCGCTACCACCATCGACTTCGGAAGCAGGGCCTGGATCTCGAGCGCGGCGGACCCGTCGGGCACCGGCTGGATCGACGCTGCGCCCTTGCTGAACCGGACCGGTACAGTGACCCCCACGACGACCTTGCCCGCGAGATGCCCGGCCAGGGGCTCGATAGTGGGCCTCTGCACGGAGTAGGGCACAGCTATGAACACGACGTCGGCCCGCGCTGCGGTCTCCTCGTTCAGGGCGCCCTCGACGACCGCGCCGGGCGCGAGTCCGGCCACCTCCTCGGCCGCCGCCGCGGCCCGGGAGCCGTCACGGGAGCCGATGATCACATCCTCTCCCGCCAGGGCCAGCCGCAGGGCCAGGCCCCGACCCTCAGGTCCCGTTCCGCCCAGGAAGCCGATCATGCCCGGACTACTAGACCTGCGGGCGCACTTCGTCGTCCACCGTCACGCCCATCGCGCCGTGCAGCTCCCAGGGCCGAAAGCCCTCCACGAACCCCTTGGCCTCCTCCATGGACGCCATGCCCTTTTGGGCCCGCCCGGGGTCGTAGCCGAAGGTCTGGGCGAAGGCGTCGAAGCCCCTCTTGGTCGCCCTCACCCCGCCTACCTCCTGCTCCTGGCCGTCATCCATCGTCAGGATGAGCCTCTGTCCCTTCCTCACTTCACGCCAATACACCTGCATGAGCAATAGTCCTCCAGCACTGCATGTCCGCCTAGCATATCCCAACACAACCTCTATCTGCGAGCTCTTGTCCGTTCCTTTGCACAACCGTCACTGCTAGCAAAATGAACCGCACGCCCCCAACACCGTCACCCCCACGCCGTCGTTCCTGCGCAAGCAGAGGATGACCCCGTGCCCCCGACACAGGAATCCAGATGGGCCGGGGTGGGGTACATGCCGCCCCGCCGGATTCAGGCGGGGGCGACCTCGTTAAGCCGGCCGGTGGCGCAATCGTATACGAAGCCCCGAACCTGGTCCTTCAGGGGGATGAAAGGGTTGGCCTGGATGCGTGAAATCGACTGTCGCACATCCTGTTCCAAGTCTCCGAACGCTTCCAGCGCGAACGCCGGCCGAAGCCCCGTATCGGCCTCGATTGTGTCCTTGACGTCGTCGTCTCGGAAGGTCAGCATGCCGCAGTCTGTGTGGTGGATTAGCACTATCTCGCGTGTGCCCAGCAGGCGCTGAGAAATCACAAGGGAGCGAATCACGTCGTCGCTGACCACGCCACCCGCATTGCGTATCACGTGCGCGTCCCCTTCGTCGAGACCCAGCAGTTTGTGGGTATCGAGGCGTGCGTCCATGCACGCCACAACCGCCAGGCCGCGCGCCGGCGGCAGGGGCAAGCTGCCCTTGTCAAAGCTCTCCGCGTATCGAGCGTTACTCTCCAGTACCTCGTCGGTCGTCGTCACTGTGGCCTCCTCGCCGGGGTCAGGATTGAATCATCGGGGTCGATGTTGTCCACAATTATCGCATCGTCGGCAACGCGAGTCACCTATTCAGCCGAACCAGACTTCTGGCGCGGTGGACCAAGCCGGCGCGCTTGTCTACCCAAGGCGGCTATTGGCCTGGGAAGATTCGGGGTACAGCGGTCGGCGCCTGAACTCCTGTGAACTTTTGTTGAAGTTTCCTGTAACTAAAGTGAACGATTTGGGCGGTTGGACGCCAAAAGTATTCACATCGGGTTTCGGGTGCGGTAATAATGATTGCACTGTTTGGCTTTCTCCAAGGTTTCCGACCATAGAAACCTGGGTGCGTGATCCCTGTTGCACGGGTTGATCTTAGAGTCGCCCACGAAGGAATGCTGCCAATGCGAGGAAGTCGGTTATGCTGCGGCGGATGCCTGCGGCGTCGAGCCCGTACGCACGATCATGTTCCAGCCTGCTGCCGTAGCGCCGGTGCTCTCGACGGGCGACGCCGAGCGCAAGCAGGCGGTGTGGGACATCCTTGAGGGCCTCCGAGACCTCAGCCGAGGAGGTCCCGGCTAGATAAGGCTCGACAAGAACGACGGCGGGCGAGGCCACGACTCTCCGCAGCGTGGCCGCATCGAACGGTCTTATGGTCGATGCGTAGAGGACCGTCGCATCGAGGTCGGCCGTGGCTTCGAGGACAGGGTCCAGACTCGGACCGACGGCGATGACAGCCACGGCTCTGTCAGATCCGCGCCGGAGCAGAGTAAGACCGCTCGAATAGGCGATGGCTTTGGGGTTGACCGACGCACCGAGACGGATGTAGTCGAGTCCCGTTCCGGCAGCCGCCGAACGTATGATTGCTTCGGCCTCGTCCGGGTGACCGGGCACATGCACGCTCCATCCCGGCAGCGTCGACATGAGTGCGACGTCCTCCGGCGCATGGTGCGTTCTCCCCGATGCGGCGGCGTCGTACGATGCACCCACGGAGACGAAGACCGCACCCAACCTTTGGTGGCCGAAGTCGAGCTTGACCTGCTCGAACGGACGCTCGACCAGAAACGGCGCATAGGTGTGGACAATCGGCCCCTGAGAGCCCGGCGCGAGTGCCCCGTCCCACAGCGCCCGGCGCGGTGTCGGCCTACGACTACGAATACGAGCGCAATGGAGTGAGCAGTCTGTTCATGCTGTTCGCGCCCCTGGAAGGGAAGCGTCGAGTCGAGGTCAGGGAGCGTCCATTGAGAGCCCGGCGAATCGTGCTGGTGATGGACAACCTCAACACGCACAGGCTGTCCTCGCTGTACGAGGCGAAGCCTACTAGCAGCTGCTCCCTGATCCCGACGTTGAAAACTCGTCCGGGGTGACGTTCTATCACACCGGCTTCCATGAATTGCGAAAAGCTGATGTCGGCGAGGACGACGGTCAAGTCCGGCCGATCGTCCAGCAATTCTCCGGAGACATTGATGAAGCGGTCCCGCATAGTAGGCATTCGGTCTAGCTCTTCCTCTCTACCTCGGCCACGACGACGTGCGGGCGGCCCTGGTGGGCCACCGAGAAGGCGTCCTCGATAGCATCGTGATCGCGGCCGTCGACGGTTACCGCAGACCAGCCCCCGAGTTTGAAGCGCCTC
Source organism: Dehalococcoidia bacterium (assembly GCA_965247555.1). Classification (GTDB taxonomy): domain Bacteria; phylum Chloroflexota; class Dehalococcoidia; order Lucifugimonadales; family VXLM01; genus VXLM01. Next base: position 1,933,649 of record CBDFHR010000009.1, on the reverse strand, counting down.
TCTATGCCGCCTGGCCAGCCGTGGGTTGCCGAACGATTGTCGATGACACAGACCGTCAACCTGGACAATCCAAGCCGACCAGCGACGGCTATCGCCTCGTGGTTGCTGCCCTCGTCCAGTTCCGCATCACCGACAAGGCAGAAGACCCTCGGTCCGACATCGCCCTTCAGGTCCAACGCCGCTGCCACACCTACGGCGATGGGCAGGCCGTGTCCGAGCGATCCACTGGAGAGTTCCACGCCCGCTATGAGGGCACGATCAGGGTGCTGGCCAAGAATCGAGTCGTACCGTCCGAACGTGGGGAGGGCGTCAATCGGAATAAACCCCTTCGCCGCCAGAACGGCATAGTAGGCCATCGGGCCGTGACCCTTGGAGAGCAGAAAACGGTCGCGACCCGGATCGTCCGGAGCTTGCGGGTCCACATTGAGAACCCGGTCATACAGTACCCATAACACGTCCAGCGTGGACTCGGAGGCGAGTTCGTGCTTCTCATCGCCGGTCATTAACGTTCTGAGGCCGGGCAGGTCCTCGTACGACATCATCGGCGCCAGCGTAGGTTGATTTGGATGGAGTTTCACTGGTCTCATGGAACGACTCTACAACTTCAAGTATACTTGAAGTCAACCCTTTTCATGGAGGAGTGATGCGAGCGCAGCCGAACAGGCACACGATCGGGGAGATGGCGTCTCGAAGCGGTGTTCGGACATCTACGCTCCGCTACTATGAGGAGCGCGGGCTGATCGCTTCGGAGAGAACGTCGGGCGGCCAGCGTCAGTATGCCCGGGAGACTCTGCGGCGTGTTGCGGTCATTCGCGCCGCTCAGATTCTCGGACTCACCCTAGAGGAAATACGAAGCACGCTGAACGCGCTCCCTCAATCGCGGACCCCGAACCGCTACGACTGGGAGCGCCTATCCGAGACGTGGCGCGGTTCGCTGGACAACCGCATCGCTGAGCTCGAGGCGCTGAGGGATAGACTGTCCGGATGCATCGGCTGCGGCTGTCTCTCGCTTGAAAACTGCGGTATCTTCAATCCTGGCGACCGAGCCGCCGGAGCCGGCGCCGGAGCCCACTACCTCTTCGGTGAAGCGCCAGACCCAGATCCAGAGCACTCATCCTAGGGAATCCACCCATATCGGGATGACCCAACGAACCATTCGCAGTACACACCGATACAAGATACTCCGATACTCGTGGGCGGGGGACTTGATGCCGGTGCACAGCCCCCATCGCTTACAGGTTGCGGACCTGGCCGTATACAAGTGAGAGCCTTCTCTCTAAGAGGGTGTGTGAGAAGTTCAAATTAGGTTGGTGCTTAGCGTCGGAGCATTAGATGAATCATAGCTATGTGGATCCAGGCCTCCGTTGTATCGGACAGAGCTTCGTAGTCCCCGTATCAAGTACGGGGCAGGCTCTTGCTCAGCCGACGGCACCTGCTGAGCCACGCGAATGTTCGTTCAACCACCCATCTTCGCGGCAGCACCTGAAAGTGGTGGCTGTCCCTGGGGCGCTTGACAATCTCGAGCGCCCAGCCTGTCAGGGCCCAGACCCACTCGATCAGCTTTCCAGCATAGCCAGCATCGGCCCAGACCAACCTCATGCGGGGAAACCGCCCTATCAATTTATCGATGACCAGCTTCGCTCCATCTCTATCCTGGATATTGGCAGGATGCACCACCACCGCCAGCAGCAACCCCATGGTATCTACAATGATGTGTCGCTTTCGACCGTTGACCTTCTTGCCAGCGTCATAGCCACGAGGCCCCCTTTTTCCGTCGTCTTAACAGACTGGCTGTCTATGATGGCCGCGCTAGGTGTTGGGTTGCTGCCTTCGGCCTTCCGAACTTTGGGCCGCAGGGCCTCATGGACTCGTTCCCATGTACCATCCTGTCTCCATTCCCGAAAATACCACCACACGGTGCCCCAAGGCGGGAGGTCATGCGGCATGGCTCGCCACGTGCAGCCGTTGCGCAGAACGTACACAATGCCGTTGACGACCTCCCGTAGGTCTACAGTACGTGGCCTTCCCCCGGTCTTGGCTGATGGGAGTAGGGAAGCCAGAACATCCCACTGTTCGTCGGTCAGGTCGCTGGGGTATGGTTTGCGTTTCATACCTCCATTCTAATACATGTCCAAGACTTCTCACACACCCTCTAACACCCCCGGCAAGCTGAGGGCTCACGGGGCATTAGTATGTGTGGCTGGAGCGACTCCCGTCTCCATCTATATCGAGACCGTTCCAGCGGAAGTTCGCAGTACAGTACCTGCAGGCCCACCATTTTCGGCGCCATCGCCTCCCGCACCCGCGGGAATAGCTTTCCCAACCCCTCGCGGTCACCCTTGTAGAACCGCACACGTACGGCACCTAATCCCGCCACGCCGCCTCCAACCTACGACGGGAGCGCACCCCGGCCATGTAGCCATACAGACACCCGCTCAACCGCAATCGAAGACGGTAGGCGTCTCTCCCAGTAGCCTTCCGTCTATCTCTACGCCAAGCTCAGCTACGAATCTGGCTAGGTGATCCACGGGAACCAACTCGTCAGCCCTATCCGACTGCTGAAATCCCCCCGCACTGGGATTCGCCAACATCACCGCCCGTGGCATACTACCTCAGTAGTTGACCCACAGCCGGAACTGCCCTCGGAGAGGGAGGCTATATTTGGACTGAGGTGAACGGGTACCGGTTTAACGGGTCGGCCGGCTTCTTGCCGCCGTAGAACCAACTGAGCGGGAACACCTTCAGTTTGAGGATGAATCCGTACGCATCTTGATTCTTGCTGCTCCCCACCAGTTGAGCGTACTCCGGATGCTCGCGGTAGAGGGTGTATCGATAGGCGACGAACACGCGGTCGATGAAAACCGTCACCGACGGGTACGTCCAGGTGCCGAGCGCGTCGGCAGGCGTGACGTTCTCGTCGTCCAGTTCCGGCGCGGGAACCTCCGGTCCGAAGTGATACTCGGCCGGCCGGGCCAGTTGCACCGGGCCGGGTACGACCCGGGTCTCTTCGTGGATCGACTCGACGTTCTGGAAGAATTCCCAGAGACTTCCTCCGTTGCGGCTCACCGCGGACGATAGCCTTGTGCGCAGGTACCCTTGTTGGACCTCCTCTTCGCTTTGCTGATTCCAGACACAGAGGAGATGACCGTTCGAGAAAGTCTTGATCTGAGGGGGAGCGGTCGAAGAGGCGAGCGAGGTCGCGGCAGGGCGGGTCCAGGTCTCGCCTGAGTCATGTGACCAGGACAGAAAGAGCCGGCCGAGGCCGGTGCGCATGAACATGAGCAGCTTGCCGGGCGCGACCTCCGTGACGCTCGGCTCGTTCGTGAAGCTGAATATCCCGTTCCAGTCGAGCATAACTAGGAGTCCGCCGTCTCTGTTCTCATGCCACGTGCGGCCCTCGTCGTCGGAGTAGTAGACGAAAGCGCACGAGAGGCTTGGGTCGTAGTAGTGGGCGCTGGTCTTTACCCATTGACCATGCACGAGCTTTCCGGGTTTGGGCCAGTCGTCAGGTTCCGGGCCGCCGCGCTGGCCCACAGAACGAGTTGACGCGAGGATCAAGCGCCCGGAAGACGTCCTGATGATGGTCTTGCCACCACCCGGAAGACGGGGGCGAGAAAGCACTTGCCACGTCTCTCCCTCGTCTTTGGATGTCCACAGCTTCACACGGCCCTCTCGGTCCTGCTCCGAACCCCTCAGCAGTATCCGGTCGTCAGAAAGCCTGACGAGGCCCGATCCGCGCACGAGGTCGCCGTCGGCGTCGCAGACCCCGTACGTGTCGGACCAGGTGACCCCGCCGTCGCCGGACGTGCTGAAGTGGGAATCGGCCAGCTGCATGATGCGTCCGTCTCGAAGCTCGACGAATGCCGCCCACATGTTGCCTGCGCCCTCCGGGTGGTCATACTCGTGAGAGGCAATAAGGCCATCGGGTCGTGTCATTGGCACGTTGGTCATGACGTTCCTCCCATCACTATCCGCACCGTTCTCGGCACACGGCTATTTCCGTTACACGCGGGACTCGGTGAACCGTCTACCAGTTCTTGGGGTCGGGCGGGGTTCCGGCGGTAATGAAGCGCATCCCCTCCTTGGCGGTCAGCTTCCGGAAGTCGCCGCTGAAGGAATACAGTCTCCCGTTTTCCATCTTCAGCCTCAGTTCCACTGCCTTGCCCTTCAATTCCCCGAAGCGTCGTCCATCGCTCCACACAGGTTCCCAGCGCAAGCTGTCCACCCGGCAGGGAGCGCAGTCGTCAAAGCTGAATCCATCAATGACCGGCCCTCCGGCCTCGGCGATCTCAACCTTCAGATACCCGTCCGGCGCCTGGACGTTGAAGAACAGTCGCTCGCCCTCGACGAGCATGGACCGCGTCCTGAGATACGAAGGCCCCCCTCCGGCCTGAAGGTACACGAACCCATCGACGCGCAGCCTGTGCATCAGCATCGCGCCCTGCTTGATGCCCAGCTCGTCGCTCCATACACTGTGCTCCAGCCGATTCGCGCACGAATAGAACCGTATCTCGCTCTCCGTCACGACCATGCTGGTCGGCAGGATGCAGCCCGCGCCGTATTCCCCCGGCGCCGCGGTGGCTATGAAGGTGTCGCGCAGGCCGCGATTGAAGTGCCAGCCGTCGTAGCTGTAGGCAAGTTGGCAGTCTATGCGTCCCCCGATGCTCTTCAGGTACCCACCTGCCTCCGGCGGTACCCGGTAGACCCAGAGCAGCCCGACGAACACGTCGCCATAAGGAAACGTCGGCATCCCGTATATCTCGGCAAGATCGGGGTCCAAATCGTCGGGCCAGACGGCAAGCTCAATATTGGAAAACTCTTTCCAGTCGGAGGTTTCCATAAGAGCGATCCGGCGGTCTCCGTTGTTCGGACGAATCGGCAGAACGTAGGAGTTCCGCCTACGGTTCCAGAAGGCGCTCACGGTGGGGTCGCTGCCGTACGGATGCCACCGCACGCGGGTGTCCTGGGTTCCGAGCCTGCCCTCGCGCTTAACCTCGCCGGCGTGGTGCATGTCACGCCACGTCAACCCGTCCGGCGACGTTACGATCCACGAGTCCTTGAGGCCGGGGCCTGCTCCCTTGCACACAAACCCCTTGATCCGCTCGTCGGGATCCTCGGCATAAGCGTCGAAGAAGGAGGGGCCCCATTCGCCGAAGAGGTCCCACGGGGCAGGCTCGACCTGATTCGGAAACCGTCGATCCACGAGCGGCACGCGCTTGGTCAGGTCCGGCGTTCGCCACGTTATCCCGTCCTCGCTGTCAGCGACGAGCGCCGCGAAATGTCCGCCTGCCTGCGGAGGTGGATTGAATGTGAGACCCTGGTACAGACATCGCCACCCTCTCCCGTCGGGGCTCGGAAAAACACTGGGATAGCTAAAGCTAACGTCCATGTTCGGGTCTTGAAACGTTCCCTCCGGCACAAGGGTCGGCTGACCAATGTGACGTGCCAGGTTATGCTTCACGAGCAGGAACGTGTCGTCGAAGAGTAGCACCTTCGTGGTCTTCGGCATTTCAGCCTCCTTCGCGACTCTGGAACGGTGGGGTGGTTCGTGGGCGGCACGTCATCGGCTGCCCGCGTCTACCTCAGCCACTTGGCGAACCACCGGCCAATCTCGTCGTACGTCGACTCTTCTCGCAGGCAGGTGTGGTGACCGCCGGAATACATCTCCACGCGCATACGGTCTCCGGCCCCCAACAGGTCGTACTTCGCACGGGCCGCGTCTAACATCGGCTGATACCCTTCTCCCGGCATGTCGGCGTCTCCCTCGAAACAAAGCAATGGACGAGGAGCGAGCGTACTGAAAAGTTCCTGTCGGGACGTGTATTTTCTGATGCCCGGAATCCACGCATACGGCGCCGCGTCCCGCCGGTGATCCAACGCGGCTTCGTAGGTAATCATGCAGCTGACCGTGCACACGGCCTTGATTCTCGGTTCGACGATGGCGGTCATCCACGAGAGGTTGCCGCCCATCGACCAACCGGCGCACCCGATGCGATCCGCGTCGACGTCGTCCCTGGTTGCGAGATAATCGACGGCGCGGACGATGTCCCAGGTCTCCATTCCCGCCACACTTCTTCCGTCGATCGTCGCGCGCCGCATCAGCGCGTGCATGTCGTCCCAGGACGCTTTGTTGAATGCCCTGCGGTCGGCGTTTCGATCCTCCGGTCGCCACCCTGCACGCGCGCCGAACGTGCGGGCGTCGAGACTCATCAGCGCGAACCCGTGCTTCAGCAGCAGGGTAAACGGAAGCGGCTCGAAATTGCCAATCGTCTCAACGGGGAAGCGATGATGCGGCGACTCGACGTCGAAGGGAAACGGCCACTGCTCGTGACCGAAGAGCGCAAAGTCCTTCGTCCGATGCCCCCCTGGTATCACGACGATTACCGGCAGTCGACCTGCGGAGCACAAGGGCCTAACGAACAGCCCCGGCACGCGCTCACCCGGTTCGCTGGAGAAGCGTACCCACTGAGCCGCGAACTCGTCGGTCCGTTCATCGCGGATTATCTCGGCTACGAGGTCGCCGCGCTCCGGGTAGCCCCCCATGCAGCGCACGTAGGCATCCTGAAGCTCCTCGCGGCGCTTGAGCCATGTCTCCTTCGATCGTGTCACTGTGCCGGCTCCGTTGCAGTGGACCCGAATTCTTTCCCTTCAATAGACCCGCCGCGCCTGTTTCCCCAGAGTATACGCACCTGTTTCCCCAGAGTATACAAGAAACGGCCCTGGCAACGTGCTTTTCGTTCTCTCCCACCCAGAGATTGCGCGTATTCGCACGAGCATTGTCAAGGTGGAGACGGATTTGACAATCACAGACGTACGCGACCATAATATCACCAACAGCGATTTGGAGGTTATGGAGGCGCCTAAAGCCACTAGCAGGAAGTTCTCTCGATAATTAGCGGCCGCCCTGGGTCTGATTCCTACCACGCAGCGGAGTGTAAAACTGGCGGTTGCAGGAATGTCGAAGTGGGTCAGGATAGGGATGAGAAATGCGGAACGTCGACAGGGTCCGGTTACTGAATAAGTTTAAGGAGACTGTCTTATGAATACCCTCATAACGTCCACGAAATTAGCAATCGCTATTGCGGCAGTAATGACAGTGGCCTTACTGGCCTGCGCAGCCGAGGAGCCAGAAGATCCGCAGGCGCCCGCCGCGGCGAGAGCAGCGGCCCCTGCAGCTCCGGCGGAGTACCCGTCGGATGCTCAAGTTCCTGAGGCCCCGTCCCAGGTCCAGCAACAGCCGGCACAAGCAGCGCCGGCGAGAGGACCGCAACTGCCAGAGCCTGCTGCCCTCCCGTCCGCCTCTGTTGCCGCCGCGTCCGCTCCCACTGAGCGGCAAGGCCCCGACCAGAGCATGGCGATGGAAGAGTACGAGTACATGCCCATGATGCCGGGCCCAGGCGAGTATTATTCCTACAAGTGGGACGGTCCGATCCCGTCCAAGTTCAAGGAAGCGCCGATGCTCGCGCAGATGGTGAGGGAAGGGACGATCCCGCCCATCGAGCAGCGGCTGCCTGTGGCGGAGGACGTTCAGATCATTCCGCCCCCGGATGAGATCGGGGAGTACGGCGGCACGTGGAGGATCACCACGAGCGGGTTTAGCGGCCTGTATTACGGAGGACGTGGGCTATGCATGTCTCGTGACGCGGACGGCGTTCAATGGCTGCCCGAGGCTTGCAAGTCAATAACGATCAGCGAGGACGGTCGCGTCTACACGGTGCATCTGCGCCGCGGAATGAAGTGGAACGACGGAGATGACCTTACGTCCGAGGACTTTCGGTTCGCGTGGCAGGACCTCAACTGGGGCGGCTACGACAAGATAGGCTACCAGTTCGCGTCGTGGGCCAAGGACCCCGTCACTGGCAAGGAGGTGGAGTTTGGCGGCATTGACGACTTCTCGTTCACCCTGTCCTTCGACTCGCCGAACTTCGTCTTCCACGAGAACAAGTCGTCGATACGAAACTCCAGGGTATGCTGGTTCTGGTGCTGGTATGCGCCCGAGCACTACCTAAAGCAGTTCCATGTCAAGTTCGCCGACCCTAAAGAGCTTCAAGCGAAGATCGACGCCGACAACGAGTTGAGCACGTGGCAGGAGCTCTTCACGAAGATGGCCAACGGCGAGGGTACCAATCCCAATAACCAGGTGCCGGGCATGGGGTTCCCAACGGCCAACCCATTGTACTTGGCCGAGAGGACCCCGGACATCCGTCACTACATCCGGAACCCCTACTCTGCCGCAGTCGATCCGGAGGGGAACCAGCTTCCCTACGTAGATGAGATGACGGAGTTCAAGACCGAGAGCCGCGATGTGGCGGTGTTCCGGTCCATGGTCGGAGAGACCGACGCCTATACCAACATCTTCCGGCTGGCCGAAGTGCCCCTGTACATCGCGAATATGGAACGCGGCGACTACAGCCTCTACTGGTGGACCGACCCGTGTGGCTGCGACGCGACCTTCGCCCTGAGCCAGACGTTCAACAAAGACCCTGAGATCGGGCGGTGGCTGAGGACTCAGGACTTCCGACGAGCGCTTTCGCTCGGCATGGACAGAAACGCGATCAATCAGACGGTCTTCTTGGGGCTCGGACAGCCGGGCAACTGGGTGCCGCACCAGTCCATACCCTGGTATCCCGGCGACGAATACCTCACGCTCGACGCGCTCCACGACGTTGGGCGAGCTAACAAGATACTGGACGACTTGGGCATCGTCGATACCGACGGAGACGGTATGCGGAACCGGAAGGGCGATATCGACGGCGACACCGGCAACTTCAAGCTGTTCATGGAGGTCAACGCGAACTACGTGAGCGTCGCGGAGGTATGGCAGGGCCAGCTGTTGGAACTGGGCATCAGGTTGGACTGGAGGGAGGTTCCGAACCCGCAGACGGCCGTGATCGCCGGCGATGCTTATTTCGAGTTGAACTTCCACCCCGAAAAGGCGAATCCCTGGGATGGACGTCCTGAGCTGACGCCGACGCGACGGAACAACATGCTCGGTCCCGAGATCGGCAAGTGGGTCGAGACGAACGGCGAGGAAGGAATGGGGCCCGGCCCGGACAGTTCATTCCTTCCCATAGCCCCGCCCGACAACTACGCCGCCGATCCCTCGGGCAATCTGCGCGGCATGTATGAGTTGTGGCTTGAGGGCACCAAATTGCCCCCTTGGTGGCAGGTCGTGGATCCCAGGCGAGTCGAGTTGGGCAAGGAAATGTACCGCATTAGCTCGGAGGAGAAATATTACATTAACGTCGTCGGTCTTACCGGCAACCTGCGGGGCGTTATGCTCAAGAGAAACAACTTCAGGAACGTCCCCAAGACTCACGTGCCGGACCTGCACGGGCTCAGCCTTGAGGCCTACTACTTTGAGGACGGTCTCGACAACCTACACAATCCCGGCAACAGGTCACAGCGATACGCCAGCGAGAACCGCATCGGAAGTCGTTAGCCGCCAGCTGCATGAATCTGTGGTAATGTCGAAGGGTCCGGTGCATCATGCCGGACCCTTTCTCTAAGAGGGTGTGTGCAAAGTCTCAGATATGGATTAGAGACTTAGTTTATGAAAAGGAAGCCATACCCCAGCGACTTGACTGATGACCAGTAGAATATCCTCGCACCGTTGCTTCCATCTGCCAAGCCAGGCGGAAGGCCACGTACGGTTGATATGCGGGAGGTGATCAACGGCGTCCTCTATGTTCTACGGACAGGTTGTCCATGACGGATGCTCCCACATGACTTTCCGCCGTGGCAGACAGTGTACCAATACTTCCGCAAGTGGAAGAATGAGGGCATCTGGGAGCAAGTCCATGAGGCCCTTCGTCCTGAAGTCCGCCGAGCTGAAGGGAGGGAGTGGACTCCCAGTGCAGCTATCATAGACAGCATAGACAGCCAGTCGGTCAAGACGACGGAAGAAGGGGGCCTCGTGGCTTTGACGCTGGTAAGAAGGTGATGGGACGCAAGCGTCACATCGCCGTGGATACCATAGGGATGCTGTTGGCTATCGTGGTTCACCCTGCTGACATCCAAGACAGGGACGGGGCAAGGCTGGTTATGGACAAGCTGAAAGGACGGTTTCCCCGCCTGCGATTGATTTGGGCTGACGCTGGCTATGCTGGAAAGCTGATCGAGTGGGTCTGGGCCCTGACAGGCTGGGCGCTCGAGATTGTCAAGCGCCCCAGGGACAGCCACCACTTTCAGGTGCTGCCGCGAAGATGGGTGGTTGAACGAACATTCGCGTGGCTCAGCAGGTGCCGTCGGCTGAGCAAGAGCCTGCCCCGTACTTGATACGGGGACTACGAAGCTCTGTCCGATACAACGGAGGCCTGGATCCACATAGCTATGATTCATCTAATGCTCCGACGCTTAGCACCAACCTAATTTGAACTTCTCACACACCCTCTAAGGGTTGGACGGTGTTGGGGTCTCGTGAGCGGACGATGGTGACTCGATTTGGGGAAGTGGTGATCAGACGCCGGATATATCGTGATCAGGATGGCCAGAGCAGGATTGCGTTAGATGAGCATCTTATACCATTTGCGAACAATAAGGCCATAAAGCAGCTAGAAGCGTCCTGCCACTTTGTGGATGCTGATACCAACTCATGGAGTTGGAGGGCATCAGATGATCGGTCGACCGTTTCGAGTGGATTGGCGCACAGAGGATACACCGGAGGCTCTGAAGGCAGCATATCTTGCAGAGCGGGACGGTACACTGCGTACTCGGCTGCATGGACTGTGGCTACTGCGTTCAGGACGGCAGCTCTCAGAAGTGGCCTCGGTGGTAGGGGTCCATTATCGGACGGTACAGTCATGGGTGGGCTGGTATAGACAGGGAGGTGTGCAGGAGGTGCTCTCTCATAAGAAGGGAGGCAGGGGCACGCCGCGTTATCTGAGCACAGAGGAAGAACGGGGATTGGCACAGGAGATGTCGAAGGGGCGCTTCAAGACGGCGGGCGAGATCAGAGATTGGATAGAGTCCGAGTATGAAGTGAGCTACAAGCCGGGCGGAGTGTACAGTCTGCTCAAGAGGTTGGGATGTTCGCCGAAGGTGCCTCGCGCATTTCACGAGAAGGCAGACCTTGATGTGCAGAGGGTGTGGAAAAAGCATGTGCCCGACTCCGATCGGGTAGGGGCCTGAGTCGAGCCCTTGCCGGAGCGGGGGTGAGTTCTGAGACGGTTCTTGGCTTTGCCGATGAGATGCGAGTGGGTTTGCGGGGGACGGTTCGGAGGGTATGGGGTCGTCGTGGAGTGAAGGTGCGTCAGCGAGTGCAGTTGGTGTACCGATGGATATACGTGTTTGTGGTAGTAGACGTTCGGAGGGGGAGGCTGCTGTGGAGGTGGATCGAGTCGATGAAGTCCGAGTCGATAGCGGAGGCCGTCAATGGATTCAAGCATCACTCGGACATAGAAGCGCTGGTGTGGGATGGAGCGCGTGGTCACCGGAGCGAGGTGGTGCGGAGCGTTGGACTGCCGACGATAGTGCAGCCTCCGTACAGTCCTGAGTTGAATCCTGCTGAGCGGGTGTTCGAGGAGGTCCGTCGGTGGGTGGAGGGCAGGATATACGGGAGCATAGAGGAGAAGGTGAAGGCAGTGAACGCCTACCTGAGTGAATTGGCATCTGATCCTGAGCGCGTGCGTTCACTCGCAGCATGGGACTGGATCGAAGATAACGTCCAACGCCTCCCAGCATCCTTTATGGCCCCATCCAAGTGAAATGGTATTAGCTGGGAGTCCCATCGACAGGCGAGTCCGACGCTAACAGAAAGCAGCGTGTCTATAGCCAGTGCGGTGCCCTTTCGGATGGCGGACGAGATGGTGAGCGCACTGACGGCGGGGGTACTGTCCACATCGACGGTGTATCGACTGCTGCGGGATGTTGGACACAGAGCGATCGATGATGAGCCCAGTCGGTGGGAAGCGTGCTTCGAGCGTGGAGAGGATGTATGCGATGGACAACAGCAGACAGATGTCCTCTATACCGAGGCGGATGGGGTGTGGGTCCACCTGCAACGCGAAGAGCAGCCTCATTACGAGGTCAAGAGCGGTATAGCGTATCGAGGCTGGCGAAATGTGGGAGATGATCGGTACGAACTGGTGGGCAAGCGAGTGTATGGACACGCATCAGAACAGATGCCGTTCTGGAAGGGCGCGAGTCTTGAGTGGGGTAAGCAGTACGCTCTGGAGGGGGTGAAGCTGTTCGTTGTGGGCGGTGACGGAGCCAACTGGATACGCAGTGGCACAGAGGAGTTCGGCAACGCTATCTTCCAGTTGGACGGCTCCCACCTCATCTCGCGCGTGTGGGCGAGGCTATGGCAGACGGATCGGAACTTCTGTCTACGATGGCATACGTGTAGGATCAACGACGGCTGCCCGGCAGGCGATGTCCTCAGCACCACCCGCACAGACCAAGATGGCACACAGAGACAGAGAGTACGTCGAGTCCAACGTGAGTACTGGAATGGACTGGCGCAACCGGGTGCCCAACGCTCCCCCGGACGCGCGGAGCCTTGGGAACCATGGAGAGCAACGGAGACAAGCTCATTGCGAACCGCATGAAGAAGCGGGTATGAGTTGGACCATACGGGGAGCGCACCGTATGGTCAAGGTGATCCAGTTGGATCGGAACGGCGAACTGTCAGAGCTCTGTCGCAGTCGGCGTCGTTGTGATCGACGTGAACCTGATGACCTGTCCACACACCAGCGGCATGAAGCCGTGTCCAAGACACGGGTGAGCGACTGGGCTGAAGTATCCGTACCAGCATTGAGCGGCCCCCACAGCTACCGACCGTGGGCACACTCCCTCCGCAACCTCATCCGACCTCCTCTCCTACTAAATTGAATCAGGTTCCGTGAATTCGCTACCGGGCTATGCGACGGAAGAGTTCTCAGTTGGCGATGGGCTGGGCAATGATCCAGAGACTCGTCGCCGTGTAGACGATCATCAGAGCGAGCATCGGGTACTGGCTCCTGACGGCCAGCGCGGAAGTCGGCATCCGACGGAGCGAGATGATGTGGGCGATGTATACGGAGAGGATGTGTCCCAGGACGATGGCGACGATCGAGACCCACCAGACGAATCCAACGGTGATTATGTTGACATTGATTCGATCCTCGGCAGTGCCGAACAGGTCCCAGCCGAAACCAAACGGGTCGGAAAGGAGCGGAATGATCGCTTGTCCTGATAAAACCAAGTACGAGATAAAGTGGGCAATGTTGTAGGCAAGGGCAATGGGAACCAATGACAGAACGAAGACCTTGGCAACGTCGAAGACGGGCGAGTCGGTAGTCCCCTCGAACAATCGAAGCACCCAAGAGAAGCCGAGAAAGACCGTGAGGAACAGGGCGGGGATCACGAGCAGGCCAAGTGTATCGATGGTGCCGAAGGTGTCCACGGGCAGCGGGGAAATGGCGGGAAGGAGCTCTTCTTGCAGGTTCGCCCAGGCGCTAGTTTCGGAGACGCCGTCGAAGGTGACCGTGGCAAGGGTGAGGATGACGAAGACGGCCATCGAGGCTGAGACGACGCCGCGAGTGCCGAGACCGACGGCGAAGGGGCGGAGGTTGAATTGGCGCTCATCGGGATCGGCACGCTGGAAGCACTCCAGGCAGTCGACGCACGATTCCGTCTCATCGGCGCATGCGCCGCACGCATCACAGAGGCCGTCGGTCGAAGTCCCGATCTCGGTTGGCGAAAAGCGCGCGAACAGGCTGAACAGCACGGAGAAGGCCTCGCCGGAACGTAGCCACACGTGCTTGCCGAAAACGAGCATACCGGCCCATGTGATGGCAGAGTACACGAGGACAAACAGACCGAGCTTGAAGGGGGCCTGCGCACCGTTGTAGACATTCTCCAGCCACGCGAATACGAAGAACAGTATGACGGCAGGCCAGACTCCCAAACTCTCCGGGTAGTCAATCAGCCCCTCGTCCTCTTCGCCGTCGCCTCCGACGAATCCCTCGACCCACTCGAACATGGTTCTCCACGGGTTCACGAGCATCCAGAAGTTGCCGAGCAGCGCGCAAATGTAGCCCATTCCGACCCACCAGATGATCCAGACGAAGGTGGGCGAGAGGTTCTCGACCGGCTTGTTGACGCCGAACAGGCTTGTGGCGATTAGGAGCAGAAAGACGGCAACGCCGAGGACCTTGACAGCGCCAGTGAATACCCCACTCCGCAGGACTGCGCCAAGCATCGGTACGGAGAGCAGGTTGTATCGGGGGTACCGAAACTCGCCCTGTCGCTTATTGACGAATAGACCGATGACGACGAACGAGGCGGCGACCGTCGCGGCGGCCCCGATCATGAACATGTTGAGAGGAAGCGGGAGGTCGTACCTCTCATCGAACCCGTGCGCGTACACCGGCGATGCCGCGAAAACCGCGGCCACGACAACGATGGTCGCTATAGGGGCTAGGTTCCTGATCGGTATAGCTCCTTAGCTTAGTCCAACGATCTTCTAGCTTCTAAAACCGCCGCCCATTGGTCAGGGAAGTAACTCTGAACTTTGTGGAGAACACCGTGCTCCCGATCAGTCGGCAGAGGTTCCAGTTTGAATTGGACAGATTCCCAGGTTGCGCCCACCGCAAGGGGATAGTACTTCAACTGTCCTCCCGATTCCCCGTACCACTCAAAAATACGACCACTTGCATCATCGCCATTGAGATGATTGCCGACAGAAACTTTGCCACTTCTCTTGTATGCAGGGAAAGACCACTTTAGCTGATTCGGATTCGGCAGAGACAAAGGAAATTGATGCAATTGATACCATCCCGCTGAATCCCAAGAAAGGATCAGATAGCAACTTTTCGATAATTCAACATCGCCACCTTGATCGATACTGGCAGCATCATGCCATTCGGATACCAATTCGATCAAAGCGCGACCAACGTCCGACGGATGCTGTTTGTAGTTCGCTTGATGTATCCCCTTGGTCATCAAGTGATTCCAGAACTTGCGTGCTGAGTCCGATAGCTCTATAGTTACTCGTCCGTGGCGAGCAACGCCGGAGAGTTCCCTACGCATCTTGCATGAGATGCCGTAATAAACTCCGCTCTGCCCAGCATCGGTTAGTCTGATGTCGAAGACATCTTTACTCTCAGAGGCGATGCCACCAAATGCTAAAGCTATTGACCTCTCAAAGTCGCGCCACCCCGGAAGCGTTCTACCATCTTCGGAGGCAAGCATGCCCGTTCCATCTTGATATGTGCTAAAGATCAATCGGAATCGCTCAACCTCGTTGTTGGTCGGCAGTCTATCTGCAAAGGGGACTCCCACCCCTATCGCGCCTTCTTCTCTCAACGGGTGGGACAGATTGATCTCTACACCGTCCATGAGCAGGCTGTCGACGGACACGCTGAATAACTTTGCCACTGCAAGGACAAAGCCTGTTGTGGGAATCTTTTTACCAGCCTCAATTTCGCTGATGTGCCCATGAGCCTTGTAGCCTAGCGACATGGCTAGACTCTTCAAAGTCATACCATGTTCAGTCCGTAACAATCTGAGCTTTTCACCGAACCGCCGCATTTGTATCCTTGACGCTTGACATGAACAGTCAGTCATGCTAAAGTGTCTCTATTAGAGACATCTTGAGTTGTAGAGGAAGTTGGAGATGACCTCTCAAGGTAGCAAAGTCCACAATGGAATGCTTAACAGCCCAATCAAGTGGGTTGGAGGTAAGTCGCGTCTACGTAAGTTCATCATTCCTATGATCCCGCCTCACACGTGCTACGTTGAACCATTCGCTGGTGCCGCCTGGGTGCTGTTCGGCAAGCCCAAGAGCCAAGTGGAGGTTCTGAACGACGTTGATGAGGAATTAACAACCTTCTTTCGTGTAGTTAGGGAGAAACCCGACGAGCTAATCGCATCGTTTGAATGGGAATTGGTATCTCGTGCCGAGTTCAACAGATTAGCTTCTTTGGATCCGCTAACTCTCAATGACATTCAACGAGCCCATAGGTTCTACTACCTAATTATGGCCGGTTGGGGTGGTGAAGCCAGATATCCTCGCTTCCAAACAAGCATCCGAGATGGTGGACATGGAAACCGACTCATAGGAGCCTTGAAAACGTTGCACAAACGCATCTTGCCTGTCCACGAACGTCTTCGCACGGTCTTAATCGAGAATTTAGACTGGCGAGTCTGTGTGGAGCGATACGATAGCCCTACTACTGTGATGTATCTTGACCCTCCTTATCTTGGCAATGGTGTCAATTACAAGTTCAACATGCGCGGCGAGCGCGATCACCGCTCCATCGCTGAACACCTTAGAAGAACCAAGGGACTCTGGATACTCTCCTCATATGATACTCAAGACATTAGAGACCTATTTGATGGATACGCTATTACGCCGATTCAATCCTCGTCAGGCATGAAGACCAGTGAGGCCGAGCAACGAGTGGGTCGAAAGCGTACCATAAATCAAGAGATCTTGGTCACAAACTTTAATCCCCCCATGACAAAGGAGCCACTTGCACGACTTGGCGGTAACGGCTCTGGACAAGAGTACGGTCACCGCCAATCCCACATGTTTCCCGACGGTTCGGGAATCAGAGAAGTTCCCCGTTTACGTGGTAAAGGGGCAGACACTACTCTCGGTTCTCAAGGTCGAGTTGTTTGATAGGTGCCGATCTTTTCATGGACTTGTACTAGGTAGTGTTGACATTCTGTCATTCTGAACGTAGCAGAGCGGAGTGAAGAATCTAAAATCATCGCGCAAGCACAAACTTTTAGATTCCACGCTTCACTCGCAATGACAAGGAAAAGCGGAATAACGTGAAATGTCAACACTACCTAGGTAGTGTTGACATTTATATTATACTGGGTATATGTCAACAATTAAACTATCTCCAGAACAATGGTCGCGGGTATTGGAGTTCCTTCGTAGTCAGCCAGACTTGTATGTCGGACAGGAGTCCGACTGTAAGCGGTTCATCGAGGCCATCATCTGGATGAGCAGGTCTGGTGCGCCGTGGAGGCTACTGCCTTCCGAGTACGGGAAATGGAACAGCGTCTACAAGCGGTTTGCCCGATGGTGTGAGGGCGGAATATGGGAACGAATGCATCAGCATTTCATCGATGACCCTGACATGGAGTACCTGATCATCGACAGTACCGTAGTCCGGGCCCACCATTCCGCTGCGGGCGCTCCCAAAAAAACGGTGGGCAACTATCTCAAGCCCTCGGTCGCAGCCGAGGTGGGTTCACTACAAAGGTCCATGTCGGTGTCGACGGCCTCGGCAACCCGTTGAGATTCAGGTTGACCGGAGGGCAGGAGCACGATATCACTCAAGCTGAGGAACTCATAGACGGACTCGATAGTGAGTATGTGGTCGCAGACCGAGCATACGACTCCAACCAGTTCATCGAGTCGATCATTAGGAGCGGTGCAGTTCCGGTGATACCTCCTCGCTCCAACCGGAAGGCGGCCCACTCATACGACGAGTATCTCTACCGGGAGCGTCATCTTGTCGAATGCTTCATTGGCAAGATCAAGCACTTCCGCCGCATCTTCTCCCGGTTCGACAAGTTGGCGAACAGATACCTCGGGTTCCTCCATTTCGTCGGTGCGCTCATATGGCTAAGATGAAATGTCAACACAACCTAACAGGCTTATTTCGGCATGTCGTCAAACCCTCAAATATGCCTTTTGGCCTAGAGTCGCATGGCGTGCTCTGAACCTGCAATCTACGATCCTCGAAGCAACCGGAACATGTCTCTTCCTATTCTAACGTCTTGATGTAGTTGATTACATGCCAGATCTCATCGCCGGTGTACCTATCGGCGAGACCGACCATCGACGTGCCCGCGATGCCGTCGTGGATGAAGTCGAAGAGCGTCCTGTCGGGATGGAGCGGCACGTGGACGATGAGATTGGCAGGCGGGGGGTCGAGACCGGCGGCAACAGGGCCGTCGCCCCGTCCCTGAGCGCCGTGACAGGAGGCACAAGTCTCGGTGTAGACCCTGCTGCCTATGGCGAGCGACTCAGGGTTGGGTGGGAATGGATTCCGGTCTCCCGAAGTTCCGGTTTCCCCGAACTGCGCGGTAAAGACGACACCCGCTCCGATCATGAACACGATGAGGCCGGGGGTCATGACGGCCAATCCGCGACGCGAGTACCAGCCTCCAAGGGGAATACCGACCGCGAGGAACATGAAGCCCAACACGGCAAGCTCGACGCCGAATAGTAGTCGACCTGTGTCCTCCGAAGGGAAGATAGCGGAACTGCTGACACCTCCACCGGAGACGACCTCGAAGCGAAACGCCGTACGAGCGTCGAAGGTGTCGGGACGACGGACGGCCACCTCCACCTGGTAAGGACCGACGATGTTGATCGGGACTTCGGTGGCAAGATACTCGCCTTCCCCACTTCGCTCGGTCGACAGCAGACCTTCTCCTAGGTCGGCGTCGAGGTAGGTCAGACGTACGTCCACCCCTGAGGAGTTCGTAATTCGGTCGCCGAGGCGGTCGGTGAGTGTGACGGTCACCGTATTCGTGCCAACCTGTCCTGGTTCGATTTCGACATCGATGGTGGCCCCTTCCGCGGTGTCCTCAAACGACAGGCTTTGCGGCACGCCGATGCCCTGCCGAGAGGCGACTTGTCGGGCGGGCTCCAAGCTCGTGAGGTAGGCTGCCGCGAGAATGACGAGGACTCCGACCGCTGCCTCGGCGGTGACCGTTCGGCGGAGTAGAGAAGCGGCCTTGCGGTCTGCGCGAATGGCGGGAGTCAGCCACAGGAGGTTAGTGGCACCGAAGACCAAGAGCACACCGACCAGCGCGGTCTTCACCACGAGCACCTGCCCATACGGGACGACGAGCGCGGGGATGACGGTGACGTGCGCCCAAGCGCTGTAGAGGCCCGTGACGACGAGTGCAACGACGCTCAGTCCCGCCACAAGGGAAAATCGCGGCAGGACGGCAAGGATGACCGGACGGGCATTCCCCTCAGGGGAATGGGAGAAGACGACGGGGAGAATCAGCGCGAGTCCAAACAGGCCACCTACCCAAAAGGCCGCTGCGAGGAGGTGGATGTAGTCGGTCACTGTGGCGGCCAGTTCGATTCCGGGGGTTGCCGCGCCGTGGCTGGTCGTGCTGAGGGTCGCCATGGCGAGCGCCGTCACGAAGAAGGCCGATATCCAGAGAGCGGTATCGCGGCGTGGGGAAGGGGCACTGCGAAGTCGCAGCAGCGCCAATATCGGACCGAGCGCGCCGATGAGAAGGGAGGTGCGCCGGAGCCATCCCGTGCCCCACTCGGTCTGCGTTACGACGAATCGAATCGGTTCTCCAAGGGTATCGAGGATCGACACCTCGTGGACGGATGACGCCTGCACCAGCAGATGCCCGATTGATCCGAACAGTGCCACAACGATGCCGGCAATGGCTATTTTGTCCGTCCTGGCGCGCACCCTCGCCAAGAGATCTTCGGTGTCACTCATGGACGACAACGGAGGCCGAAGGACGACGAGCCACAGCATGAGGACGCCGAGCACCGACAGGCCACCGAGGAGTACGGCCCATCGCATGAACGGCTCGGCGGGCGACTGTAGGGCAGGTTCGCTCGGAAGATCGGACGCCTGAGCCGACAGTGGCTCGCCAACCGAATAGAAGAACGTGCCGCGAATCGTGTGTCCGTCGACCGTGGAGAGGTTTCGCCAGGCGACCGTGTACGTGCCATTGGGCAGGTCGTCCTGCAAGGTGACGTACATGACCGTGGGATTGCGGGGGTCGACAGCGCTGTCGTCGTTGTCTAAGCGGCTTCCCCGGGAGTCGAGAACTTCAATGGCGCTGAAAGAGGGTTCGAGAGGCTCCGTAAACCAGATGGTGATCCGCGACGGAGGCGTGTCAAGTACCGAGTTCGGAGCCGGGTCGGCGTCGGCAAGGTTCGCGTGCGCGGAAGCTGAGTCGGGCCGGGACAAGACGAGCGCCGCGAATACGAGGGCGAGGGCAACTCCCTTCCAAGCGAGTGAGTTTCTTGTCGTATCCGGCAATGACATCGAAATCCCTATCAGGCGGCCCGCTTCTTTCGTCGCCTGCGTTTTCCGCCGAGTGACGCGCGGATGGAAAGCCCGAAGATAATAAGGAAGGCAACGAGCACGACCAGCGTCAGTATGCCGGTAATCGGGCTGGAATTCTTGACCTCCACCTGAAAGTCCGCCGAATGCTCGCCGTCGGCGTCGGTGATTGTCGTCGTGAACAGCCACATGCCCTCGCGCCCGACGGAGGTGTTCACCTCGTAGTACGCTGGGTCCAGCGTGCTGTTGGTGGCGACTGTCGGGCCGATCTCGATCTTCGTTGAGTCGGGGCCGGTTCCCTGAAGCTCGACCTTCGCGTCGAGGACGGGAGACTTTGTGGCGGGGTCGGTGACCGTAAGGGCCAGGTGCAGATTGCCGACGGAGGGGCTGGGAGGTATGGTGCCGAGACCTACCTCGTAGGGCCCGGCCAACTTCTTCTGAAAGTTTGTGACTCGCCCATTGGCCTGAACGTCAGCGGGGAAGGAGGCGACGACCACCGCCAGTCCGGCGGCAAAGAGGAGCGACGCGTACAGCCTGCGAACGTTGTCCACGAGCTATGACCTCGTTAGACAGTACAGTGCGTTCACGAGAGGTGGGTGGTTGAGAAGGAAGTCGGCTATGTACGAAAGGGGCGACGGCACATTGACGTATCGCGAGTACATTGGGGATATTATACCTGCGGGCCCAATTGGGAGTCTACGGCAATACGGCGCTTCGCGGTCGCGGTCGACTATCGGATCACTCCGGGCGGAGTGACAATTGGGGTTCTTGAGAGCTCGACCGGATGCTCGTCCTGTCCGGACACAGACGCCCTTGGTGACTGGTCGACTTATCAATGAACCTGTATCAGTTTATTCGGTCGGTCAGTTTTTGAGGATGGTCTTACATCCCACTCGTCACTCCCGCTATGGCGGGAGTCCATGACCCGGGGCGTGAGCTTAGCTCCGACTCAACCACCCGACCGACTAAACTGATACAGATTCTTTGTCGAGTAACTGTTCAGAGTCGGTGAGACATGTAGGAATTGTCCTCCTACTGTCATTCTGAGGAGCGAAGCAACGAAGAATCTACAATCTCTCCCCCGCCGGGGGAGAGACACAGAGAGGGGGTCTTCGCAATGCAACTCACGGAGACTGAACAGTTACTTTATCAATTAAAGCATTGACTCTGGGTGGGAGGTTCGGTAGAATGGTTTCTCGACTCTGGTGAAGGAACAACTTTCGCAAGAGTCTGCGCGCCGTCAGTCGGCGGAGAGCGCAAAGCACCTTAACAACCGAATCCTGCGAGTATGTCTTGTCTTCAAGCGGCTCCCTATTGGGAGGGCGCATGAGGATAGAGGCACTTGCTTTATCCAAATAAACGAGTCGTAATGTGGGTCAAGTTGTTAAGGGTCTACGGTGGATGCCTAGGGGCCAAGGGCCGAAGAAGGGCGTGGCAAGGCTACGAAAAGCCTCGGTTTGCTGCCTAGCAAGCTCAGCCGGGGATGCCCGAATGGGGAAACCCTTTCTAGGTCATACTAGAAAATCCACAAATGGATGGTAAGCGAGGGAACTGAAACATCTCAGTACCTCGAGGAATAGAAATCAACCGAGATTCCCCTAGTAGTGGTGAACGAACGGGGAAGAGCCCAAACCTGCGGGGCTTAGTGGACTGAGGTCCTATGCCGCGCGGGTGTTGTAACACATGCCTATCCCGGCCTCAGCACGGGAGAAGGAGTAAGAAACCTCTGATCTAGCCGAATGAACCTGGAATGGACGACCAGAGAGGGTGATAGTCCCGTAGGCGAAAGGTTAGAGGCTCCTGGTGTGTTGTTGAGTACGGCGGGACACGAGGAATCCTGTCGGAAGCTGGGGGGACCACCCTCCAAGGCTAAATACCCTTGGCCACCGATAGTGAACCAGTACCGTGAGGGAAAGGTGAAAAGAACCCCGGAAGGGGAGTGAAATAGTTCCTGAAACCGTAGACTTACAAGCCGTGGGAGGCTGTCTTGACTTGTCGAGATGGCTGACCGCGTGCCTATTGAAGAATGAGCCGGCGAGTTAATCTATGTAGCTGGTTAAGGGATATCAGTTCCGGAGCCGCAGCGAAAGCGAGTCTGAATAGGGCGCGCATAGTTGCATGGATTAGACCCGAAACCAGGTGAGCTACCCATGGCCAGGTTGAAGCTCGGATAGTCTCCGAGTGGAGGACCGAACCCGTGTCTAGTGCAAAAGGCTGGGATGAGCTGTGGGTAGGGGTGAAATGCCAATCGAACCTGGAGATAGCTGGTTCTCCCCGAAATGTATTTAGGTGCAGCCTCAATCGAAGTCTCGTGGAGGTAGGGCTCTGGATGGGTAAGGAGGCGAGAGCCTACCAAACTCAACCAAACCACAAATGCCACAGAGATGATCATTGGGAGTGAGACAGTGGGGGATAAGCTCCATTGTCGAAAGGGAAACAGCCCAGACCGCAGGCTAAGGTCCCGAAGTGTGTGCTAAGTGTGAAAAGAAGTGGGATTGCTAAAACAGCTAGGAGGTTGGCTTAGAAGCCGCCACCCTTTAAAGAGTGCGTAACAGCTCACTAGTCGAGGAATCCTGCGCTGAAAATGTAACGGGGCTAAGCACACCACCGAAGCCGCGGTCCCTACCGGAGCAATCCGGAGGGAGGTAGGGGAGCGTTGTCAGGGCGCTGAAGCTCTCGGCGTGAGCCAGGGTGGAGCGCTGACAAGTGAGAATGCCGGCATGAGTAGCGACAATCCTGGTGAGAATCCAGGACACCGGAAGCCTAAGGTTTCCTACGCAATGCTGATCAGCGTAGGGTAAGTCGGTCCTAAGCCGTAGCGTAGAAGCGAAGGCGATGGACAGCAGGTCAAGATTCCTGCACCACTGATTCTCCGTTAAGCGAAGGGGGGACACGGAAAGGTAGGCGGAGCGCGCCCATCGGACATGGTGCGTTTTCCCTCGTAGGCGACGACCGGGGTAGGAAAATCCGCCCTGGGAGCTGAGAGGGGAGAAAACTTCAGGGCTAAAGCCCTGGGGAATTCCGCTGATCCTCTGCCGTCGAGAAAAACCTCGTCGATAGGGGTCTTGGTGACCGTACCGCAAACCGACACAGGTAGGCAGGGGTAAACGCCCCTAGGTGAACGAGAGAACCCTCGTTAAGGAATTCGACAACTTAGCCCTGTAACTTCGGGAGAAAGGGTGCCCGGAGGGTACCGTCCGCATGCCGGACGCGAGCCCTTTCGGGCCGCAGTGAACAGGCTCAGGCGACTGTTTACCAAAAACACAGGTCTCTGCTAAACCGAAAGGTGATGTATAGGGGCTGACGCCTGCCCAGTGCCGGAAGGTTAAGGGGAGAGGTTCGTCTTCGGACAAAGCCTTGATCCGAAGCCCCGGTGAACGGCGGCGATAACTATAATCGTCCTAAGGTAGCGAAATCCCTTGTCGGGTAAGTTCCGACCCGCACGAATGGCGTCACGACCTGAGCGTTGTCTCAACGAGGGGCTCGGTGAAATTGCAAGACCAGTAAAGATGCTGGTTACCCGCGACAGGACAAGAAGACCCCGTGGAGCTTTACTGTAGTTTGGTAGTGGGTCGAGATTATGGATGTGTAGGATAGGCGGGAGACTGTGAAGCGTCGGCGCCAGCCGGCGTGGAGTCAACCTTGAAATACCGCTCTTTTGTGATTTTGGCTCTAACCCCGGAGAAACCGGGGGACATTGCCTGATGGGCAGTTTGACTGGGGCGGTCGCCTCCTAAACGGTAACGGAGGCGCCCAAAGGTTCCCTCAAGGTGGATGGAAATCACCTGCAGAGTGCATTGGCATAAGGGAGCTTGACTGTGAGACCTACAAGTCGAGCAGAGACGAAAGTCGGGCAAAGTGATCCTACGGCTCTGTGTGGAAAGGCCGTAGCTTATCGGATAAAAGCTACCCCGGGGATAACAGGCTAATCACGCCCAAGAGTTCATATCGACGGCGTGGTTTGGCACCTCGATGTCGGCTCGTCGCATCCTGGGGCTGAAGAAGGTCCCAAGGGTCGGTCTGTTCGCCCGTGAAAGCGGCACGCGAGCTGGGTTCAGAACGTCGTGAGACAGTTCGGTCTCTATCCGTCGTGGGCGCAGGAGATTTGAGGAGAGCTTTCCCTAGTACGAGAGGACCGGGAAGGACGGACCTCTAGTGTACCGGTTGTTTCGCCAGAAGCACCGCCGGGTAGCTATGTCCGGATGTGATAAGCGCTGAAAGCATCTAAGCACGAAGCCAACTCCAAGATTAGATCTCCCAAAATGACTTAGGTCAGGAGTAAGGGCCCAGGTAGACTACCTGGTGGATAGGCCGCAAGTGGAAGTCCGGTAACGGATGTAGCTGAGCGGTACTAATAGCCCGAGGACTTGACCCACATTACGACACGTTTATTCAGGATTCGGTTACAATAACGCCGCGGGGTGGAGCAGCGGCAGCTCGTTGGGCTCATAACCCAAAGGTCGCAGGTTCGAGTCCTGCCCCCGCAACCAGAACGCATAACGAACGCCCGCCAGAAATTTGGCGGGCGTTCGTGTACATTACGGGATTGAAGCACTTCACGCAGGAGGTCGGAACGATGGGCGGGATGATGATTTTCGGCATCGTACTTGCGGTGGCTGGCCTGTCCGTTGCGTTATTGTTCGACCTGGCAGCAACCCTGCTCATAGCCGTCGGAATAATCGTCGCCGTCGTCGGTGGTGCAGCCGCGGTCTACGGAGGCGTATTGGAGAAGGTGGGGGGTTGGCGCTGCTTCTCCTTGGCATCGTCGTAGCCGTCATGGGCGTGTTCATGAGTTTCCTGCTCGATCTTTGGATCGTGCTATGGATAATACGGTACGGCGGAATGATCATGGTGGTCGCCGGAGTCATCATGGCGACGATCGGACTGATAGGAATGTTCAAAGGCGATGACGATAGGCGCATCGAAAAGATGATAAAGAAAGAACTCAAGAGTATGAAGTGAAGGGCTTCCGGCTGAGAGCAGAGGTTCTCGATCGTGTTACCACACTGAACGAATCATGGATATCTGATGACGGTGATGCATGCTGTTCTGTCGTAGGAAGACCGTCCAATCACACATAACTGAGGGAGCGATGGCTCATGGTTGACATACTCCTTTCCCCCGACGACCGTTTCACTCTCGATTCGCTCATGGCAAAACACGACTCGATAGAAGACACGCTCTCGACGGACATGCGGACGAGGGCGCTCCGTGTCTTGAGTTGGCTGGAGCGGGCGCGGCAGGAAGAAGATGACCCGGACGCGGCGTTCATGTTCTATTGGATCGCGTTCGAGGCCGTCTACGCGGAGTGGACCCGCGAAGGGCGGGCTCAAAGGGCAAATTTCAGAAAATTCTTCGAGAAAGCGACGGCTGCGGACGCGATGAATACGATCCGGGACGAAGTCTTGGGCGATCTCGCCGATACGATCCTGGAAGTCGTTGCCAACCCCTACATATTCGAGCCGTTCTGGGACTACTACAACGGGATTTCTGATTCCGACGACGAATGGCAGGAACTTCTGTTCAGCGACGTGCGGCGGGTGAGCGTTCGGCTCGAGGACGGGGACGCGGTCGAACCGCTGGCTGCCGCGTTCGAGCGTCTGTGCGTCGTCCGCAATCAGCTATTTCGCGGCGAGGCGACGTGGAATCGGTATGTAAATCGGAGCCAGGTTGAGGACGGGACAGAGATACTGGCCTTCATCGTCCCCGCGCTGGCCGACCTGATGATGGACAAGCCGGAGGCGTTCGACCGTACATCCCGCTATCCGTCGGTAGAAAGCGATACGGCGGAGACAGTCGAGGACGTGCTGGACTACTCTATTGCGGTGAACGTCGACAGGCGAATCCGCGACGGTCAAGAACGAGTGTATTCGTCCGCCGAAGTAAGGAAAGAGCTTGGCCTGGACGATTGATTACTCTCGCATGGCGAGCGTTCGGCTACGAAAACTCGACAGAAATACAGCTCAGCGGATTGTGGACTACATGGAGCAGCGAATAGCGCCTTTGGGCAATCCGCGCTCCAAGGCGCGCAAGATGGAGGGTGGTCGCTTCAGTGGATACTGGCGCTATCGAGTAGGCGACCATCGTGTGATATGCGATATTCAAGACAGTGCTCTACGTATCCTGGTACTCAGAGTTGGAAGACGCGACAGCGTGTACCGTTAGTTAGCGACGCTAGACTCCATCCGCCGGATTTGTTTTAATTCAGTAATCCTACGCCGAAGTACGACCAGTGTGCCCTACCCTTTCGACTATCATTCTCCGCCGGCTCTTGGTAGTGGCGGCGCTTTGCTTGGTCGCGGCCTCGGCAGCCTGTGAGGAAAAGCCTGATATGCAATGGGACTCGCCGCCCACGATGGAAATCGACTCGGACAAGCAATACACCGCAACCATCGAGTTGGAGAAGGACGACGGCAAGGTTGAAGTGGAGCTATTCGCCGACAAGGCCCCGATGATGGTGAACAACTTCGTCTTCCTGGCCCGACAGGGCTACTACGACGGCGTCACCTTCCACCGGGTGATCGAGGGGTTCATGGCCCAGACGGGAGATCCGACAGGAACGGGTCGAGGCGGTCCCGGATATCGTGTCGACAATGAGTTCCACCACGACCTGCGACACGATGGACCCGGGGTGCTCTCGATGGCCAATGCGGGGGTTCAGGGCGGTCGAGGCACGAACGGCAGCCAGTTCTTCATCGCCTTCGTTCCCACGCCTTTACTCGATGGTCTGAACCCGGACGGCTCTGCCAAGGACTGCTCGAGCGAGTCGTGCCACCCGGTCTTTGGGCGCGTCGTCGGGGGTATGGAGCACGTCTTCGCGATCAGTCCGCGCGACCCCGGTTCGGCGCGCGAACCGGGCGACCGAATCCGCACGATATCCATCGACGAGCGGTAAGTCTTCAGACACGTCCCCTTCACTGTGCCCACCCTTCGCGCTGTCTGGCTTTGATGTCGCGTGCGGTACAATCCTGCCATGAGCTACGCCGCCGACCTGCACGTCCACTCGCGGTACGCATACGCCACAAGTCGGGACCTTGATTTCGACAGCCTCGCTCGGTACGCGAAGATCAAGGGCATAGACCTTCTCGCCAGCGCCGACTTCACGCACCCCGACTGGTTCGAGGAGTCTCGTCTCAAGCTCAACGACGCAGGCACGGGGCTGTTCGGGTACGGCGGAGTGTCGTTCATTCTAGGTACCGAAGTGGAGTGCCACGGAAGGCAGGGCGGGCGGGGCCGCCGCGTGCACGTGCTCGTCTTTGCCCCGGATTTCGCGGCAGTCGAGCGCATAAATGCCGCGCTCAGCCGATTCGGCAAGCTCGACGGGGACGGACGACCGGCGCTCGGCCTGCTCCCGCGCGACCTACTTGCGCTCATCAAGAGCATCGACGAGAGGTGCTTCCTGATTCCGGCCCATCTGTGGACGCCTTGGTTCGGGCTGTACGGCTCGAAGTCGGGCTACGACTCACTGGAGGAGTGCTTCGGCAGCGACGCCGGCGAGATTCCGGCTATCGAGACGGGGCTGTCGAGCGATCCCGCCATGAACTGGAGGGTGCCTTCGCTCGACAACGTGTCGATCATGTCGTTTTCGGACGCTCACTCTGCCCCTAACCTGGGACGTGAGCTGACCGTGGTGAATGGGGAGATGACGTACGACGGCCTCGTCCGGGCGATGCGGCGTCAGAACATTGCATACACGGTCGAGTTCTACCCGGAGGAGGGTAAGTACCACCAATCGGGGCACCGCGCTTGTCATATCAAGATGAGCCCGGAGGAAGTGCGGGAGCAGGGAGATGTCTGCCCATCGTGCGGGCGCAGGATGACGGTGGGAGTGTCGTACCGTGTCGAGCAACTGGGCGGCAGGAAGGTGGATACGTGGATCGGCGATGACGGACTGGTCCATGGGGAAACTGGTCGTCCGCCATTCAAGTCCATGGTTCCCCTACGCGAAATCCTTTCGGAGAGTCTCGGCGTCGGGGTAAGGACGAAAACGGTTGCCAGAGTGTACGAGCGGCTGATCGAGAGCCTAGGAACCGAACTATCGGTACTCATGGATGCGCCGATTGCGGAGATCGAGTCAGCTTCCGATGAGAGGACTGCGGAGGGAATCGACCGAGTGCGGCGGGGAGATATTTGTATAGAACCGGGGTACGACGGCGTGTACGGTACCGTTCGCGTGTGGGGCAAGGAAACGCGAGAGGGTTGAGTGTGTACGGGAGGGACCACGCTACTCGCAACGAGCAATGAGATGGGCGGGGCTATTCACCGCAGAGGGCGCTGAGATCGCAGGGAGGCTTCTGGATTCCCGCCCCGTATCGAGTACGGGGTGACGTTCCTTCGCGGGAATGACGGTGGGGATGACTGGCGTAGGTGTGGACAGAAGGATTCCAGCATTGCTATGGCGAATTAGGATAGGCACAAGGCAGCACGCAACACGCAATCCCTTTGGCGTGGCATAATACCTGCTCTGGGGGTGAGATCATGCGTCAACAGTCCATTGCCCTGCGATTCGTGACGAGGCAGGATGTCGCTCGCCTGAAGAGCTGGCTCGAAGACGATGAGGTGGCGGAGAGCTGGTTCGGGCGGTACTCCTACGGCAATCCGACTCATTTGGGTTACAACCCGACTGAGATCGCCGACGTTGGGGAGGCCGAGTGGGTCGCGATCTTCGAAGACCCCACTCATCACATCCTGTCGGTCTACACGGAAGACGACCAGCATATCGGCGAGTTTCACGTGGCTATCGAAGAGATGTCTGGAGACGGTCAGATCTCGATTCTGATCGGCCGAAAGGACATGTGGCACAAGGGGTACGGCACGGCGACCATGAGGGCAGGGCTCGATCTGTGCTTTAGGGTGTGGGGACTGTTTCGCGTGTGGGCGGACGTGCCCGAGTACAACACGGCGGCCAGAGGGATGTTCGAGCGGCTGGGATTCACGCACGAGGGGACGCTGCGCAAGAGCAGGCCACATGAAGGCGCGCGCTTCGATTCGGTGGTGATGGGTATGCTCTCAACCGAGTACGGTGCAGAGGAACGCCTAGAAATGGACGAGGTCTGATCCGGAGGTACATTCCACCGGACGGCCTCACTACACCAATTCGTCCTTATGCCACTGTATTCTCGCTGATCGAACTTCCTGGATTCCGGCCCCGTATCGAGTACGGGGTGACGTTCCTCCGCCGGAATGACGGGTGAGGTTTCTGTCTTGCGCGCTACTCCGTAGAGGTTGAAACAGTCGGGGCGGCAAGCCGGTCGAGTAGGGCCTGGCGCTTGGCGAAGTAGTCGGCCTCACGGAGTTTGCCCTGTTCCAGGGCCCGTTCGAGGTCGGCGATCTGGGCTATGATGGCTGCACGGTTGGCGCTATCTTCCTGAACACCTGCACTGGGAGTCCCACCGGCGAACAACATGCCTCGACGCGCCAGCGCGATCGCGATGAGGGACACCATGAGCAGACCGAG
This sequence comes from Dehalococcoidia bacterium, assembly GCA_965247555.1. Taxonomy (GTDB): domain Bacteria; phylum Chloroflexota; class Dehalococcoidia; order Lucifugimonadales; family VXLM01; genus VXLM01. The sequence continues at coordinate 1,904,195 of CBDFHR010000009.1, read as the reverse complement.
AAGCGCCGGGGCAACCAATTCATAGGAAACGTCGGATGCCGTGGCCTGCGCTCTGTCCCAAAGGGTTGCCTGAGGAAGCGAAGATATCTCCAATGTGGCGCGGGACTGTCGGGCCACGTCGGTTACCTCGATGAGCTGGTAGTGCTTGTCGCCGATCTGCACGTCGCCGGGCGCTCCGAAATCGGCGCTCGACAGGTCGCCGATCTCGTAGGGAACGAGGATCCTGACCTTTTCCGCGCCGTACAGATAGGACTTGTCGTACGCGACGGACTCTCCGTCGTAGCCGAAGTGGTAGGCGAACATGACCTCGTGCTCGCCGGGCGGGATGTTGGCCGGGACGGCGAATCCCCTATCGACCTGGATCGCGTCGGCTCCGACGAGGGAGGTGTCGATCTGGAGACCCTTCGCTCCGGGCGGGAGCCCGAACCGGAGGAGATTCATCGGTTCGGCCCCGGGCACGTAGGTCCGGTCGCTCGCGTTCACCACGTTGACGATCTCCAAGGCGTACACTTCGCGGGCGATTTTGTCGACCTGGGGGATGAGCAGCGAGGAACTCGACACGGAGAGGAGAGACTGGTCGTCGGAAGTCTCGTAGATGGTCACCGTGACAGGTGTCGGTGACTCAGGGCGAAGGTCGATGTCGGTCCCGTACACGACCCCTTGATAGCGTATTGTCACTCCGTAGAGGGCCTCGGGATCAAGGGGGACGTTCTCGAAGCGGAAGTTGCCCTCGGTATCAGTGGTGGTAGTCGATTCCTCGTAGGTGCTCGCCGTTTGACGGTGGAGTGTAACCGTAAGTCCGAATGGCGGAAGCGACTTGGCCGTGCCATTGATGATCTTGCCCGTGACTTCACGGACTTGTACTGCCTCTTGCGCGGCAACCGGATGTGTCCCCGTGGCGAAGAGGACCGCTGCGAGCAAGACCGCGAATCCTATCCACCCGCCCCTATTCATCGTCCGTCCGTTCATCGACTTCAGGTGAGGGGTCGGTAATCCGTTCGCGTACTGCTCTGACCTCCATTGCCACGTTGGCGAGAAGCTCCTCTTCCTGTTGATCCTCCAACTCCATCGCCTTCATGATGTTCGCGGCCTCAAGCATGTACTGTTCACGCAAGTCGTGGTAGTCCTCCTGCGTCAGGTTGCCGATGGCGTGCTCCAACTCGGTGTTCTTGAGGCCGGCGATGGCCGCCTCCCAGCGGCGGGTCAGCTCCGAGTAGGTGGAGGTCTCATCCCGGAAGACGGTGGATATACCTCTCCTGAATACGAAGGGGTAGAGAATGGCCGCGGCCGGTATGAGGGCCAAGAGGACTGCGATGAGAACGAGCATGGCCGACCGCCCCTACACGCCCGCGAGTCGAACGCCCTTTGGAAGGGGAAGCGTCGAAGGGACCGGTCGACGTGGAGGCGACAGGGCCAAGACGGCGCCGAGCACGAACAGCGGACCGGCGACCCACATCCACCACACGAGGGGATTCACGTATACACGAAACACGGCTGTACCGTTCTCGCCAAACTCGGACGGCACAATATAAAAATCCTCGATGGGCGTGCTGCGGATAGCGGCGCGAGTGGCCGCGACCTCATGGCTGAGGTAGAACGTCCTTCGCGCATACATGCCGCCAATATCTCGGCCTTGTCGGGAAACGTCAAAGCGGGCCGCCATCTCGATTCGATCGGATAGCGGCTGCGAACTGAAATCAACATACGTGAACTCGTAGCCACCGAGCGATTCGGTGTCGCCGAGGGACATATTGAAGTCGCGCTGAACAGCATAGAACGAGGAGCCGATTGCGCCGATAGCCAGCATCGCGATTCCCAAGTGGACGATGTAGCCGCCGTACCGGGGACGGTTGGCACCAAGCAGCCTCGCGAGGGCGAGCGGGTAGCTCTCTCCCCTGCGATGTCGGACACGCGAGCCGCGCAGCCACTCGTGCCCGATTGCCACAAACGTGATGACGCAGATGGCGACGGCCAAGAGAGGAAGGGGCTCCCGCTGTCCGAGGATGATGAGTCCGGCGGTCACGATGGCCGCGCCCGCAAGCGGGACCCTGAGTATGGTGAGAACGTTCCGCATGTTGGCCCTTCGCCATGGCAGCAGCGGGCCTACTCCCATGAGGAAAACGAGCGCGAGGAGGATAGGGCCGTTTACCTGGTCGAAGAACGGCTTGCCGACCGTGATAACCTCATCGGAAGCCGCCTTGGAGAAGACGGGGTAGATGGTGCCCCAGAGGGTGATGAACGCGACGGCTAGGAAGAGGACGTTCTGCGTCAGGAAGGCGCTTTCGCGGGAAAGCATCGAGTCGAGACGCTCCCTGCTCTTGAGGGTGTCGATGCGCCACATGAAGGCGGCGAGTGCCGCTATGAGGGTGAACGCCATGAAGCCGAGGAAGACCCAGCCCATCGTCGATTGTGCGAATGAGTGTACGGACGGGACGGGGCCGCCTCGATTGATGAACATGCCCATCTCGGCGAGGACGAAGGCCACGGAGACGAGGATGATGTTCCACATTCGGAACATGCCGCGTCGCTTCTGTACCATGATCGAGTGGACGAACGCGGTCATCGCGAGCCAGGGCATGAGGGCGGAGTTCTCGACCGGGTCCCACGCCCAGTATCCTCCCCAGCCGAGGATTGTGTACGCCCACCACGATCCGAGCAACAGCCCGACGGTGAGGATGAGCCATGACACCATTCCCCACGTTCTTCCGAGGTCGACCCACTCGTCGCGACCGCCGCGACCGGCCAGGAGAGCGCCGATGCCTATGGCGAACGGGATGGCAACGGAGATCAGGCCCATCATCTGCATGGGGGGATGGATGAACATCCCGAAGTGGATCAGCAGGGGGTTTATCCCCTGCCCGTCCGGCGGTGCGAGGGCCAGGCGTTCGAGCGGGTTGGCAAGAAATACGATGACACCCAGGAAGAAGGCCATGACTAGGGCCATGACGCTCGTCGCGTAGGGGGCCGTATAGGGGAGCCTACGCGACAACGCCACCACCGCAACGGCGGTAAGGATGGAGTAGACCGTGGCGATGAACAAGAGCGATCCGGCGTTTCCGGCGTAGAGGGCGACCCAGGTGTAGACCTGTGGCAGGTCGAGGCTGCTATTCTCGGCGACGTAGCGCACCGAGAAGTCGTGTGTGACGAATGCGTATACCAGCGCCAGCGTCGAGGTCGCGAGCAGTAGCGGCACGGTCATCATGCCATAGCGCGCGCTCAGCACGAGAACGGGCGCCTGCAGTCGCCCGCCGAGGAAGGAGGCGACCGCAACGTATCCCCCGACGACGAAGGCTATCGGGAGCGCGACGAATCCGGCGTCAACCAGCAACGGCTTCTCCCGGGTCGGGGGTCTCCGCAGTCGTGCGGGATGGACGTTCGCCTTCCGAATCGGACGCCAGAGCGGCCTCGATGCGCTGGAAGTAAACGTCGCGCTCGGCTGCGGTCAGAACAGCCGCATGATCCGATGTCCCCTCGGTTCGGGGTGACGAACGGACGGCCAGACGAAGGACAAAGTACAGGGCAAGGGCTGCGGCGAGGATGCCGACAGGGGGAACAACCCACACGAGCCAGTTCAGACCCTCCCGCCGGGGTTCGAGCAGGACGCTTTGGCCGTATCGCTCGACGAAGAAATCCCTTATCTCATCGTTCGTCAGGCCTTCTCCCAGCTTTTCATCGACCACACCACGCATGGCCTTGGCGCGCGGGTGTTGGGACTGGTCGATAGACTCACCGGGACAGACGGGACACATGACGGTCTTGTTGATCTCCTGCGCGCGGGCCTCCAGGGTTGGAAGCTCCTCATCTGACGCGCAGGCGAAAGTGAACGCCATGATCGCGGCGAGGAAGACCGCGAACGCGGAATGGGGGAATATCGTCTTGGCTGCGGGTGTCTTCATCTACCGAATCAGCGTACCACAAAGGGTGTAGGGATTCACCGCAGAGGGCGCGGAGATCACGGAGTGGGGTTCTTGGATTCCCGCCCCGTATCGGGTACGGCGTAATGTTCTATCGTTGGAATCGCCATGGCTTTGCGAATGCCACATAGGGGAATGAAATTGGGTTGGCTCCGGGAACGGGCAACCACAAGGGTTGCCTCTACAACAGGTTTGCCGGAGCCTATTTTCATAGCAAGCGGCCCAGCCGATGGGGAGGAACAAGCCCCCCATCTGCTCAGAGGCCGAAGCTCTTTGTCGAGTCCTCCTCATTAGGGCGACGTGCGCCATCAGATTCGCTACTACGGATACCTTAAGAACGAAAAAGAGACCTCAGTCGTTGTAGAACTAAACGGCGTACACACTTTTAATGAGGATCAGACCCCGCAGTTAATAGAATGGAGTATCTGACATGAAAACGGGATTCTGTCTGATAGTCACGATAGGTCTGGTATGTGCGGGATTCCTTGCCTGCGGCGACGACTCGACCTCGACGCAGCAACCCAAGGCCATTGAACCCGCTCCCACAGCGGTACCGACGACGGCACCCACAGTGGCGCCCGAGCCTACGGCAACGGCCGTACCGACGCCGGAGCCCACCGCGGCGCCGACTGCCACTCCGCCTCCACCCCCCACGGCAACGGCCGTACCGGAGCCTGCGTCGATGGTGGGAGGTGGTACGGACCTTGGGAAGGACTGTTTGCCGGGCGGCGTGATCGACAATGCGGCGACAGTGCTCTCTTGCGGAATGCAGGCCATACAGCAGGTCGAGAGCTTCTCCTTCGATGGGAAAATCGACCTGCTGGCACTCTTCCCCGTTGATGGAGCAGGCCCAGGGGAAGGAGCGGTACGGATGAGCGGCGCGATCGTTGCGCCCGATAAGCTCCAGTTCACCGTCTCGATGGAGGCCGAAGGGGAGAAGATCGAGATAAACGCAGTGATGGTAGGACGGGACGCCTATGTTCAAGACCCTGAATCGGGACAATGGTTCAAGGGAGTTCCCCCGGACGCGGACTTCCTGGGCTCCATTCAGATGGTGGGCATACTCCAGGTACCGAACGACCCCAATGCGGCACTAAAGGAGACCGTGGATCTCGACGATGGGACGAAAGGCTACGTGATCGTTTCCGATCACACGGGTCCTGGAGGTGGCACGAACGCTCTTGGGCTGCCCGGCAGCAACTTGACTTGGATAGTGGGCGTGGACGACTTCCTGACCAGGGAGGTCAGGGTTTCGGTCGAGGGCCCAAGCGATGAGCCTCTGGACATCATGAGCATGAGCTACAGCAGCTACGACGAGCCGTTTGAGATAGAGCCGCCGGTGGAGTATTCAGCCCTTCCGGAAGAGTTGATGCAATCGGGACCTCCGGGAGCGGCAATGGTGGTGGGGCTTTCCAAGAACGACGACGGGGATGTGGAAGTGATGTTCGACAAGCCCGTCCAGGTCCAAGGGGTGGTCGAGCTGTATGTGCTGGAACCGAATACGGGAGGTTGGGGCCTGCCACTACTCAGCGGGAGCGGGACGGACACGCTGACCTTTGACGCGGACGCGGAGGGCAGACCTAAGCTGGTCGCCGGCGAGAGCCGGATAGCGGGGTTCGCCTTCCCGAATCCAGAAGCCAAGCTAACGGACTCGGACGGCACCGGAGTGAACCTGAACATCGATCTGTGGACGTATGAATAGGGGCGTGACCACCCGTTTACGATTGGTAGTATGAACGGGTGGGTGCGGTGGGTGAATCTGTCTGAGTTTCCTATTGTCAGGCGTTCAGCCATAGATGTTCGAGGCCGTTGCCTTCGACTGGCGGTAGGCAGCCGGTGAATCGATTGCCTCCACTGAACAAGGTTGCTCAACTCACCCAACTCCGCGAGGGCCGGATCCACCGACCCTTCCAGTATATTCCGCTTCTAGTTGCCGTTTCCGTTACCGTCGTCGACTGAGCAGACCTCAATGCCGGCCTCCGCGTAATCGTTCTTCGTCACGTCCGCCAACTCGGCAGGCACGCAGGCATCGGCATCCCACGGGTTGCCGTTGAGGCCAATCTCGATCAGCGTATTCGCCAGGTCTCCCAACCCATTCGCGATGCTGGTCAGGTCGTTGTCCCAAAGCCACAGTTGCTTCAGGCTGTCCAGACCGCCCAGCGTGCCCGGGACCTCACCTCTCAGGTCGTTGCCGTGCAGTCGCACCCGCGTCGCCTTGTCCAGGCCGCTCAGGTCCGGTATCACACCATCTAGGTCGTTGTCGCGCAGGTTCAGGTCGTCCACGTTGGGAGGCAACTCCTGCCACGCCGGTACCGATCCCGTCAGCTCGTTGCTGTGCAGCCACAGGAGCCTCAGCCGCGTCAGACTGCTCAGGTCCGGTATGGCGCCGCCGAACGGGTTCCTGTCGATGATCAGCCACGTCATGTTGGGAGGCAGCGTCGACGCCTCAGGGACACCGCCCGTCAGGTCGTTGTTTGCCAGCTTCAGCTTTTCGAGGCTCGTCATGCCGCTCAGGTCGGGTACTGTGCCGGTCAGGCTGTTGCCCCAGAGCCACAACTCCCTCATGTTCGTCATGCCGTTCAGCCACGCCGGGATTTGACCCGTCAGGCCAGTGCCCCCAACCTTAGTGCCATCAACGTCGAGGTCTGCGTTGTTCGGCAGATACAACTCTTCCAGGCCCGCTATGCGGCTCAAGTCCGGTATGTCACCGCTCAGGTTGTTGCTGTGCAGGTTCAGAACTTTGAGGTTGCGAAGGTTACCTAACTCATCAGGAATCTCGCCCGTCAATTCATTGGTGCGAAGGTTCAGAACTCTGAGGTTGCGAAGGTTACCTAGCTCATCAGGAATCTCGCCCGTCAACTCGTTGGTGCTGAGGTTCAAGTCGGTGAGCCTGGAGAGGCGGCCAAGGGACTCAGGGACCGTCCCATTCAAGCCCTTGTTGTGGAGGACAATCCGAGTCAAGCGATTCGGCGTTTCTCCGAGCTTGACGCCGTCCCACTGCGCGACGGGAGTGTCCGCCGACCAGTTGAGCGTGGCGGTCCCGGCGAGCGTGTCGCGGGCCGCGAGCAGCACCGCGCATTCGAAGATCAGGCCCATCGCCTCAAAGTCGTTTTCAAGTGTGTCTTCGAGGGCGAGTAATTCGCTCGGCAGACAACCGGAGAACAGGTTCCCACCGAGGCGCAGGTTTTCCAGGTTGGACAGGTTGCCCAGTTCAATAGGTATCGCGCCGGTCAATTGATTGTCGCTGAGGTACAGGATTTCGAGATTGGACAGGTTGCCGAGTTCAGTAGGTATCGCGCCGGTCAATTGGTTCCCGCCGAGACGCAACTCTTCAAGGTTGACGAGGCTGCCCAACTGCGCCGGTATCGCACCGGTCAGCTGGTTGTCATAGAGGTACAGCCGTTCAAGGTTGACGAGGCCGCCCAGTTCCGTTGGTATCTCGCCGGTCAACTCGTTGCGGTCTAGGTACAGATACTGCAGATTGGCGAAACTACCTAGCCAGGCCGGTATCTCGCCGTCCAGTTCATTGTCGCCTAACACCAGCCACTCTAGGTTTGTGAGATTCTCCAGCGCATCCGGTATCGCCCCGGTCAACCGGTTGCTTGAGAGTACCAGCTGATCCAGGTTCGTTAGCGCGCCCAATTCCTCAGGTACCTCACCGGTCAGGTCGTTGCTACTGAGGTACAGCCGCCTTAGTCCAGAGAGGCTGCCCAGTTCCTCCGGTATCTCACCGGTCAAGTCGTTGCTACTGAGGTACAGCCGCCTTAATCCCGAGAGGCTGCTCAGTTCCTCCGGTATCTCACCGGTCAAGTCGTTGCTACGCAGATACAGTCCGTTGACTCGTCCATCCACATCAACGGTTACGCCATACCATTCGCTGAGCGGCCGCTCACTCAGCCAGTTTTCACTGTTCTCCCAGTTCTGCCCGTTCGTGGCCGTGTATAGTGCTTCCAGGACCGGTCGGTCCTCGTCAGAGTCCACAGATCCGCAAGTGCTGCCGCGGAAGGTATCCACATTCTGCAGCCACGTCTGGAATGCGTCATCGGCCGGGGCGCAGAGCCCCGCGTTGTCGAGGAAATAGAACAGCCTCAGCAGGGTCAATTCCGTCATGGTCTGCGGAAGCATCCCCGTCAGATGATTGTTATCTAGGAACAATACTTCCAAATTTGCGAGTCTGCCAAAATCGAGCGGCACCTCACCTGTCAACTCGTTGTAGTGGAGTTGCATGTATTGCAGGTTCGCCAGGTTGCCCAGTTCTACCGGTATTTCACCGCTCAGCCGGTTGTTTTGTAAGCCCAGCCGCTCTAGGTTGGTAAGATCGCCCAGCTCCGGCGGTATCTCCCCAGTCAACTCGTTGCCAACGAATCGCAACCACTGCAGATTCTCAAGGTCGCCCAGCTCCGTCGGAATCTGACCGGTTAACCCCCGCCTAACGAGGCTCAACTTCGTTACCCGCTGCGGCGTTCCCTCCAAGGTGATGCCGTCCCAGTCCGCGATCGGAGTGTCCGCGGACCAGTTCAACGTCGCCGTCCCCGCGAGGGTGTCACGCGACGCCAGCAGTGCTTCGCAGTCGGAGACCAGTCCGGGGTTGCTGGCGGCGTCGGGGACAGCGCTCCCGCTGGCGCAGTCGCTCTGCTCAATCTCATCGTCGCAGAACGGCAGACCAAGTTGTTCCAGGTCATTGCTTCCTACGTCCCCCAGCCTCTCGGGGATGCATCCCATCAACTCGTTACCGGCGAGATATAGCCACCTCAGGTTGGCGAGGGTGCCCAGTTCTTCCGGTATCTCTCCGGTCAAACGGTTATAGGAAAGGTACAACGATCGCAGGTTGGCTAGGTTACCCAGTTCAGACGGTATCTCTCCTGACAACTGATTCTCGCTGAGGCGCAGCCCATTCAGCTTGGTTAGACTGCCCAGCCAGGCCGGGATATCACCTCGCAAATCGTTGCCCGTGAGATCCAGAGTATCCAAGTTGGCAAGGTTGCTCAGAGAGGTCGGTATCTCTCCGGTCAACCTGTTGTTGCTCAGGTGCAGCGACTCCAGGTTGGTTAGCCCACCCAGTGAGTCCGGTATCTCGCCAGTCAAATGGGTGCCCCGGAGAAGTAGTGCTCTCAACTTAGTGAGGTCGCCCAGCCAGCCGGGTAATTCTCCGGTCAACTGGTTCGGACCGAGGTCCAAGAGTTGCAGCTCGGTGAGATTGCCAAGTTCGGCCGGTATCTCACCATTCAGATTGTTGCTTCCGAGGAGCAACCAATACAGGTTGGTGAGATCGCCCAGCCCGGTCGGTATCTCACCGGTCAACTTGTTGTCGCCGAGATCCAGCACACCTAGGTTATTGAGCCTGTTCAGCCAGCCGGGTAAAGTCCCTGTCAGCTGATTGCGGCTGAGATTCAGCACACGTAGGTTGACGAGGTCTCCCAGAGAGGCCGGTATCTCACCAATCAACTGGTTTCCATTTAGTGACAAATCTCCCAAGTTGACCAGGTTGCCGAGTTCCACCGGGATCGGCCCGACCAACTGATTCACATCGAAATTCAGCATTCGTAGGTCTACGAGGTTCCCCACTTCGCTTGGAATTTCTCCGGTCAACTGGTTGTTATTCAGGGACAGTGTTCGCAGGTTGGCCAGCTCGCCTAGTTCGGGCGGGATCGTGCCGGTCAACTCGTTTTGGTTAAGCTCCAGCCATACCAGACCGGAGAGGTTGCCCAACTCCGATGGGATAGTGCCGGAAAGACCCTGAGAGGACATGTCTATGCCCACAACCCGATTGTTGAGGATCTCGATTCCCTTCCAATCGCCAATCGCCAGTTGCTCACTCCAGTTTAGTGGCTGATCACCTCGCAGGGCGTCCCGGGATGCCAGCAGCGCTTCACAATCGGCGACGATTCCAGGATCCGCGTATCCCGATATTGCGGCGCTGTTGGGACACACGCCCTCGATCACTGTGATGTTGACCGCCATGGTGTCGGTGTCGTCTTGGGCGTCGGTCGCGGTTAGGATATAGCTCGTCTCGCCCGCAGCGACGGACGTCGATGAAACCCCTATCTTGCCCGGCGGGCCAGGAGCGAAGGTCACACCATTGCTTACGGCAGGGGAGATGGAGTAGGTCAGCGGCCCGTTGCCATACTCCGCCTCCGGTAAGACGCGGCTCGCAATGACTCCCGCCGTGAAGGTGTAGGTAATGCTGTCGTCCGCGAAGATCGGCGCATCATCGTCGATTATGGTCAGCGTCACGCTATCTGGTCCCGTGACTCCTAGCGGGTTCGTCGCTGTGCCCGACACCGTCACCATCTTCTCGGCTTCTGTGAACTCGGCGTCGTCGCGTGCGTAGATTCGCACACCAAACCCAACACTCGCCCTCTGACCCGCCGGAATTGTCAGAACAGACCATATCTCCTCGACTGCTTCAGCGGGTGACACCGATACCGTAACAGTGGTTGTTGCACTCGACCTATTGTCCAGCGACGTGGTTACGAAGGTCCGGCGCTCTCTGAAGTCTCCGCCTTCAAAGACCTCCGCGCGTGACAGCGACAGCGACACCACTGGCGTCGTCTCGTCATCGGCGACTGCCAGCGCCAGCGGTTCTGGCGCGATGACACCCAGGCTGCTCGTATTCTCCACCGTCGCCGAGACTTCCACGGTCACGTCGCCCGTTTGATCGTCGTTATCAATCCCGGTAATCGTCACGCTGTCGTTGATCTCCGTCCGGCCCGCCGGAATGGTCAGCGTTCTGCTCCCGCTCATAGTGACGGAGTCGGACGGCGAGGCCGATACCGTTACTATGGTGTCTGCGCTCGACGGCCTGTTTAGCGTCGCCGTCACCGTGCTGACTCCTCCATTCTCCGACAGCCAGTACGGGGAAAGCGTCAGGCCCACTCTCGGTGTTGGTGAAACCGAGCTCAGGCGGAAATTGGCGACGATCTCCCGTCTGTTGTTGAGAGTCCCCACCGCATCGGCAGGCCCGTCCACTCCTGTAGAGGGATGGTCGGCCGGAACGCCCATTGGATCGCCTTTGTAGGTCAACTCCGGGTTGGAGAAGTAGGAAACCTGATAGCAACCGAAACCACCTACTTCCCCACACTGTGTGCCGTAGGCCATGATCGTAACCCAACGGGCGGACTCGGGAGCGTCCGGCTCAAACATTCGCTGGTTCACATAGCCATAGTTTGCCCCTCTTGCTGGAACTCCAAATTCATACCGATCGTGATTCAAGCCCATGTTGTGGCCAAGCTCATGAGCAAAGGTCAGGCCTCTCCTCTGGGGCCGTTAGTGAGGGCAAAACCGAACGACTCGTCCCCGCCAACAGCCGGCGCTAAACCGCCCACGTTGCCTCTGCCTACCACAATATGAACGAGGTCTGCCGCGTACGCATCGCGCAGCCCGTGGACATGATCCATGTACCCATCCGAATCGTCTCGTAGCCTACCAAGATCAATACCGGAGTCCTCATCCTCGACGTAGTCCACCTCTTTCCTCAGCACCAACCTGATCCGATGAATCACCCCGCTGTTGGTGTATGCCTGATTCGTCTCCGTGACGAAGAGATCGATCAGAGCCTCAATGGCCGCTCTGCCACCTTCGCGATGCTTGGCCAAGGGCGTGTACACCACCATCACGTCTATCACTGAGCCGTCGTCCGGAGGGATGTCACCTGCTTGGGAAGGAGCGTCTCGTGGGGATGATGGAACGTCGAGTGGCTCACCCAACGGTGGCAAAGAGGACTCGTCGATCTGACGAATGACATATTTGCCATCGCCGGCGGTCCTGATGGAGTAGACTGCATCGGGCGTTCTCACTGTGCCGACCACGATCTTGCCGTTCACCACCAGGGTCATGGTCCCCAACTCCTCACCCTGGAGGCTACCCCACAATGCATGACCAGACGCGGTCGGCTCGACGTGCTCGACGATGCCGGTGAAGACGACATCGTCAAACAGGTTCAGCACAAGCGTATGAGGTGTCGGGGGAGTCCCTGTAACGGAGTCTTTGGGGTCAATAGGTGGATTCGTGATCTGAACGATCTGTCCGAAGTCGATCCCCACCAAGCGGCTGGCGAGAATCTCAACGTCGGTGCTGAGCGGCGGGTCGCCCTCGACCTCGGAGAACAGGCCGCCGGCCTGGGCTTCGTCGTCTGCATTTGGTGGTTCTGACGACACGGCCGGCGTGGGAGTGGGAGGTGGGGACGTGCCGGTTGGAATAACCGTTGCCGGCGGAGCGATTCCTTGCAAGGCGGCGGTCCCGGCGAGGGTGTCTTGCGCCTCTAGCAGCGCCTCGCAGTCGGAGACGAGGCCGGGGTTGTTGTCGGGATCGGGGACGGCGGTCCCGGTGGCGCATGTGGGAAGGGTGGTAGTCTGGGCTGTGGCGGTCCGGATGGTGACGACGACGAAGGCCAGCAATAGCAGCCCGGTTACGGCAAGGGCCGGCACTGTCGTGAAGTGGTTGCGTAGTAGGATCACAGAAGTGTATCGATTTTTGTCGCCTCGGTGCTGATTGCGGCCATGATACGTTCACTGGATGGTGCTAATCAAGGCAAGCGACCGCAGGTGCAGCGAAGGACAAGGCGTCAATCTCGCGGTGTTCAGTTGGTTCCGCTCGTTGGTGTACCGACTCAGTTAGCGACCTCGTTATCATCCTCCGGGCGGCGGGCGACCCACATCATGCAGTCCGAGTTGAATTTTCGCGCGGCTTCCGAGTCTACGGCTACCTCTGAACGCAGTCTATCTTCGACGGGTATCATGCCGGCATCGGCGATGAGACGACTGACCTCGGCCCGGGATGGAAAGTGAAGGTAGGTGAGGCGGCAAGAGTCGATTATCAGCCTGTCGCCGAACTGGGCGAGGCGCGGGTCGTGTTCCCCTCGATCCCACCTCGCTCTCTCCTCGCGCCAGAAGTCAGCGAAGGCCGGCGAGTCGCGGTCGTGCGTCGTAAAGATGAAGTGTCCGCCCGGTCGGAGCACACGTCGCACCTCGCGCAGGGCATTCAGCTTGCGTTCATGACCGGGGATGCACATAAGGCCCTGGCCTGAGAACAATGCCCCCTCCAAGCGTTCGTCTTCATAGGGCATGGACGTGGCGTCGACGATGTCGAACGGGATGGGGAGGTCGCGCTCACGAGCGATGCGGCGGGCGGCGTCGATCATCGAGGCGGACAGGTCGCAGCCTATGATGTTGCGATAGCCGGCCTCGTACAGGCCGAACGTCGTGCGTCCGGCTCCGCAGCCTATGTCGAGTATCGGGGCCTGCTGCGGAATGTACTTGGAGATCAGCCTTCGCTCCGACTCCCACAGACCGACGTTCGCCACCGCATCGACATAGTCTCTGATATGGTCATGGTCTTCCCACGACTCGCGGATGAAAGTTTGGTCGATAGGACAATCACTCACTGGCGATGCTCCTCTGAACTAAAGAAAGGGCCTCCCCGTTGTGGGAAGGCCCTTGCCGGTTGTGCGAGATGTGATCGACGGTTACGTCCTCCCCGAGGCTGTGTCCATATGGCCGGTCATGGCGGTGAGGAAGCGGGCGAGGACGGTTCTTGTCTTCATTGCGGACTCAAGGCTATCACTCTCTGCTGAGGTGGTGTCAAGGATTGAGGAAACTGAGAACCGAACGGATGGATCTCGAGTCACACATCTTGACATCACAATAAATACGCACTATGATGCCTCAATGAGAACAACGCTGACATTAGACGATGACATAATCGAACGACTGCGAGAACAGGCGCGGCTTCAGGATAGGACATTCAAGCAGGTGGTAAACGACACCCTGCGACGCGGAATGTCGCCCGACGTAGGAGATATCCCGACTCCCGAATATCGAATCGTTCCCAACCACAGCGCACTAGCTCCGGGAATCGATCCGACGAAGCTGAATCAAATTAACGACCAACTTGAAGCCGAGACCTTCGGTGGCGCGCCGAGCGCGATTTGATAGTCCCGGACGTCAACCTGCTCGTCTATGCCCACAATGACGGGGCTCCTTTCTACGACTCGGCTAGACGTTGGTGGGAAGGTCTTATCAACGGTTCAGAGAGAATCGGGGTTCCATGGGTCGTGTCAGCAGGTTTCGTGCGGTTGATGACTCACCCCAGGGTGCTCGTCAGTCCCGTAACCCCGGCGCAAGCGGTCGATTACGTTTCCGAGTGGTTTCGGTTCCCGCACGTCATGCCAATCAACCCCGGAGCCGACCACTTGGTCCATTTCCGTCGGAATCTCCTCGCGGCAGGAGTCGGGGCAAACCTGGTGACCGACTCGCATATAGCCGCGGTCGCCATGGAATATCAGGCTGAAGTCCACTCCAACGACACGGACTTCAGCCGCTTTCCAGGCCTGCGCTGGCGCAATCCGCTGTGACAACCTTCCGTCAGGAAGACCACACAAGGCCTGTGGGTGGCTCGGAGCATTCTGTCTAAATCGAAGCGAGAGTTTAGCGGATACCCACAATGCTATCCTATTGATGCGGTTTATGCTTCCGAATCATATGACACCACATTGAGTCTACCGAATTGCTGTCTGAAGACCAGCCTTGCCTTCGAAGGTTCTCCCCAACCCGATTTTGGAAGTTACATCGAACGTGATAAGAGCACTTGAACCGAGCGGCCAACCTCAAGCCCTGATCCTCGCGCCCTTTGCCAAGCGAGAGCTGCAGCGTTTGGCAGGCAAGCTCCATATCGAGTATGTAAGCTGGATGGACTCGCGGCGGCTGCACGACCCGGACGAGTTGGTGGGGAAGCTGAACGGCCTGGGAGCTTCCGTCTTGGTGATTGAGTTGGACTTCGTTTTTCAAGAGGTGTTCGAGGCTGTCCCGGACCTCAAGTTCGTGGGGATTTGCAGGGCGGCCACGAACCACGTCGATATCGAGGCTGCCACGGCCAACGGCGTCGTCGTCGTCAACACGCCGGGAAGGAACGCACAGGCCGTTGCGGAACACGCGCTGGGGCTGATGCTCGCCCTGGCGAGGCGCATCCCGGAAAGCCACAGCTACGTCATGGAGGGTCGATGGCTCAATCCCGTCGGGCCGTATGTTGAGTTGCGGGGAGTGGAACTTGCGGGCAGGACGCTTGGCATCGTGGGACTCGGCGCCATCGGACGACGGCTGGCTGAGATGGCGGGGGCGATCGGCATGGAGTGCATCGCGTTCGATCCTTACGTAGTCGATCCACCACAGGGGGTCTGTCTAAAGGACGTGGATGAGGTACTCGCAAGCTCGGACTTTGTAGCCCTACACGCGCCGCTTACGAGCGAGACCGAGCGGCTGATTGACTCCCACAAGCTCGCGCTGATGAAGCGAACGGCGTATCTGGTGAACCTCTCTGACGCGAGAATCGTGGATCGAGACGGCCTTGTGGCCGCGCTCAAAAGCAAGAGCATCGCCGGGGCGGCGCTGGATGTCTTTGAGACTCATCCTATCGCTCCCAATCATCCGCTGCTGGGGCTGGACAACATTATTCTGACACCCCACTTGGGCGGAGCTACTGAAGAGACGATCGAGCGCTACTCCAGGATGATGGCCGACGATATTCTGCAGTTCCTGGATGGGGAGAGACCGTTGAACATCGTTAATCCGGATGTTTTGGAGACTCGGTGAGCGACAGAGCCATAGTCGTCGTGGACGCGGGTTCGACCCGGATTCAGTGCCTTGTATTCGACTCGAATGGCAAGGTGTTGGTGCAAGGATCCACCCCTTGGAGCTACGTTGACCTCGGTGTGCCGTCGCCATATGCGCGAGAGCTGGATGCGGATGGTGTCTGGGATTCGACGGCAAGGCTCATCGCGGAGTGTGTGGGTGAAAGCAAGGTGGAGTACCGCCGGATTGCGGCGATCACGGTCACGAGTCAGCGGCAGGGAGTCGTGTTCCTTGACAAGGATGATCGCGTCCTTTACGCAGGTCCGAATACCGACCTTCGGGCGGTCTTCGAGGGCGCGGCCATCGACGATGCGATGGTCGAACGGGTCTTCGGTGTTACGGGGAGGCTGCCGTCCTTTTTGTTTACGGCCGCCAAGCTGCGCTGGTTCATGCAGCACAAATCGGACATATACGACAAAATCGACCGGGTTGTCACGCTGGCGGACTGGCTGAGGTGGAAGCTGTCGGGAGAGCTTGTCAGCGAGGCCACGCTGGCGGCTGAGGCGGGGCTGCTCGATATCCGCGAACGACGATGGTGTACGGACCTATTCGAAGAACTCGGGGTCTGGTCGATTGGCAGCGTCCCCATTGAGAGTGCGGGCACAGCTATTGGACTGGTCCGACCTGAAGTCGCGGATAGAACCGGCATTCCGGCCGGCGTTCCCGTCGTACTTTCGCCGGCGGACACTCAGTGCGGCCTACTGGGACTTGGCGTTGCGCGTGCGGAACAAGTAGGGATCGTAGCCGGATGGAGCATACCTCTTCTCATGCTGACGGACACGCCAGTGTTCGACGGGGGACGTCGGATCTGGACCGGCTGCTACGTCGATGAGGCGCTGTGGAGTCTGGAGAGCACGTGCGGCGATGCGGGAAACTCGTACCGCTGGCTTGCCGATACTATGTGGGCAGGAGAGGCCAGGCCGTTCGCGAGAATGGACACGGCAGCCGGTGACGCGCCGGTGGGATCGGACGGCGTCTTGGCTTTCTTGGGGGCGTCACGGATGGACATGAGCAAAATCGGTATGCGGGCCGGCGGTTTCATCTTCCCCGTGCCCATGACGTTCAGCGGCGTCGGGCGTGGCCACCTGACGAGGGCGGCCCTTGAGTCCATAGCGTTTGCGATGAGGGCGAATCTGGAACAACTGGAAGACCTGGGCGGCGTCCACGCGTCCAATATAGCGATCGGCGGCGGTATGATAGCCACGTCTTCATGGGTGGAAATGCTGCCGAACGTACTGGGACGTCCGGTCAAAGTGGCCTCATTCCCGAACGTGACGGCTGCGGGAGCGTATGTGACGGCAGCGGCGGCATTGGACGGTCACGATTCGCTTCTGGATTTGGCGGAGGCGACTGCGGCAACGAGGACACTTGAGCCGAAATCTGTAGAGTCGGCGGAGTATGACGATCACTATCAACGCTGGACGGAAATGGCGATGCATTTGGAATCGGCGGCGATGTAGGACGATAGCATGAGCTTGGAAGTAGCTAAGCAGCAGGTAGCCGAGGTCGCCAGGAGGATGGCGGAACTCGATCTCGTCTCAGGAACGAGCGGGAATGTGAGCGCGCGGCTGTCGGACGGTCTCATGGCGATTACCCCCATGGGCAAGAGCTACGAGGGAATGACGGCGGACGATATCGTGGTTGTGGACGGCGATCTGAATCCCGTGGAGGGGGACTTGATGCCGTCGTCCGAGTCGTTGCTTCACGTCGCCATCTACGCGGCTCGCCCGGACGTCGGGGGCATCGTACACACGCATGCAGTGTATTCGAGCGCGGTCGCGGCTGCGGGTCTGGCGATACCTCCGATTGTCGACGAGATGGTGGTAAATCTGGGCGGTGCGGTGAGAGTGTCGGAGTACGCGCCTCCGGCATCGGAAACAGTGGCCGAACGGGTATGCGACGCACTCGGCAATCGTGACGCCGCCCTGATCCGCAACCATGGTGCGGTCGCGGTGGGGAGAGATCCAGAAGCCGCGTTGAAGGCGTCGATTCTGACCGAGCGGGTCGCCCAGATTTTCGTTCTTTCCTCCATTCTGGGGAGCCCCACTACCCTACCCGACGAAGTGGTGGCTTCCGAGGCCGCCATATTCGAGATGCGAAGGGCTGCCCGACGCGAGAAAATGCGCTAGACTCATAGTAACCGACTCCACGTTATCGAGGACTGGCACATGGTTTCCGTACCCGGATTTCTCCTTCGTCGTCTGTACGTGAAGGGCAGCTTGAAGAACGCTGCGGGAGGCTTCGAATTCGAATTCAGGAACAGCCTCGGCTCCGGCTACTCGCAGAAGGTGTGGCCGCTAAAGCTTGACGGAGAAGAAATCCCGGCCGAACGGAGCTACTTCATTATCGACGGCAAGGAGACCCCCTTCAGCGACGTATCCCCGGACAAAACCTTCACCCTAGAGGTCAACAAGACGATCACCATTTGGACCGACGGCGCAGTTCTGGATCCCGGCGTCCACACTGTAGAAATGGGTTTCGACGTTCCTGGACTTGGCACCATGAGGTTCGACTTCACCGACGAAGTTGCGGATGGATGAGAAATCACGCCGCATCGGCGTGACAGGGGCATCGGGATACGTCGGGACGGTGCTGATTCGTCAACTCGTGCAGCGCGAGGACGTGGGCAGTATCGTCGCGGTCGACGTGAGGGAGCCGAATCGGGACCTCGGCAGCAAAGTGTCATTCGTGCGGCAGGACGTGTCCGAGCCGTTTCCGGCGCTGTTCGCGGAGCACGAGGTGGACACGGTAGTGCACCTGGCGTATGTGTTGCGGCAGGGCCGGAATCGAGAGGCAAACCGGCGCGTCAACGTGGACGGCACCCGCAACACCATTGACGCCTGCCGTCGCGGCGGTGTCCGGCGGATAGTCTATCTGAGCAGCACGAGCGTGTACGGCGCGCACCCGGACAATCCACAAGCGTTAACCGAGGAAATGCCCGCCCGTCCCGTGGGAGGTTTCCAGTACAGCGAGGACAAGCTGGTGTCGGAGCGACTCCTAGACGAGTACACCTCGGCTTTGCCCGGGGCGGCCGTGTGCATCTTGAGATGTTGCCCGATCATGGGAGCAAACGCCAACAACTTCATCGCCGGCGCTTTCAGTAAGCCGTTCCTCGTCGCCATCTCCGGCGCGAATCCACCGATGCAGCTTATTCACGAAGAGGATATGGTCCGCTGCCTGACTCTGGCAGTGTTGGGGAACGCCGAGGGACTGTATAACCTGGCGGGAGCAGGGTCGATGGGCTGGCACGAGATGGCATCCGCGCGCGGCAGGCGCGTCCTATCGATGCCTGCATGGCTGCTCCACCCTCTCACGCAGCTCACGTGGTCGCTCAGGCTGCAATCGGACTCGCCGGCGATGGGTCTCGACATGATCCGATACCCTTGGGTCGCAAGCACGGAGAAGATTCAGCGCGAGATGGGATTCAGGCCGCGGTACTCGTCGAGGGATGCGTGGCAGGCTTATGTGGAGAGACGTTGGTGAGCCAAATCTAAGAGGAATTATATGCTTGACTCCCAGTTGTCCCCATAGTACAGCATCCGGATTAGCTCACCGGGTCTAACTATGCAGTCCGGCGTCCTCCCCCTCTGCGCCCATGTATGCGGCCCTTTTGCGTTCCAGTCCCTGATCCGCCGCTTCACCGACGTGCCGTCTTCTCCCTTGGGTTCTTGCGCCGGGGTGGCGCGGTGGGCCTGCGAACCCTCGCAGAGCCTCAGTTGCTCCCGGACGGGCCGGCCGTCCCATGCCGCGTCTCCAGTCGGTCAGCAGGTGGCCGAGGTCCAGTTGGTCGGCCAGCTCCAGCAGCGCGACCTGATGCCGCAGATTGGGCCGCACCCCAGCCTTCCAGCGTCTCATGTTGAGGGGAGAGATCCCCGGACGGCGGGCGACCTCCGCCCATGACAGGCCGGACTCCTCTTTGAACCGCTCAAGTCGGTGCGGGAAGTCGTCTGGGAAGACGTAGGTGATTCTGCTGTGATGAGTGCGCTGTCGTAGCATCGAGCCCGTCCTTCGAGAGGACTGCCTGACTATCTCCAACGGGCGCGAGTCCGGGGGATCGCCCGCGACCGCCCCCTCTCCGCCCATGCGGCCCCCTTCTCTGTACCAGCCGCGCCGCATGTCCGTGTATGCGGCCTCTCTTGCGATTCAGAGCCGACCGTCCATCCAAGAATGCGGGCCCTTATCGTTGCCCCTTTCTTGGGCACGCCAGACGCCTCCGGTGTTTCCCGCTCGGACCTGAGACGGTCAGCTCCGTCCGGCTCGACGGTGGCGGCCGTTATAAGCCGTCCAGCACCACCGCCTCCGTAGCCTCACTGGTCAGCGACTCTGCGTTGCCCGCGTCGTCGGTGAAGGTCACTCGGAACTTGATGGTCTTGCCGACTTCGCCGGAGGCGACAACGTAGGTGGAGGCAGTGGCGTCGGCGATGTCGGTATCCCTGGTCCCATCGTTGGAAATCCACTGGTAGCTGTAGGTCACATTGGTCAGGCCGTCCGTATCGGCTATTCCGGACGTGTCCGCCGTGAGGGTCTGGCCCACCTGGACAGTTCCGCTGACGATCGGCGCGCCGGTGGCCGGGGTGTTCGTCACCTCCGATTCGTCGGGAGAAAGGGTCAGGCTCTCGCCGAGGCCGGTCTGGATGCCGATATGCGTTCATTCCAGGAAGCTCGCCGCCTGAACGCTGACGGTTACGTCGCCGTCGCCTTCCAGCGGGATGGCGATGGGCGAGCTCTCAAGAGCGCCTCCGGCAACACTGACGATCATGCTGGTCGAAAGACTGTCCACCTGGACGGAGAGGGTGACCGACATGTCGAAGGGCGCGCCCTCGGCGACCTGAACGTGAAAGGCCGAGGTGCCAAGTCCCCGTGGGTACAAATCATGGCGACGCGGCGACGCAAGACCCTCGTGGTCTGCCGGACGTGTCACATGGACATCCACCACGGGCGACCGCTGACGCAACACGCATCAACAGCTTAAGGTACTACAGGCTTAACTAGGGTCCGAAGAGGTCACCAAAGTACTCCTCAACGGGGTCACGCTTGCGCGTTCGCCTCTTCTTGGGAGTCGACCGGGTTTTGGACTTGGGCTTACGCGCCGACCTTGTGGTCTTCGCCGCAGTCCCAGTCTTTCGTGACGAGGATTTGACTACGCCTTTTTGGCGCAACTTCTTTCTGAGTTGCGCCATAGTCCCGTCGCCCTTGACACTGTTGCAGTGTCCGCAAAGCGCCTGAAGGTTGTTGAGGCGTTCGCCTCCACCTTTGGAGAGAGGGACTATATGGTCGACTGTCAGATTCTGCTTGGGGAACTTCTTCCCACAACCCTTACACTTCCCACCTTGCTCCTTGTACAGCGCATCCTTCTCCCTATCGGAGAACTTTGGTCGCGAACGTTTGGGCTCATCGAAAAAGTCGAAGAGTGCCACTGGCGTTCATCCTCTCAACGGAAAGCCTATGCAACCGCACCAGCGCTGTCAAGACCGTTGTCTTGACCTGTGACACATACACCAAAGCTACGATGCGTCTCGGTAGTACACCGACAACCTCGACACTACCGACCCACTAGACACTAGAGAGCCGGATGCGGTGAAAGTCGCACGTCCGGGTCGGTCTGGTTAAGAGGGTGTTTGCAAAGTGTGTCATGACGAAGCTAGGCGTCTGAGCATGAGATGGACCATTGCGATATGCACCCAAGCTTCCGACGTTTCAGGGAGGGCTTCGTAGTCCTTACTCAACCTACGACACCGCCCGATCCACGCCAGCGTTCGCTCAACTACCCATCGTCGTGGCAACACGGCAAACTGATGACTGCCACGCGGACGCCTCACAACTTGCAGGACATAGCCCGCAGAGGCCTGAATCCAATCTACCAACTGCCCGGCGTATCCTGCGTCCGCCCAAATCAATCGCAGGCGGGGAAACCGTCCTTTCAGCTTGTCCATAACCAGCCTTGCCCCGTCCCTGTCTTGGATGTCAGCAGGGTGAACCACGATAGCCAACAGCATCCCTATGGTATCCACGACGATGTGACGCTTGCGTCCCATCACCTTCTTACCAGCGTCAAAGCCACGAGGCCCCCTTCTTCCGTCGTCTTGACCGACTGGCTGTCTATGATAGCTGCACTGGGAGTCCACTCCCTCCCTTCAGCTCGGCGGACTTCAGGACGAAGGGCCTCATGGACTTGCTCCCAGATGCCCTCGTTCTTCCACTTGCGGAAGTATTGGTACACTGTCTGCCACGGCGGAAAGTCATGTGGGAGCATCCGCCATGGACAACCTGTCCGTAGAACATAGAGGACGCCGTTGATCACCTCCCGTATATCAACCGTACGTGGCCTTCCGCCTGGCTTGGCAGATGGAAGCAACGGTGCGAGGATATTCCACTGGTCATCAGTCAAGTCGCTGGGGTATGGCTTCCTTTTCATAAACTAAGTCTAATCCATATCTGAGACTTTGCAAACACCCTCTTAGACGTGACACACCGGGAACTGTCCTGCCCTCGAGCTGGCCGGCGGGTTCGTCTCCCCTGGCCTACCGCATCCTACTCTGGAAGCCGTCGATATTGTGGTAACGCATGTGGGGAGTTGTCTCAATACAGTGCCGATTTATAGCTAAATCCGAGTGCCCCCAGCTTCACTTTTTCCGGCCTGAGCGTACTGTATTCATAACTCCTCGGCCGCTGTGGTCGCCGTTCCTTCGGCGGAGTTCAAGGCCGGGGAGGATAACGCTCACGTGTTCAGGGGAAGGCGAATGGTCACGGACACGCCCCGTCCAAGCCCGTCACTTGTTACGGCAATCGTACCGCCATGTGCCTCGATTATAGCTCGCGTGATGGCCAATCCCAGACCTGTGCCCCCTATCCCACGACTACTTGACTGGTCGGTACGGTAGAAGCGATCGAAGACGTACGGAAGGTCTACGGCATCGACACCGATCCCGTCATCGATAATCGAGATAGCCAACGTCGCGTCGCGTTCCAACACCGACTTGAGCACAATACTCCCGCAGGCCTCGGTGCAATGAATGGCGTTGCTCAGGACGTTTCCCAATGCCTGGCTCATGCGCATCCGGTCGAGGTCCATGTCCGGGAGGTCAACGGATAAAGGAAACCGACAGGCTCAGAAGGAGAACCGGTCGCCAGGGGATCGAGGCTGACCGATGCCGGCCTCCGCATTACCCGGATCCCTGATTTGGATACCGTTGGCATTCCGAACTCGACCGCCTCTGCTAGAGCCGGGGCAGTCTCGTGGCGCGCTTTGCATAGTTTTCGGCGTGACTTCATGGTGAATTGGCGCAGCCATGGTCTACGATGGGGTGAACCAACCGGGGAGATTCTATGATGACCATTCCGAACCAACATGAGGCCGGAGGTGTGGCTGGGCAGACCGTATTGATTACCGGCGCCTCGTCCGGCATAGGCAAGGCGACTGCGAAGAAGCTGCTCGAGCACGGCTGCACCGTCTATGCCGCGGCGCGCCGGATCGAGCGGATGCGAGACCTCGAAGATATGGGCGTCATTGCACTCAAGATGGACGTCACCATAGAAGAAGATGTCGTTGCGGGCGTCGAGCGTATCAATGAGGAACAGGGAGGCACGGACATCCTCATCAACAACGCCGGCTTCGGTTCCTACGGCGCGATGGAGGACACGCCGCTCGACGAAGCGCGCTACCAGTTCGAGGTCAACCTGTTCGGCGCGGCGCGGCTGACCCAGCTCGTCCTTCCCTATATGCGAGAGCAAGGCGCGGGAAAGATTGTGAACATCTCCTCCATCGGCGGGAAGGTCTGTACACCCCTCGGGTCCTGGTACAACGCTACGAAGCACGCACTCGAAGGATGGTCGGACTGTTTGCGGTTCGAGCTGAAGCGCTTTGGCATCGACGTCATCGTCATCGAGCCTGGAATCATCCGTACGGACTTTGTCAATGTCGCGGTCGGGCCGCTGCTGGAGCGTTCCGGCAGTTCCGCCTATTCCGCTATCGCCAATAAGCTGGTAGACGGCATGATGAGCTACGGCTCGGTCGGGTCTCCGCCGTCGGTCATCGCCGACACAATCCTCAAGGCGCTCCGGTCCAGGCGCCCCAAGACACGCTACGCCGCCGGCCAGTACGCCAGGCCGGTACTCCTCCTACGCAGACTGGTCAGCGATCGGATGTTTGACCGGCTCATCGACCGGATGGTTGGCTAGGGTCGGTGAACGCCGGTTACGTTTGGAAGCGACGCTGCATCCCCCTATTGGCGTTCTACTGAGTTCGACTTCCTCTGTGAGCTGCCCTCTCGAACGACCCGCATCATCTCTCCACTAGCCCCCTCATCCACTCCCGCGCCGCCTTCGACGTGCGCAGGTGTACCAACTCCAGATGACCATGCTCCGGCCGCGCCAACTGTGACGGTATCTGCCGCCGCCGCCTCCAATGCGTCTTCAGCGCCCACAGAAACAGCGACTGCCGACTAAAGAAATGCCACCACAGCTTCTCCTTGTTACCGTGCCACAGCTCCTTGCGAAGGACTCCACGGCCTATCGTCCTCCAAAACAGCCTCCACATCACCACGTATATCGGGTAGTCCAGATACACCAGCATGGTGGCCCTAGGCCAGATGACGTCCCGAGCGAGACCGTAGTTCCCGTCCGCTACCCATCTTTCGCCCTGCAGGACGTGCCTCACCCGTTCTCTGAACTCGTCGTTGGGCACCTCAACCCAGTTCGGGCGAAACCGGTAGTAGTCCAACTCGACATGAGGCACGTCGAACGCCTCCGCAACCTGCCGAGCAAGCGTCGTCTTCCCCGCCCCCGTCGTCCCCATCACAACTATGCGCACGGCGTTCCGTAGGCGGTTTTCAGTATTGAGACGCTGTGAGTCGATCATGACACATCCTCGCGAAATTCGTTCGCTTGATGATGGCGGCGGGGCGCGGCTATGCTATAATGCGGTCGCCTCGACGCGCCACACCCGGGCACCTGAGACTCCACCGACTGCGATAGGGGGATTCGTGCAGAACGACTCGCACTCCTCGACGAATAGTTCCCTACCGATCACAAAGCAGCGCAACGGAGGCCGCGAGGAGACGATCCATCTCTTTTACGACGAGATGAAGATATTCACGGGCAATGCTCACCCGCAACTGGCCCAGGACATAGCGGGGTATCTGGGCGTCAAGCTCGGCGAGTGCGAGGTCTTCAAGTTCAGCAACGACAACACCTTCGTCAAGTTCCTGGAGAATATTCGACAGAAGGACGTGTTTCTCATCCAGCCTATCTCGCAGCCCGTGGACGAGCATTGGATGGAGCTTTGGATCATGATAGACGCGGCCCGACGGGCGTCGGCGGCCCGGATCACGGTCGTTATTCCGTACTACGCCTACGGGCGGACGGACAAGAAGGACCAGCCGCGGGTGGCCATCACGGCCCGCCTGTTGGCCGACTTTACGACCGTTGCGGGGGCGGACCGGGTCCTGACCATCGACCTCCACGCCGGGCAGATACAGGGGTTCTTCAACATCCCGCTGGACGAGCTGTCGGCGATACGGATGCTTGCCAAGCGATTCAAGGAAAAGGACCTCGAGAACGTGGTGGTGACGGCCACCGATCCAGGCAGCGCAAAGCGCGCGCGCGAAGTCGCGAACGTCCTCGATGCGCCCATCGCGCTCATCGACAAGGAGCGCCAGGGGAACGACGAGAAGGCGGAGGCGATCAGTCTCGTCGGAGATGTCCGCGGTAAGACGGCGGTCATCATAGACGACGAGATCGGCACGGGCGGCACGGTCGTCGAGGCGTTCAAGGTCCTGAATGCCCAAGGGGCGACTAGCGTGTACTGTGGGGCCACCCACGCCGTCTTCGCGGGCGATGCCCATGAGCGTCTCGCTGGGAGCGGTATCACGGAGTTCGTCGTCACCGATACTCTGCCAATACCTGGGGAAAAGCGGTTCCCCGGTCTTGAGATCATATCCGTTGCACCGCTGCTCGGCGAAGCGATTGGCCGAATCCATACGGGCGATTCGATCGGCGCGATGTTTGAGCAGGACTTCGATCTGACGGTCGACCGGCGGGTGACGACGGTTCCGGCGGCTGTCAAGCAGCCCCTGTTCTAGTTCGCCTCCTCCATCGCCCTCGTCACCGGCTCGCTCTGAACCCATCCGCCAAGCTCCGCCGACACCCCCACGCATTGATCACGCACGGCGCCCCAAGCCGTTCGTCTACGCCAATACAGTCCATATATCCTCTCTCGCCGCTCAGAATAGTGAGTTCGGAGCGCAGTTCCGACACCCCACCCTGTCAACGCGTAATCCCCTCGCCTCCCCCCTCCGCACGCCCTGCCGTGAATCCACACGATCCGAAAGCTCGCAACAATCTCTCCCCCGCCGGGCTGACAGGGGTAGGCAAAACGGAATTGTAGCTATGATCCAGCCCCGCCTCCCTGTCATTCCGAGCGCAGCGAGGATTCTAAAGTCCATCACCACAAGACCGGTCAGCCAGTGCCACGTCTATGTTATGACCAATAGTGGAAAACAGCGTGAGAACTCTCCAGGTCGGCTTTACGTTGTGATAGACATTTTAGATTCTTCGACTCCGCTCCGCTGTGCTCAGAATGACAGTGACTGAGTTGCTTTCTCATCGATGGAGAGTGGGGCGATAGTCAAATGCCTACCCCTGTCAGCCCCCGCCGACGGAGAGACTTCCTATCCCTGTCAGCCCCCGCCGACGGAGAGACATCCTATCCCAATCTCTCCCCCGCCGACGGAGAGACATCCTATCCCAATCTCTCCTCCGCCGGGGGAGAGACACAGAGAGGGGGGTCTTCGCAATTCAACGCACGGAAACTGAACAGTTACAATCCTCACCCCCGACTTGACACCACAAGAACACATGGTCTAACATAACCCCTACGCAATACTTACTACGTTCTACTTTCCATCCAGAACCCAGCACCTACCACCCAGAACCCCCTATGCCATCCAAATTCCTCGAATCCCTCGGAATCGCCTCCCCCTTCGACGCCATCGAGCTCGAAAGCGTCCTCGGCATCAGCTTCAAGGAATTCACCCCTCAGCACTGCGACGTCTGGAGAAATCAGACCGTCTACCTCTACCAGTACGCCCTGACCCATGCCGTCAGCAAGGCCGCCCGGATGGCGGGTGTCACCATCTACACCGCCCAACGGTGGCAGACCGACAACATCCTCGGCTTCAACCGCAGAATGGAAGTAGCCCTTCTCGAGTTCACCGACGAGGTCGAAGTGATGCTCCTCGAGAGCGTCCGGGAGCCCGAATCCTCTCCAATGCTGCTGGCCATGCTCCTTCGCGCCCAGATGCCCGAAAAGTACGGCCCCGCCCGTCGCAGCAGCGCCCCGCGAAACCACGACTGCGACCACGACCCCCAGCCAACCACATCCCACGACGACCAAACGTCCCTTGCCGACCTCCGCCGGGAACTCGAAGACCTCAAACGACAGACCGCGGTGGGCGAGCGACACCCCGCGCCCCAACCCGACATCTCCAATCTCTCCCCCACTGAGGGAAAACCATCCCACTCCGATCTCTCCCCCACCGACGGAGAACCATCCTACTCCGATCTCTCCCCCACCGACGGAGGACCTTCCTATCCCAATCTCTCCCCCGCCGACGGAGAGACTCCCCTTCCCGATCTCTCCCCCGCCGACGGAGGACCTTCCTATCCCAATCTCTCCCCCACCGACGGAGAGACTCCCCTTCCCGATCTCTCCCCCGCCGACGGAGGACCTTCCCATCCCGATCTCTCCCCCACTGAGGGAGAGACTTCCCATCCCGATCTCTCCCCCGCCGGGGGAGAGACACAGAGAGGGGGCTCCTCCCCCACTCCCGACGATCACGAGCTCCCTGAGGACGCCGACCTCGATCTCTCCTCAACCGACCCAACACCGGTAGGGGCAGGTTTCAAACCTGCCTCCGATCTCTCCCCCGCCGACGGAGAGACTCCCCTTCCCAATCTCTCCCCCGCCGGGGGAGAGACACAGAGAGGGGGCGCACCCCAGCACCCAGATCCTAGCACCCGGAACCTATCCCGCCGCCAACGCCGCGAACTCCAACGCCAAGCAAAACGCAAACACCAAAAATCCCGCCGCGCCCGCGCACCAAACTAGACGTTCCCCGACATCCCTGCTTTTGGCGACCTCAACACCTGTCATTCCGAACGTAGCGGAGCGGAATGAGGAATCCAAAATCCTTGTCATCCTTGATGGGCCCCGTAACTGGCACGGCCTCGAAAAGGACGGCGCACAATAGTCTCCTTCTCTGCGTCCTCCGCGCTCTCCGCGGTGAATCCCACCCTATCCGACCGGAAAACCCACCCCGGCCGGCCACCTCGACACGCCTGCCGGACTACCCGTCCGATGCGGGCTCAACCCCCGGCGTTGCGCGCGAGGGCCTCTGGAAGTACACGAGCAGCGCCCCGAAGAGAAGTATCCCCACCACCACGAGCGTCGACAGTTCAAACCCCTCCAGGAAGAAGACCCGCGAAGACTCGAACGGCAGCAGTTCGACCCCCGCCGGTATTGCGATGCCCAGCGCCGCCGCCGCCGCCATCGCCCCGAAGGCGTGCCCGAACTCCCGCGACGTCTCCAGCATCCCCGATGCGAACCCGCGATGCTCCAGCGGCAGGGAGTTCATGATGTGCACGTTGTTGATCGGGTTGAATATGTTCGTGCCGACCGAGATGGGCAGCATCATGAGCGGAAGGACCCAGAAGCTCACGTGAGGAGCCATCTGGCTCAGAACTATGAATCCCACCGCGATTATCAACATCGCCCAGAGACGCAGCAGCTGCGGACGGTACGTATCGTATATCCACCCTGCCACCATCGGCATGAATAGGCCAATCGTTTGACCCGGAAGGAGGACAATCGTCACGAACATGGGGGACCGCCCGAACCCCTCTTCGACCAGGATCGGCACCAGGGTCATCGTCCCCAGCATCGAGGAGTGGTAAATGATATTCGAGCCGAGCGATAGCGAGAACTCCCTCTTGCGGAAAAGTCGCATATCGACGATGG
This sequence comes from Dehalococcoidia bacterium, assembly GCA_965247555.1. Lineage (GTDB taxonomy): Bacteria > Chloroflexota > Dehalococcoidia > Lucifugimonadales > VXLM01 > VXLM01. The sequence goes on along the minus strand of CBDFHR010000009.1, from coordinate 1,875,642 downwards.
GATTGCTGACCCTCCACTCGAGGACCACGAACCCGACCGCGAGCGCCAGGAACAGCCCGTGCATCGGTAGGTGGTAGCTGAGCGCGTCAGACGACGTGTACGACTCCTGACCAGGATGCAGGTGGCTGCCGGAGAGAATGAACACCGTCCCCGTCACGAACAGCATCACCGCGCCCGTCCAGTCCAGCGGGCCCTTCGCTCCCTCGGCTTGGGGCTGTCCGTGCTTGGCCGCGTGCCGCGTGATGGGTATCGACAGCACAACCGCGATCAACCCCAGCGGAACGAAGGTCGCGAATATGAGCCTCCAGACCTCGAAGTGCAGGAACGCGCCGAATATGGCGAGACCGATCAGCGTCCCGAACCGAGCCCCGATGATCGGAACGGCGAAGGCCCTGCCTCGCTCCTCAGGCGGGAACGCCACGGCAAGGATGGCATTCGCGTTGCCCATAATCATGGCGGAGCCGACTCCCGTCAGCCCCCGAAGCGCGATCAGGTGCCAAAGCTCCTGCGAGAAGGTGAGCGCCACCGAGCCGATGGTCGTGATCACGATGCCGATGAAGAAGACTCTGGCGTGACCGTGACGGTCGCCCAGTCGGGCCATCAGCATCACCAGCCCGCCCAGCATCATCAGGTACACCACCACCATCCACGCCGCGTCGCCTATCGATGTGCCGAAGTGCTCCGCCAGCGTCGGAATCGACAGCGCCACCGGCAGGCTCGACAGCTGAACGAGCATGTACGCCGACGACAGGGCGATCAGCACGTCTCGCCGTTCGCGCGTCGACAGCAGAGGCCTCAGTACACCAAAGACGGTAGTGACCATCACTGCGCATTATTCCAGCGACCCGACTCCCTGTCCAGACACAGACGCACCGCCACCGTCCACTGCCGCAGCCTCTTGCCGCTTTTGATGCTCAATCAGAGAGGTGAAACAATAGGAGAAGACAAAGCGCGAGACATGACGACCGGGCCCGGTCCGGCCCCGGCTCTGATAGTGCCATTTCATTGGGATAGGGCCATAGAGGGTGCCGTGAAGCGTTGGACGTTATCTTCGATCGAGTCCCATGCCGCCAGCGAACGCACGCGCTCAGGTGCAGATCTCAATTCACTCAGGCGGGCGTCAACTGCCTTCACCTTCTCCTCCATGCTCCCGAATATCCTGCCCTCCACCCACCGACGAACTTCCTCGAACACCTGCTCAGCAGGATTCAACTCAGGACTGTACGGAGGCTGCACCATCGTCGACAGCCCCACGCTCCGCGCCAAGGCATGTCACGGCGGTTGTCGCGGCCCCAGTCGAAGATCATGCGTTGGAATTCGGGGATGTGCATGATGGTTATCGAGAAGCTCCCATACTTGTGGTTGGCTTCTACACCCTAACGGCTGGGCAAAAGTGGTCGCAATAGTTCTCAAAGAGGGCAGGTTTGAAACCTGCCCTTGTACGGATATTGCAACCTCTCTTTCCACACTCTCGTCACTCCCGCGAAAAGCCTGCCCCGTACCCCCATACGGGGCAGGCCCTTGCATAATCGTCATACCGGCGGAGGACGGTATCCAGAAGGACGGGGGCTTTAGCTGGATGTCGCTTTTTCGACCCCCATGCAAATCTCTCTCCCACAGGATACGTAGGGGCAGGTTTGAAACCTGCCCTTGTGCTGTGGGGGAGAGATACAGAGAAGGGACGCATTCCTAACAATAGGGTACGACCGCGGGGTATAATTCGGGCGATCATCGGATAGGTGAAGATGCATGACAGCCCGATTCGCTCACCCGGACACCCCGTTCCCCATTGGGGTCGAGTACTATCGCGGGGGCGCTCCTAAACCCGAGTGCTGGGACGAGGACTTTGCCAACATCAGGGCGGCGGGTTTCCGGATCGTGCGCAGCGCGTCGTACTGGAACTGGATGGAACCGGCGCGGGACGTCTACCACCTCGACGACTACGACGCGATGTTCGATCTCGCGGCCAAGCACGGCCTGTCGATGTGGCTGGACGTGATGCTGGCGACACATGGGGCCGCGCCGGAATGGATGACGCGGGACTACCCGGACTTTCGCGTGGTGAACCACTGGGGCCATACCTACTACTCCAACTCGCACCCGGCCTACCCTCAGGGAGGCATGATTCACTGCTATGACCATCCCGTGTGGCGCGAGCGTGGCGGCAAGCTGTTGCGACACGTCGTGGAGCGGTACAAGGATCATCCGGCCACCTTCATCTGGGGCATCTGGGACGGCATCGCGCTCTCATCGGCGTGGGTCAACCAGGACGACGGTTACCCCTGCTACTGCGAGCACTCCATCGCCCGGTACATGGACTGGCTCAAGGGGAATTTCACGCTGGAAGAGTTCAACGCGCGGACGCTGCGCCGCTACCGGCGTTGGGAGGACGTCGAGCCGCCGCGCTCGGACAACAACGTGCTCGAAATGCTGCTATTCAAGCGTTTCAACTACGAGAACCTCGCGGGGCACCTGCAGTGGATGATCGGAGAGGTACGCAAGATCGACACCGTGCATGAGACACGGACGCACGGCGCGTCGACGCCGCGTCCGTGGGACGAGACGTGCGCTCGGTACGCCGACTCGTGGGGGATGTCGATGGCCTCGAACAATCTGCTCACGGGCGAGGACCCGTACAAGATCGCCGAGCGCGCTTTCGCGTTCGACTGGTCACGGTCGATTGGAAAAGACGGACGCTGGTGGAACGAGGAGATCTACTCCGGCATGGCGCGGGGGGGAGTCACATGGAAGAAGCAGACCGATCCCCGCGAGCTGACGACCCTGCTGTGGATGACGCTTGCTCACGGGGCCGCCGGGGCCATGTTCTGGCAGTACAGGCCCGACCACGTGGCGTTCGAGTCGCCCGGATATAACCTTGCGGCATTGGACGGCAGGCCGACGCCGCGCCTGGAGGCGGTATCCGAAGCGATCTCCCACATCAACGGTCTCTCGGAACACCTCCCGCTGCGCGTCCCGAAGGCCAAGATCGCTATCGTCAACCACCAAGCATCGCAAGACCTCTTTAGCATGAATGGCGAAAACGACCGGTTCCTCGCCGACCTGCGCGGGACGTACAGGACGCTGTGGTCGAACGGCATCCCGGTCGATATCGTGACGCCGGCCCACGACTGGTCGGGTTACGATCTCGTGTTCCTGAGCAATGTCGCCCTGATGACCGACGAAGTGCGAGACCGGATTACCAAGACACTGGCCGGGAGCTCGACAGTGAGGCTCGTTGCGGAGGGCAGCTTCGGGATGTACTCCGATAACGGTCTTTCCAGCTACGACCCGCCGGAGGGACTCGGCCGGACGTTCGGGGTGCGAGTGGCGGACTACTCGCGAGTGACCGACCTCGACATCTCACGGGGAGGAGTTGCGGTGGAGACTCTCTACGGCTCCCTACCCTTCGAGTCGGAGACGGGATACGCCGTTCTCGACCCGCTGCCGGGGACGGAGGCCATCGCCTCCATCGACGGACAGACGGTCGCCACGAGGACGGCGGATACCAGGCTCACGTGGTACGGGTTCAGCCTGTCGGCGGGCTTCGGCGACGTGGGCAGCCCCGATATCCTGTACGGAATCCTGCGTGACTCAGGCATCCAAGCCCCGGTGGCCATGGACGGAGACCACGTGATCCCGGTAGTCCGCGAGTCGGCGCAGGGCCGACCCCTGCTGTTCCTCTTCAATTTCGAGCGCCAGGACGCGAACGTGTACTTCTCGCCACGCTGGAAAGCCTCCACCGCCCGCGACCTGCTCACCGGCGAGAGCCTTCCTCGGGACGGCGAGTATTTTCATATAGTCGTTCCGCAATGGGGCGTGGGCGTAATTGCCTGCGAATAGATGTCGAGCACCGACAACCCGACGGAGACCGCCATGCCCGAAAGCGTCTTCCTGACTGCCGACTGGCGAGACCTCGCTCTGGTGAACTACGAGTGCGACCCGGAGGTCCTCTCGCCATACGTGCCCGCGGGGACGGAGATCGACCTGTGGGAAGGCCGGTGCTATGTAAGCGTCGTCGGACTTAGGTTCCTGAAGACCAAGCTGCTTGGCGTGCCGATACCCTTCCACCGCGACTTCCCGGAGGTGAATCTCCGGTTCTACGTGCGTCGCGAGGTCGAGGGACAGGCACGGCGGGGCGTTGTGTTCATCAAGGAGATCGTGCCCCGTCACGCGGTGACGTGGGTGGCACGTACCTTCTACAACGAGAACTACGTCACCCTGCTGATGCGGGAGGAGATCACGGCCGACTCCTACCGCTACGAATGGCGGTCCAAGGGGACCTGGTACAGGCTGTCGGTCGAGACGCACGGGGACTGGAACGTCCCCGATCTCGATTCCGAGGCGTCATTCGTCGCCGAGCACTATTGGGGCTATGCCGTTCAGCGGGACGGATCGACGCTGCAGTACGAGGTCGAGCACCCGCGATGGCGTATGGCGAAGGCGGATCAGGTGGAGTACGAGTGCGACGTTGCTGGCCTATACGGTGAGGAGTTCGTGGAGGCGCTGAGCCGGGAACCGGTGTCCGCGTTCATGGCGGACGGGTCGGAGGTGGTGGTGCGTCGTGGGGTGCGGTTGTAGGGGGAGGGGTGCACATTGAAAGTCATACTTGCAATTTGTGCATATGGCCGGTACCCTAGTGTCCATGATTGAGCGCGAAATCACGGGCCGTTTGACGGCGCTGTTCGAACAATATCCCTTTGTCACCGTGACCGGTCCTCGGCAGTCCGGTAAGACGACTCTCTGTCGCGCAGCCTTCCCCGGTTTGGAGTACGTCAACCTGGAAGCGCCCGACCAGCGGGAGTTTGCCGAGTCCGATCCTCGGGGCTTTCTCTCTCAGCTTGGTGAGGGCGCCATTATTGATGAGATCCAGCATGTCCCCACGCTTTTGTCCTATCTCCAGGTCCTGGCCGACGACCGAGGCCGCAACGGCCTCTTCGTACTCACGGGCAGCGAGCAATTCAAACTCTCCGATGCCATCAGCCAGTCCCTCGCCGGGCGTACAGGGCTGCTCCGCCTGTTGCCGTTCTCCCTCATGGAACGGCATCGTATGGGTGCAAGCGGCGCGATAGACGAAATCCTCTACTCCGGATTCTATCCGCGAATCCTCGACCAGAAACTCGACGCACGTCAAGCGCTCGGCGATTACCTTGAGACCTACGTCGAGCGCGACGTACGCCGGCTGGGAGAGATACGCAACCTTTCGAGCTTCAGACGTTTTCTACGCCTGTGCGCGGGGCGGGTTGGGCAGTTGGTCAACCTTAGCTCGCTAGGTTCGGATGCGGGCGTATCACACACGACCGCGCGACAGTGGCTTACCGTGCTGGAGACGAGCTACATCGTCTTCCAACTGCCGCCGTACCACGCCAATATTCGAAAGCGCTTGGTCAAGTCACCCAAACTGTATTTCTACGACGTGGGACTAGCTAGTTACCTTATCGGGATCGAAAACGCGGAGCAGGTCACCACTCACCCGCTTAGAGGGCCCCTGTTTGAGAACATGGTTGTTATGGAGGCGCTCAAGCACCGTTTCAACCGGGGACGCGAGTCCAACCTTTCCTTTTTCCGAGATTCAAAAGGTCTGGAGTGCGGTCTATTCTACGAGACCGGACGCGGAATCCACGCTATCGAGATCAAGTCCGGCTCTACGACATCCTCTGACTACTTCACTTCGCTCAACAGGGTTGCCGAGCTAATTCCGGGTATCACTGCCAAGACCGTCGTGTATGGCGGAACTGCGCGTCAGTCCCGAACCGATAGCGAGGTGATACCAGCGGCTGAACTGAAAGGTTTGCTCGCACGATTTGATGTCGATCAAGAAATCGCTACCTTCGTGAATGAAAGGCGAGGGCCGGAGCCGGACGATTCCGATGTCGAGGCGCTGGATGCCGTCAATCGGATCCATATCCGTGCGATGCTTGACGGGTTGGAGTCTACCATTAGACCCATAGCAGACGAGCTTTTTCGAACTGTGTTCACGAATTTCTCGATCGCAGTCGGCCAACGGTCATGGGTCTCGTCTGGCGACTTTCTTGATGCTAAGGGCTGGGACAGGATGAAGGAAGAGTACATAGTGACCCAGGGATTCAAGCTGAGCGATGATCGTCTGCTGAAATTGAAGTACGATTGCGGTTTCAAAGGGTATACCGGTGCTGGAAGTAATGAGTTTAGCTTGGATCTCTCAGTCGGTTGGGACCTTGGTGGACAAGGAGTTTCACGATATGTGACTATCGATGGGAAGCCAATTCCACAGCTGGATGGCAGTGTGATTTATTCGGAATTGGACGCCCAACCCTCGAACGTGGACTACTTGATTGCCGAAATCACCCAGCAAATCATGATGCGAATTGAGACTCTGGCCGGTGGATAGAGCGTGGCAAATCAATCGCTTCAATGGGGTAACACCGCTTCCCTCGACATTCACTCAGTAGGAGACTGAACCATGACCCTCGTAGACCGCACGGCGCACAATGTGACGCTGCGGACGAATAACATTATCGAGAAGATGAGGAAGGGTGAGATTGCGTTTGGGTGCCAGTTCAATTCGCCGGCGGCAGAGCAGGTGGAGCTGCTTGGGATCGCGGGGTATGACTACGTCATCTTCGACGGGGAGCATGGGAGCTTTACACTGAGCGACCTGGAGGAGCAGAGCCGTGTCGCGCAGATGTGCGGGCTAACACCGGTCGGGATGGCGCCGGACGTTGAGCTTCCGACGATTCACTCATTTCTGGAGCGGGGCATCATGGGCATCCACGCGCCGAATATCACCACGAAAGAGGACGCTCAGAAGCTGGCGGAGGGCTGCCGGTATGCGCCGGAGGGCAGGCGTAGCTTGTCGTTCTCGCGGGCGTCTCACTTCGGGTTCGGACCGCCGAGGCCGGAGTACATGGCTCACGCGAACTCGCAGGTCGTCGTGATGGCGCTGATCGAGCATGTCGATGCTCTCGATAACCTAGACGGGATTCTGTCAGTGGAGGGAATCGACTTCTACGGCATCGGGCCGAAGGACCTCGCCCAGTCGATGGGCCTTCCGGGACAGATGGAACACCCGCGAGTCAAGGAGTTCACCAAGCAGGTGACCGACGCCGTTCACGCGGCCGGCAAGAAGATGTCACATGAGGTCGTTGCGGCACATCGCGCTTCGCACTTCTTCCTGGAGGCGGCGGTGGCGTTCAGGGAGTCTCGGTTGGCGCAACCCTGACGCATGAGAAACATTTAGGCTGTCACCGCTCCTGTGAAGTACGATCACTGGGCACTTCTTACGGATCACATTTCTGGCAGCTATGGACGGGGTAGCCGGTAGTACGCGCCCAAGCGAGAGCCTTTGCCTTTGTCATGAAGGGACCCGGCCAGTCGTGCTGTACCCAGATGCACAGTGATCGATGAATCGTCGTTCTTGGGGGCGTGTTCTTGTCCGTGCCGTTTGGACTCACTCGAAAGCTCATCTTGTTTCCCACCCACGCTCACTTGCTTCGTCCACTAACTTATAGCAGGAAGGGCTTTCCGAAAACCATTGGGAAAAAGGACACAGTTTGTTCGATTTCGATTGCACGCCGTTGCTTGCGAGTAGGACGACATCACTCACAGCGCGGTATGGGGCCAATACTAGGCGGCTAGTCTTCGGCGCTCCACTCCATGAGGGCGGCGCGGAGGAGGCCGAGGGTGTACATGCTCGTTCGCTGGCGGTCGGGGGCGCCGCGACCGGCGGAGTTGAAGACGCGGGACTTCGAGCGGTTGCCGTCGGTGACGGATATGTAGGTGGTGCCCTTGGCGAGATTCTGGGACATGTCTCCCGGCTCGGGGACGCCGTGAACGGCCAGTCCGATGTCAGCGCCGGAGCGGGCGCGCACGGCCTCGGCCAGCTTGTCGGTGGTGGCGGCCTGATCGGCCATGTAAGCGTCGACGTCGGATATTCCGACGCCAGAGATCAGGCGACGGATCGGTCCGAGGTAATTGCCGATGATTCCCTCAACGAAGTGGTCGGCGCTTGCCTCGTGGAGCTTGGTCGCGACGATGCCGCTGGTGAGGTCCTCGTAGACGGCGATCGTGGCGTTCCCGTGCTCCAACAATCTGCCGACGGTGTCCTCCAGCGTTTCTTCGTCTACGGCGAAGACGTGTTCGCCGAGGAGGTCGCGCACTTGCGCGTCGACAGGGTCGATGAGTTTGTTGGCCTCCTCTATGCTGGATGCCTTTGCGGCGATGCGCACATCGACCTGTCCGGGATGAGCGAGGACCCCAACGGTCGGGTTGTCGGAGTTTGCAATGAGGTGGCCGATGCGGTCGTCGACGTTGCTCTCGCCGAGGTCGCCGACCTTGAGCACGCGATAAGTGAGCGTCTCGGAGAGCTGGAATCTGTCGCTCAGGTAGGGAACGACCTCATTGTCGAAGAGCCATTTCAGTTCGTGAGGCACGCCGGGCAGGGCTATGACCACTCCGCGCGGGTCGTCGACGATGAAGGAGGGGGCCGTGCCGTTGGGGTTGTGGACGGGAATAGCGCCTTCGGGAATGTCGGCCTGTCGCTCGTTGTTGGGCGTCATGATGAATCCACGCCTGCGGAAGCGCTGCTCGATGTCTTCCAGCAAGGCGGGGTCGCGCACCAGCCTTCGTCCGGTTGCGTCGGCGATGGTCTGGCGGGTCAGGTCGTCCTGGGTCGGGCCGAGGCCGCCGCCGGTGATGACGATGTCGGAACGGCCCAAGGCGCGGACGATGACCGACTTCATGCGGTCAGGGTTATCACCCACGATGGTCTTGTAGTATAGGTCGACGCCGATGTCGGTGAGCCGTCGCGCCATCCATGCCGAGTTGGTGTCGACGATCTGGCCGAGCAGGAGCTCGGAGCCAATGGAAACTATCTCCGCGTTCGGCATTCGCTAATTCCTCCGGTCGGTTGGTGCAAGGCACACTGCCGTCTAGTTCCCCTCCAGGATCGCCAAGAGGCCCTCGGGGACCAGACGTCCCCTGCCCGCCTTGAAGTCGTCCAGCGGTTTCCAGACGGCCTTGATGGGTGAGCCGTCGTCTTCTCGTCCCCAGATCGGGCTGCGGCGGTACATGCCCTCGTCGACGAAATCCGCCTCGTAGAGCATGACGATCTCGTGTCCGGGCTGTCCTTGGACAGTGAAGATGTTTTCCAGGACGCCGAGCCACCGAACGTTGCGGATCTCCGCGTTTAGCTCTTCGGCCATTTCCCTGGCGGCGGTTACGCTACTCCGCTCACCGAACTCGATTGTGCCACCCAGAGGACGGTAGAAGTGGTCTTTCTTTACGGTGTCGTACCCCTCGAATACGAGCAGATTCCCGTGCCGTCTGATCACGCACAGAGCGATGGGCCTGACTATGCCGCTAACCATGATGTGCTTTCAGGAGTATCGCCACGGGGACCATCAGTCCCCGTACTTTTCGCGCAGCAGGGACGCCCCGCGACTGAGGGCGCTCAGCTTCATGTAGGCCTCGTCGAAGTCCATAGGGTTGACGCTGGAGGGAGAGAAGCCGCAGTCGGGATTGAGGGTGAGGCGTTCCTTCGGCACGTATTCCATCGCCACCTCGGCCCGCGCCGCGACCTCCTCCGGGGTCTCGATATGCGGGTCGGTGTGGTCAATCACGCCGAGTCCGAGGGTCTTGTCCCTCGGGAAGTCCTTGAGGACACCGATCCCACCCGCGTCGGGGGTGGCGAGTTCCATGGCGAATCGCTGGACGTTCATCTCGCCGAGTGCGCCGATGATGAGGTCGTAGGGGCCTTTCGTGCCGTGCTGCCGGTTGAAGTGCGCGTGGCAGAAGTGGACGCTCAGGGGCACGTTCTCAAGACCGGCTACGGCGCGATTCATGGACTGTACTGACAACTCTATCTCGTGGTCGATGTCGGTTATTCCCTCATTCTCGCGGTAGACGGGATCGACGAGAAGTCCGAGCCATGGGTCGTCGATCTGGATCATGTCCACCCCTAGAGCGGCGAGACGGAGCAGTTCTTCGTTGATGATGGGAATGCAGGCCTCGACGAACTCCTCGCGGGTCGGGTACGGCCCGGTCGAGTGGTCGGCACTCCACATGCGTCGTCCGACGGTGTAGGGGGAGGGTATGGCGACGATGATCTTCGAGTCGGTGTGCTTGCGCATGAACTCGACCTCGCCCGTCGCCATCGAACGTCGCGTCGATATCTTGGAGGTCACCGCAGGGTAGTAAAGGTGCGTGAACGACGTCGTTCCGCCGGATGAAACGAGGTCGTTGGTGAAGCCGTCCACAGCCTCGGTGAAGACCTTGACGTAGCTCTCGCGCCGCCACTCGCCGTCGGAGATGTAGTCGACGCCCGCTCGCTCCTGCATTCGGATGGCCGATGGCACCACGTCGTCGAGCAGCCTGTCCGCCGCCTCTTCGCTGATGTGTCCCGCTTTGCGGTCCTCTATCAGGTCGCGCACCCACTGCGGTCGCGGGAGGCTTCCGACGACGAAGGTTGGAAAGAGAGGGTCGGCTGAGTTCATGGTCGGCTCGCTTCCGTACGTGGAGTTGGCCTCATTGTAGCTTGGGGGTTCGGGTGTCAAGGCATTCGGGCAGTGACTCCCCTGCCCTAGATGACCTTGTTGAGGGGGTACTCGATGATGTCCTCGGCCCCGGCCTCGAGCAGCTTGGGGGCGAGTTCGCGGACGACGGCAGGACTCACGACGGTCTCGACGGAGAACCAGTCGGTATTGTAGAGTCTGGCCACGGTTGGGGCCTTCATGCTCGGCACCACCTCGACCAACTCGTCGATACGGTCCTGCGGGACGTTCATCTTCAGACCTACTAGCTTTTCACCCTGCAGGGCGCCGTTGAGCAGGAGTCCGATCTGCTCGATCTTCGCTCGCTTGAGGGGATTTTCCCATGCGGCGTGGTTGGCGATGAGCTGCGGTACGGTCTGCATGAGATCGTGAATGATGGTCAGCCCGTGCGCGCGGATGGTGCTGCCGGTCTCGGTCACCTCGACGATGGCGTCGGCGAGTCCCGAAACGACCTTCGCCTCGGTCGCGCCCCACGAGAACTCGACGTCGACGTTGATGCCGCGCTCGGCGAAGTAGCGCTTGGTGTACATGACAAGCTCGGTGGCGATGGTCTTGCCTTCGAGGTCTTCGAGGCGCTTGATGTCGGAATCGTATGGGACGGCGAGCACCCACCGTGCGGGTCGGGCGCTCACCTTGGAGTAAACAAGGTCAGTAACGACGTGAACGTCGGAGGAAGTCTCGGCGATCCAGTCCTTGCCCGTAATGCCGGCGTCGAGGGGGCCGTGCTCGACGTACCTCGCAATCTCCTGTGCGCGGGCGATGGAGCACTCGATCCCGTCGTCGTCGATCTGGGGGAAATAGCTCCGCGAGTTGATGTCGATCTGCCACCCGGCCCTATGGAATAGGGCAACGGTGGCGTCCTGGAGGCTTCCCTTCGGAATACCGAGCTTCAATGGTCCTGACACGTTGACGACGACTCCTCGAACAGTATTGCGGGCGCCCCGAGGGACGCCCCTGAAAGACATAACCAGTCTATCAGATTCCGGTTTAGTGGAAGGAGAAGTGACCACCGGGCGCAAGTCAGAGATTTGTCTTGCGACGGCCGTACTTGCGTTTCGTCTCGTCCAAACAGCATGATCCGCTAGACGTGCCAACGCGCAAGATATCCACGCCGAATGGCATCGAGGAACCTCGCGTATTCCTCGTCAACATCGAGGCCGAGAGTGTTCTCCCGGTCCACCCGAGGCGGGTTCACGTTGTCGATGTACACGGGAACTACCAGGAGATAATCGAACCCCTCAAGGTGCGTCAAGTTGGGGGTTCGAGTCGGGAGGCGTCGAAAGCGCTCAATCGTTTTCTCGGCATCGTCCGAGCGATTCTCGCTAACCGCAAAGGGGAAATCGTCCCAAAGAGTGACGCTCCGGTTGAAAGACGAGGGAGAACGTCCCGCTCAAACTGCTTGAGCCGACCTCTATAGACCTTCTTGACTTGGTCGGCCACGTTAAGATATCGCCTCGCAGTACCTACGAGAACGGTTCCGAGAACGATCGCCTCTTGTCTCCTCTGTTGTACCTCAGATCTGAAGTTGTCAAGATCGCGGAATCGCTCGCCTTTGTTTCGATGAGCCGTGATCACGGATTTGTTCTCGAGGCAGATGCGAACGCGACTCAAGTCCGGACCTTCGGTCGAGTCACTTATCTCACAGACCAGCAGGTCTGCTCTACGTCTCTGAAGGTCGGGAGCGGGTTGGTTTAGCCACCATCCGATGTCTTTGCTTACGTAGTCTTGCCGTATCTCACCGCAAAGTTAGAGCAAGTCAGACCATACGGCCCTGCAGAGAATATCCGAATGCTCGGCTTTTCGATGATTGTGGTATCTTCGCTCGACAATCAGGCGAATAACTTCATCGAAGGGCGTATTCATTCAAGCAACCAACTCCAGCACGGGTGGCCCTGTATCCTTGGTATTCGCATTGAGCATCGGCCTGGGTCGATTCGCCGCATCGGTATTGAAATCCGAAGGAACAGGGAGACGCTTAAGCACATTGCTCTGCGTTCGGAGGAACCCGTTAGCGGCTCGCTGACAGTTCTCGATCAACCAATCACGGGCCTGCTTTCCATTTAGGTACTCACAGAGCGTATCGAGAATGGACTCGTCATTTGGCACTAAGAAACTATCTCAAAATGGCAAGTCGCCATTGGCGACGGAACCACAGGAGTGCGCACGCAAGCTGCAGCAATCCGATGTAGTTCGACGCCTTTTTGTCGTAGCGTACCAGAACAGCACGGCACTTGGAGAGCCATGCTAGAGTCCGTTCCACAACCCACCGGCGCGCAGGATACCGCTTGCGCCCAGAACCGTCCAACTTCTCCTCGCCGATGCGTCGGATGTGTGGCCGATAGCCGTGTCTGGCGACGGCTCGACGACCCGAAGGATTGTCATACCCCTTGTCCAAGCTCAGGTGCTGTGGGTCATCCTCGGTGAGTTGCGGACGTTCGACCACAATCGCCTCTAGGGTCTCATCCAACAACGTGGCGTCGTGGGCGTTGGCTCCGGCAACCACAATGCTCAATGGGCCGCCCTGTCCTTCCACAAGCAGGCTCCGCTTGCTGCCAGCCTTGCCGCGATCCGTTGGGTTGGGTCCAATCAGATCCCCCCCAAACGTGCCTTGCCCATGGCCCCGTCTGCCGCCTGCCATTCCCAGTCCACGCCGCCCAACTCTTCGCACTGTTCCACCAAGGCTCCCCATATTCGGCGCAAGACACCCAGTTCCACCCACCGTTGAAAGGTGCGATGGATTGTGCTGTCGTCCCCCAGTTCTTTCGGCAATCGGTTCCATTGGCACCCGCTGCGCAAACGGAAAATGATGCCGTTGAGCATCTGTCTGGGGTCAGCCCGCTTGCGGCCTCTGACTTTGGGAGGGTCTGCCTCCAAGATGATAGGCCCAATGAGTTCCCAAAGCTCGTCCGGCGCTTCCCATATGGTTTCCAAGCCCTCTTGGTTGTTCACGAAGTTCCTCCAAATGTTCTTGGAGAAACCATACGAATCACCTCATAAACCGCTCAAGGCATTTGTGCGTTATGATTTTGAGATAGTTTCTAAGAGGGTGTGTGAGAAGTTCAAATTAGGTTGGTGCTAAGCGTCGGAGCATTAGATGAATCATAGCTATGTGGATCCAGGCCTCCGTTGTATCGGACAGAGCTTCGTAGTCCCCGTATCAAGTACGGGGCAGGCTCTTGCTCAGCCGACGGCACCTGCTGAGCCACGCGAATGTTCGTTCAACCACCCATCTTCGCGGCAGCACCTGAAAGTGGTGGCTGTCCCTGGGGCGCTTGACAATCTCGAGCGCCCAGCCTGTCAGGGCCCAGACCCACTCGATCAGCTTTCCAGCATAGCCAGCATCGGCCCAGACCAACCTCATGCGGGGAAACCGCCCTATCAATTTATCGATGACCAGCTTCGCTCCATCTCTATCCTGGATATTGGCAGGATGCACCACCACCGCCAGCAGCAACCCCATGGTATCTACAATGATGTGTCGCTTTCGACCGTTGACCTTCTTGCCAGCGTCATAGCCACGAGGCCCCCTTTTTCCGTCGTCTTAACAGACTGGCTGTCTATGATGGCCGCGCTAGGTGTTGGGTTGCTGCCTTCGGCCTTCCGAACCTTGGGCCGCAGGGCCTCATGGACTCGTTCCCATGTACCATCCTGTCTCCATTCCCGAAAATACCACCACACGGTGCCCCAAGGCGGGAGGTCATGCGGCATGGCTCGCCACGTGCAGCCGTTGCGCAGAACGTACACAATGCCGTTGACGACCTCCCGTAGGTCTACAGTACGTGGCCTTCCCCCGGTCTTGGCTGATGGGAGTAGGGAAGCCAGAACATCCCACTGTTCGTCGGTCAGGTCGCTGGGGTATGGTTTGCGTTTCATACCTCCATTCTAATACATGTCCAAGACTTCTCACACACCCTCTTAGGCTCGCTCAAAAAACAGCATATAGAGATCAAAGCGGCCAGTCGCGGAACGGTATCGAGTTCTGTACTTGGCCTTCTCTCGTTCGTTCAAATGCAGGATCGAAACGTAAGGGGGGTTGCCTATGATGTAATGATATTTCTCTGTGCCCCCGACGTTTAGGAAATCCCCCTCGACCACTCGAGCATACGGGATGCTTCGAAGTTGGGAGGAGGCATCTGCCGCCATTCGGTTATCGATTTCAATACCCGTCATGAGGGGAACCCTTGATTGGTTCGCCACAGACCAGCGAATTACTCCCTTCATGAAGGCTCCAGTGCCACAACCCGGATCAAGGAGACGCTCACCGGGAGCAATTGTTCTACCTTCGAATAGCAAGTTGACCATAAAGTCGACGAGCGTAACAGGCGTCTGTACGAATCCTCTCATTGATTTCCTATGAGAATACTGAATAATGCGCCGTTAACAAGTGAATCGTTCCAATTCTAACACTAACTGCGGACGACAAGAACGCCATCTCGCATCGGAGGACCTGTATCAGTTTAGTCGGTCGGGTGGTTGAGTCGGAGCTATGCTCACGCCCCGGGTCATGGACTCCCGCCTTCGCGGGAGTGACGAGTGGGATGTAAGACCATCCTCAAAAACTGACCTACCGACCAAACTGATACAGGCTCCGCATCGGAGCGCGGAATAGCGAGCCGAGTCCCGGTAGTTCCGCGGGGGCGCCTGCTAGACTGAGGGTACCCCAGATTGTGGCCTGCAGTGCGGAGACGACGGGTTTGCCGGTGGTTTCTTCGAGGCGGGCGAGGATGGTCGACGATCTCATGCCGGTGCAGCTAATGAAGATGCCGTCCGCTTCCGGTCGGTCGACCAATTGGACGACCAACTCGTATATCTCCTCTTGCGGGATATGCTCGATGCCTCGGAGCCTGTTCAGGCCCCGCATGTGCACCACGTCCAAGCCGTGTCCTTCCATGAATGCCCGAAGTCGTTCGTTGAGCTCGTCGACGTGCGGCGAGAGGACGGCGACGCGGGTGACACCGAGAAGATTGAGCGCCTCCACTGCCGTTGTCGATGTTGTGGTCGAAGGGAGACCGGTGGCCCCGTTGATGCGGGTGGAGATGTCCTTGTCGCCGCCGACTCCGCGCACGTAGCTGGCTGAAGTGCAGCCGTATCCGATGGCCTGCACGCCGTGAGCGGGAAGCTTCGCGGCAGTCATCTCGATGTTGGGGTTCTCGGCTATGGCAACCAGGCGCTCACGGGTGATGGCCGGTGGAGCGTCCGGCTCAAAGTCGGGAGGCGTGCCGGCGATATGCCAGTCAACGCCGTCGGGAACGAAGCGGGCGACCTCTTCCGCGTCGCCCGGTACCGGCGGGCCTGGCCACACGAACCCTATGGTATGAGTCGGTCCCATGAATTGCCTCCTGATACCCCCAGTCTCTGATTAGACAGTTCGGAAAATTGTCGCAGGGGGATTATACCAAGTCACTTCGATCAAGCCGCGCGTTGTAGAAGGACTTGGTGTGCCCGGGGCGTTTGAGATTCCTCGAATAACTTGTACCATATGGGGAGCTGGGGCGAAGCCCTTGCAGAAAGCGCGGCAATTCCGAGGAGGAGCGTGTGGCACGTGTGCTGGTAACAGGCGGCGCGGGATTCGTTGGGTCTCACGTCGTGGACGGTCTGCTGGCGAAAGGCCACGAGGTGCTGGTCGTGGACGATCTTTCGACGGGCACACGCTCGAATTTGTCGCCTCACGTCGAGTTCGTTGACCTGGACATTGCGGACGATGCCTTTGTGAGTTTGACCAAGTCCTTCAAGCCGGACGTTATCTCCCACCTTGCCGCGCAAGCGTCAGTCCCCGTCTCCATGAGCGATCCAAGCAGAGACGCTAGGGTGAATATCCTGGGTGGACTGAATGTCCTTCAAGCCGCCAAGGAGGCCGACAGCGAGCAGGTGCTCTACATCAATACGGGTGGGGCGCTGTATGGTGAGCCCGACTACCTGCCATGCGACGAAGACCACCCGATACGTGCCATCAGCGCATACGCGCTGAGCAAGTGGACGTCGGAATGCTACTTCCGAATACTGTTGCCGGACTCGGTCCCGCTGAAGGCGCTGCGGCTTGCCAACGTGTACGGCCCAAGGCAGAATCCACACGGGGAGTCGGGAGTCGTCGCGATCTTCATACGGCGGATGCTGGAAGGCGATCAGGTTACGATCAACGGGGACGGGCAACATACGCGGGACTACGTCTATATCGGGGACGTTGTGGATGCCCACGATATGGCGATGAGTCATGGCGAGTCGATTGTCGTTAACATAGGGACGGGACAGGGGACTTCGGTGAACGAGGTGTTCCAGCACCTGCAGGTACTGACCGAGAACGACACCCCGCCCATCTATGGAGACCCTCGGCCCGGCGATGTCCGGCATATCACGCTTGACCCTTCAAGGGCAAAGAGGTTGCTCGGCTGGGAACCGAGAATTGGACTGGTTGAAGGGTTGAAAGAGACGCTTGCATCCATGAGGACGGGCGATGATTAAAAGGACGGCTCGGTCCTCTATCCCACAGTCTCGTCCAGCCGGGGACAGCCCCGGTTCGATCGGAGCATAGCCATCGTGGAATCGCGCCTTGCCACTGCAATCCGTATCGTCCTAGCCCTGGTCATGGTCGCGCCGCTGATCGTCATGACCGACCCCTTGCCGTATACCCTGTTTCCGTACGTGGTAGGGAAGGCGCTGTGGATGAGGACGCTTATCGAGATAGCGTTCGGGCTGTGGATCATCCTGCTGCTCAGGGACTCGTCTTACCGCCTTCCGAAATCGTGGACGTTGGCGGTGCTTGGCATCTACGTGCTGGTCGCGCTGTTGGCGACGGTCTTCTCGGTCAGCCCTACTCGGAGCCTGTGGTCGACGTATGAACGGATGCAGGGGTGGGTGGACCTCGCTCACTGGGCCACTTTCGTAGTGGTATTGGTGTCCACGCACAGGACGTGGGCGCACTGGCGGGCGCTTCTGAACGTCAACGTAGGCGTGGGCATCTTGATCGGACTGCTCGGCCTGACACAGTTCTTCGACATCCGGGTGTTCGATTACCTTCAATACAAGAACCGGCTGGACATCACGCTGGGGAACCCGACCTACGTGGGCGGGTACATGCTGGTGAGCTTCTTTATTGCGGCGGCATTCCTCGCGGAGTCGTTCCTGGACAAGTCGGCCTCGGAGACGAGAGGACGCGCAGTAGACCGTCGCAGGAGACGTCGCGCGCAGCGGAGGGGAGGGCTGTCAAGCATTGCTCCTGAGAACCTGTGGCGGGCATTTTGGGTAGCAGCCATCGCACTCACTCTAGTGATGGTCTTCCTCAGCGGGACGCGGAGCGCCGCCGTCGCGCTGGCGGCGGGGCTACTCGTCTTTGGCGTCGGATACTCGCTGTGGGGCGGCTCTCAGCAGCTAAGAAGGGCGGCGGTTGGCATGACCGCCGTCATTGCTGTGTTCGCCTTGGTCGTCGTGGTCTTCATTCTCGTGCGTGCAGGAAGCGACGTTGAGAGGATCGACGCGCCAGGGACTATGGTTGAGCGTCTGTTGAACACAGGGGTGCGGGACAGAAGCGTGGAGGGGAGGATCATTGCCGCGCAGATCGGGTGGGAGGCCTTCCTCGACCGGCCTCTCCTCGGATGGGGGCCCGAGAATTACTCTGTGGGATATGACCGGCACGTGGTGCCGGAGGTCTTCGCGAAGGGGGCCACCTCTTTCGATCAGGCACACAACAAGCTCATCGAAGAGCTAACGACGAAGGGGCTTCTAGGACTGCTTGGATACCTTGGGCTGTGGGCGTCGATGGCCTTTGTGTTCGTTCGGAAGGCGCGACATTTATCGCCGGGTCAGCAGGCGTTCGCGTTTCTGATCGGAGCGGCACTGATCGGTTACTTTACGCAGAACATCTTCCTGTTCGACACGCCGGGCACGGTGATTCATCTCTACGTGCTGGTAGGGTCCGTAATTTTCCTGGATTCCCTGATCGTGAAGAGGGCCAGATCGGGGCAGGTGCGGGAGGTCGTCCCGGTCGAGGCGTCCACGGGTCGCGGGCCGCTGCTCCCATCGCTGACAGGGGAGATGGCAATGGGGTCGGTGATTCTCGTCGTGGGCTTGGGAATCGTTGCGACCGTATTCTTTCTGAACATTCGGCCCCTCACGGCATCGTCTCGCGCAGTCGAAGCACTGAACGCCGGTCTCTCATGGGAGCCGAGGTTCGAGGCGTTCGAGGATTCCGTTTCGGCATTCCCGCCCTTGTCGAACAACGTTCGCATGATGATGTTCCAGTCCATCGGATCACAGTGGGTCACGTTGGAAGGCAATGATGTCTCCACGGCTTTGGAGGTTGTGGAGACGCACGGTCCCGCGGGCACCGCCACGGAGCCGGAGGAGTGGCGTCTGCTGAGCGGGATGGCGGTCATCTATCAGCAGGCAGGTGGCGTGAGCGAGGAGTACGTGGCGAGGTCGCGCGATCTCGTCGAAAGGGCAGTCGAGCTTGCACCATCGAGGGTCGAGGTACGGGCGCTGCTAATCGCGCAGCACCTCGTGGAAAGCGACCCGGAGGGCGCTCTTAGACTCATCGAGCGCTACGCTGCTGAAGCCCCTGCGACGACGCACCGTTATGAGCCGCTGCGGGAACAGGTCGAAAGGGAACTCAACCGGGTTGATAATGAACAAGGAAGCGACGGATAGATTGAGAAGAGGAACCGCATGACCATCTACCCCGTCATTCTTGCGGGAGGTTCGGGCACGCGATTGTGGCCGTTGTCGCGGGAGTACTATCCGAAGCAGTTTCTGCCGCTGATCAGCGCTTCATCGAGTATGCTTCAGGAAACGCTGGCGCGTCTCGAACTGATCAAGGAGGCGGCGCCGCCCATTCTCGTATGCAGTGAGTTGCACCGCTTCATTATCACGGACCAGCTGCGGGAGGCCGGCGTTGAGGCGACGAACATTATTGTGGAGCCGGCAGGGAGGAACACTGCGCCTGCCCTGACACTTGGGGCGCTCCGGGCGCAGGACGCGGCGGATGACGACGATCCGATCTTGCTTGTGACTCACTCGGACCACCTCATCACGGAACCTCAGAGATTCCTCGATGCGTTCAAAGTCGGGTTGGCATTGGCGTCGGACGGGGATGTGGTGACCTTCGGGGTTCCACCCACAGGTCCGGAGACGGGATACGGATACATCGAAATGGGCACGCAGATCGAATCGGCTGACGGGGCGGCGTTTGCCATCCAATCGTTCGTCGAGAAGCCCGACCTGTCTACCGCGACAGAATACTACGAATCGGGCGGGTACCTGTGGAACAGCGGAATCTTCATGATGCGGGCGTCCGTGTGGCTCAGCCAGCTCGAACGACACCGTCCGGATATCGCCGGCGCGGTCAATGAGGCGTACTCGAAAGGGAGCGATTTCTTCGAGTATTTCCGGCCGGATGAGGACGCGTTCCTGAAGTGTCCGAGCGAGTCGATAGATTACGCGGTGATGGAGGGAGCCGGATCTTCCTTAGAGAAGGAGAACGGTGAAGCGACGGCGTTCGCGGTCGTGCCGATCGACGTGGGCTGGTCGGACATCGGGTCGTGGTCGACACTGTGGGAACGTCGTGAGAAGGACGACCAAGGCAACGTCGTTCAAGGCGACGTCTACACCGATGCGACGAAGAATTCGCTGGTGATGGGCCAGCACAGGCTGGTGGCGGCAATCGGCCTGGACAACATGGTGGTGATCGAGACAGCGGACGCGGTGCTGGTGGCACATAAGGACCGCGTGCAGGACATAAAGGGGATTGTAGAGCGTTTAAGGAAGGACGGAAGGACGGAGGCGGATGTGCATCGCAGAGTCCACCGGCCGTGGGGATCGTACGATGTCCTCGACGCCGGCGAAGAGTTCCAGGTCAAGCGCTTGACGATCTCTCCCGGCGCCTCGGTGTCGTTCCAGTACCATCACCATCGCGCGGAGCATTGGATCGTCGTGCGCGGGACGGCCAAGGTGATCAAGGGCGATGAGGTGTTTCTGCTGAAGGAGAACGAGTCGGTCTCGATACCCCAAGGTATGAAGCACCGCTTGGAGAATCCGGGGACGACACCCTTGGAGGTAATCGAGGCCCAGCTGGGAGAGTATCTCGGCGAGGATGACATTATCAGGCTTGAAGACGACTACAACCGTCCGACGAACCCGGAAGCGGCGTCCGAATAGAGGGTGGCGAACATCGCCCAGCGCGGCTTACCACACAGGAGGAGAAAACATGAAAGCGATGATGTACCACGGGAATCGAGACCTCCGGCTGGAGACCGTTCCAGACCCCAGCCCAGCTTCGGGCGAGGCGCTGCTGCAAGTCGATTACTGCGGAATCTGCGCGACCGACATCGAGGAGTACGTGTACGGACCGAAGTTTCTCGACAAGGACAAGATGCCGATCATCACGGGTCACGAGGTGACCGCGACGGTCGTTGATGCACCCGACGAGACCGGTCGGCTCAAGGCTGGGACGCGGGTCGCGCTGAATACGGTCTTGACCTGTGGGACGTGTTTTTGGTGCGGCATGGGCGAGACGCAGCAGTGCGAGCAGTTCACGGTGGTGGGATTCGACCGGGATGGCGGCCTGGCGGAGTACCTCACGTGGCCGGCAGACGAGCTGATTCCCCTGCCCGACAACGTCTCAAGCGAGGCGGCGGCACTGGTCGAACCTTCGGGAGTTGCGCACCACTGCGTGCGGCGCGCGGGAATACGACCGGGCGAGACGGTGGCGGTCGTCGGCGCGGGCACGGTGGGCACTCTCACCATGCAGATCGCCAAGGCCCAGGGGGCGCGTGTCTTCGCCGTGGACGTCAAGCAGATGAGTCTCGATTTGGCAAGCAACCTCGGAGCTGAGGTCGGTATCAATGCCGCGGAAGAGGATGCCGAGGAGATTCTCAAGGGTCTGACCGAAGGGCGCGGCCCGGACGTGGTGATCGACGCCGCGGGAGCGCCGAATACTCCCGACGACTGCCTTAGATACGTACGGAGAGGTGGGCGAGTCGTGCTGGTGGCGATCTACACGTCCACGCCGGAGTTCGACTTCAACTCGATTGTCGCACAGGAGAAGACCGTCATCGGAACCATTGCCTACACACGGGCCGACGTGCAGGCGTCGGTTGACCTCATCGCGTCGGGGAAGCTCAAGACGACGCCGTTGATTACGGATCAGATACGTCTGGAAGAGGTAATCGACGTGGGCTTTGCAAGGATGATGGCTCCCACCAAGGACGTCTTTCGAATTCTCGTCAAGCCCTAGTCGGACACGGAGAGGAAGCCGTACTTCCCGAGTGTGTCGATCCACTTGGCGCGCTCGGGGTTGTTTTCGGGATTGTTCAGCCAGAACTGGTCGCGGCTTAGGAGCGGGAATATCTCTCTTATCTTCGCCTCCGCGTTCACCTGTTCGCGGACCGCGTGTTCCTGTTCGGACGTTTTGGGCGCGGCGAAGTACCCCATGGTGATGAGCCGGCGGTCCTCGCCGCCGCCGTAGCTGCCGTGCCACGTGTAGTTGTCGAAGATCACGACGTCGCCGCACTCGACCGCGGCGATATGGGCGGGCACCTGATCGACGCTCAAGCCCTGCTGCTCCTCCAGCGTTCCCGGCTGAAGGAAGGCCTCCCTTAGGGGGATGCGCCGGAAGTTGGAGTGCAGGGGCTCCCTGTGGGAGCCGGGAATCATCCGAAGCGCCCCGTTGGTCGCGTCGAGCGACTGCAAGTATATGCCGAACTTCAGGCCACGCCAGTTCGGCTGCGAGCTGTCGGGGTGCCAGTCGGTGCGGTCACCGGAGAACGAGTTGGAGGCTGAGAACGAGGCCACCACGTCGTGGCCGAGGAGTTGCTTGACCTTGTCCAAGAATCGCGGCTGCTCCAAGAGCGAGGCGGTGAAGCGAGTATCGGGCATGAAGTTCCACCAATTCAACTGCTTACGGAAGCTGGCCCGCTCCATGGTGCTTTCGGCACGTTCCAGAGCGACGTCGAACTCGGCGTTCAGGCTGTCAACGTCTTGCTGAGAGAGGAACCCGCGCAGGACGACGAATCCGAACACCTCAAATTGGGTAATCTCAAGCTCGCTTAGCATAAGGCAGTCCCTCGACTCGTGATGGGCGGGTATTGTATCAGGGCGGGGAGTTTCACCGCAGAGAGCGCAGAGGGCGCAGAGGTGGTGATGTTAGGAGGCCCTACAGTGGCTTGGTTGTCGTCTTGACATCAATGGTTGGCGTCCATAGACTCCGAGCGAGTCCGAAAGGAGCATTCACTAGACATGACACACTACCAGATCGAGCGAAACTACGGGTGCCGGATATCGGACGCTTGGACGTTCCGGGGACTGAAGACTGCGATCTTGGAGAACGAGGTGCTGCGAATCGTCATCCTCATCGACAAGGGGGCGGACGTGTACGAGTTCGTCCACAAGCCGACGGATGTCGACTTCATGTATCGCGACCCGCACGGCGTGCGGGATCCCAGAACGTTCACTCCCACCACGGGCGACAACGTCGGCACGTGGATGGACTTCTACGAGGGCGGGTGGCAGACGGTCTTTCCCGGGGGCGGTTTCCCGTCGGAGTACAGAGGGGCGGACATGGGGCTTCATGCCGAGGCGAACATGGTCCCGTGGGACGCGATGATCGTCGAGGACACGCCTGAGCGCGTCGCGATCAAGTGCTGGGTGCGGACGGCGCGCGCCCCCTATGTCTTCGAGAAGACGCTGGCCCTAAACGCCGGATCCCCGGTGCTCGAGGTGGAGCAGACCCTGACCAACGAGGGCGAGGAGATCGGTCACTGCGTGTGGGGTGAGCACATAGCACTGGGTCCACCCTTTCTCAGTCCAGACTGCGTGATTGATCTGCCGGGAGGCACGCTCATCAACCACGATGAGCAGCACCATCCGAACGCGACCCTGAAGCTCGGCGCGCGCACCCCCTGGCCGATGACGGAGGACCAGCAGGGCAACCCCGTCGACGCCAGCCGGATCGCCCCGAAGGAAGCACGTCGCTACGATATGTCGTACATCGCCGACATGCCGGAGGGTTGGTACGCCATCACCAATCAAAAGATGAGGGTGGGATTCGGCGTTCGATGGCCCACGGAGGTCTACAAGTTCCTGTGGTTCTGGCAGTCGTTCGGTGGAGGGTACGGCTACCCGTGGTGGGGGCGAACGTACAACATCGGTCTGGAACCGTTCTCAAGCTGGACGAACCAGGGTATCGCAGACGCCATGTCCAACGGAACGGTAATGACCCTTCAGCCGGGCGAGAAGGTTTCGTCTTCCGTCAGGGTCGTTGCCTATACGGGGTCGGAGCGGGTGCGACGGATCACCGAGGACGGCGAGGTGGTGAGGTAGTTTCGCCCGTACTTTTCTAGGTGATCCGCCTACCGATTCTAAGCGCCGGCGGCGGTTCTCACTAATGGGACACTATGGATTCCCGCCTGCGCGGGAATGACGGTGTGATCCGTCACCATTGGACGAAGATCGGCATTACGACGTGGACGTAGTTGTCGTTCCCTACGGGCTTGATTACGCCGGGGCTTGAAGGGGTCGTGGTCTCTAGTGCCACTTTGTCTGTCTCGAGGACGTTGAGCACTTCGGTGAGGTACTTGCTGCTGAAGGCGATCTTGGCCTCGCCGCCTTCGATCTCGGCGTCAACCTCGCCCTTGTTCTCACCGACTTCCTCGGACTTCGACTGCACCAGCACCTTGCTGTCTTCCTCGTCACCAACGTCCACCATGAGACGGACGATGTTGCTTCCTTCGCGCGCGAAGATCGAGGCGGCACGGGTGGCTCGAATGAACTCTTCGCGGTTGACGGTTGCGCGGGTGTCGTACTTGTCCGGCACGAGCTGCTGGTAGTTGGGGAAGGTTCCCTGGAGCAGGTTCGCCACGATCTCGATGTTGTTGAGCCGGAAAAGTGCCTGGTTCTTCGAGGAAGTTACGGTGAACTCCACGGGGTCGGTCTGGCTACCGGCGAGGCTCGATACTTCCCTAAGCGCACGCGCGGGAATGATGAAGTCAACGGCTTCAGGCAGAGGTTCGAGGAGCTTGCCCTTGTATACGGCCAGCCGGAACCCGTCCGCGGCGGCGAATGTGAAATCGTCTCCCGATATTTCTACCTTGATGCCGGTGAGCACAGGCCGGGAGTCCTCCGTGGCTGCGGCAATGGCGACGTGCTTGATGGCGTCGTTCAGCACGTCCGGGGCGATTTGGCCCGCGACGCCGGACTCGACAGTGGGCACGGGGGGAAAATCGCTTGCGGGGGTGCCGTTTATCTGGGCGGAGAAGCGCGCACATTTCACCGATATGCCGACGGGCTGATCGGTGTAGTCGAGGTCGATACGCTCGGCCGGGAGGGAGTTGACGAACTCGGTGAGCAGTCGCGCGGGGATGGTGACCTGGCCTTCGTCCTCGATCTGGGCGCCAATCCACGTGCTGATGGCGATTTCCTGATTGGTGGCCGCCAGCTTGAGCCGAGCGTTATCGGTCGTGATGAGGACGTTCTGCATGACCGGGTAGGTTGTCCGGGCAGCTACGGCGCTGCCGACGATTCCGAGTCCGCGGCTAAGGTTCTCTTGCAGGCACGAAAGACGCATATTCCCACGCTCCATTCAATAGGTCAGAGGTCGACGGTAGTATAGAACGGCGGCAAGGTACAGTCAACGGTAGCGGAGTCAGTAGAAAGTAGAGAGTATTGCGTAGAGGTTGTCTATCGCAGAGTTGTCCTCGTTCCGGGGCGTGATGCCATCGTTTCGGAGCAATGACGGGAAAACTAACACTATGTTATGCGGTCTTGCCTGATACGGCGCCGGTGCGTTTGCCCACGCCGTTTTTGGTAGTATACTTCGAGCGCGCCGTATGGCGGGCGCGCCTCCATACCAAAGGAATGGGAAGTCCAGCACCGTGGGATACGTTGAATCTCTTCACGCTAAAGCCATAGAGCTAAGCCGGCTGTCCGTCGAGATGACTGCGGCGGCGGACTCGGGTCATCCGACCTCGGCGTCGAGCTTGGCGCACATCGTAGCCGCACTGATGTACGGACACATGCGGTACGACCCGTCCGACCCGGCGAGTCCGACGGCGGACCGGCTGGTCCTGTCGGAGGGACACGCCTGCCCCATCGTCTATGCGGCCGGCTCGGAGTTGGGGCTTGCGGTCGGAAGAGACTCGCACACGCGCCGGGCCATGACGATTGACGACGCGATGCGGCTGCGCGCAATCGATAGCGAGATCGACGGGCATCCGAATCCGGCAGAGGGATTCCCCTTCTTCCCCGCGGCGACCGGCTCCCTCGGACAGGGACTGTCCATCGCGGCGGGTCTGGCGGCGGGGGCGCGGCTGGACGGCTCGAACAAGCGGATATTCTGCATCATCGGGGACGGCGAGAGCCGCGAAGGGCAGGTATGGGAGGCGGTCGACTTCCTAGTAGATTACGGGCTAACCGCCGTTTGCCCTATCTTCAACTGCAACGGGTATGGGCAGTCGGACCCGGTGAGTTCTCAGCAGTCGCCGGGGGTTATCGCATCAAAGCTGCGGGGATCGGGGTTCGATGCCGTGGTGATCGACGGGCACGACCCGGCGGCTGTACGCGGCGCGCTCATGGAACACCGGCGTCGTGCCGACGATGCCGATTCTAGGCCGTTCGCCATTGTCGCAGAGACGGTGAAGGGCTGGGGATTCGTGCAGGCTGCCGGCGAAGGGCTGCACGGCAAGCCGCTGACGGGCGACGATAAGGTAGCCGCTTTGGCGGAACTCGACGAGACGGCTGCGACGCTGGGCGTGTCGGGGACGAACGGAGACCTGAGCGTCGGCCCGTCACCTGCGACGGCTTCTCCGTCCGCGGGGCACGAGTCCCCGCCAGGGTTCGTCGAGGCAATGAATACCTACGGGCAGGCGGGAGCACTTGCCGACGGTAAGTTCGCGCCGAGGAAGGGCTATGGGATCGCGCTACGGGCGCTTGGGCATACGAACCCCGATATCGTGGCTCTCGACGGGGACGTGAAGAATTCGACCTATGCGGAGTATTTTTCCAAAGACCCCGACCTGTCCCATCGCTTCTTCGAGTGCAGGATCGCGGAGCAGCACCTCATATCTTGCGCGGCTGGACTGGCTGCGGGAGGCAAGATACCGTTCGCGTCGAGCTTCGGGAAGTTCGTCGTGCGCGCGTATGACCAGTTCGAGATGGGGTTCATCAGCAGGCTGAACATCAAGGTGGTCGGCTCGCACGTCGGGGTGAACATCGCGGCGGACGGTCCGAGCCAGATGGCGCTGGCGGACGTGGCGTTCTTCCGATCGATGGCGAAGGTGCAGGCGGACGCAGGCGGCCCAGGCTTGTACATCCTCAATCCGTCGGACGCGGTGTCGGCGTATGCGCTGACCGTGCGGATGGCGGAGCATCAGGGGGCCTGCTACCTCCGCGCAGCGAGGCCGGATACTCCGTTCCTGTACGACCTGGAAGAGACATTCACCCTCGGAGGGCACGGCGTGCTCGCTGAGGGTGGCGACGTACTGATCGCGGCGTCGGGCTACGCTGTGCACGAGGCGCTGAAGGCGATGGCCGCCCTGTCTGAGGAAGGCATTGGAGCGACTCTGATTGATTTGTACTCTCTGCCGTTCGACGGCGAGGCGATTGCGAAAGCAGCCCAAACGAGCGGCGGGAACGTGGTGACGGTGGAGGACAACTACGGCGCCGGGTTCGGATCGGAGGTGGCCGAAGCGCTGTTGGAGCACGGGGGCAGTTTCAAGGTCAAGCAGATGTACGTCAAGCGGATCCCGAAGTCGGGGCGCTCGGCGGATGACTTGATGAGGTACGTTGGGCTTTCGTCGGAGCACATGGTGGCCACGGTGCGGGGGTTGGTTGAGGGGGTATTCCTCGACACGACCAGCCGTCCGCCTACGTCAGCATCGGCGACCAGGGTTTGAGTTGGGTGGCGACCATGGCGTCGGCGCGGCGGAGTGCGCCGGTGGTGCGTTCCTCGACGCGGCCTGCGCGGGCTAGGGGTGTGAAGGGGAAGCCTCCGAGGTAGGGGACGGCCAGGTCGTCGACGGAGAGGACGAGGTCGGGCGACTTGGTGGTCGGTCTGCAGATGGCGCCGGACGGGCCGCCGGTTAGGTGGTAGACACCTTCGTTCCATGGGCAGAATTGGTCGCGGACCTCGAAGACGATCTCGCCTTCCTGAGCGTATGTCCTGGACGAGAGGGCCTTCGGGACGTCGACCAGGCGGAGCCATGTACAGTCGAATGGCTTGCGCTCCAGCGCTCTGGCGTCATGGAGCATCCAAGCCAACGGATCGTTTATGGGCCGCCCCCACGCCTCGATGGTCTTGATGAGGTCGATGTCGAAGCAATATCTCCACAGGGCGGCGTAGGCCGCGTCGGTGCAGGCCACTAGCTGCCGCACGGTCACAATCCCGTCTTTGATGCGGTAGAGGGCGCAGCCTTCGACTTCGCTTTCCCGGTACTCGATATAGAAGTTGGCTGCTTTGCCGGTCTCTCCTTTCGAAGGGACTTCAAAATAGGCGTCCCACCACGGCTTTGGGGGCCAGATCACGCCCGCGCGATTCGCCGCGGCCCTCCGGTAGACCTCGGGGAAGACCTCTCGTGCGCGCTCGGGCTTGACTATCTTGATGGAGCCATCCCACGTGTATTCCTGCCGGTATGCGGTGCGATGTGGCTCGATCTTCCAGTTTTCGTGCTCGCTGGCAATGCCGTACCCGAAGCGACCATAGATCGGGGCCTCAGAAGCTTCAAGGGCCGACAACGGCAGGCCACTCTCGTGGGCGGCGGTGATCTGACGCTTCATCATCTCGGTGAGGAGGCCACGTCTGCGGTGGGAGGGCAAGACGGTCACTCCGCCGATGCAGGCGACAGCGACGCTTCCGCCGGGGACGGTCATTTCGAGCGCGAAACGCTCCGTGACTCCTACGGGGTCGGAGCCGTCGAAGGCCCCGATGTAGTCTCCCAACTCAAACCACTCACGCGCGAGGGGCATCTCGGACTCGTCGAGGTGGCTGTGGAAGGCCCACGACTGAGTCTGCGTGGCAGCCTTCAGATCGTCGTCGGTTATTGGGCGGTATTCGATGGACAATGGAAGCCTTGATTCCTCGCTTGTTTCATTTCGGGGGAAGCTCAACTACAATGCGGTTCGTCTAACCTTAGTGTACCAATCGCCAATCTGAAAAGGAACAAAATCATGCCAAAACCACCACAATATGGACTGATATACAACTGGGACGGGAACCCGCACGGGTACTCGGAGTTTCCCCAGACGATGGAGCAGTTCCTCGACAAGGTCTACGCTCCTATGGAGGAGACGCAGGTCGGGGCGCACTTCTGGTGCGTGGGAGAGCACACGGCGCGATGGGAGAGCGACGCGCTGGAGACGGTCGGGGACGTTTACAAGCGGGTCTATGAGAACGCGCAGTCGTACACGTTCAACGAGAATATCAGGGGCATGATCGAGCGCGGCGAGGACCCGCAGGCGGAGATCATCACGCGCGGCCACGAGCTTGGGATGGAGGTGTACGGTTCGGTGCGGATGAACGACAACCACTTCGGCGGGGCACAGCCGTCCGACCTGTCGACTATGCGGCACAACGAACTGACGCGGATGAGGATCGAGCACCCCGAGTGGGTGCTGGGCGACAAGACGACGCCGTGGTTCGCGCTGTCGTGGAACCTCGAACATCCCGAAGTGAGGAAGCACCGATTCGACCACGTCGAGGAGGTGGCGCGCCGCTGGGATTGGGACGGCATCGAGCTCGACTGGCAGCGGCACGGCTTTCACCTGCCGGACGACTACGGCTACCGGCTGCGCTACGTCATCACGGACGTTCAGCGGGCCGTTCGACGGGTGACGGACGAGCTGGCCGAGCAACGCGGGAGGCCGTGCTACCTGGCTGCGCGGGTGTCGGGCACGCCGGAGATGTCGTACCGCATCGGCTACGACGTCGAGACGTGGATCGCCGAGGGGCTGGTCGACATTCTCATTCCGGCGGGCGGCGCGCACACCGACCCGCTGATCGCCGTCGAGGCGTACCTCGATATGTGCAAGGGGACGGACGTTGCGGTGTATCCGGGCTTCGACGCGCGCGTGGACGGGTGGGACTGGACCGGGTTCGTGGGACCGGAGCCGCCCTTGCTTAAGGACCAGATGAGGACTCGCGCCGTGGCGAGTCAGTGGCACGCGGCAGGGTCGGACGGCATCTATCTGTTCAACTGGCACGCGAACCGCGACTCGCGCAGGGAGCTGATGAATCAGATCGGCTCGGTGGATACGCTGGCCCCGACGGACAAGATCTTCGCGGCCGCCCACCGGTACAAGGAGGCGTTTGGCACGGTCGGGCAGTCGTGGGCCGGGGCGTTCGACAACGACCGCCTGTGGGGCCAGATACCGGTGCCGCTGAAGGCGACGATGACGGGTGAAGGTCCGACGATCACCCTGGAGCAGGGCGACGACCTGGAGGACAACGCGCCGGAGTGCGTCAGGCTCCGGCTGCTCCTCGACCAGTGGGTGGTGGGCGACGTGGTGCGGGTGTACTGGGACGGCGAGGAGCGGACGGACGTGTGGCGGGAGTACCATCTGGCGGAGGACACGGCGGGCAACCCGATGGATGCACAGATCCACGATGTCGGCACGTCCTCGTGGTTCCTGCTCGACCTCGACCCGGCCGATGCGGCGAAGGGGAAGCATACGGTCAAAGTGGTCCTGGAACACCGGAACCCGCAGGTCGTCAGCGACGTTGTGCTGACGAACGTGGAGTTGGTTGTTACGTACGGGGCGTCTGATTAGCGTCGGCGTGTGGCCTTGGTGTCAGCCGAACCAGATGCCGAGGTACTTGGTGAACCAGAACAGCCCCGCGTAGGTGGCTGCCCCCGATGCCACGAGGATGGCAAGCATCCAGCGGTACCTGAACGCGCCGCGAATGCTGCACTGGTTCCTGCCGCGCAGGAAGAGGACGACGGCAATCACCGCCACGATCAGCCCGGCAGTGCGGAAGAACCACCCGTATTCGTAGTACAGCGTATCTCCGAGCGTGACCGCCTCGGCCGCGGTCGCGATGCCGAGCAGGACGAGGACGACGGGGGACACGCAGCACGTGATGGCGACCGAAGCCCGACGCTATGCCGAAGAGGATGCCTTTCTTTGGTTCGGTGTTGGGCATGGAGTGCTGGGTGCTGGGGACTTGCTGGGTGTCCGGGTCTATCCACTTTAGCATACCGAAGGGCAGCATCATGTCTTGTGAGATATTTCGTGGTCGCACAACACTGCATATCCCTGTCTCTACCCCAGCGAGGCAAGGGCTATCGGCCCTTAGTCACCTTGTGAAGTTGATCATGGAATCGGCCCGAGGTGCGGTCGTCATTTGATTCGTCGTCCTCTTCAGCGTACTTGGTCAGGAGACGGACGATGCGCTTGGCGTTCTCGGCATCTTCGACCTTGACGCTTGTGTTGACCGCAGCCTGAGCAGCACGGAGGCTGATGTAGGGGTCGGGGTTGTCCATGGCCTTCGAGAGTGTGGTCGCGGCCCTGAGGGCGAGGCCTCGCAGTTCCACCCTTGCGATGTCGGCTTCCACGTCTCTCAACTCCTCATAGGCGGCTTTGAACTCGGGTTCATTCAGCCACCGGTAGAGGGTCCTTTCCGACACGTTGACGGCGGTTGCGGTGTGCGCCAACGTTTGACCGGTGGCGAGATGGGGAAGAGCCTGAACTTGTTTGGCCGATAGGGGGGTCTCTTTTAACCTGATGTTTCCTGACATTACCTGACAATCCTCTCTTCGGGACGGGCAACATCGGCTGCCCGACGGGGTTTTCGTCCATGATAGTACGAATGTTCTTTGTCGTCAAATTCGAAAATGCCCCCTCTCTGTATCTCTCCCCCGGAGGGTGTCTCAGAAATAGTCAGCCTCTCTTGTCAGGAAGTTGTGGATTCCCGCTTTCGCGGGAATGACGGTAACGATGATTGTGTTTCGTAGTGAATGATACCTACAACGACGGTACTCGTGGTGCCCTTTGCTAGAGAAATGTATGCTGTCGAATTATGAGACAGCCTCCGCGGGGGAGAAACCCAGATAGGGGCCCTCCCACGCCCTCCGCA
The DNA here is from genome assembly GCA_965247555.1 of Dehalococcoidia bacterium. GTDB lineage: Bacteria > Chloroflexota > Dehalococcoidia > Lucifugimonadales > VXLM01 > VXLM01. Next base: position 1,844,064 of record CBDFHR010000009.1, on the reverse strand, counting down.
TCCCCCGTGGTGGACCCCACCGCCTACGCAATACTCCCTACTCCCCGCGCCATTGCCTCCACCTCTCGGATTCCCCATAATGCCCCTATCCCACCAACCGACACCTTCGGAAAGAGAGGCGCACCATGGGCGAGCTTGAAGGCAAAGTAGCGATAGTCACCGGAGCCGGACGCAGGCGGAGCATCGGCAACTCCACCGCCCACGTACTCGCCGAGTTGGGGGCCGACCTCGTCCTCACCGGCACGGGACGAGACCCCTCCACGTTCCCGCCCGACGAGCGGGAGATCGGCTGGCGCGACATCGAGAGCACCGCCGACGAGGTGCGCGCCTTGGGCCGACGTGCCCTGACCCTCGTGGGCGACGTGACCGACGAAACTCACGTCGATACCATGGTCGAGGGCGCCCTCGAACAGTTCGGGCGCATCGACATCCTCGTCAACAACGCCGCCTACCGCTACGGCCCCGACCGCGTCCGTCTCATCGAGCTCGACCCCGACATCTTCCAGAAGGTCATAGACGTCAAGGTGCGTGGGACGTACCTCTGCAGCAGGGCCGTGGCGAAGGTGCTCATCGAGCAAGGGCAGGGCGGCAAGATTGTGACGATTGCGTCCGCAGCCGGTAAGCGGGCCTCCGCAGCCACCTTGGCCTACAACGCCGCCAACTTCGCCCAAGTCGGCATGACCCAGTCGATGGCCCTCGACCTCGGCCCGCACGGCATCAACGTCAACGCCGTCTGCCCAGGCCTCGTAGACACCTCCCGTCTCGACCCTCTCGGCAGAGGCGAGGTATGGCAGGAAAGGGCAAGCCAGGCTCCCATAGGTCGAGCCGGAACGCCACAGGAGGTGGCGGGCCTCATCGCCTACCTCTGCACCGAGGCCGCATCATGGATTCAAGGCCAGTCCATCAACATCGGCGGCGGAACGGTCATGGATTAGTGCCTCTCAGAATGCCCCGGAACGTACTACCCGCCTTCGTCAGTCAGTACCGAGTCCGCCCATTCTTCGACGTTGGAGGGGTCCAGCCGCGTTAACCACGGCAAGCGGTCGAAGTCCGTGTCAGACGAGACGATCAGGTCGACTCCCAATCGGATCATCACCGCCGCATGAACGAGGTCTCCCGCGCTTGCGCCCTGATAGCGGTCGGCCAGATCACCCGCCGCCATGATGTCTTCCACGTAGACCGGTTCGATCCGGTCGTGCATCACCTCGGCGAAGGCTTTGACGACCTCTCTACCCATGGTCCATCGTCTCAAGACGAGGTAGCGATGAAGAAGCTCCTGGAGCACCTCTGCATCTGTCACGAAGGACAGAGGATGCTCCGCTGCCATATTCAGGACCAGAGCGCACGGCTCTTTCTTCGGGTGCTCTTTGCCGGCTGCGTAGATGGGGACATTGGCGTCAAGGAAGACCGGCGGGCTCATGGGCCGCCTCCAGCTCGCGCGAGAGCGCGTCCGTATCCGGTGGGTCCTCTACATTCATGCCGATCAGCCGCGATGCCGCGAGACGGCGTCGCTCTTGAACGATGTCGTCATAAGCGTTGTCAATCAGCCCGCGCACGACCGCGGAGACGGGAACGCCTCGCTCCTGTCCCAGTTCCTCCAGTCGCCTACGCTGCTCCTCATCGAGCCGGACCTCCAGCCGTGGCATGTTCTTCTCCTTGTGCGGACGCAAGTGTACGGAATGAATTGTACGGCACTTGTGCGGCTCCCGGCAATCTGCCCGGCGAAGAGTCACAGCCCCACACCCACCCTTACAACCTTGTATTCACAGTAGGGTCGTCCTTGCACACCCTCATCGTGTAGGGGCCGATGACCCTAACCTCGAACCCTCGACAGAACCAAATTTTGCCGTCTTCCATCGCGGCACGAACGGTCTCTGCCGCCTCCGGGGCCACCCAGTTCCTCCACATTTCCTCCTGGCGCTTGAAGACGTTGTGACCGACAACGGCAGCGGTAATGGCGATCCGTCCGCTCTTGATCTTCTTCGACTCGGCGGTCAGCAGGTCGCCGTCCCACTCATATCGTTCGAGGAACCTCCCGACCTCAGGCGCCCGCTTCCAGAGGGAGGCGTTCACGGCGACGACGGTATCGGGACTGGCCGTTGAGAGTGGCTTGAGCACGACGATAATTCCGGCGTCGGCGTACGGTTTCGCCCACTCGGGATCGGCTTCCAGGACGATGTCCACGTCGTTGTTAGGCAGCGCGTCCTTGTAGCCTTCAGGGTCCATGTCGATGATGCGTGCGGGGTGATTGAGTCCGTGCGCGATGATGTACCCCGCAATGAAGTTGCTCAGTTTGAGGCGGTTTTCGTCCCACTGCGCGAGCTTTACAAGCTCGTGTATGGGGACCCCGCTCGTGCTCCGGCTATAGTCCGCCGGAAGTGGCACAGGGGTACGTGTCGGCTCGATAGTGATCGTGTCGGCGCCCTTGTCAGCCGGTGCCGCCGTAGTCGATTCGGAGGCAACGGGAACCGACACGGAGGTCGGAAGTGGCACCCAAGTGGGCGTCGGCGTGGCTGCGGCAGCGGCGCGAGCCTCCTCGGCCTGGGTGGGTGTCGGGGTCGGCGTCGCTCGGTCACCCACGGGAAGAGGACTGTCTGTGGGCGCGCAACCCACCGCGACAAGGGCCAGTACGAGAATGGCCAGTGCCTGCGGCAAGAGCATTCGATGAGACGGACGGACTGCCATCGTAGTTTCTCCGTAACGATCCGCTCGGCAGGGCTGCGTCTCGGTTACGTGCCATAGTAGCCCTTCACCGCAACACCTGCAAGTCGCCTGTCATCCCGGGAACCTGTACCAGTTTAGTCGGTGCCACCAGTCTTAGACTTATCCTAGAAGGAGTACAAAACTTCAGGAGTGTCCAGACTGATGGCAGAACTCAGCGTAACGCAGTGGAACAATGAAGACCAGACTATCGAAGGCGCGGACTGGGAAGAGCAGAGCTATCGGGAAGGATGCGCCTATGCTCGTGAGCAGGCAAAGCGTAGGCTCCAGACTCTGGACGATGAACTGCTGGGCTGCAAGCCGAAGGGCTTGAAGGTGGGGGGATTTCGTAATCGGACAGTGGTGACTCGGTTTGGGGAAGTTGTGGTAAGACGCAGGATGTACAGTGATGGGGATGGGAACACCATATTTGCACTCGACGATTACCTGGGGTGGAAGCCGCGTCAGCAGGCGAGTCCGTCGCTGACAGAGAGCATCGTGTCTATGGCCAGTGCGGTACCCTTTCGGATGGCAGACGAGATGGTGAGCGGTCTGACGGCTGGTGTGTTGTCGCCTATGACGGTGCATCGGCTCCTGTCCGGTGTCGGGCAGAGTGCTATGGATGATGAATACAATCGGTGGGAGTCGTGCTTCGAGCGTGGCGAGGATGTGTGTGACGGCCAGCAGCAGGTGGATGTTCTCTACACTGAAGCGGATGGGGTGTGGGTCCACCTGCAACGTGAAACCCGAAAGCATTACGAGGTCAAGAGCGGCATAGCGTATCGGGGGTGGCGGAGTGTGGGAGATGACCGGTACGAACTGGTGGACAAGCGCGTGTATGCACATGCCTCAGAGAAGATACCGTTCTGGGAGGGCGCGGGTATCGAGTGGGGCAAGCAGTACGCTCTGGAGGGGGTGAAGCTGTTCGTTGTGGGCGGTGACGGAGCCAACTGGATACGCAGTGGCACAGAGGAGTTCGGCAACGCTATCTTCCAGTTGGACGGCTTCCACCTCTCTCGCGCGTGTGGCCGAGGCTATGGCGGAGAGATCGGTCAGGCTATCTACGATGCGATACGCTCAGGATCAGAATCGTTCGCCAGAGCGTTGATGTCGGCGGCTGTGCCAGCCGAGACCACAACGGCCATCCGGGACAGGGAGTACGTCGAATCCAACCTGCGGGGCGGAGTGGACTGGCGCAACCGGGTACCCAACGCTCCCCCGGACGCGCGGAGCCTGGGAACCATGGAATCCAACGGGGACAAGCTCACCGCGAACCGAATGAAGAAGCGGGGTATGAGTTGGACGATACGGGGAGCGCACCGTATGGCCAAAGTGATCCAGTTGAATCGGAACGGTGAGTTGTCAAAGTTCTGTCGCAGTCGGCGTCGTTGTGATCGACGTGAACCTGATGACCTGCCCACACACCAGCGGCATGAAGCCGTGTCCAAGACACGGGTGAGCGACTGGGCTGAAGTATCCGTACCAGCATTGAACGGGCCACACAGTTCTCGACCGTGGGCACGCTCGCTCAGAAACCTCGTCCAATCTCCACACCGACTAAACTGATACAGGCTCGGCATCCATAAGCGCTTGAAAAGAGGTGCCCAAGCGTGTGAATTCAGGCACACTCGAAAAGGATGAGCGCCTGTACGAAGCTGCTCAGCAGATCAGTTTAATTCACCGCATTTTACGTTCTCACGGCGGGAAGATTCCCCGTGTGGGGGCGCCGGCATTCGAGGGAAACTACCCCGCGGGCATCTCCGGCCGCGGGCCGCGCCTGCGACGGCGGGCGACTTTCAGGCGGGCCTGGGAGCGTCTGACGGAGGCGAGGGCACGCTCCAAGTCCATAGCCGATGCGGCTGAAGAAATCCGCTCCTCTGCGCGCTTGACGGCCTCCTCTGCGCGGGCCTCGTCGATTTCCTCGGCACGCTCTGCCGTGTCCGCAAGGATCGTTGCCTTGTTGCCGATGACCTCGAGGAATCCACCGCTGACGGCGATGTAGGTCTGCTCTTCCCCTTTGTCGACCCGGATCTCGCCCGGCTGCATGATGGTGAGCAGAGGCGCGTGGCTTGGCAAGATGCCAAGCTCCCCGACCACTCCGGGGGCAACGAGCACGTCCACCTCTTCGGAGTAGACGACCCGTTCGGCAGTTACTATTTCGAGTGTCAGGGGCATTCTTCGTTATCCCTCAGCGGCCATCCGCTCGCCCTGTTCACGGGCCTCGTCGATGGTGCCCACCATGTAGAAGGCCTGCTCGGGCAGATCGTCGTGCTCTCCGGCAAGAATCTCGGTGAAGCCGCGGACGGTCTCGCGTACCGGCACGTAGCGACCCTCTTGTCCGATGAACTGTTCCATTACAAAGAAAGGCTGAGTGAGGAAGCGTTGAATTTTGCGCGCACGGGAGACGGCCTGCCGGTCTTCCTCGGAGAGTTCCTCAACACCCAGGATGGCGATTATGTCCTGAAGGTCGCGGTACCGCTGAAGCACCTGCTGAACGCCTCGCGCGGCGTCATAGTGCTCCTGGCCAACGATTGCGGGTTCAAGGATTCGGGAGTTGGAGGACAGCGGGTCGACCGCCGGGTACAGGGCCTGCTCGGACAGCGCACGGTCGAGAGAAATCACGGCGTCGAGGTGTCCGAACGTCGTCACGATACCGGGGTCGGTGTAGTCGTCGGCGGGAACGTAGATGGCTTGGAACGAGGTAATCGAGCCGGTGGCGCTCGAAGTGATCCGCTCTTGGAGGTCACCCATCTCGGTGCCCAGGGTCGGCTGGTACCCGACCGCGGATGGCATCCGCCCTAGAAGGGCCGACACCTCCATGCCCGCCAGAATGTAGCGATAGATGTTGTCGATGAATACCAAGACGTCCTGGCCACGCTCCTCTTTGAAGAACTCTGCCATGGTCAGCCCCGTCAATCCGACGCGAGCGCGAACTCCGGGAGGCTCATTCATCTGGCCGAACACGAGCACCGTGCTGCCGAGAACTCCCGACTCCTTCATCTCACCCCAGAGGTCGTTGCCTTCACGGGAGCGCTCGCCCACTCCGGCGAATACGGAGACTCCCTTGTGCTCCGCGCCGATGTTGCGAATGAGTTCCTGAATGATGACTGTCTTCCCTACGCCGGCGCCTCCGTAGGCCCCGACCTTGCCGCCACGAGTGAACGGCGCGATGAGGTCGAACACCTTGATTCCCGTTTCGAGAACGTCGACCGTCGTCGCTTGCTCGTCGAACGCAGGCGGCTTGCGGTGGATCGGCCAGTTATTCTCGGATTCGACCTCTTCCAGATTGTCTAGCGTCTCGCCGAGCACGTTGAACAGGCGACCCAGCGCGGGCTCACCTACGGGCACCGTTACCGGTGCGCCGGTGTCGACGGCCTCCGTGCCTCGTTGCAACCCGTCCGTCCCGCCGAGTGCGAGACAGCGAACCCAGTTGTTTCCGACGTGCTGCTCGACTTCGAGCACCAAGCGCTCCCCGTTGAGCTCCGCGTGCAGCGCGTTGTAGATCGCCGGCATCTCCTCCGGCGGAAACTCAACGTCCACCACCGTGCCTATCACCTGCGTAACCGTTCCTGTCGCCATCAAGTCCTCCCTACGAAATACGCGATGCGCGCTTTTCGATGTTCCTTATGCTTCGACCGCCGCCGCCCCGCCCACGATGTCCAACAACTCGGACGTGATCGACTCCTGGCGTGCCTTGTTCATCTCCAACGTAAGGTCGGAAACCATGTCGTTGGCATTGTCCGTGGCGTTCCGCATGGCCACCATCCTGGCCGACTGCTCACTCGCTACGCTCTCAAGTACCGCGTGGTAGACCTGCATTTCCACAAAGCGCGGAAGCAAAGCTGCCATCACGGTGAGCGGGTCGGGCTCATAGATGTACCCGACCGTATCTTTGTCATCAAGCTCGGCGGGTACGACCGGAAGAAGTGGCTGGACGACCGGCCTCTGCGTGACCGTGCTCACGAAGTCGGCATAAGCCAGATAGACCGCGTCCACCCGCTCCTCGCTGTAGCCGTCGTTCACGATAGTAGCGATTGGGCGCACGTCTTCAAGCTCAGGCCGGTCGCCTAAGTCACTGAACACGGCCCTGACGTCCTGCCCCGTCCTGACAAGGAAATCGCGGCCCTTGCGTCCGACGGCGACGATGCTCGTCTCAATACCATGCTTCTGCCGCTCCAAGATGAACTCGGCAACGACGCGGTTGATCCTGCTGTGCAGCCCGCCCGTCAGTCCGCGGTCGGGGGTTATCACGACGATCTCCGCCCTCGTGATTTCGCGTCGTCGGAGCAGGGGGTGAATGTACTCCTCGTCGTCCGGCGCGGGCTGGGCGGCCAAGTCGGCAAGGAGATTGCGCATGTTGTCGGCGTACGGCCTGCTCTGAAGCGCCATCTCCTGGGCGCGGCGCATCTTAGAGGCCGCGATCATCGACATCGCCTTCGTTATCTTCGCCGTGTTCTCGACGCTTCGAATGCGCCGCCTAAGCTGTCTTACACTTGGCAATTTCTCTTCCCTACCGCAACGCCTGCTTCAGAAGTGTCAGGACCGATTCGGGGCCTTCGGCCTGCACCACTTTGATCTTCGGCTGTTTCCTCAGGACCTCGCCTCGCAACTCGGTCCGCTCCTTTTGTGTCATGTCGGCCATCAGTATGGCGTCGAACTCGGATGACGCCGCAAGGTCAACCGCTATGTCGTCGTGCAGCGTTCCCGTTACGGAGTAACCGTTGCCCTCAAGCGTCGCGGTTACGGTATCCATGTCGTCCGTGTTTCTCCCTACTACCAGGACTCGGTGCTGCTGCTGCATTTCGGCCTAGTACGGCACGCTCTCCTTGAACTCTTGGATCGCCTTGGTAAGCGATTCACCCGTCTCATCCGAAACGTCTTTGTCGGCGGCGATACTCTCCAGGATCTCCGGGTGATTCGAGCTAATGAAATCGTGGAACGCTCGCTCGAAGGCGATGACCTTTGATATTTCGACATCGTCGAGGTGGCCGTTGATGAGGGCGAAGAGGATAGTGACCTGCTGTTCCATCTTGAGCGGGACGTTTTGGTCCTGCTTGAGAACCTCGACGGCGCGCTGGCCTCGTTCGAGCTGTCTCCTGGTCGCCGCGTCAAGGTCGGAGGTGCCGAATTGGGCGAAGGTGGCGAGCTCGCGGTACTGGGCCAGCTCGATACGCATCCGACCGGCCACGCCCTTCATTCCTCGGGTCTGGGCGTTCCCGCCAACGCGGGATACCGAGAGACCTGCGTTAACCGCTGGGCGAATACCGGACGCGAACAGTTCCGGCTCCAGGTAGATCTGCCCGTCCGTTATCGAGATGACATTGGTCGGAACGTATGCGGACACGTCGCCCGCCAGCGTCTCGATGATTGGAAGGGCCGTGAGCGAACCGCCGCCGAGTTCTTTCGAAACGCGGGCGGCTCGTTCGAGAAGCCTGCTGTGCAGGAAGAACACGTCGCCGGGATAGGCCTCGCGTCCAGGAGGACGCCTCAGCAGAAGGGACATTTGACGATAAGCCCACGCATGTTTCGACAGATCGTCGTACATGATGAGGGCGTCCTGGCCCTTGTACATGAAGTACTCGCCCATAGCACAGCCGGAATACGGCGCGAGATACTGGAGCGGGGCGGGATCGGATGCGTTGGCGGCGACGATGATGGAGTACTCCATCACACCGTGCTGTTCCAGAATCGCCTGCAGCTGTGCGACCTTGCCGACCTTCTGGCCGATGGCGACGTAGACGCAAATCAGGTCGCCGCCCTTCTGGTTGATGATCGTGTCGGTGCAAATAGCCGTCTTGCCCGTGGAACGGTCGCCGATGATGAGCTCGCGCTGTCCGCGGCCAATCGGCACCATCGCGTCGATGGCCTTCACCCCCGTCTGCATCGGGACGTTTACCGGCTCGCGGGACGCCACGTCGGGGGCAAGAAACTCGACTGGCCGAGTCTCGGTTGTCCGGATTGGTCCTTTGCCGTCGATTGGCCTGCCGAGGCCGTCGACGACACGACCGAGCAGAGCCTCACCTACGGGCACCTCGGCGACTCGGCCCGTGCCGCGCACCTCGCTGCCCTCTTTAATAGCGAGGGGGTCGCCCATGATGACCGATCCTACGCTGTCCTCCTCGAGGTTGAGCGCCATTCCGATGACACCGCCCTCGAATTCAAGAAGCTCGTTGGCCCCGACTCCGGAGAGGCCGTGGATCCGGGCGATACCGTCTCCCACCTCAACGACGGTGCCAACGTCGACCATCGTGAGTTCCTGACCAAACTCCTCAATCTGGCGCTTGATTACGGACGCTATGTCCTGTCCTCGTACTGCCATGTAACCCTCCGGCTATTGCGCACTGCTCATTAGTTGGCAGGCAATACGCACTGCGTTCTACGAAATTTGTTCCACTACCTGCCGGTGCATGCTCTTCAGTTTGCTGCGTACACTGCCGTCGATCACCCTGTCGTTCAGCCGGGCTATCATGCCGCCGATCAGCTCCGGCTCGACGTAGGTGCGGAGACTCACCTCGCTGCCGACGATGCCGCTCAGCAACTGCGCCACCTCGTCGCGGCGCGCGTCGTCCAGTGGCACAGCCGTCGTGACGTCCGCCCACTCGATGCCACGGTGTCGGTCGACCATGACGGTGAATTGCTCCAGGATACCGGGCACCAGTAGCGTCATATTCTTTGTCGCAAGCAGGCCAAGAAGATTGGCCGGCAGCGTGCCCACCGAGTCGCCGAGCAACTGCTGAATCGTCCCCAGCTTTCGAGCGTCAGGCACCTGCGGCGCGTCGAGGAACTGAGCGACATCGCTGTCGTCGAGCAGATCGGCGAGCGTCTGCAGGTCTTCTACCCACACATCGAGGCTGTCGTGCTCCAGTGCAATCTGGAACACGGCCTGTGCGTACCTTCTTGCCGACGGATATCTCGGCATAGTCTCTCGTTTACTCCGTCTCGTTCCCAGCGAGGCTGTTTCGGCTCACCGCATGGGGCGCCGCAACTCTTGATGAGTGCGGAAAAGGTCTACCCTTTTCCAATCGTTCCGCTTTCTTCGAGCACCCTGTCAATGATGTTGCGATGGTCCGATTCGCTGAGTGAACGCTCCACGACCCGCTCGGCTGCGCTGATCGCAAGGCCGGCGAACTCCTGCCGTAGGTCTTCGATGGCTGCGTCACGCTCACGCTGGATATCGGCCTCGGCCTTCGCCCGTTCAGCGGCGATCTCTTCCCTCGCCTTCGCCATTTCCTCGTCTCGGAAGCGCGAAGCAACATCGCGGGCCTGGGCGATCATCTGCTGGCCCTCCTCGCGCGCCTTCCGTATATCCTCCTGCATCTGCTCCTGGCTGGCAGCTGCCTGCTCCTTCGCACGCTCAGCGGCCTCGAGGCTTTCTTTGATCCGGGCCGCCCGCTCGTCCATCACCTTGAGGAGCGGCCGGTAGAGCAACTTGCTGAGGATATACAGCAGGACGAGAAAGCCGACGATCTGCGCAATAAGCATCGGCAGGTTTAGTCCTAGGGCTTCCATGCTCTCTCCTTGACGCCACATTCACCGACCCTTCGCCGGGCCGGAAAGCGGCGTCGGTTCACCTAGTCGGCGTGCTTATGCGACGAAAATCAGCAGGGCCGCAACGACGAGGGCGTAGATCGCGATCGCCTCCGCGAACACGATGGCGAGAATCATGTTGGCGCGGATGCCGTCCCCTGCTTCGGGGTTCCGACCGAGGGCCTCCATCGCCTTCCCTGCCAGCATTCCGATTCCCAGTCCGGGGCCGATAGCCCCAACTCCCATCGCTATCGCTGCCGCTAGAGTCTTGACATCTCCTTCAATCATCCTGATCTCCTTCTCAAGGGTCTTAAAACGTTTGGTCGCAAAAGTATCAGTGATGCTCGCCGTCGTGAGAGATAACTGCCATCGAGGCGAACACCAGGGTCAGTACCGCGAAGACCACGGCCTGCATGAATCCCACGAATAGCTCCAGCCCAAGGAACGGTATGAGGCCGATCACCGGCAGCAGGAACGCCATAATGATGAGCAGCATCTCGCCTGCGAAGATGTTGCCGAACAGCCTGAAGGTGAAGCTGACGATTCGGGCAAGCTCACCGATGATCTCCAACAGACCAACGATCAGCATGATCGGCCCCTGGCGGAAATTGATGTACTTCCCGACGTGGCCGAATATTCCAAGCGTGCTCAGGCCCCACCAGTGGATCGCTACCATCGCTATGAGAGCGAGGGCCAACGGGGTGTTGATGTCGGTGTTGGCGCTTCTGAGGTAGGGAATCAGCACACCGGGCGTCTGACTGTCCTTGTCGTACCCCTCGCCGTGCTCGTACTCTTCAGCCGTGATGTGGCTATCGACCGAGCCGGGGGGCAGCAATACCAGCCCTCCCTTGCCCTCGAACACCTGAAGGTCAACGTTGGCGAGGTCGACGTGCTCTCCCGCCTTCTCGGCCTTCTCTTCGGCGTGGTGGATGGCCTCATCCGGCGACTCGACCCATCCGATAGTGCCGAAGCCGGGGAGGATGCCAATCCAGTTGTTGACGATGATGAACAGGAAAATGGTCATCACGAGCGGGAAGAAGCGGCGGGCGTGCTCTCCCGCGATGCTCTCTCCGATATTCAGGAAGAACTCGAAGACCATCTCGATTGCTCCCTGAAGCCTGCCTGGCACCGTCGAGACTCCACGCGAGACGATGATCGAAACGATTACAAGCAAAATAATAGCCGCCCATGTGGCGACCATTGTGTTCGTTATTGTAATGTCCCCAATGAAGGCGTTATCGACCTCGGCGAATGGTTCGGGGATCACCGGCTCGGCCGGGAGCTGTATGTGTGCTATGGGGGAACCGAGGAAGCCGAAGCCGAATGCGTTTCCGACGGCGCCTCCGGCAATGGATATGACGAGCGCAATAACTACGATTAGGAGAATCGCTCTGGACACGCTCTCGTCAATCTCCTCCGTCTACTTACCGTCCGCCGAGACCAGCGCCGCGAGCATCCGGTACACACCCGCTCCGGCAATCACTATTCCCAGCATAAGACCGATCAGCAAGAAGAGCGGACTGATACCCAGCTTTTCGTCCAGCCAGACACCGCCCCACACTCCGCCTACGATGCAAATTGCGACGTACCAGCCGACACCCAGTAATCGGGCTACCAACCGCATCGTACAGCCTCAAAACAGTACCCTTTCGGGCGACTGAAGTCTAACATAGGAAAAATCAGGGTGTCAACGAAATCCGGCGGCACCATCGCCCATCCGGACTAGGCCTGTTCAGGCTCTTCAGGCTCTCCCTGTTTCCACATCACTCGCGCGGCAAGCGCTCCCGCGATCAGGCCCGTGAGGTGCCCTTCCCAGGAGACTCCTTCCTGGAAGAACGGCAGCACACCGAGGAGAATACCGCCGTACACGACGGCAACCACAACGGCGATCAGTACGGCGCCGAGACTGCGAGTGTACCAAGCTCTCGCGATAAGGTAGCCGAAGTACCCGAATATCAGCCCACTTGCACCAACGTGGACCGCGCTCCGCCCGACCACCCACAACGCACCACCCCCGACAAGCGTTATGAACACCGTTGCCGTTAGGAATTTCTTGCTGCCTTGAATGGCCACAAGCCCACCCAGGATCACTGCCGGCAGCGTATTCACAAGGAGGTGATCGAAGCTGCCGTGAAGAAACGGCATTAACGGGATGCCGATCAGACCGTCCACGGTGCGGGGGACGACGCCATACTCGCTTAGCCGGTAGTCGAACAGGATGTTGACCATCCCGACGATCCACATCAGAGCTAAGAGCAGGGCTACGGAGGCAACTGTCGCTTTCACGTATTTGCTTCCTGCATTGGTTCGGTCCGGTGGGAGTATGGCGCTCCCCATATCTAACCGATGTCACCGAACCCTCTCGACAACATGAACGACCCGGCGTACTTTCCGGGTAGTGCTTGCGCGTGTCAATTCACTACCGGAACCAGTCATAGTTGAGGCCGAGCGACCTGTCTTGCAACGGCAGGTCAACTCGCGCTCCTCCGTTAGCCGCGGATATCTTCAAGGCGATTTCGACTTCCAGCGCGATCGCTACCCGTCGCCCGGAATTCTTTGGCTCGTCCAGCCTCCCCTCCATACAGTCTATCAGGTCGGACAGTCCACATACCGCGTTGTAGCCGCCTTCAAACTGGGGGGCGGGCCATGGTATTTCAACCCGCCGTGTACCGGAGCCGGTGTCCACGTCCTGCCACAATCTCCACTGAGAGCCGGGTCTGCTGTCCAGCAGTATCTCGCCGGACGTGCCGGACACACGAACGAGGCCCGCGCCCTTTCTGAAGTGCAAGACGGTTCCGCCGCGGGTCTGCGCGAGTCCCTGCCCAAGAAACTCGTCACTGCCGCTTTCTCGCCGCTCCCTCTCGCCTACACCAACTACCCAGAGAGGCATTTCGTCTGCGAAGTACATCCAATGCTGTTTCTGCGCGGCAGGAGCATCCGCCTCGATAGAGACAACGTCACCGATTGCACCGCCTCTAACAAGCTCCTTGGCCCGAGCATACGAGGGATGGTTCGCCGGTGTCGCCCCCGCTACCAGGGGCACGCCCGCAACGGCGGAGGTGATTACCATCCGGTCGACCTCTTCAAGAGTGTGCGCGATCGGCTTCTCGACCGCGATGGCCTTGGCGCCGCACTCGACGGCCAGGCACGTCAGGTCGGCGCGTCCCTTGACGTTGGTGGCGACTGCGACAATGTCAAGCGCCTCGCTGCGCAGCATTTCGGCGGCGTCGGTATAGAGAGCGTCCGCGCCGTACCGTTCGCCGAAGGCCTTGAGACGCCCGGCGTCGCGCTCCGCTCCGGCCACGAGTTCGATACCCGGCCTATCATGGAGGACCTCGGCCCAAGTGTGCGGTATGTTCGCACCGCCGACGTTCTGGTGATAGTGAAACTCGCGGTGAACATCAAGCTCAGGCGTCGGGCGCTCAACGTCGTCGACTGAGTAGGTTCCCCGTTCGTACACTACGGCGATATCGGCCAGCATTCCCATCCAGCCAAGACCGATCACGCCGGCCCGATATTTTTGCAAAGGGCAGTCTCCTATCGATGCCTATCGCAAACCCCGCTTCGACATGCTCGATGGTCGTCTATTTGTTTGGGACACCCAAAGTGTATTCCGGGCCGGGTCCATCAGACGATACGGTCAGTCATGCCGACACGCTCTCTTCAATCACCTGCTTGATCCAGCCGTTGATACTCATGCCGCTACTAGTAGCCGATGCAGCTACCTGCTGATGCAGATCCGGTCCCAAACGGAGGTTTAAATTTCCTGAGAATGGCTTCTTCGGCTCAACCCCATCTTCTCTACACGAAGCAAGATATTCGTCAATCGATAGATGAAATTCCCTCTTTAGGGTCTCCACGTCACCCGCCTCACAATTAGCGATGGGGTACGGACCGCTGTTCATAACGCTCCCATGGAGCAGTCCTGTGGTGTCATCGTATTCCACCTTGGAAACGTAGCCCTTGTACTCCATCATGGCGTTACTCCTATGTAGTCTAGGAACTTCGCAATGTCCCGAACTGTTGCAGGTGAGGTAGTGGGACGTGGGTGAGGACGGTGGATAACGATTCTCTCCGAGTCCGCCTTGAGCAGTATTCTCGAACCGGACCGTTCTTCAACCTGTACACCCAATGCACGCAACATTGCTTCTATATCTGCCCACCTGACATCTACTGGAGTCGGTCTATCGAAGACACGGTTCAGGGTACGTCGGTGCTTCCTTCGCATAGGAAAGGGTATAGTACCATAACATGGTACCACTGCGACGTTCAAGTCACTTGTGGATAGTCGGCTTGCAGGAGACGGTATGTCAGGCCGACGACGCCCCGAATTCCTCGGCGAAGGAAGCGTACAGGTCCGCTATTCCCGCTTCCTCGGCGTCCCCGTCGTGCGCGACGACTCGAATCGCGAGGTCGAGCATTTCTCCCCGCTTTATGAATCGGGCCCCCATGCGGTGAGGGTTGATTCGTACTGATCCGTAGTCGACGAGGTACCAGGGGACATTCCCCACTGACGGAAACTGGAACATGGCTACGCCTGCCATCCGGCCCTGCCCGTCCTTGCCGGAGTAGTCCACCCAATCGGCAAGCTGCCAGCGAATTTCCTTTTCCCCTACCCGGTCGCCCGATGCTGTCAGCTTTCCGCCAACTTTGTTTCCATTTTTGTCGACCACACGAAGGTGGTCCGCCACTCGTATGGTGAAGTAGCCGTGACGACATGGGCCTATGCGGAGGTCCCAATCGGTCGGACGCACTTGGCTCCGCACGTCGATGATATTGGCCTTCTCGCCGGGCCGCACGTCGATGATGCGCACCTCCTCGGCGAGGACGCGCCGATAGGTTCCGACGCCCCATTCCTCCGGCCCTTGCCACTGGAGCCTCTGTGTTATCTCCAGGTGGTCCTCGGCGCGTTCCGTGCGTTCATCGACAACGCTGCTGATGATGCGTCCGGCGTCCCGTCCTTGAAACGGCCAGTCCCAGTACATGTTGAGAGGCGGCTGCTCCACCGGACCTTCCGGGCTTTGCAGGTAGGTGTAGAACCGGTCGGTGCCGATGGTGACCGACTGGTGCCACGGATGATCGCTCGCGGAGCGTTCGGTGGTGACTTGCACACCCGCCGGACTGACAACCGGGAAGACGTATGACCGATAGGCCGACTGTGACAGTCCCGTGACGAGGCGGCCTTTCCAGCCTATCTTCAACAGCCTCGTGGCCTCGTCTTCCCACCGATCTGGGATAGAGTATGGGCCTTCCTCAGCCGTAAAATGCCTCATTGCAGAGCTTCCTTTAGGTTCAAATTCTACGGAACACATCATCGCGGGAACCCCCTTGCGGAGGCCCCGCGATGGTCTATACGCGCCGGTATGCTGTTACGGCCTGATGGTCTCGCCGGAAGCAAAGACCGCCTTGCTCGTGTAACGTCGCGAGCGGTTGCCCGGGTTGGTGTAGTTGTCCTTGCCTTCCTCGAAGTAGTTGACCATGTTGTAGAGCCCGTGCTCGTACCTGATCTGCCGCTCCGGGACGTTCCTGAAGTTGTTCCGCTTGACGATCAGACCGCGGCTGAAGCCCGTGAAGGCAATAGTTCCGAGCTGGTACTTCTCAAGAGCGGCCACCCTGCTCATCTCCTTGCCGAGCTCAATCTTCTTCGGGTCGAGGTCGGGGAGTTGAGCGCCAACAGTCCAGCTATCGAGCAGGAACTTGATGTTGCCGCTGGCATCGGCTGGCCAGGTGTCCTCGGGCGCCAAAGGCAGCCAGTCGGGATGAGGCCCCGTGGGAGCCATACCTTTCTCGCCCTTGGAATCAACATACTGTCCGATCAACGGCCCTTGAGGCTCATTGTCGCGATAGGGCGCGATAGGATTGCCGCGCGCCCAGAGGTTGGAACTGCCGTTGACGTTCCTGATATGGAGGTACTGCTGGTTCTGCTGTACGAGCTTACCGTGCCCGCTGTCCTCATTCCAGTTGAACTTGATGCCGATCTTGGCGAAGTCGGCCTCTAGGAGCTCAGCAATGCTGACCCGCCCGGAGTCCACTCCGGTATATATCTCAAGGTTTCCACCGCCGTCCAACCTGTTCCTAAAGCCGTCACCGTCGGTGTCAACAATTCCCAGGCCATCCAGGATTTGGTTGGCCCTGGCGATATCCTTCGGGATGGCGTCCACCGTCTCGAAGCGCTTGCCCGGGTAGTGAGGCGAGGTCTCGTGAACAACGTAGTTCTGGGGATGAGCGACACCCGAGAAGACGATGTTGTTGATAGCATCACGGTCGATCGCCAGAGACAGCGCTATCCGGAAGTCCTGCGTCCTGATCCACCTGCCGATTTCCTTGTCTTCGTTCCAGGTCTGGTTGAAGAAGAGCGAGTGATCACCGCCGGACAGGTCGGGCCAGTGGTAGATGCTGTAGTCCCCTCTCTCCATGTTCGTGATGTACAGGGGAATCCCGCTCATGTTGCGGGAGAGGGTGTCGGCATCCAGGTCGGACTCACCCTGCATTGCGCGTAGGATTGCTACGTCCACACTCTCCATCTTGAAATTGATGATGCCGTCCACGTAGGGAAGTTGATTCCCCTCGGGATCGACTCCGAAGTAGTAGTGGTTGCGTGACATCGCCGACTGGTCATCAAGGAAGTACTCCATCTTCCACGCCCCGGCGGAGGGCTGACCGTTTTCCACGCAGTTATCGCCACAGTTCGTCCAAGACACTCTCTGTTTGAACAATTTCGTCCAATCATCGTGCCCTCCATCCGCTATCATCTTCGCGAGGGCAGCGGAGTCGGCGTACTTCTCGTGGAACTGCTTGGCGTACTCGTCAGAGGTGTAGAAGCAAGAACCCCCTCCGCAGGACACGGGCCCGCGGAAGCTAATCGTTCCCGCGAAGAATACGTAGTTCGGGGAGTCGAACGTGAGACTGAATGTGTAGTCGTCGATGACTGTGACTTTGGGAAGGGTCAGAGTAATGGGATCTGTGATGCGGCGATTGATCTTCTCTGGCTCTTTACCTACCCCGATACCCGAGCGTCCTTCCGCCTTGGCAACTGCGTCGTTGTAGCCGATGATGTCCTCCCACGTGAAGCGGAAGTCCTCCGAGGTAAGATCGGAGCCGCCTGACCATTTGCCGCCGTTGCGGAGGAAGAACGTGTACACCCTCCCATCCTCGGAATGATCCATTCCCTTTGCCACGCGCTCGACGTAGCTCGCACCGTCCGCGTTCAACTGCAGCGGATGCCCGTTGGCGTACTGCTGCAAATAGCGAAGGCTGTGCCTCGTTGCCCGCCACGTGCCGCCGTAGGTGCCGATCTCATTCGGCGGCGGGACTACGTGAACGTCCTCAGGTACCGGGAGGCGCTCCATGAGCGGAGGCAGCTTGCCCTGCTTGACCAACTCCGCCGACATCGGAGACTCCTGGAACGAGGTGGGTTTTGGCCCTGTGTATCGGTAGTCGAAGTATCCGCCTACGCCGAGCGGCTTGCCGTAAGGCTGCACCGGCTCGACCATTGCCATTGCCGCATCGGAGGCAGCTTTCTCCGCCGCATCTTGGGCCGCCTTGGCCGCCATTGCGGCTTCCTCAACCGTGCTTTGGGTCTCCATCAAGGACGCATCCAACGCGCTTTGGGTCTCCATCAGCGACGCATCTAATGCGCTTTGGTTCTCCATCAGCGACGAATCCAACGCGCTCTGGGTCGCCGCGAGAGACGCATCCACAGCGGCCTGGGTCGCCTCCACGGACGCATCCACAATCGCCTGCACCTGGGCAGCCGTGAGCTGGTCCGCGGCCGCGTCCTGGATGGACTTGGCGACGAGGTCTTGCAGGTCGCCGCGCGTAACCGCTCCGGTCTGCATCGCAGACACTGCCGCTTGAACCATCCGGCTAATCTCCGCACCGCTGACACCCTCAGGCACGGACGCAGCGACCGAATCCTGGACTAGGGACCGCAACTGTCCCACATCGATCTGGGCAGGCTCGGGCGCCGGGAGGGCGCGAATCGACTGGTCGACGATCCGCTGCACGTCGGCCGCGGAGAGCTGTCCGGCCGAAGCCGAGTTGACCGCCGCCTCCACCTCTGCCCGCGTAACGCCCGCCGGCTGACCGGCCAGCCCCGCCACTACCGAATCCGAGACCAGTTTTTGTATTTCAGCAGCGCTCGCACCCTGTGGAACACTGCTGACGGCGTCCTGAATTATCTTCGCCACGTCCGGCGTGGGCACCGCTTCTTCGTCGCTGCTGCCGCACGCGATCGAGACGATCAGAGCGGCCACCGCCACAAACAGCGCAACCGATCCTAATTTCAACAGGCTGTACTTCATGAATTCTCCCTCCTTCACGATTTGGTCTCGTAAGACCTTCTCACTTAACCCACATTTCCCATATCAACCCTGCAAGGTGTGTCGTAAACAGTAACATCGATACCCGATATAGGCGGATAGCAGAACACTGTGCTCATCATGAGTGCTAGACTGGTCGTGATCGACCACTTTAGCTCTTGATAACGTACGCACTCTGGAGGCACCCAATGGGTGAAAGCGCCAACCCCCGCACCACGCTCCGTTTCGACCGCCGCATACGATTGGAGTTCCACGGCGCCACTATTACCTCAGACGCCGGACTGTTGGCCTGCCGCGAGTTGGATGATGCGCTGGGACTGACGGAGACGGCGGATGAATGTCTGCAGGAGAGTCGGGGCGGTCGTAACGTGCAGCACCGATTGGTGGGCCTTCTCAGGCAGTCGGTGTACAGTCGTCTGGCGGGCTACGAGGATACCAACGATGCTGAACGGCTGGCCGACGATCCGACGATGCGGGTCGTCGTTGGAGACCGAGGCATAGACAGACCAGCGGCAAGCACCAACACCATGAGCCGGTTCGAGACCGAGGTGCTCACCCAAGACGGCAACGTGGAAGGGTTGGGCCGAGTGAACGCTAAGTGGGTGGACGGAGCTATGTCCCGCACGCCGCACCGGCGGGTGATCTTGGACATGGACAGTTCGGAGAGCCCGGTACATGGAGAACAGGAGGGAGCGTCGTACAACGGTCACTTTGGGAGCACGTGCTATCACCCTTTGTTCGTGTTCAACCAGTTCGGTGACTGCGAGGGGGCGATGCTCCGCGCGGGGAACGTGCATAGCGCGCACGAGTGGAGGCAGGTGCTGGAACCGATCCTTTCGCGGTACGAGGAGAAGGGAGTGCGGCGATACTTTCGGGCCGATGCCGCATTCGCCAAGCCGGACATCTATGAGTACCTGGAGGAGCGGCGAGTCTTCTACGCCATACGGCTGCCGAGCAACAAAGTATTGCAATACGAGATCGCTCCACTGCTGATACGACCTGTGGGGAGGCCGCCGAAGCGTCCAGTGATCCTATACGACGACTTTTGGTATCGTGCCGGGAGTTGGGACCGCGCTCGGCGTGTGGTGGCCAAGGTGGAGTGGCATAGGGGAGAGCTGTTCCCTCGGGTGGGCTTCATCGTCACAAACATGACGGCTGGCCCCGAAGGAGTAGTGCGTTTCTACAATGGTCGAGGGACAGCCGAGCAGTGGATCAAGGAGGGCAAGTACGCGCTGAACTGGACTCGGCTGTCGTGCCATCGTTTCGTGGCCAACCGGGTGCGCCTGTCTCTGTTCATTCTGGCGTACAACCTTGGGAACTTCCTTCGCCGGTTGTGTCTGCCCAAGGCGGTCAGGCACTGGTCGCTGCGGAGCGTGCAAGTCAAGCTGATCAAGATGGGAGGCCGTCTGGTGCGGCACTCCCGGCGATTGATCTTTCAGTTATCCGAGGTGTCGGTTCCTCGAAGGTTGTTCCAGGGAGTGTTGGATCGTATCGGCCGATTATCGCCGGCGCCAAGCTGAGGGAGGGTACAACCACGATTTTGCCAAGAGGGAGAGCGCTCCAGGGAGTCGGCTTGTCTTCAATGCGCTTTCACCCCATTGGCGGGGGCCCGAAGACGACAAAGATGGACAAGAACCATGGTTCACGGCAAGAAACGCATCCCTTATTGGATAGACCGGAGATTGAATGGCCTTGCAGGACCCGAATATCATGCCATCATCTCGTTTGGACTGCCCATTGAGCCTGAAGACTCCCAATATGGGAAATACCGGCTTAAGCACTTCGTTTGGCACTTCGCTTATTTATCTCGAGTTACGAGTGGCTTTTCTTCGATCGTCCGCTGTGAAATATGAGGTCTGGCCTATTCCGTTTCCTTCCCTTCGAATTGTCAATGTTCGATCAAATCGGGTAGCGAATCAGGTGATGACACCCAACACTCTTCGGGAAATCTCGCTACGTCATTCGTTATGTTCTTGTACTAGGTAGTGTTGACATTCTGTCATTCTGAACGTAGCAGAGCGGAGTGAAGAATCTAAAATCATCGCGCAAGCACAAACTTTTAGATTCCACGCTTCACTCGCAATGACAAGGAAAAGCGGAATAACGTGAAATGACTACCTAATTCAGGACTTCAATCAAAACGCAGCCCAACCGCTCCACCCTCAGGAACGCCCAATGGTGCAAGGGATTTATCACACCGATTCCCCGAAGTCAAGCAAGGCGCTCTTTCGCAACCCTTATCGGCAACTGGAATCCAGGAGGATTTAGAAGGTCCAAGAGACCGGCAAAGAGGATCGATGCGCGAGCGATCACCGTGAGCGAAGAATGCGATTCGCCCCGTCAGAATTAAGAAATCGTCGAAGCGTGCAATTGCTCGCAAAACAGCCCTGCCCGCCCGCCCGTCGGCGTTGGCGCTAGTAAGGCAGTTGAGTATCGGGGTTGTCCCGCAGGTAGTGCGCTTGGCGAACACCGAAGTTCTCTTGAAGCTGGATCGTCAGGCCTCCATCCACAACCAAGGGATGGCCCGTGATAAACGACGCCTCGTCAGAGCACAGGAACAGCACAGCGTTGGCGATATCTTCGGCACGGCCCACGTCTCGCAGCGGATATTGATTCTTGAAGAACTCAAGGCCGGACGGATTGTTCTTCCACACTTGTTCTCGAAGGCGCTCGGTGAGCATATGCCCTGGGAGCACCGCGTTGACTCGGATACCGTCCGGTCCGTACTCGGTGGCCATCTGGCGTGTCGCTCCTATCACCGCATGCTTCGCCGTCTCGTAGACCAGAAGGCCGGGCGCGCCGAACATTCCGTGAACCGACGAGACGTTCACGATGCTGCCGCCCCCTACTTTCCTCATCTCGGGTACGGCATACTTTACGCTGAGGAAGATGGCCTTTAGCAGCACAGCCATCTTCGTGTCCCAATCTTCCTCCGAAACTTCCTCTGCACCGCCGCTGCCGGATGTCAGCACGTCGAAGGCGTTGCTAAAGAGAATATCCAATCGTCCCCATTTTTCCACCGCCCTCCCGACCATCATCTTTATGTCAGAGTGCTTACTGACGTCCACCCGGACCACATCCACCAAGTTGCCGGCAGCCCGTATCCTCTCCGCATTCTTCTCGGCCGTATCGGCGTCGATGTCCGCGATAAGCACCTTGGCGCCCTCTTCAGCCAGCCGTCTTGCGGTGGCCCCTCCAATACCCTGGGCGCCTCCCGTAACAATAGCTACCTTGCCCTCAAGCCTACCCATGGGTTCCTCCCTTTGCTCTAATTCCCGGCCATTGTACCGATAAGCGTACGACTGCGGTAGGCATGTTTGACCGGCGGCAACGGCACGGTATATATTTCGCCACATCCATCCGAGGAGGGCGACGATGGAGGGCAAGGTAGCCATCGTAACCGGCGGCGCCGGCGGGATCGGCTCCGCCGTATGCTGCGCCTTTGCCGGCGCGGGCGTCGGCGTGGCGGTAGCCGATATGGACGCGACCAGGGCCGACGAGACTGCCGCAAACGTCTCATCGCAGGGCGGCAGGGCAATCGGGATCGAAGTCGAAGTCACCTGCGAAGCCTCAGTGGAAGCCGCCGTGCAGAGGACGGTCGAACATTTCGGGAGAGTAGACTTCCTGGTCCACTGTGCGGGGAACAACATTAGGGCCCCTGTGCTGGAGCTCGCCGCAGAAGACTGGAGCAGGGCTCTCAACACGCACCTGACAGGAGCTTTCCTGTTCAGCAAGGCCGTAGGCAAGAGGCTAGTGGAACAGGGCAAAGGCGGCCGCGTAGTTTTCATGTCGTCGGTCGCCGCAAGAGCGCCGGTGCCGGAGCGCGGGGCCTACACTCCGGCCAAGGCGGGCCTGATCGGGCTGGCCGGCGTGCTGTCGCTCGAGTGGGCGGAATACGGCATAAACGTCAACGCCGTCTGTCCCGGAATGGTGCTCACCCCGATGACCGAGATGGTCTACACCCGTGAACCGACCCTGCAGGCACAGCGGCTGAAAAGGATGCCGGCCGGCAGGGAGGCCTATCCCGAAGAGGTGGCAGACTTGGTGGTGTTTCTCTGCAGCGACAAGTCCGCGCACATCAACGGAACGGCCATTCCAATCGACGGGGCCTTTCTCAACAACGGCTTCATGCTGGAGCGTGAGTAAGCGGAGCCAAGAGCAGTCCCCCTCCGGCGTGGGGCTGCATAGAATTCGGTTGATATTCCCTACATCCTCGTGGAGGAGCTATGAGTCTTCTAAGCAATGACACACAGGTATCAGTATTTGTGGAGGGATTGGACCACCCGGAAGGCATAGCCTGGGGACTCGACGGCTACGCCTATGCCGGAGGTGAGGCGGGCCAAGTCTACAGGATCGACGTGGAAAGACAGGAAGTCGTCCAGTTCGCCGACACCGGCGGCTTCGTGCTGGGCATGGCCCTCGACGCGGACCACAACATCTACGCCTGCGACGCCGGCAACAAGGCCGTGATGAAGATTACGCAAGGTGGTGCGGTCTCGACTTACTCGACAGGTACTGCGGACGAGCCGTTGCGAGTGCCGAACTATCCCGCTTTCGATGCCGAAGGCAACCTGTACGTGTGCGACTCGGGAGACTGGCACAAGGACAACGGCATGATATACCGCATCAAGCCGGGGGACGAGGCAGAGGTATGGGATCGGCGACCGAAGGAGTTCCCCAACGGCCTCTGCATGGGTCCGGACGGCGACGACATCTACGTCGCCATGAGCGTCAACCCACCCCGCGTCGACCGCATCGGCATCGAGGCCGACGGCAGCCCCGGTCGGCTCGAAACCGTGGCCGAATTCCCAAAGACCGTCCCCGACGGCGTTGCTTTCGACACCGACCGCAACCTCTACGTGTCGATGTACAGGCCTGATATCATCTACCGCAGGACGCCCAATGGGCAAATTGACATTCTCGCCGAGGATTTCGAAGGTACGCTGATCGCGGCGCCCACCAATATCGCCTTCTGCGGGCGAGACCGCGACATGCTCCTCGGCGCAAACATCGGCAGGTGGCATATCACCCGGTACGATGTAGGGGTCACAGGGCACCCCCTGCACTACCCGGATATCGGCTAGACTCTGGTACGCCTAACCGGAGTTGATGCGCAACACAGCCGGACGATTCTTCAATGTGTCGCAACAGATAACCCAACGTCGCCTCAGTGAATTCCGCCCTTCATGGGCAGGTGTTCAGGCCAAGCTGATCGAGGTCATGGTCCGGCACGTCTCTTAATGCACCCGGTGAATTCGTTACCGTTGAGCCGCAGGCGTGTCAGGGCATCCGCCAGTTTGGCCAATTCGGTTGGAATCGGGCCGCCTAATCGATTCGTGTGCAGATTCTACTGGTTCGGCATGCCAAGATCGCCAAACGACGCGGGTGACGCGGGTATGGGACCCGTCAATTGATTCTGGGACAGCCACTATCTTCCCAAGTTACTTAACTGGCCTAGTGCCGACGGGATTGATCCGTTCAGTTGATTGTCATGGAGGAGGAGATCCTTCGGATTTGTCAGCTTGCCGACCGAGGTAGTTTCCACCTCCGTGTCCGACTCACTGATCGTCTCGTCCGCCGAAACGTAGTGGCGAAGCGTCGTCGCCTCCGACTCCAGATCGCGGATTGCCTCCTCGCCGCAGATCGCTAGGCCTGCCTCTTCGTAGTCGTTCGTTGCCACGTTTCGCAAGGCCGCCGGCACACAGGCGTCTTCACTCCATGAATTGCCCCGGAGGGCGATCTCGATCAGCGTATCCGACAGGTCGCCCACACCGGCCGCGATACCGGTGAAGCTGTTGTTTCCATAATCGGTCTTTGTCGCGTCCTCGTTGTGCAGCCACAGCTGCTTTAGGCTATTTAGACCGCCCAGCGTGGCCGGTACCTCGCCGCTCAGACTGTTGTTGTGCAGCCGCAGCCGCGTCAGGTTGTCCAGGTTGCTCAGGTCGGGAATCGTGCCCGTGAGCAGATTGTCGCGCAGGTTGAGATCGTCCAGGCTGGTGGGGAACATGTCCCCCATCGGGATCGGTCCCGTCAGCCTGTTGCTGTGAAGCCACAGGAGCCTCAGGCTCGACAGACTGCTCAGATCCGGCACTCCCCCACCCAGCGGGTTCCTGTCGATGATCAGCCACGTCATGTTCGGTGGCAACCTCGACGCCTCAGGGACGCCGCCCATTAGCCGGTTATTCGCCAACTTCAGCCTTTTAAGGCTGCTCATACCGCTCAGGTCAGGAATCGAGCCACTCAGACTGTTGCCCCAGAGCCACAACTCCCTCATGTCCGTCATGTCGTTCAGCCACGTTGGGATCCCGCCCGTCAAGCCGCTGTCCTGAACCTTACTGCCATCTTCGTTGTAGTCTGCGTTGTTCGCCAGGTACAACTCTTCCAAGCCCGAAATGCGACTCAAGTCCGGAAAGCCGCCGCTCAGGTCATTACTGTGCAGGTTAAGGTAGGTCAGGTTACTCAGGTTGCCCAGCAAGGCTGGTATCGAGCCCGTCAGATCATTGCTGCGTAGATTCAGGTGGACCAGCATCTCGAGCCTGCCCAACTCGGAAGGAATCGTCCCATCTAAACCCTTAAAGGAGAGGACAAGCCATGTCACGCGCTGTGGCGTCCCGCGCAACGATACTCCTTCCCACTGACCAATTGGAGTGTCTGCAGACCAGTCCAAGGAGCCTGTCCCGACCAACGTGTCCCGCGCCGCAAGCAGCGCCTCGCAGTCCGATATCAGCCCCGTGTTAGTCGTGTCGGACACCGCGCCTCCGGTGACACAGGTACTGGGCGCTGTCGATCCCGTGGTCGTCGCGGACCAGGGGCCTGCTCCGGTACGGTTGAGGGCTCGCACCTGCACATCGTAGGGCGTACTCCCGGTCAGCCCGCCGATTGTATACTGCAAGTCACCGCCAACGGCTGCGGTCCACACGTTTTCCACCACGGCCCATTCCGACTCTACCGTCTCACCGGCACCTGTCTGTATGTAGCGCAGGTCGTGGGCGACGATGTCCGACCCGCCGGTCTCATCGGGCGCCGTCCATGACACCGTGAGCTGACGTTCTCCCGACGTGACGGCGTCGATGATCGGGGAGCTTGGCACGCGGTTTACCGCAACGGTATAGGTGTGGGTCGATCGACCGTCATGAGACGTAACTTTGACCCTGACCACGGTGATCCCTGTTCTTAGGTCAACCTGATGACCGACCGACGACGTGTCGGCATCTGCGATTTCGCGGTCGTTCCGGTCGAGGTACATGACGGTGGCGTTGTGTTGGTTGGCCGCGGTAAGCGTCACCCTCGTCCCACTTGCTAACGCGGTGTAGTCGGTGCGATACGGATCGAATTCCTGCACGAGTGTCCCGGGGGAAATGTCGAGACTATCGAGCAGAACGTCACAGAACGGAAGAACAAGGTCGTCGAAGTCATTGCGCCCCACGTCCCGCAGTCCCACAGGGACGCACCCGACAAGCAAATTCTGACTGAGCGATAAACTCTGGAGGTTGTCAAGGTCGCCCAGCGACGCCGGAATTGACCCTGTCAGAGAATTGTCTCTCAGCAGCAGTAGTTCCAAGTTGATGAGGTCGCCGATTTCGGCCGGAATTGAACCCGTCAACTGGTTCCGCCAAAGCGATAGCTCTTCTAGGTTTGCAAGGTTGCCAAGCGACGCCGGTATTGGGCCGGTCAACTGGTTCTGAGAAAGCTTGAGTTCTTTCAGATTAGCTAGGTTGCCGAGTTCGGCGGGTATAGGACCCGCCAGCCGGTTGCCCAGGAGTGACAGCGCTTGCAGCCTGGCGAGATCGCCCAACCGGAGCGGTAACGAGCCGGTCAGCTGGTTGTTTGAGAGTACCAGCACTCTCAGATTGGCAAGTCTGCCCAGTTCGGTGGGTATCGGGCCAGTCAGTTGGCTATTGAATAGCCGTAGCTCTCTCAGATTGGCGAGGTCGCCAAGCTCGGCAGGTATCAGGCCGGAAAGAGGGTTACGTGAAAGTAAGAGTTTTTCCAGATTGACGAGTTTACCCAGCGACGTAGGTATCGGGCCTGACAACTGGTTCCCCCAAAGCGATAGCTCTTCCAGGTTGGCTAGGTCGCCCAGCCAAGCAGGGATGGGACCGGTCAATTTGTTCTCTCGAAGTACCAGACGTTTCAGATTGTCAAGCCTATTCAATTCGGTAGGTATCGCGCCGTTCAACTCCGCATCGTGTAAGTCCAACTCCGTTATTCGCTGAGGGCTTCCACCGACGGTGACCCCCTGCCATTCCACTATCGGAGTACTCGCTGACCAGTTCAGTGTCACGCTCCCCGCGAGGGCATCCCGGGCCGCCAAGAGCCCGTTGCAGTCGGACACCAGTCCCGGATTGTTGGCCGGATCGGCCACAGCGCCATCGGTCCCACATGTACCCGATGTTACCTGTATAGTCGTTCCGGCGACCGTTTCTGACCAGGGACCGGCCCCGGCACGATTGACGGCGCGCACTTGGACATCGTACCGAACGCCGCCTACCAACGAGGTAATGACGTACTCCAAATTGCCGGCGGTCGCTGTCGTCCACGCGTCACCCATGAAGGTCCAGTTGGAGTCCACCGTCTCGTCGGCAGCGGTCTGAATGTAGCGCAGGTCATAGGCTGAGACCGCCGAGCTTCCGGCCTCACCGGGTGCGCTCCATGCAGCCGTGAGGGTTCCCACCCCTGGCATGACCGAGTCCACGGTAGGAGCACCGGGCGGGCTTTCATGCCCGTAGACCTTGATACTCCATGACCGAAGTGTTCCGCCACGGAATCGATAGTGGTCGGTGAGCCGCAACTTCCACGTGCCGTTGGGGTTCTCACCCAAATGTCTCGCCGATCCGAAACGGATTGATCCATCCAAACGCACATACAGTGTCCTCGTTCCACCATTGGATACGTAAGTGTAGTAGCGGGTATTGAATGGAACGGCCAGCTTGGAGACGGCGCCCGAAGGGGACTCCAATTCTATCTCCATGTCCCTGAACGACGTGTGCGAAAAGTCGGCATTGATTTCGACGAACTCGGTAAACCGAATCGGGGTATTCATAGTAAGCTCCGTCGTGACCGTCTGCGGCCCGCTAACACTAGGAGCGGGAATCGTGGTGGCCGACGTGGAGGTCACGCTGCGGCTTTCCAGCGGTGGGACTGTCGTCCATCCCTTCGCTAGATCGACTGCAGCCTTGGCGTCCACTACTCCGAACCCGTACTCGTGGCTAAAGTGATAGCGGTCATCCACTAAATCGGACCTGTACTTAAGAGCGCCGTCTTTCCAGCCAGGATTCCCAGAGTCGTTCTTTCGGGCCGACGCGGCAAGGATCAGCTTCACGTCCCGCCACGTCAGCTCAGGGTTAACTCCCCGCATAAGCGCGGCAACACCCGCAACGATGGGAGTCGATGCGGATGTCCCACCGAACTCTTCGTAGTAACGGTCGGAATTCTCAGTTGTGAGAATACCTCGATGAAGATCGGAGAGGTCGTTCGAGGGTGCACAGACCCACAGGTTGGCGCCCTTCTCCGAGAATCCGCTTCTTGTGTCGCGATCATTCACCGCGCAGACCGCGGTCACGCCATAGAAGTTGGCGATCTCGTCGAGGTTGGATTCGTCTCCGCGTCCTATGACATTGGCGATATCGCCTCCGACCGGAGTCCCGTCTGGACTTAAGCGATGGCCTGCACCGCCATTCCCGCCGGCAAAGGCATAGAAGATTCCCTTACTGTCGTAGCCGGAATTGATTCCTGTCTCTATTGCCAATTTCCAGAACGCGTTGGCGCGGCCCAGCCCGGGCCAATCGACAGGCCCCCAGCTGTTGTTTGACACTGCGGTTAAGTCCCGGTTTCGTGTCATGGCGTCCGCTCTGTTCAAGTCCGAAGTCTCACCCGCCAGGTAGTTGTATCCGTAGACTGTTGCCCTTGGGGCCACGCCGCGCACACCGATGTCGTTGTCACGTGCGGCGATGATGCCCGCGACGTGAGTGCCATGATGCTCAAAGGGGATGTATATGTCTCCGGCCCCGGTATAGTCATGGTTGCGAGACGTGTCGACGTTGTCCTTGAGATCTTCGTGAGCGTAGTACATGCCGTCGTCGACCACTGCGACGTTGACCCCTTCTCCCCTAATGCCCTCTTCCCACACAGGTTCAACGTTGACGTTTCCTTCGTATTGACTGTTGAAGTGCCACTGGCACGCATAAAGGGAGTCGCTGATCAGAGGATCGTTCAACAGACGCGTATCTGCTTCGCACTCGTCGATGAAGTCGGTGTACCTCACATCCTCGTATGCGTGGATGGTGTAAGGCACTGGGTGGGACGTGACACCAGCGGGTGTACTGATCTTGAAGTAGTAAGTGAGCGAGCCGTTGTCGTCTCGATCGGGGCCGAAGTCGTCTCGAATTAGGAAGCCGTGTCTAGGCACACCGCTAGAGGTAATGACATTGAGGGGATACACATTTGCCGAGATCTCTGTGCCGCCGGAGTTAAGGACTGCCGCATCAATCGGAGCATGATTCGTACTTCTCGCGTAGACGACCAGATCCGTGAACTTCGTGAACTCCAACCTGAAATAGT
Source organism: Dehalococcoidia bacterium (assembly GCA_965247555.1). GTDB lineage: Bacteria > Chloroflexota > Dehalococcoidia > Lucifugimonadales > VXLM01 > VXLM01. Next base: position 1,814,956 of record CBDFHR010000009.1, on the reverse strand, counting down.
CCGAATTGGTCGCTGTGCCAATGGCACCCGGGGTCGGAGAATCAAGGCTCAGGCGCGTGGCCGCATCGATGGTGCTATTGCCGGGGTCGGTAACGGCCTCGGCGTGCAGGGCATAGTCACCGATGTATTGATTCCTGTAGCTAATAACCAGAACGTAGTAGATGCCTGGCCTGAGATTCGCCCGAAGATGGAAATTGTCAAACCTGCCCACAATAAAGCTGTCATCGTTGACCAAGAGTCGGTTAGCGTTGCTGTCAAACAGACCTCCAACGGTATCGAGATCGCCGGTCGTGTATATCCACACGTCGGTCGTCCCGGTTGCCTCCGACAGGTCCAATCTGAACACATCCTTGTCGTCGGCTGGGTCGATGCGACCGTCTATCGAAGACCCGAGAGGCAGGTCCGACGCGGTTCTAATGTTGTCTCCGTGGTCGTCCGATGCTTGTCCCCCGACTCCACCGGTGCTCAGCATCAAGCAGAAGACGACACAGACCGCAAAGATGCATGTCCTCAACGACCACGCCAATGAGGAAGGTTGCTGTACCGTAGCGACGCTCATGGCAATTCTGAGGGGCTACGAATCAAGCCAGCCCGATGCCTTTGCCGTCGCTATGAGACCCCTCTTCTGTTCCTCGGAAGCGGGCGGGAAAGGGGGACGCGGATCGCCGCAGTCGACTCCGAAGCGAGCTCCGGCCAGGGCCTTGAAGCCTGCCGGAAACGGAATGGAACGGCTGAGGGCCACGAACTCCGTGGCGCGCCTCTGAGCGGCCCACGCTGCCTCTCCGTTCCCCACGCTGTGAGCGTTCCAGATGTCCACCCAGAGCTCGGGCACTATGCAGAGAGGGCCGTCGATACACCCGACCGCCCCTATTGCCAGGGCGGGAGCCATCAGCTGCGAACTGCCGATGAAACAGTCGAGCCCCATCTCCACGAAAGCAGCGACGTTGTGGAACTCCGATGAAGAGTGTTTGAGACCTCGGAGCTGCGGGACCTTGTTCTGAATCTTCGCCATGAGATCGGGCCCAATATCGACCCCGGTGGCGTGGGGAAGATTGTAGGCGAACAGCGGCAGGTCCGCCGCGTTCCCGACGACCCGGTAGTACTCGACTATCGCGTCGTCATCCACACCGTAGAAGAACGGAGGAACGGCGCAAATCGCCTCGACGCCCGCCTTGGCGGCGTGTTCGGCCTGTTGGGCCGCTCGGGCCGTCGTTGCCGCGCCGACGTGCATGATGTTCTTGATACGACCCCCGTTCTGGTCCGCGGCGATCGCCGCGATGCGGTTGTTCTCTGCCTCCGTGAGATAGACGCTCTCGCCCGTGCCCCCGGCAACCCAAAATCCGTGAGCTCCCGCGCGGACGTTGCCCTCGTAGACTACGCGAAAGGCCTCTTCGTTCAGTTCCCCGGCGGGTGTCATCGGTGTGATGATCGCAGGGTAGACACCCATAAAGTCGGACATAATGCTTCTCCGTCGTTCGGTATATGAGGGCCATTGTAGCATCACGAATGCGAGCATAGTGAGCCTGCTTCAGTTTAGCAGGTACGCCCCTAGGAGACAGTGTATCAACCCCACCTGTCATTTCATTCCCGCGAAAGCGGGGATCCAGAAGAGTCTGGCATCAAAGGCGGTGCTCTTATCGAAGGGGACTTATATACGATCCTACACATGGAGGAGTTGGTGTAGCTGGCTAACTCGGCAAAAACGGCCCGTGAAGAACCAGTTTTGAAAGCGTGCAAATGTGTAGGATCGTATATAAGTCCCTATCGAAGCCTCTTATAAATTGAAACAGGTTCGAGCATAGTAGAGCCTGTACCAGTTTAGTCGGTCTGGTGACTGAGTCAGGGCTACGTTCACGCCACGGACTATGGACTCCCGCTTTCGCGGGAGTGACGAGACGGTTGGTATGCCGTCTTCACAAACTCGCTACCGACTAAACTGATACAGGCTCAGCATAGTACTGCGTCTAGACGAGGCGATGCCAGTGGTGGTACGTTTTTGTAGGTGCGAAGGCCCCGGCACTTTAGGTGTCGCCATATCGGACAGATAACGAGTCCTGCCGGAGCGCGTTATCAGGAACAGGAGGACGGACACCGAAATGACGAAGTGGTTGATAGTCGGTCTGATCGCGCTGTTCGCGCCCATCGCGATCGCATGCACGAGCGACGGGGGAGACGGCGAGCCGACGGCAACGCCGAAACCACAGCCGAGCCGGCGCGGCAACAAGCTGATCGAGGGCGAAATCAGCTTCAAGGGAGTTGAGAACGGGATCAGCGGCACGACGATCTACGTACGGCTGGAAGACATTAGCATCGAGGACGACGCGTCGAAGACGCTCGTTGAACAGGTCATTCGCGACGTGTCCGTCGACCCCTCGGCTCTGACCACCTACAAGTATCTGATCGAGCACAGGGAGTTGGAGCCCAAGGACACGTACAGGGTCCGTGTACACCTCGACGCCGACAATTCCGGAGACATTACCGAAGGAGACTTCGCGTGGACGGCCCCATATCACGCATCCTTCGCGGTCGGTTCGAGCGTGCTCAACGCCGTGAATGTGACCTTGGAGCCGGTGACAATAGAACAAGCTGAGGACACGCAGGCGTTAGTCCGCGTTGAGGCCCCGATAACGGATTTTGAGCTAACGACGTCCTCAGAAGACCCGAACACGTATGTCCTCAAGGTAACTTCACTCCAGCCCGACGCGTGCGCCCGTCCCAATGGATATGAAGCGGTTCGCCGGCTTCGCGATGAGGATAGCATCGACGTGGAGGTCTACAACGTCGTTCCGGCATCTGACGACATTGCTTGCGCAGCGGTAATCGACACTGCCGAGTGGGACATCACGATCGGCACATTCCCGGAGCCGGATACGGTTGTCAACGTCCACATCAACGACGACGCATACCGACTCACCTCGGGCAACCCTCCCAAGTTCGAACCGATCAATGCCGATGCGCCGACACTCCCAACTATTCGCGGTACGATTGAGTTCGTGGGAGCCACCGACCCAATCGAGGGCGAGACCCTCTACATCAGGCTCGAGGACCTGAGCAGGCCCGACTTGGGAAAGCGTCGCATTACCGAGCGAGTAATTCCCAACTTCTCGACTGAAGCCTCAGACCCTGCAAGGTTCCGGTACACCATCAACTATCAGGAGCCTAGGCCGTTCGGAGAGTACGCCGTCGAGGTACATCTTGATGTCGACGGCTCAGGCGAGGTCGACCGAGGCGACTACGTCACCACCGCGAGTTATTCCTTCACCGGGCACACTCCCTCAAAGCGAATTAACGTCCGCATGACCGAGGTCGAGTGAGCCGCAATCGCGATAGTGTCGTGACCTCCTGTTGATTCCTTGCCAATCGTATGGCCTGGACTCGACATTCGTAGCAGTTCGTTGTGATACGGCCATAAATGGGTCATTCCTGCCCCGCATCCCTGTGAGCCCTCACCGGGGCAGAGATACGGAGAAGGGGGATCCGTCCAATTTGACGCGCAAGAACATCTGGTCTATACTGTACGCATCGAAAGAACGGTTTCCTGTCGACGCGCCCCGACCCGCGAAACCGTATGAGACAAATTGAGAACACGACCAGGAAAAATCAAACCATGCGGAATTCTTCTCAAACTGTCTCAAGACCCAACCGTCTGCCGGGTGCGCGCCCCGAAACAGCTTCAAAAACCCCACGCGGAATGGCGAAACGGAGCGAGACAAATTGAGAATGCAAGAAAAAAAGAGGGGCCGGAAGACATCCCAAACTGTCTCATTGTCTCAAATTGTCTCACCGTCTCAGACCGTCTCGCGCCAGACCCCAGTCCGTTATTCCGGCGAGAATGCGGCGGCATCCCAACCAACTTGGCATAAGAGGATAATGGTGCCACTTGGCATAGACGCCTGAGCATTATCTCCGTTGTGGTAACGTCGTCGAGACCCTAACGGTCGCCTCACGAACACCGATTAGCACCTAGCTCGTTCGATAGAATTGCCCCGAGTAAATGGCCCACATGTTTGACAGACCCCCTGCCCGCCCGTACACTCCCACGAGTTTAGTTCTCACAGCCGCAAGGAGATAGGCACATGCGGGTATTGATTACGGGTTCGGCAGGTCAGATCGGCCAGCACCTCATCACAAACTTGAAGGACCGTTACGAGTTTCGAGGCCTGGACGTTCGGCCCACACCGCAGATAGACGACTACACGGTAGCGAGCGTAACCGACTGGGACGCCGTCAATCACGCCTCTCAGGGAATGGACGCGACGGTCCACCTCAGCAACGTGGGAGGAGACTGGGAGCAGGCGTTTCAGTCGATGGTGGGTACCAGGCACGTCTTCGAAGCGGCGCTTGCGCATGGTGTTAAGCGTGTGGTGTTCGCCAGTCGTGGTGGTGTGCATCCCTCCTCATACTACCCTCGCAGCATTACCCGCACCGCCAACCTCCCTACCCGCCCGGACAGTTACTACACCATCAGCAAGGTCTTCGGCGAAGCGATGGGCGACATGTTCTCGGCGAGGCACGGGATTACGGCAGTTTCGGTGCGCATCGGGAATTTCAGCAAAGACCGGGACGAACCGGGCCATCCCCACCAGCTGAGCCATGGCGACTGCGTCCGAGTTTTCGACGCTGCGCTAACTGCCGAGGAGATCACCCACGAGCGCGTCTTCGGAGTGTCCGACAGCAACTGGCCGCTCTATGACATCGAGCACGGCAGGCAGGCCATTGGCTACTGCCCGCAAGACCGGTCCGAGGTACCTCAGGACGTTATCGATCAAGGGTAGCTCAGCCTCGTCGCCTGCCAGGCGCTTTGTGAGTCCGGTACGGGAACACTCCACATCACCCTATCTTCCGGCGCGGTCAACTCGCGGCTCTTGTTCGGCAACTCTTTGACACTTGAGGTATAGCGTGCCCACTCCGCAACCGATCTACATAGGCCGGACACCGCAGTTGCTCGTGGACAACCACGTGATCGAGTACGTGAACTTCGTCACGCGAGTAACGCACACTCCCATCAAGCACCCCGACAACCCAATCGTGAAGACGGACAAGCCGTGGGAGGTGACGAGCTACTTCCGTACGAACACGTGGAACGTCCATTGGGACGAGCGCGAGTCCATCTACAAGCTCTGGTATGAAGACATGGGGTGGGACTACGACGAGTTCATGCGTCTCGAACGTTCGGGAGAGGGCAGGAAAGATGAAGAGGTCGCGGCCATCGCGTCATACGATGCCACGATTGACAACCGGCTCCTCTATGCGGAGTCCGAGGACGGTATTCACTGGACGAAGCCGGAGCTCGACTACCGGATGGTCGACGGAAGGAAGACGAACATCTGCTTCGGCAATGAGGTGGACGGGCGGATACACGCCTGCACGATCCTGAAAGACCCGTTTGAAGACGACGATTCCCAGCGATACAAGGCCATCTATTGGAACGCATTCACGGGCCTGGAGGACTCGCGCATCTCGGCCGCACACTCTGCCGACGGGCGGAAATGGACAAGATACGACAGGCCCTTCACGATCGGCCAGATGTCCGACCGGCAGCTCGGTGACGTGATAATCCTGACGGCGGACGAGCACACGGGCATGTACTATCTCGACACTCGCGCCAGGGCCATGCAGGAACCGCCGATGAACCGCAAGCACGCCCGTGTGCCGGGGTGGGGTCCGGCGCACTTCCCGCACGACCCGTGGCGGATGGCCAAGAGGCGAGTCTTCTCCTCGACGAGCTACGACATCACCAACTGGCCGGTACTCAGCGAAATGCTCGTCCCCGACGACACGGAAGACGTGCTCGACGACGAGTTCTACGGGCTGGTCCGCTTCCGCGTCGGAGACCTGTGGCTCGGTCTCATGCCCATCTTCCACCGCACGTACAACACGGTGGACTTGCACCTTCTGCACTCTCGTGACGGCTTCCGCTGGAACCGCGTCAACCGCGGCGTTCCGTTTATCGCCACGTCGACGGACGGTTGGGACCGCTTCATGGCCGAAACGTGCAGCCAGCCCATATTTCTGGATGACGAGATTCGCATCTACTACGCGGGATCAGACCTTCACCACGACTGGTGGATGTTCGGTGAGCCGGAGGGACTCGACGTACCCGAGGCTCAGCCGGGCTGGAACGGCGGCGAGACCGCACTAGGCCTGGCAACACTCCGACCGGAGGGGTTCGTATCCCTCACCACGGACGCCCGCGAGGGCGTGATGGGCACCCATACCGTCATCGGAGAGGGCACGTCGCTCATAGTAAATGCAAAGTGTTCGGACAAAGGCTTCCTCGCCGTCGAACTCACGGACGCAAACGACGACGTAGTACCGGGCTACGAGCGGTCTGCGTGTGATACGTTCACGGGAAACTCGACCTCCCAAGTTGTAAGTTGGAGGGGCCGATCTGAACTTCCAGCCAGAGTCATCGCGAAAGGCGCAAAATTCCGGTTCTACAGCCGTTACTGCGACCTATATTCCTTCAGAATCGCCTGACGACAGACTGGATCCCTCAAGCGGAGTCCTCTATCGGCGCGCCACTCACCAGCGCTCTCCCGACGGGCCTCGGGAAGGTAGCTTGACGAAACCCAGCCAGAATCCCTCAACTGCCTTTATGACCTCCATGTATTTGTCGAGGTCTACGGGCTTGACGACGTAGGCGTTGGCGTGCAGGTTGTAGGTCTCCAGCACGTCGTTTTCGTCTTCCGAACTCGTCAGGATCACTACGGGAATTCGTCGAAGGTCGGGGTCGGACTTGATCTCCGCCAGGACCTCGCGGCCATTGATGGTCGGGAGATTGAGGTCGAGCAGGATGAGGTCGGGCCTCTGAGCGTTTGCATACCGCCCCTCCCTGCGAAGCAGCGAAAGGCCCTGCTCGCCGTCCTCGGCAACGGTAAGGTTCTTCCTCACGCTGGCCTCGGTAAGCGCCTCGCGCGCGAGCTCGACGTCGCCGGGATTGTCCTCGACCATCAAGATTTCGATTGGGGATCCAACCTCTGTCGTTGTCATACCTTATGACTCTCCATGTTCGGCAACGGCAGGAAGGGTGAAGTAGAAGCACGACCCCTCGCCGAGCTTCGACTCGGCCCAGATGCGCCCCCCGTGCCGGTCGATGATTCGTTGGCAAATCGCGAGGCCGATTCCCGTGCCGGGAATATCAGCGTTTCGGTGGAGTCTCTTGAACACTCCGAAGACTCGCTCCGCATATCTTTGATCGAATCCTACACCGTTGTCCCGGATCGAAAAAGTCCATTGGTCGCCATCTCGCTTGGCGTCAAGTTCAACGCGCGGGCGGCTCTCCGACCGGAATTTCAGGGCGTTCCCAATGATATTTTGGAACAGTTGCCGCAACTGTGACGGGTCTCCCATAACAGATGGGAGATCTGTGAAAACGACTTGTGCCTCGCTGTCCTCAATAGCCAATTCAAGATTGGACAGCGTTTCTCGAAGGACGGGTGCCGTATCGGTCGGAGTCAATTCTGCCCCCTGGGTGCCGACTCTCGAATAGGCCAGTAGATCATGAATCAACCGCTGCATACGATTAGCGCCGTCCACCGCGAAGTGGATGTACTTGTCGGCGCGTTCGTCGAGTTCTCCGCCGTACCTGCGTCCCAAGAGCGCAACATAGCTCGAGACCATGCGGAGCGGCTCCTGCAGGTCATGGGAGGCGACGTAGGCGAACTGCTCCAACTCTCGATTTGAGCGCGACAACTCTTCCGACTGCCGAGTGACTTGGGCATGTAGCTGGGCGTTTGCTATCGCGCCCGCAATATACACGCCGATTCGCTCGGCCAACAGCCGGTGGCGGTCGGAGTACGCGGAATCGGTGAGGGAGTGGAGATTCAAGCATCCTATCGGCTCGCCCCGATACAAAAGCGTGGCCGACAGGAACGACCGCAGCCCCATACCGTACGCGCCGACCAGTCCGGCGTACCCGGCCGCTGCTTCAGCCTCGTTTCCCGGCTGAAAGACGATGCACCGCTGCGACTTGATGACCGCATCTGAGAGAGTACCTTCTACGGCGTATGCTTGGTCCGGGGCGCGGTCGGGCACTTCGACCATGCTGGACTGGTAGGTATCGACCATGAATCCGGGGCGGTCGGCGACGAGGTTGATGACGATTCGGTCAAATGGTATGAGCTGGGAGACCTCTCGGGCAAATCGCTCGTACACCTCGTCAATTGCGAGGGAGGAGCCGATAATCCGAGCTATGTTGGAGAGGGTTTCCTGGTCTCGTGTGCGCCGACGCTGCTCGGCCATGCTTGCCCTAAGCGCATTTTGAGCACGGTGTCGAACGGTCATATCGTAGCCGTAGACGTGCCCTACCCCGTACTCGCTAACACCTACGACGACAAAGTGGAACCAACGGCCCCCGATCTCGGTTTCGAAGTCGATATGGGCGTCGCTCGCTATCGTTTGTCCGAGATTCACGCTCGTCATAGCGGGAAGGATGCTGACTAGGGACGAGCCCTCCATCGCTTCGGGACCGATGAGCTCTACGGCGGACGGATTGATGGTGAGTACCGTGCCGTTCGAGTCGAACCGAAGGACCGGCGACGGATTGAAGTACGCAAAGGACGGCGCTTCCGGTACGTCTTGGCGTGCAGCGCCGATTGCTCGGCCATCGGGCACTTCGGAAAGACGTCGCCGCAGGTCGGCGACTTCGGCGACAAGATACTCGCGGCTCATTTCGCCGTGCACCACTACAGTTCCCTCCCCACTAGCTCCGTTTCGTCAATGGCGCGGCTTCCTAGAACGGCCACCACCACTTCTTCTTGGATTCAAGGGACGGGGGAGGCGGCGGGGGCGAGACGATCGGACGGTGAGTGGCAGGATTGTCCAGCCACTTGACCACGTCATTGAACCGGCTTAGCTCAATGGGCTTCCTGCTAAAGCGACTGACAGGAATGTTGTACGATTCGAGGAGACTCTCCTCCGCCTCCGTACCCGTAAGGATCATTACGGGGATCGTGCTCAGGCTCTCATTGGCCGCCATCTCCTTGAGAACTTCGAGACCGTCTTTCATCGGGAGATTCAGGTCGAGCAAGATGAGATCGGGACGAGGAGCACGGGCGTATTCCCCTTCTTGGTGAAGGTACATCATTGCCGGCTCTCCGTCACCCACGACGACAACGCTGGCCTCGTGGCCTGACTCCTCAATTACCTCTTTGGTGAGTTCGACATCACCGGGATTGTCTTCCACAAGCAGGATGTGGTAGGGCGCTCGATCTGCGGTGTCCGTTGCCATGTCTGCCTCCTTGTCCGGTGCGACGCGGGTATGGTTCACAACGAATGGACTCTGATGTCTGCACGTTACAGACCTAAGGACGGCTTGTCAATATCGTCGGGCGTTTTTGCCGTTCGTTTCGGCGTGTTTAGGTATACCGGGCGTGCTCACGGCCTTTGAACGACTAGCAAGGGAATACATCTTCACGCAATGCGCCGCAAACGACCGAGAGACCGAATTACTGACGTCGGTCAGAGATCAGGCTGAAGCGTGTGCCAGTCGGTAGCCTGCTCGTAGGCGTGGGCGGCGCGAAGGAGCTTCTCTTCCCGCAGGTGAGACGCCATGAACTGGAGGCCGACGGGCAGGCCGTCGCTCATGCCCGCGGGGACTGACATAGCGGGAATGCCGGCTATGTTCGCGGGCTGAGTAAACACGTCGTTGAGGTACATCATGTACGGGTCGGCCGTCTTATCGCCCAACGGGAAGGCGACCGATGGGGAGGTGGGCGATACCAGAACGTCGAACTCCCGGAAGACCTGCTGGAACTCCTGCCGTATGAGCGTCCTTACTTGCAGCGCCTTCTTGTACCAGGCGTCGTAGTACCCTGCGGATAGGGCGTAGGTCCCGATCATGATGCGCCGCTTCACCTCAGCCCCAAAGCCCTCTCGTCTCGTGTTCTCGAGAGCGTCCCACATGCTGCCCGGTGTGTCGGTCGAGTACCCGTACTTCACACCGTCGTACCGCGCGAGGTTTGCGGAGGCCTCGGAAGGTGCGACGATGTAATAGACGGCCATGCCGTAGGGTGTGCTGGGCAAAGACGTCTCTGATACGATCGCGCCCAAGCCGTCGAGCGTATCAATAGCCCTCCGAATTGCATCTTCCACGCCCGGTTCCATGCCCTCAACGAAATACTCCTTCGGCACGCCGACGCGAAGCCCATTGATGTCTCCGGTTAGGGCCTTCGTATAGTCGGGCACTTCACGGTTGATGGAAGTCGAGTCGCGTGGGTCGTGACCCGCGATGGCATTGAGAACGAGCGCGGCATCGCCCACATCTTTGGTGATCGGGCCGATCTGGTCCAGTGAACTGGCGAACGCCACAAGGCCGTACCTGCTCACGAGGCCATAGGTCGGCTTGAGACCCACGACGCCGCACAGCGAGGCAGGCTGCCGAATACTCCCTCCCGTGTCTGACCCAAGGGAGTACACGCACTGACCTGCTGCGACCGCGGCCGCCGGTCCCCCGCTACTTCCACCCGGCACACGGTCGAGATCCCAGGGGTTCCGAGTGGGAAAGAAAGCGGAATTCTCGGTCGACGATCCCATGGCAAATTCGTCGAGGTTCCCTTTGCCCACGAGGACTCCACCCTCGGAGTACAGTTTCGTGGCAACGGCTGCGTCATAAGGAGGAACGAACCCTTCGAGTATCCGGGACGAGCACGTCGTAGCCACACCCTTGGTGGCCATGTTGTCCTTGAGCTGCATCGGAATTCCCGTGAGCGCATCAGCGGCGCCGGAGCCGATGCGTTCGTCAGCCAAGCGCGCCTGTTCGAGAGCAAGTTCAGGCGTGACGGTGACGAAGGACTTGACCGAGGGCTCAATCGTGTCGATGCGGTCGAGGAATACCTGCGTCAACTCGACGGAAGAAACGTCTCCGCTGTCGAGCAGTTCCCGCGCACCGCGTGCCGTCATGCCTTTAAGGTCGACGTGAGTCATGAACTAGTCTAGGACGGCGCGGACGCGAACGTAATCGCCGTCGCGATGCGGCGCGTTTGCCAAGGCATCATCCATAGGGACGCTTCCACGCGGTTCGTCGTCGCGCAAGACGGCGTGGGTTTCAACAGAGTGGGCAGTCGGTTCCACGTCTTCGGTGTCGAGCCGTTGGAGTACCTGGAAGTGCTCCAAGATTCCCGATAGCTGCTCGCGCATGATCTCGACTTCATCGTCGGTCATACCCACACGGGCCAGCAGGGCGATATGACGAACTTCATCGGATGTAAGGGCCACACTCCCCCCTTTGCGAGATGGAACTGGAGACGGGTTGCAGTGTAGCAGAGGATTGATGACGGTGACTAGCCGACCGCCGAGTTGAGGGCGGCAACAACGCCCGAGTTGACACTTCTACTGCGCATTTATATCCTCCGGTTCGGCGACTTCGGTAGCTCCCTATGGCAGCGCGATGTGGGCATAGAGCTAAAGCTATGCGCACCGCATAACTTGATCGAATATCTCAGGGCCATACGAAACGGAACAGCAGATCTTGGAGTTGAGAACAATGCGCGTGAACGATGATTTCTCCGGCAAGGTTGCCATCGTAACGGGAGGAGGACAGGGCATGGGTCGCGCAGTGGCGCAGCGATTCGTAGAGGCTGGCGCCCGTGTCGTCGTCAACGACAAGAACGCCGATGCAGCCCAAACGGTCGCCGGCGCTCTCGGCGATGCTTCTCTGGCCGTTCCCGGCGACGTGACTGTCAAGGCGGATGTGGACAGGGTGGTGAGTGCCGCGGCGGATGCGTTCGGCGCAGTCGATATCTTGGTCAACAACGCAGGCATCCTGTTCTCGACAACCCTCGCCGACATGGAGGAGGACGAGTGGGACCTCGTCATCGATGTAAACATGAAGGGCACGTACTTGTTCAGTCGAGCCGTCCTCCCCTACATGAAGCTGGCTGGCTGGGGACGAATCGTCAACTTCGCGTCCACGGCGGGCAAGGCTGTCAGCACCCTCGGCGGTCCGCACTACACCGCCGCAAAGGCGGGAATCCTCGGCCTCACGCGCGCGACCGCAAAGGAGTACGCCCCGTTCGGCATCACCGTCAACGCCGTGTGCCCCGGCTTAGTCAACACCGAGATGGTGCAAGAGAACGTCAGCCCGGAACGCCTCGAGGCATATCTCCAGAGCTTCCCGATCTCTCGCATCTGCGAGCCGTGGGAGGTCGCCGAGCTCGTAGCATTCCTCGCGTCCGACCGCGCCGCCTACATCACAGGCGCCTCCCTCGACATCAACGGCGGCGACTTGATGATATCGTGATGTGACCGTGCTAAGGTACAAATCGCCAAGTTATACTGTCAGCGTACCTCACACTTTGATCGCGGCCCATGCACTGAGCCTTAGCGCAGCCATAGTCACCAACAACGTCCGCCACTTCGAACGAGTGCCCGGACTGAACCTGGAAAACTGGGCCGACGCCGACCACCAATGAATAGAGCGGCCGCCCAAGAAAACTATCTCAACCGGAAGGTCTGAATGGACAAAGAAGCACGAAGGAAACATCTGACCGGCATCGCCGTATCGCTACCGACGTTCAACGACGACGAGTACAACCTGCAACTCGACCGTTCGAAGGCTCACATCAACTGGCTGATTGACCAGGGCATAGGCGAGGGGAACGCGATAATCTTCATCGCGGGTGGCCTGGGCGAGGGCTATTTCCTCGACGACCACGAATGGGAGGCGTTGGCGAACACCCTGGTTGAGGCGGCAGACGGAAGAGCGCCGACTGGTATCGGCGTGTTCGAGCTGAGCGCCCGGCGAGCCACGAGAAAGGCAAAGTATGCCGCCGACCTTGGTATGGACTACATCCAGTGCGCGCCGCCTCGCTACTTGCAGCCAACTGAGGACGAGATCTTCGGTCACTACGCCTATATCGGCGAGCGAGCGGACATAGGCATCATGGCGTACAACACGCCCTGGGCGATGCCGAGCGGGTACAGCTTCTCGCAGTCTCTGATCGAGCGACTCGCGGAGATTGACAACTTCGCGGGTATAAAGTGGTCGTCCCCTAACGTCCAGCAATACATGAGCATGATCCGCCTCTTCGGCGACCGGCTCAGCTTCATCAGCAACGGCAGCGTGATGTCTATCGGCTACCGACTTGGCGCGCGAGGGTTTACCGATTTCATGGTCAACGTCGCCCCGCGCCTGTCCCTGCACCGCTGGCAGCTCGTTCAGGAAAAGCGTTGGGACGAGTTCGACAAGATAGAACTCGCGATGCAGATCGACCCCCTGCTCAACTCCGTTAGACCCGGCGAACTGTCGGGGTCGGGTATGGGCGAAGGTCCCGACGCGCGGCTGCGTCTCCGAGTCCTCGGCCTGGATACCGGCCCACACTTCCCGGCCCAAGTGGGCTACTCCCAGGATCATGTCGAGGCATATCGGCGGTTGGTCGACGCAAGCGGAATCCGCGAGTGGGTCGACTGGGACGGATCGGCCTTCGACTGAAACCCAAGCGAGGGAACCCATGACCGACATCTACACCCGGCTCGGCGTCACGCCCGTAATCAACGGGATCGGCAACAAGACCACTCTCGGCGGCTCCACACCTAGTGCGCGAGCCAAGCAGGCCATGGAGGAAGCCGACTACTACTACTGCTCGATGCCCGAGCTTATGGACCGCACGGGCGAGCAAGTGGCTGATCTGCTCGGTGTGGAAGCGGCGTTCATCACGTCGGGGTGCGCCTCGGCCATCCTCCACGCCGCCGCCGGAGTGATGGCCGGCCCGGACAAGGAGAAGCTAGGCCGGCTCCCCGACACCACGGGTATGAAGCACGAGTTCATCTTCCAGCGCAAGCAGCGCTACTTTTATGATCGGTGCTATGTCGTTCCTGGCGGCACGCTCGTTGTGGTCGGAGACGAAGAGAGATGCACTGATCGGGAAATGGAGGACGCCATAGGACCGGACACCGCCGGCATCGGTTTCGTGGACAAGTCTCGGGGGACTGAAGACCCGTCGACCGTCTCGATCACCGGCGCGATGGACATCGGGCGCAGACACAACGTCCCGGTAATCGTAGACGCCGCGTACCAGGCGTATCCCATCGACCGGATGCGGTGGATATCGGGAGCGGCCGATATCGTGTGCTTCGGAGGCAAGTACTTCGGAGCGCCGAGTTCCACCGGTTTCCTGTGCGGACGCGCCGACCTCGTGCACGCGGCGTCCCGACAGGGCTTCGTCGCGTCGCAGTCCGGCGACCGGCCCCGCTCCTTCGGACGCTCCATGAAAGTCGACCGGCAGGAAATCGTCGGCATGGTCGTTGCCCTTGAAGAGTGGCTGACCATCGACCACGAGGACCGGATACTCGGACTACTCTCCATGGCGAGGGTTATCCAAAGAGCCGTGGACGATATTGCAGGGGTCTCGACAGATGTTGAGCGGCTTGAAAGTCACGCCTCGGCAGCCCTGACGGTGGAGTTCGACCCTCACGTGATCCCTGCTTCAGGGCACGCCGTCGCAGATAAGCTGGAATCCGGGCGACCCAGCATACTCGTAGGACACGACGACGCATCCATACGCATCGCCCTCCACACACTCCACGACGGCCAGCCGGAGGTCATTGCGGAACGCCTGCGCGCTGCGCTACGCTAACCGCCGATGCACGAGAATCACCATACTATGGCTCGGACTTCAACCGGCTTCCCGCACGCTCGATGCGGGCAAACTTCTTGGAAAGGCAGGACATGACAGACATCTATACACGGCTTGGCGCGCGCCCGGTCGTCAACGCAAGTGGCAACACGACGATCTGGGGAGGGTCCACACCGACTCCGGCAGTGCAGCGCGCGATGGACGAGGCCAACGGCTACTGGGTCGAGATGAAGGAGTTGTTGGAGAAGTCGGGCGAGTTGATTGCCGAGGCGCTGGACGTCGAGGCGGCGTACCCGACTTCAGGCTGCTTTTCGGCGCTCGTTCTGAGCTCCGCCGCCCTGATGACCGGCAACGACCCCGACAAGATGGCCCGGATTCCTGACACGTCAGGATTGAAGAACGAGTTCGTCTTTCAAGAGGCACAATCATACGGATACGACCGGGCGTACAGCGTACCGGGCGGGAAGCTCCTGAAGGTCGGCGACGAGAATAAGTGCTCCGTTGAGGAGATGGAGGCCGCCATTGGGCCGTCGACTGCCGCGATCGTCTACCTTGTGACCAAGAGCAACACCGATTCAGTCGTCAGCTATGACGACGCGGCCCAGCTTGCTCACGATCACGTGCTACCAATTCTTGCCGACTGCGCCGCGCAGATCTACCCGATCGACTACTTCCGCGATAACGCCCAGAAGGCCGACCTGGCCTGCTTCGGCGGCAAGTATATGGGAGCACCCCACTCGACAGGGTTCCTGTGCGGCCGCAAGGACCTGGTCGATGCAGCCGTCGGGCATGGTTTCATCTCTCCGGGCAAGCCGTTCGGAAGGGCGATGAAGATGGACCGACAGGAGATTGTGGGGTTGGTTACCGCCGTGAGCGAATGGTTCGCGATGGACCACGAGGAACGCCTCCTTATCGCGGGCGGGAAGCTGGGCATCGTCGAGGACGCTGTGAAGGGCCTCGATACGGTTGCAGCCACGTCGATCGCCGCCAGCGACAACTACATGGCCATCGCCCTGAACGTCTCGCTCAATACTGAAGCCCTCGGCACGAACGCCGCCGGACTCATCGAGGCGCTGAGTGACATGACCCCTCGAATCCGGGCCGACGCCGCGGGAGACGACGCCATTGTGCTCGTCTCGCACAACCTCACCGATGGTGAGCCGGAGATCGTCGCCGAGAGCCTACGAATGGCGCTGGCGGGATAAATCGTTCCCTTCAAGAATCGTTCAGAAACATTCAATGCGGCACGTCCGATGGATGCCGTCGTAGAGTCTCTATAGGAGGTCGCTCCTCGTGTCTACCCAAGATAGGTTCTCTGTCGGCTTCGTTACTTCGGAAAACCCGCATTCGCTCATGCACATGCGCACCCTGGAAGCCTTGCCCGAAGTCGAAACCGTTCACGTCTGCCATCTAGGAGGTGGAGACAGGGACGGCATCAGGCAGGCTTCTTCGAAGATCGCGTCCGAGACCGAGCGGTTGGAGGAACTACTGCAACGAGACCCACATGCACTCCTGGTTTCTGTACGGAATGACGAATGCCCTGCGGCGCTCGATGCGGCGGTGGACGCCGGAAAGCCCGCACTCTTCGAGAAGCCGGGAGCGCTGACGGCTGAACGCCTGCGAGGGATAGCCGAGGCCGCCGGGAGCAAGAACCTAACGATGGGCACGATGCTCACGTTTCGGAACGACCCCGTTATCCTGGATGTGAAGCGGGCCGTTGACGGAGCCGCGTTGGGAGAAGTCATGGCCGTGGAGGCGCGACAGGTGACCTCGCAGGTACGCTACCGTGACCCAGCCTTCTGGCTGTTTGACAAGGCGAAGGCGGGCAGCGGCATCCTGTCTTGGCTGGGGTGTCATCACATCGACGCGCTGTGCTACCTGCTCGACGACCGCATCGAGTCGGTGGCCGCGATGGTGGATACCAGAAGCCCGTTCCCCATCGATGTTGAAGATACGGCTTGTCTCGTACTCAAGTTCAAGAGCGGGGCGCTCGGCACCGTCCACGCGGGATACCATCTGGTTGGCAGCGCCTCGGGGTACTCAGGTGCGAGGTACGACGCCTTCATGGCCCTGAGGGGCACGGAGGGATACGTCCGCATCCCCCTCTCGGAGCGAGGAGGCTACAGCCTGAACAGCATCGCCGACGGGTGGGCGTCGGGCGGTGTCCGCGACTATGCCTTCACCGTCCCAAACTCTCCCGCATACGGAGGAGTCGCGGGCGAGGAGTTCGTTCGTCAGTTCCTTCAGGCGTCCCGCACAGGTGCATCTGCGCTTGCGCCGATTGAGGCCATGGTCCACGTGCTCGATGTTATCGAGGCAGCTATCGAGTCTTCCTCGACGGGTCGGACCGTTACGATCGGCTAGACGTCATACTCGATCTGTAACTCGACGTGACGAATGGAGAGCGTCGTGGACTTCATAACCGTTCGCATGGTCGTGCGGACCTCGATCTCGTTTTCGCCCTTCCTGAACGGCGGCCCATCGATCTCGTACTCGATGACACCACCCTCGTAGTCTACCTCGGCAAGACGATCGGGGAACCTGGTCCACTCCTGGCGGCTCCATGTCCCGAAGCGTCGGGAGGCGTTATCGGAAGGCAGTGGGACGCCGTTCACCAAGACGTCAATCTCATCTTCGGCAGTAAGGTCGCTCAACCCCAGTTCAAGCGTGCACCACGCGATCTCGGCATCCCCCTCCGCCGTCTCGAGATCATCCCCAATGGTGAGCGAGAGCGTTGGCCCCCGGCCGGTCAAATTGAATCCCAATTCGACCGGCAGCTGCACGGCCGGAACGGCATACCGAAAAGCGTAGGAGTGCAGATCGTTTGGTGAGAGCCGCTCCATGAACTCCATCTCGTACCGCTTGGTGGCGCGCGAGAGTTGATCGGGATCAGTCAAGACATTTAACACCCTCCGCTTCCAGTCGGCGGACTTGTGCCAGAAGTTGAAGAGGTACAGACCGGACGCTCCGCCCTCGTACAGCCGCGAGGCTAGCGCGTTCACGGACTCCTCCTCCGTTGCCGGACGCAGTGACTCTATCGGCCCGAGTATCTGGCAGTCCGTGCCATTTGCCGCCTCAACAAACTCCTCGATCGGTGCGTGAAGCGGAATGAACCCTCCCCCCGCGGCAACGGTGTCAACAATTTCCTCCCTTATCCACTTCTCCACGTCGAGACCGATCCGGGCGGAGTCGGCAAGCGTTGGCGGAACACGTACCAGGATCTCAAGTTCGCGTCCTGTGGATGCGGATACCTCACCCATCCTGGCCCTTATTCGCCGGAGCATGTCGGTTATCAGATGGCGGCTGCCGTAGGCCTCGTCGACACGGAAGAACGCCGGATGACGCATGAAGTCGAGCTCCACCCCGTCGGTGTCGAAGCGCTCGAACAGGTCGATGACCAGGGCGGCGACGTGCGACCTCACCTCAGGACGAGCGTAGTCAAGACCCGTACGGATCCCCCACTCGGTGGTGTTCGGTACGAATTCCTCTCCTGGGCGACCGATCAGATACTCGGGGTGGTCCCGCCGGATAGTCCCGATGTTGTCGTCGGTGGCCGAGCGGTCGTAGTGCGAATTCATCCTCACCGACGGGAGGAACTTGATGCCTATTTCGTGGCAGAGTTTCGTGAAGATCGTGACGGGCCCACCGTCCGATTCGATGAGACGGCTCAGGTTTTGGGCCCCCAGATCGTTCTCGCGACCTTGTGGAAGATGATTGGGTTGAGCGAGAATGTCGACGGTCTCGTAGCGCTGACGCCCGGTATCGCCGATGCACCATGACAGGGTGTCGAGCCCGGAGTCCACGTAAGTATCGACGATTCGCTCCTTGAGGACGGCTGTCGTCACAGGAGTCATGATCTGGGACATTATCCATCCGTCGTCGTTCAATACGATGCGTTTTGGGCTTGCCATTGCGTGTGTCCTTTGTTCAATATGGGTGCCGCGGCGATGCGATCTACGGCATTGAGAGTCGACGAGATGCAATCAGGTGTATAATATACAGCATGAGGGGACGGTCCGAACCGTTGGGCATAACGGGAAGCTGGCCCTTTGGCAACTGTCGAATGTTGGCCTTGCCATCACAGAGATAAGCGAGTGAAGCGTTGCGGATTAGCAGGTACAGAATAGCCGGCGCCGTGATGCTGGCCGTTGGAGCACTGCTGTTGACAGTGTCCGGCGGGTACTATGCGTACGCCCAGTTCGCAAAAGCGGGGCGCGAAGACTTCATTCATGAGGTACCTCGCCCCACCTTCCCCGACAGGTCTTCATCCGCTTTTGCCAGCACCGAGACCCGCCCAAGCTTTGGACAGTCACCGGCGATTGAGGTGGCGTCGGTCGCCTCGAATCCCGAGCCTCGCGTGACCGAGGAAGCGTCGAGCGCATCCAGGGCAGCCACCCGGACAGAGGTGGTGGACCCCGAAACCCTAGTCGCCGACACCGAGAAGCTGCCTTCGCCCAAACAGCGAGAAACGACCCAAACACCCATAGAGGCGGCACCTGTCGCCCCAGCCCCCGCCGCGGAAGAATCGGCTGCTTGGTCTCCCAGTGCAGAGCAGATGAGTTTGATCACCGGTCCTGTGGACGGGCGAGTCGGCGCGGCTATCGTGGAATTGCTCAACCTGCAGGCCCGCCGCCCCGGATATGTGGTGAAAGACAAGCCGGAAGTCCAAGCCGTTCCTGAGCACATCGAGCCGTCCCAGGGCACTAGGCGACTGGCCCGTCTGATCCCGCCGAGCAAGGATAGAAACCCGGCGACAAGGGAGCTTATGGTTGCCCAGTTGCTTGAGTCCGATTACGCCCGCACGATTCCCACGGTTCCGGCGCCAAAGTACGCTACGCGCATGATAATACCCGAAATCGGCCTCAGAGCCTTCGTCGAAGAGCTTGAAGTCGTCGAAGAGGGTGACAGCCGGGCGTGGGAGACTCCCAAGCACGTCGTGGGACATATCCCAACTACCGGGAAGCCGGGAACTTCGGGACAGGGGTGGTACTTTGGGCACCTCGAAAGCCCGATTAGCGGTGAGGGCAACATATTCCGGCGGCTACCCGAACTGGCTGCTCGATTCAAGCGGGGAGAACAGTTTACCATTCAACTGGATGCGGGCGGCGAAAGATACGTCTACCAGGTCTACCGGACGGACGTCGTCCACGCGAGCGGGTTCGCGGTGTCCGATTCCGGGTTGAATGACATCACCCTGGTGTCCTGCTGGCCACAGTTCGAATACTCAGAGCGCGTCCTGGTCACTGCGGCGCTCGTTGACGTTGTCGAGATACCGGAAGCTGAACACATTCCGTCTTCCTCCGGTTAAATGCAGGTGTGCCACGACCGTTTGGACGATGGCCTCTCTGGTCCGAGCGCAACGTCGACGGCCCTTTGAATCCGTCTTGAGACTTGTTCCACAGCTGTGAGTATCACGCTTCGCATCAGCATCCTCGTCGTAGGCTCGCTCTTCATTCTTGGGCTTGTCGGTCTCCTGGCGTGGGGACTGTCGAACAGGTCTTCCATAACAGGACTGAGCGGCATCACCCGGGTTGACCAACCCGCTCCCGACTTTAGGTTGGAGCTGCTAAGTGACGGTGCGATCACGCTCTCCGAACAGCGCGATAGAGTTGTGGTCATCAACTTCTGGTCATCGACATGCCCCCCCTGCCGTACAGAGGCCCGCGACCTGGAGACCGCGTGGCAAGCCTATCAGGACAGGGACGTCCTCTTCATCGGCGCGAACATTCAAGACAGTCACGAGCCCGCGAGACGGTTTCTCGAAGAGTTCGGAGTGACCTATCCCAATGGCCTCGACGAAGGTGGTCGAATCTCCATAGATTATGGCGTCGTCGGTATCCCCGTAACATTCGTGGTGGACGGCCAGGGAACGGTCGCCCGCCGGTGGGTCGGTGAGATCGATCTCGACCGGCTGACGAAGTGGATCGAAGAGCTTCTCGAAGGAACGACCCCTGAAGGTGAGACGGACGGCATCAACAAGGACAGCTACTACCGATTGGACGAGCTGTAGCCGTTGTTCAGGGGACCTCTCGAACCTTGAGTGTAAATCGGGACAGTTGGTGCGTGTTCCGGGCAAGCGGCGAAACGACCACAACGGCATCTCGCACTTCGTCCCGCAGTCCTGTCACCGTGATGGCCCCGCGCCTGTCATCGTCGATCCCCATTCGTCGAACGACATCGGTCCCGTCGCGGTGCCGCTCTATAACGAGCACAACGTAGTCCACCGGCACGACGTTGTCGATAAGCTCGAATCCCTGTGCATTCCATCCGTTGTCGCCCTCGGCATCGTCGAGGGAATCGAGTTCCGGCACCGTGATGTCGTCGACTGCGAGTCCATCCTCGTACACGGCGGCGTCGGTAATGTACTCGAACCGGACGAGCACCTTCGATCCGACAAAGGGCGTCAGGTCGACACGCTCCTGTAGCCAGCCGTTCGACGCTCCGGTGTAGGCGTGTCCATAGCTGTTTCCCACAGGGTTTTCGTCGGTCGTGTGGTCGCCCTCCAGGATAGTCCAGGTCTCGCCTCCGTCGGCGGACGCCTCAACGTAGGCATAGTCCCAGCCCTCCTCGATATCGAACCACACCATGAATTCGAACGTCGCCTCCGAGAGATTCGTCAGGTCGAATTCGCGGGTGAGCGTCGTGTCAATCGAGTCGCCGCGATTGCCCCACCAGCAATGCTCACCGCTGTGGCATCGGGTTGCGATCTGGCGAGTCGCGGCATCACCCTGGAATTCTACGACGATATCGCGCGGCAGCGACCCTAGATCGAAGTACCGCGAGGAATACGGCGCAAGATGTCCCGTCGTTTCGCCCAGCTCGTCAATGAAGTCGATCCGCGCAACCTGTATTTGGTGTCTGGAGTAACCATATGGACCGGTTTCGGAATCGAGGTGGTTGGCAGCTATCCAGTCGGCGTACACCTCGTCGAAGGTCTTTGAGTGCGATCGGAGAAAGGCGTTGATGCCCTCGACCCCGTCGGCAGGGTGTGCGATGAGTTCACGGAGGCTGCCTGACTCGCCATAGTGTTCGAGCAGGTAGAGCATGAAGAGCGTCGCGGCGCCATAGTGGGGAATACTGCCGCCCAACTCCTCCCAGAAGTTGAGTTGAGTTGACGGACTGCTCAGAAATGCGTCGATGAAGGTCGGCGAATAGCCGACCAGTTCCGTCGCTACCTCTGACAAGCCTTCATTGACCCACGAATCCTCGCCTTGGTCGTGCGCCCAGTGAATGGCGTGCTGGAGTTCGTGGGCCAGCACCTTCATATACTCGTCTGAACCGGGCCGAAACGCCACCCCGTCCATGAAGAGCATTTCCCGCTCGTTGCTATTCGGATGAGTGTGCCGCGGGAACTCGTGTCGAGCATCGAAGTACCCTGCGACACCGCCGCCAAGGTCGGTGTGAAGAACGGTCAGACGTGGGTCGCCATCCACGCCCGGGTTCCATACGTCTCCAAACGCCTCCAGCAGCTTGGGTCGAATGTTGCTCTCGTACTCGTTTGCGGCCAGTTGCAGGTCTTCGTCTTGTATGGCCAGCAAGTCATCCACAAACCAATATGCATTGGGGCTGACGACCTGAAGTGTCGCGTCGACGACGTACGTCGTGTCAGTGGAGATGTCGGTGGCGAAAAACTCCTGCCGGTGC
This sequence comes from Dehalococcoidia bacterium, assembly GCA_965247555.1. Lineage (GTDB taxonomy): Bacteria > Chloroflexota > Dehalococcoidia > Lucifugimonadales > VXLM01 > VXLM01. Next base: position 1,792,736 of record CBDFHR010000009.1, on the reverse strand, counting down.
CCTGTCTGTTGGTCGATCTGAACGACTTGTAGGGTCCGGTGCGAGCCTCTAGGCACCCCGCCAAGTCGCTCGGCGAGAGCGTGAAGGTCGCGCTCAGGCAACTCATACGGAAGACTGCGCGGGAACGACGCTGGCAAGCTAGGAGCGACAGTCGGCTCCGGGGCCTGCGTTGGCTCCGTTGCGATCAGGGGAATGCTCGTGGCCGTGGGACCCGCATCTGAAGTCGGAGATACACTGTCTGTGGCTGGTATAGGTCTTTCAGGCGATTCGTCGACGGGTTGTGGAATAAGTGTAGGAGTCTGACGATCCACCGCCTCGCCACACGATGAGACTACAAGCAACGCCAAGATGATCGTCACGATGAGAACGGGTACTGAGAAGCGGTTCATTGGGCTCGAACGGTGCGACATGCTCATGAATAGTACAACGTTCATACGCCATAGGGGTTCTAATATCTGAAGGGAGCCTATAACCCGAGAATCCGTGATGATCTGCGGCAAGACCTCATCTTGTGACCGAGCAGACCAAATCAACTGCCGTAATGCCAGGAATTATGTGCAGCTTTTGTCTCGCAGCGTTTCCCAAATTGTCACCCATCTTCGTGATCGTATGTGTGATACTGTCTATCTAGTAACCCCGTCTCAGCCGTCGCCTACGGGATCACGGACAGCATGGATTCCAAGTGCGCATAAACACTATCTGAACTAAGTGACAGTCGAATCTCGTGGAGTGATTCGAATTGCAGAGACGCACCAATAGTGAATGCCATGTGGAACGGGTTGCACGTATGTCGATGCAGGCTTCGGTAACAATCCTTGCTGGGGTCGCGCTGCTCATCACGCTGGCAGCTTGTAGTTCCCGTAACCACCAGGCAGAGCCTGCCGAAGTCAACCCGACTCCGACTAGCGTGGTAGCGAGTCTGACCCCAATCAGTGTGGAATCGGACTCGCTCGGGGCGATGCACCACTCCCGTGTTTACCACAGCGCGACTCTGTTGCCGGATGGGAGGGTCTTGGTCGCAGGCGGAATGGACGAGGGATTCAATCCGCTCCGCACTTCCGAGATGTTCGATCCTGAGACGAACCGGTGGACTGAGGCGGGCAAGATGACGGAATCTCGGACGGAGCACTCCGCCGCCCTCCTGGAAGACGGACGATTGATCGTCACGGGCGGGATGAATGAAAAGCTCCAAATCATAGGAACAACGGAAATATTCGACCCGGAGACGGGAAAATGGTCCGAGTACACGAGCATGAGAACCGTGCGGCGGGGTCACTTCACGCTGTCGCTCCCGGACGGCAGGGTGGCAGTAGTAGGAGGAGTCGGTCAGACCCTGGGCGGCCTCGGCATTCTTGCAAACATTTCAGCGGTTGGAGCGCTTCTATCGACCGAAGTCTATGACCCTGAGACGGACACATGGTCGCAGGCCAGCGACATGCGAGAGGGGCACAGCGGCGGCCTTGCCGTGGTGCTGAAAGATGGCCGAGTGCTTGTCGCGGGAGGGTACAATCAGGCCGAAGGGCTAGCGTCCTCCGAAGTATTCGACCCCAACATAGGGGAGTGGATGCGGACGGCGTCGATGGCCCGCAAGACGTTCGCAAATACGGCCACGGTTCTCTTTGATGGGACGGTCTTATTCACCGGGGGCTTCGGCATGTCCAGAGCCAAGGGCGGCATCACTCCCGGCAGCGAAGTGTTCAATCCCAAGACAAACGAATGGCGCAAGGCCCCGGACACTGTGCACGGGAGAATGGGCCACACAAGCACACTGCTCGCGGATGGTCGAGTCATTACGATCGGAGGTTCAACGGCTGAAGGCCCGGCCAACACCGCGGAGTACATGGAGCCCGAGACCTGGTTGTGGTCTGAGATCACTCCGATGTCCGTCGAGCGCTCCCAGCACACGGCGACACTGCTAAACGACGGCCGGATACTAGTGGCCGGTGGATCAATCCAAAGAACTGTTGAACTATATGACCCTGACAAGGATGAGTGGACAAGCAGCGATCCCTAGCTGGGCGGGGAATGGCCACCCGGACTAACTCAAGTCATCGCATGTGGTTGAACAGGCCCCAAGATAGGCTCAAATCCACCTATTTACTCGTCATAAGCGTCCAAGGGAACCGCATGCGAAGCCGGAAGCGAGATTCTCATTTCGGTGTACTCTCCCGGTTCGGAAGCGACCGTAATTGAGCCGCCATGCCTTCGAACTATGTCATTCGAAAGGCTTAGCCCAAGTCCGGTTCCCTTGTCCGTCGGCTTTGTAGTAAAGAATGGGTTGAAAACCTTCTCCATTGCCTCCGGAGGGATACCCGTCCCGTTGTCTCTGATCCGTATGTCAACTGAATTAGTCTTTCGTTCTGTCTTCAGCCAGATCGTTGGCATGAAAGACTCGGAACCGCCCTCAATCGAACGGCGCTTCTCATCGGTCGCGTAACACGCGTTCGTAACCATATTGATGATCACACGGCCCATGTCCTCAGAGACAAGTGACACCCCGCCCACGTTCGGGTCGAAGTCATTCCTAATGTCTAGCTGAAAGCTCAGGTCATTGGCACGTACGCTGTGGAAGGCGAGCATTGTGTGTTCTTTGAGCAGGTCGTGTAAATTCACCACTTCCATCTCACCGCCACCGCGACCAATCATGAGCATATTGCGAATTATGCGGTTGGCGCGGTCGCCGTGTGAGCGGATGCGTTCCAGATTGTCCGTCAGGTCCTGAGATATCTTAGCGATGTTTTTTCTCTTCTCATCGCCCAGTTCATCTAAGCTCTCGTCAAGCTCTTCACCCAGTTCCACAAGCAACTCTTCCGAGGCCTGAGTAAAGTTCTTCACGAAATTTAGCGGATTTCTGATCTCGTGAGCGATCCCTGCGGTCAACTCCCCAAGCTCTGCCAGCTTCTGGCGCAGGATGACCTGGTCCTGTGCTTGCCGAAGCTCCTCCAAGACACGCTCTAACTCTTCGTTCTTTTCCTGAAGTCCCTTCGACAGCTCCTCAACGAGGTTCAACTGTTGCGCTTTTATGGAACTCTGTCTCAGTTTTTCGAGTGCGACGGCTAATTCGGATATCTCATCTTTCCCCTCCATCTCAACCCTGTAGTCTAGGTCCCCGGCACCCATACGACGTATCCAGACTTCCAGAGCCACCGAGCGCAAGCCGATGGTTATCAGCCGAAGCATGGTCAACAGCGCTACAAGGACGCTGATAACTCCCACAACGAGCAGCAGGGTTCGTCCGATCGATATCGCCTGCTCGGTCCTGGCCACTGTGTCATCTGTGACGACAACAGTCCCTTCAGCGTGACGTAAGACGTCCAAGTCATCATGTAGGGCATCTTGAACACCATGGAATGAACAGAAACTCGCAATGCAGACCAGAATGGCCACCAGGAGAATCACGAGCATGAGAAGATTCGCCTGATTCGCGTTGCGACGGAAGCTGAGGCGGGAGAGAGAAAACTCTTTAGCGTCGGGCAACGACACGCGCTTCACTATTCTGTCTTCACGGGGTAACCTCAGCACACATCCCCTACGGCCCTCTTCTCGTTGTTAGCATCGGCACTTTGGCCGCCTACATAGAGAAAACGGCCTTTCCGGCACAGAATAGCTCGTTTGGTGGGTGCTGAGGCATCGTGGCCGCACTGATGGTGGAATTCGAAAGTGTTCCTGCGGTTACGGCTGACACTTCAGCACCTTTGGACGTACGGCAGAACTACGCTCCGGTCTTGACCAGCTTCTGCATCGACCGCAATTCCCGAGGTGGTTCCATCAGCCTGCCGTAGTCGCTGTACGAGACCTCGGCAACGTAGATATCTCCTCTGGAATCGACGGCGATACCGTGCGGCGAGTAGAACCTGCCGGCCTCGTCGCCGTAGCTCTCCCTGCCGACTCGCGCCAACAGGGTCCCATCCGTCTGATAGATGGACACGCGAGGCCCGAGATCGGTACCTATCGCATTTGACCCTATCCCTGCGAAGTATTCGCCAACGTAGACGATGTCGTTCTCTCCGCGCCTGTCAATATACACCGCGGCGGCTCGCGACATGTTCACCCATTGCGTCTCGTAGTTCCCGTTCTCGTCGAATATCTGCACACGATGGTTCTCGCGGTCGCCGATGTAGACGTAACCGTCGCTATCTATGTCGATGTTGTGGACGATGTTGAGCTGTCCCACGTCGGTGCCGGACTCGCCCCACGTTCCGAGATAGTTCCCGTCCGGATCGTACTTGTGAACATGAGCGTTGGCGTACCCGTCGGCAACGTAGATATTGCCGTTGCGCGGGTCGACACCCACGTGCGTAGGTCGCCCGAACGGCTTGCCACTCATGGGAGGAGCGGGATTGCCGGGATCGCCCAGTGTGAAAAGCACCTTCCCGTCGGTCGACAGCTTTCTGACCGTGCAGTCGCCCACGTCGACGCAAAATACCGAGTCGTCGGGGCCGATAGTGATTCCATGGGGTGTGATAAAGATATCCTCACCCCACGAACGCAGGAACTTCCCGTCACTGTCGAAGACGATTACCGGGTGTCCGCCGCGATTGTATACGTAGACGTCGTCGCTGCTGTCCACGGCGACTGCCGTGGCCTCCTGATAGACCCAGCCGTCGGGCAGTTCTCCCCAATTCTCGCCGGAGACTTCATATGTGTATTCGCCACTGCCGAGTTGTGCCATGGTTTGTCTCTTCCTTCTTGGGTGATTTTCTAGCGGACCAGTTCGAGCAAGATCGGTACACCCATGTCGATGTACTTCTGGCGGGTGTCCGGCGTGTTGTTGCGGTGTACCAGCTTGGTGCCGGTGCCTTCGAGCTGCTTGAGTACGTGCCTAACGCAATCGTCGACTGTTCGGAACGGGTGGTTGGGGTGAATTTCGATGTCAAGCGTCAGATCCATCGGCCCGAACGAGAGACAGTCAACTCCCGGCTTGGCCAGGATGTGCGCATTCGAGACGGCGTGGAGCGACTCTATCTGAATCCAAAGGACGCCGGTGGAGTTCCACCATTTGCGGTAGGCCACGTGATCGCCGCCACGCTTATCAAATCCGAGACGCGTTCGGCCTCCCCAGCTCCTAACGCCGTCGGGAATGTAATAGAAGTTCCCGACCGCCTCCTCGACCGTCTCCTCCGTCTCGACTTGTGGCACCTCGACCCCTGTGGGGCCGAGATCGAGGTAGTTGCCGATCAGATACGTATGACGAGTGTGCTTGATGCGGAACTGAACGTGAATCCCGATTTCGGCAGCCATCTCGCAGAATTCGACGATGGTCTCCTCATTGAAGGCGGTGTGCTGGCTGTCCGTGCTGACGAAGTCGTACGGGCCTGAAGCAATGATGTCTTCAAGCCGGCCCTTCGACACCTTTGGAGAAACGCTTACGCCGAGCACCTGCTCGCCCGCGTGAATTCGCTCCTTGATCGTGAGCGCGCTCGGGTTTGTCGGTTCCATTAAGATGCGGTACCTCTTCGCATGTGATGTCCAGCGCATATTGTATGGCGTTTACGCGGCGGGGTCTAGGGACTGCGCTCGGTTGCATCCGCTATGCGTGCCGGTAGTTAAGGCAAATGCCTTGCACAAATGGATCAAGGCAATCGCATTTAGACTTGGTAAACACACCGCTAACCGTCACTCCGGCGAAGGCCGGAGTCCAGAGGGGTGAGTTGGGAGGCTCTGCCTAGGCAGGCTCTGAGTGAAATGCGATTGGCCTGGCAAATAGACCAACGCGACAGAACCTGACCCCCGTATGGTAAACTCTGCGTCTGTGCGCGCAATGAATTTGATCCTAATCAGACATGCCGAGAGCACGGCGAACTCCGAGGGGCGTTGGCAGGGCCGAGCGGACTTCCCGCTGTCGGACGCGGGACGATTGCAGGCCGGCCTTCTCGGGTCGCGACTGGAGCGAGAGGAATACTCCCCAACCCATATCTACACCAGCCCGCTCAGCCGCGTACACGAAACGGCACGGATCGCATCGTCGAACTGGGACCTCCCTATACAAGCGTGGGACGACCTGATGGAGCACGATGTAGGGGCTTTCTCCGGTCTCACTTGGGCTGAACTGCAAGAGCGTTTTCCAGAAACCCTCCGCGAATTCAACGAAACTCGCAACCTCGATATCGTGGAAGGAGCCGAGACCCACGACGAGATCACCGCTCGCGCGCATCGCGTGGTGGACCGGCTGATAGCCGAACACGACAACACGGACCGGGTGCTGGTCTTCTCCCATGGCGGCATTCTGACCCATGTCATCGCCCGGCTTCTGGGCACCGACCGGCTGTGGTTCCTCAGCATTCGCAACACGGCGATCTTCGAGTTCTCCATCGACGTGGACAGCTGGCACATAGACGGCCGGACACGTACCAATGTCAACCTATGGCGGATCAGCAGGTTCAATGACGCCGGTCACTTGGACGGGGACACGGCTTAGAGGCTGCCCGCTGCCCTAGCCGAGGAAGAGGCGGAGGTGGGCGGCCCCTTGAATGTAGTGGTCGATCTCCACGGTTGTGCTATCGCGGTTGAGGCTGGCCCAGATTGCACTGGTTAATCCCTCATGGACCCGGTCCAGCTCGTCCGTAAACTGGCCCAAAAGGTCCAGGTACGGTTCGCCGAGCAACTCTTTCACATGTCGCTCATTGGCGAAGCTCAGAGCCGCGCGAAGGTCGCCGTCTATGCTTGGGTAGACCTCCCGGACGAAGGCGAGGTCGTCTTCGTCTAGGGATGCCAAGCCCAGCAGTTCCGGTGGGACGCCGATGGAGTAGAGGGAAGCAGAGAAACCGATAGCGCGGGGCAGCGTCACCCCGCCGACTCCGCCGAGAGAGCGACCGTAGTCGAAGAGACCGACGTGCATCTTTCGCTCACGCCGTTTTGGCACGTGGGGCGACACGGTCCTGATGACCTCGGTCAACCGCTGCACATGAGCCTGATACTCGGCAGTAGTCTTGTCGATTATGTCAACGGCCCGTTCTTGTGCAACGGGCACAGGCTCGCCCCTCTCGTGGGCGCGTATCTGCGCGATGCCGTCGCGGACGGCCTCCTGCTCGTAGTCGTACTTGAAGGCGGACTGGACGGTGAAGGTGTGCGCGGTGGGGTACTCGGTGAAAGCGCGTTCGACATTCACGGGGGTCAGGTGACCGCGAAACGGCACGGACCCGGCGCCGATGATGGGATACAGAGGCAGTCCCAATTTCCGTTCGAGGTTGTGGAGGCGCAGCAGCCCCACTTTCAGGATCAGCTCGGCGCCGACGATGCCATAGTTGAGCGCGGGGTCGCTACGGGCGAGGAACACTCGCTGGTACGGCAAGTCCCTGTCCTGCACATACTCCTCCACAATGCGGTCGCAATAGAGTATGTGCTCCATGTCCTCGATGAGAGGAATCACCCGGACACCCTTGGGGAGGAATTCGCCTACCCAGTCCTTCACGGACTGGCCGTCGAGCAGGGTGCGGTCCTCCTGTCCGACGATGATTCTTCGATAGTAGGCCTCAACCAAGGAAAGTTCCTCGGCAGAGGTCGTCATGGGAAGAATGACCTCCTGGGAGCGACATGTGCGTCGCCATAGAAGCCTAGAGCCGTATCCCAGGCCGAAGGCACGCTCTGGGAGCGCCTCGACCATGGACTTTCTCATATCGCGCTCGATACGGGGATTCGGAACACGCAGGGTAAGGGCGATGTCGCGACCAAGCTGACGTTCATTCTGAAAGAAGTCCGGGTAATTCGTGAGCAGTTTCCGCACGACCTGATTGTCGGCTTCCTTGCCCTCGGAGTCCCACATCTGCTCATCGCATCCCATGGCGAACACGCTGACGGCCTCAGCCACCTCCCCTTCTCCTTTCAGCACTCCCGCCTCGTCAGCAAAGGGGGCCGGCGTAGCGTTATCCGGGTGCTGGGTGCTCATCACTTTTGGGACCAAGGACATGGCGCGTTTCCCCTACTCATAGCCCGCAAAATGTGGGTCAAACATCCAATCTAGAACAGGCGTGATTGTAACAGGACGTTCAATTCTCGCCCATTTCCTTATACGGAGAGACAGTAAAGTAGGCGAATCCGTCGCGGCGCTCGCCCGCTACTCATCCTCGCTGATGTAGACGCCATGGACTTCTGAACCAAAGCCTTCATAGCAAGAGTAGTAGACGCAGAAGAGACGTCCGTCCGGGAGCCGTATAGCAGACGGGTAACCGCAGTTCCAGTCAGTGCCACGGTAGACCTGCGCGGCATACGTCCATTCTTTGCCGCCGTCTGGGGTTACGCTTACGCTCACACCGGGTCGTTGTGGGTCGCGGTCGCGGTAGAAGCAGGCTATGGCGCCGGAGCGGAGTTGGAAGAGGAACGGGGTCTGTCCCTGAAACGGCAGGGAACGGGGCTCCGTCCATGTCCGACCTTCGTCGGCGGAATAGGCCAAGTAGCTGTCGAAGGGCGGGTTCTGAGTGCGGATGACGGCCATGAACCGACCGTCGGGCATTCTCGTTATGGCCGGCTCGTAGAAGGTGACTTTGGACGAGCGGGCCACCACTGCCTTGCTTCCCCATGTCCTCCCCATGTCCGATGAGAACGCAACAGCGGCGTAGGTGTGCCCGCCCGGATCGTCCGTGCCGTAGATGGGGAGCATCCATTCTCCATCGCTTGTGATCAGCGCGCGGTCCATGGCGTGAGGCTCGGTAAATGTCCCGAACAGGGCGATTTCATTGCCCATTTGCCCCCAGGTTAGACCGCCGTCAGAAGAGCGTATTGGGTGGACATGCGACTCCGGAGTCCCCACACGGCTGGCCTTCATCACAAACATGACGAGGTCACCGTCGGGCGTTAGAACCATGCGGTTGCCGCCGCTGCAGTCCCAGCCGGGAAGCGCGGCGACGGGATGCGACTCCGACCAAGTTCGTCCACCGTCCTTCGAGCGAGTCGTCACCACGGCTCCATCGTCGATCATGTCGTGGTCGCCCACGGGGTGTCGGCTGGCGAGCCGGTATCCCACCAGGAGGTCGCCGTTAGACAAAAGCTGGACGCCCGCCAAGGCCCTGGAGCGTGGCTCCGGGCCTCCTGCAATAAGCACTCTGTCGATTACGTTCATGCCTTTCAATCCTCGCAGTTCTCTTGGGCTGGAACGCCCAGTCTCGCAAAAGTATCTTGGAGGTATTCCACCGTGTAACTCACCATTGCCTCGACCGCAAGCCTCCCCTTCTCGGCCGTGGCCAGACTCGAACGCCCCCACACGCCGTCGGGGCAGAACTCCTTCATGGCGAGGTAGTCGAAGTACACGGGGCCAACGCCTGGAACGTGGTCGATCCGCGACGGACCAACCTGCTCGGGCGCGGCGTGCATCATGACTGAGGTCTCCAGGTCACCGGCGTGCTGCTCGTCGGCGTAACCCTCAAATATCTCGCGTAGCTTGACTCCCCCATCCTGCCCGGGACTTACCAGCACGACCTTGCCTTGGGACTGGCTGAGGTTCAAGTCACGCACGGCGAGCTTGAGAATGAGATTGCCGCCGTGGAAGTTGAGCACCGCGATGCGATGGAACCCCTGATCCAGCAGGCTCGTCACTATGTCCTTGACGACCGCGCCGAGGGTCTCAGGGGCGAGGGAAATCGTTCCTCGGAAGCCCGTGTGGGCCTGCGAGCACCCGAAAGGCATACCAGGGAGCAGGTAGGCGTCGAGCCGTTCCGCCACCTGCCTCGCCACGAATTCGCCCTGAAACCAGTCCATGGACAGGGGCAGGTGCGGCCCATGCTGTTCGATGGCCCCGACCGGCAGCACCGCTGTGTCCACACCGCTGCGTTCCAGGTCGATATAGGTGGATGTTGCGTCGTACATAATGAGTCTCCGTCAAGCAGTTGGGGTCCTCTACCTGATCGTGGTGACACAGAATCGTAGCGGATTTGCGACCTTCGCGGACAACCCGGTCGTGACAAGTCATATTACCGATGCCAAGCTCAGGTCGATAGCCGAGGCGCGAAACCTCATTTGATTGCCAGCGTATCGCGTCCTGGGTGGCCGAGTTGCCTCAAGACTCGGAGGTCCCGCACCAGAGGTGACAACCCGTAATGCCAAGCGTAATCGGCAGCAGCGTGTCCACTACTGCCCAGATCACCAATGCCTGATGGTTGCCGTCCAGGCTATCCGAGCCGAGGGCCAGGAACGCGAGCCAGTTATGAAGGAACAGGATCGTGACGGCGACTGTTGAGTAGAAGAGCACGTTGACTTCTAGGTACTGTCGAGTGACAGCTTCGGAGGCGGCAGGACCCTTTGAGTCTCGCTTGGCGGCGTAATTGAACACCAGTCCAAGGACGAGCCCGATGAGCATCAGTACGTCCAGCACGTACCATGTGGTCACTACGTCGAAGTCGAAGGACTCGGCGAGAACCCTGTTGATGATGAAGTACACTGCCACCACCACGGCCAGACCGATCAGATAGGCGCCGGCGAGTTTCCTTAGTCCTGCCATTGAATCCTCCTTTTGATCGTCAATTCTCCCACCCAATGGATCGAGTATGGGATATCAGATGAACAAGGTTATGTCAATTGAACCGATTCACACGTAACTGTTCAGAGTCGGTGAGATATTCAGGAATTGTCCTCCTACTGTCATTCCTCTGAAAACAGCCTGTGTTCCACCACCATCCGTCATTCCGGCGGAGAGCCTGCCCCGTACCCCGATACGGGGCCGGAATCCAGTCTCCGGTCCCCGCCAACACTCGACTATCAACGGAAAGATTGTCGCCATTTTCATCTTCCATGGTGCCGGTGGCAACCGGCATGGCTAATTGCTATGAAAATAGGCTCCGGTATACCTGTTGTAGTAACGGGCAACCCTTGTGGTTGCCCGTTACCGGCGCCAACCCGTTTTCATCCTCTTATGTGGCCTTCGCAAGGCCATGGTGATTCTGAGGAGCGAAGCGACGAAGAATCTACAATCTCTCCCCCGCCGGGGGGAGAGACACAGAGAGGGGGGTCTTCGCAATTCAACTCACGGAGACTGAACAGTTACCCACTCGCACCTTTGCTTGACCCTCGTTGAAGGGCGTTGCTATCATGTCAAGGTTGGGATCGGTGGCCGAGGGCTATGTTTGTCATCGGGCTTACAGGCGGGATCGGGACCGGCAAGTCGGAAGTCTCTCGGCTGCTCGGTACGCTGGGGGCTAAGGTCATCGAGGCCGACAAGGTTGGCCACGAAGCGTATGAACCCGGCACGCCCGGATGGCGGGAGGTCGTAGAAGCGTTTGGGGAAGGGGTCCTCGACGCTGATGGAAGGATCGACCGGAAGAGGCTCGGCGGCATCGTATTCGGCGATGAGCAGGCCCGCGAGAGACTGAATGCGATCGTCCACCCAATCGTCCGGCAGCTTCTGGAGGAACGCATTGCAGGCCATGAGCGCAAGGGAGCGCGGGTAGTCGTCATCGAGGTTCCCCTACTCATTGAGGCGATCAAGCAGCAGTCCCGATGGACGCGGATGCTGGACGAGATATGGGTAGTCACGGCGCCCGTAGAGCAGGTTGTAGCGCGGGTGCAGGCGAGGAGCGGGCTGGACGAGACGGCCATCAGGGCGCGAATCGGTTCACAGGCCACGGAGCGAGAGCGAATCGAGCACGCCGACGCGGTTATTGACAATAGCGGCAGTCTTGAAGGGCTGAAACGCAAAGTAACGAACCTTTGGTGCGAGAGAGCGCCGCAGAATTAGGAAGCTATACCACACGATGACCACCAAGACGCAGACCCTTTACCGCAGCTACATCATCGAGGAGTATCACCTCATCGATGAGCCGTACTACGTGCCCATCGGGGACGAGGTCGAGCTGTTCGAGGTCGCGTACAAGTCGAAGATTCCCGTGCTGTTCAAAGGCCCAACCGGTTGCGGGAAGACCCGGTTTGTGGAGTACATGTCGTACCGGCTTAGGCAGCCGATGACCAGGATTTCCCAGAACGACGGCGCGTCGTCGTCGGACGGGGATGGGACGTTCAACGGCACCCTGCCTCTGGTGACCATCGCGTGTCACGAGGACCTGACGGCGAGCGACCTCGTCGGCCGCTACCTCCTGCAGGGCGAGGAGACGATCTGGATCGACGGGCCGCTGACCCGCGCCGTGAAGGCCGGCGGCATCTGCTACCTCGACGAGATCGTCGAGGCGCGCAAGGACACTACGGTGCTCATTCACCCGCTGACCGACCACCGGCGCATCCTGCCGGTGGAGAAGAAGGGCGAGCTTCTGGAGGCCGCGGACGGCTTCCTACTGGTGATGTCATACAACCCCGGCTACCAGAGCGCGCTGAAGGACCTCAAGCACAGCACGAGGCAGCGCTTCATAGCGATAGAGTTCGACTATCCGCCGAAGGAGACCGAGGCCGAGATCGTGGCGCATGAGTCAGGCGTCGACGTTGAGACGGCAATGCGACTGGCGAAGCTCGGCGAGAAGGTACGGAACCTCAAGGAGCACGGTCTGGCCGAGGGCGCAAGCACACGCCTGCTGATCTACGCCGGGAAGATGATCTCGGGGGGCATCGCGCCGCGACGGGCGTGCCAGGTCGCGGTGAACTGGGCGGTTACGGACGATCACTCCCTGCAGGCGAGTGTGGACGAGGTGATTAATTCCATATTCGAGTGATTCGCCTCGTTACCAGTCGCTGAAGAGCCGCAGGGTTTGCGTGAAGGACTGCGGATTCCCTCTTTCGCGGGAATGACGAGGGCCAGAGACGGGCGACCACAAGGGTCGCTCCTACGTCAGGTTGATTGGGGCTTATGTTCATGGCGTCGAACCTGCACAATAGTCAACTAGCGGAGCAGACTAGTCGGTGTGAAGCGTCCTTGCGGGATTGTTCCGCAACAGTCCTGGGATAGCGCCGCGCACCGGTCTCTATGCGATCCCAACCAATGCCCGCAACCCCGGTCGAGTCCGCAATCAAACAAGCCCTGGCGCGGCATTGCAAGCGCTCGATTGACGATTCCTCCATGGCCCGCGCCGGCGTCCTCGTGCTCGTCTACCCCAAGGACGGGAAGCCTCACGTCCTGTTCAACAAGCGGAGCGAGCACGTCGAAAAGCACAAGGGCGAGATCGCGTTTCCCGGCGGGGGCTGGGAGTCCGGCGACACGACGCTATTGGACACCGCCTTGCGTGAGACGTGGGAGGAGATGTCCATCGACCCGGCGGATGTGACGGTGCTGGGCGAGTTGGACGACATTGTGACGATCTCCGACTTCGTGGTGACGCCCTACGTGGGAGCAATTCCGGGCGGCTACGACTTCAAGCCCAACATCGAGGTGGCCGAGGTAGTCGAGGTGCCATTGGAAGCTATATTGAACGGGCGCAACCTGCGGGACGACACTCGACTCGTGAACGGGGCGGTGCAACGTCGTGCGACCTATGCCCATAACGGGCACCTGATCTGGGGCGCGACAGGTATGATAGTAGAAGGCTTCGTCCGCATCCTGAAAACCATCGACGACGGAGAGGACTTGTGGAAGACATCGAAGTAATTCGGCTGCGAGTTCGGACGGCCCTCGAACAATATCCTCCACTCACCATCGAGGAGTTCGACCGGTCATGGCACAAGATGTCGGACCTGCTGAACTCCCAGCAGCTTTCGATGTGGGCGAACATGGGCGTTCGGCTGGCGGAGCAGACAGTCCGCTCGTGGGAGTCTGCCGCGCAGTACTACAAGTCGAGCGCCAAGATCGTGAGCCTAATGCCGTTCAGCCGCTTCGAGGAGTGGTCGGAGTGCGGCCTGCGGCTCTGCCAAGACTCTCCAACCCTGGCGGCGTGCTACTTCAACGCGAGTCACGGCACCCTGCAGAAGCTCCGAGCGCGGCACGTCGAGGCCTGGGCGATGATGGGCCGCCGCTTGTACAAGGGCACCTGGAAGTCGGGCACGCTGGCGTGCAAGTTCTTCGACTCCAGTCCTAAGCTGGTGCAGTCGCTCGAAATCGAGGACCTCGACCGGTTCGTCGCGTTCCTGGAGTACGTCTCGCGGCGGTCGTACGACGTGGCGACCGACTGCATCGTCCTTGGGGAGCGCATCTTCCCTGCCCTGGGCGAGCACAACCAGGCATACATCGCGCTGTCCTACGCGGTCGCGGAGACCGGATGGCGGCAGGTCAAGAACGTGTTCGACGCCACGGCCCGGTCGCTGCCGAGGGTGCAGGCCAGTCAGCGAGGACGTTTTATCGCCCTGTCGGACGCGCTACGTGAGAGCGGCGTCGGCAACCTCGCGGGAGCGATGCTGGAAGTGTCGCAGGCGCTCTGGGAGCTCGACACCGAGCACCACGAACCGGTGCTGGAGATGTCGGAAGACCTGATGACTCACGCGCCGAGCGCGATCCCAGATTTCATCAAGAGCTGCCCGAAAGCCCTCGAAAGGGTGACGATCCTCCAGCTTCAGCAGTGGTACCTCGAAGGCGTCCGAGTCCTCCAGCGCAACCGTGACGCCGGTATGGCCTACTTTAGGCTGGAGTCGGCCCATTCCCAGACTGAGCTCGACGCCCTGTCGGCCAACATCGAGTTCGAGCGGATCAAAGAGCTTATGGAGATGTACTGCCAGGCACTCGCGGGGGCTGAGGTAAAGGTCGCCGCGAGCGAGGAGCTTGCCGAAAAGCGCATCGGGTGGCTTGCGCCGGACTCTCCGACGACCGAAGGCTCTACCGTCTACGTGCCGGCCATCGCCGACCGGTATCAGACGAAGGAAGAGAACTTCGCGCTGTTCAAGGTAATCTCGACTCACCAAGTTGCACGGCTGGAGTTCGGCAGCTTCTGGTTCGAGTTCGATATACCGTCGACGGTATTCAAAGACCTGCGGCCCAAACTCGAGAGTCGAGTGCTAGAGGCCGCTGAGTCGAACGGAGATAGGCCGGAGTGGGTGACCGATATCCAACGTCTCTTCAGTCTCCTTGAGGACAGAAAACTCTCGCTCGACCTGTTCACGATCATCGAGGGCGGGCGGCTGGATATTCGGGTGCTCACCGAGTACCTCGGCATGAGAAAGAGCTATGCGCGGGTGCAGACCGACGCGCTCGCGGCGCGTCCCGAGATTACACAGATGCCCGCTCGCGAGGCAATGGTCGAGTTCCTCGTCCGTGTGACGTTGCGGGCGGATGAGAGCCTGCCCACGCCGGTGGAGTACATCGAGGAGGCGCGCAAGATCGCGTCCATCGCGCGGCGGGCGAATGCCTTCGGAACGACCGTCGAGGACACGGCAGAGGCGATGCTCCGCATCTACGCCGTCCTGCTACAGATCCCGAACGTGCCCCTCGACGAGGACGAGTTCCAGGACCTCGATCTCGGCGACGACACCGACGAGTCGTCGATGGAGTCGGAGGCCGAGGACGACATCATCCAGTCGCTCATGGAGGGCCTCGGCGCGGAGTCGCAGGAGAAGTCTCCCGGCGAGCAGGAGTACGAGACCAGCCAGGACGTGGACTACCGCGGCGACTTCAAGCCGGAGATGGTGCAGCTCCTCGAACAGCTTCGGCTTCAGAAGGGCAGCGATGGCTCTGCCGACGGCGACTCGCAAGAGATCACGCAGGAAATGCTCCAGGAGCTTATCCAGAACAGCGCGGAGCTCGACCTCGACGCGATGGAGTTCGGCGAGGCCGAGGACATGACCGCCGACATGGCCCAGAACATGCTCAAAGAGGCGAGCATGACAGCGCCGTCGCATCCCGACCGCGGGCAGGGACAATTCGTGCACGTGGACGAGGACGGCGGGCCGATCGACCCGGACGAGCCGCAGACGTTCGTCTATGACGAGTGGGACTTCCGCGCGGAGGACTACAAGCCTCGCTGGTGCATCGTTCGCCAGAAGCAGATGAGCGAGGGCGACCCCGCCTACTACGGGCAGACCCTAGCGGGCTACTCGGTGTTGGTGAACCAGATCCGGCGACAGTTCGAGCTGCTCGTACCGGAGATGTTCCGCAAGCAGCGCAAGCTGGAGGACGGCGATGAGATCGACATCGACGACGTGATCGAGGCGATTGTCGATATCAGGACCGGGTCAAGTCCCAGCGACAAGCTGTACTGGCGGCGCAACAAGGTACAGCGCGACGTGGCGGTCGTGTTCCTGCTGGACACGAGCGCGTCGACGGCTGAGGCAGTCGACGATTCGCGCAAGGGCGAGGACTGGGACGCCCCGGACGACCCCGTCGAGTACATGACGTGGCTGCGAACGCGACGCGGCGATGGAATGCGTCGCTCCTACAAGCGCATCATCGACCTGGAGAAGGAGGCCTGCGTCCTGCTCATCAATGCCCTGGAAGCCGTTGGCGACCGGTACGGCATCTACGCCTTCTCAGGCTACGGGCGGGAGAACGTCGAGTTCTACACCATCAAGGACATCGAGGAGAATTTTTCGGATAGCATCAAGAGACGGATCGATCGCATCTCGCCCCTCCACGCGACGCGCATGGGGCCCGCCATTCGTCACGCGACGTCCAAGCTGGACGCTCTGGACGCTAAGACGAAGCTACTGTTCCTCATCAGCGACGGCAGGCCGCAGGACAGGGGCTACAGCCGCGAAGGTGTGGAGAAGGAGTACGCCGTCCACGACACCAAGATGGCCCTCGACGAGGCCAAGGCCAAGGACATCACCGCCTTCGCGCTCACCGTCGACAAGAACGGCCACGACTACCTCGCCACCATGTGCCAGGACATGGGCTACGAGATCCTCGACGACATCCTGCAGCTGCCGCGCCGGCTGTTGTTCCTGTATCGTCGGTTGACGATGTGAGGGGGGGCACTCCTTACCCAAGAGGTCTTAGCGCATGAGAGTTCACTCGACGCTTTCGTCGGGCCGGCGCAGGACCTCGTGGATTGCTTCTTGGACGACCGTAGGGCGCTCACTCGGCTATACTGCCACGCTTACCTGGTAGACGACTTCGGCATCCTTTGGCACGTCCCGACCTTCGTCTCTTAGCACCTCAAGATACAATTCGATGGCTTCTCTGACGTTCCGGAGGGATTCCTCTAGCGATTCACCTTGGGAGTAGCAGCCGGGCAATGCCGGAACTTCAACCCAGAATCCGCCCTCTTCGGCTGTATGAACTACGACTGAGTACAACATAGCTCGACCCCCTCACAGAAGTTCTTCAAACTCCTCCACTGAGACGCCTGCCCGTTCGACGGCGTCTAGCAAAAGTTCCACCTTCATGGTCCCTCCGTGGAACGGCAGGACGATCATACCCCTCTTTGGATGCTTGAGGATATGATGACTTCCCCGGATGCGCACGGTTTCATATCCCAGACGATGGAACGCGCGGATCGCACGCTGAGCCCTGACGTTCCGAAGCCTCCTCCCTCCCGAACTCACTGCAGTCTCACTCCGAATTCAGCCGGTATACGGATATGCAGATCCCAATTCACTGTTCATCTGTGTGGCATACCTCGTTGAAAAGTATGAAGTCGATGATACCATGAGAGCCATCACCGATGAGATGCTACCAAGGTCAGAAAACGCCGTAACGTTACGGCCATACTGCCTTTGGGAGACTACCCATCGCAGCTTAAAAGGTCTTCACCTATGAAAGTTCACTCCACCCTCTCCGGCGGACGCGCCACGCTCGATATGCTCGACGGCCTCCCGCAGGAGCCGGCGTTTCCGGTTGAGGAGTACGAGGCTCGGCTGGCTGCGGTTCGGGCGGGGATGCGCGAACGGGACATCGAGGTGCTGGTCGTGCAGCACCCTCCGAACGTGCTGTATCTGACGGGATACCAGACGTTTTCGTCGAACGCGGGCGAGTGTGTGGTCGTGCCGTTGGAGGGCGATCCGACACTGCTTGTGCCTCCGCCTGAGCTGGGAGGTGCGCTCGTTCATACTTGGCTCGACGACCGGCGGGGCTATGCTTCCGGCCGGAGTGAAGAGCGGTACATCGCCGACACGCTTCGGGACAAGGGGCTGGACGCCGCGAAGATTGGCGTGGAAAAGGCAAGCAACGGCCTCCCGGCAGGGACGTTTGACAGCCTCGTCGCCGCTCTTCCGAAAGTGCGGTTCATCGACGGGTCGGGAATCGTCGATGACGTCAAGACGGTGAAGTCGCCGCGGGAGATCGAGCATATCCGCAACGCCGCGCGAACGACGGACGCTGGCATGGCGGCGGCCATAGAGGCGGCCCGCGAGGGCGCTTCCGACAACGACATGGCGGCCGCAGCGTCAAATGCGATAGTCGCCGCGGGCAGCGAGTATATGTGCGTTTCGCCCATCGTCACCTCGGGCAGACGTTCGGGTATCCTCCACTCGACGCACAAGCGCAACCGCCTCGAAAGGGGTGACGTGGTGCTGCTGGAAATGGGCGGCTGCATACACCGGTACACGGCCCCGACGATGCGGACCGTCTTCATAGGCGAGCCGCCCGCCGAGGCGAGGCACATGGCCGAGGCCTGTCTGACCGCGTTGGGGAACGTCTTGAATACCATCCGCGCGGGAATCACCGTCGACGAGGTGGCGCAGGCCGGCTGGGAGGGCATGAACTTGGCCGGGGATGACTTCGTCTTTCACGGCAACTTCGGCTACGCGGTCGGGGCGGGTTTCCCGCCAACATGGGCCGATGGCACGGCGGTAATCATGTCCGGCATCGATACCGTTCTCAGGCCCGGCATGGTCTTCCATCACCCCGTCGCTCTCCGACGGCTGGCACGGTACGGTACCGCCTTCAGCGAGACCACGGTGGTCACGGAGGACGGCTGTGAGGTGCTTACGAGTTCCCCTCGCGAGATTGTCGTTCGGTAAGACCCCCTCGGAAAGCAAGTACGCCTACGCGAAATCCGGCCGCTGATCCGAGCTCCGCAAGGGATCGTGGATAGTGGAGGCACCTCATGAGCACTCGTCTGTCCCCCGAGCACGTCGCAGCCATAGACCGTGAGCGTCGCGTCGTCGTGAACTTCGATGCCTTCCCCTCGATGATGCACCTGCCCAGCATCGACGTCGAGCACATGAAAGCGGCCCTCTTCGAGTTCATCGACGACCCGCAAACGCCCATCGACAGCGTGTGGCAGCGAGGAGCCGGTGGAATCACCCCCAAACATTGCTGCGGCGTAGTCCCAGGACGAGCGTGAGAGGGTTCCCACAAGGATCAGGGACGTA
Organism: Dehalococcoidia bacterium; assembly: GCA_965247555.1. GTDB lineage: Bacteria > Chloroflexota > Dehalococcoidia > Lucifugimonadales > VXLM01 > VXLM01. Next base: position 1,773,692 of record CBDFHR010000009.1, on the reverse strand, counting down.
CCCCACACGACCTGATATGCATCTCTGACTGAGAGCAGGAAAGTTACCCAGGCGCTGAAGCCTACAATTCCAAACCGAATCTCCGTCAGTATTGGAACGGCGCCGGGATTGTGCTGCCGTGCCAGGGGAAGGCATAGCTGGGGTCGTTGACGAATCGGCGCATCCCTGCCTCAACCCGGATAGACGTTGAGCGAGGAAGCTGGACCTCAAAATACTTGGAGTCCAGCGGCTGGACCTTCCCGCCAACCTTGATCTCGGTAAACTGGTGCTCCCCGAATGCCCCCGCCTGAACGATAACGGTCCGTGTCTCGGTCCGGCTGAGATTCACGAGTTGAATACCTACACCGTCGGCCGACAGGGTGTCCACCAGGGCACCGACATCCTTCGGCAGGCCGGGCCGCACGAGATCCTTGTCGAAATACCGCACGGTCGCCCGAAGCAGCCCGCCGTGGTAGACGGAATGCGGGCTTCCCAGCATCGTCTGGGTCAACACCTTCGTGTACACCGGATTCGGAGGCTCCTCGTTGTCGGCGATCAGTTGGAACGCGTCCCTGTCGTCGGCCTTTAGCCGCTCATACGCGTCCACCGCCTGCTGGTACTGGGCTACCAACGCCTTTTCCGGCCAGTTGGGGTTCTTCCCGTCGTAGTACTGAAACCGGCTGTACTCGGTTTCCCAGTCCGCCCTGCGGTCGGCATGGAAGGTCACCTCGTTCCAGTCGCGCTCCTTGTCTCCCTCCCGCAGCCGGACGATGAGGTCGTAGTCCTCCTTGGACATCGACATATGGTACACGTGGACCGGCTCGTAGACCCGCAGCGCCTCCGGGCCGAGCAGGACACCGTCTCCTGAACTCTCCCGTGCCCATCCGTCGGGCCCAACCCTCCTCGGCACGAGGAGGTGGCCGTCTTCACGGGTGAACGAGTTGTCGAGGAGCATCTTGAGTTGAGAGCGCATGAGATCTGCGTATCCGAGATCGCCGCTCAAGAGCACGGCACACTCGGTCGCCACCATGACCGAATGAAACAGGCGCGTATAACCGTATCCGCTGTGCCAGCCGCACAATCCCCCCCACCAGACGCCGTCCCTGTGCTCACCGATCTTCCCAGTCGGCCCGACGTTGTCGGGGATGATACCGCCGTTCCGGCGAATGCGCTCCATCCAGACTTCCACGTACTCCAAGACCCACTTCTTGTACTTCTCCTCACCTGTGTATAAGTACGCGTTCGTCACGAGTCCGGTGGCCGACAGGTTCGCAACGAGGTCGCCGTTCAACACGATGTGGTTGAACAGCCTGATGATCTCGTCAGCCCTCTCCGGGTCGTCCCACCAACCGAACTCCAGGTCCTTGACGATTGGGTACAGCGATGCACGCGAATCCATTGGGCGAGGCTTCCACGCGGGGTTATCGAGTGATGTGCCGCCGTGCAGATAGTCCTTGACCGCGTCGAGTGGGGCGTCATGCCACGGCCCCTGGCTGCTGTTCATCGGCGACCGGATGACTTTGTGCGCGGGATCCCAGTTCGGGGCCTCGGGGTCCTCGCCGATATACATCGCGGCGAAGCGCTTGGCCCGCCTGACGTTCTCCGAGATCGTGGGATCAGCCACACCAAAATCGTAAAACGCCATGTTGCCTTCGCCCATGTGGTGCCACTCCGCATCACCGGGATGGGCAAGACTGAAATACTCGTTGTGAATGCTGTATTTGAGCTTCTTCGCGGTATCGCCATGATAGTAGTCGAGGTTGTTGATGCGGTTCCCATCGCGGTCGTCGAAGAGACGTGTGGTGGCGTTCCAGTGCTTCAATGCCAGGTCGACAAGGGTCTCGCTTCCACCGAGGGCATACAAGAGACACCAGTTATACGATCGCTCGTAATAGTCATCCATGTCGTCCGACCAGTACCACGCTCCGCTTCGCTCGGCGTACTTCCGGCTCATCATGGGGGCGGCCTCCTCCATGAGAACCATGAGCTTGCGTTGAAGGATCGCCCACGACGGCGGGGCCGTTATGTCCGTGGCCTGCACGCCAACCATCTTCGGCATCGACATAGTTTTTCGATTCGCCATTATTGGGCCTCCCTGTGGTTACCTCGTGAAGAACTTCGTAGTCTTACATCCCGTGGATAGAACGACTGCGACGGGCGGCACAGCATTCTCTTGTATGAGACGGTCGGCATCCCGTGCTCGCGCCCGATTAGATTATATGCGGTCGCGTCTCAGAGGAACAAGACGTAACAGCGTGTGTCCGCACGTTGAAGCGATACCGCCAATTCACTATCATGGGGTCTAAGACCCATGAGCAACTCCGAACTCATCCGTGATCTTGTCGCCGTCGTCGGCGAGCCGAACGTGGTGCACAGGCCCGAGGACCTGATCGTCTTCGAGTATGACGGCTCCGTCGACCGGGCGCTGCCGACGGTCGTCGCGCTGCCGCGCACCACGGCAGAGGTGTCCGACGTGGTGAAGGCGGCGGGGGCCCATGGCGTTCCCGTGGTGGCGCGGGGAGCGGGGACGGGCCTCAGCGGTGGAGCGATTGCCGAACACGGCGGCATCGTCGTGGCGCTCACACGAATGACGAGCATCTTGGAGATCGACGAGGCCAACCGACTGGCCGTCGTGGAGCCGGGGGTCGTCAACATCGACCTTTCGGCGGCGGCAAGCAAGTACGGTCTGTACTACGCGCCAGACCCTTCGAGCCAGAAGGCGTGCACCATTGGCGGCAACGTCGCGGAAAATTCCGGAGGGCCACACTGCCTGGCATACGGTGTCACGACCAACCACGTGCTTGGCATGGAGGTGGTGCTGGCCGACGGGTCGGTGCACTGGTTCGGCGGGAAGACGCGCGAGGCACCAGGTTACGACCTACGTGGGATCATGATCGGCTCGGAGGGCACGCTCGGCATAGTGACGAAAATCGTCGTGCGCCTGCTGAAAGCGCCCGAGTCGGTGAAAACGCTCCTCGCCGTGTTCAAGACGGTGGAGGACGCAAGCTCGGCGGTTTCGGGCATCATCGGCGCGGGGATCGTTCCTGCGGCAATCGAGATGATGGACGCGATGTGCATCCGGGCGGCCGAGGCCTCGATGAACGCCGGGTATCCGGAAGAGGCGGGAGCGGTGCTGCTCGTGGAGGTGGACGGTCTCCGGGAGGAGGTTGAGGAGGCGGCGGAAGAGATCGCGAACGTCTGCCGGACGTACGAACCGATGGAAATTCTGACAGCGACGAGCAGCGACGAGCGGGAGAGGCTGTGGGCCGCTCGAAAAGGTGTCATCGGAGCGCTCGGATGGCTCGCGCCCAACTATTACCTCGTCGACGGCACAGTGCCTCGAACCAAGCTCATGGAGGTGCTGCGCGAGGTCGAAAGGGTGGCCGAAGAGTCGGGACTGCCCATCGCCAATCTGCTCCATGCAGGGGACGGAAACCTGCACCCGCTCATTCTCTTCGATGAACGCAAGCCGGGAGACACCGAGAGGGCGCTGGAGGCGGGTGGCAAGATACTCCAGATATGTCTAGACGCGGGGGGCGTCCTATCGGGGGAACATGGCATTGGTTTGGAGAAGCAGGAGTACATGCCGCTCATGTTCTCACAGGAGGATATGGATGCCATGGCAAATCTCAAACCCGCATTCGGGTCTGGGGAGATGTTCAACCCCGGCAAGATTTTCCCAACGGGGGCATCACACGGCGCGCGACATCCTGAGGGCGGGTTCGCCAAGACGGCGGCCAACGCCTTCGTATGAGCAGCGCCTCCGTGTCCGCGAACTCCGCCCGGCTCGAAGCAGCCATCGCGTCGCTGCGTTCGCTGTCGATTGAGACGCTGACGGGGAGCGTAACGAGTGAGTACGCCGTCGACGGGAAGGCGCCTGGGGTCGTAGCGCGCCCAACGTCACCGCAAGGGATTTCGGAGTCCATGTCGGTTGCGTCGGAGCATGGCCTGTCGGTATCGCCCCTTGGCGGAAGGACGCGCACAGGCCTGGGGAACGCCCCGGAGTCGCTCGATCTTGCAATCGACATGACCGGAGTCGATCAGGTGCTGGCGCACAACGCCGCCGATCTGACGGCAACCGTCGAGGCGGGCATCAGGGTCTCGCGGCTCCAAGAAGTCTTGGCCGGGCACGGGCAGTTCCTGGCCATCGATCCTCCTCTGCCCGACCGCGCCACCATCGGCGGGTCTCTGGCCGTCGGCTGGAGCGGACCGGCCACGTGGCAGAACTGGAGCCCGCGCGACATCGTCATCGGCATGAGGACCGTGCAGGCGGACGGGACAATTACCAAGACCGGCGGACAGGTCGTCAAGAACGTCAGCGGCTACGACATGGCACGAATGCACATAGGGGCGCTGGGGACGCTCGGCATCATTGCGGAAGTGTCGTTCAAGCTCACTCCGCTCCCGGCTCGGCAGGCGACCGTGCTGGGGATGTTCGAGTCGCCAGGGAGTTGTCTCGACGCCGCCCTAGCGGTTTTCGGGAGCAGTCTCGTTCCTCTGGCAATTTCGACACTGCATGGACAGGAGCGGAAAGCGAGAGGAAGTGGCAGAGGTGAAGGACGACCGTCACTTATGGTCCGAGTCGGAGGACGAGCGAGAAGCGTTCAGCGGCAGACCGACGACGTTGCCTCGATCTACCGGCGATCAGGTGCCAACCACATTGCGGTAATTGACGTCGATGACGCGGCGATGATGTGGAGGCGGATCGGGGACTTCGGTTGGGCTGACGAGACCACCCTCGTCGCTGGGGTCAGGGCTTCCGTACTTCCAGGGGATATTCCGGGCGCGCTTGCCTCACTGCCGGACATGGAGGACTCATCCCGACTGAGGTGGAGGGCCACTACTCAGACGGCACAGGGGGCCATCGACATCCACTGGCTTGGGGCCGAGGATGAGTCATCGTCCGAGCATGTGAGGGCTGCGATATCCAAGACCGTCAAAGCTGTACAGAGAGTCGGAGGGACTGCGGTCGTAACCCACGCGCCAACTCATGTGAAGGAGAGTCTCGACGTGTGGGGGGAGCCGACCTCGGCTATGGACACGATGCGAAACCTCAAGCGACAGTACGATCCGAACCGGCTGCTCAATCCTGGCCGCTTCATGGGTGGCATCTGATGACGTGGACACAGCCGACGGCGGCACATTCCAATCCCACCTTCTCCGGGCCTGACGGGCCGCGTGAGGAGGACATGTACAAGTGCGTCCACTGCGGGTTCTGTCTCCAGGCGTGTCCGACTTATCTCGAAACGGGGCTGGAGACGGAGTCGCCGAGAGGGCGCATCGCGCTCATGAAAGCAGTGAACGAGGGGCGCATCGGGATAACGCCGGAGGTCTACCGACACTGGGACCTGTGCATCCAGTGCCGGGCGTGCGAGGTCGCGTGTCCATCTGGCGTTCCGTACGGCAATCTCATTGAAGCGACGATGAGTCAAGTCGAGCGTCGGCGGGAGAAGAAGTTTTTCCCCAGGCTGTTGGGGAACTTGGTGTTGAACGGGTTTATTCCACACCAGCGCCGTCTCGAACTCCTGGCAAGCGGGCTGCGGCTGTACCAGTGGAGCGGTCTGCAGGCTTCGATCAGAAAAACGAAAGTGTTGGCTGCTCTGGCGCCCGGTCTAGCAGAGTTGGAGATGTCCGCGCCGGCGGTCTCCAAGCGGCGATTCAAGGCGCGGGGACAGGTCGTCCCGGCGCAGGGGGAAGTGCGTGCGAGGGTCGCCATGCTGTCGGGCTGCGTGATGCCGCTGATGCACGGGCCGGAGATGGACGCCGCAGTGCGTGTGCTCACGCGGAACGGCTGCGAAGTTGAGGTAACCGAGGGACAGGGATGCTGCGGCGCCATTCACAGTCACGTCGGCGATCTCGACCGGGCCAGAGAGCTTGCTCGAAACAATATCGAAGCCTTCCAGAAGCGCGGTGTGGACGCGGTGATCGTCGCCTCGGCAGGGTGTGGCGCGAGGATGAAGGAGTACGGTCATCTGCTTCAAGACGACTCGGAATACGCCGACCGGGCGTCTAGGTTCAGCGGGACGGTCAAGGACATTCACGAGTTCCTCGTCGACCTTCCGTTTACACCTCCGACGGCCAGCGTGGACAAGAGAGTGACCTACCAGGACTCGTGTCACCTCGCCAACGCGCAGAGAGTGACGGACGCGCCGAGGGCAATTCTGACCTCGATACCGGGTGTGGACCTGGTCGAGATGGAGCGTTCGGACGTGTGCTGCGGCGCGGGCGGGACGTACACGATCACAGAAAGGGAGTTTTCGCTTCGCGTGCTCGACTCCAAGATGCGGAACGTGGGCCGGACGGGGGCGGATGTACTGGCAACGGCGAATCCTGGATGCGTGCTCCAACTCCAGTATGGCACTCAGCGGTATGGCCCATCAATAGAGGTCAAGTACGTGACCGACTTGCTGGACGAGGCGTACCGGCGGGAGGACGGCTGAGCGGTGGAACTGGGACTATCGGGCAAGGTCGCGCTGATTACCGGCGGGAGCGATGGGCTCGGCAAGGCGACCGCCATAGCGATGGGACACGAGGGTGTCAAGATCGCCGTCTGTGCCCGAAACCCGGCACGACTCGAACGGGCCGCGGATGACATTCGCACTCTGACCGGCGGGGAAGTCCTGGCGGTGCCCGCGGACGTGAGCGACGCGGGTCAGATCGAGCGGTTTGTAGACGAGGCGGTGCGCCGGTTCAGGCGGATCGACATCTTGGTGAACAACGCCGGTGAGTCGGCGGGTGGCCCGCTGCTCAAAACGGGCGATGACATTTGGCAGGGCGACTTGGACACAAAGCTGTTCGGGGCGCTGAGGTGCTCGCGGCTCGCGATACCACATATGATCGAAGCGGGCTACGGACGGATCATCAACGTGACGAGCATCGGTGGGAAGCAGCCGGAAGCCGAGACGGGTCCAACGACCATATCTCGCGCGGCGGGCATCGCGCTGACCAAGGCGATGTCGCGGGAGTTCGCGCCGCACGGCATCTTGGTCAACACGGTCTGCATTGGCCTCGCGCGGAGTGGACAGTTCCGGCGCGAGTGGGAGGCACTGCAGGCCGAAGGGACCGACCTGACGGAGGACGAGTTCTACGCGCAGCAGGGGGCAGGCGTGCCTCTGGGGCGCATCGGTACGGCGGAGGAGGTCGCAGACCTAATCACATTCCTCGCCTCGGATCGGGCCAGCTTCATTACGGGCGCGGCGATCAACGTGGATGGGGGCGAGTCGGCCGTCGTCTGAGGGCCTCGACTCGGTCGAGGGAGTACTTCAGCCGCGGTGGTGTCTTGTCGTGAGCGAGAATTTCGTCCATTGTCATCCATCGGATCTCGGCAACTTCGTCGGGGTCGGTGATTTCGGGCTCACCCTCCTCGTACTCCCCGAGGAAGAGCACGTCCACTACGGGTGTCCCGTCGTTCAGATCGAAGGTCTTGCTCCGAACGTATTTCAATCCGGCAGAAACGGTGATGCCCGTCTCCTCAAGCACCTCACGGCGAACAGCAGTCTCGAGAACGTCTCGTGGTCCGTCCTCAAGCTCGACCTTGCCGCCAGGAAAGGCGAGCACGCCTGGGGCGTTGGCAACGCCGCAGCCTCTGACGATCATGAGGAAGTGTTCGCCGCGGAGGACAGCGCACTGTGTGTTCACAACAAACATGACACGATCATCCGGCATGGTCTGCATGTACTCTAAGGGCCTCGACACGGAGCACGTCGGGCCTGTTCCATTGTGGCGTCTTATCGTGAGCGAGGATTTCTTCAGCCGTCATCCATCCGACTTCGGCGACCTCGTTGGTGTCGGCGATGTGCGGTTCGCCATCTCCGTACCGTCCGAGGAAGAGCGTGTCGACGACCGGACTTCCGTCATCCAGTTCGTAGAATAGGCTCCGCACATACTCCAAGTCGGACGAAACGGAAATGCCCGTCTCTTCCAACACTTCACGGCGAACGGCAGTTTCAAGAACGTCGCCGGGCCCGTCCTCAACTTCGACCTTGCCACCGGGGAAGACCAGCGCGCCAGGGGCGTCCTTGATGCCGTCGGCTCTCACTATCACGAGGAATCGATCGCCGCGGATCACTGCGCATTGCGTCGCTGCGATAAAAATCACGCCGTCATCGCTCATGGCCTGTGTCTTCCGTATGAACTCCGATGGCGTGGATGGAGTTTTTCAGCCACGGCGGCGTCTTATCGTGAACGAGGATCTCGTCCGCGGTCATCCATAGGATGTCGGCGACCTCGCCGGGGTCGCTGACTTGTGGTTCGCCCTTCACGTACTCGCCGAGGAAGAGCACGTCTACGACCGGAGTCCCGTCGTCCATCGAGAAGGCCACGCTGCGAACGTATTCCAAACTGGGCGAAACGGCAATGCCTGTCTCCTCCAGCACCTCACGTCGTACTGCAGCTTCGAGCACGTCGGCGGGACCGTCATCGATTTCGACCTTGCCGCCGGGGAAGGCGAGCACGCCTGGGGCGTGTTTGACGCCGGCGCCTCGGACGATCATCAAGATGCGTTCGCCTCGAAGAACGGCGCATTGTGTGTTCACGACAAACATGACACGATCATCGGTCATCGTCTGCGCCGCCTTTCTATTCCGGCTTGAACGCCTCGATCCGAATTCTCCAGTAGTCCGCAGTCCACCCACCGTTTGTGTACAGGGTTGAGCGGGTGGCCTTCTCGACGTGAGCGACCACCTCATGGCGCTGAGTGGGTGATAGCGGGGACAGGTAGTCCCAGCCGAACATTCGGAGCCACGCGCTCATTCCCTCTTCGCCGCCATCGAGCGGGGTGGGTCGCGCGAAGTAGGTGGAGCGAGCGACGGAGAACCCCTGGGTCTCAAGGAGGGAGTCGTATTCGTCGAGGGGCGGGAAGTACATATCAGGCTTGTAGACCTCAGCGCCGCGCGTCTCCAGGGCGTGGAGGGCATGGCCGACTGCGGTCATGATGGTCCGGATGTTGTTTTCGCCGCCGAACTCGGCGACGAAACGTCCGCCGGGCCTCAGGGCTCGCCATACGGACTCGACGACCGCCTCAGGTGGGCGAATCCAATGGAGCACGGCGTTGGAGAAGACGGCGTCGAATTCACCCTCGTAGGGCAGCGAGCGAGCGTCGGCGACCTCGAAGCGGATGTGGGGATAGTTCTGCGAGGCTACCCTGACCATGTCGTCGGACGAGTCGGTGCCGACGACCTCCGCGCCCGATTCGGCGATGTGAGAGGTGAGGTGACCGGTGCCGCATCCCAGATCGAGGATGCGTTCACCCGGCACGGGGGCGAGCAGTTCGACGACTCCCCTACCCCGCTCCCATACGAACGAGTGGGCGCTGTCGTACCGGCCGGCGTCCCATTCCCGCTCCGTCATCCCACGTCGCCGACCTGACCGCGCTGCCGTAGGGCATGATCGACAAGCACGAGGGCCATCATCGCCTCGACCATCGGGACTGCGCGGGGGAGAACACACGGATCGTGCCTTCCCCTGCCCGAAAGCTCTGTCGGGTTGCCTTCCTCGTCGACCGTTTCCTGAGGCATCATGATTGTGGCCACGGGCTTGAACGCGGCGCGAATGACGATGCTCTCACCGTTCGAGATGCCGCCCTGGATGCCGCCGGAGTAGTTCGTGCGGGTCCTTATTCTGCCAGCCTCGTTGTAGAACGGGTCGTTGTGCGTGGAGCCGGTCATGGTTATGCCACCGAACCCCGACCCGACCTCGAAACCCTTACAGGCGGGCAGCGAGAGGACTCCCCGGCCAAGTTCGGCCTCCAGCTTGTCGAATACCGGCTCTCCGAGTCCGGGTGGGACGTTGCGGGCCACGGCCTCGACGACGCCTCCAAGGGTGTCACCGGCCTTCCGCGCCTCGTCGATGCGCTCGATCATGCGCTCGGCGATGTCGGGGTCGGGACAGCGGACTATAGTGGACTCGACATCCGCCATTGACACGGTCTCGGGGTCGACATCAGCGACCATGTCGGAGACCTGCTTGACGTAGCCGACGATCTCGACGCCGAACTCCTGCGCGAGAATCTTCTTGGCTATCGCCCCTGCTGCCACCCTGCCGATGGTCTCCCGTGCGCTGGCGCGACCTCCCCCCTTCCAGTTGCGGATGCCGTACTTCACCTGGTAGGTGTAGTCGGCGTGCGACGGGCGGAACTTGGTCCGCATGTGCTCATAGTCCTTGGAGCGCTGATCGGCGTTCCAGACGCCGATTGAGATGGGTGTTCCGAGGGTCTTTCCCTCGAACACGCCGGAGAGGATCTGTGCCTCATCAGACTCTCTTCGCTGGGTCGTTATTCGACTCTGGCCAGGACGACGACGGGCGAGCTCCTTTTGAATATCCGCGATGTCGATCTCGATCAGCGGCGGACACCCGTCCACGACCACCCCGACGGCGTCGCCGTGCGATTCCCCCCACGTGGTGATGCGGAACATCTTTCCAAACGTATTTCCCATGCTCGCGCCCCTGTCGAGGAGTGTCGTACCACTTGGGCAGGTCACTCCATGCTACCATCACCAAGAGGGCGTGTGGTACGATTCAAGCAACAGGCGCCCGTTCGACGAGTTGACTAGGGCCCGGGCCGAACACCTGCGAGCGCCTATCTTCTTCGGAAGAATGAGTGCCACTCGCAGCCCGGGCCCCGTCGGACTTCTGACCGTCAACGCCCTTACCCCGCCGCCTGGATTACTCCCCCACAGTCCCTCGCCATGGGACTGGATGAGTAAGTGTTCAGACTTCGTGACATTGCTCACTCTACACCGCCACCGTCATACCCGCGAAGGAACGTCACCCCGTACCCCGATACGGGGCGGGTATCCAAAGGGGTAGGGGTGTTCGTCTCAACAACTCTGAAGAATTACCTTGCGGTTACCCATTGTCGTTTTGACGTACCAGAATACATGGCCTACTCTGTTCTTGGCGCAGAAACGGCTTGGCCTGAAATACCCGAAACCGTGAAACCGAGCAAGAAGATTCGTGAAGAAAGGCTCGAGATCTTGAACAAGTCACATATTCTCAGACCGTCTCATTTTCTCAAACACTCTCACATTCTCAGATCGTCTCATTTTCTCAAACACTCTCATATTCTCAAACCGTCTCACGCCGGACAGCTCATACCACGTGCGCGTCGCCAAGTCACCTACGAAACTCCCCACCTGCAAGGTCCTGTACCCAGTGAGTCGCCTGCAAACCATGGAAAAACACGAGCGAGCCAGCGATTCTCAAACCCTCTCATCGTCTCAAACCGTCTCACGCCTGCGAACTCATGCCAATTCGGCCCGCCACGACCGCAAGAGATGGAACATGGCCCCCTACTCGTCCTCACCCCCGACACGAGAATGACAGGACGTTCGTTGACGGGCACTGGCAACTTGCATAGACTACCCCGCGCGCGATTTCAAGCATGGCACGGAGACTGACGATGGAATTGACTAGCGATCAGAAGGACTTCTTCGAGACGTTCGGGTTCCTCGTATTCCGTCAACTGCTGAGTCCGAACGAGGTGGCCACAATGCTGCGGGAGTCGGACGAGATTATGGAGGAGGGGCGGCGCGGCGCGGCGTTCGACGGCAGAAAATGGCAGGCAGTCCAGCCTTTCTTCGAGCGCAGGCCCTTTCTCCACAGCCTGATTATCGATCCTCGAATCTTAGGAATCGCGGAAGGACTGCTCGGACCGGACATATTCCTGGACGTTACCGAGGGGAACCTCCACGTCGGCGACACTCCATGGCATGGGGGAGGCAACGACGCGGAGATACTCCCACACGTGAAGATCGGTTTCTACCTCGAACCGCTGACCAGGGAGACCGGTGCGCTTCAGTTCATCCCCGGTTCCCACAAGGGGGACTTCTCGGAGAGGCTCAATCGCATCAGCCAGCGCATCGACGACGCGGACGCCAGGGTCTGGGGCGTCCCTCTGGACGAGGTGCCTTCCTACGCCGTCGAGACTACTCCCGGAGACGTTGTTGCATTCAAGGAGAACACGTACCACGGGGCGTTTGGCGGACGTGCCGGCCGGCACCAGCACGCCATCAACTACTTCCAGAAGCCGAAGACGGAGGAGCAAAGCGCCTTGCTGCGTTCGTACTACGAGGAGATGACCTACTCCTTCCACCCGGTGGTGCAGAATCTCGAACATGAGGACCCTCGGATGAGGGCACTTCAACAGCCGATGGTCGAGTGGGGATTCGAGTCGCAGAGCGTGTGAGCGCGTGGGGATTCACCGAAGAGGGCGCAGAGATCGCGGAGGGTAAGAAATAATGACAATCGAGATGTTGGCAGAGGCGCTTCAGGCGGCGCAGCAGGAAGTCGCGGACTCCCTGACAGGCGCGACCGAACCGGAATTGCACACCGCGCCGGAGCCCGGTGAGTGGACGGCGTCTGAGGTGGCTGCGCACGTGATCGAGATGCAGGCGATGTGGATGGAGAAGATCGCCAACGCGGGTGAGGAACCCGATCTTGCGCGTTCGCACAGCGAGATCGACCGGCGGACGGCCTCCGTCGAAGCGCACAGCGGCGACGATATTGCGACGGTCACGCGGCGCCTCAGCGAGTCGTGTGACCGCACACTGGAGATACTGGGATGCATGTCACCGTCCGACCTCGAACGTCCGGTGACGTATGGGCCCAGCGCGGCGTCGGGCACGGCGCTTGAGGCTGCTGGGTCGCTGGTGGTCGCGCACCTCTCCGAGCACGCGCAGCAGATTATGGAGACGAAACGGGCCGTCGGAGGCGGATAGGCGCGTCTCACCAAGGGCGCAAGGCGCGTCTGTGTTTGGGCTATCGCCGTTTGAGGTGTTCAACAACCGCTTCGGCAAGCGCCCCGATACTCCGACGGGTGACGGTGATTACGCGGGCGTCGCCCTTGGCCTCGAAGTGCGACGATACGCGATGGTCGAGAACGGTGCTGCCCCAGATGACGATGATGTCCGCCCAGCGGCGGGCGGGCCGGAAGTAGCGGTCGTCCTTCGACTTCGTGCCGTCCACGAACCGCCACTCGATACCGGGCGGCGACTTTTCCAGTATCTCCCTGCACTTCGCTTCGGTACCTCCAACGACGAGAACCTTGCTGACGTTGGAGGCGACCAGGGCGGAGGCCATTGCTTCCAGGGAACTACGGTCCTTGGAACCGCCGCAGATCGTGCAGTGGGCCTGATCCACGAGCAGGCTACGGCTTGCTTCGGCCTGCCTGCGGCAGTCGCCGTTGCCGCAGTGCCAGAGGAAAGCGGTTTCGAGGGCTTCACGGGCGCGGTCGACCTTCTCGGACGCGATATTGGTGCGATTGGGGCGGGAGGAGATTATCCCGGCGCGCGCCAGTGCTTCACGCGCGGTCTTCTGGGCGCCGGGAGTGGCAATGCCGAAGTCTTTGAACATCCGCGCGATTGAGATATCGGGCACGGTTGGCGTCTCCGTCGAACCGTTCGGCGCACCAAGGCCGTCGTCTGGGCGTGGCGGCTATTAGAGCAAAGACCTTAGTGGCCGTTAGAAGGGTCTCGTTATCAGTAAGGCCCCCAACGCAAGCAAGCCGATTATGCCGAACGGGCGGCCGCCTTCATCTTTGCGCCTTATCGACCTTATACCGCTTACAATGAGGGATACTGCGACAACAAGGACGAGAATTCCCCCGATACGCCACATGTCAACTCTCCTCACAGCCTCAAATGGTGTGTGTGAAGGGGCCCCCTTCCGTATCTCTCCCCCTGGCGAGGGAGAGACTTTTTCCCCAGAGCGGCGTCGGGACTACTGGTCCAGAAGACCATACGTTTCCGGCGCAGTCACGCGCAGGCGACGGTAGCCAAACAACACCTGAGACCGGTGGCGACGCGGACTCGTTGTTGGTGGAGAAGCGACCTGTCTGCGGAAGGAAGCCTAGGTACCGAAGCGCACAGCGGCGACCGGGTCAGTGTATTCGACGCCCTTGGTTGCCCAGAAGATCGTGGCAATCTCGTCAACGGCGGCCACGAGGTTCTCGGCGGCCTCTTTGTCGACGCCCTGCTTGTTGGTGGACGCGAGCTTGGCCGCGTTCCAGACCTTCATGGGCAGGTCGGGATTCGCATCGAGGTGCTCGGGCTTGAAGTAGTCGTTGCTGAGAATGTTGATCTCGCGCTTGCAAAGCTCAGCGTGCTCTTCCTTGACGGCCACGTAGCGGGAGAATGAGTTGCCTGCAGCGGCGCTCATATCGCTTTCGTCCATAGCCTCGATGCGCACCACCATCTTCAGCACGGTCTGGGCGGCGATCTTGGCGGCGATCGGGTCGTAGATGCCGCAGGGGATGTCGCAGTGGGCGTGGACCTCTCGAACGGTAGTAAGGCGTTTCAGTGTCTGGATCATGGCGGGAAATCGTCCTCCATTGTCAGTTGTTTTGGCATGGAGAAGGGTATCAAGATGGCCGTAGAGGTGCAAGGTGAGCGTGTCTAGAGACACTGCCGGGTGACTGTTTCAATGTCCTGCCTACGGGTCGAACTGTGGACTCCCGCCTTCGCGAGAGTGACGAGAGAGAACTAGGAGAGAGCGGGTGTTGGACAGGGTGCGGGGCCGTTGGATAGCATGGGCGTGAGATGGCTGCGTACGACGATGTCAACTACTGCCAACGATGCGGGCACGACCTTGAGCAGCGTGAGTTTGAGGGGAGGTCGAGACCGACGTGCCCGAGCTGCGGGCTGGTGGTCTTCCTCGATCCGAAGGTCGCGGTCGTCGTGCTGATCTCGGCGCGCAACAAGCTGCTCTTCGTGCAGCGGGGCGCGGAACCGCAGATCGGCAAGTGGTGCTTTCCCGGCGGGTATGTTGACCGGGGCGAGGAGGTTGAGGCGGCGGCGCGCCGAGAAGTCCGGGAGGAGACGGGCCTGGAAGTCGATATCACGGGGCTGATCGGTGTCTATTCATTAGAAGCCAATCCCGTGATCGTTGTCGCGTATTCGGGCAGGATAGCCGGTGGTGAACTGGTGGCAGGTACGGATGCCCAGGACGCGGACTGGTTCAAGGCACACGGTCTTCCCGACTTGGCCTTCCCGCACAACGTGAAGATCATCGAGGACTGGGAGACGGCCTCGCAGACCGGCTAGTCCTCGGTGTCTTCGTCGAGTCCCTGTTTGACTGGCGGAGGCGAATACGGCGTGGTCTTGCGGGCTGTAGTGATGAAGCCGGTGTGACCGATCATCCTGTGGTCGGGCCGGACGCTGCGACCTCGAACGGACCACGTTCGCATGAAGATCTCCGTCGTCTCGATCATCCCGAAGGTGTTGGCGTCCTCCAAAGCCATTACAAGCTCGTGGACCTGAAGGACGGTCGGGAGGAAGCACAGGATGATGCCTCCGGGCACGAGGGCATCGACGGCGTGCGGGACGATGTGCCACGGCTCAGGAAGGTCGAGGACGATGCGGTCGAGATCGGTATCGGGGATGCTCTCCGAGACATCGCCGTTCTTGAAGGTCACGTGCGGGTGCTCAGGCATGATGGCGGTGAGGTTCTGCTGGGAACGGCGGGTCATGTCTTCTCGGATGTCGTAGGTGAAGACATTTCCCCGTTCGCCGACGGCCCGGGCGAGGGCGATGGTGAGAGCGCCGGAGCCGGTTCCGGCTTCCAGCACGCGCGCGCCTGGAAAGATGTCTCCGTAGGTGATGATCGCTCCGATGTCCTTCGGGTAGACCACTGTGGCGATGCGAGGCATGATGCGAATGTAGTCGGCCATGCCGGGCTTGACGACGATGAGAGCGTGACCCTTGGAAGTCCAGATTCGGACGCCCTCCGGCTCTCCGATGATGTCGTCGTGATGGAAGGTGCCAAGATGGTTCTGGTCGGACTTGGCGTCCTTGAGCGTGACGAGATACCGCCGGCCTCGCCGGTCGAGGATGAGGGCTTGGTCACCGTCGTGGAATATGTATCGCGCGTCTGTGGACATGGTGGGAGTCTGCTGCAGCTCCGTTATGTTTGCGTGAGTCGGTCAGTGGATTCCCGCCTTCGCGGGAATGACGGGGCATTAGGGCATAGCTTTGAGAGTCCGGGCACGGGCCCATGGGAAAGTTGCAGTAGTTGGGCTACCGGCTGTGGGCCGCTCCTTCGAGTTCGAGTGCGCCGACTCGCTTTAGGACTTCGTACACCTCACTCGCTCGGGCTTCCCCGGCGTCGGGGTTGGGAGGACGAACGGCGGAGTTTTCGATGACGCCCATGAATTTGAGGATGTACTTGCAGACCGAGTAGGCGTGCGGATCGAAGGTGCAGTAGTTCAGAATTGGCACGAGCTTGCCATAATACAGGTCTCGCGCCTCGTCCCATCGCCCCTGCTTGACTAGCTCGTAGAGCCTGACCTCGTGTTCCGGGACGAGGGTTGCGCTGCCGGAGATTACGCCGTCGGCGCCCATCTGGTAGGCCAGGAAGCTCATGAGGTCCCAACCGCAGAGAACGGGGATATCGAGGAGCTTCTTGGCCTCGAAATTCTTGTCGGGAATGCCGCTGATCTTCAGGGCGATGATGTTCTCGGTCTGCTGCGTGAGGGGCAGGATGTCGTCGCGGATGGAGACTTCTCCGCGCAGACCCTGGTCGTAGAGCATCACCGGCACGATGTCGGCCAAGCGCAGGAAGTAGTCGTGGGTGTCGCCGTCGATGGGTGGGCGTGACATTGCGTAGTCCGCGCCCGCCTGAGCCGCGATCTTTCCGACCTTCAGTCCGTCAGCGAAGGTGGCGTTGATGATGCCGACCCCGACCGGAACGGCGCCGTTCACGTACTCCACAACGGCCCTCGCGGTGTCCAGGCGTTCGTCCATCGTGTAGGTGTCGTACTCGCCGATCTTACCCTGGACGACGACGCTGTTCGCTCCCGCTTCAAGGACGCGGTCGATCTGCCGGAATATGCCGTGCACGTCGATCTCGTTGGAGTCGGTGAACGGGGTCATGAGTAGGGTGTTTACGCCGGTCAGTCGTTTCATGGAGCCGGTCTCCTGACGGGGACGGTTGGTATCGTCTGTGCGTGGGGATTGTAGGCGCGGACGGGTGAAATGGCAAGGTGGGCCGCGTGTCACGACACGGCGATGCGCGCCCAACGGACATTGAGGAATTCGCCGTCACCGGCGTAGAAGACGACGAGGACCTCGCCACTGGGAAGCACCACGGCACGGGGATGGCCGAATCGCCAGGCTCCCATGTCGTCCCACATTTCTCGCTGCGACCTCCTGCCGCGCGCGCCGGACTCGGCACCCTCCGCGCTGTGGTAGACGGTGAGCTGAGGAGCGGCGTCCCACGTCTCGCCGAAGTCGGAGCTGAGCGAGGCCCCGATGCCGTTTATCTTCCGGCGGTCGGGGTACACGAATAGGACGTTGTCGCCCCCGAGCGGTATCGGCATGCAGTGCTGGCCGGAGATGCCCGTGCCGACCGGCTCGGTCCACGACATGCCGTCGGGCGATCCCCAGGAGATGTGGATGTCGATATCAGTGCCGAGGGTCGGGTCATGCGTCCAGTATGTGCCGACGTGCCGCCCGGACTCGGGGTGTCTCGCTATGCGAACATCCCAGAAGTATTTGCCTCTAGTAGGGTGCTTGGCCATGGTGGCGAACCGGGGCCACGTCTTGGCTCCGTCATGGGAGAGACGGAGGTATGCGCCCTGGTCGGGCGGGCCGTCGTCGTGGTAGTCCTTCCAAGTCTCGTAGGGCTGTGCGAGGACGCCGTTTGGCAGAGTCATGACGGCCTCAGTCACGGGGGACGCGCCACGGTGGGGACGAACGTCCATGCGGCGACGTGGGCTCCACGTGCGTCCGCCGTCGGTGGAGGTCGTGTGGAAGATGCGCATGGGCAGGATGCCCTGATTGCGAGGGCTGACGAACGGGAGGGATGAGTCGGAACGGTCGACCCAGAGGCCGGTGGCGGTAAGGACTCCGGGCCCTGTCTCGACTAGCGAGAGCGTCTTGACCTCGCCCGGTGTACCGTCTTCCAAAGTGCACTTACCGTAGCCGTCGTACAGCAAGTTCCACTTGCCGTCGAGGCCATTGGCCGCGTAAAGGAGGATGTGGCCGTCGAGAGAGTCGCGCTCGCTGCCGGCTCGGAAGGTGACGAGCACGGTACCGTCCCCGGTGATCGCGATGTCGGTGAACGAGGTCGACCGTTGATGCAGGGGAGCTTTGTGGGCGTCGTGGACGACGCCTGATGCCGTGACGTGCATGTTTCTTCGGATCCTAGAGGGTGTGCTGGGGAGTCTTGAGGGTACACTATATCAAGCCGGTACGGTCCTAATATGTGCGCGGTTGGACGGAGGACGGGCGACCACAAGGTTCGCCCTTACGACAGGATGTACGGTATCTATTTTCGTCCCATTGACGGATTTTAGCGGCGTTAGAAACCGGCAAGGCGTCCTTGGACGGGGTGTTCTTGTGAATCGTCGTCTTGGTGGTCGAAGCCTGAGACGCCTACACCGATCAAGCGGAATTGACGGCCGGGCTGAAGCTCACGCTCCAAGAGCGCGGAGGCGATGGCGGCTACCACGTCGGCGGAGTCTTCCGGCTGGGCGAGGGACCTCTGACGGGTAAAGGTCGTGAAGTCGGAAAGGCGGAGCTTGAGCTTTACGGTACGGCCCTGCAGGTCGGCGGCGGCAAGCTGACTTGCAACGCGATGGCTCAGGCGGGCGATAAGCTCGTGGAGCAATTCGGGGCTTTCCGTATCTTGGGCCAGGGTCGTTTCGGCGCTGACCGACTTGGTCTCGCGGGAGACGACGACGGGACGGTCGTCGTGGCCCAGTGCTAGTCCGCGCATCTGTGGGCCGTTCTTCCCAAACCACGCGGTAAACCAGTCCTCGGGCATCTCTGCGAGGTCGCCAATGGTCTCGATACCCTCAGCCACCAGTCGCTCCGACGCCTTCGGGCCGATGCCCCAGAGCTTGCGGACCGAGAGGGGCGCGAGGAAGTCGCGCTCCGTTCCGGGCGGCACGACGGTGAGACCGTCCGGCTTGTCCATGTCCGACGCGATCTTGGCTATCGACTTGCTTGTCGCAACGCCGACGGAGATCGTGAGTCCGACCTCCTCGGCGACCCTTTGCCTGATGCCGGCGGCGATGGATTCAGGGGTTGTGTCCGGTCCGACGCTGGCCGTCACGTCAAGGAAGGCCTCGTCGAGCGACAGCGGCTCAATGAGGTCGGTAGTGTCGCGGAATATCTCCATGACCTGCGAGGAGACCTCGTGGTAACGGTCGAATCGCGGGGAAACTCGGACCGCCTGAGGACAACGCTGCATAGCAGTATGCATCGGCATGGCGGAGCGGATACCGAAGGCCCTTGCCTCGTATGATGCGGCGGCGACTACACCGCGTGTCGTTGGACTGCCCCCGACGACCACGGGCTTGCCGCGCAACTCCGGGTTATCGAGCTGTTCGACTGAGGCGTAGAACGCGTCGAGATCGGCGTGAAGTATGTGGCGCATGGCGGTCTACTTCTGGAACGAACTGCGTATTTCGTAGGAATTGAGTAGTACCTATTATGTAGCGCTCCGGCGGTAAAGGAGGGTTGGGAGAGGGCCACAAGTCTGAGTATAGAGGCTAACTCCTAGAATTTATGTAACATTTCGTAACATTCTGTAACTTTTGCCCCCGGCAGACGTTGAACCAGTCCAACGAGCAGGCATAGAGAAAGGATAGTACATCAGTTCTCTCTCGTCAAATACAGTACTGACAGTCGGGAGATTACCAGTGGACAAGGGTAAAATTTGTCCCGAACTGATACTGTGGAGACGGTCGAATTGTCGCCGCGTGATGTATACTCCGTGACGCGGTTGACCGCACATGAACTTCAGCTACGACCTCCAAACTTTCCGTGGAGACGTCTTTGGCGGCATCACCGCAGCGGTGGTGGGGCTGCCAGTTGCATTGGCCTTCGGCGTAGCGTCGGGGCTTGGCGCGGTTGCCGGAATCTATGGGGCAATCTCGGTAGGATTCTTCGCAGCGGTCTTCGGGGGTACGCGATCTCAGATATCCGGCCCCACCGGCCCTATGGCCGTCGCGATGGCGGTTATCGTCACCACCCACGCTGAGAGCTTCGCCGAGGCGTTCACGATCGCCATCATGGCGGGGTTGATACAGATTCTTCTCGGCGTGCTGAGAATCGGGCGATTCGTAGCCTACACGCCTTACTCGGTGATATCCGGGTTCATGTCGGGAATCGGCATCATCATCATCCTGCTGCAGACGCTGCCGTTCCCAGGGGCAAAGGTCGCGGAGGGCGGGCCTTTGGGAGCGGTCAAGTCTTGGCCTGACGTGATACCGGCCATCAACTACGGCGCATTCGCCATCGCCGCCGTGACGCTAGCCGTTGGAGTGCTATGGCCCAACAAACTCAGACAATATATGCCCCCTACCCTTGCGGCACTGCTCGCCGGGACGCTGCTCAGCATCCTATGGCTCACCGACACACCGGTCATCGGCGATGTACCTACCGGACTGCCGGATCTCAGACTTCCGGAACTGACCGTCGGCGTGTTGGCGCGCTCGGTTCAGCCGGCGTTGATTATTGCGCTTCTGGGCTCCATCGACAGCCTGCTCACCTCGCTTGTAGCGGATGCGATGACCCGCACGCGGCACAACCCGAATCGGGAGTTGATCGGACAGGGGATCGGCAACATGGCGGCCGGGTTCATCGGAGGACTGCCAGGGGCGGGCGCGACGATGGGCACGGTAGTGAATATCCGCGCGGGAGGAAGCACGCAAGTTTCGGGGGTCCTGCGGGCAGCAATTCTGATGGCACTGGTCTTAGGGCTGGGTCGATACGTGGAGTCGATTCCCCATGCCGCTCTCGCCGGCATATTGATGAAAGTGGGGTGGGACATCATCGACTGGCGCTTCCTGACCCGCGTCCACCGCGTTCAGCGGGAACACCTGCTCGTCATGGTAATCACGCTTCTGCTCACGGTATTCCTCGATCTGGTCACGGCGGTAGCGATAGGCCTAATCGCCGCGGGAATGGCGAGCGCGCGGGTGTTGGAGCGACTAGAATTGGATAGCGCTCCGTGCCACTACTGGACCGCAGTTTCCTCTATGAGCAGAAGGAATTCGACCTGGAGGAGGAAGATGAGGAAGGGGAGGAAGAGGTCGACCCATTCTCCGCACGTGTGGGAATGGTGGCGCTCCGAGGGAGTTTTTCCGTCGCGTCCTCGAACAAGTTGGTCAATACGATCAGCCTGGACATTCAAGAGCATGAGGTCGTTATCTTCGACTTCACGGACACGGTCTCGGTGGACGACAGCGCGGCCCTCGTCGTGGAGCAGCTAATTGACATCGCCATGGACGAGGATACGGAGTGCATCGTGATGGGCTTGGCGGGTCGGCCCGCCACCACGCTGATGGCGCTCAACGTGCTACGGCGCGTCCCCGAGGACCACATTGTCGAGACGCTTGACGATGCGAGGGAGATCGCGAAGCAGCTTCTTGGGGTTTAGGGTCTACGGTTTGCATTCGTAATCGGTGTCAGCCATTTTGCGACTCTCGAACGGGTCTTGGGGAGCGCTTCACGAGCTTCCATCCAGTGGTCCTCTGACGCCTCTGGAGGTCGCGACCCATAGCCTTGAAGTCATGGTTGAACCTGTCGGCGTATTCGGCCCTGTGGCGGTGGATTTCCTGAAGAATTGTGTCCTGAGTCATGGGGCTACTCCACTAGCGTCATGAGTTCGTCATGCGTACAAATGGTGGGTGGCTCGAGGTGGCATGACAATCCCTTTTTCGAACCGCGCCTACCTTGATTCTACCTCAATGAGCCGGATCGGTCGTTCGCAGGTCGCGGGCTGGTACCACGCGGACGGTCATGCGTTTGTGGCGGGCGCCGGCGTGGCGGCGGATGGCTATGAGTACGGCGGCCAGCCAGATCGCGGACATCAGGGTGATGAGGGACCAGTGCCAGTGGTAGAAGAGGGCGATGCCGGTGATGATGATGTTTACGAATGAGAGGGGCACGAGCACCTTCCAGCCGAACTCCATGAGCTGGTCGATGCGCAGGCGTGGGTACGTGCCTCGAATCCAAAAGATAACGAGGATGACGGCGTAGGTCTTTACCAGGAACCATGCGACCGAGAGCACGGTGTGGAGAGGGCCTTCGAAGGGCATGTCGGGCCAGCGCCAACCACCGAGGAATAGGAGGGTCGTAAGAGCAGCGACGGTGAACGTGTTGATGTACTCGGCGAGGAAGAAGACGGCCCAGTGAGCGCCGCTGTATTCGACGAAGGGTCCGCCGACGACCTCGGACTCTGCGTGGTGAATGTCAAATGGGGTCCGTCCAAGCTCGGCCAAGGCCGCTACAAGGAAGAGGAACAGTCCGAGCGGCTGGACGATGGCATTGCCGACCTTCGCCTCGGCCTGGTCATTGACAATATCGACGATGTTGAGCGACTGGCTAAGCATCGCCACGGCTAGGATGGCCATGATGAAGGGCACCTCGTAGCTGATGAGCTGTCCGGCGGCGCGCAGGCCCCCCAGGATTGCGTACTTGTTGGCGGAACCCCAACCGGCCATGACGAGTCCGAGCACGGTCAGGACGGAGAATGCGGTGATATAGAAAAGGCCCAGTTCCATGTTGCGGAGGACGACGTCCTGCGTCATGGGGATGGTAACCCAGAGCAGGAGGGACGGGATGAAGACAGCCAGCGGCGCCAGCCAGTAGACGCGACGGTCAGCCCAGGACGGAAGGATGTCCTCCTTGGTGATGAGCTTGAGGGCATCGGCTATGGGCTGGAGTGTGCCGTGCGGTCCGACGCGCATGGGGCCCATGCGCTGCTGGATGCGGGCAAGGGCTTTGCGTTCGAGCCAGGTGAGCACCAGCACCATGACGGAGAGAAAGGCGAAGATGAGGACAGCGCCTACGGCGTAGGCGATTGGTGATGGGATGTCTTGGAAGAACTCGGCCATTATTCGGTACAGGCTTGTCGTTGGTAACCGAGAGGCCGGGAGCCGGTAGTGTTGTCGTACATAGTTATCGATCTACCTCGCCGAGGACGATGTCTAGGGAACCGAGGATGACGACGGCATCGGCGACGTAGGCGTCGCGAAGCATAGGTTCGAGGGCCTGGAGGTTGGCGAAGGAGGGAGCGCGAACCTTTACGCGGTAGGGGTGCTGGCTGCCGTCGCTGACGAGGAAGACTGCGAAATCGCCACGCGGGGACTCGGTGCGCTGGTAGACCTCTCCCTTCGGGGGACGGGTCAGACGGCGGGTCTTGGCGGCGAAGTCACCCGGCTCCATTTGCTCCATTGCCTGCTCGACGATGCTCATGGACTGGCGCATCTCCTCGACGCGAACGTAGTACCTGTCCCAGCAGTCGCCGTGCTCACCGACGGGGATGCCGAAGTCGAACCGGTCGTAGATGCCGTAGGGCTCCGAAATGCGGACGTCCTCGGGCACGCCACAGGCACGGAGCGCAGGGCCGGTGACGCCGAGGTCGATGGCCTCCTCCGCACCGATCGCGCCGACACCTTTGGTGCGGGCGAGGAACATTTCGTTGTCGGACAGGAGCGCGTCGCACTCGTCGATGCCGCGCTTGAGCTGGTCGGTGAGAGTGGCCATACGGTCGGGGAAGTCGGAGGGCAGGTCTTCGTGGACGCCGCCGACGCGGATGTAGTTGTGCATCATGCGGGCGCCGGTCACGGACTCGAAGAGCTCTTGGATTCGTTCACGCTCCCGGAAGCCGTAGAGAATGGGCGTCATCGCGCCGGCGTCGAGTCCGAAGACGCCGTAGAAGAGCATGTGGTTGGCGACGCGGTTGAGCTCGCAGAGGATGGTACGTATGTACCACGCGCGTTCCGGGATCTCCAGCGCCATGATCTTCTCGACGGCCATGCAGAAGGCGAGCTCGCTGTTGAGGTTGCCGATGTAGTCGATGCGGTCGAAGAGGGTGACTATCTGGGAGTAGTCCTCGATCTCGCAGAGCTTCTCGGAGCCGCGGTGCAGGTAGCCGATGTGCGGCTCGACCTTGACGATGCGTTCGCCGTCGATCCACAGCACCATGCGGAACACTCCGTGCGTGCTGGGATGCTGCGGCCCCATGTTGACCATGAAGTCGACGGGGTCGAGGGTGTCGGGCCGTGTGGGTTGTGTATCGGTTGACATGGTTAGATGCTGTCCAATAATCGGAAGTACCGTTCCCGTGACATACCAGCCGTACGCATGTTGGATCGTATGTGGTCAACTGAAACCAAGCGCGGCGACCGCTTGATGACGACAGGCCTTCGTACTCCTGCTTTGGTCAAAATTAGGTGATCTCCTCGAATCCTCGCTAATATGAACCCATCAGCCTCAAATACCCTTAGCAGGTCTGTGTACGGGATTTGGATTATGCGACGGGAGGTGCTCAAGGGATAGCGGCTGTTACCTCTTCTACAATCCGCCGGCGAAGGCTCCACTCACCATCGGCTTTCGCAAAACCAGACTCTGCCAGCACTTCATCCAAGGTACCCAACAACTCGCAACCCTCGAGAAAAGCTTCGACTGCCTCCTGAAGGGAGTCTCGCGCCTCGTCAACCGTGTCGCCGAAGCTCGAAACATCAAGATCGGGGCATCTGGCTACGTACATGTCACTTTCACTAAAGATCTCGGCTCGGTAGTTAATTGTAGTCATTTCAACCGACCTTTCTGTGCGTGCTGGAACGCCATGGTGACCTTGAGGTGGTGTGAAGGGTGGGTTAGTGATCTCAACTGTGCTCACCGGACTTGGAGTCGCCACTGTGTTCGCCGGACTCCGAGCCACCGCCGACTTCCGGGTGGGCGCTCCATGAGGTGAAGGGTTCTCCGGTCGCCTCGAGGGTGACGTCAACAGCCTGGCCGGGGGCCAGATCAACCGGAGTTGTCGGGCCTAGCTCTGTCCCATTCGAGAGGTGAACTTCAACCCTGACTCTGCTGAGCGTGGCCTCCGTGGTGTTCTCCACCGTGCCCGTGAAGGCATTGGCGGCCGAGTCGTACGACAGAATCAGCCGAGCTCCGGCCCGAACCTCGTCGTAGGCTTCGCTCCGTACGAACTGGGTACCGGACTCCTCACTGTGCACACCGGACTCCGAGTTGCCACCGTGCTCACCGGACCCTTCAGTGCCTGCACGTGATTCCGAACCTCCATCATGCTCGCCCGACTCCGAATCGTTGCTGCAGCCGAAGAGGGCGAGCGTCAGAACGACACCAATCACCGCGAGGGCGATCCTAAGATGTTTCATAGAGCTTATCCTGTCTGTTATATCTGTGTTTGAAGACAGCGCGGGAAAGAACAGCCATACGTCTCAAAGGTTACATCACCTGAAGAACTCACCAGGCCTTCGAACGTCTGGGATTTGCCCGTCGGAGAATCGACCATGATTTACCATTCCTCGTACTCGTGGTAGGGAAAGCTCTTGAGACCGGGATGGCCTTCGAATCCGTCGTAGAGGAGTAGTGGGCTGAGGTTGGGGTGGTCTTGGAAAACGACTCCGAAGAGGTCGTGGGCCTCGCGCTCGAACCAGTCGGCACCGCTCCAGATGCTCACGACGGTCGGTATTCGAGGCTCGTCGGGCGGGACATTCGTCTTGACGACCATTTTGTGCCGTCTGCGAAGGGAGAAGAGGTGGTAGTTGACCTCGATACGCTCGACGTAGTCTACGGCGGAGATGCAGCGGAGGTAGTCGAAATCGAGGTCGGAGTGGTCTTTGGCGATGCGGCAGACCTCGGGCACCCGTTCAGGATCAATCGTGATGGTCACCTCGTCGAGGGCCGCTCCGATCTCCATGGGGATGTCTCCGTAGACTGAAGGCAGCGTGCTGGTGAGCGCTTCTCCCAAGGGGTCTAGTCGGGGAGGCGCCATTGCAGCTGCGCCGCCTCGCGCCCGCGCAGGTCGAGCCGGTCTCGGACGGCCCTTACTCTGCTGCGTCACCGGACCGGGCGTCCTGCTTGATCTTTTCCTGGAGCTGGAGGAGGCCGTACATTAGGGCCTCCGGACGGGGTGGGCAGCCGGGCACGTACACGTCGACGGGGATAAGATGATCGACGCCCATAACGACGGAATACGAGCGGTAGTACGGCCCACCGTTCGTCGCGCAGCTTCCCATGGCGATCACCCACTTTGGGTCAGGCATCTGCTCGTAGAGGAGCTTGATCGGCTCGGCCATCTTCTTGACGACCGTTCCGGCGACGATCATGACGTCGGCCTGCCTCGGGGAGGGCCACGTGACGACGCCGAAGCGGTCGAAGTCGTGATGGGACATGTGCGTGCTCATCATCTCGATGGCGCAGCAGGCGAGGCCGAAAGACAGGGTCCAGAGCGAGTTCTTGCGCGCCAGAGCGAAAAGCTCGTCCGACTTTCCCACGAGGGTGTTGGGTATGATCTCTTGAAGGACGTTGTCGGCGGGGTTGTTGCCGCTGCCCGGCTTGTAGCCCTGACCTAACGTTATCTCCACTGCAGGACTCCCTTCCGCCAGCCGTAGATGACGCCGAAGAAGAGGATGGCGATGAAGATGAGCATCTCGTAGAAGACGGCCGGTATCGACTTGAGGAAGACGACGGCCCACGGGAAGAGGAACACGGCCTCGACATCGAAGATAAGGAACAGGATGGCAAAGACGTAGTAGCGTATATGGATCTGGGACCAGCGATACGGGGCGGCGGGGATGCCGCACTCGTAGGGGGAGTTCTTGATTTCGGAAGGACGCCTCGGCGCAACGACGCGGGAGAAGATGAACATTCCCACGACCGCCGACAGGCCGACCACGCCGACGATCACTACGGCAGTCCAGTCGAGCGCGAGTCCTTCCAAGGGGGCCTCCTGCGGCGAGTTGCGTAATCAGTGTATCACCGGGCGGAAGGGTGTATCAAACGAGTTGGATCGAAGGGAGCCTGTATCAGTTTGGTCGGTAGGTCAGTTTTCGAGGATGGCCTTACATCCCACTCGTCACTCCCGCGAAAGCGGGAGTCCATGACCCGGGGCGTGAGTATAGCTCCGACTCAACCACCCGACCGACTAAACTGGTACAGGTTCGATCGAAGGCCAATGGTTGGGTACGAGGCGCTCCAAAGCCTAATCACATCCTTCTGGATACCGGCCTTCGCCGGTATGAGGGTTGTGGAAGCTTACTATTTGCTTTGATTTAACCGGTGAGTCTTAACGCGATCGTCATAGGATATCCAACGTCTAGACGGATTAGGCTTGTCAAACCGCCACCGCGTTGACATTCGCCGTCGATGTCGTGACAATTCGGTCACTCCCGCATTGCTGTAGCGAGGGACTCAAATGGAGCAGTGTACCGCCTGCAGAGCCGAAATACCGGTCTACGAACGACGTTGCCAGTCATGCGGAGCCGGTGTGGTGCGGGACGCCAACAGCCTACTTGCCAACGCTCCGACCGACAAGGAGCTGTCTCAAGCACGCCTTGGTCACCTGCTGGCGTTGCCGGGAATGCTAATCCTTGGCGTTCTCTTTTACGCTACACTTGGAATGTTCGGACTTTTAGGACTGGTGCCGCTAAACCTAATTATCCCGTTCGTGTATTGGCTAGCACAACGGAAGTCCCGGTTTGTACGGGGCCATGCAGCAGAGGCGCTCAACTTCCAGCTGCTGTGGACACTTGCAATATTCGCGGTGTGGTTTGTTCCACTTGGCTCAGAAGAAGCGCTCTACTTAGGATTTACGCTTGTCTATGCGGTGGTCTTGATGTCTCGTATAGCATTGGTCCTGATTGCAGCAAAGGATGCGGCGACTGCGGGGGACGGCAAGTATCCGATCCGAGTCCCAATATTCCGGTAGCCCACAACGAATTGCGGGGCGGGGCCGAAAGGCGCAGCGAATCGCGTTCGCGTTGACATACGAAGTCGGTGTCGAGCCAATCGGTTGATTGGGTACGTCGGTCGGGAGGCATTCCGATGGCACAGTGCGCTGCTTGTAAAGCGGAGATACCGGTCTACGAACGACGTTGCCAGTCATGCGGAGCCGGTGTGGTGCGGGACGCCAACAGTCTGCTGGCCAACGCTCCGACCGACAAGGAGCTTTCACAAGCGCGATGGTGCCACCTATTAGCGCTGCCGGGAATGCTTATCCTCGGGCTCCTTTTCGACGTGGCGTTTGACAAGGTCGGGCTCTTGGCGCTGGTACCGCTGAACCTGCTTGTCCCGGTCCTGTACTGGCTTATCTGCCTGAAGTCACGGTTTGTGCGGAGTCACGGGAAAGAGGTGTTTAGCTTCCAGCTGTTATGGACGATTGCGATCTATGCAGTTTGGTACGTACCTTTTCCATTGGCGGAATTCCTTTGGTGGCCTGCATATTTTGTGATATGGCTGGGAGGCATCGTCGTAGTACTCATTGCATCACACGATGCGGCGAGCGCGGGGGATGGCAGGTATCCTGTAAGGATTCCCATACTTCGTTAGTCCAACCCTATTTGCGATTCGGAACCGAACAAGTCGACACTCTGATCGAGGAAGGGAGAAGCCGATAGCCCAGTGCCCCAGATGCAAGACGCTGACGGCGTATCTCGACCGTCACCTTAAGACTTGCGATTCCGGCGAATCGCCAGGGAGGACGGCATCCGGCGTCCTCACCGGGAAAGACCTCTTTCAGGCGCGCCTAAGCCATCTCTTGGCAATTCCCGGCATGCTGATCTTCCTGGTCGGGTTCTCGGAGTTTGGCATTCTTTCCATAGTGTCTCTGAATATTTTCGCTCCATTGATCTACCGGTGGAATCACCCCGCATCTGAGGTGATATGGACTCATACGACAGAGGCACTCAACTTCCAGGTGCTTTGGACGGGGGTAATGTGGATAGCGATGGTTATCGTCCCGTTCTTTGGGTTGACTCTGTGGCCGTTCGTATGGATCACGGGAATAGTGCTGGTCTTGGTGATTGCCTTAGATGCGGCAAATAATCGTAAAGGCAGATACCCGGTACGAATTCCCTTGTTCCACCACCACTAGGAATTCCGTGAGAGGCGGGTTGAGGGCACCCTCTTCCTGAGATGACGGTCAAGAGAGGGAAGCAATGGCGCAGTGTGGCAAGTGTTCTGCCGAGATAGCGGTCCATGATCACCGCTGCCCAAAGTGCGGTGCGGACTTGCGGCGCGTACGTGTCCGATCGAGCAGTGAACGGCAGCAGGCAAGACTGTGTCACCTGCTTGGGCTGCTCGGTATGCTGATCTTCTGCATACCGTTCAACATAGTCCTCCCTTACCTGTATTGGAAAGGGCATAAGGGGTCTCGCACCATTCAGAGGCATGCGACGGAAGTCCTCAATTTTCAAGTGCTGTGGTCGGCGGTGCTGGTCCCGTTGTTTTTCCTTTCCTTCGTGTCCGACATCATGCTGTGGCCGTTCGTCTGGATAGGAGGAATCATCTTGGCTCTGTTTGTGGCCTACGAATCAGGCAACGGCGGGGACGGCAAGTATCTTATACGCCTTCCGATGTTCAAGTAGGACGGAAGTAGGCTTCCCTATCCGCCGAACCACCGGGCTAGCTCGTCCCTTGGGAAGGTGGGCAGATCGCGAAATTCGTCCCCAAAGCGGACTTTCAGGCCGTCAGCAGCTTCGGTGACCTTGCCGATCTCGTGGGCAGGGATGCCTTTCTCTGCAAGAGCGTCTATCAGCTTCGGAACTTCGTCGGGCGGGAGCGCGGCAAGCAGGGAGCCCGACGCGATCAGGCCGAGGGGATCGAGGCCGAGCGCGTCGCATATCTCCCGGCATTCCGGGAGAACGGGGATGGCATCCATGTCAATTAGCAGTCCGACGTTGGCCGCGGCCGCCATCTCGACGAGTCCACCGGAGAGGCCCCCCTCGGTCGGATCGTGCATGGCGTGGACATCCACGGTGTCGCAGGCAATCGCGGCCTCAGGAACGACGCTGATTCCCGGGCTGAAGAGGAAGTCTTTGGCGCGGTCGATTGTGTCCTGGGCGACTCCGCGCTCCGACAGGTCGTCAGCAGCCTCGCGGGCGAGTATCGAGGTGCCCTCGACGGCGATGGCCTTTGTCATGACGATGCTGTCGCCGGGGCGAGCGCCCGACGTTAGGACAGCACGTTCCTTCGGGACTTCTCCCAGCATCGCGCCGACGGCGATGGGACGCGGCAGGTCGTAGGTGATCTCGGAGTGGCCGCCGATGAGAGTGATGTTCAGAGCGTCGCAGGCCTCCCGAACCTGGCTGAAGATGCGTTCGACTTCGGACTCGGAGGTGGCTTCCGGCAACAAGAGGGTGGTCATGAGCCATCGTGGCGTGCCTCCCATGACGGCGATGTCGTTGGCGTTGACCTGCACCATGTACCAGCCGATGAGGTCGGTGGCGAAGGTAATCGGGTCGGTCTTGGCGACGAGGTAGCGGTCGCCGAAGTCGATGAGGGCGGCGTCCTCCCCTGCCCTCGCGCCGAGGACGACACGAGGATCGCACACCTCAATTTCGTCGAGGAGGCGAGACAGCAGGTCGAGGGGAAGTTTTCCGGGCTGCACGGGTCGGTTTCGCGAGAGTACTTGGGATGTGGGACATCGCCCGTGAGGCGAATGGTACCACCTGAATACGGGGCTTGAAACTACCCAATGATAGGCCGATTCCGTTTCAAAGTGAGACGGGATGAGAAACTCCGCACGCTGGTATACTTCTTTCATAACTCCTGCGCGCCGCGAGGTCTCGGCACGTCACTTCACCCAGAGGAGACCGAAATGAACCAACACAACGGAAGTCGATCGAGTGAAGGATATCGTCTCGCCACGCTGGCCGGCGGGTGCTTCTGGTGCCTGGAGGCCGTATATAACGAGCTGCGGGGGGTCGAGTCTGTGGTGTCGGGCTATGCCGGGGGCCACGATCCCGATCCGACGTACGAGGCGGTGTGCTCCGAAACGACGGGCCATGCCGAGGTGGTGCAGATCGCGTTCGACCCCGACATGGTGAGCTTCCGGGAGCTGCTCGAGGTCTTCTTCACGATCCACGACCCGACGACGCTGAACCGGCAGGGCAACGACGTGGGCACGCAGTACAGGTCGGCGATCTACTACCACGACGAGCAGCAGAGGCTCATTGCCGATGAGGTGATCGAGGAGATGACCGTCGCGGGCCTGTGGGACGATCCCATCGTGACCGAGGTCACGGCGCTGGACACGTTCTACGAGGCGGAGGAGTACCACCAGCAGTACTTCGAGAAGAACCCGTTCCAGCCGTACTGCTTCGTGGTCGTCCGGCCGAAGGTGTCGAAGTTCCGAAAGAAGTTCGTCTCGAAGCTCAAGAAGCAGGCCGTCTGACGGGGGCCTCCCCCTCTCTGCGTCTCTCCCCGGCGGGGGAGCTGTCAGGACTGGGCAAAGCGGAATTGTAGTTATGATCCCCGACCCAGCCCCCTGTCACCCCCTGTCATTCCGAGCGCAGCGAGGAATCTAAAGTCCATGACTACAAGACCGGGCGGCTAGTGCATCGCCTGCATCGTGACCAATAGTCGAAAACGGCGTATGAACTCAGTAGGTCGGCGATTCCTTCGGACGGACACTTTAGATTCTTCGACTCCGCTCCGCTGCGCTCAGAATGACAGTGCCGGGGTTGCTTCCCAATGGAGCCATAGTCAAGTATCTACTCCCGTCAACCTGGCTGGGGAGAGTCCAAGAAGTCCTCTAACGCTCCATGACGACCTTGACGATGCCGTCGTCGTGATCTACGTACAAGTCGAAGGCGCGCTGTACCTCGTCGAAGGGCAGGCGGTGCGTGATGAGCTCCGCGGGGTCCCACCAGCCGCGCTGCTTTAGCTCGACCATAAGCTCGATGTGCGAAAGGATGTCGTGCGCGTGTCCTGCCGCGACGGTCATCAGGCGGGCGTTGCTGCCGCGGAAGTCCTTGTACTCCATCGGAACGACGAAACCGTGCTCCCCGCTCTTCTGCTGGATGCCGAACATCAAGGCGATTCCGAAGCTCTTCACCAGCCTCAGGGCCGTGTTCAGCGTGTCGGGATAGCCCGCGGCCTCGACGATGATGTCGGGCTTTTGGCCGCCGAGGATATCGAGCACGGCCTCCTCTGTCGGTGTCCTCGTTGGGTTGACGGCGTGGGTCGCGCCGAATTTGGTGGAGTATTCCAGGCGGTAATCGAGAGGGTCCACGGCTATGAGCGTGGACACACCCGAGCGGGCCAGAATTGCGGTGAAGGCGAGGCCGATAGCGCCCTGCCCCAGCACGACAACATTCT
This sequence comes from Dehalococcoidia bacterium, assembly GCA_965247555.1. Classification (GTDB taxonomy): domain Bacteria; phylum Chloroflexota; class Dehalococcoidia; order Lucifugimonadales; family VXLM01; genus VXLM01. The sequence continues at coordinate 1,741,638 of CBDFHR010000009.1, read as the reverse complement.
TGCCGAGCAGGGTTCCAAGCTGCTGGCATCCGTAGATCACCGTCCCCGACGGCTGGCACATGAGCCACTCGTCCATAGGACCATTGTCCGGCAGCGCGATCATCCGCTCCGGCAGGGCCTCGATGTACTCGACGAGAGTCGTGTCGCTCGTGGGCAGGACGATGACCCGATCCCCCTCGCGGAAGCGGTCGGAGCGCGTCTCCACGACCGTGCCCGCGATCTCGTGGGCGGGATGCCCGATCTGCATGGGGTAGTCTTCCTCGTCGAGCACGGCGCCATAGGTGTGGCGAATGTCGCTCCCGCAGATCGACCAGCACTCTATCTCGACAAGGCAGTTTCCGCCGGACACCGTCGGGATAGCTGCGTCGACGATTTCAAAGTTTCGGGGACCGACCAACTGCGCGGCCCTCAACTAAAGCACCATTTGAGAGACGAACTCGGTCGTGGTCTCCCTGGACATCTTCATGCCGTACTCGCTGACCGGCAGGTACTCGTGGAGTTCGGGGTTGTGTCGGAGGAATGCCTCGGCGTACGGAACTCGCGTGTGAAGTGCCGCTATGCCGCCGTCGAGCACCTCGCCGAGCTTGCGCTGGAGTCCGCCGCCCTCGGCGTAGTGCTGGGATGTGAACTTGCTCATCGCCTCGGCCTTGAGCTTGACCACGTCGGTTATATCTATGATGGTATCCGGCATCCTCGGGTTGAGGCTTTCGAGGACGTTTGTGCGGCCGCGCTGATCGTGGTAGAAGATCTGGGCAGTCCAGCCTCCCGTATCGCCTCCCGTCGGCGCGTAGCTCTTGCCCTCGCGGATGCCCGCGGCGGTGTCGGTTGCGATGAGAAGCATCTGCGTGGCGAGGGCGTGAGCGCCGACGGTATCGTGTGGCCAATGGGTGATGACGACGTGCGGGGCTATCTCGCCGATAACGTCGGCAATGTCGCTGACGATCTGCGGCTGGATGGTCGTAATCGAGTCGTCGTAACCGAGAAACCGCACGTCGGTCACTCCGAGCACTGCGGCGGCGTCTTCCAGCTCCCGGCGGCGGTCCGCGACAAGCTCCTCCATATCCGGCATCGTGCCCGACTCGCGGTAGGCGTTGATGCCGGTCAGGTGGTGCGACATGCCGGTGTAGGGGGTCAGGATAGTAACGTGGTCACCCCTCTGGACGTGCTTCGCGACGGTGCCGCCCGCGTACAGAATGCAGTCCTTCGGGTGCCCACCGATGTTCAGGATGCGCAGCTGCTCCATGGTGTCGTAGTCTCCTCCAAGCCGATTTCGCGCAATTATACGCCAGTTGATTGTCCTTCCGACAAGCCATCAATCCATCTTGCCTGCCACCAACCTGATATACAATCCGCCAAACCATCTGCTGTTGAACCTGTCAAACGTGGCATGGCGAATTTGCGATTCCTTTCTTCTATTCGTTACGGATGGTTACAATAGAGCGTGATATTCAGGTAATTGTGTCTACTGCTTGAAATACCCTCGTTAAGCACAGTGCAGTCGTACCTGCGAAGGCAGGTCTCCACCAAGAAGCAAATTGTTCTATTCAGGGGTTGGCGAAAGAATTGCGTTTGGACTCTCCATCGCGATAGTTATGCTTGCTGCTACTGGAGGCATCGCCTGTAGCGAACCTGAGCTACTTCTCCAAACACCGGTCCCCACGACCACTACACTGTCACCTCTGCTAACTACCACGCCGTCACCGCTGTCAACCGCGACGCCTACTGTCGCTGAACTTGTGGAGAGACTTGAACCTAGCGTAGTTCAGATTAGTGTACCCTCCGGTACCGGATCAGGAATCGTTATCAGTGCCAACGGGCTGGTCATTACGAACGCCCATGTTGTGGATCGTTACCCAACACCACAGGTAAGGATGCCCAGTGGCTTGACTTACCAAGGAAATGTTATCGGGTTAGATGAGAAAATCGACATAGCACTGATTCAGCTGATAGACACAAGGGTGCTCGAACCAGTGGTGCTGGGAAACTCTGACACCGTGGCAGTTGGCGACGAAGTCATCGCAATGGGATTCCCTTTAGGCTCGCTTACCCTTACAAAAGGAATAGTCTCAGGGAAATCTACAGAAGAAGAGGTTGAATGTATCCAGACGGACGCAGCCCTAAACCCTGGGAACAGCGGCGGGCCACTCTTTAATCGTAGTGGACAACTGGTAGGTGTGAATACATCTATATGGGCAAGAGATGACAGCGGAGTGCGGATCGATGGCATAGGCTTTGCGATTTCCGTAAATATGGTGAAGGAATATCTACCAGCACTTGGGGCTGGTTGGTTTGCTATCAGAGACACGACCAGCATACAAAGCGGAAAGGGTATGGAATTCAAAATCAACGGTGTGGCTGGTGCCTCCATCGTCTACGAGTTCAAGGTTGACACGAGATCCAATTCCAGCCTTGACATAGACTTTCGGATAAGTGGCCCCACGGGAGAAGTATTAGGTAGTGTTGACATTTCATCTTAGCCATATGAGAGCGCCGACAAAGTGGAGGAATCCGAGGTACCTATTTGCCAGCTTGTCGAATCGGGAGAAGATGTGGCGATAGTGCTTGATCTTGCCTATGAATCACTCGACGAGATGCCGCTCTCGGTACAGATACTCATCGTATGAGGGTAGCTCCCTTCGGTTCGAGCGAGGCGGGATCACCGGGGTAGTCCCGTTGCCGATGATCGACTCACGAAACTGGCGGGAGTCATATGCGCGGTCTGCAATCACATACTCACTCTCCATACCGGATATGAGCGCCTCAGCCTGAGTGACATCGTGCTCTTGCCCTCCGGTCAATCTGAATCTCAACGGGTTGCCGAGGCCGTCGACACCGACATGGACCTTTGTAGTGAACCCACCTCGGCTGCGACCGAGGGCTTGAGATACTTGACCACCGTTTTTTTGGGAGCGCCCGCAGCGGAATGGTGGGCCCGGACTACGGTACTGTCGATGATCAGGTACTCCATGTCAGGGTCATCGATGAAATGCTGATGCATTCGTTCCCATATTCCGCCCTCACACCATCGGGCAAACCGCTTGTAGACGCTGTTCCATTTCCCGTACTCGGAAGGCAGTAGCCTCCACGGCGCACCAGACCTGCTCATCCAGATGATGGCCTCGATGAACCGCTTACAGTCGGACTCCTGTCCGACATACAAGTCTGGCTGACTACGAAGGAACTCCAACACCCGTGACCATTGTTCTGGAGATAGTTTAATTGTTGACATATACCCAGTATAATATAAATGTCAACACTACCTAGTAAGGGAAGACAGAGTACAGAATGGCGATGGGAGTCTGACGGCCCCAATCTCTGGCCAGTACACGCTCGTATTCGACAATAGCTTCTCCATCCTGACACCAAAGACGATAGCGTTAGTGTTTGCGACCGTGCCTTCATCGGTTCGGGAGCAATAGTGCCACCTATTCGAAGATCAGGCTGTCAACCGTTGAGCCAAGAGCACTTGCGATTTTGGCCAAGGCAGACGCTGAGCCGTTCTTGTGTCCACGCTCGATCTCCGACAGATAGCTCGCGGCAATTCCGGTCTTGTCCGAGAGTTCACGTAATGTAAGACCCCGGTGGTTGCGAAACGCAAGGATAGGCCTCTGACCACGAATTATGGCGAGAGCAACTTCGTGGGGCACACGAGTCCCATCGTCCGCGTCCAGAGCGGCCAGCCTGTCCTCAAGCTCGTCATTGCGGCTGATGAGGGCATCGTACTCCGTTCTTGTTAGGGTGACGGTCTCTTCGCTAGCCATAGGCTTTACTCCTGTTCAACAGAGTATACAGGCTGTAGGTGTACTAGCCGCAAACCCGAAACCATAACAATTGAGTGAACTCTAGATCCTCCCCTGGCCAGGGCGCAGTCCTTCGGCAGTCGGAAGACGTTGTATAGTATGATTGCGGCGGCTGGACGCCGGAAGCGTCGTGATCGTATCCCCATACTCCTGAGTGAGAGGTATTTAAAATATGCTTTTCAAGAGGCTCACTGGCGCAAAGCCGATCAAGAAGCAGGAAGGTGTCACAGCACCGCCCGGCCAGTACGTTACCGAGAAGTGGCCGATCATGACGTTCGACGCGCCGCCGAGGATCGACATCGAAACGTGGCGATTCGACATCTTCGGTCTGGTGGGCGAGGAGAAGTCGCTGAACTGGGAAGAGTTCGTGTCTCTGTCCAAGGTCACCATCGACGCGGAGTTTCACTGTGTGACGCAATGGAGCCGTCTCGAAAACACCTGGGAAGGCGTGTCGTTCTCGGAGGTGATGGGGCTCGTCGACCCGAAGCCGGAGGCCTCGCACGTTATGGTGCACTGCTTCGGCGGGTACACCACCAACCTTGCTCTCGACGTTCTCAACGACGACGACGTGCTCTTCGCATACAACCACGACGGCGCGCCTCTCGACCGCGATCATGGCGGCCCCCTGCGGCTGGTCGTGCCCAAGAAGTACGCGTGGAAGAGCGCAAAGTGGGTCAACGGCATCGAGCTGATGGACCGCGACCGGCCCGGCTTCTGGGAGCAGCGCGGCTATCACATGGAGGCCGACCCCTGGAAAGAGGAACGCTTCGGCAGCTTCTGGTAGGGGTCCGTCTCCCGGTTTGATCGAAGCGCGATCATTCACAGTCACGAGACATGTCGGTACAAGCGATTGGCGGCCTATCGTTACTGATTCCGGCTATCGTCTGGATCGGTGTCGCTTGTGGGCGTGACAGCGCGCCCGTTCAAGTTCCCCCTATGTCGACCGTCGCGGCCACTTCGCCGACTGATTTGGCTGCTCGCGTCCCCACCCCCACTGTCGAACCCCTGAGCGAAAGCGAGCGAGCCGCCCTGGAGGCGTTCAATGCAACCTTCCAGGACCTTGAGCGCACGAGACAGTCGATCCGAGACGAATTCGAAACCGTCGGTGTGGAGATACAGGGAGCTGAGTTCGACCAAGTGTTTGCCGTTTTGGAAAACGTAATAGAGAGGCAAGACAACTTGATTAGGGAGGCTGAAGGTATTGCCTCATGGAGTGATGACACTTCTCGTCTCAAGATGCATTTGAAATTCGCATATTCAGAGGAGTTGGCAGGTTACGAGATGCTGCTCTACACAGCTAGGCGAGCGCAGGAGCATAAGCCAACCGGGAATCCCGCAGAAGTAATAAAGAGCTTCCCGGGAATGCATGGCGCAGCGAAAAGACGCTTTTCCAATGCTGAGGCATACATCGCGCGGATCCATGTGTTAGTCAATGAACTGCTGCAGGGGTTCATAGCAACCCGGCAAGAAGTTCCCCTGAACAGTCCCCGGTCTTCATACGACCGGCAATAAAAAAGGCCCTTTCGCGCGAGGTACGAAAGGGCCTCTGGTTTTGGCCGGATGACCGGCGTGGCCGGTTCCTGCTATGCCGCCCGAATCGCCGATGTCCGCGCTCGGGCCGGGCGCTTGGATACCTTCTTGGGAGCAAGGGCCATCTCCATGCCGAAGAGTCCGGGCTTGTGGATGTCGGCCATGTAGCCGCACATCAGGCACTCACGGTACTCGCCGTACATATCCCTGTTTTCGTGCATGTCGCCCTGGCACCTTGGACAAGCCTTGAACATAATCATTGCGATTCCTCCTTCCGTTTCCGTCGAACTTGATAGACTGATAGATCTCTCGCGTTTGGGAGTTGTTCCTCGCGTTAGGTAGACGATCCCGCCGGTTGAAGAGTTCCGGTCGCCCTGATCCACAATCAACTCCCTTGACATACTTTGTATCAAGTTATACAATGTGCTTCGTAACCCTATAACGTAGTCCGAACCGATTGAGTTAGCATGTTGTTCGATCCCGACAGACCTTCCGTTCGCCGCTCCGATGTTGTCAATAAAACGTCGGCATTCCCTACGGGGTTAGCGTCGGCGCTGCAGGACATCATTGAAGAGGCAAGTAGGGCGCGTGAGTCGGCCCGTTCCCGCGGCCGGCAAGGGCCATCAACAGGATCGGGGCGGCCGGAAATTGACGGCGTCTACATCATCAGCGTCGCGGCGCGCATTCTCGAAATGCACCCGCAGACGCTCCGAAAGTACGAGCGGGCGGGACTCATTAGGCCGACGCGCACGGAGGGTATGCTCCGGCTCTACTCCGAGCTCGACATAGCGCGGCTGCGTCTCATCAAGCATCTGGTCGGCGACCTAGGCCTGAACCTGGCGGGTGTCCAGCTCGTGCTTGAACTGTTCAACAAGCTGCTCAAGACGAAGGTAGAGATACGGCGCGCGGACGACGCGGACGCCAGGCAGGCCCTCGACGAGAGTATCGATGAGATGATCGCGCTGCTGTATTCTAGGCGGAAGCAATAGAGCGCACAGGCTATCCCCAAACCAAGAATCAAGACGTACGGAAGGTGATGGAAATGAGCAACCATGAGGAGGACGCCGAGGAGGTCTCGGCTCAGGGCCGGGAGGACGACTGCATGGCAGGTGATGAGGCCGATGATCTGCAGGCCCGTCTCGAAGAGGCGGAGCGCGAGCGTGAGCAGTTCAGGGGCATAGCGGCGCGCGCGCAGGCCGACCTCGTCAACTTTCGCAGGCGGGCCGAAGAGGAGAAGGACGAGATACGGCGAAACGCAAAGTCCACGATGTTGATGAAGATGCTCTCTACCGTCGACGATCTGGACCGCGCGCTGGCGTTGATTCCCAGTGACGAGTCGGCAGGATGGGGTGAGGGCATCGAGCTAGTGCGGCGGAATGTCGTCAACACGCTGGACACCGAAGGCGTGACCAAGGTCGAGACCCTGGGGAGGCCTTACGACCCCGCATTCGCCGAGGCCCTCCTGTTCCGGGAGACTGAGGACGAGGACGAGGGAACGGTGATCGAGGTATTCAAGGAAGGGTATATGTACAAAGACCGCGTGCTTCGGGCCGCGCAGGTCGTGGTGGCCAAGCGTCCGGAGCAGCCGGAAACCAACGATTCGAGCGAAACGAACAGCGACAAGGAGACAGCGTAATGGCGAAGATTTTGGGAATCGATCTGGGCACGACCAACTCGTGCATGGCCGTGATCGAGGGAGGCGAACCTCGTGTGATCGAGAACGCGGAAGGTGGGCGGACTACCCCGTCCGTGTCGGCGATCAACCCGAAGAGCGGTGAACGCTACGTCGGGACGACGGCCAAGCGGCAGGCCGTGACGAACTCGGAGAATACCATCTTCTCAGTCAAGCGGTTCATGGGCCGCCGGTACGCCGAGGACAGCGTGCAGCGCGACCTGAAGCTCGTCCCGTTCAAAGTGGACAAGCACGCCAACGGAGACGCATACGTAGTCATGGGCGACAAGAGCTACGCGCCTCCTGAGATGTCGGCGATGATCCTGCAGAAGCTCAAGCAGGACGCCGAGGCCAAGCTGGGCGAGACGATAACGCAGGCCGTCATCACCGTGCCTGCTTACTTCAACGACAGCCAGCGGAACGCCACAAAGGACGCTGGGCGCATCGCGGGCCTCGAGGTACTTCGCATCATCAATGAACCGACGGCGGCTTCGCTGGCCTACGGACTCGACAAGAAGGGCGAAGAGACAATCGCCGTGTACGACCTCGGAGGCGGCACGTTTGACATCACGATCCTGCAGATCGGAGAGGGGGTCTTCGAGGTCAAGTCGACCAACGGGGACACGCACCTCGGTGGCGACGACTTCGACCAGCGCATCATGGACTGGATCGTGGAGGAGTTCAAGCGCGATCAGGGCATCGGCCTCGCCAACGACCGCATGGCGCTCCAGAGGCTCAGGGAGGCGGCAGAGAAGGCGAAGATCGAGCTTTCGTCGCTCATGGAGACGGAGATCAACCTGCCGTTTATCACCGCGGACGCCTCCGGGCCGAAACACCTCGTGATGAGCCTTTCGCGGTCGAAGCTGGAACAACTCGTTGGCGATCTCGTAGAGCAGTCCATCGGCCCTTGCAGACAGGCCCTCAAGGACGCAGAGATCGACGCAGGCGGCGTGGACGAGATAATCCTCGTGGGGGGCATGACGAGAATGCCGGCCGTTCAGAAGGCCGTGCAAGACCTCTTCGGCAAGGAGGCGCACCAGGGCGTGAACCCCGACGAGGTCGTGGCCGTGGGCGCGGCGATTCAGGCGGGCATCCTACAGGGCGACGTGCAAGACTTGCTCTTGCTGGACGTGACGCCGCTGACCCTGGGAATCGAGACGCTCGGTGGCGTGTCGACGGCGCTCATCCAGCGCAACACGACCATCCCGACAGCCAAGACGGAGACGTTTACGACGGCGGCGGACGGCCAGACGAGCGTGGAGGTCCACGTGCTCCAGGGCGAGCGGGACATGGCAAGCAACAACAAGAGCATCGGGCGCTTCATGCTCGACGGTATCCTTCCCGCGCCCCGGGGCATCCCGCAGATCGAGGTGACGTTCGACATCGACGCGAACGGTATCCTGAACGTTTCGGCGAAGGACAAGGGCACCGGCAAGGAGCAGAAGATCACGATAACGGCCAGCTCCGGCCTGAGCGACGACGAGGTCGACCAGATGGTGCACGACGCCGAGGAGCACGCGGAGGAAGACAGGCAACAGCGCGAGAGGGTGGAGACCCGCAACGCCGCCGAGAACTCGGCCTTCGCCGCGGAGAAGCTGGTCAAGGAGAACGAGGACAAGATACCTGAGGAGATGAAGGAAGACATCAACGGCAAGATCGCCGCGGTGCGCGCCGCCATCTCCGACGACGATACCGACCGAATCAAGACGGCGATGGACGAGCTGAATACCGCGCTTCAGGCTGTGGGACAAGCGGTCTACGGCCAGCAGGGCGGCGCACAGGCCTCAGCCGATGACGTGGATGAAAAGACGAACGAAGAGTCCGACGGCGACGACGACAGTACGGTCGAGGGCGAGTTCCGCGAGGTGAAGTAGGCGGGATTCTACAGAGTAGATTTGCGGCGGGGGCCGTCCGATATAGGGCGGCCCTCGTCGTACATATCTCACCGGAGACCGCTAGCGTCCTAAACCGACCTAATGCCGTGCGTTGGGAAGATGAGTCCCTGCACTGCGCCCACACTGGCCTCTGCGAAGGTCTTCGCGTCCTTCTTCCCCTTGTGGACGATATCAGGGAGTTCCTCCACATCGGGGAGGGTTTCGACTCCGTATTTCGTCCGGTAGGACTCCGGGATTTCGTCGTCCAAGTCCTGTTCAGACATGACACCGTAGGCGAGTGTCCATGATCGTGCCACGGCTTGCAAATCATAGCCCCCACCTCCTAGCGCGAGCCACTTTGGGGCCTTGCTGGAGAACTCGGCGACGACCCTGCCGAATCCCTGTGTCGTAAGGGCCAGATGAGTGATGGGATCTCGGTAGTGGGAGTCGATGCCAAGCTGTGAGACGAGGACATCGGGGCGGAATGCGTCTAGCAAAGGCAGGACGACCTGCTCGAAGACCCAGTGGTACGTCTCGTCGCCGGTGTACGGATACAGCGGGACGTTGACGGAGTACCCGCGGCCGCGGCCCGTGCCGGTCTCCTGGGCATATCCCGTTCCGGGGAACAGGTACTGGCCGGTCTCGTGCAAAGAGATCGTCAGCACGCGGTCGGTATCGTAGAAGGCGTATTGCACGCCGTCGCCGTGGTGGCAGTCGATGTCGACGTAGGCGACGCGGAGTCCCCGCCGGAGCATCTCGTTGATCGCTACAACGGGGTCGTTGAAGATGCAGAAGCCGTAGGCATATCCCGGCATCGCGTGGTGCAGGCCGCCGGATGTGTTGAACGCCGCGTCATAACCCTCATCGAGCAGCAGTTCGACACATCGCATGGAGCCGCCAGTGGAAAGGAGGGCCGCGTCGTACATGCCCCCGTAGCCGGGGTTATCGCCCGGCCCTATATTGTACGGAGTCGGGTCTATGGAGAAGTCGCCCTGCCCTACTCGCTCGACTGCGCCGATGTACTCGGGCGTGTGGAAGGTCGAGACTTCGCCCACGGTCGCGGCACGCGGCGGCGTGAGCGTCGAGTGCTCAGGGTCGAACAGACCAAAGGCGTCGGCCAATTCATACGTGTATCGCAGGCGAACGGGCCGCATCGGATGGGTCTCGCTCAACGTGTGGCGGGACATTGCGTCTTCGTAGACGAACGCTGCCTTGCGGGTCATTGGGCTGGGTTCCTTATCGGAGTCTCTCAATGTGGGCGCAGGTACCTAACTGTCAAAGTACACTACTGCTCGTCGGAAGCGTCGCGCTCCACCCGAACGCGGTCGAGCGTACGTTGAAGCCGATCCGGGTCGGCGCCCAGTTCAATTGCGATATCCGCATCGATTTGCGCGCGCTCATCCTCCCTGAGAGAGAGAAGGATGATGGCGCGGTTAACGTGCGCATCGCGGTCACGGAGTCTAAGGGCAATAAGGCGGTCGAGCTCGCCAAGTGCTTCTCGTGGTTGGTCAAGCGCTATGAATATGCTGGCCCGATAGTTGTGGACTTCAGCATATTTGGGATCGAGGTTCAGTATCTGCTCGAGGTCGCTGAGGGACTCCTCGAACCGTTGGAGCCTGACGTAGACCATTGAGCGATTCAAATAAGCGTCAACCATTGCCGGATCGAGGTCTATCGCCGTGGTGAAGTCGTCGATGGCCGTCTCGATTTCGATTAGCGACATGCGCGCTACGCCACGATTGTTGTAATAGTCGGCGTCGTCCGGCACTAGACCGATGGCCTTCGAGAAGTCGGCCTCGGCTTCGGGGAATTCTTCCAACGCCAAGTAGGACGCTCCCCTGTCGTTGTAGGCGTCGCTAAAGGTGGGATCGATCTCTATGGCCTTTGTAAACAAGTTGATGGCGAAGTCGTCGTCACCTGAATCCGCGTACGCTACTGCCGCAAGGTAGTATTCTTCTGCCGTGGGCGGGGCGTCGTCCGCAGCGGAATTAGATGTAGGCTCCGGTTCGGGCGTGGGAGATGGTACAGGCGTCGGAAGAGGCGTAGGCGACGGAATGGGAGTTAGGGTCGGAAGGGGTGTGGGTTCGGCAGGAGGCGGGGTCTCACCACATGCCGAAACTAGGAGGCATAGCGCCGACAGACCTGCGAAGAACCGGAGCGTCTGCAAATAACCCCCTTTAGCCAGCCGATGGCTTCGAGGGCCGTTCGACTACCTTCGATTATATCAGAGTGACTACGGCGACACCTATGCGAGCACGATGATGCGGCCGACCTTCAGGACGATCTCGATGAGCGGCCGAAACAGTCTTACCACAGCCTGTGCCACTACCGCCGCGACGACGCCAATCAGGCCGCCGGCAATCACGTCGAACGGATAGTGCACCCCCACATAGACACGAGAGAATGCGTAGAGGACCGAAACCGCCAGAAGCGCGCTGCCGACTCGGCGGTTGAAGGCCCACACTGCCGCCGATACTCCGAAGGCCAGCGCGGCCGCGTTCGCCGGAAAGGACGAGTCGGTGGGCTCGTAGAAGAGGAGTGACACCTCGTGATCGACGAATGGCCGGTCGCGAAAGACGAAGTTGTTCAGTATCTCTATTGATCCGTTGCTGAGAGCTACTGCGAAGACTGCGGCGATGATCCCGTATTGATATCTACTGCGAGAGGCCGTGTCGCCGGCAAACCAGAGAGCCAACAGCGTGAGGGCCAGCGCGACCGGCACGAGGTAGTCGCTCGCAACGAGTTCGATTACGGCGTCGAAGGCGGGCGCCTTGCCCACGAAACCGTTCAGCCAAAGAAATACGGTCTCGTCCATGTCCGCCAGTGTCTGCTCAGAAATCCGATGTTGTCCGCTATCGCGCGGGCGTAGGTCGTCCGCTTGAGGGTCTCGACACCGTTCTCGATCCGCGTGGGGGCGCTCATGCCTCGGTTGATGAAAGAGGTCACCGTGGCGGTAAGAACCAAAGCGGTAATCGTACCGAGAATAAAGAACAGACCCTGGAAATTGCCGTCGAGGCCGCCCTCGAAGTCGTTGATATTCCTCTCTGCGGTGGCGAAGAACAGGACAGGGCCGATCACGGCGAGAGCGATGCCGAAGGAGTACGCCCTCAACCGGGTCTTGAAGAGTAGAAGGGCATCGAGCCTACCGACGGATGCGGCTATCTGCAGGACGCCGCAGGCCGAAATGACGACCATGAGGTAGTAGTCCACGGCAAAGCTGAACATGCCGGCTCAGGCCGCTCTCTCTGCTTTAGGGCGAGTGAGTGTGGAGGACACGTCCCGGGTTCACTCCTCCACCCAATGACGGAACAGCGCCTTGACCTCGTCGGGGAGACTCTCGAACGTCTGGCGCTTGATGAGAGGGACAACGCTTGGCTTTCCCCCGGTCTCAACTACGATCTGCGTATGGTCGGGTGTTCCGGGCTTCTGCACGGTGAGATTCAGCCACCAAGGGGCGTACCGGGCGATGACGGCTGTGCGAGGAAGGTCGCTGTGATTGGGAGCAACGCTGTGCCACAGCCTGCTGTCGAATAGCAAGACATCGCCGGGCTCACCCGTCGCGTTGATCTCGCTGGGATAAGGGGAGTCGCGGTCGACCCCGTTCTCGCCGGACGGGTTAGCAGGCGACCGGTGGCTGCCCGGTACGACGAGGGTTCCTCCCGTTTCCTCGTTGAAGGGAGAAAGCATGAAAATGGCGGTGACGTGCATCACGGCGTCTGCGTATGGCGCGGGAATGTGGGACGCTACGGTCTGGTTGAACGGCCAGTCGGAATGCCAGTAACCCCGGGCATTGCCGGGATGGTTCATGACGGCGCCGACAGACGAAACGCGCACGTATGGCCCGAAGACACTCTCGCAAGGGTCGACAATGCTGCGATCGGCGAGGAATTGCCCAAACCGGGGCACGTGGTTGATGAGGCCGTTGAGAGCGGCCACGCCGGTCGCTCCGATGCGGTGTCCTCGAGCGCGGACGTTTGCCTGCATTTGGTCGCTCCGCTGCTTATTCTCGGAGACCGCTTCCTCCACCTCATCGAGAACCTCGCCCACATCATTTTGGGGGATTACACCCTCCAGAATACAGAAGCCGTCCATGTCAAGGTGTCGAAGCGTTTCTGCCACGTTCATGTGCTACTCACCGAAGGCTTACCTAGTGCCCGTCCCAATGATATCCACCTCGGTCGTTTCGGACAAGTCGAAGCCAGCATCGATCTCACTACTGCGTGGTCATGTCAGAGCACCAAGCCTCGATCTCGGCTTTACACGGTCTCGCATGATACCTTACACTTTGGAGAGTTGGCTTCAGCAAATCTACCGTATGGGAGGTACGAAATGGGTAAAGGCGGAAAACCCAAACGAGAGGCACGGAAGGCAAAGAAAACGGCGCCCAGCATGTCGAGTATCTCTTCGGTCGGTATCGTAGCGACACCCGAGGTCGAGGTCATCAGGAAGAAGAGAAAGCCGAGGGAAGAGGACTTCTAGCAAGACTGCGATCGTCGGAAACGTAGTGGGGGCAGACTAAGGTCTGCCTCCTTCGTTTTCCCAAGTTGAATACCCTACGCCCGATCCGTCCCTCTCCCAGCAGGGGAAGTCTCGTGAAGGAAGGTTATTCCTCCGCCGACTCCTCACCTTCATTTTCCTCAGCGGCGACAGCCTCCGACTCCGCTTCGCTTTCTTCTTGCGGGGGAGGGGGAACTGCAACAAAGCAGTATGTATCGCCGCCGACCAGGATCCGCTCTATGACCCTCGGCGACGTATCGCGAGGATAGGGGCTGAGGGACCACTTGTCCTCCAGGATCTTGCTGACCTGCTCGGCCGTCATGGGCTTATTCTCGTTGGCCAGCAGGACGCGAAAGACCGACTCCTTGAGCGGTGTGTCGGGCAGGAGAAAGTCCCTGTCTTCGGCAGCGTGATAGGCCACCTGCTGAATAAGGTCCTCGGCCTCCATATCATCCACGACATCGGCCGTCAACGACTGCCGCATAACGTAACCCATCCGCGAGACGATCATGGGCTTGATTGCCCTGCCGTGATCTCCCGCGCTGTCAACATCAATGTAGTACTCGACCGCTTTTCCCTCGCTGGTGTCTGCCATGTAGTCTCCGTTCTCGCCTTGCAAAACTGAAATATATTTCTAGCACCAATGCGCCTACGGGTCAACGTTTTTCAAGGCAGTTGGCTACGTTCCCTTGTGCTATGGAGCGATTTGCCAATAGCACTGAAAGCTCCGTGCCGCCCTTTCATACATCTGAGAACGGTACTGCGATTCTGCATCTGTCCGTCGACGATTTCGCCCCTGCCCTATTCCGTCAAAGAGCCAGGGAGACGCCGCGAATCAACGCATCGTCAAGATGTGGAGGGACGGTTCGCGGATCGAGCAAAACCCGATCGTCGTCGATGCGGCCGATTATGGGTGGGGTACTTCGTCGCAGATTCGCCGCGACGGCACTCGCACCGCCGGTCACCGTCGTCGGGTCGATAGAGAGGAGGGAGGTGGGCAGTGTCTCTCCCGGCAGACTGCCTCCGCCGACCGTCGACTCGCCGGGAACGACGGAGGTTACGCCGCCAACGGTGGATTGCCATGCCTCGGCACGATCCGCTAGAGACTCTTGCGATTGGGAGATCATGTCCCAGATCGGAATTTTCGACATCGCCTCGTCTTTAAGATAGTGCAGCAACGTGGCATTGAGGGCGGCAAGGCTGCCCTTGTCGATGCGAACGGCGCGAGCAAGGGGGTGTCTCGAAACGACACTCATGAGGTCGCTCTTGCCCCCGACAATTCCCGCCTGAGGTCCGCCTAGCAGCTTGTCCCCGGAAAAGAACGCGAGGGAGGTCCCCGCTGCGATGCTCTCCTGCGGCATCGGTTCGTGCGCCAGACCGAATTGGGTGGTATCGACCAGGCATCCGCTGCCGAGATCGTGGAGGACGGGAACTCCGAACCGCGCCCCCAACTCGACCAACTCTTGGAGTGACGGCGTGTGAGTAAAGCCCACTACCCGAAAATTGCTGGCGTGAACGGACAGGATGGCGCCGGTGTTTTCCGTGATGGCAGCCTCGTAGTCTCGCACATAGGTCTTGTTGGTCGTTCCCACTTCTACGAGCGTTGCGCCACTCTGCCGCAGCACATCGGGGATTCGGAACCCTCCGCCGATCTCAACCGCCTCGCCCCGCGAGACGATCACCTCCTTGCCATACGCCACGGCTGCAAGACCCAAGAGCACCGCAGAGGCGTTGTTGTTCACCACGAGCGCGGCCTCCGCGCCGGTGAGCTGGCAAATCAGTTCGGCCACACGCCCTTGTCGGGATCCTCGTCGGCCGGTTTCGAGATCTAACTCGAGGTCTCCGTATCCCTCGGAAGCAGCGCGCATTGCATCTATTGCATCGTCGCTGAGCGGGGCGCGTCCCAAGTTGGTGTGCAAGATCACGCCGGTCGCGTTGATGACCGATGTCGGCAAAGAGCGCCACAACGAAGCGGCCCGTCTCTCAACCGACCTGATTAGCAAATCGGGGCTTTGAGGCGAACCCCCGTTCCGAATGGCGTACCGCGCGCGGTCGATCTCTGCCCTCACCAGCCCAAGCACCGCATCATGCGTGTATTCTCGGACAAGCCCACGTATTCGCTCATCGTCCAAAACGTCACTTACACTGGGAAGGTCGCGGAACCGAGTATCCATCACGTTCCCCCTTAGAACTGAATTATACCCGACGAGGGCTGGGCTTTCGCGAGGTGATGACAGGAACGTGAATACACCTTGGAGTGCTATGCCGATAGTTCAACTGGAGCCGGGAATTGGAGCCTGTATCAGTTTAGTCGGTAGGTCAGTTTTTGAGGATGGTCTTACATCCCACTCGTCACTCCCGCGAAGGCGGGAGTCCATGACCCGGGGCGTGAGTATAGCTCCGACTCAACCACCCGACCGACTAAACTGATACAGGTTCCGGGAATTGCCGGCAACTTGACAAAAGCCGCTCGTAAGTATGAGCTTAAGTGGCAATGCTCAAGGTTGGATCACAGGCTCCGGACTTTACGGTCACGCTCGGTTCAGGTGAACGGTTTACTCTGTCAGAGCACCGAGGGCGGAACGTCGTCCTATTCTTTTACCCTCGCGCCTTTACCCCCGGATGCACCGCCGAGGTCGGGGGATTCTGCGAGTCCCATGATGATCTCTCCGCCGGCAATGCGGTCGTCATCGGGATTAGTACCGATAGCGTGGACAGGGTCAAGCGCTTTGAGGAAGCCGTCGGGACTCCTTTCGGGCTCGGGAGCGACACCGCGGGAGAGATACGGCGGCTATACGACGTTGAACGCCGTTTCGGGCTGGGCACGTCCCGCGTGACCTACGTCATCGACGCCAAAGGACTGATTCGAGGCGCGTTCCACAACGAATTTCTGGTATCCAGCCACATTCAGAGCGCGCTGCGCACCCTCGAAAGCCTTGCATAGGGAAGCCACGAACTCGAGGTCGTGGCGCACAGCGTCACAGGCCCCCAAGTTTGACCTCCACAATTCGAACAGTCGTTTTCTTCAGCCCGATAGAAGAACTTACGGCGTGGGAGCCGGGCCCAGAACCCGGTAGCCGAGGTTGTCGTCAGTACGCTCGGCGGTTGGGAGAACCTCAACGACTACGTTGGACAGCCCAACCACATCCCCATTCGCGTCGAAGCTGTAGTCGTCGCCGATGGCCCCGGTCCAGGTAATGTTGCTCAGACAGTCTCGGAAGCCGTCTGCGTCCTGGTCGTCGTTGGTCTGCTTCAGGCACTCGGCGGCGATGTAGACATCGTCATAGGCGGAGCCCTGGAACCAAGGCAGTGAAGCGACTTCACCGTAACGGGACTTGAAGCTCGCCAAGAAATCCTTGCCGGCGGGGCTGGCAAGGTCGGGATTAGGGATAACGGCCTTCAGTCCGGTGGCGGCGTCGCCGGCGATGCCCAGGGCCTCGGGGGCCGTGGGCACGATCTCTGAGTAGATTGGGCCGTCGTACCCCAGCTCGCGGGCCTGCTTGATGATGGTGCCGCCGGAGCCCCCGCCCTGGGCTGCCAAGAGGAGCGCGTCGGGATTCTTGTCAAACAGCTTGGTCAACTGGCTGCGGAAGTCGATAACGTCGGAGGAGTAGCCTTCCGCGGCCACGACGGAACCACCCAGCTCTTCAAACCGAGCGACGGCGGCGCGGCGCGTACCTTCGGCGTAGTCGGTAGACTCGGTGATGGTGGCGATGCTGCGCATTCCGTCAACCCAGAGGGTGTTGCCCATGTCGGTGCCCAGGCGAAGGTCGTTGATGGCGGTACGGAAGATATAGTCTCCGGCGGAGGCGATGTCAGGACTGGTGGCGGATGCTGAAAGAAGTACAACTCCGTCTTTTTCGGCGAGTGGGGCGGCCCCAAGCATTGAGCCGCTGCACGTCGTGCCCAGGATAATCTTGACGCCGTCCACATCGGTCAGCTTGTTGTAAGCGATGATGGCGTCCTGGGCCCCGCACTTGGAGTCCTCGACGATGAGCTTCAACTCACGGCCGTTGATACCTCCGGCCGCGTTGATCTCCTCCACGGCCAGCAACTTGGCCTGATGGAGGGGATTGCCGTACGACTCGGCGACTCCGGTGAGCGCATCCATAGCGCCGATTACGAAAGGCTCACTCGGGGGTGTCTGAGTAGGCTCAACCGTGGCTGGCGCCGTGGCGGCAGAAGCGGCGGCAGTTGGGGTTGGTTCTGGGTCTGAACCACAGGCGAGAACCAGAAGTATGGGTAAACCAAGTAGGACGATCTTTTTCCACGACATAAGCGACACCTGTCCTCTCTCTAATGAGTGATCCTTTTCGCGGGATTCTTCTTAGCAAGCGATATCAGAGCCTACGGTCCGCCTTTCGATTCTTGTCGAACTAGAGAGCAGAAGCGTCACTGAGCCTATATGACATATCGTATCATTCTTGTCAATTTCATACTTCTCAATTTGCTGGTTTGGCAGGGCAATCGCATTTGGAGTTGGTAGGTACACCGTCAATCGTCACTCCGGCGAAGGAACGTCACCCCGTACTCCGATACGGGGCCGGAGTCCAGAGGGGTGGGGTGGGGACTCTCGCAATGTTGACTCTGAGTGAAATGCGATTGCCTTGGGTGGTCTAGGAAGACGACACAGCGAGGCTCACAGGTGGGAGCAGACAGAGTTTCCCGGTGAAGAGTTTCCGCCGCCGGAGCAAGGCAGTTGTCTAGCCGCAGATTAGAGCTTCGAGTTCCCCTCGGACGAATATGATATAGTGCCGCTGTGACCTCCGCGACTCGCGCGGGAGATTTCTTTGGGAGCGTGGGATGGCAACCGTTTTCGTTCCTCCCCTCATGCAAAAGCTGACCGACGGTCAACCTACCGTCGAAGTGCTCGGCAAGACCGTGCGCGAGGTCGTCAAGAACCTCGAAGCGGCCTATCCCGGCACGCAGGCCCGCCTTGTGGACGGGTTCAAGCTCAAGCCCAACATCTCGGTCGCCGTGGATGGCGAGGTTACGCCCATCGGGATGCTCCAAAAGGTCGGCGAGGACAGCGAGGTACACTTCCTCCCCGCCATTGGGGGAGGTGCGTAGTCATCTCAATGAAGACTACCCGAATCGGGACCCGACCCTGACCGGGCAACTGTCCGTCCCTAGAAACCTTTGCACATCCGTCATACCGGCGAAGGCCGGTATCCAGAGGGGGGCTCAGGTGTTTGGAATTGCCTACGGTTCCTCCTCCGATAAGTTACGTAAAGGTCTTCGCTAGGGGTGGAACAGCTGTCCCTGCACGTTCGGGTCGGGCGGGGCTTCCTGCACCGGGGCCGGAGTAACATCGACCGCGGCGTTCGGACGGATGATGATCTTGCCGACGTCTCCGCCGTCCATAAGCTGCATCGCCGACTCGATTTCCTCTAGGCCGACCTCTTTGGAGATGATGGGACGCAGGTCCACGACCTTGCTCTCCAGAAGCCATCTCGTCTTGTACCATGTGTCGAAGATGCGCCTGCCGTTGAGCGCGAGGACTGTCAGGTTCTTGAAGATCATGCTCTCGGCAACGTCGATCAGGACGGGCTTGGCAGGTATTCCGAAGAGGGTGACACGTCCGCCGTTTCGGACACCGCGAAAGGCCGCGTCGACGGAGCTTGCAGCGCCGCTCATTTCAAGCACGATGTCGACTCCAAAGCCTTCGTTGGTCTCGATGAGCCAGTCTGCCACACCGTTCTTCGATCCGTCCGATGCGGCGTTGTAGACCTTGTCCGCGCCGAGGGCTTGGGCGAGCGAGAGCCGGTAGTCGTTGATGTCGGCGGCGAGGACGCTGAAGGCCCCGGACGCCTTGGCGATACCAATCGAAAACAGGCCGACCGGGCCGCAGCCGAGGACGGCGACACTCTGTCCCGCGAGGTCGTGCGCGAGCGTGGCGAAGACGGCGTTCCCGAACGGCTCCTGCAGCGTGGCGATCTCCGGGGGGAGCTTTTCTCTATCGTTTTGCCATACGACCGATTCGGGAACAGAGACGTATTCTGCAAATACGCCGTCGCGGTCGACGCCGAGTATCTTCGTGCGAGGGCACATGTGGGCCTGACCCGTCCTGCACTGGAAGCATAGGCCGCACGTTATGTGGCTTTCTGCGGATACGTAGTCTCCTACCCTCACTTGCGTGACATCCGGGCCGACTTCGACAACCGTGCCCGCGAACTCGTGGCCGATGGTGAGGGGTGGTTTGACCCGGCTCCCGGCCCAATCGTCCCACTTCCAAATGTGCAGGTCGGTGCCACATACGCTTGCCGCCTCAACCCCGACGAGGACCTCGTCTCGACCTACAGGTGGGACCGGAATTTCGTCGATGACCAGACCGGGCTCCGGTCCCGCCTTGCGGACGGCCTTCATCGTTTCGGGCATGTGTCAGTCCTTGCGTGCAACGTTGGCTAGCCGCTGAGGGGAGCGAGTCGGTCTACTTCAAGGCCCTGGGGACGCACGAAGTCCTTGTACCGCGTGCGAATCTCGACTCCGTTCAGGGAACGGGTGAACCCGGCGAACTTGTCCAGTCGCTTCGCCTCGACCTCGACGACGTTTCTCCCCTCCCGAAGCAGGTCGGTATCCAGCTGCCAGCGGAACCAGTGGACGGACATGCCGAGCGGTCCCTCGAAGGGGCTGCCTCTGGGGCTGAGCGGCAACCACAGGGCGCGCTCGTCTGTGATCTCTACGTCGTTCATTTTCAAGACTTGCCCATTAAACCGGAACTCTATGTCGTCCTCGACGCAGAAGTACGCGAAACGAAGCGTAAGGACCGGAGGTCGCATCTCTCCGTCGGCTCGGGCGCTCTCAAGGTCGTCGGATACCACGACCGGGACGGAAATCGTCTCGCCCTCCACCATGTCAGCAGGAAGATATCGCTCAGGAGGATCGGTGGTCTCGTCTTCCGTCCTGTGGGGCTTCTTCGGGTAGCCACCCTGGTAGTCGACCAGTTCTTCGAGGACGAGCCCCGTCTCCCTGGGCTGGAGAATGTAGCGCTTGTCGCGTCGCGCGAACGCATCCGGGTAGGCCATCTCTCGCAGGATGTCGTACTCGACCTGGCTGAACGGCCATCGGAGATAGCCGAGATATAGCCCGTCGGCTCCCTGCCGCCGAGCTGTCTGGGCGAATGCCCGGTACATCTCCAGTTCGGGAACGGGGGTACGCTCGTCGTAGACCCGACGAGTCGGGCGGACGTATGTCCCTGTATCGCTGGGCTGGGCGGCGTCCACCATCCATTGCACGTCGAAGGCGCCGGTGTCCATGAACTGCTCGGACACTTGACCAACGACGAGATCGAGACTTCCGTTAGCCAGCCAAGTCTCCACATCGAGGCCGAGACGTAGGTTCGCTTCTCGCTGGTGAAATACCCGCGCGGCGACGACGATTTTCCTTCCCTGCGCCTCGCCTACCTCATCGGCCATCCGGCCCACGTCGCCGACGAAATCGGTCATCAGTTGAGCGTGCCTCTCCTCCTCGCCGGTCTTGAAATACTTGGGGACGAACATGAAGTCGAGCTCGATGCCCTCGGTTTCGTAGACCGACATGAGCTCACGGAGGACGCTGAGCTTGTCCTCGCGCACCTTAGGATGGGCGTAGTCGTAGCACCACTCGTAGCGCGGATGGTAGTCGTCCTTCTCTAACATGCAAACTTCGTTGGCGTGATTCCACTTGAGGAGGCCGCACCTGTCGGAGCCGGGACGGTCGCAGCTCTGGAGCTTGAGGCTGGGGAACACTTTCAGGCCCATTTCCTTGCCGCGCGTGACGACCTCCCGCACCTGATCCGTGCCGAGTTCCCGCGCGTCCTGAACCATCCGCATGATGCGCCAGTCGATGTAGCTGTTCCAAACATCCTGCATCTGCCCCACGACGCGCCCTACCTTGCTGTCGTGAAAATAGACGTCCCCATAGCCCAGGCCAAAGGCCAGCACGTCCACACCCGAACCGAGCAGCTCGTCGACCGGCCAGCGGAGCTTATCGAGGCTCAAGGGAGGGTCGAGCCGCTTGGCGTGAAAGTGGTGCGCGTCCTGGTAGTAGATGAGTCGTGGGTGTTCCATCACGTTGACCTTCCACTTGTGATTGAATACGACATGGCGATTCTGCGAGAAAGGATACCATGATAGGCCGACTCGTCACCGCCGCCGTCGGAATACCGGCGCTCGCCCTTGTCGTTTGGTTGGGCGGACCCGTCTTCAGTGTCGTGGTCGCGGGAGTTGCCGCCATTGGCGCAGTTGAGGTATGCGAGATGGCGCGGAGTCGCGGGGAGACTCCATCGCGAGCGGCAGCCGTGACTCTGTCGGTCGCCCTTGTGCTCTCCAGTATCGTACTTTCCTACAGCCCGTCTACGCCCGAATTCGTCCCGCTACTTACCGCCTCGATCGGGATCGGGATTCTTGCTGTCGTATTCCTTCTTGCGCCGATACAACGGTTGCGAACTCGCTGGCTAGGACTGACACTCGGAGCTTCGGTCTACCCCGGCGCTCTACTGGCACATGCTCCGCTGCTGCGAGGGATCGAACAGGGGCTGGAGTGGGTCGCGTTCTTATTGGTCGTCACCTTTGCGACAGATACGAGCGCCTTCTTCGTTGGAAAGGCGTGCGGAAAGCGGCCTCTCGCGCCGACGGTCAGCCCGGGCAAGACGTGGGAGGGAGCAATCGGCGGATTTCTCGCGGCGGTGTTGGCCGCATTCGTGGCAGCGTGGGCGCTCGAAATCGAAGTGAGCGTACCTGTCATTGTCGCATTGGGAGCGGTGATGGGAGTTGTTGGACAGGCGGGCGATCTCTTCGAGTCCAAGCTCAAGCGGCTCGCGGACGTCAAGGAGTCTGGCCGTCTTCTGCCGGGACACGGGGGAGTCCTCGACCGGCTCGATTCCATCGTCTTCAACTTGGCGCTGGTATACTATTTTGTCATAGGGGGTGCGCTGTGAAAGGGCTCGTTGTACTCGGCTCCACTGGATCAGTCGGCCTCCAGACGCTGGACATTGTGCGCGCATTCCCGGAAGAGTTTAGGGTTGTTGGCCTCGCCGCGCGCCGGAGCTTCGCTTCCCTCAGTTCTCAGGTCAGTGAGTTCAAGCCAAAGTACATCTCATTCGAAGGGACGGAGGATGAGATGGCCGAATTCGCCTCCAATGGGCGCATCATCTGCTCAATGGAGGAAATGGTCGCTGTTCCTGAGGTGGACCTGGTCGTCTCGGCTACGGTCGGCGACGCGGCGCTCGGTCCCACCATCGCAGCTATCGAAGCGGGCAAGGAGATCGTTCTCGTAAATAAGGAGGCGATCATCATGGCCGGGCCTATTCTCATGGACTTGGCGCGCAAGCATGGGGTCGAGCTGCGTCCCGCAGACAGCGAGCCGAACGCGATCTGGCAGTGCATTCGCGGGGAGGACAAGAGCGTCTCGAAGCTGATAATCACCGCATCGGGCGGGGCGTTCCGTGACTACGACATCGAGATGCTCGATCAAGTGACGCCCGCCCAAGCACTGAAGCACCCGACGTGGGACATGGGACCGAAGATTACGGTCGACTCCGCCACGCTGATGAACAAGGCTCTCGAGGTCATCGAGGCGCGGTGGCTGTTCGACATGCACTGGGACGACATCGAGGTGGTCATCCACCCGCAGAGCCTGATTCACTCGATGGTCGAGTTCGTGGACGGCTCGGTAAAGGCCCAGATCAGTCCGCCCGACATGCGCCTGCCGATCCAGTATTCGATGCTCTATCCGAAGCGAGTCCATAACGAGGCCATTCAAAAGTTCGACGCCGTCGCTGCTGGTGAGTTGACGTTCAAGCCCTTGGACCCCAGCCGGTACCCATGCTTCGAGTTGGCTATCGACGTCGCCAAGCAGGGCGGCACATGGCCTGCTGTCCTCAACGGTGCTGACGAAATGGCCGTCGCGGCGTTCCTGGACGGACGTATCAAATTCACCGATATTCCTGTGGTGATCGAGAGGGCGCTCCAGGACTTCACGCCCGTCGGAGACCCCACGATAGCCGATATTATCGCCGCGTCCTCGTGGGGCAAAGAGCGCGTCGCGAAAATAGCGAGGATGTAGATGTTTGGGCTTCCCGGCTGGCTGCTCATAGTCCCGGTTCTCGGCTTCCTGATCTTCATCCACGAGCTCGGCCACTTCGCCACGGCCAAGTGGTTCGGCATCAAGGTGACGGAGTTCGGATTCGGGTTCCCTCCGCGCATCTTCGGCATTCGGTACGGGGATACGGTCTACTCGCTCAACTGGATACCGCTGGGCGGTTTCGTTCGCATGGTCGGCGAGGAGGACCCATCCCACCCACGCAGCTTCGCCGGGCAGGCCATTTGGAAGCGGGCCGTTGTGCTCGTCTCCGGCTCCGTGATGAACCTCGCGTTCCCCATTGCCGTGTTCGCCACCCTGTTCACACTGCCCCATGACACCGTCGTCGGTACGGTGACCATAACCGGAGTGTCGCCGAACTCTCCCGCACACGAGGCAGGCCTGCGCCCAGGCGACACCGTCTTGGAAGTCGAGGGAAAGAGGGTCGCTAACCACATCGAACTGGTGCAAGCGGTCATGTCACGGCTGGGGAGGCCCACCGAGTTCACGATCCGGCGGGGACTCATCGTGACAGGCCTTGCCTTTTCGCCCGAACTCGCCCCGGTTGACAAGGTGACCATCGTCCCGCGACTAAGGCCGCCCGAACACATCGTCGTCGAGGAGGTCACCGACCCGAGTACCGAGATGTCACTGCGAGAGGCCCAAAACGTCAATCCCGACGCGCAGGTCGGCGACCGTATTCGGCAGGGAGCTATCGGCGTACTCGTCGGGACTGCAAATCCCAAGGTGGTCAAGCGCAGCTTCCCCGTCTGGGATTCCGTCCCGATGGCAGTCGGCCGGGCTTGGGAAAGTCTGGCACTCACGCAGGCGGTCCTGAGTCAGTGGGCGCGCGGCGGTCCCGACCCGGGCATTGCCGGCCCGGTCGGCATAGCCCAGGTGACGGGCGAGATTGCCGAGGAGATTCCCAATATCGGCTTCTCGCCGCTGTTCGAGTTCGTGGCGCTGCTCAGCATCAGTCTGGGCATCGTCAATCTGCTGCCGATACCTGCCCTCGACGGCGGGCGCCTCCTGTTTGTGGTCATCGAATGGATACGGCGCGGCAAGCGCATTTCTCCACAACGCGAGGGCCTCGTTCACATGGTCGGCTTTGCGCTTCTGATCGGCTTGATCGTGGCGATGAGCTACCGGGACGTCGTCAGAATAATCGCGGGTGAGAGCTTTATCCGTTAGAATGGTGAGGGCCCAAGTCAGCGAGCGGGAGGGCGTAGCATGTTGACTAGTCGTCGCGTATCCAAGCAGATTCACGTCGGCAGTGTCGCGGTCGGCGGTGACGCTCGGGTCACCGTGCAATCAATGACCAAGACCGACACCCGCGACGTGACCGCGACGGTAGAGCAGATCCGTGGCCTACAGGAGGCCGGGTGCGACATAGTCCGCGCAGCCGTGCCCGACATGGAAGCGGCCCAGGCCCTCGCCGAGATCAAGCGCCGGATATCCATTCCCCTCATCGCGGACATTCACTTTCACTACCAGCTTGCTCTCGAATCGCTAAAGAGCGGCGTCGACTGCCTCCGGCTCAACCCTGGCAACATCCGTGACAGAAGCAGAGTCGAGGAGATCGTCCGCGAGGCAAAGGCGCGACAGGTGCCGATCAGGATCGGGGTGAACTTCGGCAGCCTTCCGCCCGTGGGCAAGATTGGGGGCCGAGGGACTTCTCGTCACCTCGACGGCGTCAACAAGCTCCCGAAGCCGAACGAGGCGCAGCCGGGCGACTACACCGTCGTCGACCACATGGTGGAGACCGGGCTGTGGGAAATCGGCATTTTGGAAGACCTCGACTTCGACCTCATCAAGATATCGATGAAGGCCTTCGACATCGACACGACCGTTGAGGCTTACCGTCGGATGTCCGAGATCGTCCCCTACCCTCTCCACCTCGGCATCACCGAGGCGGGTACGGCACGTTCCGGCAGCATTCGCAGCGCCATCGGGTTAGGGGCATTGCTGTACGAGGGCATCGGCGACACCATTCGCGTTTCTCTCAGCGACGACCCCACAGAAGAGGTCTACACGGGCCTTGAGATCCTCAAGTCGCTGGAGCTTCGCAAGGAGGGTGCCACGCTGGTCGCGTGCCCCAGCTGCGGACGAGCCGACGTGGACGTTCGCAAGCTGGCAAATACCGTCGACAACCTTCTCCGACAACACAAGACTCCGATCAAGGTGGCTGTAATGGGGTGCGAGGTCAACGGGCCTGGCGAGGCCAAGGACGCCGACGTGGGCATTGCGGCCGGAGTAGGTCGCGCGATCATCTTCCGCAAAGGCCAGAAGGCCCGCATCGTCGCAGAGGACGATATGCTTACGGCGCTGATGGAAGAGGTCGGCAAGGCCGAAGCCGAGATTCACTAGCCCAACTATTTTCCGAAAGGCTCCCCCTACATTGCTCGTTTCCCGAATGCTGGAAAAGACCCTGCGTGACGACCCCGCCGAGGCGGAGATCGTCAGCCATAGATTGATGCTGCGCGCCGGACTGATCAATCAGGTCGCGGCGGGCGTCTACTCGTACCTCCCCCTGGCATGGCGGTCGCTCCGCAAGATCGAGCAGATCATCCGCGAGGAGATGGACGACGCCGGAGGACAGGAGCTTCGGATGCCAGCGCTGCAGCCGTTGGATCTGTGGGACCGTTCCGGACGCACCGGGACAATGGGTAAGAACCTGTTTCAGCTTCGGGACCGCCGTAACCGCGATCTCGTCATCGCGCCGACACACGAAGAGGTTGTCACCAACATCATCAAGGCGAACGTCCACAGCTACCGCGACCTTCCCCGCATCCTCTACCAGATTCAGACGAAATTCCGCGACGAGGAGCGTCCGCGAGCTGGACTTCTGCGGGTCCGCGAGTTCGACATGAAGGACGCCTACAGCTTCGACGCCGACGAAGAAGGTCTCGATCTCAGCTACCAGGAGATGGTGAAGGCGTACACAAATATATTCGAGCGGTGCGGGCTCGACTCCGTAATGGTAGAGGCGGACAGCGGCGCGATTGGCGGCAAGGACTCGCACGAGTTCATGGCGCTGGCAGACGCAGGCGAGGACACCGTTCTCATGTGTCAAAACGAGCTATGCTCGTATGCGGCCAACGAGGAAAAGGCCGTCTTCGTCAAGCCGGAGCAGTCGATTGAGGGTCATCAGCCCTTGGAGGATGTACACACCCCCGGAATCAAGACGATCGAGGAGCTGGCCCAACACCAGGGCATACCGGCGAGCAAGACGCTGAAGGCAGTGTTTTACTGGGCGGACGGTGAGGTCGTGTTCGTCGTTATTCGCGGCGACCTCGATGTGAACGAGATCAAGCTCTCGAACACGCTGAACGCCACAGAGCTTCGGTTGGCGACGGCGGAAGAGGTCGAAGGCGCGGGGCTCGTTGCGGGCTCGGCGTCACCAATCGGACTGGAAGAAATTCGAGTCATAGCGGACGACTCCGTTCTGCTCGGCTCCAACTTCCTGGTCGGCGCGAACCGTGAGGACTACCACCTCCGAAACGCCAACTACGGCCGGGACTTTACCGCAAGCGTCATCACCGACATCGCGCTTGCCAAGGCCGGTGATCTGTGCGCCAAGTGCCGGACGCCAATGGGCGAGAGACGCGGGATCGAGGTGGGCCACGTGTTCAAGCTCGGCACGAAGTACAGCGAGGCGCTCGACGCGTACTTCCCCACGCAGAACGAGACGCAAGAGCCGATCATCATGGGGTGCTACGGGATCGGTGTCGGACGGCTCCTCGCTGCAAGCATCGAGCAGAATCACGACGACAAGGGCATCGTCTTCCCACCCTCGATTGCTCCCTATGATGTGTGGATAACGGCCCTGAACTATGACGGCCGCGACGTTTCCACTGAGGCGCTGGCCCTGCACGATGAGCTTGGGAAGGCGGGGTTCGATGTGCTCCTCGACGACCGCAACGAGTCGGCAGGCGTGAAGTTCAACGACGCCGACCTCATCGGCTTGCCCGTGCGTCTCGTGGTTAGCCGGCGCAACATTCGTCAGGGCGTCGTCGAGTTGAAGCTGAGGACCGAAGCTGAGCCGGAAACGGTTGCTCGTGCCGAGGTCGCGGACAGGGTAGCGGAGCTTCTCGGGCGGAGCTAGTGATTCAGCATCATAGTATTGAAGGGCAACGAGACCGTGACTTGGTAGGGGCGGGTTTGAAACCCGCCCTGTCGTGTACAACGCGAATCAAGTCCCCAATTACTACCCGTCATTTCAAAGATTTCGGTCTACTAGGTAGTGTTGACATTTCATCTTAGCCATATGAGAGCGCCGACAAAGTGGAGGAATCCGAGGTACCTATTTGCCAGCTTGTCGAATCGGGAGAAGATGTGGCGGTGGTGCTTGATCTTGCCTATGAAGCACTCGACGAGATGCCGCTCTCGGTACAGATACTCATCGTATGAGGGTAGCTCCCTTCGGTTCGAGCGAGGCGGGATCACCGGGGTAGTCCGGTTGCCGATGATCGACTCACGAAACTGGCGGGAGTCATATGCGCGGTCTGCAATCACATACTCACTCTCCATACCGGATATGAGCGCCTCAGCCTGAGTGACATCGTGCTCTTGCCCTCCGGTCAATCTGAATCTCAACGGGTTGCCGAGGCCGTCGACACCGACATGGACCTTTGTAGTGAACCCACCTCGGCTACGACCGAGGGCTTGAGATACTTGACCACCGTTTTTTTGGGAGCGCCCGCAGCGGAATGGTGGGCCCGGACTACGGTACTGTCGATGATCAGGTACTCCATGTCAGGGTCATCGATGAAATGCTGATGCATTCGTTCCCATATTCCGCCCTCACACCATCGGGCAAACCGCTTGTAGACGCTGTTCCATTTCCCGTACTCGGAAGGCAGTAGCCTCCACGGCGCACCAGACCTGCTCATCCAGATGATGGCCTCGATGAACCGCTTACAGTCGGACTCCTGTCCGACATACAAGTCTGGCTGACTACGAAGGAACTCCAACACCCGTGACCATTGTTCTGGAGATAGTTTAATTGTTGACATATACCCAGTATAATATAAATGTCAACACTACCTAGTTTCATGCCCACCCCATGAACATGGAATGACAATACCCTACCGCAATCCCACCCCACACACAACCCCACACCAACCGTGCGCTTCAGGGAAGCTCACCAAGGCCCTCTGAGCCAACCACGACGGCCTTATTGAGACTTCGTTTGTATTTACAAGCGGAAATAAGCGCTACTTATTGAGACAGAGCGACACACCATGAAACAGTAACAGAAAAGGGGATAGTGGTGGAGCTGGGGGGACTCGAACCCCCTACCTCTTCAATGCCATTGAAGCGCTCTCCCAGATGAGCTACAGCCCCACGCGTACGGCGACATGAGGGATGCCACCGTGCTCACAATGGTAGCAAACGGTTGCGCGCCTCAGCAAGAGGTTGGGATGCCGTCGCGAAACGTACTACAATGTCTTGACGCATCTATTGGGGGGTTTAGATGGCCAAGAAGAGCGTTCTCGTAACAGGTGCTGCCGGATATGTAGCCGACAGGATGCTGCCGGCGTTCCGTGAGCGGTACGATCTCACGCTTCTCGATTCCACCGTTGAGCCGAGCCCTGACAGGGCACACTCAGGTTCAGGGTCGGTGGCCGGAGTACAGGTGGCCGACCTGCTCGATCCCGACCGAAGCAATTACTCTCATCACTTCAAGGGAATAGACGCGGTTGTACATCTCGCGTACATCCGCCGCAGAGGCGAGCCTATCGATCAGTATGAGAGCCAACGGGAAAACGTAGACATGGCATACAACGTGTTCCGCGCGGCGTATGACGCGGGAGTTGAACGCGTCGTGGCTGCCAGCTCGAATCATGCCGCCAACTGGTACGAACCGGCCCTGCTCCAGCCTCGAAAGATGGAGTCGCTCGATCCCTACGATCTGCCGCTCTCGTACAACTTCTACGGCTGGTCGAAGGCGACGTACGAACATCTTGGGTTCCTGTTTGCCTGCGGCGTGTTCGGACGGAAGATGGGCATGGTGCTGGTACGCATAGGCTCGCCCGGAGAGTTGGACGTTAGCCGGTCTTCGGGTAACGAGACCGGCCTGAAGCGGGGCCTTGGTTCGTATCTGAGTCAACGCGATCAGATTCAGCTGTTTACCAAGGCAATCGAGACTGAGAACATAGAAAACGAGCACGGTGTACCCTGGCACGTGGTGTACGGGATCAGCAACAATACGAGGGCCTACTGGTCGCTGGTCAACGCGAGGCGAGTGCTTGGGTATTGTCCCGAAGACGACGCGGAGTCTCGCTTCGCCACCGATATACCAATTGGCAAAGGGATCGGACCGGGTAGGGCGGGCAGTGGATGAGTTCCCTGGTGTCCGACCGTAGCGGACGGGATCGGCGTACTTTCGACGAGCCTGATGTCGGTGCGGCCCTTCGGATTACCTGTCACAGCCCCTTACTTCATAGGAGAATATAGCGAAGGTGACGAAACGCAAGATTCTTATAACCGGGGCGACCGGATACGTTGCCGGCCGAATGCTCGACAGCCTCCGCGCGAGGTACGACGTCGTGCTCCTCGATGTCAGCGACAGGAACCGTGATGGACATAAGGTTGATGGGGTTCACGTTGTAGACCTCATTGATCCCGACCGCTCGCAGTACGAGCGGCACTTCGAGAGAGTCGATACCGTCATTCATCTCGCCCACAAGTTGCGGGAAGGGAGACCCATCGACCACTTCTTTATCGAGAAGGAGAACGTCGAGATGGCCTACAACGTCATGCGATGTTCGTACGACGCGGGCGTACGCCGGGCCATTGTGGCGACGTCAAACCACGCCGCGGACTGGTATGAACACAACTTGATCCATACGCGGAAGATGGACGTGGTGCATCCCTACGACTTTCCGCTGTCCGACAACTTCTATGGCTGGGCGAAGTCTTCGCAGGAGGTCATGGGATTCCTGTTCGCCTGTGGATTTCCGAGCTTCGATCATCCTTCGGGACGAGAGATTCTCGTCGAGGGCATCGACGTGGGACGCACGTTGGAGGTCGTGATGGTTCGCATCGGCCACCCGCGAGAGCTCGACCCTGAGCGCTACGGGCACGACCCAGCCACCTTCAAGCGCGTGCTCGGCTGCTACTGGAGCATACGCGACCAGATTCAGCTGTTCACAAAGGCAATTGAGACGCCGGAGATCGAGAACGAACACGGCGTCCCGTTCCATATCATCTATGGGATCAGCAACAACACTCGGGTATTCTGGTCGCTCAGCAACGCCAGAAGCGTCTTCGGCTACCGGCCGGAGGACGATTCGGAATTGCGGTTCGCCCACATCATCAAGGGCTGGATCACGGGAGATGACGCTCCGGGCGGAATTGGGAGAGTGGGACTGCGCTAGCCGCGGCGATGACGGTGAGCCTGCGTTCCGCGAGTAACGCAGGACGGAGACGGCGATTGGTAGGCAAGTGGAAACCGAAGCCGGCCGACGTGGTGGTGCGAAGGCCCCGCCGGGATCTACTACGTCCGGTCCATATTGAGCTAACGCCTGCCCGCGAACCGTCGACCGTCCTAAACCCATCGCTCATTCTGATCTACGCCTTCGCCGCCCTGATCGCCATCGGCACGCTCCTCCTCAGCCTGCCGTTCTCCCATTACGGGGATGGGTTCACGCCTCTCGTTGATGCGCTGTTCACGGCCACCTCGGCAGCGACGGTCACGGGGCTCACCGTCCAGGACACCGGCACCTATTGGACGCTTGGGGGACAGGCGGTAATACTGCTGCTGATGTTCATCGGCGGGCTCGGAATCATGACGATAGCCAGCGCGCTATTCATCCTGGCGGGGCAGCGGATTTCTCTGACCCAAAGGCTGGTGATACGCGAAACGGTCGGCACCGCGACATTAACCGACATCACGGCCATCACCGTGCGAATCGTCGTTTGGGCGGTCGCCATTCAGCTGATCGGGTTCCTCGTGCTGGCGGTGCGGTTCGCGTTCATCTACGAGCCCTGGGAGGCTGTCTGGCACGGTCTGTTCCAGGGAGTGTCGGGGTTCAACAACGCAGGTTTCGTGTCGTTCCCCGATGCGAACAGCCTGCTGGAGTTTCGCTCCGACCCGATCGTCATCGGCGTCATCGCCATCCTGATACTCGTGGGCGGTCTCAGCTATTGGGTCATAGATGACGTCGTGCGGTGGCGAGGCTTCTCAAGACTCACTCTGAACTCCAAGCTCGTGCTCGTCTTCACCGGAGCGCTGCTCTTGGTTGGAGCCTTGGGGTACTACCTCGGCGAGGTGGGGAACTCCCGCACGCTGGGCGAGCTCAGCGTCGTCGATCAGGTGACCGACTCGCTGTTCCACTCGGTCAACCGTACGTCCGGCTTCTCCACCGGCGGTTTCAGCGATACGAGGGAGGAGACCAACCTCCTATATATGGCGCTCATGTTCATCGGCGGCGCGTCCGCATCGGTTGCGGGGGGCATAAAGGTAAACACGTTCGCAATCATCGTCTTCGCAATGTTGGGAGCGTTTCAAGGACGGCCCAGGACGGTAGCTTTCGGAAGGCGCGTCCCCGCCGTTCAGGTCATATGGGCGCTGGTCATCGTCAGCATCGGATTCTTAGGCATCTACGCGACGGCAATCGTCCTCACCTTTTTCGAGAGCGACTATGAGATCGTCGACCTCTTATTTGAGACCGTCTCCGCAATAGGAACGGTCGGGTTCAGCACGGGCATTACGGCCGATCTGTCGGTGCCAAGCCGGATCGTATTGACAATCGCAATGTTCGTTGGCCGGGTCGGTCCCCCGATTGCGATTGTGACGGCGCTGTCGCGCCCCGACCGCGAGGGCATGTATCGGTACACCAAGGAGCGTGTGCTGCTGGGCTGATCCACCTTGGCCCTCAGAAACGCGAGCGTGGCCGGAATCCAGGATAGATTGACCGTAGTTCCGACGCTTTGATAGGTTGCCACTACATGTTCGTCGAATCATGAGGATGGCAATGCCAAAATATCTGTTCCAAGCGTCCTATACCCAGGAATGACTCCGTGGTCTCATTAACGAGGGGGCTGCGGGGCGGAGGGAAATGGCCGAGGGTCTAGCCGCCTCATTGGGCGGGTCCATAGAGGCGTTCTACTACGCCTCTGGAGACAGCGATCTCTACGTCATCTCCGAACTGCCTGACGACGCCTCAGCCGCCGCGGTATCCGTCGCTGTGGGAGCTTCCGGCACGGCCTCCATCAAGACGACGGTGCTGGTCACGCCGGAGACAATAGATGAGGCGGTCAAGAAGGTGGCGGAGGAACGGCCTCCTAGAAGCTAGCTGGGTTTGCTATCAACCTTTCTCGTGTTGCCTGAAGCGCATATAAGGCCGACTGTACACTGCCTATGGCTGCTTCGGTGTAACGTAGTCGACCGCGATCTCGACGTCCTCAAGGGTTACCGCGCTCGACAGTTTGGCCGGTCGCGACAAGACGGCTACGGATATCTCGTTCGCTCCATCGACGAGATCGTCCCATTCCAGGCGAAACTCCAGCGTCGAGTAAGAGTAGCCGTAGGTCGTATACGTCGCGTCGGCGCAGGACAGGTCCTTCCCGTTGAGGCTGACGTTCATCACATCGTGAGAAGTCGATTCGCGCAGTTTCAGCGTCAATGTTGCGTCCGCGCTGGATGAGTCCTTCACTACCGAGAGACCAACAGTGGCGGGGGGTGAGTCAGCTCCCACATCGAGTTGGACGGGTAGGGGCGCGTTGTATCCGAACTTGACGCATTGGTCCTGGCGAGGCGCCATGTAGTAGCGTTTCGACTTCTCGAACAGCACTTCAGGATCGCCGATCTCCGAGAGAATCTGCCGCTGTTCGGGGCCGATGGGCCACGGGAACCAGGGCAAGTAGAGAGCATCCGCCCCGCGATTCCAGTAGGCCGACGCGGCGGCGCGGTAGTACTCAAGGCCCGCGTACTCCTCGCGGTTCGCCCCCAGCACCGACCCCATGGCAGGGTAGACCTCGCAGCCGCCGGCTCGCGCAAGATCGAGCACCCACTCGAACGGGAAGTCGGGGTCGATGGGCATGTGGCTGTAGACGTTGGGGACGACGAAGTCGAGCAGCCCTTCTTGCAACCACGTCTCTACGTCGAACCCGGCGTCGTTGTTCGCTTTCAGCGTCGGCAGCAGCCGCGCCCCGATGTCAATTGATTTACCACGCCTCTCGGCCTCTTCCTTCGCGGTGCGCCTCAGGTCGCGAATGAAGCCCGTCAGGACATGCATGTTCTCCGCCACCTCGTCGGCCTCGAAATAGAAAGGGCCGAAGGTGAGATCGAGCTCGAGACCGTCCACGTCGTAGCGGGTACATGTCTCCTCCGCGATGGCGAGCCGCTCGGCGCGCACCTCGGAATACTTCCAGTTGAATGCGTTCTTGCGATCCGGAGAGTCGTCGCCCTTGAGCACCCACTCCGGGTGGTCGATCTTGAACTGCCAGTTGTGGGCGTTGGTCACGTCGGACGGGTCGGACGAGTGGGTGAGGCGCAGACTGCCGATGAAGTCCATGCCAACCTCGTGTGCGCGGTCGATCATCACGTCTAGTGGATCGCAGCCGCGATTGATGAGGCTCATAGAGTTCTCATACGCCCTCCAGCTTGCAACGTCGCCGATCACGTCGAGGTGTGCGGCGAACACATCGGCGAGCTTCGAGTCGTGGAAGACCGTCGGGCCGACCCCGAAGCCCCAAACGAAAGTGTTCACTCCCGTGCCAGCCACAGCGTCGATCGTCGCCGTGGCCTCTGCCATACTCATCGGGGGCTCGTACACGTAGTAGTGGTAGTGTCGAGCGTCGTCGTAGAAAATCAGTCGTCGCCTGCTCATGTGTTTTCCCCTTGGCTGCTCTATCGCGGAAATGTTTGCGTATTGTCGCTCGCGCCCCTCCTGGGAGAACGGCTACAGAAAGTCCTTAGGCTCAGGGTACTCGACCATTACCTCGACGCCGTCGAGGCGTGGGAGCTCGGTACCGAGGTTGCCCGGTCTCGACCGTATCGAAATGGAGACGTTATTGCGCCCCGTCTTGAGATCCCCGGACTCCAGCGGGAAGTCCAGCACGACATGCGTGAAGCCGTGCGTCGTTCTCCAAGCGCTTGGGATGGGGAGGTCCTTATCGTTGAGCGTCACGACCGTCTCATCGTGGATAGTGTGATCGTATATGGTCAGCCGCAGCGTGGAACGGGCCTCGGTATTGAACTCGTCGGCTATGTAGAAGCTGACGGTCGTCGGACTCGCTTCATCGCCGACCTCGATCTTGGCGGGAAGCTGTGCACCGTAGAGCTGCTCTGCGGAGATTTCGAAGTCCTGTCGGACGACGTAGTGCTTAGACCCCTGCGAGAGCAGCTTGGGATCGCCGATCTTGCCCAGCAGATCCCGCTCTTCGGGGCCGTGAGGCCACTTGAACCAAGGCAGGTACACGCCGTCGGCGCCCTTGGCTCGGTGTGAGGCCGCGCCTGCGCGATAGTGGTCGAGGTTTGCGTGAACGTCGCTGTCACTCCCGACCTGATCGTGCAGGGTCGAGTAGACCTTGCACCCGTTCGAGTGGGCAACGTCAACGACCCACTCGAAGGGGAGGTCGGCATCGAGCTGTCGGTCCTGATAGACGGTGGGCACGACGAAGTCCAAGGAACCTTGCTCGATCCACGCGGTCACGTCCATGCCCGCCGCCATGTTGCCCTCGCGAGTCGGGAGGACGCGAGCGCCCAGGGCGATGGGCCTGCCCCTCTTGGCGGAAGCGGCGTCGACCGTTCTACGTACCTCTGACATGTACTCCGTCAGGATGTGCGCCTTCTCCTCGGCCTCGTTGTCCTCGAAGTAGTGCGGCCAGAAGGTCCAGTCGATTTCGAACCCGTCCACGTCGTACTCGTTGACCGTTTCCTCGATCAGGGCGAACCGCTCAGCCCGCACCTCCGGGTGCGTCCAGTCGAAGGCGTATTTCCCGCGACCCTTGAGGCACCACTCCGGGTGGTCTATGCGAAACTGCCAGCTGAACATCCAGTTGACCGCGTCGTCCTGATCTGCCGGGTCTGCCAGGTGCGACTGTCGCAGCGAGCCGAAGAACTCTATGCCCTTCTCATGTGCGCGGTCGATCAAGACCTTGAGTGGATCGAGACCACGCTCATTGAGGCTCTTGATGTTCTCGTACGCTCTCCAACCCGCGACCAAGGGGAAGGACTCCAGATGGTCGCCCCAGCGTTCCCCCGCGTTCGTGTTGTGGAACATCGTCGGCCCAGCGCCGAACCCGTACACGAGCGTGTCTACACCCGTCCCCACGACCTCATCGACCGGTTTCCAAGCGTCTTCAAGCCGGAACGGCGGGTCGTAGTAGTAGATGTACGAGTGGCGGGCGTCGTTGTAGAAGAGCAGTCGTCTTTCTTTCATGTCTTCCTCTCGTGAGTGTCAGGTGGGGGATTTCAATCTAAGGGCGGTCTCTGCCCGGCCGTCTCCGACATTGCTTCCAGAGTCGCCGCCGCGTGGAGCAGGAGACGGTCGTTCAGGTGGCCTGCCGCAAGCTGGACGCCTATCGGCAGCCCGTCCGGCGACATCCCGAACGGGACGGAGATGGCGGGGTGTCCCGTCATCCCGAACGTTGCCGTGATGTTGGCCGCGTGGCCCGCGTCCGCCGTGCGTCCCGACACGTCCAACTCGGCGCTGTCGTGTGGCGGCGCGGTGACGGGCGAGGTCGGCAACAAGAGCAGGTCGTGGTCGGCGAAGAACGTCGTAACGTCTCGGGAGACCGACTCATGCTTGTCCATCGAGGCGAGATAATCGGTCATCGACGGCTTCGGGAGGTTGAGCAGGTCCGATATCGAACCGGACAGCTCGTCCTCGCGACCTTCCACGAACGGCTTGAAGTAGTGGTCGGCCTCGACGATCAGCATGTCCATCGTGAAGGCAATGGGGAGCCGGTCGTGCCAGTCGAAGGTGACCTCCTCCACAATGCAGCCCTGCGACTCAAGCGCCGCCCCAGCCTTGCGGACGACGTCCTGGATTTCGCCCATAACCGGCTCGAACGGGCCTTCTGTCATCATGCCTACCCGGAGGGGCGGCAGCGACGCCCCGAACCATGGCATCTCGTCGACACCTCGTCCGAGGGCGTACGGATCGATGTGGTCGGGGCCGCTCATCACGACCAGGGACATTGCGATGTCGCGCACCGACCTCGCGATGGGGCCGACGTGCATCCGACGTGACATGATCTCCGGCCA
Organism: Dehalococcoidia bacterium; assembly: GCA_965247555.1. Taxonomy (GTDB): domain Bacteria; phylum Chloroflexota; class Dehalococcoidia; order Lucifugimonadales; family VXLM01; genus VXLM01. The sequence continues at coordinate 1,704,987 of CBDFHR010000009.1, read as the reverse complement.
TGCGCCGGTCAGGGGAATCAGGCCGTGCGTGGGCTTGTAACCGACGACATTGCAGTAGTGGGACGGCAGCCTGTTCGAGCCTCCGAGATCGGTCCCGATGCCCAGCGGCGAGAGTCCCGCCGATATCGCTGCCGCCTCGCCCCCGCTGGAGCCGCCCGACGTGCGGTCGAAGTTCCAGGGATTGAGCGTCCTGCCAAATAGATCGTTCACCGTCTCCGCCGCCAAAGCGAACTCCGGACAGTTCGTCTTTCCGATGACGATTGCCCCTGCCTCCTTCAGCCGTCGCACTGCAGTGGCGTCGGTCTCAGGGACTCGGTCAGCGTACAGCAGCGAACCTCGCGTGCTGCGGATGCCCTCGGTGTCGAAGACCTCCTTGACGGAGAATGGAACGCCGTGCAAAGGGCCGAGGGAGTCGCCGTTCATAACCGCCTGTTCCGCCGCACGTGCCTGGTCGAGAGCCGATTCGTTTGGCGCGACGATGGCGTTGAGAACGGGGTTTACTGAGTCGGTCCGGTCGAGGTGCGCTTGAACGACATCCACCGGAGACACGTCCTTTGTCCGTATTCGTTCGGCCAGTTCGGTTGCGTCCGAGAAGAAAAGCTCGGAGGTCAAATTTAGCTCCTAGTACACGGAATACCCGCCGTCGACGGGGATCGCCGTTCCAGTGACGTAGTCTGAGGCACCACCAGCCAGGAATACCCCTATCCCCGCGAAGTCCGATGGGACGCCCCAGCGTCCGTCGGGTATTCTCGACGTGATTTGCGCATGCCTTTCGGGGAACTGCTCTTGCAGTGGCGCCGTCAGGTCGGTCGATATCCAGCCGGGCAGGATGGCGTTGACCTGGATGTTGTCCTTGGCCCAGGCGATGGCAAGACTCTTCGAAAGCTGGACGATTCCACCCTTGCTGGCAGCGTAGGGCGCGCCCCAGTCGAGGCCGAAGATGGATGTCATCGAGCCGATGTTGATGATCTTCCCGCCCCCATGCCTGACCATGTGCGGGTAGACCTCGCGGCAGCAGAGAAACGCCCCGCGCAGGTTCACGTCCTGCACGAGGTCCCAGTCCGCCGCCTCGTAGTCCTCGGGCCGGCTCCTGACGGTAGTTCCCGCATTGTTGACAAGGATGTCGAGACGCCCATATCGGTCGACTGTCTCGGCCACGGCGGCCTTGATCGACTCCTCGTCGGACACGTCGATGGGGATGCCCACGGCGTCCGAACCGATGGCACAAAGCTCCTCCACCGCGGAGGCGGTCTTGTCCTCGTTCCTCGCGGCCACGGCGACGCTGGCATTCGCCGCGGCAAGCCCCTTGGCGATCCCGAGGCCGATGCCCCCGTTCCCACCCGTGACGATGGCGACTTTGCCCCTGAGATCGAAGAGTTCCCCTGTCATATCCCGTCCTTAGTAGCGGCTTGCTCGTCTCGTCCGGTGGAATGGTACTCCATCACCGAGTTGCCCGCTACACGCGAGAACGACGCCATGTGGTATGCTACTCCCCCGTCAGACGACTCGTAGGGTGGGGCTACCCGACCCTGGACTCAAGGACTTCCCCGTTTCGTGAATCTCTCCGTCGTTCGACATCGCTTGGAGCAGCGCGAGGAGTCGTTATCGCCCTTCGCCGCCCGCTCGAAGGACAGCCAACGCGAGAGACCGGAAAGCCCCTCGGACGTACGTACCGAGTACCAGCGCGACCGCGACCGCATCGTTCATTCCAAGTCGTTCCGACGTTTGAAGCACAAGACGCAGGTCTTCATCGCCCCGCCGGGCGACCACTACGTTACGCGCCTGACGCACACGTTGGAGGTGGCCCAGATCGCCCGTACGATATCGCGCGCGCTGAACCTCAACGAGGACCTGACGGAGGCTATCGCGCTCGGTCACGATCTTGGCCATACCCCGTTCGGCCACGTCGGGGAGAAGGAGATCGATGATCTTCATCCCGCCGGATTCACCCACGCGGGCCAGAGCCTTCGCATCGTCGAGAAGCTCGAACGGGAGGGGCGGGGACTTAACCTGACGTTCGATGTCCGGCAGGGGATAGCGAGCCACTCGAAGCCTAGAGAAGACGTGATGGGCGGCGCTACCCCGCACGACCTGACACTTGAGGCGCAGATCGTTCGACTCTCAGATGCCGTTGCCTACCTCAACCACGATCTCGCCGACGCCTTCCGGGCGGGAGTTCTCAAATCCGACGACATGCCGAAGGTGGTGACGGCACACCTCGGCGACAGGCACTCGAAGCGAATCGACGCGATGGTTACCGACATCGTGGCCGCATCGTGGGCTGCTACGGGCGAGACCGGTCTCGATTCCCGCTCGACCATTCGGATGAGCGAAGATATGCGTGAGACCGTCAACCTGCTGCGAGAGTTCATGTTTGAGCGATTCTACGTGCCCGAAGACCAGGGCGAGGAGGGAATCGCCGCGCGGAAGATCGTTCGCCTGCTGTACCGGCATTTCGACGACAATCGGAGTACAATACCGGGTGAGTACCACGACGAGGAGTGGGCGGTGGTCGACTATATCGCGGGGATGACCGATCAGTTCGCCATTCGTGTGGCCGAACGCATCGAGCCCGGCATCGGCCGCGTCTTTGCCATGAGCAGGGCCGGATGACGCCGAACGACCGAGTCCTCACCCGCCTCGTTAGTAACCAAACAAAGCTCATTCAAGAGCACCTCGAAGCGATGCAGCGTGATACGCACGGCGTCGAGTACGCCCGTTGGCGGCGAGAGGTCGACGACCTTTGGAAGGGAGTCTTCGAAAACGTCAACGAGATGCAGCCGCAGCCGCAGATGGCAGCCCTAGAGGAAATTCGCGAGCTCTGGACGATGTACGTAGCGCATTACGTCGGCGATGAATAGACGAGGCGGAGCATGACAGAAATCACACCCGACCTCCCACATGCCCGACAGACGGCCCTAATGGCCCACGCCATCGTTATACGTCTTAAGGAGATGGGCCTGCCGGAGGAGCTCGACGAGGACCTCGGCACGCTCTGCACCGACCTCGGAGACATCTGGGCCGCGCACAAGACCTTGTCTGCCCGCCTCGATGACTTGGTCGACAGCGCAGGCGACTGGGAGGCTGCCGCCGACTGCCTCGTCGATCTTCGCGCCACAATCGACCACATCGGAACGCACGTTGAAACGGCGGGTGAGTCTATTGACCGGGTGGCGCGCTACGCCTATGAACAAGTAGAGTCTCACGGGAATGGTTCCGACGCCTGAATCGACTAGGTCGAGGGCGACAGCGCAATTGAGAAAGTATGGAACGGATCAGGCATGTCCGTAGTCGATGACATCCGAGACAAGCTCGACCTCGTCGACGTGATATCCGGCCACGTCCAGCTGAGGAAGGCCGGACGCAACTACAAGGCGCGCTGTCCCTTCCATACGGAGAAAACGCCGTCCTTCACCGTGAGTCCCGAGCGCCAGACCTGGCGGTGCTTCGGCGCGTGCGCGACGGGCGGCGACGTCTTCAACTTCGTGATGCGCAAGGACAATGTTGAATTCGGGGAGGCGCTTCGTCGGCTTGCAGACACCGCGGGAGTGGAGATCACCAGCAGGCCGAAGGAGCAGGTCGACCGCGAAGAAACGCTGTTCCGCGTCAACCGGGAAGCGGCCCGGTTCTACAACGAGATGCTCAAGTCTCCGGAGGGCCGCGCGGCGCTCAAGTACCTCTACGACCGCGACATCGACGACAAGGCAATCGAAGAATTCCAACTCGGCTACAGTCCCAAGGGCCGTGACCGGCTGAGGACACACCTCTCGACGTTGGACGCCAATCTGGGGCACGCTGCCCAAGCGGGACTGCTCCGAAGCGACGATGAGGGCAACTTCCGCGACTTTTTCTTCGGGCGTCTCATGGTCCCGATTCTCGACCGCCGTGGCCGTGTCGCGGGGTTCGGAGGACGCTCCCTCGACGGCTCGAATCCCAAGTACATCAACACAGCCGCCACCCCTATCTTCGATAAGCAGGCCACCCTGTACGCCCTCGACAAGGCCGCACCGGCCATACGTGAGCAGGAGACCGCCGTCATCGTCGAAGGCTACATGGACGTCATAGCCGCCCATCAGCACGATCGCAAGAACGTCGTCGCCTCGATGGGGACGGCCCTAACCGAGCGCCAGGTCTATCTCGTCCGAACTCTGGCCAAGACGTTCGTTTTGGCCCTTGACGCCGACACCGCAGGCCAGGAAGCTACGCTCCGAAGCCTCGAAGCGTCGTGGCGTGCCATGGAGCGACGCCGGTTTGGTCAGCGGGAAGAGGTCGTCCTTCGTATTGCAGTGATGCCCGAAGGACGTGATCCCGATGATCTCATCCGTAAATCGCCTGAACAGTGGGACGGCATTGTCCAGTCCGCCGTCCCGTACATGGACTTTCTCATTCCTGCCTTCGCGCGACGGTACGACCTCAACACGTCACAGGGTAAGGCTAGAGCGGCTGAGGCGCTCATGCCCATCATCCTCTCTATGGGCAACGCGTTTGAGCAAGACCAATACTTCGGTAAGCTGGCCGACACGCTCGGCGTCACGCGAGAGCAGCTCCAGGCCAGCATCGGTAAGCTGCGCCCTGCCGGGCGTGAACGTCCACCGGCCCGTGTTCAATCGAGCGCCCCGGCATCGGACACGACCGTTTCCCCCCTCACGTCCGGCGACAGCGAACCCCGCGAGGAGCTCGTTCTGGCGGCGCTGCTTCGCTGGCCTGACTTAATCGAAGCCGTGGGAGATCACTCGCCCGAAGAATTCCGCAGAACGGAGAACCGCGAGCTATTTACTCAACTGCTCGCTGCGGGTACAATAGGAGAGTTGCCCCGCCGCCTCGACGAGTCCCTTCACAATCAATACAAGCGTCTGAAAGAGAAAGACATAAGTCCCACGACCCGCCAATCGGCCCGACGGGCCATTCAGCAGGCGCTTGGCTTCTTACGGCAGGACTACCGGAAAAACCGGCTTGCGGAGCGTGTGGAGTCCCTGGATCTTAAACCGGGCGCTCAGCTCCAGGAAGTCAAAGACTCAATCGCAATTGACAACGCCAAGCTTATGGAGAGCTTCAAAGCGGGCGGGCGAGAAAAACCGCAACGTTGAAACGGTCGTATAATAGCTTGCCCTAGTTCACAATCAGCACGAGACAACACCTGGAGGACACTGCATGGATACCGAACGTCCCAAGCGACGTGACGATGATCGGGACTTGCTTCGGGATCTGGCCGGCGGCGGATCGGGCCAGATATTCGGCGTGGACGGTTCCCCTGAGAGCAGGCGAATGTCGGACGACGAAGGTGGCGCGATGAACCCTGCTGCCGCATCCCAGGGTGACTCAAGCGAGCCGTCCGACGCGGATGTCGAGGCCGGGCAGCGGGAAGAGGCTGAGGCCGAGGCACAGGCCGCGTGGCAGGAGAGCATCGAGTCGTCCGAGATGATCGACGACCCCGTCCGTATGTACCTGCGGGAGATCGGGCGCGTCAGTCTCCTGAAGGCCGCCGACGAGCGCCATCTTGCCCGCCAGATGGAAGCCTCGAAGCACATCGAGCGCCTCGAGGAAGAGTTGACGAGCCCCGAGGGTCGCCCGCCTCGCTCATGGCAGGTGGTCAACCAGCTTTTGTCCCGCGCAGTCGAGGGACAAGAGCTAGCGAATGCCTTGAGCAAGTACGGCGGACTCCCAGGCGAACTGACCTTCAAAGAGATCGTAAACAACGATCAGTTCCGCGGCGTGCTGGACGGCGACATCACGGAAGAGCTGATGATCTTCGCCGAAGACGCGATGAATGTCTCGCAGGACGAGGCCAAGCAGCTCATCCAAGAGCTTTCGCTGGACACTCGTCTGCTGCCGCCCGAAATCATGACGAAGTTCGACGACTCCGCCACGATGGACGATGTCAAGAAGCGGATGAACGAGCTCGACTTCACTCGCCACCTCGACACGCACGAGATCCTATTCAACGGCTTCTTCGCGCGCGTCAAGGCCGAGGGCGAGACGGCGCAGAACCACCTGGCCGAGGCCAACCTTCGCCTCGTCGTCAGCGTCGCCAAGAAGTACATCGGGCGCGGCATGTCGCTGCTCGACCTGATCCAAGAGGGCAACATCGGGCTTATCCGCGCCGTCGAGAAGTTCGACTACCGCAAGGGCTACAAGTTCAGCACATACGCCACGTGGTGGATCCGGCAGGCAATCACCAGGGCAATCGCCGACCAGGCCCGCACGATCCGCATACCCGTGCACATGGTCGAGACGATCAACAAGCTCCTGCGGGTAAGCCGCCGTCTCGTCCAGGAGTACGGTCGCGAGCCAAGCAGCGAAGAGATCGGATCGGGCATGGAGATAACCCCGGAGAAGGTGCGAGAGATTCTCAAGATATCGCAGGAGCCGGTCTCCCTCGAAACGCCCATCGGCGAGGAGGAAGACAGCCATTTGGGCGACTTCATCGAAGACCGGAGCGCCCTCGCGCCCTCGGAGGCCGCCTCGTACCAGCTTCTGAAGGAGCAGGTCGACGACGTGCTCTACACGCTGAGCGAGCGCGAGGCCCGTGTCCTGCAGCTACGGTTCGGCCTTGAGGACGGACGCGGTCGGACCCTGGAAGAGGTGGGCCGCGACTTCGGAGTCACCCGCGAACGCATTCGCCAGATCGAGGCCAAGGCGCTCCGAAAGCTGCGACAGCCCAACCGCTCGAAGAAGCTGCGCGATTTCCTGGAATAGCCACGTGAGCGCTGCGGGAACGGCCAAGCCGAAAGTCGCGGTCGTCTACACATCGCCCGAGACGGTAATCGACGACATCGGCCGCGCAATGCGCCTCGCCGAGTACGAGTCGTTCCTTCCCAAGGATCTTGCAACGCTCCTCAAGATCAACATCTCGTGGCAGCACTACTACCCGGCGTGCTCGACCAGCCCGTGGCAGCTCGACGGCGTAGTCCATGCGCTCAAGGATGACGGCTATTCCGACCTCATCCCCGCGCACAACGGCACGGTAGTCGTCGATCCCGTCGAGGGCGCGCAGAAGAACAAGCATGAGGTTGTGGAGCGCAAGCACGGACTCGAGAGCGTCTTTCTCGACTTTACACCCGCCAAGTGGGTCGACTACACACCCAAGGCCAAGATGCTCGTCCTCGACGACATCTACCCGGAGGGCTTCCAGGTCCCCGAGATGTTCTTCGGCAAGAACATCATCCATCTTCCGACGATGAAGACGCACGTCTTCACCACCATTACCGGCGCGATGAAGAATGCCTTCGGGGGACTCCTGAACCGCAAGCGTCACTGGACGCACTCGGTCATCCACGAGACACTCGTCGACCTCCTGAACATCCAAAAGGAGATTCACCCCGGCATCTTCGCCGTGACCGACGGTACCTTCGTCGGCGATGGCCCAGGGCCACGCGCCATGAGGTGGCACGTGAAGAACGTTATTCTCGCGGGAGCCGATCAGGTCGCCGTAGACGCCGTATCAGCCAAGATGATGGGCTTCGACCCTATGAATATACGGTTCATCCGGCTCGCCCATGAGATGGGCCTCGGGGCGGGCGAGATGAATGACATCGAGATCGTCGGTGAGGATATCTCGGATGTCGACTGGAAGATGGGAGGGACAGAGAACACCTTTGCCAGTAAGGGCCAGAAGCTCATCTACTGGGGTCCCCTCAAGCCGTTGGAGAACGTGCTGCTCAGATCGCCCATCGCTCCATGGTCCTTCGTTGCTTCCAACCTCTATCACAACACCTACTGGATGCGGTTCATCGGACGCAGGCGAGTCCGCGCCGCGATGAAGACCGGATGGGGCCGCCTGTTCCAGCAGTATTGATCTTCCGTCTTAACCGGATGCACGGTTCAGGACCGGGTCGCCCTCAATTTGGTGATACCTAGACACGCTAAAGGAGCGCACTAATTGAACCTGATCCAGGCAGACGAGAAGCTCCAAGCGGAGCACGGAGTCGTAGCCGACTACGCCGACGAGTTCTTCGGCTACTTCGGCTGGCCGACCGTCGCGCGCATGGAGGACGGCACGCTCATCGTCTCGTCGTCGGGACTGCGTAACTACCACGTCTGCCCGTTCGGACGGACGGTCATCTGCAGAAGCTCCGACGATGGCCGGACGTGGACGAGTCCGCGCGTGATAAATGATACGCCCCTCGACGACCGGGACTCGGGCATCATCTCGCTCGGAGGACGCAAGCTGCTGGTGACGTGGTTTTCCGTCGACGCACGCGGCGCGAAGCCTTCGGAGTATGAGATGAGGCTGAGTCCGCAGGACGCCGAGCGGTGGCGGCAGGGTCTGAGCAACATGACCGACGACGCCACCGAGCGCTACGGAGGTTCGTGGGTCAGGACGAGCGACGACGGCGGCCTCACGTGGGGTAAACCGGTGCGCGTACCGGTCTCCTCGCCGCACGGCCCGAACCGGCTCGCCAACGGCGACTTGGTGTACCTCGGCAAGACGGTGGCGCCCGACGAGATCGGTCAGATTATGAATACCGGCTCGATCGGTCTTGTTCGGAGCGGTGACGGCGGTCGTACGTGGACGCCCTTGAGCTCGGTGCCCCTGCCGGACGGCCTCGACATGGAGTATTTCCACGAGCCGCACGTTGTGGAGTTGGGTGATGGACGCCTCCTCGGCCTGATCCGCTACGATCCCAATCACCACGACTACGGCAACCGACAGCCCGGCCAGACCGACTTCCAGATGTGCCAGACCGTATCACACGATGGCGGGAAGACCTGGAGCAGGGCTGAGGTGATGGACTTCCACGGTTCGCCGCCTCATCTTCTGCGACATTCGAGCGGTGTACTCGTAACGACTTACGGATACCGCGAAAAGCCCTACGGCGTTCGCGCTATGCTCAGCCACAACGACGGGGAGACCTGGCGGTACGACTATGTTCTCCGCGACGACGGGCCGCACCCCGATCTCGGCTACCCTTCGAGCGTGGAGCTAGGTGACGGGAGCATCCTCACCGTCTACTATCAGCAACCAAGCGGGGTCGACGACAAGTGCGCCCTCCTCTGGAGCCGATGGAGCCTACCTGCCTGAACCGCCCATGCATCCCGCGTAGAAAATATCGTAAGCTATGGAAAACCGGCTACCGTCGGTGAGTGAGCAGCGACATGAACAAGACGATGTACGAGAAGATTTGGGAATCACACGTGGTGCACCAGGAGGAGGGGCAGCCGGCGATCCTGTACGTAGATCTGCATCTCATCCACGAGGTGACGACGCCACAGGCATTCGACGGGCTGCGGGAGGCGGGCAGGGGAGTCCGCCGCACCGACCTTACGGTCGCCGTGGTCGATCACAACACGCCGACCGATCCGGGCCGAGTTACCCTGCCTATCAGAGACCCCATTGCAAAGCAGCAACTCGACGCCCTGAAACTCAACTGCGAGGAATTTGGAATCAACCTATTCGATATGGCGAGTCCAAACCAGGGCATCGTCCACATCATCGGCCCCGAGCAGGGATGGACCCAGCCGGGCAGGGTCATCGTGTGCGGCGACAGCCACACGTCCACGCACGGGGCCTTCGGAGCGCTTGCCTTCGGCATTGGCACGTCGGAGGTCGAGCACGTCCTGGCAACGCAGACGGTCCGCCAGAGCAAGTCGCCCACGATGGAGATCAGGGTCAACGGCGCGCTGCCGTTCGGCGTGACTGCCAAGGACCTCATTCTCGGCATCATCGGGCAGATCGGAATCGCCGGAGGGCAGGGGCACGTGGTCGAATACACCGGTGAGGCCGTTCGCTCGCTGTCCATGGATGGACGAATGACCGTATGCAACATGTCCATCGAGGGCGGCGCGAGAGCGGGCATGATCGCTGCCGATGAGACGACCTTCGAGTACCTGCGGGGCCGTCCCAACGCTCCGCAAGGGGACGACTTCGAGGCCGCGGTCGACGCATGGTCGAAGCTGAGGACGGACGATGGAGCCGAGTTCGATGAGCTGGTCGAGATCGACGCAAGCTCGCTCGAACCGATGGTGTCGTGGGGCACGAACCCCGGCATGGTGCTTCCGGTCACCGCTCGTGTGCCCGATCCGAACTCCTTCTCCGATACCGGCGACCGCGCGGCGGCGGAACGCGCGTTGGAGTACATGGACCTCGAACCGGACACGCCCATCGAGGACATTTCGATAGACCGTGTCTTCCTCGGCTCGTGCACGAACGCCCGTCTCGACGACCTACGTGCCGCCGCGGAGGTCATACAGGGTCGCAGAGTAAGTGAGTCGGTCTACGCTATGGTGGTGCCGGGCTCGACCTCGGTGAAATTGCAAGCAGAGGCCGAGGGCCTCGACACCGTTTTCAAGGACGCAGGTTTCGACTGGCGCGAGGCCGGCTGCTCGATGTGCCTCGGCATGAACCCCGACATCCTCTCTTCGGGCGAGCGGTGCGCATCCACCTCAAATCGCAACTTCGAGGGACGGCAGGGTCCCGGCGGCAGGACGCATCTCGTCTCGCCCGCAATGGCGGCTGCGGCGGCTATCACCGGTCACTTCGTCGATATTCGAGAGTGGAAATAGGCAGACCGTGGACACCACAACAGCCGACCTGCCCCCGAAGGCCGCCGAGTTCGCGCGCATCCTGCAAGAGCACATGCCGGAATTGGAGCGCGAGTACGGTGTGGCGTCCCTTGCTCTGTTCGGCTCCTACGTCCGCGGAGAAGAGCGTGAGGACAGCGACCTCGACGTGCTGGTGGACTTTCGCGTTACGCCCAGCTTACTCGACCTAGCGAGCCTACAGAGAAACCTGAGTGACTACCTCGAAACACCGATTGATCTCGTGCCAAAGACAGGTCTGAGAAAAGCGATTGGCGCGCGAATTCTCCTGGAGGCGGTTGAAGTTTGAAGCGCTCATACTTGGAGTACATCCGTGACATACGTGACATGATGGAAACTGCGTGCGCGTTCGTAGACGGGATGAAGTACTCCGATTACGCCAACGACTTAAAGACGAACATGGCCGTGGAGCGGGCTATAACAATCATCGGTGAGGCCTCCCGCAACATCCCTGACGAAATTCGAAAGCAATTCCCGATGATCCCATGGGCTGACATGGTTGGTATGAGGAATTTCGTTTCCCATGTGTACTTTCGAGTCAATCAAGAGACCGTCTGGAAGACGGTAACAGTTGTGATCCCTGAATTACTTCCTTCCATCACTTGTTGCCTTAATGAATTGGAGCAGGAGTGATCCTCATATGCAGCCTTTCACACAGTTGACCGGCGGCGTCGCGCCGATGGACAGGATAGACGTCGACACCGACCAGATCATTCCGGCGCAGTTCCTCAAGCGCATCGACAAGACGGGGTTCGGCCAGTTCCTCTTCTATAAGTGGCGCTTCGACGAGGACGGCTCACCCAACCCGGATTTCGAGTTGAACCTGCCGGGGTATGAGGAAACCTCCATCCTGGTTACAGGAAGAAACTTCGGGTCGGGGTCGTCTCGTGAGCATGCCCTATGGGCCCTCCTCGACTACGGGATTCGCTGTGTCATCGCGCCCAGCTTTGCCGACATCTTTTCGAACAACTCCCTTCAGAACGGCATCTTGCTCATCACCTTCCCCGACTCGACCGTCCGCCAAGTTATGCGAAAAGCGCAGACCAACCCCGGCTATCGCCTCCACGTCGACTTGGCGAATCAGCGTGTTTGGGATGACGATGAAGAGGTCAATGAAGGGTTCGATATCGACGGTTTCGCCAAGTACAAGCTCTTGAACGGCCTCGACGACATCGGCCTGACGCTCCAGCACGAGGACAAGATCGCGGCGTACGAGGCGGCGCACGGGATGTGAGGGGGTAGGGGACCCCTTACCTCAGTCGGCTTCCGTCCCGAACGCCCAAAGCTGCCCGTCCCACGTCGCTACGATGAGTCGGTCGTCGACCACGCCCGGGGCGGCGGTGATCGGCGAGGGAAACTCGGTTCGCGACACTACGGCTCCGGTCTTGGCGTTCACCATTAGTTGCAGCCCGTCGATCCCTCCGACGACTAGCAGATCACGATACCTCGCCGGGGCAGCCCACATGGACCGCACGCCACGCCGGAAGGGGTTCATGTCAAGTAGGTCGTTCCCCGCCTGAACGCTCCAAAAAGCCTCTTGAGGTGTGAGCCCGAGGCAGCGTATGCGACCTTGGTTGGTCGTCACGTACATGCGCTCGCCGTCGACGAGCACCTGAGTCGGATACTGTGCGTCGAGGACCTCGCCCTGCCAGACGATAGCGCCCGATTCGGGGTCGAGCGTGGCAAGCTGCCCGAACTCCACGCCGCTGACTATCAGGCCGTCGGCCATGACCGGGCCGGAGAAGTAATGGGTTATCCCTAGAGGCGTCTCCCATGCGATCTCGCCGTTGGCGCGATCAAGGGCGACGATTCCTCTGCCCGAAAGGTGGGTGATGAGCAGTCCGCCGACGACGAGGGGGCTGGGAAACGCGCCCCAGCCGTCGCCGACGGGGTCGCCCGACCCGACCGGGGTAGTAAGCGTGGTGTACCAATGCTCTTCGCCGGTCTTGACATCGTACGCGCCGTATCCGGCCTTGCCTCCAGTGTAGACTGTGCCGCCGGCGATAACCGGTGAAGTGTATATCCAGCGTCCGGGGTATCGGGGAAGGTCGCGGTGCCACAGGAGACGCCCCGAACCGGCGTCGAAACCATGCACCCGTCCGGCCACCGAGGTTGCGACGGCGAGGCCGGATACGCCCACGGCGACGGCGTTCTTCACCGATGTGTCGGTCGGAACGTGCCATTCACGATGGCCGGCCGTCGAGTCGATAGAGTAGACTCCGGCGTTGCCTCGGAGGTTGTCGTCGGTAACGCTATACAGGAGCTTATCTCCGTGGCGGATGGGCGCGGCGCGGTGCGTCGGTCCTGGAAGTGTGTGTCTCCACAGCAGGTCCAGCGCCTCGTCCTGAGCGCCAACGAGTATTCTCGTCGGCCTCGCGCTCCGGCGTGCCTTCGTTGTCTGTTGCACGAGATCGAACTCGAAGCCGTCCTCCGTGAAACGTACGAGCCTGTAACCTCGCGAGTTGCCGTCGTAGCCGCCGAAGCACAGCGGAGTCGGCCCGCCGACGGTCATGCCGTTGTACCGGAAAGCCTTGGAGCAGTGCGTGTGCCCGAAGAGTACGAGCTTGACGTTGTATTGGCCCAGCAGGTCGAGGAACTCGACGGCAGGGGGAGTGTGCATGAACAACACCGTCTCACGCCCTTCCGGCTGGGCCGAGAGGTCTTCGATTAGCCAGAGGTTCTTGCGGGCGATATCGGCCTGGGTGAAGTAGCTGTCCTCTTTGGAGAAGGCCACGAAGTGCCGCCCGCCCCAGTCGAAGCTGTAGTAGACCGGCCCCAGAACTCCCTGATAGTTCTGGATGCAACTGACGCCTTCGACGTACTCGTACTTGTCGCGGTTTCCTCCTTGCGCTTCCAGCTCGACGTGGCCGTCGTGCCCGCCGTAGACGGGGCGAATTGGTGTTGCGATAGGCGCGATCGAGTCGCGGAAAAGCTCCAACTCCGCCGTCGTGCCAATGTCGGTGAGGTCGCCTGTCGCGAGTACGAGGTCTGGGGTTGACTCTCGCTCCAGTTGACGCAGGTCGCTCGTCAGGCGCGGGCCGGTCTCAGGCCCCAGCCAGGCCCCTTGCGGCCGGTAGTATGGCTCGGTGCGGACGTGTGTATCGGTGATCTGCGCCAAGGTGAATTCTTCGTATTGGCGTTTCGGAGTTGAACGGAGCTGAAAGTCAACAGTCGCGTTGGTCATTGGCACGCGGCGATAGAATCCCCCCGCTGTGCGATGCGTATCCGGCGCCGAGACGGTAATGAACGAATGACTGCCCGGCTCGGCTTCGATTTCATAGCGACCGCGGGCATCCGTACGAACGACAAACTCCCCGTTCGATATGGAAACCCAGGGGACTCCATTCCCCCGTTCGTCGAGCACCGTACCGGTTACGCGAACTGTCATGGTCTCTCCGTTATTCGAACTTGTCCTTCGCTCGGATTGTACATCGTTGAAGGCGGGTACGTGGTATCCTTGTTGCCGCTATGCAGACGCAAGAAATATCGCTGTTCGAGGCCATGCACACGCAGCGGGCGATCCGCCGGTTCACGGACGTTCCGGTGTCGGACGCGGTCATTCAGCGCATCCTCGAGGCGGCGGTCCGCGCTCCCAGCGGGCGAAACAAGCAGCCATGGCGATTCATCGTCATCCGCGACGCCGAGACGAAGCAGAAGATCGGGGACTACTATCGCCGGGCGTGTGAACAGGCAGGCATCGGCCAAGAGCCGATCCCCGGACTGTCGAAGAAGGTCAACGAATCGGTAGCTCATCTGGCCCGCCACATGGGAGATGCCCCGGTCTTGATTCTTGTGTGCAATGAATATGTGTCGGAGGACGCCGTCGGGGCGAGCACCCTCCTGACCGGATCGTCGATATACCCCGCCGTGCAGAACCTCCTGCTGGCGGCGCGCTCGCTCGGACTGGGCACCGCGCTGACGACCGTTCACTCGATGTTCGAGGATGAGATCAAGACCATGCTCGACATCCCGCCGAACGTGCAGACGGCGGCGCTCATACCTTTGGGATATCCTTCGCCGGAGGAGCGGTTCGGTGGCAGCCGCCGCAGGCCGGTCGCGGAAGTGACGCACTTCGACCGGTGGTCGAATACGCCCGGCGACGCACAAGGCTAATCGCTGGGCTAGGAGCATACATGTCGGAAGTACCCATCAGAGTCGGCGTTGTCGGGGCGGGCGGCAGTGCCATCGAGACGCATATCCCTCGATTCCAGAGCATCGATGGCGTGGAGGTCGTCAGCGTCTCCAACCGCACACGGGAGTCGTCCCAACGTGCGGCAGAGAGTTGTGGCATTCCAAAGGTCTACGACAACTGGCCCGACCTCGTCGCGGCGGACGACACGAACGCCGTCTTCATCGGCACCTGGCCCTATCTGCACAAGCCCGTCACCATAGCGGCACTGGAGGCTGGGAAGCACGTGCTGTCCCAGTCGCGTATGGCAATGAACGCCCAAGAGGCGCGGGAGATGCTGGACGTGTCCAGGCGGCATCCCAACCTCGTCACGTGCCTCGTGCCGACATCAAGGCTTGGGTCGGGCGGCGCGACGATCAAGCGACTCATCTCCGACGGATGGCTCGGCGACCTACTGTCGATCGACGTGGTGTCCGGCAGCGAATTCATCGACCGCGACGCGCCGTTCTTCTGGCGGCTCGATCGCGAGGTGAGCGGGGTCAACACCCTTGAGGTCGGGATGCTCTGCGAGTCGCTCGACCGAGTCGTCGGCCCGGTCTCCACGGTGATGGCAAACGGCAAGGTTAACGTGGCGTGGCGACCCGACGCGACGGGGGAGCCGCGCGTCGTCACGGTGCCCGATCACGTCGAGGTCATCGGCGAAATGGCGGTCGGCGCGTCCTACCACATGCGGTTCAGCCAGGTCACCGGCAAGGCCGAAGAGGGAGTATGGTTCTACGGCAGCGAGGCGACGCTGAAGTCCGACGGCTACGCCGAGAGGCTCTTCGGCGCACGAAGAGGCGAAGCGGGGTTCACCGAGATAGAGGTGTCCCGTAAGGACGATATCGCGCATGATATCGCCGCCGAGTTTGTCGCCGCCATTCGCGAAAAACGAGAGGTCGAGCAAGTCACCTTTGCCCAGGGCGTCCGCTATATGGAGTTCACCGAGGCCGTCGACATCAGCGCCCGGACGGGCCGAAGAGTACATCTACCATTGTGAGGAGATAGACCGGCAGTGCAGCCACTAACGGGTGTCCGGGTCATCGACGTTACTCAGATCATGGCGGGGCCGTTCTGCACCATGCTCTTGGGAGACATGGGAGCGGACGTCATCAAGATCGAGAAGCCGGACGGCGGGGACGATGTCCGCCGGTCGGGGCCTCCGTTCGTGGCGGGCGAATCGGCGACCTTCCTCAACATCGGACGTAACAAGCGCAGCGTCGTTATCGACATGAAGCAGACGGAGGGGACCGAGATCGTCCGCAATATGGCGAGGGACGCGGACATCCTCGTCCAGAACCTTCGCCCCGGACGCTTGGAGGGCTTCGGGCTGGGGTACGAGGACGTTCGTGCCGTCAACCCTGCCATCGTCTACGCGACCATCACCGGGTTCGGTCGCACGGGTCCGTACAAGGACAAGCCTGGGTTCGACCTCATGGCGCAGGGATACTCGGGTATTATGGGCGTGACCGGCCATCCCGGACAGCCGCCCGTGAAGGTCAGCGTCCCGATAACCGACCTCAACGCCGGGCTGTTCACGGCCTACGGCATCCTCGCGGCCTACGTGAACCGGCTCAAGACCGGCAAAGGGCAGCACGTCGACTCGTCCCTGATGGAAGCCGGAGTGGCCTACACGATATGGGAATCGGCGATCTATTTCACCTCCGGCAGACTTCCGGGGCCCAATGGATCGGCCCACCAGATATCCGCCCCGTATCAGGCCCTGCCCACCAGCGACGGGTACATCACCGTGGGAGGCGCGAACCAGAGGAATTGGGAGCGCTTGTGTCGCGCCATTGGGCGGGCCGAACTGATTACCGACCCCCGATTCGAGGTGAACGCCGGACGGATGGCGAACCGTCCGGCTCTCGAAGCAACGTTGGGCGAGACGCTCAAGACGCAGCCCATGGCCCACTGGCTCTCGATTCTCGAAGCGGCCGGGGTTCCTTGCGGACCTATCAATGACATATCGCAGGTGTATGCCGATCCGCAGGTCATCGCGCGCGACATGGTCGTGGAGGTCGAGCACCCGACGGCGGGCACCATCCGCAACGTCGGCATTCCGGTGAAGTTCTCCGAGACCCCGGGGAACATTCGTCGTCCGCCCCCTCGATTCGCCGAACATACCGCAGAGGTGCTGGCCGAGTTCGGGTATACGACGGACGAGATCGACTCGCTTAGAGATCGAGGCATCGTCAAGACTCTTCAGGACGTGTGACTCGCATTGGCGAGGAGGCGCACGTGGCCGTTCACCACTTCCGTGGGAAACTCTACGCAGTCGGCGTGAACCGCTGCGTGGCCGTTCCCCCTGAGGTCAGCGAGGCGCTTGGTGGTGAAACCCACATCCGCGTCAAGGGCACGGTCGGTGGCGAGCAATTCCGCTCCAATCTCGCGCCGCGTGGGGGAGGGAAGCACCGCCTCTTCGTGCACAGCGGTATCTGGCGAAAGCTGGGTGTCGACGGCGGCGATATCGTTGATGTCGAGATCGAGCGGGACGACGAGGAGTGGGAGATAGCCGTTCCCGCCGACCTTGCCGAGGCCATGCCTACGGGCAGCGAGGCGTTGGAGGCCTTTCTTGCCCTCACCGTTTCCAACCGCAAGCGGTTCATCGACCGGGTCGAGGAGAGCAAGACCCCGGCGACGAGAAAGCGCCGCATCAAACAGGGCATCCAACTGCTCGTCGAGCGGCTGCGTGGGACGCGCGGAGGGTAGTCGGGTAGGGCAAACCTCCGTCAGCCGAGGACCGCGACAGCGTCAATCTCGACGTGGACGTTTTCGCGCGGGAAGCGCGCGCCGACGATGGTGTTGGTCGGGTAGTCGTCGCCGAAGAACTCGTGGTAGATGTCGGCCTGCTCGCCGTCGAAGGGGAACCAGTCGTCGGTGTTCTTGACGAAGGTCGTCAGCTTCACGATGTCGGACGGCTTGCCGCCCTCTGCCGCCACCATGCGAGTGAGCCGGTCGAGGACGACTCGAAGCTGCTCCATCGGCGAACCGTTCTCCGCCTCGGACCGGTTGGCTGTGCAGCCTGACAGGAACAGCATGTCGCCTGCTCGAACGCCCCGGCTGTAGTGCGGCCCGGCAGCGTAGATGTCATCGAACCCGATTCGTCGCTTCTCCATGTGGCTCTCCGGAATGATTTCTTGAACAACCGAGTGAGTTTAGATCACCGGTCAGAAATCGAATTTTGTGTAACATTCTGTAACATTTTGTAACATATGCCATTGTGAGGAGTAGAGAGTGCCTCTTGCCTGTACTCCAAGCGAGGGTGCTCATGTCCAGATCCTCTCTGGTTAGAAGAGAGACCCTCTAAAGCCCGTCGATCTTGTTTCAGACGCTTCCTTAAGCGCGGGAAGTTGCCCTTCTCGTTTCTACCAATAATAGATTATACGTTCTGTGCCGTCAAATCGGCTTATACTTGCGCTAGTGGGGAGAGAACTCGGAATGGCGCGAAGCATTCGGCCTACTTGGAGATCAGGCTCCCAACGATCCCAACGGCCCGGTCAACATCCACCCCAATCGCAACCTTGACCGGACCTTCTCCATAGCTTGCGATGGTACGTCCTCGCTCTTCCCCGTCCGTCACCACCGACACCCTTGCCGGGCGGCAAGAGAGGATATCCGGCTCGATTGTCGCCGCCACTGCGAGAGGATCGTGTAGATGGAACTCATCAGTGCTGTCAAGTTTGAGAAACCGGTCAGCCAGGATGCGGTTGCCCAGTTGAGCGGACTCTGAGTCGCCCTCGAACCACCGCGGACCGTCCCGGCGGTGCATGGATGTTTGGTGCGTGACGTCGAGACCGACGAGCGTGACCGATATTCCCGACTCGAAGATGGCGTTTGCAGCCCAGGGATCCTCGTGGATGTTGAACTCGGCGTGGGGGGTGATGTTGCCCGCAACGCCAACGGCCCCACCCATGACGATGATCTCCGGTATCGCGTCCGCGATGTCTGGGCGACTGTCCAGCGCGGCGGCGACGTTGGTCAGAGGGCCGATTGCGATGAGGGTGAGCTGCCCGGGAGACGCAGAGATGCGGTCCCGCAAGAACTCGACGGCATTCATTCCGTGCGGCTTCAGCGTCGAGACGGGCAGGGAGATGCCGAGTCCCTCCGAGCCGTGAACGTGGTACGCATGGGAGTATAAGCCCTTCGTCGGTCGGTCGGCTCCCACAGCGACCGGAATGGAACTGCGCGGCCCTTCGAGGTACTCCATCAGCCGGAGCGCGTTTTCTGTCGTCTCCGACAGCGTCGCGTTACCGCCGACCGTGGTGATGCCCTCGACGACCAGGTCGGGGCAGTTCAGCGCCATCATGAGCGCCAAGGCGTCGTCGGTGCCCGGATCGGTGTCGATTATGACTCTGCGCATACGTTCGGCCCTCGATACGTGGAAGTGCGAGTCCCATAGTACCTTACGTTCTTTGTGTCGTGCCTGTCGGGTGGATATAATGACAGACACCTGATCCCCAATGAGAGGGGCGATATGGCGACCATCCAGAGTCTGCAAAAGCGGTACCAGGACCTCGACCGGCAATTCGAGACGAAGACTGAAGCCGCCATCGACGCCGGCTGTCTGCTGGCCTTCGACTATGATTACGCCGGCGGGGACAGCGAGGTCGTGATCGACATGGACGAGTTCACGGCGGTGTGCCCATGGACGGGACTGCCTGACTTCGGATCGTTGGAAGTCAGCTACGTTCCGGGTCCGCTGTGCATAGAGTTGAAGTCGCTCAAATACTATCTGCTGTCGTACACCGGCGTCGGCATCGTGCAGGAGCACGCGGCCAACCGCATCCTGCGAGACCTCGTCGCTGTGTGTCACCCCGTGCGGATGTCGGTCGTACTCGACTACAACGTGCGGGGCGGTCTCCACACGACCGTCACGGCGAGGTATGAAGAAGGCCAAGACTGAAGCGCCGACCTTAAGTCGCTCCGCTTAGCTTCTCGGCGCACTTCAACATCCACCTTTGTTGCAACACGCGGAGCCGTTTGACGGGAAACCGAGCCGATGAAGCATCGCATCAGGGCGGCGGCGATCGTGGTCTAGGCAGACTCGATGTTGCTGGTGAAGCACCAGGGCCATGGCCCTGAGGACGGGTACGTGTGGTGGGTGCCTCCGGGCGGGGGCGTTGAGGGCGAAGAGTCGCTAGAGGAGTGCGTGCGACGCGAAACGCTGGAGGAGACGGGACTGTCGGTCGAGCTCGGCAAGATCGTCTACGTTCGCGAGTTCTTGGAGCCGGACTATCATCACTGCGAGATATTCTTCTTGGCGAATTCCTACTCCGGCAGCGTCGTGACCGGAGAAAATCCCGGTGTCGGCGTCCTCGATACCGCCCACGCCATCGACGACGTTCGGTTCGTTCACCGCAGCGAGATGCAGGGGATGACGATCAGCCCGGACGAGCTCAAGACGACGTTTTGGGACGATCTGGCCGACGGCTTCCCGACGACCCGTTACCTTCCGGTGCAGAGGGCGCGCTACCTCAAGAGCGTTGAGTACCGGGCCGGGACGTGAGTGCCGCTTCGATGTGATAGCATGAGGCGAGTCGGTCCCGCAGGGTACGGGTCTGATGCTGAACATGCAGCGTTTGCATGGAGTGTTCGAGCGGGGTCTTCGGTGTCCGCAGCGTGAGCGGAGGTCCGTATGGCAGCGACTCAGCCCGATCTGGATGCCGCCTATGATCTTTGCGAGCGGATAACCAAGGCCGAAGCAAAGAACTTCTACTACGCCTTCCGGACCCTGCCGACCGTCAAGCGTCGCGCCATCTACGCCGCCTACGCCTTCTGCCGTCTCTGCGACGATATATCGGACGAAGACATGTCCCGTGTAGAGCGACTCGAAGGTTTCCGCGGCGTCCGCGCGTCGCTTGCTCAGGCGCGACAGGGCCGATATGAAGAGCCGATCTATGCGGCGCTCGGCGACGCGGCTACCCAGTTCGGAATACCCTGGGAGCACTTCGATGAGATCGTCGCCGGTGTGGAGATGGACCTCGACATCTCGCGGTATGAGACCTTCGACGACCTCCGTGAATATTGCCACAAGGTAGCCTCGGTGGTCGGGCTGGTGAGCATCAGGATATTCGGCCACGATGAGCACCCGGAGGTGGAGACCTACGCCGTCGACCTCGGTCTCGCCATGCAGTTGACCAACATCCTCCGCGACATCAAGGAGGACGCCGGACGCGAGCGCGTCTACATTCCACAGGACGAGCTGCGTCGCTTCGGCTGCTCCGAAGACGACTTGACGAATGGCGTCGTGAACGGGCCGTTCCGTGAACTGATGCGTTTTCAGGTTCGCCGGGCTCGTGAGCACTTCGAGTCGGGGAGGAAGCTCATCCCCCTGCTCGCCCCGGACGCGCGGGCCTGCACTGCGGTGCTGAGTGGTGTGTACGGCTCAATACTCGACCGAATCGAGGCGGCAGACTACGACGTATTCTCACGGCCTGTGAGCTTGAGCACTAGGGGAAAGCTGATGACGATGGCAAAGCTGTGGGCGATGAGCCGCATCCCCGGTCTTCGAGGTCTTTTGTAAACGGCGCCGGCGTCGTTAGCGGGACAGGCGAAGGACGAAAACGTCGCTGTCGATCTCGTCGCCCTTGCCCTCGCCGCCGGGGCCGATCTCGCCCTCGGTGCCGCCGATGACGTAGACGCCGCCGGAACCCTGCGCGATGTCGCGGGCCCCATCGATTCGACGGGTGCCGACGGTCCTCGTCCAGCGGCCACCGCCCTTGGCGTCGAAGCTCTTCGCGAAGCCATCGTCCGCTCCCGCCCCGCCGGCTCCCGGAATGGACGACTCCGTGTTGCCCGCGACGAAGACATTGCTGTCGCCGTCGACGGCTATGGCGTCGGCTGTGTCGTCGTCCTCGCCCCCGAACTGACGAGTCCAGACGTGCTCGCCGTTCGGGTCCATCTTGCGTACGAACCCGTCTTTGCTGCCACCGCTGGACTCGCCCTCGAACACTCCGGTCGTGCTGCCTGCGACGTAGATGTTGCCGCTAGAATCCAGCGCGATGTCCAGGGCCTTGTCGTTTGGCTGGCCGCCCGCCGCCGAGTCGCTACCGAACTGTCGCGTCCAAATGACGTTCCCGTCGGGGTCGTACTTTCGGATGAAGGCGTCGCGCCCGCCGGGGTTGGTGTATCCCTCGAAGCTGGCATCGGTGTAGCCGGAAACGTATACGGATCCGGAACCGTCGAGCGCGACGCCGAGTATCTCGTCGTGACGCTCATGCCCGAACTGCTGTGTCCATAGCTCGGTCCCATCGGCCCCGTATTTTCTCAGGAAGGCGTCGTTCCAGTTCGAGACCGGGCCGAGCGGAGCGCCCCCGGCGTTCTCGAATCCAGGGAGTCCGCCCTCCGTGTGTCCGCCGACATAGACATTGCCTGACCCGTCGACGGCAATGCTCTGCGCGAACGTAGCGAACTCGGTCCCGAACTGCGTTGTCCACTGCTCGGTCCCGTTCGCGTCGTAGACTCGGACGAAGGAGTCGCTGCCGAAGTATTCGGTGGTGTACCCAGAGAACTCGCCTATCGTGCTGCCCGCAAGATAGACGTTCCCCGCGCCGTCGACTGCAACGGCCTCGACGCTGTCGTTATTGTCGGTGCCGAACTGGCTCGTCCATACCGCGGCAAGCGAACTATCGAGCTTCTGCACGAAGGCGTCGGTGCCACCGAGGTACGTCTGTCCTGAGAGCGCTTCGCCGATGTGTCCGGCGATGTAGACGTTCCCCGAAGCGTCGACCGTCACGGCGTTGCCGTAGTCGTCGAACGGAGACCGGATTTGCAAGTTATCGCCGCCCTCCGAGCCGCCGTTGCCCCCACTCCCGTCACTGCCGCACGCTAAGGAAGTCGCCATGAGAATGGCGCAGCTCATCGCAGCCAAGAAGGGTATGACCGGACTCCTGAGTTCGTCGAATTTCAATGCGGTCTCCAGCTTTCCATTCCCTCAATGCTGAACGCATGGTAGCCGTGAGACTCTGATCGGTCAAGGTTGCAGGTTGGGTAGGGCAGGGCAATCGCATTTAGAGTTGATGGGCACAACGTCAATCGTCACTCCGTCGAAGGCCGGAGTCCAGAGGGGTGGACTGGGAGGCTCTCCCTAGGCTGACTCTGAGTGAAATGCGATTGCCCTGCCTTTTGACAGAATAATTGTTGACAGAATTCGTAGCAGAATGATACCATTTAAACGATACCTACAATACTGGTGTTACGAGGTACAGATCACACGAATGGATCAGCTAGACATTAGAATCATCGAAATACTGCAGACTGACGGACGAACATCGAACGCGCGTGTCGCCAGACAGGTTGGAGTTAGCGAGGGGACCGTCCGAAGACGGCTCAACCGTCTGATCGAGGGGGACTACATCGAAGTCGTCGCGGTACCCGATGCCGTAAAGATGGGCCTCGCGTCGCGGGCGCTCATCGGCGTGCAGATCGACCCGGACAAGATCGACCGTGTGGCCGACGACCTCAACGACCTCAAGGAGATCGGGTGGGTGACCATCACGACGGGCACATTCGACGTGTTTGCGTGGGCCGCGCTTCCCACTCCCGAGGAGCTCGGCGTATTCCTGCGCACCAAGGTCGGGACGATTCCGGGCGTGCGGCGTACCGAGACATTCGTCAATCTGAGCAATAAGAAGCGGGGTAACGGCGTCGTGGCGTAGCCCATTCCACGACACCGGGTGAACAGCCCCGCCCCGATGATTCATCGGGGCGGGGCTTTCTTTTGTGAGCGCTGTACGAGCATACCGGCTTCAACTATAATTCGTGGCCGGTGACGGAAAGGAGCGGAACGTGTTCAAGACGATCGACTGCGGAGAGCTGAGAAAGGACCACGAGGGACAGGAGGTTACACTCGCGGGATGGGTTGACCGGCGCAGGGATCACGGCAACCTGATCTTCATCGACCTGCGCGACCGCTCCGGCATCGTGCAGGCCGTCTTCAATCCCGACCTGAACCCGGGACCGCACGACCTCGCGGGGCAGGTGCGCAGCGAGTGGGTCGTGCAGGCGACGGGCAGGGTGACGCTGCGTTCGGACGAGACCATCAACCCGAACCTGCCGACAGGCCAGGTCGAAGTCGCTGTTGACGACATGACGGTCTTGAACGAGTCGAAGACCCCGCCCTTCTACGTCAACGAGGAGAGTGAGGTGGACGAACTGTTGCGGCTCAAGTACCGATATCTTGATCTGCGCCGTCCGCGGATGCGCGACATGCTGATCATGCGGCACAAGGTAGTCCAATTCATCCGGGAATTTCTTGACCAGCGAGGCTTTTTGGAGGTCGAGACGCCGATTCTCATCAAGAGCACACCGGAGGGAGCGCGGGACTTCGTCGTACCAAGCAGGCTCTATCCGGGCCAATTCTATGCGCTGCCACAGTCGCCGCAGCAGCTCAAGCAACTCCTCATGGGTGCAGGCATTGAGAAGTATTTTCAGATTGCCCGATGCTTCAGGGACGAGGATCCACGGGCCGACCGCCAAGTCGAGCACACCCAACTCGACCTGGAAATGAGCTTCGTCGAGCAGGACGACGTGCTCAACCTAATTGAGGAGCTATACACGGCGCTGATAGAAAAGCTATTCCCACTAAAGCGCCTCATCAAGCCATTCCCCAGACTTACTTACGCTGATTCGATGCGCGACTATGCTTCCGACAAGCCCGACCTGCGTTTCGGGCTCAGGATGGCGGACCTTTCGGCTACCGTCGCAAACTCTGACTTCCGTGTCTTTCGTTCTGTTCTCGAAGCGGGAGGGACTGTGAAGGGATTTTCCGTACCGGGACTTGGGTCCATGCCAAGACGGCAACTCGACGACCTAGTCGAGTTCGTTAAGACCAGGGGTGCGCAGGGACTGGTCTACATCGTCCTCAGCGATGACGCACCGTCCATCGACGGTCTGACCGAAGAGCACATCAAGTCGCCTGTAGCAAAGTTCCTGTCGCTGGCCGTAGTCAAGGAAATGGCGCGAAAGACGGGCGCAAAGCCTGGCGATCTGCTTTTGATCATTGCCGGCCCAGCGAAGTCGACGAACCTTGCTCTTGACGCGCTTCGGCGAGAGATGGCGCGACGGCTCGAACTCGCTGACCCCGATGTTCTCGCGTTCGCTTTCATCGTGGACTTCCCGCTCTTCGAATGGAACGAAGAGGAGAGGCGATGGGACGCGATGCATCATGCGTTCTCGATGCCGAAGCCCGACGACGAGCGGTACATCGAGTCGGATCCAGGCCGAGTGACCGGGCAACTGTACGATTTGGTGTGCAACGGCCTTGAGCTCGCCAGTGGAAGCATCAGAATCCACACCCGCGACCTCCAAGAACGGGTGCTCAAAGTACTGGGATATACCGACGATGCCATTCAACAGCGGTTTGGACAGCTCATCGACTCCTTCGAGTACGGCACGCCCCCGCACGGGGGCATCGCACCCGGAATCGATCGGCTGCTGATGGTCCTCATGAATATCGACAACATACGTGACGTCATCGCCTTCCCAAAAACCCAGAGTGGGGTTGATCCACTCTTCGGGGCCCCAGGCCCGGTGGAAGAAGAACAACTCGCAGAGTTGCACATCCGGGTAGTGGAGTAAAGCTGCGGGCGGTTCTCACACTAAAATAATGGAGAAGACCATGTTCGACGTTCTCATAACGGGCGGGACGGTTGTGGACGGCACGGGGAAGCCGGGTTACCGGGCCGACCTTGGTATCGTGGGCGAGAAGATCGAGGCCATAGGCGACCTGTCGCAGGCGCAGGCGCGACGCATCATCGACGCGACGGGACACGCCGTCTCGCCCGGTTTCGTCGACACACACGTCCACTCCGATGCCGTGCTCCTGATCGACGGACAGCACCCGCAAGGTCTCCGGCAGGGCATCACCACCGAGATCCTGGGACAGGACGGTCTGTCATACGTGCCCGCCTCGCCGGAAAACTACCGGATGTACAACCACTACCTCTCCGGCATCCTCGGCAGGGCGCCCAACGACCTCGACATGAGTTCGGTCACGGCATTCCGTGCGAACTACCACCAGAAGACGGCCATCAACGTCGTGACGAACATCGCGCACGGTGCTCTCCGCGTGGAGACCTGTGGGATGCGTGACGTTCCGATGGTGGACGACCGGCTCAAACACGCCAAGCGCCTCGTGCGGGAGGGGATGGAGCAGGGCGCCGTCGGTCTCGCGACGGGCATGTCGTACCACCCGCAGGCGTGGTGCACCACCGAAGAACTGATAGAACTGTGCAAGATCGTCGCTGAGTTCGACGGCGTGTACACCACCCACCTGCGTAACGTGAACCCCGACCGTGGTTTCGGCGGAGGCGGCGTGCCGGAGGCGCTGGATATTGGACGACGCTCCGGCGTGAAGGTCCACTTCTCGCACACGCGCACGGCGGTGAACAACGCCGGACAGGTGGCCGAACTCATGCAACAGTTCGACGACGCGAAGGCCGAGGTCGACCTGACACTGGAGCTCTACCCGTACCCGACCGGGAGCTCGTTCGTACTGAGCAACATGCCGTCGCAGGCCCACAACGGCGGCCCGTCGGAGATCATCGAGCGACTCAAGGACCCGGCAGAGCGAGCCGCCATCGCCGAACACATTGAGGGAAGCGATGCGAGGGTGGTCAGAGAGTTCGTGTACTCCCACATGCCGATCACGCCCGAACTGGAAGGCCTCAGCGTTCCGACGATCGCGGAACGACGTGGGAAGAGCTTCGGCGAGGTGACCATAGACCTTCTTTTGGAGAACGACTTGGAGGTCGGATTCTGGGGCGTGCCGCCCGGTGACATTGCCGGCTGGAGACAGGTGAGCAGGGATGCCGTCGAGCTACTGTCCAGGACCGACTATATGGTCGGCAGCGACTCCATCCACGTTGGAGGCCACCCGCATCCGCGGGCCTGGGGCACGTTCCCGCGCTTCCTGGGGAGATTGCGGAGGCAGTTCCCGATCATGTCCCTGGAGTCGATGGTGCAGCGAATGACCGACAACGCCGCGCGACGCTTCGGCCTTACGGGACGGGGCCGTCTGGAGGAAGGCTACTACGCCGATGTCGTGGTCTTCGACGCCGATCGCATTATCGACACGGCCACCTACGACGATCCTCAGCAATACCCCGCCGGCATCCCGTTTGTAATCGTCAACGGTCAGGTGGCCGTCGATCAGGAAAGGTGCACGGGCATCATGGCAGGCCAGGCGATTCCGTGACGGGAGTTACGGTCGCCGCGTATCGTCGCTGTGTAAAAGAGATGGCCGGTCACACGTGATAGGCCCAATCGAGATCGCTGTCTCGGCGCTCGTGCTGGCGGTTGCCGGGTTCACCATTGGCGCCATCGGCTTCGGGTTCGGCCTCACCACCACGCCTATCCTGCTGCTGTATCTCGACCCACAGACCGTCGTGATCGTGGTCAACGCGGTCGCCGTCTTGGCCTTTGGTCTCGTGCTGATCGAGACGCGCGAGCACGTCCAATACCGCGAACTGACCCCGACGGCCATCGCGGGCGCTCTGGGCGCTCCCATAGGGGTGTACGCCCTCAGCGCGTTGGACCCGTCCGCGCTTCGCATCGGCATCAGCGTTCTCGTGCTGTCGCTCACTGTCCTCGTGATCGTCAAGACGGAGTGGCGGGTTCCGAAACCGAAGGTCACCGGCCCCGTGCTGGGCTTCAGCGTCGCCGCCATGGTGACCGGCCTTGCCATCGGGGGCCCTCTCCTCGTGCTGTTCCTCTTGGGACGTGGCATGGAGCGGCAGGGCGTCCGGGCCTCGATGGCGTTTTTCTTCATGGTCATGTACTGCACAGCGCTGACAGGTTATTTCGTACAGGGGCTGATGACCTCCGAGCGCATCCTGCTCACTGCCGCAACGGCTCCGGCGGTAACTTTCGGCTACTGGCTCTCGGTGCGTCTCACGGGCCGGATGAACGCGAAGGTCTTTCGCCAAACGGTCGTCATCGTCATCGCGGTGACGAGCACGCTGGTACTGGCGCGAGAGGTTCTGTCGCTGTAGGTGGCTTTTCAGATGGCGCCTTCGTCTGCGCTAACAGGGAATTGACAGATGCGAGGCGACGTGGAAGAATAGCATTATAGAGTTCGCTAACATGTGGTCAGGCGGGTCTCCCGAAACAAGGAGGCCCGGCCTGGCCACAGCACTTTTTCATCCCCGCACATACTGCCTCTTAGTCAAGTCCCTCGAATTGACAAACGAGAGTTCGACAGGTACAAGGCGACAACTTCGAAATTCGCCACGACCATCTGTCATTCCGACCGCAGGGAGGAATCTAATACCATTTCACTTGGATGGGGCCATAAAGGATGCTGGGAGGCGTTGGACGTTATCTTCGATCCAGTCCCATGCTGCGAGTGAACGCACGCGCTCAGGATCAGATGCCAATTCACTCAGGTAGGCGTCCACTGCCTTCACCTTCTCCTCTATACTCCCGTATATCCTGCCCTCCACCCACCGACGGACCTCCTCGAACACCCGCTCAGCAGGATTCAACTCAGGACTGTACGGAGGCTGCACTATCGTCGGCAGTCCAACGCTCCGCACCACCTCGCTCCGGTGACCACGCGCTCCATCCCACACCAGCGCTTCTATGTCCGAGTGATGCTTGAATCCATTGACGGCCTCCGCTATCGACTCGGACTTCATCGACTCGATCCACCTCCACAGCAGTCTCCCCCTCCGAACGTCTACCACCACAAACACGTATATCCATCGATACACCAACTGCACTCGCTGACGCACCTTCACTCCACGACGACCCCATACCCTCCGAACCGTCCCCCGCAAACCCACTCGCATCTCATCGGCAAAGCCAAGAACCGTCTCAGAACTCACCCCCGCTCTGGCAAGGGCTCGACTCAGGCCCCTACCCGATCGGAGTCGGGCACATGCTTTTTCCACACCCTCTGCACATCAAGGTCTGCCTTCTCGTGAAATGCGCGAGGCACCTTCGGCGAACATCCCAACCTCTTGAGCAGACTGTACACTCCGCCTGGCTTGTAGCTCACTTCATACTCGGACTCTATCCAATCTCTGATCTCGCCCGCCGTCTTGAAGCGCCCCTTCGACATCTCCTGTGCCAATCCCCGTTCTTCCTCTGTGCTCAGATAACGCGGCGTGCCCCTGCCTCCCTTCTTATGAGAGAGCACCTCCTGCACACCTCCCTGTCTATACCAGCCCACCCATGACTGTACCGTCCGATAATGGACCCCTACCACCGAGGCCACTTCTGAGAGCTGCCGTCCTGAACGCAGTAGCCACAGTCCATGCAGCCGAGTACGCAGTGTACCGTCCCGCTCTGCAAGATATGCTGCCTTCAGAGCCTCCGGTGTATCCTCTGTGCGCCAATCCACTCGAAACGGTCGACCGATCATCTGATGCCCTCCAACTCCATGAGTTGGTATCAGCATCCACAAAGTGGCAGGACGCTTCTAGCTGCTTTATGGCCTTATTGTTCGCAAATGGTATAAGATACTATGCCGGCACCCATTTGAGGCAATCCAGCTGCCGCATCCCGTCCTCCGTTCGTCGCCCCGTTCCGAAACTTCAAACTTGATCGCAAAGAACATTCGTCCTATACAAGGTCTACAGGTTCAAAAGCATCAGCGGGAGACGTCCATCCGAAGATGAAGAATGTCAGTATGTGTCAGGAAATGTCAGGTCTTGACACTCCGGCACGACTCATAGACCCTTACGCCCTCAAGTGAAACGAAGATTGAGTCATGCCGAACTTCTGCTCCAATTGTGGTCAAGCCGTCGCTCCCGAAGCGTCGTTCTGCTCCAACTGTGGGCATCGACTTGAGGACTCCGCCCCGGCTGAGCCAGAGCAACCAGCCCCGCCGCCCACCCCGCCTAAGCCAGAGCCAGAAAAGACACAAGGGATTGACGACGCTCTAGGCTCAGTAGGCGCATGGTTCAAGAGGGAGATTGTCGATGTCCAGCCGCCAAAGTATGAGCCGCGAGCACAGCGACCCGCCCCGGCCGAGCCAGAGCAACCAGAGTCACCGCGAGCAGAGCGACTCGCCCAGACTGAGCCAACGCCACCAGTAGAGCCGCGAGCAGAGCAACCAGCAGCGCCGCCGCCAGCGCCACCAGTAGAGCAGCCCAAGCAGCCCGAGAGCAGTGGAGCGCTGAAAGTCCTCAAGGGCTGTGGCATCGCGGCGGCTGTGGTCTTCGGGTTGTTCATCGTGCTGATAATCCTCGCGGCTATCTTTGGGGAACCACGAGACGAGGATGAGACGGAGACACCCGCAGCCTCTGAGCGGGTCTCAGAGACTGAGCCGGAGCCGACCCCTGAACCAACCTCTGAGCCTACCCCGACCACTGAGCCGGAGCCTACGGCTACACCCGTTCCCCTTTGTGAGCGAGAAGCCGAGGCCGCTTACGTGCAGGAACTTAGGGAAATCATGCAAGTGAGTGCTGGGCACGTACTCTATTGACGTCGGCCAGAAATTCGCTGAGATGGGGCGGAACCCGGCCCTGCTACTCAGTGCAGAATGGAGAACTGAAGTCGCGTTGTCGATGACCGTCATGGTCGTAGCAGCAGGCAACATCACTGAATTGGAAGCGCCTGAGTCTCTGTCTGAGCTTGACGAGATAGCGAAGACGATGGCCGTCCAGCTTCAAGAGGGTCTTCGCTTGTACACGGCGGCAGTTGACGAGACAGACCCTGACAAGCTGGAACAGGGCAACGAGCTAATCTTGCAAGCGACACCGCTCGTATATGAGATAGACGACATCATCATCGGGCTGTGCGGGGAGTAGCTAGACTTTCAAGCGGCCGAGCGGCCGCTTGAAAGTGGGCTGTACTGACAATGGAGTCCGATGTGCTCCATTGTTATCCACTGTTTGCGAAGACGCTAATGTGGTACTTACACTCCAGGGCGACGGCCCAATTTCGTAGCTAGTACACGTTCAAACTGGCCGTGTTTGTGTCAGGAAATGTCAGGCTAATTCGGGGGTCTGGTCGTTATCGTAACGTTGCCATGCCCCGAATCG
Source organism: Dehalococcoidia bacterium (assembly GCA_965247555.1). Classification (GTDB taxonomy): domain Bacteria; phylum Chloroflexota; class Dehalococcoidia; order Lucifugimonadales; family VXLM01; genus VXLM01. The sequence goes on along the minus strand of CBDFHR010000009.1, from coordinate 1,674,288 downwards.
GTCGCCTCGTGCTCGACCATGAACGACCGGCACGGCGAGAGGCGATTACCCTCCATCCCCTCCAGCCGTCGCGGTTGACACCCCCTTCACCGACTCGTAGGATTCCACCATCTTGCGTGAGGGGTGTAAGGGATGGATTTTGGGATCATCTATGAGATGCAGCGGCCAACGCCCGACGGGGTTGTGGACGAGAAGGCGCTGATCGACGAGACAATCGAGCAGTGCGTCTTGGCCGACCGGGTCGGGTTCGATTACGTCTGGTTTGTCGAGCACCACTTCCTCACGACGTTCTCCGGCTCGTCCGCGCCCGAGGTAATCATCGGCGCCCTCGCATCTCTCACCAAGCGTATCCGGCTCGGCTTCGGTGTCGTCGTGCTGCCCCACGAGCACCCGATCCGCGTGGCTGAGAAAGTCGCCATGGCCGACCACGTATCGGGCGGACGCATCGACTTCGGCACCGGTCGGAGCAACTCCTACGAGCAGCAGGGCTTCGAGGTCGATCCGCGTGACACACGCGCCATCTGGGACGAGGCGCTCGAGGTGGTGTGCGGCATCTGGCGCGAGAAGGAGGAGTTCCAGTGGGAGGGCAGCTTCTGGAACATTCCCCCGCGCCGCATCCATCCAAAGCCGCAGCAGTCGCCCCATCCTCCCATATGGGTGGCTGCCATGCAGCCGGAGACCTACACCATCGCGGCGGAGAAGGGGTTGGGAGTCCTCGCGTTCTCCTCTGAGGCCCCGGTCAACTACACCGAGCACATCAAGGAGTACCGCGAGAACATCAAGAACGCCAAGCCCGTCGGCGATGTCGTCAACGACAAGTGGGGCAACTTCACCATCGGCTACTGCGGCGAGGACAACGAAGAGGCGCTGAAGCTGGGCGCGGACGCCATCAAGTCGTTCTTCGGCCCCGACCGTCCCTATGTACAGGGGCGGCGCGACGTATACAAGAACCTGCTAGAGGCGTGGGGTGGTCTGCCGGACCATCTGCAGCGGGAGTTCGATAATTTCCTCATCGGGAACGCCTCGGAGTCCGACGACGACGCGGCCCGCGCCATCTGGGAGAAGCTGGAGCCTGCGACCCTCGCCGAGCGCGGCGTCATCATCGCGGGTGACCCCGAAAGCTGCGCGACCGGTGTCCGCGTACACGAGGCTTGCGGGGCCGATCAGGTGCTCATGGTCATGCAGACCGACATGATCCCCCACGACAAGGTCATGACCTCCATCGATCTATTCGGTCGTGAAGTCATCCCGATGTTCAAGTAGGGGTTGGGACCGGCGATCACGGCGCGAATCTGCGGACTACGGCCCTCGCGTGCTCCCTTATCTCCGGGTTCTCGTTCCGCTCCCACGTCGCCAGCAAGTCGCGATACGAATAGGCGACAAACCTCACCTCGTCGCCATCGACGCTTTGCGCGAAGTGGGTGATTTCCTGCCTGTGTAGAGCTTTCGCCTTATCGTCGACCGGCTTGTTTGAGTTAGGCAAGAAATCAGGCTCGGCGTAGAGGTAGAAGAGGACCGGCTTTAGTCCGTCGAATTCACCTCCTGAGTTGACTCGCGTCCTCAGGGCGAACGCATGCTTGACAAGCTGCGCTCTGTCGAGGCCAACATTGGGGTTCTCACTCTTTTTGAGTTTATCCCTGATCCCTTCATATCCCTTCATTCGATCTCCCCAAACAGGCCGCAAGAACGCCTCAGAGAGAGATTTCCTTGCCCGGTACGGCTCAAACCGCTTGGCCTCTACGCCGATGAGTGTCGAAGAGGTTACAACAAGGGCATCGAGCCAGGGATGCCGTCCGCCTCTCCATGGAAAGCGGACTTCCTTTTCAATGTGGAGAGAGGACGTGGGCCACTCAACGTTCTCAAAACCCGGAAGAGGTGGAAGATCCCCCGGTCGATTGAGAAAGAACCCGAAAGTGTTGGCGGCGAGAGCGGCTGAGGATTCCGGGCTGTCGAACTTCCCGCGTGCGATTTCGTTGCCCGGCGCGACGTTGTAGATTTCTTCTATTTGTTCGCCGGGAACGCCGGGTAAGAATCTCTCTCCCACGAAAGCCTCCTCTAGGACGCTATTCCACCCCCAGAACCCGCGCGGCCGTTCCGCCCATCATCAGCGACAGGTCGTCGTCGCTCAGCCCGGCCCAGTCCGTGAACTGCCCTTCGATCCAATGACGTGACTGGCGGTAGGTGCAGAAGCGGTTCTGGAATGGCATGTCCGTGCCCCACAAGAGGTTGGCGGGGCCGATGTGTTCCAGCATCTCTGCCAGCGTGGGCCAGACCTCGCGGTAGGGATACTCGAAGATGTCGCCCAAGCGCACGGGGAAGCAGACCTCAATACTCACATTCGGGTTGGTGAACGGCTCCCATATCTCGTCCGGCAGCGCGATGGCCTCTTGCTCGTCGTTCAGGAAGGTCCGCCACGGGAAGCCGTGCGTCATGCTGCACACCGCGTCGGGGTAACGCTCCATCCAGCGCATGAGCGTCCGGTGCTCGTCGAGGTAGCCGCGCTGCTCCTCGGCCTTCATGCGACTGACACCCTTGAGGTCGTCGGGACCCGCGCCGAGGGTGAAGAATATCGGCACGCCTAGGCCGGTCGCCGCCTCCCAGAACGGACGGTACGGCCCGTCGTCCCACGCCTCGTCGCTCGTCATGTAGCAAAGCGGAGGGTTGAATTTGATGGCGTGGAGCCCGTGCTCCTCGATGGCGCGAACGGTCTCGGAGATCACGGCGTCGGTCTCCGGGATGATGCGCCATTCGTCGACTGGGGCCATCGAGTAAATCCTGCCGGGGAAGCGCTCAACGATCTCTTGAAGGTACGAGCTATCGCGCACGAGCGACGGGTCGGTGTGAAGCAGGACGGCGTCCACCCCGGCATAGTGCATCTCGCAATCGAGGCTGAATGGCGTGAACTCCGTGTTCCGCAGGTTCGGGGGGAGGAAGTATTTTGTATACTCGCGACCCTCCCAGTTCCAGACGACCCGCCCCCGGGGCTTGTTTACGCGGAACCGCAGATCGGGGAGGTTGTCGATGTCGTGGGTGCCCGCGGGATCGAGCACGTCGGACGGCCCGACCTCACCGTCGGGTATCCGCATGGCGGGCTGGTGGTGGGAGGCGTTGGCAGCCTGCGCCCATCGCAGGTGCTCCTCGCCGGAGGCATACCCGCGTGGACTGTCGAGCGGCTCGAAGCAGTATGCGTGAGAGTCGATAATCATCGTTTCACCTCGGTTCCGTGCTATGAGTCGGCCAATGCCGCCTCGGTAATGCACTTGATGAATGCCGTCTTGCTGTCGGTGTATGCCCCGCGTTCGTTCCTGTACTTCGACGCCAATTCCCGCTTCAGCCCTTCGTATGCAAGAGCGGCTTCATGATGCGATCTGAGGTGGTCCCGGAAGGCCATTAACTTCCGCACATCGAAGTGATTTTGAGGGTACATATGGGCGTATACGACCGTGCGCCCGTCGACGATCTTGTCGAAGTAGAAGCGTCCAGGAAGACCATTATCTCCTCTATACAAATACCCCAGGGTCGTCATAGGCTCGACTGCGCTCTCACCGTCGTCGGAGTTGGCAACGACCGGCATGATATCCAAGAGCGGCTTGGCCGCCAGCCCGGGGACGGACGTGCTCCCGACATGGTGTACTTCGGTCACCCATGGATGGCACCTTTCCAGGATTGCCGCCCGTTCACACTCGAATATTTCGCGCCATTCGGGGCGGTACTGTACGATCTCGATGTGCCCGGCTTCGGTACCCAACGGACTCCAGAAGCTCACGTCATCCATTGCCCACTCCCAGCACGCGGGCGGCGGTCCCGCCCATTATCAGCGCTAGGTCGTCACCGGACATGCCGACGGAAGGCGCGAAGTGGCGTTCGAGCCAGTCGCGGGCCTGCCGGTAGGTGCAAAAGCGGTTTTGGAAGGGCATGTCGGTGCCGTACATGAGTTGGCGCGGGCCGATCCGCTCGACCATCGCCTCCATAGTCGGCCACACCTCGCGGTACGGATAGTCGAAGATGTCGCCGATGCGTACGGGAAAGCACACCTCGAGGCTGAGGTTCTGGTTCTCGAACGGCTCCCATATCTCGTCGGGCAGGGTGATGCGGTCGCCTTCCAGGTAGACGCGCCAGGGGAAGCCGTGCGTGATGCTGCACAGCATGTGAGGATAGCGCTCCATCAGGCGCATGAGGATGCGTAGCTCGCCGATATAGCTCTCCCGCCCGTATGTGTCGGGACGAGCCTCGCTGGTGCGAGCGGGGCCGGTGCTCAGGGTGAAGAACACGGGCACGCCAAGCGTCGAGACGACCTCCCAGAATTTTTCGTATAGTCCTCGGTCCCAAGGCTCGTCGCTGATGGTATACCCGGCGGAGCCGAACTTGATCGCGTGCAAGCCCAAGTCGTGGACGGCCTTCGTGACGCCCGCAATCACCGCGTCGACGTCGGTGTGAATCAGCCGCTCGTCGAGCAGCGCCATAGACAGGATGCGGTCGGGGTACTGACGCACGCACTCTGCCTGATAGTCGTTGCTCCGCCCAAGCATGGCGTTCGTGTGGAGCAGCGCCTTGTCGATGCCAGCGTAGTCCATCTCCCCGATGAGACTGTCGGGCGTAAACTCCAGATTGCGGAGGTTGGGCGGGTAGAAGTGCTTGGTGTAGGTCTCACCTCGATAGTCCCAAAGCACGCGGCCTGCTGCCCGGTCGATGCGAAAGTCCACGTCCGGCAGGTCGTCCAGGTCTCCCTTGGTCGGGTCGAGAACGTCGGACGGGCCTTCAACGCGATCGCGGAGGCGAAACGCGGGCTGATGGTGACCGGCCTGCGCCTTTTGCACCCAGCGGAGGTGCTCCTCGCCAGAAGCGTATCCCCGGGGGCTGTCGGCTGGCTCGAAACAGTATGCGTGAGAGTCGATTATCATGCGATGAGAGTCCTGTGAGCAAGGAACATGGTACCACTCCCATGCGCGACTCGGCGTGATACACTTCGGCGAAATTTACCGGTCCGGTGAATACACGACGAGGAGAATCACATGATTGCTCAGCTGCGAACGTACACGATCAACAAGGGCATGATGGACGACTGGCTGAAGGTGTTTCGCGAGGACATCGTCCCGCTGTGCCGGAGCATGGGCATCGGCGTCGAGTCGGCCTGGGTCAACGACGAGGGCACTCAGTTCACCTGGATCAGGACGTTCGAGGACGCCGACGACATCGAGCGCAAGGAAGCCGCCATGTACGGCAGCGAGTGGTGGGACGAGAACGTCACGTTCGTCCGCAGCCACCTCGCGCACCGCGAGTTCACCGTCGTCAACCCGGTGGAGTTCGAGTAGGGGAGGGTGGATCACGTCGAACCGGCGGCCGTCGTGGAGGGTGACCGTGCCGTCGAAGCGGCCCCTGCGGGCACAGCCCCGCAAGGATGATCCTTTGCGCAACTGCGGTCATGCGGTTAGCCAGCCTCCAAGAGCGTCCGCAGAGTGGTTCCGTTGCATTGGAGGGTAGGCATTTTGTTACTCAAGTCCCAGGGGAGATTGCCCTGAGACTGTCAGTCCGTACTGCTCCAAGAATTGCCGATAGTGCGCGAGCTTGTCCGCCACGCGCTGACCGTGGGGCTGTGACGTGTTCCAGAGTTCCAGATTCTCCAAACGGTTGTCGTCCTTGACGCCGTTCTTGTGGTGGACTTCTTCGTGCTCGAAGAGAGCGCGGCCAAGAGACTGCTCCATGACGTAGCGGTGCTCCAGGATGCGTTTGCGGCGGTCGGATACCCTGATCTGTACGTAGCCGTGGCTGGTAATGTGACGTTCCTTCGGGAGCGGGTCCTTGTCCATGTCAATACCATCTCGGCGGCGTCCGTAGTGCAGTTGGCACAGCTCTCTCGTGTAATAGGGTCGCTCGCACCCTTCCCACGTGCATGTTGGGGGATGGTTGTACACTAGCGTCCGGGCCGGCGCGTCCATGTCGCTGCCGTTCCGTTGACGGGCGTAGTGCAAACTGCACAGCCCCATCGTGGCATAGGGTCGGTCGCAACCTTCCCACGTGCATGTCTCAGGATGGTATATTCCCCAGCGAACGGGCGCGTCCATGTCGTGGCCTCTGCGCTGGCGATGGTAGTGCATTGAGCATAGACCTTTGCGGTCATGTGGTCGCTCGCAGCCCGCCCATGTGCATGTCGTAGGGAGGACTCGTAAGGGGGGAGCATCCATGTCGCGGCCCTCAGGCTGACGGCGACTGTGCATATGGCACAGGGATTTGCCATGACGGGGCCGCTCACATCCGGGCCATGAACAGGGCACAGTCCGCACAGGTGGCGCGTCCATGTCGCGGCCATCACGCTTGCGATGGTGGTGCATCTGGCACAGCCCTTTCGTGTAATGGGGCCGTTCGCAGTCCGTCCACGTGCATGTCGAGCCCCGCACAGGTGCGTCCATGTCGCTGCCCTCGCGCCAGCGGGTGTAGTGTAGCCGACACAGACCTTTCGCCTCATGGGGTCGGTTGCAGTTCCCCCAAGTACACGTTGGGGGGGAGTCTCCTCTTACGGGTCGGTCCATGTCGCGGCCATCACGCTTGCGGGCGTAGTGTATATGGCACAGGGATTTGGTGACACGACAGGGCCGCTCACAGCCGGGCCATGAACAGGGCACAGCCCGCACAGGTGGCGGGTCCATGCCGCGGCCATCACGCTTGCGATGGTGGTGCATCTGGCACAGCCCTTTCGTGTAATTGGGCCGCTCGCAGTCCGTCCACGTACAAGTCGAGCCTCGCACAGGCATGTCCATGTCGCTGCCCTCGCGCTGGCGGTTGTAGTGTAGCTTACTCAGACCTTTCGCCTCATAGGGTCGGTTGCAGCTCCCCCAAGTACACGTTTGGGGGTAATCTCCTCTTGCGGGCGGGTTCATGTTGCTACCCTCGCGCTGGCGCCGGTAGTGCACTGAGCACAGTCCCTTATGGGCATGCGGTCGCTTGCAGCCTTCCCACGTACATATTGTGGGCAGGTCTCCTCTGGCAGGCGCGTCCATGTCCTGCCCTCTGTACTGTCGCTGGTAGTGCATCTGGCACAGACCCTTCGTGTAGTTGCGTCGGCCGCAGTCTTTCCATGTGCACATCAAAGGATGGATTCCTGCAGTTGGACCGTCCATGTTCTGCTCTCCTGTACCGTCGCTGGTAGAGCATGGGGCACAGTGCCCTAGGACTTCATACTATAGGTTACCTCGGAAATGAAACAGAACCAGCAAGAGTGCGAACATGTGATCCCCTCCTCCATGGGAGACAAGAGGGTATGACAGGAAGACCCACGGGGGGGCCCTGGACCGTAGAGGAGTAGCCGGAGGAGGACTTGGCGGTGCGGCAGATCATATCGCAGGCCGAGGCCCTGTCCGAAAGGCTGGTCGACGGCCTGAGGCCACTGTGGAAAGGCTCCCTAGAGGTTCAGAACGAACCTCAACATAAAGGGTTCTTGATTTTGTCCAAGTGGGTAGCCTACTCTGTGCTGCCAGTGACGGAGAGTAAATCATGTTCGAAGGCTTCACACACACCAACCTCACCGCCAACGGCGTCGGCATCAACTTGCGGTACGGGGGAAGCGGTCCGCCGCTGCTGCTCCTGCACGGCTACCCGCAGACGCATGTGATGTGGCACAAGGTAGCTCCTGCCCTCGCCGAGCGGTACACCGTCGTCGTGCCCGACCTGCGGGGATACGGCGACAGCGACAAGCCGCCTGCCCCGGATGATGACCTGAGCGTGTACTGCAAGCGCACCACAGCCAACGACCAGGTCGAGGTCATGCGGCAACTCGATTTCGAGTCATTCCACGTGGTGGGTCATGACCGGGGCGCTCGTGTCGGTCATCGGATGGCCCTCGACCATCCGGCACGGGTGAGGAGCTTCACGTGCCTCGACGTTGTGCCGTCGCAGGCGGCGTTCGAGAACATGGACGCCGATCTCGCATTCGCGTGGTTTCACTGGCACCTGATGCGGCAGCCCTCGCCCCTGCCGGAGACGCTCATAGGCAGCAACGCGAAGGTGTACCTCGACTTCCTCCTGGAGCGCTGGACGGCCATGGAGGGGTCGATCACCGATGAGGCCTACGCCGAGTACCTTCGCTGCTTCGACAACTCCGATACCGTGCGCGCGACCTGCCTGGACTACCGGGGCGTCGCGCTCGACCTTCAGCACGACGAGGTAGACCGTGGGCGGAAGCTGGAGTGTCCTGTCCTCTTGCTGTGGGGCGCGGACATGAGAAAGCGTCCAGGCTGGCAGACGGGTAAGAGCCTCGACATGCTCTCCGTCTGGCGTGAACGCGCCCACGACGTGCGCGGGAAGCCGCTTGATTGCGGCCACTTCATCCCTGAGGAGCGCCCGGAAGAGTTGGTAGCCGAGCTCTTCGAGTTCTTGGAGGAATGAAGGGGAAATGGATTCCCGCCACTCGTGGGTATTCCAAGGCAGGAGCAATCCACGTACAAGTTCCCACGGCGGAGGTCGACATAACTACTCCAGACTCCTCATTTCTCGTAACAGGTAGGAGAATCTCAGCGCCTGCTCAGAGGCGGGCACGACGATTCGGCGCCAATTCGTGCGTTCGCGCTTCGACATGCCGAGATAGCGTTCCCACTTGATGGACCTCTTGCGTATCCACGAGGCCACCGGTCCCTTTTCAACGTTCCCGGCCGTGCTGGCGACGCGCAGGCACTCCGCCACCGCGTCGTCACGGTTCGCATAGAACAGCCATCCATTGAGTGAAAGAAATACCGTGGTCGTAGTGAGCGCGATTCGTTTGTTGCCGTCCACAAACGGATGGTTCTTGATCATAGAAATCAACAGCACGGCGGCCTTATCGGGGATGGTGCGGTTGAGGTAGGTTCCAGAAAACGTCTGAGCTGGCTGGGCAAGGGCAGAAGCGAGAAGGCCCCGGCCGGCGTCTCCCCCAAGGAAGTGGAACTCCGGCGTCGGGTCGGGGTAGTCGGGGTACATCTCCGACGCCAGTACGGACATCACTTCGGTTACATCGTCAACCGTAGGGAACCAGTACGCTGGCCTAGAGACGTTCCAGCTCCTGAAGGGCTTCCCGGTGGAGATAGACGGCCATCTTCGTAGCCTTCCGGATCTGTTCCCTTGTAGGCCGCTGAGTGGCCGGTCGCTTGCGAGGCATTTTCGCGCCCGCGCCGTTCACGGCGCCGGTGTTTCGCCCATCATGCTCTTTCATGACCACCCTCGACTCATCTTGCTGTCAATTCACAGAATACTGCACGGCTGGCCGGGCCCACAACGTTATAGGACCCCTAAACTACCCCGGTACGACGCCCGTGCCCACGAACAGCTCTTTCGCCTCTTCGATGGTGATGTCCGGCTCGGGGATGATGGCGTCCGACTCCTCCAACTCTTCGAGTGCGAGGGGAGAGCCGTTTTCCTTGACCATCGCGATCATCTTAGCAAGGAGGTCGCGAAACTCTCCCTCGTCGTCCTCGGCCAAGACGTCGACGATGGTGTGGTCGATTTCGTTGAGGTTGTCGAGCAGTGCGGCTGGGAACCGCCACTGACCCTCGGTGAGAATTCGGATAATCATGACTGGCCTCCCGAAAGCTGTTTCGGCTGGGCGGTGCCGGTGGACGCCTTGAGAGCGGCCAATTCCGACTCGACGCTGGCCGAAGCAGAGAGCTTGTTGAGCTCCCTGTCGATATCGTCCTGTCCGCCGCCGAGCCCGAGCGGGTCGTCCAGTACGCCGGCCGCCGCGAGCTCGTCGATCGCGCCGGCCCTGGCCCTCATCGACTCGGTCTTGTGCTCTGCTCGTTCAACCGCCAGCGAGACATCGCCCATCTCCTCGGAGAGTCCGGAGAGAGCCGACCCGATCCGCACCTGCGCCTGGGCTGCGCTGTACTGGGCCTTGATGACCTCTTTCTTATTGCGGAACGCCTGCACCTTGGCCTGAATGCGCTGCTCCGCCGCGGTCAGCTTTTCCTGCTCGTGTTCCATGTCGACGACCTGCTGGTCGAGACCGTCTAGCTCCATCAGGGCCGATTGCTTGCGTTCGAGGGCGACGCGCGCCAGGTCCTCTCGCCCCATACCCAGTGCATTGCGGGCCTGGTCGTCCAGCCTACTCACGTTCTCCCGAACCTTCTTTGCCTGAAGCTCAAGACGACGCTTCGCCGTGACCATTTCCACGACGCCGCGCTTGACGTCGCGCAGCATCTCAAGCTGCTTCTCGTACGCGTAGTCTAGGGTCTCCTTCGGGTCCTCGGCGTTGTCGATCAGGCGGTTCATCTTCGCCTTCACGACGGTCGACATCCTCGATAGCATGCCCATGGTTCTTCCTCCCGATCTCTCTTTTCTGAAGCCGGGGCTTCCGGTCGTCAACTATTATACCTTGAATAGATCGACTAGTCGTGCTTCGACGGGCCTAGAACGGACAAACCACGTGCGAAATCCGTTCGTGCCATTCACCTGTCGAACGCGAAGTTCCCCCGGTTCAATCGGTCTTGAAGGAGTGCCTAGTAGTCGGTCTGAGAACTCCCACTCCCGGTGAATATCTTGATCAGGCCGAGTACGATGAGAACGACGCCGATGACAAGCAGGATGAGTCCGGAAAGGTCGATGAGCCAGTCGATCAGGTTCAATCGGAGAATTATGCCAAGTATGGCAAGAATGACTCCTATACCCAGCATCCCAATCTTATCCATTGGATGACCTCCTTTTGTGGTCCGTCCTTGGTTTCGGGGCCAAGTCTAACGATAGTATCCGCCCGCGAATGTGTCAAGCACCTCAACGGGCATTCTACCTTACACTCGAAGTGTATTACAAACATCCCACTGCGGCATCACACGATTCTGTGATTTTGCCGGACACGGACTCTTGGGAGTTCTTCACTCCTTGCCCTGCGACTCCTTGTCGTCCAGACCCCTGAGGGCATCGCGGAGGAAATTCTCCATGTCCTCCGGCAGGGCGACCTCGTCGGGGGCTTCGTCAGGCGTTTGGGGGATCTCCTCGTCGTAGGTCTGCTCCATCCGAGCGATCTGGCCGCGGACCTCGCTGTTGCTAGCAAGGGCGCGTTCGATTTGCTCGTACTGCCGTTCGCCGCGCGTTTTGTTGGCAAGAAAGGTCGGCAGGTTGTACATCCCGCACAGGGCTTCGAGAAGGCGGGCCGTGGCCATGTAGTCTTCATCGAGCTGGACATAGTGCGGAAGATGCACCATGAGGCTGGACGATTCGATGCCCGCCTCTTCCAGTCCCTCTCCAATGAGGTTGACGATGCTGGTCGGCCCCTGGTAGGTGCTTCGTCTCGGGGCAAGGAACCCGGTAAGGCGGTCGAGGTGCTTGTCCGGCAGGCTACCGGTGATCTTGAGCGGTCGCGTATGAGGCACCTGGTCGTACATGCCGCCGATGCGGCAGTATTCGACCACGTTGAAGCGCTTTACCAGCTCGACGACGGTGTCGCAGTAGTCTTCCCCATACATGTGCGGTTCTCGGAGATGGAGAAAGAGGAAGTCCCGCCCTGCCGCCGGATCGCGGGCATAGTTGATGACGCTGTTCGGGATATCGAGCGATCGGATGCCGTCGACCCACTTCATAACGGGGCGCTCGCGAGTGAAGTCGAGGAACTTGCCGGGACGGGCCAGTCGGCCTAGCTCGGTCGCTGTCATCTGGCGTTCGAGGATCTTCAGGGTGAGGGTCCCGGAGCTTCCCACGTCGACCCATGGTCGGAGCATCGCTATGGCGATGGCGTCCTCCAACTCCGGTAGCGGTTCGACGACTTCAAATTCACCGATTCTCATGTCGATATGGTGTCACAGTATGTCGGAATCTTCAAACCGGACGTGATCCCCGCACATGAGAAGAGAGGTCGGACGGCCCCTAAATGCGAGGCTGCTAGTCGACGAGAGCCGCGCGCAACGCAGAGATATCCTCGGCCGTCACGCCCACCGAACGAACGTAGGCTTCCACTCCCCCGTACTGCTCTTCCAGATACCCCAGCGTGTCGAGCATGACTTCCTGTGGGCAGTTACGTGCGCGGTATGCCTCTACGGTGTAGTCGGCGGGATCGGCTTCCGGCTCTATCGAGTTGGGGCCCAAGTACGCATCGACGCGATACTCCGCCGTCAGCGTGTAGTCGGCCGCAATGGTCTCCGTCGGCACACCGGCCAGACTCAAGAGCATGGCGGAGACGAGACCCGTCCGGTCCTGACCGCCCATGCAGTGGTACATGGCCGGAAGCGCCCCCGGCTGCGCAAGTACGCGCAGCGCCTCGCCAAACATGCAACCTTGCCGGTCGAGCATGTTGCGGTAGCTCGCATGAATCCTCTCTCGCGGCTCCGTACTCTCGATCTGATCGAACACCATGTCACCTACGATATCGACGTTGTGGTACCGCACGCGCGGTGACCGAGCGAGTACGTTATCCGGCTGCCCGTCGATCTCGTCCTGCCGACGGAGGTCTATCACCGTTCGTATTCCGAAGGTCGACGTGAGCGTGTCCTGTGAGTGCTGTGGCAGCGTGCTCACATTGTCCGCCCGCAGGAACGTCTGCCAACGAGTCATCCGCCCGTCAGCCGTCTCATACCCGCCGATGTCGCGGACGTTGTACGCCCCCTCGATTTCGATGCGTCGCCTCGGGTCTTGTTTCATACGAAGTGTGGCTCCCTATAGGTGAATTGGTCTCGCTGGGGTCATCCCCGACATCCAACCGTACCCTACGTGCAAGCCGATTGAATTAACGCACGGTTAGCGCTCAGTTAAGGACCTGTTAGCGGGGTGCGCCACAGCCTAAAGCCGTGGAATGCGATTGCAAATCGACCGGACCTCAGCCCCAGACCTCCCCGAAGACCCTCATGAAGTTTCCGCCCAGCACCTTCGTGATGTGTTCTGACGTGTAGCCTCTCCTGGCCAGTTCGTCGGCGATGGATGGGAACTTGTCGGGTGTCTCGATGCCGACGGGGTGCGTCACGGTGTCGGGGTAATTGAGCCGGCGGGGGTTCCACTTCGTGCCCTGCTGCGACAGGAGCACGTCGAACCACTCCTTCGTTCGGTCGATGGTGTAGTCGGTTCCGATGCCGACGTGGTCGATGCCGACACGCTCGACCATGTCGTCGATGGCGTCGCCATAGTCGCGCAGGGTCGATTCAAACTTATTGGGGAGGAACGGCGGCCAGCAGGTCGCGCCGATGATGCCGCCCTTATCGGCGATGAGCTTCAGGGCGTCGTCGGTCTTGTTGCGCGGATGGTCGACGAACGACCGTGCGTTGGCGTGGGTCGCCGCGACGGGCTTGTCGGACAGCTCCGCCGTCTCCAGGGTCGTTCTGTCCCCGACATGGGAGAGGTCGATTAGGATGCCCAGCCTGTTCATCTCCTTGACGGCATCCACGCCAAAATTGCTCAGCCCGTCGTCGGTACGCTCATAGCACCCGTTTCCCAGGAGGTTGCGCTCGTTGTACGTGATCTGAATAACCCGCACGCCGGCCTTGTGGAATGTTTCCAGGTGGTCGAGGTTGTTCTCGATGGGCGACGCGTTCTGCCAGCCGAAAACGACCCCGCTCTTGCCGGTGCGCTTCGCTTCGCGGATGTCGTCGACCGAGGTGATGGGTGTCAGGCGGTCCGACCAGCGGTCGAGGCGCTCGTACCATCCGGCAATGTTGTCCATCGCCTCGTGGAATTTTTCAAATATGGCTATCGTGGCGTTGAACGCCGTGACCCGACCGGCATATATCCCCTCAAGGGCCCGATCCGAGTCCCAGTTGCTCACGTTCAATCCGTCGATCACAATCGAGTCGTCGTAGGTGTTGGTCATGTCAGACATCTCTCCGCATGACAGATTACCAGAAGGAGAACGAAGGGTACCAGACTGGATTTTGGCCCAATCTTGTGGGAGGTTTCGGGAAAGGTGTCACTCATGATGACAGACCACTCCGGATATTGGCTTTCGCCGGTGCGGCGGGATGGTCCTATGGTGACTGCCAGAGGAACGCGTACCATATTGAATACAGAATTGAATACAGGCTTACAGGTCGGAAATCCGATTGACACAAGCATGGAATCGACGATACGATTTCCCTATGCAGATCGACATTGTCGGCAATCCCGACTACGGGCAACTGCGAGTGCAGTTGGGTCCGGGCGAGCAGTTCATAGCCGAGGGCGGCTCGATGGCGTGGATGGACTCCGACATTCAGTCGAAGGCGCGTCTGCTCGGCGGCTTCTTAAGCGCCCTCATCCGCAAGTTTACGGGTGGAGAGTCGCTCTTCGTAGGCGAGTACTCCACTGACAGTGGCGGCGGGATCGCCTTCTCTCCCGCGCAGCCCGGAAGCGTCGTGCAGAGGACGCTGAACGGCGACTCGCTCATGCTCACGGGTGGTTCGTTCATGGCCTGTACTCCCGGCGTGGAGCTGAGCACCAAGTTCGGCGGGGCGCGCGCGCTCTTCTCCGGCGAGGGGCTGTTCCTCATGGAGTGCAGCGGCAGAGGAGAGCTGTTTTTCAACGCCTACGGCTCGATCATCGATAAGAAGATCGACGGCTCGTTCATCGTCGATACGAGCCACGTGGTCGCTTGGGAGCCGTCCCTGAGCTACTCCATACAGGGCATGGGCGGGATCAAGAGCACGCTGCTGTCCGGGGAGGGCCTCGTAATGAAGTTCTCTGGCACGGGCACGATTTATTTGCAAACACGTACCATGCCGGGGCTGGCCTCGTGGCTGACGCCCTTCACGAGATAGGACATCGGTTTGGCAATAGGGGATATCGCTCTAAGATGCACATAGAGATCGCTGACAACGGCGCGTTCGGCTCAGCCCTCGTTCACCTCCGCCCGTCGGAGGAGTTCGTATCCGAGGCGGGGTCGATGTTCCGCGCGTCCGACAACGTCGATATCGACGTGACGACGCGCAGTCGCAGCAGCGGCGGCATCATGTCAGGCATCAAGAGGATGATCGCGGGGGAGAATTTCTTCTTCTCGCGTTACAGCGTGGTCGACGACCGGGACGCCGAGATCGGCCTGGCTCCCATATTGCAAGGGCAGGTGGCCCACATAGAGTGCGACGGCAGCGCACGCTGGGTCTGCGCGGGCGGGAGCTACCTCGGCTCCGCCCCCGAGCTGAACATCGACACGCAGTTCCAGGGACTGCGGGGTATGCTGTCGGGCGAGTCGCTGTCGTTCCTCACCGTCGAGGGCGTCGGGCCGCTACTGGTGAACGCCTTCGGAACGATCACGGAGTTGGAAGTGAAGGGCGGGCTCACCATCGACACTGGACACGTGGTGGCGTTCGAGGACTCGCTCGAATATTCCGTCGGCAAGGCGGGCGGAAGCTGGGTATCCTCATTCCTGACCAGCGAGGGACTCGTACTTCATTTCAGCGGGTACGGTCGAGTCTACGTTCAGAGCCACAATCCCGATGAGTTCGGCAGGACGCTCGGCCCACTGCTCCCGGAGAAGAGCTAGTAATGGACTATTTCATACACTCGCGGCCGAGCTACAGCCTCGCGGAGGTCACCCTCAATCCCGGTGAGCAGTTGGTCACCGAGTCGGGCGCGATGGCCTGGATGACCGACAACATGCGGGCGGAGACGTCCGTGAGAGGCGGCATCATGTCGGGTCTGAGCCGGAGGGTTCTCGGTGGCGAGAGCTTCTTCCAGAACACCTACGAGGCGGAGGGCGCTCCGGGCACCATCGGACTCACGCAGGGACAGCCCGGCGACATCATGGCGTACGAGATGGACGGCGAGGAGCTGCTGCTGGAGAAGGGCGCTTATCTTGCCTCGTCGCCCGGTGTGTCGACGAACTCCGATTTCCAGGGCTTGCGAGGTCTCTTTAACGAGGGAATGTTCATCCTCCGCGTGTCGGGCGCCGGGACGCTGTTCTTCAGCGCCTATGGCGACATCCAAGAGATCGAAGTGGACGGCGCGTACATCGTCGACAACGGCCACGCCGTCGCTTGGGACTCGACGCTCGAATACCGGCTGACTCGCGCCGCGAAAATCCGCTCGTTCCTCTTCTCCGACCAGATCATCATGGAGTTCTCCGGCAGGGGCAGGCTCTGGGTCCAGTCCCGGAACCCTCGCTCCCTCGCCGATTGGGTCCATCCCTTCCGCGGCACCAAGTCGTCGTCCTAGGGGCGGACGGTCGGGCAATGCCCGTATCGGAGTGAGGGACACTCTTTGTGCAGCAATCGCCCATGCAGGTTGTAACCTGCCAGCAATTAATTACGAACTGGGGCAGCCGGCTGACGAGGCTACTGTACTCATGACTAATTCCGTATCGATGGCGACAGAGGGTTTCTCTATTCGTCCGCGCTGAAAGATTCGCGGCGAATTGGTATAATGCCGCACACGGCGAAAGCGGAAGCTATATTTAGAACAACGGAGTGAACAACTACCCTCGTACCACGGTCGGCCCCATTAATTGTCATCACATCATTGTTAGATCGTCCGACCTAGAGCCTGACCATCGACATTAAACCCAGATTCAACAGAGGCCCCATCCGACTCGAAGCGCAGCTTGTATCCAGGCAGCAGAACACCAGAAGGAGGATGAAGATGTCGTCTACGGTAATGAGAAAGAGCGTAATCGCACTGATATTGGCATGCTTCGCTGTAGTGGCGGCTCTGGCGTGCGCGGCAGAGGAGCCGGCAGCCCCCCAGGCTCCGGCGGCCCCTCGGGCGGCTGAACCGGCCGTCGTTCCTGCGCCTTTTCCCGCCATAGAGGCCGTCGCGCCTCATGTGCCCAATGCCCCTCAGCCGGCCGCGCCGGCTAGACCGGCCTCGCTCCCTGAGGCTCCCACAGCGCCCGGCGTTACAGGTTCGGCCCCCGCAGCTCAGCCTCGGTCGGCGCCTGCAGACACGGAGGGTGCAATGGCCACGGCCGAGTACATACCTCCCGTACAGGAGCCAGGCGTCCCACTGCTCTACGGCGAGGGGTACAGTCCCAGACCTACGAAGTTCAGCGAAAACCCCCGATTCGCGGCGTTGGTGAGGGAAGGCTCACTGCCTCCGGTGGAGCAGCGTCTGCCCCATCCTGAGGACGTCTTCGTCTATGCGCCTGTTGATGAGATAGGCATCTACGGGGGAGACGCGCGACTTTGGGGCAGCCGCCTTTACAACAACCTCATGACCGGTCTCGCGGTAGGTGGCACGTGCACGGAATGGGATAACGACGGCCTGAGCTACTACCCTGCCACTTGCAAGTCCTTTAGCACGAGCGAGGACGGACGGGTCTACACCGTGACGCTCCGTAGAGACCTGAAGTGGTCCGATGGCGCGCCATTCACCATGCAGGACGTTGAGTGGGCTTGGAGTGAGGACCTCAACTACAACAAGGAACTCTTCCCGGTCGTGCCGGGCGTTCTGCAGGACCCCGTGACCGGTGATCCGGTCAAGTTCACCAAGATCGATGACCACACCCTCACCCTTAGCTTTGACAATCCCAACTACACGTTCATCGAGGCCGCTAGGCTGGCGGCCGGCCAAGGGTGTACTCGCATGACCTCGTGCTTCTTTGAGCCCTTCCACTTCTCGAAGAAGTTCCACCCGAAGTACGCGGACCCCGCCGAATTCAAAAAGCTCATGACCGAGGGCGGATATGAGGACTGGACGCAGGTCTGGAAGGGAAAATACAGCATCCGCTATGATGCGGATACTCCGGTTACACATGCCTACTACCTGTGCGACGGTGGGGCCGACGAGCAGGAAAGACTGTGCGCCAACCCCTACTTCCACGGTGTCGACCCAAACGGCAACCAGCTCCCGTACCTCGATACCTACACCTACAACAAGGCGGAGAATATCTCGACATCCGTCTTCAGGTCGATGAACGGGGAAACGGATGGGCCTTACGCCGGCGACTTTGTTTTGGCCGAGGTCCCCTTGTATTTCGCACACATGGACAAGGGCGACTACAGCGTCGGCCGCTGGACCAAGACGCATGGCAACGACGCCGGAATTCAGATCAACCCAGAGTTCAACCTTGATGCTGAGCTGGGCCGGTGGTTCCGGACGAAAGAGTTCCGAGAGGCGTTGTCCCTGAGCTTAGACCGTGACCAAATCAACCAATTGGTCTACCTTGGGATCGGCACGCCTCAAGCGTGGGTACCACATCCTGCGACGCCGTACTATCCCGGAGACCAGTGGCCCGGATATCTGGCTGAGCGCGACATTGCGAGGGCCAACGAAATCCTGGACGACCTTGGGTTAATTGACACTGATGGGGATGGGTTCCGCAACCGGCTTGACGGCACTGGGAATTTGGAGTTTTTCTCTGAGTTCAGGGCTAATTTCATTCCCGTTGCTGAGCTAATGCAATCCCAGTGGGCGGACATGGGTTTCAAGCTGGACTTCAAAGAAGGGCGGAATCGGGCTTTTGGAACGGAAGAAGCCCCGGTCCGCATGAGGGCGATGTCACTCATGACGAACCCCTGGTACTGGACTCAATTTCTCCCGTATCGGGCCAGCGGCCCCGGGAGAGAGATGGGTAGGTATTTCGAGACCGGGGGCGTAGAGGGTATGGCCCCCATCGGCGCGGCCGCCGTCGAGTGCCCATCTTGCTCGGAGAACGAGTTTCTGCCACTGGCGCCAAAGGGTCGGTACCCAGCCGATCCTGACGGGTTCCTGATGGAGATGCAGGGCCTCTATGGGGACGGGAAGCAGTATCCGATGCTGCATCCGGGACGGGTCGAGAACGGCAAGGCAATCTTTAGACTAAACTTAGAAAACGCCTATCATCTCGGCACGGTTGGGTTCACGGGCGGTGCGCCGGGAGTATTCTTCAAGAGGAACAACCTGCGAAACATATCGACCACTTTTGGGGCGCACGACTACTACAGCTATGAGTCCCCGCTGTGGTACTTCGAGGATGGGATCGACAACTTCAACCATCCTGGCAGAAGGTCGGTCAGATACGCTAGCACCAACTTCCTGGAGTGCCCCCACATCGCGTCGGACAAATGCTAATGAGATCAACGTTTTGAGTGACAGCTAAATGCAGCGAATCGCCCGCGATCAGGCGATGAAGTATGAGTTCGATCATCGCGACGAGCCGCTGATGCGCGTCGCGCAGGGCGAGAGCTTCGTCGTGGAGACCGAGGACGCCGGCTCAGGTCTGGTGAGGTCAGCCGACGTTGCGCCGCACCTTATGGACTTCCCGACGCGAAACTTCGAGCCGCCGAAGGGCAACCCCATCGGCGGCCCGGTGTTCGTAGAAGGAGCCGAGCGCGGCGACCTGTTGGAGGTCACGGTCGAGCGGATCATCGTCGACGAGCAGGGATTCACGAACTTCCGGCCCGGGCAGAGTCCCCTCGGAGACTCGTACAAGTGGCAGTCTCTGAGGGGGCCGTTCGTCCACATCATCAAGCACCTTCCGGGGCCGAGCGGGACAACCAGCGACGGCAAGGGCGTCTTCAACGACAAGATCACGTGGGACCTCGCGCCGATGATCGGCACCCTAGGCACCGCGCCCGACCGCGAGGTCGAGACCAGCGCCGTGGGGCAGGGGCCATGGGGCGGGAATCTCGATGTGCGGGACGTCAAAGAGGGCACGCGCGTGTACCTGAACGTCTACCACGAGGGCGGCCTGCTCTACGTCGGGGACGTTCACGCCAGCCAAGGCGACACCGAGTTCTACGGCACTGCTGACGAGACTCGCGGCGAGCTGACCCTCTCGTGCCGCGTCATCAAGAACAAGACGATACCGTTCGTGCGCCTGGAGAAGGACGACTCCATCGTCGCCCTCTACTCCTTCCGTCCGCTGGAGGACGCCGTCAAGAGCGCCATCGAGAACCTCATGGAGTGGATGGTGACCGAGTACGGAGTATCCGAGCGCGACGCCTACATGCACGCGTGCATCAACCCCGACTTCCGCGTGAACGTCTACCAGATGGTGCGTATCGGCCGCATCCAGTACACCGTCGGGGCCGAGATCCCGAGGAAGTACCTTCTACCCAGCGGGTGACTGCTGGGACAACGCCTCTGCTAGGGGATGTCGACTACGTGGGAACCTACGAGGGCGGCAGCGAGGGGGCTGTCGCTGTATACTGATTCCAAGAGAATTACTCCCCACTTATGCGAAGGTAGCCATTTAGCGTGGGCACATTTCAGGTAGAAATAGAGATTGGCGGCACGACCGCCGAGAATTGGGTAGCGGTGAGCGCTCTCGTGGACACGGGCGCGACCATGACTGCCGTGCCTGCGTCGGTGCTGAAGCGGCTTGGCGTGGAACCCACCACACGCAAGGCGTTCCAGTTCGCCCAGGAAGAAGTCAGGACGATGGATGTCGGATACGCGCGGGTGCGAGTTGAGGACCAAGAGATAATCACGCAGGTGCTGTTCAATGACGAAGGTACGCCAGCGCTGCTTGGGGCAATCGCGCTCGAAAACGCATTCTTGGGGGTTGATCCCCTAGCGCAGCGGCTGATTCCGATACATGGCCTTATGATGTCATTGCGCCTCTCTCGATAGCAATGGCAAGGTGACAGAACGATGGTAGGAACAAGAACCGAAGCGCCTACCGCGGAGGAACTTATGGTAGAACCTATCGCGGTAGAACCTAGAGAAGGTTACCGTATCTGGCTTCGTTACTCAGACGGCGCAGCAGGTGAAGTCGATCTCTCGGATCTGGCAGGCGGCGGAGTATTCAGCGTATGGGATGATCGCACCTGCTTTGAAGCGGTATACCTGACCGAATACGGCGCTATCGCTTGGAGCGAAGAGTTGGAACTATGCCCTGATGCGCTGTACATGAGACTCACCGGCAAGTCCGTAGGCGCGGTCATGCCCAGAGCGCTGGAAATCCTGGGCAATGCCTGAAATCTGCGGGTTCTACGGAATCGTCATCCAAATGTATTTCGATGACCATGCACCGCCTCATTTCCATGCCCGTTACGCCGGCAGCCGCGCCGTAGTCAACATTGACCCGCCAATCCTGTTGTATGGACAGCTACCCGCCCGCGCCCGAGGAATGGTCATAGAGTGGGCGGGGATGCGCCGGAACGAGCTGCTGCAAGCGTGGGATTGTGCGCAGAGGCGACAACCACCCGGTAAGATCGTCCCGCTCGAATGACGCCGTTCCTTTTCGGTGCGTGAGGCAGGCTGCTCGTGAACCCGCTACTCCACGCCAACCGTTGAAATCCCACACTGGGCGGCTTACCCTATCATGCATCACGTAATCGCCGAAGGAGAGCCGTATGGCATACACCGCAGTCAAGACCTTCCTGCAGGACGAACTCGATTCCATTCGGGAGAGCGGCCTGTACAAGGAGGAGAAGATCATCAGGACCCCGCAGGGAGCGGAGGTCGACACCTCAACGGGGCACGAGCTCATCATGTGCGCCAACAACTACCTGGGTCTGGCCGACAGCGAGGAGATCGAGCAGGCCGTCGTCGAGGGGCTGAAGACGCATGGGTTCGGGATGGCCTCGGTGCGGTTCATCTGTGGTACGCAGGACATCCACAAAGAGCTCGAGGACAAGATCACGGGCTGGTTCGGCACCGAGGCGACGATCCTGTACACCTCGTGCTTCGACGCCAACACGGGTCTGTTCGAGACGGTGCTGGGGCCGGAAGACGCCATCATCAGCGATGCCCTCAACCACGCGAGCATCATCGACGGCGTCCGTCTCTGCAAGGCCACTCGCAAGGTCTACCGTCACAAGGACATGGGAGATCTGGAGGACAAGCTGAAGGAGACGCAGGACGCCCGGTTCCGCATGATCGCCACTGACGGCGTCTTCTCCATGCAGGGCGACGAGGCCGACCTCGTTGGCATCTGCGATCTCGCCGACAAGTACGACGCGATGGTGATGGTGGACGACTCCCACGCGACAGGCTTTCTCGGCCCGACGGGTAGGGGAAGCGTCGACAAGCAGGGGGTCATCGACCGCGTCGACGTGATTACCAGCACGATGGGAAAGGCGCTTGGCGGAGCGTCGGGCGGATTCACGACCGGACATAAGGAGATCATCGACATCCTGCGCCAGCGTTCAAGGCCGTACCTATTCTCCAACACGTTGGCGCCGCCGATAGTGGTCGGCGCGCTGACGGCGCTCGACATCCTCCAGACCCGCCCGGAGCTGCGCGAAAGGCTCCACGCGAACACTGCCCACTTCCGAAGCAAGATGAACGAGCTCGGCTTCAATATCGTGCCCGGCGACCACCCCATCGTGCCCATCATGATCGGGGACGAGAAGAAGAACGTGGCGCTCGCGCAGGCGGTCAATGCCCGCGGTGTCTTCGTCGTGGCGTTCAGCTTCCCCGTCGTGCCGCGAGGCGAGGCCCGCATCCGCGTCCAGATGTCGGCGGCGCACACGAGAGAGCAGCTCGACCGCGCTCTGTCGGTGTTCGAGGAGGCCGGACGCGAGCAGGGTGTTATCTCGTAAACACGCGCCCGCGAACGTGTGTGAAGCTGTTTACGGACACCCCGGAGGGTAGGTCTTAGACGAGACGAGCATTCCCGCACCATCGAAGAGTCCTGCGGTGTCGGGTTCGGAGTTGCTCCAGATCGCCGTTCCGCGACCGAAGCTTAGCCCGCCCCAGTCCTCGTGCACCTCGTTCGTGTACACGCGCACACGTCCGCCCGCAGCGATGACAAATTCCGAGAATGTGAACGTCGGACCGCCGTCCGACACGTCCACGAGACGCCAGCCGTTCAGGTCCCGGTCGGTCTCACTCGCGTTGACGATTTCCACGTACTCGTCCGGCTCCTGCCTCGATGCAACGCCGTCGAAGAAGATGCAGGCGATAGC
Organism: Dehalococcoidia bacterium; assembly: GCA_965247555.1. Lineage (GTDB taxonomy): Bacteria > Chloroflexota > Dehalococcoidia > Lucifugimonadales > VXLM01 > VXLM01. The sequence goes on along the minus strand of CBDFHR010000009.1, from coordinate 1,651,606 downwards.
CACACTTCCATCGCCTGCAGCCGGACTCGGGGTGGCAGTCTCGGTAGGAGCGGGCGTCGGCGTGGGCGTATCAGTCGACACAGCCGTGGGCAACGGTGTCGGGGTCGGCGTAGACGTAGGCGAGGTTGTCGGTACCAGCGTGGGGGAGGGGAAGGGTGTCGGCGACGATGTCACGATTGCTACCGATGTGGATGTTGCCGTTGGGGCGCTCGTGGCAATTAGGACCGGTGTCGGCGATGGTGTGCTTGTGGCTGTCGCTGTGTCCGTAGGCTCGGGTGTGTGGGTGTTGGTCGCTACTGGTACCGGCGTTGCCGAACTTGTAGGTACTGGCGTAGCTATCTGGGCGGGTGTAGGAGTGTTCACGGGCGGTGGGGTCGGCGTAGGTGAGCTCGTAGGTGTCAGTGTGACCGTCGGGACAGGTTTAGGCGTGTCCAAAGGCATCGAAGTCGGCGTAGGCGAATTCGTAGGCGTAGGCGTGATGGTGGGCACACTCGTCGGAGTAGAGGTAGGTTCCGGAGTGCTGGTCGAAGTCGGAACCAGAAACGGTGTGCTCGTGGGCAGGGGCGTGGCAGACGGGGCGCTTGTCGCTGTTGGAGTTGGAAGAGTTTGAGAACCACCCGGCTGCGCGCACGCGATCGCGAGTAACGCGACGGAGATCAACACCGACAAGTACCGGATCGGGTGGCGAGTCACTCTATCCGCGCACCTGCCCTAAGCCACTACTCGGATTGCTTTGGAAGTACCGTCGGTGATGCGCCCAACAACGGCCGCTGACGAAACTCCGCGACTTTGCAGCTCAGTGAGAAGCGCGTTCCTTCGGTCTTCCGGGATTGCGATCAGCAGCCCGCCTGAAGTCTGTGCATCGCACAGCAACAGCTTCTCGTGTTCCTGCAGTTTCGCAGCCCACTCCACCGAGGTCTCGGCCGCTTTCCGGTTTCGCTGCGTGCCTCCGGGAACAACACCGTCCGCTGCGAGTCGCTCCGCCCCGTTCAAGAGCGGCACATTCGGGAATGAGACTTCCGCCGAGGCATTGCTCGCGCTGAGCATCCCGAGCAGGTGCCCGATCAGACCGAATCCGGTCACGTCCACGCAGGCGTGAACGCCCACCTCGACCATCGCCTCGGACGCGGCCTGGTTCAGCGCGCTCATAACCGCAACCGCATTGTCCAGCACGTCTGCGCTCACCTCCTCACGTTTGCCTGCCGTCGTGATGATGCCCGTACCGATCGGCTTGGTGATCACGAGCGCGTCGCCGGGCTTCGCGCCCGCGTTCGTGATCTGCTTGCCCGGCTCGATCGTGCCGGTCACCGCCATGCCGTACTTCGGCTCGGCGTCGTCGACCGTGTGTCCCCCGATGACGAGGACGCCCGCCTCCTCCGCCTTTGCTCCGCCCCCCTGTAGAATGCGCCCGAGAATCTCCTTCGGAAGGTCGACTGGGAAGCCGACGATGTTCAGGGCAAGCAGGGGCCTGCCGCCCATTGCGTACACGTCGCTGAACGCATTGGCGGCCGCTATCGCCCCAAACGAGAATGCGTCGTCGACGACCGGCGGGAAGAAGTCCACCGTCTGAACGAGCGCCGTCCGGTCATTTAGCTTGTAGACGGCGGCATCGTCCGCGGTGTCGACGCCGACGAGCAGGTTGGGGTCGCGTACCGGTGGGAGCTGACGCAGCACCTGCGCCAGGTCGTTTGGACTGAACTTGCCTGCTCAGCCCGCGCAGTGGGCCAGGGTCGTTAGCCGAAGCCCGTCGTGTGCGTGCTCCACGAGCGCCTCCTTCATCAAGTCCATCGACTATACCACAGCGTCGCTAAACGCGACGCGCTGCCAATTGCACAATGGCATCGCAGACCTCGTTGAACTGCTATTCTGCGTCTATGGATTGAGGCCGTAATGAGACGTGGGTATTTCGAGGCAGTGCTCCGCAGGGTATAATACCTTCGTTGTCGAGGGTTCTATGTGCGCGCAATGGCTAGCCAGAAGGAGAGCTTTATGAATAAACCACGTTTGATCTACTACCACGATTCACGCCACTACCTGATGTACCGGTTCGACCCTCCGATGAGTCTTCACCGACTTCAAAAGCCGGTCGACGATCTCATCGGGACGGGAGTCGACACCCTGGTATATGGCACCGGCATGGGGCAGACGTTTCTGTACGACACCAAAGTCGGCATCAAGTTCGGCGAGAACGCGATGCCGCACAACTCGGGCCTCGTGTGGTGGCGTGCGGCGGCGAACCTCGCATCCGCGCTCGAACGTGGACTCGACCCGTTCAAGATCGTTGTCGACAGGGCGCATGAAAAGGGCATTCGTGTGCTCGGCAGCATCCGCATCAACGACGCGGGCGCGCCCGAAGGGAGCAACTACACCATCGGTAGGCTCAAGTACGAGAACCCCGACGCGATGATCGGCGAGGAAGACCCCGACAAACCGTACACCGCGACCGCGCTGGACTTTGCAAGGGCCGATGTGAGAGAGGAACGGCTGAGCGTGATCGAGGAGGTCTGTGACCGGTATGGCGCGGACGGCGTGGAGATCGACGAGTACATCCGCGTCTTCTTCAAGCCGTCGGAGGTGCGGCAGAACATCCCCATCCTGACCGAGTGGATTCGCAGCATTCGCACGCTGCTGGACGATATCGGAAGACGGCAGGGGAGGGAGCTGTCCCTGGCGATTCGCGTGCATCCGAGCGAGCAGGCGTGCCTGGACGTGGGGATGGACGTGCGGACGTGGATACGAGAGGGGCTGGTCGACTGGGTGACGCCCTTCGGCGACGTGACGATTATCGACCCCGAGCCCCATTTCGGCTGGATGGTTGAGGAGGCGCGCGATGTCGGCGTCGGGATCTACCCCCCCATGGGGCGCGATACGTATGACGACCGGTACCACGACGTGACGATTGAGATGTCGAGGGCGGTGGCGGGGAACTACCACGCGGCGGGCGCTGACGGCGTGTACTTGGCCGATCTCCAGTGGCCGCACACCAACACCGAGTACGAAGTGATACGCGAAATGGCCGACCCGGACGTATACGCGCGCAAGACCAAGCATTATCCTGTAGCGCCAACAACGGCCCGGCCCGACCCGTACCTCCCTGAGCGAGTTCTGCCGGTGACACTCGATGAGGGAACGAACGCAGTGGTGAACGTGCCCGTGAGCGACGACTTCGATTCGGCCATCGATGACGACGAGCTAGAGAGCGTAACTTTGGGCGTCAGGCTTGTGCAGCCGCACCCGAACGACACCATCACGTACAAGATCAACGGGCACGATCTATTTACGAGCGAGGCGAAGATCACCCACTTCTACGGAGGCCTCGTACCCTACATGCCGGTGAAGGTGGGGATGCCTCAGAGGATCAACACGCACTACTGGTTCGAGTTCGATGTTCCCCGCGAGGTCATCCGGCGCGGCGACAATGTGGTTGAGGTCACAATGGAGCGGCGGTGGGAGGGCTTTACCGCCGACCGTGTCCTTCAGTCGGTAGAGATCTGGGTCCGGTACAAGGACTTGCCCATTCAGGTTACCGGTCAGATGTAGGCGGAGAAGGTTCGATTCCCACTCACTTGCTCCCCCGCATCCGCAAGCACCATTCAGACTAGCGGAACGAAACGCAGGCGTCGTCCACGACCTGCAGCACGGACTCCTGGCTGAAACGGCGCTTATACTCGTCCGAGATTTCGTCGATTAGGCGCGTCTTGTCGTCATCCGGCGGAGCCAGTATCACGAGCAGCTTTGACCGCTCCTTCTTGATCAGCCCCTCAGCGCCGCGCCACTGGCCCCGACCGTCGATGACGGTCAGGCCGTCCGGAAAGCGCGGAGTCACGGTATCCGCGAGGAATGCGTCCCACGCCGCGTCGGCGACAGCTTCGCCGTCCGGCCCGTTCCGGCCCATGAATAGCTGATACTCCGTGAATCGGTCGGTCCCCTCGGGACAAGAGGGTGCGCCGGTCTCCGAACACGCGACAGCCACCAGCACGAGGCAGACTACTATCGCCGTTCGCATCGGCCGTCCTCCATACACGTTATAGCGAAATGGGTCTTCTCCTATGCTCAGGTGGACAAATGCCCGCTTCCGCATTCGCCGAAGTATACAGCACATCTTCCGTCAGGGGCGGATCGCTCACCGCCTGTGCTAACAAGGCTTGGAAGACGAGTTTCGTGGAGGTTGGTGTTAGGAGCAACGCGTCATGTTGGTGCCTTCGAGTAACTTCCTCGGCGATCGCAACCGATGGAATTTCCTGAATCAATCGTGAAACGGATCAATTTTGCAGAATATGGAAAATAGGTCCGTAAAGACATTGTACTTTTATTAGATTAGGATAAACTATTTGTCACAGAACAATATCGTCAACATGCAAGGGAGGGTGATATGTCCTGAAGACTGAAACTAGCGGTTGACGACCGTAGTACTTCCCGCACTCGGCATTCTGAGACGCCTGCCGGCGTCCTCAAGTCCACCCTGACCTCACAGCCATGCTAGCGGCACTGATGCAACTAATTATATCGACTTGGCAACGCTTGTTCTTACGCAAGCTGAAGGTCGTGCCGCCTTCAGTTTCTCTAGTTGGCTTTTGTCTCGCCTTAGCGACACTTCCCTCCTGCAGCGACGTTTATGCTCAGACAGACGAGACCTACGCTGCCAGCTTGGTGGGTCTTTCGCCTTCGCCGGTGCAGGAAAATACGCGGCTTACCATAAAAGTCAGGCTCACGCCGCCACTTCCGGCGGGTTATGTCGGGAAGATTCATGGCGGTGTTATGGTGTTCGATTCGTATAACGGTCCCCGTGTCGACGAATTGATCGCCGTCGCATTCTATGCGGAGCAAGCGACCAAGAAAGTGACCTATTGCGTGCCTACTGATGGTGAGGTCACGTCGGGCAGAACAATTCGCGTGGAAATGCACCCGGGTTGGACCGACCATGTGGTGGTAGACCCTTTGTCGATGACCGTCCAGGTGTCGGACACCGGTGCCGGTGCCGATGAAGACGTAGGCGAGTGCCGTCCTGTGCCTGCGCCACCGCCTGCGCCACCACCTGCGCCGCCGCCTCCGCCTCCTCCACCGGCTGTGCCACGACCTGCGCCGCCACCTGCGCCTCCGCCTCCACCACCGCCGCCTCCGCCTCCACCACTGGCGACGGCCACCCGCACGCCGACTCATACACCAACGGCCACAGCGACGCCCACCCCCACAGCTACTCATACGCCGACTTCCACGCCGACTCATACGCCCACGGCTACTCATACGCCGACTTCCACGCCGACTCATACACCCACGGCCACAGCTACCGCCACGTCCGTATCGCCGCCACCACCACCGCCTCCGCCGTCGCCACCTCCGCCGTCGCCACCTCCGCCGCCGCCGCCACCACCACCGCCGCCACCACCGCCGCCGGCGACGGCCACCCCCACGCCGACTCATACACCAACGGCCACCCCCACGCCGACTCATACACCAACGGCTACCTTCACGCCCTCTCCCACACCGACGCCCACCTACACGCCAACGTCAACGCCCACGCCGACACCTACACCGACGCCCACATTCACGCCTTCACCCACCCCGACCACCACATTTACGCCTTCACCCATCCCTACGCCGACCCATTCGCGCACGGCCACGTTTTCACTCTCGCCCACGCCTCGGCCGATCTATACGCCTACGGCGACGTACACGCCCACGCATACGCCTACACCGACCTACACCCCGACAGCGACGTACACGCCTACTCCTACCCTTACGCCGACTCACACCCCTAGGCCAACATACACGCCCATGGTGACTCTCACCCCAACGTCGACTCCCACACCGACGGTCACACACACACCTGTGCCGACCTACACGCCAAGGCCAACGCGTACCCCCTCACCGACGCCTACGCCTACTCCTTCATCGATACCTACACCGACCTTTACGGCCACGGTTGCATCGGCAATCACACGTATACCGACCTACACGCCAACACCTTGGCCTACTCATACACTCACACCCACAGCCGCAGATGCGCTTTCACCTATAGCTGCCCCGGCTCTGCCGCCCACCGCCATACCAACGGTTTTGCCTGATGCTCCAAGCAGGCCCCGAATCCCCATCAGGGCAATCGCATTTCACTGAGCCAGTACCAAGAGTAGGTAATCTTCGTCCCATCCGGCGCGCTTGCGCTTGGCGGCCACACCCCCTTGTGATGTGGTCTCACGCTTGAGCATGTTCAGCGCCATGCGACGCAGCACGGATAAGTTCTGTGCTGCATTGCCCTGCCTCACCCTGCTGTCGTCTTCGCCGAAAGCTACGTCCAACACCCAGTGGACAGAGTTCTCGATCCCCCAATGCGTTCTGACGCTTGCGAGCAGCACTCGCGCGTCGTTCGGCAGACTCGATATGTAGTAGCGGGCCTGAATGGACGTCTTACCATCCTCAATCCTCTCGGACTCGATCATCACCACGCTCGTCAGCTTCGTCCACTCATTGCGGTCGTTTATGTAGCTGAGGTGGTCGGGGTCTGAGACAGACCAACACCGTCGTGTCTCGATTCTGCCATGGCCTTTGTTTACCGTCTCATGGAAGTCGTGGTCGAGATAGTCAAAGCCGGTCTGTCGGGCCTGTTCAAACGTATCCGTTACGTCTTGGTGGAGTTGGGGTTGGTTCTCCTTGAGGGCCAACACGTAGTCAGCGCCTTGGTCGATAATCGTCGTCGCTATATCTTTCTGACACCCCATCGCGTCGATGGTCACTGTACATCCTGACACGTCCAACGTACTGAGCAGTTCGGGTATGGCCGTGATCTCATTGGATCGCTCATCCACCTTGGTCTGACCGAGAATCAGACGATTGGCCGACGCCCACGCACTCACCATGTGGATTGCAGACTTGTCCGCGGCTCTGTCGTGCGAGCGCCGAAGCGTCTTGCCGTCTATGGCCACGACCTGACCTCCGGTTACGTCGTTGACCGCATGGACCCATTCCTCGAAACACTCCTCGAACTGAACGGGGTCCAACCTGGCAAAGACCCTCCCAAAAGTGTCGTGCGACGGGATTCCATTGGGCAGTTCAAGCAGTCGGCTGAACCAGTCCTTCTTGGCCTTGCCGAACATCTCTACATCCACCCATGAGTCGGCTCCACAGATGACGGCGCAGATGGCTATGACGATGACATCTATGAGTTTGTGCCGTTTTGCGTGACCGGTTCGGGGGTCTGTCAACTTGGCGAACTGATCGGTCAGCAAGCCTACGGGTGAATTGTCCATGAGGTCACTCCCTCGCTAAAGAATGACCACATCTTACTGGATATTATCTTATACTTGTCTAAATGCGATTGCCCTGGAATCCCCATCATCGGGGACGCTGCGGATCGTCTGCGCAGCACCCTGCCCAGCATATCTACCACCCCGCGCCAGCGCATGACGCTGATTATCATCCTCATCATCACGGGTGTTATCGTTGCGGGCGTTTTCCTATATTTGGTCCTGCGGAGACGCTAAGAGCCTAAATTACTGCCTGGGTTTCAGCGCCGTCGCCATTGGACCGACCCCCCGAAGAGGCCGGTCTCAATCTGAAGGACTGGTAGGTAAGCCAATACGGCCTGGGAAGTTTTGAAGGTCATTTTCAAAGGAGACAGGAACGAGCGTCTAGTAAGTATTCAGGCCCGGCGTGAAATCCTCTCTAAGCACAGCACCGTCATACCCGCGAAAGCGGGTATCCACAGGGGTGGGGAATGTTGGTCTCACTAAGACTGAACACTTATGGCGCCTTGGTTTGACTTCATATATTTCTACCCTGACCGCCGTCTCAGACAGCAAGACATTTTCTTGGGAGAGGGACTGCATGGCCTCGACCGAAGATCGCATCAGGAAACTCTTGGCCGAGAACCTAGAAGTAGATAGAAAGCCGCTGCCTCAGCCGGTGGATTTTAGTTTAGGCCTCACAGAGATCGGAGTTTCCTCTATGAATATCGCTGCCTTTGCGAAGGTGGTCGCCCAGGAGTTCGATGTCAGTTTCACGCCCGAAATCTGCGCGGGGCTGGATAATCTCAATGACTTGGTCAATTGCCTCGACGGACAGATGGCTTGATCCCTCGCTCCTTCGGAGCATCGATAATTAATGCTTGCCTCTGCAGCCGTGTGCTGGTACAGGCCCTTCAAGATCGTTGACACGGCTACGGTCGTACACGTCGATCTGGGAGAGAACGCCGCCCACGAAGCTGCTGCTCTTGGGTGGCTCGATGAACACGAGTGGGAACGCTGTGAGCGCTTCCTGTTCGACGGCCCTCGCCGCCGATTTGCACTATGCCGTGCCGCTCTTCGCGCCATTCTCTATAACCGGCTCGGCTGTGAGAACGAGCAGCTTGCGTTCGAGTCCACTGAGCATGGCAAGCCGGTCGCATTGGTGGATGGAATGGCGACTCCCATCAGCTTCAACGTCAGTCACAGCGGCGAACATGGACTGATCGCGATTGCGCCGGAAGGACGGCTCGGCGTCGATGTCGAGGAACGGGTCTCCCACCGCAACATGGACCTGCTCATCCAAGGGGTCTTCGGCCAAACCGAACAAGCCGAGTTGGCCTCTTGACCCACGGGCACGAGAAAATTCACCTCTTCTTCAGGCTCTGGACTATCAAGGAAGCGCTCATCAAGGCCCACGGGATGGGCTTCGTGCTGGATGTGGCCTCTTTCGAGGTCCCTCCGGACATGCGAAATGACGCGGCCAAGACCGCGATGCGGCTACCCCAGCTTCCGCAGGTCACATGGCAGGTGGAAGACTTGGGCAACGAGCGATTTGCCGCCGCCATCGCCCACGAATTAAACTAGGAAACCAGTACGGAAGACTGCCGTCCAATGACGAGCTCGAACACCGTATGGAACGTACCCAAGCCGCTGTCCACAGTGGATGTTCCCGTGGACGATGACACCGTCATCACCCTGCGGCGTCACTGCAATCCTGACGGCCCGCGACTCGTTCTCAGCCACGGCAACGGTCTGGCGATCGATCTCTACTACCCCTTCTGGTCGCTTCTGGCCGACGATTTCGGCCTCATAGTCTATGACCTTAGAAATCATGGCTGGAACACCGTAAGCACAATCGGAAACCACAATATCCCTACGCTGGTCCGCGACCACGACCTGATGATCGAAGCGATTGACCGTCACTACGGGCCGAAGCCCAAAATTGGGGTCTTCCATTCCGTATCGGGCCTGATAACGCTCTTGTCACCCACGAAGGGCAGCGGCTTTGAGGCGCGGGTCCTGTTCGATCCTCCCCTGTGCAAACCCGGCCGCAACTATTTAGATTTTGAGGAAGCGACTGCGCGTGTAGTCGCGATGATTCGGCGACGCACGCATCGATTCGAAACGAGGCCGGTCCGCGCGAGGGTCTGTATCCCCTCCAAAACAGCATGGCGACCTCGATCAGCAATAAACTTCCCATCACAGGACTTGGAATTATCAGCAGAACTCCCCTCACTTTAGGGAAGAGCGCGAGCACGAGGAGGATTACCCCCATAGCGTATCCGACGCTGCGCGCCGCAACCCCTGTAAAATTGATGAGCGAGAGCTGAACGATGAATAGACCAAGGTGGGCGGCGTCCCCACGATTTCGGCCAGTACCATGCCCACACCGTTCGCGCTGACTGTCCCCTGGACCCGCCGGAAATCAATTGTCCGTGGCTCCCGCTGAGAGCTCTGTTGGATGATAACGCCATAGCTGATGGCCTTGATGCCGAGTACAAGGGTCAAAATCGCGAACGTCGGCAGGAGTGCCCAGAACTCCGGGCCGGGCGTCAAATCGAATCCTGGGAATCGGGTCTCAGGTATGCCGACCCAAGCTGCATCGAACACGAGCTGAACGTCGTACATCCCGAACAGCACTGCCACCACGCTGCCCGCCCCGATGCTGATGAGCGGAGACCACAGCCGCCACCCTCCTGAAGTGATCATCGCCAGAGCAACGGCGACAACCAGCGTCGCTATAGCGACGATCAGTCCTGCGGACCGGCGCCGTCGTCTCAGGTACTTCCTTCAGCCTGTCGAACGCGACCGGTAGCACGGTGGCAGGGATCAGCATGAGCACGGTTCCGGACACGACGGGGGTGATGATCCGTCGCAGGAACGGCAGCCATACCGCCAGCGCGAACTGAAAGATTGATGAGACGAGGATGAGGCTCGCCAGGGTTCCCGGCCCACCCTGCGACAACGCCGTGGCGGAAACCACCACGAACTGGACGGTTGGGCCCGTAATCACCACATGCCCCGCCCCGAACCATCCCAGTCGGCTGGCCTGTAACGCTGTGATAACCCCATTGATGATCAGGGCCGCGAAGACGTACCACGTGAGGTAGCTGTCGTCCAGCCCTGCCGCGCGGACGGTGATGGCCACGAACAGTACCGTCGGCGCCAGCACCAGCATGATGCCTTGAAAGGCGACTCCGACCGACACGAAGAGGGGACACCGCTCGTCCGACTCGTAGCGAATGGTCTCGTTTGTTTGGGTAGATGCCAATCCGACCTCCAACGCGGCCTAAGAACACTCGCCGAAGTGTACCGCCATGCTGCCGACCGATGCGGCAGTGACCCCGACAAACGCCTCGTGAATGATGGGCACCTCCTCATATGGCGAGATCTGACGCCCCAGCGGTGAATTCCCGCGCGGTTGACGGGCACCATGGCGGTTGCTACACTCCATCGGTCGTTTCAAGCAGCGCGGGACGAGCTTCTGGCTCCGTCCCGTGTACACGAGGAGAAATCATGGGCGAGGTAGACCTCCACTTCAAGTCGTCGGTTCCCACCTTCGACGCTTGCGTCGCGCTGGGCAGGCGGTTCGACCGGTACGTCCGCGAGGATACGGTCGAGGGTACGCTCGACGTCATGGACAAGGCCGGTGTCGACAAGGCGCTGGTGTACTCGCCCCACTCGATAGACTTCGACGCCGAAGAGGGCAACACCCTGCTCATGGAGCAGATTCGAGGCCAGTCGAGGCTGATCCCACAATTCGCGGTCAACCCCAGCTACGACGACATGGAGGCCTTCGGCGCTACCCTGCACGAGTTGAGTGTGCGCTCCGTCCGTATGGCCCCCGAGAAGCACCGCTACCCCTTCCGTAGCTGGGTGGTCGGTCCGTGGCTGGAGTGGCTCGCTTCGGAGAAGCTCCCACTGTGGCTCGACGCAATGCAACTCGACCCCGTAGACTTGCACGACACCGCCAAAAGGTTTCCCGATACCCAAATCGTCATGAGCGAGGTCCACTACTCCCACGTCGGGTGGGCGGTGCCTATGCTCAAGAGCCTGCCGAACCTCTCCATCGAGATATCGCGATTCCTCATTCCCGACGGTGTGAACACCCTCATCGACGCCGTCGGATTTGAACGCGTCATGTTCGGCTCGCGCTTCCCAGACTCTCCGATGGCCCCCATGCTCTACAGCCTCCATCGGAGTGGCCTCTCCGACGAGGAACTGCGGGCTATATGCTCCGGAAACCTCGAACGCCTGCTTGCCGCCGACTGAGGTAACTTGAAGCCTCCGGCCGTCCTGTCTCATCGAGTCGCAGGAATAGACTCTTGCAAAGCCGCGCGCGTCTCCTGATACTATCGGCCATCGTTTCCCGGAGTGAGGAGATATGACGCGAACGACCGACGTTGCCATCATCGGTGGTGGAGTTATCGGATGCTCCATTGCCTACCAGCTCGCCAAACGCGGCATCACCAGCACGGTCTTCGAGAAGGATCGTCTGGCATCGAGCGCGTCCGGCGCTACCGCCGGCATCGTGGGGCCGATCTGGTACGTCGACCATACCGTCGAGCCATACTTCGAACTGGCAATGCGCAGCCTCGATATGTTCCCCAAGTTGACCGAGGAACTCAAGGTGGCGGGGGTCGACCCCGAGTACCGTGAGGGCGGCGTAATGAAGGTCGCCCTCGACGATGAGCTGCAGGAAGTCTTGCAGGATAACCTCATCTGGCAGGGCGAACTCGGCATGGGCGTCCACTGGATTGATCAAGACGAGCTGCGCGAACGCGAACCCCACGTTACGCCGGACGCGCAGGGTGCAGTCCTCTCTCCAAACGAAGGCTCAATTCGCGGAGAGGCCTATGTCAACTCACTCGCCCACGCCGCCGCCGGCCTGGGGGCCACGATTCTGGAGCGCACGGAGGTCACGGGTCTGGAGTTCAACGGCAGCCGTGTCATCGGGGTTCGCACGATGCTCAACGACATCTGCTACGCGGGTCACACCGTTCTCGCCGCGGGCGCATGGACCGGACTGGCCGCTCGCTGGCTCCCCGAGACCATTCCCGTGCGACCCGTCAAGGGCCAGCGCATTACGTTGCGGATGCCGGGCTTCCTTCCTGCAGGGCCTGTGCAGAGCGTCATACCCCAGAACGACGGCACACTGCTCGCCGCCGCCACCCGCGAGGAGGGCGTCTTCGACCACCGCATCACAGCCGCCGTTCAGGACATGTTCGACAACGCGACGGCCGTCTACCCCATGCTTCGAGACGCCGAGTTTGTCGGAGCGAGAGCGGGGATTCGCCCCGGTTCGCCGGACGGGATGCCCATTCTTGGGCCAGTGCCCGGATGGGATGGCCTTAGCGTAGCGTCGGGCCATGACCACGTTGGGATCATCCTCAGCCCGGCCACTGGGGTGGACATGGCTGATTACATCGCTACGGGGGATGCGGCCGGCCTCGACTTCTTCAGCATCGAGCGGTTCACCGACGGCCGTCCGCAGTACACCCCAGAAACGTTGTTCACGAACATCAAGTACAACAAATAGGCCGTGCGGAATGCGCTCTGTGTGCGTAGCGGCCTCGTCTCACGGACCAGCTCATACTCATCAGTTAGTCAACCGCCATGAACCAAGAATTAGACTACAAACGCCTCGCGAAAGACTGCGACACACTCGCGCCGGACGGCTCGGAGATCCGGCTGCTGTCTGCGACGAGACGCGGAAGCATGGTCCATTGCACCTTGAACCCCGGAGAGGTGTCCCTGCCCGTCGCTCACAAGACCGTTGAAGAGGTCTGGTACTTCCTGGAGGGCAGGGGACAGGTGTGGCGCAAGTATGGTGACGAGGAACGGGTGGTAGACGTGGCTCCGGGCGTGAGCCTGTCGATCCCGGTTGGCGCTCACTTCCAGTTCAGGACGAAGGGAGACGTTCCGTTGCGGTTCTTGATCGTCACGATGCCGCCGTGGCCGGGTGAGGACGAGGCCTATCGAGTTCCCGGCCAGTGGCAGGTTGAAGACTAGGTGGCGCTGGAAGCCATCCCGCCGCCGGAGGCTGCATCGCGCTCGCGATCGGCACGCTTGCGGCACGTCGGGCATCCGCACTTCGACTCGGCTCTCTGCACCATATCGCCGAAGATCTGTGTGTAGAGATCGGAGTCGCTCAGGCCGATACTGCGCCCTTGTGCCATGTACTCGTTCATCCGCCCGGTCTTGTCGCGCTCTTCGTCTCGTGTCAGGACTCCGCCATGCGCGACGACACGCTTGGCATATCCTCGCAGCGCGTCGAGATATTCGGTCATCAGCTTCTCCGAGTCCGTCGTCTTCAGTGTCTCCGCCATGCTCCACTTCCCCCTCATCGTCCCTGCGGTACTTCTTGAAGTTTTATCACTTCACCCACGCATCGCTTCAAGCAGGCCAAGGGTTACCTTTTTTGGAACTTTTCCGAATTAAATGTTCCAACCACTCGGTTGCGATCAAACGCACACGTAGCGGAGGACTTGAGTGACTCTCTCAAGGGGCACTATCCGACAAGCTATCTTGAGCTGACGGCTGCATTCGCTTGGAAACAAAGAGAGGGGCCCGGGAACACCCCGGACCCCTCTACTAGTCCTCGTCCGACGAACCTAGCTAGCCGCCGAAGAAGGTGGTGCTGGTGTACCGCTTCGACCTATTGCCCGGATGATGGAAGTTGTCGACGCCATCCTCAAAGTAGTAGGTCTCGCGCCAGAAGCCCCAGCAGTCCCTCACGTGCGTCTGAGGAACATTCCTGAAGTTGTTTCGCACGACAGCGATACCTCTGCGAACGCCGGTGAAGGCGATCATGGGTATGTCAAACTTCTCGGTTGCGTGCAGGCCGAAGATTTCCTTGCCAATCTCGAGTCGTCGAGGGTTGTACATGGAGAAATTTCTGCCCTGCTGCCAGAGATTCTCCAGCTTCATGATGTTGCCGGAGGGATCGGCGGGGAAGTTACCCGCAGGGGCGAGCGGCATGTAGGAGGGATCGGCCCCCGGAGCCATGCCCTTTTCGCCGCTCGTTTGGTACCAACGACCTATTTCGGGGAAATTAATCCTAGGCGTGAGTGGAGCCAAGCTGGTCCAGGAAACGTTCCATGGGTTATGCTGGTAGGTCGAATGGTCTACGTTGATACCGAAGTAGGAGATACCGTGGTCCCTGATGTTAAAGAACCATCTGGGGTCCACATCGAAGTTGAGCTCGATCCCGATATCCGCCCAGTCCTGCTTTACGAACTCCGCGATCGCAGGGCTCTCCACATCGTTGACTCCGACTTGGAAGCTGATGTTCTTGCCGTCGGCGCGGTTCCTGATCCCGTCGCTATCGGTATCCATCAGACCGAGGGAGTCCAGGATTTGGTTGGCCTTGGCTTGATCGAACTCGATCTCCAGTTTGGCCAGCTCCTCTCCCGGATAATAAGGCGTTCTGGGGTGAGGGACCCAGTTCTGAGGCGTTCCCAATCCGAGGAAGACATTCTCGTTGATCTTGCTCCTCTCGAACCCCAGAGTGAGGGCGCGGCGGAAGTCCTTCGTTCGCAGCAGCTTGCCTATTTCGGGGTCAGCGTTGTAGGTGTGGTTCACGGAGACCGGCCCGTCGTTGCCGCCGGGCGTCGGCCAGTGGAACAGACTGTAGTCCCCCTTCTGCATGTTCGTCACGTACAGGGGCAGCTCGGGGATCGAAGACAGGCAGGAGTTCTGGTCGGTCTCCCCCGCCAACGTGCGCAGGACGGCTGCGGGACGGTCCTCCGTTCGTACCGATGTCCGCCTGTCGATGTAGGGAAGCTGGTTTCCCTCGGGGTCCACGCCGACGAAGAAATGGTTCCTTGAGTCGAACCCTATGGTGTCGAGAATACTCTCGTGGTACCACGCGTTCAGGCTCGGCGCCTTGATCCCTATGTCTGGGTCCCTGGGATTGGTGACCTTCCGCATCAGCCCGGTCCAGGCCTCTTGCTGGTATCGCCCTAGATGCTCGGTGATCTTGGCCGCGGTACTGTGATCGGGGTGGAACTCGGCAAGGAAGTGCTTCGGAGCATACCAGCTGAACCCTCCATTTCCACTGCGCCAGTAGCCGCGCTGGGACTTGCCGTCCGTGAGCGTGAAGCTCGGTGTGTCGAAGGTCAGGGTGAACGTCGTGTCGTCCACGACGTTGAAGCTGACTTCGTTGTTGGTGATCGCGTCACGGTACTGCGGTTGAACGATGGGGTTAAACTCCTTGTTGAAATTCAGCTCATTCCATGCGAACTGGACGTCCTCCATGGTCATAGGCTCGCCGTCGGACCAATTGGCGCCCCTGCGGAGCTCGAACGTCCACACCGTTCCGTCGGGGCTCACCTGGAACGACTTACATATCTCAGGAATGGAGTCGACCTCGTTCGGCTCACGGTACATGCAGTCCGCCTTGTCGTCCAGGTCGCCGATCACGCTGCCCGTCTGTGTGATTCGCCACATGCCTCCATACTGACCGATCTCGTTCATCACGTTCAGCACCATCACGTCCTCGGGCACGGGCAGCCGCTCCTCCACCGGAGGAATTTTGCCCTGCTTGACCAGCTGATAGGACATCGGGGATTCCTGGAACTGCGTGGGCCTGGGGCCCTCATACAGGTAGGAGGGGTACGAACCCGGCGGCGTTATGGGCGCCTGCCAGGTACGGACACTCACGTCCGGACAGTCGTCGACCGCGGTCCCAATGACGTAGCATGTTGAGGCCGGTACCGCCGCTGCCGCCGCCATCTGTGCTTCCTCTACGGCCTTCTCGGCCGCCGCCTGCGCCGCCGCCGCCGCCATCCCGGCTTGGGCAACGGCCTTCTCCGTCGCCTCAATCGCTCGCTCTGTCGCCGATAGGGAAGCGGCCACGATCTTCTCGACGTCCGACGTGCTCAACTGGCCCGCCGCAACATCGCTCACCGACTTGGTGATCAGCGTCTCCATGTCACCGCGTGTTACCCCGCCGGCCGTTGCCCCGGTAACCGCTGCTTCCACCATCCTTTGGATCTCCTCGGCGCTCGTGCCTTTGGGTACGGAATCCTGGACTGCTGCTTGCACGAGGCCCCGCAACTGCCCTGTATCGACCTGAGGCGCAGGGAGGGACCTGATGGACGCGTCCACGATGGTTTGTACTTCGGCCGCCGTGAGTTGCCCGGCCGCCGCCTGGCGGACGGAGTTTTCCACAGCTTGCTGGACCTCCGCGGCAGTCACCCCGGTCGGGGCGTTTGCAACCGCCGCTGAAACCGCCCCTTGAACCAATCTCTGGACCTCGGCGGCAGTCACCCCCGCAGGCGCGTTTGAAACCGCAGCTTCGATCAATTGCTGGATCTCCGCCGCGCTCGGACCCGCCTCGGCCGGCGCCGGCACGGAATCTTGAACGGCTTCTCGCACCATGGAGGCGATTTCCGATGCTGGGACGGGTGCGGGTGCGGGTTCCGCTGTCCCACATCCCATGGCCAGCATCAGAACGATGGCCACGGGCGCCAATACCACTGACTTCTTAAGGTTCGACAATATAGACCACATGTGATTTCCTCCTCGTCTAACTCATGGTTAACGATGGCTTCACTTTCGCCGCTGGGCTGCCGCACGAACTATGTCCTGTCTTGACGTGTGGGGAACTTATTCGTTTTTCGAGATTAGTTTCGAAACACATATAGCAAATGTAAGAATATTGCGAATCTTATCAATAGGTGACATAAACAGTTATCAGATTGACCTATCGATGTCAACTTAAGCTGGGCGCTCGGAACACACCAACGCGGTAAATCGTTCACCTTTACGTTTGCAGCGGTGCTGTCTACAATGCGCGTGCAAATCCCCCTCACCACAGACGCGCTACTTCATCCGGCATCGGTTCTTGGGAAAATCAAGGGCCCCGGCCAAGCTCTGATTGGCCGGGGCCCTTCCTGTCTTACCTGCCGGCGCCTATGCCGCAGGCGGACCGCAGGGACAGGCTGTCACCTTGTTACTCCGACTAATACTCGCCACCAAGGAAGCTCCAACTCTTGTAACGCTTGGACCTGTTGCCGGGGTGGTGCAGGTTGTCCATGCCATCCTCGAAGTAGTAGGTGGCGGTCGCGACGAACCCGTGCTGGTCCCTGATGTGAGTCCTCGGCTGGTTCCTGACGTTGTTGCGGTTCAGGTAGACGCCCCTCCGGCTACCCGTGAACCCCACTGTGGATATGGTGTACAGCTCTTCCGTGTTGATCCTGAATAGCTCCTTGCCAATCTCGATTCGCCTTGGATGCAACCGCGTGTAGGCCAGGCCCTGTTGTTCCAATTCCATCAGCCGCTTCATGTTGCCGGACGGATCGGCAGGGAAGGCACCTTCAGGCGCCAGAGGCAGCCAGTTGGGGTCCGGACCTGTAGGAGCCATCCCCTGTTCGCCCTTGGTTTCATGCCATCTGCCTATTTCGGTCCCCACCTTGCAGGAGGCCCGGAGGCAGACGAGGCTGCCCCACTCTGCCATCCAGGGGTTTGCCTGATACGCGGAGTAGTCTATAAAGGTCCCGCTGTACTCCTCGTTGTTCCTATGCAGAGCGCTCGCAGCACTTGTGACCCTGAACTTCAGCTCGATCCCTACATCAGCCAAGTTGCCTTTGATCAGTTCCTGGACCGACACGGATTCGTTGTCCAGGATGACAGACTGCAGCACCAGGCGCTCGCCAGACCCGTCGGTCCTCAGCCTGAACCCCTGCGCGTCCTTCTTGTCCAGACCCAGCGAGTCCAGTATCTGATTCGCCATTGCCGGGTCATACCTAGTGTGCAGACGCGCGTACTCCGGCCCAGGGTAGAACGGAGTGCTGGGATGCGGGACCCAGTTCTGGACCGTGCCTACGCCCAGGAAAACGGCGTTGTTTATCCCGCCCGCGTCTATGGCAAGCGACAACGCTTGCCGGAACTCCTTGGTCCTGATCCACTTGCCTATTTCTTTGTCGTTGTTCCAGGTCTGGTTGAAGTTCAATGGAGCGTCGCTGCCGCCGGTCGAGGGCCAGCGGTAAAGGCTAAAGTCGCCTTGCTGCATGTGGCTCATGTAGAGGGGCATTTCCTGCATAATGAAATAGGGGCTGAAGCCATCCTCCTCACCCGCCAAGGCGCGGATCACCGGTACGGCGCGGCTCTCTTCTTCCCCCCACACGAACATGGTGTATTCATCCTGGTACGGAAGCTGGTTCCCCTCGGGATCGACCGCAAAGAAGTAGTGGTTCCTGGAGGCAGTGCCCTGCTGGTCCGTATAAGCCGATATACACCATTGTCTTGCGCACGCCAGGCCTGGGTTTGCCCGCCACAGATTCTTCTTATCCCAAAGCTTGACCCAATCATCTACCTTGGCCGCATCTATCTCCTTCTGTAGCGCGTCGGGATCGGCATACTTCTCGTGGTACTGTTTTTTTTCGGGGTGCAACCAGTAGCAGAAGTTGCCGCCCCTACAGGACCAACCCCTCTTGCCCGACCTCAGCTCAAAGAGGGTGTACTTGGGCGAATCGAAGGAGAGTGTCCAGGTATGGTCATCCACCACCGCGAACTTGACGGGATTGCGGGTGATAGGGTCGCGATATTCCGGATTGACGTTGGGGTTCAACTCCTTGTTGAAGTTGACGTCCTCCCAGGCAAAGCGAATGTCCTCCATGGTGAAGGGCGTGCCGTCGGAATACTTCAGGCCTCTGCGCAGCTTCAGGGTGTAGACGCGCCCGTCCGCGCTCACCTCGGCGGACTTGCCGACCCAGGGATACCAGTCCGTGCCGTTGGCATCCCTCTCGTACCAGTTCCCGAGGGTACCCTCCGAGAGGCGTACTGCGACGTACCCGCTCCGGTAGGTGCCGCCGTACTCGCCGATCTCGTCGACAGGCTGAAGGACCTTGATGTCCTCGGGGTGAGGCAGGCGTTCCTCGATCGGAGGAAGCTTGCCCTGCTTCACCAGCTGGTATGACATGGGCGACTCGTAGAACTTCGTCGGCCTGGGGCCCTGGTAGTTTGCATAGCTCGGGAACTCACCAGGCGCCACGAGTGGCGCCTGCCACGTGTGTGGGCTGCGCAACGGGCAGTCGCTCACCTTGTCTCCCGTTATGAAACAGCCTGCAGGCGTCGTGGCCATGGCCACCGGCGCAGGCATCGCCGCTGCCGCTGCCATTTGTGCTTCCTCTACGGCCTTCTCGGCCGCCGCCTGCGCCGCCATCGCCGCCATCCCAGCTTCCGCAACGGCCTTCTCCGTCGCCTCAATCGCTCGCTCTGTCGCCGATAGGGAAGCGGCCACGATCTTCTCGACGTCCGACGTGCTCAGCTGTCCCGCCGCGACATCGCTCACCGACTTGGTGATCAGAGCTTCCATGTCGCCGCGTGTTACCGCGCCGGCTGTTGTTGCCGTCACCGCCGCTTCCACCATCCTTCGGATCTCCTCGGCGCTCGTGCCCTTGGGAACGGACTCCTGGACAGCGGCTTGCACGAGGCCCCGCAACTGCCCTGTATCGACCTGAGGCGCAGGGAGGGACCTGATGGACGCGTCCACGATGGTCTGTACCTGGGCTGCCGTGAGCTGCCCGGCCGCCGCTTGCTGGACGGAGCTTTCGACAGCTCGCTGGACCTCCGCGGCAGTCACCCCCGTAGGCGCGTTTGAAACCGCCCCTTGAACCAATCTCTGGACCTCGGCGGCAGTCACTCCCGCAGGCGCGTTTGAAACCGCCGCTTCGATCAATTGCTGGATCTCCGCCGCGCTCGGACCCGCCTCGGCCGGCGCCGGCACGGAATCTTGAACGGCTTCTCGCACCATGGCGGCGATTTCCGATGCTGGCACGGCAGCGGGCGCGGGCTCCGCAGTCCCACATCCCATGGCCAGCATCAGAATGATGGCCACGGGCGCCAATACCACTGACTTCTTAAGGTTCGACAATATAGACCACATGTGATTTCCTCCTCGTCTAACTCATGGTTAACGATAGCTTCACTTTCGCCGCTGCGCTGCCGCACGAACTATCACGTGTCTTGACGTGAGGGGAACTTATTCGTTTTTCGAGATTAGGTTCGACTCACATATAGCAAATGTAAGAATATTGTGAATCTCATCAATGGGTGGCATGAATCGTTATCAGATTGATCTATGGATGTCAACCTCAGTGCGACGCTCGGAACACGCCTCTACAGTATGACCTTCACCTTTACGTTTGCCCTAGTGCTGTCTACAATGCGCGGGAAAATACCACTCCATACGAAGCAGCAGGACGGAGCCATGTACCCGATTGACTTGAGAGGAAAGACCGGCATCGTGTTCGGCATCGCGAACCACCGGAGCATCGCGTGGGCCATCGCGCACATACTGCATCAAGCCGGCGCCGAGCTTGCAGTCGCTTACCAGAACGAGCGAGTGCGTGGCGGCGTCGAAAAGCTGGTCGCCGATTGGGGAGGCGACACGCAGACCATCGAGTGCGACGTGAGCGACGACGCCAACGTCGAGGGCGCGATTCAGCAGGTGGGCGACAGGTTTGGGAAGATCGATCTCGTCGTCCACTCCATCGCCTTTGCCGACCGTGACGACCTTGGCGGGGCCTACATGAAGACGGGCCGCGAGGGGTTTCGCACAGCCCTTGACGTCAGCGCCTACTCGCTCATACCCATCGCGCGGTACGCTTCAGGCTACATGACTGAAGGAGGCAGCATCCTCGCGATGACCTTCCAGGCGGCGGAGCGTGTCTTCCCGGGGTACAACGTGATGGGTACGGCGAAGGCCGCGCTGGAGAACGCCGTAAAGCAGCTCGCATCCGACCTCGGTGAGCAGAACGTGCGGGTGAACGCCATATCGGCCGGACCGCTCGACACCCTCTCATCACGCGTCATCAGCAAGTACCGCGACATGAAGCGCGTCCACGCCGAGCGGTCGCCCATGAAGCGCAACATCACGTCCGATGAGGTCGCCAAGACGGCCCTGTTCCTGTGCAGCGACCTGTCGAGCGGCGTCACGGGCGAGATCGTCCACGTCGACACCGGCTACAACATCATGGGGATCTGAGCCCGCCGTCTACGTCCCCTAACGAGCACTCCCCCATGTCCACTTACGAGTACATCTATATCGAGGTCGAGGACAACGAGAACTGCGACTACATGCCCATGCAGGTCTACGAGCCGCAGGCCGAGTCACGGCCGATCAGTCGCGTCCTCCTCGAAGACCCGGACCGTCCTCACGGCGTCTACGAGGTGACCGGCTGGAGCAGCGATGGCGACGGCACGCCAGTCGAAGCGGCGTACGCGCCCGTCTCAGACTCCGGTCAGGCGAGGGCGCATCTCGTCTACGGGGGTGACTGGGGCGTTCGTCTCAGACCGGCAGGACTGGATGAGGAATGGGACCTCGCAAGTCCGAACCAGTTCGGCGAGCCGTACCTCATTCTCTTGGACGATGGTGCGATCGAGCCGGGTACCTAAGTCTCGATCCCACACATTGCCTGTGTGGGTCAGAATCCTTCGAGAACCGCTTCTAATCGGAGCTAACCCAAGCTATCCTCGAACTCGATGATCTCGTTGGCGACGCGCAGGTGGTAGGCGTCGAACGGGAGGATCGGTTGGCGGGCGCGCGCCGTCGTGAACAGGCCGCGGCGGTGTGAGTAGAGCTTGTAGAAGTGGACCGATATGTCGATGCGCTGGTGCGCCCATGCCAAGTAGGGCAGCGTTCGGGTGAACAGCGCGGCGGCCTCCTCGCGGTTCCCCGCGCGGGTAGTGTCGGAGGATGTGGACGAACGGCTTGTTTATCGCCGTGGTGGTGACGAAGCTCGTGCCGCGGTCGAGCGCCTCGATCAGCTGCGGTAGCGACCAGCCGGTACCGACCGGCATCACGCCGTCCGTCGCCTCGATGATCTGCGTCATCTTGTACCCTGCGGGCACGGTCTCCAGCTTGAGGCACTGGAACGAGTCGATCTCCTCCCACAGCTCGCGGATGGTGTCGAGGCCCATGCCGTAGCCGTTCCACTGCAGGTCCTGGATCATGAGCATGGGCAGGTCGACATTCGCGACCTCGTGCATGAAGGCCTTGACTTGCTCCTTGTCCTCGATGATGTCCATCGGCGCCTGGCACAGGACTCCGTCGGCCCCCGCTATCCACCGCGTGACGCGCGAGGCGCTGGGAACGCCGCACGTCGGGGTCGCTTACGCCGGCCGTCACGTGGATTCGGCCATCGACCATGCGGATGACCTGTTCAACGAACCTCGTTCGCTCCTCGTCGGAGAGCTTGGAGACCTCGCTGGCGACGGCGGGCATGATGCAGCCCGACACGCCGTCCTCGATGCTCCGCTCGATGAGCCGTTCGAGGGACGGGAAGTCGATCCGGTCGTCCTCCGTCCACGCCGTATGGATGATCGGGACGACGCCTGAGAGAGGGTAAGCGGTCTTGTCAGTCACCAGAGCGACCTGTGCATTCTTCCGCCACCTCCACGGCGAAACGCATCAGCGTCTCGTCTGCTCCACGCGCGCCCATGAGCGAGAGGCCCACCGGCAGGCCGTCCACGGTTGCGAGGGGAAGGTTGATCTGCGGGCACCCGGTCATGCCGCCGATGCACGTGAGACGACCGATACGCACACCCAGCTCTTGGCGCTCGGGAACGGGCATATCGGGCAGGGGCGCGGGCGCGGGCGACGATGGCATACAGATGATCGCGCCGTCGCCCAGCAGGTCGTTCACTCTGCTCCTGACCTCTTGGCGCACGGCGTTGCTCGCGGCCACCTGATCTGCGGTTACCGACATTCCGGCCAGATAGCGTATGGCGACCTCGAACGCGAGGCGCGGATTTGTCTGCTCGATCCAGTCCCGCTGCGTGTCCCACGCTTCACGCATCTGCAGAGTTCTCTGGTGCGTCATCCAGCAGTCGATGCCCTCCGGCGACACGCGCACGGTCGTTTGGTTGCCGACCATTCCGGCAATGACATCGACAACGGGGGATAGCGCCTCGCGGACGTTCTCGTCGACCACCTCGAAGAGGTCCTTCGCTACGATGAGGCGTTTGGGCGTGGTACCCGTTGCGGTCGACTGCAGCAGCACTCGCCCGGCTCGCTCGAACGTTTCGGCGTTACGCGCGAACCACCCGACCGTGTCGAAGCTGGATGCTTGGGGGAGCACGCCGTCGAGCGATATGCGGCCATGGGTCGGTCGCATACCGTACAGACCGCAGAAGCTGGAAGGCATCCGCACGGAGCCTCCGGTGTCGGAGCCGAGCGCGAAGTCGACAACACCGCCCGCCACCGCCGACGCCGACCCGCTGGACGATCCGCCGGGGACGCGACCGGGAGCCGCGGGGTTCACGGGCGTGCCGTAGTGCGGGTTCCGGCCCAGGATGCCGCGAGTTAGCTCGTCGGTGTGCGTCTTCCCGACGAGCGTCGCGCCCGCGTCGAGCAGCGCTTGGACGGCTGGCGCGGTACTTTCGGCGGGCCCGTGCGTGCGCTGCCAGTCGGGGTTGCCCCCGCCGGTCACGTGGCCCTCTACGTCAAAGATGTCCTTCGCGGCGAAGGTCATGCCGGACAGCGGCCCGTCAGGAGCACCCGGAACGTGGACGTCCAAGTTGGCGAAGGCGTTGAGGTCGTCGGTCAAAACACCGTGTTGGCCCATACGCCTACAGGAACCTGAAGACGCCGGACGCGGTGCGTCCCATTACCCAGTTGCGGTTCTGGGGGTCGCTGAGCAGGGGGTCGTCCATGATGGCGCGCAGGGCGTTGCGGTAGCCCTCGCGGTTGCCGACCGGGGGGTAATCGCTCCCCCACATCGTGCGCTTGGGACCGAACGCATCGAGAATCATCTCAACGAACGGCGGGGTATAGTCGAAGCGGAAGTCAGGTGCAAGGGTCGGCGGGCGACGGCTGATCTCACCGAGTCCGCCCAGCTTGATGTAGACGTTTGCCAGTTGGGCGATTTCTAAGGCCTGGCCGAATTCTTCGTACGGCTCCTCCATGTCGGCGGTTGCCCCGGCGAAGTGCTCGACGACGACTGGGACTGGTTCCGGTAGCCTATCGACGAGCTCGGCGAACTGCCCCGAGGCAAACGCCCCCACGTCCTGACGACAGCTTACGGTGAGGCCCGTCTCGGAGGCGGCTTTCCACAGCGTCTCGGGCGAGCTTGGCGTCAGACGTACTCCGGAGACCCCACGCTCGGCCCAGCCGGCCAGATCATCCGGCGCGGAGAGGGATGCCTCGTCGACCATGCCGACGACCGAGAACCGTCCATTGTGGCGCGCGGCGCAGTCCAGCAGGTAGGCGTTGTCGTACATGCCGCCGTGCTGAATGAGGACGGCCTTTTGAACGCCGTTCGCGTCCATCTGGTGGATCAGCGTTTCGACCGGCTCGAACCAGCTTGTTCCCGCGTGAGTATGAGAGTCTACGATCACGTGCAGTCACCCCCGAAGGCATGTGGCTGCATGATACGCGCGCGCGGCGTGTTTTGACAACGAGGGGCAAGCGGCGGCCATTGTCTCCACCGGAGTTTGACGGTCTCACACCCCACGCCTATACTCGCCCTACGAATGACTGTCAGGAGGGGAGCATGGCGAGTTTCGGCGGGAAGGTTGTCATCATCACCGGGGGCGCGCTTGGCATCGGGCAGGCGACGGCCTGGGAGTTCGCCAAGGAAGGGGCGATGGTCACCATTGCCGACGTGAACCGCGAGGCGGGAGAGGCGGCCGTGGCCGAGGTGGAGCGTCTCGGCGGCGAAGGGCTTTTGCTCGAGGCAGACGTGTCGGACTCGTCAGACTGCAGGCGCGTCGTGGAGGCGACGGTCGAGCGATTCGGCGGTGTCGACATCCTGTTCAACAACGTTGGCATTCAGCCTCCCGCGTCGTATGTGAACGTAGAAGACACGCCGGAGACCCTGTGGGACCGCATCATCGGCGTAAACCTCAAGAGTTGCTTTCTCATGTCGAAGTATGCGATTCCCGAAATGCGCAAGCGCGGTGGCGGGGTGATTATCAACACCGCGAGTGTTCAGGGCTTGCAGTCGCAGCCGCTCGTGCCTCCCTACGCGGCGAGCAAGGGCGGAATTCTCTCGCTCACGCGCCAGATGTCGCTCGACTACGCCAAGGACAACATCCGCGTGCTGGCAGTGTGTCCCGGCAGCATCGACACGCCCATGCTTAGGGCCGCGGCGGGGGTGGTGGGCGGAGACCCGGAAGAGGTCGTCGGCCAGTGGGGAGCGGCCCATCCCATCGGGCGGGTGGGGACAGGACAGGATATCGCGAATGCGGTGCTCTTCCTCGCCAGCGACAAGGCCAGCTTTATGACCGGCGAGAACGTCAACGTCGACGGGGGCTACATGGCGCTTGGCGCATGGGCCACAGCCGCGAGAGACTGACGACGCTTCTACCTCTACCGCACCGGAGGACTACTCGTCAGTGCCGAGGGTGTGCTTGAGCTTATCAAACCAGCCATCGGCTCTGTCGCGGTACTCGTCGGAGCCATCGTCAAAGGTCTCGGCAAGCTGCAAGAGCAACTCGCGCTGCTCATCGGTGAGGGACTTTGGAGTCTCCACGATCACGGTTACCAGCTGATCGCCGCGCATTCGCTTGTTGCCAAGATGGGGGATCCCCCTGCCCCTAAGTCGAATGACGTCGCCGGACTGCGTTCCCCTGGGGATTTCGATCTCCTCGTCTCCTTGTAGGGTCGGCACGTCGAGCGAAAGTCCCAATGCTGCCTGAGCGATGTTGATGTTCAGGATATAGACGATGTCGTATCCCCGGCGCCGGAAGAGCTTGTGGTCGCGTACCCGAACGATCACGTACAGGTCGCCTGCCGATCCGCCGTACATGCCCGGTTCGCCCTCGCCCGACAATCGAATCTGGGTACTCGTCTCGATCCCCGCGGGAATGGTAACGACCAGCTTGCGGTCGCGCATCTCCGTTCCCGCGCCGCGGCAGTTTGAGCAGGGCGACGTGATGACATGACCCTCGCCTCGACACATGGTGCATGTCGAGACCTGCGTAAACTGGCCGAAGATGCCCTGCTGGCTTCTTCGCACCTGCCCTGTCCCCCGGCACTGAACGCAGGTGTCCGGGGACGTTCCGGGCTCCGAGCGCGCGCCCCGGCAGCGGGAGCAGATCTCGCTGCGCCGGATCTCGATCTCCTCGTCGGCCCCGAAGACCGCTTTCTCGAAGTCGATGGAGATATCGACCTGCAGGTCGGCCCCGCGTCGCGCGGACGTTGCGGATCGGCGCGTCGACCCACCGAAGAAGGCGTCGAAGATGTCTCCGAAGCCGCCGAAGTTCTCGAACCCGTCGAACCCTCCGCCGTTCGTGTTCACACCGGCATGGCCGAAAGTGTCGTAGCTGCTGCGCTTCTTGGAATCGCTGAGCACCTGATAGGCCTCGTTGATTTCCTTGAATCGCTCACTCGCCGCCGCGTCTTTGTTGCGGTCGGGGTGATACTCCATGGCGAGCTTACGGAAGGCCTTCTTGATCTCCTCGTCGGAGGCACCCCGGCCCACGCCCAGCACTTGATAGTAGTCGCGTTTGCTTGTTGTCATAGTTCTAACAGTTGGACGGAATCTTTTTCATTATAGTTGCTGGCCTGAAGGCGAACAAGGTTGATTTCGCCCAGGTATTCTCAAGACCCGAAGGTCGTTGGGAGGGTCCGCTTCGTGATTGCAGCGACGCAGTTGCCGTCTGGACGATGGCGAATGACGGTCGTTCACACACTCGATTCGTATCGGGCTGCTTTGATACTATGAGGCCACCATGATTCGAGCAGTCCTCTTCGACGTATACGGCACCATCGCTGGGTGGACACCGTCCCGCTACCAGCTTCAGAAACAGGCGTGTGCTGCCTTCGACCTGGGAAACGCGGTCACACCCGAAGGCATCCTGAAGGGATACGCCAGCGCCGACGCCTTCATGACCGCCGAGAACGCCTCCCGACCCTTACGCCTCCGCGATAAGAAGGGTAGGGACGAGTTCTTTGCCGAGTACGAGCGTCTGATCCTTCAAGGATGCGGGATCGACGTTGCGCCCGATCTTGCCCTTGAGGTATTCAACCGTCTCAGCGACGCGCCCTCGGCACTGACGCCGTTCGACGATGTGGTCCCAACCTTGATTGTGCTGAGAGCGCGACGAATGATCCTGGGTCTCATTTCCAACATGAACATGCGCGGTGTCGATCTCTTGGACGACTTGGGGCTTTCCAATCACGTCGATTTCGCCGTCACGTCGGGAGAAATTGGGGTTGAGAAGCCCAATCCGCTTGCCTTTGAAACGGCGCTCATGCGCGCGGGCGTCGAGGCGAAGGAGGCCCTCATGGTTGGGGACCAGCCCAGTTCGGACATAGTAGGGGCGGCTAGCGTAGGCATCGCCCCCATTCTCATCGACCGTGACGGCAATTATCCAAGATACGATTCCTGCCCCCGGATAACGACGCTGGACCAGTTGCCGCCGCTTATCGGGTAAACTGCTCTATCCGGCCACGCGCGAGACGCTCAGGACGCCGACAACCCCCTCGATCTTGGCGAACAGGCGGTTCAACTGCTGGATGTTCTCGACCGTGACGGTGAGGTTGATGATACTGAGGTCGTCTTCCGGCTTGGTAATGGAGTGGACGATATTCACTCCCTCGTCCGCCACAAGCGAAGTCACGTCGCTCAAAAGGCCCACTCGGTCCCATGACTCGACTCGAATGTGGACGGTGTAGAGTGTCCTTGTCTTGCCCCAATCGACCTCGACAAGCCTTTCCCTTTCGCTTTCGCGCATGACATTCGGGCACGTTCGACGATGCACCGTAATCCCGCGTCCTCGCGTGATATAGCCGATGATGGCGTGACCGCCTATGGGGTTGCAACACCGCGCCATCCGCGTGAGCAGGTCCCCGACACCCAGCACCTCTATCCCCGACTCCGGCTCCGGGAGCGCGACGGTCATCGTCTGCTCTTCTTCCGGTTCCGAGTCGAGTCTTGTCAGCTTGCCGACAACCTGGCGCATCGAGAGCGAACCGTTCCCCAGCCCTGCGAAGAATTCCTCGATGCTCGTGTAACCCATCAAGTCGGCTATCTCGTTCTCGCTCATAGTCGTATCTAGACGACGGAACTCACGGGTGAAGACCTCTCGGCCGGTTTGAACACTCGCCTTGCGTTCCTGCCGGTTGAACCACTGACGTACTTTCGAGCGGGCGTGGCTTGTCTTCAGGTATCCCTTGTTTTCACTTAGCCAGTCCCGGCTCGGACCCCGGACCGACTTGCTCGTGACGATCTCGACCGTGTCCCCGATCTCCAGACTATGCTGGAGCGGCACGAGCTTGCCGTTGATTTTAGCGCCGATGCAACGGTGTCCGACATCGGTATGGATTCGATAGGCGAAGTCCACCGGCGTCGCGCCCGTCGGCAACTCCTTGAGATCGCCCTGGGGAGTGTAGACGTAGACCTGGTTCTGGAAGATGTCGGTCTTGAAGCCCTCAACGAACTCCTCTGCCCCTGCCACCTCTCGCTGCCACTCCAGAATCTGACGCAGCCACGTCATCTTCTCTTCGAATGACTGGTCGTCGGCGCTGCCTTCTTTGTACAGCCAATGGGCGGCGACCCCGTACTCCGCGAGCTGGTGCATCTCGGACGTTCGTATCTGAATCTCCACCGGGGAGGCGTCCTCGCACAGCACGGCAGTGTGCAGAGACTGGTACATGTTGTCCTTAGGACTGGCAATGTAGTCGTCGAACTCGCCCTGCAGCGGCCTCCACATCGTATGCACGATGCCGAGCGCCGCATAGCAGTCGCCGACCGTTTCGACGATCACCCGCAGTGCGAACAGATCGTTGATGTCGTTGACCGTCCGGTTCAACGAGTCGTACTTTTGAGTCTTGCGATGGATACTGTAGATGTGCTTCGGACGCCCGTACACTTGCGCCCGTATTCCCGCTGTCTTCAGCTCGTCTTCGAGCATGCCCACCACACGTTCGATGTACCTTTCTCGCTCCTCGCGCTTGGTCGCGAGCATTCTCGAAATCTTGCCGTACTCGTCCGGTTCGATGTGCTGGAAGGCCAGGTCCTCCAGCAGCCACTTCAGCTCCCACATGCCCAGTCGGTGAGCGAGGGGCGCGTAGATGTCGAGAGTCTCCTGCGCGATAGCCGCTCTTCGTTTATCGGGCATGAAACCGAGCGTTCGCATGTTGTGCAGGCGGTCGGCCAGCTTGATGATAACGACCCGCACGTCTTCGGCCATCGTCATCAGCATCTTGCGGATGCTTGCGGCCCTCGCGGCGTCGTTCGCGTTTTGTACCGGGCGCGGCTCGTCCTCGCTCCCGATGTTCATCAACTCGGCCTGCGTGAGCTTCGTCACGCCGTCGACCAGCTTGGCGACTTCTTCCCCGAAGCGCTGAGAGATCTCCCCCTGCGTAACGGGAGTGTCCTCGACCACGTCGTGCAGCAGCGCGGCGGTTAGGCCGGTGTGGTCGAGACGCAGGTCGGCCAAGTAGAGAGCGGTGTTGAGCGGGTGCTCGATGAATGGCTCGCCGGACTTGCGGAACTGCCCGGCGTGGGCTTCCGAGGCGAACCTGTACGCCTCTTCGACTGCGGCCACTTTGTCGTGCGGCAGGTACTCGGCCGCCTTGTCTAGCAAAAGGTCGATCAGACCGGTGCTCCGCACGTCTTGAACGGTCATACAGTGAGTATACCATGAGACGATTTCGTGCCCGTGGGGAGACCGGGACCGGCTCTCGTGCGGCTTGAAAATCGTTGACTACCGTCCTTGTGCCCTCGTACCCTGTACCCTCGACGCCATGACCTCCTTTCAGGCCCCAAGGGGCACGACCGATATCCTGCCCGAAGACCAGCGCGATCGCCTCGCGGTTCATCGTGTGTGCGCAGATCTGGCCGAGACCTTCGGATACGCGCCCATCCTCCCACCCACCTTCGAGGACTCCGACCTGTTCTTGCGTACTACAGGCGAGTCGACGGATATCGTTCAGAAGGAGACCTACACCTTTGAGGACAGGGGAGGGCATTCGCTAACCCTCCGACCGGAGGGAACACCGGGTGTTTGCCGCGCATACGTCGAAAGGGGCCTGCACAACAGGCCTCAGCCTACCCGGCTGTACTACATCATGCCCATGTACCGATTCGAACGGCCACAGGCGGGACGGTTCCGCGAGTTCTGGCAGTTCGGCGTCGAGGCTTTTGGGGATTCCGATCCCGCCCTTGATGCCGAGATCATCGAGCTTGCGTGGCGAGTGCTGGAAGCGTTCGGGATGACGGACGTGACGCTACTCATGAACAGCATCGGTGACGCGCAGTCGAGACCGACGTACTTGGAAGCGCTACGAGACTACTTCGCGCCGCACGCCGAGATCCTGTCGCACGACGACCAACGGCGGCTGAGAGAAAACACCCTGCGCGTGCTCGACTCCAAGGACGAGGAGGTACAGCCGCTGCTGCCTGGCGCGCCAAAGAGCATCGACTATCTCTCCGACGAGTCGAAGGTCCACTGGGACAGCCTTCGGCAGAACCTCGACGCTCTGAACATACCCTATGAGATTGACCACCAGCTTGTGCGCGGCCTCGACTACTACACGCGTACCGTCTTCGAGTTCGTTCCACCCGATGCCCGCCGTCAGAGCACGGTTCTGGCCGGTGGACGATATGACGGCCTCATTGAGGAGTTGGGCGGTCAGCCTACTCCCGGCATCGGTTTCGCCATGGGGATTGAGCGCGTGGTCGCTGAGGCGAAGAAGCGTGGTACTCTGACCCCGCCGTCGCGACCGACGACGGTTCTCGTCGCCCACATCGGCGATTCCGCCAAGGCGTACGGGTTTCAACTAGCGTCGGAACTCCGCCGCGCGGATATCGCCGCCGTTCTAGGTCCTCCGAGAGGGCTGCGGAGCCAGCTAAGGTACGCAACGTCAATTGACGCCACCCACGCCGTCATCATCGGCGACGATGAGATCGCCTCGGACACCGTTGTACTCCGCGACCTCTCGCACGGGGAGCAGTCCGAGGTGGCGCGAGAACGCCTCATCGAGTCGCTCGGCTGATCGCAGTCCACGCCCTCGGAACTTGTTGGAGCAGTGTCTAGAACACCGACTCCGGCCAGTCGGTCATCTGCACCGTCACGACCTCTCCGGCCTCTTTGATCGGATCGTCTTCGGGGCATATGGCAAGCCCGTTGGCGCGGGACATGGAGGTGAGGACGTTCGAACTTTGCTCGCCGGTCAGTCGGGCGTAGTACTTCCCGTTCCGCTTCGTGACGATTGCTCTGGCGTAGACTCGCCTTGAGTCGTGGTTGTGGATCGGCTCTTCGAGTACGGCCTGCACCGTCGGACGCTCGAAATCGTCCCGCCCCATCATCTTGTAGACAGCCGGCCGCCCCAGCTGCTCGAAGGCGACGAGCGAGCTTACGGGGTTCCCTGGAAGGCCGAGCATGGGCACCTGCCTGCCTCCGTCCTCCGACAGCATTCCGAAGGCCAGCGGCTTGGCAGGGCGCATCCGCACCGACCACAGCTCGATCCTGCCGTGCTGCGCCAATACGTCCTTGACGAGATCGTAATCTCCTTTCGAGACGCCCGCGGTCGAGATGACTACGTCAGCCCCCGCCATGCCCTCTTGGAGAGCCGCAGAAATTGACTCGACGGTGTCGCGTGCGATTCCCAGCCGCTTCGGAATGCCGCCCGCCGCGCGCACCGCCGCCTCCACACCATAGCTGTTGGAGTTGTATATCTTGCCGGGCTGGTAGGGCTCCGAAGGCTCGATCAGCTCGTTTCCGGTCGACAGAATCGCGACAACCGGTCTTCGGACGACCTTCACCGTCCCGAAACCAAGCGACGCGAGCACCCCGATTTCGGACGCTCGCAGGACAGTGCCGGCTTCGATGACCGTCTCTCCCGCCGCTATGTCGCCGCCCGCGGGCCGGACGTTTCCGCTCGACGGCACGGCGACCCGCACCGATATCTCGTCAGGCGTTTGCCCGCCCATTCCGCGCTCGTCCTCGTCGGTGTCTTCGAACGGCACTACGGCGTCGGCCCCATCGGGCACCGGCGCTCCCGTCATGATCCGAATGGCCGCGCCCCGCTGAACGACCTCCGTGGGCAACTCTCCTGCAGCTATCGAGCCTGTAACTTTGAGCGTCACTGGCGCGTCGGGGTGAGTGTCCTCGATGTCCGCCGCTCGGAGCGCGTAGCCGTCCATCGCGGAGTTGTCCCAGGGCGGCACGTCGAACCTGCCGACGATGTCCTCGGTTATCACCTGTCCGAGCGCGTCCGATATCGCCCGCTCTTCCATATCGAGCTGTGTGAAGAAGCCCAGAATGCGCTCCCTGGCATCCTCGACGGAGATCATGTCGGCGTGCCGGTGGCCGTGCAGGTGTTCTCGATGCTTATGCACCCGTCGGTCTCCTCGCAGGCGTCTTCCTAGAGCCCTGCACGTACGGTTGTTACTCGCCCCGCAGAGTCGCGCCCAGCTCGCGTTCGAGTTGTCGAATGATGTCTCCCCGCGCCTTATCTAGCAAGTCTCCGGTTAGCGTCGACCTGTCGGACTGGAACGTTACCTTGAAAGCAATCGACCGTTTGCCTGATGGTACTCCCTCGCCGGTATATAGGTCGAACGGCGCGCTCTTCTTCACCAATCGGTGGCGGTTGATGATCGTCTGAATCCGAGAGGATGGCACATCTGCGTCGACGAGAATGGCAATGTCCTGCTCAGCCTCAGGGTACCGGCTGATCGGCGCGTAATGCACGGAAACCCGACCGGCTGCGACATATACCGACTCCAGGTCGAGCTCGAACAGACTGACCCCATCGTCGTCGAGACCGAAGCGCGCGAGGATCTTGGGATGTATCTCTCCAATCGTGCCGACCGCCTTGCCCCCGCAGAAGATCCTCGCCGTCTTGCCGGGAAGCAGAATCGGATCGCTGTCCGCCTTGTACTCCTCCGAGAGGCCGACCTGCGAGAAGACCGCCTCCATGACGCCCTTCGCGTCGAAGAAGTCCATGTCGCCCTCAGGCACGAGCCACGATGCTCCGGATCGCGGGCCGGAGAACACGCCGACCAGCATTTCCTTCTCGTCCGGCAGGTCGCGCTCCTTCGACTCCTCCCTTGGCAGATAGACCGATCCAATCTCGAAGAGCCGAAGGCCCTCACCGCGTGACATCCGTCGATTGAATGCGAGCGTCTGGAGCACGCTGGCGCGAAGCGATGTCCGCATGTGCGTCAACTCCGCGCTCATGGGGTTCGATAGACTTAGCGGCGCGTCCGGCCCGTCCGTTCGTACCTCCACCTTCTCCAGCAATTCAATGCTCGTCGCCGAGTAGGAGATTGTCTCCTGCATACCGGATGCGACCAATGCGTCACGGACCCGCTCTCTCACCTCGCGCTCTGCACGCGGCTGGTGATGGGGAATCTCGCTCGACATCAGTGTCGCGGGCACGTCGTCATAGCCGACGATCCGCGCGACCTCTTCAACCAAGTCCTCTGCGATATTGATGTCCGCCCGCCAGTATGGCGTCCGCACGTCGAGCGTGTCCCCGTCCCGCGTCGTCTCGAAGCCCAACGAGGTCAACACTCCGTCTATCGTATCGGTTGATATGTCCGTGCCGAGCACGCGCCGGAACTGCTCCGGTCCTATCGTCAGTGTCGGCGGAGTCTTGACGACGGGGAATACGTCGATGATCCCCTTCGCAGCGACTCCACCCGCCAATTCGAGCATCATGGCCGTCGCCCTTCGCAGCGCTCGGGGCACGAGGTCCTGCCGGATGCCGCGCTCGAACCGGTACGACGCCTCGGTCCGCATACCTAAGCCGACGGACGTATTCCGCGTGTTGGTTGCGTCGAAGTTCGCCGATTCGATCAAGACGTTGGTCGTCGAGTCGCCGACCTCGGTGTTCTGTCCGCCCATCACGCCCGCGAGCGCTATCGCGTCTTGAGAGTCGGCGATGGCCAGCATTGGCGGGTCGAGTAAGCGCTCCTCTTCGTCGAGAGTCGTAAACTTCTCTCCCGGCCGTGCGGCCCTCACGATGACCGTCGAGTCCCGATCGTATCGAAGTCGAAGGCGTGAAGGGGCTGGCCGTATTCCAGCATGACGTAGTTCGTCACGTCGACGATGTTGTTGATCGGGCGCATCCCCACGGCGGCGAGGGCATCCTTCAGCCAGTCCGGCGACGGTCCGACCGTGACGCCACGAATCAGGCTGGCCGCGTAGCGCGAGCAGAGATCAGGGTCGGCGATCTCGACCGTTACGTCCCGCTCGATGGGGTCGCCCAACTCCGGGTATATTGGGTCGGGTTCGACGACCGTCGCCCCGGTAAGGGCGGCCACCTCGTGAGCAACTCCCAGAACCGAGAGACAGTCGGGGCGGTTCGGGGTCACGTCGGCGTCCAGTACGGCATCGCCTAGGTAGTCCACGAGCGGCGTTCCGACGGGCGCGTCCTCCGGGAGCACCATGATGCCCTCGTGGTCCTCGCCGAGGCCCAACTCGACCTCCGAGCAGACCATGCCTGCCGACTCGACGCCTCGGATCTTCGACCGCTTCAACGGCTGCGTCTTCCCCGACTTGGTGCTGTACAGCACCGCCCCGGCGTGGGCGAAGGCGATCTTCTGTCCCACCTCAAGATTCGGTCCGCCACATACCACCTGCGCCGTCTCGCCGCCGCCGAGATCGAGAGTAGGCATCGTTAGTCGGTCGGCGTTCGGGTGCCGGTCTACCGCCATCACATGGCCCACGACGACCTTGTCGCGTCCCCAGTCGGCGCCGACCTCCCGTACCTCGTCGATCTCCAGCCCGGCCATGGTCAGCCGATGCGCCAGCTCCTTCGCCGGCAAATCGACGGGCACGTAGCGTTTAAGCCAGGATATGGGTATCAGCATCTGGGACCTCTGGACACGTGGTAGCTAGACCTGCTGCAGGAACCGGATGTCGTTCGAGTAGAACAGCCGAACGTCGTCGATGCCGTACTTGAGCATCGCGACCCGCTCGACTCCGATACCGAACGCAAAGCCGGTGTACACGGCAGGGTCGTAGCCGACTCCCTCTAGGACACTGGGATGCACCATTCCCGCGCCAAGGATCTCGATCCAGTCTTCGTCGCGATTGATCGGCCGCTTGCCCGTCTTGGGGTCTTTGAAGTTCGAGATCGCCATATCCACCCCCGGCTCGACGAAGGGGAAGAAGTCGCACCGGAAGCGTATCTGCCGGTCCTCGCCAAAGGTACGTCGTGCAAACTCGTACAGCGTCCCTTTGAGGTCCGCGAAGGTGATCCCCTTGTCGACCGCGAGGCCCTCGACTTGGTGAAAGTGCCAGTCGTGCGTAGCGTCGGTCGCCTCGTACCGGTAAACCTTGCCGGGAACGACAACCCTAATCGGTGGACTCGTCTTTTCCATGATTCGCGCCTGCATCGGCGATGTGTGGGTTCGCAGGAGCATCGGGCGTTTCCCCTGCTCATCCACCTGGTCGATCCACAGGGTGTCGAACATGTCCCGTGCCGGATGGTCAGCCGGAATGTTCAGCATGTCGAAGTTGTAGCGGTCGAGCTCGATCTCCGGCCCCTCTTCGGCCTGGAAGCCCATCGAGGCAAAGGTACTCGTAATCTCTCGCATCATCCGCGTCGTCGGGTGAAGACGGCCCTGTGGGACGGGCCACCCGGGGAGCGTCACGTCGATGCTCTCGCGCTCGACCACTTCGGCGAGGTGGGCGCTCCTCAGTTCCTGTTCTCGCTCGGCGAGGTGTTCCTCCAGGACGGTCTTGGCGCTGTTTGCCGCCGCGCCCAGCCGCGGTCGCTCCTCCTTCGGTACCGAGCCGAGACCGCGCAGTATCTGCGTCAGCGCCCCGTTCCGGCCCAACACGGACACGCGCCACTCTTCGAGACCGTCCAGATCGGAAACGGCCTTCAGCCGCTCAAGGGCCTCGTGAGTCGTCCGTTCGACCACATCGGTCTGTGGCTGCATAGCAGGAGAAAGCGTCCGTAGGGGGATATCCAAGTGGAAGCATTATAGGTAGTGTCGGGAAGGAGGGTCAACCAAACTACGGTGCAACTGTTTATAGCTTCCAAAGGGCCTTGCTGGATTATGCTGTGCCAAAATCCGGTCGGCCCCGGTAGCTCAGTGGACAGAGTACTTCTCTCACGAAGTTTAGGGTCACGGGTTCGATTCTCGTCGGGTCCACCATGTGGCTCGCAGGAAGCTTGGTTACGCGGCGACTACATCCGATTCCCCTTGCGGCGGTTACAGATCGCATGCGCAGGTTGCAGGTTCTCTAACTCGTGCGTTCCGCCCTTGGTAATCGGGAGGATGTGGTCGATTTCGAATTCGTCGACATCGAGTATCGGCTGCTCGCATATCCCACAGAGAACCGTCTCACCGCCCCTAATGCGTCTCAGCCCACCCTCAGTCAACTTCGCGATATTCTCAGTGTTCCCTGCAGCGCGCCGAGAATGCGCGCGAGACCGCAAGGCGGCGCGCCCTCCATCCGATTGCCTCAATGTCTGCGCGGTTTCGTGGGCGCGCACTGTCGCGAGGTAGCGTCGGCGCGTGCCTGCTGGCCCGCCATGCTCGACGCAGTAGTGGGCAGACGGAGGGCGCTCCCCGATATTTGCTCCGCACTCCGCGCATGACCGCAGTGAGCTGGCCGCTTGTGCCACAACCCGGTAGCGGGCGATTGTGCCCGTCTGCCCGCCGTGCTCGGCGCAGTAGCGGGCATTGCCGCGGCGTTCTGTGATTTCCGCTCCGCACTCCGCGCATGCCTTAGCAGGGCGGCCCGCCTTTGCCGCAGCGAGGTAGCGGTGGCTCGTCGCCAAGGACGAGCCATGCTCAACGCAATACAAGGCACTGCCTCCCTGCTCTGAGATATCTACTCCGCACTCCGCGCACGTCCTCCCTGTGCGGGCCGCCTTGATGGCAACCTGGTAGCGGCGCTCCGTATTCGCATCCCCACCATGCTCGGTGCAGTAGCGAGCGTTTCGTCGGCGATCCGAGATGTCCAACCCGCACTCCACGCATGACCGTCCTGCACGGCTAGCCTTAGCCCGCTCGTGGTTGCGGCGGCCCCACGTCAGGGGCACGCCATGCTCAGCGCAATAGTTGGCGTTGCTGGGGCGATTTGAGATATCCGCCCCACACTTGACTCTTTGCACGGACGCTCTGTGGGGTCCGCCTTGGCCGCCTTACGGTTGCGGCGGCTCCACGTCAGGGGCGTACCATGCTCGTCGCAGTAGCGGGCATTGAAATGCCTACTTGAGATATCAATCCCACACTCCTCGCATGACCGCGTAGGACGTAGGGTGCCCGCCTTGCGCTTGGCAAGATAGCGGCGCATGTTGCTCGCCTGCCCGCCGTGCTCGGCGCAGTAGTGGAAATTGCAGGGGCGCTCTGAGATGTCCTTCCCACACTCTGCGCATGCCCTTAGTGCGCGACCCGCCCTGGCCTGCTCGCTGTAGCGGCGACGTGTCGCCGTCGTTGTGCCGTGCTCGATGCAGTATCGAGCAGCGGAATGCCGCTCCTCGATACTTGTCGCGCACTCCGCGCACACCCTTGGCGAGCGGGGTGTCTTCGCCTTGGCACGCCACCGGCGCGCTTTGGCCGGCGGCCCGCCGTGCTCGACACAGTAGCGGGCAGAGAGTCGGCGGTATGAGATGTCCGCCCCGCACTCCGCGCATGACCGCTCCGGGCTGGCTTCGGCTCCGCCATGACGCGCCGCGGCGGCGGCAGCCGTGGTGTGCTCGGCGCAGTACCAGGCGTTGAAATGCCGCCCCTTAATCTCCCCACCACACTCCTTACACACGCGTGGCGGGCGTTCCTCAGCCGCGCGGGCCTCCTTGGCCTTTGCGTCGTAGCGGCGTTGCGCCGCCAGCACAGTGCTGTGCTCGACGCAGTAGCGTGCATTGCCGCGGCGTACTGAGATATCCGCCCCGCACTCCGCGCACGCCCTTGGTGCGCGAGCCGCCTTGGCCTTGGCGTCGTATCGGCGTTGCTTTGCCAGTGCTGTGCCATGCTCAATGCAGTAGCGGGCATATGGAAGGCGGTCTGAGATGTCCGTTCTGCACTCCGCACAGGACCGCGTCTGGCCAGCTTCGGCTTCACCATGACGCGCCTCCTTCTCCATTCCCGGACCGTTGAGGTCCTGCGTTCGGCGGACGCCGTGCTTGAACTCTTCGACGGCGTAGCGGCTGACGGTAGTCACGTCTTACCCTCTCAAAGTAGCGTCTGCATGGTAGGACGGATGACCGCTTCCTGTAAAGCGCGCGCCGGGAGAGCCAAACGCATCACGTGGCGGCGATTGCCCCTGCGCCCTCGCATTCAGAGCGGGAAGCTCGTATGGGCTAGCCGGGAACGTCTGATCAACTTCCTATATCAAGACCTCCCAGCGAAAAGTTCGCAATTCAGTCTTGGCAGACCCACCCAACTGGACCCGAACCATCCGGTTTCCGCTAGAGCTCCAAGCCAATCCTTATAGAGAAAGTTCCCACCACCATCCCCACGATTTGACAAACCGTCCCGATTTCCTCACATTGTGGTGAGAGAAACTTCGAGGTGATCTGCAAGATGGCAAATGAGTATCTCGTATATATCGGCACATACACGTCCCTGGGGTCAGAGGGCATCTACTGCTACCGCTTTGATATGGCGACGGGAGCGCTAGAGCATGTCGGCACGACCGGAGCAATCAATGACCCGTCGTTCTTGGATATCGCTCCGTCCGGCAAGAGCCTGTACGCGGTGTGCGCGGACTTCGAGGCCATGAAGACCGGAGTGGTGAGGGCCTACTCGATAGACTCGCGAACGGGGGAATTGACGTTCCTGAACGAACGGTCATCTGAAGGAACGGGGCCTTGTCACGTTGAAGTTGACCAGACGAGCCGATACGTCTTGCTGGCCAACTACGGGAGTGGGAGCGTCGCGTCATACCCTGTCCAGGAGGACGGGAGTCTCGGAGAGGCTGCGGGTTTCTCTCAGCACGAGGGGTCGAGCATCGATCCCGAGCGTCAGGAGGGGCCTCACGGGCACTCGATCAATATCGATCCAACCAACATGTTCGCCTTCGCCGCCGACCTCGGGATCGACAAGGTGTTGGCGTACAGGCTCAATCACGGCGACGGGAGTCTCACGCCGGCCGAATCGCCGTATGTCTCGCACTCCGCCGGGGGGAGGGCCGCGCCACTTCGCCTTTCATCCGAACGGCAAGTACGCCTATCTCCTCAACGAGATGGGTTCCTCGATAACCGCGATGCACTACGACGGCCTGCGTGGGATGCTCAACGAGATCGAGACGGTGACGACCCTGCCGGACGACTTCAAGGGCGTCAACCACTGCGCCGACATCCACGTGTCCCCGTCCGGCGAGTTCGTGTACGGCTCCAATCGTGGACATGACAGCATCGCCGTCTTTAGTATCGACCAGGACACCGGCGGGCTTTCATTCGTCGGCCACGTATCGAGCGGGGGCGAGACTCCTCGCAACTTCGCCATCGACCCTTCGGGGACATACATGCTGGTATCCAATCAGGACACCGGCAACATCCTCACCTACCGCATCAACCGGGAGACCGGGATGCCGGAGCCGACGGGCCACGAGGTCGACGTCCCCGCTCCCGTGTGCATCAAGCTGCTGCCGGTGTAGGACTCACCGCAGAGGGCGCGGAGGAGAAGGGTTCCGAGAACGAGGAATTCCTGTTCGTTTCGATGGGGTAGAATAGCTCGCGGACACATTCAGGGAGGGCCGTCATGGACGAACGCCGTATCGCAACGATGAACAGGATAACCCTGGTCGTGCAGAACATGATGATGGTGACCGAGTTCTACCGCGACGTGCTGCAGCTCAAGCCGATCTTCGACCTACAGGTGCAGCCGCCACAGTGGATCGAGTTCAATACCGGCCCGTGCAGGCTCGCGCTCCAGGTAGCTTCGAGGTCCGACGGCTTGCCCTCCACGTACAGCAAGATTGTGTTCTACGTCGACGACGTCGAAGAGGCCCGCAACGAGCTCTTGGAACGAGGCGCTCCCATGGGCGAGATCGAGGACGACGGACGATTCCAATACTGCGAAGGCCAAGACCCGGAGGGCAACAAGTTCCAGATATCGAACCGGCCCGCCTAGAAGAAAGTAGAAAGTAGTGAGTATTGCATAGACCGCGTTTCGTAACCCGCGATCGCGTTGCACATTCACCAACTACTACTCACTACGAAATACTTTCCACTTTCTTTTCTTACGCAATTTCTTAGGATCTCATCATGCCCCCACTGAGAGTAACCAAGGACGACATCGTTGGAGAACTCGCCGGGCTCGGCGTGCCGAGAGGCGGCTTGCTGTTCGTGCATAGCTCGCTAAGCGCCATCGGCGAGGTAGAAGGCGGGGCCGACGCCGTCGTGGACGCGCTGCTCGATGCGCTGGGGCCTGAGGGCACATTGGTCGTCCCGACCTTCACCTACGCCGATCCGCACGACTACCCCGACTCGATAGACCCGAAATGGATATTCGACCCCGCGACCACGCATTCCGGCATGGGCGCGATCACGAACTCAGTTCGAATGCGTGACGGCGCCATGCGAAGCGTACATCTCTGGCACAGCGTTGCCGCCATCGGGCCGCTGGCCGAGAAGGTCGTAACGGGGAATGGCAAGACTTGGGCGTCGGCATGGGACGAGCGCAGTCCGATGGCGTGGGTGTTCGACAACGGCGGGACGATCCTGATGCTCGGGGTCCCGTACCAGAACCTGACGGCGATTCACGTCTGGGAAGTTGAGTTCGACGTAGACTACCGTGAGACGTCCTTCATCACGCGCCGGACTCCTCTGCCCGACGGAACGCTCGTGCCACTCGCGAGCCAGGTCCATGCCCGCAGAGACTGGCACCCCGGCAGCGACTTCAACCGCTTCGGCGAGCGCATGGAGAACGTGGGGCTCGTGGGTATCGGGCACGTTGGTAACGCCGTCGCACGGCTCTTTACCGCCGCGGACGCGCATGAAATGGCCCGCACGATGTACGAGGAGGACAAGGCCGCTTTCCTCAAGCAGGGCGAGCGGATCACGCCATTGTCCTACGCCCACACGATATCGAACGTGAAGGGGTCGCAGTGTGTCGTCGATCCTGCAAAGGCCTTCCCAACGCCTCCGGCAACCGAAGAGCACGCGGCATAATACAGATTCGTTACGACTGCGCCGTAGTCCTTCAAGCGCACCCGCACAGGGATAACCCTCATCGTCATTCCCGCGAAAGCGGGAATCCACAAAGGTCAGCCAGCAAGACATGGCGAAATCGCAGCGAATGACCCAGAGGAGAAACCAGTGACAACCCTTCGCGTGGCGCTCGTGGGAGTCGGCCGAATCGCCGACATGCACTATCTGGGATACTCGGCCACGCCCATGGCGGAGTTGGTGGCCATCTGCGACGTGGACCCCGATCTGCTCCGGCTACGCGCCGACGAGTGGGGAATCGACAAGACCTACGGCCACTTCGACCAACTCCTGGGAGACCCCGACGTGGACGCCGTGGATATCATCACGCCGCATTATCTGCACGCCCCCATGACGATCGCTGCGCTGGAAGCCGGAAAGCACGTCTCCGTGCAGAAGCCGATGGCCCTGACGATTGACGAGGCCGACGCGATGATCGCCGCAGCCGAGCAGGCGGGCAAGCTGCTCCGCGTCATCGACAACTACCGCTTCCACCCTCCGTTCGTTCGCGCCAAGCAGATGCTCGAATCGGGTGGCATCGGCGAGCCCATGTCCGTCCGCATCAAGACCGCCAGCGGCACTGCTCCGAATGGCTGGGAGATTCCTCAATCGTCCCATCAATGGCGCTCCGATCCGACGCTGTCCGGGGAAGGTTCCGTCCTATTCGACCACGGCCACCACGTGTGGACGATAGCCCGGTACCTGCTAGGCGACATCGAGCGCGTCTTCGCGTACATCGGCAGCACCGAAGTCGTCCGCCACCACGAGATCGTGTCGGGCGGGACCCTCGACAATCCGGGCATGATCGTGTGGAAGTACTCGAACGGCGACGTGTACGGCACGTGCGAGTCCGTCCACTCCGAGGCGCTGATCGTCCGCTCAACGCACTACCCCATCGACGTGTCGATTGAGATAACTGGCAGCCGGGGAATCCTCTACGTCCATCAAGGGCCAAACGGCCAGATGGTGCCGCGGCCCCCAATCGAGATACTCCGCGACGGCTCTATGACGAGCATCGCCAATCTCGAAATCGACTACACCGCCGGCTTCCGGCTGGCAATCGAGGACTTCGTCCAAGCCATATCGGACGGTCGCAAGTCCGACCTCACCGGCGAGGAGGCGCGGGAGGTCCTGCGCTTCTCGCTAGCGATGGTGCGCTCAGGCCGCGAGGGCCGCGAAGTAGTCGTCGCCGACCAGCGCTAGCTGGGCTCGTTATCTCACGCCTACCGGGGCTAGAACCAGGATTTCCGGTTCACCACGTAGGTCTCGTGGAACTCCTCATCCGTCTTTGTCAGGTAGAGGATGCCCTCGATCAAACAGATCGTTCCGATGGCAAGGAGACCGACTATCCCGATTAATATTATTGTCGTGACTGCACTGATGATCGAAGCCACGAGAAGAATAATGCCCGGGCCAGTGTACCCCAAGTAGAACTTGTGAATCCCAAATCCACCAGTCACGATTGCCAATACTCCGGCGGCCACCTTGCTTTTCGTCGGCTGTGTACTTTCTGAACTCAATGCTCGCCTCCTTGAGTCGTGATCGATGCTGCGCCCATACTACCCCAATTCTCGATTTGACGCACCTGCCTGCAGCATGTCACTCTTAAGAAGTGTCCGAAACATTCATTCTGTATTCCGCGGGGTGATGCGCAACGGTTCGTCCGGTCACGCGCTCTCGGAAAAGACTCGGCTAACTTGACAATAACACGCAAAATGCGACAAATTGCGACAAATTGCAACAGTTTTCGAAAAATCTCGTTGTCGTGGCAACGCCGTCAAGCCCCATCGACCGCCTCCCGAGCAATCCTTAGCGGCCGATCCAGCCAGATGCAATAAGGCGGGGTTTGCAACGACCATGTCTGCGTCGTGGTCGTCCGCCTGATACAATGAACGCCGTCATCCTCATTCCCTGAGCGGCGGTTAGGTGAGCGGACTCCTCAAAGGCCTCGCGGTTACCCTGAAGTCCATGAGACGGTCTCCGGTGACCGGCCAATACCCCGATCCCAACAAGCGCCTCCCCGTGCAGGAACGCTTCATGGGGTTTCCGGCCCTCCTCTGGGACTACACCGCCGACGAGCCGTACTGCACCGGCTGCATGGTCTGCGTGCGCGAGTGCCCAACTCAGTGCATGAGCGCCACGATGAAGGACAATCCCCAGCACCCGGAGGGCATGTCCAAGCGGCGAAAGATCATCGACGAGTTCGAGATCAACCTCAACCGCTGCATCCTGTGCCGCATCTGCGTAGACGTGTGCAACTTCGACGCCATCGAGATGAGCCACGAGCACGAGCAGAGCCGCTACGTCCGCGACGGCTCCCGCGCCGACCTCCCGGAGCTCCTCGAGATGGGCAAGGTCTACCAGCACGATACGGGATGGCAGCCAACCCAAAAGAAGAACATAGGCCGTCCCGACGATTAGACGGTACCGACCTGTCGCAATTCATCGGGACACCAAGAGACTGAGGCCAAGGAATGGACCCCAACCCCCTCATTGGAGCGTGGCGGCTCGTCACCTACGAGGCCCATACCGGGGATGACGTGTTGTATCCCCTGGGCGAGGACGCGTCGGGCTACATCATGTACACGCCCGACGGCTACATGTCGGTCCTCATGATGGCCGCTGGCAGGAAGAACTTCGCGGCGGGCGATATGCTGGCGGGCACGGACGAGGAGAAGCTGGCTGCGGCGAGTACGTTCGTAGCGTACTGCGGCCGCTACGACTACCAAGGCGACCGGGTCATTCACAAGATCGAGGTGGCCTTCTACCCGAACCGCGTGGGCACCGAGCAGGTGAGGTACGTCCACCTCGATGGCGATGAACTTATACTGACGACCCCTCCCATGGTGCTGGCGGGGAAGTCGCGGCAGGGGCGAATCGTCTGGCAGAGGGCCGCAACAGGAGGCGAACGGTGACGATCATAGGTGACGGCGAGTACAGGTATTCGGTATCG
Organism: Dehalococcoidia bacterium; assembly: GCA_965247555.1. Lineage (GTDB taxonomy): Bacteria > Chloroflexota > Dehalococcoidia > Lucifugimonadales > VXLM01 > VXLM01. The sequence continues at coordinate 1,607,361 of CBDFHR010000009.1, read as the reverse complement.
GGCGACGATTGGGGAGACCTGCCGGAGGGCTGGTCGTACAAGGAGGCCACATCGGTTGCGGTGGACGCGAACGACAACGTCTACGTCTTCAACCGCGGCGAGCATCCCGTCATCGTATTCGACCGCAACGGCGCAGTCATCAACTCATGGGGCGAGGGCGTCTTCACCAGCGCTCACGGAGCGGCCATAGGCCCCGATGGGTCGCTCTACTGCATCGACGCAGCCGATCACACCGTTCGCAAGTTCACGTTCGACGGCCAACTGCTGATGACGCTTGGCGAGAAGGGCCACGGATCGGGCAGGCTCAGCGGCAAGCCATTCAGCAACCCGACTCACGCAGCCGTCGACCCGAACACCGGCGATATCTACGTTTCCGATGGATACAGCAACGCCGTGGTCCACAAGTATTCGACGGACGGCAAGCTGTTGCTTTCGTGGGGACGGTCGGGGACCGATCCGGGCGAGTTCAACACGGTACACAACATCGCGACGGACGGCGAGGGGAACGTCTACGTCGCCGACCGCGAGAACCAGCGAGTGCAGGTCTTCGACTCGTCGGGAAACTTCCAAACCCAATGGAACGACCTCGCAATGGCGTCCTGCATCACCATCGACGCTGGAAACGGACTTGCCTACGTCGGCGAAATGTACGCGGGCATTCCCCGGAACCCGATGGGTTGGGGAAACTGGACGGGCAAGCGTCTTGGCCCGCGCGTGACCGTGTTCGATTTGGATGGGAACGTGATTGCGCGAGTCGGCGACGAGCCGCAGGGGCTGGGCCCCGGACAGTTCATCACCCCGCACGGCATCTCAGTCGACTCTCACGGCGACATCTACGTCGCCGAGGTGTCATACGCCGCATACGGTTCACGCCTCGACCCGCCGCGAGAGGTCCGGTCGCTGCAAAAGCTGGTTCGTCAGAGATAGCGTTCCCTCAAAGGGGTGTTTACAAAGCCCTCTCACGATGGATCCCGCCGTCATACGCAGCCCATAAGATCCGATAATCTCTCCCCCGTTGGACGGGGGAGAGATACAGAGAGGGGGCTACGCCTTCGTCTCGACCTCGTGGGCGATGCGCACAACGATCTCGTCGACCGGCAGCGCGCCGAGGTCGTCCCCCGACCGCAGCCGCACGGCGGCTGCCCCTGCCTCGATCTCGCGGTCCCCGACAACCAGCATGTACGGTATTTTCTGCAGTTGGGCGTTGCGAATCTTGGCGTTCATGCGGTCGTTCCCGTCGTCGACGTCGACGCGCACGTTCGCGGCTTCCAACCGGGCCTTTACCTCTTGCGCGTACTCGACGTGACGGTCGGCTATCGGGATTACGACGGCCTGCACCGGCGCCAGCCACACGGGGAAGGCCCCGGCGTAGTGCTCTATGAGAACGCCCATGAACCTCTCCATCGTGCCGAGCAGGGCCCGGTGCACCATGTATGGCCGGTGCTCCTTGCCGTCCTCTCCGATGTACGTCAAGCCGAACCGCTCCGGCAGGTTGAAGTCGAACTGCACGGTCGTGATCTGCCAGAGCCGCCCGATGGCGTCACGGATGTGGATGTCGATCTTCGGGCCATAGAACGCGCCGCCGCCCTCGTCCATCTGGTAGTCGATTCCGCGTTCCACGAGCGTCTTCCGCAGCGATTCCGTGGCGAGGTCCCACTGGTCGTCCCCTCCGACCGCCTTCTCCGGCTTCGTCGAAAGCATCACGTCGTAGTCGCTGAACCCGAAGCTGCTAAGGAGGAAGAACGTCAGGTCGAGGACGCCGTTCACCTCGTCCGCGACCTGGTCGGGCCTGCAGAATATGTGAGCGTCGTCTTGCGTCATGCCGCGAACTCGTAGGAGGCCTTGCACGACTCCGCCGCGCTCGTACCGGTACACCGTCCCCAGCTCTCCTATCCGCATGGGCAGGTCGCGATAGCTCCGCAGGTCGTTCTGGTAGTACACCACGTGGAACGGGCAGTTCATCGGCTTGAGATAGTAGTCCTGCCCCTCCATCTCGATGGCGGGGTACATGTTCTCCTTGTAGAAGCCCAGGTGCCCGCTCGTCTCCCAGAGGCTGGCACGTCCGATGTGCGGCGTGTATACCAGCTCGTAGCCGTGCAGTCGATGCTGCTCGCGCCAAAAGTCCTCAACGATGCCCCGCGTCCTCGCCCCCTTGGGGTGCCAGATTATCAGCCCCGGCCCGGTCTCGTCGTGGATGGAGAAGAGGTCAAGCTGTCGCCCCAAGAGTCGATGGTCCCGCTTCTTGGCCTCCTCGATGCGGTGGAGGTGCTCGTCGAGGGCATCCTTCGACTCGAAGGCCGTCCCGTAGATGCGCTGGAGCATCGGGCGGTTCTCGTCGCCGCGCCAGTATGCGCCCGCCACGCTCAGCAGCTTGAACGCCGGTATCCGCCCCGTCGATTCGACGTGCGGCCCGGCGCACAGGTCCTCAAACTTCCCGTGCCTGTATGTCGTGATCTTCTCGTCCTCGGGGATCTCCTCGATGATCTCCATCTTCAGAGGCTCCGCGGCGTTCATGCGTTCGGCCTCGTCGCGCGGGTACTCGTGGTACTCGAACGTCAGGTTCCGCTGGACCACCCGTCGCATCCGCTTTTCGATGCGCGACAGGTCCTGCTCGGAGAACGGCTCTTCCACCATGAAGTCGTAGTAGAAGCCTTCGTCCGTCGGCGGCCCGATGCCCAGCTTGGCTTCCGGGAACATCTGCGTGACCACGTCGGCCATGACATGTGCGGCTGAGTGCCGTATTCGCTTTCGCAGTTCGACTAAGTCCGTCTCTTGTGACATGTGTGGTTGTCTCCTGTGGGAACGCGCGCGCCGGAACGCGCGCCGGTTCATGGTATCAAGAATGGAGTCCGTCTAGGACATTAAGAAAGCCTCCCGCGCAGTCCTAGCGGACCACGGGAGGCCTCGTAGTGGGCGAAAAGATTCGGTTAAGTACGGCTATGGGGTTCCCAAGCGTCTCTACCTTTGGAACGGAGTGGGAGTATTGTACCCGCACCGGCGAAATCCGGTCAATCCAATTTGTCGATCTCGACCAGCCCCTTCGCGATGCGCTTTCGCAGCTCCTCGGCCTTGTCCGGGGTCCACTCATAGAATCCTTTGCCGGCCTTTACGCCGGTGTCGCCGCGCTCGACCATGTCGCGCAGCAAAGCCGGGTCGTCTGCATTGGAGAGGTGTGGGAACACGTCCGCAGCTACTCGCGATATCAGGTCCCACCCCGCGACTTCCAGCACGTGGAGCACGCCTGCCGTCGCCCACCTTCGTCCGAGTCCGGCGCTGATCGCTATGTCGACATCCTCTGCCGACGCGACCTCGTTCTCGACAAGCCATATCGCCTCTCGGAGCAGGGCCATCTGCAGCCGGCTGGCGACGAAGCCCGGCACCTCACGCTCCACCATGATAGGCTGTTTGCCGAGCGAGGTCAGCACTTCCATCACGACGCCGGTCGTATCCGCCGAAGTCTGCGCCGTCGGGACAACCTCGACGAGCGGCACGAGGAACGGCGGATTGAGGAAGTGCGCGTTGATGACCTTCCCTGGTCGTGTTGTCGCAGCGGCGAGTCTGCTGGGCAAGAAGCTGGACGTGTTGCTGGCGAGAATCGTGCGGTCGGGACAGAGGTTGTCCAGTTTGCCGAACAGCTTCGTCTTGGCGTCGATGTCCTCGTAGATCGATTCGATCACCAGATCGGCGTCCTCGACTACTTCGCCCAAGTCGGTGCTCATCCGCACACGGTCCGGCACCGCCTCTACCTGCTGCTCCGAGAGGTTGCCGAGGCCGCGCAGGCGTTCGAGGCTGTCCTGTATCATTCCCCTCGCTCGTTCGAGACTCTTTTTGGAACGGGAATGGAGCCCCACGTCGTATCCGGCGCGGGCGAACTCGATGGCAATGCCGTGCCCCATGAGACCTGCGCCGATAACCGCGACGCTGCGAATGTCTTGCGCGTTCAATGAATCAACTCGCCTCGATCAACGACTTCAGGCGGGCGAAGCCCCTGCTTTGGCGGTTCTTCATTTTCGGCTTCATGAAGAACATGAAGATGTTTGGGATAAACCCGTCCACCATCACGTTCGTGCGGTTCGTGATGCGCGTCGACGTGGGCCCAACGCTCTCAAGCGTGATCTGAATGTTGCTGCGCATAATGTCGTGGTCGAAGTCGAAAGAGAACTCCTTGGGTGGATCGATGGCCGTAACCGTCTCGGTGAACGAAAGCTCCTGCCCGTTCTCCTCGAACATCATCTTGTGTTTGCTGCCGACGGTGAGAGGTTCGCCCTCCAGCACCTCCATGCTCTTGTAACCTTCGAGCCACTCGCCCATCTTCGACTCGTCCATGAAGACTTCCCAGGCCTCTTCGATGGGTCTATTCACTTCGACACTCACGCTGTACTTTGCCATGATTCCTCCGATTGTTATTGATCGACGACCGAGCCGTCCACGTGGAGACGGGTTACCACTTCGCGCGGCCGCTCAGGGAAACGTTCGAGGGCGTCGTCCGCCAACTCGATGCCGATCCCCGGCCCGCCGGGGATGAGCAGGAACCCGTTCTCGACCTGCAGCGGCGTCTTGACGATCTCGCTCTTTGGCGGCTCGTGTTCGCCGAGCGGGTATTCCTGGATGGTGAAGTTGGGAATGCAGGCCGCAAGCTGAAGACAGGCGGCGGTGCTCACCGGGCCGAGCGGATTGTGCGGAATCACCCCGACGTACTGCGCCTCCGCGAGCGCCGCGATCTTCTTCGAGTGCGTGAGTCCGCCCGCCATGCACACGTCGGGGCGGACGTACTGTACGGCGTTGCGTTGAAGCAGCATCTGGAACTCGTGGATGGTGTGAATACGCTCCCCCGTCGCGATGGGTATGGAAATCTTGCTCGCGATCAGCGCCATCGCGTCGAGGTTGTCGGGCAGTGTCGGGTCCTCATAGAACATAGGATGGTACTGCTCGATTCCCTTGGCGAGCACGATGGCCTCCGCAGGAGTGAGCTGGCGATGTATCTCGATGCAGATGTCCACTTTGTCGCCCGCCGCCTCGCGGTACTGCCGCACGGCTTCGATGGCGTCCTCCATTTTGTCGACGTGCGTCTTGAAATACGGAATCGACCTGTCCTCGTCCAGGAACGGCGTGAGGTGGCCGACTGCCGTGAATCCCTCCTCCCGCGCCGCCGCAACACCCTCCACGAGCTTCTCGCGGGTGTCGCCGAGAACGTGATAGTAGACGCGGGCCTTGTCGCGAACCGCGCCGCCCATAAGCTGGTACGCAGGTACGTCAAAGTGCTTCCCGGCGATGTCCCAGAGGGCGATGTCTATCGCGCTGAGCGCCCCCATGATTGCAGCGCCCCGGAAATGCGCGAACCGGTACATGTACTGCCAGTGGTGCTCGATCCGCAGCGGATCCTCCCCTACGAGGTAGCGCCCGAACTTCTCGATAGCGGCCTTCGACGCTTCGAGAAAGCCCCACGCCCCCGACTCGCCGATACCGGTTATGCCGGCGTCGGTGTGGACCTTTACGAACAGGAATCGGTCGACGGACAGCGATTCAACTTTGGTGATCTTCATGGTGTTCCTTTCGACCTTGCGTTCACGTCATGTTGCAGATGCTTGGCAATAGTGGACTTGCGTCGGTCCGTAAAGGGTGTTCAAAGTAACTCCGATCGCCCTGAGCCTGTCGAAGGGTCGAGGCGTCGTTCATGGTTCGACAAGCTCACCACGAACGGTTTCGATTGATTCATCAGACACCCTTTAGCCATCGGGAAATGGATCGCCCATGCTCTTGTTGGCCTGAGCCTCTACAATGCTTAGACTGCGGCTGGTCTTGTCCCCCCACCAGCCTTTAATGTAGGTAAGCACCTCGACTATCTCTTCATGACTCAGTTGAGCGCCAAAGGCCGGCATAGCGCTCTTGAAATTGGGCAGCAGGACCGGGTCCTCCTGTATCTTACCCCCCTCGCGGACGATCCGGTACAGGAGGCCGTCGCCGTGGTGCCACGTATGCCCGTCGCCGTTCAGAGGAGGCGCGGGCAAAGTGCCGTCTTCCTTGGGGATATGCCAGTCCGCTTGGCCTTGACCTTGCAAGCCGTGGCAGGCCGAGCAGACCGAAGCGAATATCTCTTGTCCCGACCGGGCGACGGGGGCGGTGGAGGTCGTGACGGAGGGCTGTTCTGCGGCAACGGGGCTGGCGTCGTCGGGTGACGATGAGCACGCCGACAAGACTAGCAACGTGATTGCGGCAAGAAGGATTCCCGCTGTGACATTGGCATGGGCGGAAGCGAGGCGGAAGCCGTGGGTGCTCACTGGCTTTCCTTGCTGCGGTTGAGTTCGAGCTCATTCCGGCTGACCTTTGCCTGCCACTCGAGCTGTGGGGTGTCCCAGTTGGATTTTATGTATTCCAGCACGGCGTCGACTTCACTGTCCGTCAATCTCCCCACGAAAGACGGCATTGTCTTCTGAGGGTAGTCCAGCGCCCCGAGGATGAGCTCCCGCAACTGACCGTCGGGATGGTGCCAGGTATGTCCATCCGGCCCGTGCACCGGCGCATTTGCAAGGCCACCTCTTCCCGTCCTCGCCTCACCGTGGCAGACTTGACAGTCCTCGGCGTAGATAGTTCTTCCCAGTTCGATCAGGTCGTCGTCGGAAGATCCCCCGCCTCCGCACGCCCCGAGCGCGACAATCAACAGGGCACCCACCGACAGCCTAAGAAGGCGCGTCGACTTGCTGATTGCCTCTGCAACTTTCTTGCTCGTGGATTACTCCCGTGGCATCTCGTAGTTGAACTGCCAGTTGATCCCGAATTTGTCCGTGCAGGAGCCGAAGTACGAGCCCCAGAACATCTCCTGCACCGGCATAGTCACCGTGCCGCCCTCCGACATCTTGGCGAACAGCTCGTCGGTCTCCTCCTTGCTCTGTGTGGGGTAGGTGAGCGAGAAATTGTTGCCCACCACCGGGGGAGGTCCAAAGCCTGAAGGCATATCGCTCGCCATGATGACGCCGTCGCCGATCATGAGCGTCGCGTGCATGATCTTGTCTTTGTCCGACTCGGCAATGCCCATGTCATCCGGGCCGTCGCCGAACGTCTGCATAATCAGATACTCTCCGCCGAAGACGGAGCGATAGAATTCGAGCACCTCACGGCAGATGCCGTTGAAGTTGAGGTAGGTCAGTACGGGCATTGCGCATCCTCCATGTTCAGAAACGGTCTGTTTAATGGAAATACCATACGGAGGCGTATGACGTGAGGTCAAGCTGCACTCAAGACGATTGGTGTGTGCAACCGGCTTCCTTGACCGGCTTCCAACCCTGTTGCTACACTTTGAAGGCATAGGGCGGGCGGTTAGCTCAGTTGGTTAGAGCGCAGCGTTGACATCGCTGAGGTCATTGGTTCGAATCCAGTACCGCCCACCACACATGTCAAGGTCCGACGAAATTTGCAGTATACGACTTTTGTCCTATTGCGAAATCAACCTCCCATCGATTCACTCTGACGAACCTCTAAGAGGGTGTGTGAGAAGTCTTGGACATGTATTAGAATGGAGGTATGAAACGCAAACCATACCCCAGCGACCTGACGGACGAACAGTGGGATGTTCTGGCTTCCCTACTCCCATCAGCCAAGACCGGGGGAAGGCCACGTACTGTAGACCTACGGGAGGTCGTCAACGGCATTGTGTACGTTCTGCGCAACGGCTGCACGTGGCGAGCCATGCCGCATGACCTCCCGCCTTGGGGCACCGTGTGGTGGTATTTTCGGGAATGGAGACAGGATGGTACATGGGAACGAGTCCATGAGGCCCTGCGGCCCAAAGTTCGGAAGGCCGAAGGCAGCAACCCAACACCTAGCGCGGCCATCATAGACAGCCAGTCTGTTAAGACGACGGAAAAAGGGGGCCTCGTGGCTATGACGCTGGCAAGAAGGTCAACGGTCGAAAGCGACACATCATTGTAGATACCATGGGGTTGCTGCTGGCGGTGGTGGTGCATCCTGCCAATATCCAGGATAGAGATGGAGCGAAGCTGGTCATCGATAAATTGATAGGGCGGTTTCCCCGCATGAGGTTGGTCTGGGCCGATGCTGGCTATGCTGGAAAGCTGATCGAGTGGGTCTGGGCCCTGACAGGCTGGGCGCTCGAGATTGTCAAGCGCCCCAGGGACAGCCACCACTTTCAGGTGCTGCCGCGAAGATGGGTGGTTGAACGAACATTCGCGTGGCTCAGCAGGTGCCGTCGGCTGAGCAAGAGCCTGCCCCGTACTTGATACGGGGACTACGAAGCTCTGTCCGATACAACGGAGGCCTGGATCCACATAGCTATGATTCATCTAATGCTCCGACGCTTAGCACCAACCTAATTTGAACTTCTCACACACCCTCTAAGGGCGATCTGCTCCAGGCTTCCGAGAAAGCATGGGGGGCGGTTTCCCATTATGTGAACTCCATTGCCCGTCAGGAGAACTGGCCTGTGGGGTCGCACTGGCGACTGATCGAAAATGCCAACATGCTTATCAATCGGGACCCGGCCCACGCGAGCCATAAGAGGAGGCTGCTCCGATCAATCGAGGCACTTCATGCTAGGTAGTGTTGACATTTATATTATACTGGGTATATGTCAACAATTAAACTATCTCCAGAACAATGGTCACGGGTGTTGGAGTTCCTTCGTAGTCAGCCAGACTTGTATGTCGGACAGGAGTCCGACTGTAAGCGGTTCATCGAGGCCATCATCTGGATGAGCAGGTCTGGTGCGCCGTGGAGGCTACTGCCTTCCGAGTACGGGAAATGGAACAGCGTCTACAAGCGGTTTGCCCGATGGTGTGAGGGCGGAATATGGGAACGAATGCATCAGCATTTCATCGATAACCCTGACATGGAGTACCTGATCATCGACAGTACCGTAGTCCGGGCCCACCATTCCGCTGCGGGCGCTCCCAAAAAAACGGTGGGCAACTATCTCAAGCCCTCGGTCGCAGCCGAGGTGGGTTCACTACAAAGGTCCATGTCGGTGTCGACGGCCTCGGCAACCCGTTGAGATTCAGATTGACCGGAGGGCAAGAGCACGATGTCACTCAGGCTGAGGCGCTCATATCCGGTATGGAGAGTGAGTATGTGATTGCAGACCGCGCATATGACTCCCGCCAGTTTCGTGAGTCGATCATCGGCAACGGGACTACCCCGGTGATCCCGCCTCGCTCGAACCGAAGGGAGCTACCCTCATACGATGAGTATCTGTACCGAGAGCAGCATCTCGTCGAGTGCTTCATAGGCAAGATCAAGCACCACCGCCACATCTTCTCCCGATTCGACAAGCTGGCAAATAGGTACCTCGGATTCCTCCACTTTGTCGGCGCTCTCATATGGCTAAGATGAAATATCAACACTACCTAATTTCTATCAGGCGTTCTTGGACGAGGCTTCGGTGGGGGAGGGTATTGAGGACGCCAAGGAACTTATTAGGACCCTGGAAGACCGTGGCGCGGACACTTAGCAGAAGAACGGGACGGCTGAAGTCAGAACACTCCTCTCTAGATCCGCTTGACCCAAACGGCTGTATCCAATTTTACGGCTCACGGGTACCTCAATTCCCCGCTACCATTGTCTCGCACCTACGCACTAAGAATGGTACTCACGACGGCCCATCGAGCCTCTGGCCGCTGAATGCGGCTGGCCTACTAGTTCGCTAAACCTCTCCGTCTTGCAAGTTAGAAGCATGTGCGGTTTCACGACCAACTGTGCTGTCGAATCGAAATTGAGGAGTGGCAGGCCCCATGAGTCTCTAATGATCAGCCACAATTCAATAGTGGTACTGCCAAGAGTCAAAATAGCCCCATAGCATCTGTCCTACTTGAATATTCGGCAAGACTTAAACCCCCTACAGCTCACTGGCTGAAGCTTATGACCAGTTGCCCTTTGGACATTGCAGTCGTTGCTTTCTCCCCGCTAGGAGCACCGAAGGCAGAAGGCTGCCCCCTAAACTGCGCGTGATTCCCACACGTATTTCGCGCTTTCCTTATGTATACTGCGTTGCATGACACTCTTCGAGAACAGCGCTAGGCAGCAACTCGACCGACACGCGCCGTTGGCCGCCAGAATGCGCCCCCGCTCGTTCGATGAGTTTGTCGGGCAGGAGCACATAGTCGGTCCCGATACCGTCCTGCGCCGCAGCATCGAGGCCGACCGCATACCCTCCATAATTCTCTGGGGGCCGCCCGGAACCGGCAAAACGACCCTCGCCAACCTCATCGCCAACGTCACAAAGAGCCATTTCAGTTCGGTGAGCGCCGTTGGATCGGGCGTGGCGGACCTGCGAGCCATCGTTCGGGAAGCCAAGGACCGTCTCGGCATGGAGCGACGGCGCACGATCCTGTTCATCGACGAGATACATCGCTTCAACAAGGCGCAGCAGGACGTGATCCTCCCACACGTAGAAGACGGGACGGTCGTCCTCATTGGGGCCACCACAGAGAACCCGTCGTTTGAGGTCAACTCGCCCCTCCTGTCCCGGTCCCGAGTCTTCGTGCTCAAGGCCCTGACCGCCGAGCAGATCGAACAGATCATCTTCAAAGCCATCAGCGAAACTGAGACCGGCTTGGCCGCGCTTCGACCCGAGCTCGACGAGGACGCGATGCAGGCTCTCGTGCTGTTCTCCAACGGTGACGCGCGAATCGCATTGAACACGCTGGAGCTGGCGGTGCAGTCGACCCGGCCCGACGAGAGCGGCATTCGCAAGGTTTCGGCCCGAACGGTTGAAGACGCGGCTCAGCGCCGTTCACAGGTCTATGACAAGTCTGCCGACCAGCACTACGACACTATTTCCGCCTTCATCAAGTCGATGAGAAGTTCCGACCCGGATGCCTCACTCTACTACCTTGCTCGCATGATCGACGCCGGTGAGGAACCGATGTTCATTGCGCGTCGGCTCGTCATCCTTGCGGCTGAGGACGTTGGGATGGCCGACCCTAACGCCCTGTCTGTCGCCGTCGCGGCCCAGCAGGCCGTCCACTTCATCGGGATGCCGGAAGGCCAGATTCCCCTTGCCGAGGCGACGGTCTACCTGGCAACCGCGCCCAAGAGCAATGCCTCTTACATGGCGCTGAACCGTGCGTTGCAGGACGTTGAAACGTCACGGAACGACCCCGTCCCCTTACATCTCCGCAACGCAGTCACTGGCCTGATGAAGGGGCTCGGCTATGGGGAGGACTACAAGTACGCCCACGACCACGAGGGCAGCTTCACCCCGATGCAAAACCTCCCCGAGAGCGTTCGCGGACACCGTTACTACCGCCCCGGTGACCAGGGATACGAGATCGAGGTCCGCGAGCGATTATGCAAGTGGTGGGGTCAGCGTTCCGACCGGGACGTAGAGAGTGGCCAAGGGTCTCTCGAAGCGTAAGAGGCTGTTGAAAAAGAATTCTTGGGCGAACGGCTTTCGCTGATTGCTAGGATCGCAGGTTAGGCCATCGACTCCCGGACCGTCGTCTCGATAGCGTCGAGGGCGTGGTCGACATCATCCGACGAAACGTCGTTGTGGGTCACGAGCCGCCAGAGATTATTCCCACGGTCTCCGACCATGATTCCTTGCTCAGCGAGCTTTCCGGCGATTCCCGCCGGCAACTCGTCCGTGGTTGTCACGAAGACGAGGTTCGTGTGGACATCGTCAGGGTCGATCTGGAAGCCGGGGATGTCCGCAAGGCCTTGCGCCAACTTCCGAGCGTTGGCGTGGTCGTCGGCGAGGCGTTCGATCATCGTCTCCAGCGCCACGATCCCCGGAGCCGCGATGATGCCAGCCTGCCGCATCGCGCCGCCGAGCATCTTGCGTACTTTCCGAGCCTTGTCGATAGTCTCGTGATCGCCGACCAAGAGCGATCCTGCCGGGCATCCGAGCCCCTTCGAGAGGCAGAAGGTCACCGTGTCGGCGTCCTTGACGAGCTCCGCCGCAGGAGTTTCGAGCGCAACCGCCGCATTGAATAGGCGAGCGCCATCGATGTGAAGGGGAACGTCGTACTCGTGGGCTACCGCGGCCACGGATGCGATCTCGTCGGGAGTTAGTGCACGTCCATCGCATGCGTTGTGCGTGTTCTCCAGCGCGATGAGTCTCGTGGGAGAGTAGTGCTGGTCGGCAGGGTGGATGTTCGCCTCCACCTCGTCGGGGTCGAGGGTGCCATCCGGCAAGTTCGGGATCGGGTGATAGGCGACACCGCCCAATGCGGAAGCTCCACCCGCCTCCGCTCGGTAGATGTGCGACTTGTCCCCAATGATGATGTCGTCGCCCCGCTGGCAGAGCGCCAAAATCGGGACGAGGTTCCCCATCGTCCCGCTGCTCAGCAGCAGCCCCGCCTCTTTACCGAGCATATCCGCCGCCATCGCCTCTAGCCTGTTGACCGTGGGGTCGTCGCCCACCATGTCGTCCCCGTACTGAGAGGTCGCCATCGCCTCTCGCATGGCCGGAGTTGGCAGGGTTTTCGTATCGCTTCGCAGCTCGACTATTCGCATTGACGTTTCCTCGTCTGAATTCACAGCTTGATGGATGGACGGAGAAGATTCTAGCCGAAGTTCGCCATAGAGCGAAAGGTGCCGGCAGCAAGTGGCTATGGTGGACTATCATTGAAGTAAGAGGTCGCCATGAATACGAAAGTGTCTCGCAACGAAAAGAGGCTCCCGCACATCCACCCGGGAGAAATACTCAATGAAGAATTCCTTCTCCCGCTGAACATCACCCAGTACCGGCTGGCGAAAGAGATTGGTGTGGATGCCCGTCGGATTCACTCAATCGTTCGCGGAGAGCGGTCTATCACAGCCGAGACCGCCCTGCTGCTTTCACGCTTCTTCGGTAACTCTGCCGAATTCTGGATGGGCCTGCAAAGTCAATATGATCTGGAAGTCACAGAGGACCGCCTCTCTCAAAGACTTAGCATGGTGACGGTCCACTCAACGGACTAATTCAAACGGTCATCTACAACATTCTGTACTTCTTCTCAGGCGTCAAGTGGGATCGCCCTGGTATGCCTCACGGCAACGCAGCGCTTGTCAAACGCCATGGCGTCACCTACCATAGAACGTCGCGATGATGCGGTATTCGGCCATAGGTATATACAGCACGGGGAAGATTCTCCTCGACGGCGTCATCGCTTCCCCCGGTGAAGGCGCGGCACTAGTGCCTGCCGTGTTGATCTGCCATCCACATCCCATGCTGGGCGGCGACATGAACAACCCGGTCGTGTCTGCCGTCGAGGTCGAGGCGAACGAGCGCGGGATGGCGAGTCTCCGCTTCGATTTCCGGGGCGTAGCCAGGAGCGAAGGCGATTTCTCGAACGGCGAGCAGGAGTGGAACGACGTCAAGCACGCCTTGAACTTCCTCAAGGGGTTTCCCGGCGTGGACGGATCGAAGATCGGCATCGTCGGCTACTCGTTCGGAGCGTCCGTTGTGCTCCGGGCTCTCTCTAAGCTCAAGCAGGCGAAGGCGATTGCGCTCATAGCGCCGCCCCTCGGTTCCATTGATGTTGCAGGAGTCAAGAAGGACAAGCGGTCGAAGCTGTTCGTGGTAGGCCAGAACGACGCCGTTGTGCCTTCACCCCGACTGCAGCGACAGTTGGACGACCTACGTGGCCCCGTCCAGTTCACCGAGATTCCCGACGCGGACCATCGGCTGGATGGGCACGAGAAGGCGGTTGCCGAGCGGGTCGTCGATTTCATGTTAGACACCCTGTTGCCATGACCAAACACTTGGGACTTGAGGTCCCAACCCTTCAAGGGAGGAATGATGTCCGAGGATAGAGAGTTCAGAGTCGAGCGAGACTCCATGGGCGAGTTCAAGGTGCCCACGGACGCCTACTACGGCGCCCAGACGATGAGGGCGGTTGAGAACTTCCCGATTAGCGGTCTCCGCTTTCCACGTTTCTTCATCAGGGCCATCGGACAGGTCAAGCTCGCGGCGGCGCAGGTGAACTCTGATCTGGGACTCCTCGACAAGAACCTTGCGTACACCATTGGCACGGCGGCGGCTGAGGTCGCGGAAGGCAAACACGACGCCCAGTTTGTAGTAGATATCTTTCAGACCGGTTCCGGCACCTCGACGAACATGAACGCCAATGAGGTGATATCGAATCGCGCGATTGAGATGCTTGGGGGTGAGAGGGGTTCACGTGATCCCGTCCATCCGAACGACCACGTGAACATCGGACAGTCGTCGAACGACGTGATCCCCACGTCGATTCACGTTGCGGCCCTGAGCGCCATTCAGGACAGCCTCCTCCCGGCAATGGCCCACCTCGAATCGGCGTTGAGGGACAAGGGCGATGAATTCATGCCGGTGGTCAAGACCGGTCGTACGCATCTCCAGGACGCGACACCCGTACGGCTGGGTCAGGAGTTCGTCGGCTACGCGGGGCAGGTCGAGCGCGGAATCGAGAGGCTCCAGAGCGCCGTCACTCATCTGTCCGAGCTTGCGATTGGCGGCACGGCGGTGGGCACGGGCGTCAACGTCCATCCCGAGTTCGCGGGCAAGGTGTGCGAAATACTAACTAAGCTGATCGGTGTGCCCGTCCGCGAGACGACGAACCACTTCCAGGCGCAGAGCTCCCTCGACGCCATCGTGGAGACGAGTGGAGCCCTCAAGACGATCGCCGTCAGCCTCATGAAGATCGCAAACGACGTGCGGTGGCTTGGGTCGGGACCACGGGCCGGCATCGGCGAGATCGATTTGCCCGCAGTCCAGCCCGGCAGCTCTATCATGCCCGGCAAGGTCAATCCCGTCATTCCGGAGTCGGTGTGTCAGGTCGCCGCGCAGGTCATCGGTAACGACACGGCGATCATGGTCGCAGGCCAGTCTGGCAACTTCGAGATCAACGTCATGATGCCGGTCGCGGCGCACAACCTGCTGGAGTCCATCGAGATCCTTTCGACGTCCTGCCGTAACTTCGCCGCCCAGTGCATTTCCGGCCTGACCGCGACGAGCAAGGGGCCCGACATGGTGCAGAACGGTCTCGCCATCGTGACGACGCTGGTGCCGCACATCGGCTATGACGCCTCGGCCGCCATCGCCAAGGAGGCAGGACAGACCGGAGAGTCGATCAAGCAGGTCGCTCTCCGACGGACGGACCTTTCCGGCGAGGAACTCGACGACATCCTCGACGCAGAGTCGATGACCGAACCGGGCCTCGGAAGCGGCGTGTCGCTAGGGTAGGGTGACTGATGCTGATTCCTAAACTCCACGTTCGCACGGAGCGTTCGCACTGTCTCGGAAGGGCAATCGTATTTGGGGTTGGTAGGCACACCGTCAATCGTCACTCCGGCGAAGGCCGGAGTCCAGAGTGGTGGAGTGGGAGGCTCTCTCAAGGATGGCCATGCGCGTAACGCGATTGCCCTGACTGGCCTGGCCACCGGGGTACTGTGCTCTCCCTATACTTGCCAAAGTGTCCTTACGGTCTACAGCATTTCAGACCCACCGCTCTCGGACGATATGCGGCGGCAATACGAGCGGCAGACCAAACTTTGCCATCAACTGGACTTGCCGGAGCCTGAACTTCCGCCGCCCGCTATGTCCGCCCGATTCGAGCCCGGTTTGGTGTAGCAATGACGGGCCAGCATAGCGTTGTTGGGAGGCTCCCTAGAAGACGAGCGTCGCCTCGGCGATCCCGGTCAGCTGGCCTAGCCGGCTCGCGCCGGTAATCTCTATGTCCACAAGGCGCTTGCCGTGGCGCTCTCGCTTGGCTGTGACGGCGCCGCGGTAGGTGTTGGTGTCGCCGGGCCGGAAGTTCTTGGTGGCCTTGAAGAGGAGGCGGCCTCCACCGTAGAGAGTGCCGGCGGGGGCCCATCGCTCCAGCATCGCGTCGAGGTAGCCCATGATGGTGATGCCGCCGACTCCGTGCATGGCGCCCCAGGGGAAGCGGCCGGGCTCGTGGCTCGCCTCGCTCGACTGGCTGCTCATCTCGTCCTCAGGAACCGCGGCTCCGTCGACCTCGTTCTTAAGGGGCGAGTGAATGGTGAAGGGGTGGACCGCGCCGCCGACCTCGATGGTCTCGAAGGTGACGGTCTCCACCGCCTCGTCCGGACTCGTCTCCTGGAGCGGCGACGGATCGAGGGCCGGGTCGGGTCGTCGCGCTGCGGCGGCGGAGTCCGGCCGAGGCCGGTCACGCTTGCGGAACTCGAAGATGGACGTGTGGTCGATCTCAGCCAGCTTCTCGCCCCGGCCGTTGTGGGCCTCGAGCCTGAGCGTGACGAACTTGTTGCCGCGCCGCTCGTACTTCTCCAGCACGGTTGCGACGCTGGTGACGGTGTCTCCCGGCCGGATGGGGGCGAACCAGCGTCCCTCGCACTTGGCGAACGGGGTCGCGTGGGCGGTGATGATCGTCATCCCGTTGTTCTCGGCGACACCTCCCCTGTTCTTGGGGGCGAGGGAGAAGATCTGGGTCGGCATGGCGAACGGGGGCGCATCCGAGTAGTGGTCCGGGTTCATGCTGCGCGAGGTGGAGGCGTGGCGGACGATGGAGTCCAGAGTCACCTCTTGGGCGATGGGCTGCGCCCGCTGACCGACCTCGACCGCTTCATAGTCCCACGTCCTCGTTTCGGTCAGGGTCATGGCGTCCTCCCGCGGTCGATGTTTCGAGTGAATCCCTGAATCAGGACACTGGTGTCGGCCAGATGCTAGACTGGCGGCGAAGACGATGTCAACTGACGAGAGCGACATATCCCTTTCCCCGCGGACGCCTGCGGACGGTACCGCCAGCGCCCTCGATGGGCTGGTTGTCGTGGAGCACGCGGAGGGGATCGCGGGCCCGGTCTGCGGGAAGCTGATGGCGGGGTTCGGCGCTGAGGTGATCAAGATCGAGCCGCCCTCCGGTGACGTGTCCCGAAGGCTGGGCCCCTTCCGGGACGACGTCTCCGACTCCGAGGCGAGCGGCCTGTTCCTCTATCTGAACGCCGGCAAGAAGAGTGTCGTAGTCGACGCCAGCAACCCATCGCACCGGCAGCGGCTGCGGGAGCTGATCGACCGGGCCGACGTGCTGATCGACGGCCCTCCGGGTCTCGACACAGCAGGGCTGGGGTACCTATCCGCCCTGTCCGACCTGCCCGTACAGGCGGGCGTCCAAGCAGGACGACAGGCAGGCGGCGATCTGTGGCTGGCGAACCCCGGCCTCGTAGTGGTATCGATCACCCCGTTTGGGCTCTCCGGCCAGTACCGGGACTTCGCGGCGACCAACCTCGTCGTCCATGCGCTGAGCGGTGAGCTAGGGTTGGCCGGCAGCAGGCATCTCCCGCCTCTCAAGAAGGGCGGCAACCTGGCCGACTACCACGCCGGATGCCACGGCTTCATCGGGGCGGTCGCGGCGCTCCTCGCCCGCGACCGGCTCGGAGGGCAGCACGTCGAAGTATCGCACCTGGAGAGCCTGACCTCGATTCTCGGCGCCACCATGAACGGCTGGCTCTACAATGAGAAGGTGTCGCAGAGGGGCGAAGCGGACCCGTGGAGCCTGGGGACGGCGGCACGGAGGGGAGAGGACGGGACTCACTGGGAGCCCAGCGGCGTATGGAAAGCGAGGGACGGGTACGTCCTGGCCTACGGGAGGTCGTCCGCCGACTGGACGGGCGCCATCCGCGAGATGTCGGAGGACCTGCCGGACCTCGCGTCGCCCCGCTTCACGACGGAGGAGGGCCGCGGCGAGCATGCCGAGGAGCTGACCCGTCTGTTCGGCCGATGGGTATCCGAGCACACCAAGGAGGAGGTGTACCGGCTGGCCCAGCGTTACGGTCACGCGTACGGCTACGTCGCGACAGCGCGAGACCTGCTGGAGTCGCCGCAGCTGAGGCACCGGCGGTTCTTCGTCCGGGTGAGGCATCCCGTCGCGGGCAGTGTGACGATGCCGGGCGCGCCGTTCAGGATGTCGAGGACGCCGTTCGTCACGCGCCGCGCGCCGCTGCTGGGGGAGCACGGCGGCTCCTCCCTTCCCCCTCGCGGCGAGCGGATGAGCCGCGGTGACGGCCACGAGAAAGGCCGCCTGCCGTTAGAGGGTCTGAGGGTGGTCGACTTCACCCACATCTGGGCGGGGCCGTACTGCACCCGCATCCTTGCCGACCTGGGGGCGGAGGTCATCAAGGTCGAGTCGCCGCGGCGCGGCGACGGCGGACGCGGCAAGGGTGTCGGACGCTACCATGCCTATAGCCGGAACAAGCTGGCGATCGCGATCGATCTCCGCACCGACGAGGGCCAACGTCACATCCGCAAGCTCATCTCCATGTCTGACGTGGTGGTGGAGAACTTCAGCGTGGGCGTCACCAGTCGGCTGGGCGTGGACTACGAGGACTGCCGGGCGATCACGCCGAGCATCGTCTATGTCGCGCTGCCCGCGTTCGGGAGGACAGGGCCGGAATCCGGGTTCGTGGGCATGGGCGCCACGCAGGAGGCGATGTCGGGCCTGCTTGGCATCAGCAGCTACCCGGGCGCCGTGCCGAGCCCGACGGGGGTGAAGTACGGAGACCCCAACGGCGGCCTGCTCGCAGCCGTCGCCGTGCTTGCCGCCATCCACCACCGGGCCGCGACCGGGGAGGGACAGCTGATCGACCTGTCGCAGCGAGAGGCCAACATCTTTACCCTTCCCGAGCCGGTCCTGGACTACGTGATGAATGGCCGGACCGTCGAGGCCGACGGCGCCAAACGCCCCGATCGCGCCCCGACGGGGTTATACCCGTGCAAGGACGACGAGTGGGCCGCCATCGACGTCGAGACGGACCGGCAGTTCCGGGCGCTCTGCGCGGTCGTGGGGCTGCCAGGCTTGGCGGCCGACAGTCGGTTCGCAACTCCGGCGGAGAGGAAGCGAAACGAGGGTGAGCTCGACGACATTCTCGGGTCCTGGACGCGGGAGCGAAGCGCCGAGTCGGTCATGTGTCTGCTCCAGGACGCGGGGGTGCCCGCGGGGGCCGTGCTCACCAACAAGCAGGTCGCCGAGAACGAGCACTTCCGGGCGAGGGGCTTCTTCCAGCGGGACGCCGAGGGGCGCGTCCACCTTGCCGCCCCGTGGAGGTTCTCAAAGATGGCATTGGGCGTGAGACGCTTCGCCCCCGAGCTGGGCCAGGACAACCTCCATGTGCTCCGAGACATCCTCGGCGTGCCCGAAACCGACATCCGAGCCATGGAGCGAAACGGGGTCACCAAGGGCCCGATCCCCAACGCCTCCCGATAGACAGCGTGGCCTAGCCCATATCGATCCCGCACCCTGGCGCTTCCGCGCATTTGAAGCGGTAACGCTTACCGACGGTCACGTAGGCGTACAGCTTACTAACCAACCCCGCTGGCCCTTATATTCGCGGCGCAGTCAGGGCAAGTGATACGCTCGAATTACTCCGTGTCGCTTGCCATCTGAGGGCTGGTCTCCTCGCCTGCCGCGACGCACCGGGATTGAATATTTTTTTCGCTAACAGACCGACCGTCATTTCGGCGAGAAGGAATGTGTTTCCCGCGTACTAGGGGAGCTCTCTGGACATAATCCTCACCCATCGAAACGCGGATGGAGGGCCTCCTGATGACGCGACACAAGCCGGCTCGCCAACCGCGCTAACCTCATCGCGCTGGTATGGATACGTCGCCTACTAGCCGTAGCTGGCCCCCTTGCGTTGGTTGCAGGGTTGGCACATCAATTGCACGTTGCGTAAATTGTATGTTCCGTTCGCCTTCCTTGGCTTGATTCTGTCCAGGGTCAGATCGTCAAACCGGAATTCCGCCCGGCACCCGGCGCACTCGCCTTCCTGCGTAATGTACCGGATCAGCTTGATGAGTTTCTTGTCCCTTGCGGTTCCCTTCTTCTTCATTATTGCGCGGTAGCCGAAGTAGTGGGCGATCGGCTGATGACGATCCCTCTTCGTGGTCCCGCGGACCACCTCAAAAATCTCTTCCCACGCCAGCTTACCGCGGCTGGCTTGTCTCCAAAGGTAGCGCGATATTTCGCGTTGCTGGTAAGGCAACTTACATCCATTTCGCTCTGCATATTCCACCAAGTGGCGGGCGAGTACGTTGGTTACGTCGACCGCGGCGAGGCCCGGTGTATTCCGTTTGATGTATCCCGGCAGGCTATGTACCTCGTGGTATGGGAAACTTGATCCGGTCACCTTTCCGCTGGCATATTCTACGTTGTATTTCTCCGCGGTTGTCGCGAGAAATTGTTGTTCAGCCGCTTCGGTTTGCAGATCGGTTGTAACAGTCATTGACTTGTTCCTCGGGCTGCTGATGGATGCTGTTTTGGCAATAGACCTCGATATCCTTGGCGCGTGGCTAAGGCCCAGCTGCTAGACCTGCCTCACGACGTTTGCACCCAACCACATCTCGTAGATGGTACCATCTACCGTCCCCCTCGCTCCACCATCGTGCATAGTAGATGCAACGGGACCGGGGAGGACGACCTTTTCGGTGGCCCTACCCGGAATCAAGCTGTCGTCTGGCATCGGGACGGCATAGCGGACAAGGGCGTCGCCGGGCATGACGACGATCTCCTTGACGAAGGACTTGATGAAGGCCCTGCGCTCGGTCAACATATTCACCTTGACCCACCCCTGCCCACCAGGGACCTAGTACCTAGTCAACATAGTTTTATATAAGTATAAGAACTGGTATACTCTAGTGAGAATGCTTGGCAACGGAGTATACCAATGAGTCGACAGAAGTATGTGGTCCAACTGGCCGATGATGAGCGCGAGCGCCTGCAGAAGCTGGTGCGCGGAGGAGTGAGCCCTGCGCGAGAGGTTGTCAGGGCTCGGATCTTGCTCAAAGCCGATGCAGGCTGGACGGTGGTACGGATAGCCGATGCGCTGGATGTGGCTCCGGCTACAGTGTGCCGTATCAAAAAGCGCTTTTTGGATGAGGGACTGCAGAGCGCCCTCGAGGAGCGGCGACGTCCCGGCAGGCCGCCCAAGCTGGACGAGAAAGGTGAGGCCCACCTGATTGCCCTGGCCTGCAGCCCCGCGCCTGACGGCCACGACCATTGGACGTTGAGGTTGCTGGCAGGCAAGGCTGTGGAGTTGGGAGTGGTCGACTCCATCTCCCACGAGGGCATTCGCAAGCGCTTGAAAAAAACGAACTCAAGCCGTGGCAGAACAAGGAGTGGTGCATTCCCGAGGTGAGCGGAGAGTTCGTGGCACGTATGGAGAACGTGCTTGACCTGTACCACGAAGACTACGACGCTGACCGTCCCGTGGTCTGTTTCGACGAGACATCCAAGCAGTTGGTGGCCGATAAGAGGCCTTCCATTGAGGCTCGGCCGGGCAGGGTGGAACGCTATGACACCGAGTACATACGCAACGGCACGCGCAATCTGTTCATGCTCTGTGAACCGAAGGGCGGATGGAGGCACGTCGAGGTGACCGAGCGCCGCACTGCCGTAGACTTCGCTCATCAGATGAAGTGGCTGGTCGACGAGGCATACCCCAGCGCTGAGTCGGTCCGAGTGGTGTTGGACAATCTCAATACCCACAAGCTCGGTTCGCTCTACGATGCGTTCGAGCCGGTCGAAGCGCGGCGCATCGCCAAGCGTCTGGAGTTCCACTACACTCCAGTACACGGCAGTTGGCTCAACATGGCCGAGATCGAGCTGAGCGTGTTCAGCCGTAGTTGTCTGCGACAGCGTGTCCCGGATGAGACTGACCTGAGGCGACATGTCCATGCGCTCGAAGAGGAACGCAATAAGGCTCGTGCCTCCATCGACTGGCGCTTTTCCATCCAGGATGCTCGTGACAGACTGCACCGACTATATCCTTCTCGTAATTAAGTTGACTAGGTACTAGTGATGTCGGGACCGGCTGCGAGGGCGAGGGCAGGAGCGCCCGAGGCCCATGCGGTCAGTCTCGCGGTCCTCACTTTGCGGGCGCCCTCCGGGGGGCTGGCATGATTCATTGCTCGTTTCCTTTCTCGTTGGTTACCTTGCCCTATTGTCTGGGCCCTACGGGCCCGTTGATGGTTACGTCGCTCCAGGAGGTGACCCACTTGTAGTCGTTGGAGCAGACCTGCCCGGGGGCGGTGCAGGGCCCCCCGGCCTGAGCTTCATAACGATGTCTCCGCCGCCTGTGGGCTTCAGCGTTATTTCCCAGTCCTGCTGGCCCAGGGGTGTGGCGGAGGTGTTGGCCCTCCGGGCTCCCCCGACCTTCGCCCCGGTGGTGTCTCTGAAGGCCTTTATCACCTTGGTGCGGCTGTTTCTCAGCGGCTTGCTGAACCGGACCTTCACCCGGAAGCTTGCCGAGCCGTCGTGCGTGGCCGGGGGATTGATTGCCTTGGCGCTTACTCCCGGATCGTTGTCGGTGATGGAGACTGTGGCTTGACTGTTAGACCCTGCGCTCACCCTGTCTGGCAGAGTCCCGAAGGCTAATGTGACGCTAATATTTCCTCTGAATTCGCTGTCGTCGTCGGCGTTGAGTGTGAAGGAGGCTTCGATATCGCCCGGAATGAAGGTGACGTTTTCCGGTACGCCGGTCAGGTCCTCGTCGGCAGCGTCGCCCTGGTTGGTCCGCGTGATTTCAACCACCACGGTCCGTTTGGGGTCGGCGCTGAGGATAATCCTGATGGTCGCGGATGCGCCCTCATTGATGGCGTACACGCTCTCCTCGAAGCTGACCTCCACGTCGGGGGGCCTGGACACCCTTACGTTCACGTAGTCGCTCGTCACGCTCAGCGTGCTGCCGTACCTGGCCTTGATACGGTAGACATACCTTCTTCCCGCCACCACGTCCGTGTCGGTGTGAGCGGTGTCCAAGGTCCCGGTGTCGTCGACCAGGACGGAGAACTCACCGATCTCCTGGTGGGAGGTGTCCCTGCGGCGGATCTGGTAGCCGGTGATGCTGTCATCCTCCGGGTCGTCCCAGGTCAGGGTGACTGTCTCGTGGGTTGCTTGGCCCCTCAGGCCCGTGGGCGCCGCCGTCTCCAGCGGCTCATCGTTGTCGGTGATGGTTATGACGGCCGTGTCCGGGATGCCGGTCAGGACCCGATATGGCAGCGTGCCCAGGGACAGGATCACCGACTCGCCGTCGTCATCTTCAGCGTCGTCGGTCGCAGTTACGGTGAAGGTCTTCCGGGGTTCCCCGGCGTCAAAGGTGACCTCCCGGGGAACTCCGGTCAGGTCATCGTCTGACGCTCCCCCGCCGTTGGTCCTCTCGATGGGGATCGTCACCGTCCGCTCCGGGTCTGCTTCCAGCTCCAGGGCTATTTCTGCGGTCCCGTCCTCGGTCACGGAGTGTGACCCGCTGGCGAAGCTGGCCGTCACTTGGGGAGGCTGTGGGACCCTTACGTTCACGTAGTCGCTCTCCGCGCTCAGCGTGCTGCCTTTCCTGGCCTTCACCCGGTACATGTACATTCTTCCCGCCACCACGTCCGTGTCGGAGCAGGCGGTGTCCGAGGTCCCGGTGTCGTCGACCAAGACAGAGAAATCACCGATCTCCTGGTTGGACGTATCCCTTCTCAGCACCTGGTAGCCGGTGATACTGCTGTCCCCGGGGTCGTCCCAGGTGAGTGCGACGGAGCTGTGTGTTGAGGCCGCGGCCAAGCCTGTGGGCGTAGGCGCGGGAGTCGTGAGGACAACGATCTGGCGCACCTGCTCTGATTCCCGGCTCAGGTAGTAGCCGTCGTAGACCGTCTGGACTGCGTAGGCGTAGTCGCCCGGCGCGGGGTTCTCGTCGGTCCAAGTCGTGTCTGCCGTGCCGGTGTCCGCCACGTGCTCCGTCGGTGTTTCGCCTTCCACTCCGCGGAGGATGCGGTACCCGGTCACCGACTCTGCATCGTGGGTGGGCGCGTCCCAGCTTAGGACTGTGCTGCCTCCGTCGAAGGCGGCCTGCAGGTTCTCCGGTTCGCTGTTCCGGACCGCGTCGCACACGCGCGTCCTCATCGTCTCGGTGTGGCCGTCCCAGAAAGAGGCGCTGTTGACGGTTCCGTAGGGCAGTAGCCCATTCTGTGGGGCGCGGGCGTTCAGCGCAGCCTTGCTGCCCTGAACGAAGTGGAGACGGATCTTCTGGATCAACTCGTCTTCTGCCGTTGCCGTCCCGGCCTCGTAGTAGAGGTAAACAGGCAGTTTCCAAGTATTCCTGGGAACCGTGTCCTCGTTGGGGGTATCCCGGTACAGTTTTCTGACGATGGGTTCCTGCTGCCACAACTCCACGAGAGCGAAGAAGTTCAAAACGTCCGTAATGCTACCATCCGGCTGGTAGTAGTAGCTGTAGCGCACTTAGAAACTATCTCAAAATGGCAAGTCGCCATTGGCGACGGAACCACAGGAGTGCGCACGCAAGCTGCAGCAATCCGATGTAGTTCGACGCCTTTTTGTCGTAGCGTACCAGAACAGCACGGCACTTGGAGAGCCATGCTAGAGTCCGTTCCACAACCCACCGGCGCGCAGGATACCGCTTGCGCCCAGAACCGTCCAACTTCTCCTCGCCGATGCGTCGGATGTGTGGCCGATAGCCGTGTCTGGCGACGGCTCGACGACCCGAAGGATTGTCATACCCCTTGTCCAAGCACAGGTGCTGTGGGTCATCCTCGGTGAGTTGCGGACGTTCGACCACAATCGCCTCCAGGGTCTCATCCAACAACGTGGCGTCGTGGGCGTTGGCTCCGGCAACCACAATGCTCAATGGGCCGCCCTGTCCTTCCACAAGCAGGCTCCGCTTGCTGCCAGCCTTGCCGCGATCCGTTGGGTTGGGTCCAATCAGGTCCCCCCCAAACGTGCCTTGCCCATGGCCCCGTCTGCCGCCTGCCATTCCCAGTCCACGCCGCCCAACTCTTCGCACTGTTCCACCAAGGCTCCCCATATTCGGCGCAAGACACCCAGTTCCACCCACCGTTGAAAGGTGCGATGGATTGTGCTGTCGTCCCCCAGTTCTTTCGGCAATCGGTTCCATTGGCACCCGCTGCGCAAGCGGAAAATGATGCCGTTGAGCATCTGTCTGGGGTCAGCCCGCTTGCGGCCTCTGACTTTGGGAGGGTCTGCCTCCAAGATGATAGGCCCAATGAGTTCCCAAAGCTCGTCCGGCGCTTCCCATATGGTTTCCAAGCCCTCTTGGTTGTTCACGAAGTTCCTCCAAATGTTTTTGGAGAAACCATACGAATCACCTCATAAACCGCTCAAGGCATTTGTGCGTTATGATTTTGAGATAGTTTCTTAGCCCTTCCGGAAGAATTGATGCAATCGGAACCTCCGGGAGTTGCGATGGTCGTTGGACTGACAAAGAACGACGAGGGGGACGTGGAAGTGATGTTCGACAAGTCCGTCCAGGTCCAGGGCACGGTAGAACTGTATGTGCTGGAACCGAAGACGGGAGGATGGGGTCTGCCACTCCTCGACGGGAGCGGAACGGATACCCTGACCTTTGACGCGGACGCGGAAGGTAGACCTGCGCTTGTCGCCGGCGAGAGTCAGATAGCGGGTTTCTCGTTCCCGGACCAGGAAGCGAGGCTCGTGGACTCGGACGGCACCGGGGTGAACCTGAATATCGAGCTGTGGACGTATGAGTAGGGGCGCGGACTCGGAAGGTGCGGAGAGTTCCATGTGAGTGAGGTGGGCAGCGGCCTTTGGGGCGTAGGCACCTCTAGGTGGAGGGCGCGGTATTGAATGAGAGTAGCGCGGGCTAGGGGGGGTCTAGAGCAAGCAGAGGAGTTAACTTAATTAAAGACTTAAGAGGGAACACCCACAACGCAGACCACCAAGAGGCTCTCCGCCTTTGGATGGCCTACTCGCAGATTGAAACACGTGGTCAGTTTGTGCGACTACTGGGATTGGGGGCATCCGGTCGCAACCTCACTCGCCGGTGGGAGAAGAACCCGACCGATGCGGGCGCACAACGACCGGGAGTCGTCAGTCTCCGCCGAATGTTCTATCTCGTGGTGTGGCAAATGGCGGGAGTCCTGTATATCTCCGACCTCGATGAAGTGGACTGGAACCGAAGGCACGTCGTCCCGCGCGACGAGTTAAAGCCCCCTGTATCCCCATTCCTAAAAGTAGTTGGGGGGGTGGCCTCTGGCGGTACCACACGGCCCAAGATCACGTCCACTGCCCCTCCGAAGAACGTCTTTAAGCTCTCACTGCGCCTCCTGGGGAAGCGGAACTACCCTTGGTCGCTAAGGGAAACTGGTCTTGGCGGACTTTTGGGATTGAAAACCCGCCGCGATATGTACAATGCCTACCGATGGAACGACGGAAGGCACCAGATGACCTAGGACGCGACCATCAGAATGCTGATAGTTCTGCTCTGGGATGCCCTCGGCATCGCCAAGGCGACCGACCTCTATGCCGTGGACTGGGACACCAGGGATGTCCTGTGGCGGTACGGCCATGAAACGCGGATGCGGAACGGGGATGTTCTCAATCCCCTCTGGCTCCCCCACACCGTACCAGCCATCCGTAACTACCTGTTGTCACGGGGCATAGACCCGTTCGACAAGCCCGCCTCGTGCCCCCGCAAGGTGTTCGACCCCTACGAGCACACGCCCCTATCGACACAGAGGGCGCAGATCATAACCGTCCACCCCGATTACCGGCGCGCCAGCGTTGGGCCTGCGTCCTAGCCGGAGCGACGGGCAGTCCCGCTCCGGCCCGTCGACGTGGGGATCGGCGCGGGACCTCGATGGCGGACAGCCAGGACGTCACCGCTCCGGCCCGTGCCGGCGCAGCTCGTCAAGCTCGGCCGTGGTCTCGCGGCGGTAGCTCAGCGGCCCGCTCTCCGGAGCGCTCGCGCACACCGGCGACACGTCGGCGACGCGCCGTCCACAAAGCCCGACGAGGCCCGGCCATGCGGGATTGAGGATGTGAGTTTCGCGGTTGGCCATGGTCGGTTCTCCCTTGTCCCCTGCCAACTCGCCGAGGCCCTCGACCAGGCGGGCGGGCAGCTCACCCTACTTCGAGCATCCGTAGGCCGCAAGTTGCGCAGTCAACGGCGAGATCGGCGCGGCCCCAAACATTGATGCCACAGCCCGCGCAGGTGTACTTGAGTTTCGATACGGTTCGCGGTCGCTCCAGGAGAGCGACGACGGGCACTTCCCAACCGGTCCCTCGCAAGGTCTTGGCGGCTTGCTCGAACGGCCCGCCGTCCGAGACGTAGTGACCCATGATCTGCCCCGTCCGCTTGCCGCCCGGTTGCCCCGTGTCCGAGGGAATCAAGCCAAGTGTCTCCATCCGCGCCCCCCACTCCCGGTTGTGGTAACCGCTCCGGCTGGGCGCGCCAAAGTGCGCCTGCCACTGATGCGTCATTTCATGCACGAGCACGGCGAGCGTGTCGAGAGTCGGCGCGCCGAGCTGGCCAAGACTCAGTGAGATTTCGTCTGTCACCCGCCCGCGACCCAGCCATGCCTGCGCTTTGAAGTACCCGCGCCCGCGGCGACTCATCGTGATAAGGCAGTGCGGCAACCCGCTCTCGAAGAGGGCGTGGTTGAAGTGGGTGAACGCAAGGTAGAACTCCACATAATGGTCGGGTGTCGGGTGTCGGTCTGTCATTGCATGTGTATCGTACTATACATCCGCGCCGCTCGACCGCCCTGGCCAGGGCGGCGACGAATGCCGAGCACCAGTAGCTCGGAGTTCCGACGGGGTTTCGTTGCTGTGTGACTCGAACTCCACGAAATCGGGCAGAACGGGGCGATATCGGCGTTTTCGAGGGTGAGGCGCGTGAGAAAGCCTCTCCAGGAAGCCAAGAGAGGCCGTTGTTTGGGACGGCGTACCCCTTAACCCCCGCGCGAAAAACGCCGCTCTGTGCCGGACGGGGCGCGGGACGGGGCGACTACTCACCAGATGCGCCACCACGGCCGACGCGCTTGCGGCGCAGGCGGCAAGGCTTGTAGCACGAACTGTAGTCGACCCTCGGACTCCTTCAACCACCCCTGATACGTCGCCACCATCAGTTCAAGACCCCTGATCCGCTCTTCGGCGACGGCCAGGGCGACCGCCGAGCTGCTCGCTCCCCCCTGCCCCCTGCCGAGGGGCCGACGTGCGGCCCGCCAGGAACTCGTCTAGCTCAGACTCTTCGATCTCTAGCTCGCCGGAGGCCAGACGACGAGCCGACAGGGTTCCCGCCTGTACCCATCGCGTGATTGTCGATGGACTCACATCCGCTTTCTTGGCGGCTTCCGCTGCTTTCATCGCTTTCCCCCTCCGTTGCGCATTCTGTTGCGCAACCGCACTCGGCGGTAGGCTTGCTTGCGTCGCGCAATGTGAGTCTCTCACAGCCCGATTGAACGTGTGCAAGGGGAAAACGCCCCTCGATGTGGACACTCCGCCAAGGGGGGCGGATTGCGACAATTGCAAGTAGTGGTAACCTTGCGTCCGTTGCGCAACCGCATGGCATGAGAGGAACCGCCTGAGCAGCAGGCGGTGTCGCGCCCTTCTCGGCATCAACGACCGCGACCCCACGGATCCCGCGTTGGCCGACCTCGGTAAGTACGGGATGGGAACTGAAAGGTCATTCGGCGACTGGCAGGAATACTCCGGCTTCAACTACAAGGCCGGAACGCTCGATGCCGATTGGGGGGAGTGGGAAGACAGGGCGGGGATTGTCTCGCACGGGGCAACCGGGCGGCAAGCGGACGGGGCAACGGATGGGTCACTACATCGAGGCCGGCGGCGACTTCGAGCGGGCGGCCAAGGCCCTACTTGCGGACGGCTGGACGGTTCCCTACGTCGCGGTTTTCGATCCCCCGAAGATTGGAGTGAAATGCAAGTACACGTTCGGCGTTCGCCTGGTGGCGGGCGCGGGATGTGGGAGCAAGTGTGGGAACCCCGCCTCGAGGTCCGCGCGGGCAGGTACGGGGTTCTAGGTTCCTTGTCCATCTTTGTCGTCTTCGGGCCCCCGCCAATGGGGTGAAAGCGGTCTTGCCCTGGTCGACGTCGGAACGCCGGGCCGTGTAGCTCGTGGAGGGCCTTGGTCAATCGGCGTCGAAGCCAAGCCTTGACGTGATGAGGCGTTCAACGGTGACGACCTCGGAGATCAGGCGGTTTTTCTCAAAACCCTATCCCGTCATTTGAAACCTCTTCCCTCCACCGAGATGGCTTGATTGGTTCGGGACCCGCGCCGACCCGCGCCGACCCGCGCGGGCGCGGGCCTCCGTGCGTGATGCAAGCGAACCGTACGCCGGTGCCCATGGCCGTCTTGTCGAGGCCGGAGCGATGGGAATCGGTCTTGCCCTGGTCGACGTCGGAATGGCGTGCCGCGTAGTTCTCAGGATCGTGTTTCAAAAGTCTACCGATCTCACACGAAGGAGCTTATCGGCGATGTCCTCGGAGGGGAGGTACGAGGGGGTGCCGCCGCCGCAGAAGACGGTGCGGACGGGAGGACGCCGAGGAATTATGTCCACAGCTCGATCTCCGTCCTCAGAGCGGACACGTAGCCGGGAATGAGCGACTCAATCTTGGCGTACATGTTGAAGTCGCAGTAGGGGCACTTCGTCTCGCAGAAGGGGATATGGACGTAGAGGGCTATGGGCTGCATGAGGCCGCGGCCATTCAAAGATTCCAGTCTAAACCAATCTGGGCTGGTGGTACTTCCCGTCGTTCGTAGTGTTGTGTTTCGGGTTCCCCCCGTGTTGGCGACGATGAGAAGCCAGCTTCGCAGCCTCGACGCTTTCACCAAACTTCCGAGATATAGCCCTCGTTTGAACTACGAGCTTATCCCCGTTGCCGAGCTTTCCTGTCTTCCGGTGCTCAGCCGCGCGCCGTGAAGGATTATTGGTAGTGCCAATATACTTCGTGTCGCCCTTGCCGTTTTCGATCGCATACTGAACGGTCTTCCCAGACTTTATTTGCCCTTTGGGCCGAGCACTGCTACGACTGCTTGAACTTCGCCGCGTGCTGCTTCGAGCCCCACCTCTATAGCCTACTCTACTATAACCTCTAGCCATGGTTGAACTCCTTTCGGCTCTTACTCAACTAAACCGGGATTCCCCATATTGGGAGTCTTCAGGCTCAAATGGCAGCCCAAACGAGATGGTGGCATCATAGTCTGGTCCTGCAAGGCCAGTCAACCTCCGGTCTATCCAATAAGGGATGCGATTCTCGCCGTGAACCATGCTTCTTGTCCATCTTTGTCGTCTTCGGGTCCCCCGCCAGTGGGGTGAAAGCGTTCACACCTTCCATCGAGTTGCCTTGAACTCTATGGAAGGCGGCGGGTGGTCCAGTTTTGCAGCGCCACTCCCGGACGCTCACCCCCGCCTCGCCGGTCCATTATTACTCCGCCCTTTACACCCTACCTTTTCAACAGGTCGTGCAAAAAGGGGACACCCATTGCTGCCTATCGCGTGCCGCGTGCTGGCATCCCGAGAAAAGTAGTACTAAAGTGGTACGATAAGCTGTATTAGCTACAAACATGGCTCCGCAGGCAGGATTCGAACCTGCGACCAATCGGTTAACAGCCGACCGCTCTACCACTGAGCTACTGCGGAGCGTCAACGAGGAAGGCCTTTCGACCTTAGCACATAGTGTAGCACCAGCTAGTGGGCACGCTCAAGATGCCAATGTCCCCAGAGCCTGTATCAGTTTAGTCGGTGTGGAGATTGGACGAGGTTTCTGAGCGAGCGTGCCCACGGTCGAGAACTGTGTGGCCCGTTCAATGCTGGTACGGATACTTCAGCCCAGTCGCTCACCCGTGTCTTGGACACGGCTTCATGCCGCTGGTGTGTGGGCAGGTCATCAGGTTCACGTCGATCACAACGACGCCGACTGCGACAGAACTTTGACAACTCACCGTTCCGATTCAACTGGATCACTTTGGCCATACGGTGCGCTCCCCGTATCGTCCAACTCATACCCCGCTTCTTCATTCGGTTCGCGGTGAGCTTGTCCCCGTTGGATTCCATGGTTCCCAGGCTCCGCGCGTCCGGGGGAGCATTGGGTACCCGGTTGCGCCAGTCCACTCCGCCCCGCAGGTTGGATTCGACGTACTCCCTGTCCCGGATGGCCGTTGTGGTCTCGGCTGGCACAGCCGCCGACATCAACGCTCTGGCGAACGATTCTGATCCTGAGCGTATCGCATCGTAGATAGCCTGACCGATCTCTCCGCCATAGCCTCGGCCACACGCGCGAGAGCCTCGGCCACACGCGCGAGAGAGGTGGAAGCCGTCCAACTGGAAGATAGCGTTGCCGAACTCCTCTGTGCCACTGCGTATCCAGTTGGCTCCGTCACCGCCCACAACGAACAGCTTCACCCCCTCCAGAGCGTACTGCTTGCCCCACTCGATACCCGCGCCCTCCCAGAACGGTATCTTCTCTGAGGCATGTGCATACACGCGCTTGTCCACCAGTTCGTATCGGTCATCTCCCACACTCCGCCACCCCCGATACGCTATGCCGCTCTTGACCTCGTAATGCTTTCGGGTTTCACGTTGCAGGTGGACCCACACCCCATCCGCTTCAGTGTAGAGAACATCCACCTGCTGCTGGCCGTCACACACATCCTCGCCACGCTCGAAGCACGACTCCCACCGATTGTATTCATCATCCATAGCACTCTGCCCGACACCGGACAGGAGCCGATGCACCGTCATAGGCGACAACACACCAGCCGTCAGACCGCTCACCATCTCGTCTGCCATCCGAAAGGGTACCGCACTGGCCATAGACACGATGCTCTCTGTCAGCACGGACTCGCCTGCTGACGCGGCTTCCACCCCAGGTAATCGTCGAGTGCAAATATGGTGTTCCCATCCCCATCACTGTACATCCTGCGTCTTACCACAACTTCCCCAAACCGAGTCACCACTGTCCGATTACGAAATCCCCCCACCTTCAAGCCCTTCGGCTTGCAGCCCAGCAGTTCATCGTCCAGAGTCTGGAGCCTACGCTTTGCCTGCTCACGAGCATAGGCGCATCCTTCCCGATAGCTCTGCTCTTCCCAGTCCGCGCCTTCGATAGTCTGGTCTTCATTGTTCCACTGCGTTACGCTGAGTTCTGCCATCAGTCTGGACACTCCTGAAGTTTTGTACTCCTTCTAGGATAAGTCTAAGACTGGTGGCACCGACTAAACTGGTACAGGTTCATGTCCCCACCGCACCAGTTTCACGGCCCATCCTCCACTCTCATAATCCCCACGAAGTCCTCTTACGCCAAGATGAAGAGACTGCGGCAAGCGTCACTCGTTGAAAAAATGCTTGTACCGTTCTAGGCAATTTCATATAATCCGGCAAATCCCCACCACTCCCGCGGAGGGACTCGCTCTATGAATGCCCGCACCTTTAAGGAAGTCCGGCGAACATACGGGTTCGACGAAATCGCCATAGCCCCGGGCGCGATCACCATCAACCCCGAACTCGCCGACATCGACTTCAACCTCGACGGGATGACCTTCTCCGCGCCCGTCCTCGCCTCGGCCATGGACGCCATCGTATCCCCGGAGTCGGCCGTCGAGTTCGACCGGCAGGGCGGCCTTGCCGTGCTAAACCTGGAAGGCGTCCAGACAAAGTACGACGACCCCGAGGAGGTGCTCGCCGAGATCGTCGACGCCCCGCAGGAGGAGGTGACAAAGACATTCCAGCGAGTCTACGCGGCTCCGATCAAGGAATACTTGGTCGGAGATCGAGTACGGCAAATCAAACAAAGCGGCGCCAAGTGCGCCGTTTCTGTTACCCCCGCAAACACCAAGCGGCTCGCCCCCCTGGCTGTCGACGCTGGAGCCGACGTGCTCGTCGTGCAGTCCACCGTGACGACTGCCCGCCACAAGTCTCGCAGCGTCCGCGGACTCCGCCTACCTGAACTCCTCGAAATGGTGAACGTCCCGGTGATCGTCGGCAACTGCGCCACCTACGACGTGGCCCTGGAAATCATGGAGACCGGAATCCACGGCGTCCTGGTCGGCATTGGCCCCGGTGCCGCCTGCACGACACGCGAAGTCACCGGCATGGGCGTACCGCAAGTGACCTCGACACTCGACTGCGCAGCCGCCCGCGAAGAGTATTATCGACGTTCCGGCAGATACGTCCCCATCGTCACCGACGGTGGCATCCGCACCGGCGGAGATCTCTGCAAGTCCTTCGCAGCCGGGGCCGACGCCGTAATGATCGGCACCCCCTTCGCCCAGACCGCCGAAGCCCCCGGACAAGGCTGCAACTGGGGCATGGCCAGCCCCGACCCGATTCTGCCACGCGGTACGAGGGTCAAGGTCGGCATGAGAGGCTCCATCGAGCAAGTGCTCTACGGCCCGTCATCGAAGTCTGACGGCACCCTCAACTTGCTGGGAGCGCTCAAGACCTGCCTCGGCTACGTCGGCGCGTTCAACATCCGCGAGTTCCACCAGAAGGCTGAGCTGATCTTCGCCCCGTCCATCAAGACCGAGGGCAAGTTCTATCAGCTTGGCATGAACTGACGCGCGCCGCGGTCTTGCGACGTCTGCGCTACGCCAAGCCGAAGACCAGTCCGCTCGCGGCTAGGTAAAAGACGATCAGGGCCAGGGACTCCCACGTGAAGCGCCCTTCCCTCCGCTGCCGCCTGTGCGCAAACAGCCCTGCCAGTACGACTACCGTCATCACGACCGCGAACGCTGCTGTCAGCAGGTGAATCCCAGCGATACCCGTCCAGAGCGGACCGTCAACGTAGGCCACGTCGTCGATGAACAGCACGAACCCCATGTTGAAGAGGTTGCTTCCCAGCAGGTTTGCTATCGCCAGGTCGGGCGCTCCGATCCGCACGGCAGCATAGGAAGCGGCGAACTCGGGCAGCGACGTGCTGATGGCCAGGAATTGGGTGCCCATGAAACTGGCCTCCCAGCCCATCTCGTGCGCCAGCAGGTCGCCGGTCTTGGCAAGAACGACGGCCGCACCAACGATCACCAGCATGGCGACGGCGTATTTTCCGAAAGCGCGCCGCAAGGTCTCGCCGCTCTTTTTCGATACCTCCTCTTGAGGCGCTTCTTCTTGGCGGTAGATGACGAACATCCCGAAGAGGAAGACCAGAAAGAGCGCGAGGGACACGGGGCTGACGGGCCATGTTTCAGCAAACGACGTTGCGTTATGCGCCAGCATAGCGACGATTGTGCAGCCCACGACAGCTATTCCCAGGAAGCCCACCACGATCGGGCCGCGTCCGACGGCGACCAGAATTGGCCCGTTGCGCCAAAGCAAGTCGATGATCCCGATAATGACGAGGTTGACGAGGTTGCTTCCAAAGGCGTCGCCGGCGGCCAGATCGGGCTGATCGACGAGAAGTATCGAGCTGACGCCGGTCACCAGCTCCGGGAGCGACGTGGCCGTGGCCAGCATCATCACGCCTACAAACGACCTGCCGAGACCCGTCCGGTCGGCTATGACATCGGCGGACGAAACGAGGAGGCGCGAAAAGAGCAAGATGGCCGCGGCGGCGCCGGCGAGGGCAAGCCAAAGCAAGGCCAGTGTCACGGGGTAGGGTTCCTCAGGCGTGAAAAAGGCCCGAACCGTTGGCGGGCGGGCCACGCGATGTTGTAGCGGTTTAGTGCGGTCACATTATACACGCCGGAGACGACGAATCACTCTGTCGTACCCGCAATTCGCATCAACGCAGGACGTGCCGCTCCTCGGACTCGCCCTGAGGCGGACGTGTCAAAGGCTCACCCTTCCACCCACCGACGACCCTCTCGAAGTATCCATCCGGCCAGCCGTTATCCGAGTCCTTTTTCAATACAGCGGCAAGACATCGAGATACTTTCCGTATAGTTGATTCGGCCCAGCGACGTGCCCACATACCTGTTTCATCCGATACAAAGAGATGGGATTGTCGATTCACTGCCCACCAATTGTCGCACGTCCATTAATTGTGCGAATAGCATTCTTGGCATACAAGGCCCAGGCTATACCGTCATCCGCCTCGTGCCGAGCGTCGCATCACGTGGAGGGGACAAGGACGAAATCAACCGCTCCCGCGACACGTCATCCAGTTCGTCGCGCCATTGGACGCTCCCGCCCTCGACCGACGCCACCGGCACGCCGTTCCGGTACACGACCTTGTTGTCCAGCAGCGCGGGCACACGCGAGCCGGGGCTCGTTATTCCCGCGAGGTTGAGCGGATCGCAGGCCGAGAGTACGACGAGCCGGTCGTCCTTGTCGGTGCGGCGCATAGTGCGAAGACGCTCTACCGCTTCGGGGATGGCGTACTGCTCGCCCACGAAATTTGCGACGAACCGGCCCCCGCGAATCTCGCCGCGAGCCTCGGCGCGTCGATAGACCCTTACAAGATCGCGCCAGCGCGGCGCATTGGACTCGCGCACCAGTAGCTCCGGGAAGACCACGCCGTATCGCCTGAGCAGCTGCCACGCCCGCGCCTCCACCACGTCTTCCGTGACAATCCCGCCCCGGAGCAGCGACCATCGGCTGCTGGGGACCCTTCGTCGCAGACCGCGTCCGTACGTCGGCGCTCGTCGGGGCTGTTTCTTTGCCGTGCCGGTTATCATGCCGCGCACGGCAGTGAACCCGTCTGACGTGACGAGTCCCGCGGCGGCTAATCTCCACAAGGCGTCCTCCACGTCGGACGGGAGACGCCCTGTCGACGTGACGATGTCCTGCATGAAAGAGGCCCCGGACTTCGCGAGATATGTGAGTACTTCCCCTTGAGCGCCGAGCAGACCGTTCTCTCCTGTCTGAGATTCGCTCAATAGCCAGGGCACCGACTCACGAAGAGCAAGGGAGATGCGTCCCGTCCGCGTCAGCGTGCCCTTCGTGACGGGCATGTCCTCGTCGATAGGCCTTCTGCTGAACCGCCCCCACGCGACATCGCCCGAAATGCACAGTTCATCGAGCATACCGGGCAAGTAGTCCATTACCCGCGACGGAAGTATCTCCGACTCCCAGGCTCCGGCCGCCGCCTCGAAACCCTGCAGCTGCTCTATAACGTCCAGCAGACCGCCCTCGTCGCGCACCTTCCACGGCGTCGCGGCGCGCTGCCACGTTATGAGGAAGCGCATGAACGTCGCGGGCGGAACGGGCTCAATCTCCCGTCGCAGTCGGCCGATGGTCTCCCTGTGGATGCGTGCCAGAATCCGCCGGTCGCAGAACTCCTCGTCCTTCCTACCGGGCGTGAAGCGGCCTCGCAGGATGTTGCCCGTCCCTTCCAGGTGCGCCAAGGCGATCTCGACCGCGCCCCTCCGCATCCCCAGGGAGTCGGCGATCTCGCTGACGGTGAACGGCCCAATGCACTCAGTGCGACTGCGGACGAGGATGCGCTCTGCGTCGTCCTGTGTAGGTGGCTCCTCCTCGCTCTGCCATAACGTCACCGTCCCCGGCTCGAACGAGGCGTCGGGAAACGCCGCGAGCACCAACGGGACCGACTCCGTAGCTACCCACGCCTTCGCACCTTCGCTATAGGTAGCCACCGACGCCCGACCCGTGTTCACCAACCTGTCGAACCAGTCCTGCAGTTCGTCGCGCCGCGCGGGGTCACGATGAGCGTCCTCAAGCGGCATAATTCCAAGCGTCAGCAGAGCGTCGTGCAGTTCGTCCGCGTCCCGTATGAGAGGCCAGGCGTCCCGCGCCGCGTCCCTGATCGCCGCCATGTCCAGCGACGCCAGATCGCGCTGGTCTTCCGGCAATGCACGCCGCAATGCGACCGCCCGCGAGCGTCGCTCCCCGATCTCGTTGTCCTCGTCGAGGAAGGCGTACGGCATCGCGTTGAGTATCTGATGACTGAACACCGATGGCTGTGTCGTATCGCGGGCGAGTATCTCGACCTGGCCGTCTGAAATATCCTCCAACACCCGCTTGAACCCGTTCATGTCCATCGCCTCGTGCAAGGCGTCGCGCATCGTCTCGAACACGAGCGGGTGGTCCGGCACCTCAACGTCGCCGGGCATGGCGTTGTCCTGGCACATCACCTGCTCCGGGAATACCGCCGCCAGCAGGTCGTCGGAACGCATTCGCAGTAGCGCCGGCGGCGTCTTCTTGCCATTGGAAAAGCGCAGGATCGCCAGCGCCCGAGAGGCGTCCCACCTCCAGCGGATGGGGAACAGCGGCACCTGCAGCACGGCCTGCGTGAGTATCTTCTCCACCTTGGGCAGTGGCACGTACTTAAACACGTCCTCGAGCGGGAACGACAGCGAAGGGCCGAGCGACAGGTTGATGCCGTCCTCGGTGGCAGCAGCCTGAAGCTCGAAGTCGAAAGTACGGCATATCTCCTTCCGCAACGCGAATCCCCACGCCTTGTTGATGCGGGAGCCGTAGGGCGAATGCACGACCAGCTGCATTCCCCCCGATTCGTCGAAGAACCGCTCGGCCACGATGCGCTTCTTCGTCGGTACGGTGCCCAGAATGCGTATGCCTTCCTCGATATAGGCGACCGCCTGCTCTGCCGCGTCGCGCCCGAATCCTTCCTCGATGAGCCACGCAGCGGCGCCGCCGGAGTCCAGACGTTCGTAAATCCCCTCGCGCAGGTCGGACACCTCGTCCGACAGCTCCGTCGTCCGACCGGGGGCCTCGCCGAACCAGAACGGAATCGTGGGCGCCTGCCCGTGCGCGTCCTCGACCAGCACCTTACCCTGCATGACTCGCCGGATCTTCCATGCGTTATTGCCGAGCAAGAAGACCTGTCCCCTCATGCTCTCGACGGCGAAGTCCTCCTCTATCTGTCCGACGAAGGTGTTCTCCGGCTCGGCGATCACGTCGTATGAGGCGTTGTCGGGAATTGCCCCCGCGTTCGTGAGGGCCGCTATTCGCGCACCCCGCCGTGCCTTGAGCCGTCCGTTGACCACGTCGCGGTGCAGGTACGCCCGGCGGCGGCCCTCACGAGGCGCCGGCCCATCGGCGAGCATTTTCACGATCTCGGCATATCGCTCTCTCGGCAGGTTACGGTAAGGGTAGGCCCGACGGACGAGGTCGAAGAGTTCGTCTTCGCCGCAGTCCCTGGAGGCGCACTCGGCGACGATCTGCTGGGCCAAAACGTCCAGCGGCCAGTCGGGTATGGTCAGCGCGTCGAGGACGCCGTGACGTAACGCCCGCACGAGCGCCATGCTCTCGATAAGCTCGTCCCGCGTCAGCGGGAATAGCCGGCCCTTCGGCGTGCCTCCCACGTGGTGACCCGACCTGCCGGTCCGCTGAAGCAGCACACTGACCGAGCGGGGTGAGCCGATCTGACAGACGAGATCGATAGCCCCGATATCGATGCCAAGTTCAAGTGACGCCGTTGCCACACAGAGCTTGACTTCACCGTCCTTGAGTTTCCGCTCGGCCTCGTGACGGCGCTCGTGGGACATGCTCCCGTGGTGCGCCACGATCTGTTCCTCGCCGATCTTCCCCGAAAGCTGGTGGGCCAGCCTCTCCACGAGTCTGCGCGTGTTGACAAACAGCAGCGTCGTGCGGTGTCCATTTGTCAATTCGACGATGCGGTCGAGCGTGCGGTCCCACAGGTCATGTGAGGCTATCGGCCCAAGCTCGTACTCCTTCGGCATCTCTATACCGAGGTCGATCTCGCGGGCATGGCCCGTGTCCACGATCGAGCAGTCCGGGGCGCCGTTCGTGTCGATGTTGTCCGTTCCGACGAGGAATTTCCCAATCTCCTCTATGGGGTTCTGCGTTGCCGACAGGCCAATGCGCGTGATCGGCTCATCCGACAGATCCACGAGGCGCTCCATCGAAATGCTGAGATGCGACCCGCGCTTGTCGTCGGCAACGGCGTGAAGCTCGTCCACGATGAGTGTGCTGACACTTTTGAGTCCCCTCCGTCCGCTCTCGGAGGTCAGCAGGATGAAGAACGATTCCGGCGTCGTAACCAGCACGTGTGGCGGCTTCTTCGCCATCCTCTGTCGCTCGCTCTGGGGAGTATCTCCCGTCCGGACGGCAACCCGAATGTCGGGAAGCGGTGTGCCGCGCGCCTCAGCGAGGTCCTGCAAATCGCGCAACGGCACCATCAGGTTGCGATGAATGTCGTTCGAGAGCGCCTTGAGCGGCGAAACATAGACGACTTGCGTCTTGTCGGGTATCTCCCCTTCAAGGCCCTGCCGGACCAGGCCGTCCAGGCACGTCAGAAAGGCCGCCAGCGTCTTACCCGACCCGGTGGGAGCGGCGATGAGCGTATGGCGGCCCTGTGCGATGGCGGGCCAGCCCTCCGCCTGCGCGCCTGTGGGGGCGGCGAACTGGCTCGTAAACCATTCTCGAACGAGCGGATGAAACGAGGAAAGCGGGTCCCTCAAGACCAATACCTAGTACAAATGTTTGCGCACAGTATAGCAGGTTAACGCAAGCGGGGCGTGTGGCACAGAACCAGGAACAAGGGGGACGCCTAAGGAGCGAAAATCTCCCGCACCGGCAGCTTCCAGCCGGGCACCACGTCTGCCCCGTCGATGGCGTCGTGTTCCGACAGAACGACGATGTTGGACGACGACCGGTAGACGGTCACCGTTTGGCAGCGCGGGTCGACGACCAGCACCATGCGGGTCCCCGCGTCCAGCCAGTCGAGCGCCTTCTCCGCCACGTCGCTGTACGTGTCCCGTGGTGAGATAACCTCGACCGCAAGATCGGGAGCGCCAGGCCAAAAGCCGGGACGGTCCCCGGCGTCCGTGACTCGGTCGGCTGTGATGAATGCCGCATCCGGAGCGCGGACGTGGTCCCGCCCCAGAAGGAAACCTGGGTCGGCCACGTACACTTCACCCAGTCGGTTCGCTTCTGCGTAGTGACCGAGCCTTGACGAAACTCTCCCGGCAATTCTCGCGTGTATGTGCCCGGACGGCGGCATTTCTCTCAACTCCCCTCGGACCAACTCGTATCGATGCCCGTCATCCGGCATTTCCAGGAGGTCTTCGGCTGTCAAGAGATGCGTCGTCGCCATGGGAGTCCTCTACGTGCCCGGTGAGCGCTCATCGTCGCATTGTCACAATATCATACACCACACAACCGGAGATTATGAGGCAAAGCTTACAGCCCTCGCACCCGTTCGATGACCCGTTGGCAGGCGGCGTAGTCGCGTCGTCCGCCCCGGTAGACAGGGGCAAGCAGATACAGCGACCTGTGCCCGGTGTCGAGATACCTGCTCGCCACCTCAACGGCGACATCCTCACCCGAACGGCCCTTGCGGAGGGCCGACGTAGCCCAATCGGGCAGTTCGCCAAACGTTATCCCGTCTTCCACCAATACCTGCACACCACAGCATACGAGCGCCGCAAGCTCATCGCCGTACCGCTCGGCATATCGCTCCAGGAACTCCGTCAGTCGCTCGGGGGAGAAGAGCGCCTGGAGAAGGAAGAACTGCGCTCCGGCCTCCACCTTCTTCCGCGTCAACCCAATCTGGCGTCCCATGTCCCGCCCAAGATCGATCGTCGCCCCTATGCAAAAACTAGTCGGATTGTGCAGCTTAAGGCCCTTATAGTCGATGCCCCTGTTCATATCGGCAATCGCACCAATGAGGCCGGTCGGCACATAGTCGTCCACCGGCTTGGTGATCGCGAGTTCCTTCTCCGTGAACGAGTCGCCCTTGAGCACCACGACGTTCTCGATCCCCATCATGTCCGCGCCCATGAGCAAGCTCTGGGTAGCCACCCTGTTCATGTCTCGGGTGGAGAGCGAGAACGTGACCTCCTTGCCGGCATTCTGCTTGATCCACGCCGCGGCGAAAGCGGAATTCACACGTGCCGACTTACCTGGGCTGTAATTGACGGAGATGAAATCGGCATCCAGACATCGCGCCTCTTCGAGCAAAGCAGGGTCCGTCCCCCGTGGCGGCGAGAAATCGGCGACGATCTGCACCCCGGTGGGATCCTTTGGCCAATGTTCAATAACGGTGGTCATCGCAAAGTATTGAGAGGTCCGGGCATTTTTCGTGAACCCCGCGAAACGTGACCTCTGCGTAACTGGCTTATCAACGTGTCATTCCTCTGAAAATAAGCCCCGGAGCGGCTTCGTAGACCAAAACACACATTTTCATCTTCCATGGTGCCGGTGGCAACCGGCATGGCTAATTGCTATGAAAATAGGCTCCGGCAAACCCGTTGTAGGGGCAACCCTTGTGGTTGCCCGTTCCCGGCACCAACCCGTTTTCATCCCCTTATGTAGCCTTCGCAAGGCCATGGTGATTCCGAGCGCAGCGAGGAATCTAGGGCGTTATGCCATCGTAATTTGGGCGTTCCAGCTACAGCATCCTTCGTGGTTTACTAGGACTTTAGATTCCTCCCTCCGCTCCGCTACGTTCGGAATGACATGTATCTGGATTATGCAAGGGTCTCCATTCGCGGGAATGACGACCTGAATCACACTAACGAAAACAATCTCACTGATGCCAACACAGGTTGGCCCGATTATATACAAAGAATACAAAAAGAGGATGCCGGCCCCGACGGCATCCTCTTTCCATTACCGATCAGTCCCGATCGGTAATGAGGAGGTTAGTATTCGGTTTTGCCGCGACCTCTAAGGGACTTCCCCCGGCCGCCGGGCAGCCTCGGCGCGGCTATCGCCAGCCCTCCACGCCGGTCTTGCCGGGAATCAGGGACACGCGATGCCCGTCCGTGCACTTGAAGCGCCGCTCCCTCGCCTCCGGTCGCTTGCCGGAAAGGGACGCCTCTTCCATCGCCCGAGAGCAGAACGGGCACTCGACGTCGAAGCCCGCTCTGTTGCGAATCCGCACCACCTTGACGTGGGCTAAGGTCTCGGACAGGGCCGGAAAGTCGCCGACGTAGCGGAATACGTACTGCGTAGCCGTGCTCAGCAAGTTCTTGCGGTTACTCGACGGCCCTCTCGTGTAGCTGTAATCGACGTGGCCACACATGATGCACTCCATTTCGTCATAGCCCATGACCATTCGCGTGCCGCACCGCTTGCATATCGCATCGCGGTTCGACCTGGGCATACTGTTATGCGGTTGATATATTGCTGCGGACACCAAGGCGACACCTCCATACTTCATACTACGTTCGTGAACATCCCGAACATCGACGGCTTGCCTGGGTGTTTGATACTCTTCATCCTCGCCTTGTCACGAACCGGTTCGACATGTATCGCGTTCGATTGCGCTACTCCCGCGAAGTGACAAGACTACGTTGAATGTGCGTGAGCACCTCCATAAGATGACGGTATGCAAACCCCCGTAAGCACACTATGCTCTCTCTGACCAATATTCCGCTCAAAGGCACTACGCCCAACAAATATGCAAGAAGTGGAGAGAATACGTCCGTGTGCCATGACTTCAGTAGTTCGAAACATCCGTGCTTAGACTTCCCCTTACGTCCTTACTAAACTTTGTTTAGATCACTATACAAGACGTGGACTATATCTTGTCAAGCCTGTTTTCCAAAGATTTACGGTTATTTTTTAGTTAATATCCAATACTTATGTTCGGAACATTTGGCGCATTTTACCCCCAATACACGAGGAGACCCAGCGAATGGACATGATCAGCGAAAATCTGGAGGAAACGATCACAGGATGGACCGAACAATTGATCGGCGTTCCAATGTCCGCTCTAAACGACCACCCGATACCGGTCCTCACCCCCGACCGTGAGCCGAGGCGCGACCATCCCCTCGTCATCATCCGGTGCGGGAAGGGGAGCGCCCTCGTGGCCTCCCAAGACCTCTGCGACGCCGTCCGCCCAATGATGCCAAACCTGCACGCCGACCTCGTATTCTCACCGTTCGGCACCTACGAACTCGCGCGCGCCACCCTACCCCTGGGCATCACC
Organism: Dehalococcoidia bacterium; assembly: GCA_965247555.1. Lineage (GTDB taxonomy): Bacteria > Chloroflexota > Dehalococcoidia > Lucifugimonadales > VXLM01 > VXLM01. The sequence continues at coordinate 1,564,828 of CBDFHR010000009.1, read as the reverse complement.
ATCTGGGGTCCCAGCTTCTATCTCTTCGGCGACCGCAACACCGTGAGACCGGCAAACGACGAGCGCGTCGTCAAGATAGGGGCGACCGAACTGGCAGAGGTGGACTTCTCGATCTTCTGGCACTGTCAGAAGGACGCCCTAGCCGGGTTCGCAGTGTACGAGGGAGACGAACTGACCGCTCTCGCAACGGTCACCGACCACGGCGACCCCGTTTGGGAGATCGGCATGGAGACCCACCCGAATGCTCAGGCAAGGGGACTCGGCCACGCTGTCGTAAACGCAGCCGCCAACTGGATACTCGAGAACGATCGCGTAGTCCTCGCGACCGTGGGAACGTTCAACATACCCTCTGCCAGAACCCTGCGATCGGTCGGCCTGCGGTACGCCTACATGACCATCGACGGCAGACCCGGCCCATTCATGGTGCCCCCGCAGCCCTTAGGGAGCCCCCGCCCAGGAGAGACCCTTTATAACTATTACCCCGAATGGGCAATGACTAGGGAGATACTTCCGAGGCCAAAGTAACGGGGTGCGATTTGCGGTTACGTCATATCCCCAGCAGCTGCACCGCATTCCCACCCAGAATTAGGCCCCTATCGGAACGGGACAGCCCCGACGACTCTACCTGTCCAATCACCGTCCGGGCCCGGACGAGCGGATAGTCACTGCCCATCAAGATGCGCTCAGGCCCGATCGCCGACGCGACGGTCTCGAATATCCACGCGTCGTACAACAGGCTCGTCGCCGCGGTATCGAAGTAAGCCCGGTCCAGCCCTTCCTTAACTTCCGGCATCAGCCCGTAAAACGGCAGCCCGCCTCCCCAGTGAGCGCACACGATGGAAACGTCCGGGAAGTTCCGGATGAACCGCCAGAGTACCTCAGGTCGTGTCTTCCCCTTCCCAGGATACCCATGGCCGACCGGCTCCGACGAGTGCGTCGTGACGATCAGGCCATGTTCTCTCACGGTCTCCATAAGCGGGGCCATCGTGTCGAGATCGCCCAGGTCATACCCCTGCGTGTCCGGATGCAGCTCGCCAATGCCGCGAAGCCCCGCCTCCGCGCAGCGCCTGACCTCACGCAACGCCTCCGCGCCCCAAGCCGGATTGACTCCTGCCAAACCCACGAGACGGTCGGGGTACTTCTTCACGGCCTCTATCAGATAGTCGTTCGCCGCGCGGGCCAAGTCGATGTCCGTCCACCCGATGCCCATCACCACCGAGACGTCCACGCCGTCTTCGTCCATGCGCCGGACCAGCCGCTCCGCCGTGGCCATCCGGGCATTTGGGCTTGCGAAGAGCGCGCCGAATGTGGCGTCTCGCTTCAGGTACTCCTCACGCCGGGGTCGGAGCCAGGGAGGATAGATATGAGTATGAAAGTCGATAATCACAGGGATTCTTCATGCGGCGAGGGCGGTTTCTGCCACCATTGTAGCGGTTTCGCAGAGAGGCGAAGGCAACTCGTGCTATCCCTCGTCCTCTTTACAACTCGTCCGCAACCGAGAAGTCCCCAATCGAGAACGAACCGATACAGTAGTTTACTACCGGCCTCCACTCATTGAAGACATCCGCCGGCGCGTAGAAGACCGCGATGAAGCCCGTCTCTCCCTCATGGATATACGCCAGCCGCACCCCCTTGGTGTGCCCCTCGTCGGCCTCGAAGTACTCGATCAATATCGGCGCACCCGACGGAGTGAGTATCTCTCGGCCGGCGGTGAGTTGCTCACTCAATAGGGGCAAATTGTGAACGAAAGGGAAACGAAGTACGAAAAGGTCGATCGGAATTTCCTCATCGGGCTCCCGTCTAAGGTGCCTTATGTCTAGCTTCCCAAGAGCGACTGCCTGACCTCGGAGGCCCTGCTCGAACAGTTCTGCCCCTAGAATCTCCGCATGGTCCCCACCCGTGATGTTGAGCGGGTACTCAATATGCACTGCGGACGTCGAGTTCTCGAATGAGTACCGAAGCATGTCTCCGACCGGAGTCTCGATCGTGTCGGCTGGTTTCTTTGCTTTGTTGGACGGCGTTGTGCCGGACGGAATATCAAAGGCCGACAGGGTATAGCCCCCAATTCCACCTTTGGACTGAATAGCGATAGTGTATTCTCCGTCTACAGAGGCTTGGTAGTCGATCTCCCCACGCCTCCCCCTCGCCGAGACAATTTCATAGGGCGCTGCGTCGGGATAGCTTACCGTGATTCGCATCTCCTGAGCGCTTTCGGCGCGCAAACCAACCATCTGTCCCTTCTTCAGGTCGATTGTGTACCAATCACTATCATGCCACGTGTCTAACACCGCGTGAATTGTTTGTCCTATCTGCAGCTCCCTGCCGTCATCGGGGTCGTGATACCACACCAACGGAAGAGAGCTTCTTATAACGACCTCGTGTTCCAGATCGTATCGCTGCCTGACCACAACGAACCACGTTCCGTAATAGCAACATGAGTCCTGCACGCCGTTTCGCATCGAACGGAAAGCTGTTCTGAAGTCGGTATACCCGTCCTCGTAAAACAGTCCGTATTCAACTCCTAGTGTTGTATCGAAATCGATGCTGATGGAGTCCTCTGAGAGGTCCCGAAAGAAGAATGCCTCGGTGTCTGCACGACCGCGCAGAACGAACTTGTGCTCATAACTGCCTTGGTCTCTGGGCAGCGGGCGCGACCCTGTCGGTGAGGCCTCCTCACCCCTCTCGATCCTCTTCAGCCTGTTCCGTACGACGTTTGAAGAGGTTCCCGATCCTCCATTTTCGTTCCCCCGCAATTGAACTCCAATCACCTCACCCTTGCTATTCGTTATAGTGCCACCGCTCATTCCAAACCAAACCTCTCCCGTAACGAATACCTCCGCGACATCAGCATCTCTCCAATAGTGGATGCGCCTTAAGAATCCTGTGGAAGCGAACAGTCCGGCGAAGCTCACTGGATATCCAATGACGAATACGGAGACTCCTTCCGTTTCGTTGTCAGGGTTCGCGAATTGCACATGGGGGGCAGAGGTGTTGATGGGACCCAAGAACGCTAGATCAGCAAGGTAATCGGATGAGACAACCGGCACATCCTTGTGCTCGACACCGTTCTCAAACACAACGTCAACGACGGTGAATCGTCGTACAACATGAGCGGCCGTTACGATGTAGCCCCCTTCTACAACAAACCCACTGCCAAAATCCGAGTCCCTTATGCGAATTCTCACCATCGACGGGGCGACCTTTTGCACGGCGGCGGGCAGCGGTGTAGTCGTAGCGGTTGGGGTGGGTGACGGTCTCGGTGTGGCAGTGGGCCCGGCCGTTGGTGTAGGAACAGGCGTTGCCGTAGGGATAGGCGTCGCAGTCGGCGGTACGGACGCGACAGGGGGTGTGACAGGCTCCGTCGTTGCCTGAACCGCCGGCGTGGGTTCGAGGTCATCCCCACACGCGGAGCACAGCATCACAGCGAACAGTGCCAGCGGTCCTATAAGTTCGACTTTCACTCGGAACGCCTCCGAGATGGAGTATCAAGGTCAATGGTACATGCGCCACTTAACGGCGGCTAGACTTCTGAATGGGTCCCCGTCTCACCTTACCACCCCACATCCTCCCCCCTTTCGTTGTAATATACTAGAAGAGAACGGCACATTCGGCCGGGCTTGCGGAAGGAATGCCCCATGCTGAAGACTATGGCAAACCTCATCATCGGCGGAGGCGACAGGGTCCTCAAGCGCCTCCGTCCGGACGTTGACGCCGCCGCTTCGTGGGAGTCCGAATTCGAAAAGCTCTCCGACGACGCCTTGCGGGCCAAGACCGACGAGTTCAAGGCCCTACTGGCCGAGGGCGACGAGCTCGACGACATTCGTTCGGAGGCGTTCGCCGCCGTCCGGGAGGCATCCAAGCGCACGCTCGGTCTGCGCCACTTCGACGTCCAGATCATGGGCGGAGTCGTGCTCCACGAGGGCAAGATCGCCGAGATGAAGACGGGCGAGGGCAAGACTCTCGCAGCCACCCTGCCCTCCTACCTGAACGCCCTCACCGGCCGCGGCGTCCACGTCGTGACCGTCAACGACTACCTCGCCAAGCGCGACGCTCAGTGGATGGGCAGCATTTACCATGCGCTCGGCGTATCGGTCGCAACCCTCCAACACCAGTCCGCCTACCTCTACGACCCTACAGTCGAAGGCCCGAAGAAGGGGTTTGAGAACCTGCGTCCCATCACCCGGCAAGAGGCCTATCAGGCCGACATCACCTACGGCACGAACAGCGAGTTCGGCTTCGACTACCTCCGCGACGCGATGGCCCCGGACGCTTCCCAGCGCGTCCAGCGCGACGAGCGGGACGAACAGGACGAGCACAAGCCGCTCCACTACGCTATCGTCGACGAGGTCGACAACATCCTCATCGATGAGGCTCGGACACCGCTGATCATCAGCGGCCCCGCCGAAGAGTCGGCTAAGGACTACCAGCGGTTCTCCCGCTTCGTTTCCACCCTCCACAAGGGCGTCGACTACACCATAGACGAGAAGTTGCGCTCGGTCTCCCTAACCCCCGAAGGCATGACGAAGCTGGAAACAATGCTTCGCGTGAAGAACATGTACGCGCCGGAAAACTTCAGGCTCGTCCACTTCGCCGAGAACGCCCTCAAGGCCCAAGCCGTCTACGAGCGAGACCGCGAGTACGTGGTCAAAGACCGCGAGGTCGTCATCGTCGACGAGTTCACTGGGCGCATGACGCCCGGACGCCGCTTTGCCGACGGCCTCCACCAGGCCCTCGAAGCCAAGGAGGGCGTCCCCATCCAGCGTGAGTCGATCACCTACGCCACGATCACCCTGCAGAACTACTTCCGCCTCTACAAGAAGCTCGCGGGCATGACCGGTACCGCAGTCACCGAGGCCGAGGAGTTCTGGAAGATCTACAAGCTCGACGTTGTCGAGATTCCGACGAACGTCCTGATGATCCGCGACGACCACCCCGACTTCGTCTATAAGACTCAGAAGGCCAAGTACAAGGCGATCATCGACGATATCGAGGCCCGCCACGAGCGAGGCCAGCCCGTCTTGGTCGGCACGACGGATATCTCCAAGTCGGAAATCATCAGTCAGATGCTCAACCGTCGGAAGATCAAGCACTCCGTCCTCAACGCCAAGCAGCACGAGCGCGAGGCGCTCGTCGTCGCCGAGGCGGGCCGCCCCGGATCCGTGACCGTAGCCACCAACATGGCCGGTCGTGGAACTGACATCGTACTCGGCGGGAACACGGACCTCGTGGACGACCTCACGCAGGAAGAGTGGGAGCACGACCACCAGAGGGTCCTCGATGAGGGAGGCCTGTTCATACTTGGATCGGAGAAACACGAGGCGCGGCGCATCGACAACCAGCTCCGTGGGCGTGCCGGACGCCAGGGCGACCCCGGCGAGTCGAGGTTCTATGTCGCCTTGGACGACGACCTGATGCGGCGCTTCGGCGGTGAGCGCATCCAGACCGTTATGGGTTGGGCTGGCCTGGAGGACGACGCCCCGCTCGAAAACAAGATGGTCACCAAGGCTATCCAGGGTTCGCAGGTCAAGGTGGAGTCGCACCATTTCGATATCCGCAAGCACCTCGTCGAGTACGACGACGTGGTCAACACCCATCGCGGCGTCATCTACGAGCAGCGCGACAAGGTGCTCGCCGGCTCGAACATACGTGACAACGTCCAGGAGATGGTCGAGAAGGAGCTGACCGCTATCCTCGACGGCTTCCTGCAGGGTGTTCGCCCCGACGATTGGGACGTCGAGGGCCTCATAGCTGAGCTGGAAACGGTCCTCCCGCTCGATGAGAAGCTCTCCGACCCCGACGCGGTCTTCGAAATGCCCGCCGACGCCATTTACGACGAGGTACTAGCCTTAGCAAACCGGCGATACGATCAGATGGAGGGGATTTTCACCACCGAGGTGATGCGCCACGTCGAACGCGCCGTCATGCTGCGCGTCATTGACTCCCACTGGGTGCAGCACCTCACCAGCATGGAGAACCTGCGACAGGGTATCGGGCTCTACTCCTATGGACAACGCGATCCCCTCGTCATGTACAAGACAAAGGGCTTCGAGCAGTTCCAGACATTGAGCGAGCGGATCCAGTCGGACGTCGCTCGAATGATCTACCGCGTCCAGGACGCCGGTCCGCCTCCGCAACGTGGACGCTCGCGACGAAACGGGCCTTCCGACGGCGGTGCTCCCGGTAAGCCGGCCCCTGCTTCAAGGGCCACCTCCGGCACCGCCAGCGGGGAATCCAATGGTCGAAAACTCTCCCGTGCCGAACGCCGCGCTATGCAGCGGATGGAAAAGAAGGCCAACAAGAGACGCTAGCGTGATCGCACCCGTTACTCATGACTGACGCCATCCCCACGGGACCGGCCATAGAGGTCCAGGGTGTGAGCAAGGCCTACGGGCGGTCCATCGCCCTAAACAATCTCGATCTGAGCGTACCTTGGGGCCGAGCGCTGACCATCTTCGGCCCGAACGGCTCCGGCAAGACGACCCTCATCAAGATTCTGGCAACGCTGTCGAAACCGGACGCCGGCACGATAAGTATCGCCGGTCTCGACGCGAGGCGAGACGGGGCATTGGCCAGGCGCTTGATCGGCGTGATGACACACGATCCCCTCCTCTACGACGACCTCACCGCTCGCGAGAACCTCCTCTTCGCAGCCCGGATGTTTGGCCTCGAAGACACCAACGAACGCATCGAGACCCTATCGACCCAACTCGACATCACGCCCCGCCTCGACCAGCGCGTCGGAACGCTCTCGCACGGATGGAAGAAGCGATTCTCCCTCGCGCGCGCCCTCCTTCATGACCCCCCGATCTTGCTGATGGATGAGCCGGAAAGCGGCCTCGACGAGCAAGCCCTCACCGGCCTCGGTGAGGTGCTCAGAGAGGAGTCGGTCCTACGCCGCACCGTCGTCCTGACTACCCACAACTTCGAGCGCGGCCTCGAATTCGGGGATGAGGTCGCCATTCTCGCGAAAGGCCGCCTCGTCTACCGCGAGTCCTCCGTCAACGTGGCGGACGCCGATAGCCTCCGAACCATTTACGCGCAATACATCCAATGACCCACTACCTCACTCCCATCCTCGCCATCGTTTGGAAAGACATCGTCCTCGAGACCAGGACGAAGGACATCATAACGGCGGTTCTGGCGTTCTCCCTGCTCGTCATCGTCGTATTCAACTTCGCCATCGACCCGACTCCGCGCACCGTCGGCCTCGTCGCGCCTGGGATCCTCTGGATCGCATTCGTCTTCGGAGGCGTCCTAGGACTGAACCGCTCGTTCGCGCTGGAGAAAGACAACGGCAGCATCCACGCCCTGATGCTCGCTCCCGTCAGCCGCGAGGTCATCTTCTTTGGCAAGACGCTCTCGAACCTCGTCTTTATGCTCGTCGTCGAGCTGATTACCCTGCCGGTCTTCGCCATGCTCTTCAACTACTCGCTCCAGGTCGTCGAACTTCTGCCGGTCATGCTCCTAGCCACGCTAGGCATCGTCACGGTCGGGTCGGTATTCTCCTCGATGGCCGTCAACACGCGCGCACGAGAGGTCATGCTCCCTCTGCTGTTTCTTCCCGTCGCGCTCCCTGCCATCATCGCCGCCGTGGAAATTAGCGAAGGCGTTCTGGCCGGAGAGGGAATGTTGACCAACACCGAATGGCTGGCCGTCCTCGCGGCCTTCGACGCCATATTCCTCGTCGTCTGCCCCATAGCTTTCCACACCATCGTCGAAGACTGATTGTGCTTCAGCGGCCTTCGCGTCGGTGGGAGACCGAAACCACCTACTTCCCCCGCCGTGGGAACACAAATCCCAATCTCTCCCCCGCCGGTGGCTGACAGGGGTAGAAGAACATGAACCTAGTAGACCGAAGACTTTGAAGTGAAGGGTAGTCGAGACTGGGGTGACCTCGCGGTAAGTCTAGAGGGTATGTGACTACGCATCAAACTGAAACCTTGATACCCCAAAATACTACCGTGTTGGTCTACTAGTTGCTGGGTTCTGGATGTCGATTGCCTCTGCTCTTGACATTGGAGGGGGTGAAAGGCAAGCTCTAGCCATCCTGAGAGAGTACGTGGAGGGGGACCGATGTATACGACGGATATGTATGAGGGGATGATCGCCGAGACGATTACGGTCCGGGGTCACGGCGGGGACGTGATAAACGCCTATATGGCGCGACCGTTGGGGCCGGGCCCGTATCCGGGCATGGTGCTGGCGCACCACATGCCGGGGTGGGACGAGTGGTACCGTGAGACGACGCGGAAGTTCGCGCACCACGGCTACGTGACCATTTCCCCCGACCTGTATCACCGGACTGGGCACGGTACGCCCGACGACGTGGCTGCAAGAGTGCGCTCCGAGGGTGGGCTTGCCGACGATCAGGCGGTGGGCGATTTGGCCGCGTCGATGGAATACCTTCGCTCGCTCCCGAACTCCAACGGAAAGGTCGGCAGCTTCGGAACATGCTCCGGCGGGCGTCACGTCCTCCTTGCGGCATCGCAGGTGGAAGGGTTCGACGCCGTGGTCGACTGCTGGGGAGGGCGAGTTGTCATGCCTGAGTCCGACCTTACCCCGAAGATACCCAAGGCGCCCATCGACTTCACGGCCGGCCTTTCCAGTCCAGTTCTCGGCCTGTTCGGTGAGGAGGACAGCAGCCCCTCCCCTGAGCAGGTCGCCATTCACGAGGAGGCCCTGAAGCGGCACGGCAAAGAGTACGAGTTCCACATGTACCCCGGCGCGGGGCACGGGTTCTTCTACTACGACCGGTCGGCGTACTGCCAGGAGCAAGCGGTGGATGGCTGGGAGAAGGTCTTCGCCTTCCTTGCCAAGCATCTCGGGTAACGGCGACCCGAGGCGGTATCACGTAGATGGCCCGCAATACAAAGGAGAACGACGATGTGCACCATGATCGCGGAACAGGCCGCCATAACCGGCAGCGGCAAGGGCACTCAGGGTTGGATCAAGGTCAATAAGGTCAACGTTTCGTACGATCATCCGACTCACATGACGATCGAGCACGCTCTGAATATCGATTTCGTGAACGAGTCGCAGGGGTTGGGCGCTCGTGTGGCGGTTGAGCTAACCAGGGAATCGGCACGGCAACTGGTGGAGCTGATCGGGGTGGCGTTGGAGAGGGGAGCCGAGGTGGACGGGCCGGAGCTTGTTGCGGCGAAGTGATGGGCGGCTAGGTGAACGCCGGAAAGTCCGCAAGCGACGGAATCTTGACGTGGGCTTGGGCCAGTTCGGGACGGTCGTGGACTTCGGCGTGGACGGCGACACAGGTCATTCCCGCTGAGAGGGCTGACGCCACGCCTGAGCCGGAGTCTTCGATGGCGAGCATGTCCTGTGGTGAAACGCCGAGGCATTCGGCGGCCTTCAGGTAAGGTTCCGGTGAGGGCTTGAGGCGCGAGACCATGTCGGCGTCTACTACGCACTCGAACGCGCCAGGCACGTCGAGGGCCTTCAGGGCGTTTTGAGCGTGAACGGGGTCGGCTGAGGTCACGAGGGCCATCGAAACACCTTCGTCCTTGAGGCGGATTAGCAGGGCGCGGGCGCCGGGCATCGGGGTAAGCTCTGTCGCTGATAGGTGATTCCAAAGTGGACGAAAGACCTCCAGCGCCTGTGCGTAGTCGAGACCGTAGAACTCGCAAAGCCGGGTGACTCCCGGTTCCATGCCCATGCCGAAGGTCCTTGGGTGGTCGGGCGAGAGTTCGTGAATGCCGAAGGCTATGAGCGTTCGTCGCTGTGCCTCGATGAGAATCGACTCGGTGTCGATGAGCGTTCCGTCGAGATCGAAGGCGACGGCGGCGGGGTGGGGGAGGCTATGCAAGGGAGTGACGGGGAACGGCACTAGCCCAGGCTCTCGTCAAGGAGTTCGAGGAGGTCTTTGGCTCGTGTGCCGGTTGGGGCGGACTCGCTGGACTGGATGCCCTCTTCGAACATCTGGAGGCAGAAGGGACAGGAGACGCCCACGGTGTCGGCGCCGGTTTCGAGGAACTGATCTGTGCGGATGTGGTTGATGCGCCTGCCGCGGCTCTCCTCCATCCACATGTGACCGCCTCCGGCGCCGCAGCAGAAGCCCCTGTCGCGGCATTTTTCCATTTCGCGCAGTTGGAGGCCGGGGATAGCCTCGGCGATCTCGCGGGGAGCGTCGTACACGCCGTTGTGGCGTCCAAGGTAGCAGGAGTCGTGGTAGGTCAGGGTCGTGTCGATGGTGACGAGAGGCTTGAGCACCCCGTCGGCGATGAGGTCGGCGACGAACTCGCTGTAGTGGAGGACTTGGTAGTTTCCGCCGAGGTGAGGGTACTCGTTCTTGATGGTGTTGAAGCAGTGCGGGCAGATGGTGACGATCTTCTTGACGTCGTAGCGCGTGAAGGTCTCGATGTTCTGCCGGGCCATGATCTGGTAGAGGTACTCGTTGCCCATGCGCCGGGCCGGGTCGCCTGTGCAGCCCTCTTCGTTGCCGAGGATAGCGAAGTCGACGCCCGCGCGTTTGAGGACGGATGCCATGGCACGGGCGACGCTCTGGCTCCGCTTTTCGAGTGCTGCCGTGCAGCCTACCCAGAAGAGCACCTCTGCCGTCGGGTGTTGGGCTAAGGTCGGCACGTCGAGGCCCTCGGCCCAGTCCGTGCGTGTGTATGTCGTGCCGCGCCATGGGTGGCCGCGCTGCTCCATGCTCATGAGGGCGTTCATGCCGCTCTCGGGTATCTCCGCTTGCTCCATCGTAAGGTTGCGGCGCATGTCGACGATCATGTCGATGTGCTCGACGCCGACGGGACACTCCTGGACACACGCGCCGCAGGTCAGGCAGTCCCAGAGGGCCTCCTGGCCGATCCATGGGCCGATCAGGTGCTTGGCGTCGTCCCCGTTGCCGCCGTTGGCGATGCCGGGTCCGACTTCGAGGAGGTGCTCCTTGAGGTTCTCGGCAATGTGCATGGGCGAGAGGGTCTTGCCGCTGATGTTGGCGGGACAGGCCTCGGTGCACCGTCCGCAGACCGCGCAGGCGTAGCCGTCGAGGAGCTGCTTTTGGGTGAAGTCGCTCACGTTTGCCGCGCCAAAGACCTCGGTGGTCTCGAGGTCGAGCGGGGTGGAGAGGGTCCCCGGCGGTTCGAGAGAGCGGAAGACGAAGGAGAGAGGAGCGCCGATGAGGTGTATGTGCTTGGACAACGGAATGTAGACGGCGAACCCCAGGATGATGCCGACGTGTGCCCACCACGAGACGGCATGGAGCGCGCTGGCGAGGCCGGTGCTTAAGCCTATGTCGGACAGGGAATTCCCAAATGCCGAGCCGATGATTGCTGCCGAAGTGGGGCCGCCACCGCCGCTGGCGACGTACATGGCCTCGGCGAGGACCGAAAGCAGCATCAGCGCGGCGATGAGCAGGAGGATGATCGCCGACTCCCATTTCTGGGTCAGGTCGAAGCTGAGGCGTCGGGGAGTGGTGATCCAGCGGCGTATGGCGGCCCACGCGAGCACGAAGAGGAAGAGGGTGGCGAGCAGGTCGAGGTATATCGTGACGATGCGGACGCCCGTGTCGGTGAAAATCGTCTCGGAGAACTGCGGCCATGCAGCGTCCCCGAAGATGAAGACGACGTAGCTGGCCGTGAATGAGAGGAAGCCCCAGAAGATGAAGAAGTGGGCGAGGCCGGACCGATCGCGGCTGACGGAGACCCGTTGGAGGACCTTGCGCTGTCCGAAAATGAGCGGAACTGCGCCGAGGACGCGCTTCAGCGGTTGGTCGAACCGGTTGGACGGCTTTCCCAGCAGGATGAGGCGGAAGACCCGGTGGTAGAGCAAGTAACCGGCCGTCCCGAACGCGATCAGGGCGAGAGGGTACAGCGCGGCCCACGTCGGAATGACTCCAAGGACATTTTCAGGGGGTACCACGCTTTAGCCTTTCGTTTGCCGAGAGTGCGGGGAGTGTACCATACCCAAAATTGTTGGAGTGTGGGCGCGGCTCATCCTCGAAATGCTATAAGCACCGCTCCGGCGGTGGCGAGCCAGAGGACGATTGCGATGATGAGAGGCACGTCGGTCAGGATGATGTCCTCAGGGGTCTCGCCGAGGTTCTTGCGCTGGACGAGGTACATGTAGCGGAACAGGCCGTAGACCACGAACGGCACGGTAAGGAGCATCGCGTGATTTTCGGGCAGGTTCTCGGATGCTACGGTGTAGAGGGTGTAGGACACGAGCGCTGCGGAGGCGGCCACCGTGATGAGTTGGTCGAGGAGGGAAAGGTTGTAGGCTCTCAGAATCCCTCGCTGCTCTCGGGCCTGATCGCCCGCGACGGCCAGCTCGCTTCGTCTCTTGGAGAGCACGACGAAGACGGCTCCGAGACCGGTGCAGATGTAGAGCCAGGGCGATATCGGTGAATCGATCACGACCGCGCCCGCGACGGCCCGGAGTATGAATCCGGCGCTGATGGCGAACACGTCGATGAGCGCCACTCTCTTGAGGCCGAACGAGTAGAGCAGCATTACCACCAGATAGACCAGCGTGATGAGTCCGAAGAGCGGTTCGAGGAAGTAGGAAGCCGCGAGGGCAGGGACGCCTATGACGACGGCGGCGACCCTCGCCAGGGGTATCGGCAGCTTGCCGGATGCGATGGGCCGGTGGCGTTTCTTCGGATGCCGCCGGTCCTCGTCACGATCCATCAGGTCGTTGACGAGGTACACGACGCCGCTGAGGGCGGAGAAGAGCAGAAATGCTGCGGCAGTCCTCATGAATAGGCGTACGCCGGTCTCGATGTCGGAGGGGTCCCAGGCCTGATCGACGGTGAAGAAGAGCGCCATGAAGACGAGCAGGTTCTTCGACCACTGCTTCGGGCGCATGGAGAGGATGAAGGCGGCCAAGAGGCCCGTCTTCGCGGAGGCTTTCATGCGAAGATGGTAGTTTGCCGAGCTTGGGCGAGTCAATGTCAAACGCGACGAGGAATTGTCGGGACGGGCGTCTCGGGCACGGGAGCGCCGTGAACGGTAGTTGGGGACATACGGCATCGCGTAGTTCGTTGACCCTCGGACGGGGGCGGTGCTATTCTGTTCGTTGGATGGTGAGCGTGGCCAAGTTGGTTAAGGCGCCAGGTTGTGGCCCTGGAGATCGAGGGTTCGAATCCCTTCGCTCACCCCACCGTCTTCTTCAACCCGTCTCGGATAAGCGCCTGTAGCTCAGTGGATAGAGCACCGGTCTTCGGAACCGGGTGTCGGGGGTTCGAATCCCTCCAGGCGTACCAGATTTTCCTTGTATGCAGGGCTTCGTTTGGTTCTTGGTTGCTGGTTTAGAGTCAGAGCGTGCAGGGCGGTACCATAAAGATATGACCATAGTCATGACCATGCTACAATAGTGGTCATATATCAACGAGGGAGCGTGACATGTCAACGGACAGCGGCATTCCGGCGTCCACCCGGACGATCAAGGCGTCCGAGTTCAAGGCCAAGTGTCTCAAGCTTATGGACGAGGTGGCGGAGAGCGGTGAGGAGATCGTAATCACCAAGCACGGTCGCCCGGTGTCGCGGCTGATGCCCTATAGGGAGAAGCCAAAGAGCTTGTTCGGCAGGGGCAAAGGCATGATCGAGATTCATGGCGACATAGTAGAGCCTCTCGACGTGGAGTGGGAGGCCGAATTGGGTCTCCTGGACGGCAAATAGTGGTTCTGCTGGATACCAATGCGCTGTTGTGGTTCTGGTCCGGTGACACCAGACTCGGGCGGGATGCAAGACGAACAGTTGAGCGCACATGGCAACGGGGAGAGGCGGCCGTATCCGCCATCACATTTTGGGAAGTTGCCATGCTGCACGAAAAGGGCAGGCTCGCGGTGCTGCATGATGTAGCTTCATGGCGTCGTACCCTACTTGAGGAAGGTCTCGTAGAGATTGCCGTGGACGGCGAAATCGGAATCCGGGCGAGCGAGTTGCCGGGATTTCACGGAGACCCTGCAGACCGTCTAATCGTTGCCACTGCGTTGGATGGGCATCGGTTGGTGACTTCCGATCGGCGGATATTGGAGTGGCCGGGGCATCTGAGCAGGTTGGACGCCACGGAGTAGGGGATGGGCGATCGCAAGTGTCGTCCCTACTATGGGTTGTCCGAGGGCTATTCTTGAATCAATGACGACCAGCTAGTAGCCCAGCTTCTTGTCGCAGACGTAGAGGAACGGTTCGCCGGCCTGGTACCGGCGGAAGTTCTCCTTGAAGACGTTGCGGCGTCCGATGTAGAGGCCGGCCGTGAAGGCCGAGGCGTGGGGCGACATGACCACGTTTGGGTTGTCCCACAACGGGTTGTCGGGCACGGGAGGCTCGGGGTCGAAGGCGTCGACACCCGCACCGGCAAGGTGGCCCGATTCGATTGCCTCTCCCAGCGCGAATTCGTCGACGATGCCGCCGCGTGAGATGATGATCATGTGCGAACCCGGCTTCATCTTCTGAAGCTGCTTTTTGCCGATCATGCCTCGCGTCTCGTCGGTGATCGGCGCGGTGACCACCAGCCAGTCGGAAATGGCGAGGAGGTCGTCGAGCTTGTCGAGTCCCCATACCTCCTCGGCGTACTCGGAGGGTCGGGGGAACTTGTCGACGGCGTACACCTTCATACTGAAGCCCTGCGCTCGCTTGGCTACGGCGCGCCCGATGTTGCCGAACGCGAGGATGCCTAGTGTCGTGCCCTCGAGGTCGAGTTGCTTCCATCCGTAGTCGTACATTCGCCACTGCTTGGCCTTCTGGTCGTCCCACATCCAATGGAGCTTGTGGGCCAGGACGATGATGAAGCCGAAGACGTGGTCGGCCATCGGCGCGACGTGCGGCTCGCGGGCGTTCGTGATCGGAATGTCACTTGCGACCAATTCCGGTATCGCCATGTGCTGGTCGATGCCCGTGCCCGGGCAGTGAATCCATTTCAGGTTCTTGCCCGCCAGGAAGACGTCTCTAGACGGCCAGCCGTAGTACACCTCGGCGTCGGCTACCTCACGGATTTGATCGGCCTCTTCGCCGACTTCGACGAAGTGCACGTCGGGGAAAGTGGCCTGCATTTCGCGGAAAAATACGTCCGGTGCTTCGCCGGGGCCGATACCCGACGGCATGGGTTCCATAACGACTTTCATCTATTCGGTGTTCCTCCTAAGTAATGGCGTGAGTGTACCACGTAACCCCGCCCGTTTGGTCAGTTGGGCTAGCCGTCGACCGGTGTGCGGGAGCGGTCGATTTCCTCGATGCCTCTGCCGATTTCCTGCCTCGCGTCGTCGTCGAGTTCGGTCTCCTGAGCGGTGGAGAGGACCGTTCGCGCCTCCTCGCCTCCAATCCTGCCTAATGCCCACGCCGCGTGTTCGCGTACCAGCGGCTCACTCGCTTGAAGCGCCTTTGCAAGCGCGGGCACGGCCACCGGGTCGCCGATGTTACCGAGCGCGACGCATACGTTTCTCTGCAGACCCGCACGCTTGGCGCGCTTGATTGGACTCCCACGAAACCGCTCGCGGAATCCCTCGTCGTCAAGCTCCAAGAGCGGCAGCAGGGCGGGTGCGTCGAAGTCGTGACGCTTGCGGAATGCCGGTTCGAGGGCGGGGGCTGCCTTCCAGTTTACGGGGCAGACGTCCTGGCAGATGTCGCATCCGAAGACCCAGTCGCCGACCAGGGGACGCAGGTCCCGGGGGATCGAGCCGCGCAACTCAATGGTGAGGAAGGAGATGCACTTGCGGTTGTCGATGACGTAGGGTGCCACGATTGCGCCGGTGGGGCAGTCGTCTATGCACCGGACGCACTCGCCACAGTTCTTCTTAAGTGGCGCATCTGGCACGAGGTCGAGGTCGGTTATCACCTGCCCCAGGAGCACCCATGAGCCGTGGCTGGGTGTGAGGATGTTGGTGTTCTTGCCGAACCAGCCGACGCCTGCGCGCTCGGCGGCGGCGCGGTCGTTCATTGGGCCGTCGTCGACGAAGATGCGAGTCTTTACCGGCCGGCCCGCAATGTCGGGCAGGGCTTCTACAAACGCCCGGAGACGCTTCTTCATGACGTTATGGTAGTCGTCGCCCCAAGCGTAGCGCGCTATCTTACCGTGAGGGCCTTCTCCCTGAGGCTCGGCCTCGCCGTAGTTGTAGCTCATCGCCAGGGAGACGACCGACCTAGCGTCCTCCAGCAGCTTGCGGGGCCTGTTGGCCTTGCGAACGCGCTCGGCTGTGTACCATGGAAGTCCGTCCATCAGACCGTCGTTCACCCGCTCAAGGGCGGCCTGCTCGTCGCGCGCGAAACGGTCGGCTGTGGTGATGCCGACGATGTCGAAGCCCAGCGATTTGCCGAGGGTCTTTGTCTTGACGGTCAGGGTGGACATGGCGGTGGTGGTGATGGGGTTGAGACCATTGTCGCTAAGGAGTCACATGCCCAGGAATGGCAGGTGCTTCACACGGTGATATGTTAGCGCTGTCGCGATGCAGTCTTTCAACTCGCCGACCGGTAATTCGTCGGTTTCGCCGAACACGATGGCTCTTTTGCCCTCGAACGTGAATGTATCCCCATAGATCCTTTTGAACGTTTCGACCAGCTTAGTGTTGCAGTTGAAGTATATCGAGTATCGGTCCGGCGCTCTTTTCTTCCAGTCTATTCTGACTGTGCTGCCGCCTTTTGTGAGGTAGCTGGGCTCTCCCCACTTGAGGGTCTCCTCCAGACTGTTGACGCCTTCCGTCTCCGATGCCGTGTCCAATACCAGCTGCCGGAGGCGTATCATCTTCACGCGCATAGCGTCAGGGTAGCCGTCGAATACTCGGGTGACGTCAGGGTTCTCAATTTTGGACATGTCGACCGTGGATGGGAGGGAGTTTCGTTCATTATCGCAAAGGAGTCACGCGAAGGCTATACGGGGGACTGTTTCAGGGAGTGCTGGAATTGCCATCAGGATTGTGAGGAGGGGGAGCTACACTTAGGGTTGGAGATGTTTAAGACCAGTTCAATGGGGTGGCTCTCCATACTCATCATAGAGCCTGCTCAGCATTCCTCCGAGACCGATCCTCCACCACTTGCGCAGTGTCCAACATGTGAGGCCGAAGCTTGGTACAAGTGGAGGAGACGCAAGCTCCGCAAGATCGTGGACCTGAACGTAACCCATATAGCCATGCAGCGATACGAGAGTGCTGAAGACCGATTCAGGCGCCGTCAACTTCATGGCGGTGATCTGTGACGTGCTAGCCCAAATCACCACCGCATGATCCCGGACCAAGAGCGCCTTGTCTTCAATTCACTACATCAAGTGATACAGTCTCGCCAATGCTCGCGACCGAAGAGCGCAGCGGCCCGCATAACGGCGGTGCCGGCCTAGGTGGGTTCGGAACGCGAGGTGATGTCGCGTCCGGTGTTCTGTCTACCGGGCCGGGTGTCCCTTGTTGCGGCTACTTCGGCGACCAGGCCCCCAATATGCCGCGGGCGATCTCGGAGGGGCCGCCGGTTGCGACGTTTTCGACAATGACCCGGGCGTCCTCCTGTGCGGGCAGGGGATCGCGTCCCTTGGTGTATCCGAGCGCTCCTGAGTAAATGAGCGCGCTGCCGTCCGGTGACCAGGGGTTGTGGGACTGGACGTACTGATCGAAGAACATGAAGACGTTTAGCTGCTCCTCGGTTGGCCGAAAGTCGGACAGGTAGCGCATGTCGCCGGATTCCACGTTGACCAGGCCCCAGCGGACGGAGCCTTCCGCGCCCTCGGACGTGGTGACGTAGGCGATTTCCCTGCCGTTCGGCGACCAGAAGAACGCCAGCACCATGTCATGGACGATTTTGCGCTCCAAGCCGTCGAGCTTCACGTGCCAGATGCCGTTGTAGAACCGCGACTCGCCCTGTGGTTCCCGCGTGAGCGCCACCGATTCTCCGTCGGGACTCCAGGCGAATGCGCCGTTGCCGTTGAACTTGACCAGGGTCTGTGCGGACAGGTTTTCCACGTCGACGACCATTAGCGAGTTGCGATATTCGCTGCCCTCGCTGAGCAGTCCCATAACTGCGCTGCGAGGAGACCAGGAGGGCGTCATATATAGTCGGGAGTCTCCGGGCATCCGTCGCGCCTTCGACTCTCCCTCAAAATCGACGAGGAAATGTTCGGCGCCCGAGTGAAAGAGCAGGAATCTCGAGTTCCTCGACCATGACGAGAACAGGGGGAAGCCGTCGTGTACGAGCATGGGCGGGCCTTGCTCTCCGATGCGATACACGAGTGCCGTCAATCCCTCTGTCTTCGATCGGACAATCAGGGCGATCATCTTCCCGTTCGGAGACCAGAGCACGTAGTGTGGAGTGCGTCTGGCGATGCCGTCGGAATCCGGTTCATTGGCGAAGATTATCTCGGTTTCGCCGCTTGAGAGGTCGTGAAGGTAGACTCCGATGCGCCCATGTCCGTTCATGCCGGACGAGAACGCGGAGTACGCGACGTAGCGGCCGTTTGGCGACCACGCCGGCCATGTCTGGGTGTCCCCCGGGCCGTTGAGTGGGACCGGCGTCTTCCCCGAATCGTTCGTGAGGAAGGCCTTCATGGACTCGTTTATGTAAGCGACTTCGGTCATCGGCTCTGACGGTTGATTGTAGCACCGCCGGTTGACACTTGGGCAGTTGAGCGATAGGCTTTGCGCGCTCCGCTAGTCCAACATTTCGAGGTCAGTGATGTCCGACTGCACATGGTACAAAGGCAATCTGCACACCCACACCACCGAGTCGGACGGCGACGCCGACCCGGAGTTCGTCGTCAACTGGTTCATGGAGCACGGCTACGACTTCCTCGTGCTGAGCGACCACAACCACCGGACGATACTCGAACACGAGGTCGAGGGGGGGCCGCTGATGATCCCGGGCGAGGAAGTGTCCGCCAGGATCGAGTTCGGCTCCATACCGATCCATATCAACGGCATCGGTATCTCGCGAGTCGTCGAGCCGATTCACGGCGACGATATCGTGGGTACCATTCAGGCCAATGTTGACGCGATACACGAGGCGAACGGCATCGCGCAGTTGAACCATCCCAACTTCCACTGGGCGTTCGACCACACGCACATTCTGGAAGTGAGGGGCGCGGAGCTGATGGAGGTCTACAACGGTCATCCGGGAGTTAATCTGTACGGCGCGCCCGACAAGCTCAGCACGGAGGAAATCTGGGACGGTGTGCTCAGCGCGGGAAGGGTCATCTTTGGCACGGCGACGGACGACTCTCACCGGTACTACGATTATCATCCTGGCATGAGCAATCCCGGTCGTGGCTGGGTTGTCGTACGGGCGCCGGAGCTGACGGTAGATGCCATCGTGGACGGCCTGGCGACAGGCGAGTTCTACTCATCGACCGGTATCGTACTCGCCGAGTTGGAGCAGTCCGACGAGTCGGTCTCCCTGGAAATCGAGCAGGAGAGCGACTTTATCTACACGACGACCTTTTCCGGCAGGGACGGGGACGTGTTAGCCGAGGAAACGGGGCTGTCGCCCTCGTACTCGATCAGGGGCGACGAGGGGTACGTGCGGGCCACGGTTCGGTCCTCGTCCGGGGGCAAGGCGTGGACGCAGCCCGTTTTCGTCAAGAGTGAGTAAATGTCCAACTGGTACAAGGGCAACATCCACACGCATACCACGAAATCGGACGGGGACGCCGACCCTGAGGTCGTCGTCAACTGGTTCGTGGAGCATGGCTACGACTTCCTCGTGCTGAGCGACCACAACCACCGGACGATACTGGAACACGAGGTCGAGGGTGGCCCGCTGATGATTCCGGGAGAAGAGGTCTCGGCGCGAATCCAGACGGGGTCGATACCCATCCACGTGAACGGCATCGGCATCACAAGAGTCGTGGAGCCGTTCCACGGTGACGAGATCGTCGAGACGATCCAGGGTAACGTGAACGCCATCCTCGACGCGGGCGGGATCGCCTCGATCAATCATCCCAACTACCAGTGGGCGTTCGACCACACTCACGTCCGACAGGTCGACGGCGCCAGCCTGATCGAGGTCTACAACGGCTCTCCAATCACGAATAACGAGGGAGGACCAGGCAAGTATACGGCGGAAGAGATCTGGGACGGAGTGCTCACGGCAGGCAAGCCCATCTTCGGCGTGGCGTCGGACGACTCGCACCACTATTTCGACTTTGCCCACGACATGCTGAACCCCGGGCGCGGCTGGGTGGTCGTCGAAGCCGAAGAG
Source organism: Dehalococcoidia bacterium (assembly GCA_965247555.1). Classification (GTDB taxonomy): domain Bacteria; phylum Chloroflexota; class Dehalococcoidia; order Lucifugimonadales; family VXLM01; genus VXLM01. The sequence continues at coordinate 1,544,708 of CBDFHR010000009.1, read as the reverse complement.
TTGTCGGTGGACGCAATCGTCGGCGGACTGGCCGAAGGGCGGTTTTACTCATCGACGGGAGTCACGCTTACCGAATTGGAAGCGACGGATGAACGGATATCGCTGTTGATAGAGCAGTACGCCACATGTCTATATCGCACGGTGTTTTCCGGCCCCGACGGTCGGGTATTCGCCGAATGTGAGGGCATGGAAGGCGCATACGACATTCAGGGGGACGAGGGTTACGTCCGAGCGACGGTCTACTCGTCGTTGGGCGTGAAGGCGTGGACGCAGCCGGTTTTTGTTAGTGAACAGCAGTAGTCACGGAAGGAGATACCAATGCTAAAGCTAGGCTGGATGGCGCGAGCGACGGACGCGGAGGTCTTTACGGGGCACGTGAAGTTTGCCAGGGAACTCGATTTGGACGTTATCGACTTTCACATCGGCGGGATGCCCCGCGACATCGACTTCGTGATGAAGATCAAGATGATGTGCGTGAAGGCCGGTCTGCCCGTCGGCTACCTGGGCGCAGGCAGTTTCGTCGGGCCTCTGGACATGCGCGAGGCGAGAATGGAGCAGGGTAGGGCTGACGTGGACATGACCGCCTTGATGGGCGGTCAGATGCTGCGGGTGTTCGCGCGCCACAACTGGCCGGACACGAAGGAGGAGCAGGAGTACTTCTGGGGTCCCATGATCGAGGACTTCAAGGAGCTGTCCGACTACGCAGCCGAGCGCGGCGTCGTCATCGGCCTTCAAAACCACGATAACGGGAGCTTCTGCATGACCGCCGATCAGGCTCTTCGTATCCTGGGAGAGGTGGACAAGGAGAACTTCACGTTCCTGTGGGACACCGGGCAGTGGCTTGGCGCCATTGGCTCGCACCCGCGTGGGGAGTTCGACTCAAACGTTGACCTGTACGAAGACTACCTCGTGCCGACCGCGTCCTATGCAGGCTCGGTGCGGGCCAAGATCTACCAGATCGACACCGGAGTGGAGACGTACCTAGACTACCCGCGCATCTTCCGCATACTCAAGGACGTTGGGTACAACGGCAACATCTCCATCGTCTACGAGGGCGCGGAGGGGCGCAACAAGTGTACGCCCGAGGAAGGGATAGCGCTTGCGGCCAAGCACCTGCGGAAGGTGATCGCGGAGGTGTACGGGTAGGGTACTGTCGTGTCACCCTCAGAATCACTTTCCCGCGAGAAATACGTCAACGTCCTAGATAAACGTGTTGTGGTCGTGAGGGTATTCGTGAAGAAGACCCGGAAGACGCCTCGCAGGGAGATTGCCTTGGCCTTTCAACGCGCCGGGGAGGTGCTCGAATGAGCAAAGTAAGCCATCTGCACGAGAAATGGAGCCAAGACCCCGACTATCGAAGAGACTACGACGAGCTTGGGTCGGATTTCGACTTCGTCCGCTCGCTTATCCAGGCCCGAATCGACGCGGGGCTCACTCAGGCGGAACTTGCCGAGCGCATGAGTACGACACAATCGGTTGTCGCCCGGCTCGAGAGTGGGCGGGTTCACCCATCCACCAGGACACTGGAGAGGATCGCTCAGAGCACCGGAACACGGCTCCGGATCAGCTTCGAGCCGAAAGTGGAGGTGTAGCTTGTCCCTGCGGCTGTGAGTGGCGGTGACAGACTTTCGTGAACGTAGAGTCTTACGAACAGGGGTTGCGGCCAGACGAAAGCTGCGGCGACGCTTATATTTCCCCTACCGCGTGGCCCCAATCGCCGCGCCCCGCTTGCGCCGGATCGCGCTCTCCATCCGCTCGAGTTGACGGAGCCCTTTTGTCGTGTCGCTTCCGATCCTCGCCTTGTCGGAGTTTGCCCAGCGGTACTTGAAGAGCCAGTAAGTGAATGCGCGGTGCTCAGCCATCGACGACACGGCTTCCGGTTCGAGGTCTTCGGAGTCACGGAACATCTGCAGGAGTTCTTCGCGCGACTTCCGGTAAATCAGCGGGAATGCCTGTTCCGAGTACGCAGTGCGGTAGCGCACGCCGTTTGAGGTATCTCGCTTACGCAGCTCCAACTCACATGCCAGCTGCAACGCTTCCTCGACCGTCACGCCGTAATGGTAGTTCAAGTAGCCACGGTACTTATCGCCCCCGAGCAGTTCCGGGATTCGCTCTATATCGAAGCTTTCGGGGAATCTCTCCTCGAACAGGAGGGTCTCCACCTCGTCTTGGGGAACGGCGTCGCGAGTTTCATCGAGGAGTCGTTCGGCCAGGAGGAGCCAGTCGAATGCCTCACCTGCGATGAAGTATTTGAGCGTGCGGCCCTTGCGCACCTCTTCTGGGGCTGTCCACAGCGCCATCGCTTCGAGCAAAGCCTCGGGCCAGTCTTGTCCCTCGGCAAGAGCGGCCTTAAAGTGCTCGACGGCGAGACGTGGAAAATCTGAGCTTGTAGTGGTCGAATTGCTATCCATGTTCGGCCAGGAATCGCGGTCGGTCGCGCTTGTCGGTAGCAAGATACTCGATGATGGCGTTGAGAAGCAAAGTGTTAAGGATGTGCTTCGGTTCGCACCACGCCCTGCGAGCGACTGCAACACCCCAGCGCTGGTTGTCGAGGCTCTCGGCGTCGTGGGCGTCGCTGTCGATCACGAGGGGAACGCCGAGCTCGCGGGCGCGGTGGGCGTGGGTGTCCTTGAGATCGAGACGTCGCGGGGAAGAGTTGATTTCGAGCGCGGTTCCGGTCTCGGCCGCGGCCTCGAAGATGGCTTCGAAGTCGGCCTCGATGGGCTTGCGCTCTCCGATCATCCGCGTGGTCAGGTGGCCGATGGCTGTGACGTGGGGGCTATGCATCGCCTTTATGATGCGGGCGGTCATGGTCTCGGCGTCCTGGCCCATCGCGGAGTGAACAGAGGCGACGACCCAGTCGAGCTGATCTAGGGCGTCGTCGGGGTAGTCGAGACTTCCGTCAGCGCGGATGTCGACCTCCGAACCGGCCAGCAGCTTGATGTCGCCCAGCCGGTCTTCCATCTGACGGATTTCGTAAATGTGTTCCTTCAGGCGTTCGATGCTGAGGCCGTTCGCTATGCCTCTTCCGGCGGAGTGGTCGGTGATGGCGACGTACTCGTAGCCGCGATCGCGGGCGGCGACGGCCATGAGCTCAGTCGGATCGCGGCCGTCGCTCCACTCGGTGTGGACGTGGAGGTCGCCCTTTAGATCGGAGACCTCTACGAGCCGGGGGATGGAACGCTTCCGGGCGCGGTCGATCTCGTCCGTGCCCCGACGCAGTTCGGGAGGGATGTACTGAAGGCCAAGTCGCTCGTACATGGACGACTCGTCCGCGAAGGATTCGGTCTCGCCGGTCTCTGAAACCTTGATGCCGTACTCGTTGACCGAGAGGCCCTGCCGCACGGCAAGTTCTCGGAGGCGGATGTTGTGCTGCTTGTCCCCGGTGAAGTATTGGAGGAGAGCGCCGAACTGGGAGTCGTCGACGACCCTCAGGTCCACCTGGACGCCCTCGCTCAGGACGACAGCCGACTTCTTCTCGCCGTGCCCGAGAACGCTGGCGACGTTGGGCAACTCGACGAGGGCATTGAGGACGTGTTGAGGGTCCGTGGCGGTACACACGATATCGATGTCGCCGATGGTCTCCTCGAACCGGCGGAGGCTCCCCGCGGATTCGATGCGGACAATGCTCGGACACCTTTCCTTAAGAGCGGCTATGACGCGCTGGGCGGCGGGAAGGGCGCGGGCAATGGGGACGCGGTCACCCTTCGTGCGCGCAGCGGCGATTTCCTTGAGGATGTTTTCGGCCTTCTTCGGTCCCATGCGCGGGAGCGCGGCGAGGCTTCCATCCGAAGCCGCAGCCTCAAGCCCCTCCACCGAGGTCACGTCGAGCTCTTCCCACAGACGCTTGGCCGATTTCGGTCCCACGCCCGGAACGCGCATGACATCGAGGATGCCGTCGGGGAACTCACCTCGCAGCTTCTCGTAAAAGTCCATCTTGCCTTCGGTGGCGAGCTGGGTGATCTTGCCCGCGATGGCCTTCCCGATTCCGGGTATCTGCGTGAGGTCGTCCTCTTCACGGACCATCTGCTGAAGTTCGGTCGGGAGATGGTCGATCGTGCGTGCGGCGCGTTGGTAGGAAACGACAACGAACCGGCGTTCGCCCTTGATCTCGAGCAGACCGGCGATATTCTCGAAGACTTCCGCGATTTGAGCGTTGTTCATGCGATTCTGACCGGACCGGCGACAAGGCGGAATCACTCTCATCTTACGATATTTTGCGTCTGCCGTGCCGGGCTTGTTCGATGGTACACTTGTCGCAGTTCAAGCGAGGAGCGTGACAATGCTGGACGTAGTCATCAGCGGTGGGGATGTCGTTGACGGGACGGGAGCGCCGGCCTACCGGGCCGATGTTGGAATTCGAGGGGAACGCATCGATTGCATCGGCGACCTGTCGCAATCTGTCGCCGGACGGGTGATCGACGCCAAAGGGCTGACCGTCTCGCCCGGGTTTATCGACACGCATACCCATTCCGAAGGCGACCTGCTGGTCGACCCGCAACACGCCTGTGGCCTTCGCCAGGGCATCACTACCGAGTTTCTCGGCATCGACGGCATGTCGTACGCGCCGCTTTCTCACGACAACTATCTGGCGTACCGCCGGTGGCTGAAGGGACTGCTCGGAGAGCCGCCGGAGGACCTCGACATGAGCAGCGTCGAGGCGTTCCGCGCGAACTACCACGAGAAGGTGTCCATCAACACCGCTTATCTGGTACCGAATGGTACTGTGCGCCTGGAGGCGGCCGGGTTTCGAGACGTGCCCCTGACCGGTGACCTCATGGCGCGGTATAAAGACCTCGTCCGTGAGGGCATGGAGCAAGGCGCGGTGGGCTTCTCCACGGGGTCGAGCTACTACCCCGGCCCGTGGACGAGCACCGATGAGCTGGTCGAGATATGCGAGCTGGTGCACGATCTCGGTGGCGTCTACATGGCGGAGCCTCGACGGGCGAACCCGGAGCGGGCCTTCGGCGGCGGTGGTGTTGCGGAAGTCCTTGAGATCGGCAGACGGTCGGGCGTGAAGCTCCACTTCGCCCACTTCCGCACCGACCCGCGCACCGCGGGAATGGTCAAGGAGAACATGGCGCTGATCGATGAGGCCAAAGCGGAGGGAGTGGATATCACACTGGACATCTACCCGTACGCCAGCGGGTCGACGATCCCGGTCAGCTTCCTGCCGAGCTGGGCACAGGAGGGAGGTCCCGCCGCGATAATCGAGCGACTGAAGGACCCCGGCGACCGTAAGAAGATCGTCGACTACCTGGAGAACGAGTACTACTACCTGCGGTCGCTGGATGAGGTCGTCTTCTCGTACATTCCGGGCGATCCGTCGTTGGAGGGCATCAGTCTGCCTGTGTACGCGGACCGGATTGGGAAGAGTCTGGGCGAGGCCCTGTGCGAGATTCTGCTTCAGGAGGACCTATCGGTCGGATACACCATGCCGCCACCCACGAGCTACGGGCTTTGGAGACAGGTCAGCAAGGACTCGATGGAGCTCATCGCGCGGGACGACTACATGGTTTGCTCCGACATCACCCCGGCGGGGTCGATGCCGCACCCGCGTTCCTACGGGGCGTTTCCTCGCTTCCTGGGACGGCTCCGGCGAGCCTATCCGACCGTTAGCCTGGAGGGCATGGTGCATCGGATGACCGACCGACCGTCCCGGCGCTTCAACCTGACGGACCGGGGACGGCTGAAGGTAGGGTACTATGCCGACGTCACGATCTTCGATGCCGAGCGAGTGATCGACACGGCCACGTACGACGACCCGATTCAGTACCCGGTCGGAATTCCCTATGTGCTGGTAAACGGGCAGGTGGCGGTGGACAGCGAGCGGTGTACGGGTGTTATGGCCGGTCAGGCGGTGCCATAGACGTGATCTTGCACGAGACCACGAGAGAGGAGCGGGCAAGTTGCTCTGGGTCGAGCTAAGCATAGACACGCCGTCGGAGTTCGTGGAGCCTTTGACACAGGTCTTCACCGAGCACGGTGAGGGCGGCGTGGCTATCGAGCTTCCGGCGGGACACAATCCCGACGAGGGCGAGGAGGCGCCGATCCCTGAGCGGGTGACCGTTACGACCTATATTCCGCACGACAATCGGTTGGAGGGAAGGTACGCCCGAATAGACACGGCGGTGCGGCTGGTCGCCTACGTCGGGGACGTCTCGGAGCTTCGCGTCCGTGTAGTCAAGGAGGAGGAGTGGCAGGATGCGTGGAAGGAGCACTTCCATGCCCTCCGGGTCGGGACGCGGACGGTTATTGTTCCCACGTGGCGGACGTATGAGCCGAGAGAGAATGACGTGGTCATCACCATCGACCCCGGCATGGCGTTCGGGACGGGGCATCATCCGACGACGAGGATGTGTCTGGAACTGCTCGAAATGCACGTCGAGCAGGGTGATCGCGTGCTCGACCTGGGGTGCGGTTCGGGCGTCCTGTCAATCGCGGCTGCGAAGCTGGGGGCCTCGAATGTCCTGGGGCTGGAGATCGACCCGACTGCCGCGAGTGTCGCCGAACGCAACGTCAGCGAAAACGGGGTCCAGAACACCGTGAACACGGACGAAGCTACGCTGCCGCATCCTCATGCCGAGTCGGATGGGTATGACTTGCTCGTTGCCAACGTGTCCGCCAAGGTCATCACCGAGCTGGCGGACCACATCGTCCACGTGGTGAGAAGCGGAGGAACGCTCATTTTCTCCGGCATATTGGATAAGCAGCGGATGGAAGTAATCGAGCGAATGGCGGCGCTTGGTGTGCAATTCGAGGACGGGCTTGTCGATGCCGACTGGGTGGCCCTGGTGGGCAGGGTGAGGTGAGCGGGGTTATTCCTGTGGGCTTCAGGTAGTAACTTGCTCGTAGGAAAAGGCCGGTATTTCCATGCGTTTGCCCGCGTGTTCGATGGTGATGGCGCAGAGGCGGCCCTGGGCGTCGAGATCGAGGAGCGTGTCTCGTCCAGGTCGCGGGTCTCAGCAACCTCGGATGAGCAAAGCTCGATGTAGAGCCCGTGTCGGGGAAGTAATTTACATTCATGGCCTATGCGACCTTCAAATAAGGAATTGTGGCTATACCGTGAATTCGTCATTCCCGCGAAGGCGGGAATCCAGTCTTTGGCGTCAGACCGGGTGCCGAATGGTACCCTAACGCCCCCGCCATGCCGGCAGAGACCGGTATCTCCATGCCACCCTCGTGCTCGATGGTGAAAGCGCACGCCCGGAAGCTATGAATTCTGAAACTCCTTCCAGTCTAGACCCAACTGCCTAATTGCCGAGCGCAGGGTTCCGACTCCAGATCACGCCTGCCCCAGTCCGGAAGGGTTGCGTCCCTTCGTGCCCGTGGATTGAACCACCTCTAGTGGGAGCCTCCTCCTCGCCGAGGAATCTCATAACATCCAAGCCTTACCAGCTTGCGTGCGGCATCTCTGTATCTCGCGGGACCGAGACGATAGCCTCAACGGATACCGGGCGTTTGTCTGATCTACGTAGATAATGGCCGGCAGGGAGTGCACTCTGTCTTCGTAGATCTCCACGACGGCCGCAAACGCATCTTCCGCGTTTGCAAGAGCCTCGGACACAGTATCGCCCTCGGTGGCAACAACGGAGAGGTAACGGTGTATCCCCCTTCAGGCTGAGGGTCTAGGATCAAGGGTATCCTTGCTATCATGGGCCAACTCCCTGCGCTCTTTCTCTCAAGCTCGCAACGCCACAGGATCGTCTAAACTGCCCTCGACGCCAGCCTGTTCCACTTACGAGATACATCATACGGTGGTTCCGACCAACAAGAAAAGGAGTCTCGGCGTATAGAGAAATCCTATACCGCCTTCACTCCCCTTCATACAAGATCGTGGCCCGCTGCCCCATGACGATAACGTTCTTCCGACGCAGCCCAAGAGCGGCGCCCAGGTGAGCGCCCTGTTCGCGGGAGGCGAGCATAGTGATTCGAGCGCCGGCGCGTGAGCAGGCAAGTAGGACTTGAACCAGTGCTTCCGTGTCCACACGCTGGAATTGGTTTCCGAACGGAATATTCGTCACGATCCTTGTGTGTGAGTCGATGAGTCCGGTATCGAGCGTTTCGAATGACGCGCGGAAGATGGTCACGTTTTCCCCCGGAAGTCTACGCTCAGCGATATCGCACGCGGCGGAATCCACTTCGAGTCCTATGGCCGAGCGGGCTTGGTAGAGACTAATCGCCGCGTCGAGTATGGCCCCGGTCCCCATGAAGGGATCGAGGACGAGGCTGTCGGCATCGACGCCCGCTAGTTGGAGTAGGCCGCAGGCCAGATGACGCCTCAGCGCCCCCGGCCGTCCTGAGTCGTCATCCCCTAGGTTGGAGTGCAACTGGACACCCACGAAGGCGAAGTCGGGGTCGGCCTTGCAGAATATCCGGACGGCCTGGTCGCTCGACCTGCGCCACCCGGAGAACGCTGTGCGAAAGACCTGTTCAACCTGATGTGCGAGGTCTTGGCGGCGGATGGTGGTGCGTCCGAGCGTTTCACATGCGATGGTGTAGTGTCGAGGTCGCGTCCCCTCGACGTAGGGAAGTAGACCGAGGACGGCGCGTTTCACAGCGTCCGGGCGCATGAGCCTGACCAGTTGTCGGGTCGCGTCTTCACCACGTCGTGAAGTGGTGGACACTACCTCGCCGAAGACCTCCGCGGGCGTTCTCAGGTCTTGAAGTTGAGTGCCAAGTCCGTCGCGGCAGACTAGAGTTGAGTCCCGGTGGTGGAAGTTCACGTACCGTTCTGCACCGCCCGCTGCCCGAAGCTCAGACAGCGTGGCGAAGGCCCATCCGGGCTGCGTGGTGACAATGAACGGACGGCGAGGCATCCTATTCGGGCGTGGGTGCGCGTCCCATGAGGTCCGCGACTGCGCGATCTACGGACATGCCATCGAAGAGGACGCGATAGGTGACCTCGGTGATGGGCATTTCAACGCCCAATTCGGCGGCCATATCGCGGGCGGCCGCCGTGGTGTTGATGCCCTCGGCAACGTTGTGCATTTCGGAGCGTATCTCGGCGAGGGTCTTACCCCGGCTGAGGAGGGTCCCGACCTGGTGATTGCGGCTCAGAGCGCTCGAACAGGTGGTGATGAGATCGCCCATTCCGGCTAGGCCTGCAAATGTCATCTGACGCGCTCCGGCGGCGACGCCGAGACGTGCTATCTCGGCCAGGCCGCGGGTCATGTAGGTGGCCTTTACGTTGTCGCCCATTTGGAGACCGTCGCAGATGCCCGCTCCTATCGCGATGATATTCTTGAGCGCTCCTCCGAGCTCAACGCCGACGATATCGGTGTTGGTGTATACGCGGAAGACGGACGAGTTGAGAACCGACTGCGCCTTCATGGCTGCGTCTACGTCCGGGGAGGCGACGACCGTAGATGAGAGCTTGCCGCGAATGATCTCTCGTGCCAGATTTGGGCCTGACAGGGCGCAGATGGGAGGGTGTTTCGCCGTGCCGAACTCCTCCCTGATGACCTCGCTCATTCGGCTGCCAGTCTCGATCTCGAGGCCCTTAACGGCGCTGACGATGACGGTTTCATTGTCGATGTATTCACCGACGTTCTTTACGTTTTGTCGAAGGGTGTTGGAAGGGACGGCCAATATCGTGAGGTCGGCGCCTCCAAGCGCCTCCAGCGGGTCGTGCGTGACCCGCATCGCCGGATGAAAAGAGGCGCCGGGCAGATATTGGCTGTTTTCGTTGGCGAGACGTAGACGCGCGGCTTCTTGGCTTGAGCGAGCGAGGAGGCGAACGGTGTGGCCTTCCCGTGCCGTGATTATTGCGAGTGTCGTTCCCCAGCCCGTGGCGCCGACTACGCCGATCGTGGCCATCGGAGGCCTTTCCCGCGCTGAGTATCCGTCGGACCGGGAACGGTATCCACCTTCTGGCCTAGCTTGCGCTCATCGCCTCTCAGGAGCCGCTGGATGTTGTCCCGGTGCTTGAAGAGGATGATCGCTGCTCCAACCGCGCCGTAGAGGGCGTACTCCAGAGGTACCGAATCATTCATCAAGGCTATGACGGCCAGCGTAATGGCGCCCAAGGTTGCCGCGACGATGGAGCCGAGCGACACGTATCGGGTGAGGGCGATGACACCGACGCCGATGACCGATGCCACGATGCCTGCGATTGGGGACAGGGCGAAGAGGGCGCCCCAGCCCGTCGCGGTGCCCTTTCCTCCTGAGAAGCCGATGAACACCGACCAGCTGTGTCCCGCGATCACGGCGATCCCCGTGAGAGTCTCGACCAACGGCGCGTCGGCGATGATCCTGGCCAAGATCACGGCTCCGATGGCTTTGCCCATATCGAGGGCGAGCACCAAGATGGCGACGGGAGGGCTTACCGTTCGCATGACATTCGTCATGCCGATACTGCCGCTTCCATGGTCGCGAACGTCGACTCCGCCGAAGAGCTTGCCCGCGATGAATCCGAAGGGGATTGCGCCCAGCAGGTACCCGAGCGGGACGAAGACGAGGTATTCGATCACTTCTCCCCCCTTCGCTTGAAGCGCATCCTGAGCGGGCTGCCCTCGAAGCCGTAGGCGTCGCGGATGGCGTTCTCCAAGTAGCGTTGGTACCCGAAGTGTACCATGTCGGCACGGTTTACGTAGAAGGTGAAAGAGGGTGGTCCCGTGGCGTCTTGCGCAACGCTGTATATCTTCGCTGCGCTCCTGCCCGAGAGTGCGGGCGGATGGGCGGCGACGGCGTTGAGCACGGTCCTTCGCAGGTCGTAGCGAGGGAGGTCCTTACGCCACTGCTCCGAGACGCTCTCGACGGTGTCCATCATGGCGTCGAGGCCGGTCTTTTTCAGTGCAGACATAAAGCAGATCGGGCCAAAGGTGGCGAACTTGAACCGCTCTCGGATCTTGTAAGTCGCCGTTTCCTGGTTGAGGCCTTCCTGTTTTGCGAGGTCCCACTTGTTGATGGCGAACACGATCCCCTTGTAGGAGTCGAGGATGTAGCTTGCAATATGTGCGTCCTGCGCCGTTGCCAGCTCGGTGGCGTCGAGTACGAGAACTGCAACGTCGGCCCGGTCTATGGCCCTGATGGAGCGCAGGGAACTGTAGCGCTCGATGCCGGGCTTGATGCTGCCCCTCCGACGGAGGCCGGCCGTATCGACCATGAGCGTCCGACGACCATCGCGTGTTATGAGCGTATCGACGGCATCCCTCGTGGTGCCCGGCGTTTCGCTGACGATGGAACGCTCGTGACCTACGAGGGCGTTGAGCAGCATCGACTTGCCGGCGTTGGTACGTCCGACTAGGGCGACCTTGAGGTCGGCTTCGATCTCCGGCATGTCGGGTTCGGTCGGGAAGGCTGCGACCACCTTGCTCATCAGATCGTCGATGCCGACGTTGTGGTAGGCGCTGATAGGTATCGGGTCGCCGAGTCCGAGGTCGTAGAAGTCGAAGACCTCCTGTTCTCGACTCACGTTGTCGGACTTGTTGACGGCGACTATGACGGACTTGCGCGCCCGGCGGAGCGCCTCGGCAACGTCGTGGTCGGCGGGCGTTATCCCAGTGCCGACATCGGCGACCATGATGATGATATCGGCGTCCTCTATGGCGACGTCGATCTGCGACCGCACCTTTTCCCATATCTGCGTCGGGGTGACGTCCGCCCCGTCCTTCCGCTCTGCGAGCCCTCCGGTGTCCACGAGTATGAACGGATATTCCGCCCACACCGTCTCGGTGCTGACGCGATCGCGAGTGGTTCCCGCAATATCGGACACGATCGATATCGGCCGCCCGGCGAGGCGGTTGAACAGCGTCGACTTGCCCACGTTTGGGCGCCCGACGATAGCTACGAGCGGTTTCTTCGCTGTGTACATGACGTTACGAGAAGAGAGCGGCCATGACGGCCTTCTGTGCGTGGAGCCGGTTTTCGGCCTGATCGAAGACGACGGAGCGCGGATCGTCGAGCATCCCTTCGGATATCTCCGCGCCCGCGTAGGCCGGCATGTCGTGCATGAAGATGCTGTCGGGCTTGGCGTACTCCATCAGGGTCGGGTTGACCTGGTAGTTGGCGAATGCCTTTACCCGCTGAGCCTTTTCGGTTTCCTGGCCCATGCTGACCCACGTGTCCGTGTAGACGACGTCCGCGTCCGGGACGGCGTCCTCCGGCTGCTCGAGCCGAGTGACTGACGAGCCGCTCGCGTCCGCCCTCGCCGCAGCCTCGGCCCACACTGGGTCGGCTATCCCATACGCCGGAGGGTTTGCAATGACGAAGTCAGCCCCCACCGACGCGCATCCCACGGCGAGGCTGGCGGCTACGTTATTGCCGTCACCGATGTAGGCCACTCGGAGGCCGTCGAATTGGCCTTTGTGCTGGGCGATGGTCTGCAGGTCTGCCATTGCCTGGCACGGATGCTCAAGGTCGGACAGCGCGTTGATGACGGGGACGTTCATATGGGCTGCCATGGTCACGAGTGATTCGTGTTCGAACACGCGGGCGACGATGCCGTCGACCCATCGGTCGAGGACTCGCGCCACGTCTTCCACCGGCTCGCGGACGCCGAGGTTTACGTCCTCCTTGGACAGATATATGCAGTCCCCGCCAAGCTGTCGGATACCGATCTCGAAGCTAACACGGGTCCGGAGGGACGGCTTCTCGAAGAGGAGCGCGACGGTCTTGCCCTCCAGGGGTCGCGCGTTCGAGCGCTTCAAGCTCTCCGCCTGCCGGACGACGTCCGCGACCTCGGCGGAGGTGAAATCGGATACCGAGAGAAAGTCCTTCTTCATGGTCTTCTGCCTGAACGTAGATTTGCGATACGTAAGAGTATAGCAGGGAGACGCGACGAGGCCACGAGCCTCAACGTGGGGAGCCTGTATCAGTTTGGTCGGTAGGTCAGTTTTTGAGGATGGTCTTACATCCCACTCGTCACTCCCGCGAAGGCGGGAGTCCATGACCCGGGGCGTGAGTATGGCTCCGACTCAACCACCCTACCGACTAAACTGATACAGGTTCCATTGTGGGTTGGGAATGGCGAGACGGCGATTGACCGGCTTGCAAGACCTACTTATGATGCAGCAATCTCGCTCGGGATGTCTCGTGTTCCTAAAAGCTTGCAAAGGAGAGAATCCCGGTCAAGAGGAGGGGAATCATATTGAGGCTCACCAAACAGCAGAGCAGGTTCTACGAAACGTTTGGATTTCTCAAATTCCCGGGTCTATTCAAAGACGACGTAGGCTACATCACGGACGCGTACGAGAAGGTGTTTGAGGCGGAATTCAGGGAAAGCGACAGGGAGCACAATTACAAGGAGAAATCGACGATCATCCCGTTCGCCGACCGCAGCGAATACCTGTCGGGGCTCCTGGACGATCCGCGTATCGACGCTGTGGTCACATCCATTCTCGGGGACGACTATGGGTACGGTACCAGCGACGGCAACTACTACGTCGGAGACACGAAATGGCACTCGGACCATTTGCCCGACGATCCGTACCACTCACTTAAGGTCGCCTTCTACCTCGATCCGGTACGCAGCGATACCGGATGCCTCCGGGTCATCCCGGGAAGCTGCCATTGGGGGGACAAGTTCACAACTGTGGTGAATGAGGTAGTGTCGGTGACGACCGCAAGCCGGCCGGAGCTTTGAGGAGTTCATGGCAGCGAGGTGCCCGCGTACGCTATCGAGTCGGAGCCGGGTGACATGCTCCTGTTCAACCACAAGCTCAAGCACAGTTCATGGGGCGGCGGAGATCGTCGGCGCATGTTCACGTACAACTTCGAGCAGTATTTCCCTGACAACCTGATCGGCTCGCTTCGCAAGCTCGTGGTCCCCTATCACGAGAGAGGGGATGACACCCCTTACGGTGAGGCCCTCCTGAGGACGGCAGGACCCGAGCGCAAACGTCACTTGCAGCAGCGCCTGCAGATATGGGAAGAGCTTACGACCTGACGCGGTCGCCTCGTCACCCCTCCATTCGGGAGACCGTTTGGAGGTCGATCCGTCGCGTGGCGCGGAGCAGCGCGGCGAAGGACACGAGAACGACGACGAGGATGCCGAGGTACATGGGAAGCAGGAAACCCCAGTCGGTGATTGAGGTGTATGGAGGCAGCACGTCGTCGGGGGAGACGATCACCACCGAGGTGACGGCGAGGTGACTCATCTGGAAGCCCGCCCAAGCGCCGAGCCCGGTCCCGACGAGCAGGATGGCGAGGTGTTCGAAGGCCAGCAGGCCGAGAAGCTGCCCGTTCGAGAGTCCCATTGAGCGGAGGAATCCCGTTTCACTCTTGCTCCGGTCCATGAATGCAAGTAGGTACGTCGCGTAGCCGACGGCGATGGTGATGAGGATGATGGTGACCGCAACGAATACCATCGATGTCCACCCAGCCGTGGTGAGCGGGTCGAGCCGCGCGGTCTCGACCTGAGAGAGGCGGTCGTAGATGGTCCCGGGCGACAGTGAGAACGAGTTGACCTGCTCGATGACCAGTTCATGGGCTGCGGGCGATACCGACAGGAATACCTCGTTCGGCGTAAGCCGGCTAATCGGACTGATGATATTGGCGTGGAGGAGCAGGGCGTTCAAGTCTGCCAGGATGAATCCCTTCTGGCCGGGACGCATGGTCGGGAAGTGATCGACGACGGAGCGTACAATGGAAGGAATCGCCCTTCCGCCGACGTTCATGAGGATGAGGTCGCCGGTCTCGACGCCGACGGCCTCCTGGAAGCCAGCACTCACCACCACGGGTAGCTCCTGTCCCGTCGGGCTAAGGTACACCCCTCGCACTCCACGCTGTCCCTCCTGGCCAAACACGAACATCGCGGAGCGGTCGCCGTCTTTGGCGTCCCCACCGAATGAGAATAGCCGGTCGGGCGCGAAGCCCGACGTGACGATGGCCGTCCAGCGGAAGAGTCCCTCGAAGTCCTCCAAGACGGTCTGTTCGTTCGAGTTGACGGTCTCCACGTGGATGTTGTCGATGAGCAGGGCCCCGGGCGTGAGGGTGCCGACGCGGGCCTCGTAGAGCTGCACCGACACGAGGCTCAAGGGGTGTTCGAGTCTGTCGGGGAGCCGTCTGCTGAGGAGCTTCCACTGAGGTTCGGGTGGGTCGTCGGGGATCACGATGGCGGAGTCGTCGGAGTTCGACGATTGGTCGGGCGGAGATTCCCAGAGCTCCCCCAATGAGAGCGTCCTCAGATTGCCGTCGCCCTCTTGCAGGACGACCTGCAGCCAAAGCTGTTCGATGGGGCGCTGAAGCCTCGTCCAGACGGCAATACTGGTCGAGTCTTCGGGAAGGACGATGTGTTCCGGCGGCGGGTGCGAGTTGAGCGAGCGCATGATTTCGGCCAGAGGCTGTTCCGAGAAGTCTTCCCGGTACCATGCGAGGAAGGGGAACTCGCGCGAGTCGACGGCGAACACCTCCACGCCGTCGGGCCGGGCGGACCGCGTCTCGCGGTAAGCGGGTGAGGCCGTCCGCACGCCGGGAATGGCCTCGTAGCGTTCGAGCAGCGTCTCGATTGGAAACTGGGAGAGAAAGATATCGTCTCGCAGGGAGATGCGTACGTCCGCCCCGGCATCGTACTGCGCCTGGTCGGTTTGGCTGCGCTCCAGCGTCCCGCCAACGGTCGTGGCGAGAACTCCGACGCCGGTTGTCATTACCAGCAGCAGGACGAGCCACGAGTATTGCAGTGGATTTCGAGATACGTATCGCAGACCGATAGACAACGATGCCGGAGTGAAGCGGGCGGCCATGCCGAAGAACACGTACGCGATTTGAACTGGCACGATAGCGGTGAGCAAGACAGTTGGGGCGCTGAGGACACCGGCGGCACGGACCGGTTCTTCCGACAGAAACCAGAAGATGAGTGCGGCTTGAGCAGCATAGCCCGCAATTCGGTAGCGGATGAGGACCGATCTCGTCGTAAAAAGATAGGCGGCGACCACCAATACCAGGATGACGACCGGGCCGACCCACTCTGCACCCAGCGGGTCTTCGCGTATCTCCCGGTACGGGATGCCCACAGCCAGAGGGACAACGGCGAGGGCGAGCAGCACGTGCGACAGCATCGGAGATTCGCCCGCAATGAATCGCAGAAGAACAGGGAAGACCCTGAGGAAGAGGAGCGCCACGACAAGAAGGAAGATGACAGGCGCGAGGAGCAGCACTTCGTTGACCTCGACGTTCTTGAAGAGACCGCCCGAGAGGATCTTTCCCCTGTTGTACAGTTCCCAGAAAATGAGGCCGCCGAGGACGAGGACGCCGATATCGAGATAGTAGCGGTGGACGAACGGAATGGACGGAGGCCTGGAAGAACGCAGCTTGTGAAGCAATAGGCCCCCCCGTGTGGCGACTGCGGCGGGTATGGCGTACACGATCAGGCAGGCGAGACCCGTGGCGACGGCAACAATAAAGGGCATTGGGCCAATGACGAGGGGAAGGAAGTCGCCATTCGTCATTTCACGGAAGAAGGGGAGTACACCTGCCAGCGCCACACCCACCACGGCCAAGAGGGGCGCGACGATGACGGCGATAGCAGTCATCACGAGTCCTTCTAGGGCGTAGATGCTGAATAGCTGTGAAGTGCTAACGCCTCTGGCGCTGAGGAGCGCAGAATCGGCCTGGCGGCTGCGGACAAGGTAGGAGACCATCATAACGAGGAAGAAGAGGACGGCAGCCACCATGAGCGTTTGCAGCAGAAGCAGCGGCACGCGAGAGAAGAAGCTACGGGTGTTGAACCGCGCCAACATGCGGAAGATGCCGGACGAGGCCTCCGCCGCTCCGGGCATCCGCATGGCGAACTGCGTCTCGAACTCGTTGAAGCTGCCGCGTATCCGGTTGGGAGTCCACGTTTTCATCGTCGCCTTATCGAGGCTGATCGTCCAGATGCTGACGCTCAGCGTGCCGGGGAACGTCGCGTCTACGGTCTCGACCAGAGGTCCCATGTCGGCAAACAGCGGGATGGGCGGTATCTGCGGATTGTAGATTCCGTCGCCGGGGTCGTCGGGGTCCGGGGCCTCCGGACGGAAGTAGAGAGCGGGAGTCGGAAGCCAGTAATCGGCATTGGGGTCACTCGGCTCCACAATTCCAACGATCGGCACAGAGATAAACTGTGGAACTGTGAGGTCCGACGTTAGCCGGAGGACGTCCCCCACTTGGATCCGTAACTGCGAGGCCGCGATTTGACCGAGCACGGCTTCGAGGACAGGAGCGTTGGGATCGTCCGTGGTCTGAGGTTGAGGGAGTCGACCTTCAACTACGGTGACGTGCTGCTGAAAGTCGGAGAGGCTTCGCAGGTACGCTCGCGCGGCGGACCCGTTCTCGACATCGGCGGGTGGAAGGGGGATGGAAGGGGTGTCTGCGTAGAACTGAAGACCGGTCACGAACCGCCGGTGATGGGTGTATATCTCACCGATGTATTCTTCGACGATTTCCTCGAAAGTGCCGTCGGTCTCGGCCATCCGCTGCTCGGTGAAGGGTATGTAATAGGCGAACGCGAGCAGCTTCGACTGGAACCTTCCTAGGCGGTCGATCTCGATGTTGAGGGCCAGCCGCTCCAGGGAGGCGAGGTAGATCGGCACGGCGGCGGCGAGAGTGGTGGCGAAAAGGATGCCGAGGAAGATGCTGGCCAGAAGCATCTTGGCGTTCCTAATCCGTCTCAGGACGAGCTTGGGAGTTGAGAGTGAGCTCATAGGTGCAAGTCCGCCCTGACGTTGTGGCGGGTACTATACACAAAACGCCCACTTCTCGCATGAGTTTGCATGTTCGTGGCGATACACCCGGACTCGATTGATTTGGGAGTATAATGAACGAGTCCAACAGCTTTTAGATAGGAGGCCCAGCTAAAAATGCCTCGTGTAATCGTTCTCGGTTCCGGTACTCCCGCTCCCAGCCCGCTGCGGTGGGGATCGTCCTTCTTGGTGCAGGTCGGCGGGGAGTGGATGATGTTCGACTGTGGGTTCGCGGCTACGTACAAGATGTACCGCGCTGGATTCAAGGCGACGGATGTCGACCATCTCTTCTTCACGCACCATCATTCGGACCACGACGCCGACTATCCAGCGTTCCTCCTCGCGCGCTTCGACATGTCAATCGGCAAGGAGAACGAGATTCAAGTATACGGCCCGACACTGACCGAGCAGCTGACGGAACGGATCATCGGGGAGGGCGTCGGCGCGTTCTGGCACGACATCGTCGCGCGGACCAACCACCCGCTGAGCCTGGGCGCGTACATGGGGCGCGGAGGCGTCCTTCCGCGTCGACCTCCGGTGATTCACGCGAAGGACGTCGGGCCTGGCAAGGTGGCGACAGGCAAGGACTGGGAGGTGTCGGCAGCGCGCGTCGAGCACGTTCAGCCGTACCTGGACTCCCTGGCCTATCGCATCGACAGCGACGAGGGGTCGATTGTCTTTTCGGGGGACACCCGTCCGTGCGACTCGCTGACGGAGCTGGCGAAGGACGCCGATCTGTTGGTTATGGAGTGCATCCGCTTGAAGGATGATCCGGCGCACGAGGTCGCGGGCGACTACGAGACGAGCACCGTCGGCGCCGGTCAGACGGCGACCGATGCCGGTGCGAAGAAGATGCTGCTGGTGCATCAGAGCCTGAGTCTGGAAGAGCCTGAGGCCCACACGCAGGCGATAGGCGAGGTGCGCAGCGCCTACGACGGGCCGATCATCTGGGCCGAAGAGATGACGGAAATCCCCTGGGGTTGAATGCAGGCGGTTCCTCGTTAAGTTGGCATTCCCCGTCATTCCCGCGTAGGAACGTCACCCCGTACCACGATACGGGGCGGGAATCTATCCCCCTTTGGGAGCACTCACGGCGCCTGAACTGGATTCCCGCTTTCTGAAACTTGGCGTAACCCGTCAAAGTACTTGTCATTCCGAGTGCAGCGAGGAATCTAAGATGTTATGCCGTCGCGTCACGGCGCAGGTCCAACTACGAGGCCTGTTCTCGAAGCAAGGATATTAGATTCCTCACTTCGCTCCGCTGCGTTCGGAATGACAGCGGATGAAGTTATGCAAAGGTCTCCTTTCTCGGGAAAGACGAACTACCTGTGAGAACGAGGGTTGTTGACCGAATGTCAACACTGCCTAGTGAAAGAACTCAAGGTAGGGAGCCGCCCATTCGAACGCCTTAGCTGACAGAAACATAAGCGTCGCGGTCATCACAACCTTGCCGATGGCGAGGTAGACCAGAAACTTGATGACCGGGTAACGAACGGCGCCAGCTATGAGGCCGGCGGCATCGACCGGGATCAGGGGCACGAGCGCCGACACGAGAATGATAGGGCCGCCCAGCCTTTTCATCCCGCGCTGGAACCACTCGTAGGACTTGTGCCCTTCGAGCGTCTCGGTGCCGTGTGTTCCAATGTAGTAGGCGGTCATTTCCCCCAGCGTGCCTCCGATTCCCCCCGAGATGCCAAGAAGAAGCCAGTTGAGGTCCTTCGCCATCAGAAGCACAGCGGCGAATCCGGGGCTCGGCATCACGACGGTGGCCGAGCTGAGACCCGTAACCACGAATGCCGCCACGTAGCCCCACACTCCAATGTCGTCAATGTACGGAAGAAGCGTTGCGGTGATGACGAGGAGCAGCGCGGTCGAGATGAGAAAGAGCGCGGCCTTTTGGATGAAGGTTAGCTGAATCGATGAAAGTCGGTTGTAGAAGCCGACTCCGGCCTTAAGAGTGTTGCTAATCATTGGTCGGACCGCTGGCAGCGGTCGGTGGCTGTGCTCCTCTCGAGTGTTGGGCCGGCAAGAACCGGGCGGCGACAATAGCGAGAATACCTACCGCCGTCACGGCAATCGACCATAGGGTCATACCTGTTGCGGCGTCGGACAGGAGCTCGCTTGCCACGTCGATTGTGAGGTTGCATGATGGGACCTCGACGAATGGACACCATAGGGACTCCCACACGCCGACGAACGAGGAAACGGACAGTCCGATGACAATAAACATGACGCCGCAAACGACAAGCGTTACGCCGGGCCACCTCGCCATGTGCTTCGGATACGGGTAGAAGACTCCCGCGATTCCCGCAACGGCCGCGACGAATACGATTAGTGCAGCGATGGCGACGGCGCCAACGAGCAGCCGAAGTATCGTCCTTGCAAATCGGAATCGCTCCAGGGTCTCGTGACGACTGCCGACCGACTGGGCGATCTTATCGACGGCGCTATACCGACCTCTGTCGTCAATATCTTCCCGGAGGTTGTTTATTGCGTTGTCGATGATGGGGTCGGCGATTGCTCGCACGGCTAGTTTGAGCGCCGTCTTCGTGTCGCCGTCTTTGAGCGCTTCCTCTATTGCTCGTTCATCGCGTGTGAGGTTCGCTTGAGCGGTGCGCCGCGCCTCCATATCCGGGAGCACGTCGATCGACTGCATAAGCGCCCGGATCACTTTGTCCGGCGGATGTCCATCTAGGTTGGGAACGGCGTCTGGGATTTCGCCCGCCGCTACCACACGAGAGAGAGCCTCGACGGAACGACGCAGCTCTTCTTCGCTTGTAACCGCAATCCGCGGAGCCTTGTCGATCCGTTCGTCGACGAGACGGAACACCGCGGGCTTGATTCGCGGGATAGCAACCCCGAGATCAATTGTTGCATCGAACGTGTCCGTCTCGTTGTTCAGAAAAGCTATGACGGTCGTCACGCTCTGCTCGGTGGCGGTCTTGAGTTCGCTCGGCGGGAGTATTTCCTTCAGCAGCCACGCTTCTGTTTCAGGTTCGAGGCTGAACTCACCGACAAGACCTCGTAGCTCACCCTCGAACTGCTCAGTGATGATGCCGTCGTCAAAGACCCGGTCGTAGGCGTGGTGCTTTTCCAAGGCATTGAGCAAGGGCTGCGGACTTCTCATGGTGTCGCGAACGCCCATTGCGACATATGCATAGCCGAGCGCCAGGAAGGCCAAAACGCCGAGAATGAGAGCGACTATTGATCTGAGTAAAACGCCTGCGGGCGACATTGTCCCGGTCCGGGATTCAGCTTAGGACGGCAGTTAGCTCGATATGTCGAGGTCGAGGAGGTCAATGGCGTTCAGTCCGAGCACTCGCCGCTTGGTGTCGTCGTCCAGATCGGCGGTCGCGATACGACCTATCAGTGGACGTGCGTCCATGAGCGGCATGTCGGACCCGTACAATACACGGTCTGCGCCCGCACCCTCCACCAGGAACTCGATGGTCCCGTGCTCGCCGTGTGAGGTGCAGGTCTCCAGCCAGATGTTGCGTGACGACTGCGCCGCCTCGACCGCCTGTATCTGACCTGGCATTGCGTTACCGGAATGTCCCAGCACCCATCGGATGTTAGGGAACTGCTGCGCGAGTCCGATGAAGCGGACGGGCGCGGTGAGGATGTCGCCCTCGCTGTTGAATGAGCTGTGGCTCTTGACGACGATGCGGTTCTCGTCGCACCACTCGAATATCGGGAAATAGGACGGGTCGTCGATGGGCTTCCCAAGATAGTCGGGGTAGAGCTTGAGCATCTTGAACTCCGGCAGCTTGAATACTCGCTCCAACTCGGACATTGCCTCGTCGTGATAACGGGGCGTCACGTGGGCCACGCCGAAAAACCTGTCGGGATTCAAGGCAACGAACCTCGCGACCGCGTCGTTGCAGCGCCTCGCCGTGTCGAAGAAGATGCAGCTCACGGGCGCTACGTCGACGCCCGCCAAGTCCATGATCCGCACGTACGGTTCGGGCGCGTCGTGCATGCGGTAATGAGTCTGGCGGCCAACGTGGCTGTGCATATCGACGACGGGCGTGTTCATGGATGATCTCCCGAGAGTTTGTTCATGCTGAAACAGGCAGCGGAAAGGGTATCATGTATGTCGAGTCGCGGGTCAGTGCTGTCGCGCATTTTTGTCCAGGAGTGGGAATTGACCGAACGAGACCGTGTCCGTGTTGGAGACACGACCATCGAGTACGAAGTGCATCGCAGTAAGCGGCGAAAGAAGACCCTTCAGATCACGGTGGCCGACCGCGTCGTTCGAGTCGCCGTCCCCTGGATAACCAAGACCCGTGAAGTGCGGGAGTTCGTACGCGAGCAAGCGCCTTGGATCATCAGCAGTCTAGCGGACTTGGCACCGCCGCAGGGGAGGCAGACAGGGCCCGAACGGGACAGCGTCCGTGTTGAAGACACGACCATCGAGTACGAGGTGCACCGCAGTAGACGACGAAAGAAGACGGTCCTGGTCACCGTCGAACGCGGCGTCGTTCGAGTTGTTGTGCCCTCGGTCGCGAAGTCCGACGCGATACGGAGGGCCGTACGCAAGCGGGCGGCTTGGATCATCAGCCGGTTGTCGCAGGCGCCGCCGAAGAGGAATCAGACAGGGCCCGAAAGGCACAGCATTCGCGTTGGAGACACTACCATCGAGTACGAGGTGCTCCGAAGTAAACGACGCAAGAAGACGGTCCAGATCAGGGTGGAACGCGGCGTCGTTCGGGTTGTCGTGCCCTCGGTTGCGAAGCCCGGCGCGGTTCGGAGGGCCGTTCGCGAGCGGGCGGCTTGGATCATCAGCCGGTTGTCGCAGGCGCCGCCTGAGGGCGTTCAGAAGCGCTTTGTAAACGGCGAGTCGTTGCCCTACTTGGGCCAAGACATTCGTATCATCGTCCGATTCTCGGACGTGCGCTCGCCGGAGATTCGACTCGACGACGGACGCTTCCGGGTCGCGGTGCCTCCGAACTTCCGCGGAAAGAAACGCCACGAGGCGATGCACAGCGCCTTCGTGGCGTGGTACCGGGAGCGCGCCGCTGTGCAGGTCTCAGAGTGCGTCGACAAGTGGTGGCCAAAGCTCGGTCGTGGCGAGAAGTCGCGGGTACTCATCCGCAACCAGCGACAACGATGGGGAAGCTGCGCCTCCGACGGCACGCTAAGGATAAACTGGCGCATCATCATGCTGGAACCCGCGCTCATCGAGTACATTGTGGTCCACGAACTGGCCCATCTTAGCGTACGCAACCACTCGCCCGACTTCAAGAAACTGATGTCAAGCGTCCTGCCGGACTTCGGAGACAGACAGAAACGACTCGGGCAAGTGGAAGGGATTCTCCCTCTGTAATGTGTGCTCCAACGCCGTCCGCGGCCAAATGTGGCAGTCTTGCTCCGTGTGCCCTGAGCAGCTTTGCGACCCGCGCGCGGAACCGTGCCAGGCATCAGTAGCTCAGCGTAGCCACCCGCAGTCTCTCCCTCACGGGGCCTTCGTGGGCGGGTAACCGTACTCCTTATCGATGACCAACAGCCCTCTCCCTTGAGGGCTGACGGGGGTATGTAAAGGCGGAATTGTAGCTATGAGCAGGCCCACTTCCTGTCATTGCTATGAAAATAGGTTCCGGCAAACCTGTTGTAGGGGCAACCCTTGTGGTTACCCGTCCCCGGCGCCAACCCATTTTCATCCCCTTATGTGGCCTTCATAAGGCCATGGTGATTCCGAGCGCAGCGAGGAATCTAAAGTCCATGACCGCAAGACCAGATATCCAGTGCCATGGTTATGTCATCACCAACAGTCTGAAGCAGGGAAGAACTCTCTCAGTTGGCTTTACTTTCGGATGGACACGTTAGATTCTTCGACTCCGCTGCGCTGTGCTCAGAATGACAGTGATGGGGTTGCTGTCTCATCAATGGAGAGTGGGTCGCTAGTCAAATGCCTACCCCTGTCAGCCCCCACCGGGGGAGAGATATATAGAGGGGGTTGTTGCAACTACTTGTAAGCCTGTCGAAGGGTCTTCCAGCTATGTAGCAATCACGCGCTTCTGACCACTGTCTCCCATTGAAAAAGCCCCGCCTGTTCGTCTCGGCATTTTGACGTATAAGAACACACGGTCTATCATGTGATGATCGCAGGATCGCTTTCAGGCTGCCGGACCCGGACGCGCGTTACCGTGCGAGACAAATTGAGAAGAAAGACGGAAACATTTTGACCATGCCGACATTTCTCAATCTGTCTCATGAGCCCATCGTCCGCGACGTGCGAGTCGCCGAAACAGCTTCAAACGTCCCCACCCGGACGGGCCAAACGCAGCGAGACAAATTGAGAACGAAGTAAAAAAAGGGGAATTCGGGAGGTTTCCCAAACTGTCTCACCGTCTCAAAATGTCTCACTGGGTGCTCAAGGAAAAATCCGTTCACCCTGAGCCTGCCCAAGGGTCGATTCATAGCCGGAGGTTCGACAAGCTCGCTGCGAGCGATTTCGGCGACCACTTGCACTCTCCCTAGGCCGACGCGAGTATGCTCGAACCAAGCGCCACTTGACCGGGTGTATCTCCCCTGTCGCAGATAGTTGGAGTGATATACTTGAACTCGGAACGGCAGATTCGCCGGGTTTGGTGACATGCAGATTTCCATCGTAGGGGAGGCAGGGGCTACACCCGAGACTGCGGCACTCGCAGAGGAAGTGGGAGCCGAGCTTGGGCGGCGAGGAATCACGCTCGTGTGCGGGGGCGGTCGTGGTGTCATGGAGGCGGTGTGCCGGGGCGCGAAGTCCGAGGGCGGAACGACGGTCGGCATTCTGCCGTCGAGCGACCCCTCAGCAGGAAACCAGTGGGTCGATATTCGGATTCCGACCGGTCTGGGACAGGGCCGCAACGTGATCATAGCCCGAAGCGGAAATGCGGTGATCGCCATTGGCGGCCGCTATGGCTCACTCTCGGAGATTGCTCATGCTCTGAAGGCGGGCATCCCGGTAGTCGGACTCCGTACGTGGACGCTGTCCAAGGCCGGTGCCGTTGATCCTTCGATCATCGTCGCCGCTGACGCGAAGGACGCCGTCGAGAAGGCTGTCACTGCGGCCGGCCGACCGCGTCAGACGGACGTAACGAATGACTGAATAGGTGGAGAGAGAGGGGCGTCTTGGCGAGAATATCACGTGTAGTAGGCCGAGAGATCCTGGACTCCAGGGGAAACCCGACCGTCGAGGTGGATGTCTTCCTCGATACCGGGGTCTGGGGACGTATGTCGGTGCCATCCGGCGCCAGCACGGGGAAGAATGAGGCCCTCGAACTTCGTGACGAGGACGAGTCCCGCTACGAGGGTAAGGGCGTATTGAGAGCCGTCGGCAACGTCAACAACAAGATCGCTCCCGCCATTGTTGGACTCGACGCGCGCGATCAGGAGGCGGTTGACCGCCTCCTGATCGATCTGGACGGCACGCCGGACAAGTCGAATCTCGGTGCCAACGCTATCCTGGGAGTCTCGGTGGCGCTGGCTCAGGCAGCCGCGGCGAGCAGGCAGGTCCCTCTCTACCGGTCGCTTGCCATGGACGGCCCCTTCACACTTCCCGTGCCGATGTTCAACGTCCTGAATGGCGGACAACACGCCGACGACTCAACAGACTTCCAGGAATTCATGGTCGTGCCGGCGGGATTCGACACCTTCCGCGAGTCGGTCCGCGCCGGCGCGGAGGTCTATCACTCGCTACGCAAGCTGCTGCGTGACCGTGGATTCGGGACGACGGTGGGCGACGAGGGAGGTCCCGCACCCAGCGGAGTATCGAATCTCGGCGCGCTCAACCTCGTTGTCGAGGCCATCGAGGCGGCGGGCTACCGTCCGGGCGAGCAGTGTTGCATCGCCCTGGACGTCGCGGCAAGTGAGCTTAGGCACCAGAACGCCTACATCCTTATCAAGGATCGCCGCATACTCTCCTCGGACGAACTGATCGACATGTACGAGGAGTGGGTCACACAGTATCCCATCATCAGCATTGAGGACGGCATGGCGGAGGACGATTGGGACGGATGGGTGGCTCTAGTCGAACGGATCGGGGACCGGGTGCAGATAGTAGGTGACGACCTGTTCACGACGAATCCGACGCTCATCCGGCAGGGCATCGACCGCAAGGCGGCGAACTCCGTGCTCATCAAGCTCAACCAGATCGGCACGGTTACCGAGACGCTCGAAGCGATCCGCCTCACCCAGGAGACCGGGTGGGGCGTCGTCATCAGCCATCGCTCCGGCGAGACGGAGGACACGACCGTCGCCGACCTGGCCGTAGGCACTGCGTCGGGCCAGATCAAGGCCGGAGCGCCCTCTCGCGGCGAGCGAACCGCTAAGTACAACCGCCTCCTCCGCATCGAGGAAGAGTTGGAGCACGAGGCTGAGTTCGTGGGGCGGAAGGTGTATGAGGCGTACGAGGGGTAGCAGCCCTCACGCCAGTCGTTCGAGCACTCGCTCCGCCGTCCAAGGGTCGATGACAAGAGTGAGATTATCGAGATCGACGGGCGCTCCCGGACACCGGCCGTCCAGCAGGTCGACAAGAGCGTTTAGCTTCTGAGCACCTCCCGCCACCATGATGACCTCGGCGGCCGTGTGTATCCGTTCAGGGGGTACCACGAGAACCTCTTCGTTGATCCCATCCACTGCTTTCAGGAGGCTATCTGGGTACCGGCGTTGCCCAGTCGCAAAGAAGCGATGCGCGATGCCAGCAACGCTGTCGAGGAGAGTATCGTCTTCGGACTGAAGCTCCTTTAGAGTCTCGATGTAGAGCGCGATGGCTCCAAGCTGGACGTTCTGGTCGTGATGGAGGAAGAACTGATGCCTCGTATTGAGCACTTCCAGTCCGACCAAGGCCATATCGAGGGGTGGCCCGGCAGATGCGTCGAACTCGATGTCCGGACGTCGTTCGCCGGAGATCCAGCCCCGCATGTAAGTGACGCTGCCGCGCGGCACTCCGAGTATTGACGAGAGTTGGAATACGTTCTCGTCGGCGTCCAACGCCCGCACGGTAGGGACCGCCCACGCGCCGACCCTCGCGCCGCCGCACAGAGACTCGATTCGAATACTCTGATAGCCCCTGAGCAGGGAGGGCCGCTCTTGAGCAAGGACGGCCAGTCCCATGATGAGAAACCCCACCCCGCGTCCGGAGGATACGCCGATTGTCATTCCCCGTCTCAGCCTGGAAGCGAAGTAGGATGACGCCGCCTGTCCTAAGGCTTGGTGCAGCCGGTCATGCGCCTCGAACGCCCGCTGCGCTTCGGCGCTATCGTTCGGCATGAGGTAGTTTCCCGAATATGCGTCGCCCACGCCCTCGACGACCGCGACGTGAGCCCGCCAAATGTGCGTACGGCCGGACAGGGCCTCGCTGAGACGCTCGTCGATGCCGACCACACGAGGAATCGACTCCGCGGTCTGGGTGTCAGTTAGCTCGAATCTGCCGGAATCAAGCCACTTTGTCAGCCTTCGGTGCAGGGTTGCGGGAGACCGATGGTACATGCTAGCGAGCTGTTTGAGCGTCCACCTGTCGAGCAGGTACTTCGTGGCGATTTCGAGGGCTCCACCGTCCAGGTCGTCTACGCCTTCAGGCATGAATCACCATATCGGAAAACTGAAACAGCATTTCAGAAATGCAATCGTGTTTCACTCTTTTCTCACTTATGAAACATGGTACCGTTGCATGTGAAGTGAGTCAACGGTGTTGAGTATTCGGTTCCAGTGGCCTATTCTTTGGCGGTCACATTCAGCAGACCATCACCGAATTTCAATCGCGTAGGAGGCGAACAGATGACGACTCGGGTAGGAATCAACGGCTTTGGGCGAATCGGACGGCAGGTGCTGCGGGCGATCAATGAGCGGCACTCGGAGGCTCTACAGGTCGTGGCGATAAACGATCTGACCGACACGGCGACGAACGCCCACATGTTCAGGTACGACTCGAACTACGGCATCTACCCCGGCACGGTCGAGGCGACGTCGGACGACTCCATCGCCATAGACGGCCAGGAGGTCAAGGTGATGGCGGAACGCGACCCGTCCCAACTGCCGTGGGCCGATCACGGCGTAGACATCGTCGTCGAGTCAACCGGGTTCTTCACCGACGCCTCCGCGGCCGCGGGACACAAGGAGGGCGGCGCGAAGAAGGTCATCATCTCTGCGCCCGCGACCGGAGAGGACGCGACCATCGTCCTCGGCGTGAACGAGGACACCTATGACCCTGACTCCCATCACGTCATTTCGAACGCCTCGTGCACGACCAACTGCATTGCGACGATGACGCGCGTGCTCCACGACGCATTCGAGGTGAAGCGCGGGCTCATGACGACGGTACACTCCTACACCAACGATCAGAAGATTCTCGACCAGGTACACAGCGACCTGCGCCGCGCGCGTGCAGCCGCGGTCAACATCATCCCGACGACGACGGGGGCTGCCAAGGCTGTCGGACTGGTGCTCCCGGAACTCAACGGCAAGATACACGGCATGGCCCTCCGCGTGCCTACGCCGACCGGCTCGGTTACCGACTTTGTCGCCGAGCTCGGCAAGAACGCAACGGAAGAGGATGTCAACGACGCCTACCGAGAGGCCGCAGACAGCCACATGGCCGGACTCGTCGAGTACACCGAGGAGCCTATCGTCAGCAGCGACATCATCCGAAACCCGCACAGCAGCATCATCGACGGCCTGTCCACGATGTCCATGCAGGGGAACATGGTCAAGGTCGTCGGCTGGTACGACAACGAGTGGGGCTACTCGTGCCGCACGGCGGACCTTGCGGCCTTCCTCGCCGACAAGGGGCTGTAGGGCCGCACTGCCAGCTGACGAAGGTTAGCCGACAGTGATAGACCTACCCAAAGCGATCCTTGTCGACCTCGACGACACGACCCTAGACTCGGACAGCAATGCTGATGAGGTTTGGTTCCAGGTCTGCCGGGAATTCGCTAGCAGTCTTGGAAGCGTAACTGCGGAAGTGCTCCACGCTGCCGTCATGGACTCACGGGACTGGCTCTGGGGCGACTTGGAGCGCGCGCCGTGGCCGCCTCGAGGCTAGGCTTGACATTGTGTCGACGGCCTT
Organism: Dehalococcoidia bacterium; assembly: GCA_965247555.1. Taxonomy (GTDB): domain Bacteria; phylum Chloroflexota; class Dehalococcoidia; order Lucifugimonadales; family VXLM01; genus VXLM01. Next base: position 1,516,001 of record CBDFHR010000009.1, on the reverse strand, counting down.
CGCCAGTCTCAAAATTCCCGATTCGCCGAATGTCGCCGGTATGGCCGACCGCTACGCGGCCTTAAGGGAGAACACGCTAAAACCGTTTCCGGGAGCCATGGATGCTCTCAAACGACTGAAGAAGACGGGAATCCGCATGGGGCTGCTAACGAACGGCCGCTCCGAGTCGCAGCGGGCTAAGATCGACAAGTACGATCTTGCCGGGTTCTTCGATCACATCCAGATTGAGGAAGAGTTCGGGATCGGTAAACCTGATGAACGAGCATTCCTGAACGCCCTCGATGTCCTCGGTGTGACACCTGCCGACGCCTGGATGGTTGGAGACAATCTCGAATGGGACGTTCACGGCGCTCAGCGGGTGGGCATCTATGCCGTGTGGATGGACGCACATGGGAACGGATTGCCGGACGGATCAACCGTCCACCCGGATAGGACCATCAGGTCGCTTTCGGAACTGATCGCTTGACTGAATAGGGTTGTCTTTGCTCCATTGGCGGGAACGTCAACTAAAAGCGTATCCCGCTCGCAGCCCTGAACTCGGCCACCGCGTCTCTGATTCTCTGGTAGCCCTCGTAGTCCGTGACGACATCCTGTGGACGCTCCTTGCTGCGAGCGAGAAAGCCCGGTTCGCGCACCGACTTGACTGGTCTTCGACCGTCCTGGTACCGGATGTCGATGCTCCACCGGACGGCGTTAGTCCGATTAGGCGGAGAGACGTGCGGCACGTGCTGGTGAATGAGCAGGGCGTCGCCAACCTGCATCGGAACGACGACGGGTTCGAGGTCGTTCAACTCAGCTACGTATGCGTTGGGTTCCCACTGCTCCTCGTATGGCGGTGTGTGCCGGTGCCCGCCGGGCAGCACGTGCAGGCAACCGTTCTCCTCGTCGACCGGGACGAACGGTACCCAGAAATTCGGCTCCGGCATCTTGGGCGATGCTACTATGCGCGACATGAACCTGCCGCCTGCCTTCGAGGCTGTGCGATCAAGCCCATACTGCTGTTGAACGTAGGTAATCCGCTTGGCGGCAAAATCGGTGTCTTCGTGCCACCGGAAGTCGGCCACGCCGAAGTTCGGGATCTTCGGGCGGAGACGGTGACGGCCCTGGCAGTGGACCTCCGGCCCGACGATGCCCTCCACGATGTCGAGGAACGTTGGATGGCTCAGTAGCCCAAACACCTCAGGTCCCAGGAACTTGGAGCCGACCAACTCGTCGTATGCCTGCTCCGCGTCCTCGACGATGCGCATGAACCGGGTCTCGAAACCCTCCTCTGCGTAGAGCGAGTCGGTCAGTCCTTCGGCGTGATAGGCCCTCGCAATGCGGTCGACTTCGGATTCGAACTCGTCGATGAGCGGCTGAATGTCGGCAGGGTCGAACAGGCCCTTAAGGAGCACGTAACCCAATTCGTCGTATTGCTGCTTCTGTTCAGAGGTTAGTCCGGGCATGTGCTGCTCCTGAGGAAGGTGTGTCCGTCGAACAGGCTAGGGCTTCTCTTGAATTGGCGGCGCGATGGCCTCCATGCTTTCCGAAACCGGGATGGAAGTCAAGCCGTCAATAGCCGGTCGTGGGATACGCAGGACCTGGGCAGCCTATATAGCAAGCGGGTAGGGGCGACTACAGGGAAACTGTCTCAGGGATGTCGTCGAGGCCGAAGTATTCGTGCTCGATGCGGTCGGGATAGACCTTGACGATGCGCATTCCGGAGGGGTCGATGCCCAGGGGATAGCCTACTGCGCCCGATGCGACGATGTTGAGTGGGCCGTACTCGGCGTAGGCGTTCTTATGCCAGTGGCCGGCGAATGCGTATGTCGCGCCGTACTTCATCAAGATATCAACGATCGTCTGCCGTCGCGCCTTCGGGACGTTCAGCATGTGGTCGGCCTCGTCCAGGAATGCGACGAACAACGGATGGTGCGTGAACAGCATGATGTGGTCGGCGTTCGCGTCACGCGCTTTGGCTAGGTCGGTCTCCAGGAAGTCGACGATGCCTTCCCACTCCCCCGGCGCGGCGGACGGGTCCACACACACGGAGCTATTTATGACGACGAAGTGGCTGCCGTCGTGGTCGAACGAGTAGTTGTCGGGGCCGTAGCGCCCTTGGTAGGCGGCGATGCTCTCCGGGGTGGGTGGAACTCCGACATCGTGGTTGCCAGAGACCCAGCGCATGGGAATGTTGTCGTCCAACATCTCTGTCAAGCCCAGCAACGTCTCGTGCTGCTCGTCGTCATTCAGGTTCTGAACGAGATCGCCGCAAGTGATCGTAAATGCAGGACGGAGCCTGTTGATCGCCTCGATCACGCGGGTGTACCGACGGGTCTCCTCGCTCATGTCTGTCTCGTCGGTCGGGTAGATCCGAAGGCCGACGCGCCACAGGGGTTCGAGGTCGTCCTCCGTACGCCCGTTGAGCCACTTAAACAACCCGAACTGGGGATCGGCTAGCTGCACGAAGAAGAAGCTCATTTGTTTATTCCCAGCCGAAGACCTTGTTCGTGCCTGCGAGAGGGATGCGGGCCATGGCAGAGGCCTCTAAGGTGAGGGCGACCATGTCCTCCGGTTCGAGGCTGCGAACGTCGCTCTTGCCGAGCGAGCGTGTCAGGAGCGCAGCCTCCATCGTCATCGAGTTGAGGAAGTTGGCGACCCGATCCGCTCCCTCGTCGGGGTTCAGCCGGGCTTCGAGCACCGGGTCCTGCGTGGCTATGCCGACGGGACATTTTCCTGTCTGGCAGTGGTGGCAGTCACCCGCCGGTACGCCGACCTCGCGAACAAAGTCGGCCTCTGGGATGTCGCGGTTGCAGTTGAGGGCGATCAGCGCTCCGATGCCGATGGCCACCGCGTCGGCTCCGAGGGCCAGGGACTTGGCCATGTCGGCCCCGCTGCGGATGCCGCCCGACGCAACGAGGCTCACCTCGCCATACAGCCCCATCTCTCGCAGGGCCTCACGGGCCATGACGATGGCCGGGACCGTCGGTATGCCGCTGTGATCGAGCAGCGCCTCGCCCGACGCGCCGGTTCCTGCCACCATGCTATCGATGACGATGATGTCCGCGCCCGCCTTGGCGGCGAGCTTCACGTCATCGGAGACCCGGCACGCGCCGAGCTTCACGCTCACGGGCACTCGCCCGTCTGTGGCCTCGCGGATCTGCTCGATCTTGACTGCAAGGTCGTCGGGGCCGAGCCAGTCGGGATGGCGCGCGGGGCTGCGCTGGTCGATGCCGGACGGCAGGTCGCGGCTTTCGGCTATGTGATCGAGCACCTTGACGCCCATGAGCATTCCGCCCGTTCCCGGCTTCGCGCCCTGGCCGACGACGATCTCCACGGCCTGCGCTCCGACGAGGTGGTGCGGGTTGAAGCCGTACCTGCTTGGGAGCACCTGGTAGATGAGCTTCTCGGACGCCTCACGCTCGGCCTGGAGCATTCCGCCGTCTCCCGTGCAGCTCGCCGTGCCGACCATGGTCGCGGCCATGCCGAGGGCCTGCTTAGCGTGTCCCGACAGTGCGCCGTAGCTCATGCCGGTGATGTAGACGGGTGTCTCGATGACCAGCGGCTCGCTGGCGTAGCGTCCGCCGAGCTCGACCTGTGTGTTGCACTTTTCCTTGTAGCCTTCGAGCGGGAACCGCGTCAGGCCTGTGGAGAGGAAGGACAAGTCGTCGAAGTGCGTGACCTTTTGGAATGTACTGAATCCGCGAATTCGGTAGCGTCCGATGTCCGCCTTCGCGTGGATGTCGTCGATGATGTGCCTAGCCCAAATCTGGCTGGTTGACTGTACCATTCTTAGCCCTCAGCCCCACCGACTCCGCGAGGGAGACGTTTGGGGAAGTTACACCGCCGACATCTCCAGACGTTCGAGCTTGTCGAAGTGGTAGAGTTTCTTCTCGGAAACGATCTTGCGAAATCGGGGCTTGTCCTTGATGCCGTTTCGTTCGAGCAGGCCCCAAAGCTCGATCAATTCGCCTTCGGGGACGGTTTCGACTATCGCGTCCGTTCCGAGTGAGCCGATCTCGCCTCCGATGTAGATGACGCCCTCGTACATCGAGTCGCCCACCGCTTCGCCGACGTCGCCGCACACGACGATGCGGCCCTTTTGCATCATGAAACCAGTCAGAAAACCTGCGTTGCCGCCGATGAGGAGAGTGCCGCCCTTCATGGATATGCCGGCGCGAGCGCCCGCGTTCCGTCCAACGATGATTTCTCCGCCTCGCATGGTAGCGGCGACCGACGCGCCCGCGTCCTTCGTGACGGTTATCTTGCCGCTCATCAGGTTCTCGCCGAGCGCCCAGCCCGCGTTGCCGTCGATATGCACCTCGGGTCCGTCCATGAGCGATGCGCCATAGTACCCGACGCTTCCCTCGATGGTGATCTTGCAGGGTTGCAGGACGCCCACGGCTATGTTGTGGCGCGCCTGAGGATTGAGAACCGTGATCTCGTCCGCCGAGTCGGCGGCGTCCTTGATCTTGCGGTTTATCTCGGTCGTCGAGAGGTCCTTCGCGTCTATACGGACCACGTCAGGACCTCGTTCTCCTGGGGCTCCCCGCGGTCGAGCTCCTCGTCGGTAAAGACGCTCCGCAGCGCGATCTCCTCGGACGCCACGGCAACCACGTCGTCGGTCTGCATCGTGACCAGCGGTTTCGCCGCCCAGCGGTCCTTCGCCACGCCCATGCCGTTCTTGGTGGAGACCAAATACGTGAACGTGCCGTCCAGATCGTCGAGCGACTGCCTGAGCACCGATTCCAGCGGATCGCCCTCCGCCAGCTTGTCGGCGAGGTACACCGCGATCAACTCGGAGTCGTTATCCGTGAGGAACCGGTGTCCCATCGACTGGTAGTGCCGCTTGAGCTTGTGGTAGTTCGTCAGCTGCCCGTTGTGGACGACGGTAACGTCGGTGAAGGGGAATGCCCAGAAGGGGTGAGAGTGGGTGATGTCCACCTTGCTCTCGGTCGCCATACGGACGTGTCCGATCCCGTGCGTGCCTCGCATCAGGCCGATGTGGTGCGCGCGGTCCATGTCGCTGGCGACTCCAACGTCCTTCACGACCTCGGACGCTTCACCGATGCTGTGGATGACCACGCCTTCGGTCTGCATCAGCGTCTCGGCCAGACGGGAGACCTCACCTTCATAGTTGACGGTCAATCGGAAGAAGCCACCCCACGAGCGGGTCGTTACAACAACCCCTCCGACTCTGCCGATGGCCTCCTCGACCCTCGACAGGACGACATCAGCCGCGTCGGTGTCCTCCGTCCAGAGCCGGACGATCAGGTCTTCGTCGATCTGCTCTCCAACGACGGTGAATCCTGTCGAATCGCGCCCGCGATGGGCCAGCGCGTCGAGCATCTTGACGAGGTCGCTGCCAACGTTGGCAACACCGTTTCGCCCGCTGTTCATGTACATGATGCCGCTAATGCCGCACATACACCCCCCGGAAGCGGTCGTTCGCGTGTGCACAAGACCGCGAAACAACTATAGCATCGGCGAAGGTACCGAACAAGATATAGGGGCTGTTGCGGTAGGGAGGAGAAGGTAGAAAGTGAGGTGAAGCCGTTAGGGTTCTTACGGTCAGTCGTTCGTAGCGACTGACTCTGCGGCCTCGGCTATGAGCTTTGGGAGGTCGCGGCTGAATTGGCCTTTGGTCAGCACGAGGTCACAGCCTACCTCCTCGGCCTTCTGCAACATCGCCGTGTTGGTGTGCCCGCCGTAACCGACGATCTTGGGCCGCGACGCGCCTCCGGCGAGAAGCGTCCTTACGGCATCGCCCCAGAATTCGGGGTCGGCCTCAAGATCAACGAGGACGAGAACGGTCTCGCCGTCGGCCATTTCCTCCTTCAGCCGGTCAATCGTCATAACCTGCCGGGTGTTGCACCCGCTCGGCGCTGCAATATTCTGAATGCGGGGCAGGAAGAAGAGGTTGGTCGCTATGACGAGGACTTTCTTGCTACGAGGCATCGGCGAGACGTTGGTGGAAGGGGCTGGCTGTGTCACGATGAGACTTGCCCTTACTCGTCGTCCGTAACTTCGTCGACGACATCTCCAACCTCTACCATTACGGGTTCATCACTATCCCCGGCTGGGCGGATTCGTTTGACATCGGTTCTTTGCATACTTGCCTGCGGGCGGATACTTTGCAACAGCCTCTCGGCAGTTTGGCTTGCAGAAGAACTCCCAAATGTGTGGGTCTCGTACGTCCGAGCGATAGACATGGATGGTTGTAAATGGACAACCATGAAGCGAATCTTCTCGCGAGTAATCGTCCCGATACCATCTCTGGTATCAGGGTCTTGGATCTCAACTGTCTCCAAGAGCTTGAACCTCGTTCCCAACTCGACGCCATGGTCCTTTCCCCGGTTTATGACAACCTCTCGGTCGTTCAAGACCTTGGCAACCTTCCCTCGGATTGCGCTAGCTACCATGTATCACCTCCAGTCATCCAAGAAATTCTCAACGATGCGTTGGTAGTCCGTCGGCATTGCCCTGATGAGATTTATGTTATCTGGAGCCGTAGTGTCGAATCCCATCCTATTTTCCAGATGTTCCCAAAACTGTGGGTTAACCCGGTCTATCGGGGTGCATACTACAAAGCGCTCTTCGACGTACTCTACAACGCTTACAACTCCCCAGCGATCGTGGTTTACTGTCTCCTGGACGTACAACAGGTCATTTTCGCCAATGACGCCGGAGTCGCTTAGCGCGACTTTCAAATGAACTGTTCCGTTCCTGTCCAGTATACCCGTACAGGTCATGGGAGTCATCGCTTGTTTGAGACTTGACCTCACGGCATGCTTGGCTAGCGGCCGTACTGCCGAGCGGTACAGCGATACGGCTAGACCAGTCCAGTGCCGATAGCTTGCCATCAACGCCGCTAGCACGACACTGGTGATCAGGCCGATGAGTGCTACTTGTAGGACCGTGTTTGCATCAGCCTGTACAAGTATGGCTAAAGGGATTGCAACGCCTAAAGTAATGGTTAACAGGGTCGGCAACAGGTACAGAAATGCTCTAGCATTGAATCTATCACCCATTGGCTCACGCGTTCGCGGTCAGCCCTTGCTCACCGCTCCGCCGTATCAGCTCGATGCCTCCCGCGATCCCGTGCGGACTACTGAACACAGCCGACCCCGCCACCAGCACACGGGCTCCCGCACCAACGACCCGCTCCGCCGTGTCGGGTCCGATGCCGCCGTCCACCTGAAGCGCTGCCGCCGATCCGCGCTCGTCCAGCATCCGGCGAACGTGCTTGATCTTCTCGACGGACGTTTCGATGAAGGACTGGCCGCCAAATCCCGGATTGACCGACATCACGAGCACCAGATCGAGGTCGGGCAGGATCTCTTCGACCGCCGACACCGGCGTGGCCGGATTCAGGGCTACCCCCGCGAGAATGCCCGCGTCCTTAATCTGGTGGACGACCCGGTGAAGATGACGAACGGCTTCAACGTGGACGGTCATGAGATCGACCCTTGCCTCGGCCAGCGCGGGGATGTAGCGCTCGGGATTCTCGACCATCATGTGCACGTCGAACGCCGCGTCGGTCTGTGTCCGAAGCGCTTGGATCACTGGCGGACCGAACGTCAGATTCGGCACGAAGTGGCCGTCCATCACGTCGAGGTGGATGGAGTCAGCGCCGCCCTCTACGGCCTCCAAGACCTGCTCGCCAAGCCGCCCGAAGTCGGCCGAGAGAACTGAGGGCGCGATCCTGATGCTCTCAGGCATCGTCGCCCTCCAGCTTGGCTTTCGCGGCGTCTATTGCAGCCTCGACCCTGTTCGGTGCCGTGCCGCCGAAAACGTCGCGTGCACGAATGGAAGACTCAACCGTGATGGAGAGCACATCTTCTTCAAACCGGTCCGAAAGCCCACGGTACGTATCGAGGTCAAGCTCGTCCAGACGCTTCCCGGACTCTAAGGCGTGACTCGACAGCCGCGCGACGATGCCGTGCGCCTCTCGGAACGGCAGTCCCTTGGCGACGAGGTAATCGGCAACGTCGGTCGCGAGGGCGTAGCTGTTCAGGACGGCCGTCCGCATCCGCTCGGCCTGGACTTCCATCGTCGACACCATGCCCTCAGCCACCTGAAGCGTCGGAATGAGCGTGTCAACCGTGTCGAACAGCCCCTCCTTGTCCTCCTGCATGTCGCGGTTGTACGTCAGGGGCAGCCCCTTCATCGTCGTCAGCAGGCCGACGAGGTTGCCGTAGACGCGGCCTGTCTTGCCGCGGGCGATCTCCGCGAAGTCGGGATTGCGCTTCTGGGGCATGATGCTGCTGCCTGTCGTGTACCGGTCATCGAGCCGAACGAACCCGAACTCTTCGGACGACCACAGCACCAGCTCCTCGGCGAGGCGGGAGAGGTGCATCGCGCAGATTGCGGCGGCGGAGTGGAATTCGAGCAGGAAGTCCCTGTCGGAGACGGCGTCCATGCTGTTGGCGCTGATCTTTCCGAAGCCGAGATCGCGCGCGACCGATTCGCGGTCGATGGGGTAGGGGACGCCCGCCATTGCTCCACTTCCCAGCGGCATCCTGTCGGCGGAAATTCTCGCCTGCCGCATCCGCTCGGCGTCACGACCCAACATCTCGTAGTAGGCAAGCATGTGGTGAGCGAACAACACCGGCTGAGCGCGCTGGACGTGCGTGTAGCCGGGCATTACAACACCAAGGTTTTCTGAAGCCTGTTGAACGAACGCGGCCCGCAGGTCGTGAATGGCCTGAAGCGCCTCGTTGATGACTCCCTTGACATAGAGCCGCACGTCTGTGGCAACCTGATCGTTGCGGGACCGCGCCGTGTGGAGCTTGCCCGCCACGTCGCCGACCGTCTCGTACAGCCGGCGCTCGATGTTCATGTGAACGTCTTCGAGTTCCTCGCGCCACGGGAACGTATCCGCCTCGATCTCCTCGCGTATGCGTTCCAGTCCCTCGACAAGACGGGCGGCCTCCTCCTCAGCAATGATCCCTTGGCGGGCCAGCATCCGGGCGTGGGCAACTGATCCGGCAATGTCCTGGCGGTACAGCCGCCGGTCGTAGTGCAGTGAGACGGTAAAGCGTGAATGCGTGTCCATGGGAGCGACCGCCTAGGTCTATGCGGGCCGCTTCGGCACGAGGAAACGCCTGCGGAGCGTGAGCACCAGCTCGCCGCGCTGGTTGTGACCCCGACTCTCCATGTAGACGATCCCGCGATCAGGCTTGCTGCGAGACTCGCGCACCTCAAGAATTTCGCTCTCGGCGTATATGGTGTCCCCATGGAACACGGGAGCCTCGTGCCGTATGCGCTCGTATTCGAGGTTCGCTATGGCCTTTCCGGACGTATCGGGCACGCTCATCCCGACCACGAGGCTGAGCACCAGCGGCCCGACCACGAGTATCTTGCCGTGCTGGTGGCGACTCATGTACTCCTCGTCGATGTGGAGTGGGTTGGTGTTCATCGTCAGCAGCGTGAAGATGTGATTGTCGGCCTCGGTGATCGTCTTGCCGGGCCAGTGTTTGTACACGTCGCCCGGAGAGAATTCCTCAAAGTAGTGGCCGTAGTTGTCTCTAGCGTCGTGTATCACCCGATAGTCTCCCGTCATCTGGATCGAGTTGGCGGTCCCCCGCCTCGGAATGTCGTCAGAGGCGGGGCCACTAGTATACACAAAGACCCTTCGCCCCTTCGACAGTTTACACACACGTGCAAGGTTCGGCGTGATCCAGTACCTTCCTAGTGTTTCAGGTGTTTCAGCATCTTAAGTATTGAAGGGTAACGAGGCTATGACTTTGGTAGGGGCGGGTTTGAAACCCGCCCTGTCGTGTACATCGCGAATCCAACCCCCAATTACTACTCGTCATTTCAAAGATTTTGGTCTACTACAGCCTCGACGGGTAAGACGAGTACTCCACAATGATCTCCACGTCGTGGACGGTTACGCCGCCGGCCATATTCTCAGGACGCGCATCAAGCGAAACGCTCAAGGTATTCCATCCCTTACTCGGTCGGGCGCCATGCAAATAGAACTCTAACTGCTGGGCCGCGTATGGACCAAACGGGTGGCCGTAGTCACGTGTCATCGGCTCGTCCGCGAGTGACGCGCCGTTTAGGGACACCGACAGCGTGTCGTGAGTCATCAAGTTGTCGACCTTCATTCGGAGCACCACGCTCTTGATTCGGTCGGGCTTGCCCTCGATATCGTCCGACACGTAGAACGGGATGTCGTACCGCGTGTCGGGGTCGGCCTGGGGAATCTCTACCGGCACCGCCTGGTCGTACTCCATGTCCGTCGCTTCGACCTTTCGCTCCGCCAGGAAGTAGCGCTTTGTCTTCTCCACCATCAGATCGGGATCGCCCATGTCGGTCAGGTACCGCCGCACCGCGTCGCCGTGCGGCCAGTCGCCGAAGAAGGTGTACAGCCCGTCCGCTCCCCTGTCCCACATATTCATCGCCCCCGCGCGCATGTGCTCCGAGGACGCGAAAACACGCTCCGGCGCTCCGCTGCCCTCGTCGGCAAGATGCGGCTGGAGCATCCCGTAAACCGAGGTGTCGGTTCCGCCGGCGGCTTCCAGAACCCAGTCGATCGGCATGTGCTGATCGAGAATGAAGTACGTGTACATCATGGGCACGACGTAGTCGACGGAGCCGTCCTCGATCCACTTCCGCACGTCGTACCCCGCGCGCCGGTTCATGGCCTCGGTCGGGTAGATGCGCGCTCCGACCACGCCGCGACCGCTCGGCCGGTTGTGGACCGTTTCGGCCACGGAACGGACGAAATCGGTTATCGTCGAGGTGTGCTCGTCGACGTCCTCCTCGCGTAGCGCGTGAGGCCCGCCGCCAGGTGGACACGAAAAGTCCATCTCGATGCCCTCGGTCGGGTAGTCGTGAGCGAGTTCCTTGAGCACGGCGAACTTGGCGTCCCTGATTTCCTGGTGAACGTAGCCGCGGCCTTCGGGAGTGACCAGCGACCGGTCAACCCCAAGGTAGTTGGTCATCCGCACGCTGGCGATGAAGTCCATGCCCTTGTCGTGGGCGCGGTCGATCAGGACAGTCAGCGGGTCGAGTCCGCGGTCGATGAGGCTCTGCATGTTGTACCAGACGTGGTAGTACGCAACCTGGTCGAACGGCTGGATGTCCGAACCGAACCTCTCCCCCACCTTGGACGGGTAGAACAGGCCGTCCCCGCGCTCGACCATGTAGACGAAGGTGTCCACGCTGGTGCCTGCCACGTCGTCGATGGGCCGCCAAGCGTCCTCCATCTTCATTGGCGGGTCGAAGACGAACAGATAGAAATGGCGTGCGTCGTTGGCGTAAATGACTCTCTTTCGCTTCATGGTGTTTCTCCTATTCGTGAACTATGGCCCTGGATTTCGAGGCGTGGATGCTGTCGTTCTTGCTCGTCGCGCCTAAAGTATAGAGCACGTTACATTTTCGCACAGCCTTTCAAGCAAGTTGTGTGCGTGTCATTTTAATGTGCCGCTGGGAGGATAGCAGGAGCTGAGGAACTATGGAATTGAGATACGAAAAGTCACTCGCTGCATGGGCATAGAGCGCCGATGTAGTATTGACATTCCTCGAAAAGGAAGATACATTGCGCTACGTTGTGCAAGTGTGCGTTCAAATTTAGATAATCGAAGGATGACAAAGTACAGAAGGGAGCGACATTATGGAAGTCAGGATTTGGAAATATGGTCTTGCAGCCGCCTTTGCGGCTGTGGTCTTGGCGGTCGCGGGCATCGCCTGCGCTGCTGAAGAGGCGGCCGACCCGCAGCAACCAGCGGCGGCCAGAGCAGCGGCCCCTGCGGCGGAGGCGGCGTACCCGGCGGGTGAAGTTCCTGATGCCCCGTCCCAGGTGCAGCAGCAGCCGGCAGCGGCAGCGCCCGCGAGAGCGGCTGCCCTCCCGCAAGCGGCCCAGGCGGCCCAGGCGGCAGCAGGGTCAGCGGCGGGACCGGCAGCCCGTACCGGCGAGGACCCGGATGTGGCCGCGGAAGAGTACATGTACATGGCGCCGAAGCTCGCGCCGGGCGAATATCCCGCCACGCGATTCTGCGACCACTGCGCGACGCCCAAGAAGTTCAACGAATCGCCGACATCGGCGTCCCTCGCCCGGCAGGGCGCGATCCTGCCTCTTGAGCAGCGATTGGCCGTTCCGGAGGATGTGCTTATCTACATGCCCGGCGATGAGATCGGGCAGTACGGCGGCCAGATGCGCGTGACAACCAGGGGCAACATCGAGCTCATCGAGGGTATGACGATGATGTCCGGGCTCGGCGGGTCCCCGGACGCCATCTTCAACGTGCCTGTCGGCTTCAAGACGTTCGACACGAACGAGGACGCCACGGTGTTCACCTTCGAGATACGTCGAGGCATGCGCTGGCACAGCGGTTACCCGTTCACGATGGAGGACGTTCGCTTCGCGCTCGAGGAGCAGATGCTCAACAAGGAGCTCATGCCCGGCCTTCCCGCAGTGCTCACGTCGCCGATTACCGGCAACGACATGCAGATAAACTTCGTCGACGACTCGACCTTCACGGTCAACTTCGACGACCCGAACTGGAGCTTCGCGGAGTCGAGCGCGGTGAGAGTGTTCGCCGGCATCAAGGGCTGCCCGAGGTGCTTCGTCTCGCCTTCACACGTCCAGAAGCGGTTCCACATCAAGTACAACGCGACTGAAGTACCTGCGCTCTTGGAAGAGTACGACGTACCTAACTGGACGAAGCTCATTCTCAGAATCCGCTGCGTGATCTGCTTCGAGGGCCACCCGTCCGAGGCCATCCCGAAGGAATTCGACATCAACTACATCTACAAGGGCGATCACTACATTCCGTCCCTCGGCGGGTGGTTCATCCAGGAGAATGGAGATGGGCTCATAACCCACGCCCGCAACCACTACTACTACGGCGCGGACCCCGAAGGCAACCAGCTTCCGTACGCGGAAGGCTGGCTGAACGTCGTCGCGGGCAGCCGTGAGGTTGCGATCTTCCGCACCATGAACGGCGAGTCGGACTACACGCGGCACGACCTCGCGACCGAGGAGATGCCGCTCTACCTGGCGAACTCCGAGAAGGGCGACTACAGCGTGCTCAAGCACGACCTGACGGACGGCGCCGACTCCACCTTCGTCGTCAATCAGGAGTACGTCGAGGACCCGGAGATCGGCCACCTTTTGCGCACGACGGACTTCCGTGTCGCGCTCTCGCTCGCGTGGGACAGGGACGGAACGAACGAGGCGCTCGCTGCGGGACTGGGCGTACCGCAGAACATGATGCCGCACAGCTCGACCCCGTACTTCGCAGGTGAAGAGTATCGACTCATAGATACCGAATACGATCTCGACCGCGCCAAGTCCCTGATGGAGAAGATGGGCTACACGGACGGCAACGGCGACGGCTACTACGACAAGAAGGACGGTTCCGGTCCGCTGACCCTCAACTTCCTCTCGTACTGGGTACACTGGCCGTACGCTCAGTGGGTCGCAAGCGACTGGGACAAGCTTGGCATCAAGGTGACAACCAGGGAAGAGTCTCCCTGGAGTTACACCAACGCCATCCCGCCGACCGAGTACTTCGCGTTCTTCGCATCGCCTGAGGGCGGCACGAATCCCTGGTCGAACATGTGGAACCGCGTCGCCCCGACCACCAAGGACGCCCAGGGTCCCGCCATGGGCCAGTACTTCGCGACCCGTGGAGAAGAGGGCATGGCCCCGACCGGTCCCGACGAGAAGTACCAAGACATCTACGGGAACATGGCCCCGGACGGCACCTACCCGGCGGACATCGACAATCAGTTGATCCGCTACCAGGAGATCATCTCCGAGGGACTCGTCCGAGCGCTGCTCGATCCTTACCGGGTCGAAATCGGCAAGGAGCTCTTCAGGGAGAATGCCCTTGACAAGTACAAGATCGGCGGCCTTGCCTACTCCGGCATCTTCCGCGCGCTGAAGCTCAAGCGGAACAACGTCAGGAACGTTCAGAAGAACTGGATGGGTAGCGGGCCAATCGAGGCGTACTACTTCGAGGACGGCATCGATAACGTCAACAACCCGGGCAACCGTTCGAGGCGCTATTCCAGCGTGAACTTCCTCGATCCGAGATACTGGGACTAGGAGTGCAAACCTCTACCCCTGCATTTGCAGGCTAGGGTAATAACCAAGAGGCCCGGCGGATTCTACGCCGGGCCTCTTGTCGTTTATTACCCTTTTGGTCTGAAAAGCGTCCTACAGCTCGTCCTCCTCGTCCTCCTCGTCGGATGCACGGCGGCTCGGACCCCGCCCATCGAAGGATATGCGCTTGAACGCCTCCGCGTACTTTATTCCCGTGCCCTTGGCGCGTTCACGCCGTCCCCGCTTCATGGACGCCGCAATCTGCTCGTCGGTGCCCGAAAGCTGGGACGTGTGACGAAGCAGCGCCTCGATGGACGTGTCGATGGTGTCGGTCACGTCTATCCAGATATCCGGGGACGGATGCCCGATGACCCAAACCTCTCGTACCTTGTGCGGTGCCAGTCCTTCTTCGAGCAGTTCGGGGAACGTCAGATGGTCGCGTGCGGTTGGGAAGACCGCCGCCATAGCCGCCTCTCCCGCCGCCATGTGATCGGGGTGACCGAAGCCGTAGCCTCCGTCGAGGTTGCGCATCGGGTACATCGTGATGAGCACGTCCGGCTTGTGACGGCGGATCTCCGCGGTGATCTGCTTGCGGACCTCCAAAGTGGGCTGAAGGTATGCATCGGGATGGTCGAGGAACACGACATCCTTCAGACCCAGCACCTTCCCGGCCTCGATCTGCTCTTCCCGCCGTATTCGCGCGAGATCCTCCGACGTTAGCGACCGGTCGCTGGTCCCCTTGCTCCCGTCGGTACACAGCACGTACACAACCTCCCATCCTGCGGCGCACCACTTGGCAACGGTGCCGGAACTGCTGAACTCGGCATCGTCCGGGTGGGCCACGACCACCATTCCTCGACTGAACTCTTCATTCCACTCTGGCATCGATCACATCCTCATAGATTCGGTTTGCTGACTGCTGATGATAGAACGTACGCCGCGCTGCGGCAACGTGCTCGCTCAGTTCCCCAGGGCAATCGCATCTAGAGTTGGCAGCACCCTTAATCGTCACTCCGGCGAAGGAACGTCACCCCCCGTACTCCGATACGGCGCCGGAGTCCAGAGGGGTGAGTTGGGGGCTTTGCAAAGGCTGCCTAGTGATATGTGATTTCCCTGCCTCGTTCCTCTAAATTGGACTACTGGATGGAAAGCGCGAATTCGGTCGAGAACAAAGCATCGCTTGCGTGCTGGATAAAATCCATTACTATGGCGGGGTACACTCCCACGAGCGCCATTCCCACGAACAACACGCCAAGCACACCGTACGTCAAACGAGGTACGGCGACGACCGACGACTCCGGTTCATGGGCTGGCTCGATGTACATCTGGCGTAACACCATCAGGTAGTAGTAGAGCGAGACGAGGCTCATCAGGATTGCCAGCCCAGCCAGCCACAGGAGGCCCTGTGAAGCGGTCGCCGTGAAGAGATAGAACTTGCTGGTGAATCCGGCGAAGATGGGCAGTCCCGCGAGCGAGAACAGCGCCGCGGCCATAACCATCGCCAGTCCGGGCGCTCTTCGGGCCAGCCCTGCGAAATGTGAGAGCGTCTCTCCTCCCGAACTCGTTGAGACAGTGCTGATGACCAGGAAGGCTGCCATGTTCGTGACGCCGTAAGCGACGAGATGCAGCATGATCGCGTTCGCTGCCAGATGCGAGCGGTCGAGCGCCAACTCGCCGTTCGAGCCGGCCGCTGTCAACGCCGCGATGCCCATCAGCAGGTATCCCGCGTGTCCGATGCTCGAATATGCCAGAAGCCGCTTGATATTGGTCTGCGCGATGGCGAGCAGGTTGCCCACCACCATCGTCACCGCCGCGAGGACCACGATGATGAGCCGCCACTCCGTCGCCGCGGGGATGAACGCTTCGGCGAACAGTCGTATGAACAGCGCGAACGCTGCCGCCTTCGAGCCGACGGCAAGGTATGCCGTAACCGGCGTCGGCGCGCCCTCGTAAACATCCGGCGCCCACATATGGAAGGGAACCGCGGCGACCTTGAAGCCCAGTCCCGCGATAATCAGCACAATGCCGACGAAAAGGCCCGGAGACAGACTCGACATGCCAGCGAGCGCTTCACTGATACCCTCGAACGTGGTCGTGCCAAGATGTCCATATACTTGGCTGATGCCGTAGAGCAGGAATGCGGACGACAGCGCGCCCAGGAGGATGTACTTCGTCCCCGCCTCGTTCGACCGCTCGTTGTATCGATCGAAGGCCACGAGCGCATACAGGCTGAAGCTAAGCAGTTCGAGCGAAATGTAGGCGGTAAGCAATTCCCCCGACGAGGCCAGGAACATCGCGGCCACGACCGTGAACAGCAGGATTCCGTAGAACTCACCCGCGTGGTAAAGACGTTGTCTTACGTACTCGACGCTCGACAGGACCGCGATGATGCCGAGAACGAGGAAGAACCCCTTGAAGAACAGCCCGTAGTCGTCGACGCGGACAACGCCGTCATAAAGAACGGTGTCCCTTCCCCACAGAAACACGAGGGTGAAGGCGAGTATGCCGAGCAGCGCCAAGGCAGATGCGTAGCCCAGCCAGTGCTTCCGTTCGGACGGCGTGAAGAAGTCCGCCGTCAATACGAGAACGGCCAGGACGGACACGAGCGCTTCCGGGAGCAGGAGGGTGAAGTCGTTGTCCATCTAGCCCGCACCCGTAACGCGCGTTAGCAGTGCCGCCACGTTCCCGTCAATAGCGCTCAGGAAGGGGAACGGGAAGAGGCCCATGAGCAAAATGAAACCGACGAGGATGACGGATGCCCCCGCCTCTCGCCTCGAAATGTCCGTTTGATTCCGCCACTGCTCGGCCAGTTCCCCGAAAAACACCTTCCCTATCAGTCTCAGGATGTACACGGCCGTAATCGCCGCGCCCACGACGCCGAGCGCCCCCAGAACCGGGTACGTCTGGAAAAGACCGAGGAAGACGAGCAGTTCGGCCACGAATCCGCTCAGTCCCGGCAGTCCGAGTGAGGCCAGACCGGCGATGGCGAAGAGCCACGCCGTTGTACCCATGCGCTTGGCCATTCCTTCGAGCACGCCGATGTCCCTCGTGTGCGTCCGGTCGTAGATTGCGCCCACCACCGCGAAGAACAGGGCCGTCATCACCCCGTGCGAGAACATCTGCATCACAGCGCCGCTCACCCCGAGGTGATGCAGGGTCGCCAGTCCCATAATGACGTACCCCATGTGGCTCACGCTCGAATAGCCGATGACGTACTTCAGGTCGCGCTGCCCCATCGCGGAGATCGCCCCGTAGATGACGTTCACGGCCCCCAAAATGACAAGCACCGGCATCCAGGCCTCGGCGCCCTCAGGCAGGAGAGTCATTCCCACGCGGAGAATGCCATATGCCCCGAGCTTCATCAGGACGCCCGCGTGAACCATACTGACGGCTGAAGGCGCCGCTACATGTCCGTCCGGCGACCACGTATGGAACGGCCACAGTCCCGCGAGTACGCCGAACCCGACCATCAGGAACGGGAAGAATATGCGCTGGAAGCCTTCCGAGAACTCGATTTGTTCGAGGACCTGCAGGTCGAACGTTCCGGCATTGGCCTCGACGAAGATCGCAAGCAGTGCTATCCAGATAAGGACGCTCCCCGCAACGAGGAACAGCATGAGCTTCATCGCGCCGTATTCCTTCGTGCGGACGAAGGTCTTGAAGGTCGAGCTGCTCCCCCAGACGCCGATCAACGGGTACATCGGCAGTACGGCGAGCTCGTAGAAGAAGAACAGGAAGAACAGGTCGAGGGACACGAACACCCCGAACACGCCCGAAAGCAGCATGAAGTAGAGGATGAAGAAGTCCTTGTTGCGGTCGGCGATGCTCCAAGAGATGAGCGTACCCGTGAACATGACGATACCGGTGAGGAGCGCCATCATCGCCGAGATGCCGTCCACGCCCAGAGAGAACGTGATCCCCCGGTCACCGAACGGCCACGGCCCGGGAATCTCCAGCCACTGCCAGGCCCTTAGGAACTGGTAACCCCCCGCATCGTGGTCGTACAGTCCGAAGACGTAGAAGCCTAAGAGCATGGCCCCGAAGGACACGATCGTGGAGACCCACCGCACGACTACGGGTCGCTGGGCCGGAACGAATAAGAGGACGCCGGCCCCAATGAGCGGCAAGACGATCAGCAGGAACAGAACGTATCTGTCAAACGTCTCCATTCAGCCCGGTCGTTACAGCAGAACGACGCCTGAAATCCGGCGTCGCCTCTGCGTCTTAAGTGTGTGGGATTGCGGACAGCCCATCAGATGATACCACCAACGCGCGACAGTCACATAACGCCATACGGCGCTTTGCCCCATATGGGAGAGGATAGGATGCCGCTGCCAACAGTTCGTCACTCAACCCCAGCCGGTCGGGTTGATGTCGAAGGCAACCCCTTGGGGGTCCGTCCACTTCTTCTCGCCCACCCAGTTGTCCTCAGTGCCCTCGCGGTTGCCGTAGGTTCGGTTGTACTCGACCATCTCCTGTCCGCCGAGGGCGCTCATCTTTTCCTCGACGGCGTTCATGTCTTCGATCTTAATGCCGAAGTGGTGCAGCCCCGGCCGTCCGCCGCCATAGCGGTCCGCCTTGAACTCCAGGAGAGCGAACACGATATACCCGTCCGTCAAGACGACCGCCTCGTCGTTCCTCGAAATCTCATCGAGACCGAAGGCTCCCTTGTAGAACTCGGCAGAGCGTTCGAGGTCATTCGTCGTAAGTGCTATGTGTCTGATCTTCGACATACGCGCCTCCTGTCAGGCTGATGGGCCGATAAGCGACCGGACATATCCTACACCATGCCGGAGAGGTGTCGCGCAATACGTTGCCATGGAGCCAGGGCAATCGCATTTGGAGTTGGTAGGTACACCGTCAATCGTCACTCCGGCGAAGGAACGTCACCCCGTACTCCGATACGGGGCCGGAGTCCAGAGGGGTGGGTTGGGGGACTCTCGCGACGTTGAATGTGAATGAAATGCGATTGCCCTGGTGCTGGAGCGCTGTGTCTACACGGAAGTTTGGTTTTCGTATAGATGCCTTGGAAAAACCAAGATGGATCCGTCGGAACATACACACTCAATTGATGTACGATGTACGTAGGAAAGAAGGTGCTCAAGAGGGTGTGAAGTCCCACATCGCCAAATGGGGTTCAAGCCTAGCCGTCCTTATTCCGAAGCCTGTCGCCGAGCAGTGGGGCGTTCAGGAAGGCTCGCCAATAGAGATAGTCCCACATGGTGACCAAGTCGTGCTTCGTAAGAAGGTATGCAACTTGGAGGACATGCTGGCCCAAGTAACCCCGCAGAACGTCCACTCCGAATGGGATATAGGCGTGCCACGGGGTAGGGAAGAATTCTAGCAGGCACCCCTTGATTGGAGTCCCTTATGTGCGTCTACCCTGTCCCCATCCACCACAAGACCGCCAGGACCAATATGCCCAGGGCCATCGCCAAGCCGTAGTTGTAGAGCTGCCCCGATTGAACGAACCGCGCGCGGAACGCCGAGAACCTCACGAAGAGGGCGGGCCCGTCCACCCCGGCGTCGTTTACGACGATTCTGTCGAACGCCGCGACCGCGCTGCCAAAGGTGAGGACGACTCGGTCGACGATCCATTGGTACGCTTCGTCGACGTAGTATTTCCTAACTACAGTCCGATAGACGGGCGCGAACCTGCGCGCTAACGATTCATGCGAGATACTCCCTCGAATGTAGACAAGCCATCCCACTGCCACGCCGCAGATTGCCAGAGCCATGGAGAGTCCTGCCAGCCAAGGCACAATGTGGAATCGCTCCTCATGGTGCAGGAAATCCTGGTCGGCCAGCAGGAACGCGCCGAAACCGTCATATGAGCCGGGCCAGTCGAATACCAGTACGCACGCCAGTACGGAACCGATGGCAAGCAGAACGAGCGGAACGATTATCAACCTAGGCGACTCGTGGGCCTCAACGGACTCTGGCGGTTTCCCGAAGAACACCACGAAGACGACCCGCGCCATGTAGAGAGCGCTGAGCAGCGCTCCGGCAAGCGCAAGCGCCAGAAATATCGGCCCTCGCCCGTCGACCACTGCCGCCAGCACTTCATCTTTGCTCCAGAACCCGACCAGTGGCGGGATGCCCGCTAGTGAAGCGGCCCCGACAATGAACGTGACCGACGTAACGGGCATCTTCTTGATGATGCCTCCCAATTCCCAGATCCCCGTCTTGTGCGTCGCGTGATTCACGCTCCCCGCTCCGAGGAATAGCAGCGCTTTCGCAAGCCCGTGCGCGACGAGGTGAAGCATCGCGGCCCCAAGCGCGCCGACGCCCAATGCCAGCATCATCAGGCCGAGGTGGCTGACGGTCGAGTAAGCCAGCACCTGCTTGAAGTCGACCATGACGAGCGACAGCGTGCCCGCGTAGATGAAGGTGAACAGCCCAACGACGGACACGATGAGGAGGACATTCTCCGCCATCTCGAACAGCGGCAGCAGTCTGGCGGTGAGGAACACGCCCGCCGCGACCATAGTGGCGGCGTGAATCAGCGCGCTGACCGGCGTCGGCCCCTCCATCGCGTCCGGCAGCCAGACGTGGAACGGGAATTGCGCCGACTTTCCCATCGCGCCGAGGAAGATTAGCAGCATGGAGAGCGTAAGCGTGCCTCCGTCGATCCCGCCCTGCTCGGCAACGTGGAAGATGGTCGATATGTCGAACGTGCCCGTCGCGCGAAACAGCAGGATGATGCCGATGAGCAGGCCGACGTCCCCGATCCTTGTCGTGATGAAGGCCTTCTTCGCCGCCTCCGCAGCCGATCTCCGTTCCCACCAGAACCCTATGAGCAAATACGAGCCCAGTCCCACAAGCTCCCACGCAACGTAGAGGAAAATCAGGTTGTCCGCCAGAACGAGCGCAAGCATCGCTCCTGCGAACAGGGCGTGGACTGCGTAGTACCAGCCGATGCGGCGCTCGCCCCTCATGTACTCGAGCGAGTACACCTGAACGAGGAGTGCGACGAAGGTTACGAGGCCGAGCATCGTAACCGACAGCCGGTCGACGATGATGCTCCACGATATCCGCGTGTCGCCCAGAACGATCCAGTCGACTCCGACCGTGCGAGCGCCGTTAACGGCGAGGTCGGCGAGCACGAACCAGAAGAGGACGAACCCGATTGCAATTGCCGCAATCGGAACGTAGACGCCTTGCCTTGGGAGGAACCGCCCCAGGATGGCGGTCAAGAAGAACGCCGAGACGCTCAGCGCCGGAATCACCCACGCCCATGACGCGCTAATGGTGTCGGACAGCAGCATTCTAAGTGGAGAGTACCATCGAAGCGACGGCCTCCGCTGCGCCGGGAAGTCTGGTAAACACCTGCCCGCTACTGCGACGCCAGTTTGATGTTGTCCTTAATCTCTCCGGCTCTGAGATATTCTGCAGAGGAGACGAGGTTCAGGTCCTTGTCCAAAAAGTAGGTCGTTGGGTAGGCGTCTACGCCGAATAGTGTGGCTATGGAGCGGTCAAAATCGCCCCCGACAATGAAGTGCAACTCTTTGTCGGTCACGTAGTCCTGGCCTGATGCTGTATCACTTCCGCTGGGGTCCCATTCGGACTTGCTTTCGGCGGAAACCTGAATGGCCACGAAATGCACGTCATCCTTATTTTTGTCGTAGGAGTCCTTCAGAAGGAACAACAGATCCTGGCACTGGGTACATGCCGGGAACCAAAAATTGATGACTACGGGCTTGCCCCGGAGATCGGACAGGCTAACCTCTTGGTCCTTGGTGAAGTTGTCGTTTTCGTACACCTTGAGCGTGAAATCCGGTGCAGGCTTCCCTACCTCCACCATTGCGGCGGGAGCGGCCTCGCCCGATGTACCGGGTTGTCCTGTCGACCCGCTATCTGACGTCCCGCCGCCGTCCCCGCCGTCTCCGCCGCCGCACGCCATCGTAAGGGTAAGCAGCATGACTGCCAGAGCTATGAAACCGAAAGACCATGTGTGAAGCCTCATGTCGTTACCTCTCACCACTTCATTAGATTGACTTCGTCCACGTTCACCGTGGAGCGGTTTCTGTACAATCTTAGGATAATCGCTAACGCCAGCGCTAGCTCCGCTGCCGCAATCGTGATCACAAATACGACGATGACCTGTCCAAGCGCTCGACTTGGGTCGGCAAAGTCGGCGAATGCCGCGAATCCTATGAGATTAACGTTGACCGCGTTTAGCATAAGTTCAATAGACATCAATATCAAGACCGCGCTCCGACGCGACAGTACGCCGTACAGCCCGATGGCGAACATCGCCGCTGCGACTATCTGGAAGTGGGCAAGCTCGATCATTCCCGCCTCCCGTTCGCCCCAACCAAAACCACCACGCCGATCAATGCCACGAGCAGCACCAGCGACGCGATCTCGAACGGGACGGCCCACTGTTCGAACAGCGTTTGCCCCAGGTCTTCCAATGACACGGCCTTCCTGTCCGGTACGGTCCTTACGGTCGTAAAGAACACCGAGGCCGCCAGGAGGGCGAACAGTCCGGCCGAGACGAGGGCCGCGATGGGCCACTGCCGGTTCCCCGACAGGTTCTCGAAGTCCTGAATTCGCGTGAGCATCAGGGCGAACAGGATAACGATCACAATCGCCCCGCCATAGATGAGCACTTGGACGAGCGCGAGGAACTCGGCGAACGCGATGAGAAACAGACCGGCTACGCCGAATAGCGAGGCGAGCAGCGAGAACGCGGCATATACAACGTTTCGCGTCATCACAACGCCCAATGCTCCGCCCAATGCTATGAAGGCGGCGATGAGGAATACGATGAGGGAGAGAGACAAAGCGCGAACCAACTCCCTGTGAGTCTCTGCCGGTTCAAGTCCAACATTATACCATCATCCGCTTCGCAGTAGGCGTACTCGGTCGCATGTGTCGAGAGAGCACGACATCCCTACGCGAAGGTAACGCAGACCCTCGATACCTTGGAGCCTGTATCAGTTTGGTCGGTAGGTCAGTTTTCGAGGATGGCCTTACATCCCACTCGTCACTCCCGCGAAGGCGGGAGTCCATGACCCGGGGCGTGAGTATAGCTCCGACTCAACTACCCGACCGACTAAACTGATACAGGCCCTCGACACCTTGTCGCAGGTTGACAGTCCGATTGTGCCTGTCCTACGATGAGAACTACGATTGAAGGTGACCGCAGCTACGTAATGCCATCGATTTAGCCGATCATCTACAAGGAGGTCTTCGATGTCACCACGACTCTTGGACCGGATCGATGCGCCGAGCGACCTAAAGACACTCACCCACGAAGAGATGGCCCAGGTCGCTCAAGAGGTGCGAGACACCATCATCTCCGTCATAACCGAGCGTGGCGGCCACTTGGCCTCCAATTTGGGGGTGGTCGAGCTTACTCTGGCCCTTCATCGTGTATTCGAAAGCCCCAAGGACAGCATCGTCTGGGACACCACCAACCAGACCTACACCCACAAGCTGGTGACCGGTCGGCGCGATGAGTTCAAGGACATCCGCCTGGAGGGCGGATTGTCTGGCTTCGGCGAACCGAACGAAAGCCCCCACGACGCCCTCTGTGCCGGCCACGCCGGCACCGGACTTTCGATCGCCCTCGGCGTCGCGGAAGGCGCGGCGAATCGCGGTCAGGACTCATGGACCATCGCGGTGGTCGGCGACGGGGCGATGACCTCTGGGTCGAGCTTCGAGGCGCTGAACAACATCGTCCACCTCAACCCCGAGAAACTCATCGTCGTTCTCAACGACAACGGGATGTCGATTTCCGAGAACATCGGCTTCCTCACCAACTGGCGCAAGCGTCTCATCACTCATCCCGAATACCAGGCGATGGTCGAGCGCATGAAGGCCCTTTCCAGGAAGGTGCCCACCGGCGAGCTGATGTACAGGCTCGCCAAGCGTTTCAACACCGGGGTAGAGGGTCTGGTCGTGCCCACCACATTCTGGACGGAAATGGGATTCCAGTACCTCGGCCCCATCGACGGCCACGACTTCAAACAGCTTGAAGAGACTCTGCGGCAGGCCATGAAACCAACCGGTTCGGTCCCCTTGGTCCACTTGTTGACCCATAAGGGACGCGGCTATGAACCTGCCGAGGACGACCCGGTCAAGTTCCATCAGCCAAGCTCGCCGCTCGGCGATTCGTCGGGAGCGCCCACCTACTCGAAGGTATTTGCGCAGACTATCGCGCGCATCATGCGCAAGGACAAGTCCGTCGTCGGCATCAGCGCGGCAATGCTCGATGGCACCGGTCTCGTGGACGTTCGGCAGGAGTTCCCCGACAGAGTCTTCGACGTCGGCATCGCTGAACAGCACGCCGTCAGCATGGCCGCCGGAATGGCCTCCAACGGACTCAACCCCTTCGTCTCCATCTACTCCACATTCCTCCAGCGCGCGTTCGACCAGGTGGTACACGACGTCTGTCTCCAGAACCTCCCGGTGAAGCTCATCGCCGATCGCGCGGGGATCGTTGGGGAGGATGGTAAGACCCACCACGGCGCGTTCGACATCTCCTATCTGAGGTGTCTCCCCAACGCCGTCGTGGCCGCGCCCATGGACGAGAACGAGTTTCAACACCTCGTATACACAGCCTACAAGCACGATGGCCCATTCGCGATTCGCATCGCGAGAGGGACCGCCGTCGGCACGCCGCTCGACGACGACCTCAAGGAACTGCCACTCGGCAAGGGCGTCGTCGTCAGGGAGGGCAGCGATGTGGCGATCTTCGCGCTGGGCAAGTCGGCCAGCGCGTCCTTAGAAGCAGCCGAAACACTAGCTGAGCAAGGCATATCGTGTGGAGTCGTCAATCCGATCTTCGTGAAGCCGCTCGACACCGGTCTGCTCTTTGACGCTGCCCGCAGCGTAGGACGCATCGCCACGGTAGAGGAAAACGTGCTGGCCGGGGGCTTCGGCTCAGCCGTGCTGGAGGCACTCGCCGGGGCAGGACTGGATGCCGTGTCGGTCCACCGCATCGGGATGCCGGACTCCTTCGTCGAGCACGGCACTGCGGCAGACCAGCGACACCAGCTTCAGCTGGATGCCGAAGGCATTGCCGAGCAGGTCCTGAGCGCCTTCTTCCCCGATGCGGCGTCTCGTCGGAGCCCAGAGGCTCAGAAAGTCGTGGCAACGACCTAGGCGTAGCCGCGTACGTTAACCCCGCCGCGAAGGCCTCTCACCGGGATATCAAAGACCCCAACCGTCATTCCTCTGAAAATAGCCTGTGTGACGTCTCCATCCGTCATTCCGGCGGAGGCCGGAATCCAGTCTCCGGACTCTGTTGGCCTCTGTCATTTTCGTGCTTGGTGGTGTCGGTGGCAACCGGCATGGGCGATTGCTATGAAAATAGGCTCCGGCAATCCTGTTGTAGGGGCAACCCTTGTGGTTGCCCGTTCCCGGCGCCAACCCGTTTTCATCCCCTTATGTGGCCTTTCGCAAGGCCATGGTGATTCCGGCGAAGAGCCTGCCCCGTACTCCGATACGGGGCAGGAATCCAGTTCCCTGGGTTCCCTGAACTGAAACAGGCACAAGCTGCCCTGCGAAAAATTGTCGACTGCGCTTTTCCCTGATACCATGATGCCCGCACCGATTCGTGCGACTCCATGCTACATCCCAGGGAGGTATTCGAGTGACCACAACATACGAACCGAACATGATCCTCAAGCAGGGCGACTACAAGGTCATCGGGACGCGACCCGTCCGGCACGACGGGGCCGACAAGGTGACTGGACGCGCCAAGTACGGCGCGGACTTCCACGCTAACGATATCCTGCACGCCAAGTTCGTTCGCAGTCCGCACGCCCACGCGAGAATCGTATCCATTGACACCAGCGAGGCCGAGGCCATGGACGGCGTGTTCGCAGTCGTAATCGGCGCAGACCTGCCGGAAGTGGCTGACGAAGTCATCGCGCTTGGAGAGGGTGCCGCGAACCTGCGCTACCTTCGGAACAACGTACTCGCCGCCGACAAGGCGCTATACAAGGGCCACGCCATTGCCGCCGTTGCCGCGTCGAGCCCGCATGTCGCCGAAGAGGCCGCCGACAAGATCAAGGTCGAGTACGAGGTGCTCGATCCTGTCCTGACCGCCCCTGAGGGCATGGCGGACGGAGCGCCGATCTTGGACGAGACGCTCCGTACATCTGAGATGGGAGAAACGGCGGAGGGACAGAGCAATGTCGCCGAGCACTTTAGGCAGGTGAAGGGAGACGTGGAAGAGGGATTTGCCCAGGCGGACCTCATAGTCGAGCGAGAATTCGACACGTCGACGGTTCACCAGGGGTACATTGAGCCGCAGGTCGCCACGGGGCTCTGGAACACGGACGACCGGATCACGATCTGGTGCAGCACTCAGGGATCGTTCAGCGTCCGCGACGAGATGGTCGGGATTCTCAGCAAGCCCGCGTCACAGATTAAGGTCGTGCCGATGGAGATCGGCGGCGGGTTCGGAGGCAAGATTCCCGCCTACCTCGAACCCACCGTCGCCGTGCTGTCCAAGAAATCGGGTCGCCCGGTCAAAGCGGTCATGACCCGCCAGGAGGTCTTCGAGGCCACCGGCCCCACGCCCGGCTCTCACATGAAGGTCAAAATTGGAGTCGACTCCGAAGGGACGATTCTGGCCGCCCAGGCCGACCTTCAGTTCGAGGCCGGTGCCTTCCCCGGCTCTCCCGTCGGAGCGGCGGCAATGTGCGTGTTCGCTACCTACGACATCGCCAACCAGCAAATCGACGGCTACGACGTGGTCGTCAACAAGCCCAAGACTCAAGCCTACCGCGCTCCCGGCTCAACGAACGTCGCGTTCGCGACCGAGACGGTGCTGAACGAGATCGCCGAGAAGCTCGGCATGGACCCCATCGACCTTCGGCTCGAAAACGTCGCCACGAAGGGCACCGTCCGCGCCGATGGCGTCGCCTTCCCGCGCATCGGCGCGAAGGAAGTTCTGGAGGCCATGCGCGACCATCCCCACTACTCCGAGCCGCTCGACGGCCCGAACCAAGGTCGCGGCGTTGGGGTAGGGTACTGGTTCAACGTCGGCTTCAAGTCCGCCGTCAACATCAGCGTCAACCCCGACGGCACGATCAACCTTACCGAAGGCTCCACCGATATCGGCGGAACGCGGGCATCCGTCGCTATGCAGGCCGCTGAGGTCTTGGGCATCCGTGCCGAAGACGTGAACCCTACCGTAGTGGACACCGACTCGATTGGCCACACCGACGTTACCGGCGGCAGCCGCGTCACCTACGCGACCGGCTGGGCCGCGTACGAGGCCGCGCAGGACGTGAAGCGCCAGATGATCACCCGCGCCGCCCTGATATGGGACGTCGATCCCGACTCGCTGGAGCTGGCGGACGGAGTGTTCCGCTCGAAGGCCGACGAAGAGCTCAATATGACCTTCGCCGAGCTTGCCGAGCAGTTGAACGACACCGGCGGTCCCATCATGGGCCGGGGCGCGCTCGACACGGGCGGTCTCGGTGCCGGCGGCGGATCGTTCGCCGGGAACATCGTCGACGTGGAGGTCGACCCCGATACCGGCAAGGTCGACATCCTCCGGTTCACCGTCGTGCAGGACGCGGGCAAGGCCATTCACCCCAGCTACGTCGAGGGACAGATGCAGGGTGGCAGCACGCAGGGCATCGGATGGGCGCTGAACGAAGAGTATTACATGCGCGATGACGGCATGATGATGAACTCGACCCTCCTCGACTATCGAATGCCGACCAGCCTCGACCTTCCCATGATCGATACCGTCATTGTCGAGGTGCCCAGCGAACAGCAGCCCTTCGGAGTCCGGGGTGTTGGCGAGGCCAACATCGTCCCGCCGCCCGCGGCCATCGCTCATGCCATCTACGACGCAACGGGCGTGAGAATGCTCCGTCTGCCGATGAATCCCGCCGCCGTCACCGAGGAAAGGATGACAAACGGCAGCTAGATCAAAGCCGCCGCTCATCTGACAATAGCCGAGGCCAACCGTATTCGTAGGGGCGGGTTTCAAACCCGCCCCTGGGGTTCACCACGTCGCTATCGACTCCGGCAGCGTCTCGTAGATGACCGTATAACTGTAGTACCGCTCACCATCTATCTCGCCGGCCTCCGTCGCCGCGACCACGGCGCACTCAGGCTCCGCGAAATGTCGACAGTCGGTGAATTTGCATCCCGCCGCTACCTGCTCGATCTCCGGGAAGAAGTGCCACAGTTCCGGCTTAGTGAGGCCGCTGAGTCCCCACTCTCGAATACCCGGCGTGTCGACTACGGTCGTCTCCTCATCGATGCGCAAGAGTGTTGCCCTTGAAGTTGTGTGCCGCCCCTGGTCACGTCCGCGCCACGTGCTGATCTCGCCGACGCGCAAGCCGAGACCTGGTTTCAGGGTGTTCAGCAGCGACGACTTCCCCGTTCCCGATAGCCCCGACAGCACGGTGCTCTTTCCGGCGAGGTGCTCTCTAAGCTCGTCCATACTGTCGCCGGTCGTCGTCGAAGTGACAACGATGGGGTAGTCGAGGTTCTGATACGGCGAAAGCGCAGTGTCGAACTCCTCCGTGTCCTCGATGAGATCTCCCTTCGTCACGCAGATGACGGGGTCGAGCTCGTGAACGTCGGCGGTTACGAGGTATCTGTCGACCAGTTCCGGCCAGAATACGGGCTCCCGCCACGACGTGACGATCAATAGCTGGTCGACGTTGGCGGCGACGATCTGCCTGAGATAGCCCTTGAATGAGGATGGCCGCGTGAGGATCGAATCACGCTCGAGTAGCTCCTCGATGGCGAATCCCCCCGCGCCGTCTTCCGTCACGACCACGCGGTCTCCCACCGCGACCGGATTGACGAAGCCCGTCTCCTGGTCCTTGAGTGACTCGCGAATGTGGCATTCCACCGGCTCGCCGGACAACTCGACCATGTAGAGGCTGCCGTGGACGGATGTCACGACGCCGAGCAGCCCAGTTGCGTCATCGTCCGAGCGGTACTCCTCTTGCGGAGTGCCGAGCCATGCGCGCGCGCTCTCCTGCACGACCTGACGCCGACGCTCCCGCTCCGCAGGCGAGGCCACTCGCTCTTGACGGTCGTACGACAGGTCATCCCAGTCGCCGCTCGCATCCCGCCACGACTGCTTCCTTCTCGGCTTCCTTGTTTTCGGCGCTCGAACGAGCCGCTTCTTCTTCGGACTCACATTCCCTACCGGCTTGATGATGGCCGTATTATGTGCGTTAATCGCACCAAGACGCAACGGTACCCTAGCCCGCCTACGAGAAGAGACATGAGAATCGTCGATCTGCGGAGTGACACCAAGACGCTGCCGAGCATGGAAATGCGGGTGGCGATCGCCGAGGCCGAGCTTGGCGACGCCGACGAGGGTGAGGACCCCACCGTAAACCGGCTCGAAACGATGGCCGCCGAGCGACTAGGCAAGGAAGACGCCGTACTCGTCACCAGCGGCACCCAGGGCAACATGGTGGCGATCCTCTCGCAGTGCGACCGGGGCGACTCGGTCATCGTCGGTCGGAACACGCACATCAACCTGGGAGAAGCGGGCGGCCTCTCGGCCCTCGCCGGTGTGACCATGCACGCCCTCGAAAACACCCCCGACGGCTCCCTCGACCTTGACGAGGTGCGAATCGCGATCAACCACGACAGCCGGGACTGGCCGAAGACGGGCATGGTCTCTCTCGAAAACACGCAGAACCTGCTGGGCGGCCTCGTCCTCGACAAGGAGGATATCGAGCGGGTGGCCGACGTGGCGCACGAGCACGACCTGCCCTTCCACATCGACGGCGCTCGCTTGTTCAACGCGGCGGTCAGCCTCAAGACGCCCGTGAGCGATCTCGTGGATGCCGCGGACACGGTGACGTTCTGCCTTTCCAAGGGACTTGGCGCTCCCGTCGGGTCCGTTTTGTGCGGAAGTCGCGCGACCATCGAGGAGGCCCGCCGTTGGGTCAAATACCTCGGAGGGAGCATGAGACAAGCGGGCATAATCGCGGCCGCCGGTGTCTACGCGCTCGATAACATGGTCGAGCGCCTCGCCGAAGACCACGACAACGCCCAGCGTCTGGCCAAGGGGCTGGCGGCTATGCCCGGCCTTGACATTGACCCCGAGCGGGTCAGGACGAACATCCTCTTCTGTAAAGTAGACCAGGCCCATTCGGCCGAACTGGCCTCGCTCATCGAGGCTAAGGGCGTGAAGTTCTACGATCTTGGCCCCGAACTGGGCTGGCGATTCGTGACCGGCTACGGCGTAACCGCCTCGGACATCGATCACGCCCTTGATATGATCGACTCCGTCGTCCGCGACTACCGCCGCCGGTCCAACGGCATGGCACCCTAGGCGCGACCCACGTCCAATAGGCGGCTCTAGCCAGTATCCACCTTCGCGGACAGATCTTGGTGTTTGTCCGCACGCGTCGTCATTCCTCTGAAAATAAGCCCCGATTAACCGTATTCGCAGGGGCGGGTTTCAAACCCGCCCCTCAATACCAACGCCATCCTCACACCGTCATTCCCGCGAAGGCGGGAATCCATCCCCCTGCCATCAGCCATCTGAGGACGGATAGTCCAATCCCCTTTTCGTCATCGGTCGTTTCGGTGGCAACCGACATGGGCGATTGCTACAAAAATATGCCCAGCCAACCTGTCGTAGGGGCAACCCTTGTGGTTGCCCGTCCCCGGTGCAAAAGGCCTTCCCCGATTTGACAATCAAGAACACATGTACCACACTACACAAAAGATGCTGCCCGCCGCCCAATCGTGCGATAACGAGGAAGTGGCACAGACTTACAAAACATCTCGGATACTCAGGTGCTCGCGCTTCCCCATCTAGTCCTCTCCACAGTCACTCCGCGAAGCCGCGTAACTCTACGATAACGACAAAAATGCGACAGAATGCGACAAAATGCTACAGATTTTCAGAAAATTTCGAATGGACAGGTTCTCGCGCCTCCCCTTTCGACCACCCCTCGATCACTCGGCAGAGCCACCCCAATTGCGGGCGTGTCACCCGGAACGCCCCGACGAAACCACAGTACCTGTCTTGGCTACGAAAATCGCCAGCGTGTTGCCACTATCCGTCATTCCCGCGAAGGCGGGAATCCATCCCCCGGCTTCAGTCCTGTAACGACATAGAGACCAACGCCATTTTTATTCCAGGTTGTGAGCGTGGCAACTCTCAGGAGAGATTCCGAATGCAGCGGAGCGAAGTGAGGAATCTAAAATCTTCGCCATCCAAGACACCGCGCGTAGCTGGATCAGCCCTACCATGACGTCACAACTTCTTGGATGTTGCCCTGCGGTCTCTGCGACCTCTGCGGTTACTGAATGGCATCCAAAAAGCAGGAATGACGGGCATGGCCATACTGCCCCCTACGAGCTCAAATCACCCAGCCCATACCGGCTCGCCAAAGCCTGCAGCTTCTCCCACGTCGATTCCTCGACCTCGATGCCGTGTTCGAGTCCACTCTGCGTCCGCAGGTGCTCGATCTCGCCGGGGTAGTAGACCTCGTCGAACCCCTTTGCCGGGGGCGTACTCTTCAGGTAGTGAGCGAACTCCGTCACTTCCTGCTTGAACGTTTCGAGCGAGCGGAAGGCCTCCACTTTGAACGCGGCCAGGAAGCAGCCGTCATTGTGCCTGCCCGTCGGATCGACTCCGAATCCCAAGCCGGTCAGCAGACCGGAGAATATCTCCACGATGGCGGCCAGCCCATACCCCTTGTGTCCCTCCGTCCCTCCAAGCGGCAGGATCGCTCCACCATCAGAAAAGTCGTGGGGATCATTCGTTGCATTGCCGTTCTTGTCCAGTATCCACCCCTCGGGGATCGACTTCCCGCGCGCGACTGCCAGGCTGATCTTCCCCGCGGCTACGGCGCTGGTCGCCATGTCGATGAACAGCGGCCCTTCGAGGTTGCTTGGCATCGCGAAGCAGATCGGATTTGTGCCGAGTCGCGCCTCCCGCCCGCCGAACGGTACAACGCCCTTAGCCGCCCGGCCGGAATCCGCCGTCATCATGCCGATCAGCCCCGCCTTCGCCGCCATGATCGGATAGGCCGCAACCCGACCAACGTGTCCCTGCCGGTACACCGTAGCTGCAGCGACGCCGCTCACCGTGGCCTTCTCTATGATGGCCTGCATGACGAAATTCGACACGGCATAACCGAAGCCCCAGTTGCCGTCGACGACCATCGTCGTCGCCGTCTCGCGCACCACGTCCATCGGCGCGCCGCAAACGATGTGCCCTACCTCGATGCGCTCGATGTATGACGGTATCTGGATGATCCCGTGAGAATCGTGTCCGGCGAGATTGGCCCCGACAACGCCCTCGGCGACAGATGCGGCCTCGTGTTCGGTGGCGCCCGCTCCCATGAGCAGGTCGCGTGCGATGAGTTCAAGACTGTCGGCTGGTACGGTTGGCATGTTTAGCTGCTCCTATATCGATGGTTTCTTCAGTACGTAGATAATGAAGTTCGGGACACGAGGCTCGTCATCGAAGTTTGGGTGTTCTGCCAGCTGCTCCTCGGAGGGGACCGGCTCTTGCAGTGCTTCCAGCACGAAGCCCGCCTCCAGGAAGGCGGAAACATAGCTCGACAACGTCCTGTGCATGTTGATGACCGGACCGCGCCACCACAAGAATTCACGCGGCCCTTCCTCCGTGTAGTTGTCCACCGGATAGAACAGCTTCCTCGAACGGTCACTGATCCAGCCGTCGGTATTGATTGGAGCGCTCTGCATCGGGTGGATGTTGCAGACGATGAACCGGCCACCGGGACGGAGCACTCGGTACGCCTCCCGAATCGATCGGCGATAGTCGAACAGGTCCGTGAGCACGATATACGACACCGCCAAGTCGAAGCCGTCGTCGCACACTCCGTCAAACGTTTCTGCATCGCCGACGAGGTACGCTTCACCCTTGCTCCCCAGTGCGCGCGCTCGTTCGATCAGTGCCTCCGTCAAGTCGATGCCGGTCACTTCCGCGCCCAGATCGGACAGCAGCCGGCAGAACCGGCCCTCTCCGCAGCCGATGTCGATCACCGTCTTGCCCGACACCTCTCCCAGCGCGTCCAGCATCCACGAGTCGAGCATCCCCGTGCGGACGGCCTGATCCGTCTCGATCCAGTCCTGAGCGTACTTCGTCCACTGGGCGCGAAGGCGGCTCCTGAGTTCCATGCAGATCCTTGTTACTTGCGCAAGACGCAAGATCGGCGATAATACGTAACCTGAACATTATACGGCCCCGACAAGACCCGCGACAGGAGGTTCACCAACGTGAGTGAACGTGCAATCAAGATCACGGCCGGCTCGGTGACCATAGACGCCGCCCTCAACGACACAGACACCGCAGCCACTATTTGGGACGCCCTGCCCATCGAGGCGTCTGCCAGCACCTGGGGAGACGAGATATACTTCGGCATTCCAGTCGCGGCAGGCGAAGAAATGGGACAAGAGGTCGTCGAGCTTGGAGACCTGGGCTACTGGCCGCCCGGCAGCGCCTTCTGCATGTTCTTTGGCCCTACTCCCATGAGCAGAGGCGACGAAATTCGTCCCGCCAGCCCCGTTACCGTAGTCGGACGTATGCACGGCGACCCGACGGTCCTCAAACGAGTCCCGTCCGGCGCCCCCGTACTCATCGAGCGAGCATGACTTGACCTCGTTCGGGCAAGGCTGGCCCGATTCAACAGTGCTATGAAAATGAACAGTAACACCCACACCGTCATTCCGGCGGAGGCCGGAATCCATCCCCGGCCCCTGCTTTAGGTCGCGTAACGACTGAGAGACCAACGCCATTCTCATACTAGGTGATGAGGGTGCCAACCGTCATAAGATATTCCGAGGAGCACCTGCAAATGAAGAGATTCAGCGACATACTCCGCGACCGCGCGGCAACCATCTGGGAGCAGGAACACCGGCACCCCTTCGTGGTGGAGTTGGGAGACGGCACCCTGCCTTTGGGGAAATTCCAGTGGTACATGAAGCAGGACTACCTGTACCTGATCGACTTCTCCCGCGTCATTGCGCTGGCGGTCGCCAAGGCCGATACCCTCGAGGACATGGGCTGGTTCGCACGACTGCTCCACGAGACGCTGAACACGGAGATGTCGCTCCACGTCAGCTTCTGCGAAGACTTCGGCATATCCGAGGACGAGCTTCTGGCAACCCGCTTGTCACCGACCACACTCGCCTACACCGACCACATGCTCTCCAACGCACACTCGGGTACGATTGCGGAGGTAGCAGCGACACTGCTTCCGTGCTCATGGGGCTACGCCGAAATCGGACAGGTACTCGAGGCTCGCGGCAAACCGATGGACCAGCCGCTCTACTGCCGGTGGATCGAGATGTACAGCTCACCGGAGTTCGGAGAGTTGGCCGAATGGCTCCGCTCGTTCACAGACCGCACGGCGCTCGGTCTCTCGGACCCCCAGAGAGAGCGGCTTGTCGAAATATTCGTCACCAACAGCAAGTACGAGTACCTTTTCTGGGATGCCGCGTATCGGATGGAGGAGTGGCCCGTCTGATCCGCCGATTCTGACGAATAGCCTCGTGCGCGAATACGTGTCGTTCCAGACGCATACCGACGGGAAGTTCTGATAAAATGCTCTTAACCGTCTTATCGCTCAATTAATAGAACGTTTGCTCACGACATTTTGCCCGTGATGAGTATAAGGCGTAGGTATGGATTGTCGAATTCATGCTCTTAATGCAGTTATTGGTAACGATTCGCGCAAACCCCTTGACAACGAAATTCGTAACGGGGTATCATGCGATTCCTGATAAGTGCATTCATTGCCGCAACCTCAAACTCAGAGAGAGGGAGGTGACTCAAATGGTTTCATTCAAAGCATGTCCTCGGTGCAGCGGGGACGTAGTGACCAAGATGGATATGTACGGGCGGTACAACGAGTGCCTCCAGTGTGGGCACGCCGTAGACCTCCCGACGCCTCGAGCCGAGTTTCGCTGGACCAAGGGCCGACTCAAGCCGGGTCGCCCTCGCAAGGACGCCGCTCGGAGAGATGCTGCATAGTTTGAACGGCTAAGACATCCGACCCAAACGAAACGGCACCCCGGCGGACAGGGTGCTGTTTTCACGTCAGGTGAAGGCCGAGAAACAACTGTTCAGAGTCGTTGAGATATGCAGGAATTGTCCTCCTGCTGTCATTCTGAGGAGCGCAGCGATGAAGAATCTACAATCTCTCCCCCGGCGGGGGAGAGACACAGAGAGGGGGTCTTCGCAATTCAACTCACGGAGACTGAACAGTTACGTCGAGAAAGCAAATGTTGACAGGGTACCTATACCCCTGTAGACTGATTCCGGCATGATAATTCATGTCATATTGTTCATGTGTTAGGAGGTGACAGAAAATGGAAACGTCAGTATTAGACACACAGGTTGCCCCGGAGTTGGCCGTGGCCGAGATGCCACAGTGCAATCACCAGTGGATGATCGACTCGCCGAACGGCCCTCAGAGCAGGGGCGAATGCCGACTCTGCGGAGCGGAGCGATACTTCCAAAACTACATCGAAGGCTCCAGCTGGGGCTACAACGTCACCCTCGACCAGCTTCGTGGCGACAACAACCGGCTTCCGGTGAATACGCCCGAGCGGTCCAAGATGAGTCTCGCCGAGGACTTCTAAACCCACAAACGAACATGTCCGACTCCGCGGTCACAGACCGATCGCGGAGTCTTTTTCGTTTTCCGAGGATCGATCTACCTACCGGAACAGGTCGTGTGATCTCTCCCTAATCAATTCGCTCGCACTCCCATCCCCCGGCACGTACCGAATCCCTCTTGCGATAGCAGCAGGCACCTGGTCGACCTTCCCCATCACCAACTCCGACGCCGCGGCAATCTCATCGGCGATAGCGATCCTTGTTACCCCCATCACCTTCGACTGCGCGTCCGGCTGTCCCCGATAGTCCATGAACGGGTCCATGCCTGCCACACCGATGGCAAAGTTCACGTGCCCCTCCCGCCATGCACGCCCAAACGTGTCAGTCACGATAACGGCCAACTCTTTCAACTCCGACTTGGTCTTGAGGCGTTCCATAAGCCGCCGCGCCGATCTGTCGGGGTCCTCTGGGAGCAGCGTCACCGTATCATCGCCGACGACATTCGACGAATCTATCCCCGAATTCGCGCACACGAACCCATGCCGTGTCTCGGTTATCAATATCCCCCGTTCCCGGTCCATCCTTACTATCCCGGTACTCTCACGAAGCACCAACTCGACGAGCCGGGCATCGCGCCCGGCGCGTAGGGCGAATTCACGCGCGAAGTCGGACGGTTCCACCGCAGACAGTTCGACCGTGCGCCCTTCCGCCTTGGACACCACCTTCTGCGTTACGACCACGATGTCCCCGGTCTCGAATGGAGTCCCCTGCGCTTCGGTCGCGTTCAGAATCATTTCCGCGAGGTCGCACCCCGCGGATATCTCCGGCAGTCCGGCAATGCCGATGAACCGGGCCTCGGAGGCGGTGGCTGACGGTGAAGTAGCGTCGTTCGTCATATCGGGCGTTATATCACTCGCCCCATCGCCGGTCAACGGGCCCAGCCTGCTCACCGTGATATACTCGAACCCTACCTCTTGCATAATACAAGCGATTCGCCATGCAGCTCTTGAGAAGCCTCCTGTTCGTGCCCGGCAACCGAGCCAACATGCTCGACAAAGCCGTCGGACTGAGACCCGACGCCGTCGTCCCCGATATGGAGGACTCCGTACCCGCCGCCGAAAAGGCGAACGCACGAGAGATGATCGCATCCTTCCTTCCAACACTGGCGGAAACCGGTCATCAAATCATCCCGCGAGTCAACAGCCTCCACACCGGTCTCATGGAAGACGATCTGGCCGCCGTGATCGGGCCGCATATAACCGGCGTCTCGGTCGGCAAGGTGGGCAGCGCTACCGACGTGCGCCAAATCGCCGATACAGTCGGTCGGATGGAGATCGCGGCCGACATCTCGTTCGGGAGCACCGCGCTGGTACTCTGGGTCGAAACTGCCGGCGCCATCTTGAACTCCTTCTCGATCTGCAGGGCCTCCAAGCGCGTCATAGCCATTGCCTTCGGGGGCGAGGACCTCACGAACGACATGGCGATTCCAAGGACTGAGTCGGAGGAAGAGATCGCCTATCCTCGCAGTGTCGTCGCAGTGACCGCCCGTGCTGCCCGGGTGCTCGCTCTGGAGACCCCCTACTTCAACTATCGAGATGACGAGGGTCTGCGACGAAATTCGACGGCCTCCCGGAACCTCGGTTTCCGGGGCCGCTTCGCTATCCACCCCTCGCAGATCGAAGGGATCAACACTTGCTACATGTCCTCCGATGAGGAGATCGAGCAGGCGCGTCGCGTGGTCGACGCCTTCGCGGAAGCCGAAGTACGCGGCAGCGCCGCCACGTCCCTCGACGGTATGGTGATCGACGTTCCCGTCGTCGAGCGAGCGCGCAAAGTCCTCTCCGTCGCTCAATCCGCCTATGACGAATAGCGCACCAATCCAAATATGACAAGCAACAACCGTTATCCGTCATTCCCGCGAAGGCGGGAATCCAGATCGATTACAGTGCAGAGAACAGCCTAGTTATCTGCAAGCGCCACCAAGACACGAGAAGACCCAAATGGACAAAATCATCCTCAGCGGCATGGTATTCTACGGATTCCACGGCATGAGCGAGGCGGAACAAGAGCTCGGCCAGAGATTCGACGTCGACCTCGTCGTGCAGCTCGACCTCAAAAGGGCGGGTGAGTCCGACATGCTCGAGGACACGGTCAGCTATACCCACCTCTACCGCACCGTCAAAGAGATCGTGGAGGGACCGAGCCGCAAACTGCTTGAGAACGTCGCCGAGACCATAGCCGGAAAGATACTCGCTGAGTCGAATGTCGCCTCCGTCCGCGTGACGGTAAAGAAGCCGAAAGTTCCCATGAAGGGAAGTGTTCTCGACTACGCGGCGGTCGAAATCGTCCGTGAACGCGGGCACGAAGAGCCGGAAGCCGCTAGAGGCTGAGCGACGGCATAGGCAATAGACCGCCAACGTTACGATGACCGATGGGGTAGGGCGACCCCATGACCTTCGCCCGATCCTGCCTGCAACCGGGTTTCGTTCTCAAATGCCACAGAATGCCACAAAATGTCCCACAGTTTCCGTATCGCAAATCACTCTTCCTCCAACCGACAAGTCCTGGGACGGTTGAGGTAATAGCCCGGTGAATCGGCCCGAACCTGATTCAATTTAGTAGGAGAGGAGTTCGGATGAGGTTGCGGAGGGAGTGTGCCCACGGTCGGTAGCTGTGGGGGCCGCTCAATGCTGGTACGGATACTTCAGCCCAGTCGCTCACCCGTGTCTTGGACACGGCTTCATTCCGCTGGTGTGTGGACAGGTCATCAGGTTCACGTCGATCACAACGACGGCGACGGCGACAGAACTCTGACAGTTCGCCGTTCCGGTCCAACTGGATCACCTTGACCATTCGATGCGCTCCCCGTATGGTCCAACTCATACTCGGGTTCTTCATGCGGTTCGCAATGAGCTTGTCTGCGTTGCTCTCCATGGTTCCCAAGGCTCCGCGCGTCCGAGGGAGCGTTGGGAACCCGGTTGCGCCAGTCCATTCCAGTACTCACGTTGGACTCGACGTACTCTCTGTCTCTGTGTGCCATCTTGGTCTGTGCGGGTGGTGCTGAGGACATCGCCTGCCGGGCAGCCGTCGTTGATCCTACACGTATGCCATCGTAGACAGATATTCCGATCCGTCTGCCATAGCCTCGCCCACACGCGCGAGCGAGATGGAAACCGTCCAGATGGAATACGGCGTGACCCAACGCCTCGACTCCCTTGTGTATCCAATTGGCGCCGTCTCCGCCCACCACGAACTGCTTGACTCTCTCCAGAGCGTACTGCTTACCCCACTCAAGACTCGCGCCCTTCCAGAACGGCATCTGTTCTGATGCGTGTCCATACACTCGCTTGCCCACCAGTTCGTACCGATCATCTCCCACATTTCGCCAGCCTCGATACGCTATACCACTCTTGACCTCGTAATGCTTTCGGGTTTCACGTTGCAGGTGGACCCACACCCCATCCGCTTCAGTGTAGAGAACATCCGCCTGCTGCTGGCCGTCACACACATCCTCTCCACGCTCGAAGCACGCTTCCCACCGACTGCGCTCATCATCGATCGCTCTGTGTCCAACATCCCGCAGCAGTCGATACACCGTCGATGTGGACAGTACCCCCGCCGTCAGTGCGCTCACCATCTCGTCCGCCATCCGAAAGGGCACCGCACTGGCTATAGACACGCTGCTCTCTGTCAGCGTCGGACTCGCCTGTCGATGGGACTCCCAGCTAATACCAATTCGTTCTAACTACGTCGCAATTAGCGTGGTCAGCGCCCCCATCCGTCATTCCGGCGAAGGCCGGAATCCAGAGAGCCCGATCAGCGAGAATACGGCGGCATCACACAGAATTGGTATAAGATGCTCATCTAACACAATCCTGCTCTGGCCACCCTGATCACGATAAATCCGGCGTCTGATCACCACTTCCCCAAATCGAGTCACCATCGTCCGCTCACGAACCCCCAACACCGTCCAACCCTTAGGCTTGCGCCTCAGCAACTCATCATCCAATGCCTTCAACCTGACTCTGGCTTGCTCACGAGGATAGGCGCATCCTTCCCGATAACTCTCCTGCTCCCAGTTCGTGTCTGCGACTATCTGGTCTTCCTTGTTGGTTTGGGCTACGCTGAATATTGCCATCGGTTCTGGACTACACCTGAAGTTTTGTACTCCTTCTAGGAGAAGTCCAAAGCTGATGGCCTCCTACTAAATTGAAACAGGTTCCTCCGATCCTCTACCGACGCTTTTCTTCCCCATGGGCCGTGAATCTCATCTCTTGGGCCTACAAGCCCGCGCGCTTCACTGAGAGGATACACCGCCTGTCGCTTTTCACAGCTTATGAGGATACCTCTAACCCAGATTAGGTATCGTAGCTAGGGGATGCTAGAATGGTGCAACTGCCATACACCTGACGTCGAGGAGGCAATATGTATAACTACGGGCTGATTGGCGACATGTCCTCGGCGGCGCTGGTCGGTTCCGATGGCTCCGTTGATTGGTGCTGCTTGCCCCGATTCGACTCACCCAGCGTCTTCGCGTCCATCCTCGACGAAGACATCGGCGGCCGGTTCCGCATCCAGCCCAGCGGAGCGCACACAGACGCGCGCCAGGTCTACTTGCAGGACACCAACATCCTGGAGACCACCTTCACTACGAACAGGGGCGGCGTGAAGATTATTGACTTCATGCCCATTCACGATAGCGACAAGGATGGCAAGCCCGATACGAATCCCGCCGAGCCCCCGGAGCTTCACCGCATCGTCACGTGCACGGCCGGAAGCGTGGAAATGCGCTGTTACTATGAGCCTCGGCACGATTACGCCCGCGCTGTGCCGGAGTTTCGTCAACTTCGAAGCAACGGCAACGGCACCGCGACCGAGACGAAAGGCGGCGGACAGAGCATGATG
The DNA here is from genome assembly GCA_965247555.1 of Dehalococcoidia bacterium. Classification (GTDB taxonomy): domain Bacteria; phylum Chloroflexota; class Dehalococcoidia; order Lucifugimonadales; family VXLM01; genus VXLM01. Next base: position 1,475,496 of record CBDFHR010000009.1, on the reverse strand, counting down.
CTGCTCAGCAGCGTCTCGCTGTCGGTTAGCGCCGATGCCGTAAAGGGGGAGTTCGCACTCTCGCAGGGCGAGTCGGCAATCTTCGTACTGGCGTACGGCGAGGAGAGATCGGCAGGTCTCGAGCGGTACCACACGCGGGAAAAGCTTCAACTGACCCGGAGATAGTGGCGGGACCTCGTCGCAGGGATGCATTACGGCGGCCTGTGGCGCGAGCAGGTGGTGCGATCATTCTTGGTGTTGCACCTGATGATGTACCGCGGCACCGGGGCCATTGTTGCCGCGCCGACGACGAGCCTGCCGGAGACGCTCGGCGGGTTGCGGAACTGGGACTACCGCTACTCATGGCTTCGCGACACGAGCTTCACCGTCGACGTCCTCTACCGGCTCGGAGATGTGTACGGAGCGGACCACTACATCCATTGGCTCCTGGAGCAGTGTCAGTTGAATCGCCGCCCGCCACGCATCTTATACGGGATCACGAAGTCGTCGTCACACGAGGAACAGATACTCGATCACCTGCGTGGCTACGAGGATTCCCGACCGGTGCGCATTGGCAATGCCGCCGCAGACCACCTGCAGTTGGACGTATTCGGCGAAGTCATTGCGTCGATCCACTCGCTGCTGGTGTTGCACGGCGAGATACCGGAGGAGGTGTGGGAGCTGGTCTGCTGCTTGGCCGAAATGGCTATCGAGAACTGGCAGCGCCGCGACCGCGGCGTTTGGGAGGTGCGCGGAGAGGAACAGCACTTCGTCTACTCGAAGGTACTGTGCTGGGCCGCCCTCGACACGGCTGCGTACATCGCAGCAGCGGTAGATCAGCGGCGTCACTAACGACGCTGGTCGCAGACGGCGTTCGACATCAAGACGGAGGCGCTCGACCTCGGATGGAGCGAGTCAAAGCAGGCGTTCAGGCAGCGGTACGGCAGCGACGCTCTGGACGCCTCCAACCTAGCGATCCCCTTCTTCGGCTTAATCCCCCCGAAGACCCGCGGGTTCGGCAGAACGTCGACGCCATCGAGCGGGAACTGGCCGAGGGGCCGCTGGTGTGGCGTACATCCCGGAAGAGACGGACGACGGTCTCGAGGCGCAGCCGGAGGGCGCCTTTACGCTGCTGAGCTTCTGGCTGCTGGGCAACTTGATCTACACGGGGCAGACTGACAAGGCCTTCGACCTATTCCATGAGACGATCACGCGGTGCTCCAACCACCTCGGCCTGTTCGCGGAGATGCTCGATCCCTCAACGAACCGCCAATTGGGTAACTTTCCGCAGGCGTACTCGCACATCGGCCTGATTCACACGGCGCTGAATCTCTCCGGCTTTATCGCGGACACGCCGACGCGGCTCATTCGCCGGCGCGAACAGGGGTAGGGTCCGGCCAGGGTTTTTCATGTTGACTGCCATGGCCGCACTGTCATCCATGCCGGGCAGGGCAATCGCATCTTATTGAGTGAGCACCTTGGGAGGTACCGGCTATCCCTGCCTACTCTTTTGCGCTTGGAGGCGACACTTCCCCCGGTAAGCTGCAGTCTCCATCGACACTCCATAGCGTCGATGGTTACGATGCACCCCGACACCTCCCGCACTCTCAACAGCTCAGGTATCGCTGTGATTTCGTTGGAACGGTCATCCACTCCGGTCTGTCCAAGCACCAGGTGATTGTCAGATGCCCAAGCGCTCACCATGCGGATGGCCGACCAGCCTATGAATCTTTCATGAGAACGACGGACTGTCTTGCCGTGTATGGACACGAGTTGTCCTTTGTTCACCTCGCTGGCCAGTCTCACCCAGTCAACCAAACTTGACGATAGACAGAACCATTTTCGAGATGTGGCTCGTCCTGGCAGGCTCCCCGAAGTCAGTCACTGGCGATCATAACTAGGGCAGCCACCCTCTGTGGGTACGCCATAGCTCAGAAACGTACCGGTGGCCCAGTTGGGCCATATTGTTATCAAGCTCTACAGATTCAAGCCTTCTCTTGTAGAGGCTCTTTCCCTTGGTACTAGCCTGTTGATGGTGTGTGTACCTACATCTTCATTAGGACCGAAGAATTCAACTGCTATTGCATTGGGATCATTCACAGTGCGTGCACTCACGATTTGACTGACAGGTCTACCCAGCGGTGTTTCAATCAATCCCAATTCACGAAAATCGGGTGAGAGCACCGCTATTCCTCCTGTTGCGGTGTTTGGTTCCAAGATTACACGGGTTCCATCTGGAGGGGATGAGTCGTGCCAACTGACTTGATAGTTCAGGAGTTCTCGTTTCCATGTTCGCCGGTCCCCTCGCGTCTCGTGTAGATAGAACTGTTCCCATTCATGGTGAGATTGGGATGTCGGCCAGTCCATGCTTATCCGTCGAGATTGGTCTTCTTCAGAGGCAAGCCATTCCTCCATCCCTGCTCGGTCGCTAAATGACGCTCCAGTGCTTTCCACTGCCTCCCGGGCCGCTTCTCTGGACCTCAAACCACTTCGGATCAACGTGTGTACAGTTAGGTTGGCGTTTCCGGTCTCTGTTATCGCTGCCGCCAGACCCTTCAGGTCGTTAGCCCTCGAGTCTCCAACGGCTATGGCATGTACACGAACCGCTTCCATCGCCCATGGGAGTCGGTATGTAATGATGTCCTGCAAGAAGTCAACGCCGTCGCTACCCAAGATTGAAATAACATCCGAAGCCGGGCGCCCTTCTAACCAGGCTGCCAATCCATCTCTCCAGGTTGGCGGCATAGGGTCCCTGGGCGGAAAGGGGCGACGCGACAGACCAAATCGGCAAACGTCGTCACCGCTTCTACGAGATCGGTGAGTTCGCCGTTCTCGATAGCGGCTTCTGCCTCTAAGAGCAAAGCAAAGAGGCTGTCCAGACCAGTGGTCAAGTAAGAACCTGCTTGAAAACCGACCCCCGACAAGTAAAACCCACGCCGCTGTGTTGCGTCGGTTGCGGACCAGATATTATGGGCTCTCGCAGCGACGAACTGAGGAAGCATTTCTTGCTCTGCTTGATCCTTGCTTGGCAACAATCTCGAAAATAGAGAGCCATCCAACGCTTGGGCAAGATTAGAGTCAATGTTGGACTCTTCAGTTTCGGGGTCTAGGAGCGACAGAATAGCTGTGTCTAGCGAAGCGATGGCGTTTTCCCAATCGGCCTCGGTCCTTTCACTCCCTGAGTTTTGGGTCGGATTGAAGTCCCAAGCGCTCTCATTTGAAGTGACGTATTCCAGAACCTCTTCAAATGGCACGTTGGCTTGGTCAGCGATCATAGTGCAGATGCGTATGGTGAGTTCTAACAAGCCACTCACGACCCGCATGCTCCCTGCGGAACTAACCAGAATCTTCCAGTTCTGGAGGGCATACCTTCTTCTCCAAGCGACGCCCTCCCAGATGACGTGGATCACAAGTCCCTCTAGGTCGGCAAAGGCCCCGCCGGCAAGGCCGGCTACGTTTGCAAATTCGGTCGACGGGATTATGCTTTGATTTCGCCAGATTGACGGAATTAAGAGTACGCTAGCTGACAGATTTAGGCCCTGAGCCAGTGTGGGCGACGCAATCACCAGTGGGCATTCATCTGACCTCAATAGTCGCTCAATTTCGTTTAGGAACGGTCTCGGGAGTCCAGCGTGGTGCAAAGCAACGCCATGTTGGAGGCACTGAACCGCCGGATGTTCTGCCCCAAGCTATTCTGTACCTGTGTTAATTGCATCCAGCATTGGTTGACTGGCTTCCCTTAACGGGGTAAGAACTCCTTGTCGGATCGAAGTGAGAATGAGTTTGCCGAGAGTTTCCACAGACCCTCGCAGGGGACAGTAAACGAAAACCCGCCTTCCCTGTTCGACAAATTGCCAAGCAGCGGCGAGTGTCAGTTCATTCTTGTTGTTGGGGAATGCATTCTTTCGGCGAGAACCTTCAGGGGGCAAGTACGGTTCAATGAAACGACGAATGAACGAGTTTTGTCCCTCCACGGCCATATCCAGCCGCGCGGCGCCGACTCCATCTAACCATTGGATGGTACCAAAACGTTGCCTTGTCGGTCGCCAGTTGGAATATATTGGTTCGCCGGATGCGTCTTAGCGTATCCAGGCTACAAGAGGTGCCATTTCTTCAGGAGTTGGAAACAGTGCCGAAAGTGCAACGATCCTGCGTTTCGCCGCATCTTGTCTCCTGAGGAGACTCTCGACTAAGACTCCATAACGCACCCCTCGTTCATTGGGTCCAAGCATGTGACCTTCATCAAGAACAACGAGGCCAACATCATCGATTAGGGTGGCGTCATTTCGCAAAGCAAAGCTCAGTTTTTCAGGAGTGGAAACGACGATGTGTCCTTGGCGCGAAGTTTCAGCGTCGCCGCTGTCCAACTCTACAGAACTATAGAGTGATGACACTGACAAACCCAGACGGAGAAAAGTTTGCGCCAAGTCTCTTTCCACTCGAGCAGAAAGTGCTCGCAATGGAGTCACGTAAACAACGCGTTGGGTAGATGCCAGCGTTCGGAGAATGCACAAATTAGCGATTCGAGTCTTACCAGCACTAGTCGGCAAGGCGACGACTAAATTGTCTATAGGATTCGTAGCCCGTTAGGCTGCCTCTAGTTGAGACGGCCAAAGTTCGATAGTTGGCCGCTGTATCGTTAGTAGACTTTGTATGTAGTTGAGCCTGAGCTCATTCCATTCAATGTGGCTGGGGTCGTCAGGAGGCAGAGAAGGCACGCTTTGGTGGAGGGTGAGATCCCATAAGTCATCTATAAGGTGAGAAGCCAGAGTGCATGTCCACCAATGACTTACGAAGTTCATTTGGGAGGCTACAGCGGCAGTATCTCTAAGAAGGTTCCTTGCGGCATTGGCAACCTCACTATCCCCTATAACAATGGCGTGGTCGAAAAGCGCCAAGGCACGCATGAACGCAGTCGTAATAAGCGTATGTACCGCGTCCTCCTGGTCGAATTCAACGTCGTCACGAAGGCGAATGGCTACCCCGTGGTCAAGGTTGGCGCTATTGCGCAGCCACCCAGAGAATACATTCCGCATCTCTTGCAGACGCCTGCGGAACAATAGAACGAGGGCTTCCTCCGTCGGCGCGAGATTGCTCTCAGCAGGATCGGTAGGCACTACGGAGTATGCCATCGCGGAGTATCCGGCCAAGTGGAAAGCTACTGCGGCACTTACCCTGTGAAAACCCCGATCGGCCAAACTAACGTCACCTCTGTGTACTGCTGCCTGAACGGCTTCGCCCGCCACAAGGAAAGCCGCTTTGGCCGTTTCGTGGTCCCCGACTTCTGACCGGAGTTCTAGAGCCATCGATAGAATGGTATAGGCGTAGTCCAGGAGGTCCTCAGTGAGACTACTGGCAAAGGCCGGAGAACCTTCAGGGAGTTCGCCGTGACTCCAAATCAAGCCCCTGTCCAAGAGGCGTCCACGGAAGGCGGGGGTGACCGCGTCCGTAAATGTATCGACTAGTTCAGTGTGTCGTTGTACCATTTAGAGACCGTCAAACAACTGCGCGATGAATTGTCCATGGTCCGGGAACCACACTCCTACGGCATGTCGCTTCGGTTGCTCGCTTTCGACCTCCGCGACATGATTCGCCAGGATACTCTCTGGGCTGTTTCCGCTGACTACGAAGAGCAGGTGCTCAATATCGTGGCCGCTAAAGCCCTGAAGCAGTGCTTTCTCCAATTCGGTGGCCAAGTCGTCTTTGCCGAGTTCACGAAGTCGACTGGCAATGAAGAGAACGGCGTGACGACTGGGCCGACCCATATCCCCATCAAGTGCCTTACCCGCGTCGTTAATTGTACTGGGGCTCAATACAACTCGACTCTTGGACTCGCCCTTTAGGAATCGGATGCTCCCCTTGGAATCACGGGACACTCCAACGATGTCATGTCCACGTAGTGCCGCGTTCCTACAATCTTTCCAACGAAGTCTTCGAATAGGAACTTCGTAGCGCAGCCTCTTCTCAGCGATTTCAGTTGCTAAGATTTCTCCGGTGTCTCCCGATCGTGCCTGTTTCGTCTTCGGAAGTAACTCCTTCAAGATTTCCGATGTTTCAGGCGCCCCCAAGTCCTCGATTCGCTTGCTCCACATTACCGGGGACATGTAGTGGTCCCGGAAGGTCTCCTGCAGTTCCACAGCCAAACAAGATCGTGAACCGGGACATTCCGAGAGGATCATCATGCTGTGTTGACCCACGTCGGTGGTGTTTCCTTGAAGCCACCGGGCGATGAGGGGTTCTTCGCAAGTCTCTCCTACTGGCGCCTAACCATTTAGACTTTTCATGCCCTCATCTGGCGATTCGATTGAAGCTGTATTGTTTTCGAGGTCTGCGTTCATCGTTGGCAGTGGTGGAAAACGAAGACGGAACTTCCAGGACTTCACTACAATTTTACAGCTTGTGAGCCCAATTTGGACAGCTCATCCGTTGGTGCCGACGGCATCGTGAGGGATCGGGATGGCCGTTTTCTCAGACGGTACCCCTCCAGGGGCAACTCTGCCTCCAACTATCTGAGCTTTACGTTCACTCGCTTGAGCGCTTGTATCTTCTATTGAGTGGCGTCTCGCACCGTGTCACGGGTCCAGCCTCTCCTTCCCTGCCTCCATGATCTTCTTCGTCCAGCACTAGGTTGTGTTGACATTTCATCTTAGCCATATGAGCGCACCGACGAAATGGAGGAACCCGAGGTATCTGTTCGCCAACTTGTCGAACCGGGAGAAGATGCGGCGGAAGTGCTTGATCTTGCCAATGAAGCATTCGACAAGATGACGCTCCCGGTAGAGATACTCGTCGTATGAGTGGGCCGCCTTCCGGTTGGAGCGAGGAGGTATCACCGGAACTGCACCGCTCCTAATGATCGACTCGATGAACTGGTTGGAGTCGTATGCTCGGTCTGCGACCACATACTCACTATCGAGTCCGTTTATGAGTTCCTCAGCTTGAGTGACATCGTGCTCCTGCCCTCCGGTCAACCTGAATCTCAACGGGTTGCCGAGTCCGTCGACACCGACATGGACCTTTGTGCTGAACCCACCTCGGCTGCGACCGAGGGCTTGCGATGCTTGTCCTCCTTTTTTTTTGACGCCCCCGCAGCGGAAGGATGGGCCCGCACGACCGTGCTGTCGATGATGAGGTGTTCCATGTCGGGGTCATCGACGAAATACTGGTGCATACGCTCCCATACTCCGCGTTCACACCATCGGGCGAAGCGTTTGTAGACGCTGTTCCAATTGCCATATTCGACTGGGAGCATCCTCCATTGCGCACCAGTCCGAGTAATCCACAATACAGCATCAATGAACCGTCTACATTCGGCTTCTTTCCCAATGTACAAGTCAGTCTGACCTTGAAGGAACTCATGTATCCTTGACCATTGTTCCGAAGACAGTGTAACTGTTGACATATACTCAGTATAATATAAATGTCAACACTACCTAGTAAGAGTGAGGCTTGATCCCCTCCCTGCAGCACGACTCGTTGACGGTGCCCTCCCGGCGGAACCCCTCCAGCACAATGCGGAGTTTCCACCGAGGGCAGCATGTTGGGACCAGGTCAGGCCTGACGACTCCCTGAAATGACCTTTGTGGCCCGATGACGGTCCCATTTGCCTCTTGGGAGTGGCAACCCGACAGTGGAAGGCTCGGTTCCCGGCGACCTGGTTTGACCCTATAGAGGCGCTCACACATGACATCTGCTCCAACTAATTGGTATGAGAACTGCTTTTGCCTTTGGATAGTACTCCTCTGAGTAGAAAAGGATATGACTACTCGGCAGGAGGAACTTTGTAATGTTCACCAGAACCGGCGACGACACAGACACCGTCGGGAACATAGAGGAGTTTCTCCAGCAGTGTTTGGAGGACATGGAGCCAGATCAAAATCTCAAGGGCCCTGGCAGGCCGCGTGTGCTGCCCGCGATGGCTCTGTGGGCGGGACTGCTGGTCTGTGTCTTGAGAGGCTTTGAAAGTCAACTGGCCGTGTGGCGTCTCATCTCGGAACGCGGACTCTGGTTCTTCCCCCGATTTCCGGTTACAGACCAGGCGGTCTACAAGCGGCTCCATACCGCGGGAACCAAGCCACTGGAGAGGCTCTTCGAGCAGATCAGCAGCGTGTTGGCAGAACGAGTGCAGGGGATGGTCTCGAATAGGCTGGGGCCCTTCGCCGAGGAGGTCGTGTGCATAGACGAGAGTACACTGGACGCCATGTCGAGAAGGCTGCTCACTATGAGAGACATCCCGAAGGGTGACAGCCGTCTGCTCCCTGGCAAGCTGGCAGGCGTGTTCGACCTGAGACGCCAGCAGTGGCGAACCGTCATGTTTCAGCCGGACCCACATCAGAACGAGAAGGTGTTGGCGCGGGAGCTGGTGGAAGAGTTGCCGGCGGGAACACTGGTGGTGGCAGACTTGGGGTACTTCGGCTTCGCCTGGTTCGACTGGTTCACCGACAGGGGATACCACTGGCTGAGCAGGCTGAGGGCAAAGACCAGCTATAAGGTGATACACGTCTTCTATGAGCGGGGCGAGGTGTTCGACGGCATCGTGTGGCTGGGAGCCCACCGCGCTGATCGTGCCAAGCACGCCGTTCGCCTGGTGACTTTCAGACAGGGCAGGACCGTGCGACGCTACATCACCAACGTTCGAGAGCCTCGTACGTTCCCGATTGCATCGATGGCCGAGGTCTACGCTCGCAGGTGGGACATCGAGATGGCGCTTGCATAGGTCAAGCAGCATCTCAAGCTGCGTCTCCTGTGGTCTTCAAAGGGGGTGATGATTCTCCAGCAGATATGGGCGACGCTCATAATCTCCCAGGTCCTTAGGCACTGAGGCTTGAGATAGCCCACAAGGCCGGGGTTGACCCGTTCGAAGTATCCATTGGCCTGCTGGTGCAGTATGCACCCCAGTATGCCTATGAAGGCGGGGACCCTGTGAATATCTTCGTGGAGCGAGGGCGTGAACTGGGCTTCATTCGACCCTCGCGAAGAACGCGCATCCACGCCCCTAGCATACCTGACGAGGCGATTCTGCCCGCTCCCCCAGCACTGGCGCTCACTCGCACCCCTAGATACGCTAACCGCAAATGTCACAGACGCATCCAAACATCTCAAAAGTGAATTAGTTGGAGCAGATGTCACACATGAGCGCCCCTACAAGCCCCACCCAACTAGACTCGAACCATTTACTAGCCTACCTGCGCCTTCCGCCACAGCGCTTGGGAACTTTCAGGAAACTACATGTGGACCAAGAGCTCGAAAGTTCTGTCTACAGTAAGATTCGGCTCACCAGTTCTTACCATAGGCAGAACAAGGACGACTTGGGCCCCGCCCGTCATATGGTCTTTCTGAGGACCCGCAGTACGTTGTCGCCGAGGATTTTCGACGCGTCCTCCTGAGTGTATCCATGTTCTAGGAGCGCCTCGGTAAACTCCTTCCATTGCGGTACGTTCTGTGCGTGAGACGAAAGCCCAACGTGGTCTACGCCCGCAACGGTAACGGTGTGGTCGATTGTTTCGAGATCGAGCTTCGTGCTCCATATCTGAGCGTCGGCAAGCTTTGCCGCCGCGAGATCGTAGGGGTCCTTGTATCTATGCGCCAGGTCGCAGTCGCGCTTGAGCCGGGCCGCGTGACGCTCCTGAGCAGTCCGAGGAGTCGCCGCCAAGACGCAGGCCACTCCGCCGGTGTCGGCGACGCCCCGAAGCACTTCGTCGCTCATGTCGCGCTGACTCCCGGTGATGGCCCTGACCTTTGTATGCGTTGCGATCACCGGCGCGTTCGCAACCGCTAGGGTGTCGCGGCTGGTGTAGTCGGAGCAGTGAGCGAGGTCTACCAGGACACCAATCTCGTTGCACGTTGAAATCACGTCGCGTCCGAAGTCGGTCAATCCCGGAGGGTCATTCAGTTCCGCGCTCGAATCGGCCCAGGGCGTCGCCGCGAGGTGGCTGGGACACATCACCCGGATGCCGAGCTCGCGAAGCTCCTTGAGAACGTCCAGGCTATCGGCGATGTAGCCGCTGACGAGCATCAGCACCATCGCGATCTTGCCATCGGCGACAATGCGTCTAACGTCTGGTTCCGTGAGGGCTACCTCAATGTAGTCTTCGTGCGCCTTCGCGAAGCGAAGGTGCTCGTCGATTCCGATCTTAATGCGCTCGACCAACTCATCGCTCGTAAAGACCGGCCTCCACGACCGAATGCCACGCGGAGGCTCGTCCGACGGGTCCTGCAGTTCCTTCTGGACAAACAGCTCTTCGGGGCCGAGCGCCTGTATGACGACGTTGATACGGCCTCGCTGCAGTTCCTCGATATTGACGAGCGCAGAGTAGGCGTCGACCACCGTCAACTCGTGTTGGAGGCGGTGGTACGGTCCGCGGTCAAACCTGTCGTCGGTTACGTAGTTGGTTGTCCCATCGAGGTGGCCGACTCGGTAGCCAGGACGCAGGCCGAGTTTGTGCAATTCGCGCGTGCCGACGAATTCCCTGGTGATTGGGGGACGACGCTTCATGGACTCCATATCCTCATCCGGCCCTCGTCAAAGCCGACGAAGACAATCTCAGCTAGGTTGATCAAAGCACGAAGTTTCGGTCAGTGTGATCGCCCTTGTCCAGACGATTCTCATCGACTGAGAAACTCCATCAGAGCGTTGGCGATAACCAGATGACCAGTGTGATTTGGGTGGACCGGCTCGGGACAAAACGTGCTTGGTGGGCGATATCTCAGGTGTTCCTGAAAAACGTTGTGTAGATTAAGCAGCAGCGTGTCGTATTTGACGCTCATCTCTTCGACGATGTTGATGTATTCGGGAATGATGCGGAGCATAGCACCTTCGACGACGTCGTCCAAGTTGGTCGAGATGTAGAACGGCGTCATCAAGAGGACTGGGATTTCGCCGAGAGCCTTACGGGTTGAGGTCATTATCTGATCGTAGTTTCTTTTGAATAGGTCAGGCGGGACGCAGTCCGGATCACCACGTCGAAAGCTGCTGAGATCGTTGATTCCAATTTTGATCGAAAGACGATCCGGCATGTGTTCGATCACATCAGACTGCCAACGTTCCTTCAAGTGGGTAGTCCGATTACCTCCTATACCCATATTGATCCACTCTATGATCCGCTCCGGGTACCTTGCTGTAACAAACTCCGCGAAAATGCTCACGTAGCCATCGCCGAGGGGAATGGCGCGTTCTCGCCGTCCACAGTCGGTGATGCTATCCCCGATGAACAGTATTCTCTCGCCACCCTCAATCCAGAAATCGCCCATCATTCTCCCTTGACAATTGGTGCGTGGCGCATCATATCACGCCCCGTTGGAAACTAGACTCGGAGTACAAAATCGCAAGTTGACTCTAACGGTGTTTGAGAAACTCTGAGGCATATTAAATGCGCCAGCGCCGCCAAGTTTGTCGGCGGCGCTGGCATTCGTTTGATTGTTGTCGTTGGGGACAGGGATCACCCATCCTCACAGACTATTCGGCTATTGCGAACCGTCTGAGCCTGCACAGAACTCAAGCCCAGCCTCGTCGTAGTCATTGGTTGCCACGTCTGCCAACTCGGCCGGCACACAGGCGTCAGAACCCCACGGGTTCTCTTTGAGGGCGATCTCGATCAGGGTATCCGCCAGATCGCCCAGTTCAGCCGCGATGCCTGTCAAATCGTTGCCGTGCAGCCACAGTTGCTTCAGGCTGTCCAGGTCGCCCAGCGTGGCCGGAACCTCACCGCTCAGGTCATTGTTGTGCAGCCGCACCCGCGTCGCCTTGTCCAGACCGCTCAGGTCCGGTATCACACCCGTCAGCATGTTGTCGCGCAAGTTGAGGTCGTCCACGTTGGGGGGCAACTCCTGCCACGCCGGAATAGAGCCCTCAAGTCTGTTGTTGTGGAGCCACAGGAGCTTCAGGCTGGTCAGGCCGCTCAGGTCCGGAATCGTGCCGCCCAGCGGGTTCCTGTCGATGATCAGCCACGCCACGTTGGGAGGCAGCATCGACCCGGCAGGCACGCCGCCATCCAGCATGTTGTCTGACAGCTTCAGCGTCTCGAGGCCGGTCATGCCGCTTAGGTCCGGAATGGTATCTTGCAGTTGGTTGCCCCAGAGCCACAACTCCCTCACGCTCGCCATGTTGCCCAGTGACTCCGGGATACCGCCACTTAGCTCGTTGTTTGCGAGGTAGAGTTCTTCCAAGCCGGTCAAACTTCTGAGGTCTGGAATCGCGCCACTGAGCATGTTGCTGTGCAGGTTCAAAACGACTAGGTTGCTCAGCTTTCCTAGCGCGGCCGGGATCGTTCCGTCAAGGTTGCGGTCACGGAGGACTAGCTTTGTGACGCGCAAGGGGTCTCCTTCGCGGATGACACCGTCCCACGCCCAGATTCGAGTATCCGTCGACCAGTTCAGCGTTGCGCTTCCTGCCAGAGTATCGCGCGCCTCCAGCAGCGCCTCGCAGTCATGGATCAGGCCTGCGTTCGTCCTGTCTCGCACCGCTTCTCCGAGAACGCAGGGGCTCGTCCGAGGAGTACCGCTACCGGCTTCAGACCAAAGGCCACCACCCGAACTATTAACAGCCCGCACTTGTACGTTATACAGTGTGCCGTCGGCCAGTTCCGTGACAGTGTACTCCAATTCACCGCCGTCACCTGCAGACGACACATCCTCCAGTATGGTCCAGTTGGTTGGATCGGTCTCATCGGCGTCGATCGAAATGTAGCGCAGGTCGTAGCCGCTGATATCAGAATCGCCGGTCACGTCGGGAGCGGTCCAGGCAACGTCGAGCATCCCTCCGCCTGGATGAACCGTGACCGAGTCTAGAGTGGGAGTGCCCGGTGCTCGCTCGTGCCCGTAGACGGTGATGCCGAACCCAACAAAGGTGCCGTCCACAACATGAATCTTGTCGGTCACGTGCAGCTTCCACTCACCGTTGGGGTCTTCGCCCAGGTGCTTTGCAGACCCGAATTGGTGTGAACCGTGCAGCGGCACAAAGGCTTGGCCAAAGAAGGAACTCAGGCCGTCGTAGGTGTCGAATGGAACGGCCAGTCTGGAAATTGCTCCGGAAGGCGACTCCAGTAGGACCTCCAAGTCGCGGAAAGAATCGTGATCGAAGACTAACGTGACCTCTACGAACTCGGTGAACCCGATGTCTGTGTCCAGTGTGAGTGCGTGGGTGAAGGTCGAAGATTCTCCACTGGCAAGGGAATCGGGAATTTCTGCATCTAGCCTATCCGACCACACCGTAGTGTGTTGTGTGGCAGGTAGATTCGTCCAACGCTTTGCCAGACCGACGGCGCCCTCGGCGTTGACCACACCGAACCCGTACTCGTGGTTGAAGTGGTAGTTATCCGTGGAGGAGACGGGGTGCATGGGCGCCCCATCTTTCCATCCGGGGCTAGCGAGATCGTTTTTCTGGGCCGTTGCGGCGAGAATCACCTTCACGTCGCGCCACGTGAGGTCGGGGTTGGCGTCTCGGGTCAGCGCCGCTACGCCCGCGACAATCGGTGTGGCGGCGGAAGTCCCGCCAAAGTCTTGGTAGTAGCGATCGGAATTCTCGGTCGTCAAGATGCCGCGGACTCCGCCAAGAACGCCCGGACGGTCGTTTGAAGGGGCGCAGACCCACAGGTTGGCACCCATTTCCGAGTAACCGGCCCTTGTGCCCTGCCTATTCACGGAACAGGCGGCAGTCACGCCGTATTCATTGACGTGCTCGTCAAGGTTTGAGTCATCCCCCAGCAGGTGCCCATTGCCGGCGGCAAAGACATAGAAGATACCCTTGCCATCGTAGCCGACCGTGCTCCCGTACCTTATGGCCTGCCTCCAGAACCCAAAGGATGGGCTCAACCCCGGGCTATCTCTCCAACCCCAGCTGTTGTTAGACACGGCAGTTACATCTGCGTTAAGGATCGCCGAATCAAAGAGGTTGAGTAATGTGTCGTTGAATCCACTTAGAAAGTTGTAACCGTACAGTGTCGCCCGAGGGGCTACGCCACGCACACCTATATCGTTGTCTCTGGCAGCAATCATGCCGGCAACGTGCGTGCCGTGGTGGTCGAAGCGACCATATATGTCGTTACCGCCGCTGGCGAAGTCAAGGCTGAGGCTCGAATCGACGTTGTCCTCGAGGTCCTCGTGGGCCTGGTACATGCCGTCATCGACCACGGCGACGTTGATGCCCTCTCCCTTAATACCTTCGGCCCAGACGGATCCGGCTTTGACGTCCTGCCATTCAGGATGGCTGAGGTGCCACTGGCATGCGTACAGGGGATCGTTGATTTGTGGGTCACTCAGCGCGTCAGTCTCGGCCTCGCAATTTTCGACAAGCTCTGTGTATTCGGCATCCTCGGTGAAAAAGACGGAGTATGGCGAGGGCCTGAACGGAGGTGGTGGCTCATCGGGCCCAGGCGCAAGCGGGTTGACCACCTTGAGGTAGTAAGTTCCGGGTTCGAAGTCCTCTTCAATTGTGAAACCTATCGGGAAGAGCGACCCGAATCCCCTAATGCGAATCGGTCTGATATTTGCAGAAATCTCATCGCCGGCGGCATCAAGCAAGGCCAGATCAATGAGTGCTATGTCGGCGCTCACCGCATCGATGATCACGTGCTTGGACTCCGTAAAATCCAGTTTGAAGTAATCTGCGTCGTCCACCGTGTTGATCGTGCCTCCGTCGGGCGAACCGAGGCTAAGGGGTTTCGCCGTGTCGATGGTGCTGCCCGGATCAACAACAGCTTGGGCGTGGAATGTATAGTCTCCCGGCTCCCCCTCGAAACTAACGGCGATCACGTAGTAGACCCCCGGTTGAACAACGCTCCGTATGCTGAAGGCACGTATGTTATCCGCAAAGAAGCTGTCGTCGTTGAATTCAATTGGATTCCCAGCACTGTCGTACAAGCCGCCATAGGAATCGAACTCGCCGAGCGTGTATACCCAGAGGTCGATTGGTCCGGATGCGCTGGACAGGTCAATCTTAAAGACGTCGCGGTCGTCGCCTGGGTCGATACGTCCGTCTACCGAGGTACCCAGCGCCACAAGCGTAGCAGTGTCAAAGTCGTTCCCGTGGTCGTCTTCGACAGTCTGTCCCCCGGCACCACCGGTACTGAGGACAAGGAGGGAGGCGACGGAGACGGTGAGGATGAGCATCCTCAATGCAGAAGTGATTGAGGATGCATATTGAGTCGAAATGAAGGGCATGGGTATTTCTCTCCAGGGCTACAATATATGGGCGAATGGGTCGACCTGTGGGGACGCCTTCCTCACTTAGCCTCGACCTCGCTCCACCAGTTGGGGCTTGAAATCTCTACGCCATCCTGACGAGCCAGCGAGTTGGCCATTTCCAGCGATGGGAAGCCTGCTTCGGTTTCCACCAAGAAGCCGTTCGGTATGAACCCCAACTCGGATACCTGCTCCGGCGAGATGCCGTTATCAGAGAAGAATTTATCAACCTGGGCCTTATCCCATTTCGGGTCCAGCGAAAGCAAGACGCCACCGGGCAGCGTCATCAGCCCGCCTCCAGACTCGGAACGGAACACGGGGAGGTTGTCCTGTCCGCCGTCGGACCCTTTTCTGATGATGCTCTGAGCTGACCCCTTCAAGACCACGGAGTCGCTGGGCGTGACGGCCGAGTTCTTCTGAAGGACTAGATCGTCCTGCAGGACTACTCTTACAGTCCGATCACCGTCCTCATACGTGTGGACCTTTCCCTCATCGGTAGAACCGTCCCAGTCGGCGCGGGATCCCGCTATGGGTGGCTGCTTGGGAGGTGAATCAGTCGGCTGATACTGCTTGTCCGGCAGTGGAGGGAGTTCTAGGGACGGCAGTTCGGGTTCGCCTGTCGAGGCCGAAGAATCGTCCCCGGGTTCGGAAGCCAGCGCCATCCCGACGACCATTCCCACCGCGGGAACAGCCAACAGTAGGATGGCCGCAATGGCTAGTATTGGAATGAGATTTCTCTCGAGTTTCATGCAGGCTCCTTCTACTTTCTTAGTCGCTTCACTTTCTCATCCGATAAATGATACCAAATCGCAACAGGACACGTATGCCTAAACCGAAGACCTCAAACGAATGCTATGTCCGAAGGGATGGCTCATGCCGCCTACCCTTCATCCACTTGAACGCGACGGAGGAATTCGAGCGTTACCCGGTTGAATTCCACGGGATTCTCGACGTTGTAGAGGTGTCCTCCCACGTCTACCACCACGAACTCCGCGCCCGGAATCGCTTCGGCAACCTCTCGTCCGTACATCGGTGGAACGGCCACGTCGAAGCTTCCCACGGTCACGAGCGTGGGCACTTCGATTTGCGGCAATCGGTCGAGAGTATAGTGCTCGATGTCGGCCTGGTACTGCTCGATCAGCGACTCACGGCTCGGTGCATTGGCAACGATTGCGTCGATCTGGGCCTCGACCCGCTCAGGGTGGGCGTCGAAGAACTCCGGGGTGATGAACCACAGGACGTTGATCTCGTAGAAGTCGCGCATGTCCAGCATCTCGATCAGTCGAATTTGTGCGCGGAACTTCCGCCCGACGTACCCGTCGGTCCGCGCCCACGTCCCGTGAAGCTGGAGCGAAGCGACCATGTCGGGTCGGGCCAACGTCAATTCCTGCGCAATGCACGATCCAAGCGAGACGCCGGAGACGTGAGCACGCTCGATGCCGAGCGCTTCCAACAGCCCGATGGTGTCCGTGGCCATCGAGCGAACTGTTAATCGTTCGTTGGGGCGGCCCGATCTTCCGGTTCCCGCGTTGTCGAATACGATACACTCGAACTCGTTTCGGTAGGCCTCGACCTGAGCGTCCCAAACCGAGTGGTCGAGTCCGGTACCCATGACGAGCAGCAGGGGAGGACCTGAGCCAATCCGCTCGTAGTAGAGTTTCGTTCCTGAGGCGATTGTGGCGAACGGCATGGCGTAGGGATACAGAGTGCGGTGGAAGTATTGAACTGTTACGTTAACGCAACGGTGGCGGGGACAGTTATCCTCTGATCGGCACCATGTGAGAGGCGTATACATCCGGGTCCAGCCGGGCGTCGATTACGGTGAACCGGTCGTCATCGAGGGCGGCCTTGAAAGCGGCATCGAACGCTGCCAGCGTGCTTACTCGCTCACCTCGCCCACCAAAGCTCCGGGCCAGCCGAGCGATATCGACCGGAGCGAGGTCTACGGCATCACGACGGTACCCTTTCGCCGCCTGTTTGATTCGGATCAGGCCAAGTGAACGGTCGTTGAACACGATGATGATTGGGGCCAGCTTCTCCCTCGCCAGGGTCTCCAACTCGGACACCTTCATCAGGAAACCACCGTCGCCAACGAGGGCAACGGTCTTTTGCCGGGGCCGAACGAGGGCGGATGCCAATGCAGCAGGAATCGAAAAGCCCATCGTATTCGCGCCGCTGGACCCGAAGTACAGGTGGGGGGCGTACACCTTCCACGTGAAAAGGTTTACGGCGTTGTAGATACCCGTCTCGGTCACGAGCGTCGTGTCGAGAGGGGCCATGCTCTGAGCGCGTTCGAGCAGCGTCGCCGAGTTCAAGTCATCCGAGTCCGCGAGGAGAGACGAGCGCACATACTCCCGAAATTCACTGAGCTCCGCTATGCTCCACGCCTCTGAGGGCCTGACGGCATCCGTGAGTTGGGCAAGGATACCCTTGAGCGGCCCGTACACCTTGTGGGTGGGACTTCCGACCGGCTCGGAGGACGGGTCGATTGCGTCTATGCAAATGAGCGGCTGCGAGTACTCCCACGGGGACAGGAGCTCCATGCGGTCGAGTCCTACGGCGACGATCAGGTCGCTTTGACCGATTATCCTTCCCTCGAATGTCGTCTTGCCATATACGCCCGTGACGATGCCTGCCGCCAGTGGATGGTCCTCCGGGATCACGCCACGCGCCTTCGAAGTCGTGACCACGGCGGCCCCAAGTCGCTCCGCAAGTCTCCTAAGCTCGTCACGGGCGTTAGCGCGGACGACTGCGGGGCCGACGACAAGCACGGGCTTGACGGCATTATTGATCGTGTCAGCTATCGCATCGAGATCGCCAACGACTTCGGAACGTTGACACGGCACATCGGAGTCGGACGATATTTCCGGCCCCGTTTGCTGCGTCAGCAAATCGTTCGGTATGTCGAGGTGTACCGGGCCGGGCCGTTCTGATAGGGCGAGCTTCATCAGACGCTCGGTCTGTTCGCCGGGGTGGTCGCTGCTCAGCAATTCGGACGCCTTGGAGAAGCTCATGAACATCTGCGAGTGGTCCATGCGCTGCAGCGACATTCGAAGCGTCTGTGCGGTGGGGTAGGTCTCCGTTAGGCTCAGGACGGCGTGACGTTCCCACAGTCCGAAGCTGGCTCCGCCAACCAAGTTCGCGGCGCCGGGACCCATGATCGACATGCAGACGCCGCATGAGCCTGTTAGCTCGCCCGCGACGATGGCGGACATCGCCGCGGTAGTCTCGTGCTGAACGAGAACGAAGGGAATTCCGACTTTTCGGCAGGCTTCGATGAGGTCTATCGCGCTTCCGCCGCCGGGGATGCCGAATACGCACGGCACGCCGCCGCGTTGAAGGGCCTCGGCAAAAGTGTCGCCCACCGTGCGGTTAGCCATCACCACTCGTCGCCACGATTAGCGGCCAGCGAATTTCTGGGCAAGTTCGGCGGTGCTAGGCTCGACGAGAATGGAGCCGTCCTCGAACACAATAGTCGGGACGCTACGATACCCTCCGTTGATCTCCATGACCTTGATGGCGGCTTCGGCGTCGTTCTCGATGTCAATCCAATCGTAGCCGATGCGCCGTGTATCGAGGAACAGCTTGGCCCGCCGGCAGTCTCCACACCACGTCGTACCGTAGACGGTGGTACCTGCTTGCTCCATGCGTTCTTCCCCTCGACAAAGGTGCGGCAAGCGCCGCTTGGTATCATCCTACAACGCGCCCGCCTGTACTATCAAACGGCGCGACTCTTGCTTGGATAGGGCTAATGACATGGTAGAATCAAGCGGAGCAATTACCATGATCGACCTCGCACTACAGACGAAGCCGCGAGTGGCCATCGAGACGCATGGCTGCAAGCTGAACCAGGCCGATTCCGGCAGCCTGGCGACGGAATTCGCTGATGCCGGATTCGATGTTGTCGGCGAGGACACGCCAGTCGATGTCTACGTGGTGAACAGCTGCACGGTCACGCACGTGGCCGACTCGAAGGCCCGCCGTGCGCTCCGTTCCGCGCGGCGACGGCATCCCAACGCCACCATCGTGGCGACAGGGTGCTACGCTCAGCGCTCGCCGGAGACCCTGCGGCAGCTTGACGAAGTCGATCTCGTCGTGGGAAATACCGAGAAGGCGACTCTCGTGCGACACGTCATCGACTGGGTGGGAGACGATATCGTTCCCTGCGCCACCGGTGACGACGTGCAGGCGATCAGTCCGAGCGCCGCCCGAACGCGCGCCATGATCAAGATACAGGAGGGCTGCAACCAGGTCTGCGCCTACTGCATAGTGCCGAAAGTGCGTGGGCGAGAGCGGAGCATTCCGCCGGATGAGATCGCTGGCAAGATAGACGAATACACGAACCGCGGCTACAAGGAAGTCGTCCTCACGGGCACGCAGCTTGGCTCATACGGCTTCGATCTGGAGGGGATCGATCTCACCGGTCTCATCCGATACGTGCTCGACCGGTGCAATATGGCTCGACTCCGCGTGTCGTCGCTGCAGGCCCATGAGATCGACGAGCGCCTACTGGCGCCGTGGTCGGACGACAGGCTTGCGCCGCATTTTCATCTCCCGTTGCAGAGCGGAAGCGACGCGGTCCTCAAGCGCATGAGAAGGCGGTACGACAGCAGGCAGTTCCTCGACGCGGTCGACGGCATTCGGAAGGCCATCCCCGACGCCGCCGTCACGACGGATGTTATAGCAGGATTTCCCGGCGAGACCGAGAACCATTTCGAAGATACCTACCGTCTCTGCCGAGATGTGGGATTCGCTTCGATGCACGTTTTCCCATACTCCGCGCGACCGGGCACCAGCGCCTCGCATTTCCGTGACGACGTTCCCCCGCAGGTCAAGTCCGAGCGGGTAGGGCGGCTGATCGCACTATCGAAGGGACAGGAGACGGACTACCGCGCGCGGTTCGTCGGGAGCGCGCGGCGGGTGCTGTGGGAGTCACGCAAAGCGGGCAAGTGGGTGGGACTCACGGACAACTACATCCGGGTGACTGCCCGCTCCGACCGCGAGTTGGCAAATGAGATTACCTGGGCGCGGATCGTCGATCTGAACGGACAGTCGTCGGTCGCGGAAGTCATATGATTGTTTCGCCGAGGCGGACGTTCGGGTGATATTCCGGTACAATCTCTCGAGCACATAGCACTCACAGCCCAGCACACGGAGGGTAGCCGTGATTATCTTGAGTCCCCCACTCGGCCAATTCCTTACAGTCGGTCCTGAAGGTGAGGCCGACCGAGACGAACTGATCAAACACGCGGCCACTATGGACGTTACGACCATTACCGTCCAGAGAGTACGTCCCGAATACGACGATGACGACGTGCACGAACTTCGGGAGTTCCTCGATCACAACGGCCTGAGCGTCGGCGAGTTCACCGGTTTCTACAAGGGGACCAGACCCTGGGGCGGTCTCGGCGGTTACGACCGCGAGGACCACCGGTACACGCTGGAGCTGTATGAGCGTCAGTTGCGGCACGCAAAGATTCTCGGCGCGCATCTCGTAGGTTTCGGCACGCTGGTCGGACGCGGAACTCCGAAGATGTGGGAGGAAGATACGTGGCGCCAGGTGCTCGACGGCATCCGGGAACTGGCCGACCTTGCGGAGGATGCCGGGATGGACATCGGCGCGCATCCTCACGTTATGACCTGCATGTACTCGGTGGACCGTCTCAAACAGATGCTCGACACCGTCGCGTCGCCCCGGCTGAGGATACTCATGGACCCGGTGAACCTCGTTCACCCGCACATGGCCTATCGCACGACCGAGCTGGTCGATGAGATATTCGACGGACTGGGAGCCGATATTGTCGGCCTCCACGCGAAGGATGTCGCCGTAAGCGGAGGCGGCAAGATAGTGAGTCATGTCGGTGAGGCCGTACCCGGCGAAGGCACGATGGACTATCACACGATGTTGCGGCGTATGGACGCCCTCGATCACGATGTGACCGTCCACACCGAACACTTTCCGTACCCGCAGACCGTCCAGGGACAGCAGTACCTGCGGAGCGTCGCCCGCGAGGTCGGCGTCGAACTCAACTGACGTGAGATCGGGATGAGACTGGAAAACAAGGTCACAATCGTCACGGGGGCCGCCTCCGGCATCGGAGAGGCCACGGCGTTGCTGTTCGCCGAGCACGGGGCGAGCGTCGTCGCGTCGGATATCGACCAAGAGGGCGCGGAGAAGACCGCAGCCGCCATCGTTGAACGGGGAGGGGAGGCCATCTCTGTTTCGAGCGACGTTACGGACTCTGCCGAGGCGTTGAGTATCGTCCAGAGCGCCGTTGAGGCTTATGGCGCGTTGCACATTCTCGTGAACAGCGCCGGCATCACCGCGCGGAGCCTCCCGTCATCAACGCACCCTGAAGAGGTCTGGGACCGAGTTATCGAAGTCAACCTCAAGGGCACCTATCTCATGGCCCTGCACGCCGTCCCCGAGATGGAGCGCGCGGGAGGCGGGTCGATCGTGAATCTCGGTTCCATCATGAGCGTGGTAGGCTACCCGCCCAGTTGGAAGAGCGGGTTCAATCCGTATCCCGTCTCGAAGGGCGGTGTCCTTCAGTTCACCCGCAACCTCGCCATCGATATGGCCGCGAAGAACATCCGCGTCAACTGCCTCGGCCCCGGATTTACGGAGACACCCTTGACGAGATCGCTCACGGATGACGCCGAAATGAAGGCGTTTCTGGAGGAGCGGCACCCCATGGGTCGCCTAGGCCAGCCGAAGGATGTCGCCTACGCGGCGCTCTTTATGGCCTCGGACGAGTCGTCCTTCATGACCGGCTCTTACCTACCCGTCGACGGGGGATATACGGCACAATAGCCGCTATTTGGCCCTGTCGAAGACGAGGACGCGACTCTTCCACACTTCGCGGTGGATGCTTTCTAAAGCCTTGTGGCTTGGACGCTCGACAGCCAGCAGCCGCTTCATGACCGGCAGTTCCGACCTTTCTAGGAACTCGCACCGCTTGAGAAAGCCGTTGATCGTCTGGCGTTCTCCGCCGGTTAGCACGCAGTCTATGGAGTCGAGGTACGGCTCGAAGATTCGCCGGGTGACGGTGCAGGCCTCGTCGTACAGCTCTCGGATCAACCGGTCGCGACTCCGCATGAATCTCCGCTGCGACGAGCCTCCCGCCCGGTGACGGTTCTTGACGTGGCGAGTATCGGTCTTTGAGGCGAGCAGCTTATCGCCTCGCACTACGCCAATCGCGTACCTGCCCATTCGCAGGAGTACGACTCCGACGGTTACGCCTCGCTCGTAGACCTCCGTAAGCCCGGAAACGTCGACTTCGTCAGTGGTACGGTCTTCACCGATAGGGAAGGGTGGTAAGACGACCCATGCCCTGTCGTCGCTCCAAAACACCGCCGCTCCGGACTCCGATTCAGGAATCGCGCCAAATACCTCATGTATCCAGCCGAGTTGGACTCGGCCAACGGATCGGAGTTCAAGTAGCTTCGAAATCGGGGGAGTTGATGATCCCGGACTGAGGTACAGGGTACGAATCTCTTCGTCATCCTCTGCTATCTCGTCAAGCAATCTCCGAACGCGAGCCGGGCTGGCAAAAAAGCGCTCGGACACAACGGGGTTTGAAGCTCTCTTGACCAAGGTAGTGTGTCTACACAGGTATGAGTAACTCGATTCTATCACCTGAGGGCGTGAGGGCCTCTGTGGTAAGCTTTGAACCGAGAAATGTCGACGCGGGAGAGAGTACTAATGCGGGTAGCCGTGGGGGGAGACCACGCAGGCTTCGAGATGAAGAACCTGGTGGCCGAGCACGTGAGAGCGCTCGGCCACACGGTCGTGGATGCAGGGGCATACGAGTACGATGCGCTCGACGATTTCCCCGACTTTTCCGAGGCGGTCGCCGTTCGGGTGGCCGACGGCAGGGCGGAGCGCGGCTTAATCGTGTGCGGAAGCGGCGTTGGAGCGAGCGTTGCCGCCAATAAGGTGCGTGGGGTACGCGCCGGGCTGTGCCACGACACCTATTCCGCGCGGCAGGGCGTCGAGCACGACGACATGAACGTGGTCTGTATCGGCGCGCGCATCATCGGGGAGGAGTTGGCAAAAGAGGTCGTGACGGCCTTTCTCTCGGCGAGGTTCATCGAGGGAGAGGAGAAGTACGTGCGCCGACTCAACAAGGTGCTCGATATCGAGCGACGCAACGCCTGAGGAGACCTAAGGTCCTCGAGTCGGTAGCTTGGTCTATCCCGAATACTCACCGCCGATGAGGACGCCGACCGGTCGCTGCATTCTTTCCGCATCATCGAATGCCACCGAGATACGGTCCATGTCCTCGTCGTGCTCGACGAGGTAGTAAGTCATGCGCCAGGCGTGAAGGGTAGGCTCGGTGATGTGGGCGGCCGAGTCGGTCGTGACGCCGCGGCGAGTCCATCCACGGTACCCGATGAAGATGACGAGCGGCGCGGCGATATCGACGGCCATGCCGCGCACCGAGTCGCCGGACTCGAAGAACCCCGTGTTTTGGATCATCACTACGGGCTTTCGCCCTCCTATCCAGAGGCCTGCCGCTATGGGCATACTCTCGGCTTCGCGGGCGATAGGGATGATCCGCAGGGCAGGATCTGCCTGTAGCAGGTTGTACATGTGCCCGCTTTCCGTATCGGGCAGCCATACAACGTCCGTCACGTCGTTCTTGTGAAGCTCCGCTTGAACGGCAGTGGGACTTAGGGTAAGCTCCGGCATAGTTCGGTTCCTCTCGGAAGGCGTCTCGACTGAGGCGCTATTGTAGTGTTGCCCCCTAGGCCGGTCAACAACTGCGGGAAGGACGATGACCCTTCAGCCGCTCCAGGCCATCAACTGCCCCCGATGCGAGACGAAGAATGCGCGGAACGACCGCTGGTGTCGAAGGTGCAGGACGCCCCTGGGCGGCTCAACGGATGCGCCGCTGGATGTCCTGTACCCGGCCGAGAGGTGGAGACGTCTCGTGGCGTGGATCGTCGACCTGCCGCTGTCTCCTGCCGCGTTCGTCGCCGGGATGTTCTCGGCAGACATGGGTGGCCCGGCGATAGCGACGCTGGCGCTGCTCTTGCTCGGCATCGTCGGAGTTCCCTACCAGGTCGCCCTCCTCCGGCGTGAGGGACAGACCGTAGGAAAGTTTCTGCTACGTATTCGCATCGTCGATGAGGAAACGGGTGTGAAGGGGACCGCGTACAGGAACGTGGTGTTGCGATATTTCGTCAACTGGATCTTGACCCTGATCCCGCCTTACGTCGTCATCGATCATGCATTCATCTTCGCCAAGAACCGCAGGTGCGTCCACGACTACTTGGCCGGCACGAAGGTCGTAGTGGATTCTCCCCGTACTTGAATGCCACGTAGGGTAGGTTACCTCTGCTACGAAAGTGCGTGGCGCAGTTGGCGGCGTGCAACACATGCGTGGTTTTTCCTGAATCATTCTGGGACTTGTCCGAAACTTGTAAAGACAATACAATGGACTCAACGGGGTAAGAGTCCTGCCGAAAGCGGCCGATCACGGTGGAGGGACTCTGGGCGGATCTATTTCTTGGGGGTCAGTGTGATGCGAGCGTATTGTCTCAAGTGTAAAACTGAACGCGATGTCATAAAGCGCGAACTGATCACCATGAAGAACGGCCGGCAAGCGACGAAGGGCATCTGCAAGGTGTGCGGGAAGTCCGTCTTTCGGATTGGGAGCGCCTAGCTTCGGCCCGTTTCGACAGCATCAACGTCAGGGACGTAAGCACGCTCAATGGCTTCCAAACCGGGTCTGGGAAGCAGACCCGACTCGCCAAGTATTTCCGGGACGAGATGCTCCTGCCGGTAGGCCATGATGTGGACTCCTGAGATACCAGGAATTTCCTTTATTTGCTGGACCATTTCGGTGCAGATGCGCTTGCCTTCGGTGCGCGACCGCTTCCCCGCGCCGAGTAGGCGTCTGATTATGGAGTCCGGGATGACTACACCGGGGATGTTGTCGCGCATCCAATAAGCAACCCTGGCTGACCGGAGCGGTCCGACGCCCACGAGGATGAACACGCGCTCGTGGAGCCCCATGTCTACGACGCGCTCCATGAACGTCCTCAGATGCGGAATATCGAAACAGTATTGAGTCTGAATGAAGTCCGCTCCCGCCTCTATCTTCTTCTTGAGCCGTAGCGGACGGAAATCGTAGGGCGGGACGAACGGGTTGCTTGCGCCTCCCAGAAACAGGCGAGGTGGCGAAGTGATGGTGCGGCCGCTGAGGAACCGTCCCCTGTCGCGAAGGATTCGCGCCGTTTGGAGCAGCGTAATGGAGTCCATATCGAACACGGGCTTTGCTTCGGGGTGATCGCCCGTGGCAACGCCGTCGCCGGTCAGGCATAGGACGTTTCGCACGTCGAGCGCGGCGATGCCCAGCAAGTCGCCCTGCAAGGCGATCCTGTTCCTGTCTCGGCAGGCCATCTGCACGATAGCGTCGTATCCGGCCCGCCGGAGCAGAGCGGCGACGGCAACGTTCGACATGTGCGCGGTCGCGCCCGATGCGTCGGTGGCGTTGATGGCGTCGCACGAGTCGCCGATGACCTTTGCGTGGTCGAGGACGGCTTGCGGGTCGGCGCTGTCCGGGGAGAGGAGCTCAGCCGTTACCGCGAAGTGTCCGGCCCGCAGGACTCGTTCGAGTCGGGAACCCGACCTCATTCAGCCCACCCAACCGGCCGCTTGGTGACGTTTGGGCTGATGTCGTTGATCCACGACGAGGTGCCCTCGAGCCGCCGGTCCGTTGGGGTGAGGACCTCATGAATCCCGCTGCCGAACTGCGGCATCTTCTGAGATCGTTCCCAAGCCGATACCCATACGCAGCGCATTTCGGGGATGATCTCACAATTCCCATTGAGGCGAACGCCTCCGCACGGGCCGTTGCGGAGGTTCTTCGGGCAGGTCATTGGACACGTCATGCCCGTGTTGTGCAGGACGCAGTCGCCGCACATCTTGCAGTCGAAGATGAGCCCCTTCGTTACTCTCTCTCCCGGCACGAACACCTTCTCGACTAGGCCGCCGGGGTTCAGCCGGTTGCGGAAGAGGCGCAGGGCGGCAAGTGTCGCCACATATGCGATTTCGAGAATACGAGGACGGTCTTGAAGCCGTCGAAGGGCCATGATGGTTGACGTGCAAATGCTGTTCAGTGGTGTCGGTCGCGACAAATACTATACAGTATTACAGTCGGCGCTATCAGCGGACTCGCCCACGTGGCATGTCGGTCTCGCCTCAATCTGGCGTCGCCCGGACCGCTCTTGCAGACTCGCCAGGCCGTAGCAACAAGAACCCGGATCGATGAGTTAGAGCCTCACCTCGACCCGATTGGGGTGACTTCGGGCTTCCTGGACGCCGATTACCCGGTGGTATTAGACAGCGCCCTCGTGAGACCCGGGCTTGGACGGTACTCCTACGTCACTGCCGATCCGCTTATGGTGGTGCGTTCCAAGGGTAGGCAAGTAGACGTGGTGGAACGCAGCAGTGTAACTCGATTGGAAGACGATCCGTTCTCGGTACTCAAGCGCATACTGGCGGAATTCAGAACGAGTCGCTGCAAGGGTGGGCCACCGTTTCAGGGAGGCGCGATAGGCTACTTCGGATACGAGATGGGCGGCCTGCTCGAACGACTGCCGGGAACGGCCTTGGATGACTTCGCTCTGCCGGACATGAGCATAGCCATTTACGACTGGGTTATTGCATTCGACCATGCGGATGACCGGGCATGGCTCATTACCACCGAATTTAGTAGGGGAGATCGGGCTGAGTGGGTTAGAGACCGCATTCGGCACGGGCGTGTTGCCTCAGATCCCACGAACGGGTTGCCCACTCTTGCGAAGAATCTTCGGTCGAACTTCACGCGCGAACAGTACCTCGAGGCGGTGAACCGCGTGAAGAGATATATCGTCGCCGGCGACATCTACCAGACAAACATCTCCCAGCGATTCGAGGCCACCGTCGATGTGGACACTTGGGCCCTTTATCGAGCCCTGCGACGCACCGCTCCCGCGCCCTTCGGGGCCTACCTCGGATATCCGGACTTCGGCGTCTTGAGCGCGTCTCCCGAACAGTTCCTGCGTGTCGAAGATGGATTCGTGGAGACTCGACCGATGAAGGGCACCCGTCCGCGCGGAGCGACTCCCGAAGACGACGACAGGCTCGGCAGGGAATTAGCCACCAGTGAAAAGGACCGCGCAGAAAACATCATGATCGTCGATCTGCTCCGCAACGACCTCGGAAGAGTCTGTGTGCCAGGATCGATCCAGGTGCCGGAGCTTTTCACCGTCGAGGGATACCCGAACGTGCATCAGCTCGTTTCCTCGGTAACAGGTAGGCTCCGGCCCGAACACGATGCAGTCGACCTGCTAACGGCGTGCTTTCCGGGCGGGTCGGTGACCGGAGCGCCGAAGATCCGGGCGATGGAGATCATAGACGAGATCGAGCCTGTACAGCGGGGCGTCTACTGTGGCGCGATAGGATATATCGGCTTCGACGGTTCGATGCAGCTGTCCATCCCCATACGCACGATGTTGAAGAAGGGACGACAGGTCTACTTGCAGGTCGGCGGCGGAATCGTTGCCGACTCCGACCCCGAATCCGAGTACCAAGAGACGCTGGATAAGGCGCGAGGAGGCTTGGAGGCGCTGGGGAGGGCAATCGCATTTCACTGAGCCAGTACCAAGAGTAGGTAATCTTCGTCCCATCCGGCGCGCTTGCGCTTGGCGGCCACACCCCCTTGTGATGTGGTCTCACGCTTGAGCATGTTCAGCGCCATGCGACGCAGCACGGATAAGTTCTGTGCTGCGTTGCCCTGCCTCACCCTGCTGTCGTCTTCGCCGAAAGCTACGTCCAACACCCAGTGGACAGAGTTCTCGATCCCCCAATGCGTTCTGACGCTTGCGAGCAGCACTCGCGCGTCGTTCGGCAGACTCGATATGTAGTAGCGGGCCTGAATGGACGTCTTACCATCCTCAATCCTCTCGGACTCGATCATCACCACGCTCGTCAGCTTCGTCCACTCATTGCGGTCGTTTATGTAGCTGAGGTGGTCGGGGTCTGAGACAGACCAACACCGTCGTGTCTCGATTCTGCCATGGCCTTTGTTTACCGTCTCATGGAAGTCGTGGTCGAGATAGTCAAAGCCGGTCTGTCGGGCCTGTTCAAACGTATCCGTTACGTCTTGGTGGAGTTGGGGTTGGTTCTCCTTGAGGGCCAGGACGTAGTCAGCGCCTTGGTCGATAATCGTCGTCGCTATATCTTTCTGACACCCCATCGCGTCGATGGTCACTGTACATCCTGACACGTCCAACGTACTGAGCAGTTCGGGTATGGCCGTGATCTCATTGGATCGCTCATCCACCTTGGTCTGACCGAGGATCAGACGATTGGCCGACGCCCACGCACTCACCATGTGGATTGCAGACTTGTCCGCGGCTCTGTCGTGCGAGCGACGAAGCGTCTTGCCGTCTATGGCCACGACCTGACCTCCGGTTACGTCGTTGACCGCATGGACCCATTCCTCGAAACACTCCTCGAACTGAACGGGGTCCAACCTGGCAAAGACCCTCCCAAAAGTGTCGTGCGACGGGATTCCATTGGGCAGTTCAAGCAGTCGGCTGAACCAGTCCTTCTTGGCCTCGCCGAACATCTCTACATCCACCCATGAGTCGGCTCCACAGATGACGGCGCAGATGGCTATGACGATGACATCTATGAGTTTGTGCCGTTTTGCGTGACCGGTTCGGGGGTCTGTCAACTTGGCGAACTGATCGGTCAGCAAGCCTACGGGTGAATTGTCCATGAGGTCACTCCCTCGCTAAAGAATGACCACATCTTACTGGATATTATCTTATACTTGTCTAAATGCGATTGCCCTGAGGCGCTGGGCATGTCCGGTTTTCAAAAGGAACGGCTTGGAGTATCATAGTGCGTCGAAATAGACAGAAAGCAATCGACTGAGGGTTCGACATGGGATACGTTAGCTTCGGTTGGACGGGCGAAGTACGAAACATCAAGGTTGAGTTGGACGAGCAAGAGGGCGTTTGGTATACGGTCCACTCCGACGGCGAGGGGAACGACGACCCGATAATGACGCGCATCTTCGGTACGAACCGGCTCCCCTCACCCTGGAGCGGCGAGACCGACAAGGACACCGTCGTCAAAGAGCTTTCCGAACGCAACCCGCACGCGACGGTCGGGTAGGGACGCAAGACGCCTCCTGACCGGAATCGTTACAGTGTGCCGCGCTTTCCAAATGTAGCTCCGACGGACTCGTAGCTCGTTGCGGCTCTGCCGGGCCGCGTCCTAAACGGGGAGCGCTTCTCCCATGACCCTCATGAAGTTCTCGCCGAGAATCTTGCGGACGTCACTCTCGCCGTAGCCGCGCCTGAGCAGTTCATCGGTAATCAGAGGGACTTTTGTGCAGTCCTCCATCCCCTCCGGCATGGTCGCGCCGTCGAAGTCCGATCCAAGCCCGACGTGGTCGACGCCCGCGACGGAGACCATGTGGTCGATGTGGTCGACTATCTCGGTGTAGTGGGGTTTCGACAGTTCGTCGACCTTTTCGTCGTGGCTCTCGTCGATTTCTCGCAGGGCGTTCTTGAGGCCGCCGGACTCTGCCGGATGGTCCTTTTCGGCTCTCTTGGACTCGTCGGCCTTCTCAGAGTCGAGGGCGTCCTTGGCTGTGCGGTATGCCTCGCCGACGAACGTTATCTCGTAGTTGACGCCGATGACGCCACCGTTGTCGGCAACGGCCTTGATCTGGTCGTCTTCCAGATTTCGGGGAGCGGAGCATATGGCCTTGGCTGACGAGTGGGAGGCGATGACGGGCTTCGTGGTGGTCGCAATGGCATCCCAGAAGGTGGCGGGAGCTACGTGTGAGATGTCGACCAGCATTCCGAGCCGGTTCATCTCCCGCACGACCCCCTTGCCGAAGTGGTTCAGTCCACCGTGCCGGGGCTCATCGAGCACGCCGTCGCCCCAGTTGTTTGTGTTGTTCCATGTGAGCGTCATGTATCGTGCGCCGAGGCGATGGTACATTCGCAGGATGGACAGGTCGTCGTCGATGGAGTGTCCGCCCTCGATGCACAGGATGCCTGCGAGCTTTCCGGCGTCGGTGATGCGTCGCACATCGTCCGCCGTCGTGGCCTGCTCGATTTGCTCGGGGTAGTTCTGCATGAGCGTGTGGAACGAGTCCATGTAGTCGAGAGTCACCTGCACGACCTTTTTCTTTTCTATCCAGCTCGGCGAGGCGAAACAGGCGAAGAACTGGACGTTCTGGTTCCCCTCCTTCATACGGGGCAGGTCCATGTGCGTCTCTTCCTGGCGCTGCCCGATATCGACGCCGTGCCGCGTGGGCCACGCAAGGCTGTCGGAGTGCGTGTCGACGACGAGCGCCGAGTAGTGGATGTCTCTGGCCTCTTTGCTGATATTCATGTTTCTCCTCTCGGAAGTCGAATGTTGGTTTTAGCCGCGTATGCCC
Source organism: Dehalococcoidia bacterium (assembly GCA_965247555.1). Classification (GTDB taxonomy): domain Bacteria; phylum Chloroflexota; class Dehalococcoidia; order Lucifugimonadales; family VXLM01; genus VXLM01. Next base: position 1,444,882 of record CBDFHR010000009.1, on the reverse strand, counting down.
TCGTAGAGTACCTGACTGCCCATGACGAAGAGAAGCAGGACGAGCAGCCTGACGATCCAAGCGCCCTGTATCCTCACAGCCAGCCGCGCCCCGATCTGTCCGCCTATGAGTATGCCAATCCCCGCGAACAGGACCGTCGGGAACCATTGAACGTGCAAGAGCGAGGCGTGAACGACCGATCCTACGGTCGAGTAGAACGAGAGGGCGAACACCGAGGTCGCCACGGCCACGCGGACCGGGAAGTTGAACACGCCCACGAGCAGAGGCGTTCTCAGAAAGCCGCCGCCCGTACCGAAGAAGGCGGATACGAAACCGATGGCGAAGTTGGTCGAGGTCGCCAGGGGTTCGTTGAAGTGATAGCGGAACCGCTGGCCGCGCTTGGTGTCGATGCGGCGCTCCTTGATGAACGACCTGAAGGAGCGCATCCTCTTGGGCTTCTTAACCCGTTTAGGCATATATGACCGGAGGAGCAGCTGCGCGGCAAGTACGACAAGGAGTAATCCGAAGAGGACCCGAAACAGGTCGCCGCCGATCTTGGCGACGGCGAACGGGGCAATTATGGAGCCTGGGATTGCGACGGCGGCAAAGAGAATGCCGCTCCTCACATCGACGAACCCCAGGCGCGTGTAGGTGTACGTGCCCGCAAAGCTGTTCAAAGCAACGAGGGTGAGCGAGGTGCCTGCCGCGATCTCGGGATCGAAATCGAAGAGAATCAGCAGCATGGGAACGAAGATGACGCCCCCACCGGTGCCGACCATGACACCGAAGGTGGCCGTCGCACAGCCAAGGATCACCAGCGCCAGCCATTCAACCATCTGGCGAGGCTAAGCCCACGTTCTCATTACTCTGACACCTCACGCAGCGCTTTGTCGATGAACTCAGGGGGAATGTCGCTTCTTGTCACCGCATTGCCGATGCCGTCCAAGAGCACCCACCGGATTCTTCCGCCGACCGTCTTCTTGTCCATGCTCATCGCGTCTCTGATGGCCGCAGGATCGGCGTCTCGGTAACTTAGTGGCAGCCCGTAGGCCTCCAGCACTGAGCGTTGGCGGAGAACGTCGTCGTCGCTCAACATGCCCATCCTGTTAGAGATTTTCGCCGCCGCCATCATGCCAATGCTCACCGCCTCGCCGTGAAGGTAGCGTTCATAGCCGGTCACGGCTTCGAGCGCGTGGGCGGTCGTATGACCGTAGTTCAGCAACGCGCGAATGCCGAGTGTCTCCCGCTCATCGCGTGACACCACGTCCGCCTTGATGGCGACGCTCCGGCGGAGGGCGTCACTCGCCGTCTCCGGTTCCAACGCTGCTATTGTGTCGACGTTCTCTTCAAAGACTCTGAGCAGCGGTTCGTCCAGGATCAGCGCGTGCTTGATAGCCTCCGCCCAACCTGAAACGAGGGCGCGATCGGGTAGGCTGGATAGCGCCTCCACGTCGGCGAGAACGAACTCCGGCTGCTTGAACGCACCAACGAGGTTCTTGCCCTGCGGCAGGTCGACGGCGGTCTTGCCACCGACGGCAGCGTCCATCATCGCCACGAGCGTGGTCGGGGCCTGCACGACCGGCATACCGCGCAGATAGGTCGCCGCCGCGTACCCGGCCACGTCGCCGACCACTCCGCCGCCGACCGCGACTATGAGGTGGCCCCGCTCGGCCTTCCGCTCGGCAAGCCACCTGTAAATGTGCGACAGGGTGTCGAGGCTCTTGTGTCGTTCGCCCGCCTCCATGACGAAGATGTGGCTGGGAACTCCGGCCGCCTCCATCGACATTTGAACCTTCCGCGCGTGTCGATGTACGAGATTGTCGGTGATGACGTAGGCGGCGGAGGGACCTATCAGGGACTTGATGCGCTCACCGACCGAGTGGGAGAGTCCCCATCCCACCCATACGGGGTAGTCCCCGGAGGACGTGCGCACCGTTGCCGCAAGGTCGGCGTCATAGGACTCCGCCGAACTCGCCCGGTTCGAGCAGATATCCCGTGCTCTCACGACCTCAGAAGCCACCTCGGTCACGGACAACTCATCGGTATGGATAGTCCATTGGGCTAGGGCGTAGAGCGGCTGTCGCCCGGCCTTGAGGCTGATGATGCGACGCAACGGGTCGGAGTCCTGCAAGAGTGGCCGGACTACCTGCTCGTCATGGGTCTCATCTGGACCGGACAACCGGCGGTAAATCGTGTCGGCGCGAGCTTCGAGACAGACTATGATGCCCGTCGCGTCCATGGTGCGCCGGGTTCCCTCGTCGAGGACAATACCCCCGCCGGTCGAGACCACCTGCCGTTCACCCTGGGAGACCGATTCCAAGACACTTCTTTCGAGCTTCCTGAACGCCGCCTCGCCGTCTTCGCAGAAGATATCCTCGATGGCGCGACCGGTGGCTGCGACGATCTCGTCGTCGGTGTCGCGATACGTCCAGCCGGTCATGGCGGCGACCTGTTTACCGACGGTCGATTTGCCGCTGCCGGAGAACCCGGTCAGATAGATGTTCGGTTCCATGAGGTCTCGTTCACTATTCAAGCGCTTGCTGAGCGGCTCGATACATCATGTCTACGGGGGCTTTCTTTCCGGTCCACAGTTCAAAGGCCGCCGCGCCCTGGTAGATCAGCATCCACAGTCCACCCAATACGCGCGCTCCTGCGTCCTGAGCGCAACGGAGGAACGGCGTCTCTGCCGGAGTGTACACCATGTCGTATGCGAGCGCGTCGCGGGGTATAGAAGCGGCCTCCAGCGGCGTCCGCCCAGCGCTATCGCCCGACGCCATGCCAACGGACGTCGAGTTAACGATCAAGTCGGCGTCACCCGACACATCCTCCAAAGGAACGGCGTCGACCCGCTTGAGGAGTCCTCCTACGTCCTCGGCCAACGACTCCGCTCGTGCGACCGTCCTGTTGGCGATGGTCAGACGCTCCACGCCTTCGCCTGCCAGGGCGTACGCTGCCGCCTTCGCGGCCCCGCCTGCCCCCAGCAATAGAACGGTCTTGCCACGCGGCTCGAAATCGGCCTTCTCCTTCAGGCTCTTGACGAACCCGTAGGCGTCGGTATTGTAGCCGGCAAGTGCCCCGTCACGATTGACGACCGTGTTTACGGCTCCGATGTTTCGCGCCATTGCGTCCACATCGTCTACCAATTCCACCAGATGCTCTTTATGGGGAATCGTGATGTTGAACCCCATGTACTCCGCGCCGCGCAGTCGTTCGACGGTGTGGGTAAGGCGTTCTGACGGTGTCGGCCAGGCCGAGTACGTCACCGGGATCGCGTGGTAGTCGAGCGCCGCCTGCTGGAAGATGGGCGACAGGGTGTGAGAGAGCGGATATCCAATGACGCCGAGCTGCTTGGTCATCAGGGGTCCCAGGCGAATGTGGCCCTAGTATATCAGACGCTCAGGACGTCCTTGACGGACCGGGAATCTGACGAAATCGGGCAGGGGAGCGAGAATAGGGCGGAACTCCCGCGTGTTGCGAAAGGCTAGCCGGACGCTCGCGAGTCGAGGTAGGACTGCAGGATGACCGCCGCTGCCGCCGCGTCGATTTCGCCTCGACTTCGCGCCCTTTGGGGCTTGGACTGACTCAAGAGCCGCTCGGCCTCGACGGTGGAATATCGCTCGTCAGCCGTGTTCACAGGAACCGGAGAACGGGCCTCCAGCTTCCTTACGAACGCGGCCACAGACTTTGTCTGATCGCTGTACCCGCCGCTCAGCGAGATGGGCAGACCGACGACGATTTCGCCCGCCTCCTGTTCGTCGGCGATTTCCAGTATTGCGTCGATGGCCTTACTGTCCGACGTGCGTTCGATTGCGATGAGCGGTGACGCGAGAATGCCCAGCAGGTCGCTGACGGCGACGCCGATGCGTTTGTCTCCTACGTCGAGGGCGAGAATCCTCACGCTTGGTCCAGCTGCTCTTCGACGAGGCTTGGCACGAGGTTGAGGGCGTCATCAAGTCTTGAGGCGTCCCTGCCTCCCGCCTGTGCGGCATCCGGTCTTCCGCCGCCGCCGCCGCCGATCATCTTAGCCGCACCGCGAACGATGCCGGCGGCGTCCAGCCCGGACGAACGCAGATCGGGCGTGACCATCGAGATGAGCGAAGGACGCTCGTTTATAACCGCGCCGAGCACGACGACACCGCTGCCCATCTTGTCCCGGAGCCAGTCGCCCATTTCCCGCATGGAGTCCACGTTCGCGGCATCAACCTTCGCCGCCAGCACGGACACGCCTCCAACGTCCTGCCGCCGTTCGAGAAGATCGCTTGCGGACGAAAGAGAGAGCTTGCGCTCAAGGGTCTCCTTCTCGCGACGAAGTTGCGACAGTTCGTCGAGCAGGCCGTCTATGCGGCCCTCTATGTCGGCAACGGGAGTCTGGAGTTTGGAGGCCACCGCGTTGGCGGCATATATCCGCTCGTTGGCGGTGCGCTCGGCTCCGCGTCCGCTCGTGGCCTCGATGCGGCGCATTCCCGCGCCGACGCTAGCCTCGCCGAGCACGAAGACGGAGCCAAGCTCTCCCGTCCGGGCTACGTGCGTACCGCCGCAGACCTCGAAGCTGAAGGTCGCGCCGTTCGCGATCTCAATGAGGCGCACGGTGTCCTCGTACTTGTCGCCGAAAAACGCGAGAGCGCCACGCTCAATGGCGTTGGAGTACCTGTCCTCCGACTTCATCACTGTTGCGTTGTGTCGAATCTTCTCGTTGACAAGGAACTGTATCTGTCGCATCTCGTCGGGTGTGACCGGCTCGATGTGGGAGAAGTCGAAGCGAAGCCTGTCGGGGGCCACGAGCGACCCGGCCTGACGCACGTGCGCGCCGAGCACCTCCCGCAGGGCCGCGTGGAGCAGATGAGTGGCGGTATGATTCCGCGCGGTATCCTCACGTCGCACGGGATCGACGTAGGCGTCGATGGGCTGTCCCAATGCTATATTGCCCTGGACGACCTTGCCGAAGTGCATAATGAGATCGGGCATGACCCGCTGCGTGTCGTGAACGATAATCTTGCCCTCCGGCCCGACGATCTCGCCCGCGTCGCCGACCTGACCGCCGCCCTCGGGATAGAACGGGGTCTCCACGAGCGCGATCTCGACCTCGTCACCCTCGGTTACCTCGCCCACGACCTCACCGTCGGATAGCATGCCGACGGCGACCGTGTGCGAAACCAACGACTCGTAGCCGAGGAACTTCACGCCGCCGACACCGAGGCTCTCGTACTGCCGTATCTTCGTGCGGTCGGCGCCGAACGTCGCTCCGGCCCGCGCACGCTCCCGCTGCTCGGTCATGTGCCGCTCGAAGCCCTCCATGTCCACACCCACACCGCTCTCCGCGGCGATCTCCTGGGTCATCTCGACGGGGAATCCGTAGGTGTCCCACAGCCGGAAGGCAGTCTCACCCGCCAGGGCATTCGCGCCTGCGAGGGCGTCGTTCAGCATCGCGTAGCCGTTCTGAAAGACCGACAGGAATCGTTCTTCCTCCAGCTTGATGACCGTCTGTACGAAATCGCGATTGTTGCGGAGCTCCGGGTAGGCGTCTCCCATGATGTCGGTTACGGCATCGGCGATATCTCCGAGGAACGGCTCGTCCATGCCGAGCCTGCGGGCGTGACGGATGGCACGTCTCACGAGTCGCCTCAAAACGTAGCCCCGCCCGTCATTGGAGGGAACAACGCCGTCGGCAATGAGGAACGCCGAGCTTCGCCCGTGCTCGGCGACGACGCGCATCGCCTGCCTCACTTCGGCGCTCTCTTCGGAGTCGTGACCGGCGATCGCCTCGACCTTGCGAATGAGTGGCAGGAACAGGTCTGTCCCGTAGATGTCCTCGGCGTCCTGAAGGACGACCACCAGCCGTTCGAAGCCCATTCCCGTGTCGATGCCGGTTTGTGGCAGAGGCGGGCGGCTGCCGTCCAGGTTATGGTAGAACTGCATGAACACGAGGTTCCACAGCTCCACGTAGCGTTGACAGACTAGACCGGTCTTCGGGTTAACGTTCTCGCAGTTGGGGCCGCAGTCGTCGATTCCACAGCCGGGACGGGCGTCTCCGAAATCGTAGTGGAGCTCGGCGCACGGCCCGCAAGGGCCCTCATCTCCATGAATGGGAGGCCCCCACCAGTTGTCCGCATCGCCGAATCGATAGATGCGTTCCGTCGGGATGCCGTGCTTCTGCCAAAGGTCGTAGGCCTCGTCGTCACCATCGTGCACCGTGGCGGCGAAATTCTCCCTCGGCAGACCCATGGCGGATTCGAGGCAGTCGACCGCGAACTCCATGGCGCCATCCTTAAAGTAGTCGCCGAAGCTGAAGTTTCCCAGCATCTCGAACATCGTCAGGTGAGTCGCGTCGCCCACCTCGTCGATGTCGACGGTGCGGAAGGACTTCTGCGACGAAGTCAGCCGGCGATTCGGAGGGGTTGCCTCGCCCGAGAAATACGGCTTGAACTGCACCATGCCCGCGTTGGTGAGAAGCAGGGTAGGGTCGCCCACCGGGATGAGTGAGGAGCTGGCAACTCGTGAGTGCCCCTGTGATTCAAAGTAGCTGAGGAATCGTTCGCGTATCTCGTTCGAGTTCATTGTCGGTCGCTTTCTGTTGGCGGAGGTGAAAGCAACATTATACTCAATCGGGTTCAGTCCAAAAACGATTGTTGTCGGCCTACAGGGCAAGCCGGCCTCATCGTGCTGGGCGCATATCGCCGCCCATGAGGGCGATTGGTGTGGGGTCTGACATCGTTACGATTGCGGCGCTAATTCTCGAAAACTGTGACATTTTGTGGCATTTTGTGGCATTTTTATTGTTATTGTCAAATTGTGGCGGTCTTGCCGGAAGGACATGAACGGAACACAAGACTCGATTGCCGAGGCCCGGTCTGGAATATAATGACGTGGAGCGCGAAGAACAAGCAGTCAAAAATAAACTGGCCCCCAATCGAAAGTCATGACACGTTTCACACTTCACAAGACCGAGGGTAGTGCCCGTATTGGGACGCTCCACACGGCGCACGGTGACGTGCCGACCCCTTCCTTCATGCCCGTAGCGACACTAGGCTCGGTCAAGGCGGTTGATCCGAACGACCTTCGCCGGATGGGAGCGACGATTCTGCTCGGGAACACCTACCACCTGTATCTCCGGCCCGGCGTGGAGTCTGTTCGGAATTCGGGCGGCCTCGCGGCGTTCATGGCCTGGCACGGTCCGACGCTGACGGATAGCGGAGGCTTTCAGGGCTTCAGCCTCGAACACTTGCGGAACATCAGCGAGGAAGGGATTGAGTTCAGGTCGCACATCGACGGCAGCAAGCACATGTTCAGTCCCGAATCGGTCATACGCCATCAGGAGGGCATCGGGGCGGACGTGATTATGCCGATCGATGTTTGCGCGCCCGGAGGCAGCGACCGCGAGGGTGTGACAGAAGCCGTCGAACTGACGACACTATGGGCCGAGCGATGTCGAGCGGCGCAATCTCGTAACGACCAGATGCTCTTCGGGATCGTTCAGGGCGGAACTTTCCCTGACTTACGTGAGGTATCTGCGGAGCAGATCACCGCGTTAGACTTTCCCGGCTACGCCCTTGGCGGTCTCAGTGTAGGAGAGTCGAAGCGCGACATGTACGACACCATAGGGCTTACGACGCAACTCCTCCCATCTAAGCGGCCCCGGTACCTCATGGGAGTCGGCTCGCCGGAGGACCTTGTCGAGTGTGTTGCGCGAGGGATAGATATGTTCGACTGCGTCTTGCCGACCCGAATCGCGCGCAATGGCGCACTCTTCGTTCGTGACGGACGTGTCAACGTCGACACCGCGCGCTTCAAAGACCAACAGACGCCAATCGAGGCGGACTGCGACTGCTACACGTGCGAGACGTTCTCCGCAGGGTATGTTCACCATCTCTTCAAGGCCAACGAGCTTCTCGCGTACCGTCTTGCGACGGTCCACAACGTCCGGTTCGTGCTGCGTCTCATGGAGGAGATGAGGGCTGCTATCCGCATCGGCGCGTTCGAGGAGTATCGAACGGCGTTCCATGCCCGTTTCGTCCCGCCGGATGAGAGGACACGCCGGGAGCAGAAGCGCAGGTGGTTGGAGGCGCAGAGGCGGCGACCTGATAGGGCCTAGAGTGAGCGGGCGAGCTAGAAGAAAGCCCCTCTCAGTCTAAAGCCCACTCGTGGTCTCTCGGGATGGTCCACGTCTCCGATAGGGCGATGCAGCACGTGCTGATGACGGTCGAGTCGTCCAGAGGCCGGGGGTGCGCCTTCCCGGACGCAACGACGCCGTTCACGGTCATCTGCGCCTTTCCGGCGGGGATTAGGAGGCTGTACACGCCGTGCGGCTGGCCTTCCTTTTCGCCGGGCGGGTTCGCCACCATCACCGGCTCACCGATGTCGTACCACGTCAGAGTGATGTAGTCGTCGCGCGACTCAATGTACTCGGTCCAAAAGGATAGGGTGTCGCCCGACTTCCAGAAGTCCGCCTCGATAATTGGGATATCACCGGCGTACTGGTCGCCCATGGAGGCCTGCACTCCCTCCTGGAGCCACTGCGCCATGTCGATGTTGTCTGAGTAGATGCGGGGCTCGTCGCCGGTCAGTTCGCCCCTCGTGAAGAGCACGTGACCCGGCCCCCTGGGTGAGTGAACGATCCGCCAGTGGCTGTTGCTGGTCGTTGGGGTGGCATCGGCTGACTCGCTCAAACGAAGGAACGAGTTCTCTCCCGTTAGCCGAACTTTGTTGGCGTCAACTCCCATATCACTTCACCTCGTTTTGTTTTCGTCGTCGCGGTCGCCCATGAAAGGCAGCTTGAACACTCCGGACTCGGGGCGGATCGTGGGCAGCGACCCCGGCGGACCAATGGTTGCAAACTCGGCCACCTCCATGGGATCCATCGGTTTGAGATCAATCTGCACCGGCGAGGATATCCCGCCGGAGAGCACCATCGACATAGCTTCTCGAACGGTCATCGTCGTGTCGTAGATGTTCTGGATCGGCACCATCGCCACCCATCCGGAGTTGGGAGTTGGCGCGGTTGGAAGATAGATCACACCCATCGTGGTGCCGGGCACGACATTCGATATCCCCGTGAGGAATCCGATCATCCAGGTGCCCTGCTTCGGGTACTCGACGACCACCACGCGCTTGAAGCCGGCCGTGCTTTCACCCGTGAACGACTCGATGAGCTTCCTTGCGGGGCCGTATATCGCTCCGATCAGGGGGACCTTTAAGAGAAAGAGCTGCAGAGCCCGGATGGTGCGGCGGCCAAGCCTCTTGGTCCAGATCAGGCCGAGAAAATAGACGATGATGAGCAGCACGAGAAAGCCCAGCCCAGGGATATGCCGATCTGTTATCTCCTCGATGATGGGCTGTAGCAGGCCGTCTATGTTGTTAAAGACCCACATCACCAGCAGGTAGGTGATGGCGACGGGAACGAGAATCAGGACGCCTGCGATAAGCGTGGCGCGAATGTGTCCGGCGATCTTCATGCCGAAGGACGGTTCTTCCGTCATCCAGAGCCTCTCTGAGATTGTCCGTCGCGGGAAACTCGAACCGTTCAAGTCCCGACGTTGGTCGTAAGTCTATGAACGGACGGTAAGGCTGTCAACAGATATCCAAGAGACAACCACGAGTGCGATGAGCAGGTGGGAAGTCACATCGACCGGTTGGATGTGCGTCCCGTCTCTATGGAGACTCGCTGCCGACCTGTGTAATTTCTTTGCTGTGGCACCACGCCCTGAAGCTCTCGTCCACACGATCACAGAAAGCGGAGAATGCCTCGGGGGTCTCATAGAGCTCCTGGGCACGGAAGACGATGGTCTGATTGCAGGCGAACCGGTCGCGCTGGTCGGGCGACATTGCGCACATCGACAGCGCTTCGTCGGCCCCTGAGACCTCCCAGAACCTGTTCTGTACGGCTCCCTCGATGCAGTAAGCGCGGTTTGTCGGATCCTCCGCGAGGCCGCACAGCTCGATGGCGCGTCCGGGATCTCCGACCGTGAAGCCGCCCACGTCCCTGCCAAGACTGCGGAAGCAGTAGTGGTGGGCCTCCTCGGGGGCCACTGCACAGGTCTCAGCGACCTTGCCGAGATCATTCTCGTAGAGGATCATCATGCGGGTGCTCTGGTAGAAGTAGCACATCTGCACATACTGCTCGTCGAGCGAGTTGCAGGGGTAGTGCGGGTCGTCGGAAAGGAATTCAGTCACGTGGCCCATGAGTCCCGATAGACCGCCTATGACGTTCTCCATAAAGACGCCAGAGTAGCAGGCCCTGCGGTCGGTAGGGGAGTCAAGTTCCTCGCACAACGAGAGGGCGTCGTGGAGCTCGTAGCTCGTCCATGCCATAAGACCGTGTCCGACTCCATGAAGGCACTGCAGGTAGTAGAAGGAGACGCTCGCATAGCTGCACAGGACGGACACGTCCTCGCGAAGATTCACGGTGCCACGATCACGGAAAAGCGCCTCGGTCGCTCCGTGGTAGGTTCCTGCCTGACACTCGTGACTCGACAGATAGAATGCCGCCGCGCCGAACAGCTCGTATGCCATGCGGCCGGCATCGTGAGCGCGCTGGTGGCAGTCGGAGTTCGTGCGCTTCGACCCTTCAAGCAGGGCTTTTACGGTCTCCGAGGGACCGTATTCACGCAGGAACCTCGTCATGGCGTTGTCGCTCTCGTACAGTTCCATGTACTGCGCGAGAGACAGATCGGACGGCTCGTCGAAGTCAAGGCCCTCCGCCGTCAGCACCAGGGGCACGGATGGTTCGACAGGGTCGCCGCTGACGACGACCAGCCCGCTGCGCTCCGGGCCGAGGTGGTTGTGATACCGCCAGAATCCGGGACGCTCGAATGTGAAGGCCCAGAAACCTCCGGACTCGATGGGAGCCTTCGCGTCGAACTCGGCGTAGATCTGGTGTGTCGGGTGAATATTCGATGCGGGCCAGAACACAGTCTCCGACTCGTTTGCGAACAGCACCCGCTGCCCGACCTCGATTTCGAGCCGCAGGGGACTGAAGCCATCGGCGTCAAACGTGACTTTCGGGACGTCCAACGAGATGGGTCTTATGAAATGTTCCTCCTGTCCACACGCCGCCAGAACGATTAGGACGAGAAATAATGAAGACACCGCGCGAACCCAAGTGCTCATGGCCCAAGCGTAGCAACGGGCTAGAGGGCAGTCAACAAAGGCAGGTCGGCATGGTATCCTTCCGGCATCATGCAGACGGGCTTATGGAGGGCCGCATGGAGACTCTCGACGCCAGCGAATTTGACAACGCGCAAATCGGTGATGGGACTATCATCGAGCCGAACGTGGAGATAGGACTTCGCTACCACGAGGACTGCGGCCCCGCGATACTGGGCAGGGACTGTGTCATTCGGCGAGGGACGGTCATCTACGGAGACACGCGCATAGGAGACCACTTCCAGGCCGGATACAACTGCGTCGTCCGAGCCCTCGTCAAGATGGGCGACTACTGCACGCTCATGAACCAGTCGACGATTGAGGGCATCGTACGGTTCGGGATTGGGGTGCGTGTGATGTCCCACGTGTACATACCTTCCCGCACGTGGGTGGGCGACCACGTGTTCATCGGCCCCGGCGTCACATTTACCAACGACCGGTTTCCCGGCCGCATCGAGCCGATGCCGACTCCTCGCGGGGCGACCATCGAGGACGACGTGATGATCGGAGGCGGCGTGACGGTGATGCCGGACATCACCATCGGCGAGGGCAGCTTCATTGCGGGAGGCGCGGTCGTGACCAAGGACATCCCGCCGCGAAGCTTCGTCATAGGCGTGCCGGGGAAGATATCCCCGCTTCCCACCGAGCTCGACCGCCCGAATATCCGCGAGCTAACGATCCAGACCCGCAGCTTCTGGGACCCGCGCTCTCCTTACCAAGGGGAGTCGGTTTGGCCCGACTGGTGGCCCGATAAATTCAGTGACTAGGCCGCAGTTTGTGGGTACGATCTGCATTCAGTGCAGCATTGCGGAGCTGGCCTGGGGTGCGTCGGTCCCTCGTCGCACCACGGGTGCCGCGTCTCGGGCGAGATTCACGTTGACGAGGGCAGGGAGGGCCGACGCTCCCGCTCGCTCCAGGGCAGGGGCCAGGTCGTTCGCCGACTCGACGTTCTCGCCGTGACCGCCGATCGCCTCGACGACTCGGTCGTACCGAGAGGGTAGAAGCTCGCAACCCACGAGACGCTCGTCGCCATACTCTCGCAATTGAATCTGGTATTCCGCATTCCAAGCGGCGTCGTTGCCGAGCACCGCGACGAATGGCGTGTCGTAACGCACGGCGGTGTCGTACTCCATGACATGGAACCCGGCGGTCCCGTCCCCGAGAACCGTCACGATCCGTGCGTCGGGCCGTGCCAATCGCGCCGCCAAGGCGAACGGGATCGACGTGCCGATGGAGCCGGCGGGGCCGTTAAGGATCCTCGTCGGCGCCGTAATGCAGGCCTGCGCCCACTGGCCCCACTCGCCGCCGTCACAGATGAATACGGAGCTTGGGTCTTCATCGAGGTATGACTGAATCGCCGCAGCGACCTCGTACGAGTGCAGAGGCTCGCCTTGTTCGGCTCTCAGTTCGGTCCAGGAGGCGGGGCGGTAGTTCACGGCGGAATGCACCTCGTTGGCCCAAGCGCTCGCCGGCGCATCGCCGGCAGCAAGCTCCACGAGTCGGCGAGCGGAGGGGAGGGGATCGGCGACGATACTCATCGCAACTCTCTCCGGGTCGCCGACGTTCCTGCGGGTCAGATCGATTGCCGAGGAGTCGGGGTCGATCTGGATAAAACGGCAGTCCGGACGGACGTCGGGAGATTCTCCCATCTTGAGGGTAAAGTCCAGCTTCTTGCCGATGAGCGCGATGAGATCGGCCTCGGCGAGCACCTCGGCGAAAGCACCGAGGGCAGGATCGTTCGTCCCGCGCGGACTCTCCATCTCCACGACGGGAGCGCCGGTCGCGGCGGAAAGATCGTTCAGGACCGCCGGGCCGTCGCCGCGCATCATCATAGATCCGGCCAAGATGAGCGGGGTCTTCGCACCACGCAACTCTAACAGCACGCGCGAGGCATCGTCGTCGTCGATGACACGTTCCGACGATGACTCCACGCCGCCCGAGACGAGCGCGTCTTCAGGTGAGTCGTCCTCGCCGTCGACGGTATTGAAGGGTAGGGCGATGTGGACCGGTCCCGGACGCCCGGACGTGGCGATGTCCAACGCTCTGCGGATGTCATTGGGCAGGCCGGAGGGAGTCTCCGCAGTCCATGAGGCCTTCGAGACGTGACTGGCGATCTCGGCCTGCGCCATCGCCTGAAACGCGCCTTTGGCGTGCTGGCTCATCGTAGCGCACCCGCTCAGCAGCACCAGCGGCGACTCCGAAATCGTTGCGACATAGAGTCCCGTGAGGGTGTTGGCGAACCCAGGACCCGCGGTGACCAGGGCGACACCGGGCTGGCCGGTCAGCCTACCCCAAGCGTCGGCCATGTGTACCGCCGCTGCCTCCTGGCGGACGTGCAAGAGGTCTATGTCGGCGTCGAGACAGGCATCGAATACCGGCATGATCTGGTTCCCGGAGAGCGTGAAAATCCGCTCAACCCCCGCCGCTCGCAACGTCATGGCAACTGCGTCAGCGCCTCGCATATACGCCACCTCGTTCGATAGATGTCCGCCGATTATACCGCATCATCCTCGTGCCAGCCGGAAGAACACTCATGGCTGCCAATTAACGCCGGCATCGGGAGTCATTACGAACTACGCAATAGACTGACACCTGGGTCTGGTTCATTTGTTGTAGTGAACTCGAGACAGAGCAGTACAGGTCTGGGGTACTGCGCTGAGGTTAGGTTAGTACGTGGCAGACCACCGCGATGAATTTGACCGCGCCTGAATCGGTCTTCAGTCCTCTCGTCATGCTGTACCTCGGTTTGATCCGTCCGAACCTTCACTGAATCGAGTTCAGCGCAGGCTCCTCCACCCAGTTCGTGCTATTCGGTATGCCCGACCTTTCTTGTTGTACGTTATCTGTCTCCAACTCTAGGAGCAGCTCTCGCTCCTCACAATCCCCCGCCAGTTTCAACACTCCCTGAAACTGTCCCTGAACGGCTCGTTTTCTTTACACTCCTTTCCCGCTATAGCTATAATCGTTTGCTGTGCCTTCGGTGTGAGTGCGAAGGGCACGGATGGCAATGCTCGGACCAAGGAACGCATCGTGGCGGTCGTCCCGATTCTCGAATACCCACACGGCATCCTGCGGCAGAGGGCGAAAAGCGTGTTGAAGATCGACAAGACCGTCTTTCGCCTCGCCGACGACCTGATGGACACCCTCGTCGACTCCGGCGGCGTTGGACTGGCCGCGAACCAGATCGGCTCGCTCAGGCGCGTCATTGCCCTCAAGATGCCGGAGGATGAGGAGCCGAGCGCATACATAAATCCCCGAATCGTCCACCGGGAGGGCGTGCGTGAGGTCTCGGAGGGCTGCCTGAGCTTTCCCGACCACTACGGGATTGTGCAGCGGTCCATGTGGGTGCGGGTCACGGGCCTCGACCGCAAGACGAACGAGTTTCGCATATGTGCCGACGGCCTCCTCGCGCAGGCATTCGAGCACGAGACGGACCACCTGGACGGCATCCTCTTCATCGATCACCTCCTCAGCCACGAGCACCTGTTCGAGTATTCCGACGAAGAGGAAGTCGAATCTGAGCACGAGCCGAACGATGAGCCCTTGGTGGATGCCGTCCAATGACTCGAAACGCGGTGACCGACCTGCCGACGTCCGTGGATGCCTGCCTGCTTCCGTCGGCCGTGTTTGATGTGCGGGAATTCTTCGCGTCCCGTGGACTCCTTGCATATTTGGTCGGCGGCGCTGTACGGGACGCTCTTCTGGGGAACAAGACCGAAGATATAGACTTTGCGGTCGAGACGACCGGTCCCGGCCTACTCGAACTCGCTCGAGACTTGGCAGATGCTCTTGAGGGCAGGTACGTGCTTCTCCATCACGAAATGGGAGCCGCTCGAGTCGTACTGCCGGACGGGCCGGTTCTCGACCTCATCGCGGCTCCAGACGGGATAGCCAGCGACTTGGCGCGGCGGGACTTCACGACTAATGCGATGGCCGTACTACTGGACAAGACGCTACTCGCAGGCGGGCACGTGGGGGTTATCGATCTCCACGATGGTCGCGCCGACCTTGCCGCCGGGGTGCTGCGCGTCGTGTCGCCGGGCGCGTTCGACGACGATCCCGTCCGCCTTATTCGAGCGCCGAGGTTCGCCGCGCAGCTCGGACTTACCGTGTCGGAAGAGACACGGACGGCCATTCGGCTCAAGGCCGGGATGCTGGACCGCCCATCGCCGGAGCGAGTGCGTGACGAGATGCTCAAGATATTCGCCGCGCCCGACGCGATGTCGTCGATCAGGCTGCTGGATGACCTGGGCCTGCTCTCCGTGGTGCTTCCCGAACTCGACGAGGCCCGCGAGGTGTCACAGCCGAAAGAGCACTACTGGGACGTCTTCAACCACTGCGTCGAGACGGTCGGTAGGGTAGAGTCCATTCTGGGGCCTCGCCATGATGCCGACGACTGGGCGCTGGACCTCGTTCCTACCTTCCGGGACATGGACTCGTACTTTGAGGAGCCCATAAGCGACGGACATAGCCGTTCGACTCTGGTAAGATTGAGTGGGCTGGTTCACGATATCGCGAAGCCGGCAACGAAAACCAGGGAAGAAAACGGGAGGATTCGGTTCTTAGGTCACCACAAGGTTGGGGCCGAGGTCGTGGACGAAATACTTGGCAGGCTGCGGTTTGGGACGCGCGGCAGGCAATTTATCAGAGGTCTCGTCCGTCACCACCTTCGGCCCAAGCAAATGGCGGCACCGGGAGCGCTGCCCACGCGGCGGGCGATTTTCCGGTACTACAGGGAAGTCGGAGACGCCGCCATCTCGACGCTCTATCTCAACATGGCCGACTACCTCGCGGCGCGCGGCCCGCTCTTGAAGCGCGACGAGTGGCGAGAGCACTGCGAGTTGATGGCATTCATTCTGAATGCCGAAATCGAGAAACCCCAGGCTCCCAGGCTCATTAGCGGCGTCGATGTCATGGACGAATTCGCCATCGGGCCCGGGCCGCTGATCGGCACGCTGCTCGATGCCGTGAACGAAGCGCAGGCTGCAGGTGATGTGGAGACCAAGGACGACGCGATGAGGTTCGTGGGCAGAATGCTGGAAACGGAAACGGCAAACGCTAACTGTAGATGACGGGAATGTAGAAGAATCGTAGGACGGAGAGAACGTTGCGCAGATACGCCAGGATACTGATCGTCATAGTGGTCCTGGTCGTGTTGTCCGGCCTTGCGGTCGGGGTCAAGACGATCAAGATCCGGAACTTCGAGCGCGGTGGTGAAGACACGCTGCTGGGACTCACACTTGGCCTCGACCTTCAGGGCGGGAGCCACCTCGTGTATCAGGCGAATCTCTTGAGTGAGCCGGAAGTACCCGGCATGACCGGCGAACGAATTCCTCCCACAGCGGACCAGATGGACGCTGTCAAGAAGATCATCGAACGCCGCCTCAACTCATCGGGTCTCGGCGAACCGATCGTTCAAATATTGGGCGAAGACCGTTTGCTCATACAGATTCCGGGCGTCAGCGATCCCGACAGCGCGAAGGTCCTCATCGGCGAGACCGCGCAGCTTGAGTTCAAGCACCGTACACGCAATGTTCCTCGCCCGCTGGAATTCGAAGAAGGCGAGATAGTCGCGTATAGCGTTGTGGAGGTGACCGCTGAACTCTTCGCGCCTCCGGAGGCCGAAGAGGCTGACAGCGGGGATACCGAAGCGTCCGATAGTGAGGACTCTGAAAGCACCGAGGAAGCGGCCACCGAAGCGTCAGATAGTGCGGATACCGAAACGTCCGACAACACCGCCGGGGATGACACCGAGGAGGACGCCGCAGTTCCTGCAGAGCCCGGCCCGCCCGGTCTGGTCTTGGAGTTCAACGACACCGGCTTCGCAAATTTCACCGAGACGATCAATGAGATGCGTGACAGCCTGATACCGGCGGAAGGAGCCCAGAACCTCTTCCCAGACCGGCTTGCCTTTTCCTTGGCCGGCGCCGAGGCGCAGGAGGTTGAGGTCCTGTATCAGCTGGCCATACTCCTCGAGGAGGGTCAGGTCGTCCCGCTGAGCGATCCGTACATCCGCGAAATCATAGGGAGCAACAAATACGTCATCAGCCTAGGAGAGATTGAGACAATTTTCGAAAGTTCAGACCCGTTGGCGGAAGCGGAGCGGCAATTCAGCACAGGTGGGGAACTGGTCTTCAAGCTCATCAAGGGTAAGGTAGACCAGGACATCAACCTAACCGGTGACGATTTGGCGCGGGCGTATGCGGGCCAGCACCAGACGTCCAGCGCTCCCATCGTGAACATCGAGTTCAACGGCGAGGGCACGAGGAAGTTCGCCGAAATTACGACCCAGATAGCGGGCACGAACGACCAGATCGCCATCTTCCTTGACGATGAAGAACTGATTGCTCCCGTGGCCAAACAGGCGATCACCGGAGGTACTGCATACATTTCGGGACTAGACTTCACTTTTGATCGCGTCCGCGACATTGCGCTTCTGTTGGAGGCTGGACGACTGCCGATTCCGATAACTCTGATATTGGAAAAGGACGTCGACGCGATTCTCGGCTCCGACTCGCTGGCAAAAAGCGTGCGCGCGGGCGTGGTCGGTCTCATCCTCGTCTTCCTGTTCATGCTCTTGTACTACCGAATGCCGGGGCTCATCGCGGCCCTTGCACTGCTGATCTACGCCCTGATGCTCATTGCGATATTCAAGATGCTACCGGTCACGCTCACTCTTTCCGGTGTTGCTGCAGCCATCTTGTCGGTCGGTATGGCCGTGGACGCGAACATCCTGATATTCGAGAGAATGAAGGAGGAGCTGCGGGCGGGCCGAACGCTGCTCTCCGCTATCAACATCGGGTTCAACCGCGCGTGGTCTGCCATTCGGGACAGCAACGTCTCGACGCTGATAACCTCGGGCATCCTGTATTGGTTCGCCGACACGCTGGGAGCGACGGTGGTGCAGGGCTTCGCAGCCACTCTCGCAATCGGCGTGCTGTTAAGCATGTTCTCGGCCATCTTCGTAAGCAGGACGCTCCTCCGCATCGTCGCGCTGACGGGAATCGGTCGGAGGCTGCGGTGGTTCGTTCCGACCGAGGGCAAGAGCCTTCCCCAGCTCCAACTGGAAGCTAGGGGATAGGACGAGAGGGACCTTCTCATTCAGAACTATCCGGGAGTAAATACTTGGACTTCGTAGGAAAGCGCATCTGGTTCTTCTTAATATCCGCCCTGGTACTCTTGCCGGGCGTGGTGTTCCTCATCATCGCGCCGGGCCTGAAGCCGGGCATCGACTTCACCGGCGGGTCGACCATCATGTTCGACGTGACCGACCCGGTCACACAGGACAGGCTTCGCGACGTGATGACCGACATCGGCCATTCGGACTCCGTGATCCAAAAGATGGACGAAAAGACGTTCTTCATCCGCACCAAGGAGTTGAGGGACGACGAGAAAGACAGCGTTATCGAAGAGATCCAGCGGCGGGCCTCGCCTGCCGGAGTGAACCTGCTGGCCTTCGACCTCGTCTCGCCGGTCGTCGCGGCGGAGACGGTACTCAATGCCTTCTACGCCGTTCTCGCTGCCGCAGTCGGCATCTTCCTGTACCTGTGGTGGGCGTTCCGCAACGTCCCCAGCCCGTTCCGCTACGGCCTCGCGGCCATCGTGGCCCTCGTTCATGACTCGATGATCGTCATCGGCATCTTCGCCATCCTGGGTGTGTTGGCCGACATCGAGGTCAACACGATGTTCCTCGTGGCGATCCTGACGGTCATCGGATACAGCGTGAACGACACCATCGTCGTGTTCGACCGCCTGCGAGAGAACATCATCCTGTATCCCAACCGCACGCTCACACAGAACGCCAACACCAGCATCATGGAGAGCATGGGCAGGTCGCTTAACACGAGCCTGACGCTCCTGTTCACGCTGCTGGCGCTCCTGCTGGTCGGCGGCGAGACCATCCGCCTCTTCCTCTGGGTGCTCATCATCGGCGTGATCGCCGGGACGTACAGCAGCATCGGGATTGCCACGCCGCTGCTGGTGGTGTGGGAGTCCGGCGCGGTCGGGCGCTTCTTATTGCGGCTTCTGGGGAGGTCCCCGTCAACCGCAACGGCGTCCGAGACGGCATGAGGCAACACACACCGCCCGTCAAACTGCCGGGCGGTGTTACTTTAGAGCGTTACGAATTAACCCGGTTCCGTAGCTCGTTTACCAGCTTCTCGGTGGCTGCCATTCCGTCGGCCATGAACGCCGAGTCGGCCCCGACGGTCGCGATCTTGCCGCCGCGCATGAGCCACTTCTCCGCCCGTTCGTAGGTGGACGTGAACATTCCCCATGGCACGTTGTGCTCGATGCACTTGTCGAGGACGTGCTGGAACATCTTGTCGACCTCTTCCATCCCCTCGTGCGGCATGTAGCCCATCGACCAGCCGAGGTCTGCCGGGCCGATCATGATCCCGTCCACGCCGTCGATGGTGAGGATGTCGTCGAGGTGCTCGACGGCCTCGAGCGTCTCGATCTGCGGCCAGACGATCACCTCGTCATTGGCGACGGCGGCGTAATTCTCCGGCCCGCCGTAGTTGACCGCACCCTTCGGACCCCAGCTCCGCACGCCCCTCGGCGGGAACTTGGCGGCCTGTATAGCCTTTTCAACCGCTTCCGGCGTGTTCGTCAACGGCACGATAACGCCATCCGCCCCCGCGTCGATGGCCGCGTTGACGAGGTAGGTCTCGTTGAAGGGCACGCGGACGATGACCTCTTTCGACCTGCCCAAGTCGGTGAGCATCCTGTACAGCGTGGTGATGTCGATCTGGCTGTGTTGGGTGTCGATGAGAAAGAAATCGAAGTCCGACCCCGCCAGCACCCTGAGCGTCGTGGGATGGTCGATGGTCGGAATCGTCCCGATGATTGCCTTGCCGGCCAGAAGTTTCTTCTTGATGCGGTTCTGCACTCGTCTTCTCCTTGCGCTTGTCCGATTGTCCGCAAGAGGCTAAACCAGCAGGCAGGCAAAGTAAAGCGGGGGTTGCCTCTGTTACTCAAGTCCTTTTCGCGGAATGGAGGGAGGTTGATTTATAGCTATCCCGAAATCTTCTAAAGACCTTGATTGAATGTCGCGATTGTTGTAGATTTAGCCCAAGCGTCATACAAGCTGTGAGGGCGGGCGAAATCGCCTATGCGCCGGAAGGGAGATCAGACATGACAGCGACAACCGATACAAACAAGTTGGTGGTCGTCCAACTGAGCGGCGGGAACGACTATCTCAACACCATCGTGCCCTACGGCAACGGGCTGTACTATGACTTCCGGGGGGCGATCCACATCCGCCCCGAGGATGTCTTGCCGATCGACGACGAGACGGGCTTCCGTCCGGGGATGGAGGCGATCAAGCGGCTGTGGGACGAAGGCAAGGTGGCCATCATCCACGGAATCGGCTATCCGAACCCCAACCGGTCGCACTTCCGCTCGATGGACATCTGGCACACTGCCTTGCCGGAGGACATCGGCAACGAGGGCTGGCTCGGTCGCGCCACTGAGGAGCTCGACCCGGACGGCGAGAACGTCCTGACCGCGGTCAACTTCGGGCGGGGCCTACCGCGGGCGCTCGGCAAGCGGGGCGTTCCCGTGGCCTCGGTCGGCAACCTGGAGACCTACGGCCTCTTCACGGACGTGGGTGACGTGGGCCGTCGCAAGACCGTCCTCGACACGTTCGCCAAGATGTACGGCTCGGCGAACGGCGGCGACGCCGTCATGGAGTTCCTCGGACAGACGGGCACCGACGCGCTCAAGGGCGCGGACATCCTGCGGACGGCTGTCGACAAGTACCAGTCCAACGTCGAGTACGCCGCATCCTCAATTGGTCAGAACCTCCGCGACGCGGCGCAGGTGATGTTCGCCGACCTCGGCACGCGCATCTTCTACACGCAGCAGGGCAGCTACGACACCCACGCAGGCGAGCTTTCTACGCATTACACACTGTGGTCGGAGCTGTCCGCCGCCGTCGGCGACTTCATGGACGATATGGACGAGCAGAACGCAGGCGACGATACGACGCTCCTCCTCTTCTCGGAGTTCGGCAGGCGCATCAAGGATAACGGCTCCGGGACCGACCACGGCTCCGGCGGCGTGGCCTTCCTGATCGGGAACAACGTCAAGGGTGGCATCTACAGCTCGTACCCGTCCTTGAACGCGCGGGACCACCTCGAAGGCGACCTGCATTTCAACAACGACTTCCGCATGACCTACACGGCCATCCTGGAGGACTGGTTCGGACTTGACGCCGTGCCGATCGTGAACGGCACATTCGAGAAGTTCGACTTCTTCCGAAACGGCAACGGAACGAATGGGAACGGCGCGCACTAGGACACGCCGTCCAGCAAGGTAATTGGAGGTGCCGGAAGGACCAAACGCCAGGGTCTGGGAGTTTGAAGGTCGACGCAGCGGTGAGCTATGGCGATCCGACCTGCGGGCCAACTGGGAGGTCGTCCTAGACCCCATCAGCGAGGATTTCAGCGCGGACACGATGAGCGCGTCCGATCTCATGAAGCTCTGGGTCGGTCGCATACGTTCAAGGGGGTATCAAGGAGGACTCGTTCCGATCTACTGGTACGTGGAGAGCAAAGATTCGAGAGTGCTCGAGTCGATGCCGTTCCAGTACGAGCACTACACCGGCCACGCTCGCGAAGACTTCCTGACCTTCTTCACCTGGCCCATCGATACAAACACGAAGAGGAAGCTCAACTGGCTGGAACTGCCGGTGTTGGACAAGGAATGGAACGTTCGACAAAGTCACAAGGGGGGCTTCATCCAGGAGGCCACGGGCTGGAAGCCGGCGATACTCCAGCCGTTCGTCTTTCTCGATTCACTGACCGAGGCAATCGACCAAGAGTAAGCAGCAACATATGGGGACAGCGATGACAAACCACGATATCGAACTCATGGGGCATCTCATTCGGCGAGCGGGTTTCGGCGCGACTCGCGACGAGATCGAGCAGTACGCCGCCCACGGCTACGACGCCACCGTCGACATGCTCATGGACACGGGCCGTCCCGACGGCATCCAGATCGACCTGATCCGGCGGTACCATCCCGACCACTCCGGCGGCCTGGGTATGTCCGGTTTCGGTGCGTACTGGCTGCACCGCATGATTAACAGCCGGACGCCGCTGGTCGAGAAGGTCTCGCTCTTCTGGCACGGGGTCTTTGCCACCGGCTACTCCAAGCTGACGCAGGGCAAGGTCCTCATGGACCAGATCCAGATGTTCCGCAATCACGGTTTCGGGGACCTGCGGACCCTGCTCATCGAGCTGTCCAGAGACCCTTCGATGATTATCTGGCTCGACAACAACGACAACCACAACGGCGCTATCAACGAGAACTACGGACGCGAGTTGCTGGAACTCTTCTCGATGGGCGTCGGCAACTACACCGAAGACGACGTCAAAGAGGCCTCTCGCGCCTTTACCGGCTGGACGATCGGCAACACCGAGTACATGAAGCTCAAGGCGGACAACGACTCGCTCTGGCCGTACGGCCGGCTGAACCTCCACTTCGAGTTCCGCGACTACGACCACGACGAGGGAGAGATTACCTTCCTCGGACACACGGGGAACTTCAACGGCGGAGACATCGTCGACATCATCTGCGATCAGCAGGCGACGGCCCGTTTCATCGCGCGGCACATGTACAGCTTCTTCGTGGCGGATGAGCCTCCGGTGCCGTCGTGGCCGTACACGCCGCCACGCGACCCCGAGGCCATCGACATCATGTCCGAGGCCTACTTCAAGGGCGGATGCACAATCAAGCCCATGCTCGACACCATGTTCAGGTCTGGCTTCTTCAAGTCGGAATCTGTGTGGTATGAGAAGGTCAAGAGTCCCGCCGAGCTCGTGGCGGGCGTTCTCCGGCTGACCGGCGAGCACCGCACATTCTCTCCCGCGATCCAGGAGGACGCCAACGCGATGGGCCTGATGGGCCAGACACTGGTCAATCCTCCCAGCGTAGAGGGGTGGCACTGGGGTGACGAGTGGATCGACACGGGCAACCTCGTGGAGCGCATCAACTTCGCCTCCGAACACTTCTCAAAGGATGCCACGACCGGCATCGCCGACACTGTTGACGCCGATATCGCCGCTGCGGGAGGGACGGTGCCACCGCAGGAGCTCGTGGACGCCTGTCTCGACCGGATGGGCGCGATCCGCATCACGGAGACCTCTCGGAATTCGCTGGTCGAGCACGCGGCCCGTGACGGAGACCTCAAGGTAAACGGCGACGGCAGCGGCCGGAGGCGCATCGCGGAGATGGTACAGCTTATCGGCGCGACGCCGGAGTTCCAGAAGGGCTAAGTGGCCGAGCATCAATGAAACGTAGAGGATAGATGACGACTGCAACCAAGACCGCCTTCCTCACCTACGACCGCACTATTGGAGTCGCGGCGATGGACGCTCGCGGCTTCTACTACGCCGTCGCGATGTCATTCCGCTCCGACGGGCGACTGTTCGTGCAGGGGCGGTCCCACGACGGCGATACGCGCGGCGCGAGAATCACCGTCATCGACTACGACTCCGGGTATTACGGTGACTTCGGCTCCTACGGCAGCGGAGACGGGCAGTTTACCTGGCCGACGGATATCACCCTCGACTCCGAAGGCAACGTCTACGTAGCCGACGAGCATCTGCAGCGCATCTCGGTCTTCGACAGCGACGTGAAGTTCGTCAAGAAGTGGGGCGCGCAGGGTCCCGGGGAGGGGATGATCGACGGCCCGTCCGGCATCGACTGCGACTGCGACGACAATCTGCTCATCGTAGACCACAACAACAACCGTATCCAGAAGTTCACGAGAGACGGGATTTTCCTGAAGTCGTTCGGGTCGGAGGGGACAGGCGAAGGGGAGTTCAATCTTCCGTGGGGACTCAGGATCGCGCCGGACGGCCACATATACGTGGCCGACTGGCGGAACGACCGCGTCCAGCGATTCACGCCTGACGGCGAGTTCGTGGCCTCGTACGGAGAGCCGGGAAATGGCGAGGGACAGCTTCATCGACCCGCCTCGGTCGAGGTCGACGAAGCCGGATATATGTACATTGCCGACTGGGGCAACGAGCGAGTCCAGGTATTCGACCCCGACGGCGGATTCGTGCAGTTGCTGAAGGGTCAGGCAACCACGTCAGTGTGGGCGCAGGAGTTTCTTGACGCGAACCTCGACGAAAACCGGGCGAGATCGGAGTCCGACCTCGAACAGTACCATCTATTGACCACCGACGACCCGCATGAGGTCGCGTCGCAGATCGAGACGGTGTTCTGGAGTCCGATCAGCGTGCGCCTCGACCCGGAGGGACGGCTCTTCGTACTGGAACGGAACAGACATCGAATTCAGGTGTACGCCAAGTCAATTTGATAAGGGCAATAGCGTCCCTTCTCAGCTATGAGGGTAGGGGACGATGCCGAATTGGGAGGAAGCAATGACCACGACAACTAGGCAAGACATCAACCTCATGGCGCACCTGATACGCCGCGCAGCGTTCGGCGCTCCCCTCGACGAGCTGGAACGAAGAGCGTCGATGGGCTACGAGGAGACCGTCGAGGAACTTCTGAACCCCGGCGATCCCAACGACCTCCCGCAGGACGCCATTCGGCGGTATCACGTCGACCACTCGGAGCTTCGCCAGATGTACTCGGCGGCGGGCAACTGGCTCTATCGCATGATTACTTCCAAGAACCCATTGGAAGAGCGAGTCGCTCTGTTCTTCCACAGCCTCTTCGCCACGGGGTACACGAAGCTCAACCAGGCTCGTTGCCTCCTGAACCAGATCGACATGTTCCGACAGCACGGACTGGGCAGGTTCGACACCATTCTCATCGAGCTATCCAAAGACCCGGCGATGCTGCTGTGGCTCGATAACAACGAGAACCACAACGGTCACATTAACGAGAACTATGGTCGGGAGCTACTGGAGCTCTTCTCCATGGGCATCGGCAACTACACCGAAGACGACATCAAGGAGGCCTCGCGCGCCTTCACCGGGTGGACGCTCGGAAACGTCGAGTACATGGCGATGCGCGCTATGAAGGACTCGATATGGCCGTACAGCCGGATCGCGTGGCACTTCCAGTACCGCTCCAACGACCACGACGAGGGCGATAAGACGTTCCTCGGTGAGTCTGGGAACTTCAACGGCGAGGACATCGTGGCAATCATCTGCAGACAGCGGGCAACGGCGGACTTCATCTGCACGCGCCTCTTCCAGTTCTTCGCCGCCGACCACGTCGATGATGACGGCAAGGCCACTATCGAAGAGATGATCGCATCCTACTTCGCGTCCGACTACGAGATCAAGTCCGTCCTCCGCACCCTGTTCAACTCCGACTACTTCAAATCGGACGCGGCCCGGTACGCGCGAGTGAAAGGGCCGGTCGAGTACGTCGTCGGCGCGATCAAGACGGCGGGCAGCTACCGCCGGCCGACCCTCGGCATCGACAAGGTGGCGGAGCAAGCCTTCTTCATGGGACAGGGCCTTCTGAATCCACCGACGGTCGAGGGCTGGCACGAGGCCGAAGAGTGGATCGACAGCGGAGCGCTGGTAGAGCGCGTCAACTTCGTGGCGAACGAGTTGGCCGATACCTCCAAGCCGGGCGTGCAGGCCATCATCGGGAAGCTGGCGGACGCGAACGGCGGGACCTTGACGCCCGACGAGGTGGTCGACAACTGCCTCGACCAAATGGGCGCCATCGGGGTATCCGATAGCACTCGGACAGCTTTAGTCGACCATGTAGGCGAGCAGGGCCACTTGAGCCTTTCCGACGACGGCTCGGAGCAGCGAGTGGGCGAGCTGCTTGGCCTCATCGCGGCCACCCGCGAATATCAGATGGCGTGAAGTTACACGCCACTCTCACTGACAACGGAGTTCACAGACACCGATGACGACCGCAACCGCAACGACGACTCTCGAATACATCAAGACCATCGGCATCACCAATAACGGCGACAACGGTCGCGGTTTTGCCAATCCGTACAGCATCGCCGTCAGCAGTGACGGGCGCATCTACGTCATCAGCCGCTGCGACCCCGTGCGGGCGCGGGCCATCAGAGTCGGCGTCCAGGACATCGACGAGAATTTCCTATTCGAGTTCAGCGAGGGTCACGGCAGCGGACCGGGCCAGTTCGTCTTGCCGGTCGCGATGGCCTTCGACAGCCGGGAGCGGCTGTACATCACCGACGAGTACAACCACCGTGTGGTTATCTACGACTCGGAGGGCAAGTTCCTCGATCAATGGGGCGAGCACGGCTCCGATGAAGGGAAGCTGAACGGACCTGCAGGCATCACCATCGACTCACAGGACAATGTATACATCGCCGATCAGCACAGCCACTCCATCAGCAAGTTCACCGCCGCCGGACGGTTCCTCCTCAGGTTCGGCCGCGAGGAGGACGTTACGCCGAAACACAGCTTGTACCAGCCGTGGGGACTCGGTATCGACGCGGACGACAACGTACTCGTCGCCGACTGGCGTCACAACGCCGTGAAGCGCTTCTCGCCTGAAGGCCGGCATCTCCACACCTTCGGCGGCCTGCGAGACACGCTGTTCAACCGTCCTTCCGGCGTCGCCGTCGATTCTGAGGGGTACATGTACGTGACGGACTGGGGCAACGAGCGGCTACAGGTGCTCGCGCCCGACGGGACGCTCTGCGCAACCGAGCGCGGACGCGCCACGCTGTCGCAGTGGGCGAAGGACTTCTTCAACTCGAACCCCGACGAGGTTGAGGTGCGGGAAATTTCGAACCTGACGCCGGAGCTGCCCCCGCATCTCGCCGACGACCCTTATCAAGTGTCCTCGCAGACCGAGCCGTACTTCTGGGGACCGGTCGCCGTGACGGTGGACGCGCAAGACCGGGTATACGTTGTGGAGAGCAACCGCCACCGCTTCCAGATATTCAAACGAGCATAGACGCCGAGCAATAACCTGTCCCCCGCCGGGGATACCCCCTAGTCTCTCCCCCACCGGGGAATAACCAAAAAGTCTATCCCCCGGCGGGGATAACCAACAAGTCTCTCCCCCGCCGGGGGAGAGATACAGAGAGGGGGAAAAATCACAATCAGCCCCCAAAGGAGAAACAATGGCCTGGATTGACGCCCATATTCATATCTGGACTTCCGACGTGGATAGCTACCCCCTCGCGGGAGAGCAGACGGCCGCGGACCTCGACCCGCCGGACTTTACTCCGGAGATGTACTTGCGCCATGCGCGACCGTCGGGCATCGAGAAGGTCGTCGTCGTGCAGACGGGCTACCACCAGTTCGATAACAGCTACGCCACCGACGCCATCAAGCGCTTTCCCGACGTGTTTAGTGTCATAGGCATCGTCGATGAGAACAAGGAGAACGTCCAGGAGGACATGGAGGCGCTGAAGGCCCAGGGAGTTCGCGGGTTCCGCATAGGAGTCGACTACGACGGGCCGCAGTGGGACCGTCTGTTCGAGGCCGCCGCGAGGACGGGTCAGGCGATGTGCCCCATCACCCATCCGGTGGGAGCGCCCACCATCAAGGAAATGGCCGCGAAGCACCCCGATACGACCGTCGTCGTAGACCACATGACACGAGTCGGAGAGATGGACCCCATCAACGACGAGCACATTGGACAACTTACCGATATCGCGACACTGCCAAATACCCACGTCAAGATATCCCGCCTTCACGCTTTGGGGGATGGGCCGCCCCACGACGACCTCATCCCCATGATTGGGCGCATCATCGATGCCTTCGGGCCGGAGCGGTGCATGTGGGGGAGCGACTCCCCGTACCAGGTCGTCAAGGAAACGATGGAGGACTCGATCTCCGTCGTGCGCGACAAGCTCGGCCTGTCCGAGTCCGACCGCGACCAGATCCTGCGTGGCACGGCAGAGCGGCTGTTCTTCAGCTAACCGTCCTCACCAAACGGCAGGCTAGCGCATCCAGTCGCGGGCGAGCGCAGGATAGTCGGACGTCATCTCTGCCAGTCTCTCTTGAGGCACGTGGAAGAACCTGCCCGTAGCCTTGGCGGCTACCGTGCCGTCCGGCAGAACCAGCTCCGCCTGTGCAGTCACCACGCGCCTGTTCGATTCGAGGTGCTCGGCAACGGCCGTCACCTCCTGTCCGATGAACACCGGCTTGCGGAAATGCACGTCGATCCCGGCCGTCATAGACCAGCGGTTTTGGTTAACGATCGATACCCGGCTCATGACTTCGTCCAACAGGGCCGTGATGATGCCGCCGTGCAGGTAGCCAGGAAACCCTTGATACTCTTCCAGGGCGGTGAAGCGCGAGACGATCCGATCACCGTCACGCTCGAAGTGGAGCTTGAGGCCATAGGGGTTGCGCGGCCCGCATGCGAAACAGAGACCGTAGTCCGTTACGTCGTTCAGAGGTAGCTGTTCGGTTTTGTCCGTCATTGGCGCTCTGGTTTCAACCCTTTGCTTCGAGAATGTCTTTGAGCCGTGCGGCGTTTTCGACCGTCTCCTTGCGGACGAACTGCTCGATGAAAGGCCCCGCCAGTGAGAACAGACCTTCAGCCTCGCCCGACACCGTGAATGCTACGGAAGTTCCCCCGGCGTGCGGTTCGACCGCGACTGAGCCTCTCAGTACTACGGGGCCTGATTCAGACGCGAACGAGAACCGCTCATTTGGCCTGAACTCCGTAGTTTCCATCACCAGCGTCACAGTCTGCCCCATGAACCGCCGCCGAACACGGACCCTCGTGTCCGATCCGATGGGCTGGTCTCCGATCGGGTTCGCTTCAAGGACGGACTCCTGCCATTCCGGCATGTTCCAAGGAGCTGCGAGATAGTCAAACACTTCGTCGAGTGGTCGGTCGATGACGATGGAGTGCTCTATGCGAATCAATGCGGATTTCTCTCCGTGTTATAGGACGAGTGCCGTTCTACGGTACCAGAAGAAGGATACCTGGACAATTGAGGGGGAATCATCAAGGTAACCAGCCAAAGCGATACCATAGGGTGTGTTGTTATGGATATTCCCAGGTTCGTATTGAGTAGTGGTTTCGGGACGATTCCCTTGTTACGGGTATGAGCGGGAGCTACCTAAATAGTGGGCTACGAACCTTCTCGTACCTTGACGGCTCGCGAAAGAGCTTTTGATAATGAGGGAAGGTCACTTCGGGAGAGGGGTGAGGTGCGATGTCGATCGAAGACGGCAGGGGCAAGATGCCGGGCAAGCTCATCACGGTGGAGGGCTTGGACGGCTCAGGGAAGTCCACACAGATTGGCCTCGTGAAGCGGTGGCTTGAGCTTGAGGGCTACAAGGTCTTCTTCACGGAATGGAACTCGTCGCCCCTCGTCGAGAGCGCAACGAAGGCCGCGAAGAAGCGGCAGATGCTCAGCCCCACCACC
The DNA here is from genome assembly GCA_965247555.1 of Dehalococcoidia bacterium. GTDB lineage: Bacteria > Chloroflexota > Dehalococcoidia > Lucifugimonadales > VXLM01 > VXLM01. Next base: position 1,415,445 of record CBDFHR010000009.1, on the reverse strand, counting down.
TTCGCCTTGATCCACGGGACCGACTTCGCCGACCGGTACGAGCGCCAGGTCGTTCCCCTGCTTCACGCCGGCTACCTCGTACTCTCCGACAGGTACATATACACGGCGTATGCGAGAGACACGGTGCGGGGATGCGACCCGGTCTGGATCCGGCACATGTACCGCTTTGCGCGTCAGCCGGACTTGACGCTTTGGTTCAGGGTGCCGGTGAATGTTTCGCTTGCGAGAGCCGTTGGCCGAAGCCGCAACTTGAACTACTATGAGGCGGGCATGGATATTGGATTTTCGTCGGATCACATGGAGAGCTATCGCATGTTTCAGACGAAGATTCACGAGGCCTACGAGCGAATGTCGCACGAGTTTCCCTTTCATATCGTAGACGCGACAAAGCCCGCCGGTGAGCAGCAGCAGGAGTTTCGAGACCTCATTCGCGATCGACTTGACCTGTCTCAGTACGTCCGTCCCAGAGCGCCAGGGGAGGCGTCGCAATGACGGCCACAGCGGGAATCGCTCAGCGAGCGTACTTCGGGGCCGGCATCCCCGATATCAACCTATCCACGCTCAGAGGGAGGCTGATCGTAATCGAGGGCCCGGACAGCGCAGGGCGATCAACACAGATCCGTCTGCTGCGCGACTGGCTGGAGCGGAGGGGATACGCTTCCGCTCAAACCGGCCTCAAGCGGTCGAGGCTCGTGGGGAAGAAGCTCCAGGATGTGATGCAAGGCTACTCGCTGGGGCCGCTTACGTTTTCGCTCTACTATGCCACGGACCTGGCAGACCAGATCGAAAACGTTATCGTTCCGGCGCTTGAGGCGGACTTCATCGTCTTGGCCGACCGGTATGTCTACACTCCGATTGCGCGCGACGTCGTGCGTGGAGTGGATGTGAAGTGGATTGAGGGCGTGTTCGGGTTCGCCATCGTGCCGGACGTCGTGCTTTACTTGGATGTGAAACCGGAGGTGTTGGCGGAGCGGGTGCTCGGGAACCTTCATTATCTCGACTATTGGGAGTCGGGGATGGACATCCACCGAGACGGCGACATGTACGCGAGCTTCATCAGCTATCAGCAACAGATTCGCGACATGTACGCGAGCTTCATCAGCTATCAGCAACAGATTCGGGAGCAGTTCCTCGCAATGGCCCCCACCAAGGGGTTCCACATCATCGACGGCGACCGCGACGCCGAAGAGGTAGCCCAGGAACTGAAGGATACGGTTGAGTCTACGATCGAACTGCCGTAGCCCTACCTCTTAGTGACTCCGCCGAAAGCGGACGGAGTAGAAGTCGGCGTAGTTGGCGCTCGTCACTCTTAATCGGACTGGATGCCCCGCTAAATCGTCCACGTTCGCGTCGCCGCGCCAGCTGACAACTCGCTCGATGTCGTCTCCGAAAATCTCGTCGCAGTCGGTGAGTGCGCGTCCGGGAAGAGGAGCGCCGTGCGCGTCCTGCATCTCGGCACGTACGCTCCCGGCCGCCGACGTGGCGTAGTTGAGCACCAGTTGGTCGCCCTCGAAGGTTAGCGGATACGTGACGAACTCACCGCCTCTATATGAGGAATAGAGCGAGACGATCCCATCCGTTCGGAAGACGCCACGGCGCATTCGCACGGTCGGCAGCCGATTGTGCTCCTTGTAGTAGATCGACATCTCATCGGGACCTGTCGGCACGAGACCGACTCCCGGCGTCGTGCTACGATCGGTCCAGTCGTCGATATCCCTGCCGGTAGGGATCAGCGGTTCCATGAATCTGCGGTCCCAGTGAATGCCGTCTCGACTACTCATAAAGACGGCGTCGGATAGGCCGTCTTCGGCCCAGTCGTCGCGGAGCTTTCGCCCCACGACGAACCGGCGCGGGAACATCAGGTAGATGTGAGGAGCGCGGAAGTACGTCGTAGCGGCGTTGGTGTAGAGGTGTTCAGGTTCCGAGTCTCCCATGTCGATGAATTCGGGCGGGGTCCACGTGCGAAAATCGGGAGAAACGCTCCGTCGGATCGAACGAACTCCGCCACGGTGATTAGAGGAGAAGCGACCCTCTCTTTGGAACCAGCCGCGCATGTAGGCGACGTACTGTCCCCGCACCTCGTCCCAGAAGGCCACGTTCGTCGAGTCGAACATGGGCCACCCGTCGTCAGGCGCGACGAGGATCGGGTCGACGTTGATCACCTTCCAGCGGAATCCGTCCGGCGAGGTCAGGCCGCGTATCGTCGCCCGACCGTCTATCTTCGGGCCTTTGGCGATAGCCTTGTATCGCTCGTCGTTCGATGCTGAGGGGTTGTCGTCGCGAAAGACGGCGAGGTTCGTTATACCGTCGTCCCGCAGGATAATGTTGTTGTCGGTCGAACCGTCGTACTCGACGAAGCCGAGGTTCGGACGCTCCCAGTGGATGCCGTCGGAGCTTTCTGCGTAGGCGGCAGCCTGGTTGCGGTCGGCCCCGGCACGGTACCAGTTCCGGTAGATATCCCCGTCCTTCATGACCCTGATGAAGATGCTGGACGTACCCTCCCATGGCTGATCGAACCGGAATGCGATCTCCTTGGCGACGGGTTGGTGCAGACGGAGACTCATGCCGTCCATGCGTTCGATCAGCCAATCGTCGATGAACGGCTCGAGCCTCGTTCCGATTTCGCGGACTGTCTTCACGACTTTAGGACGTGGCGCCTGCGGCGACGCCATTCTCGCTGCCCGGAGCGGCTTCCGGCGTGTGCTCTACTTCGGTCTTGCCACGTATCAGTCCCTCGATCTTAGCGGCGATGCCGTCGTTTTCCTTCAAGAACTGCTTCGCGTTCTCACGGCCCTGTCCCAATCGAGTATCCTCGAAGAAGTAGTACGAGCCGCTCTTTTGCACATGCCCCATTTCCACACCTAGCGCCAAGAGGTCGGCCTCCTGGCTGATGCCTTCGCCGAACATGATGTCGTATTCGGCGGTTCGGAAGGGTGGTGCGACCTTGTTCTTCACGACACGCGCCTTCACGTGCGTGCCAATGATCTCGCTTCCGTTCTTGACCGACTCCCCCCTGCGGAGGTCGATGCGAACGGAGCTGTAGAACTTCAAAGCTCGCCCCCCCGGCGTGGTCTCCGGATTGCCCCAGAGGACACCTATTTTCTCTCGGAGCTGGTTGATGAAGATGACCCCGGTGTCGTGGCGGCTGATCGCAGCCGTTAGCTTTCGGAGGCCCTGTGACATGATGCGGGCCTGTAGGCCGAGGTGCTGATCGCCCATCTCGCCTTCGAGCTCGGCTTTGGGGACGAGAGCCGCGACGCTGTCAATGACCACTACCGCCACCGCGCCGCTGCGGACGAGGTACTCGCAGATCTCTAACGCCTGTTCGGCGTAGTCCGGCTGGGAAACGAGCAGGTTATCGGTATCGACGCCGCAGGTCCGCGCGAACTCGGGGTCGAGTGCGTGCTCCACGTCGATGTAGGCGGCCGTGCCTCCGCTTTTCTGGGCTTCAGCCATGATGTGGTACGCGAGAGTCGTCTTTCCGGTCGACTCCGCGCCGAATATCTCAGTGACTCGGCCTCTTGGCACGCCGCCTATTCCAAGTGCAAGGTCCAGTGCCAGCGACCCCGTCGGTATGGGCGTCGCGGGACTAAAAGTGTCTCTGTCGCCGAGACGCATGATCGCCCCGCGCCCAAATCGCTTCTCAATGTCGTTCATCGCCGACTCGATTAAGGTGTCTTGCCCGGTGGTCATTGAAAGGCCTCCTATATTCGTATGTGTTTCGGCAGCTCCGTGAGCCTTGACGCGGGCAGCATAGCATAAACGTTCTATTTATGCAACAGCCTTTTCTTGTTGGTTCAGGACAAGCACGGCCGAGCATTGTTATACCGGTCGGGGAGGGAATTGACGCTGCCGATCAAGAACATTCACACTGTCAGTGCTCAAACCAATACTACACAGGTCGCAATGGAGCGGTTTTGAGTATTTCACTAACGGGAACAGAGGCACGACGCCTCCGCCTCCACTCGCAACATTTGAACGCAAGTGTGCCGTTTGGTGTCGCCGGTATCGTCCGAAGTATCGCGGCGGTACAGGCGCAGGATGCGGTTGCGGAGGTGCTGGCGGTGCGAGTGCGGACGGACGCGACGACCGAGGACAATGTTGAGACGGCGAGGGTGGAGGAGCGCTCCGTGGTGCGGACGTGGGCTATGCGTGGCACGATGCATCTGCTGCCCGCCGAGGACGTAGGGTGGATACTTCGGCTGGTCGGGCCGAACATGGTCCGCAAGGCCCAGCGGCGGCATCGGGAACTTGGTCTGACACCTGAGGTCTACGCTAGGGCGGTTCCCGTGATGCGTGAGGCTTTAGGGGAGCGAGGTGCGCTCACTCGACAACTGATCGCGGAGGAATGGCGAGCACACGGACTTCCTGCAGAGGGTCAGGCGGTGCCCCATATGCTCAGCCGGGCTTCGATGGAGGGTATCATTTGCTTTGGGCCGACCGTGAACAGCAAGGCGACCCACGTCCTGCTGGACTCGTGGCTGGACGGTGATTGCTCCGAGGTGGCCGATCCGGGAGTGGAGCTTGTTCGCCGGTACGTTTCGGCCTACGGTCCAGCCACGCAGGAAGACTACGGGACCTGGTCCGGTCTACCTGTCGCTGAGGTCCGCAGGGCGTTCGAGTCGATTGCGGACGAACTGCTCGGGGTCGAGGTGGACGGGACGCCGATGTGGATGCCCCGGACACGCGCCGGGCTGCCCGACGAAGTGATGGTGGACGAAAGACCGGCGATCAAGATGCTGGGCGCGTTCGATCCCTATCTGCTTGGCTATCGCACTCGTGACTTGGGAGTGGGGCCAGAACTGCTCAAGCGGGTGCATCCCGGAGGCGGCATTATTCGTCCGACCATTTTGGTCGATGGACGGGCTGTCGCCACGTGGTCGCGCAAGCGCACGGGGCGGAAGCTGTCGATATCGGTGAGCCCGTTCGAGGCGCTTTCGGACGAAGTGCGAGCGGGCATCCATAGGGAGGTGGAGGATGTGGGGCGGTTTCTGGGGTTGGAAGCGGTATGGAGTGTTGAGTAAGGGTAGCTCGTTTAGAAACTATCTCAAAATCATAGCGCACAAATGCCTTGAGCAAGCTGTCGATTACCGTGAGCCCGTTCGAGGCGCTTTCGGACGAAGTGCGAGCGGGCATCGATGAGGAAGTGGAGGATGTGGGGAGGTTTCTGGGGTTGGAAGCGGTATGGAGTGTTGAGTAAGGGTAGCTCGTTTAGTGGTTCAAGACTTTCAATGGGAACTAAGGCATTATCAGTTTCGGACAATCCAAAAGGCGATTGAGGAGTCGATGCGATGAAGGACAGCGCAAGATATGTGAAACTGGTCGAGTGGTCTCATGAGGACCAGTGCTACGTAGGAAGTGCCCCAGGACTGATTTACGGCGGATGTCACGGTCCTGAAAGTGGTTTTCGAGAAGTTGTGCGTCATCGTCGATGAAGCGATCGCGTTGTATCGGCAGGATGGTAAGCCTTTGCCCGCTCCTACGGCAGGCAGAGACTACGCGAACATGCTGCAGAGCGTATGATAACTGCGTGGAGTGAATCGGCGACCGGCGGTGTGGCATGTGTGGCATTGGAGCGGTAGGACAGGACCCTTGGACGTCCTAGGTGAACCGGGTGATCTGTCCATGACTATGAGAAATTGTTGACCTTTTCGTGCCAGCGTCGTAACTTGGAAAGGCAATACCCGAGACTGAGCCGGATGATGCTCCGGCAATCCTAGCTAAAGGCAGCAAGATCGCGCTTCCTATACTCGGCCAACTAGATATTCAAACAAGGTTCGCGGCTATGCGTGCCTTTGGAGGACGTGCAGGCCCCGCCAGGGACTGATCGCTTAGACATATTGTCTTTGAAGAGAGACCCTGGCGAAAGCCCAGGGTCTTTTTGTTTGTCGGCCACAGTGAAATCAGAAAATCTTCTTGGAGGTAAAGAACCATGTACCAGATCAACAAGACGGCCATATCTTGGCTGCCGCCGGAGCAGATCGAGCCGGCGGCCATGCAGCAGATCGTGAAGATCGCGTCGATGCCGTTCATCTACAAGCACGTGGCTATCATGCCCGACTGCCATGTTGGGATGGGGGCGACGGTCGGCTCGTGCATTCCCACCGACGGGGCAATAATCCCGGCGGCGGTGGGTGTGGACATAGGCTGCGGCATGGTAGCCGTGCGGACGCCGCTGTCCCGCGACGACCTTCCTGCACGACTCAGCGGCATCCGAGAGGGGATCGAGCGGCGCATTCCGCTCAGCGCAGGCAAGTACAACCGGAGTGTGTCGTCGACGGCGAAGGCACGGGTTGCCACGCTGGAGAAGAAGGCCGGGGAGCGATTGGGCCTCTACCGGAAGCTCTCCGGCAGGGCGGACTGGAGGCTCCAGCTGGGTTCTCTCGGTTCGGGCAACCACTTCATCGAGATAACCTTGGACGAGTCGGAGGGCGTTTGGGCGTTCCTGCACTCCGGTTCGCGTGGCATCGGCAACAAGATCGCCATGCAGCACATCCGGACAGCGCAGAGGTTGATGAAACGGGAGTCGATTCGCCTGCCTGACCGCGATCTGGCATACCTGAGCGAAGGCACGGAGGAGTTCGACGAATACACCCGCGACCTCCGCTGGGCACAGGACTTCGCGCTCTTGAACCGAGAGGAGATGATGGACCGGGTGATGACCGAACTCAGCTATACAGTGTATGGGGAGGGCGGTCACGAGGGCGAGCTTGAGCTGGAACGCATCCAGTGCCATCACAACTTCACGCAGAAGGAGCGCCACTACGGCAAGGACGTGTTGGTATCGAGGAAGGGCGCGATCCAGGCCAAAGAGGGACAGATGGGTCTCATCCCCGGCTCGATGGGCACCGCAAGTTACGTCGTGCGGGGTCTGGGCAGTGTGGATGCGTTCGAGACGGCCCCGCACGGGGCAGGGCGACGATTCTCACGGACGCAGGCGAGAAAAAGGTTCACGATGGACGACTTCGACCGAGACATGCAGGGCATCGAGGTGCGGCGCTCCAAAGAGTTCATCGACGAGCTACCGGGCGCGTACAAGGACATCGACACGGTGATGGAGCAGTCGAAGGACCTTGTCGAGATCGTGCATACCTTCAGCCAGATCGTCAACGTCAAGGGTGACTGAGGCCGTGGTGTTGTAGCGTCACACTGGGTCGATGGACGGCTGAATTGGCATATTGGTGTCAATCGACCGCAGGATGGCGAGAGCCGCGGCCAGGGAACGCGCGCCGTCTCGGGCATCGACCAGAGGCGGCTGCGTTCCCCGCACCACATCGCAAAAGTGGGCGAGTTGGACCGTCAGGGAATTAGCGCGTGTCACGGGTACGACCGACTTCTGCATTGGGTGCTGCCAGCCGCCCCTGTTCCTCTCGGGGTATTTCCACAGCTCCATTTGTGGGAAGGCGAGCGCGCCGTCGGTCCCCGTGAAGTAGTAGCAGTTTTCAGGAACGTTGTAGTACAGCGGGTTTTCGCCGGTCGTCGCCTCATACGACCAAGGGGCGGCGACGGCATCGCTGCCCAGGATTGTGGCGACGGCCCCGTTGCTGAAGCTGAGTGAGATGCTGACGGAGTCCTCGACCTCGAACCCGCGCGCCGTCGAGCGACCCTGCGCGAAGACCTGATCGATCTCTCCGCAGATGTACCGGAGGATGTCGAACTCGTGAACGAGGTTTATGAGGACCGGGCCGCCGTCCGGTCTCACGCTCCTCCACTCTATGTCGAAGTAGCCCTCAGGTTTCATGAGAGTCCACATCATGGAGACGGCCAAGAGGTCACCAATTTCTCCGCCCGTGACGATGCCATGCGCTGCTTTGACCAGGGGATTGTGTCGACGGTGGTGTCCGACGAGCACCTGTGTGTTCGTAGCGTCGGCGAGTTCGGCTATGCGAAGGGCGGCCTCCGTGGTGTCGGCGACGGGCTTTTCGATGAGTGTGTGCACTCCACGGCGAGCGCAGGCCTCGAATGTCTCGACGTGCGCGGCGCTCTGGGTGGCTAGGATTGCCCCGTCCGGCTTCGTATGGTCGAGCATCTCACCTATGTCTTGGAAGAATGGGATGTCATGACGGTCGGCAATGGCCCGAAGGTCTGGGTTGAGGTCACAGACGCCTACGAGATCGCAGCCGTCAAACGACTGAATAATCTCGACGTGGCGGCTGCCCATCAGACCAAGCCCGATGACTGCCAGCTTCACTGGGGGCATACGTCTTTGTCACTCCCACGATTCGGGTAGGCAATAATGATACGGTTGTCTTGTCGGGCAGTCGATAGGTGCCATATAATCCGGGCCGCCTCTGCGTTCATGTCAAGCGCGGGTACGGCAACCAAACACAGGAGAGCAGTGCAGTGAATGTCCCCTACGAAGGATCCCCGATTGCCTATGACGTGACGTGCTGGAAGAACGTCACGACACCGATGCGGGACGGAGTGCGGCTTGCGTCGGACATCTATTTTCCGTCTTTGAATGGGAGTCCGGCAGAGGGGCGATTCCCGGTGATCGTTGAACGGACGCCTTATGACAAGACAGCGCCTCGGCAGGTCGCCAACGCGAGATATTTCGCTCGGCGGGGCTACGTGACGGTCATCCAGGACGTTCGCGGCCGGTTCGAGTCGGAAGGGGAGTGGTATGCCTTTGCCAAGGAGGCGCCGGACGGGTACGACACGGTGCAGTGGCTTGGCGTCCAGGATTGGAGCAACGGCAAGGTCGGCACGATGGGCGGCTCGTACTCGGGCAGTGATCAGAGCGCCCTGGCGACCATGGCTCCGTCGCACCTTGCGACCATGACCGTAGCGGTCGGCGCGGCGAACTACTATCACGGCTCGATGCGTCAGAACGGCGCTCTGGAGCAGCGCTTCCACGTCTACGTCTTTCGGATGGCGATGACGAGCAAGGAGGCCATGGCCGATCCCGGACTTCAGGCGGAGATTATGAAGGCCTTCATGGAAGACATGCCCGACATCGTGCGGCAGTTTCCACTCAAGAAGGGCGCGACGGTGCTCCGCAGGCTGCCGACCTATGAACAGTGGGCTTTAGACATCCTGACGCACGGCGAGTTCGACGACTATTGGAAGCAGCGCGGCTACGCCATGGACGAGTATTTCGACGAGCACTCGGACGTGCCAACGCTCTACCTCGGCGGCTGGTACGACTCGTATGCGCGGAACACGCCGATGAGCTACATGAAGCTGTCAGCCATCAAGAAATCGCAGCAGGTCCTCCTGATGGGGCCGTGGACGCACGGGATGTATGAGCTGACCTACTCGGGCGACGTTGACTTCGGCCTCGACTCGCAGATCAACCATAACGACCTGCGACTGGCGTGGTTCGACCACTATATGAAGGGCATGGACACCGAGTTCGCGGAGTGGTCTCCGGTCCGCATATTCACGATGGGGACGGGAAGCCAGCGGATGAATAAGCACGACTACGACCGCCGACTCGACCACGGCGGGTATTGGCGAAGCGAGCCCGACTGGCCTGTACCGGGCACGGAGGAGACCCCGTTCTTCATGCACTCGGACGGTTCGCTGTCCAACGAGGAGCCGACCGACGTTGAGGCGGAATCGACCGGCTACACGTTCGATCCCATGGACCCCGTGCCGACGATGGGCGGTGGCATCTCAGCGGCGGACTCGATCATTCGGGCCGGAGCGTTCGATCAGCGGGGCAGGGCGGACTTTATTGGCTGCGTGAACGAGCTACCGCTAAACACGCGGCACGACATCCTCACGTTCCAAACGCCTGAACTCGAAGAGGATACCGAGGTGACCGGCCACATCGTGATGCATCTGTGGGCGGCATCGTCAGCGAAAGACACCGACTTCACGGCCAAGCTCATCGACGTTCACCCGCCCTCCGACGACTACCCCGACGGCTTCGCGATGAACATCACGGACTCGATCATTCGCGCCCGTTATCGAAACGGTTGGACCGAGCCGGAGCCAATGGAACCCGGCACGCCCTACGAGTTCGTCTTTCACCTGTATCCAACGTCGAACGTGTTCCGCAAGGGGCACCGCATTCGGCTTGACATCAGCAGCAGCAACTGGCCGCGCTTCGACGTGAATCCGAACACGGGCGGGCCGCTAGGACTGGAGCGGCGGTACGAGATCGCGCATCAGTCCATCTTCCATAGTGCGGGGCATTCTTCGCACATCGTCCTGCCGCTGCAGGAGGTGTGAGGCAACTGATCCCTGGCGGGGAAGGATATCCGCTCACGGAGAGATAGACTGGGGTTCGGCGCCTACGTATTGGCGAACCTCTACCTGAACATCTGAGTCTACCTACCTGCCAATCAGCTGCTCGTATTCGTCGTGGCGGCCTATCCATACCCAGATTAAGCCGTCGTCGTCTTCAACGGCGAGTGCTCTGTATGCTCGGCCTACACGGGAGGACCAGAGGGTTCCGACCTTCTTGAACCGTAATGCTGGATGACTCGGATTAGTCTTTAGCAGGTCGAAAGTCCTCCTGGCGTTGGCCTGCGTGCGTTTTGGCAGCCGGTCGAAATGGCGCCAGAAACGGCGGGACGCTCGATGGCTCATCTACAGATCTGTCAAGGCGCCTTCCCTTTTGCTCTTCAACGCCTCATCGGTCAGGAAAGCCAGCTTCCCGTCATCCGAGTCTGCTTCTATCTGAGTGTCCCATCTCTGCCAATCCATTTCATCGAAGAACCACTGTCTCAAGTGAGTGTAGTCGGCTTTTGGCAGGCTCAGAATAGCGTCCTTTAGTTCCTCCATGCCTGACAATGACATTTCTCGTCCCCTTGGAAACTATCTCAGAATACGCTTTCAGAGAGAAAAAGGCAGGAAAACACGTTCGCCCTGAGCAACGTTACCCTCCGTGCCGGGGCCGTACCTGCGGAAGTAACTGCTCACGTCCCCTCTCTGTATCCCTCCCCCGGCGGGGAAGAGACCGGCAGAACGCTCCGGTAGAAGGTTACGCTACCAGCTTGCCTTGCGGACGCCGGGGAGCATGCCCTTGAGGGCCATCTCGCGGAAAGTGATGCGGGACAGGCCGAAGTGACGCAAATACCCGCGGGGGCGGCCAGTGACCTCGCAGCGGTTGCGGACTCGGTTCGGATTCGCGTTGAGGGGCAGCTTGGCCAACTCGTGACGCGCCTCAAGCTGGTCCTCGTATGAGGCCTTAGGGTCCTTGGCGATCTCCAAGAGCCGATTGCGTTTCTCAGCGTACTTTTCGACGGCCTTCTTGCGCTTTGCGTTCTTTGCGAATACCGATTGCTTGGCCAAAGATGTTGCTCCGAATCATGTCGTGTCGTGTTCGGTGCTTAAGTATACCAGATAGCAAGCTGCATTGGGTATAAGAACAATGGTGCAGAACCTGTATCATTTTAGTCGGTCGGGTGGTTGAGTCGGAGCTATACTTACGCCCCGGGTCATGGACTCCCGCCTTCGCGGGAGTGACGAGTGGGATGTAAGACCATCCTCAAAAACTGACCTACCGACCAAACTGATACAGGCTCAATAGTGCAGGACTTGCTTCGATACTTGAATCATCGTGTTTATGGGACATTTGGGGACATTGTGGGACATTTCCATAGGTGCTGGTCGGCTAGGCCGTTCTTCGCCGTAGATTCATAATAGCCCACATGTTCTTGCGCGTCAAATTGACTGACCGACCATGAACCTGTATCACGGTAGGGTGGTTGAGTCGGAGCTATGCTCACGCCCCGGGTCATGGACTCCCGCTTTCGCGGGAGTGACGAGTGGGATGTAAGACCATCCTCAAAAACTGACCTACCGACTAAACTGGTACAGGCTCACCGACCATAGTTTGCTTGCCTGCCAAACGGACTGCCAAGCTGGCACCAGCTGACAGGCAAGCTTACTATGAACGAGTCCCGCCGTAAGGTGGTCGCTATGAGGCAGGTTCCACACTGGAGATCTGAGGCTCCTCCGGCTCGGGCTGACGGGCCCTCCGACGACGACGGGCCGCTGCGAAGCGACCGAGAACCACCAGGATGGCGAGTCCGCCACCCCAGAAGGGGCTGAACACGATAATCCAGATGACCGTAGTCGTAAGGCCTTTGACGAGTACTGATAGCGACCTCACAGCGTCCTTCGTGGTACCTTCCAAGCGGTATCCGCCTACGACCCATCCCTCTCCTTCGATCACGTAGACGTTTACCGAACTAGACGCCTCCACAGGACCGGCCTCGCTGTCACCCGTGACGGTTAGCGTCGCTACGTATGGCTGTTGTCGCAGGTGGACGTAGTTGTGGGACGCTTCGATTATGTTCTTGTCGCCGATGTCGTCTTTCTCGGGGGCCGTGCCGTCGCCGAAGCTCCAGCTATACCTCAGGTTCGTGACCCCTGCCGGGCGATTGAACGATCCGCGGAACTCCGCTTCCGTTCCTCCTTCAACCGATATCGACTCGCCGGCGGAAACGAGTATGACCGGTAACTCGGTTACGGTCACGATGATCTTGTCCGAACCCTCGACGATGCCGGCTTCCCCTTTCCCAATCATCCTGACTTGGACTATGTAAGGAGACTCCTCGGCGCTTGAGTAGGCGTGGCTCGTGACCGCCGTGACCATACGGTCGGAGTCCTTGGTAAGGATGGCGCGGTTGCCGGTGACGAGATTCGAGCCGTCTCCGAAGTCCCACGTGTAGGTGAATCGATCAATGCTTTCAGGTGGTTCGAAGAAGGCGCGGAGCCGAACAGGGCGACTGACGGCGGTGGTCTGATCTCCACCGGCGTCCACCGACATCTGTTCGGTACCGACGACGGTCATTTTGATGGTGTCCTGGCCGAACAGGGGGCTGGACTCTGAAGTCCCGGATATTTTCACATCGACGAAGTACGGTGAGTCACGATAGTCGTCGAAGACGTGGGTCACCGAGGCGGTGACGCGAGTTCCCGGTTCTGAGGTTGGCGCGGTGAACGTGTCGAAGATGGGTTGAGTGCGGTCGCCGAAGTTCCACACGACGTTGAAATTTGCGGATTCGTCGGGCGTACGGAAGGTCGCTTTGAATCGGACGGTCTGCCCAATGCTGACGGTGCGGTCCGCTCCTGCGTCGACACGGAGGTCGACCCGTTCGACTCGCATTGTGACGTTCACTAGAGAGAACGCAGAAGTCTCTTCGAGCAGCTTCAGTCTGCCCAACAGGACTTCGATCTCTTCTTGGACCTCGGAAAGTGTCTTGCGGATTTCAAGGGCGTCGCGTGCGTTCGGGGCCCGTTCGAGGAGCGTGAGCATGGCAGTCTCGGTAGCACGAAGGTTTCTGAGCCGGGACTGTGAATCAAAGTATTCGGCCGTCACGTCCTTGCTTGTAGTTATCTCAGACTCGACCGCAACCGCGACGTTCCTCACCTGCCCGATGGCCTCATCGAGCCTTTCGGCAGGTACGCGCACTGCGACCTTTCCGCTGAAAGATGGGTGGTGAGAGAACTTTCCGCTGTCATCCGCCCTCTCCGACGAAACGGTCCATCCTCCCATGTTGGCGGCGAGGGATGCTACTTTGTCCATAGACACCTGTATGTCGGAGACGACGAGTCCCATGTGGACCGTGCGAACGACGATGCGCTGCTGCTGGACGAGCTTGGCCAGGTCGCCCTCGCCGGTCGCTCCGATTTCCGCCAAGGTGGAGGTGTCGGCCTGAGCGGGTGACGCTGCAGCGGCCTGGGCTGGGGCGGCTGCAGCAGCAGCCGCTGGTGCGGGGGCCGGAGCAGAAGCAGCAGCCGGGGCCGGAGCAGGAGCGGGCGCTGGCGCGGGTGCAGCTGCTGGGGCCGGAGCAGGAGCCGGCGCGGCCGCTTGACCAGTTGAATCTCCAGAGTCGTCGCTGCCACACGCAACGAATAGAAGTGTCGTCAGAAGTGTTCCGATGATAAGTATTGTTAACAGGATGTGTGATTTCATTCTATTTTCCTCTCACTCATTTCCTTCGGTAGTACATTTCGTCACCTGGACTGGCGATGCTCTTCGAGTATTCGACTGGCCCAGGCCAACCGATCTCAAGTCGAGCGAGGGCACCTAAGTCTGTCCACTGCCAGCTTTTAGAACTACGTAAAGTGGATCCGTCACCGGAACGTCTTTCCGACGCTCCGATGACGGACATAGTCCCGCCCTTACCCGTCGGCGATGCCCGCCGCCATGTTGACGAGGCGGGCGAACTCGGTTACTTCGGGGTCGTTCCTGAGAATGCCGCCGACGCGGTCGGCGTGGTAGCGCACGTCGTTGAACGTCGTGTGCTGTGCCCAGTAGCTCTCGCGCAACACCTCGGCGTATTGGGCGACGGTCGCCGCAAGCTGGAAGCGCGGGGACGCGCTCTCGAAGTGCTGGTGGAGGTCGTTAATGTTGAAGTTCCGGTCCACCTCGAAGATTCTTTGGGAGTCGGCGTCTTCGTACCGCACATGCACCTTGGCAATGGGGCCGTCGGCCCTCTCGTGCAGGCGTAGCTCGTAGAGAGCGGTTACGCTGTGTCCTGCGCCGACTTCACCGGCGTCCACGCTGTCGTTTCGGAAGTCGCGGTCGGCAACGTCGCGGTTCTCGTACCCGATCAGACGGTAGCTGTGGACGACATCCGGGTTGAAAGAGACCTGGATCTTCGCGTCCCTGGCTATCACCTGAAGCGTGGAGGTGAGGTTGTCGACGAAAGACTTCCACGCCTCGGTGAGGTTGTCGATGTAGAAGTAGTTACCGTCGCCGTCGTTGGCGAGCTGTTCCATGAGGACATCGTTGTAGTTGCCCATGCCGACGCCGACGGTTGAGAGGGTCACGCCCTCATTCACGTACTTGCGCACCTGATTCAGAATGGCTCCGGGGCCAGTCTGTCCAACGTTTGCCACGCCGTCGGAGAGGAGGATGATCCTGGTTATGCGCTGAGGGTTCAGCCAGCGGTCGGCCATTTCGTAGCCCAGCCTTAGACCCTCCTCGGCGTTGGTAGAGCCGCCGGGATAGAGCCCGTCGATGACCTCGAGGATGTAATCGTCGTGCTTCGCCTCAGTGGGGTTGAGAATGGCGTGTCCTCGGTCTCCGTAGGTGACGATGCCGATCTGGTCGGTGGGTCGAAGCTCACGTACGAGGAGACGCAGCGCGCGCTTGACGAGTTCGAGCCGGTTCTCTCTGGACATCGAACCGGAGGTGTCGATCACGAAGACGAGGGTCGCGTCCTTGCGCCGGTGGTCCGGGACGTCGCGTCCCTGGATGCCCACACGGGCTATCCACGTGTCCTGGGTGAAGGGCGATCGGGCGCCGTCGACGTGGATAGCGAATGCGCCTCTGCGTGGCTGAGGGTATTCCTGGTCGAAGTAGTTGACGAACTCCTCGACACGCACTGAGTCGGGATCGGGCCTGTTGCCGTCCAGCACGAAGCGTCGCGCCACCGAGTACGAAGCCGTGTCGACATCCATTGCAAATGTAGAGAGATGGTCGGCACGGGGGTCGATGAAGGGATTTACGCCGTAGTTTTGGAAGAAGGTGGTGTCGTAGGACGGAGGCGAAGGGGGAACGTGGCCCGTATCGCCGTAGTCGCGATTGGGCGGAGTGACGGGGGCTGGAGGCAGGGCGCCGCCTCCCGGAGGAGGGGGTGCTCCCGTTGCGGCGGCGCCTGCCGTGGATTGAGTAGTCGTCTGTGCTGAATCGGCCGTTGCTGACTGTGCGGCAATAGCGGATGACTCTATGGCCTTAGTTGTGGCCTGTAGGGCACTGTCGACAATCTTCTGGACGTCGGCACTGGTCAGCCCGCCTGATGCGGCGTCTTGTACGCTCTTGGAAACTAGTTCCTCGATGTCACCTCTAGTCACTTGTCCCACCGATGCGGCGGCCACTGCGTCTTGGACCATTTGGGCCACTTCCTCTTTGGTCGCGCCTTGTGCGTTTTTCATCCCTGCGGATACGCCGTCGGCAACTGCTTTTGCAATGTCCTCGGGTACAGGAAGCTGTTGCACGTATTCTTGTGCTGTCATGGCCTGAGGCTCTTCTGTGGAGACCGATTCGGACTTGGAGTCGTCGCTGGACGAACTGTAGGCTTCCATCGCCATGGTGTTGTCCTGACCGATTCTCGCTGCCGGAGCAGGTTCACTTGCTATTGCCGCGGCAGCGGCCTGCGCGGCCATCGGGGCCTCTGGTTCCCTCGCTGGCTGTGCGGGCGCGGGCTGCTGCTGAACCATTGACGGAGCCTGAGCAGGAGGCTCGGCCTGCGCCCTCTCTGGGGCGGGTGCCGGTTCTGCGGGCTCTTCCGCATAGTCTGAGCCGCAGGCGACGAACAGTACGCCAAACAGGGCGATTCCGGCTATGATAAGGGCTGCCTTGAATGTAGATTTCATCGTTGTTTTCTCCTTTGCAGAGTGTTTCTAGGGTCGCCGGTTCCGAGCACCTGGTGCGCTCGGAACCGGCTAGACTGTGGGTGTTACCTATATGAGATACCTGAAGCCATGCTGACGAGCTTGGCGAACTCGGTTACTTCGGGGTCGTCGCGGAGCATGTTGTGAACACGGTCTGCGTGGTAGCGCACGTCCTCGAACGTGGTGTGCTGGGCCCAGTAGCTCTCGCGGAGCACCTCGGCGTACTGGGCGACGGTTGCCGCGAGCTGGAAGCGCGGCGATGCGTCCTCGAATCGTCCTCGAATGTCCCGCCGGTTGAAGTTCCGGCTCACCTCGTGGATCTGGTAGGAATCGGGGTCCTGGTATCGGACGTGGACCTTGGCTATCGGGCCGTCGGCGCGTTCATGCAGCCGTAGCTCGTAGAGGGCCGTCACGCTGTGTCCGGCTCCGACTTCACCTGCGTCGACCCAGTCATTGCGGAAGTCGCGGTCGGCCACGTCGCGGTTCTCGTACCCGATCAACCGATAGCTGTGAACGACCTCGGGGTTGAAGGAGACCTGAATCTTGGCGTCCTTGGCGATGACCTGGAGGGTGGATGTGAGATTGTCGACGAAAGACTTCCACGCCTCGCTGAGGTTGTCGATGTAGATGTAGTTGCCGTTGCCGTCGTTGGCGAGCTGCTCCAAGAGAACGTCGTTGTAGTTGCCCATGCCAACGCCAACGGTGGAGAGGTTCACGCCCTCGTTCACGTAGCGCCGGACCCGCTGTAGGATTGCGTCAGGGCCGGTCTGCCCGACGTTCGCAACGCCGTCGGAGAGAAGAATGACTCTCGTGATACGCCTGGGGTCGAGCCAGCGGTCGGCCATTTCGTAACCGATTTTGAGGCCCTCTTCGGCATTGGTGGAGCCGCTGGCGCGGAGGCCGTCGATGACCTCGAGGATGTAGTCGTCATGCCGTGCCTCAGTGGGGTTGAGAAGAGCGTGCCCGCGGCTTCCGTAGGTTACGATGCCGATCTGGTCGGTGGGCCGAAGCTCACGAACGAGGAGGCGTAGGGCTCGCTGGACGAGTCCGAGGCGATTCTCCCTCTCCATGGAGCCGGAAGTGTCGATGACGAAGACAAGTGTCGCGTCCTTGCGCCGGTGGTCGGGTACATCGCGTCCCTGAATGCCCACGCGGGCGATCCACGTGTCGTGCGTGAAGGGCGAGCGGGCGCCGTCGATGTGAATGCCAAACGCGCCTCTACGTGGCTGGGGGTATTCCTGGTCGAAGTAGTTGACGAACTCCTCGACGCGCACGGAGTCGGGATCGGGGCGGTTGCCGTCCAGCACGAAGCGTCGGGCGACCGAGTACGAGGCGGTATCCACGTCCATGGCGAAGGTGGAGAGGTGGTCGGCGCGGGCGTCGATGAAGGGGTTGACGCCGTAGTTCTGGAAGAACGTGGTGTCGTAGGACGGGGGCGAGGGGGGAGCGTACCCCGTGTCGCCGTAGTCACGGTTTGGCTGGGGGACGGGTGCAGGCGGTACTCCGCCTTGCCTTTGAGGGCGCGGAGGCGCGCCTGCGGGGGACATTGCCTGTGGGGGCCCGGCTTCCATGGCTTCAGGAGCGGGTAGAGCTCTTGTGCCGCGATCTCTTTCCGAAGGAACGGGTGCCGGAGCAGGGGCTGCGGCCGGTGCAGGTGCGGGTGCCTGATATACCTGGGAAGGTGCGGCAGGAGCAGGAGCCGGTGCGGGAGCAGGGGCTGGCGCTGGTGCAGGGGCAGGAGCAGACGGACTATAGCTGTCTCTCTTGATAGCTGGAACAGGTGCAGATTCCGGAGCGTCCTCGTCTTCGCTGCTGCCGCACGCGACGAACACGACGCTTAGTATTGCGATACCGATGATGAAAATGGTGGTCTTGTAGATGGATTTCATTTCCTGTTTCTCCTTTTTGACAATTGGTTCCGGGTGTCCGACGTTCCGATGCGAGTCGCGCTTTCGGCTCAAGTCCAGAATCTCACGCTTGTGGTACGCTTCAAGAACCGGATGTGTCACATTCACGTATAAACGAGTGTCAAAGGTGTCACATTGAGGACGTTCGCCGAGCTTCTGTCGGAGTACATCGAGCGCGCGGGGATCAGCGATTCGGAGCTGGCCCGGAGCATAGGAGTGCGTCGTCAGACCCTGTTTCGCTGGAAGGACGGGCAGATCCAGAGGCCGCGTTACCGGGACGACGTGCTCCGATGCGCGAGGCGGCTGCGACTGACTCCCGAAGAGCGGGACCTGCTGCTCACCGCCGCTGGGTTCTCTCCGGAAGCACCGCCGCTATCCGTCCGTGAACAGCCGTCGGAACCTGTTCGGGAGACCCCGTCGGCGGACGATTCGGCCGAGGAGGAATCTCAGGACGCTGTTCCGCAGTCCTCGGTCACGTCCTCACGGAGGCCCTGGGTGATCGGATTCGCCGGCGGGCTGGTTATCGTCGTGGGGATCGCGCTAGCCACAGCGATGCTCTCCAACAGTGATGGCGAAACGCCAGTTGGCAAAGTCGTGTCGACATCAACACCAACCCCGCAACCGACGTCTCCCGTGCCTACACCCACAGCCGTTATCGAGACTCCGATTCCTGTCGTCGTGACCCCGGAGCCCGAGACTGAGGAAGACGTCGTCGTGATCGCGCGGTTCGTCAACTACATCGGTGGAGAAACGGGGTTCAACGTGGCGGGCCGCATCAAGACCGCGCTCGAAGAGGAGATTAAGGCTGAGTTTATCCCCAGTATCAAGATCAAGATTCTCGTCGAGGACATCAGGGACGAGGCAGAGGCCCAGGAGGTCGCCCGCCGGACAAACGCCTCGATCGTCATCTGGGGGGAGTACGACAGCGGGCGGGCCCAGGCCAGATTTACGGTCCCGGCGCTCCAAGGTTCCATGGAGGAAAGCCAAGTCGAGCGACCTGTCGTCAACGCCTCAGATCTGACCGCGACAATAAATACCGAACTGCCTCATGATGTAAGGCTGCTGGCACTGCTGATCTTCGCGCAACTCTACGAGGGCGGCGAAGATTCCAAAGAGGCCCGCGACGCCTTGGATGAGGCCCTGACCACGTTACCAGAAGAGTCGGATACGGTCGCGACCATCTACTTCCGTCTCGGGTATCTGTACCAAGTCCGCGAACCGCCCAATCTCTCGGCGTCCGAGAAGTACTACACTCTTGCGATCCTCTACGACCCCGATTCTCCCACGCCGTACTACAATCGCGGCCTCGTCTACTGGGTGCGAGATGAACTTGACGAGGCAATCGACGACTATTCGGAGTCGCTCTTACGCAAGCCGCGTGACCCTGCCGTGCTCCACGGCAGGGGAGTCGCGTACCTCGAACGCAAGAGGCCAGGCGACGCAGTGCGCGCCATCGATGATTTCTCGAAAGCCATCGAGATCGACGATACCATTCTGGAGAACTTCTTCAACCGTGGCCTCGCCTACTCCATGCTCGGCGGGGCCCACGACGATCAATCTCTGAAGGACTTCCACCACATCCTTACTATCGACCCCGACCACACGGGGGCACTAAACAACCTATGCTGGTTCATGAGCCTAGCAGATCGCGCGTCAGAAGGGCTGCCGTACTGCGAACGGGCGCTTAGCATTGACCCTGACTATTACCTTGCGTATGACAGTCGAGGGCTGGCCTACGCGATGCAGGGCGACTACGAGAAGGCGATAGAGGACTTCACCAAGTTCTTGGAATGGCTGGACACCCAGCCGAGCGACATCTACGACAGGTACGGGCCAAGACGCAAGCGTTGGGTCGAGAGTTTGAGCAAGGGAGAGAACCCCTTCGACGAGGCGGAGTTACTGACGCTCAGGAAAGAATGAGGACGTCACCTAGCCGAAGTCGACGTTTTCGAGCGTGAAGTCGTTCAAGGGATCGGTCAGGTATGCATCGAGGTACGGTGAGTAGGTCTTGACCGAGACGCTGCGACTCGCCGGATCGCACTTGACCAGTCGCAGATAGCCGCCCCCGCCTTCGTCCATGTGCTGGTAGTTGGAGAGCATCTGATGGACCGCGTTGCCCTCGTTGCCCTTGCCGACGGTGTGGGCCGCGCCGAGGAAGTGGCCGTTGAAGACGAAGCGCATCTTCTCGTGTCGCCTTAGCGCCTTTCTCCAAGTGTCCTGACCGTCGTTCACTCCCTCGGGATCGGAGACGATGCCGACTGACGCCGGTTTCGAGTCGTGGTCGGGACTGCTGCCGTGCAGGGATGCGTCGTTGTAGACGTGGCTGTGCGTGAGCATGAGGACGTGGTGGTCCGGGTGCGACGCGATGATGTCGTTCGCCCATTGCAGGACGCGGTCGCGGGGCAGGTACTCCAGCGCGACGATGAGCCATCCCGTGTCGGCGGCCTCGAATCGGTGGTAGGTGTTTTCCAGCTTACCGGGTTCAAACGTGCCGGCGAAGGTGGGCAGCGACTGGTACCGGCTGACGGGGAAATACTCATTGAACAAGGGAGATTCCCGGACCTCGCACGCGCCTCCCGGACCCATGTCGTGGTTGCCCATGACGATGGCATAGGGCACCTTGCCGTCGAGAACGCTCATGCTCTCCGCCGCGTTCCGCCACTGCGGTTCGGTGTTCCCGTTTGTGATGTCCCCCTCATGTAGAGCGAACACTATGTTGTGCTCTTCGCGGTTCTTGGCGATCCACTGGGTTTGGGCGGTGAAGATGTGCGGGAATGACTCGGCGTAAATTTGGGTGTCGGGCAGGATGGCAAGCGTAAACGGGGTCGACATGAGTGGACGTTCTCCGAGTGGGTGAGTGCGTTCATGCTATCAGGCCATGAGGGTGGTTTGGCAAGGCGGAGGCGGAGATTCACCGCAGGGGGCGCGGAGGACGCACGGAAGAATAGAAAGTAGTGCCTAGAGAGTATTGCGTAGGGAGTAGGGGGAGGGTTTACCGCGGAGGGCGCGGGGAGCGCAAAAGGGAGGGTAATGATGTCCCCGAGTAGGTAGTTGTTGAATTGAAACACACTAGGGAATCAAGATAGTTAATATAAGTATTGACTTTATTGATATATTGCAGTATTGTAACTCATGATTATTGCGATCTTGATCTTTCTGAGAGCGAGTCATGGCTAGTCCCTGGCAGGACCTTACCGATCTGACCAACGATGGTGAGTTCACCGTCGAGCGGGTGCGTCTGACCGGCAAGGAGATCGCCATCGAGGGGAGCTTCGACCTGCCGCCCTTGGCGCGACTCTCGGCGGAGGACCAGGTCTTCGTCATGGCATTCGTGCAGTGCCATGGTTCGATCAAGCAGATGGAACGCATCTTCGGGATCAGCTATCCGACGGTCAAGAAGCGGCTGGACAGCATCGCGGGCCGGTTCGAGTTCGTGGTCAGCGAACCTGAGCCGGTGGACGACGCAGAGCGCTCCGATGTTATCGACCAACTGGAACGCGGGGAGATAACCGTCGATGAGGCGGTCGAGAGGCTGTCGGGATGATGATGTTTCCCCCGTCCCTTTTGCGAGTCCGCGTTTTGGATAAGGACAGTCGCGTGAGCCTGTGGATACCGCTTGTCCTCGTCTGGCCGCTCGTCCTTGCGGTCTACTTGCTGTTGCTTCCGTGTATCGTCGTTGCGGCCATCTTGACGTGGCGGAGCGGTTGGGGGAAGCCCATTTTGCTAGGTGGGCCCACCCTGTTTCGTCTGTACTGCGACCTTCGCGGTCTCAGAGTCGACGTCACAGAGCCAGGGGAGTCGGTGTTGATTTACTTCAAGTGAATGGAGGGGAACGCTGATGAGCAACGATACTCAACGCATTCTTGAAATGCTCTCCGAGGGCAAGATAACCGTAGAGGAGGCCGAGCGGCTGTTGGAGGCGCTCGGCGCGAATGAATCGACGCCAAATCAAATGCCTGACCCGATCATCGAGACAGCAACTCCTGAGGACGGTGAGCACGAGACGGGGGACCAGGGCGACCATAGAGAGCCTATCGGCCCCGGGCCAGGCGTGAAGATGGGCGCAGGCGCGTCCGTCAGTCCCGGCGTGAAGTTTCCGCCCGGCAGTGTGATCGACATGGGCGCGGTGGTCCACGAGGGGGTCGTGGTCGAGAGTGCTATCAAGATCGGTATGGGGGCGGTTATCGGTGCGGGTACGAAGATTGGCGCGGACGCCAAGATAGATATGGGTGCGGTTGTTGGTAAACGCGCTGTGATTGGCGCGGAGGCCATAATCGGAATGGGAGTGATTATCGGTGACGACGCAGAAGTGTCTCCCGGCAGTCACGTGCCCGATGGCGGGAACGTGCCGGCGGGTGCGATCTGGTAAGGCAGTTGTCAGGGAACAGCGTTGGAATGAACGCTGTCACGGAGGGACGCTAATGAACAACGATAGTGAACGCGTACTCGGAATGCTGTCCGAGGGCAAGATAACCGTAGACGAGGCCGAGCGGCTGCTGGAGGCGCTCGGCGCGCAAGGACCGACGTACCAACAAGTGTTGGATCCGCCCCCCGAAACAGAGAATCGTGAGTCGGGCGATGGAGAGCAGGGGGCCAGGGACGAGCGTGACCGGAAGGAGCCCATGAGTCCTCGGTCCGGTGTACGAATGGGCACAGGTGCCTACGTCAGTCCCGACGTAAAGCTGGCGCCGGGCAGCGTGATAGGCATGGGGGCCAATATTGGTGAGGGGGTCGTGGTCGAGAGCGCTATCAAGATCGGAGTGGGAGCATTCATCGGTGAAGGGGCGCACCTCATGAAGAACTGCAAGATCGGTAACGGCGTGAATATCGGTGTAGGAGCGAAGATTGGCGCGGACGCCGAGATACATATGGGGGCGTTTATAGGTGATAGAGCGAAGATTGGCACGGGGGCCACAATAGGGAAGGGAGCCAACATCGGCGAGGGTGCGGAAGTGTCTCCCGGCAGCCGTGTGCCGACAGGCGGCATCATATCGGACAACACGATTTGGTAAGTCCTTCGTCCGGAAACGGAATTGGAGTAATCGTTAGCGAGGAGGAACGCTGATGAATAACGATAGTGACCGCATACTCGGAATGCTGTCCGAGGGCAAGATAACTGTAGACGAGGCTGAGCGACTTCTGGAGGCGCTCTGCGGGAACGGCCAGACACACGACGCGGCACCCGATTCGTACCTCGAAACCCAGCCTCCCGATTTCGGAGATGACGAGGAAGAGGCACATGACGAGCGCGATAGGAGAGAGCCTATCTGGCTTGGTCCCGGTGTCCAAACGGGCCCAGGTATTCACGTTAGTCCAGACGTGAAGTTTCCGCGGGGTAGTGTGATAGGCGCGGGAGCCACCGTTCGTGAGGGAGTCGTAGTCGAAGGCGTCGTCGATATAGGCGCGGGAGCGGTTATCTACGAGGGGACACAACTGTCCGAAGGCTGCGAGATCAGTCATGGAGCGATGGTCGGACCGTTCGCGGTCGTCGGGAAGAGGGCGAAGGTCTCGGAAGGGGCGTTCATCTTCGAAAAAGCGAAGATCGGTGGGAACGCCACCATCGGTGTAGGCGCGCAAATCGGTCAAGGGGCGGAGGTGCCGCCTGGTAGCCATGTGCCCCTGGGCGGGCAGGTACCGCCCGGGACAGTGTGGTAAGAGGTCGTATCCATAAACGGCGTTTGGGCGACCGTTAGTGAGGAGGTCCTTGATGGACGACAATGGGAAACGAATACTTGAGATGCTCTCCGAGGGCAAGATAAGCGTAGATGAGGCCGAACGGCTCCTGTCGCTTGTGGATTCTCCGGCGGTCCCTGAGCCTTTGGAACTCGGGTCTCGGCCGAGGCGGCGAAACGGCCCCGGCAAGTACCTGCGGATCGTGGGTGTGGAAGGGGACGATCGGGTCGACATACGCGTTCCGCTGAGCCTTATACGTGGTGGAGTGAAGCTGGGCGGCCTGTTTGCCAGCGGTCCCGGAGGGAAGTGGGGCGAGCGTCTGAAGGAGCGCGGCATCGATCTTGCCCAGCTCGACGGGGACTCCGGTCTGGACGATCTAATCGAGGGCCTGGCTGAGTTAGAGATGGACTTTCAGGACGGCGGCGAGCGGGTGGTGATATATACGGAATAGGGGTGTGCGACGG
Organism: Dehalococcoidia bacterium; assembly: GCA_965247555.1. GTDB lineage: Bacteria > Chloroflexota > Dehalococcoidia > Lucifugimonadales > VXLM01 > VXLM01. Next base: position 1,391,099 of record CBDFHR010000009.1, on the reverse strand, counting down.
GTAAGCTACGTCGTGCGCGCCTCGACTTCGCCTGCCCAGAGGCGGCGCATTTCGTCGGAGGTGTCGAGGAGGTCGGCGAGGTTGCCTTCGGCTTCGACGCGGCCATCTTTGAGGACGATGACGTGGTCGGCGCGGCGGAGGGCCGCGCGGCGGTGGGAGACGACGAGGGCAGTAGCTTCGGGGCGCTGGAATAGGCGGTCCCACAGTTGCTGCTCGGTGTCTACGTCGAGGCCGGACGACAGGTCGTCGAAGACGAGCAATTCGGGGTCGCGGACGAACATCCTGGCGGCGGCGGAGCGGCGGAGCTGGCCACCGGACAGCTTGACGCCGCGCGCGCCCACTACGGTGTCGAGTCCGTCGGTCAGTTCGTGTACGTCCTGCTCCATGACGGCGGCGTTCAGGGCGGCTTTGAGGTCGATCCTGTCCTCAGGCAGGCCCAAGAGGATGTTGTCCCTGAGCGGTTCGCTGAAGAGGCGGGGCACCTGGGAGGTGTAGGCCGAGCGCGGGGGCACGAAAAAGGTGGCGAGGTCGTCGACCGGCTCGCCGTTCCACCTGACCACGCCGGCATCTTTGGTCAGGAGGCCTAGCAGGACACGGAGCAGGGTGGTCTTGCCGGAGCCGATTCGTCCGGTGACGACGGTGAGGGAGCCGCGAGGGACGCGGAGGGAGATGTTCTCGATTCCCCGTCCGTTGTCGCCGTAACGGTAGGTGAGGCCCTCGGCTTCGACGAGGTCGAGTCGGTGGGCGTCGGTCTTGGCAGCAAAGGGCACGTCGGGCAGGTCGCCCGCGAGGTAGGCGCGTTGATGCTGGACGAGGCGGCCGGGAGTCGCGCTCGGTATCAGGCCACGCAGCCGGTCGAACGAGACACCCGTCTGGCGGTACTCGGCGAGGACGCCGCCGATCTCGGAGTTCAGCCAGCCGACCATGTAAAGGTAGCTGACGAAGAGGGCGAAGTCACCTATGGAGAACGAGCCGTCGCGCATGGCCGACGCGGCTATGAGCAAGATGAGTCCGGTGCCTATGGTCACGGTGTTTTGGAAGACGGAGTTCAGCGACTGTGTCAGAAGCGTGTCGCGAATGGTATAGGTCTTGCGACGGCTGTTGAGGCGCTTGAACTCGGTAATCATCCTGCCCTCGGCGTTGGCGACCTTGATCGCCTCGACTGAGCCGAACATCTCGCCGAGCAGGCTGGTGACGTCGCCGGTGGCCTCCCTGTTGTCGAGGCGGAAGCGGCGAAGCCAACGCGACGCCGCGCTCACGGTGACCATGATGAAGGCGAGCGGCAGGAAGACGTAGAAGGTGATTACCGTGCTGATGCCGAGCATGATGTAGAGGGCGATCACGCCGAACACGAGTAGCGGGAAGGCGAATCCGATGCGCTGGAGGTACTTGTTGACGTAGTCGACGTCCTCGCGGAACCGGGTGACTGCCTCGCCGGTCGACTCCGGCAGGGCGTTGTTGCCGGGCTGGTCGAGGATGTGGTCGAAGACATTCTTCCGCAGGAGGGTGGCGAAGGTGAAGTCGACGCGGACGGAGAGGATGATGTTGCCGAAGATCATGAGCGAACGGACGATTGCGAGGGCCAGCAGGATGGCGGCGAGACTCCAGAACCCAACCGTCGCGGCCTGCTCACTGGTGATGTTGTCGAAGATCGCGCGGCTCGTCAGCGCGATGCCCTGTGGGATGAGGCCGATGCTAAGGCTGCGCGCGGCGAGCATGACGAAGTAGCGCGGCTGGTACCGAGTGAGGCGGACGAGGAATCGGAAGGTGCTCACGTCAGCACCTCCTCGAGTCCCGTCTCCAAGAGTCGGTGGAACCGCGTCGTGGGGTCCTTGGCAAGTGCCTCGCGTTCGCCGTGCTCGACGACGCGGCCCTGTTCGAGGATGGCGATCTCGTCGCAGCGTCGGATGGTGACGAGGTGGTGTGCGATGACGATGACGGTGCGGTCCTTGACGAGGCGGTCGACGGCGCGCTCGATCATCTGCTCGGTGCTGCGGTCGAGGCGTGAGGACGCCTCGTCGAGTATGAGCACTCCCGATCCGGCGAGAAACACGCGGGCGAAGGCGAGTAGCTGCGCCTCTCCGGCGGAGAGGCCGCCGCCCTCAGCCAGCAGAGGAGTGTCGAGACCGTCCGGCAGGGACTCGATCCACGGGCGCATTCCAAGCTCGCCGATCACGTCGATGAGCTGCTGGTCGCTGATGGAGTCGTCGAAGAAGGTGAGGTTCTCGCGCACCGTGCCGTGGAAGAGGCGAACGTCCTGCGTGACCATGGAGATGCGCCGACGCAGTTGATCGATGGGCATCCGGCGGATGTCCTCGCCACCGACTCTGACGCCTCCGGAGGTCGGGTCGTAGAGACGGAAGAGGAGGCGAGTCATAGTCGTCTTGCCGCTGCCGGTCCGACCGAGCAGTCCCAGGACTCGGCCCGGTTTGAGGTCGAGTGAGACGTTGTGGAGGACAGGCTCGTCGTTGTAGGCGAAGGTGACATCGTCGAACCGGACAGAGAGGGAGACGTCGTCGGGTACCTCGACGCGGTCCTGGACGGGCGGATCGAGAATGGTCTTCTGGACGCTGTCGAGCTCGACGATGCGTGCGATGGAGGCGGTGGCCCGCTGGAAGTTGTCGAGCTGCTGCGTGAAGCGATTGATGGGCATCACGAGCATCTGGGTGTAATGGAAGATCAGGTAGACGGCGCCGAGGGTAATCAAGTCGCCGAAGTAGAGATACGCCCCCAGGGACAGGGATATGGCGCTGCCGACGCCGAACATGAACATCGTAGTGCTGAACATGATGCTGCTCATGAGGCCGGCTTTTAGGGCCTTCTGGTACCAGTTCCGCATGAGTTCATGGAAGCGGAGCATGACGTAGGGCTTTGCGTCGTTGGAGCGGATGTCCTCGGTGCCGGAGAGGCGCTCTTCGAGGAAGCCGAAGGTGTCGGCGCTGGCCTCGCGGTTGGCCTTCCAGTAGGGAACGGCGATGGTGCGAATGCTGGTCAGGATGAACATGCCCCCGCCGACGAATACGGCCAGGGTGAGACCGGCGCGCCAGTCCTCACGGAGCAAGAGGGCGAGGATGCCTATTAGCAGGACGAGGCTGCCCAGCATCTCGAATATGAAGAGAGAGAAGAAGGTGCCCAGTTCGTTGGGGTCGCCGTCTACGCGCTCGATCATCTCACCGGGGGTGTGGTCGTTGTGGTAGGCCATGTCGAGCGAGAGTGCGTGCTCGGCGAGGTCCTCGCGGATGTTGTTGGTGGCAGTCCAGCCGACGCGCTCGGAGAAGTAGGTGGCGAAGACCTGCACCACTTGCTGGAGCATGGTTATGGCGATGAAGAGGATGGCAGCGGCGGTCAGCCGTTCGAGGGGGCTGTCCTTCTGTGCTTCGTCGATGAAGTACCGGATGATCTGAGGCAGCACAAGCTGCAGGCCCAGTCCGGTGAACAGCAGGACTCCCAGCGTGATGACGAACGGCAGCTGGGGCAGCATGTACCGCCGGAGCAGGCTGCCGTATTTCCTAGCCTTGACCGTTACCTCGGGTTCCCGGAATGTGGCGGGCAGATTCATGGGGAGAGTGAGAAGTGAGCAGGGTGATCCTGAAACGGGGTAGGGTTGTTCAATGATAGGTGGCGGGAGGGTGTCAGACAAGGAAATGGGGGGATTGCGGATTGAGTAGTGAGTATTGTGTATGGTGGAGCAAAGCAAGAGCGTTTTGGACTTCCGCTCTCGGACACTCTTGCAAAATCTCGGATCCTGTCATTCCGAACGTAGCGAAGCGGAGAGAGGAATCCAGAATCCTAGTCCTCCACGATGAAGCTGGTAGCTGGATTGAAGTGAATGACGGCAGGTGAATTTCTTAGATTTCTCGCTGCGCTCGGAATGACAGGATGGCCGGAGTCGGATCATGGCTGCAATTCCGTTGTACATACCTCTATCAGCCCGCTAAGGGAGAGGGATCTGTTCACCCTCACCCCAGCTCTAGAGGAGGCTGTCTCATAATTCGACAGCATACATTTCTCTAGCAAAGGGCACCACGATTACCGTCGTTGTAGGTATCATTCACTACGAAACACAATCATCGTTACCGTCATTCCCGCGAAAGCGGGAATCCACAACTTCCTGACAAGAGAGGCTGACTATTTCTGAGACACCCTCTAGAGGGAGAGAGGGTTACGCAAAAGGAATCATAACCAATCTTAGCCAAGCGGTTTGTAGGTGTCCCGCGGCGGGGGAGGTGGGGCTAGATGATGAACACCGACGCGAATCGGCTCACCACGCTTTCGGCTACCATGCGGATTGCCCAATTCGGTACCGCGTCTTTCACGCGATGAGATACACTCTGGTAAGTCTGGCACGAATGAGGTCGGTACATGCTAGGCATGGCCGTCTACGATGTCTAGCGCACACAGCCCAGGCCATTGCACATGCAGCCCGTGGCACAGAGGGACCGTCCGCTAGACAACAGTTCCTTGAAAATGCAAAGGCAGTCCTCGATCTCGTATGGTTTGAGGGCTGCGAAAGGCTCTGGTAGTTCCGAGACGGAGACGGTTGAGCGACTGCGGTTGATTCCAATAATCCCGGCTCCAATCTGTGTGCCACTGTGCAGGTAGACCTTCGTCGGAAGGAGACTGAGCTTGTAGTCGATGCGGTGCGCGGTGTCGTAGATCGTGAGCTCGCCGATCATGTAGATCGGTTCGCCGACCTCCCGAACGATCTCATGGAGTTCATCGAAGGATGTTGCTTTCTGCATAGCCCGCTTACTGCCGGAGAGGCGCGTCCCGAACTTCCGGAGGGCATCGCGGGGGATTCGCCGTTGGTGCGGGTGCTTCCCGCCACCGGCAGTGCACGCATGAGCTGCCCGCGTGATTACTTGGCCGAGGGTCGGCCTATCCCGATAGAATTGTAGCTCTTTGATCGCGTCGTTCCGGTGATGCGTGATGTAGTCTGATACCGCCCGTTTCATTCGCCGCTCCATGACCGCATCATCTACAGGCATGTCGTCCTCCTCCGGATAGGTACGGGACCTGGCAAGGCCGCATGGCCGCGACACGTCCGCATCCAACATCGCGACGCAACACACTACTAGCCAGTAGTGGAAGGTGTCAAGATCATTCGGCCTCCGTGTGTTTCAACAAGGCGACGTGCCATTATGGATGCACTACAGACGCCTGTTTTTGTATTAGGTCATCCGACTCGCTCGTCTCCTCCTCCCCGGTGCACGCTGGGGGACACCTACGAATCGCTTGGCCCAAAATGGTTATAATTCCCTACGGGAAGGTCTCCCTTCATGGGAGAGGGGGTTGCAAAGTTTTCCCGGTATCGGGGTACGGGGCAGGCTATTCGCGGGAGTGAGGGATACCGGTTGATGGTTATCATCTTCAGGCTGAACCGGTACTAGGTAGTGTTGACATTCTGTCATTCTGAACGTAGCAGAGCGGAGTGAAGAATCTAAAATCATCGCGCAAGCACAAACTTTTAGATTCCACGCTTCACTCGCAATGACAAGGAAAAGCGGAATAACGTGAAATGTCAACACTACCTAGTGGCCTATGCCCATGTCGCGGCAGGTCTCAGCCCAGCGTGTTCAGGAAGCGGCGTGGACGCTCAACGGGACCCTCATCGGCTGACGGTCGGGGAATGGCGGGGAGCGCGCGGGGCGTAGCCGCGAGCGTCGAAATGGCGGCGGCGGTCTGAGACAAGCCAGAGGCCCCCGCCGTTACAGCAGGGGCCTCGTCGCTGCTCGCTCCGTTGCCTGTCGGCCTGATTCGCCGGTTCTTGGAGGATCGCCAGGGGGCAAGGCAGGAGGCTTGCGGCGCGAATGCTGCGGTACTGCCTTCTAACCGGCTAACCGGGTCGGATGGGTCGTTGGCAGAGGTAGGTTTGGAGGTCTGCCTTACCGTGTGACGTCGGGCGGGCGGTGGAGGCGCTATCGAGTCTATGGGGAATTAGTGTGGAAGAAATTCAGCCGAGCTTTCAATCCACCAGTCCGTTTCGCACGGCCCAGACGACGATCTCCTGCTTGCTGTCGAAGCCCAGCTTGTCCTGTATGTGGTAGATGGTGTTGCGGACTGTCGAAGACTGGTTGCCCCTGGACTCGGCGATGGCGGAGTACGACATCCCCTTCGCGAACTGGGTGAGTATCTCCTTCTCCCTCGATGTCAGCTCCTTACGTCTTGGCGAATCGATCTCCTCCGGCAGGTGGCGCAGCCGCCTGAACACCCGTCTCATCACGTCACGCGGCATCCGGTATTCGCCTCCGGCGACGTCCCTGACCATAGCCAACAGCTGCTCCGTCCCGGTGAACTTCTGAAGGTATCCATCGGCGCCGGCGGCCACCGCCTCTATGACGGCGTCCTTCTCGGTGGAAGCGGTCAGCATGAGCACCCTGACGTCCGGCAGGGCGTCTATGATCTCCCGGCACGCATCTATCCCGTTCCTGCCCGGCATCAGCACGTCCATGATGACGAGGTCCGGGACCGCCTCCTTCGCCACCCGCTCCGCCTCCTCCCCGTCGCCCGCGTGTCCCACCACCTCGAAGTCGCCGGTCCGCTCCAGCAGCTGCTGGAGACCGTCCCGCATCACCGGGTGATCATCCACCAGCAAGACTCTGACCGGGGTTGAAGCCATTTCAGCTTCCTCCTCTCATATGCCTATAGGGAAGCACGCAGGTCACCACGGTTCTCCATTGGGACCCGCCCGTCTCCACGATGAGCCTGCCGTCCATGCGCTCGGCCTCCTCCCTCATGTTCCTGAAGCCCTGGCCGCGAGTTACGTAGTCTTCGGGGAGGCCGGTCCCATCGTCGGCAATCGACATCCGCAGGCCGTCGCGCTCGAAGTCCAGGCCGACGCGGACGTGACTCGCATGGGAGTGGCGGAGCGCATTGGTCAGGGCGTTGAAGGCGATGGAGAACAGCGCGCCCCGCGTCGCGGTGGGCAGGGGCGGCTCGACGCCCGACTGCACCAGGTCGGCGGGTATGGAGGAGATGGTCGAGAAGGTCGCCACCAGCGACTCCAGCACCCCGCCAAGCTCCATGCCCTCGAAGATCTCCCCGATCTCCATTGGGTGCCTGATTTCCCACATCGCCGACCTGGACAGGGCTGAGGTCTCTTCAAGCGTGGACATCAGGTCCTCGTTCGACCGGTCGGCAAGCTCTTTCGCCCTCTCGATGCCCACCCCGATCATGTAGGCGGACTGGGCCATCGTGTTGTGGATGGCGTGGGAGAGCTCGATGCGCTCCCTCTGAAGCTCTGTTTCTCTCTCCACCACCTCCATCCTCCTGATCCGTTCCACCCTGTAGATCAGGTTGACGCCAATCACCACCAGGTACATCCCGGCAACCCTTATGAGCAGAATCTCCTCATCATTCGTTGAGAAGTCCACCCCGGGCTCGACCGCGAGGCAGAGCGCTGCGTAGACAGCCGCCGCCATCGTGACCCAGACGAGGGTGAGCCTGACCGATCCGAAGACCACCGCGAACATGGCGAGGGATGGGTAGTACCACGCGAAGAAGGGGGACTCGAACCCCCGGTGCGCCGCAACGCCGCCGCTGAGCATCGCCAGGTCCAGGGCGCTCAGCGCAAGCATCCACCGCCAGGACACGGTCCTTTCCGTGGCAAGCCGGTAGTGCAGGTATCCGTTGGTGGCGAGCAGCAGCATTGCAAGGGCTGCGTTCGGCGCATAGACCAAGTCGGCGACGTTGAGCGGGTATAGCCAGACGAAGGTGGCAAGAGTCCAGACGAACCAGCGTCCCCAGACATAGACCCTGGCCACGTGGCGCAGTTCGCCCGGCTCCGGCAGGTCGAAGCTCCGCAGGAAGGCTGGAAGCGTGCTGGCGGCTGTGCTCACTGGATTCAGGACTCGTCTCCATCAGATTGGATTCCGGCAGATTGCGGCTGGAATGAGATTTGTCCCTTTACCCGGAGCGGTGGCCTCGGTCTCTAATAAGAGAGGGTCAAAGTGGTCGAACCGGCTAGGTGGGAATACCCGTCCAGCACTTATTACTATCCTAGAATTTAGTCCAATAAACTGAAGGCATCAAGGGCCTATGAACCACACCGCTTATAGGCATTTGTCTATGCCTTGCCCGGTTATGAGGGGAAGTCTGCGGTTCATGCCGGAGAGTTGGAGGAGTTCGAGGTGGCCGGGCACGCCAGGGGCAGCGAAGAGGCGGTGGTGGTCTGGGCTCTGGGGAACGGACTGCTGGACGAGTGGCGACGGGGACTGCTTCGGCGACTCGCAGCGGGTGCGCACTTCGGCGCAGCAACTCCGCCGAAAGCTTGGGGACGACGCTGACCATCCCGCCTACACCTTCATCGAGCCCAGCGTCGGATACTGGATGCCAAAGGGGGAGAAGCAGAGAGAGTGAAGCCCCAATGGCGAGACGCTCCTTACGTTCCTCCGTCCCTACGCATCACACTATGGGAATCGAGAGACCTCGGTGCGTCGACAGGCTACCGGCTTGGCCCACCTGCGAAGCACTCCCAGTCCTCTGCAAGCAACGTGGCCCGATAGGGCATCGCGGCGGCCCGAGGCGTCAAAGCTGTCTTGCCAGAGTGAGCTCCGGGGCTTAGCCCCCGGCCGCGTTCAGGCCCGGATTGACGTAGCCGCGTGCCCTCAGCTCGGTCATCAACTCCTCTTGAGGCTCGTCCTGCTTCAGCTGGTTACAGGCATGACAGAGAAGCTGGAGATTGGAAATGTCGCCGCTACCCCCTTCGAGCTCGGGACGACATGATCGATGGTCAGGTTTCTCGGCTGAAAGTAATGGCCGCATCCGGCGCAGTACCCACCTTGCCTTCGATACAGGATCGCATGATTCATCCGTTTCCGCGCGTTCTTCTTCTGCCCTCTCGTGGCTTCGTTCGCCGCGTAGTCTGATATGAGTCGGAGTCCTGGAGGCACAGCCTGGGGAGCCAGTTCCATCCTCACATTGATTAGACCTGGGAAACGTCGGGACTGGTTGAGCGCAAGACGCCCCGAATGATCCATGTCGAAGTTGGCCTTGACCTCGATTCGTTCAGGCAGACGGCCTCTCTTATCGGCCACCTCATATGCTTCCGCCGTGGCCAAACGTACCAGTGAAGTCAGGTCGTTCACTTGCTCCAACTCCTTTGCGCCGTGCCCCTTCTCCGCCACGGCTACGCCCTGGCCTGTATGACGACGTCGCCCCCGTTCTCGACTTCGATGCTCAAGCTGTGCCCATCGAGCAACAGCATACCCATGAGCGGGGTGCTGCCCGTCGCGTCGGCCTCGATGTCTCTCGGTTGGCCGTCCCAGAGCACGGTGACGTAGTGAACGTCGAAGTCCACCTCAGCGTCGTTGGCGAGAAGGGCCTGGCCCATGTAGGCGAAAGGCAACCCTAGCTCAGCAACCAACCCGGGCGGCAAGGTCAGGAAACCGCTGTAGCCGGTGTCAACCACCGCCTCGATGTCCCGCGTCCGCCCCTCCGGGTCCTGCAAGGGAAGGGTCACAACGGCTTCGTAGGCGGCGTTCACCACCCCTTGGATCAACCGGTCCTCCGCAGAGACCCGGGCCCGAAGCTGCGGAGCGCCCGGTAGCCTACCCGCTCACATAAGACATCGACAGCGTCGGGGCGCTGCACCCGCAGACGCTCCACCGCGACGCGTGTGGTGTCCGCGACGGCCCAGTCCCCGGTCTCAACGTCGATGGCGACGTACTCCCCGAAGTGGTGGGCTTCGACCTGGGGCAGGATGTCCCGCCGGTATATCTCCCTGCCCAGCCGAACCGCCTCCTTGCGGGGCCTGCGCTGGGGCGTGGGCGTGTCTGTGTGGGTCATTCGCGTTCCCGTACAAGGTGTTCTTCTACACTTCGCATTCTACCATCCGACGGGTTCTTCCGACAACGATAAGTACGTGTCGCAGGGCGCTCCCACTGTCGCCATCGAGCGGTTCAGCTCGTCCGGGTCCGTAGAGGGTTCCGATCAACCCCTCGGCAACTCAGGGTCTTCATGCGCACATCCTGCCCAGGCGAACCCGCAGGGCCTGAATCTCCAGGTCGCGTCCATCGGGCCTGTTCACGTCTCGGCTTCGTTTCGGGCTGCGGGTCCCCGGAGGACTTGCGGGGCCGGGGCGGCCACCTACATCTTCGCCAAGGCCGGAGCGGGTGCTGGATGCCGGGGGAGATGGAGGGGCCGGAGGGATTGATGGAGACTCAGCCCTAATGCTACAGTGGATTTGAGTTCATCCCCGCCCGATGGACCTTGGCCTTGGTCATGTCCCTGGGCGGGTGTTTTTTGTATGCGCACCCTCGTACTCATCGACGGCCAGAACCTCTATCACCTCGCCCGGAGAGCGTGGGCCTCCGGGTCGTCGTCTCCCTATGCCTGGCCGAGCTACGACGTGGAGAAGCTGGCAGGCGCCTTGGTCGCCAGGACACCGGGGCGCACACTGACGGAGACTCGTTTCTACACGGGCGTGCCCGATCCGTCGGAAGGCCCTTCGCAGCTGTTCTGGCACAGCTTCTGGTCGAACAAGATCAGGTATCTGAGGAGCCGGGGCGTTTACGTGTATCGAGGCAGAGTGAACGCCGGAGGGCAGGAGAAGGGCGTGGATGTCAGCCTGGCTCTGGACCTGGTGAGAGCGACCTATGAGGGAAGTGCAAAACTCTAATGAGACGTGTTCCGCTCGTAAAGTGATACATGGAGTTAACCGGGATTTTGGCCGCGAGATAACGGAGATTTCGTTAGAGGGCGGGGCGGGTGGTGGTCGTGGGCCTACGAGGGATTAGACCCACACTCCCGGCAGAGTTGCTCTTCCTGCTCCAAGAGCTTAACCACTGATGACGCGACCCAACGATCTGAAACTTTCAGCTGCCGCCAATCTGTAGACGACTGTAGTTGGACCTTTATCTGACTACAATCGTTCTCGTGGATCATCACCAACGCTTCATCAAAGGGGATAATCGCGGGCGATGGGGCCATTGCTGCCTCGACGGGTACAATGGACCCCGCTCCCGGCTCTAGTGTCCTCGCGACAGAGGCAATCATCTCCGGACTGACGGACGAAAAAGCGAGCCCCATTTCCAATGAATGCGGGTTTATCTCGATTAGCATATTGTTCAGGCGCTGCACTAAGTGCATTACATTATTGGCTGTGAGGCTCAAGTTACCCCGTTGGAGACCTAAGACATTGGCCAAAGTTTTAGCTTTTTGGAAGAAGTCGTCTTCGGCATCCTTACTACGATGAATGATCCAATTCCTGAGCAGTCGCCACTCCCCCATTAGATCAGCCTTAACATGGCAGGGGTCCACCTTCATGGCAGCTGCGATCTTCGGTCGAATTGTCTCTTCCCACAGGTGAAACGTAGAGACGACAAATGAATTGGCATAGAGCCGCTCGAAGGCGCCAGCATCGGCGATCGACTCGATAACCTTCTCCGCAGGCATCTCAGCGAGTACGGCGGCCACTCTGCCGTCCGGACGCAATGACGTAATCCTTAGAGGCTCTCTTCGGCTGGCCAGGCGCTCTAGGTGTTCCCGCATAGCCTTTCGACTAGCCATGATGCCCACAAACCAGGTCGTCATCATCTGGCAATCTCGCGAGAACATCCGCATTGTGCTGTCGATTTCATCCTTAGATTCGTTGCTGACCGGCGGTACACCCGTGTACATGAGAGTCAACATACCACTAGGCAAACCTATTTGGTGCACCACCGTAGCGGGTGATATGTCTCCTCCAATCCAGGTCCATGTTGTGCCCTTGTCGTCGCCACAATCCGGACATGCAATGACGGGGCTTCCCTTATCGAAGTCGTGAGTATGCCCACAGCCGGCACGATAGGTGCCTGGCAAAGGAAATTTGTTGCTATCTGACACCTATTATTCCCTCCTTTAGTCTGTACGGATGACTAGGTAGTGTTGACATTTATATTATACTGGGTATATGTCAACAATTAAACTATCTCCAGAACAATGGTCACGGGTGTTGGAGTTCCTTCGTAGTCAGCCAGACTTGTATGTCGGACAGGAGTCCGACTGTAAGCGGTTCATCGAGGCCATCATCTGGATGAGCAGGTCTGGTGCGCCGTGGAGGCTACTGCCTTCCGAGTACGGGAAATGGAACAGCGTCTACAAGCGGTTTGCCCGATGGTGTGAGGGCGGAATATGGGAACGAATGCATCAGCATTTCATCGATGACCCTGACATGGAGTACCTGATCATCGACAGTACCGTAGTCCGGGCCCACCATTCCGCTGCGGGCGCTCCCAAAAAAACGGTGGTCAAGTATCTCAAGCCCTCGGTCGTAGCCGAGGTGGGTTCACTACAAAGGTCCATGTCGGTGTCGACGGCCTCGGCAACCCGTTGAGATTCAGATTGACCGGAGGGCAAGAGCACGATGTCACTCAGGCTGAGGCGCTCATATCCGGTATGGAGAGTGAGTATGTGATTGCAGACCGCGCATATGACTCCCGCCAGTTTCGTGAGTCGATCATCGACAACGGGACTACCCCGGTGATCCCGCCTCGCTCGAACCGAAGGGAGCTACCCTCATACGATGAGTATCTGTACCGAGAGCGGCATCTCGTCGAGTGATTCATAGGCAAGATCAAGCACCACCGCCACATCTTCTCCCGATTCGACAAGCTGGCAAATAGGTACCTCGGATTCCTCCACTTTGTCGGCGCTCTCATATGGCTAAGATGAAATGTCAACACTACCTAGTACCGGTTCCATGTGTAATTGACAAGTATAAGAAGTAGGTTAGTCTTATGTATGATCCTATGAGGAGGACACACGAAGACATGGCTGCTCTCAAGTACAAGGTGGAGTTGAACGAGTCGGAACGGACACATCTCAAGCAGATGGCGAGTCGTGGCGAGACTTCGGCCCGTAAGGTCAAGCGAGCGCTGGTGTTGCTGAAGGCAGACGAAGGCATGACCGACTGTGACATCGCCAGCGGCCTATTGATAAGCGCCTCCACGGTCGGACGTGTGCGCACGCGGTTTGTGAAGGAGGGACTCGACAGCGCACTCAATGAGCGCCCTCGACCGGGACAGAAGCGCAAGTTGAACGGCAGACAGGAAGCACATCTGATAGCCATCGCGTGCAGCGACGCACCCGAAGGACACGCGGACTGGACGATCCAACTGCTTGCCGACAAGGTGGTGGCGATGGGGTTTGCCGAGAGCATCCCCTCGAGACGGTGCGCCAGATACTCAAAAAAACGAACTCAAGCCGTGGAAGAAGAAGGAGTGGTGTATCCCCGAGGTGAGCGGGGAGTTCGTGGCTCGGATGGAGGACGTGCTGGACCTGTACCACGCAGACTACGATCCGGACCATCCCGTGGTCTGTTTCGACGAGACGTCCAAGCAACTGATGGCCGATAAGAGACCGGCCATCGGCGCCAAGCCGGGTCGGGTGGAACGATATGACTACGAGTACAAGCGAAACGGCACTCGAAACCTGTTCATGTTCTGTGAGCCGAAAGCTGGCTGGCGGCATGTCGAGGTGACCGAGCAGCGCACTGCTGTGGACTTCGCTCATCAGATGAGGTGGCTGGTTGACGAGGCATACCCTCACACAGAGACGATACGGTTGGTGCTGGACAACCTCAACACTCACAAGCTGGGCTCGTTGTACGATGCCTTCGAGCCAGCCGAAGCACGACGCATCGCCAAGCGCCTGGAGTTCCATTACACTCCAGTACACGGCAGTTGGCTGAATATGGCCGAGATAGAGTTGAGCGTCTTGAGCAATCAATGTCTCAACCGTCGAATCAGCGACGAGGTGGTACTGAAACGAGAGGTCTCGGCGCTGGAACATGAGCGTAACCAAGCTGTCGCCTTCATTGACTGGCGTTTCTCCACTCAGGATGCTCGTCATAAGCTCCAACATGTCTATCCATCATCTTCAGGCTGAAACGGTACTAGGCTAGCCTTTCTCCATTGCTTGGGCGACTGCGGGGAGGGGCATGAGAGGAATGATTTTCACAGGGTGTCACCTTGTTGTTAGAAGTAGATCTGGCCGGGTTCTGCGATTACGACGCTGACGTTGCATCCCACGTCGGTGGAGCTGAATCCCTCGTCCAGATTGAGCCAAGCGAGGCGTCCCGCTTTTGGATCGGGCATTGCGATGTCGTCGTACGTGGTGCGGAAGTAGACGTCCATCAAGGCGTAGAAGCGGCTGCCGTCTCTAGCGGTGTTCGGTCCTCTCAGCGGGTCTCCGATGGCGTAGTGGCGGTTTTGATCGAGGGGTTCGTCGGTTTGGGGCAGGACGAGGGTGATGAAGGTGTCGGCGTCGGGCTCGGCGTACTTGTCGCGCTGCAGATCGCCGTAGAGCATGGAGAAGACGGCGGGATCGTCGAGCTCGTTCTTGATGACCCGCTTGATTTCGCTCACGAGCCATGGCTCGAGCTCGACGATGGCGTACCAATCGTTGTCCTGGGGTATGCGGGGGCACTTGGGTATGCGTTCGACGCAGGCGCAGGAGAGGAGGACGAGGAGGAGTAGTATTACGCAAAGGATAACAATTCTCACTGTGTGTCTCCTTTGACGGTGTGGTTGCTCTTGTAGGGTTAGTCACTATTCGGTTTCGAGGGCGAAGTCGGTGGCCTGGACGGTCACGGAGAACGGGCCAATGGCGTGTTCGTTGGCGATGATCTCATCGAGGTCGCCGGATACTCCCCTAAGCCGGGCCCAGTAGCAATAGCTCTTCGGGTGCGGGGCATCCATGGTTCCGCCATAGGAGTGGCTGCCGGAGTAGGTGCCGGTACCGTAGGGTCATCGCCCTCCTGAAGCATCGTGGGTGAAATGTAAACCATAAGAGCTACGAGAGGGGGCTGAAGGTGCCTGCGAAGCGGCCAAAGTGAGGTCGTCTATTGCTCAACGTCCCGTTGACCATACGCACCTCTTTCCCTATCCTACTAGCCCGATCCGGCTACAGTCTCACTCCTAGGAGGCAGGATTTTTGGCGAGCCCATCCTACAGGATCGTGGAGTACGACCAAAAATGGCCCGCCTTGTACGAGGAGCAGAAAGCTATTGTAGTGGCTGCCACTGGCATCGTGGCCAAACGTGTGGAGCACATAGGCAGTACTGCCGTTCCGGGACTCGGGGCAAAGCCGATCATCGACCTGATGGTCGGCGTCTCAGGGGTAGAAGATGCACAACGGCAGATAGAGGCTCTGGAAGGCGTGGGGTATGAGTGGCGCGGCGAGACTGTACCGGGCACTCTATACTTGCGGAAGGCCGAGCCCCGCAGATTCAACCTTCACTTGACTCAATGGGAAGGTGAGTTTTGGCTAGACCACCTGCTATTTCGTGATTTCCTGCGGACGCATCCTGAGATGGCCCGACAGTACGAACGTCTGAAGCGCGAGTTGATGTCGCAGTTGGCTTCCGATCCTCCAGCCTACAACGCAGCGAAGACTTCCTTCATCGAATTCATCGTGCAGCAAGCCCGTCGTTGTCCCGCAGGCGCATGAGTTGTGGAACTGGCGGATATATGCCGCCTGACAGACACTCCCCCAAGATTCCCCTTGGCGGCCGGTGTGCTCATGGCGCAGGGGAGTATGCGAATGGGCATTGAGGTGTGGCATCTTGAACGGTAAGGAGGTCGCTGAGACGAAGAAGAACGGTTCTTCTCCGGTAGTGACCTGTCTCGGGCAGTATCAGGATTGCAGTCCCCACCCAAATGGACTCGAACCATTGACTAGGTCACCTACGCCTTCCGCTACAGAGCTTGGGAACTTTCAAAATGCTATAGGTGAACCAACAGCTCGAAAGTTCTGTGTACAGTAAGAAGCGGTTCACTTTTTCCGGCTACTTCTTACTGTAGGCAGAACCACAGTTGGCTAGCGTTGCGGTTCTCTGCGCTCGCTTGAACACCATGCTCCCTCGATGCCTCCATGGTCATTTGGCGCTCTTGATGCGGTGTGCGCAAGCCAGCCCTCGGTACGCTTTCTTGTGGAAGTCTCTACTAGTTGAAGCTGTCTCGGCACTCATCGATCTCTCCGACCGCAACACCGACACTCTTAAAATACGATGCGACGCTTCCGTAGTCCTGACGCAGTCGCCGCAACAGATAGAGCATGGTGTCCCAACGCGCCAGTGTCGCGAGCGCTCGGCCTGGCGCGATGTCCCGTAGAGGCATCCACGGTGGCGCGCCATAGGAGAGAAAATTGTCCACGAGGCCCTGCGCGCTGAGCGAACAGTCCGCGGCGATGGTTTCGTCGGGGACGCCGGAGAGGCCCAGTATTAGCGCCGCGATCATGCCCGTGCGGTCCGTGCCGCCCGCGCAAAAGAACAGGATCGGCGACCGGTTGCGTCTGGACGCCGCGCTCTACAAACCCGCTCCACCTCGACTGCCCGGACAGATTGGTCGTCCGCGCGTCAAAGGAGGCGAACGATTGCCAACACTAAAACAACTCCTCGATCAACCGGCAGCCGCGTGGACTGCCGCGATGGTCCCCTGGTACGACGGTACCCTGTGCAGAGTGGAGATCGCCTCTCATACGGCGGTCTGGTATCACAAGGGCAAGGCTCCGGTTCCTATCCGTTGGGTCTTGATACGCGACCCGATGGGTGCGTTCCGGCCACAGGCTTTGTTGTGCACCGACCTCAACGTCGAGCCCACCCGAATCATCGAATGGTTCGTGTTGCGATGGCAGCTGGAGGTCACCTTCCAGGAAGTCCGCACTCACCTGGGAGTGGAAACTCAACGCCAATGGTCTGATCTGGCCATCGCCCGCACCACGCCGGCGCTCTTCGGGTTATTCTCATGGGTTACACTGGCAGCACATGCACTGGGCCGGGGCCAAGCCGTACCCGTCCGCTCAGCAGCCTGGTATCGCAGACCAAGCAAGGACTACGAGGAATTGCCGCAGACCACGGAAGCGTGGATCTACGTCGCCATGACTGGCCTGATGCTACGGCGGTTTGCATACTACAATGCCTTTTGAATACCCTCTTGGAGATTGCCGTAGCTTGCATTGCCGTCGTATTGTTCCTCCTTATATTCTTCCTACTGATAAAGTCGAACTAGGGAACCACCATGAAAGAGCTTCTGATCTACTTGGTTCTGTTCGTCGGGATATTAACCCTCATCACTGGATGCAATCTGTTCATCTCAGTGGGCATAGGGTGATCGATCACCTGGTCCAGGACGGCGCGCGGTATCGGACTATGTCAATGTCTCAAGCGTCCGATCAACGCGAGGTGTACGGCGCAAGCGGCTCGGTCCCGATGATCCGATGACTCATAAGGTCACCAACGCTGTCCGGCGCTTAGGTGCAAGACGCCTGAGCTTGGCAATGATAGCGATTGCCCTTGTGGTTTGGGTGATAGTCGTGACTGGCTTGGGGGACTTCCGGAGCGACAGGTATTCCTCAATCAGCATCACAGGCCAGAACTCATGCGGCCTGCGTACCGACGGGAGCGTTGTGTGTTGGGGATATAGCAGTGCCCTTGCGCCGATGGGCGAACGGTTCATAGATGTCGCTGTAGGCAGTGGACACGGTTGTGGTCTTCGAGAGGACGGGAGTATCGCGTGCTGGGGTCATATTCGCTTTTCTCCGAATACCTATTCCGTCCAACCGAGTGACGAGATAGCGCGAGGGCCGTACAAGCAGGTCGTCGCCGGAGGGACTCAGATTTGCGCTCTGGGCATGGAGGGGCGGGTCGTGTGTTGGGGCGCTAGCGAGTACGGAGAAAAGCGGCCATGCATCAGCAAGGTCTCTGATGACGCCCCAACCGGCGTTTGCTGGGGACCTCGCGGATGGGGCATAGGCCCGCCTGATGATGAGCGGTTCACGACGATAAGTCTAGGACAAGCTGACGGATGCGGGCTACGCGAGGATGGTAGCGTAGTGTGCTGGGGCGACAGACTTTCAGGAGTCGGGAAGTGCAATGCCGTAAACCCGAGCGGGCAGGGAGTATGCTGGGCGCACATTCCCGAGAAAGTAGTGGAGCACCCGGATGAAGATGAACGTTTCAAGGCTGTCAGCGTCGGGCCTGGATTTGCCTGCGCGATCCGCATCGACGATGACATTCGTTGTTGGGGTGCTAAGGAATATTTCCCTGCCTCAAATTATCCACACGTTGAAGGGCCTTTTACAGACGTTAGTTCCGGGGTCAGTCATGTCTGCGGTCTTCGACCCGATGGAACGGTCTACTGTTTTGGCTCGAGCAGTTCTTATGAGAATGCGGACTTTGGAGACGCCCCAGTCCGTCGTGATCGTTTCGTGTCTATAAGCAGTGGGCGCAACTACAACTGCGGTCTGCGAGAAAACGGGACGGCAAAATGCTGGGGCGGTACGTGGCTGAACCGAGCGGAGCCGAAAGAATAGCCGGAGGTGCCTCAAATGAAAGTCACGCGAGCAGTCCTGAAGTATTTGGCGTTTGCTCTTGTGGCCGTGCCTACGGCATTGCTGGCAACCTGCAACCTGGGGTCGATGGTCACGACCGAAGACGGCCTATCCGAGATGTTGATGAATAGGGACAGGATTCCCGGATGGTACTTTCTCATTCCCCTCGTACTTGTGTGGGTCGGGACCATCATCGTATGTTCTTTCGCGTCTTCTACGGCCAGGGGCGTGGCGTGGGCATTCTTGGCCTTCGCCATTGTGGGAGCCATATCTCCGTTGCCAGGACTCCACTACTGGATCACCGGGGTTCCAGTGGACGGCCAGCTTTTTTCTCCATGGTTCCATTTTGCCGTCGGCCTCGTGGTAGGAGGTATTGCCATCGTAATCGGCCTCTCTGGGTACTATATCTCTAAATGGGTGTCCAATAGGTCGCCGAAAACCGTGCGTGGTGACATTGTCGAACCATGAACGACGCCTCGACCCTTAGACAGGCTCAGGGTGAACCGATGTATTTTTTGATACCCTCTTAGAGTCTTTGGCGCTCCCACTGAAGGCCGCCGTGAACAGACCGTAGCTGGGAATCTCGAACCAATGCCCTTTCCCCGTTACGTACCTGCCTTTAATTGCTTGGTCCAGGCCGACACGGAGGTAGTTGGGGTCAGAAGACCTTTCTACACACACTCCACGTTCAGTCTCTATTGGCTTGACGGAAAGGACAAGGACCTGTTTGCCGTTGTCGTCGATCACACTCCAACAGGCTCGTACGAATCCTTGCGAATTGTGCAATCCCTTCCAGCGTCCATTTCAGCCAAATCCACAACTCCTTGCCCTGCTACGAGCCGTCCCCTACGTTGATAGGCGTGTCGGGCAAAACTGATACGCAGGAGTGGGTAATCAAGGTTACGGGCCCACAGAAGGCTGATTGAGGATGAAGAGAGGCTCTCCTAGTATTTCATGAATGCCGGCGTACTCCCAGCTTCGAAGCCGGAGCAGTGCGTCAACGACGAATAGGTCCAGGTGGAAGGATAGCCTGTTACCGAGCAGCATCTCCGCAGACGGAACTGTACGTTCTTCGTCACCATCCAGGACGAGACGGACGGGTAGGTGGTGGAGATCGCGGAACCATTGTCCAGGTGGGATGGTCCGCCAAACTGGACTCGAACCAGTCGGCGAGCTACTGGCGCTCTCCGCTAGGTCGCTCGACAGAACCTTAGAGTGAAGGCCTGTCTGTTGTACGGTGGAGTCGTATTGCCGTAAGGCACTGCCTCAGTGTTCGTAGCTTCTTCAGAAGGTTGCTGTGGTGTTAGCAGGATTTCGCTCCGTCTGACCTTCCTCGCCCTTGGGAACACAGGCATCGAAGAGAGGAGTGACGATCAGGCACTCTACAGGTGTCGTGTGCGCCTCTGCGAGATCGGAACTATCCAGGTGAGGTTCCTATAGAATCAGGGAATCGTTAGGAGAGGCGAGATAAGCTATGACCACGCCTTTGCTACAACGTTTGACGGGACATCGGACGAAGGTTCCTGTACGCCAGTACGGCACACTCCTTCTCAAGTACGTCCGGCAGCAGAAGGGCGTTGTGGCCGTCGCCTCCGTGCTGATACTAACCAACATCGGCCTCCAGCTCGTCAATCCGCAGATCATGCGGTACTTCATCGACGAGGCGGTGGCGGGGAGCCCGCTGCGTAACCTCATAACTGCAGCGGGAGTCTTCGTGGCCGTAGCGCTGGTACAGCAGGTCATCGGCGTGCTGGCGACCTACACGAGCGGTCAGGTCGGGTGGAACGCCACCAACGCCCTGCGGTCAGACCTCGCCCGCCACGCGCTTTCGCTCGATATGCCCTTCCACAACAGCCACACGCCGGGGGAGATGATCGAGCGCATCGACGGGGACTCGGAGACGCTCGGAGGGTTCTTTTCCACTTTCGCCGTCGAGATTCTGGGCAACATCGTCATGCTGGTAGCCGTCCTCGCACTTCTGTTCCGTGAGAACTGGCTCGCCGGTCTCGTACTTTCGACGTTCGCCTTCTTTTCCATGGCAATCATCATACGGATGCGTAACGTCTCCGTATCAAGCTGGAGGGCCGACCGTGAGGCGAGCACTGAGACGTACGGGTTCATCGAGGAGCGTCTCGCGGGCCGGGAGGACATTAGAACAAGCGCCGCCCAGTCCCATGTCATGAAGGGTTACTTCGACCATATGTGGTCGTGGTTCCGCGTCCGCGTCAGGGCCGCAGCGATTACCAGTGTTGTCACGAACACCGCGCTGTTCGTCAACAGCGCGGGCTTGGCGGTGTCGTTGTTCGTTGGGGCCTATCTGTTCTACGGGGACTGGATCACCATCGGCACGGTCTTCCTCATTTACCAGTACTCGAGCCTGCTTAATCGGCCAGTAATTGGGGTCTCCCACGAGATGGAAGGCCTTCAGCGAGCCGGGGCGAGCGTCATCAGAATCCACGACCTCCTCCGCACCCGCCGAGAGGTTATCGATGGACGCGGTGTCCGTTTCCCCGATGGCCCGCTCTCCGTTCGGTTCGATTCCGTCTCTTTCGCATACAACAGAGGTGAGTCGGTCCTGCACGATGTGACCCTTGACCTCCGTCCCGGCAGGCTACTCGGACTCCTTGGCAGGACGGGAAGCGGCAAGACCACGATGACGAGGCTCCTCTTTCGTCTCTACGACCCCGACGAAGGCAGGATACTTATAGGAGGAGAGGACATCCGAGAGGCGCGGCTTACCGATCTCCGCTATAGGGTCGGCCTCGTGCCGCAGGACGTCCGGCTCTTCCATGGAACGGTGCGTGACAATCTGACGTTCTTCGATAGGAGCGTGCCCGATGCTCATCTGCTCGACGTGATCGGCGAGATGAGCCTGACGCGATGGTACGACACGTTGCCTGACGGGCTCGACACGATGCTTCAACCGGATGGCGGTGGCCTCTCTTCCGGTGAAGCACAGATGCTCGCCTTCGCGCGAGTATTCCTCAAGGACCCTGGTCTCGTAATCCTCGACGAGGCAACGTCGCGGCTCGACCCCAGTACCGAGGCGTCCATCAAGAGAGCGATAGATAGGTTGGTCCGGGGGAGGACCGTACTGATAATCGCCCATCATCTGGCTACCATCCAGAGGTGTGACGACATCGTCATACTCGAAGACGGACGGCTCGTGGAGGCCGGGGAGCGAAGGCTCCTCGCGTCTGACCCGACCACCCGCTTCCACCGTCTTCTCCAAACGGGCCTCGAGGAGGTCCTGTCATGAGCACATGGCGGTACCTCTCTTCTCTCTCGTGGACGTTCAAGTGGACGCTTGCGCTCGACTTTATTGGCACGGTTGTCGTGGTCGTCGGACTCGAGCAGGCATTCGCTCTGACCTTGAGAGAGGTCTTCAACACCCTAACCGGGGATGCGTTGACCTCGCTGAGCGTGTGGACCCTCTGCGCGGTGCTGGTAGGGTTTGCTGCCGCCCGCTTCGCGGTGTTCGTGGGCACATTTGCGCTGCTGTTCGCCAACGAGTTTATGATCGGAGCCCTTTTGCAGAGGAACGTACTCGCACATCTTATGAACATGAGTGGCGGCCGCAACCTTCCGGCATCGTCTGGCGAGGCCGTAACCAGGTTCCGCGGTGATGCCTCAAGTGTCGGAGGGTTTCTCATCGCGTCGACGTTCATTGCGTCGGAGTTCGTATTCGCCGCAGTCGCGGTCTTCATCATGATTCGCATCTCTCCCCTGATCACGTTGGTTGCATTTGTCCCTCTCATTTTGGTTCTCACTGTCTTTATCGTAGCCAGAGCCCTTATTTCAAGGACGCGAAAGAGAAGCCGAGAAGCAACTGGGGACGTGGTCGGTCTCCTCGGCGAGATGTTCGGATCCGCCGAGACGATCAAGGTCGCTGGAGCCGAGCCCCATGTCCTTGGCGAGTTCGACCGTGTGAACGCGGCGCGCAAACACGCTGGCCTGAAAGACACGCTGCTAACTCGCACACTAGGCGCCATCTTCCTCAACGTGCAGAGCTTCGGCACGGGCGCAATTCTGATCGTTGCCGGCCAGGCGATACTCAGTGGACAGTTCACCGTTGGCGACCTCGTGCTATTCGTCTTCTATTTGGAGGCGTTCACGATGCTTTTCGCGAGCATCGGTGAGGTATTGACGGAATATCGGCATACCGGTGTCAGCATCGAGCGGCTCGTTGAATTGATGCCGGGTTCCTCGCCCGAGAAGCTGGTCGAACGCAATTCGACTCACCTGTTTAGAAGAGCTCCCAATCCCGTGCACGTGGAGAAGACCGAAGCAGACCGTCTCGAAAGCCTGGAGGCCCGCGGGATAACTTATGTGTACCCCGATTCAGAGCACGGCGTGCACGACATCGACCTCTCGCTAAGAAAGGGGTCGTTCACCGTCATCACAGGAAGGGTCAGTTCCGGCAAGAGCACGCTGCTGCGCGTGTTGCTGGGTTCACTCCCGCTGCAAGCCGGCGAACTGCTGTGGAATGGCAGAAAGGTCGACGACGCGAGCGAGGTGTTGGTTCCGCCACGTGTCGCCTACACGTCTCAGGTCCCGCGCCTGTTCAGCGAGGAGCTCCGCGGCAACATCCTTCTGGGTCTTCCTGAGGACAGGGTGGACCTCCCCGGCGCCATCCGATCCGCTGTTTTGGAACGCGACATCGACGACTTGAAACACGGCCTCGAGACGGTCGTGGGACCGCGTGGGGTAAAACTCTCCGGCGGACAGCAGAGAAGGGCCGCCGCCGCGCGCATGTTCGTCCGGGAGCCGGAGCTGTTCGTCTTCGACGATCTGTCGAGCAGCCTCGACGTGGAGACCGAGCAGACCCTCTGGGAACGGCTGTCCGACCGCCCAAACAGCACCGTCCTTGCCGTCTCCCACCGGAGGGGCGCACTCAGTCGCGCCGACCACATCATCGTCCTCAAGGACGGTCGTGTCGATGCCGAGGGCAAGCTCGACGACCTGCTCGCCACCTCCGACGAGATGCGGCGACTGTGGGCGGGAGCGATCGACAGCCCTGATTCAACGACGGCTTAGCGGCCTAAAGGCTGGAGATGCTGAGTGGATCAAGATACTGTGCCGCCAGGGCGAGTTCGAGTAGGCCACCTACGAGTCTTCGTTGAAACCAATGACATGCCCATCGGGATCGGCGATATAGAACTCCCGACCGTACGGCATATCGCGAAGCGGTTGGGTTACTTCCACGGAATGACTCTTGACGTCTTCATACAAGCCGTCTATTCCTTCGACGCCGCAGGCGACATCCAGGTTCTGATCCCCACCGGCAGCCTTGAGATGAATGGAGTGACCATCTCGAACAATGCCGGCGTAGAAGCCGCCATATCGAAAAGAGACTTCGAAGCCGAGTTTCTTGGTATAGAACTCGATCGACTGCTCAAGGTCGGCAACCAAGAATTGTGGGCTGATCCGCGTGACGGTCGGCGGCGAGGTTGTTTCCATATTCTCTCCTCTACGAAACTTGCTGTTGAACGCCGGGTCGGCCTTGAAGCCGAACCGCTCAAACAGGTCGACGAACCGCTCGATGTCTTCATCGCCGGCTGGCTCGCCTCGGTCGTACATCCGAACCCAAAGTAGCGCCAGAGGCGGGGCGCCATTATCGTCCCGCAGGGTCGGATCGGCACCTGCTTCCAAGAGGGCCTTTGCGGCCCCCAATTGCCGCTTCTCGACTGCAAAGTGGAGCGGCGTCCTATGAAACTCGTTGCGGCTCGTTTGTTTCCGCAGAAGCTCGGAATCCTCGTGAACTAGAGCCGTGACTTCGTCCACTCTACCGAGCGCTATCGCCGAGAAGATATCGATCTCGGCTCCTTTCGAGATCAGGAACTCGGCCACTTCCGTCTGGACGTCGCTGAGCACGGCCCACCCGAGCGGACCGGCGTTGTGGTCGTCATCACGGTTGTTGACGTCTGCTCCAAGATCAACCAGCATCTTGACGATATCGAGGTGCCCCGACTCAGCAGCCCAGTGGAGAGCGGTCGCGCTGTCCATCTCATCCGCCGACGCTACGTCAACGCCGCGTTGCAGAAGCAGCTCGATCACGGCACGATGCCCACGCTCAGCAGCATGGTGTAGCGGAGGCCGATTCCACTCACCGCCCGGCGACGCGAGCAATCGATGGTCCGTGTCCAGCAGCGCTTTCACGGTCTCTACGTCGCCTTCTCGGACCGCCGCGATCATGCGTTTCACCCGTTCGGCGAAGACCGTCGACGTCGACGGTCGTTGCGCGCCCAGCTCATGTTCAACCATGTCTAGCATTCCTTCCTTGAGGCGTTGCCGTCCCGCGTACAGTCGCTTCTTAAGTGTCGTGATAGGAATTCCCAGGAACGAAGCAACCTCGCGCTGGCTGCAGTCTCCGAAATAGAAGAGCAACACTGCTTCGCGTTCGAGCTCCGGCAGCCCCATAACAGCCCCGCGAATGACTGTTCGTCGTTCCTTCGACTCAACTGTCTCATGGGCGGTGGGCACGTCCGAGGCCACATTCTCAGCATGCTCAAGGTCGGTCTGCGGAAACGCCTTTCGACGGAAGTAGCGATCACATTGCTTGTACACCACCTGGCGGAACCAGGCCGGAAACGCAGAGGGAGCCTTTAACTGAGGCAGGACGCGGAAGGTTTCCAGAAAAGCGTCCTGGGCGGCGTCCTCGGCCAGTTGGAAGTCGTTCAGGACTCGGAAGGCATAGCCCACAGCCATGTCCTGAAAACGGCCGACCAGCTCCCCGAACGCAGCTTCGTCACCCTTCTGGGCCTCGACCACCACCCGTCTCAACTCAACCATTCACGCCTCGCAGCTATCTGAAGTTTGTGACGCCTCTCATAAACAAAGACCCGTCCGCTAGCCCTGAGGATACCTAAGGAACCTCTGAACAACCCATCGTGAGCTGTATGGGATGGTCAGTAGGGGGTTATCGGAGGTGTCGATTCTTCTTATGGGAAGCCGATTGATGCTGTCGGCGGCCTAAAGCGGCTCTGCCGGGGCATGTCGTCACTCACATCTCTGTTTTGGACGCACTTTGCCCACGTCAGGTCGCCAAGTAGCGCTCTGCCGTTATCAAGTTAGTCAGCCCCAGCAGCAATACCAGCAGTTGCGTGTTCTTTGCCAACCCGCGATAGCGCACCTTGGCGTATCCAAAGTGCCGCTTCACGTACAGGAACGGATGCTCCACCTTCGCTCTGATCGACGTCTTCCGCCTCTCCCTCAGCGCGTCCTCGCTTCCCGGCTCCAGGTGCCGTCGCCGGCCGGGCCTCATCGCTACCTGCCAGTCCACATCAAACTCCCGATTCTCCGCCCGTTTGTCGACTCCCTGATACCCCGCATCGCCCCACACCTGCTTCTCTCCACCGCGCAGCAACCGGTGCGCCTCTGTCACGTCGTGCACGTTCGCCGGTGTCGTTGTTACGCTATGCACTACTCCCGATCTCAGCGTCCGAACCGATATGTACCTTCATCCCAAAGTGCCACCTATTCCCCTTCCTCGTCTGACGCATCTCAGAGTCTCGATCACCAGCACGATTCTTCGTCGACGACGGCGCCTCGATAATGCTCGCGTCCACAATCGTTCCCTCCCGAAGCCGCAGCCCCTGGGACTCCAGATGACGGTTGATCTCCTCGAACAGACTCTGCCCTAACTCGTGCTCTTCCAACAGATGACGGAAGTTCAGGATCGTCGTCTCGTCCGGCAGCGGGCCCGACAGCCTCAGTCCTACGAACCGTCTCACCGACTCGACCTCGTAGAGCATGTCCTCCATACCAGGGTCACTGAGGTTGTAGAACAACTGCACGCAGTGTATCCGCAGCATCGCAGATAACTCATACGGCCGTCGGCCTCGGCCCGCCTTAGGATAGAACGGGCGGATGCGCTCTTCCAACTGATCCCACGGGATCAGGTTATCCATGCGCTCAAGGAATATCTCCCGGCGGGTCCATCGCGCTCGTTGGAGAGAACGGCGCGGGCAAGACCACTCTGACGAAGCTGCTCCTTGGGCTCTACCGGCCCACGAGTGGCCGCATCATGGTCGATGGCACCGACCTCAATGACATCGCCCTCACCTCCTGGAGGAAGCAGATAGGCGCGGCCTTTCAGGACTATATGAAGTATGCCCTGACCGCGCGGGAGAACATCGGCCTTGGCGATATATCCAGGGTCGATGACAACGAAGCCATCGAGCAGGCGGCCAGGCTGAGCTCAGCTCAGGCCGTCATTGATGGACTGCCTTCGGGGTTTGACACAATGCTCGGCAAGGAGTTCGCCGGCGGGCAAGAGATATCCGAAGGGCAGTGGCAAAAGCTCGCGATCGCCCGAGTCTACCTCCGTGACACCGACATCCTCGTGCTGGACGAACCGGCATCCGCTCTTGATGCTCTTGCGGAGCTGGAGGTGTACCGCCGCTTTCTCGTGTTGTCCGAAGGTAAAACAGTCTTGCTTATCTCGCACCGGCTGGGCTCGGCCAGGCTCGCCGATCGGATCGTCTTTCTCCATCGAGGAGTGATCGTGGAGCAAGGGACCCACGAGGAGTTGATCGCCTCGGGAGGGCCGTACGCCGAGTTGTACCAGATGCAGGCAGAGTGGTACCGATGATCCAATCTTACCTCTGGTCGCATAGAAGGCGCGACGACGACTCCTTCCGTGGTCGGTGGCGGAACCTGCCGAGGCTGGTGAAGCTACTGTGGGAGGTTGGGCCGAGAGAGCTCGCGACTATCGCCGGGTTCTCGGTGCTTAGCGGTCTTGTGCCCCTAGGCGCTCTTCTTATTCTCCGTGGCCTCATCGATAGCGCGGTCGGTACCATAGCGGGAACGGAGTCGATGACAGTTACGCTCCTGTGGTTGGGAGCGCTTCTCGTTACAATTCTGGCCGACTCCGTGACTGCCAAGGTTCACCTGTGGCTGGCAGACGACCTGCAGGAACGGCTGAAGCAGGGGGCGCACGAGAGATTGTTGGCCAAAGCCGGTCGCATACCTCTTGCGATGTTCGACAATCCGGAGTTCTTCGATCAACTCCACCGGTCCCAGCACGGACTCGACAACGTGCTGTTCACGTCCATGCGGTCGATATTCCAGCTCCCGGCAAGGCTTATCACCGTCGTAGGATTGCTGATCTTCCTTGGCACGGCCCACTTCCTTTTGCCGCTCGTGTTGATCGCGGGCATGATTCCGTTGCACATCTCTGAGTCAAGGATAACCAAACGAATCATAGCCCTGAAGAGAAAGCACTCGACGTCCGAGCGCTACGTTGCCTATCTGGACGACATGATTATGTCCCGCGAGGCAGCCGCGGAGATCCGGTTATTTGGCACGGGCCCATACCTCCGGGACCGGCGCATGGACCACAACATGTGGATGAAGAAGGACCGGCTACAACTCGCGTTAGAGCGAACGAAAACGGCGCTGTTCGGCAACCTTTGGGAACAACTCACCTACGGCATCGTCATTACTGGAGTCGTCGCCCTGATCGCGCTCGGACGCCTCTCGATCGGCTACTTCGCCGCATATTTGACGGCGGTAGAGCGATTCACGGGCGCCTTCTCCGGCGTGCTCAATGGGTTCAGGTCGACCGACAAGACGCTGCACACAGTGTGGGACATGTTCGAGTACCTCGACCTGCCGGAAGAGCGCGCCCTATTGGAGCCCCGAACTGTCGTCACCAAGACGGACCCGCAAGTCTCTGGCGCTCCCGGCAAGGACAAGACGAGCGGCTCTCTCACTCCGGATCCCGATGGTCGGCTGCTGGTTGAGTTCGATGACGTGGTGTTCATATATCCCGGTTCCGACCGACCTGTCCTTGATGGCCTTTCGTTCACGCTGGAACCGGGCACGACCGTCGCGCTGGTTGGCGAGAACGGGGCCGGCAAAACGACGCTTTCGAAGCTGCTGCTAGCGCTATACAGGCCGACGAAGGGCAGGATGTTGGTGAACGGAATCGATCTCGCCGAGATAGATCCCTACGAATGGAGGCGACACGCGGCCGCCGTCTTCCAGGACTACATGCGCTACGAGCTGACGGCCCGAGAGAATGTTGGCTACGGCGATCTCACACGGCTCGACGACTTGTCGGCCATCCAGTATGCCGCCGCAAGGAGTGGGGCCCACGATCTGGTAGAGAGCCTTCCCATGAAATATGAGACCGTACTCGGCAAGGCTTGGGACGACGACGGTCAAGACCTATCGACCGGTCAGTGGCAGAAGCTGGTGATCGCGCGCGCTTACCTCCGGAAGGCGTCGGTTCTGACCTCGACGAGCCGACCTCTGCGCTGGACGCTCGTACCGAGGTCGAGGTGTATCGCCAGTTCCGCGACATGTCGGAGGGGAAGTCAGTTCTTCTGATCTCACATCGTCTTGGTTCCGCCCGACTCGCGGACCGGGTGGCGTTCCTCGAGGACGGTCGGATAGTCGAAGAGGGCACCCACGACGACCTCGTTGAGCAAAAGGGGCGGTACGCCCGCATGTACTCCGTTCAGGCAGGTTGGTATCGCTCTGACTTAACATCAACGCTTGGCTGTGTGGATCGGGGCGGGTGCGACGCTCCCTTAGCTCGCCTCTGTACATTCATGCCGCGTAGGTCAGCGATTCCATGAATCTGCTAAGCATGGGCGTTGGGATTCTTCGCATGTCGGTGTCAAGGGCGGACCAACGGCTTGTTGAAGAAGTAGGGTAAAGACGGCTGTGTTTCTGTATGTGCCCTTCTGGATGCAGGAACTTTAGATTGGCGTGAACTGGCACCAAGCTGACGGTTCTTGTGTGTCGGGTTCATTGATCGGCATCTTGTTGTACTTGACGTCATCCGGACGGCACGCCAACAGGTGCAACCACTCGCCAAGATTCAGGTGGTCCCGAAGATGAGTCGAGCCGACGTACCGCCTTCTTCAGATTATGCGCGATAGCCGACATGTACCCCTCACAGTCCACCAGACTGGACAAAATCGAGAACCTTCATCCGACGGACACAATAGCAACGGAAAACTCAGGTACTCGTGGGCGGTCGATTTGGGTCCATTCAAGCGAGTTTGGGTTGCCAGACAGTAGCGTGCCCCACAACAGGCTGTCGGAGAGGGTGGGGCCGTTGGGAACGCGGGAGGCGCGCGACCGAGTGAGCACACCGAAGCCGGCTAGGCTTTCCGGATCTCGGGCTAGCGAGCCGGGACGGACGACTCGGCTCACGTATGACTGGTTCGATCCCTGTCAACTGGACTCGTATCCTTCCAACGCCAGCCCGGTCTAGGACGATCCTAGGTCCTGTTATCCAGAAGGAGGCAATCCGGACAGAAGTGGTAACCAGTTCATTTCGCTACACGGGCGACTGTGATACGCAACCGCCATGCAAGGGTTGATTGGGCTCGGTCCAGAATGTAGCTCTTCGCCCCTAGCCCGTAGACACGTCCGAGGATCGCCGCGGCCTCCGTCGAATCGCCGTAGTCGGCCACGTACGTGAAGTCGTGAACACTAGCGGGAGCGATGAGAGGTATGTCACCCCAAGACTCCACCTCGCTTTCGACCGGGGGACAGTTTGGGTCATAAGACTCGAATGACGCTACATTCTTGATCAAATCCGGGTATTCGTCAGCAAGCGTTGCTGTCAATTCGCCGCACAAAGAGCCAGGGGCAGGTCCGAGAGAGACCAACAAGCCACCGGGCTTGAGGACCCGATATGCTTGTTCGTGATCCACAATCGCCCAGGAATGTATTGAGGCATCTACGGAGTTATCCGGCAAGGGAATGTCTGCTCCGTCGGCTTGGACATAGTCCACGTTTCGCAGGCCTAGTGGTTCAACATCATAGTATTGAAGGGTAACGAGACTATGACTTGGTAGGGGCGGGTTTGAAACCCGCCCTATCGTTGTAAAACGCGAATCCAGCCTCTATTACTACCCGTCATTTCAAAGATTTCGGTCTACTAGAGCCCGTCTGCAACCCCAACGAGCGGGGCAGGTTCGATATCCCACAGAAGCCCGGACTCGGCGTCCGGTTGGACGAGGACCACATCGCCAGGCGCCTCATGGATTAAGGGAGGTGAGGAACACGTCCTTACCCTCCCGGCCGGCCGCATACCTACTTCCAAGGGAGGGCATAGCTGGGCCGGTTGGCGAACCGCCTCACGCCCGCCTCGATCCTCACGGAAGTGGACGGTGGGAGCTCCACGACGAAGTGCCTGCCACTCACTTGCACGACGCTTTCTGAGAGGGCCTTGCTCTCTGCAAGCCACCCGAGAGGATCCAGGACCGACTCGGTACCTGTGCGGGCCAGGACTTTCACTTCGGTGAACTGGTGCTCCCCGAAAACGCCTGCTTGCACGATCAGCCTGCGCGTAGCCATGGTGCTGACGTTGACCAGTTGTAGCCCCGTTTCAGTCGGTCCAAGCTTGCTGACCAGCGCCGCCACGTCGGGCGGGAGACCTGGCCTGGCGCGGTCGACGTCGAAATAGCGGACGCTTCCCCGTTGAAGGCCGCCGTTGTATATGTTCTGTGGAGCACCCGTAGTCACCTGGGTCAGGCCCTTCATCACCAGCGGGTTGGCCGCCTCGCAGCCGTAGTCCCGTCGCTCCGGGTATTCTGGATGCAGCGGAGGCCAGTGGTTGTCTCGGATGATCGTCTCCACGTCGCGGGAGTCCTGGCGCATCGCCTCTAGCATAGCAACCACAAAGCGCAGCTCCGCGTGCTGAATCCTGAGCGGCCAGTCAGGATTCTTGCCGTCGTAGAACTGGAAACGGCCGTACTCTGAATCGCCGTTCCTGCGGTCCCGCTGGCTGTCGACATCGTTCCAATCGCGGTGAGGGTCGTAGTCGCGGAGCCTCACGATGGTATCGCGGTCTTTGGCGGCCATCGACGCATGATAGAGGTGCGAAAGCTCGTAGACACCCAGCTTCTGGAATTCTTGCCATCCGGCCGGGCCATTCGTTTCTCCCACAGCCGCCCATGCTGGAAACCCATGCCGCATCGGGACCAGCAGGTCTCCACTCTCTTCCGTCTTCGAGCGTGAAAGCAGACCGTCGATCTGTGACCTCAGGAGTTCCAGGTAGCCCGTGTCGCCGGTGAGAAGGTGGGCGCACTCGGCTCCCACCGCAACGGAGAGCAGGAGCCCGGTCCCGCCGCGCTCGCTCGCCCAGCCACTCAGGCCACCCCACCACTGGCCGTTTCGATGCTCTCCAATCATGCCGTTTGGCCCGACGTTGTCCGGGATGATCCCTCCGTTCTTGCCGGTGCGGTCGAGCCACGCGTCGACGTAGTCCAGCACCCACTGCCGGTACTTCTCCTCGCCTGTGTACAAGTAGGCGTTCGTCACCATCGCAGTGGCGCCAAGGTTTTCGGGCACATCGCCGTCGAAGGCCATCTTGTCGAATACCTCGACGACTCCTTGACGTCGTCTGGGGTCCTCCCACCACTCCGGTTCCAGGTTCTTTATGGCTGGGTAGAGGAGATGGTGAGTGTCGACACCGACCGGACGTCCGTCACCTTTGGACCAGCGCTCCCAGTCTCGAACTATCGAGCGGTGCATGAAACCGCCGTACGAAGGATGGTCCAGCCACGCCTTTGCGAACTCGATGTCGTCGGTCGTCTTCCCCAGTGAATGGAGTAGCGGGATCTTGCTCCCGGCGTGTCGGAGCGGCCCCTCGCTGCCGTGATACGGCGACCGGATGATGCGGTGGTTAGGGTCGTAGTTGGGGGCGTCAGGGTCCTCGCCCATGTACAGACCGGCGAACCTCGTCGCCCGGCGAATGTTCTCTTCCAGCGTGGGATCCGCCAAGCCGAAGTCGTAGAAGGACTGCGACCCCTCGCCGATGTGGAACCAGTCGGAATTGTATGGGATATTCAGGTTCCAGAACTCGTTGTGGAGCTGCGGCATATAGAAGTGATGGCGCAGAGCGCCTCCGTCTTTTCCTGTGTCCTCGTAGTAGCGGGTAGTGGCGTTCCAGAAGCCCAGGGCGTAATCGAGAATTCGGTCTGCCCCGCCCAGGGCGTAGAAGAGGCCCCAGTTGTGCATGATCTCGTAGATGTCGTCGACGTCCTGGACGTAGTAGGTGCTCAGGTCTGAGCGACAATACTTCTCGACGAAGTAGTCCGCGGCCTCCTCCATTGTGCCTATCAGTTGGCGTTGGAGCAGGGCCCACGCAGGAGGCGGGCCGAGCTCGGCTGCGCGGATGGTCGGCATGTCGTGAGTCGGTATTGGCATTTAAGGACACTCCTAACAGGGCTTTTTCATACTTGAGAGTCCTCAGGTTCAGAGGACGATCCCAAAGATATGGCGACACCATAGTCCAGTCTTTCTAGGTCAGTCAATCACAGGCTAAACCGAACCGTCCATATATTACAATTGGACCAACGACTCGAAAGTTCTGCCTATAGTAATACCAATTCGTCATGACTGCGACGTAGTCCTTCAAGTGCAGCGCGCATAACAGAAACCGCCCACCGTCATTCCGGCGAAGGCCGGAATCCAGAAAGTTCAGTCAGCCAGAATACGGTGGCATTGGCACGAATTGGTATAAGATTCGGGTCACTTATTCTTAGCTTGGAGACCACTGCCAGGGAAGACCGATGGAGAACTTGTCCGTAGACCGACCCGGCGTTTCCGTGAACGTCATTGGACTGGGTGGAGGCAAATAGCGCAGGGAGGTGGACGAGGAGACCTCCCTGCGCGTGATGGACTACGCCGTCGAGAAGGGCGAGGGGATAGAGGCCATCGAGCGCGCTAGGGACTCTGGCAAGACCCGCTTCATGGGGCAAAGCGACGACAACGAGGAGGCCGTGGCCGATCGCTACCGGCGGTTCGACAGGCTGGGCGCGGACTGGCGCCGGAGGATCTGAACGAGTCATGCGAGACCACGCGGGAGGCACACTGACACGCTGGGCCTTGCTGCGCCTGGCGTTGGCGGCCCTGACCGTCGTCGTGTCGTTGGCCGCGGCCTCCGCTTGCTCGACCGGACCGACCGAAGTTCCCCCAACGCTGGCACCCTACGACGAGTTCGTAGCGCCGCGCTATGCGATGGTCGACGCCTACGCGGATATCAACGAGATCTCCGACCCGCTGGTCCTGAACGCGATGAGGACCGTCCGGCGGGAGGAGTTTGTGCTCCCCCGCGATAGGGGGCGGGCGTACCGCGAGATGGCCCTGGCAATCAACGCCGGACAGACCATATCGCAGCCCCTGGTAGTGGCCCTCATGACAGATCTGCTGGACCTGCAGCCGGGCGAGCGCGTGCTGGAGATCGGCACGGGGTCGGGGTACCAGGGGGCCGTGCTGTCCGAGATCACGGACCACGTCTACAGCATTGAGATCATACCGTCGCTGGCCGCCGAGGTAGCAGCCCGCCTGGACAGGCTCGGGTACGGCGACATAGAGCTCAGCCAGGCGGACGGGTACTTCGGCTGGGAGGAGGAATCGCCCTTCGACGGCATCATCGTGACCGCGGCGCCCGACCACGTGCCCCCGCCACTGCTCAGGCAGCTTGCCGACGGAGGCAGAATGACCATCCCGGTCGGTCCGCCTGGGGCAGTACAGACGCTCTGGCTCATCGAGCGCAGAGGCGACCAGTACATCAGAACCAACCAGGGCGCCGTGATGTTTGTCCCGTTCGTTAGGGAGGGTCGCTAAGGGACTGTCTCGCGGCTAACGGAGCCCCTTCGCTGCCATACATGGGCGGCGGAGGCAGCTGTGAGATATGCCGCGGCGCCGCCCAGCATGACCCAGGTGAAGCCGAACGACAGCGCGAGAACCGTAGCGAGAATCGCGCTCACCACGGACGTGGACCCGTTCACTGCCCATGCCCAGGGGACAAGCGCGGGCGCGTGTCCGCCCAGCATACGGATCGCACGGGGGAACGGCACACCCATCGCGGCGCCGAGCGGGGCCAGCAGTGCGACGCTTAGGGCGAGCCTGCCCACGAGCGGCAGCCCCAGCGTGGCGTCGATAAGTAGCGGCAGCCCGAAGGCATAGAGCACCGACAGGGCCGCTACGGCCAAGACCGCGGGGGCCGTAGACACTCGAAGCCGGTCCGACGCCAGGCTGCCGACCCCCGACCATACCAGCACTCCAAAGAGCACCGTCGCGAAGGCGTACGTGGGCTGGTCAAGGTACAGGATGAACCTCTGCAGGAGGGGAATCTCCACCCAGAGGAATCCCAGGCCGAGTCCCGCGAAGTAGACGAAGGGCCAGAGCCTCCCAACCGAGCCCGCGTGCGAGCCGTCACCGTTCGATACGTCCCGGCGGAATAGGAGGGGAAGGACGATGAATGCCCCTGCCGCGGCCACGGCTACCACCAGGCTGCCGAGCACAATGAGGAACCCGGCCCCGCCGAAGGGCTGGAATGTCCTGCCAAGGCTTCTCAGTATCTCCGGTGTCTGGGACCATCTGAACAGGTGGAAGTAGAAGGGCCTGTCGTCGCGGACGGGAGAGATGTCGTGACTGTAGTTGGAGTACAACTCCTCCCTCGCCCCTGCGTCCAGAATGGCTTTGACCGTGTCGTGGTATGCCGGAGTCGGATGCACGCTGAACCTGTTCAGGTCCGAGGCCGCTATGCCGGGATGGTAGACGAGGTCGTACTGGAGCCTGTCCGCGAACCCGCGCACGGCATCGATGTCCGCATCGTCGAGAGGGGAGCGCTTCACGATCAGCGTTATCGTCTGCAGGCTGCGTATGACGGCCATGTGCTCTGCCGGCTCGACTCCCAAGCCCTCAAGGGCCTCGACGGCGACCGAGACGACCCTGACCCCCTCGCTCGGGGGCGTCTGGGCCCACCGGGTGACCGAAAGATAGCCGTCGGGGGCGAGGCGGCTGTAGTAGCTCTCGAACGCCTCGACCGTGTACAGGTAGTTCTCCGACACACCGTACGCCCCCGCAAGCACCGGCCTGAATGAGTCGGCGAGGCTCACCTGGATGACGTCGAAGCGCTCGTCCGTGCGGCGCAGGTAGCTCCTCGTTCCCTCGTCGACGACGGTCACACCCGGCCTGCCGAGGATGCCCGCCGAGTGATGTGCGAATCTCTCTCCCACGGCCTCGACGACCAGCGGGTTTGAGATGACTGCCGTCACGGACTCCGCACCATTGCGCAGCGCAGTAAGTACGTCGAGCCCGCCGCCGGGCTCGATCACGAGCGCCGCGGGCCAGTCCGTCAGCCTGTAGACGAGCGAGGTCGGCAGGTACTCGGTGAAGTCCGCACGCTCGTGCGTGACCGCGCTCATCGGGCTCAGGTTGTCGCCGTCGACCGCCAGCGCGGTCTGTGGTGGCAGGTCGCCCTGGTAGGCGAAGCTGAGTCCCGGGGCGGCATGGATGCTGCCGCTCTCGATCACTTCTACGAGGGAGAAGGCGTTCCACCGGCTCCATACCTTCGAGGCCCCTTCGTGCCGCAGCGCCTGGCTGACCGCCTTGTACGGTGACAGCCTGAGTTCCGTGACCCCGAGCACGATGGCGGCCACCACCGCCCCCACTGCCAGTATGGCCGGGACCAGCCATGCAGGACGCCTCACCTCGCGTCCGGCCATCGCCGCCGCGCCGATCAGCGCGATGACACCTGCGGCGACGACCGATCCCGCTGCGCCGACGATGAGCGGAAAGACGACGGAGAGGAGGCATCCTATCCCGGCGCCGACGAGGTTGGTCCCATAGAGCACCCCGGCGCGGGTCGGGTGCTTCGCGAGACAGGCCCCGACTATCGAGCCCGCGAAGAAGAACGGCACCGACAGGGCCAGGTAGTAGAGGGCCAGGTACGCGAGCTGGCTGGGCTCCCAAAGCAGAGTGTACGCGTCGAAGGGGAGGACGTTGGTCACGTACAGGCCGCCGGTGGACGTGACGGCGAATAGCAGCCCAGCGCCGGCAATCACGGGCCTGATGTCCCGCGAGGCCAGGGTAGGAACGATGGCCAGCGCGGTGCCGCTCGCCCCAAACCCCAGCAGGGCGAGGCTGATTGCCAGAAAGGCGAAGTGGTAGCCCTGCGTTACGGCGAAGATGCGTGTCAGGGCGATCTCGCAGAGCAGGGTCGCGGCGGAGACCAGTAGCACGCAAACATACAACCCCGCGGTCGGAGCTGTGTTTTTCTGGTCCTTACGGGAGTACAATGTGGACACGAAGCGATCCGTCCGGCGAATCGGAGATGCTCAGTGCCATACTACATACTCACACTGGTCCTTACACCCGAAGGCAGGGAGAACCTGCTGACCGATTCCGAGAGCCTCCACAGGATCACGTCCGAGGTTGAGACGGAGGACACAAAGGTGCTCGGCATGTACGCCGTTCTCGGTGAGTACGACTTCGTTGGCATAGTCGAGTCTCCGGACAACGAAGACGCGGCCCGCTTCTCACTCGAGCTCGGCGTGAAGGTCGGCACCCATATACGCACCATGCCCGCCATCCCCATAGGAAGGCTTAGACCGTCGCCACAAGACGGCAGCCCCTCTGACTTGGAGAGTGACGTGGTGCCGTCCCACGGCAACGGCCCTCTGCGCGGGAACAGCCCTTGACGACCGGGTTAGCCGGAGTGAATGTGATATAGGCCACCAATCTGGGCAATATCAAGAACCTTTACGTTGAGGTTCGTCTAAGTCCAGTAGGGACTGCCACTTAGAAACTATCTCAAAATGGCAAGTCGCCATTGGCGACGGAACCACAGGAGTGCGCACGCAAGCTGCAGCAATCCGATGTAGTTCGACGCCTTTTTGTCGTAGCGTACCAGAACAGCACGGCACTTGGAGAGCCATGCTAGAGTCCGTTCCACAACCCACCGGCGCGCAGGATACCGCTTGCGCCCAGAACCGTCCAACTTCTCCTCGCCGATGCGTCGGATGTGTGGCCGATAGCCGTGTCTGGCGACGGCTCGACGACCCGAAGGATTGTCATACCCCTTGTCCAAGCACAGGTGCTGTGGGTCATCCTCGGTGAGTTGCGGACGTTCGACCACAATCGCCTCCAGGGTCTCATCCAACAAGGTGGCGTCGTGGGCGTTGGCTCCGGCAACCACAATGCTCAATGGGCCGCCCTGTCCTTCCACAAGCAGGCTCCGCTTGCTGCCAGCCTTGCCGCGATCCGTTGGGTTGGGTCCAATCAGATCCCCCCCAAACGTGCCTTGCCCATGGCCCCGTCTGCCGCCTGCCATTCCCAGTCCACGCCGCCCAACTCTTCGCACTGTTCCACCAAGGCTCCCCATATTCGGCGCAAGACACCCAGTTCCACCCACCGTTGAAAGGTGCGATGGATTGTGCTGTCGTCCCCCAGTTCTTTCGGCAATCGGTTCCATTGGCACCCGCTGCGCAAGCGGAAAATGATGCCGTTGAGCATCTGTCTGGGGTCAGCCCGCTTGCGGCCTCTGACTTTGGGAGGGTCTGCCTCCAAGATGATAGGCCCAATGAGTTCCCAAAGCTCGTCCGGCGCTTCCCATATGGTTTCCAAGCCCTCTTGGTTGTTCACGAAGTTCCTCCAAATGTTCTTGGAGAAACCATACGAATCACCTCATAAACCGCTCAAGGCATTTGTGCGCTATGATTTTGAGATAGTTTCTTAGCACAGCGGCAGGGCGGAGTCCTCGAAGTCGCCTCACTCTACGTCTCGCAATTCCTTCGGTATGCACCCAAGAGTTGATTGCCGGCTAGGTACACTTATACCCACATTTCCCATATCAACCCTGCAGAGCGTGCCGTAATCAGCAACATATGCATCCGATGTAGCCGAATAGCAGGGCATAGCGATTATCATGAGTGCTAGACTGGTCGTTATTGGCTACTTTAGCTCTTGATAACGTACCCACCCTGGAGACACCCGATGGGTGAAAGCACCGACTCCCGCGCCAAGCTCCGTTTCGACCGACGTGTACGGTTGGAGTTTCGAGGCGCTACCATCACCTCGGACGCTGGGCTGCTGGCCTGCCGCGAGTTGGATGATGCGCTGGGACTGACGGAGACGACGAATGAGTGTCTGCAGGAGAGTCGGGGCGGTCGTAACGTGCAACACCGTTTGGTGGGCCTTCTCAGGCAGTCGGTGTACAGTCGTCTGGCAGGCTACGAGGATACCAACGACGCTGAACGGCTGGCCCAGGACCCGACGATGCGGATCATCGTTGGACGGCGAGGTGGTCCTGAAAGACCGGCCGCCAGCACCAACACCATGAGCCGGTTCGAGACCGAGGTGCTTACCCAAGACGGCAACGTGGAGGGGTTGGGCCGACTGAACGCTAAGTGGGTGGATGGAGCTATGTCCCGCACGCCGCACCGGCGGGTGATCTTGGACATGGACAGTTCGGAGAGCCCGGTACATGGAGAACAGGAGGGAGCATCGTACAACGGTCACTTTGGGAGCACGTGCTATCACCCTTTGTTCGTGTTCAACCAGTTCGGTGACTGCGAGGGGGCGATGCTCCGCGCGGGGAACGTACATAGCGCGCACAGGTGGCGTGATGTATTGGATCCGATCCTGTCCCGCTACGGGGCGACAGGAGTGCGACGGTACTTTCGCGCCGACGCCGCATTCGCTAAGCCGGACATCTATGAGTACCTGGAGGAGCGGCGAGTCTTCTACGCAATACGGCTGCCGAGCAACAAGGTGCTGCAATACGAGATCGCTCCCTTGCTGATACGACCTGTGGGGAGGCCGCCGAAGCGTCCAGTGATCCTATACGACGACTTTTGGTATCGTGCCGGGAGTTGGGACCGCGCTCGGCGTGTGGTGGCCAAGGTGGAGTGGCATCAGGGAGAGCTGTTCCCTCGGGTGGGCTTCATCGTCACGAACATGACGGCTGGCCCCGAAGGAGTGGTGCGATTCTACAATGGTAGAGGGACAGCCGAGCAGTGGATCAAAGAGGGGAAGTACGCGCTGAACTGGACTCGGCTGTCGTGCCATCGGTTCGTGGCCAACCGGGTGCGTCTGTCTCTGTTCGTCCTGGCGTACAACCTTGGGAACTTCCTTCGCCGATTATGCCTGCCCAAGGCGGTCAGGCACTGGTCGCTGCGGAGCGTGCAGGTCAAGCTGATCAAGATGGGAGGCCGTCTGGTGCGGCACGCGCGGCGATTGATCTTTCAGTTGTCCGAGGTGTCGGTTCCTCAACGGTTGTTCCAGGGAGTGTTGGATCGTATCGGCCGGTTATCGCCGGCGCCAAGTTGAGGGAGGGTACAACCACGATCTTGCCAAGAGGGGGAGCGCTCCAGGGAGTTGGCTTGTCTTCAATGCGCTTTCACCCCACTGGCGGGGAGCCGAAGGCGACAAAGACGGACAAGAAGCATGGTTCACGGCGAGAATCGCATCCCTTATTGGATAGACCGGAGATTGACTGGCCTTGCGGGACCTGAATATGATGCCACTATCTCGTTTGGACTGCCCATTGAGCCTGAAGACTCCCAATATGGGAATTCCTGGCTATACACGGAGATGTGATATGAAGGTATACCTCGCCGCCAGGTTTGCACGTAAAGACGAGATGGTCACGTACGCTGAAGACTTGGACAGGTTGGGCCATGAAGTAACATCTAGATGGCTGGAGGTTGAGTTTGATCCCGGAACTCCTCTCTCCCACCCCACCTGGTCGCAGCTGGCACAGCAGGACCTAGACGATATTCGCAGAGCCGACGCCTTGATCTCTTTTACAGAAGCCAGTGGTGGCGGGTCAGCCCGCCAAGTCGAATTGGGAATCGGCCTTGGGCTCGGAAAGCGGGTTTACATCGTTGGTAGCGCTGAGCATCTGTTCCACACGCTACCGCTGTTGCAGGTCTATCCAGACTGGGATGCGCTAATACGTGCTATAAGGGCATAGTCACCGTTAGTAGAGGCTGCAGAACTGTCAACGCCGGTCAATGTTGTCAATCAGCAAAAGTGGGACACTTTGAGACCTGAGAAGATTATTGTTATGAGGAGTGGCGGGCGAGCTCCTTGAGGGTCCTGTTATAGCGTCTTCTCCGTTCGATCGCCTGGACCTGCACCTCCTTCCTCCGTTGTAGGATCTGCTCCCGCCTCCCGTTGAGCACGTCAGCAGGCGTGACGTTGCCCAGGGCCATGTGATAGCGCTTGTGGTTGTAGTAGCCCACAAAAGCGGCGATTGCCTCCTCGAGGTCCGACGGAGCCTCGTAGGGGATCTGGTTGACGTCCCCCTTGATGGTCTGGTGATAGCGCTCCAGCTTGCCATTGGTCTGAGGGTGAAAGGGCGCGGCCAGTATGTGCCTGATGCCCACCATCTGCAGGTAGTCCCTGAATGCCCGGGAGACATAGCCGGAGCCGTTGTCGCTGAGCAGACTTGTCCTGTCTGCCACAGGCACCTCGGTCATGCCGGCTGATGGCTAATGTCGGTTATACTGATTAAGAGAGATTGCCCGGTTGGTGCGGCAACTTTACCCGTAAGTTGGTTGCGACCGACATGCAGTCGTATCAAATGGGACGGGCGGCAAACTCTGACGGTATCGTGCCGCTCAGAAGATTCCTACCAAGTTCCAAGTACAGTGTTACGAAAAGGCTGCTCAACTCTGTAGGTATCGATCCGGTACGTTTATTGTCCGCTTGGTCCAACATAATCAACCCTGGTATCGAGGAGTCGGCGGTCTGGAGACTGAACTTAAGGGCGCTTTGGTCTCCGCGGTTGGTTGTCCTCAGTTTGCCCAAAACAACGGTCGAAGGTGTGTGATATGCTTCACCCGTCCACAGACCGTCCTTGGACCAATCTCGAACGTAGCGCCACATGACGGTAGGTCCACGGAGTACCCTCGATCACGGCGACCAAGCTCGACTCCCCCTATAACAAGCACCCCCGCAGCGCCGTCTAGGAAGCATACTTGACATGGGTGGTTATCGCCGATGGTGAAGATCGAGTACGACGAAGAGGTCGTCGAGCGGAACCTGCAGGAGACCACGACGACCATGGACTGGACTCCTTTCCCGGTCGGTTTCGGAGTCCTCCTCAACGAGCGCTACCAGTTCCCCTTGAACATGGCGCTCGCGCGAATAAAGCTAGATACGAGCCGCCAGCTTTTCGTGGACAACCACGTCATCGGGCATATGCAGGGGCTCGTACGTGAGACACACTCCACTAGGGAGCATCCGGAGAACCCGGTCTTCGCGCCCTATAGGAACTATCCGGCATACGTCTGCCCCGACCCCGAGCACGGGTACCGCCTCTACTATCACGGTGGCGGATTCATCGTCCGCGTGGCCTACTCCCGGGATGGAATCGAGTGGGAGATGCCGCATCTCAACCTCATGGACGTGCCCCCGGAGGGAAATGTCGACGGCCCCAACAACGTCGTCATGATAGGGGAGATGCACGGGCTTCTCTATGAGCCCGACGATCCGGACCCCGACCGGCGGTGGAAGGCGATCATCAGACCGGGACGGTATCAGCCGTACCGCCACACTGCCTGGCCTTACCTCAGGCTCTCGGAGGGTATGGGGACGGAAGGTACCCCCTTCGAACTCCACACCTCTCCCGACGGCTTCCGATGGCGGTTCGAGGCGGAGACGAGTTTCTGGAAGGGACCAAGCGGCGCTTGGGAAGCCCCCGACTACCTTCCAGTCGCCGGGGGCGACGTGCTCAGAGTCCGCTGGGACCCGGTCCTCAAAAAGTACATCGGAAACACCAAGCACCGAATCGGGCCCGACTACCGTCTGAGTCCCGTCATGCAGTCGGCCCGCGCCGTCGGGCAGATGGAGAGCGACGACCTCATCCACTGGTCCCCTCCGCGAATCTACGCCTACCCCGACGGCGAGGACACGAGGCAGCAGCGGAACGCAATGCACGGCATCTACGAGGCCGACGGCTACCCCTACGAGAGCATGTGGTTCAGCAACTTCTCCATGACAAACTACATCCCCGCAAGAAAAGAGGACGTCTACGAGAAGAACCTCATGCCGACCCGGCCCTACATCAAGCGCAACTGGATGCGGAAAGCCGCCAGTAGGGACGGCCGCCACTGGTACTACTTCGGCGACCGAAAGCCCTTCATCCCGCTCGGCCCGGACGGCAGTTGGAAATCGGGGTACATCCGCGCCGCCAACCTCGTCACCACGGGCGGGCCGATAGTCAAGGGGGACGAGCTCTGGTACTACTATCGGGGCGCCACCATCGACGGACCCAAAGACACGTGGCAGTCCGCCACCGGGATCGCCATCCTGCGACGCGACGGCTTCGCGTCCTTGAACGCCGACCACGAAGGCGGCATCGTGATCACGAGGCCCTTTGTCTTCGAGGGCCGTGGGATGCTCCACCTCAACGCCCAGACCTCCGCCGGCGGTTCGATACGCGCCTCCGTAGTCGATGAGGACACGGCGAAACCACTGACTGACTTCACCGAAGACGACAGCGCGACCTTCAAGGGCGACTCGACGTGCGCTCCCCTCCGTTGGCGACACCGCGGCTCGTTGGCCGAGCTCAAGAAGCGGTACGTCCGCTTGGCGTTCCACCTGAAGAACGCCAGGCTCTACTCCTTCTGGGTCGAATAGCCTTCTACCCAGGAGACGGCAGGAGGCCATGAGAGCAAGTCCCGTCGATATCTCCGGGGCGGTAGTAGCGCAGGTAGCCCACCGGACGTGCTGGAAAGACTTGGGACGCTACGGCTGGGCGGGATCGTGTACCCTTGGCAGGAACGGGTTGTTCGCCGGCTCCTTACCGCCGTAGAGCCACGTCAGCGGCAGCACCTTGAGCTTTCCGTTGAAGTCGCCCGGCTGGAGCATTGTCCTGGGCCCGCCACGCTGGACCATCTCCGCCTTGGTTGGATGTGGCTCAAAATAGGTGTAG
Source organism: Dehalococcoidia bacterium (assembly GCA_965247555.1). Lineage (GTDB taxonomy): Bacteria > Chloroflexota > Dehalococcoidia > Lucifugimonadales > VXLM01 > VXLM01. Next base: position 1,348,090 of record CBDFHR010000009.1, on the reverse strand, counting down.
CTGTGTGTGATGAACACCCTATCCTCGAAAGCGGTGACGGTCGGGTACGACCATCGTCCGAAGAAATCGCCCTCGCGGATGTATCGCGCGTCCCGTTCGGGCGCACCTATTCCCGGCTGGAACACCATCTCTTCCGGGCGGAGCGGTCGTACCGGGGGTGGCTCGACCCGCGTCCGCTCGTGCACCGACTCCACGTTCTGGAAGAACTCCCACAAGCTGCCGCCGTTTCTGCTGATGGCGGACGAGATGCATGTCCTGCTCAAACCTTGCTTCACTTCCTCTTCGCTCTCTTGGTTCCAGATGATAAGCAGGTGACCTGTTGATGGCAGCGAGCAGATCGCCCCCGGCGTCGTGCTGGCGGCAAACGGCGAGGGCTGAGGCCGTGTCCACGTCAGACCATCGTTGTACGACCACGCTTGGAACAGCCGGCCCAGGCCCGTCCGCATCACCATCAGAATGACGCCGGGAGCGGCTTCGGCCAGCGTAGGCTCGAAGACATAGCTGTACGTCGTGCTCCAGTCGAGCATGATTATCAGGTCGCCGTCCTCGTTTCGGTCCCAGGTTCTTCCCTCGTCGTCTGAGTAGACCGAGTACACGGCCCCGAAAAGCGGGTCGAAATAGTGTCCGCTGACCCCGAGAAACTGGCCGTCTACGATCCGGCCGGTAGTCGGTCGCTTTGAAGGCTCGAAGCCGTGCCGCTGCCCGATTCCGTACTCGACGGGCATGAGAAGACGCCCGGAAGAAGTGCGCACGATGGAGTTGTGGAAAGAGCCCACTCCGTTGGATGCAATGCGGACCGGCGACTGCCACGTCTCGCCGCCGTCGTCCGACCGCCAGAAGACGAGGTACGGTCCCGTGCCCTTTACGCGGGCGGCGCGCCCCTCCGCCTGACGTTTCGCTTTCTGCTCCCGCGTCTCACCGTGCGGAGGGGTCGGAGGCTTCCCAAGATTCCCGACGAGGCCAACGCCCTTGCCCGACAGCTTCACCAATGCATGGCCGTCGACGAGATTCCCTTCACTATCCCTCCGCTGGAAGGGTTCCGACCAGGTGATTCCTCCGTCTTCCGAAATAGTAAACTCGGCGTATGCGTGGCGCAGTATCCGTCCGTCATCAAGCTCTGCAAAAGTCGATGAGGTAAAATACGCCGTCTTGTGCTCGATCAGCATCTCCTCAGGTCGGGTCATAGGTACGTTACTCATTTTCTCCCTCCACGACTCCTTGAGTTTCGTGCGATTGTAGCACTGTCAAGGGCGGAGAGCGAAAACGTACCGGTGGGGCAGGGTATGTGAACGCGGCGAGTGAGGCGGTCAAGCCCGTGATTGGCGCTGTTTTCCGGACCCACTCAACCCACGTGGTGGTTGTAGTGAGCTACAACCATGAACGCCGGTAGCATCGACCGAAATCACCCACATGCTACAACTGGACCAACAACTCGAAAGTTCTGCCTACGGTAAGACTCGACTCACCATTTCCGTTCTTCGTGCACGGAAGGCAATACCTGAGTCGTGATACCGGTACCTCGAGTCTTTCTGGTGCTCGTCAAGGCTGAATGGCCAGGACCACCGGCTCCTCATGTGACACTCCGGGAAAGGACGATCCCGGCGCAGGAGAGGAGCCGCCTCTCTGGTGCTTAATTGCTGTCCCTTCGGGCCCTTGAATTCGACCGTTAGAACAGCCGCTCAGTGGCGGACAACACCCATCTCGTCGTGCATTATCGGCGCGGCTAGGAAGGCGTCAGTGTCGATGCTCCCGAACCGTGCAGGACTGTACATCTCAGAGTCTATGCTCGTTCCGCCGTCCATGACGTGCTCCGCGATGAGCAGCCCGGACACGGGGTTGTAGGCGAACCCCCCGGAGTGGAAGTGTGCGCCCACGAACAGACCCTCGACGCCGGGCACCGGCCCGATCACAGGCTTTACGTCATGGGCCAAGCTGATCAGCCCCACCGTGTGGTAGTCCCATTCGGCCCCCTCCATCATCGGCACTCGCCTGACCAAGTTCTCTTTGAGGAACGGCAGGGCGTCCGGGTGCGGCTCAAGCTCCGACACATCGAAGTCCGGCCCGCGCATCTCGTAGGCCCCGAGGTTGTCGACCGACGTGCCCAGCAGCAGCCGGTTGTCGTCCGTGGGCCGCACGTAGCCGTTGAGGATGTGATCGTTGACCGCGGGCAGTCCGGGTGGCTCCGGGAACGGCTTGGTTACGAATCTCTCGTGTACGAAATTCTTGTATGGCGCGCGAAACCCGACGAGTGAGAGCACGTGGTTCGTCCAGGCGTTGACCGCGCACACCGCAGCGTCGGTCTCGATCGTGCCGCCTTCCGTCACTACCCCTCTTACACGATCGTTGCGTAGGTCGAACCCGACCACCGGCTCATTCTCCCTGATCTCGACGCCCATGTCCTCCAGTTTGGCTTTCAGGGCGGGGATGTACCTGTGCGGCTCCGAGTATCCCGACCTCAGGTCCAGCACGCCGATATCGGTCTCCTGTGCCGCAAGATCGGGGAACCGCTCGCTGATCTCGCCGCCGCTCAACACCTCGAATTGGCCTCCGAGCCGTCGCCACATCTCTCGGCTCTCAGAGGTCTTGGCGGAAGCATTCTCCACAGACAGATTCAGGCATCCGACCTGGTGGAAATGGTACCCATCGAGAATCCGACTGAATCGCTCGAATAGGTCAAGGCTAATTGCCCGGGCCCTTACTTCCGTCTCCGTGGCCATCAGCATGGTGATGATGCCGCCCGCTTGGAGACTGGAGCCGCCACCCACAGTGCCCTTGTCGACTACAACGACGCGCTCCATCCCCTTCTCGACGAGATGGAAGGCAGTGCTCAGGCCGGTTACCCCGGCCCCGATCACCACTACGGATTGCGGTCTGATGTGTGGCATGGCCGAGTAATTCTATGACCTGCATACCCTGTGATACAAGAGTTTTCGGTCGGTCAAGATTCTCCGCCTAGCTCTCATCACACTAGCTCATCGGTTGCGCCTGATGTCAACACCAAACAAACGCACGCTCGGCCTGATCGCCTTGACAGTCCTTATGTCCTTCGACAAAATGGCCCATGCATTGAGGCTTTGTTCCTATAACTGCCGACCGCAATCCCATTGCACCCAATCCTAAACAACACTCGGGTTGATCTCCTCAGCCCTACTGATGGATTCCGGCCTACTTCTTCGCTTTCGTCTGGCGCTGCCAGCGATATGCGCTGCTAGGGATGACACTTCGGATTGGAACTGCATGAGGCCCTCTTCTCTATCGGTCTGCTCATTGTCGTGGCCAAGTTGCTGGAAGGCATTTTCAAGCGGTTCGGCCTGAATTCGATCAACGCCTACGCCACCACCGGGGTTATCCTCGGCCCCGTGACCGGTCTCGTGGAGACGGGCACAGAGGTCGAGCTCATCTTGAGCATTGGCATCTTCATATTCTTTTTCCTCATCGGTCTGGAAGAGTTGGACATTCGAGGGTTCTTGTCGGCCATTCGCGGCCGCCTCTTCCTTGCCTCCGTATTGTCAGTGACCATATCGCTCTTGGTGTCGCTAAAGGAAACAGGCGAATTCATCGGCTCCGTTTCCAGCCACGAAGTTCTGGAGATGGTCGCTCTAACCGCCAAAGGGCACGAAATCTAATTCACCGTATGCCCTCCTCCCCGAAAAACGCTATCCCGGCCGATGAGTGGCCTACCGATGCGCTACTCATCCACTTCACCGTTCTCGTCCATCTCGCTAAGTGCCTTGAACCTCACCGACGTATGAGGTGGACCGTTTAGGAGGGTGTACATGGATCAGAATCCGATCGGTCGTTTTCGACCTCGTTCAAGGCTACCGAATCCGTAGCTAATCATCCCCTAGAGCCGTCACAGTGAAAGCGATGCGAGATAGAGTCGTAAACCACCCAGGTGAAGACTTCATTGGAACGATGCTCGCAAATGCGTTGCAAAACTCTGACGGAGATACAGTCTTGACCTCATTGCCAATGCGCTACTACACTTCGACTGCCAAATACTTCCTCGCCCACCGATAAGCTGGCTATTGGACTCAGAACTGGGACAGCGACTCAATAAGCCACGATTGTGGACGACCATCGCAGTGCTCTTGCTCCTGGGAGTGCCGGGCGCCGTAGTCCGATTTACGGGGATGGATGTCGACCCGATCGCGGCGGCGGCGGTCTTTGGATTGGGCATCGTCGCGGGAGCATTTCTCCTGTCCTGGGCAGCAGAGGTCGCGGAGTTGGACGTGTCCGCGTCGCTGGCCATCGCGGTGCTGGCCCTGATAGCGGTTCTTCCGGAGTACGCCATCGAGGCGGTGCTGGCGTGGGACGCCGGTTCGTCGTTCGACACGGTTACCGGAGGAGTCACGACCGAGACTTCAAGGGTCGCCGCAAACGTCACCGGGTCGAACCGCCTGTTGATCGGCCTGGGCTGGTCGGCGGTCATCCTCATCTTCTGGCTGAAGCGCAGGAAGGCGCTCGACATGCGCGGCGAAATGGGCCTGGAGATAAGCATGCTAGCGCTCGTCACCGTGGTCACTTTGCTGGTTTTCTTCATGCAGCAGGTCCACATCCTGGTGGCGGTGGGCCTGATCGGGCTCTACATAGCTTATCTCTGGTTCAGCTCGACCGGCGACGTTGAGGAGCCCGAATTAATCGGCGCCGCGGCGCTGATAGGTTCCCTGCCGGTCTGGTGGCGTCGGACGATGGTGGTATTCCTCTTCATCTTCGCAGCCGGAGTCATCCTGATAGCTGCAGAGCCATTCGTCGAGAGCTTGGTCGAGACGGGTGAGAGCTTCGGAATCGACGAGTTCATTCTCATTCAGTGGATCGCCCCGCTGGCTTCGGAATCGCCGGAGATCATCGTGGCGGTGCTGTTCAGCCTGAGGGCGAATCCGGTCGCCGGTCTGACGGCGCTGATCTCGTCCTCGGTCAACCAGCTGACCTTGCTGGTAGGCAGCATGGCGGTGATCTTCAGCTTGTCAGCTGGCGAGATCCTCAGCTTCCCGCTCGACGACAGGCAGACGGTCGAATTCCTACTGACCACGGCGGTCTCTGCGGCCGCTCTGATGCTTATCGCCAAGCGGGTAATCAGTTGGAACGCGGGTGTGATATTGCTGCTGCTCTTCGCGGCGCACCTGTTCTTCCCCGACTCGGACGACCGACTTCGCTTCTCATTCCTGTACTTCGGACTGGCCCTCGGGCTCGTCGCGATAGACTGGCACAGAGTGAAGTCTCTCTTCCGCGAGGAACCGCAAGCCCTCGAATAGCGTCGACGCAATCCCGTCTCCTAGGTTGAGACCAGTCGCCGGGATGTGCCGATCAGTCGAAAACGAGCACGGTACGCGCGACGGTGCCGGCGTTCATGTCGGCGAATGCCTCGTTGATCTCATCGAGGGGCCGCGAACGCGATATGAGCTCGTCGAGCTTCAGCCTGCCCTGGTTGTAGAGGTCGAGCAGCCACAGGAAGTCGACGCGGGCCCGGGCTGAGCCGTGGAACGCGCCGATGAGCGCGCGGTCTTGCAGAATATGCCACCCGTCGATGGAGATTTCCTGGCCGCTGGGCTGCACACCGACGACCACGGCGGTCCCTGTCGTCCGCACCGAATCGAGGGCTTGGCGGACAAGGGCAGGGTAACCAACGACCTCGAAGGCGTAGTCGGCGCCGCCGCCGGTGATCTCCTTGATCCGCTCGACGGGGTCTTCCTTGTCGGCGTTGACGAAGTGCGTGGCGCCCATCTGCTCGGCTAGTTCGAGCTTGTAGGGCACCTTGTCGACGGCGATTATCTTGCCTGCGGAAGCCAGGACGCCGCCCTGCACGACGTTCAGCCCGACTCCTCCGCATCCGAAGACGGCCATGCTCGCGCCGGGCTCGACCTTCGCGCGGTTCACGACGGCGCCGACGCCGGTGATAACGCCGCAGCTTATGAGACAGCCCACGCGGAGGTTCGTGTCGTCGGGCACCTTGACGCACGCGTCGGCGAGCGCAATCGTCTGCTCGGCGAAGGTGGGGCGCATGTGATATGTGGGCTTTCCGTCCAGCGTCATGCGGGTCACGGGCACTCGCGGGTACGTCTCGCACAGGGCGGGACTTCCAAGCGAGCAGTTGCGGCAGTACCCGCACATCGGGTCGAGCGAGAGGATGATCTTGTCGCCCGGCGCGACGCTCGACACTCCGGGCCCGACCTCTCGCACGACGCCTGCGCCCTCGTGACCCATGACCCACGGCAGTCCCCATGGCTGCATGTGGCCGTCGATGAAGTGGTAGTCGCTATGGCAAACGCCCGCGCCGACCATGTCCAGTAGCACCTCGCCCTGGCCCGGCTCCTGGATTTCGAGGTCTCTGATCGGGATTCGTGTCTTTGTCTGTTCGATAACCGCGGCTCTCATGGTTCACTCCTTCAGCTATGAGGCATTGGTGTCGGTAACGAGAATGCGGACGGACGGCGTGTCCCCGGTGGTGGCGACGGTGTATGTCGTCCCCGGCTCGGCTAGGACGATGTCTCCCTCAGACATGTCGAGGTCGCCGTCGGGCGTGTGCATCACGGCCTCGCCCGCCAGCACGACCCACCACTCGTCACGTGACGGGGTCCGCTCATCGGAAACGGTCCCGGGAAGCTGACTGATGATCGTGGCGGTGTTGCGGCTGTCTTGGACGACGACCTGAGACCACGCGGCGTCGTGACCGTTTTTCTCGCGCAGTTGTCCGAACCGGGTGTGCAAGAGGTTGGGCATCGAGAGTCCGTAGTCGATGGGCACGAAGCGGGTAGGTGACACTCCGCGAATATCGTGGTTGCTGTTGGGCGTCGATACGTGGAGGCGTCGGGCGAGGCCTGTTCCCTTGGATCTGATGTCGTGGCAGTAGCCCGCGGGCGCGATGACGATATCGCCCCACTCCGCCAGCAGCGGCTCGTACTGGCCGATCTGCCACTGGGTCGTACCGCCGAGGTTGATCCACCACTCGTTGTAGTCGGGATGGATGTGCGGGTCGGGCGGGGTGCCGGGCAGCGCGCAGATGAGGCCGACTCGATTGCGCCCGTCGCTGACCACGACCTCGTACCACGAGCCGCCCTCGTCGCGCTCGGCCGCAAGGTCTTTCGTGCTCGTGAACTGCAATCCCGATGGAACGTCTGTCATGCATTTGCCCTCATCGAAATTGGGAGTGAGGATAGCACATTCGTCGGTTGCCGGTGAATGACGGGAGCCGCGACGTGGGCTATACTTGCCGGACTTGAGAATTTGGAGGCGGAAATGAAGATCGAACGAGTCAATCCCGACACACTGGCAAAGCCGCTGGCGGCCTACTCCCAGGTCGTGCGCGCCGGTTCCCTTGTTACTACGGCGGGGCTGATAGCCCTCGATTCAGACGGGAAGGTTGTCGGCGAAGGCGACGTCGCGGCCCAGGTGCGCAAGACGCTGGAGAACATGGTCGCGGCGCTGGATGCGGTAGGGGCGACACTCGACGACGTAATCAAGACGACGCTGTACCTGGCCGACATGGCCGACTACGCCGCGATGAACGCCGTCTACAACGAGTTCTTCGAGAGTTCGAGGCCTGCGAGGGCAACGGTGCAGGCTCCTCTGGTGCTGCCGTCCCTCCTTTTCGAGATGGACGCGATTGCGGTGGTGGAGGACTAGGCGCGAATGCTCGTCAATGACCAACAAGGGGGCAGGCGAACCACTCTTGCGCAGGCGGCTCCAGTCCATCGAATCGCACGCGATTAGTCAAGTAGACAGTAGATGCCCTTATCTCGCCGGTGCAGTTCTTCCGCTATAGGCCTCGAACCTCAGACGGAAATCACGCTGTGCCTAAGGAGGCGGGCACCGAAGCGTCTTAGTGAACACCGCCTCGTCTGTGTGACCCCGCCAATATGCGAGGTTTAGTTCAACAATCGTCAGCCATTCATAGTTGGTGCATGCACCTTCCATTTCAATAAGGAATGTGCCATTTGTTCCCACGACGTCTATCACTCCAAAGGGATTGGGCCTTAGTTGATGTCCTGTTGCCGTGACAATTCCGGTAATGCCGCGATTTGGCAAAACAACGCTTCCTGAGTCATCGGTAGTTAGTACAAACTCCGGAAATTCGTCCTGGACTTTCCTTCCCCCTTGTACTTCAACTTGATAGAACCGCAGAGTTACGTTCGGTAGCCTTTTGCCCTTCTTATCGATGATTTCTACGACTATGGTTTCTGGTGTGTCGTAGAGATACTCACCGTAGAATCCTCGACGATGGCCGGAATTGCTCCTGAGTCCGCCTGCGGTATGAGGTCCTATGTGGGGCTGGAGCGACAGCATGATGTCATCGATACTTTCAGGCAACCTGTAGCAGTCCCACTCGGCGCGCCAGTAATCCCTACCGCATCCGGCCTGTTGACCGGGGTTGTTTGCGTCCGGCAAAAGTACGTTCCTAGTGTCCATCTGCAGATTGTAAAGATCTATCACGCCCAGCTGGTGCATCAACTCGTGAAGTAGAGCGTCCTCAACGTCAGGACGATCAGGGTAGCGCCATAGGTCGAAGTTATCCACCCTGCGGCCAGTCCAAGTGTCTTCATGCCATATACCCCACCAGCCATCCATGTACCACCGAAGGTCATGGGTCAGGTGCAATGTTCTGACCTCGGCAATATAGAACAATTCAGCCCGTACCCGGTCATTGAGGCCATACTCAGCCAGCATCTCGTTTAATCGAGCTATGTTGTTATGTACCCAATGTTCGGGCGACTGGAACTTTCTTCCTATCTTGGTAGAGAGGGAAAGTGATTCGTAGGCCTCCGAACTGAAGTAGAAGCCTAAGGTGTAACCCTTTATCCAGTCGACCACGACATTGTTGTCTTCGATTAGCTCTTCAATCTTATTTTGAGTGTCCACGGCGAACGTGACGGTCGGATTGCTTTCATCGCCGGGCCATTCCGTCAACAGCGTGAACTCAGAGTACTTTCCGGACTCCAGTCCTCCGTGACGTCCTGCTTCCAGCGTTTCGTCGTTCAGTCTCCATTCATAATCAAATGGCCCCGATGGCCTGTTCCCAAAGTTCCAAACGTAAGCTATCAATTCGATGGGTTCTCCTGGATCGGGCCATCCCTGGATACCTTCCTGGGATGGGCAAACAACGGCGCCCTTGAACTCATCGAATGGATAGGGGCAGTCTCCTCCATGGAAGTAGGCGAGTTGATACCTCTGATATCGCGGCAAACGCTCGATGTAGGTAACACCTAGGTCGATGCCGCCTTTCAATACGGGTCTTTCCGTAAACACGGATCTGACCCGGGCAGGATCCGGATCGCCACAAAACCGCATTCCCCCGATGCGGCTATTGATCTTCTGGAGTTCATCTGGAACGCAGCCGTGAAAGTTATTCCCGCTAATGTCTAGTGATTGGAGATTGGCGAGTTCGGTCAGTCCGGATGGTACGTTTCCTGTAAAGTCATTTGCCTGAAGGTATAAGGCCAGGAGATTATGCAAGTTTAAGAGTAGCTGAGGTATATCTCCGGTGAGTTGGTTTTCTCCGAGGCTAAGCGTCACTAAGTTCTTCAAGTTGCCGAACTCAAGCGGGATGTTGCCTGAGAGATTATTGACGTGAAGAAGCAACTCTCGCAAATTTGTCAAGTCGCCTAACTGCGGAGGGATAGAGCCTTCCAGACGGTTGTGGCTGAGGTTCAAGACCCGTAGTCCCACCAACCCTCTCAGTTCTGACGGGATCGCACCTGTCAGTCCACCATTGTGTAGTTGCAGTTCTACAACCCTTTGCGGACTTCCCCCAACCGCGATCCCCTGCCAGGCTATTAACGGAACCAATTCACTCCAGTTCAGCGTCCCTTCGCCTGCTAGTGCATCTCTCAATTCCAGCAGCGTCTCGCAGTCGGCTACCAGACTGGGATGGCTTTGGGGGTCGGGCACCGCGATCCTGTTGCCACACGGCGTGGGAATGGAAGTGGGCGTTGGTGTGATGGTTGCAGTCGGTGTTGGAGTCGGCGTCGGAGTTTGGGACGGTGTCGAAGTGGGTGTGAAGGTGGGCGTCGGTGTTGAGGTAGGCACCGGCGTTCGCGTATTGGTTTGGGTTGGCGTCAGCGTGGGCGTGTAGGTGGATGTCGGAGTTTGAGTCGGAATGAGGGTCGGGGTGTGGGTCGGGGCCGGCGTGTAAGTCGGAGTTGGGATCGGAGTGGACGTGTAGGTGGGGGATGGTGTTCGCGTAGGTGTGAAAGTGAAAGTAGGCACTGCCGTGAAAGTCGAAGTGGGCGTCGGCGTTCGCGTGAATGTAGGGACTGGGGTTGGCGTTGACGTGAATGTAGGGACTGAGGTTGGCGTTGACGTGAATGTAGGGACTGAGGTTGGCGTTGACGTGAATGTAGGGACTGAGGTTGGCGTGGGGGTAGAGGTCGAGAGTCGGGTTGGAGCTTGAGTAGGGACGTGGGTAGGCGTGGTGATGGCCGCTTGGGCTGCAGGCTGTTCATTGAGTCTGGCCGCCTTCTCAGCTTCGACGGTCGCGTCTACGTTAGGCGGGTCGTCGCCACAACCCGCCATAGTGACGAGGAGGATCGTCAAGAAGACGAACGCTGTTTGTTTGGCAGGAATCAATGGCCCTTTGAGGAGTTCGGGCGGAGTCTGTGCCCCGCCCGTGTCAGTTTCAATTTACCTTAACTACACCATTGTAAACTACACCAGTGTAGCCTCAACGCTGAGGTCGACGTTGCCTGCGATGGCCTTGGAAATAGGGCAGCCGTCTTTGGCGCCCTCCGCCGCTTCCTGGAAGCTCTCTGCCGTCGCTCCGGGAACGGAGCCGGTGACGGTGAGGGCGCTGTTGGCGACCTTCCAGCCGACCTCCTGCTGCGCGAACGTGACCGTTGCGCTCACTTCGAGCTTGGTCGGCGGGGTGCCGGCCTGGGTGAGTCCATTGGAGAGGGCCATACAGTAGCAGGCCGCGTGTGATGAGGCGAGCAGCTCTTCCGGGCTCGTCGTCGTAATGCCTCGGTCCGTCCTGGCAGCCCATGAGACCCCCAGATCGCTGAAGGCCCCGCTGGACGCGCCTACCTGTCCGGACCCCTCCAGTAACGATCCTTCCCATACCGCGTTCGCCGTGCTCTTTGCTGTTGCCATTGCCATGTGATGTCTCCTTCCTTGAGTATCTTTTGTCTTTGCGTGTGGGCGTCGAAACGCGCCCGCCTATCATACTCGGTGTAGTGGCCGTGTGCATTAGACGATAGGAAGAAAGTAATGCGTAGTGAGTAGAGTGAGTAGCAAGCAACGCGTAGTGGTTAGAGTGAAGGATTACGCCCACAGCGCCGCCTCTGACCGAATTCCCCGTAGGGCGTTGCCGTGCTACCATCAATGGTATGAACTCTCGGTACGTTCGCAACTTCTGCATCATCGCGCATATTGATCACGGCAAGTCGACGCTGGCCGACCGCCTGCTCGAAGTCACCGGCGCGCTCGACGGGCGAGACATGGTCGAGCAGGTGCTCGACTCGATGGAGCTTGAGCGTGAGCGGGGCATCACCATCAAGGCCCAAGCCGTGCGGCTGTCGTATCGGAGCGACGACGGGAAGCTTTACCAGCTAAACCTGATCGACACGCCAGGCCACGTCGACTTCTCCTACGAGGTGTCGCGGAGCTTGGCCGCCTGTGAAGGGGCGCTACTTGTCGTGGACGCCACGCAGGGCATCCAGGCGCAGACGTTGGCGAACGTGTATCTGGCGCTTGAAAACGACCTTGAAATCATACCGGTGATAAACAAAGTTGACCTCGACGCAGCGGAGCCGGAGCGCATTGCCGAGGAGGTGATGCAGGCGTTCGGCTTCGAGCGAGAGGAGCTTCTTTTCGTGTCGGGGAAAACCGGCACGGGCGTCTCGACTTTGTTGGATGCGGTTGTCGAGCGCGTTCCCCCTCCAACGGGTGATCGCGAGGCTCCCTTCCGCGCGCTGATCTTCGACTCCAAGTACGACAGCTACAAGGGAGTGGTGGCGTATGTCCGGGTGCGTGACGGGGAGATTCTTCCGAACAGTCGCGTCCGCATCATGTCGAACGGCAAGGAAAGCCAGGCGCTTGAATTAGGGTACTTCAGCCCTGACGCGGTCGAGGCGGACGCTCTCGAAGCGGGGCAGGTTGGGTACATTGCGACGGGACTGAAGGCAGTCGGGGACGCACCTGTGGGGGATACGATCACTCTCGCCGATTACCCCGCCGCGGAGGCGTTGGCAGCGTATCGACCTCTCAAGCCCATGGTCTTCGCGGGACTGTATCCCGCCGACGGCGAAGAGTATCTTGGACTACGTGACGCCCTGGAGAAGCTCCAGCTAAATGACGCGGCGCTGACGTACGAGCCGGAAAGCTCCGCAGCGCTGGGGACGGGCTTCCGTTGCGGTTTCCTGGGCCTGCTCCACATGGACGTGGTGCAGGAACGGCTCGAACGCGAGTATGACATGAACCTCATCGCCACCTCGCCGAGTGTGGCTTTCCGCGTGCTTACCACAGACGGCCAACTGACGGAGTTCGACAACCCTTCTCGCCTTCCTGACGTGAGCCTCATTGAGGAGATCCAGGAACCATGGATCGATCTGACGATTATCGTGCCCGCCAACTACATCGGCGCGATGATGGACCTGGTCACGGAGCGGCGAGGCGACTTCAAGCGGATGGAGTACATCCAGTACGGCGCATCGGACAACGGGGCCGGGGGCAATGGCGCTACGGCCGACATTGGGGTCCAATCAGTCTCCAAGACGCGGGTGATGATGGAATTCTCGATGCCGCTGGCAGAGATGCTGGTCGACTTCTACGACCGGCTCAAGTCGACGACGCAGGGTTACGCCTCGATGGACTATTCGCTGGGCGACTATCGGGCCGAGAGGCTGGTCAAGCTCGAAATCCTGGTCAACGGCCAGCCGGTCGATGCCCTCTCGGTCATCGTCCATCGCGATGGCGCGTACGAGCGAGGCCGGGACCTCGTAAAGAAGCTGCGAACGCTGATCCCTCGCCAGATGTTCGAGGTGCCTATCCAGGCCGCAATCGGGGGCAAGGTACTCGCGCGGGAGACGGTCAAGGCGCTGCGAAAGAACGTCCTTGCCAAGTGCTACGGCGGAGACGTGACCCGCAAGCGCAAGCTGCTCGAACAGCAGGCCGAGGGCAAGAAGCGCATGAAGAAGGTCGGCAGCGTCGAGATACCCCAGGAAGCCTTCATGAGCATCCTGAAAGTGGAGCGCTAGGCCATTTCCGGCTCCGGTCATTCGCCTCCTTAATCTGCCGCTTGGGTTCTTCACTTGGCGCCCGGACCTAAATTGACAATAAGACAGAAAATGTCGTTAAATGTCGCCCTTTGTCGTTAATGTGGGGGAATTTCTGTTTCTTGGTTACGCTGTCAGGAACCGTGCTAATTCACTCCTGAGCAGTGATTAGCGGCTAGACCGGGTAGATGCAACCCCCGCACTTGGGTTTCGTGATCGCTCTAAAGGACGCCAATCAGGCAAGACGTCTGTCATTCCGAATGTAGCGGAGCCCTTGAATGAGGAATCTAAAGTCCCTATTGCTCAGAACTTCGCCGTAGCGATTACGAACCTTTGACGACGGCATGAATCCTTAGATTCCTCCCTTCGGTCGGAATGACAGGCTTGGGGATGGCGGTTGTGCGAAAGGTCTCCGTTGCGGAAAACCCCTCAGATTCACTACAATTGGCAATCACACCTAACCCAACACCCGGAGAGGAGATCGGAATGGCGACCCACGATACCGACCACTTGCGCAACGTTGTGCTTCTATCCCACAGCGGTGCCGGCAAGACCATTCTCTCCGAAGCCGCGCTTTTCGCGACCAAGGCGACGACCCGGCTAGGTCGAGTTGAGGACGAGACGACAACCTCCGACTATGAACCGGAAGAGCACAAGCGTCAGAACAGCGTTCAGACCTCGGTCCTTCCGGTTATCCACAAGGACTTCAAGATCAACCTGATTGACAGCCCCGGCTATGCCGACTATCGCGGCGAGGTCGTGTCGGCCCTCCGCGCCGCCGACGCCGCCCTCGTGTTGGTCTCCGCCCCCGCCGGCGTCGAAGTCGGCACCATCCAGATGTGGCAGATGGCCGAAGACCTGCCCAAGCTGATCGTCGTCAGCAAGCTCGATAGGGAAAACTCCGACTTCGACCGAGTCATGGAGGCCCTTGTCGAGGCGTTCGGGCGCGAGTGCGTGCCCGTTCAGCTTCCGATTGGCTCCGAGGCCGACTTCAGTGGGGTCGTCAATCTGCTCGACCCGAAAGCCGACGTTCCCGAAGACCTCGCCGATGAGGCCGAAGAGGCCCGTGAGAGAATCATCGAGGCCGCGGCCGAGTCCGCCGAGGAGTTGGCGGACAAGTACCTCGAGGGTGAGGAACTCACACAGGAGGAAATTCTCGCGGGCATCAAGGTGGGAATGTCGGAAGGTACCTTTATCCCCGTCGTGGCGACCTCGGCACTCAATGGGCTTGGAGTCGACGAGTTGCTCGACGCCATCGTCGGCCTGCTGCCGTCGCCGGGTGACCGTCCTGCCCACACCGCTCTGAAGGGCGAAGAGGACATTGAGGTGACTGCGGACAGCTCCGGCCCGCTCGCCGCTCAGGTATTCAAGACATCCGCCGACCCGTTCGTCGGCAAGCTCTCCTACTTCAAGGTCTTCAGCGGCACCCTCAAGAGCGATTCCCAGGTGTGGAACGCAAGCCGGAAGGAGGGCGAGCGGACCGGCACGGTGTACACCATACGCGGAAAGGAACAGGAGGCGGTCGAGGAGTTGGCCGCCGGTGACATCGGAGCGCTTGCTAAGCTCAACTCAGCCCTCACGGGTGACACCCTTTCCGACAGGGCCCAACCGATCACACTTCCCGCTCTCGATTTCCCTCCGCCCGTCTATTCGATGGCCTCTTTCCCCAAATCCAAGGCAGACGTCGACAAGCTGACCAACGCCATCGCCCGTATGGCAGAGGAAGACCCGAGCTTGAGCGTCAGCCGCGAGCCTAACACCGCGGAGTTGCTGTTGGGCGGACTTGGCGACGTACACGTCGATGTTGCTGTAGAAAAGATGAAGCGCAAGTTCGGCGTTGAGATCCTTCTCATGACTCCCAAGGTACCCTACAAGGAGACCATCAGCCGACAGTCGAACTCCCACTACCGCCACAAGAAGCAGAGCGGGGGGCACGGCCAGTTCGCCGAGGTCTACCTTGAGATACAGCCACTGCCACGCGGCTCCGGCTTCGAGTTCGATGAACGCGTTGTAGGCGGGGCCGTGCCAAGGGAGTACATCCCGTCCGTGCAGAAGGGCTGTGTAAGGGCCCTTGACTCCGGCGTCATCGGCGGATTCCCCGTCGTTGATGTCAAAGCCACACTGTATGACGGCAGCTTCCACCCGGTCGACTCGTCCGGCGTGTCGTTCGAGATCGCGGGCAGCAACGCCTTCTCCGACGGCATCAATGGGGCTAGCCCCCAGCTGTTGGAGCCGATCATGTACGCGCAAATCCTCGTGCCCGACGGTGACACGGGAGACGTCATGGGCGACCTCAACAGCAAGCGCGCCCGCATACTGGGCATGAATCCCGAAGGCAATGGGTTCACGACGATTGAGGTCGAGGCCCCGCAGGCAGAGATGATGCGCTACGCCACGGACCTTCGCTCACAGACCCAGGGCCGGGGCACGTTTACCATGCAATTCGACCGGTACCAGGAAGTCCCGACGCATCTTGTCGACCGGGCCGTTGAGCAGCAGAAGGAACTCGAAGAGGCGAGGGCGTAGAACTCCAAGCTCGCTTTCAAGGAAGTGACGGCAAGGGGGAGGCCATGCACTACAAGTACGTGATCGTTGGCGGAGGTATGACGGGCGACGCCGCTATCGGCGGCATCCGCGAGGTTGACACGCAGGGTTCCATCGCTCTCTTTGGCGCGGAAACGGAAGTCCCGTACAACCGCCCGCACCTCTCGAAGGGGCTGTGGCACGGGAAGTCGCTCGACGACATCCAGCGCGACACGAATCGTGACGGTGTCGATCTCCATCTGGGCCGCCGGACCGAGAGCCTTGACCTTGATAGCAAGACCGTAACCGACGACCGAGGCGCCAGCTACACATTCGATAAGCTCCTCCTTGCGACCGGCGGGACGCCACGTCGGCTGCCGTTCGGCGGAGACAGCGTCATCTACTTCCGCACGGTGGACGACTACCGTCGTCTCCGGACGCTGGCCGACAGCGGAGACGACTTCCTCGTAATCGGCGGCGGGTTCATCGGTTCAGAGATCGCGGCCTCTCTCGCGCACAGCGATAAGCGCGTGACGATGGTCTTCCCCGAACCCTCGATTGGCAGCAGCATATATCCCGCAGACCTTAGCGCATTCCTCAATGACTACTACCGTGAACACGGCGTCGAAGTGCTGTCCGAGCACATGGTCACCAACGTCGAGACGCAAGGAGACTATGTCGCGGTCACCGTAACGTCCGGAGATTCGTCGGACTCTCGTGAGATCGTCGTCGACGGTGTCGTTGCAGGGCTGGGGATCGAGCCGAACGTTGAGTTGGCCCAACAAGCCGGACTCAAGGTTGACGACGGCATAACAGTCGACCGGAACCTCAACACGTCCCATTCGGATGTCTACGCTGCGGGCGACGTCGCCAACTACAGCAACGACGTGCTGGAGCGAAGGATTCGCGTCGAGCACGAGGACAATGCCAACACGATGGGGGCAGCCGCCGGCAAGGCGATGGCAGGAGCCGGAGAGCCTTTCAGCAACATCCCGTACTTCTGGTCGGACATGTTCGATCTGGGCTACGAGGTGATGGGGCACATCGATTCGAGCATGGAGACCGTCGCCGACTGGAAGGACGAGTTCAAGGAAGGGGTCGTCTACTACATGGAGGGTACCCGCGTCCGTGGCGTACTCCTGTGGAACATGTGGGACAAGTGGGGCCCTGCGAGCGACCTCGTTGCCGATACCGGCCCGTTCCAGCCCGCCGACCTCATGGGTCGCATTCAGTGACCGGTGGTTCTCCTTCACAACGCCGACTCCCTGCTCCATGCCAGAGGTCTTGAGTGAGGCCCGCCGGAACGCTCGATGATTAATCCGTTGCGGTTCTGGACGCGGGCCCCGCAGGCGCGCCGCACCCTCCTCTTCGCCTCGGCAACGCACGTGTGGAGCGATCTGTTCTTCGCCCTGTACGCGCCGCTTCTTCCGCTCATCAAGGACGACCTCGACCTCACCTTTACGGAAGTGGCCATGCTCAAGTCGCTGTACGCTGCGGCCATGGCCGTCCTTCAAATCCCGGTTGGCTTCATGGCCGATAGGGTCGGGGAGTTCTGGCTTCTCGTGGGTGGAAATATCTGGGTGGCGGTGGGACTGATCGCCATGTCCCTTGCGCCGACTTTCGCGTTGCTTCTGGCGTTCACATTATTGGGTGGGCTGGGCGGAGGTACACAGCACCCTCTGGCATCCGGCATCGTCTCTCGCGCATACGACAGCAAGGCCCGAGCTACCGCCGTCGGCACCGTCAACTTCGCCGGAGACCTCGGCAAGATGGCGGCGCCCGCGATTGCTCTAGTCGTGGCCCTATCCCACGGCTGGCGCGGGACGATGCTCATCATCGGCATCGGCGCGATTGCCTTTTTCCTCGCTTCGATGTTTATCCGGCGCAGCGTCGAAATCGGCAGGGCGGAGCCGTTAGAGTCGAAACCGGCTAATGGTGACGGCGGAGATGACAGCACAACCACCGGTTTCAAGATCCTCAGCGTCGTCGGATTCATCGACGGCGCGATCCGCGCCGCGGCCCTGACATTTGTGCCTTTCAT
Source organism: Dehalococcoidia bacterium (assembly GCA_965247555.1). Taxonomy (GTDB): domain Bacteria; phylum Chloroflexota; class Dehalococcoidia; order Lucifugimonadales; family VXLM01; genus VXLM01. Next base: position 1,330,321 of record CBDFHR010000009.1, on the reverse strand, counting down.
CCTCGATGACCGGGGCATGGAGAAGACCGAGATCTTCGTCATGCTCATCCTGCTGCTGGCCGGCGGCGCATTCGGCAAGTACATCTGCGGCTGGTTCAGCGAGCGTCATGGCCTCATCAGCATCGTATGGATCACGAAGGCGTCGGCGGCCGTCCTGTTGGTCGCGACGGTCTATGCGCCGATGGTAACGATTGCACCGCTCATGGTGCTGCTCGGCGTCGGACTAAACGGCACGTCGTCATCTCTATACGCCACCGTCGCGATCTTCGCTCCGCAGGCCCATCGCGCCCGCATGTATGGATATTTCTACACCACCAACGAGATTGGCGCATTCGCGGCCCCACTCCTCTTTGGCCGTCTCGCGGACATATTCAGCATTCGCGCCAGCATGGCCCTCATGGGGCTGTTCACCGCGACGATCTTGCCAGTTAGCCTGGCTCTTCGTGGATACCTTCGCCCGTCACCCGCATGGGAGGAAGTGTAGGGTGCTAGGAGCTGGGGTCTGAGGTAGGCGAAGGGCCTAGTGCGGATCCTACGAAGGCCGGGTAGCCGCGCACGAAATCTTGCGCGTTGGACGGACGCCTTCCCTCGATCTGGAGCTTATCGACCGCTAACACGTCGTCGCCCGTGCCGATCCCGATGCCACCGTCGCGAAGCCCAACGACATGTCCGGGCAGGGCGTGACCGGTCGTAGAGGTCGCGTCGAGTATCTTGAGGAGCTTACCGTCCCAGCGCGTGAACGTGCCGGGCCATGGTTGGTAGGCGCGCACCATCCTCGCGATCTTATTGGCAGCGTCAGTCCAGTCGATCTCGCCGTCCTCTTTCTTGACAAGGGTCGTGAAGGTTGCTTGACTTTCGTCTTGCGGTGATGCCTGTATGCTGCCGGAGGCCCAGCCGGGCAAGGTCTTGGCGAGTAGGCTCGCGCCCAAGTCGAATAGACGTCGGGTTAAATCAGGCCCCGTTTCCCGCTCGGCTATGGGGACTCGTGCCTGTGCGAGGAGCGGCCCGCTGTCCATCCCCTCATCAAGCTTCATGATCGTGACACCCGTCTCGTCGTCGCCGTTGAGGATCGTCGAGACGACGGGTGATGGGCCGCGGTAGCGTGGGAGCAGGGATGGGTGAATGTTCAGACAACCCAGAGGCGGTATTACGAGAGCCTCAGGCGGGAGAAACAAGCCATAGGCAGCGACCACCACCACCTCCGGCGACAGCGATTCTAACCTTGCGCACTCAGCTTCCGAGCGCAGCGAACTGGGCTGACGCACCTCAAGTCCACGTTCCTCTGAAAACCATTTTGTCGGTGTCGGGACGAGCTTTCGCCCCCGGCCCGCGGGCCTGTCCGGCTGCGAATACACCGCGGCGATTTCGTGCCCCGCTTCCATCAGACGGCTCAGCACCGGCACCGCAAAATCGGGCGTGCCCATGAATACGATTCTCATGGAGGGTAGGGTAGCATGGTGACGAATGAGAGGCGCGTAATGCAGGGAGTTGGGATACCCCAGGATGAAGAAGCCGACATTGGTATTGATATCGGGCGCTCCGGGCACCGGCAAGACGGTCTTGGCGCGGCGGCTGGCGGAAGCGCTGCCAATCGTCGTGCTCGAAAAGGACGCGATCAAGGAGACCCTTTTTGACACCGTGGGTGAAGGTGACCGCGAGTGGTCGAGGAAGCTGGGAGGGGCCACTTTCGCACTTCTGCGGATGCTCGTTCAATCACATCTCAAGGCCGGGCAGTCCGTCGTCGCCGAGGCCGCCTTTTGGCACGAGCACGAGGTGCCTTGGCTCGACCGCATGAAGGAGGAATACGACTTCGATACGTTGGAACTGCATTGCCACGCCGACCCCGAAATAGTAATCCAGAGGTTTACCCGACGGGCCGACTCGGACGACCGCCACAGCGGACACCAATCGGGAATGAGTCGGGACGCCCTGGAGCGAGAGATACGTAACCAGATCGAGCGTTACGGTCCCGTAACTGCAGGTGAGGGGCTCGTCCGCATCGACACGACCGACTTTGCGACGGTGGATTACGCTACTGTCGTGGAGCAAGTCAGGTCAGTGCTCGTTTAATCCGGTGAGTCTTCATTTGAAGTAACCCGGAAGCACAGACCAGCACACACACTCTACGAAGCGGTCGCACTCATGTATTGCTGCGCCTGGCCGACGACATCGACGCCGACAGCCTCGCTCCATGCCGCAAGGAGACGCTGCGACATCGGCCCCGGCCTGCCGTCCCCGATGGGACGCCGGTCGACCTGTGTCATCGGCATGACGCACATGCTGGTAGTAGTCCAGAAGGCCTCGTCTGCCGTGTAGAGGTCGTACGGCTGGAGGTCTTCCTCGACGAGCGGGATGTCTAGCTGGCGTGTGAGGTCGATGGCCATCCCGCGCGAGACTCCCTGCAGCGCGGCGTAGTCGGTCGGCGTGCGAATTACGCCGTCGGTCACGACGAAGACGTTCTGGCCGTTGCCCTCGGCAAGGAAGCCCCGGTCGTCCAGCAGTATCGGCCACGCGCCAGGCTCCACATCGTTCGCCTCTTGGTGCGCGAGGACGAAGTTCATTCGGCTGTAGTGCTTGATCTTGGGGTCGAGGGCCTGCGGCGAGTATGCCCGCGTTTTCGAAATCACTCCGTGCAATCCCGTGTCGTACAGGTCGGCGTACCAGAAGCCCTGTTCGCCGACTTGCACCAAGACCGTCGGAGCGGGCGGGTCGAAAAGGTCGACCGTGCCTCGCGTCACGATCTGCCGCATCCAGAAGTCCGTGACGTCGGGGTGGTCGGCCTTTGCACGCTCGACGGCCTCCTCGGTGATGGCCGTCATCTCCTCCGCGCTCAGTCCTGCGTCCATCCGAATGTAGGTCAGCGAGCGGTACAGCCGCTCTATGTGCTCTTTCAGCCGGAAGGGTCTGCCATTGAACGTCCTCTCGACCTCAAACACGAGGTCGCCAACCGAGAACCCGCGGTCGGACGGCGAGATCGTGACCTCGCCGAACGGCATCCACTCACCGTTGAAATATGCCTGATAGTCGGCCATCTCACTCTCCTCTTGTGAGCGGGCGGCGCTTTGCGAAGTATCCTACTTGCTACCGCCCGTAGATCGCGTCGATCAGTGCCTTGGTGTACCCCATCGCGTGGGCTCGGGCACGGTACTTGTCCGGGTCGTCTCCTATCATCGTTGGGACGTGGTCTTCAATCACCGGCCCATCGAAGCCAACCTCTTTGTAAACCCTTACGGCCGCGGCCATGTCCACGTACCCCTCGTCGATGAACGCTTCCGAAAACGCGGGGAATCTTCCCGTCACGTTACGGAAGTGGACGTACACGATCCTGTTGCGTCCTCCGAAGTAGCGGATGGCCTCGTGTAGGTCACCGTGCTGAACGGCCATCGACCCTTGGCAGAAGTCCAGCGCGTTGTACTCGCTGTCCACGATCCGGGTCAGTCGCTTGAGGCCGTCGAAGCTATTGAGGATGCGCGCCACCCCGCCGATCGACTGCGCGGGAGGGTCGTCCGGGTGAACGGCCATGCGCACGCCCGCGTCCTCAGCGACAGGGACCACGGCCTTGAGAAAGTATTCGAGGTTGTCCCACATCTGCTCGGCGGACACCTCGCCGTAGTCTCCGAAAGGATGGTCCTTGATGAGGTCGTAGTTGAATGCCGTCTGCTTCGCTCCGCCGCGTCCGGGAGCGCTCTGCGAGGTGCGAACGCCGTAGCCCGTCACAGTCGGCGGGCGAAAGTTGTAGCCAATCGCCGGTATTCCCGCAGCCCCCATGTTGCGGAGGCTCTTGCAAAAATTGTCGATCTGCTCGTCTCGCCCCGGCAGTCCCAGCTTGATCTTGTCCGTCCACTCCCAGGGCATATTCTCGATGGCGTACAGCCGAAGCCCTGCGCTCTCAACGCGCTGCCTGAACACCACGAGCTCCAGGAACTCGAGGTACCCGCTGTCTGACGGCATACAGGCGTCCCCGCCGATGGCGTCTGTCGCCCCGAGCTGTGCGCCGAACGCCAACTGCTCGTCGTCCACGCCGCCGCGTATGTCAAGCCCGAGTCGCATGTTTCTCTCACTCCTTCGTGATAACCCTTATAGATTTGAAGGCAGAGTATATCAGACACACAGCGAGGTCAGACCGGCTCCTACGAAAACTGCGAGACTGTTACCCTCGGCTCAGAAGGTCGAAGCATACTCGCGGTACAGGTCTCCCCACTCGTCTATGCTCAGCGTCTGCGCGCGGCGGGTCGCCGATATTTCCGCGTTCCTCAGCAGCGCCATTACCTCATCCGCGTCAATACCCAGTCCATTCTTAAGGCTGTTATGGATCTGCTTGCGAGGCGCGCTGAACGCTGCCCTCACAAGTGTGAAGAACCTCTCCGCGCTGTCGAAAGCTACGGCAGGCTCGGGATATGTGTCGATGCGCATGACTGCCGACGTGACGTTTGGCGAGGGACGGAACGCCTTTGGAGGGACCGACGCCACGATGCGCGGTCTACCGTATACCTGCGTGGCGACGGAGAGTATCCCCATCTTGCCGGGACGTGCGGTCATTTCCTGGCCGACCTCGCGCTGCACCATAACCACAAGCGTCGTAGGCTTGTGCTGGGTATTCAGAAAGCGACGGACGATAGGCGTTGCGGCGTAGTAGGGGAGATTGGCGACAACCTTGTACTCCGTCTCCGTTCCGACAAGATCGCCGATGTCGACCGTTCGGGCGTCGCCTTCAACGAAATCTACGTTGTCGTACTCGGTGAAGGCTTCCGTGAGACGCGGGATGAGGCCACCGTCCAACTCGATGGCAACCACACGACCGGCGTGTTCCGCCAAGGCTTTGGTGAGGAATCCGCGTCCGGGCCCGACCTCCAGGACGGTGTCGGTTGGCGAGATTTCGGCTGCTTCGACGATCTTCGCTCGGACGTGGCGGTCAACGAGAAAGTTCTGCCCCAGGGCCTTCTTCGCCCTCGGAGGCCGCGCGGAGGACGCGGCAAAGGCTGCGGGCGTTTCGGTCTCGCCCGATCTCGCCGCGCTCGGTGGGGGAGTGTGGTCGCGCACCTTCCTTCGATCTCCACTCGGGACGTGACGCCTGGAGCAGGCTCAAGCTAGGCACTCCCACGGCGCCCGGAACATCACTGCTTACCGCTGCTTCCTTCCGGACCTGACGGGGTTCACAGGCATCCGCCGCGTGGGACCCGGCTCTCAACACCCCCTGCCAGGGACAGAGGCCACGAGCTTCGACCTCGGGGAGGAATTCAGCCCCGCTATGGCGGATTGCGGGTTCAAGGCTCCGCCACTGCCCCGCCTAGCACGACCTATTCCATATGGTATCCCATGAGTGAGGCGCGGCGCTAGCGCTCCAGTCAGGGCGGAGCCTGTATCAGTTTGGTCGGTAGGTCAGTTCTTGAGGATGGCCTTACATCCCACTCGTCACTCCCGCGAAGGCGGGAGTCCATGACCCAGGGCGTGAGTATAGCTCCGACTCAACCACCAGACCGACTAAACTGATACAGGTTCGTCAGGGCGCAGTGCATTGGGGGAGACCATTTCAAAGCAGCTAAGGCGGGGGTTGACTGGCCTAGCGGTACCTACTTATGATGCCGCCATAAGTTTCGGCCACAGTATTCCCTAGTGGGGTGCGCCCATGGCAAGTCCAAGCAAAGTAAATGAACCCCGCGTTTCCGCAGTCCCGACGACGGGCATCCCTCAGGATATTCTGGGGAAGGTAAACGCCGCGCAGCCAAACGAGATTATCAGCGACACCTATCCCTATCCGACCAAGCTGTCCAGGAAGAAATACGAACGCGACAAGGCTGAGTTACAGGTCGAGCTGCTGAAGATGCAGAGGTGGGTCAGTGAGAGCGGACAGCGGATCGTCATGCTGTTCGAGGGGCGGGACGCCGCCGGCAAGGGCGGAACGATCAAGCGCTTTATGGAGCATCTCAATCCCCGTGGCGCGTCTCTGGTCGCCCTGTCGGCCCCCTCCGACAGGGAGCGTGGGCAGTGGTATTTCCAGCGCTACGTGGAACACCTTCCTACCAGCGGGGAGATCGTGTTCTTTGACCGCTCGTGGTACAACAGGGCGGTGGTCGAGCCGGTGATGGGTTTCTGCACTCCCGCTGATACTCTGCGCTTTCTCCGTGACACCACGGTGTTCGAGGAGATGCTGATAAACGAAGGCTTGCAGTTGTTCAAGTTCTGGTTTTCGGTAAGCCGGGAAGAGCAGCTCAGGCGCGTGATGTCTCGGGCGGAGGACGGGCTCAAGCAGTGGAAGGTGAGCGACGTCGACGTCCGGTCGCTGCCCCTGTGGGACGAGTACACGGAGGCAAAGAAGTTGATGTTCGCGGCCACCGACACCAAGGCCTCGCCCTGGGTCGTCGTGAAGTCGGACGATAAGAAGCGCGCCCGCCTGGCCTGCATGCGTTATGTTCTGCGCAGCCTGGAGTACGATCAAGAAGTGCACAAGCGCGTAGCCAAGCCCAACCCGAAACTGATTGGCCCTGCGAAGAAGCTCTACGCCAAGGGCGAAATCTGGTAGAACCGGCTGGGCGCCCGACTATCGACGAAAGTACCGGCGACAACGCGCGGCCTGCCGACCTGGATGGTGAAACATGCCTCATAACTCAGCGGATGTGGTCGTCATTGGCGGAGGCGTCAACGGGACGAGCATTGCCATGCACCTGGCCCGCATGGGAGCGGGGAAGGTCCTGTTGCTGGAGAAGGGACACCTGGCCGGGGGCGCGACCGGAAGGTCGGGAGCGATGGTCCGCGAACACTACCTCCACCCAACGCTGGTCAAGATGGCCATGGAGGCCAGCGACATCTTCCACAATTTCGACGACGCGGTGGGTGGTGACCCCAGGTTCATCGAGACGGGCAGGCTGCTGCTATTCGACGGGAGCGACGAGGACGCAGCACGCGCGAACGTTGAGATGAACCGCGAACTCGGAGTGAACATCCATACCGTCACTCCGTCCGAGGTCACGGATATCGTCCCGCAGGTGCAGACCGATGGGATCGTAGTTGGAGTGTATGAGCCCAATTCCGGGCACGCAGACCCCATGGCCACCACCTACGCATTTGCCGAGCAAGCACAAGAGCACGGCGCAGTAATTCTGACCGAGTGCGCGGCTGAGGGCATCAAGGTCGTTGGCGGGCGTGTCGTTGGCGTCGAGACTGAGGATGGGCTGATAGAGACGGACGCCGTTGTGGTGGCGACCGGGCCTTGGGCTAATCGTCTGGCAATACCCCTGGGAGAGGTGCTGCCGATTACACCCATCAGGGTGCAGATGGTACACCTTCGGCGTCCGCCATCCCTGGAGTCACTGACTACCATCGTAATCGACTACACGACCCGCGCATACCTGAGGATGAACGCCGGCTTCAAGACCCTGCTTGGCGGAGAAGCGGAGGAAGACCTGAGCGAGGTCGTGAACCCGGACGCATTCGGCCTGAACGCCGACCACGACACCATCACGAGATTCTGGGACCGCGCGAAGATGCGCATCCCCGAATTCGCCGCCGCAACCCCAATGGGCGGATATGGGTCGCTGTACGACCTGACCCCGGACGGCAACCCGATTTTGGACCGATCGGAGGTCGTTGACGGTCTGTACTGGGCGGCCGGATTCAGCGGACACGGATTCAAGCTGTCCCCCGTCGTGGGTCGAATGGTGGCGGAGTTCGTAATGCACGGCGAGAGCAGAGACCATCCGATCCGGGACTTCCGCGCAAGCCGCTTCGAGGAGGGCGACCCCCTGGGCGCCGAACATCCTTATGCCGGAATGAAGCACCAGTAATAGTGCAGCCTCGGACAATTCAACGCTAGCGAGGACTAAGCGGGCCTGTCGATCCATATTACCTCGCCCTTGACAACGACTGCCCGGATAAGTTGAGATTGTGACCGCTTGTTTTCCACCGTTGCGAGGGACACTGTCCACGACTACCTATAGCTATCCGTGTCGATTGGAATGCAAGCAACCACATTCTTGGGAGTACGGCGAAACATATGACAAAGCGAATCGCATTCATGGGCGCGGGGGCCATCGGCGGCACACTGGCGGCCTATCTTGCAAGAGCCGGGCGTGACGTGACCGTCGTCGACGCATGGCCCGCCCACATCGACAAGATCAAGACGAACGGTCTGACTGTTACCACGATGGAGGGCACGTTCACGGCTAAACCCGAGGCGTTGCACATCGGCGAACTGTCGGCGACGACCAATCGGTACGACGTGGTCTTCGTCTCGGTCAAGTCCTACGACACGGCCTGGGTGACGACGCTCGTCGAGCCGCACTTGGCGCCCGGAGGGGTGATCGTTTCGGCGCAGAACGGCATTAACGAGGACATCATCGCAGGAATCGTGGGGTGGGATCGCGTCATCGGGTGCATAGTCACAATCGGTGCGACAACTGTCGGTCCGGGCCATGTCGAGCGCACTAGCAAAGAGAGGGGCAGGCGTTCCTTCGCGCTGGGCGACCCCACGAACGCGCACTCACCACGTCTAGACATGCTACGGGAGATATTGGAAGACTGCGGCGAGTCTGCGGTGACGACGAACCTCCTGGGCGAACGCTGGGCAAAAATAGTGACGAACAGCATGTCAAACTCCGTGTGCGGAATCACCGGCCAGACGTCGGCAGGCATGAGGTTGAACCCCGTGACCCGCGATCTCTCCATGATGCTCGCCGCCGAAGTCGTGGCGGTCGGGTCGGCGCATGGAGTTGCAATCGAGAATATCGGTTCGGTGCCCGCCCAGAGTTTCGTCGAGGCGCGCACCGATCCCGCGGCACGAGCGGAGGTCGAGCGCAAATTGGTCGAGGACGCGCCCAAGATTGGCACGGGCCGCCCGTCATTGGCACAAGACCTCGCCAAGGGTCGGCGGACGGAAATCGACTACCTCAACGGCTACGTCATCCGCAAGGGCAGGGAGGCGGGTGTTCCGACACCCTTCAATGAAGCGATTGTAGCCCTGACGGAAAAGGTCGAGTCGGGAGTGCTGGAACCCATGGTGGACAATATCTGGCTGGTAATGGACTATCCGCCGGAGTAAAGAGATCGTGTTCGCGGGGAGGGGAACGTGAGCGCATACAAAGATGCACGAGACGCGGGATGCGAATACCTGCTCCGTCAGCTTCGTGAAGACGGGAGTTTCGGGGATGGGACGGTGGGCGACTACTACAAGGTGCCCGCGGCCTTTCAGGTGTGCGGTGAGACCAATGCCGCAAACCGCCTTTGCGACTGGATTCGGAAGAAGGGCATGGGTGCGGACGGCGACTTCGGGCCACGCACCGAGTTCACGTCCGACTACTTCTACGCCTACTTCAACATCTGGGTGATCCTCGGCGCTCAACGACTTGGGCAGTTTGACCTCGCTCAGCGCGGTATGGACTTCCTCATGGACTTCTACGACGAGGAGAGCGGCGGCTTCTATTCGAGTCGCACCGAGCGAAGTCCGACGACCAAACAGGACCTGTGGGTCGTGAGTGGCTGTGGACAGGCCGCCCTCTATTCGAGCCGGCTCGACGTTGCTAGAGGTGTGGGAAGGTGGATGCAGCGGATGATGGACGAGCAGCCGGACTACCCTGAGGTCATGTATACCGTGATGACGCCGGGCGATGGTCTCATTAACGAAGTGGACCCGACGGACCCGATCCGGTACGTCCTTGTTAACGCCGAAGAGGGCGACCAGTACTTCTTCCATCCCGGCATCGCGGGCGGGTTCCTTGCGAGGCTCTACCAGTCAACCGGTGAAGTGCAGTGGCTGGAGCTCTCCAAGCGGTACATGCTGTTCGCCGAGACCGCGACCGACAACCTGTTTTGGCTACTACGAGCCGGGAAGGTCGGCTGGGCGGCATCGGTGTTGTTCACCCTAACGGGGGAGCAGAAGTACCGCGACATGGCCGTCAGGGTCGGGGACAACGTCGTCGAGCAGCAGGCTCCTGATGGATCGTGGTCGTCCGTTGGATCGGAAGGACCCAGCAACGATGCCACGGCCGAGATGGTCGTCTGGCTCGACGAGATCTACCAAGCGGTAGGGTAGGGCCTCTAGGCCGCGAGGCTGCCTAGCGCCTCTTCCATCGAACTGACGATGTGGCGGTACTCGTCACGCACGGCCTTGCTGGTAAGCACGGTCGGCCTCGATACGTCCCGGTAGTCGGACCGCATCTCGGTCCTGCCGAGGAAGGCGAGATCGAGTTCGCTCGCCAGCTCCTCGCCCGCGCCCGCTCCGAAGATGTCGCCCGAGAAATTCTCGACGACGCCGAGAACGTCGACCCGCATCGTCTTAATCATGTTGATGGAGCGAGCCGCGTCCACCTTTGCCAGCTCCTGCGGGGTGGTGACGACGACGAATCCGTCGATGGTCAGGGCCTGCATGATCGTGAGCGGCGCGTCCGAGGTGCCGGGCGGCAGGTCCATGATGAGGTAATCGAGCGCGCCCCAGATGGTCGTTTGCAGAATCTGGTTGATGGCGTTGTGGATCATGGGACCGCGCCAGATGGTCGCCTCGTTCTCGTTCTGCTGGAAGAACCCCATCGACATGACGCTCACGCCGAACTGCTCCGGCGGGATCATCCGGTTGGTCTCGCCGACCGTCGGAGGTTCCGTCACGCGCATGGCGCGGATCACGTTCGGACAGTCGATATCAACGTCGAGGATGCCGACCTTCGCGCCCTGCTGGGCGAGCGTAACAGCGAGATTCACCGCCACGGTGGTCTTTCCCACGCCGCCCTTGCCACTGTAGACCCCGATCTTGTGCGTGATTTCCGAAAGGCTGTCGGCAATGGACTTCTTCTGCTCGAACTGGCGCTTCATCGCCTCGATCCGGGCGCGCGCCTGGGCGGCCTGGTTGGCGTCCGGTGGCCCGCCGCCGTGGCTATGCCCCTGGTGAGGGTTGGTCATGGGGAAAAGCTCCTGTCTCTGACAGTCGTAGAGACGCCGTGCAGGGCGTCTCTACAAAATCCGTCTGCCGTCCGGGTATGGGTGAAATCCGTCAGTCGAGACCGAGTTGGAGCTTGCCGTCCTCGGTGATGAGGTCGGGACTCCAGGGCGGATCAAACACCATCTCAACGTTTACGTCCTCGACCGCGTCGATCTCGGCGATGCGCCACTCGGCTTGTTGGGCGATGTACGGCCCCATGCCGCAGCCGGGGAAGGTGAGCGTCATCTTCACGTCGACCATCCCTTCATCGACCGCGCAGTCGTACACCAAGCCCAAATCGACGACATTTACCGGGATCTCCGGGTCGTATACGTCTTTCAGTGCCTCTATGATTTCCTCTTTGGTAAGCGTCGCTGTCGCTTCAGCCATCTTCATCCTCCTCGGCGCCACAATGGGCGTATCGATTCCATTGTAGTGTGGCGTCGATACCCCGTCAAATGGTAGGGCGTTCCGGTCAGGGCGTCTTTTTGATCTGGACGGCGTCGTCGGCGATGACCTTGCGCAGGTCGATGATCTGGTCGCGGAGGAGGGCGGCCTTCTCGAACTCGAGGTTGTGCGCCGCGTCCTTCATCTGCTTTTCCAGGTCCTTCACGAGTCTAGTGAGGTCGTCCTTCGGAATGTCACCCTGCGCGGCGTATGGCGTCTTCGTCTCGGCGATGGCGCGGACGCGCTCCGTTATGTCGTGAATCGTCTTCCGTATTCCCTGAGGCGTGATTCCGTGCTGTCGGTTGTACGCCTCCTGCATGACCCGGCGTCGCGTCGTCTCCTCGATGGCCTGTTTCATCGAGTCGGTCATGCGGTCCGCGTACATGATGACGCTGCCATCTATGTGACGGGCCGCGCGACCAATGGTCTGGATCAACGCGGATTTGGAGCGGAGGAATCCCTCCTTGTCGGCGTCGAGGATCGCGACCAGGCTTACCTCGGGCAGGTCAAGGCCCTCGCGAAGGAGGTTGATGCCCACGATCACGTCGTAGACGCCCAGTCGAAGGTCGCGGAGTATCTCGCTCCGTTCGAGCGTGTCGACCTCGGAGTGGAGGTAGTGCGTCCGAATGCCGGCCTCCTTGAGGTAGTCTGCCAACTCCTCGGCCATGCGCTTCGTCAGGGTCGTGACCAAGCACCGCTGTCCTCGCTCTGTTCGGACGCGAATCTGGTGGAGAAGGTCATCGATCTGTCCTGTCGTTGGCTTGACCTCAACTTTCGGGTCAGTCAGCCCCGTTGGGCGGAGGACCTGCTCGACCATCTGCTGCGAGTGCTCGTACTCGTAGGGCCCCGGCGTCGCGGAGACGTAGATGACCTGGTTGACCCGCTCTTCGAACTCGCCGAAGTTGAGCGGCCGGTTGTCGAGCGCCGAGGGCAGCCGGAAGCCGTACTCGACCAATACTTCCTTGCGCGACTGGTCTCCCCCGTACATCGCGCGCACCTGCGGCAGGGTCATGTGCGACTCGTCCACGAACATCAGGAAGTCCTCGGGGAAGTAGTCGAGGAGCGTATACGGGGTGCTTCCGGCCTCGCGCTGGGCGAGGTGCCGCGAGTAGTTCTCGACCCCCGCGCAGTATCCCGTCTCCCGCATCATCTCTAAGTCGTAGTTCGTGCGGGACTCCAGCCGCTGGGCCTCAAGCAGCTTGCCGGCGTTCTTGAGGAAGACCAACTGCTCTTGCAGCTCGGCCTCGATGTCCTCTATCGCCTGCTTGAGCTTCTCTTCCGATGTCACGAAGTGCTTGGCGGGGTAGATCTCGATCTCGTCGCGCTCCGCCAACAGCTCGCCGGTCAGGGGATCGACCTGCACGATGCGGTCAATCTCGTCTCCCCAAAACTCGATGCGGATGCCGACCTCGTTCTCATACGCGGGCAGAAGCTCAATCGTATCGCCCTGGGCGCGGAAACGGCCCCTTGAGAGGTCGAAGTCGTTGCGCTCGTACTGCATATCGACGAGCTGGCGCATGAGCCGCTGGCGACTGCGTATCTCGCCTTTGCGGACGGAGGCGACGAAGTTCTGATATTCCTCGGGAGAGCCGAGCCCGAAGATGCACGATACCGATGCGACGATGAGCACATCCCGCCGTGTCAGGAGCGCGCGCGTGGCGGCGTGACGGAGCTTGTCGAGATGCTCGTTTATGTCGGCGTCCTTCTCGATATAGGTGTCGGTGCGGGGTACGTACGCCTCCGGCTGGTAGTAGTCGTAGTAGCTCACGAAGTATTCGACGGCGTTCTGCGGGAAGAACTCCTTGAACTCGGTGGCAAGCTGGGCCGCAAGGGTCTTGTTGTGCGCGAGAACGAGCGTGGGCTGCTGGAGCCGCTCGACGATGCACGCCATCGTGAAGGTCTTGCCGCTGCCCGTCACGCCCATGAGGGACTGATGGTGCAGCCCGTTTTCGGCCCCTCTGACCAGGCGATCGATGGCGTCCGGCTGGTCGCCTGTGGGCTTGAAGTCCGATACTATCTTGAACTCGGGCACGGGCCTTCTCTCGATTGCTTGGGGCCGCTTTCAAGTTACTGCTCACGCCCCCTCTCTGTATCTTTCCCCCGGCGGGGGAGAGACTGTAGGTGGCTGCATGGCAGTTTCTGATACCCGGGAGCGTTTCACCCGCGGGGCGTGACGCTGCTCAGGGGTAACGCGATATTGAGGCTATGTCCCAATCTTATCCGATCCAACCGCCTTATTCCAACTTACCGTGATGCCGTCACATCCTACGCCGGCTGAACTGAATGGATTGTCGGCCCCGTGTCAGAGCAGGGGACAAGCAATCGAAGGAATGACGGACCGGGGGCAGGCGCGAGACGGTCTGAGACGGTGAGGCGCCTTGAGACGGTGAGACGGTTTTGGATGTCTACCAAAACCCCTTATTTTCCTCCTATTCTCAATTTGTGTCGCTCCATTTCCCCCGTCCGAGCAGGGAGTTTGAACCTGCTTCAGCGATGGCCACTCGGCAGACGATGGGTCGTGAGACAGTCTGATAAAAATTCCGCAGCATAGATTTTTCCCCTTACTGTTCTCAGTTTGTCTCACAGGGTTGCGTAGGTCGGGGTGCGCCGGTGAGAAACGGTTCCTGCGACGGGCATAGAATAGATTATACGTTCTTGCACGTCAAATTGGGCCAGTTCCACTCTCCGTACCTCTCCTTCGGTTCTCGCGGGCTCCAAGCCGAAATAGCGGTGAGAGGGTGGTGTGCCGTGTGGTCTAGGGCGGAAGTGATATCACATCAAAGAACCCGAGGCCTGGCGACCCAGACCATCTCCCCGCTGTCCTCGTCGAATGGCGAGTAGTCGAAGTCGCCGTAGAGATCGACGACCTCGTAGCCGCACCTCTCAAGCAGGTGGAGCACCTCGATGCGATGGGCGTACCGGATCTGGTAGTCGCGGTAGAACCTTTTGCCCACAGTGCCTTGCCGGTCGATCTCGTCGACGATGAGCCGGACGGACAGGACTTGATTGTAGTTGTCCACTCCCGTCTGTTGCCAGAGGACGAACGTGCGACCCGTGTCGGGATCGGTAACGTCGCGGAGGTGGAACGCGGTGTCCTCGTCTTCTACGAGCATTTGGGGATCGGGCACGAAGATGTTGAAGATGAGACGCCCGTCCGGTTCGAGGTGTTCCCTAATGATAGTCAGGCATCGGACCTGGTCTTCCACGCTACGCAGCGCGAGAAACCCGCGAAACGGGATGATAGCCAGGGGGAACGTTCGGCCAAGCGAGAAGTCCCGCATGTCCCCCGAACGGAGATCGATTTTGCCTTGCCCCGTCTCGAGGAGACGCGCTTTGCTTCTCGCTATTTCAAGCATCCCTTCCGAGTTGTCCAGTCCGACGCTGTCGACGCCGGACTTGGCGATGGGCAGGGTCACTCGACCCGTTCCGCATCCCAGTTCGAGGACTGGACCGCCTGACCTCATCGCTTCCTGGACGTAGAAGGGTATGTCCTCCCGGACGTAGGCATAGATCGAGTCGTAGACATCTGCCCATCCGTCGTACGAGGTCATGGCCACCTACTGTCCGCCCAGATAGTCAAGAACGAGCCGTACCTTCTCCTCGAACTCTAGCGGCTCGTCGCGCGGGAGACTTGAGGCAGCTTCCATCACTTCGGACATGGTGTAGCCCAACGCCGTGAGGGATTCGATAAGCTCGGCATCTGGTCGCGCTGTAGGTGCGGCCGTCATTTCGATTTCAAGCTTGCCCTTTAGCTCCATGACGATGCGTTGCGCGATCCTGGTACCGACTCCCGGCACTCCCTTGAATTCGGCGGGGTCTTCGGTTGCCACAGCGAGCGCGAGGTTCTCCGGGGCCATCCTCGACAGGATCGACAGCGCCAAACGTGGGCCGACGCCGTTGACGCCGAGAAGGGCTTCGAAGGCCTGCCGTCCGTCGGAACTTGGGAAGCCGAACAGCGTGAGGCTGTCCTCTTTGACTTGAAGGGAAGTGAACAGCTTGACTCCGTCTCCCACCTGTCCGACCTGATCGATGAGCGAGGCGGGCACATTCACCCTGAGTCCTACGCCCCCGACGGTAACCTCGACCCAATCGAGTCCAGCCGTCGAAAGCGTGCCGGAGAGTGAGGTTATCATTGGATCAGTCTATGAACACGAGATCGGACGCTTGAGTAGCGTGGATGTGGCATAGGGCGACTGCGAGCGCGTCCGACTCGTCCGACGATTCGAACTCGTCGTGTTTGTCGAGCATCACGGCCACCATCTCCCGCACCTGATCTTTCGAGCTTCCGCCGTAGTCGGTCACGGCTTGCTTGATCTGGCGCGGGGCATATGTCGTGGAGGGGATACCGCGCTGTGCTGCGACCAGCATCGCGATCGCCTGCGCGTGCCCAATCGCCATCGCGGCGCTGACGTTCTTCGAAGCGAACGGCTGCTCAATTGCCATCTCGTCGGGCGACCAGCGCGCCGCCACGTCGATCAGACTCTCGTACAGGTGGGCAAGCCTGTCAGGAAGGTTTTGGCTCCTCTTGGGGCTCACTATGGTGGAGTACACGTGCCTAGCCTCGTCGTCATAGTCGACGACACCCACACCGAGATGATAGGTTCCGGGATCGATTCCGAGCACTCGCACGCGCGCGCCTCTTAAAATCCTGCGGGAACTTGGCCTGAGACGGGTAGGAGAACGCCCAAGTTGCGTCCACCGACAGGCTCTGCTCGAAAGCTACTACTGCCGGCTGTACTCCTCGAGCACTTGGTCAGGGAAGTCAGCGTTCGAGAACACCCTCTGTACGTCGTCAAGCTCTTCAAGTTGGTCGAGAAGTCTAAGCGTCCTTGCGGCTTCCTTCGAATCGAGGCTCACCGTGTTTTGGGGGACCATGGACAGCTCGGACGACCGGATCGAGGCACCCGCATCGTCCAGTGCCCCGCGGACGTCCTCAAGAGTTCCCGGTTCCGAGTAGAAGCTGACCACACCGTCATCAGCCTCAAAGTCTAGTACCCCCGCGTCAATGGCGGTCAGAGCGAGGTCCTCGGCCGCGTCCTCTTCCGCCTCAGCGATCACGACGCCCCTCTGGTCGAACTGCCAAGCTACTGCTCCTGAACTCGCCAGGTTGCCGCCTCCCTTGGAAAGGGTAGAACGCACGTCGGACACGGTGCGGTTCCTGTTATCGGTCAGCACCTCGACGAGGATTCCGATCCCGCCGGGGCCGTAGCCCTCGTAGGTCGCCTCGACCATCTGCGCGCCGTCCGCGCCTTCGCCGGATGCCCGTTTGATCGCCCGATCGATCGTATCACCCGGAAGGTTTTGGTCCTTGGCGCGCTGCACGGCCATGCGCAGCCTGAAGTTGGCATCGGGATCGGCGCCGCCCTGCTTGACGGCTACGATGATTTCCTTCGTCAGCTTGGTGAACAGCTTACCGCGCCGGGCATCGTTGACACCCTTGGTGTGCTTGATCGTCGACCACTTCGAGTGACCTGACAACTCAGGCCTCCTTCATCCGATCTCTTTGGCACGATTCTAGCACGGGCATTTGTACCGGTCAAAAAACTGACCAGTGTCATCCTACCTCGTCGATGTAGCCCTCCGGTAGGGAGACCGTCATGATGCCGCGCTCGACATCAACCTCTACGATGTATTCCCTCACGGCGGGGATAAAAATATCCTTCCCGGACCCGCGGACGATATAAACGTCGTTCCCGCCTGTCGAAAGAATCTCCTCAATCCGCCCCAGGTCGTCGCCGCTTGTTGTGCGGACGGCCATGTCAATGATGTCAAAGTAGAAAAACGTATCGTCGTCGAGTCCGGGGAGTTCCGAGGCGGGTACTGTTAGCGTCTTCCCGCGCAAGCGTTCGGCAGACGTTCTGTCCGGGACCGTGTCGAGGCCTACGACATAGCCCACCTTGTGATTATGTACGCGGAGAATTACGCAGCTCTCGTCGTCCAAGTAGACCACGCCGCCGGGGACGAATCTGTCTGGGTAGTCGCTGTGGGTCTCGACCTTGACGTCGCCCCGGAGTCCCCACGCTCCGATGATGACTCCGACGACAACATGGTCGTCGGCAATTGCATGGGGAGCCTGTGTACGCTCTGATCGAGTCAATTGCCGCTCGTAAGGGAGCTAGCTATTCGATCTCGAGAACGGTGTGTACGTCTTGCTTGACGGCAGCCACACGAAGCAACGAGCGAATTGACTGGGCCACCCGGCCGTCCCGCCCGATGACCTTGCCCTTGTCGTCGGACGCGACCGTGAGACGGACATAGACTCGCTCGCCTTCCCAGTCCTCGGTCACCTGTACCTCGTCGGGCTTGGACACTATGGAACCAGCGATATACTCGACGAGCGCCTTCATGCCTCTTCCTTGACCTTGTCCAGCGTACCCATTCGGCGGAGGATTCCTTCGACGGCCTCGGTCGGCTGCGCGCCAATCCGGAGCCATTTGATGGCCTTTTCCTCGTCCATGACGACTTCGGGTGGGTCCTGCCGGGGGTTGTAGTGGCCCAAATGGTCAATGAATTTGCCGTCTCGGGCCTCCCTGGAGTCCGCCACTACCACACGGTACGCCGGCTGTTTCTTCGCCCCGACCCTTCTGAGCCTAATCTTAAGCATCTGTCACCACGCTATTCATTTCTTGTGCTCCAGTCAAAATAGTATCGGCAGGGCAATTGCCTTGTCAACGGATTCTCTCAGATTCCCCTCCAAAAGTGTTGGGGTGGTCTTGGTGGATCTGTGGCACTTTGTTCTGTGTCGATTCATCGTCACGCATGGTCAGATTCGGGTCGTAGGCAGTGTCAGCGAGTTGACTCTCCGGCTTTCCGTTCAGCTCTGACCACTCTCGCGCAGTCGAAAGCGGCGCTCGACCGATGACCTCAAGCCGGATACCTGATTTAGCTCCAAAGTACGTCGTCAGCCTTGACAGCGACGTCACACCGGTCGCGCTCTTTTCCTACTCGGATTGGAACGGCAGAACTCCTTGCCTGATAATAGGTGCGCTTCGTTGGTGGTGGCTTTATCTGTGCAACAACCATCTTAGTCCCCTTCACGGCGGGATCCAACGAAGTATTCCTCTTATCTGGGTGGGGAATCGGGGCCGGGTGCGTTTCGTTGACCGGGCATAGGGCCTGTGCTAGATTTAAGGTGTCTGAAGAGACTCTGATTCGTCCCCGGAGCGGCCGATATTGCCGAAGACCACAGCATGACAACCGCATGACAACCGCGCAGGCAAGGTTTCGTGCGGTGGCTTTGCTGGGCCTCGTCGCAGCCATTGCGCAGGTGACTCTCGGGGGCATCGTCCGGGTTACCAACTCCGGCGACGCGTGTCCCGACTGGCCGCTGTGTCACGGGCAGCTAATTCCCCCGCTTGACTATCACACGATGTTGGAGTACTCCCACCGGCTTTCGGCGACGGTCGTAGGCATCCTTGTGCTGGTGGCCTTGTACCTCGCGTGGCGACATTTTCGGGAGAGCCGTCCCACGCTGATTTCGACGAGCGCAGGGGCGTTGCTGGTCATCGCGGCGGTTATTCTCGGCGGGCTGACGGTCTTGAGTGAGCTTACGTGGTGGGTCCGCCTCATTCATCTGGGTCTGGCCGAGCTCGTCGTTGCGACCATGGCGGTGGCCTGGCTTTCGAGCGGAGTGGTCGAGGACGGGGTATCCTCTGAGAGTACTCAACGACCCAGGACCAAGTTTGACCGTCCCTCATGTGGGCGACGCTCGGCGGCGTGATGATAATGATCCTCTACGGTTCCTACATCGTGGGCGCGGGCTACGGTTCGAGTTGCGGAAGCTGGCCGATGTGCCAAGGGTGGGGTATCCCCGACGGCATTGCCTTCGAGGCACATATGGGGCACCGGTACCTGACGGTGATTATCGCTTTACTGATCGCAGGCATCGGCTTCGCGGCCTGGCGTCGGGGAGCGGTGGACACCGAGCTTCGTTGGCTGACTCTACTGACCGCAGGGTTCTTCGTCGCGGAGATACTTGTCGGCGCGTTCACGGTGTGGCTAGGCTTCCCCGCGGCTGTGAAGTCGCTTCACCTGACGGTCGCGACCCTGATGTGGGCGTCGGCGGTGCTGCTGGCCGCGGTCTATCTATGGCCTGAGCGGTTCCGCGTACCGAGCTGGCACGTTGAGGGTGTGGCGTCATGATCGCCCAAAGCGTTCGTTCGCCCGGAGTCATCCGCGACTACATTGCCCTTACGAAACCTCGCATCATCTCCTTGCTGTTGGTTACGGCGCTGGGGGGGATGGTCTTGGCGGCCAAAGGTCTTCCCGACCCGATGATTGCGGCGTTCGTGATCGTGTGCGGGTACCTCGCGGCGGGTGGGGCGCACGCTTTGAACCACTACATCGAGAGCGACCTTGACAAGAGGATGCACCGCACCCGGAAGCGTCCGGTCGCGAGCGGCAGGGTGTCCCGGCGTGAGGCGCTGGTCTTCGGGCTTGTACTCACGATTGCGTCGTTCGCGCTGCTGAGCGCCTTCGTGAACGTGCTCAGCGCGGCACTCACTCTGAGTGGGACGCTGATCTACATCTTCGTCTACACCATCGGTCTGAAGCGATCGACTCCGCAGAATATCGTCATTGGAGGGGCGGCAGGGGCGGTTCCCCCGATGGTCGGCTGGGCGGCGGTGACGGGCACGGTCGGTCTGCCCGCGATCTATCTGTTCGCGATCATCTTCTTTTGGACGCCGCCGCACTTCTGGGCGCTGGCCCTCCTGATAAAGGATGACTACGCGCGCGCCGGCGTGCCCATGCTGCCCGTGGTGACGAGCCTGGCGGACACGAAGCGGCATATCCTGCTGTACACGGTGCTGCTCGTCGCTCTCACGGCCATGTTCTACACGACCGGGGAGGTCGGGTTGATTTATCTCGTGTCGGCGCTCGGTCTGGGGGCGGTGTTTATCTACCGCGCCGTGGCGCATATTCGCTTGGAAGGGATGGAAGGGACGAAATCGCTGTATCTCTATTCGCTCTTGTATCTGGCCCTGCTGTTCCTCGCGGTGATGGTGGACGGAATGGTGAGCGGGTGATGGATTTGGCGATGATGCGGCGACGGGCGGGCTCGCGTAATCCCTTGACTGAGTATCGGGGCCTTTGGTAGATTGTCCATGCCTCGGGCTCTGTCCGATAATGGGCGGTAGGAGAAGACAGCCAGCACAATGTCAACGCTCAAAGCGCCAAACGGGAAGCTGATATCAGTTCTCCTGTTGGTCTTTCTCGGCATGCTCCTCATAGCCTGCTATCCCGACAATCCGCAGTCCACGTTCGATGCTACGGGCCCGGTCGCGCGGTCGCAACTCACCCTGTTCTGGGTCATCTTCTGGGCAGCCGCCTTCGTTTTCGTGGTCGTCGAGGGTGTCCTCGTCTACGCTGCCTTCAAGTATCGGCGGAAGCCGGGTGACGGCGACCCTCATCAGACGCACGGTAACACGAAGCTGGAGATCGGCTGGACGATTTTGCCGTCGATTGTGCTGGTCTTCGTGGCGGTGCCGACGGTAATCACGATATTCGACAATGCCAATTCTCCCGATCCGGAAGGCGCGCTGCAGGTTGACGTCGTCGGCGAGCAATGGTGGTGGGAATTCAACTATCCCGACCCGACGGACCCGGACAATACTCTCGTCACGGCCAACGAACTGCACATCCCGGTCAACGAGGTCGTCAACCTTACTCTGGACTCCAAGGACGTGCTCCACAGCTTCTGGATCCCGAAGATCGCGGGCAAGGTCGACCTTGTACCAAATAATCTGAATACGATGTGGATCATGGGCGAGGAGGAGGGGACGTTCTTCGCGCAGTGCGCGGAGTTTTGCGGCGAGTCTCACGCGCTGATGCGGTTCTGGGTGATCGTGGAGACGCAGGAGAAGTTCGACGCTTGGCTGGCGTCAGAGCGGGCGGATGCCGTCGAGCCCACCGATCCGCTGGCGAAGCAGGGCAAGGCGATCTTCGAGGGGCCGCAGGCGCAATGCTGGTCGTGCCATACGATCAAAGGCTCCCAGAGGGCAACGGGGAAGATTGGGCCAGACCTGACTCACGTGGGGCGTCGTACGCATATCGCGTCCGGAATTCGAGAGAACACGCAGGAGAATTTGACGGAGTGGATCTCTGATCCGAATTCCGTCAAGCCGGGGAATACGATGGCCATGGATGGACAGGTCTACAACGACCCGACGCTGAAGCTGACCGAAGCTCAAATAGCGGCGCTGGTACGGTATATCCAGGGCTTACAGTGACCGATCGGAGGTCAAGAGAAATCCCATGACAACACTTGCGATACCACTGCCGAAACGTCCGACCCATCCGACCGGGATATGGGACTGGCTAACGACGATCGACCACAAGAAGATCGGAATCTTGTACGGCGTGACCGCCTTCATCATGTTTTCGACGGGCGGAATCGAGGCGCTGTACATCCGCGCCCAGCTGGCAACGCCCGAGGCCCAGCTGGTTAGCCCGGAGGTATTCAACCAGCTCTTTACGATGCACGCCACGACGATGATCTTCTTGGGCGTCATGCCGATGGGGGCGGCGTTCTTCAACTACATCATCCCCCTGCAGATAGGAGCGCGTGACGTGGCGTTCCCACGCCTCAACGCCTTCAGCTATTGGACGTTCTTGGCGGGCGCACTGATTCTGAAGCTGAGCTGGTTCATGGGCGGCGCGCCAAACGCCGGATGGTTTGGCTACTCGCCGATAACGGGACTGGAGTACAACCCCGGGCACGGCATCGACTTTTGGATTCTGAGCCTGCAGGTGCTCGGAATCGCCTCGCTGGCGGCGGCGTTCAACTTCATCGTGACGATCCTGAACATGCGCGCGCCGGGCATGTCGTTGATGCGGATGCCGCTGTTCACGTGGATGACGCTGGTGACGGCGTTCCTGCTGATCCTGGCGTTCCCGGTTATCACTGTGGCGCTTATCGAGCTCCTCTTCGACCGCTTCTACGGGACGAACTTCTTCGTCACGAGCGCCGGTGCGAACCCGCTCCTGTGGCAGCACCTGTTCTGGATATTCGGGCATCCTGAGGTCTACATCCTGATTCTCCCGGCGATGGGAATCGTGTCGGAGATACTGCCGACGTTCTCCAAGAAGCCGCTCTTCGGCTACCCGGTCATCGTGCTGTCGGGCATCATCATTGGCTTCATGGGCTGGATGGTGTGGAGCCACCACATGTTCACCGTCGGCCTCGGCCCTGTGGCCAACTCGGTCTTCGCTATCACGACGATGGCTATCGCGGTGCCGACGGGCGTGAAGATATTCAACTGGATCGGGACGATGTGGGGCGGGTCGATCGACTTCAAGACGCCGATGCTGTTCGCGGTCGGGTTTATCGCGTTGTTCATCGTTGGAGGTCTGAGCGGGGTGATGCACTCCTCCGCGGCGTCGGACGCTCAGCAGCAGGACACCTACTTCATCGTCGCTCACATTCACTACGTGCTGTTCGGCGGGGCGATCTTCGCCCTCTTCGGCGGCATCTACTACTGGTTCCCGAAGATATACGGACGGTTCCTCAATGAGCGGCTCGGCAAGCTCAACTTCTGGCTCATGTTCATCGGCATGAATGTGACGTTCTTCCCGATGCATTTCGTCGGACTCGACGGGATGCCACGCCGGGTGTTCACGTATCCCGAGAACATGGGATGGGACTTCTGGAACATGGTCGCCACCGTCGGTTCCTTTATCCTGGCGTTCGGGATACTGATTTTCATCGTGAACTACATCAAGAGCGTCCGGAGCGGTGAGATAGCTAGCGCCGATCCCTGGGACGGACGAACGCTTGAGTGGTCGATTCCGTCGCCTCCTCCGCACTACAATTTCGTACAGATTCCCCAGGTCTACGACCGGGACGCCTGGTGGGCGCAGAAGCGGGAGCGCATCCCCGCGGTGCCGGTAGCGGGCAGCTCGGAAGACGAGCACAACGGGCACGACATTCACCTGCCGCAGCCGTCGTATTGGCCGCTGGTGACGTCCCTGGGGCTTTTCATCGGGGCATACGGTCTGCTCTTCACCATCGACATCGCGGGTATTTCGAGCGTCCCGGTGGCGGCGATCATCGGCGGGGCAATCACACTCATAGGCATCGTGGCGTGGGCGTTGGAACCGGTCAACGAGCCGGACGAATCGCCGGCGCAACACTAAACGGAGAAATACGTGGCAAACGCAGAAGTCGCCCACGCGGGCGGGCACGAAGAACACGATACGACGACCGGTCTGAGCCACAAGAAGCTGCTCATGTGGGCCTTCCTGGGCTCGGACTGCATGTTCTTCGGCTCGTTCATTGCGACGTACTTGGTATACAAGAACCGCAGTCAAATCGGACCGTTCCCGGAGGACGTGTTCGACATTCTCACGACTTCGACGAGCACCTTCGTACTGCTTATGAGCAGCATGAGCATGGTACTGGCGTACAACGCGCTGACTCGCGGGAATATGAAGGGCTTTCGGATATGGCTGCTCTCGACGTGCATCATGGGGGCGACCTTCCTGGCCTTCCAGGTCTTCGAGTTCAACGAGTTCGTCAATTACCACGTCGACATCGACTGCAAGCATCTGAATATAGAAGAGTTGACCGACTTCGAGAAGACCTTTGCGGACCGGTGCGACGGCACGGTCGATCACGTGGCGGTGGAGACGGGACTGACGCCGAGAACGAACCTGTTCGGCACGACGTTCTTCACATTGACGGGATTCCACGGGGGACACGTCACGATTGGGGTCATATGGCTGCTGTCGATCTTCTTCTTTTCCTTGAGGAAGGGTGGCATCACCCCGAAGAAACATGAGGAGATCGACATTGCGGCGCTGTACTGGCATTTCGTCGATATAGTGTGGATCATCATCTTCACTGTGGTGTACCTCTTCGGGGTATTCCCGGGTTTCGAATAGACCGTTCAGATAAGGGTGCGGGAAATGGCACACGGACCAAACGACGAGAACACTCACTCAACGGTAGATACGGGTCATCCGACGGCGTTCACCTATTTCAAGGTGGCGATGATACTGGCGGCCCTAACGGCCGTCGAGGTCGGCGTCTTCTACGTGGAGGGTCTGAGACACGCCATCATCCCCGTCTTGGTGGTACTGTCGGGCACGAAGTTCGCCCTCGTCGCCATGTTCTACATGCACCTACGCTACGACGCCAAGCTCTTTTCGGGGCTGTTTGTCGGCGGGCTCGGGCTGGCCTTCGGGGTCGGTCTGTCCCTGTTGGCGCTGTTTCAGTTCTTCGTATAGGCGGACGGGACTGCAGGAGGCGGTTGGAGGATAAGGTGGAAGAATCCATTCGTCCAATCTGGACACACTGGCACGGCCACGTGGAGGTCGTGATCGGTCTTGCCCTGCTTGAGGTGGCTTACCTGTTCGGCGTTGGCCCTCTGCGTGAGCGTTGGAATCTCGCCGATGAAGTTGACCCGAAGAAGATAGCGACGTTCACGGCCGGAGTGCTGGTCATCTTCTTCTCGTTGCTCTCGCCCCTTCATATCCTGGGCGACCACTACCTGTTCAGCGCCCACATGACGCAGCACGTGCTGTTGACGCTGGTGGCGCCGCCGCTGCTCATACTCGGCACACCGGACTGGCTGATCCGTCCGTTGCTGCGGCCCAACCTGAGCTTCTACGTGTGGCGGTTCGTCACGCGCCCGGTAGTGGCGGTGCTCGTGTTCAACCTGGTATTCGCGCTGTGGCACGTTCCCGACCTGTACAACCTGTCTGTGACGGTCCACGCCGTTCATGTTACCGAGCACCTGTTGTTCATCGGGGCGGCTATGCTGATGTGGTGGCCGCTAACAAGCTCGATGCCGGAGCTGCCTCGTCTGCCGTACTCGCTGCAGATGGTCTACCTGTTCGTTCTTTCGATAACCCAGATATTCGTGTTTGTGTTCGTGACATTCTCCAAGCAGCCGCTGTATGAGTGGTACGTCAAGGCCCCGCAGATCTGGGTGATCTCCCCCTTGGTGGACCAGCAGATCGGGGGCATCATCATGAAGGTCGGCGGCAGCATCCTGTTCCTGACCCTAATCGTCGTCGCCTTCTTCAAGTGGTACAACGATGAGGAGCGCCGCACGAAGGACGAGAAACGGCGAGTTAGTCCTCATTTCCCCGTCGATGAAGATAATCTCCTGAGTACCGCATAACATAGAGAGGACCACGAATGAATACGGAAAAACGTCGATTTTGGGACGCGATCTGGATACCCGCCGCCGCCGTGTTCTCCGTGGGCCTGTACGCGCTTGGAATGGGCGCGATATTCACGACCATTTACGTGAACACCGCCCTGAAGGCTTGGGGAGTCATTATCTTGGGAGTCATGCTCGTGGTGGGAGTTCCCCTCGTCGCCGCCTATCTCGAACGGAAGATGGGCAGCTAGTCGCGGATCATCGGACCGGTCGGGCTTGGGCAAGCCGCAAATCGAGCGACCGCCGCATTCCCTCGTCACAGCGTGGCAGGCGGCGGTCGTTGTCGTTTCCGTTCTCCTCATGGGCTGTTCGATCGGCGGAGGGGAAGCAACATTTTCCGGGACCGTCATCGAGGACCGACGGGAGGCGCCGAACTTCCGCCTGACCGACCATTTGGGAACGCTGCCACTCTCGACCAGTACAACGAGGGGAAGGTTGTAGTTCTCACGTTTCTCTATACATACTGCCCGGATATCTGTCCGATCGTCGCGCACCACGTCAAGAGCGTGCATGAGACGCTGGGCGATGATGCGGGGGACGTGTCCATCGTGGTCGTAAGCGTCGACCCGGAGCGGGACACGGTCGAGCGGGCGCGGGAGTATTCCGAGGCCTGGGGTATGACCGAGAACTGGGCGTATCTCGTTGGAACCGAAGATGAGCTAGGCCCGGTCTGGGGCTCGTACTACGTCGTCGCGGCGGTCGACGAGGAAGCCCGCGTCGCGGATGTGCCCGAGGAGTGGAAGGTCGACAGAGCCCGCGGGGTCGATGCGCTGCGGCGTGACATCGCCTCACGGTATACGGTAACGCACCAGGCCCCAGTCTATCTTATCGACAAGCAGAGGAGGGTGCGTGTCCTGCACACGCTGCCAATCGACCCGGCGGATGTGGTGGCGGATATCCGGGCGCTACTTCGGGAGGACGGGTAGGTGCCGGTTCAATAAGCAGCAGGCTACTGTAAGTCAACACTTCTTGATTTCAGATGTCTCTGGATTCCGGCCTACGCCGGAATGATGGTGGCGACTGCTAGCGCCGTACCGTTAGGTTGAAGCAGGCTTGAACGGGGTAAGGCTACTCGCCGAAGCGCCGTCGAAAGCCGGTTAGGCCGATTGGGCAGCGAGTTGCGCCTTGGCGGTCTCGGCGATGGCCGAAAATGCTTCCGGGTCGGTGGCGCCCAGCTCAGCGAGCATCTTGCGGTTGACGTCGACGCCCGCGAGCTTCAGGCCGTGGATGAGCTTGCTGTAGGAAAGGCCGTTGGCCCTTGCCGCCGCGTTGATGCGGATGTTCCACAGCCGGCGCATATCGCCCTTCTTCTCGCGCCGGTGGAAGTAGGCGTACCTGAGCGCGTGCATAACGGACTCGTTGGCCTGCTTGAACACGCGGGAACGGCCGCTCTGGTGGCCCGAGGCCATGCGGACGATCTTCTTGTGGCGTCGCCGTCTTACGTATCCTCTTTTGACTCGTGTCACGTTATGATCCTCGTCTTACTTGGTGGAGCCGTACGGCAACACGCTGCGCAGTTTCTTGGCGTCGGCGGAACTGCCCGAAAGCGTCTGTCGCATCTGCCTCTTGACGCGCTTGGGCTTTCGACGTCGAAAGTGGCCCTGTCGCCCCTTCATGCGGAGGAGCTTGCCGGTCTTGGTAAACTTGAACCGCGCGGCTGCTCCCTTATGGGTCTTGAGCTTAGGCACGCGTCTTCTCCTTTTCAGTCTGCTGCGATTGTCCGTCTTTCTGCTTGGAACCCCTGCCGCTTGTAGTCACGGGCGCCAAGATCATCGCTAGGAACCGCCCCTCGAATGATGGGGCCTTCTCCATGCCTGCGTCCTCGACGAGGTTCTCTGCGACTCGTCGCAGCAAGGCCATCCCGATCTCCGGGTGGGTGATCTCCCGACCGCGAAAGCGGACGGATACACGAACCTTGGATCCCTCGCCGAGCAGGCGTTTTACCTGACGGATCTTCGTTTCGAGATCATGGTCGCCGATGCGTCCTTCAAGACGGACTTCCCGCAACTCGTTGGTAGTCTTGCTTCGCTGGGCCCTCCGAGCCTCCCGCTCTCTGCGGGTTGCCTCATACCTGAATTTGCCGTAGTCCATCAACCGGCAGACTGGCGGTCTGCTGCTTGGTGCGACCTCGACGAGGTCAAGCCCCCGCTCCTGCGCGAAATTCAGGGCCTGGCGAGTGGGCATGACGCCAAGCTGCTTGCCCGCTTCGTCAATCAACCGGACTTCCGCTATACGGATTCGCTCGTTGACGCGATAGTCTCGTGGTATGCCTACACCTCACTAAACAAACAGTCCGTCCGAATTGGACGGCACCATCGAATATAGCACACGGCAACCTGCAAGACAATCACAATTGGCGAAAGGTTCGGTCTGCTTTGGTGGATTTGGGAATTTCGCGCTTGCGCGTGGGGAATCACCGCAGAGGGCGCGGAGAGCGCGGAGGGAGAAGAAAGTAGAAAGTAGTGCGTTTCTTTACGTTGTCTGGGAGACGCTCTATCCTTATCGAAATTCGTCCATGTTGAGTTGCCGTAAGCCTATGCGTCTTCCTCTGTTTCCGCTCAACCTCGTCTTGTTTCCGGGTGGCTACCTGCCGCTGCATATTTTCGAGGAGCGGTATCGCCTGATGATGCGGCATTGCCTAGATGGTGACCGGCGCTTCGGGGTCGTGCTCATCAACTCGGGTTCGGAGGTCGGCGACCCGGCGGTACCTGAGGCGGTTGGGACGATTGCGAAGATCGATGAGGTGAGGACGCTCGATGACGGGCGGATGCTGATCGGTGTCAAGGGCGAGCAGCGGTTTCGGATCGTGGAGATCGTCGAGCAGCTACCGTACATCATTGCCGAGGTGGTGCCCGTAGTGGACGATGCAGTCGACGTGGACGAGGGCCTGATCGCGGACGTACGGCAAGCCGCGAAGGAGCACATACAGATCCTGATGGCGCTGCGAGGCGAGCGGACACAGCCGTCCGGTCTGCCGACGGACCCCGCGCGGCTTCGGCACCTGGTCGGTTCCCAGCTTCAGGGTGAGGTTATTGGCAAGCAGGGTGTCTTGGAGGAGGACGATATCTCGAACGCGCTACGGCTTGCGCTCAGGCTCCTAAACGAGGAATCGGCGACACTGAAGGAGCGGCTGAGGGACGGGATGGGAAGGTCGTCGTCCAACTAGACGCCGAGGAACCGGTCTTTGTGGCACCCTTCGTCCCAGTCCGCGGGTTCCACCCACCATTCTCCGTCGATGTAGACCCATCTGGCGCCTTCCTCCACCTCGCCGAGGTAGTCGTGGAACTCGTCGGTGACCGGCTTGCCCTCGTGATAGATGTCGAGCCGGACGACGCCTTCGCGTTCTTTTCCTTCAACGGTTGAAACGTCGACGATTTCCCAAGTCAGCTTCTCTTGGCGGTAGAATCCGCCCAAAGCCCTGATCTTTGCGACCTTCGTGCCTGTGTCGTAGATGAACTGCTCTTGCGTGCAAAGCTGGACGGCGGGGAGGCCGTAGGGAATGCGGGGTTTGACCGAGCGCGGACTCTTGAACTTGTAGAAGTCGAGCCACCGGTCCTCGTTCAGGGCGAGGGTGGCTTCGGTGACTCTGGCGCGCAGTCCTTCGAACGTCGGAGGCGGGCCGGTCTCTTCGGGGAGCAGGGTCGGGTCTTCGCCGGTGCCGCAGGCTAGGAGGACGAGTGTCAGCGCGCCTATGAGGACCGACCACGCACTCGCAGGGCTATTCACCGATCGTTCCCTAGTGATAGCAGCCGCGTCCGGGGATATCCCAAACGTCTTCGACCACGCCGTCGCGGACGGCCACGTACTCGTCCCAGCGGTTGACGAGCATGTCTTGGTGCGCCGGAAGGAGTTTGAACTTGTCGCCGACGCGCAGGGGCATTGAGCCGTCGGTGGTGAGGACGATGTGGTCGTCGTGGAGCGACTCGACCTCCACGCCCGGGATGCCGTCGACGGTCGGGAGGAGACCGCTTGGCCCGGCTATCGAACGCAATCCCACGTCGCCGATGGCAACTCCGGGTCGAGGGGTGCTGACGACGGTGCCGAGCACCTTGCCGGCGACCTGAAATTCGGTCATGTATCCGTATCCGGTGGACATGAGGGCGTATGAGCCGCCTTCGACCTCGGTGACGCCGGGGATTTGGGCCGCTACGTCGTAGCAGAACGTCTCGCCGCTGGATACGATCTCGACCGGGATGCCCGCCGCCTCGACCGCGTCCTTGACCCTCAAACAGATACCTATGTACTCCTTGCCACGGAGGAAGCGGTCCTCTTTGCTGAACGTCTCGCCGACGCTCTGGTGGCTCATGACGCCGCGAAAGGAGACGCCGGGCAACTCTTGTGCGGCCCGGGCGATCTCGACGCCGGCTTCGGGGCTGCGTACTCCCGCTCGCCCCATCGACGTATCGACCTCGATGAGTACGCCGATCTCGACGCCATTCCGGGACGCGACGTCGGAGATGATCCGAACGTTTTCCACGCTGTCCACGCACAGTTTGATGTCGCCGTGCCTTGCGAGGGCGGACACACGGTCGAGCTTGTCATCGGTGACGACCTGATTGGGAATGAGGATGTCGGTGATGCCGCCCTCGACCATGACCTCGGCCTCGGCGACCTTGGCAGTGCAGACGCCGCCGTTCGAGCCTCCGGTGTCCATTTGCATCTTGGCGAGGAACGGGCTCTTGATGTTCTTGGTGTGCTGACGCATCTTGCACACGGTGTCGCGGTAGGTGTTGGACACGACACGGTAGTTGCTTTCGAGCGCGTCCAACTCAACGATGAGGCAGGGGGTCTCCAGGTCGTCGAGGGGTGTGCCACGTTCGCAGGTTGTGCTGTTCATCTTGTCCTCCGGCCGGGGGCATGCTCGACGTGTCCCGGCCTGCATGTTCTTTGATGTATGTGAGCCGGACTTCCGATGTCGGTTAGCGGTATCTTCCTCTGGCGGAGACTTCCCACACGGCTTCCAAGGCATTGTTTCGCACGGCGAAAATGTAGTCGTGGAGGTTGGCGCAGGTGGCGGTGTCCCAAGGGGTGCACCATATCTTGTCGCCAAGTTGGGGGTCTACGCCATCGGTCTCGTCGAAATAGATGCTGCCGTGCTCGGCGCTGAGGCCCTTGACCGTTGGATTGGGTAGGTTGTCGACTGAAGGGAAGCCGGTGTCCGCGCCGATAGCCTTCTGGCCGCCGTCGGTAATCATGTACCCCGGATCGGGCCGGCTGGTAACAGTGGACATGACGCGCCCTGCCGTCTTGAGGTGGGGTAGATGTGGCGCATGGCGGGCGTCGAGCAGGGCATAGGTGCCTGCAGGGACCTCCGTCACCCCGTCGACGGCACCGACGATCCGGTAGTTGGACGTGCCCCCGGCGCTCACGACTCGGACTTCGATTCCGGCACGCTCGATATCCTGGCGTGTATCAAGAAGAGGCTGGAGGGCCGCCCGCGACTCCGCTGCCGCTTCGTCCAGGTCGTCCAAGAGTATGCTGCCTTCGTGGGTCATCAGCCCGGCGAAGCCGAGACCGGGAGCGTCGACGACGATTTTCGCCAACTCTACAGCGGGTTGTCCGGGGTCCACGCCGTACAGACCGAGGCGGGTGTTGACGTATACGACCACATCGAGGGTCACGCCGTTGGCGACCGCGGCGTCGGACAGGTCGGCTACGTTGGCAGGGCTGTCGACGGCGACGCCGATCTTGGCCTGTCGGGCGAGGGCGCATAGGCGGGTGATCTTCTGGGGAGTTACGACGAGATTCGCCACGAATACGTCGCCGAAGCCGTTGGGAACGAATACCTCAGCCTGGCCGATGCTCGATACGGCAATCCCGCCGACGTGACCGCCCGCCGCCAACTGCTTGTGCGCAATGGCGGGTGTCCTGTGTGCCTCGACGTGCGGTCGGAGCTTGGCGGCGTTGTTCTCGAAGAAGGAAGCCACCGCAGCGATGTTGTGATCGAGCGAATCGACGTCGACGATGAGCGAGGGGGTATCGAGTTCTTCCGTCGGGGTCCCGATGGGCTTGAATATCGGTCGTTCCATTCAACGCTCCTTGTTGGTCGTACGCCTTTGGAGAATAGCATACCGCGATATGCGAGTCTATTGGGACGGAGCGGGGATTGAAAAGAGCCCTGTTGTCATTCGTGTGGCGAGTAAGTTGATTCCCGTAGTAGGCTTGGGCAGCTCAATTGGATATTGCGAGAGTAGTCATGAACGATCCAAACGTTATTGCTTGTGCACCGAACGTCTCGGCTATGCTGGGCAGCGTCGTCGGATGTGAGGAAGGGCTGTCCGACCGCGCACGCGGGGTGATGCTGGGGCTTGCGGCGGGGAATCTTCTGGGGCTTCCCGTGGAGGGCTGGTGGTATGGCGATATCGAGCGGGAGTATCCCGACGGGGTTCTGGACATCGACCCGCGTGAGGCGTACCGGCTCATGGACGACGACCTCGCGCAGGCCGTGGAGCTGGGTGAGGCCTTGTTGGAGGGAGGAGACTACGTCGGCGAGTTCGCCAAGCGGCTGGTCGTTTGGGCGCGGGAGAACGGACGCGGCATTGGAATAACGACAAGTCGTGTCATTAGCGAGTTGGAAGGCGGGCATCGACCACCCAACGCGGCCCGCATCATTTACGAACGAGACCCCATTGCGCCCAACGGCGGTGTGATGCGCTGCGCTCCGGTGGCCCTGGCGCGGTTCCGCCAGCCGGAACTGCTGGTCGGCGACAGCGCCGCGACGTGCGTCGTGACGCACTATGCGCCAACTTCGCAGTGGAGCTGCATCATCATCAATGCCGCTATCGCTCTGCTGCTGCGAGGTACCGAGCCGGACCTGTCCGCTCTGATGGCGGCGGCTTCCGAGGATGAATGTCCCGATATGCTTGGAGCGGCTTTGCGGGACGGGATACCATCCCAGATTCTAGCAAGCATTGTGGGCGATGAACCGGTGATTGGCGGCTGTTCTTGGCTGCGGAGAGACCAGCGGCTGATCGGTCATACGCTGATTGCACTGCAGGCGGGTCTGTGGGCGGCAGTCACGCCGCTGGACTTCGAAGAGGCGTTGAGGCAGGTGGTGGAGGCGGGAGGCGATACGGACACCAACGGAGCGGTGGCCGGAGCGGTTCTGGGCGCGCGATACGGGGCTTCGGCCATTCCGCAGCGGTGGCTGGATGTTATTCCGCAGCGGGAACGTGTGGAGGGTCTGGCCGATGGGCTGCTGGCCTTGGCGGGTTGAATGCTCAGGGGTCGAAGACGGGCTCCATCGTGCGATAGAATGCCGGCGGGAGGAATTGAATGACTACACATACGATTGTTGAACGGCTTAGCAACGGTGAGATGCTTCTTCTGGACGGAGGGACGGGGTCGGAGCTGCAGCGGCGCGGGGCCGATGTTCTCAAGGAGGCCGAGGACAGGCTGAAGGCGTGGTCGGCTACGGCAAATATTGAGTACGCCGACGTGGTTCAGCAGGTGCACTCGGACTATCTGCGCGTCGGGGCCGACATCATCATCAGCAACAACTTCTGGACGACGCCAACCCGGCTCGAAAGGATTGGCGAGAACGAGAATTGGCGCAAGTACGCGACTGCGGCGATCCGCAACGCTGTCCAAGCGCGCGACGCGATGAATACGGGGGCATACGTTGCCGGAGGCATAGCAGCGCCGAGCCTGCAGGGGGGACTCCCTCCGGTACACAGTCCGGTCTCGGACACGCAGCAGATGGGAGTCGAGGCGTATCGGAAGGAGTGGTCAGATCACGCCAAGCTCCTCGCTGACGAGGGAGCGGACGTGATGCTGCCCGAATACGTGGGTTTTATCGAAGACTGCGTTGTCGCAGTGGACGGCTGCGCGGAGGCGGGGCTGCCGGTCTTCCTCGGCGTGCGACATATCATGGACGACGGCACGATGAACTATGGCGAGAGCCTGGCCGACCTTGCTCTCGCGCTCGAAGGGCATCCCGTGGATGCCGTGCTGATTATGTGCAGCAACCCGGAGAACATCTCGAAGGGGCTTCCGATCCTTCGAGATGCGTTTGCGGGTCCCGTCGGCGCGTACCCGAACCTCGGCTACAATCCAACGGGCCCCATCGTGAACGCGCCGATGCTCACGAACCAGAAGCCGAGTTCCGGCGAGGACATCCTTCAGACTGCGGAGTACTATCCCTCGCGGGTGGCGGAGTTCGCCGCCGAGTGGAAGGGGATGGGAGCGCAGATCATCGGGGGATGCTGCGCCTCGGGCCCGGAGCATGTCTTGGCGATGCGGCCTGTAGTGAAGGGGTGTTAGGCTCCTGAATGCGCGAAGGATGTCGATGCCTGCCTGGCGGCACTTTGACAAGGGTTCGAGCATCTGCCCTCACTCTCTGTATCTCTCCCCCGTTTTGGGGGAGAGATCAGTGTAAAAACTCGCCACTCGCGGGGTTCTATTGACGGTTTGGCGCGGCGTTGCTACCCTACCTTGACACTAGAACGTTGCACGAAATGAGGTTATGGCGAAACTTCTCGAAGTCTACAATCTGACGACTCACTTCTATACCGACAACGGGGTTGTTGAGGCTGTCGACGGCATCTCGTACTCGGTGGACGAGGGGGAGATCGTCGGCATCGTGGGGGAGAGCGGCTGCGGCAAGAGCGTCAGCGCGCTTTCGATCATGGGGCTGATCCCCGATCCGCCCGGCAAGATCGTTGAGGGTGAGGTCATCTTCGACGGACAGGACCTTCTGAAGCTCTCGTCCGCGCAGATGCGCAAGATTCGCGGCAACGACATTGGGATGGTATTCCAGGAGCCGATGACGTCGCTCAATCCCGTCTTGACCATCGGCAGGCAGCTTACTGAGACCCTCGAGCTCCACCTGAACATGACGGCCAGCGCGGCGAGCCAGCGTGCGGCGGAGCTTCTGAGCCTCGTGGGGATACCCGACGCCGAACGGCGACTGAAGGACTACCCGCACCAGATGAGCGGCGGTATGCGCCAGCGCGTGATGATAGCGATGGCGGTAAGCTGCAACCCGAAGCTGATCATCGCGGACGAGCCCACGACGGCGCTGGACATGACGATCCAGGCGCAGATTCTCGAACTGATGCAGGGGCTGTCGACCGAGTTGGGTACGGCGATGATCCTCATTACCCACAACCTCGGCGTCGTGGCGCGCTATGCCAAGCGCGTAATCGTCATGTACGCCGGCTCCATCATCGAGGAGGGCACCTCGCGGCAGATCTACTACGATCCGCGGCACCCGTATACGCTGGGGCTGCTGCGATCGGTCCCGCGGCTGGACGAAGAAGAGGGCGTCAAGCTGGAGCCGATCGAAGGCCTGCCGCCCAACCTCATAGGTCTCGGCGGCAGTTGCAACTTTGCGCCGAGGTGCCGGTACGCGATTGACCGGTGCCTCACGGAGTCTCCGATGCTCGAAGCTATTAGAGAAGCAACCCCGCCGCACCACGCGGCGTGCTGGCGATCCGAGGACCTTCCCAACTTGGTAGGGTCACCCGCGGCGGCAGGAGGATAAATGTGATCGAGTCGAATGGGACGGGGAGACCTCTCATTGAGGTCAGGGACGTTAGGATGTACTTCCCCGTTACGACGGGGATCGTTTTTCAACGCAAGGTGGCAGAGGTCAAGGCAGTCGACAGCGTCTCCCTGGCTATCAACAAGGGCGAGGTGCTCGGTCTGGTCGGGGAGAGCGGCAGCGGCAAGACGACCCTTGGCCGGGTGATTCTCCAACTCCTGCGGCAGACGTCGGGTGACGTGTTCTACGACGGTCAGCGACTGAACAGCCTGAGCCACAAGGAGCTGAGGCCCATCCGCCGCAAGATGCAGGTGATCTTCCAGGACCCGTACGGTTCGCTCAACCCTCGGATGACGTGCGGCGACATCGTGGGAGAGCCGCTCTCGGTGCACAAGCTGACCGATAGCAAGGGCGAGTACCAAGACCGCGTGTCGGAGCTTCTGCAGACGGTCGGTCTCAACCCGTTCATGGCGGACAGGTACCCCCACGAGTTTTCGGGCGGGCAGCGTCAACGGATCGGGATCGCGCGGGCGCTGGCGGTGAGTCCGGACTTCATCGTGTGCGACGAGCCCGTCTCGGCGCTGGACGTCTCCATTCAGGCGCAGATCATCAACCTGCTCGAGGAACTGAAGGAAAGGCTCCAGCTTACGTACCTCTTCATCGCCCACGACCTGTCGGTGGTGCGGCACATCAGCGACAGGGTGGCGGTCATGTATCTCGGCCACATCGTCGAGGTGGCGAACCGTCAAGAGCTGTACGATAACCCGCTGCACCCGTACACGAGGGCGCTCCTGTCTGCCATTCCGATTCCCGACCCCGACATGGAGGAGCAGCGCGAGCGCATCATCCTGCATGGCGAGCTGCCGAGTCCCATGTCTCCGCCCGAAGGGTGCGTCTTCCACACTCGGTGCCCGATCATGGTTGAGCAGTGCAAGGACGAGATGCCGGAACTGCGCGAGGTCAGCCCGGAGCACTGGGTGGCCTGCATCCGCGCCGACGGATACGAGCGCGCGCCGACGGCGTACGAATACGAGCGCGCGCTGACGGCGTAGCGTACGAAAGAAGGGTGCGTTGACCCCGGCCGAGTTCGCCAACAAGTGGGGATACGTACAGCTTGGCGAGAGCGCCGCATCGCAGTCGCATTTCAATGACCTGTGCCAAATGATCGGCGTTAAGACGCCGGTGGAGGCCGACCCGCAGGGCGTCTGGTTCACGTTCGAGAAAGGCCTCGACAAGTCGACCGGCGGCAAGGGCTTCGCCGATGTCTGGCGAAGAGACTGCTTCGGGTGGGAGTACAAGGGGCAGGGTAAAGACCTGTCGGCAGCGTATCAGCAGCTTCAGCTTTATCGTGAAGCCCTAGGCAATCCCCCTTTGCTGGTCGTGTGTGACTTCAATTCGTTTGAGGTCCATACGAACTTCACCAACACCGTCAAGCGGGTGTACAAATTCACCAACGCCGACCTACCGTTCGACAGGCCGGTAGGAGACTCAGGACTCACGCCGCTCCAGATACTTCGTGCGCTGTTTGAAGACCCGGAACGCCTGAATCTCGGCAAGCTCCAGTCGAAACTCACCGAGGAAGCGGCCGACCTGCTTCGCGTCCTCGCGGACGATATGCGGACGTGGAACGCGAAGAGCAAACATCCGATCAGCGAACAGGAAATCGCGCACTTCATCATGCGCATGATCTTTTGCTTCTTCGCGAGCGACGTAGGTCTCTTGGATCAAGAGGCGTAGGTCAACAAGACCAGACCGGACGACTTTAGGAAGTACACCGGCGAACTCTTCGCGGCGATGAAGGACGGCGGGCAGTTCCTTATGAGAGACGTGCCTCATTTCAATGGGGGACTCTTCGACGACACGTCGGTTCCGGGACTGATCGCGGACCAAATCGCCTTACTCGAACGGCTAAATGAGTTGGATTGGTCGGATATCGAGCCGTCGATATTCGGCACACTGTTCGAGCGGATCATCGACGAGAGGAAGCGCAAACAGCTTGGAACACACTACACGTCTCGCGACGACATTGAGCTGATCGTCGAGCCCGTTCTGATGCGTCCGTTGCGGCAGGCTTGGGAACGGGAGAAGGAAAGGGCGGCGGCATACGTTGACTGGCAGGTCCTACCGGAAGCGGAGCAAGAGTTTCCCAGGGATCGGCTTCACGGAATACTCTCGCGGTTCCTTGCACGGCTCGCCACGATTCGAGTGCTCGATCCGGCTTGCGGTTCGGGAAACTTCCTGTACGTTAGTCTCGCGCTGCTCAAGGCGCTCGAAAAGGAGGTCATCGCCTTCGGCGAACAGTACGGCGTCGCGGGTCTGACCCCTGCCGTACATCCCCGGCAGCTTTTGGGCATAGAGACCAACGAATACGCGCAAGAGCTAGCGTCCGCCGTCGTCTGGATCGGCTATCTCCAGTGGAAGTACCGCAACGCCTTCGACCTGGAAAGCGACACGCCGATTCTCGAACCTCTTGAGAACATCGCTCGCATGGACGCCATCGTTGGACGCTCCGAGGCCGGCACGTTGACGGAGCCCGAATGGCCGACTGCGGAGGTCATCGTCGGCAATCCCCCGTTTCTTGGCGGCAAGCTGCTACGGCAAGAACTGGGAGATGACTACGTGGAAGCTCTGTTCGCTGTGTGGGACGAGCGCGTCTCTCGCGAGGCCGACCTGTGCTGCTACTGGTTCGAAAAGGCGCGCGCGCAGGTTGAATCGGGACGTGCAGAACGAGCGGGCCTCCTTGCGACCCAGGGGATTCGAGGGGGGCGAAACCGCGAGGTGCTCAACCGCATAGCGGAGTCAGGTGGGATATTCTGGGCGCAGTCCGACCGCGTATGGACGCTCGACGGGGCAGCGGTACAGGTGTCGATGGTCGGATTCGACGACGGGAAGCAAGAGGCCCGGGAGTTGGACGGCTTAGAAGTCTCGGAGATATACACCAACCTGACCTCCGGCGAGACCGACGTGACCAAAGCGCGGAGGCTAAAGGAGAATCTCGGAATTGCCTTCATGGGAGATACGAAGGGAGGCCCTTTCGATATTCCAGAAGGGCTGGCCAAACAGCTTCTCGCCCAGCCAAACCCGGACGGTCGTTCGAATGGGGACGTGGTACGTCCATGGATCAACGGGTCGGATATCACAGGCCGACGCCGAAATATGTGGATCGTTGACTTCCCACCGGGG
This sequence comes from Dehalococcoidia bacterium, assembly GCA_965247555.1. GTDB lineage: Bacteria > Chloroflexota > Dehalococcoidia > Lucifugimonadales > VXLM01 > VXLM01. Next base: position 1,292,136 of record CBDFHR010000009.1, on the reverse strand, counting down.
ACGACGTTAGAAGAGGCGGCACTCTACGAAGCGCCCTTTGAGTACGTCCTAGAGAATGTCAAACCATTTCGCGTTAGGAGCAAGCGAGAGGCGTATGCAAAACGCTGGTGGCTACATATGGAACCTCGACCCGGAATGCGTGCGGCCATACTTGGACTAGATCGAATCATTGTCACCTCCTATGTGTCCAAACACAGACTTTTCGATTGGCTAAAGAACGACACGCTTGCCGACCACACCGCCATAGCTTTTGCCCGCGACGACGACTATTTCTTTGGGGTACTTCACTCTCGGGTGCATGAACTCTGGGCACTGCGACAGGGGACGCAGTTGGAATCACGTCCTAGGTACACTCCAACAACGACGTTCGAGACTTTCCCGTTCCCGTGTCCAACACCCGAACAGGGAGCAGAGATAGCGGACGCTGCTCACAACGGCTCGACTCCCTCCGGCAGGGCTGGCTGGACCCAACAGAGGACACCGTAAGTCTCCGCGAACTCAAGCGCCGGACGCTGACGAACCTCTACAATGCCCGTCCCACGTGGCTGGACTTGGCGCACACGAGGCTTGACGAGGCCGTGTTCGCCGCCTACGGATGGCCCGCCGACCTGAGCAACGGGGAGATCATCGCGCGGCTGCTTGCCCTCAATTTGGAGCGTGTCTGATACCAATCCATGTTGACTACGCCGTACACAATATGACTCAGCACCCGCATATCGTCATTCCCGCATAGGAACGTCACCCCGTACTCTGATACGGGGCCGGAATCCAGAGAGTGCAGTCAAGCGAGAATAATGCGTCATCTCACTTGATTGGCAGTATACCAATTTGCCATGACTGCGCCGCCAACTTGACGGGCAAGAACACATGACCTAACCTGACTATGTCGCGCAAGACGGTTTCCTGCCCGCGTGACCCGCCCCGCGAAAGCATGAGAGACAACTTGAGAAAAAAGGGCCGAAAAATCTGATTATACGAAAAATTCTCAAACTGTCTCACGACCCTGCGGTCTGCCGGGTGCGCGTCCCCGAAACAGCTTCAAATGCCCCGCACGGACGGCAGATTCGGAGCGAGACAACTTGAGAATAGGAGAAAAAAGGAGGGCTTCCTGAGAAATCCCAAACTGTCTCATCGTCTCAAATTGCCTCACCCCTGCGAACGAAGAGCGCGGTCAGGTAAGAACTCGGCGAATTGGTATCAGCCCTATCCCATTTCGCCGATGCGGAGGATGCGCGCGAGGGAGATTCGGCGGATGAGTATGATGAGGGCCAGGGTGATAACGGCGAAGATGACGAGCATGACCGCATAGGTGATGAGAAGGGCCGTCCAGTCGATGACCATGATGAAGGGGGGAATGACCCTACCGCCGAAGTCGTCGTGGCCGAGGAACGGTATGATCGTCGCGCCTAGCCTGCTGCCCATCCACGTGCCGAGGGCGAGTCCGACGGCTATGATTATGGTCTGTTCGAGCCACATCATCATCATCAGCTGACCGCCCGACAGCCCTGTCGTCCGCATGAGAGCGAATTGGACCTGCCTGCTTCGGAACGACGAATAGGCGTGGACGAGGAAGCCGAGGCAGCTCAGCAACAAGACTGCGGAGAAGGCGATGAAGAGCAGTGCTCGCCAACCGGCGTCGACGAGCGGATCGACGCTGGCGTCCTTCGCGCGGAAGCGCTCCTCGCGGTCGAGGATATTGACGGAGCCGAAGCCCTCGACGGACTTGATGCTCTCCAACAAGCTTTCTCTCGCCGCGCCTGTGGTTGACGACGCGATCCATAGGTCCTCGGGCAGAAATGGCTGGTCGGCGACGCCACTGGTTGCGAACGCGTTGAGGGCTGAGATGTCGGCAACGAGGTACTTTTTCAGGTCGGACGTGACGGAGGGAAAGAGATCAACTTTCCCGACGATGGAGACGGGTATACGCGCGCGGTCGACGGATACCTCGAACTCGTCCCCGACGCGATGGTTCTCCCGGTCCAGGAAGGCCCTGCTGGCGAGCACCTTGATAGGGGGCGGCTCATCGCCGACGAAGATGCCTCGCGGTGTCAGCGGCTCGCCCCTTGCCCAGGTGAATACTGCTGCCCCTGCCACATCGTCAAAGACCTCCGCGGAAGGCTTGAGCTCGTCGCTGATGGAGTTCTCGGTTGTCTTGAGCAGAGACCAAGCGTCGGTGGAGTCGAACCCGTCTAACAGCACCTGCGATCCGCCGCTCGTGGTGACGTGTACGTCGTCAAAAAAGACCGTTCCGGGCTTGAGGGTCACGTTGAGGTTGGACTGTTCGACGTAGAGCGCGCTTAGCTTGACGGGGCCGTTGGCAAGAAAGTCCTCTCGACCCTGATCCGCCAACGACACATCGAGATTGAGCCAGTCGCTCGAAGACACGAAGCCCAGCTTGTAGTCCGACTGCTGGTCGATCGCGTTGGTCAGGCGCGCGACCACCTGGAGCGTCGGGCGTATCCTGTCCGACCTGACTCTGGCGCCGATGGACACTGCGTCGGACGGAATAGCGATCCCGCCGCTCGCGCGTGCGGACTCATCGGGGCGTATTCGCGCCAGCAAGTCTTCAAGAGGTTCGTCGGAGAAGTCGCCTCGGAACCATGCCACTTTGTCGAAGTTTGCGCTGTTCAGGGCCATCAGCTCGAACGATCCGCCCTGCTGTCGGGTGAGGTCCCGTCCGGCCCGGCTGAGGACGGCGCTGGCCGTGTCGACGCCGGGTATGCGCTCGTAGGCGATCTCCTCGACGAACCGACCTCCCGTCATGAGGGCCGCGTCGTCGGTAGCCGATGACCTGTTGACGCCCACGACGCGCACGTCGCTGCCGGAGACGTGGAGGATGCGCTCCTCGAAGCTGCGCTGGAGGGTCGTGCCGAAGCTGGACGCGAAGATGCCGAGACCCGCAGTGAGGATGAGGAGGAGAGAGAGTCGTGAGTAGTGCGTGGGCTGGCGCGACATCTGCCATACGGTCATGGCCGCGGCGACGGGCAGGACCTTTACGAAGAGCTTGCTGATGAGGTTCATCCCTAGGGGGAAGAGCCTGAGCAGCACCATCGCCGACGCGACGAGCACGAGTCCCGGCACGGCGAGCAGGAGCTCGTCGGCGACGGCGGCCCCGAAGACGTCGCGGGCGACGACCGAACCCTGTTCCGTGAGCTGGCGGAAGAGGAAGATAGCAACGAGAAGCAGCAGGACGTCGAGGTAGTACCGCTGGAAGGCGGGCAGCGCGGTCGGGCGCGACGACTGTTGGCGCTGCTGGGTGATTGCGAAGCGAGACGCATGGATTGCGGGAATCATGAGCGCGACAAAGCCCAGTATGCCGCCGAGGGCGCTCAGTGCGTAGGCGGCGGGCGATATCTCGACCGAGAGCAGACCTCCGCCGGTCAGCCCGAAGAAGGCGGGCGTGAGGCCGAGCAGGCCGATCGTGAATGCGGCGATGATGGGCGCGACGATTGCCGCAAGGAGGGCTATCATCGCTCCTTCCATGATGAAGACGGTGAGTATTTGCGTGGTATCGGAGCCTCGGCTTCGGAACTGAGCGACTTCGGAGCGCTGATTCTCGACGAGTAGCGAAGACATGGTTGCGACGTAGTAGAGGATCACGAAGGCGATGAGGATGAGCACGATGAACATGGGGAGTTTGCTGAAGAAGAGCCTCTGGTCGTACTCGATGAGGGCGTCGTCGAGGCCGGTCGTCTGGGAGTACGTTTGGAGGGAGGCGACGGCGCGTCTGGCCATCACGCTGAGGTGGGCGACGGTAAGCTGCGCGTTGTCGGCGTTTATGAGGCTCGGATCGGTCTTGATGTACCAGAAGTAGCTGCCGCTCATGCTGCCAATAGACGGGCCGAGGGATTCCAGGAACGACTGCCGCGAGATGAAGAACGGCATGAGGCGCAGGTCAGTCGTGATGGTGCGGGTCTGCAGGACATCCTCTGTGAAGTTGACCAACTCGGCGTCGTTGGCGCTTTCCCAGTCGAATGCGCCCGAGATGGTCACGTAGACGTGGGGGATGTCCGATGAGATCGTCGGGACCGCCGCGAACCGGTCTCCGACACGAGCGCCGAGCTCCCGCATCGCCGCGAGGGGAACAAGCGCTTCCAACTCCAGCGGCTGACCTGGGCCGACTGCCGTGCCAGGATTAGGCTGCGCCCCTTCAATCAGGGGTATGCGCTCGCCCAGGTCGTCTATGAACGCGAAGAAGGTACGGTCGAGGCCGTCCTTGGCGGTATCCTCGCTGCCGATGTTTCCGAGGTAGAAGGTGGGAGTGCGGCCCGCGTGGACAGCGTCGCGGAGCATCCAAGACACGTGCCGGTTTATGAGCGGCACGACGACGTTGCTGACCTTGCCGTACTCCTCGTTGTTGGTCGGGCCTCTGCTGGCGCGGACGGTGATGTTGAGCTGCTCGGCCGTGCGCTTTTGAAGGGAGTTCTTGAGGGACAGCTCCCGGAGGGCCTCGAAGTAGATGACGGTGCCCGACAGTATGGCGGACGCGAGGACGACACCGATCACGACGTAGGCAAGGAGTCGCCAGTGGGCGAGGGCGCGCTTGGCAACGAGCTGCCACGTCGAGATTATCCCGTACGCGATTGCGTTCAGCCGCTCATTGATGGTCTTCTTGTTGTTCATCGTTCGTTTAGGCTGCGTCGGGTGTCTTGAAGTCGTCTGTATGCCTCAGGTTTGCTCTTGCATGTCATGTTACTCGCCGAAGCGGGATATCGCCCGGAGGTCGAGTTGGCCGACTCCTCTGTTGAGTAGGCTGAGAGCGGCGACGAACAGGAGGCCCAGGGCGACGTAGGTGGTCCCCATAATGGGCCAGTCGGTCGTGAGGATGAAGGGCGGAGTGACCGGGAGTCCGGTCTCCGTGATCGCCAATGGCGAGACGGCGAGACGACTCATCTGGAATCCGGCCCAAGTGCCGAGGCCGAGGCCGATCGCGGCGATAGCGAGGTGCTCGAAGCCCAAGAGCCTGAACAGCTGACCCCTCGTCAGGCCGAGGGTGCGCAGGGAACCGATCTCTACGGCGCTCTTCTTAGCAAAGAGCAGGAGGTAGGTGAGATATCCGACTGCGGCGGCAAATACGGCGATGGCGGGAGAGAGAATCGTCATGGGCCGCCAACCCGCCGCGACAAAGGGATTCAGCTGCAGTCCTTCGAGGCGGCCCTGTCCGTCGCGGACGGAGCCGCCCTGTGGACCGAGTATCTCGACCATGGCCTCACCGACGCGTTCGTGCGAACCGGGATCGAGGTCGTAGTAGAGGTCCAGGGCTCGAATCCTGTGGTGATTGAGGAGGACGTTGGCGCGCTCCACCAGGCTGTTCAAATCGGTGAGGATCAACCCGCCCTGGCTTGGATCGTGCGTGGGGAAGAAGTCGACTACCTCCAGGACCCTCATGCGGAGCCAACGGATTCCAACGAGGGTGATGAAGGTATCGCCCTCCTGCCTGTCGGCGCGAACGAGGGACGAGTCTATCACTACTGGCAGAGGCCCGGGTGAGGCGGTTGGATAGAAACCGCGCAGGCCCTCCGTAGTCTGCCCGCTAAAGGTGTAGGCGATCGCTTTCGAGCCGTTCCGCACCTCGATCGTGGAGAACTCGACGATCTCGGTCGATGCCGCAGACGTTAGGATGGCCTCCCATCTCAGCTCGTCGTCCTCGAAATCGTCGAGGACCAGTTCTTGGTTTTCAAATCCAACCGTGGCAATGATGTCGTCGATGTAGAGCGTGCCCGGCGTCACAGGAGCCGCGTCCAAGCCCGCCTGAGGGTCGCCGCCCGGCTCGAACATGTGAATTGAGACAAGCGAAAACGGCGGTTTGATGTGGTCGGGGATGTTGCCGATCATGAACTGCCAGTCCTCGCTCCGCATGGTGTTGAAGATGACGGTCTGCAGCTCTCCTCTTTCGTTTTCGAGTTGGGCGTACAGATCGAGGCCGGGGATGAACGGATCGGGCTTTACCCACAAGCCGATACCGTTCGTATCATCAGGTAGGGGTATTCTTCCCGTCGGCGCACCTGGATTAAGGCGGTCCATCAGCTGGGGCAGGGAGCTGTCGGAGAAGTCGTCACGATACCAGGCGACATCTGCGAATCCCGACGTGTCCACGGCGAGGACTTCGGCGGTCGATCCGCCGGCCTGACCTCGCTCCCGGAGTCCTAACACAACGTGCTCGACGTCCTCAAGCTCCTGGGACTTTCTGAACACCTCGCTTACTCCACCCTTTGCGAGGAGGGAGGCCGTGACCCGCAGGTCGGCCCCTTCCTCGAAGAGGACGCGTTCGATCTGACTGCGCTCGAGAGTGCCGCCGACGGTGGTCGCCAGGATGCCGAGGCCGGTTGCCAGTACGAGCAGCAGGATCATCCACGTGTATTGCAGCGGGTTGCGCGACATGTGGAGCAGTCCTATTTCAAGCCAGACCGGCGTCACGCGGCTGAGTCCGGTGAATACGACAAACAGCAGTTGGGCGGGCACCACGGCTACGAGTCCCCAGGTTGGAACGGTCAGGAGATCGCCAGCCACCGGGGGGCGCAGCGCGACGAATCCGGCGACAAGTACGGCCTGAACTGCCAAGCCTGCGTATCGTCGCCTTCGGTCGTGCCTGTAGCGTTTCGTAGCCCAATATGCGATGAGGACTGCGACGGCAGCCGCACCCGGCAACAGCCAGTCCAGCGTCTCGCTGCCGCGTTCGCGCCAGAAGACCCCAACGACCGAGGCGATGACCGACGCCGACACGAGCAAGTCGACGATGCGGTCGGACTCGCCGCTGATGTAGCGGACGATCATGGGGAAGAACCGCATGAACACGAGCGTCACGACAATAAGGAAGAGGACGGGCGCGACGAGGAGGACTTCGTTCACCTCGGTCTCCTCGAAGAAGCCGCTGTATACGAACTGTCCGCGCTTCTGGAGCTCCCAGTAGATCAGGCCGCCGAAGACGAGGATGCCGATGTCAAGGTTGAATCGCTGGAGGAAGGGCAGTCCCAGCGGGCGAGAGGTCTGGAGCCGGCGAAGGAGGACGCCTCCCTGAGCGCTGAGCACGTTGGGCACCACAAAAATTACCAGGCAGAGCAGGCCGACCGCTAACGAGATGATGAAGGGCGTCGCGGCAAGGCGTATGGGCATCAGATTGCCGCTGTTCATCTCCTCGAAGAACGGAAGCGCTCCCGAAACGGCAACCATACCGTAGGCCAAGAACGGGGCCACCACCACGGCTATGGCCACCATGACCAAGCCTTCGGCGGTGTAGATGCCTGTCAACTGCGTGAGGGTCGCTCCGAGTGTCTTCAGAAGCGATGAGTCGCTCTCTCTGCTCTGCGTCAGATACGACACGAGGATGCCGAGGAAGAAGAGCACGGTGAGCAGGATTACCGTGAGCAATAGCAGCATCGGTATCTTGGCGTAGAAGTTCCTCAGTTGTCCGGACTCGGTCAGGTTCTCGACGAACTCGGTGGTGGGACGTGCGTCGGGGAGCTCGGCGGTGACGGCGTCGGAGAAGGCCCTGAAGCGTTCTCTCGCCTCGGCAGCGGACCATTGCTTCAGCCGCTCGGGGTCGATCTTGATTACCCACTGAGGGTTAACCACGGCCCCCGGGTAGGTCTGCGAGAGGAGCTGCGTCATAACCTCCGGCACGACGATGATCGGGATAGTCGAGAGGGAATCGTCGGAGAGAAGAAGGAAAGGCGTGTCCTGCCGTTGAGGATCGAGACTCAGTAGAGCCCCCGTGGAGCGCCAGTACTGTGAGTCCTTATCGTCCTCCTCGTAAAAGCCGACGAGCCGCACCGTGATAATTTCGCGCTGACCAAGCTCCGGCGAAAAGTGGAGCTCGTCCCCGATCTCGGTCTGGGTCCGCGTGGAAACGCCCTTGTGAACGATAGCGTCGATGATGGGACCGCGCGGGCCTTGCGTGATCTCGGTCGCCGCCATGCCCCCCTGATCGAACACGATGTGGTCCTGGACGTTGGAGAGCGAAACGAGGAAGCCGAGACGGGCGATGATGCCCTGTCCCGTGCTGATGGGGAGGTGATCGTTCGGCGTATCGACCAGCATCGGGACGCCCTTGATGTACGTCTCCTGGCCGAGGAACGTGGTCTCCGCGACGAGGTCCTGCAAGGCGAAGCGCAGGGCTGTCTCGTCGGCGAACAGGACCAGGGGAGTTTCCCCGGGTTTCTGTACCGTCAGGTATGGCGTGGGAGCCTCGATGACCGGGGGATTGAGCGCTTCTCCATCCGGGCCCCACGTCCGTGCTTCCGGATCCAAGGGGTCGAAGATGCCGACGATGATGACGCCGATGCCCGGAGGGCCGGCGGGTATGGGAGCAGGAGTCGATTCGAGGAGCTCGGCGAGTTCGCTGTCGTCCTGGGCCTCGTTGGAGGCGGTTGATTCGGCTCTCTGACTGAGAAGATCGGTTGAAAGAATGACCTGATGGTCTATTTCGAGCTTGAAGCGCCTCGCCATTTCCAAGGAAACGACGGCCTCGATCAGCACGCCAAACGGGGAGCTGTCAATGGTGTCGGATGACATTTGCCCCTCGACGAACTTTACGTGCGCTGGAAGATTCGAGAGGTGCTGAAGGTATCCGCGCGAGACAAAGATGCCCTCGCCGGTACCCTCGGCCAGGGGAATACTCGGCGTTCCAATAATGGCGACACGGCTCTTGATGAACCGTTCATGGCCTTCGTACACGTGCGAAATGTGCTCTTCGACGGCGTCGGCCACGACCTGTTCGGCGTGCTCGATCGATCTCTCAGTCGCCACGACTTCCGCGCCGAAGACGTCGATCTTCGGCTCGTCGATGCGGTCGAGGGCGGCGTTGAACGAAAGCTGGTCGAGCGATTCGAGGTAGATTGGAGTGCCCGCGCCGATGGTCGTGGCAATGAAAATGCCGATGAACACCGTGAGCAGGAGTTTCCAGTCGTCGGCGATGCGCCGGACGATGACCCTTGTGAGCGAGAGTTTCTTCATGTCACGACAACGTGCAGGAAATCGTCGGGTGCTTGGCGAGACCCTTGTTTCGTTCGTATCAATCCCAAGTGTAGGATGACGCCTCCTATTGTTCTAACGTCATTCGAGCAAACGTGTTAGTCGTTTCACGCCATTACTCGTCCAAGCGAACCGATTGGGAATTCTAATGATAGTACCGTCCAGTCCGTCTATCAACCGATTGGGACGGGTTGAGTCTGTGTATTTGGGTGGTTGAAGAAGAGCCGCGCATCTGTTTCGCCTTGTGGACTCCCGCCTTCGGAGACCTTTGCGTAACTGTCATACCCGCGAAGCTTGCCTACTCTCATCGTTCACCCCTAGCCTGCCCGAATCGCTCAGCACCCTTCCATGCCTCTCCCCGAATTGACAAATAAGAACACATGTATCACAATACACATGAGCGGTTGCCCGCCGCATGATTTCTCAATAGCAAGGGAAATGTCGTCAAATGTCGCACATACAGAAAAATTCCGCCGGACAGGTGCTCGTGCTTCCTGATCTGACCGTCCTCGGCTCGATTACATAAGCCTAGGAACTCGCCGGTGTGCCAGGTAGGTCCATCCGATCCACAACTTTACAATAACAAGGAAAATGCGACAAAATGCGACAAAATCTTACACATTCAGAGAAATTCTCTCCGATAGATCGGTGCTCGCGCTTCCACACCTGACATCCTTCCAATCACTCATCGAAGCCGCCCAGCGTAGAAAGTTGTGCACCGGTCTCCTCTTACGGGAGTGACGGGAGAAGTACAGCAACGTCCAAATCCCCCACCTCCGTTATACCGGCGAAGGGACGTCACCCCGTACTCCGATACGGGGCCGGTATCCAGCCTCCCAAGCCGCCAAGCCGAGTTGCGAGATGACGACCTTGTTTCGCCATTCAGGTGCATCGCCACGACGTGGGAAGCAGCCCAGCACGCCGCTCGTCCGAATTAGGTGGGGTATCTGGGAACGCTGGCCCGGTTGACGCTTTGGACGCTTCGGACTATGCTCGGTGTATGGGACCACTAGCGAATCTTGAAACCGACGTTGTGCTCGACGTTTCCTTGACGCCCGAGGACGAGTATCGCGCGCTGACTTCCGGTGTCGCGATGATGGACCGTTCCGACGTTGGGCGGCTGATCGTCAGGGGCGAAGACTCGCTCGATCTGCTCAATCGGCTCTCGACGAACGAGCTTGCGACCCTCGAAATCGGCGCGGGGGCGGCGACCGTACTGACAACGAACAAGGGCCGCATCGTCGACCTGCTGCACGTCCAGCGGGACGAAGACCGTTTGGACGTGTTTACCTCGCCGGGCAATCAGCGGCGCGTCGCGGAGTGGATAGACTTCTACACGTTCGTCGAGGACGTGGCAGTCGAAGACGTGACGGGCGAAACGGCGATGCTCTCACTCACCGGCCCTGACTCGACTGGGCTTTTGGACGGCCTGACGAGCGGCCAAGCGTCGTCGTTGGCACCCTTGGGCCGACTAAACACGCAGGTCTTTGGCGTGTCGGCGGAAGTGTACCGGAGCGACTTTCTGAGAACGCCGTCATTCGACCTAGTCGTTGACGCCGAGCACAAAGAGCGCCTGTCAGCCGTTCTCACGGACGGAGGTGCGGTCCCAGTCGGTGGGAACATGGCCGAGGCCGTTCGCATCGAACGCGGCATCCCGGCATTCGGCAAGGAGCTGACGGAGGACTACAATCCGCACGAGGTAAACCTCGTTCATCACGTGAGCTTCTCGAAGGGCTGCTACATCGGGCAAGAGGTGATTGCGCGGCTCCAGACCTATCAGAAGGTCAGCAAGTACCTCGTCGGTCTTCGGTGGGATGGAGAAGGACCCGCGCCGGATTCCTTCCTGGTGCATGACGGCAAGCGGATGGGTATCGTTACGTCAGCGGCGCGTCTGCCCCATACCGGAGCTAACGTCGGTCTCGGCTACGTGCGGAAGGCGTTCGTCGAGGACGGGAAGACGGTTGCCGATGAGGCGGGGACCGAGATAAAGATCAAGGTCCTCGTCTAGCCCGACAACTCGTCGTATATGATGCGTGATATGCGCGCCAGCTTGGGATCGAGGTCAGTGCTGTCGGTGATCCGCTTTGCCATGATGGCTATGGCGTAGGGGCCGCTCTTCCCCCAAACGATTCCAACGTCGCAGCGGACGCTGTAGACGCCCCCCGTCTTGTGGGCCGTGATTACGTCCGGCGGCAGGTAGTACGGGATGATGCTCCTGAGCTTCTGGCGCTTGAGGATGTGGAGCATTCCTTGCTTGGACTCCTCCGACAAAAGGTCGCCGTTGTGGACGATTTCGAGCAGGCGGACCATGTCGGCGGGCGAGGAGACGTCGGACCTCTCCTCGTTCAGGGCGTCGCAGTCGGGCGACAGCCCACGGTAGCCCTGCTCCACCCGGTCGGAGACCTCCCAGAAGTCGTCCAGCGACTCGCTAACGGTGAGTCCGGCCAGACTGAACAGGAGATCGCGGCACGACATCGGGAGCTTGGTGCGGGTGAGACCGAGATCGGCCATCGTGCGGTCCAAGTTGTCCTTGCCGACGGTGTGGTACAGGATGTCGGTGGCGAGGTTGTCGCTGACGATTATCATCAGCATCGCGAGATCGTGCAGCGTGGGGGCCAGGCCGCTGCCCAGCTCTCTCAGAACGCCGGAGCCGGGTACGCGGAGGGTGTCAGTCAACTCGACACGCTCCGAGAGATCGAGGGTGCCCGCGTCGACCTGGCGGTAGAGTTCGGCCAGTATGGGCACCTTAAAGGTGCTGGCGGTGAAGAATACGGTGTCAGCGTTGTGCTCAATGGTTTGGCCGGTCTCGAGGTGGCGAGCGGCCACGCCCACCACGCCCGGGACTTGGGAAACGGCCTCTTGCAGTGTCGTCATGTTCGGTACCTGACTGTGGAGTTGGGCACGATTATACGGGTGTCCCTTCGATTTAACTAGTACGGCGCCAGTCGCTGAATTGCGTATGAGGCGGCTGCGCTCTATAATCGACCGACTTGTAATCAGCCGGTGTGAAATCCATGCCCCGTGACTACGCGGCGCTTGCCGTAGGCGATACCATATCCGACAGGACCTTCCCGGTCGGCCTCGACGGTGTGGAGAAGTACACGGCCGCGGTCCGGGACGAGTCGGGGGTGTTCAACCCAACGAGCGAGTCGCCGACGGTTCCCCCGATGGCGGTCGCGACCTTTGCCCTGCGCGGCGTGTTGGACGACCTGGGAATACCGGAGGGGACGCTGCACGTGGGGCAGGAGATGGCGTTTCTTGGCGCGGTACCTGTGGACGAGGAGCTGAGTTGTCGGGCAGTGATATCACAGAATGCGGTGAAGACGGGCTTTCGACTTCTTGCCGTCGGCATGGATGTCCGTGACCGTGGCGACAGGCAGGTGATGACCGCCAAGAGTACGATACTGGTGCCGGTGTGATGGAAGTCGGCACTGAGTTGCGGTCGATCACCCGCACCGTCGAGCAGGCGAACATCACCGCGTATGCAGAGGCGTCAGGGGACTTCAATCCGATTCATCTGGACGAAGAGTTCGCGCGTACCACGCGGTTCGGAGGCACGATCGCGCACGGCATGATGATAGCGGCGATGCTCTCGGAACTCATGGCCGCGGAGTTCGCCGACGATTGGACGAATACCGGGCAGCTTAAGATACGCTTCCGTTCGCCGGTGAGGCCCGGAGATACGGTAACGGCGCACGGCGAGGTCTCGCGTGTCCGCGAGGAGGCGGTGGGAACGAAATTTGCTTGCTCGGTCGGCATACGAACCGGCAAGGGCGAGTCGGCCATCACCGGAAACGCTATGGTGATCGTGCCGAAGACTGACCAGGAATAGAGGCAGGTATTGACGCAAGCAAACAGCATTGTTCGAATAGCCGTAGACGCCATGGGCGGCGATCACGCGCCGACGGAGGTCGTTGCGGGGGCGATTGAGGCTGCGAAGCAGGGCGACGTACAGATCGGGCTTGTGGGCGATCCACAGGTACTGCAGGCCGAGTTGGCGAAGCACGATATAGGCGGGCTGCCGATCATGCAGGTGCCATCCGAGGGTGTTATCTCCGAGGGAGATCAGCCGGCTTTGGCGCTCCGTCAGAAGCCCAAGGCCTCGATTGTCGTCACCACGGGACTTGTCAAGAAGGGCATGGCCGACGCTGCGGTGACGATGGGTTCGACCGGGGCGGCCATGGCAACGGCGGCGGTTATTCTGGGCATGATGGAGGGGATCCAACGTCCCGCCCTCGGCGGACCAGTCATCGGGTTTGCTCCGAAGACTTCCATCATCGACGTCGGCACCAATGTCGATTGTCGTCCGTCGCAGCTGCTAAGCTTTGCGGTCATGGGCGATATGTGGGCGCGCACCTTTTGGAACTTGGAGAGTCCAAGTATCGGTCTCCTGAGCGTGGGGGCGGAGTTCGGCAAGGGAAACCGGCAGGTGCGGGAAACATCGGAGTTGCTCGCCAAGAGCGGTCTGAACTTCGTCGGAAACGTCGAGCCAAACGAGATGGTCCAGGGCGACGTCGACGTGGTAGTCGCGGACGGTTTCGTCGGCAACGTCGTGATGAAGCTCACCGAGGGCATCGGTCAAGCGGCCATCGACCTCGTTAGCGAACGCATGGCAGGCAGAATGCCGGAGGCCGAGATCGAGTCGTTGACTCAAGAACTGTTTGAGAAGACGAACGTCGTCAACACCCATGGAGGCGGCCCGCTGCTCGGCGTCAAGGGCGTGAGCGTCATCGGACACGGTCGGGGGAAGCGCGAGGAAGTCAAGCGCGCGATAGAGCAGGCGAAGAACTGGCATCGGCTCGGCATTATCGACGAGCTCGGCGACGCGCTAACGAGAGTCAGAAGCAGGGTCGGTGTGAAAGAGTAACGGGTCCGAACGTAACGGAGGTCAAGTGAAGACGAACGAACTGGAAGGTAAGAGCGCCTTGGTCACCGGCGCGTCGAAGGGCATCGGAAGACAGATCGCCATTCGACTGGCCGAGAAGGGCGCGAAAATCGCCGTCAACTATAACTCGTCGCCCGATGCCGCGAGTGAGGTCGTGGAGACGCTCACCGGCAGTGGAGCGGAGGCCTTTGCGATACAGGCGGACGTATCCGACGTCGAACAGGTCAAAGAGATGTTCAAGCAGGTGGAAGGCCGGTGGGGAAACGCCGATATTCTCGTGAACAACGCGGGCATCATCGACGACCGCCACCTGATTCGCATGTCCGACGAGTCGTGGCACAGGGTCATTGATGTCAACCTGCACGGTACCTTCTACTGCACTCGCGCAGCCATTCGGAGGATGATGTCAAAACGATGGGGCCGCGTCATCAATATCGGGTCTATCGTCGGCCTTCGAGGCAACCCGACTCAGACGAATTACACCGCGTCCAAGTCCGCCGTCATCGGCTTCACCAAGGCGCTGGCCAAAGAGGTCGCGAGTCGCAACGTCACCGCCAACGTCGTCACGCCCGGCTACTTCGAGACCGAGACAACCTCAGTCCTCACCGAGGAGATGAAGGACTACTGGAAGGAGCGGACGCCCATGGGCCGCTTTGGCGAACTCGACGACGTAGCCCATGTGGCTGCGTTCCTCGCGCTACCGAGCTCGAAGTACATAACGGGGCAGGTGATCTCGGTCGACGGCGGACTGGCCGTATAGGCGCGCCATGAGGGCAGGCAAGGAGTTCGCGGGCAAGGTCGTCCTGGTCACGGGCGCGTCGCGTGGCATCGGGAAGGCTATTGCGCTCCACTTCGCGAGGCGGGGCGCGGACATCGCGTTCAACTACCTCAGAAGTCACACCTCCGCGAATGAAGCCCAGCAAGAGATTGAAGCGCTCGGCGTGCGGTGCGTGAAGACGAGGGCACACCTGGGCGACGCGGAGAAAATACGCGGCCTCTTCGAGACGGTGGAGGCCGAGTACGGCAGGCTCGACGTGCTTGTGAACAACGCGGCCTCCGGGGTGAACGTCCCCGCCGCCGAGCTTGGGGAGAAGCATTGGAACTGGACGATGGACATAAATGCCAAAGCGGCATGGATGTGCTCGATCGAGGCGTCCCGACTCATGCCCAACGGTGGGCACATCGTCAACATCACGAGCGAGGGGTCACGGAACGTTCTTCCCAACTACTTCGCGGTCGGCACGTCCAAGGCGGCGCTGGAGGCGATCACGCGGTACCTGGCGGTCGAACTGGCTCCGCAGAACATCTCCGTGAATGCCGTTTCGGGGGGATACGTCGACACGGACGCGCTCAGCGCCTTTAGGGACAGGGAGCGGATGCTAGCGGACGGAGAGAAGACCGTGACCGGACGAATGGTCAAGGTCGAGGACATCGCCAACGCTGTGGGGTTCCTGTGCTCGCCAGAAGCGGAGATGATCCGGGGACAGATTCTGCTGGTTGACGGTGGAGCGACGCTGGGGGCTGGTTAGGCGTCTTTGCTCCAGCGCAGCACCGGTCTGCGGGCCGCGAGAGCCTCGTCGAGGCGAGTGTTGGGCGTGTTGTGCGGGGCGTTGATAAGGAGATCGGGGTCTTCCTCCGCCTCCTGCGCAATCAGCTTCATAACCTCGATGAACTGGTCGAGCGTTTCCTTGCTCTCCGTCTCGGTCGGCTCGATGAGGAGCGACTCCTCGACCACGTCAGGAAGGGGGAAGTACATCGTGGGCGGGTGAATGCCGTAGTCGATGAGCCGCTTGCAGACGTCCTTGCCCGTGACCCCGAACTTGTCCTTCAGATTCTTGGCGGAGAACACCACCTCATGTTTGCAGTGCCGGTCCTGGGGAAGATCGAAGGTGCCCCTCAACTGGCTGAGAATGTAGTTGGCGTTGATGACGGCGTCCTCGCTTATCTGGGAGACACCAACATCGCCGAGGGTGCGGATGTAGGCGTAGGCGCGTACGAGAGCGCCGAAGTTTCCGTGGAACGGGCCAAGCCTGCCGATTGACTGCGGGGGCGTTGAGAGGGAGAACCGCACTCCGTCGTCGTCCTCGACGCGCGTGACGTGCGGCTCGGGTAGGAACGGCAGCAGACGTTCGCTGACCAGGACCGCTCCTGCGCCGGGACCGCCGCCGCCGTGCGGCTGGGTGAAGGTCTTGTGCAGGTTGGAGTGCACCACGTCGAAACCAAGCTCGCCCAGCTTGACCTTGCCGAGCAGGGCGTTGAGATTCGCGCCGTCTCCGTACAAAATCCCGCCTGCGTCGCGAACGATCTGGATGACCTCCGATATATTGGTGTCGAAGATGCCGAGGGTGCTCGGCTGGGTCAGCATGAAGCCCGCCAGGTCGTCACCGACCGCGGCCTCGAGGGCGGCAAGGTCGGTGTTGCCCTCCTCGTTGGTCGGCAGGGAGACGACGTGGAACCCGGCAACGACCGCCGAGGCGGGGTTGGTGCCGTGCGCGCTGTCGGGAATCAGGACTTTCTTGCGGTTGTCGTCGCCGCGAGAGAGGTGATAGGCCCGCACCATGAGCATCCCGGCGAACTCGCTCTCGGCTCCGGCCTTGGGCGAGACGCTGGCCCCGGCCATTCCCATGACCTCGGCGAGGATTTCCTGCAGGTGCCAGACGAGCTTGAGGGCGCCCTGCACCGTGGCCTCGGGCTGGAAGGGGTGTATCTCGGCCAGTCCGGGTAGCGCGGCCATCTCGTCGTTGATCTTCGGGTTGTACTTCATCGTACAGCTGCCGAGCGGGTAGAAGTTGTGGTCGATGGAGAAGTTGTAGTGACTGAGCTGCGAGAAGTAGCGGACGATCTCGCTTTCGGAGACTTCCGGCATGTCGAGGTTGTCCCGCAGCAGGGCAGAATCGGGGAGTTCCGACTCCGGCACGTCGAGCTTCGTAAGGCTGGCGCCAATGCGGCCCGGTGCGCTGCGGTCCATCAGCAGCTTGCGGTTGTGCTTTTCCAGCCAGCGCTCGGGGGTGGTCATTGCGCACCGCCTCCAATCTCGGCCAGAGCGGGGGCCAGAGCCTCGATCTCCCCGCGAGTGTTCATGTCGGTGCAGCACAGGAGCATCCCGTTCTCGATGCGGTCGCTCACGTTGAGGCCGCCGATGATCTTATAGTCGAGGAGCCGTCGGTTGACCTCGTCGGGCGGCAATGGACATTGGACGACGAACTCGCGGAAGAACGTGCCCTGGAGCGGCAGGGAGTAGCCGGGGATGTCCTCGATCAAGGACGCCAGGTAATGGGCCTTGTGGTAGCAGAGCTCCGCGTTGTGTCGAAGACCCTGCTTCCCCTGGGCCGCCATGTAGACGGCGGACATGAGTGCGATAAGGCCGACGGACGTACAGATATTAGAGGTCGCGCGCTCGCGGCGGATGTGCTGCTCGCGAGTCTGAAGGGTGAGAACATAGCCCGTGCGCCCCTCGGTGTCGACCGTCTGGCCGACGATGCGTCCGGGCAGCTGCCGGAGGAAGTCCCTGCCGCCCTTGCAGGCCAGCACTCCGACGTAAGGGCCACCGTAGGACGGGGACACGCCGAGGGTCTGTCCCTCGGCGACAACGATATCCGCGTCGTAGCTGCCGGGCGGCTTGAACATTCCCAGCGAGGCGAGGTCCACGGAGACGATTAGCAGCGCTCCAAGCTCGTGAACGCGGGAGGCCATCGCTTCAAGGTCGTGGAGGTAGCCGAAGAAGTCCGGCTGCTGGACGACCACGCAGGCGGCATCTTCGGGTATACCGGAACCGTCAGCTGCGATCACGTCGACGTCGAGATTGTCGTGGCCCTGCGTGTAGGTGCGCACGACCGACTGATAGCTGGGGGAGACCGTCTCCGCCAGGACGATGCGATTGCGCTTGGTGATGCGGGCGGCCATCATGGCTGCCTCCGCGAGGGACGTAGCGCCGTCGTACATGCCTGCGTTGGTGACTTCCATGCCAGTCAACTGGCAGATCAGCGTCTGGAACTCGTAGTGGGCCTGAAGCGTTCCCTGCGATACCTCCGGCTGGTAGGGAGTATAGGACGTAAGGAACTCCCCGCGGAAGGCCAAGGCACGAACAATCGCGGGGACGTGATGACGGTACGATCCGGCGCCGAGGAAGCAGGCGTAGTCGCCGGGAGTTGCGTTGAGCGCGGCAAGATCGCCGAGTTCCTGGCGCAACTCGAACTCCGAGAGGGGAGCCGGTATGTCCAGTGCAGGAAACCGGAAGTCTTCAGGTATGTCGCCGAACAACTCGGCGGCAGACTCCACGCCTATCGCCGCCAGCATCGCCTCTCTATCCGCGTCGGTATTGGGCGAGTAATGGGACGTGGCTGTGGTGTCGTGCATGTTGTGGTGCGTGTGGGAACCCTGCAGGGATTGGTGAGCGGGGACTCTCGGTCCGCAGCTACTGAGTCGCCAGGAATTGCTCGTAGTCGGCGGCGGACATCAGGCCGTCCAACTGAGACGAGTCGCTCAGCTCGATTTTGATCATCCAGCCGTCACCGTACGCCGAGTCGTTGACCAGTTCGGGGGTATCGTCAAGCTCTTCGTTGCGCTCGGCGACCGTTCCGCTCACCGGAGAGTAGAGCTCGCTGACGGCCTTGACCGACTCGATTTCACCGAACACGCTCATAGCCGTGACATCTGCGCCTACGTCCGGCAACTCGACAAAGACCACGTCCCCAAGCTCATCGGCGGCGTACTCCGTGATGCCCACCACGACGGTCGTTTCCGACTCAATGCGGAGCCACTCGTGCTCTTTGGTGTACTTGAGGTCGTCGGGGTAGTTCATGATGCACTCCGCGAATAGAAGGGCAGGGGCCTAACGACTGCCTCGATGCTGCGACGCCTGATTTGTATCCAAAGCGTCGTCCCAAGCGCCGAAAAATCGGTAGGAACATAGCCCAAGCCGATATTCTTGTCAAGCGTGAAGGACACGCTCCCGCTCGACACCTCACCGATCTTCTTCTCGCCGTCGGTGAGGTCGTACCCGTGTCGAGCGATGCCCCGACCGACCATCTCGAAGCCGACGAGCTTTCGGCTCGTTCCTGCGTCACGGATTCGCCTGAGGGCCTCGCCGGGGATGTAGTCGTCGCGGTCGGGATCGACGAAGCGGTCAAGACCCGCTTCATACGGGTTGATCGAGGTGTCCATGTCGTTGCCGTGCAGGAGAAATCCTGCCTCGAGTCGCAGGAGGTCGCGGGACGCCAGGCCGCATGGTGTCGCTTCGGCTTGGACCAGTGAATTCCAGACGGACACGACGTTTTCCGACGACGGCATGATCTCGTAGCCGTCCTCTCCGGTGTATCCGGTTCGGGCGGTCAGGACTGACTCGCCATCTATGTCGACGGGGGCGATTCTGAACGGGCGAATCTTGGCAAGGGAGGAGCCGGCTATTTTGGAGAAGGTGAATTTTGCCGAGGGGCCCTGGATGGCTATCATCGCAAGCCGGTCGGCGGCGTCCTCGATCTCGACTGAGCCGTCGGACGGGGCCCACTTGTGCAACCACCCTGCGACGGCATCGCGATTGCCCGCGTTTGGGACGTAAAGGTAGCGTTCTTCCCCAAGGCGGTACACGATGTTGTCGTCGATGATGCCGCCCTGTTCGTTGCAGGTCACGCCGTACTTGGCGCGCCCCCGGCGAAGCTTACTGACGTCCGTGCTGAATATGCGGCTCAGGAACGCACCCGCGCCAGGACCGCTGACGAAGAGCCGACCCATGTGGGATACATCGAAAATGCCCGTGTGCTCGCGGACGGCGTCGACCTCTTCCAAGATGGTTGCGTACTGCACTGGCATGTCCCAACCGGAGAAGGGGACCATGCGCGCGCCCATCGAGACATGGGTCTGGTGAAGCGAAGTTGTTAGCAGTTGGGACAAAGCTGCTCCTCTCACAAGGCTTCTTTGAATCGTCGAATTGCGTTTATGTGATCCGAGGGGGTCGAAAGGCCGGACTTCATCGTGTTTAGCGAAAGGTGCGTCACGCCTGCGGCTTTCCATTTCGACAAGGTTTCGGGAGCTTCACCGAGCAATGAATCTCCATAGCTGATGACTTTCTCAAACCCCATTGCCCCGGGGTCGCGCCCGGCGTTCTTCGTGTACTCCTTGACTCGTTCGACTGCCGATGTGACCTCAGGCGTGGGGCTATTGCCTCCGCCCGCGATGATCCAGCCGTCGCCAATTCTCCCGATTCGCCGTAAGACTCGGTCGTCGTATCCACCGAACCAGACCGGAATGGGCCTCTGAACGGGCGGGGGATTGATGCCCGCGTCGGTGATCGTGTGCCATCGTTCATTGAAGGTGACGAGGTCGTTCGTCCAGAGTTCTCTCATCACCTTGATCTGTTCTTCGGAACGGCGGCCCCTGTTGGTGAAGTCCTCGGCCAAGGCCTCGTATTCCACGCTGTTCCAACCTATACCGATGCCGAGACGGAGACGACCACCGGACAGGACGTCGACCTCTGCGGCCTGCTTGGCGACGAGGGCGGTCTGCCGCTGGGGGAGGATGAGGATGCCAGTGACAAGCTCGATTTTCTCGGTCAGTCCGGCAAGGTAGCCGAATAGCACGAATGGCTCGTGGAAGGCGTCCGGGTGTCGGTAAGGACCGCGCAGCCAGTCGTGGGTCTCGCGATTAGCGCCGAGAACGTGGTCGTAGACGAGGATGTGGTCGTATCCGAGCGACTCCGCGGCTTGAGCATAGTCGCGGATCAGGGCCGGGTCGTTACCGATTTCGAGTTGTGGGAATACTACGCCGATACGCACGCAGGGTCACCGGATTGAGTCTGTCTTTCATTATACGCGACAGCCGTATGGCGCGCTATTCAGAGAGGCAAATCGTAACTGTTCAGTCTCCGTGAGTTGAATTACGAAGACCCCCTCTCTGTGTCTCTCCCCGGCGGGGGAGAGATTGTAGATTCTTCGTCGCTGCGCTCCTCAGAATCACCATGGCCGTGCGAAAGGCCACATAAGGGGATGAAAATGGGTTGGCGCCGAGGACGGGCAACCACAAGGGTTGCCTCTACGACGGGTTTGCCGGAGCCAATTTTCATAGCAATGACAGCGGAAGGACAATTCCTGCATGTCTCACCGACTCTGAACAGTTAAGGGGAATTGTCCCGAGGAGGGTGTCCCTGTTGAGAGGCGATTAAGGGCCGGGTCGAGTTACTGCAGCTTCGGGGGCGTGTATATTTCGACCGAGCCGTTGATGGCCCTGTTGCGCGCCTCGCCGCCGATGGCGATGACCCTGCCGTCCGGCAGGAGCGTGGCGGTGTGGTCCTTGCGCGAGTCGAACATCTTGCCGCCGTAGAGCCATCCTCCGACGGTACCGTCGAATATCCATGCCTTGGTGGTGCCTGTACCGCCGAGCATGAGGATTCCGCCGTTGCCGAGCAGCGTCATGGTCGGGCCTACGCGGGTCTCCGGCAGGCGGTCGACGTACGCCCATTGCGTCGTTCCCAGTTCGTGGATCAAGGCCGAGTTGGACGGTCCCTGCGCGCCAAAGCCGCCCGCGACCAAGATGGTCCCGTCCTCCAGGACACCCACCGCCGCATCTCGCAGGCGCTGGTCTAGGTTTGGCAGGAGTGACCATGTTCTTGAGTTGAAGTCGTACACTTCGACCGTCGGACCGGAGCCGCCCGCGACCATGAGCCGACCGTCCGGCAGCATCTCCATCGAGTGGCCGGATCGCCCGTCGGCCATCCGCGAGACCTCGGTCCATGTGTCGGATGCGAGGTCGTAGACCTCGGCAGTGGCGACCTTTCCGTCATCGTTTTCGCCTCCGACCACTATGACCGTCCCATCCGCGAGTTCTATTCCCGTGTGCGCCCACCTTGAGGCGGTCATGTCGGCAACTCGTGTCCACGTGTCGCCGACAGGGTCGTATATCTCCGCCGTGCCGATGAAGGTGATCTTCCTCGATCCTTCTTCGTCGATCACCAACTTGCGACCGCCCGCGACAAGAACACGCCCGTCACCTAGCCGAGCGGCTATGTGGCCTCCGCGCGGATCGTTCATGTCGGCGACGGCTCGGGACTTGCCTGTTGACGGGTCATATATCTCGGTGGAGGGTATGAAGTCCACGAGGCTTTGGACGTCCATTTCGTCGGGTCTTGCCCTGCCGCCGGCCACCAGCAGGGTGCCGTCGTCGAGGATTGTCGTGGTGTGGCCGGCGCGTGGTTGCATTAGCGGCGCGGCCTTCTCCCACGAGCCGAGGAACGGGTCCGATACCCATGTCTCCGTCGTGGGATTGTAAAACTCGACGGTGTCGTATGGGCCCGTTCTCTGCGCGCCGCCGATGACCATGACACGTCCGTCGTTCAGCATGACGGTGCGATGAGAGACTCGCGCGGCGTCCATATTGCCGGCGGGGGCGAACAGGTTGGCCTCGGGGTCGAAAATTTCTGCGGTGTCTTCGGTTGTGCCTTGTTTGAGGCCTCCCCCGGCGATCAGCACCCGTCCGTCCTGCAGGAGCGTGGCCGTGTGGTCCTGGCGCGGTGCTCCGGGCTCTGGAAGCGCCTCCCACCTATTAGTCTCGGGGTCGTATATCTCGGCGCTGCTGAACTCCTCGCCACCGTATGCGAGGACCCGACCATCGTTGAGGAGGGTCAGCGAGAGAGCTAAGCGGCCTGAGGTCATATTGCCTCCCGACGACCACTCTCCGGTCGCGGGGTCGTAAATCTCCGCCTGCTCGACAGGGACGCCCGCACCGTCGCCGCCGCCGGCGATGAGAATGCGGCCGTCCGGCAGGCGCACGGACCCGTGGGAGCCGCGGTGGAACTGGAGACTGGCGACCTCCGCCCAGTCTTCTTTTTCGGTGTCGTAGACCTCTGCGGTATTCAGCGCGCCGCCTCTTAGACCCATGCCGCCGGTCACAAGCACCTTGCCGTCGTCCAGAAGGATGGCGTCGTGGAGCCCGCGGCTGTCGATCATCCGGCGGGCCTGTATCCACGTATTTGTCGCGGGGTCGTATATCTCGGCGGATTTGAGGTTTTCCGTTTCACCGGAACCGCCCATGACCAGGATTCGACCGTCCTGCATGCGTACGGCAGGACTGAAGGCTCTGGACGTGAGCATCCGTGCCTTTGTCGTCCACGTGTCGGTCGCGGGGTCGTACTCTTCCACTAGAGGGAAGGAGCCATAAGGCCCGATGCCGCCAATGACCAGAACTTTGCCGTCGTCCAGCTTGACCACGCCGAAGGCCTGGCGCGGGTCGTTCATGTTGCGCTGGTTGGTCTTGGCGAGGGATGTCGGGCGTCTCGTCTGTTCGGTCTGTCGACCTGTCTGGGATCCGCTGCCTTGGCCGGGTTCGATGCGTGGAGTCGCGGTTGGATCCGGGGTAGAAGGGTCACTGCCGCAGGAAGCCCATACGGCGATGGCCGCGAATGCCAGCAATAAGGTGATGAACTTGGAAAGCGGAGGGATGGTCTTCATCGTTCGGCAGTGGCTTCGTTCGTGATACTTCGCACTCTAACGAGGTCTGTGAACCAAAGGTCTGTCTGTAGTATCACAACGCGGAGTGATGGGAATAGGTTAGGAAGGATTGTAGGAAGTATGTTTCCAGACTGTCGAAATTGTAGCATCGGGAATTGAGGGGGGTCAATTTGCCTATGGGACATGAAGCGGTGAAATCGCGGTACGTGAGTGCTATGATGCCGTCATCGGGACATCACGATGAGAAATCTTGGCAAGTCGATGCTCAATCGCTTCTTATGCAGCAGATGGGGCGACTGAACGGCATTGTGCTACACTACCGCTCCACGCAAGGGTGGCGCATCGGTTTGAGTGAAGTGGGCTGGATAGCCGACGACGTCCGCTCAACGAAGAAGGGATCAAGCAACGAGGAGGTATGAGTCCATGAAGATGTACATTGGTGGAGAGTGGGTCGACCGGGACAGCAAAGTGGATGTAATCAACCCCTATGACGGGTCGGTGATCGACACGGTCCCGAGCGGCAGCCTAGATGACCTCGAGACGGCTCTCGCCAGCGCCGTGCGGGGCGCGGAGATCATGCGAAACATGCCGGGTTACCGTCGATTCGAGATTCTGCGGCGCGCGGCGGACATCATGGCGGCGCGCCAGGACGAGCTTGGCCGGACGATCTCGATGGAGGAGGGCAAGATCATCGGCGAGGGCATTGCCGAGGCCGACAGGGCCAAGCAGACGATAGAGCTTTCGGGCGAGGAGGCCAAGCGTCTCTACGGGGAGACCATCCCGCTCGACGGGGCGTCCAATTGGACCGGACAGTACGGGTTCACGATGCGGGTCCCGGTGGGCGTAGTCGCGGCGATTAGCCCGTTCAACTTCCCTCTCAACCTCGTCGCGCACAAGGTAGGTCCCGCCCTGGCGGCGGGCAACTCGGTCATCATCAAGCCGGCGAGCGATACGCCCCTTTCCGCGCTGAAGTTGACGGAGATTCTCTTGGAGGCGGGCGCTCCGGCCGAGTCGGTCCAGTGCATGACGGGCTCCGGGAGCAGGATCGGCGATCCGCTCGTTGCCGATCCGCGCGTGCGGAAGGTCACCTTCACGGGCAGCCGCGACGTGGGCGAGCGCATCTGCAAGACGGCAGGGCTGAAGAAGGTAACGATGGAGCTCGGCTCCAACTCGCCGCTGATCGTGATGAGCGACGCGGACATGGACAAGGTCATCGCGGGCACCCTGTCAAGCGGCTTCTCGAATGCCGGACAGGTCTGCATATCAGCGCAGCGCGTGATGGCGAGCAGCGACATCTACGGCGACTTCGTGGACGCGCTTACCGAGGGAGTGCGGGGGCTGACAACGGGAGACCAACTCGACGCTTCGGTCAGTATGGGCCCGATGGTTCGAAGCGAGGACGCTGTGCGGGTGAACTCGTGGATCCAGGAGGCAGTCGGAGCCGGCGCCCGCACGACGACGGGCGGGGAGTACGAGGGCGCTCTGCACGAGCCGACGGTCGTGGCGGACGTGAAGCCGGATATGCGGATATCACGCGATGAGATATTCGGGCCTGCGGTCGCGGTTTCCTCCTTCGACGACATCGACGAGGCCATCGCGTCGGCGAACGACACGATCTATGGTCTGAGCGCGGCCATCTTCACGCAGAACGTGGACTGGGCGATGCAGTACGCGAAGCAGGTGCATTCGGGGAACATCCAGATCAACGCTGGGCCGCAGTGGCGGGCCGACCTCATGCCCTACGGCGGGCTGAAGGACAGCGGCATGGGCAAGGAGGGACCGAAATACGCGGTGGAGGAGATGACGGAAACGAAGATGGTCATCTTCCATCCGTAGGGAGTGTGAGGCACACTCAACTTAGTCGCTCTTGACGCTGCGTTATGCGAAGAGCTCTTCTACGGGCATCGTCCACGTGGGGACGGCAGGCTCGGCCTCAGCATGTTCGCCACGGCGGTACACGGTCGGGTTCTCAGGGTCGCTCGATCGAAAGACCCTGACGGTTTCATCGCCGAGGAGATCGACATCCCAGACGACGAGTGTTCCCGCGGCGAAGTAGTCGGTGCGCTTGGCGGCGGGTCCGTAGTCGTTCTCGCTCCTGATTTCGACCGCGAACACTGGCGCGCCTTGAAAGAATTCCATACCTGGACGTTCCCCGATAAAGAATGCTACGTCGGGGCTGAAGGACTGTCGATTTGGAAGGTTGACGACAAACCCGGCGTTGTCCGGCACCGCGATTCCGGGGTGCCCAGCCAGCACATACTGTCGCAAGCTGACGAAGATGTTCCCGCCGGATAGACTGGGATCTCCCCCCGTTGGTGCCATGAGCCGCAACTCTCCTTTGACAAGCTCCGCCTTGCCACCATCGGCGACTTCGTACAGGTCGGCCACTGTAGCGGGTTTCTTGATGACCGTTACCATGTGCGACTCCCCGGGTTTTGGGTGTCAGGTTCAGTTGTTTTTTCCAATAGACCTAACTGCCCTTCATATCTTGGCGATCACTATCGGAACAGTTCGTCTACGGGCATGTTCCAAGCTGGGACGGCAGGCTCGGCCTCAGCATGTTCGCCACGGCGGTACACGGTCGGGTTCTCAGGGTCGCTTGAGCGAAAGACCCTGACGGTTTCGTCGCCGAGGAGATCGACATCCCAGACGACGAGGGTTCCCGCGGCGAAGTAGTCGGCGCGCTTGGCGGCCATCTCGCGCTCGGCGGCGGGTCCGTAGTCGTTCTCGCTCCTGATTTCGACCGCGAACACCGGCGCGCCTTGCGCGAACTTCATTCCCGAGTCCACACCAGTGAAGTACGCCGCATCAGGGCTGAACGACTGCCGCTGTGGTAGGTCGACAATGAACCCAACGTTGTCTGCTACGGCCACGCCGGAGTGACCGTCCTGAACGTACCGATAGAGACTCAACCAAATCTTGCTGCTTGCGAATCCCGGTCTAAGTCCGGTGGGCGCCATGAGCCGCAACTCTCCTTTGACAAGCTCGGCCTTGCCACCATCGGCGACTTCGTAGAGGTCGGCCACTGTCGCAAGTTTCTTGATGACCGTTACCATGTGCGACTCCCAGCTTCTGAGGTGTCAGGTTCACTGGTCGCTTTCATTATAGCTGAGGACTCGTTTCAGGGCCTAACGACCAGCTGAAGCTGATCGCCGGGGGTGTAGAGCGACTCGAAGGCCGATTGGATGTTTTCCAGCGGGACGAAATCCGACTCTCGGAGCATCGGCTCGACGAGGATCTTGCGGGTCTGCATGAGTATGAGGACGGTGTGCCAGTCGTCAGGGTCGTGGCCAAAGATAGTTTGGATGTTGATGTGGCGTGCCATCCAGTCCGCCGGTTCGAGGGGTAGAGGCTCCCACGGCACGGCGATCAGGACGACCTGTCCACGCGGGCGCACCATGTTCGCGGCCTGATCGAGGGTGCCCTTGATGCCTGCGCAGTCGAATACCACGTGTACTCCCGCGCCGCCGGTCATCTCCTCAGATGCTTTCACTGGATCTTCTTGCGTGGGGTCGATGACGCGGTCGGCGTCCAGCGCTTCGGCCGCGGCGCGTCTGGTCGCGGAGGGTTCCGACACGAGGATGCTCGTAGCTCCTGCTGCACGAGCGGCTTGGATCGTGAACAGGCCGATGGGGCCTGCGCCGATAACCGCGACGGTATCGCCCAGCCTGAGTTGTGACAGCCGTACGGCATGGACGGCCACCGCGGCGGGCTCGCATAACGCGGCGGACTCGTAGGATACGCCGTCCGGGATGGGGATCGGTTCCCATTCCTCCATGAGGACGAACTCTGCATAGGCGCGGACTCTGTCCGGGTCGAAGCCGTGCAACCGGTAGTTGTAGCGGGGATCAAGGTCCCATCCCTTCCCTTTGCCGGGCGGGGGATCGCCACCTCCTCCAACCACCCGGTCGCCCACCGTCCATCTTGTGATGTCACTCCCGACTTCCACGACCTTCCCGCTGTACTCGTGACCGAGAACCGTCCCAGGCGGCGCGACGTCATACATGACGGCATGGACGTCCGTACCGCAGATGGCGCAGCAGGATACCTCGACTAGGACCTCGTTGGGCCCTACCTCGGGGGTCGGGACGTCGCGGACCTCAAGTTTGCTGTTGCCTGTGTAGACGGCTGCTCGCATGAGTTCACCTCAAGGCCAATTCTATGTCCGTCGATAATGCGGGTCAAATCGGCCGGGTTCCTTGACTCTTGGATGGGCTAAATCCATAATTGCCCCATAATCTTTCCTTAGGAGGAGTTCAATGGGCATAAGGCACATCATCAATCAGTCCTTTTCGTGGGGATTCGGCAAGGGCGGCCACCTTGGAGACGACCGGCGGAAGATTCCCATACCCTCAGGAGACAAGCGTACATGCACACAAACATAGAAACGACAATCGACCGATTTCTTGCAGAGGTGGTCGAACGCGGCATCGTGACAGACTTGGAGCCGCTGCGGACACGGATCATTAGCATTGAGAAGCGAGATGCGACCACCACACCTACTATTGAGGTGAGCGTCAATCCGGCGCTCGACGAATGCGAAGAGGCGGTGCTTAGGGCTGACGAAGGGACTTTGGCATAGTCCCAGAATCGCAATGAGCGGTTCACGGCGCGACCTCGACGCTCTGTAACAAATTCTATAGAAAGGGGGTACTTGCAGATGACGACTGAACTACGAGACAACGGAACTACGACGGAGGTGGCTGGCAAGCGGCATCGCCTGCAGATCGACTTTTCGCCGGAGGCACACGAGAGGCTGATGCGGATTCGTGAACGGTCGGAGGCCGCGACCAACGCGGAGGTGGTGCGAAACGCTCTACGGCTATACGACTGGTTTCTCGACCAGCGAGCACGGAATTCCCGGCTGCAGCTGGTGGAAGGAAATACCGTCAAGGAGATCGAGGTACTTTTCTGAAAGACGAGCATGCAAAACTGCCTTCGCTGATTAAGCGGTCGTGGCCGTAGGTATTGGAAGTGAGAACACCGCTCCCTTGACCGTGCGGGGCGGCGAGGCTATGGTACGCGCCAACCTGATCTCGGAGACTTGCGTGAGCTATGCCACCAGCCAAACTCAGATATGACCCCATACCCGTTGAGAAGGTCCGGGCGGCGGCAGAGCGTATCAAGAGCACTGTGGTGCGGACGCCGCTCGTCCGGCTGAATGCTCACGACGCGCCCGCTGAAATCTACCTGAAGCTGGAGAACCTTCAGCCCATTGGGTCGTTCAAGCTCCGGGGGGCGGCTAACAAGATGGCGCAGATCGCTCCGGAAGACCTGTCGGACGGCGTATGGACCTGCAGCGCGGGTAATATGGCGCAAGGTGTGGCATGGAACGCGAGGAGGAT
This sequence comes from Dehalococcoidia bacterium, assembly GCA_965247555.1. Classification (GTDB taxonomy): domain Bacteria; phylum Chloroflexota; class Dehalococcoidia; order Lucifugimonadales; family VXLM01; genus VXLM01. Next base: position 1,263,499 of record CBDFHR010000009.1, on the reverse strand, counting down.
GGGAGTGCCGTGCGCGGTCGTGGTGCCGGACGTTGCGCCGGATGCCAAGCTGAACGCGATTCGTCGGCTTGGCGCTCGCTACCACAAGGTGCCGTTCTCGGAGTTCGTCGAGACGTTCGAGACGCGGAGTCACCCGGAGATGAGCGGGATGATGGTGCACCCGTTCAGCGACCCGGAGGTCATGACGGGGAACGCGACGATCGGCCTCGAGATATTGGAAGACCTGCCGGACGTGGACACGGTGGTAATCGCATACGCGGGCGGTGGACTATCGTGCGGTATTGCTTCGGTGATGCGAGCGCTGAGGCCCGACGTGAAGCTCTATGCCGCCGAGGTGTCGACGGGCGCGCCCTTTGCCGCGTCGCTGGCGAACGGGAGTCCGGTTGTGATTGATTACGAGCCGACCTTCGTGGACGGCATCGGCGCTCCGCGGGTTTTCGGCGAGATGTTCGAGCTGGCGTCAAGTCTGCTGGACGGGTCGCTGGTATCGACGCCGGAGGAGATCGCTGACGCCGTGCGGCTGATCGCCGAGGGGAACCACGTCATCGCTGAGGGGGCGGGCGCGGCGTCCGTGGCAGGGGCGCTGGCCGGAAAGGCCGGGACGGGCAAGGTCGCGTGCGTGGTGTCGGGTGGGAATATCGACAGCAGCAAGCTGGTGAAGATCCTGCAGGGTGGAGTGCCGTAGGGCATCCAATTATGTTGAAAAGCCAGGCGCGAACCGAACCTTGCGAAGAGCGACAAATGTCGCTGTGGAGCGGACATCCTTCTGAAGAGGATGGAGACTATCTGTCGCGGCAGATCATCACGTACATCGGGAACAAGCGGGCGTTACTTGGGCAGATTGGGCAGGTGGTCGAGGGTGTCAAGGGTCGGTTGGGGAAGGAGCGTCTGCGCGTCTTCGACGTGTTCAGCGGGTCGGGGATCGTCTCGCGGTACCTGAAGGCCCAAGCTTCGATGCTGATAAGCAACGATATCGAGGACTACGCGTCGGTCGTTGGGCGGTGCTACCTGCGGAACCGGAGCACTGTCGAACTGCGGGCGCTCACCGAGATGGTGGATGAGATGAACCGGAGGGTTGAAGGTGAGTCCTTCCCGACAGGGTTTATCGAGGAGCTGTACGCGCCTAGGGAGGAGAATCGCATCACGAGGGAGGACAGGGTCTTCTATACGCGGGACAATGCCCGGCGGCTCGACGGCTACCGTCAAATGATCGACACGGTGCCGGAAGACGTTCGAGAACTGCTTCTAGGGCCGCTGCTTAGCGAGGCGTCGATACACTCGAACACCGCTGGGGTATTCAAGGGGTTTTACAAGAACCGGGAGACGAAGGTCGGGCAGTTCGGGGGCACGGGTTCTGACGCGCTGGTGCGGATCAAGGGGATGATCGTTCTCGAACCGCCGGTGCTCAGCCGGTTCGAGTGTGACTATGACGTGCTCCAGGAGGACGCCAACGGTGCGGCTCGGCGTGTGAGGGACCTCGATCTTGCGTACATCGATCCGCCGTATAACCAGCATCCCTACGGATCGAACTACTTCATGCTCAATCTGCTCGTGCGGTACGAGAGGCCGCAGCGGATAAGCCGAGTTTCGGGGATACCGGCCGAATGGCGGCGCTCCGGCTACAACGTGCGGGCGAAGTCTCTCCCGTTGATGCGAGACCTCCTGCACTCTCTGGACGCGCGGTTCCTTCTCGTGTCGTTCAACAACGAGGGGTTCATTACGACGGAGGAGATGCGCGCTCTGCTAGGGGAGATTGGCAGCGTCGAGGTGCTGGAGACGCCCTACAACGCCTTTCGGGGAAGTCGCAACTTCAACAACCGGCCGATTCACGTTAAGGAGCAGCTGTTTCTCGTGGAGAGAGGGTGAGGCGTGACGGCACGCACGGAAGCATGGCCATGGCCTCGATCCCACTAATCAGAGGTGGCTGAGCTTGCCCGGTGAACCGTCTACTACAGGTCGTAGCCGCGGAGTTCGCCGCGTTCTAGGGCCAGGGCGATGCGGTGGCGGTGGGACTCGGTGGGGTCGGCGTCGGCGTCCATGAAGGCGACGACGTCGCCTAGGTTGCCTACGAAGTCGGTGGGTCCCTCCTGCTCGATCTTCGGCACGACAACGTCGTCGTACCATGACCACACGTCCTCCTTGGAGCCGTAGGTGCGGGCGTGGGCGGGGAGCTCGCTGGGGACGCCGAGGTCGGGGCGATGGTCGTACCCGATGCCGTCGGCGCTGAGGGCGGCTTCCAGGACGCCGTTGTTGTACTCCGGCTTGTACGGCGTGAGGCGGGAGTGGCGGATGTCGACGAGGTTGGTGACACCCGCGGCGCGAAGAATGCGGACAAGCTCCGGGATCTCCTTGCCGGAGAACCCTACGGTGTAGAAATCGGCCTGGATCTGGGCGTGCTCGAGGTTCCAGAGGGTCTTGTTGACGAGCTTTTCGCCGGTAACCTCAGCGGGTGAGCCGAAGAGCTCGTACTGCACGGTAGGAGTCTCGTCAGCCTGTCGAGGGGTCTCGGCCTTGGGAGTCGATGGACGGGAAACAATGTGAGTCACGCCGCCGGACGGGGGAACAACAGAGGTTGTGGCTTCCTGCTTGTCCTTCGTTTCCTGGTCGCCGTTGGAGGACTGGACGAGCTCGGTAATGACCTCGCTCCAGTCGCGTCGCTCACCAGACGAGCTTGCCATTTCCTCGATCTGTCGCGCGGTCTCGGCGGGGATCGAGATTGCCCTCTCGATGGTGGCGAGAGCCATGGACTCGATCTCTTCGAGAGGCTTGTCCGGGTACATCTTGAAGAAATCGAGCAGCCTGCGGGCCCTCTCCTGTTCAAGGGGGGCGATCATTCGAGCAAGCTGCTCGTACAAAGAGTCTATCCGGTCGGCGGGGACGCGGGAGCGCACGGACGCCACGGCCTGTTCGAGCAAGGTGGCGTGACGTTCGGGGATGGCGGAACGTGAGCGTCGCTGGGCAGACTGCGGAGGGAGTTTGCCGGTGACCTCGACACCGCTGGGCCGGAGGCGCTGCATGGCCTCGTATGCCTGGAAGTCCTCGACTATCTTCTGGTGGCTGCGACCGATGGCGCGGGAGAGTCCCCTTGTGCTGCCGAATCGTTCAGGGTCGAAGCGGTGGAGTTTCCGATAGGCAATGACCCGCTCTTCCAGGGTGAGGTCGCCGCGGTGGAGGTTTTCGACCAGGGAGCGCACGATTGCGTCGGAGTCGGAGATGCGCTGAATCACGACGGGGACGACGGCCATGTCCAACTCTTTGGCGCACGCGAGCCGCCGCGATCCGATAATGACCTCGTAGTTGCCGGCCTCGCCGGGCCGGACGACTAGGGGTTCCAGGATGCCCTGCTCTCGTATGGAGTCGCGGAGCTCGGTTATGTCGCCCACCTCTTTGCGGGCGTTAACGGGGGAAGGGAAGAGACGGTCGGTGGAAATCTCTCGTGCCTCGAAACCTCTCGACGCGGTGGCGACCATGGCTAGCAGCTCCTCTAGTCTTCCGGGCATCACGACCTCCCTCAAGTGAGCGAATGTGTGCCCGGATAATACGGTGTTTGGGGTACCGCAAGTCTAGGTGATTTGCCGCCTCAAAACAAGCTCACTTGATTAAGCTGCGAACGTTCGCGAGGATACTCGATTCCGAGGTGTTCGTACGCGAGCCGCGTGGCCATGCGGCCCCTGCTGGTTCTCTCCAAAAATCCACGCTGGAGGAGATACGGCTCGTAGACGTCCTCGATGGTCTCGCCCTCCTCGTTGATTGAGGCCGCGAGCGTGTTCAGCCCGACGGGGCCGCCGTCGAACTTACCGATGATCGAGTCGAGCACCTGATGGTCGAGCTTGTCGAGGCCGATCTCGTCCACTTCGAGACGGGCCAGAGCCTCCTGTGCGACCTCGAGGGTTATGGTGTTGTCGGCTATGACCTGAGCGTAGTCGCGGACTTGCCGGAGGAGCCGGTTGGCGATCCTGGGAGTGCCGCGCGCCCGCTTGGCGATTTCGTAGAGGCCGTCCTCCTCGGCGGAGATCTCGAGGATGCGCGCGGAGCGCTTGACGATGGTGCGCATGGCATCTTCGTCGTAGAATTCGAGCCGGTGCACCGCTCCGAAGCGGTCGCGCATGGGGGCGCTGATCATCCCGTACCGGGTGGTCGCGCCGATGAGGGTGAACGGTTTGATGGCGAGGTTCATGCTCCGCGCCTTGAGGCCCTTGTCGATGACCCAGGAGACGAAGAATTCCTCCATAGCGGGGTACAAGACTTCCTCGACGACGCGGGAGAGCCGGTGTATTTCGTCGATGAAGAGGACCTCGTGTTCCTTGAGCTGGGTGAGGGTGGCGACCATGTCTCCGGGACGCTCGATTGCGGGGCCGGAGGTGATCTTGATGCGGACGCCTAGCTCGGTCGCGACGATGTTCGCCAGGGTCGTCTTGCCGAGGCCCGGGGGGCCATAGAGGAGGACGTGGTCGAGGGCCTCTCCGCGCTGGCGGGCAGCGGTGATGGATATCTCAAGGTTGCCCTTGACTCCCTCCTGCCCGATGTAGTCGACAAGTCGACGCGGCCGGAGCGTGTTGTCGATGTCTTCGGTTTGCTTCTTGGGGGATACGACGCGCTGCTGCATGCTGGCCATTGTTTTGGTCGCGGAGCGGGTAGAAGGGATAGGCACGATGCCAGAACCTTTGTTCATTCTAGGTTCGGGTTGGCGGGCTGTCAAGGGACTGAGGAGGATTCGATGGTGAAGAGGCAATTCCCGTCATTCACGGCTTTGATATGCCGCAGAGGTCGCTGAGACCGCAGGGGGCGGAGAAAATAGGAAGTGGTGCGTGTTGTATATGGGGCGAGTTTGATGAGATGAGGATTTTGGATTCCTTACTGCGCGTCGCTGCGTTCGGAATGACAGGTGCTGGGGTTTCGAGAAGGTCTCCGCTCGCCCCTGTAGATCTCCACAGACACTGGAAGCAGCGGGTAGTCCATGGAGCCGGTGTTCTCGTAGCCCCGGTCATCCAGGTCCGGGCCGATGCTTTGCCCGAATAGCCGCCTTGGTCTGGTTCTTAATATGATGAGTTGACCTGGCTTGATTTCGTATATCCGACAAATCTCAAGGCCCCCAAAGCCCATAGGGATGCTCACAGACCCACCGGCGATGCTGACATAGAGGGCGATTGGGAGCACCCCAATGACCAGTAGAACGGTTAGAAGAAGCAGGCCAGCAATTTGCAATCTAGGGGGACCTCTGAACTATTTTGGTGTAAGCCACATAACGAGATTATCCGAGAGCGTTTTTTCCTGAACGTGTAGCATTTTGTCGCATTCTGTTGCATTTTCCTCGTTATCGTAAAGTTGGATGCCGGATGGTCCAGGGTGACATGCCTGAATTTTGAGCGGCTTCGCTGATCGATTGTGATGAGGTCAGATGGGGATGACGGGGCACCTGTGTATCGCGGAGATTTTTCTGGATGTGTAGCATTTTGTCGCATTCTGTCGTATTTTCCTCGTTATCGTAAAGTTGGGCGGTCAGCAGCCGTTTCTGTGGGTGGACGCTCGTTCATAGTGTTGTACATGCGTTCTTGTTTGTCAAATCGGGGTAGGGAGGGGAACCTGTATCAGTTTGGTCGGTCGGGTGGTTGAGTCGGAGCTATACTCACGCCCCGGGTCATGGACTCCCGCCTTCGCGGGAGTGACGAGTGGGATGTAAGACCATCCTCAAAAACTGACCTACCGACCAAACTGATACAGGCTCTAGGGAGGGAGCTGGGTGCGGGGGTTTGACTGGCCTTAGCCTGTATGAAGGATGTGGAATGGACTCCCGCTTTCGCGGGAGAGACGTTGGAGGGTAGCGGGAGAGACTGAGGCGGTTGGCAGGAGAGATGCAGGCGGGTAGGTTGGAGTCTCGCGTTCGTGCTCCGGTTGTGTCTTTTTGCCTATATGCCGATGGTGTAGAATAGGACGCGACGCGAAGGACGGAGTTTACAGGGGTGTACGATTGGCAGAATATGACGTAGTGGTCGTCGGGAGCGGTGTCGGGGGGTACGTAGCCGCCATCAGGGCGGCGCAACTGGGATTGAACACAGCGATAGTCGAGCGGGCGGAGCTCGGCGGGACGTGCCTCAACTGGGGGTGCATCCCGAGCAAGGCGCTCCTCCGCAACGCCGAGGTCGTCAGCCTCCTCAAGCACGCGGACGAGTTCGGCATCGTCTTCGACAACGTGCGAGTCGACTTCGGCAAGGCCATCGACCGCAGTCGACGAGTCGTCAAGCGCCTCACGGACGGCGTCTCGTTTCTCCTGAAGAAGAACAACGTGACCGTGTACGAGGGGTACGGTTCCCTCAAGGACGCAAACACGGTCGAAGTCCAACGTGCCGGTGAAACGCTCTCGGCCAAGAACATCATCATCGCCACCGGCGCGCGATTCCGCGAGCTTCCGAACCTGCCGATAGACGGCAGAGTAGTGATAACGAGCCGAGAGGCGCTGGAAAGGCGAGACGCGCCCAGGCGGGCCGTCATCGTCGGGGCCGGCGCGACGGGCGCGGAGTTCGCTTACCTGTGGAACATGTATGGCACCAAAGTTACGCTGGTGGAACTACTCCCGCGTCTGGTGCCGAGTGAGGACGAAGAGGTCAGCAGCCAGCTTCAACGCTCGTTCCGGCGCCAGGGCATCGTTTCGATGATGGGGTCGAGCGTCGACGAAGTGAGGGTGTCGGGCGGCATGGCGACGGTGACTGTCACGAACGAGAAGGGCACGTCCGATATCGAGTGCGACACGGTGCTGGTGGCCGTAGGAGCGCAGGGCAACGTGGACGGCATCGGGTTGGAAGCGGCGGGCGTCGAGGTCGAGCGCGGCTACATCACGATCGACGACATGATGCGGACGAGTGTTGAGAACATCTACGCGATAGGCGACGTGACGGGCAAGATGCTGCTGGCGCACGTGGCGTCGGCGCAGGGCGTCACGGCGGTCGAGCACATGGGGGGACTCGATCCTCAGCCGCTGGACTACGATTTCATCCCGCGAGCCACCTACTGCAGGCCGCAGATCGGCAGCTTCGGTCTCACGGAGGCACAGGCCGCTGAGCGTGGGTATACTGTGAGGGTCGGGAAGTTCCCCTTCATCGCGAGCGGCAAGGCGCTTGCGCTTGCGGAGTCTGAGGGGTTCGTCAAGGTGGTGGTGGACGACGAGATCGGCGACATTCTCGGAGGACACATGATCGGCGCGGAGGTGACTGAGCTCCTGGGCGAGCTTGGGATGGCGCGGCTCCTGGAAAGCACGAGCAAGGAACTGGGTTGGCTCGTCCACCCGCATCCGACGCTGTCGGAGATGATCAAGGAGGCGGCACTGGCCGCAGACGGCGAGGCGATACACATTTGAGTGAGGCACTTACGGGCGAATCCTCGCGCGCAAGCCGAAGATCACCAAGGAAACTGGCCGAGAAAACAATGGCGCTGGCAACGACACTGGATAGGACGCAGGTAGCCGATTTCTATCGGCAGATGCAGACTATCCGCATATTCGAAGAGTTCAGCCAGGTCAAGTACCAGGAACAGAAGATCAAGGGTTTCCTGCACCTGTACATAGGTCAGGAGGCGGTCGCGGTCGGCGCGATCTCGGCGCTCAGGCCAGACGATGACGTGATTACGAGCTATCGAGACCACGGCCACGCGCTGGCGAAGGGTCTCGACCCCAACGCGATCATGGCGGAACTGTACGGCAAGGCGACCGGCGTCAGCGGCGGAAAGGGCGGCTCGATGCACCTCTTCGACACATCGAAGAGGTTTTGGGGCGGCCATGCCATCGTCGCCGGGCAACTGCCTTTGGCGGTGGGTCTGGCGCTCGCGATCAAGACGCGAGACGAGGACCGGATCGTGATGTGCTTCTTCGGGGACGGCTCGGTGAACGAGGGCGAGTTCCATGAGTCGCTGAACCTTGCATCGCTGTGGAATCTGCCGGTGGTGTTCTTCCTTGAGAACAATTTGTACGGCATGGGCACACACATCGAGCGTGCTCGGGCGGGCGGCAAGGAAATCTACGACGATATCGCGGCGTACAACATTCCCGGCACGAACGTAGACGGCCAGGACGTACTTGCGGTACGGGAGGCATCCGTCGAGGCCGTCAAGCGGGTCCGTTCGGGTAACGGGCCCGTTTTCGTTGAGGCGATGACGTACAGGTTCCGCGGCCACTCGGTCGCGGACGCCCAGGCGTACCGATCCCGCGACGAGATCGGCGCGTGGAGGGAAAACAACGATCCTCTCGGCAACCTGCGGAATCTCGCAATGGCCGAGGGAATCATGGAGGAGTCGGACTTCGTGGAGATCGACCGGGAGGCGCGCGCGGTGGTCGACGAGGCCGTCGAGTTCGCGGAGACCAGTCCCGAACCGCCCGCTGAGGCGCTGTTCGATCACGTGTACGCGGAATAGCGCGGATAGAGGCACGAGACCAATGCCCCAACTCATCATCAGAGAGGCGATCCGAAAGGGACTGCAAGAGGCCCTGGAGACGGACGACCGCGTCTTTCTGATGGGGGAAGACATCGGGGCGTACCAGGGGAGCTATGCGGTCACGCGCGGGTTCTTCGAGGAGTTCGGCCCGGAACGCATCCGCGACTGCCCCATAGCGGAATCGGTGATAATCGGCTCAGCGACGGGCGCGGCGATGGCAGGAATGCGTCCGATTGTCGAGATGATGACGATCAACTTCATGCTCTTGGCTATCGATCAGGTGGTGAACCACGCGGCCAAGATGAGCTATATGTCAAACGGCCAGATCAAGGTGCCGCTCGTGATTCGCGCCGTTACCGGAGGGGGAGGACGTCTCGGAGCGACGCACTCGCAGAACTTCGAGGGCTGGTACGCTTCCGTGCCCGGCCTGAAGGTGTGCGTTCCCTCCGACCCGTACGACGCGCTGGGACTGCTCCGCACGGCCATAGCGGACCCGAATCCGGTGATCTTCGCGGAGCACAGCCTGCTGTACGGGAAGAGAGGGGAAGTGCCGGACGAGCACTACACGGTGCCGATGGGTCAGGCGGCGGTGCGGCGCGAAGGGACGGATATCACGCTGGCGGCCTATGGTCGGATGGTGTACACGTCGTTGGAGGCGGCGGAACGTCTGGCGGAACGCGGCGTGGAGGCGGAAGTGATCGACCTGCGGACGCTTCAGCCGCTGGACACCGATACGATCGTTCAGTCGGTCGAGAAGACGAACAGGGTCGTGATCGTGGAGGAAAACTGGCGAACGGGCGGGTTCTCCGCCGAGATAGCGAGCACTGTCCAAGAGGCGGCGTTCGACTATCTGGACGGCCCGGTAGGTCGCGTCAACGGACACGACGTGCCCGCGCCTTACAACGCGACGCTGGAAGACCTGCAGATACCTGACGCGGACCGCATCATCGCGGAAATCGAGAAACTGTACAGTTTGTGAGGAGGCGCCGCTCTTGGCTACCAATCTAAATATGCCCCAGATGGGCTACGACATGCAGGAAGGGACTCTCGTGCGTTGGCTCAAGTCGGTCGGCGACGAGGTGTCGCTGGGCGAGGCCGTAGCTGAGATCGAGACCGACAAGGCGGTGGTGGAGTTCGAGTCGACCGCCGAGGGAGTTCTTCTCGAACTGCTGGTGGAAGAGGGCACCACCGTGGCGGTCGGAGAGTCGATAGCCATGGTAGGAGCGGAGGGCGAGGCGCTTGCAGCCGACGGAGATGCCCCTGAGGAGCCGGCCGGGGCCGAACCCGCCGTAGAAGAGCCGTCCGAGTCGGACGAAGCAGAGATGCCCGCAGCCGAGGAGGACGAGTCCGAGTCGACTGCCATACCGCTTCCTGCGTCGCCGAGCGAAGTCCGAGCGTCTCCGGTCGCACGTAAATTGGCGGCGGAGCGCGGGGTCGATCTGAGCACCGTCGAGGGCACGGGTCCGGGTGGTCGGATACTCAGGGCGGACGTGCTTTCTGCCGAACCCATGTCAGCGGCCGCGGAAGAGTCAGAGGATGAAGCTCCGGCGGAGGCTCCTGACACTATGGAAGAGCCGCCCATGCTAGAAGAGGAGGCTGTAGCGGAAGAGCCCGAAGCTGTCGAAGAGGCTCCGGTCGAGGACGCCGAGGAACCGCCTGCGCTCGTAGAAGATGAGCCTGTTGAGGACGCCGTAGAGCCGCCCATGCCGGAAGCGGAAGTCGTCGATGAGGCCCCAGAAGCAGTTGAAGAGGCGGCAGAACCAGAGACCGAGGAAGCGGATGATCTTGTGCCGCTGACCCGTATGAGGCAGCAGATAGCGCGGGTGACGGTCGGCAGCAAGACGACGATTCCTCACTTCTACGTGACGACCGACATCGACATGACGGAGGCGATGTCGCTGCGCAGGGAGATCAATCAGAGTCTAGAGGGTGACGTGCGGGTGAGCGTGAACGACCTGGTCATCAAGGCGAGCGTCCACACGATAAGGAGCTATCCGAAGTTCAACTCCTCGTACACCGACGACGGCATCCGGATGCACGAGTCGGTCAACATCGGGATGGCGATTGCGGATGACGATGGTCTCATCATGCCCGCGATTCTCGATTGTGGGGGCAAGTCGCTGACGGAGATATCAGCCGCCAGCAAGGACCTCGTCCGTCGGTCGCAGAGCGGTACGCTGCAGGCGGAGGAGTACACGGGCGGGACGTTCAGCATCAGCAACATGGGCATGTTCGACGTGACGAGCTTCGTCGCCATCATTCAGCCGCCGCAGTCGGCCGTGCTGGCGATAGGCACCGTGCAGAAGCGGCCCGTCGTACAGGGAGACAGCGTCGTCGTCCGGGAGATTATGTCCGCCACGCTGTCGGTCGACCACCGGGTCTCGGACGGCTCCGAGGGCGCGCAATTCATCGTTCAGTTGAAGGAGTACCTCGAACATCCGCTTCGGCTGTTGGTGTAGACAAGAAGCGCGGGCCTATTCTCCTCTTCGAAGGACTCTGCCGGGTCTCGCTCCGGTATGCGCTCCGTTCAGGACGACCGGCTCGCCGTTGACGAGGACGTGAGGCATTCCGTCGGGGTAGCGGTGGGGGTCGTCGAACGTGGCGTTGTCCATGACGGTGTCGGGGTCGAACACGACGATGTCCGCGGCGTAGCCCTCTTTGAGCAGCCCTCTGTCATTGAAGCTCATGCGCTCAGCGGGGAAGCCCGCGGCCTTGTAGGTCGCCTCTTCGAGTGAGAGGACGGCCGGCTGCTTACGGACGTAGCGGCCAAGGATCCGGGGATAGCAGCCGTAGAAGCGGGGATGGGGCTTGTCTTCGCCGTAGATTCCCGTAGGTGAGATCGCGCTGCCGTCCGAGCCGAACATTGCGTACGGCTGGGCCATGAAGAACCGGATGTTGTCCTCGCGGCGGTTAATCGCGACGCATCCGACGTTGTTGTCTTCCTCGTCGATGAGCTGCAAGTAGACCTCGGCGGGGTCGTCGTTCCGCTCCTCGGCGATTTGTTCGATGCTCTTGCCGACGATGTCGCGGTTCGCCGCGCTCTGCACGTGGCTGATGATGATCGTGTGCCACTCCCACGGCAGGCCCTTGAACCAACCTTTTCGCAGGTCGGTGACGGCCCGGCGGCGTATGTCCGGCGTGCGAAGGCGCTCCAGCATCTTCTTGACTCCGCCTTCCTGCAGCCACTCCGGCACCATCTGGCTCAGGAGTGTCCCTCCCGCGATGTACGGGTACATGTCGTATGTGACGTCGATGCCTTGCGCTCTCGCCCGTTCGATTGGTCCGACCATCACCTCCGGGGTGTCGAATACGCGGCTGTCAATGATCGCCATGTGGGAGTACTGCACGGGTACGCCCGCAGCCTTGCCGATTTCGATGGCTTCTTGGACGGCCCCGACGTGGTTGTTTGCCCAGAGGCGGGCGTGGGTGGCATAGAAGGCGTCCTCGTACGGGGCTATAGCGCGGGTGATTGCGATGAGCTCGTCGGTGGCGGCGTAGCTTCCGGGCGGGAGGGTCAGCCCGGTCGTGAAGCTGAAAGCCCCTTGCTCAACCGACTCTGAGGCGAGCCGGCACATGATGTCGAGCTCGTCTGCTGTCGGAGGTCGGTCGTCGAGCAGGCAGGCGGCGGCTCGAAGAGCGGTGTGCCCGACCTGGTTCGCGACGTTGACGCTGATTCCGTCCGACTCCAAGAACGCGGCGTATCCGTCGTGATCGGTCCACGTCCACTCGACTTTGGAGAGATGGGTGCGGGATATCGCGGAAGGTCCGAGCGGGCCGACCGGGAACGGAGAGTAGCTGCAGTTTCCCACGACCTCTGTCGTAACCCCTTGGTAGACCTTGCTCTCGGCGTTTCGGTCGTCGATCAGGGTGCGGTCGGAGTGCGAGTGCATGTCGATGAAGCCGGGAACGGCCACGTGGCCTGTGGCGTCTATCGTGCGCCGAGTCTCCGCGCGGCTGAGGTCGCCGATCGCCGAGATCTTGCCGGCATTGATTCCGATGTCTGCCTCGTAGCGGGCCTTGCCGCTTCCGTCGACGACGGTCCCTTCAATGATGGTTATATCGAACGCCATATTGGGTTTCTCCGCATGCTCAGTCTATCGCGGTATCTTACATTGAATGCGGACATTTGTGACACGCGGTGCCAGCCCTATGGTATCGTGACGGGACGGCATGGAGAGATATCGGCAGGAGGCCACTATTGGCAACGATAAAGATCGTTTCTTGGAACGTGAACGGCATCCGCGCCGCCCACAGAAAGGGCTTCCTCGACTGGTTCGAAGAGGAGCGTCCAGACATTCTTTGCATCCAGGAGACGAGGGCGAACGAGGACCAGTTCCCGGCCGACCTGCGGGAGATGGAGGGCTATCAGGCGTACTACTCATCGGCGGAGAAGAAGGGCTACAGCGGTGTTGCCCTGTACACCGCCATTGAGCCGGTCGACATCGAGCCCGGATTCGGCATCGAGCGGTTCGACAGCGAGGGGCGTACCTTGCAGGCGGACATGGGCGATTTCGTGCTGTTCGGCGTGTACTTCCCGAATGGCAGGAGCTCGGACGAGCGGCTCGCATACAAGATGGAGTTCTATGACTCATTCTTGGACCACATAGAGACGCTTCGTTCGCAGGGTCGAAATATCATCGTGTGCGGCGACGTGAACACGGCGCACAAGCCCATCGACCTGGCTCGCCCGAAGGAGAACGAAAAGATATCCGGGTTCCTGCCCATCGAGCGTGAGTGGATCGACAAGCTGGTGGAGCGCGGCTACGTGGACACCTTCAGGATGTTCAACGAGGAGCCGGGCCAATACTCATGGTGGACCCAGCGCGCCAACTCGCGTGCCCGGAACGTCGGCTGGCGTCTCGATTACTTCTTCGTAAACGAAGAGTTTCGGGAAAACGTCAAGTCGGCGGGCATTCACCAGGAGGTGATGGGATCGGACCACTGTCCCGTGAGCCTGGAAGTGGAGATCGGTAGCTAAGGGGTCCTCATGGAGCACCAGACGCTCTATCACGGAGACTGCCTCGACTGGATGCGCCCATGGCCCGACGAGTGCGCCGACCTGATCTACCTCGACCCACCCTTCAACAGCAGCGCCGGTTACGACATTCGTTCCGAGGCCGGAACAGGCAGGACCTCTGGGGCAAGGGCCTTCAACGATACGTGGAGATGGGACGAGTCGGCGGCAGACCGGTTTAAGCGAACGCAGGACGACGCCGGACACCCCGCACAGAACGTCGTCGCGGGTCTTTTCCATCAGCTTGGGAAGTCCAGTATGCTGGCCTATCTCACGTATATGGCCGAGCGGCTTGTGGAGATGCGGCGCCTTCTGAAGCAGACGGGCAGTATTTATCTGCACTGCGATCCCACGGCCAGCCACTACCTCAAGGTTGCTATGGACGGGATATTCGGCGCGAACAATTTTCGTAACGAAATCGTATGGAGCTACCGAACGGGCGGAGTCAGCAAGCGGTACTGGCCGCGCAAACACGACGTGCTGCTGTTCTACGTGAAGTCGGACTCGTACAAGCATCGTCCTCTGCAGGAACGAGTGCTGTACGACAAGCCGTTCTTCAACGCCCAATTCGACGAGGAGGGCAGGCCCTACGCCGACGTGTACGTGCGAGACGTGTGGGACGACATCAAGCCGGTCATCAACGTATCGAAAGAGCGCCTCGGTTACCCAACACAGAAGCCCGTGGCGTTGCTGGAGCGCATCATCGAGGCGTCGTCTGACCCGGACGACATGGTATTGGACCCGTTTTGCGGATGCGGTACTACCATCGTCGCCGCAGAGAACTTGGGGCGACGTTGGGCGGGGATCGAGATATCCGAATTCGCGCTTGACCTCGTCCAGGAACGGCGTCTGAGCGAAATGGGGATAACGGCTGCGATTGAAAGCATACTTGTTGGCACCGGCGTGAAGACCGGCGGGTGAAAGCTCGGGACTCACGAGGCAACGATCAAACCCCATCGGGTCGCCATGTACAATCGGACAGGCAGTAGTAACACTCAGCAGGGTCGCGGTGTGTCTTGAATATCCTCTACAAATACGTCACTCCTCGGAGAGCCCTCACCTGCATCCCCGAAGTAGGTGACGGGACTCTCCGCGCCACTCAACCGGCAGCCCTCAACGACCCGTTCGAATGTGCCGTTACGACTTTGTACGTCTTTAAGAATAAAGCGGAAGAGAACCGCGAATTAGCGCAGGTTCTCACCGACATCAACGAGAGCAAACCTGTCACTGAGGAATATGTAGGCCGTGCTAGGGGAAAATACGGCAGCCTGTTCACGCGTCAATTGCTCACGGAGCAGGTTTCGACAAGGTTCGGTATCGTCTCGTTCACCACACACCCTCACCACCCACTAATGTGGTCTCATTACACCACCGATGGATCTGGCTTCGTCATTGGCTACGATTTTGGAGAACTCCGCAAACTTACCGGCCCAAACGGTTGGTTGAGGAGCGTGCAATATGGCGACAAGCCAGCCCCGATCATTGGTCCGAACGTCTTAGTTTTTCCAGAGTCCAATCTGCCGGGCCTTTTGTCATTGAAGAGTGACCACTGGTCCTACGAAGACGAATGGCGCTTGATCGTTGAACTGAATAGGACCATCGGCACTGGAAAAACGGACCAACACGGACAACCCATAAATCTGGTTCGGGTACCAAACGAGGCAGTAGTAAGTGTGTACTACACTGAGAGAACGCCTCACGAAACAGTCAACTTGATCCAAGATCGCTTGGCAGACAGAAACAATCGATATCGAGCGGGGAACCCGCGCAAACTAGTTCTGTCCACTATCTCGTACGGCTATGAAGAAGCTCCAGGCGATTACGAATCCTAAGGGACAGACAAGGTATCACGCTTAGTTGCACTAGCCGGCTGCAGTCCACTGAGGTAGAGGTCGATATTCTCAGAGCGCCGCCAGAAAGCCTGATACCGGCATCTCGATGTTGCAAGACTTGCGGTAGTGGTGACCTCGCTGGCTGTGCGTTGTCGGACATTACTACCTGAACGGAGCCGCCACGCTGCAATACCTTTGCCGATTCGTTGGACACAGCGCATGGTTAGCCTTGCCCCATTTCACGTGACCTTAGCACGACTTTCGTCATCTCCGAGCGTATAATCTGCCTACTTCACGAGGGTGTGACGAAGGAGACCCAACCATGGCAAAGCCGCGCATGATGTTCTTTCACGACGGACGCCATCCGCACATATATATGTACGAGCCGCCGATGCAGAAGGAGGAGTACGCCGTCGCCATCGACGAGCTATCGGGCACGACGATTGATGCCGTCATGTTCTGTCTGGGAGAGGGCCGAACGTTCCTACACGATACGCAGGTGGGAGAGCTCTGGGGGCACAACGTCGACAAGTGGCCTCACCTGATTTGGAGGCGGACGTACCAGAATGCCAAGGGACTGATCGACGAGGGCAATGACCCCTTGCGGATCGTGTGCGACCGCGCCCATGAGAAAGGGATGCTGCTGTACCCGACTCTGCTCGTGCAGGTCGGCAGCGACGAGCGCGGCGGGGAAAGGGCGACGTGGGTGCGCTGCTCCGACTTTCGCTTCGAGAACAAGCATCTCGAAATTCAAGCCAAGGGAGGCGTCGACTCCAGCTTTCCGGGATTCGACGGGCTCGACTTCATGCACGAGGAGGTACGTGAGGAGCGGTTCGCCATCATCGAAGAGGTGGTGACCAATTACCCCGTCGACGGTTTCGAGCTGCACATGGGGCAGCTGCCGTACTACTTCCACCCCGACGAGGTGGACAAGGGCCGTCCCGTGCTGACGGAGTGGATAGGACGGGTCTACGATGTCGTCCGCCGAAGCGGGCCTGACAGGGAGCTTGCGATCCGCGTTCCGGCGAACCTCGATGAGTGCATGGCTGTCGGCATGGACGTGCGTCGCTGGATCGACGACGGCATCGCCGACGTGATCATCGGGGACGGCGCGGTCGGCGACACGATGAATCAGATGGCCGATTTCCGAGGGTTGGTGGAGGCCGCGAAGGGGTCGGACTGCCGCGTCCATGCGTCGCTTCAGCATCGCGTCGACTCGGACCGGGTAGGGGACGCGACGATCGAGATGGTCCGTGCGGCGGCGGGTAACTACTGGGAGCAGGGGATCGAGGGGATATACATCTCAAGGGGATGGTTCTACAACTACCCGTATGACGGCTCGTTCTACGAGAAAATCAGGGAGATCCCGCAGCCCGACGTGATGGCCCCGAAGGACAAATACTACAGAGTTCCCACGCTCGGCGACGGTCCAAAGCCGGAGGGCGGCCCGGGGAGCGTCATGCAGCTACCCGCGACCCTCGAGGTCGACACCCCGGTCCCAATCGACTTCACGATTAGCGACGATCTTCCTCGATGGGACGCCGTCGGGCGAGTACACGAGGTACTCCTCCGCATCCGCATAACTGACACGACGGAGCTCGACCGCATCGCCTTCAAGCTGAACGGCGAGGCGCTGCCCGACAGTGCGCTGAGGATCATCAACCAGATGTTTTGGATGAGCGGGCCTCGTCGTGTCGCGCAGGGGTACTGGTTCGTTTATACGCTTGACCGCGACTCCTGGCCGCGACAAGGAGCGAACACGCTGCAGATTACGCTCCTGGAGCGGGACCCGGTCGCCACGCCACCGGTTATTGTCCAGGATGTCGAGTTGGAGACGAAGTACCTGATGGGCAAGCACTTCCGACGCGGCCACGACGACCCTGCTCTCGGCGCGTTCGAGGGGAGGATGGGCGGGGCGTGGTAGCCCACGGCACGGCAGCTACAGAAGAGGACCCGCCGTAAGCGCTTCAGCGTGAAAGCGTATGGTAGGATGGGTGTGCGCAACGTCTGACGGCGGAGGCGATGAACGATGAAGCGAGTGTTTACTGCAAGCGTATGCAGGGAAGGGGATTGGTACGTAGCGCAGGCCCTAGATGCGGATGTAGCCAGTCAGGGTGAGACATTCGATGAGGCGCTCGAGAATCTACGAGAGGCGCTGGAGCTTCACTTCGAGCCGCCCGTTTCCACAGTTGCGCCCCAGATTCGTCGAGTCGAGGTAGAGGTTGCCGCCAATTAGACCTCTGCCTTACCGGGAGGTCGCCCGCAAACTCCTAAGGACCGGTTTCACAGAGGTCAGTCAAAGGGGCAGCCACGTTAAATTCGCCAAGACGACTGATGAAGGGGTGCTCACCGTGATCGTACCCCGTCATAGAGAAATTGTTGTTGGCACCCTACGCAGCATCGTGCGACAGGCCGGATTGACAATCAGGGCGTTTGAGGCTATATGACGTTAGCTCTATTGGCAAGGTGTCAGTTCTCGCGCCTGTGATTGACGGCATAATCTCGGCACCCGCGCCCTTGTGAAGCACCCTTGCACTGGCTATACTCGGGGCCGCGTACCACCGGACAATCCCTACGTCTCCTTTTCCGATTGGAGGACAGATATGACCACTTCCCCCGACGCTCCGAGAGTTATCTTCACCGACGACGGCTGGATATTGAGCGCGACCGAGCCGCCGCTTACCGTTGAAAAGGTGAAGGCCGAGGTGGTGGACAGTCACGCCTGGCCGGGAGGGGCGCTGTGGTGGAGTATCGGCGATCACGAGGTGTACCACTACGAGACGGAGATCGGCGAGATCATCGGCGAGGCTATCGAGGGGCTGGATGAGGGAACGTACTCGTTCGTCCATTCCGGCACTCCCGGAGTGATAGGGATGATTGCGCAAAACGTCCGGGCGCTGATGGATGAGTGTGGAGGCCCGGTCACGGCGTTGGCCAAGCTGTGCAGGGAGGCGGGGCTACCGTTCTTCCCG
The DNA here is from genome assembly GCA_965247555.1 of Dehalococcoidia bacterium. GTDB lineage: Bacteria > Chloroflexota > Dehalococcoidia > Lucifugimonadales > VXLM01 > VXLM01. The sequence goes on along the minus strand of CBDFHR010000009.1, from coordinate 1,245,260 downwards.
CGTGTCAGGATGAGTAGCCACTACGAGATCGACCCGCGCAACCCGGCCTACGGACGGTTCCGGCGGGACCGTCCCGACCTACTCATCGGGAAGCCCGGCGAAGAGCTTGCCGTGGGCAGCCTGACATGGGGACTTCGGACGGGAAAGAACTACGCCTTTCCGGAGGTGCGGGAGTACATGGAGCGGATCATCTTCGAGACGTTCGAGCGCTTCGACGTGGACGGCGTTGAGTTGGATTTCATGCGCCACCCCGGATGCTTCCGTCCCGAGGAGGCGTACCAAAACCGATATCTGATGACCGATCTCATCGAGCGTGTGCACCTTCGCCTCCAAGAGGTCGGAGAGGAGAGAGGCAGGGAACTGCAGCTTGCCGTTCGCGTGCCTCCGACGTTGGCAGACTCGGTCAGGATCGGCCTCGATGTCGAGCGGTGGATTCGTGACGGGCTGGTGGACGTTGTGGCGGTCGGGGGCGGGTTCATCCCGTTCGAGACTCCAATCAGGGAGTTTGTGGAAGCCGCTGAGGGTACGGGATGCCTTGTGTACGGGTGCATCGAGGCGACGAGGCACATGGACGATGACGCCGTGCGAGCGCTCGCGGCGCGGTGGATGAGTCATGGGGCAACGGGTATCTACCTGTACAACTTCTATACGATCTATCCGGAGTGGAACCAACGGATTGCTGAGGAAGTCACTGACCCTCGTCGCCTGGCGCGGCTGAATAAGCGGTACGAATTGGACAGCGCAGGGCCGGTGTATCCCTCACGGGGTCATGGTGGCGCGTTCAGGTATGCCTCACCCTCGACTTACCTTCCGGTGACGCTGCGTCCCATCTCGGACGGCGGCGGGCCCGAGTTCTCAATGGAGGTAACGGACGACCTCGACGAGGCCATTGCCGACGATGCCCTCGAAGGATGCCGGCTGACGCTGCGGTTCGTAGACCTGCAGCCTGATGTCGATATCGAGGTAACAGTCAATGGGACGACGCTCCCCCGACAATCGGGGGCCGACGCCGTGGACGGCTGGAAGCGCTTGGGGATTACCCCTCACTTCTGGATGGAGTATCCGGCGTATCCGGAAGAACGAACCAACGAGGGCAAGAGCCTGACGTTCGAGGTGGGCTGCCCACCGCTGCGGCACGGTGACAACACGATTGGGGTCCGAATCGTCCCCTCGGATGGGGATGCAGGCAGCACGGCGTCGCTTACCAACGTCGAGTTGGATGTAGCCTACAAGCAGTAGGCGGGCCTGGTTCCTATCTCCACCACTCGTAGTTGAGGCCGAGCGACCGGTCTTCAAGCGGCAGGTCGACCCTACGGCCTCCGTTGGCGGACGAGAGCTTCAGCGCAATCTCCACCTCGAGGGCTACGGCGACCCTACGGCCGGAGTTCTTCGGCTCGTCGAGCTTTCCATCGAGGCAGTCAATGATGTCGGCGACGGAATAGGTGGTGCCGTAAGCTCCCGTTTGCGGTCCAGGCCACGGTATGTCGACGCGCTTTGTGCCGCCAATCGTATCGATGTCCTGGGCGAGAATCCATTCGCGCTGGTTGCTGTGGAGCATCTCCCCGGAGGAGCCGCTGATTCGCACCATGGGAGCGCCCTCACGGAAGTGGAGAATCGTTCCGTCCTCGCAGACAACCAGTCCCTGTCCCTTGAACTCGCTGCTGCCCGTTTCGAGGGGCGGCTGATCGGCTGTGCCGACGACCCATGCGGGTGCGCTGTTGAGGAAGTACGACCAGTTCTGGTGCTGCGCTCCTGGCCGGCCCGACGTTTCCATCGAAATTACGTCTCCAATCGCGCCCGATTCGAGGAGTTCTTTGGCCTTGGCGAAGGACGGGTGTGTGGTCGAGATCGCGCCGCACGATAGTGGCACGCTGGCGTCTCTGCAGACGTCCACCATCAGGTCGGCCTCCGCAAGGGTGTGACACATCGGCTTGTCGGTGACAACTGCCTTTGCCCCGTTTTCGACGGCGAGACGCACAAGCTCGGGGCGGCTCTTGGTATTCGTTGCAATTGCCACGATATCGAGTTTTTCTTTCTCGAGCATCTCTTCGCCGTCCGTATAGAGGGCGACTTCGCCATATCGGTCACCGAATGCCTGGAGGCGCTTCGGGTCGCGGTCGCAACCGGCTACGAGATCGATCTCGGACCTGTCGTGGAGGGCCTCGGAATAGGAGGTCGGGGTACCCTTTGGCAGGTGTTGCTCGTAGAGATGGAACCGGCGGTGTACGTCTAGCTCCGGGGTCGGCTTGTCTATGCTGTCCGCGGTATCGATACCCAACCGATAGGGTAGCCGGCCGGCGAGGTCGTACAGCAGCCCCATCCATCCGAGTCCTATGACGCCTGCCCTGTACTTGGACATGTTTTTGTTCCTCTCTGCGATTAGTCTGTGCTGAATTTCTTGCCGCACTTGCCGTCAAGCCAGACAGGAATCGGTCTGGTGCTGCCTGGTTAGCTGGAGTAGTCGTAGGGGCCGAGGTCCTGGTCGACGAAGCCGCGATGGAAACTCTTGCCCATGAGGTACTTTATGTCCAACTCGACATCGCGGACCGCCGCGTCCATGGTCAATATGGTGTCGCGATGTTCGAGGGTGATTTCCATCTCGTTTTCGCCCTGCTGCGGCCAGTGGTCGCTATCAAGCTTGAAGATGAACCAGTAGCCGAAGATGCGGTGTCTTGGCGACCGTAGGCGGTACATCTGGTTGATCGTGCGGCGGAGACTGTCGGGGAGCGTTTTCCCATTCAGCCTAAAGGTTATCTGATCGATTTCCGACACGCCGGAGAGCATGACCCGCAGGGCGACCTCGTGGACACGTCCCGCGGCGTCCCATCTCGGCAGATCGTCGGAGATGGTGAAGGTGAATGTCTGGGGATTGCCGACCTCCAACGTTCTTGGCAGCTGCACGGAAGGCTCGCCTTCGCGTCCGAGCGAGCTGCGGCGGGGGCTTTCGGTCGGCATGATATAGATCTTGTCGCGATAGTCCATCACGTCGGGGTGGGGGAGTTCGCGAAATATTTCGTACAAGTCGGACGTGTACGGCCAGCGTTCGTGCCAGTGTCCCAGGTAGAGCCCGTCGATGCCCTGTCGCCAGTAGTTCGTCGCGGCGGCACGTATCATTTCGATGGTGCCGGAGGCGAGGCGGTCGGAGTCGACGAGACTGTTGATATTGGCGTACACACGGACTCCCGAGCCCTTTGCCGCTTCTACAACGGGACGAAAGTCCGCCATCGTGTTGAGCAGGTTGGAGCCTGTGGTCTCGGCCGCCACGAGAACGTCGACGATTCCCTCTTCGATCCATTTTGGTACGTCGAGGCCGATTGACACTGCTTCTTCGATGGAGTTGGGAACCTGAATGACCAGTTCCCGTTCCTCGCCGCCGGACTTGACGGCATCATGCACGCGGCGAATCCAGTCGGTCATGATCTCGCGGCCCTCTTCCACCTCGTTCGGGTGGAAGTAGTACGGGTGGTGAACGAGGCTAAGTTCGAGGCCGTTGATGGGGTAGTTGGAGAGCATCTCGTTAATCAGCGCAAAACGCTCGTCGCGTATCTCCTGGTGTTTGAAGTCGGCGCACTCGTAGCCGGGCCATTCGGGGTCGAGGTCGCCGGCCGCGCCGATGTCCCATTGCTTGTTCTCGAACCGGAAAAGGGAGCCCCTGGTGTTCAGGGTTTCCTCGCCGCCGCGCTCGCCGCTCGGCATCTGGACGAGAAGGACGGTGTAGATGAGCATTCCCTTGTCGTGGGCGCGCTCGGTAACTACCTGAAGCGGGTCGTGTCCCTCGTCGATCAGGGACCTGGCATTCTGGTGCGTCCGACGCCATATGGCGTGGTTCCAGCGGTCCAGGTGATGCCCCCACAGTTCCCCGACCTTGGTGTCGTAGAGAACGGTGCGTCCGTCGCCGACGCCGAACATCAGCACGTCTATCGGGGTGCCCGCGATCTCGTCGACCGCGTGCTGGTACTCCTCCTTCTGCATGGGAGGTTCGTACATATATATCAGGGGATGTCTCCCGTCGTGGTAGAACATGATGCGCGGCGGCTTAGACATATGAGACCTCCCTGCGAAAGAGAACCGGAATTACGAAAATCGGGGCCCCTCGAGAGGCCCCGATTATCATACCATCGTTTCCTAACAGTCGATTCAGTCTAGTCGGAACACTGCTGAACGCCACCCTGGTTGAAGGACCAACTCTCGCAGTATTGTGACCTGTTGCCCGGGTGGTTGAAGTTGTCCTGCCCGTTGTCGAAGAAGTACGCCCAACCGGTATGGCCGTTGTGGTCCTGCGCGTGGGTGAACGGCTGGCCTCTCATGTTGTTCCTGTTGAGGAAGATGCCGATGTGCGCGTTGGAGAAGGCCGAGACGTGGACGGCCAGCAGGTTCTCAGCATGGTTCCGGTACATGTCCTTGCCGAGCTCGACGCGGCGCGGGTCGAACGTGGAGTTGGCGAACCCTGCGATCGTGTCGTCGTACAGGTCATTGAACCAACCTGCGTGGTCGGCAGGGAACGCGTCGGCAGGCGCCAGCGGCAGGAAGCTTGCATCGGTGCCCGGCGCCATGCCCTCTGCACCCTGTGTTCGGTAGTACTTAGCGATCGACCTTCCCGGAGCAAAGTAGATCTCGTGGAATGGAATGAAGTTGGTTCTGAAGCGCATCCACGGGTTTACGGTGTGGCGGGACAGGTTCGTGTTGATGCTGCAGCACTCTTCTTCGGCACGCAACGGCTCGTGAGCCCGTTGGTTGACGTCGATGACAATGTTGATTCCAACCTCGGCGAGTTGGGCCTTGAGCAGCTCCGCTATGACGGGTCGGCCGTGGGACGGCGAGACGACGAATTTGATGCTTACGCGTTCACCGTTGGGGAGCGTTCGGAATCCCTCACTGTCTCGTTTGTCCAGGCCGAGGTCATCGAGCATCATGTTCGCCTTTTCGAGATCCTGGTCCATGTACAGTTGCCTGAGGCCGGCATCACCGGGGTAGTACGGCGTCCTCGGGTGAGGTACGCGGTTCTGGATGACGCCGAGCCCAAGCTGAGCGGTCTCGTTTATGCCATTGCGGTCAAGCGCGTGGGAGAAGGCGACGCGGAATTCCTTGGTACGTATCAGCCGTCCGATCTGGGGATCCACGTTATATGTCTGGTTCATTTCGAATCCGAGGTCGGCGCCACCGAGTGCAGGCCAGCCGTAGATGCTGTAGTCTCCCTTCTCCATGTTCTGAATGTACAGAGGGAGCTCGGGCAGGATGTAGTTCGTGGAGCGTCCGTCCGTCTCACCGGCCATCGACCGGAACCGAACGGTAGCCTCGTCACCCGGCAGGATGATCATGACGACCTGGTCGGTGTAGGGCAGCTGGTTGCCGGCGGGGTCGACGAACGGGAAGTAGTGGTTGCGCTCGGCGACCGCGAGTTCGCCAGGCTTGTATTCGACGAAGCAGTAGGGGGCCACGCATCCGGTGGACCCGACATCCTCGAACGGCTCCAACTCGAAGCGGGCCAACTGGACGTTCTGAGAGGCGTGCATCACGTCTCTCCAGTCCTTCAGGCCCATTGCATCCGCGCGAGCCTGAACCTTATCGGGGTCGGTGTACTTGGGATGGAGCTTCTTCAGGTTCGGATGGCTAAACCAGCAGAAGCGGTTCCTCATGCAGAGGCTCTGCGTGAGGGTCTGCTCCATCAAGACCCAGTTCGGAGAATCGAACGCGATCTTGAAGTGGAGGTTGTCGACAACGCTGAACTCAGCCTGTTCCCCTGTGACGGGGTCGGACATCTGCGCGGGGACGAACGGGTTGATTTCCTTGTTGAAGTTGTGGTCTTCAAAGGCGAACCGAACGTCTTCGACGGTCAAAGGAGCGCCGTCGTCCCACCTAAGGCCGCGCCGCAGCGTGAACGTGTACTCTCGACCGTCTTCACTTGCTTCCCAACTCTTGCCGGCGCCGGCGCCGAAGTTGATCTCGTCGGAGTCGCGCTGGACGAACCCGAATGCGATCCACTCACCGGTGTAGGAGCGAATCTCGGTGATGCGGTACGCACCACCATACTCGCCGATACCGTCAGGACCGAGCACGACACTGACGTCATTCCGAACGGGCAGGCGCTCGAGTAGGGGTGGAAGAGTTCCGTCCTTGACCAACTGAGCGGAAAGCGGGGACTCGAAGAATGCTTCCGGTACGGGGCCGTCGTATGCGGAGTGGTAGAGCCAGGGGGAACCCGGAGTATGCGGGCCGGCAGAGTAGGATGAAACACCCTTGGCTGGGCAGTCACTCACTAGATTGCCCCTGGCGTAGCACTGCTCGGGCACAATGTATCCGCGAACAGCGGTTTGAACTTCGGAAATAACCGATATGGCTTGTCCCGCCTGTTCCGACGCCGATTGTGCTGCCATAGCCGCCGAATCCGCCTTTACCGACGCCGATTGTGCTGCCATAGCCGCCGAATCCGCGGCCTTAGCCGCCGTAGCGGCCGTGTCCGCCGCCGTGTCCGCCGACATAGCCGCCGTGTCCGCTGCCATAGCCGCGTTCGCCGCCTGTTTGGCAGCGCCGTCGATGGCTGCGTTAGTCGCTACGAGCGCCCCGTCGACGACTCTCTGCACGTCCGCGGCGGAAAGCTGGTCTCCGACCGCGTTCTTTACGGCGGAGGAAACCAAATCCTCAACGTCGCCGCGGGTAAGCGATCCCGACAGCCCGGCGCTCACTTGGGACTGCACGATCCGGTTGATCTCCGCAGCGCTGACGCCCTCTGGGACGGACTGTGTGACAGCCGCCTCAATCAGGCTAGTGAGCTGCCTCTGGTCAATCTCCGGAGCAGGCAGTGCGCGGATGGAGTCATCCACGATGCGCTTGACATCAGCCGCAGAAAGCTGGTTGCCGGAGGCGCTCTGGACAATGGACTCCACGTCCGCACGGGTCAGACCCGGCTGCGATTCGGGCATCGCAGCCACGGCCGCCGAGATCGAGTCGGATACCATGGACTGGATCTGATCGACGGTTGCGCCCTGTGGTGCGCTATCGAGAGCCTGCTGAATTATCTTCGCCACGTCCGGCGTCGGAGCCGCATCGGACGTATCGTCGGACCCACAGCCAACCGCCGCCAACGCGACGACAACCGTAGATGCGAACATCAACATTGTTAGCCGTCTAATCTTTCCTAACATTTTTTTCCTCCCTATGAGATTCTATGTAATGAGCTTTTTGATCGTCCCGCACTTGTGGAGCGACACGACCTAACGATTGGTCTCAGAGAGACCGGACGTAACTATAGAGGACGCGGTCGGGCCTTGTCAAGATTCGATGGTGCTGCGAACCTGTATCAGTTTAGTCGGTCGGGTGGTTGAGTCGGAGCTATGCTCACGCCCCGGGTCATGGACTCCCGCCTTCGCGGGAGTGACGAGTGGGATGTAAGACCATCCTCAAAAACTGACCTACCGACCAAACTGATACAGGCTCTGGTGCTGCTTCCGACGTCTTTCGAGATAGGCTGCTTTTCCACGTGCCCTCACCTCACCGGGTGAGACCGGCATGAGCCTGCTAGCGCCCGCAGGCCGCCGACCGCCTTACGGATTTGGGAAGAGTTGTCGAATGCTGTGAATCATGCCGGAAGAATGCACCGTAGGCCATGGGGACTCACGCCCCGTCCCGTTGATACAGGCCGTCCACCTCCGTGCGTGAGGGCATCGCGGTCTGAACGCCACGCTTGGTGACCGCCAGTGCGCCCGCCGCGGTGCCGTAGCGGATGGACTCTTCCATACTCCGGCCTTCGCCCAATGCCACGGCCAGAGCGCCGCTGAACGGAGCCCCAGACACTTGGTGGTCAGCCGTAAGATCAGCGGCGGGACTCGCTCTCAACAGGGCACCTACAGCAAGATGGCCCTGGCACCCCTCTTTGGCGCCTGGCGAGCCAAGAGCCTAAATTCCACTCTCCGAATGCCGCACCCTACTCATCTCCCCTCAACTCTGAACAGTTACCTACCGGGTACTCTCAACACGCAGTGTCGAAGGGGTTGGGGGATTAGAAAAAACCGGGGCCTCGTCGAGAGGCCCCGATCACCATACCATCGTACCGTACGACCCCGATTCAGTCTACTGGGAACACTGCTGGACGCCGCCCTGGTTGAAGGCCCAACTCTCGCAGAACTGAGACCTGTTGCCAGGGTTATTTAGGTTGTCCTTGCCCTGCTCGAAGTAGTAGGTCTCCGTGTGCCAACCGAAGTGGTCGAGCTCGTGGGTTTTGGGCTGGTTGTGGACGTTGTTGCGGTTGATGAAGATGCCCCTGCTACTACCAGAGAAGGCAACGGTCGGTATTACATATAGTTCCTCTGCGTTTATCCGGAAGAGGTCCCTGCCGATCCTAATACGCTGGGGATTGAAGGTGGAGTACTTCCGCCCCTCCTGCCAAAGGTCCTGCAGGCGTTTCAGGTTTCCGGACGCATCCGCGGGGTAGGTGCCCTCAGGCGCCAAGGGCAGCCAGTTCGGGTTCGGACCAGTCGGCCCCATGCCACTCTCACCCTTGGACTCGATGTATCGGCCTATCTCCGAGGCCTGATAGGCGCCTGCACGCAGCGGTACGGTTCGAGTTTCGTCCCCGATCCACGGGTTGGCCTGATACCTGCCGAAGTCCACGCGAATGAACATGTACGCCGTGTTGTTCGCGATGTCGTTGGCTGCGTTACGGTCGAGCTTGTGAGTGGACTCGATGCCGACCGCGGCCCAGCCCTGCTCCGCGAACTCCATGATCGGTATGTCCTCCGGATAGCTGGGGCTGGCCCAGAGGGCGGACCGCAACTGCAGACGCTCTCCGTTGTCGGCCCGGAGTCTGAAGCCTTCGGCGTCCCTCTTGTCTAGGCCGAGTGAGTCCAGCAGCCGGTTGGCCTCGTCTGGGTCGTGATGGATGTTAAGCGACGCGACCTCGGGCCCCGGATAGTAGGGTGTCACGGCATGCGGGGCATAGTTCTGAACGGTGCCAATGCCCAGGTAGACCACCTCGTTGATCGCCTTGCGGTCAATTGCCAGCGACAGGGCCTTTCTGAAATCCCCCGTCCGAATGAGTTGGCCGATATAGGGATCCTCGTTATAGGTCTGGTTCAGGGAGATGGGAGCGTCGTTGCCGCCCGTGGACGGCCAGTGGTAGATGCTGTAGTCGCCCTGGTTCATGTTGGACGTATAGAGTGGTAGCTCTTTGATCAGGTACGGGGTTGTTTGGCCATCTTGCTCGCCGTTCATCGCCCGGAACACCGCCACGTCGCGGCTCTCCATTCTGAAGTTGGACACCTGGTCGATATACGGGAGTTGGTTCCCTTCGGGGTCTACCTCGAAAAAGTAGTGGTTCCGTGTATAGGTGCGCTCCGTGTCGCTTTCGGCAGTGGTGCACCACGGCTGTACGCAGGGCCTCTCCGTGTTGATCTCGGCGTTGTTCTTGAGGTTCCAGAGTTGCACCCAATTCTCTACTTCATTCTCCGCGATCTCGGAGTTCAGCGCGGCGGAACTGGCGTACTTCGGGTGCCACTGCTTGTTGTATTCGTGGTGAGAGAACCAGCAGAGCCGTCCACGGGCACCTCCACAGTGGTCATTACGTACCAGCTTCCCGTCAAATAGCCCGTGTGTCGGCGTATCGTAGCTGAGCTGCCAGGTTTGTTCGTCCACTACATTGAACTCTACTCGGTTCCCGGTGACGGGGTCCTTGTATACCTCAAGGGCGAAGGTGTTTATCTCAGGATTGAAGGCGACGTCTTCCCATCCGAACCGGACGTCCTCAATCTCGAAAGGCTTCCCGTCCGACCACTTGAGGCCTTGCCTGAGCTTCATGGTCCAGACGCGCCCATCCTCGCTGACCTCAAAGGACTTACCCACGTGGGGGTGCCACCTGATTCCCTCCGAGTCCCTCTTCACCCAGTGTCCAAGCGCGAACTCGCCGACGAACAGGAAGTGGGCGGTCAGACGGAAGGTGCCGCCGTACACGCCGATGCCTTCGGGTGTATCGACGACCTTGATGTCCAGTGGGTGAGGAAGCCGCTCGCTGACAGCCGGCAACTCCCCTGCCTTGACCAGTTGGTACGACATAGGTGATTCGAAGAACGTAGACGGCACCGGGCTCTCGCCTTCGTAGATCGGATACTTGTTCGGAGCCATAGCCGGAGGCTGCCACTTGTGAGGGCTCACCGGTGGGCAGTCTGTGACAGGATCACCGAGTATGTAGCACTCGCCGCCTGTCATGGTGCTCGCAGCGGCAGGCGGCTCGGGTTCTGCTGTAGGAGCCGCCGTGGCCTCTGGGGCGGCCTGCTCCGCTGATGGGGGTGTATCGGCGTCGGTCTGTATCACGTCGTCCGAGTCGTCACCGAAACAACCAGCGAGGATGAATGCGAGTAGTACGCCTGCTATCAACCCGACCATGATCTTAGAATTCAGATTTCTATGCATCACAGGTATTCCTCCCTCCAAAATACTGTTTCTGTGCACAAACCAGTAAGAACACACTTGATTGGCATTGTTCTGTGAGTCGTGTTGACGAAAATCTACAAGAAAGCTCTTTCGTTTGTCAAGGTTCAGCGTGTGGCTCACCGATTCCGCGCTATGAACGGTTCTCCCGAGTTGTTTTTCACGCCCCGTCCCGTTGATACAGGCCGTCCACCTCCGTGCGTGAGGGCATCGCGGTCTGAACGCCACGCTTGGTGACCGCCAGTGCGCCCGCCGCGGCGCCGTAGCGGATGGACTCTTCCATACTCCGGCCTTCGCCCAATGCCACGGCCAGAGCGCCGCTGAACGCATCGCCCGCCGAGATGGTATCGACCACCTCGACCTCGTAAGCTGGCATGTAACCGCTGTCTTCCTGTGAGGCCCAGTAGACCCCTTGCTCTGCCATCTTCACGATTGCCGTACCCACGCCTCGCTCCATCAGCGCTTCCGCAGCCGCCTGAGCGGACGGTATGTCGTCGACTCGGATGCCGGTATGGTATTCCGCCTCGGTCTGGTTTGGTGTGATGATGTCCAGGTCGTGGAAAGCCTCAAGGGGGATGTCGGAGGCAGGGGCCGGGTCCAACATTGTGGTAACGCCTCGGGCCTTGGCGGCGCGCGCGGCAGCCATGGAGAGAGTAAAAGGCAACTCCATTTGGAGGAGGAGGACATCCGCCCATTCCAACGCCGTCTCGACGGCCGCGAGCTGGTCTTCGTTGGACTGCAGATTCGCTCCGTAGATGGCCAAGACGTGGTTCTGTCGCTCGGCGTTCAGGATGATCATTCCGACGCCGGAGGGATGGTCCGGGTCTTCGGCGACCCCTGTCACGTCGATACCGTCGTTCTTGAGCGCGTCGAGAAGTCTCGGACCGAAGATGTCTTTGCCCACGCGCCCGACCATTTTCACGTTCGCTCCGAGGCGCGCGGCAGCCACGGCCTGTGTGGCGCCCTTGCCGCCGGGAGCAGTGTAGAAGCGGTCGCCTCGAAGGGTCTCGCCCGGATGGGGCAGCCTAGTCGCCGTTCCGATCAGCGCCATATTCATGCCGCCCAGCGCGACGATGTTGGGGGCAGTGTTGGGGTTGGTCATCAGTTGCTCTAACGCCTCGATCGCAGTTTTCAATCGGAATGTGGGGCGCGATTCTATCACGCCGGCATTCGGGACCGGCGTACATCCAGTTAGCACCGAGCATAGAACCTGTATCAGTTTAGTCGGTCGGGTGGTTGAGTCGGAGCTATGCTCACGCCCCGGGTCATGGACTCCCGCCTTCGCGGGAGTGACGAGTGGGATGTAAGACCATCCTCAAAAACTGACCTACCGACCAAACTGATACAGGCTCCCGAGCATACAGTACGTGCCCATTCGCGTGATAGGCTGATAAAATTGGGGGGCTACAGCAAGAGATCGGTGGGTATTGTCTACCATTTCAAAGGGAGTGGCACATGCTGAGCGAAGACGAAAGGCAATTCTTTGATGCGTTCGGATACCTCGTGCTGCGGGGCGTTTTCACGGCTGACGAGATTGCCACGATCAAGCGGGAATCTGACGAGATTTTTCGTGAAGGTCTCGGTGTAAAACTGCCCACCGGGCGAGCGGCCCTTCAACCATTCTTCGAGCGACGGCCCTTCATGGCGGGGCTTGCAGCGGACGACCGGATCTACAGCATCGGAGAGGACCTGCTGGGGCCGGACTTCTTTCTCATTGGCACCGAGGGCAATCTCCACGCCGGGGATACGCTGTGGCACGGGGCGGGGCTTTGGGACGAGACGGTCAAGTCCGTCAAGATTGCGTTCTACCCGGAGAGTCTGACCGCGGCGACGGGCAGTTTGCGTGTGGTGCCCGGTTCGCATCGGCGCAACACGCCCGACCTCCTCGAGCCGCTCCGGCACGGCAGCGACAACCCCCAACTGAAGCCATTTGGTCTGCAGCAGCCGGAGGTACCCAGTGTGGCGCTTGAGCTACAGCCGGGAGACCTCGCGGTGTTCACCGAGCACATTCTGCACGCGGCGTTCGGCGGTCACGACGGTCGTCATCAGCACGCGATCAACTTCATCGAGAACCCGACCACCGAGTCGAAGGAGCGGGAGGTCAGGGACTTCTACGAAGTGTCCAACTACTCGCTCAGACCGTCCGAGTCCTACGTCAAGAGTGACAATCCCCGCATCCGACGAATGGTTGCCAAGAATCTGGAACTGGGCTTCGACATCATGAAGGGCGTGTAGGGGATAGATCACGAGATAAGCCGGACTCAGATAGTTCTCAGCGAACCCCCTTCGTCCTGTGCCTGCCGAGGGCTGGGCTCCGATGAGTAGGGGGTCTTTGGGATACCGCCGCGGCCTCACTCACACTTGAGAGTGACAGAGTCAGGGTCCTTATGTCCCCTGGTAGGTTATCGTGATCTCCACATTGGTCACGACCGGCTGATTGCCAACGTCGTTCGATGGAGTCGAACGGCGTATCTCTACCTCGTTGACTCCCAGGCGCAGGGGTGGGCTGCCGATGTCGTATTGAAGGCCGACCGTTCCCTCCAGAGTGGGCCACTTCCGTCCTCCGGCAACGAAAGTCTCGCGGCCCGTTCCCCACGGGAGTTCCTTACCGTTGAGTAGGATTTCGACCTCGTCGTCCGGCGCGAAGTTGTCGATAGTAACTCCGAGCACGCAGCGGCCCAGCATTTCCTCGGCACGAGCGGTCTCCACGTCATCGGCGACCTCGATGTTCACGACAGGCCCTCGGCCGGTGGATGTCTCCACAAGGGCAATAGGCATCTGGGCGGCAGGGACGGCGTTTCTGAAGGCACCTCCGTGTCCGCCGTACTGGATTCTGTCGGCATGGTCCGCCTCGTACCGCTTGGACGAATGCTTCAGCTTGGCGGGGTCTGCCAGTTGAGGGAGCGTCCGGCGTATCCACGAGGGAGGCAGGGTGAAGTAGTTGTAGAGGTAGATGCCGTCCGCGCCTGCCTCCCAGTAGCGGTAGGCTGCCCCGCGCAGGGCGTTGTCGTCCACGAGTGGGCGCAGTCCCTCCAGGCAGCCGTACACCGCGCACCCGGTCCCGCGCGCTTCTTCGACGAACTCGCCTATCGGCATCTCGAAGGGTATCCAGCCGACTCCCGCGACGACCGTGTCCACAAGCCCGTCCGCCATCCACTTCGATACATCGAGCCCCATCCTCTCGGAATTGGCAAGGGTCGGTGCCACGCGCACCGCCAGCTTGAGGTGACGCCCACGCTCCGCGCCGACCTCGTCCAGCCGGCTGCGGACGCGCCTCACGAGGTCGGTCATCAGGTAGCGGTTCTGGTATGCCTCCTCCCGCCGGAAGACGCCGGGATGACGGTTGAAGTCCATCTCCACGCCGTCAACGTCGAACCTCTCGAACAGCTCGGTGATGATCGAGTAGGCGTAGTCGCGGACCTCGGGATAGGCATAGTCCTTCCCTGTCCTGATGTCCCAGTCTATCGTTCCCTCAGGGATGCTCTCTCCCGGACGCCCGATAAGGAGGTGGGGATTCTCCTGCCTGTACCTGCCGTACCCCGGGGCATAGGTCTCCGTGTAGGGCGGCGCGAAGTATGCGTAATGGCTGTTCATCCGTACGCGGGGGAGGAACTCGATGCCTGCCTCCCGACACAGGGACGAAATCACCGTCACGGGCCCGCCCGCAGTCTCGGTCAGGTGTCTGACGTTAATGGCCTTCTGTCGCGATCCATCCGAGAGCTCAGAGAGGTCGTACCCGTCGCCAACGATCTCGCCGACCTCCGTCTCGTGGTGATAGACCTCGTGGTCGCCCACCGACCACCACAGGGCGGCGGGCATCCCTTCGAGCGGACGGATCATCTTCTCCCTGATGATTTCCGGCGTCAGAGGAGGCTCCTCGCTCATGATCCATGCGTCGTCGGTGAAGATGATGGGCTCGTTGCGGGTTCGATCTGTCATTTGCGGGTTCCTCGCATGTTATCAGCATGGGGCCCAAGCTGGATTGCGGAGCCATTGTAGCGGAATTGGCTGCGCTAAGCGCGTCTTGCCATCCTATTGACGAGATGTATGGCTAAGAACTACGGTTGTGACGCCTGTTCAATACCCAAAAGACCGCCAACATTCTTCTTATGGCCCGCGTATTCTACGTACCTTGGAACGAGAGCGAGGCATTGGAGCGCATTGTTCCAATGACCGATGCCGGACATGTCGTGCCTGTGCACTGGAGCACCCAAAGCGTGCCGAGTCTCAAGGGCGAATTTCCCGATGAGGCTGTCATCTCACTAGACAGGCTGCCGTCGCACGGTAGGGCCGTCGCAGAGTGGTTTTGGGAGGCCAAGAGTCGTAGGTACACCCCTATTGCGTTTGAAGGAGGCAAGCCGGAGAAGATGGCGGTCGTTCGTGAACGGTTTCCCCGATGCGCACTTTTGTGAGACTGGACAAGCTATAGGTATGCTCGAACGCCTCTTGACAGCCGAACGGGAGTAGTGTGGTGCAAGCGGCCCCTTTTCTGGAGACGGAACGACTCATCATCCGCAACTGGCAGGCGGACGACTGGCTGCTCGTCAGGCCGATGTCGCTTGACCCCGATGTGATGCGGTACATCGGGCACTACCAGCCATGGTCGGAGAAGGAGACCCGACAGTTCGTCTCCAACCGCATCGCCGACTACGAGCGACACGGCTGGACCATGTGGCCCCTCGTGTTGAAGGAGACCGGCGCCTTCATCGGCTACTGCGGATTCCTGCGCCATCAGTACGGGGAGTACAAAGGGGAGATCGAGATCGGGTATGCCTTGGCAAAGGATGCGTGGGGCAGAGGGCTTGCGGCGGAGGCGGGTGCAAAGATTCTCGAGTACGGATTCGAGGCTCTCGGCTTCGACCGAGTCATTGCCAGCGCAAGGCCGGAGAATGCAAGGTCGGTCCGCGTGATGGAGAAAATGGGAATGCGCTCAATCGGACTCTCACTCAATGATAAAGGAAGGCCCGTTCCTCACTATGCCGTCGAGAGCCGGAAGCGGTGAGCGCGGTCGTGCTTCTTGTTTCCTACAGACGATAGGTAATGCTCGAAGCGCAATGGCTTCTACAGCCTTGCGACGCTCGAAAGTTCATTGGGACTGCGATAGAATGGTGCGCGGCCCAAGCGCTAGGAGACCATACACCGTTCGAGGGCAATCCTCCCCAACGAAAGCAGGACTATGATAAACGGAAAATTCAAAGGTGTCGTCGTACCGACGGTTACGCCGCTGACGCCGGACGAGCGAGTGGACACCGCCTCGCTCCGACGGCTGGTCAACTATCTCATCGACGAGGGAGTCCACGGGATATGGGCCGCCGGGACGACAGGCGAGTTCGCCGCGCTGAGGGACGATCAGCGTCTCCTCGCAATTGAGAAGACCGCTGAAGAGGTCAACGGTCGAGTGCCGGTGATAGGCAACGTTTCCGCTGCGGGTACCCAAGCGGCAATCGACATGGCGCGGGCATTGACCGAGAGTGGTCTCGATGGCATTGCCGCCACGCCGCCGTACTACTACCTGTATGATCAGGGCGAGATAGCCGACCATTTTCGGGCCATCAGCGACGCCGTGTCCCAGCCTCTCTGGGTGTATAACATCCCGATCACGGTTAAGCTGACCGTGGAGCCGGCGACGATAGCCAATCTTGCTGCGGAGGGCACGGTCGTCGGTGTAAAGGACTCATCCGGCCAGGGAGAGGCCTTTGCCGAGCTCGTGTCGCGCTGCCAAAGGAACGGGGCGGAGATGTACCGATTCCTCGGTTCCGTCTACCGCACGACGATGACGAAATGCCTGGGAGCGCATGGCGTCATCCCCGGCGGGGCGAACGTCGCTGCCGCCTCTCTCTCGCGGGCATGGGAGGCCGGTGACGCCGGGGACACGGAGAAGGCGAACGAGCATCTCGGCGTTGCCATTTCGGCTCAACGAGTGATGGGACTCGCAAAGGCGGGCGGACGAAACGCCTCAACGTCGTCGGGCCTCAAGTCGAGTTTGAAGATTCTGGGGATCATCGACCACGACACGGTATCCGCGCCGATGCGTTCGCTTACCGAAGAAGAGAAGGCACAGATACCCGCCATTCTCCGTGAGGCCGGGCTATTGCAGTAGATGTCGCCACCTCGCCGGTTATGTCATTGCAGTTCATCGTCCGAGAAGTGGTATAATCAGTTCGGCGTGCCGACTGGCCCGCCCGATTTGTTTTGGAGAAGATGGAGAGAATAGAGAATTGGCACACGTAACGCTCCGTGATGGAGAAGACGGCGAACAGCTTCTGAAGCGATTTCAGACCCAGATGCAGCGGTCGGGAATTTTGCGTGAGTTGCGCAACAGGCGGTTCTTCCGTTCGAGGGGAGAACAGAAGCGCCTCGACAAGTCCCGGAGCCTCCGACGCATCCGCCGTCGCCGAAACCGCTAACCCATCACCCCACACGGCATTGGAGCCCTTCGTCCGTTCCACTGCTCGGCTCATGACACGGGCGCAGAAGTCTTGGGTGCCCCGTGAGTTTCGCGCTCTAGCCCTCGTTCAGAGTCACTCCCCGGCCTAACCGGACGGGTGCTTGGACGTTATTGCTGATACCATGCCGCATGCTCCGGCATCGGTCTTCGCCTAGCGTTCGGTATACGTGGCGATTCCGGTCGGAAGCGTCGGCGGCCGGTATATCCTCTCCCTTAGGGAAGGTTATCGGCAACTTGGCAAAATCGCTCCGCGTACCGCTTCCCGACGAATTCGCGTTATCTGAAAGAGCGGAGAAGAGGGAACGGTTCCGGGAAAAGGGGGACTCCCGGTGCTCAGTCGCCGGTTCTTGCTGTTTGCCGTCTGGGGCGCAGTCGGCGTCTTCGGCGTGGCCTGTTGGGACAGCAAGCCGCCCGATGTCCAGGTCGTAGAGAGCCCTACGACCGAAGCTCCGTCCGTCCCGGCCACTGAGCCAACCGTTGACGTGCCGACCCCGACTCCAACCGCGCTACCGGCGCCGCCTGATCAACCCCCCACAGCAACGCCCATCGTTATCTATCTGCCGCGCTCGGTCCAGACGGTGGTGGTGCTGAATACTCGGGTGCCGTCGCCCACGAGTATTCCCACCCCCGAGCCAACGGCAACGTCCACACCGACACCCACGCCGGTCCCTCCCGCGACGCCGACGCCCACTCCGACGCCTGCGGCGCAACCTACACCGGTCAGTCCGCTCCCCACTCCAACCCCTACCCCGGCGGTCACTCCGGAACCCTCCCCGGTCGGGTCGCCTGAACCGACTGTCACTCCGGCGCCGGCAAGTCCCACGCCGGAGCCTGACACGCCGACGCCGACACCGACTAGAACGCCGACTCCCACCGCTACACCCGTTAGCTCCTCGCCAGGGACGCCGACTCCTGTGTCGACGCCCGCTACCTCAACCCCAACGCCAACCCTAACTCCGACTCCCAGCCCTACGCCGACCCCGCGTCTGATTGCCACACCGATTCCCACCAGCACGCCCACCAGAACCCCGTCGCCCACGCCAACGGCCACGCCGTCACCGACCGCGACTCCCACTCTCACTCCCACTCCGACGGTGACGGTCACACCTCCAACTCCCGATGACCAGGTTCCTCAGAGCCTGACGGCCACGGAAGTATTTGCCCTTGTCCGGCCCTCCGTTGTGCATATCGCAGTCTCGGAGCCTCTGCAGATCGGGCCGGGAGTCGATCCGCCGGGAGCCAATTTGGTGGGCACCGGCATCGTGATGGATAGCAATGGGAATGTTTTGACGAGCTACCACTTGGTGGAGAACGCCGAGAACATCATCGTGACCCTGCACGGCGGACAGAGTTTCTTTGCCGACTTGGTTGGTGGTGATGTTCAGACCGACACGGCGGTGGTCAGGTTTTCTTCGGAAGGTGTTGATCTTCAACCCGCGCTTCTGGGCGATTCATCGGAATTGGTCGTCGGCCAACCCGTGCTGGCAATCGGATACGCCTTCGCGCTCCCGGGAGACCCTATCATCACGAACGGCATTGTAAGCGCGACAGGAGTTTCTACACCCGCCAGTCCTCAGTTGACGATCGTCGACACGGTGCTTCACACGGCCCCGATCAATGAGGGCAATAGCGGCGGACCTTTGTTGAACGATCAGGGCGAGGTGATCGGAATCAACACCGCCGTCATCGTGGAGACACGCGGAATCGGCTTTGCCGTAAACATCAATGACGCTCGGTTCGTCGCGAAGCAGCTGGTTGAATTCGGCGAGGTCCGCCGCGGTTCCTTAGGAATCACGCCGCTCAATGTTTCGGCGGAGTTGATTATCCAGCTGGGAATTGCTCTACCCTATGACGTGCGGGCCGGGGTATTCCTTGCCGACGTTCGCGAAGGATCTCCTGCATTCGAGGCCGGGATGCAGAGGGGCGATATCATCGTTGGCATCGATGAACAGACGGTTACCAACTCCGGCGAGCTATCCAAATTCTTATTCACGCATGGTCCAGGGACTCCGGTGCTGATAACGTTCTACCGCGGATCGGAACTCAGTAGCGTCGAACTCACGCTCGGAGAATAGCAGTGGCGAGCAGGTCAAGGAGGAGGAATAGATGAGCGGAGACACCATTGATGGGACGGTGCACTGGTCGGGAGAGCATTGGATCAACTACTTGCGACGACCGGGGGAAACTGAGGACAGCGGGAGCTTCAGCCTCTACCACACGCGGTTCAGCGCCGCCGGAGAAGGAACGGTCGCCTTCGTCACCATACCGGACGCCGGCATCGATGCCGTTTACGCTGACAGCGCCGGTCTGGCGGAGTGGACGATCGACAACATGATCCGCGGACGAGGGAACCAGTTCGACCGCGATATGCCGGTGGTCGAGGCGCGTCTGACGAGGGCGGGGGATGTGCGAACGCAGCCCTCGTGGATCGTCGAGGCCGACGGGCACAGGGTCGTGTCTGCTTGGACGGTGACCGACCCCGCAGTCATCCACTGGGGGCCGACGCCCTCCGGGGTGCCGAACATGCAGATCTTCTCGCTGCTGTACTTCACCTACGAGACAGAGCTTGCCGTCGACGGCGTGTCGGTCGACGGCGTCCCGTACGCTCGCGACATTTGGCGCGCCTCCATCGGTGGCGACCGTAGCTCGTGCGTATTCGCGCTGGCGGAGACGACGCTCAACTTGTAGGGGTGATAGCTCGCTGCCGTCTGGTCCGACACTCATTCTGCTCACCAATCTCAGCAAACGTGTACATTACTGAGCGCCGTGTCGAAGCTCCTTTGGGTGCAGTGCTGATCCTCCCGGAATAGGTTGCGAGAGGTGAAACGAGATGATCCTCGGGCTGATACTAATCTCGTTACTGAATGCGGTCTCCGCTGTTCCGATGTCGCTACGTGCAAGACACGACTTTGCCCGTCTAGGGCACATCTCATTGCCGGTCGCGATCTGGACGGGAGCCTTCATGAACGTTCACGCAGCAGTTACGTTCGCACTCGCGTGGCTGGACCGAGGTTCGTTCAGCGAACCATCGCTGATCAGCATGGCCCTCGGCCTAGTCATCGCAAGTGCCGGAGGGGGTCTGATCGCGGGAGGGCGGCGCGAATATGCAAGTCGAGCACGGCTCTATGGACTCGTGGAGGACAAGTTGATTGCTACGGGCATTTACCGATATTCGCGTAATCCTCAGTATGTGGGGTATTGGCTCGTGCTGTTAGGAGCAGCCACAGCTAGCCTTTCCCAATGGGCATTTCTTCTTGGATTCGGAATCGTGCCTATCATCCACTTCTACGTACGGGGTGTGGAGGAGCCTCACCTACGCTCCGCATTCGGACAGAATTATCGCGAATATTGCAGCAGGACACCCCGCTACCTGCTATTCAGAGGGTAATGCGCTCGGAATCTACATAACGATCCCAATTGCTTGCGCCAGCCTCCGTGAGGCCTGGTAGCCCTTTAGCGTGTAGGGCGACGCCAGTCGGTACCCTCGGTCAGGCGGAGAAACTCGGCGTGAAGGCGTGTGTTCGACGCGATGATGCCGTCGCTGTAGAGGGTGGCGCGCTTGCCGTTACGGTCGGTGACGACTCCGCCCGCCTCTTCAACCAGCAGGATTCCTGCCACCTGGTCCCAAGGCGAAAGGCGGTGCTGGAAATACAGGTCAGTTCGGCCCGCAGCAGCGTATGAGATGCCGAGCGCCGACGATCCGATGGTGCGCACCGTCCCCATGTTCGGCCAGACCGCCTGGGCTAGCATATCCAACTCGTATCGCGCCCCGACATCGCTGTAGGGAAGATCGAAGCCGATGATGCAGTCCTTCAGCGCGGCCTTCTTGGACACGTGGATGCGCTTGCCGTTCAGGTATGCGCCCACGCCCCGTTCGGCCTCGAACAGGTCGTCGCGTTCCGGGTCGTAGTTCACCCCGACGAGGACCTCACCGTCCAGCGCCAAGCCCACGACCGTCGAGTAGATGGGAAGTCCCCCCGCGTAGTTGCGAGTCCCGTCCACGGGGTCGACGATCCACGCATACCCCGAATCCGCCCGAACGTCCGCCGCGCTCTCTTCTCCAACGAGCGTATGGTCGGGAAACTCCTGCCGGATTAGCCCGAAGATGAGGGCCTCCGCTTGGATGTCCACCTCGGTGACAATGTCGCCTGGGCGCTTGAACGTGATGTCCTTTTCCTGATCGAATCGCTCTCTCGCGAAGGTACCGGCCAGCTTCGCCGCGTCTCGCGCCACCTCAAGGGCCGTCCTGCCGCTGGTCCCAATGGGGATATTCACTCGCCGGGCCTCATGGCAAACGCCTTTGTAGTTGGAATTTCGTCATCAGTTCTTCACCTTAGGAGCTTGTCCCGCCAGTCCTTAGAATCGGAAGACCTTCTTCGCGGTCTTGTGGAGAATCCATTCTTTGTCATTCTCATTCAAGAAGGGCAGGTGCGTGCGGACGAGTTCCACGGCGTTTGCGTAGCCGCACTTGACCATCACGCCGGGAAAGTCCGTTCCCCACATGAGCCGTTCGGGGCCGTAGGCGTCATAGATGCGTCTGGCGAGATCGTAGGTGTCGCGGAAGGGATAGGCTTCGCTCGACTTGCCCTGCAAGTTGGATACCTTCACGTACACGTTCGGGTATCTGGCCAGTCGCATCGTCGCTTTGATCAGCGGCGCCTGCTGCTCCGGGTCGAGCGGAAGTCCGCCCAGATGGTCGAGCAGGATGTTGACGCCGGGGAACATGGCCGCCATCGGCTCGACGCATGAGTGGTCCCTTGCGGACCCGAGTATGCCGAATGCGACTCCCAACTCCTGTGCTCGCTCCCACAGGGGCCAACGGTCCTTGCCGTGGAAGTCGTCGAGGTCATCTTCCCAGCCAAGTTCGAGTCGAAGGCCAGAGAATCGGCGCTCGCGGACCAGCTCTTCCAGCCGGTCGGGGCCGTCGGGAGAGGCAGGATCAACGAGTCCCAGCGCCGTGAAGCGTTCAGGGAACCTCTCGATGCAGTGCGCTAGGTACCGGTTGTCCCACGAGTAGGTCCGGGGCTGTACGATCACCGCCTTGTTCACGCCTGCCTCGTCCATCAGGGGCAGCAGGTATTCCACGGACGCGGGCCGGGCAGGCTTGCTACCGGTGACATACGGAAAGAGGCTCTCGTCGTCGGCGTATACGTGCAGGTGGGTATCAATAATCATTCGGCTGTCCTTGCACCTTCGCTCTGCTTACTATGGGTGGTAGGCATTGTATCTCATCGAGCGACGTACTCGACCCGGACCGACTCCAGCACTTCGATAACTTCATCGCGAGTCGGTTGGGCCTCAATGCTCGGGCCACCGACCTTGAGGCCCGCGCAGGCGACGCCCCATCGCGCTCCCTCGACGGCGTCCATTCCGTTGGCGATGCAGTGAAGCAGGCCGCCGACGAACGTGTCTCCGGCTCCGCTGGTGTGGAGAAGGCCTCGCGGTGCAACGCCCGGTATTTGGACGGTCTCACGCGGCGTTCCGACCCATGCGCCCTCTGCGCCGCATTTGAGGGCGACAATATTGACGTCCCGTTCGAGGAACCAGTCGATGACCCCTTGCTCGGTGTGAAGGTCGATCAGCGCCGCCGGCTCATGGGGGAAGCTCGGTGTGATGATGTCGATATATGGCAGCAGCTCTTCCATGGAGTCGCGCGCGTCTGCCATTGATTCCCACAGATTGACGCGGAGATTGGTGTCGTAGGACACGAGCACCTCTGAATCGTGGGCGATCTTCACCGCCGTCAGTACCATCTCGCGACAACTCGGTGAGATACCCTGGGAGATTCCGCTCACATGCAGGATCTTTGCGTAGGAGATGTATGCGGGGTCGATGTCGTCGGGAGTCATGGTGCTCGCGGCAGCCCCCTTGCGGTAGACCACCTTCGATCCCTCGCCTACAGGCTCGGACGACGAGAACTCCACCGCGTTGAAGCCTCGCACCTGCCGAACGTGGGTCGTGTCGATGCCCCTCTTCCGCCACTCATCCAGCAGGTAGTCCCCGAACGGATCGTCGCTGACGCGCGTCACGTAGCCACAGGTCGTGCCGAGCCGGTTCGCCATTGCCAATACGTTAAAGGTGTCGCCGGAGTATACGAGCTCCCAGTCCGCCTCGGAGTGGAGCGTTTCGTAAGTGAAGAACTCGATGAAGCACTCGCCTATGGACACGATGTCGACCATGACGCAATCGTACCAGAGAGGGATATGTAGTGTAGGACAAGAGCGATCCTCCCACCGCCGGGAGTGTTCAGTACCGGCCATACTGGGGTACACTCAGCCTGAAAAACGAACCTTACGGAGGCCGTCATGCCATTCGGGACGGGCGAGTTGACTTCGAGCACGGAGAGCGTCGTCGTGCTTTTCAAGGGCGGGAGACTTCAGACGTGGCATACCCTTACGGACGCTCAGCGAGACGACTACAGCGCACAGCATGTCGAGCTGATGCTTGGAGTCGCGCACGAGCACGGCATGATGACTCTGGAGGGATTCAAGCTGCTGGAACCGAAGCAGCCGTGGGAGCGCTTCTGGGTGCTCGAGTTCCCCACCTTGGAAGGGGCAGAGGCATGGATCGAGGCAGAGATGGCCCCGCCGTATGGGACCTATGGGTACTACGAGTATCACCTGGCCCGCCGGTTCGCTGAGGACTACTTCAACGACTGGGTGACCACACCGCGCTCAGAGACCGAGCCGCTCGATCCGGTTGACCCGTCCAATCTTCCACCCCTGGATGTTGACCGTGATAGCTGTGTCGTCCTGGAGTTCGCTCGAATGCTCCCGGATGCGGTTCTTGTATCGGATAGGCAGCGCGGGGACACCGAGCACCGCGAGTTGATGAAGTCCGTTGCGCGAGAGCACGGGCTGATCCGTCTCGAGTCGTACCAGCTGATGGCTCCGCAGCCCGACTGGCACCGCGCACACGTGATCGAGCTTCCCACCATCGCCGCTGCGGAGGCCTGGATGGAGGCGGAGATGGTCCCGCCCCAGTCGGCGTACTCGAACAAGACGATGCACCTGTCTAGGCGTTGGGCGCCTCAGTTCTTCGCGGGGTGGCTGCCGGAAGCGGCGAGGATATAGAGATAGCCGCTCATACGTCGATAATGGGTGGAGCGGTTGAGCTTGATCAAACAAGGGGTTGAGTCTCTGCTCTCTTGAAAGACCAAAATCTGAGAAACATGAGAATAGCAACTAACCAAGAGCGCTCTCTATAGGACATTGAACAGTTTATGGAAATTCGCAGGGCCACTGGAGCGGACGTTCCTCTGATCAAAGCTTGTGCATGCGATGCCTATCGATTCTATATCCCGCGGATGGGACGGTCCCCTGCTCCGCTACAGGCTGACTATGCCGACCAAGTGCGGAGAGGGCAAATTTCCGTAATTGGCGAAGGCAAAGTGCTCTTCGGGTTCGTCGTCTTCTATCCTCGGGGAGACAAAATGCATCTCGAAAACGTGGCCGTTCAACCCAGTTACCAGGGTCAAGGATATGGGGGATGACTCATTGCGTTTGTGGAAGATCAGGCACGTCGGGGCGGATTCGTGGCCGTTGAGCTATACACCAACGAGAAGATGTTCGAGAACATCGAAATGTATCGAAGACTAGGCTATGTTGAATGTGACCGAAGGAACTTGGATGGGTATGACCGTGTGTTCTTCCGAAAGGCTCTCTAATGTCGCCGAAGCGCGATTGTGGGGCGGGTGACCGTTTCTCAGTTTGCAAAGAAGCCGCATTCACGCTCAACCGCCTCGTATGCAATCGCAAAGCCTCCCACGTCGTTCCAGGTGGCTGGAACGGAGTCGGCCTCGGTCACCGCGAAGTGAAGAGTCAATCGATTGGCTTCCGATAGCTGAGATATGAAGGCTTTCGGGTCGCCGGCAATGATGCTGGTCTTATAGTAGCCGGATTTGGCAAAGTGCCAATAATGCCACTCTTGTTCGAGTGGTTCATTGGAATCGAACCGGATAGTGACAGGGTGCGCTACGTCTCGATAGTCGGAATGTATGTCCGTATGCAAGGCCGTACGGATGCCGTTTTCTCCACAACTTATTTTGAGCAATACCTCTTGGCCGGAATAGTAAGTCATGAGGCTCGTGCTTACATCCTCAACATCGATATCCCATTCGCCAAGTGCATCTTCTCCACAGGCAAAGAACACAAGCAACGGGACCAATATCCAGTATTTCATGCGTAGTCCGCCTCACATATCAATTCTCTTCCCGCCAGTCAGGTACGCCTCCGGCTCCTTTTGAAACGCGCGATTGCATCCCGGACCGCAGAAATAGTACGTCTGGCCGTCGTGTACATACTCTCCGCCCGGAGGGTTGTCGATGTTCACTTTCATGGCGCAAACGGGGTCGGTCGCCCTGGGTGTGGGCTTGCTGAATAGCGGAATTCTCATGATGCCTCCGTTGTCGAGGGAAAGTCCTTTGTGGTTGACCGCTTGAGTCGCAGCGAGTTGGCAATCACGCTGACGGAGCTTACGGCCATCGCGGCGGCGGCCAATATCGGGTTGAGGAAGCCGAACTCGCCAAGTGCCGGAGTAAGCGCTTCCGGCACTCCGCCCGCCGAGAAGACTGGGTACAGGATTCCCGCAGCGACGGGGATTAGCGCGACGTTGTAGGCGAAGGCCCAGAACAGGTTTTGCCTGACAGTTCTCATGGTCCTCTTGCTGACGGATATGGCTCGCGCCACGCCCATGAGGTCGCCGCGGATCAGCGTAATGTCCGCCGCCTCCATTGCGATGTCGGTGCCCGTGGCAACGGCGATTCCCACGTCGGCCTGTGCGAGGGCAGGGGCATCGTTGATGCCGTCGCCAACCATCGCGACGACCTTCTCGTCCTTTTGCAGGGCCTCGATGTGGTCGGCTTTGTCCACAGGCAGCACATTTGCGATCACACTGTCGATGCCGAGCGAACGGGCGACAGCCTCTGCCGTCTGCCGACTGTCTCCGGTGAGCATAACAACTTCGATGCCCTGGCGCTTCAGCGCGGCAACGGCTTCACTCGCGCCCTCCTTTACGGTATCGGAGACCGCGATCACGCCCACTGCCTCGCCGTCAATTGCCACGTACGACACCGTCTTGCCGGAGCGCGCCATCTCTGCGCCGGACTCACCGAGTCCGTTCATGACAAAATCGCGCTCCTCGGCGAGCCTTAGATTGCCTATGGCGACATCATGCCCTTCGATCCGGCCGACGATGCCCATTCCCGGCAGCGCCACAGCGTCTTGTACCGGGGCATCGATGGGCAGATCGCGCTCCCGTGCCGCCATCACGATGGCCCTTCCAACGGGATGCTCCGACGATTGTTCGAGTGAGCCCGCAAATGTCAGGATCTCCGTCTCTGTAAGACCCCTCGCGACGATGCCGGTCACCTCCGGGACTCCCGTGGTCAAGGTGCCCGTCTTGTCGAAGACGACGACCTCGGTCTTGTGGGCCCGTTCGAGGGTCTCGGCGCTGCGAATCAGCACGCCCATTTCCGCGGCCTTTCCCGTACCCACCATGATGGCGGTCGGAGTGGCGAGTCCCATGGCGCAAGGGCAGGCGATTATCAACACGGCGACAGCAGCAATCATGGCGTAGACATACGACGGGGACGGCCCGACCACCAACCAGACGACGAAGACTGCCGCCGCAACGACGATCACCGCCGGTACGAAGTAGCTCGATACAGCATCGGCCAGTCTCTGTATGGGCGCCTTAGATCCCTGGGCCTCTTCGACCAGCCGGATGATCCTCGCCAGCACGGTGTCCTTGCCCACACCGGTGGCCCGAATCGTCAGACTGCCTGTGGTGTTGACCGTGGCACCGTACACGTCGTCGTTCGCGGCCTTTTCCACAGGCATACTCTCGCCCGTCAGCACCGACTCGTCGATCCAGGAAAGGCCATGGATGACCTTGCCGTCGACGGGGATGCGCTCTCCCGGAAGGACTCTGACCTGTTCGCCTACGTCGACATCTTCAATCGGGACGTTCATCTCCATACCGTCGCGGATGACAATAGCGGTCTCAGGCCGCAGACTCATGAGTCCTTTGATGGCTTCCGATGCTTTTCCCTTGGCCCGAGCTTCCAAGTACCTTCCGAGGAGCACGAGACCGATAATCGCTGCCGAGGTCTCGAAGAATGTAGCAGCGTCGTAGTGAGCGAATAGCCACGAGTCATGAAGAACCGTCACCGTGGCGCTGTACCCGAACGCCACGGACGTGCCGACGGCGATGAGGGTGTTCATGTTGCTCGTGCCGTGCTTGAGCGCCGCCCAAGCCCCGGCGTAGAACCGTTTTCCGGCCCAGAACTGCACGGGCATCGCGAGGACGAGCAGCAGGATGTCGAGTCGGAACTGGAGAATGTCGCGCACCGCCGGAATCGCCATGAGCGCCATGATGAGCGCGGCAACGGCGATGCTGAACATCGCCTTGGCGCGAAGGTCGGCGATTTGACGAGGATTTCCCGAAATCTCTTCGTCTGCGCCGACGCCCAGCACGGAGTATCCGGCGTCCTCTACGGCGGCTCGGAAGTCTTCGATGTCGGCGAGACTCGCCGTGTACTGAACGGTGGCGCGCTCGGTCGCGAGGTTTACGGCTGACGACTCGACGCCCTCGACCCCTCGCAGCGCCTTCTCGACGTGGCTGACACACGCGGCGCACGTCATTCCGCCGATGTTCAGCGAGACGTTCTTGGTGTCGCCGGACGCGTTAGGTCGGCTCTCCGCACGAATTGCCATGGGCGCACCCGTTACCTCTTGTCCGCCAGGGAATAGAGTTCCAGCAGCTCGCCGAGCACGTCTTCTTCTCGCCCAGCTTTGACGCCCTCGATGACACAGCCGTGCAGGTGGCCCTCCAGCAACACCGACTCCAGCTTCTGGATGGCGCGACGCACGGCAAAGGTCTGCTTGAGCACGTCGACGCAGTAGGTGTCCTGCTCGATCATGCGCCGGACGCCGCCGAGGTGCCCCTCAATGTAATTCAGGCGCTTCAGCGCGTTTTGCTTGGCTTCGGGCAAGTCGGAGGAAGAGTGAGTGTGATCGTCTATATGTTCATGTAGTGGGGCGGATGCTTCCGTTGCCATGGTGTGCGCTCCTCATATTAAACCCCCAAGCGGGGGGTATGGGTTAAGCATATGGCGCACGAAAGCTGATGTCAAGGAACTGCGGAATCACT
Organism: Dehalococcoidia bacterium; assembly: GCA_965247555.1. Classification (GTDB taxonomy): domain Bacteria; phylum Chloroflexota; class Dehalococcoidia; order Lucifugimonadales; family VXLM01; genus VXLM01. The sequence continues at coordinate 1,217,242 of CBDFHR010000009.1, read as the reverse complement.
CCTGCGATTCGTAGTCGATGCGCCGCTCACCCATAATCGAGTCCGCGGAGTAAATGCGGTATTGCGTCTGCTTGCCCGGCGAGACGTGGACGACCTCCCACGCGACTCGCTCGTCGGGTGTGATCTCCATGATCTTGAACGGGCGAGGGTCGGGGAGGAAGCTGCTTCCGTAGAGGACGAGCGTGTTGCCGTTCGGCAGTCGTTCGACGCTCGAACAGCAGACGGCGAAGAGCTGTGGGTTGTGTTTGAACTGCCAGACGGCACGCGCCGTCTTGTTCTTATGATCGAGTTGGAGTTCTAGCGGCCGGGAGTACTGGCCTCCCTCCTCATTGGGCCGGTCATTGCCGTTGTCGAAGAGGAGGATGTTGCCGTTGGGAAGCTGGGCGGCAGTGTGCTGTTCGTAGAATCGGTCTTCGGGATTAGGGAACGTGAAATCGGTGCCCGGCCCGCCGAGACGCCACTGCACCTTTTTGAAGTCGGGAGAAATCGAAACAACCTGATCGAGGTGTCGCAGGCTGAGGATGTAGCTTCCGTCGGGCGCCATTACAACGGAGTTTGCGTGACTCCAGTCCTGTACGGAGCGGTCGCGGTCGCATCCACCCCAGAGAGGGAAACCGGGGAGCCGGCGGTCGGAGTCGGGCTCGGTCCTGTCCGAGGGCGAAATGTGATCGAAGATGTTCCAAACGATATCGTTCTCGCCGGTCTTTTGGTCCCAGATGCCGATGGTGTCGCCCTCCTGGGGATGCGACGGGTCGCCGTAACCTTCCCAGAGGATATCGCGTGAGAGGTACATGATCCGCCCGTCCGGGAGGACCTGCACCTCGTGGTGGATGGGGCTGAACGGCGTGCACTCACCGACCAGCTCGTCGACCTGCCGCCCCATTGGGTCGATCTCCACAAGTCCGCTGCTGGTCGTTCCACCCTGGTATCCCGCGACGTACACGATATTGCCGTTGGGCTTGCGTACCATTCCGTCCGGCTGTTGTCCTTCGCCCTCGGACGCTTTGTAGTACCAAACGATCTGGCCCTCAGCATCGAACGCCGCCAGTCCAAAGAAGCCCGCCTGCCGGTAATCCATAAAGGTAAGGGGACGGGTGGGCCGGCCACCGAGGACGCTGAAGCGCCCGGCGGCGAGTACGTCAGGCAGGGGGCCCGACGTGAAGGATCCGGACGGCCCTTCGGTGATTCCACCTGCGAGATCTGTCCCGAATACCTGATAGCGGTACGTAGAATTTGCCCGCAGGCGTGTTGCGTGGACGGTGTACTGCGTGCCGTTTGAGGGAACCGGCCTGGAGCGGAACAGTCCGTGCTCGTCGTTCTCGTACTCGACGTACACATATCCCGGGTTATCGACTGTGCCGGTGACCCAAGCAATGAGGGAGTTGTCAGGCTCGAAGTGGGCCGTTGAGGTGAGGACAGTAGGGGCGGGTGGCGCTTGTGGAGTAGGTGTGTCGACAGGCGAGTCTTCCGAGCACGCCGAGACAAATATCGTTAGAACGAGAGCGACGGTCGCTGTCCTTGTGCGTTCGATAAGCTGGCCCGCTCCCGCCTACTCGGTCACGCGAGTCTCGCCCATGACCGAGTCTATAGCATAGGCGCGGAAGCTGCCCTGCATCCGTGGCCCGCTGATGTTCGCCTTGAACAGCTCCGTTCCGTCCGGTGCGACCTCGACGACCACGCGCGGATCGGTGACGAAGTTCAGGAGCGTGTTCCCGTTTTCGAGGCGATAGGCGCTGCTCCGGTTGACGGCATATAGATCGGGGTCATGGCGATACTCCCAGACCTTGCGTGCGACCAAGTCGTAGTCGTTGAGGGCCAGTTCCAAGGCGCGGGAGTAGTTTCCGCCCTCTTCCTCGGGCCGATTACGTCCGTTGTCGAACATGAGGATGTTGCCGTTGGAGAGCTGCTGGGCCGTGTGCTGCCTGTAGAAGCGGTCGGCAGGGTCCTCGAAGGTGAAGGTGCTTTCCGGGCCGCCGAGCTTCCACTCGACGCGCTGGAAGTCGGGCGATATCGAGATGACTTGGCTGAAATTGGGTATGGACACGATGATATTTCCACGCGGGCCGATTTGCAGCGAGTTCGCCCCTGTCCAGCGGATCGGCGGGGTGTGCTCCTGCAGCGTTACTTCGTTGGGGTACGAGGCGATGTTACCCGTGCCCCATCCGCCGCGAACGTCGGTGCCGATGCCGTCGAAGGCGTTCCAAATCTCCTTGCTCAGGCCCGTTTCTTGGTCCCAGACCCGAAGCGCAAGCCCTTCGACCAGCGTCTCGGCGTCGCCCTCGTTCACGGTGTCATCGATCACGCGGTATGTCCATGCCGAGTAGAGTATCTTCCCGTCCGGCATCAGCAGCAATGCCCGGTGCGGGAAGCCGTTCACCGGGCCTGCCGCGAGGTTGTCGACGATCTTCCCCGTCAGGCTGATCTCCCTGATGCAGCAGATGTTAAAGGGGTTGTTGAGCTGATAGACGAGGTTGTGGTTCGGCTTCTGAACGACGGCCCCGGTCGGGTAGGGGACGTCTTCGACCGGATTCGGACTCTCGTAGTACCAGACGATCTGCCCATCACCGTCCAACATGAAGAAGTAGCTGCCGTCGATCTCTCGGTGGTCGAGAAGAATGAGTTCGGACGACGGTGTTCCCGTCGCCTCGATGCTGAGCGTCGACAGGGCCAGCGGCAACTCTCCGGTCGTGAACGTGCCGGAATCGCTTCTCATCTCCTCGCCCTCGCCGTTCATTGACACGACGGTATACGAGTACGTCGTGCCGGGCCATAGGCGAAGCACGGGCACCCGGTGTTCAATTGCGGCCTCTTCCGTAGTCGCCGTGCGGAACTTTCCCGCCTCAGCGTTTTCGTACTCGACGTAGACCGGTCCTTTCCTATCTAGTGAGACGGCCACCTGAGCGATCAGAGCATTGTCCGAGGCGATCTTCGCCGAATGGCTAACGATTTCGGGTGGTGCGGCATCCTCGTCACCGCATCCGGTGACCGACAGTGCCAGCACCCCCGCCGCCACAATCCAAGCAACCGGCGCAAGTAGCAAGTTTGAACGCATTCTTCCTCATCCGAGCAATAGACCTTGGATAAATTGTTGCAAGGAAGGTAGTGAACCTGCAAGAGTGTAATGGGACTTCCAGACGCGAAACCGAAACGGCATGGCGCTCGTAGATACACTATGACGGAGGTCAGCCGACGCGGGCCCCGCCAATCGGCACACCGGCAACAGAGGGGTATTGACATCAATGAGATGGACGACTCATAATGTCCGCTGGTTTTCGGAGCGTCAATCTTAAATCGGCTATTTGACCGCACTAAGCCCAGTTTGGGGAAGGGATTTGCGGTCGAGCATCGGAATATTGGCATTGATTTTCAAGGAGGAGATAGGTGTATGATCACCAAGAACTTTAGGCTAATTGGTTTTGCCGCGTTGGCCGTGATGCTCTTCACGGTTCTCGCGTGCAGTAGTGATGACGATGACGGAGAAACAGCAGCGCCTGCCCCGGCGCCTGCCGCTCCGGCGCCTGCCCCGGCACCAGCGCCTGCCGCTGCGTCTGCTGCGACCGCCGTGCCGGAAGAAGAACCGATGGCGATGAACGACTTCGCGGGTACCTTCAAGGGTTCATTCGTCTGGGACGGCGACCACCCGACGGAATTCAGCGAGGCCCCGACACTCGCGGCAATGGTAGCGGCGGGCCAGATTCCGCCGGTAGAAGAGCGCCTTCCTGACGCCGAGGACGTAATGGTCGTCGCGGTTGTCGATCGCATTGGCGACTACGGTGGCACCTGGCGCCGCGCGTTCACCGGTCCGAACGACGGCCAGAACGCGGACCGCCTCATGATGGACATGGTGCTGTACTACGACCTTAACGGCACGGAAATTATTCCCAACGTTGCCAAGGGCTGGGACATCAGCGATGATGGCCTCGTTTACACACTGTACCTGCGTGAGGGCATGAAGTGGTCCGACGGCGTGCCGTTCACTTCCGAGGACTTCGTCTGGCACTTCGATAATGTTATCGAAGACGCTGAGATCAATCAGAATCGCGGCGGTCAGATCGGATGGTCGGGCGTTGACGTAACGAGCATGTCCGCCATCGACGATTACACTGTCGCGGTGACGCTCAAGGAGCGCAAGGACGGGTTCCTTGACTCCCTCGCCAACTACACCACCGGCGGATGGACGCTGCACGGTCGCATCGCCGATGGAATGTATGGCCCGACTCATTACCTCAAGACGATCCATCGACGTTTTGCGGAGGACCAGGCGGCCTTTGACAAGCGGGTGGCCGACGAAGGCTACGAGAACTGGATTACCTTCTTCAAGGACAACGCCAGCCCGCTCAAGAGCACGGACACCCCGGTTGTCTCCCCTTGGAAGATGACCAGCCCGATCACCGCCGAGATCTACGAGTGGGAACGCAACCCCTACTACTGGGCGGTCGACCCCGCGGGCAATCAGCTTCCTTACATCGATCGAATCTCGATGACGCTCACCGGCGACAAGGAAATCCTGAACCTCAAGGCTTCGGCGGGCGAGATCGACTTCCAGCACCGCCATATCGAGATGGCCAAGGTGCCGGTCTTCAAGGAGAACGAAGAGCGCAGCCAAATCGACGTGCAGTTCTGGGGTTCCCACGGAGCAGTCGGCATAGCCATCAACATGTCTTATGGTGAGGGCGACGTCAAGTACGATGTGGACCCGGAGATCAAGAAGTGGATCAACAGCTTCGAGTTCCGCAAGGCGCTCTCCCTCGCGGTCGACAGGACCAAGATCAACGAGGTGATGTTCCTGGGTCAGGGTACGAATTCGCAGCCCGTCTTCTCGAAGGGCCACCCGTTCTACCCCGGTGACGACTACGCAAATAAGTACACCGAGCTAGACCCAGAAGAGGCCAAGAAGATTCTCGACAGCATCGGTCTTAAGGACACAGACGGCGACGGCATCCGCAACCGGACGGACGGCAAGGGCAACCTTGTCTTCATCATGGACTATGCGGCCGAGTACTTCGTTGCGTACGACGTGCTTGCCGAGCTGATTGAAGAGGACCTTGCCAAGGTTGGAATTAAGGTCGCCCTCAGCGCGATGGACGTGAGCCTATTCGAGGAGCGTCGCAACAACAACGACGGCGTCCTTATGGCAGGCGGTCTCATGTCGGCCCGATGGCCGAACCTGCTCGACCGGTGGTACGAGCACGGCAGCGCGTTCCGCACTTGGTACACAGGTGGCAGGGACGTATACTCCGAGAACGCCGTCGCAGCCGCACCCACCGACCCTGAAATCCTACGGTTGGGCGTCTTGGCTGACGAAGCAGTGAAGCTTCGGTACGCCGACCGCAAGGACGTCTACGTTGAGGGGCAGCGGATATTCATCGACAACCTGTACGGCATTGGCGCTGTGGGCAACACCCCAGCCTTCAACGGCGTCATTGTCAAGAAGAAGTACTTCAAGAACGTTCCGGCGCAGGCGCCGAACGAGTCCCCGTTGCAGAACCCGGGGATCGCGCGGACGGTCCAGTTCTTCATCGAAGGCGGAAAGAACGACTCCGAATAGGAGTGGTTGCTTGAACACTCTTCGGAAGTAGTGTGAATTGAAAGAGGCACCCGGTCCCCAAGACCGGGTGCCTCTTTACGGAATATCCATGTATAATGGCCGCCGCGCCATCGTGCGGCTTTGAGGACCACTTCGTCATGCATCAGCATTCGGGCAGACCAACGGGAGCGAGAGAACTACCGTGATCGCTTTCATCGTTCGCCGTTTCTTGCTGGGTGTGTTTGCGCTTTGGGTTATCTCAATTATCGCGTTTTTTGTTGTAACGCTCCCGCCTGGCGACTTCGTTGATGACTACGTAGCGAATTTAGTGGGCGAGGCTGGACAAGGTACCCCGGCCGCCGCCATACTTGAAGAGAACCTCCGAATTGAATATGGCCTCGACCGGCCGGTTTTCTACCAGTACCTCAAGTGGATTTCGAAGGTCGTACGCGGCGATCTAAGCTTCTCCGTGGAGTTCAATCGGCCCGTCCGCGAGGTCATTTGGGACAAGCTGCCCCTAACGATGATCGTTGCCGGTACGACAATCTTGTTTACCTGGACGATGGCCATCCCGCTGGGGATATTTGCCGCTGTCCGGCACCGCACCATTGAGGACTACTCCCTCACCTTCATTGGCTTCATCGGCCTTGCCATACCCGACTTCTTGCTCGCACTGGCGTTCTTGTGGGGCGGCTGGTTCTACTTTGATTTCTCAATCGGAGGCCTATTTACTCGAGAGTACATTGTTGCGCCCTGGAGTGGCGGCAAGGTCGTCGACATGCTCGCCCATCTGTGGATTCCTGTCATCGTGCTCGGCACAGCCGGAACCGCCACCCTTCTCCGCATTATGCGGGCGAACCTCTTGGACGAGCTTCCCAAGCCATATGTCGTCACCGCCCGTGCCAAGGGCCTCAAGGAATGGCGAGTCATCATTAAGTATCCTGTCCGCGTCGCCTTAAATCCCATAATCAGCATCGTTGGATACCTGCTGCCCGCCCTCATTTCGGGCAGCATCATCGTCTCGGTGATTCTCGCGTTGCCGCTTATTGGCCCTCTCCTACTTCGCGCGCTCTTGGCCGAAGACCTCTTCATGGCCGCCGGGATCGTGCTCGTGCTTGGTGCATTGACGATAATAGGGACATTCGTGTCCGACATTCTGCTCGTATTCGTCGATCCCCGCATCAGGATGGAAGACAGGTAATGGCTGACGAAGCGCGGGACAAGGAGCAACTGAGCCTAGCTGCCGCAGCCCTATTGGATGAGCAGCAGGACCACCGTGAAGACGAAGAAGTCTTCGTTGCCGGTCAGTGGCGGCTCATGTGGTGGCGCTTCCGCAAGCATCGCATGGCCATGGTCGGCGCGGTGGTGGTAATCCTCTTTTACTCGGCGGCGGTGTTCGCGGACTTCATAGCCATATCCGACCCTCGTCTCTCCGACGTAGAGGTCGCCTACCTTTCCCCTCAGACCATCCACTGGTTCGACGGAGGTTTCAGCCCTCACGTCAAGAAGGTCATCGGCGACCGCGATCCGGAAACCTTCAAGAAGGTGTACACGACGGACCCCGAAGCGAAAATCCCCATCCGCCTGTTTGTTCGAGGGTACGAGTATAAGTTCCTTGGCCTCATTCCCTTCGACCGGCACCTAATAGGTACAGTCCCGCCCGAGGATGAGGAAAGAGTTGCTCCGTTCTTTCTCGGCACGGACGTACTTGGACGAGACATGTGGTCCCGTATAGTGTTCGGATCACGGGTCTCTCTCTCCATAGGGCTCGTGGGCGTCCTACTAACCCTCGTCATGGGCGTCGTCCTCGGGGGCTTGTCCGGCTACTATGGAGGCTGGGTCGATACCGTCATTCAGCGTATCATCGAGATCACAAGGTCCATTCCCACTCTTCCCCTCTTAATCGCCTTTTCCGCCTCCATCCCGAAGGACTGGAGCGTATATCGGATCTACTTCATAGTCACTCTCATCATCGCAATGTTTGTATGGACCGAGATGGGACGCGTCGTCCGAGGTCGCTTCCTCTCCCTCCGTGAAGAGGACTTCGTGACAGCGGCCCGTCTGGCAGGCGCGACCGACCTGCGCATTATCTTCCGCCATATGCTGCCCAACTTCATCAGTCACGTGATAACCGTCATAACACTCACTCTCCCATTCATGATTATCAGCGAGACCGCCCTCAGCTTCCTGGGCATCGGTCTCCGTGCTCCGGCGGTGAGCTGGGGTGTCCTCTTGCAGCAGACGCAAAACGTGCAGTCGATAGCTATCTATCCATGGCTCACCATCCCCGCGATTCCAGTCACGCTCGCGGTGCTCGCCTTCAACTTTGTAGGTGACGGTATGCGTGACGCAGCCGACCCGTACTCGAGCTAGCACAGGGCTTTCCTCGCGGGGTATATGTTGCGGCTTTGCCCGTCGTTGGGCTACACTCATTTACCAGACCTGTAGACGGAGAAACGGGAATTGGTAACAGGGTTCAACCATTCGGGCGTGGTCGTCAAAGACCTCACGGCGATGATCGAGTTTTACTGCGACATGCTCGGCCTCCAGGTGCTGAGAGAAGTCGACAGCATCGCGCCGCCGGGTGGTGACCATACGGGCATTCCCGACGCAAGACGTAAGCTCGTTTTCGTGGGACTACCCGGAGACGGCCATCAGTTGGAGCTCGTGCACTACCTGGACCCGAGCCCTACCGACGGCCACCTGCACCACCACCAATTCTCTTCGTCCCACGTATGCTTCAACGTCGCCGACCTAGAAGGTATATACACAGACCTGTCCGGCAAGGGAATTCGGTTCGTTACGGAGCCGAAGTATCGCACCACCCCGGACGGTGCCCGCGTCGGTATCTGCTACGCCCTCGACCCCGAGGGCAACTACCTTGAATTCATCGAACGGATCGAGCCTTCCTCATAGCCGTCCGTTCATACACGATTCTTGTACTCGGAGCAAACATGCCCAAACTTGCAGCCAATCTCTCGATGATGTTTAACGAGGTCGGCTTCATGGACCGCTTCGCCGCCGCCGCCGAAGCGGGATTCAGAGGCGTCGAGTACCTCTTCCCATACGACTACGACAAGGACGACTTGAGAGCCGCCCTTGATGAGCATGGTCATGTTCAAGTCTTGCACAACCTGCCCGCCGGCGACTGGGACGCGGGCGAGCGCGGCATAGCGTGCCACCCAGACCGCGTAAGCGAGTTCCAAGATGGTGTCGGCTGGGCAATCGAATACGCCACTGCCCTGGGTTGCGATCAAGTGAACTGCCTGGCCGGGGTCACCCCTGCTGACGTACCGAACGAGACCTTGCGCGAGACGTTCTTCTCGAACCTCGCGTTCGCGGCGGGTGAGCTTGAAAGGGCCGGAATAACCCTGCTGATCGAGGCTATCAACACAAGAGACATTCCAGAATTCTTTCTGCAGACCACCTCGCAGGCCCTCGACGTCGTCGCCGACGTAGGTTCGGAAAACCTCAAGCTCCAGTACGATATCTACCACATGCAGATCATGGAGGGTGACCTGACCCCGACCATCGAGGCGAACCTCTCCATGATCCGGCACATGCAGCTCGCCGACAATCCCGGGCGAAACGAGCCGGGCACCGGCGAGATCAACTACCCTTTCCTGTTCAACGCCATCGACGAGATGGGCTACGACGGATGGATTGGATGCGAATATAAGCCGCGCACGACGACAGCCGAGGGTCTGCAATGGGCCGCTCCCTACCTGCGGTAACCGGCTGGGAGGCAACATGGTCTTAGAAGCAACTACCCTCGACGACCCCGACATTGTTAGCCGTCGGAACCGAATTCTCGACGAGATACAGAACCGCGTCCTGTGGCTTTCGATCTACATGGTCGACTATGCCAATCGCCTGCGCCCGAACCCCAGTGGGTTGAAGGTCGGAGGTCACCAGGCCTCCAGCGCGTCGGTCGCGAGCATCATGACCTACCTGTTCATGGAGTACATGAACGCTGGTGACAGGCTCTCGGTAAAGCCGCACGCATCGCCTGTATACCACGCCGTCCAGTACCTGCTCGGCAATCTCGACGTTGAATACCTGAAGACCCTCCGCGCCTATCACGGCCTGCAGGCCTACCCCAGCCGCACGAAAGACCCCGACAACGTGGACTTCTCGACCGGCTCCGTCGGACTCGGCGCCGTGGCCCCGAACTTCGCGTGGCTTACCGAGGAATACCTCCGAAGTCACGTCGCTCCGGAGAACGGGCGGAAGCGGAAGTACATCAGTCTCGTCGGAGACGCCGAGTTGGACGAAGGGGCCGTTTGGGAGGCAATCGCCGACCCGACGATGGAGGAGGCGTCGAACATCCTTTGGATCGTCGACCTGAACCGGCAGAGCCTCGACCGGATAATCCCCGGCATTCGCGTCCGCTGCTGGCGAGAGATGTTCGCGGCGAACGGCTGGAGCATCGTTGACGCCAAGTACGGACGCAAGCTCGAGGCGGCTTTCCAAGAGCCGAACGGCGAGCTGCTCCGCACCGCCATCGACGAGATGTCCAACGTGGTCTATCAGCGTCTGCTGAGGGTCGCGCCGTCCACCCTTCGCGAGTGGCTGCCGAGCACGAGCCGGTACCCGAAGGATATGGAGCGTCTCATCAGCCGCTGGGACGATACGGAACTGGCTGGGATTTTCTCCGATCTCGGCGGGCACGATATCGGAAAGCTGCGTCAAGCATTCGATGAGTTGGACCTCGACCGTGGCCCGCACGTTATGTTCGCCTACACTCTGAAGGGATGGCGGCTCCCGATCATCGGGGATCCCCAGAACCACTCGGCCAACTTGAACGGATCGCAGATGGACGAACTGCGCCAAAATATGCGCATCGACTCCGACGACACCACGTTCCTCTTCCCGCCGGATTCACCTGAAGCGGAACTGTTAGCGGAGGCCCGTGAACGCCTTCAAGTTGGTGTCGAGCAGCCGCGTACGTCTCTACAGATGTCGGTACCTACGGGTTTCGGTCGTGGATATCGCGGTATGATGTCGACCCAGCAGATCTTCGGTCTCGTCCTGACAGAAATATCGAGAAACGCCCCCGAACTGTCCAAGCGCGTCGTGACTACCAGTCCCGACGTTGCCAGTTCCACGAATCTCGGCGGGTGGATCAACAGGGTAGGGGTCTGGCACAGGGGCGTTGTGGAACCTCTGCCACAGGAGGAACAGCCGAGAGCACTCCAGTGGACCGAGTCCGAGCGTGGTCAGCACATCGAGCTCGGTATATCGGAGAACAACCTCTTCATGGCCCTCGGCCAGCTCGGTCTGTCGTACGAGATGAGTGGCGAGCTCCTCTTCCCCATCGGCACCCTGTACGATCCGTTTATCCGCCGAGGACTGGACGCCTTCTACTACAGCGCCTACGCCGGGGCAAGCTTCATGGTCGTCGGCACCCCTTCGGGCGTTAGTCTGGGTCCCGAGGGCGGCGCGCATCAGTCGCTCGTCACCCAGTCAATCGGGACGGAACTGCCCGACCTGTCGTTCTACGAGCCCTGCTTTGGGCAGGAACTTGAATGGATTGTGATGCACTCGCTCGAAAGGATGCGGATCCGAGAGGGGTCGGTCTACCTTCGGCTGACCAGCAAGCGTGTCGACCAGTCGCTGGCGACCCTGCCGAGCGACCCCGACGAATTGGAGCAACTGAGGCTCCAGGTGCTTGCCGGAGCGTATCGTCTTGTGGACCGTCGTTCGGAGGAAGGATACGGCCAGAACTACAACGTCGTCCACATCATGGCTTCCGGAGCAATGGTGCCCGAGGCCATCAACGCCAGCGAGCAGCTGCTCGAAGAGGGCGTGTTCGCCAACGTCATCAACGTGACCGGTCCCGGGCCGCTATATAAACGGTTCCAGGAAAAGGTGAGCCGAGAAATCGCCGAAGGTCGGGCCCCTGAGCCGTTCATGTCGGATATCTTCGATGTCGGCGAGCGAAGCGCTCCGATCGTCACCGTCGTCGATGGGCACCCCCATACCCTCGCATGGCTGGGCGCGGCGATGAAAACCGAGACGTTCCCGCTCGGCGTGACCGAGTACGGACAGTCCGGCGATTACCTCGACCTGTACCGTGAGTACCGGATCGACGTGGACTCCATAGTGGCCGCATGTTTCGCGGCCATCGACTAACCGTCTGGCACTTCCGTCGTGCCTGCGCTAGAATAAGGCCGATGACATCCCTCCACCTTCGTGAACGTTGTCGGCTAAATCGACGATCTACTCTCAATGAAAGGCGGGTTTGAATTGAGAATGCATAGACTTCGTGCCGTTGCCCTATTCTGTGGTCTCGCTCCGCTGGTACTCCTGTTCGCCATTGCCTGCAGTGGCGGTGAAGAGGTGACGGACTCGACGACGGAAACCTCCCCGCCTCCTGCCGCAGCCCAGCCCCCGCCTTCCAGTGCAGCTCCGACGGCGACGCCCGGCAAGCGTATGCAATGGGACGTCGCCCCACCGATGCGGATCGATCCCAGCAAGTCGTACACGGCGACCTTCACGATGGAACGGGGCGGGACGTTTGAGGTGAAGCTGTTTGCCGACAAGTCCCCGAAGACCGTCAATAATTTCGTCTTCCTCGCCCGCGAGGGGTACTACGACGGCTCGACGTTCCACCGCGTCATACCAGGCTTCATGGCCCAGGGAGGCGACCCGACCGGAAAGGGGACCGGTGGGCCCGGCTACCAGTTCGACAACGAATTCCATCCTGACTTGAGGCACTTCGGTCCGGGAATGCTGGCCATGGCAAACTCCGGAGTAAACAACGGTCGGGGGACAAACGGCGGCCAGTTCTATCTTACCTACTCCGAGCTGCACCGCCTCGATGGCCTGAATCTCGACGGGACGACCAAACCGTGCCACCAATCATCCGGCGTCTCCTGTCACGCGGTGTTCGGCGAAGTCACCGACGGTATGGAAGTGGTCACCGGAATTAGGGAGCGCGACCCCTCTACGGCCACCTACAAAGGGGACGTAATCCAGAGCATAGTTATCACCGAGGAGTAGCTTCACGTCAGGCAGTCATTGATGAACGTGAGAGGGGGCAGGTCGCATGACCTGCCCCCTCTTATGCTACGAGTTAGCAGTTGGCCTTAGTCCGCCCCGGCGGGTTCGGCGGGAGGGATCGGCGAATTGAGGAACGTATACAGCTTTCCGCCCGTTCCGATCCACGTCTTGTCAGCAATGGTTGCGGAGTCGATCAGCGGTTGGTTGTTTACCCGGACGGTCGAATGCTCGCCGAAGCTCTTCACGTCGATCCTGTCCTTCATGAAGTGGAAGACCAGCCCCTCAAAGCCGGGAATGTTCAACTCACTGCCACGAATTAGACCCCGGTAGAAGAACCGGAATACCGGGCGACGTTCGAGATTCGAGAAGTCTACGAGTTCGTCGTCGCCCTCCGTGTAGATGTAGCCGTACGGTTTCGGCCTCGTCAGGAAGTACACCACGACAGCAGCTATGGGTACCGCGACCGCGACGAGAATGGCAACGACTATCCACGGGAACTGCGTCTGAGGCGCCGGCGGAACCGCTACGCCTGCCACCGCCGCTAGAGCACTGGCGGCTTGGGGAACGGCGGGAGCCGCCGGAGCCGGCTTCGGCTCAACCGCGGCCAGCACGATAGACACCGGCGGCAATACCGGCGAGACCGTCGATATCGCTATCGAACTCGATGGCTCGGTGTACGATCGCCCGGCGTACTCAAGGCTCAGATTGAACTGGAGCGTGTGGCTTCCGAACTCACTTGGCGTGAACAAAATGTCGTATTGCCATGCGGGGCCATCTCCATAGAGCCGGTGAGGGACGAGTTCGAGCGTTCCCGGGTCTTTCGTGGACGTAGCCAAACCTATGGCTATGTCACTTGGGGCAACGGCGTAAGGCCCGCCGTCCAAGTGGATCGACACCGTGCCGATGTTCCTTGCTTCTCCTGGTACAAGGTCCCGCACCGATACGGTCTCGACGTGGACCGCCGGGAACGGCTGCGCTTCAATGGTATGGTCCGAGGTGATTCTATGATCGACTTCGGGCCACAGCATCTCCAAGGTCACATCGTACGAACCGGCAAGTTCGAGTGACGGCAGGGTCAAAGAGTAGTAGCCGTCGCCCGCCCTGGAATCGCCCTGCGTGCCGTCATCGAAGAGTTCGTACACCGTGACCGAAGAATCGGGGCCGGTGATCTTAGCGAATATCTTGACGCCTTCGAGCACCACTGTCCGGCCCTCATGCGAGGCGTATGCCGTGATGGTATTCGACTCGCCGATCGGCATCGGAGTGAGCGTTCTCAGGACGAGGTCATATCGATCCGTCACGTGACCCCAGATGGAAATGCTCCCGTCGACACCCGCCGTTTCGACCTTCCATTTGCCGGGAACCGGGTTGATGAGACGCCAGATTAGGAGGTGGTCCGTCCCGATGATCTGGGACGCCGACTGATCGTAGACGGAGACTTCCACGTCCGAAGGGTTGATGAGTTTGAACGACCCGGCACTGCCTTCCTTGAAGAGGTACAGCGTCGTTTCCTCCGTACCGGGTATGATAGCGATGCTGGAAGTGGACCATGGGGTATCTACCAGCGTCTCCGAGGCATATTCCTGAATGGCTGATTTAGCTCCTCGTCCGAAGACGTGGTCTGCCATTGGCTTAAGATCGGCCCCGGATGTAAGGCCAAATACCCGCCCCCCAGTCGATCTAGAGATCGTATCCAGGAATTGTGCTGCATTCTGATCACTTGCTTCGATGCGCAGGCCATGCACAACCCATCCCTGTTCGGCGATTCTATTTAGCAGTGGAGCCACGGAATAGCTCAGCTCGTCGTATTCGATAGCGCCGGCCGCCCCCAGCGCTACGTATATCGAGGAACCCGCGGGAGCTCCATAATCTGATAGCGCCGAGCGCGCCTCATCGATAGCCTCGACAATCGACTGCGCCGTGGGAGCTCGCTCGGCTTCCAGTCGCTCTACGACTTCGCTTCGAGTGCTCGAATAGTCGGAGTCCGAAGCACGAAACGGCCCGATGGCCTCTCCCGGCCGGTCAGTGTCGACGAATACGACCTCGTTGCCATCCTGCTGCGTGGCCAAGAGGCCAATCAACGATAATGTCAGTGGGATGGCCTGCTCCGCCTCACGAACCGACGCCGAGTCCACTGCAATCACGGCCATTTCCGGCCGTGAGTCGGTCTCCGCGAATGCCGCCGGCGACGATGCCGCCAGCCAGCCCAACAGCACGGCGATGACCGCGCTCCCGATAGAAACCAGTCGTGCACGTCGCATCATAGTACCTCCAATTGAATAAAGTATAAGAACTGGACGAAATAAGTTCAAGATGCTGTGGGACTATGATATTGGATATTCTGACTGTCGTGACGTGCCGGGGACGGAGCCCCGTACCTGCTTCATAGTGCATAGGAGGTGATTGCACCGGAGGCGGTCGAACTCATGCGGCCACCGGAGTCGACGTACTACCCATCTGCGGAATGAGTGCCCTCGGCTCCGTCGTCTGCTGATAGGGTGGGGCTCCCGGGAAGCCGCAATTAGCAGGAGCGGAGCAGTGGCTGAATGCCGGGAGCTACAATCGATTCTTCAAAGACGAGACGAACGCAAGATATCCGTCATCAAAACGGAACGGGAATTGTCTGGTTGGGCATTAACCGAGTTACTGTACTTGCTCGGCAAATACGATCTTCCATTCCCCCTCCACCTGACGGAAGGCCATGCGAATGCGCCGTGTGCCCAAGGGCTCCTTCATGGTCATATGCATTTCCCATTCCCCATCGCTGATCATATGCGGAGGGCTCTCCTCGCTCAACTCCAGCTTCACGCCAAAAAGCTTCATCAATCCTATATTGTCGCGGATTTCTTCACCCCGCAGCTGACGGTAGCTCTCCTCCAAGTACCCTAATGTCTTGTCGCCATCGTAGGCGTTGTATGCGTCCCAAAAGGCGAAGGCAAGTTTGCTGAGAGCGTTTATATCCTCTATATCAAGCTGAGGACTGGGTTCCGGGGTAGTAGTAGGGTCTGCCGTCTGTGGTTCACTCTGAGGACTGGGTTCCGGGGTAGTAGTAGGGTCTGCCGTCTGTGGTTCACTCTGAGGACTGGGCTCCGGGGTAGCAGTAGGTTCTGCCTCTTGGGGTTCAGGCTGTGGGCTGGGCTTCGGGGTAGCAGTAGGTTCTACCTGTTTCGGCTGGGTCGTAGCACTGGGTATCGGCGTAGCGATAGGGTCTGCCTGCTCAGGCTCGCTTTGAGAACCGGTATCCTGGGTGGTGGCCGGTGAACTGCCGCAGGCAACACCGATGACGGCCAGTATCACGAAAACCCCAGGGATTGCCCACCGTCTCAACATCATTTTCACAGACCTCCGTGAAAGTTTTCCGCGGTTCGGTCTCCTTCAATCATGCATGTCCGACGATTGCACGGAGCATAATCGTGAGTTCATACTCTGTCAACACACCCTGCGTATCGTCCCGCACGACGGGCTTGTGACCGCCTCTGTGGTACCATCTCTAGGCCGGGTTCGGCGTGGAGCACAGCGAGTATGGGAAGACCGGTTGCGGCGCTGCTGGGGTTTCTCGCGGTGTTGCTGATTGCGGCAGACTGTGGCGACGATGGCAGGGGTGACACACAAGATCAGACGCTCCGGATCCGCGGAGTGGTAACCGACGTCCAAGCCCGGTCACTTCTGGAATTGGAGCTTCTGCGAGTGACCGACCAACGGAACACAGTGTGGGACTTCCGACCGGGGCCCGAGGACGTGACCGGCTCCGGCCACGACTACACTCCCTCTCACCTCCGCCAGCACATGGTGCAGGGAGTGCCCATCATAGTCACCTACACGGAAAAAGACGGCGTCCTCACGATAGTCAACATCAGCGAATAGAGAACCGAGCATGGACCAGAACCGAAACCGGACCGAATTCCTAGAGAACGTGCGTAGAGCCTTGGGCCGTACGGGCCCGCCCGCCGACATCAGCGTCCCCGATGCGACCTCGCTGTCGGACGACCGGGAAGCGGTCGAGAAACGAATCGAGGCGATCCGTGGCGACGTGGAGGCCCGAAAGGACAGTCTCACCGAAGAACTGGCCGCCTCCGCGCAAGCAGCGGGATGGATCATCCACCGCGCCGGTCCTGCCGACGCGGCGGCATACGTCCGCCGGGTCGCCGAGGCCCTCGAATCAAAGAGCGTGCTTCGTTCCGACCACGCGGTGCTCGATGAAATAGACCTTGAGCAGGCGTTTCAAGGGTCGGCGATAGCGCTTCGGAGAATCGCCTATGAAGACTCCGGCCGGAGCCGAGACGTACAGCGCGCGAAGTTCCGCGAGGATATGATCGTGGCCGACGTCGGCGTGACCGGCGTAAGCCACGCTATCGCGGAGACGGGGAGCGTCTCCATCGCTGCGGGCCGGGGAGTGAGCCGTCTGATTTCCCTTCTCCCGCCTGTGCACATAGCCGTCGTGCGTCCCGAGCAAATCGTGCCAAGTCTGGACGAGCTATTCTCGTTCCGTCGTAGCGAGTTCCTTGAACGCGGGTCGATCGACTACACCAACATCATCTCCGGCCCCAGCCGGTCGGCGGACATCGAGCAGACGCTCATAAAGGGAATGCACGGCCCGCGCGAGGTCCACATGGTCATCGTCGACTAACAACCGTCCCGCCCGAAGACCTTGCCTCCCACCTTCATGAACCGCATCGCCTCGGCAACGGCGTCCGCAATAAGCTCGCCGCCTCGGGCGGACGCCTCATCGAGCGTCATTGGCGCGCAGACGATGGACGACACGGCGTCGATGCCCTCCGCGTGAACGTCCTCGAACCCCTTGCCCAAAGAGCCGGAAATGGCGACGACGGGAATCCCTCTTTCTTTCGCCCGCCAGGCGACCCCGATGGGGGCCTTGTTGTAGACGGTCTGAAAATCGAGCTGACCTTCACCGGTGATTACCAAGTCGGCCCCCTCCAGCTTTTCGTCCAGTCCGACTTGATCGAGTACGATGTCTACCCCGGCCCGCAGCGAGCCGCCAAGGAATGCCATCATTCCACCACCAAGCCCCCCGGCAGCGCCGGAGCCGGGGACGCCGTCGATGCTCATTCCAATATCGCGCTCAACGACCCCGGCAAAGTTCTTTAAGGCCCCGTCAAGCTGCTCGACAAGTTCGGGTGTTGCCCCCTTCTGCGGCCCATAGACGGCCGACGCGCCCTCAGGGCCGGTGAGCGGATTCGAGACGTCGCAGGCGACCGAGAACTGCGCCTCAATCGTTCGTTCGTCCAGTCCGGATGTATCGATCCGATACAGATTGGTGAGTGCTGCCCCGCCCTGAGGGAGATCGTTTCCAGCCTCGTCCAGCAGCCGGACTCCCAGCGCTTGGGCCATCCCCGCTCCACCATCGTTCGTCGCGCTGCCGCCGATGCCGACGATGAAGCTTCGAAACCCTGCATCGAGCGCTTCTCTAATCACCTCGCCGAGACCGTACGTGGTCGCTCGCAGGGGATCGCGCTCGTCGAGCGAGAGCAACGCCAGGCCTGAGGTTCGCGCCATTTCGATCATGGCGGTCTCCCCGTCACCGAGCGCTCCCCACTCCGCCGTCACCGCATTGCCGATGGGCCCGGTCACCGTGGCAGAGCGAATGTCCCCGCCCGTCGCATCCACCAAGGTCTCAAGCGTTCCGTCTCCCCCGTCAGCCACGGGCACGAGGACGATCTCGGTGTTCGAAATGACCCGCTGCACCCCTTCCTCCATAGCCTTGGCGGCATCGAGCGCGGAGATGCTCCCCTTGAAGCTCTGCGGTGCGATGACGACCTTCATAATCTTGCCCTTCCTTGCAGAGTGGACTGTGCGGATACTATATCAGCGGCAAGGAGGATTGCGTAGGGAGGGAAGTGTGTTCAACTTGCTCGGGCAAATCGGGAATCGACGGTAATATGAATGAGTCCTGTTTGATGCTCAAGGAACGGTTGACGCCTCTCCTTTCGGATGAGTATACTGATTGTTGATACGGCCTTCTGGTGGTCCTAGCGAAGCGGACCCACCCGTTCCCATCCCGAACACGGAAGTGAAACGCTTCAGCGCTGACGATACTGCACTGGTGACGGTGTGGGAAAATAAGTCACTGCCGGGGGGCCTTTTTCATTCCCCTGTCCGCACGGCGTACTCTCTTCCTGCGCGTTTTCCGTTCCTTTTTTCTGTCCAAATCCGTCCCCGAGCGACGAGGCTGTGCATCCCGGAACACGGTAAGAACCCTGTCCAACAGGTGGTATGCATCGATTTTGCCCTGTGCTACAATGAAGCTAGCGTTCGGAGAAAGGAGTCCTGGTTACTTAGAGTCCCAGGGGAAGATACTCGCCCTCCGCGTAACCACGCTCTTACTCTCCCCCTGGCCTAGTCTCACGAGAATGATTACCCAACACAACCTCCGCAACAACCGGCAAGTTTCCAGGAATCGAAGTGCAACGTGACCTCGCAACACAACGTGACCTCGCAACACGAGGAAGATAGCAGTATTCAGGATATGGGAGAACTCCTCGACTCGGTCGAGGACATGAAGCCGCTCCGGCGAGGCGATGTCGTCGAGGGCATTGTCATGCGCGCAGACCCCGGCGCGGAAGGCATCCTGCTCAATGTTGGACACAAGGCCGAAGGCCACGTCCCGTCCAACGAAATGAAGTCCATGTCGCCGGAGGACATTGCGCAGCTAAACGTAGGCGATACGATCCTCGCCATGGTGATCCGCGGCGAGACCGACGAAGGTTCTGCCATCTTATCCGTTGACCGCGCGGCAGGTGAGGTCGGTTGGAAGACCCTACAGGACGCGATGGAAGCTGACGAGCGTGTAGAGGGAAAGATCATCGGCTTCAATCGAGGCGGCGCGATCGTAATGACCGAAAGCGTGCAGGGTTTCGTGCCCATGTCCCAGTTGGCGACCGTCTCCCGCGACAGGGCCCGCAGCGCGGCACAGGGCGAACCGGGAGAGGAGCAGCCACAGGAGTCTCCTGACATTGGCCACACTATCGAGTTGAAGGTGCTGGAGTTGAACCGCGGGCGCAACCGCGCGATCCTTTCCGAACGGCAGGCGATGCAGGAGCTCCGCGAGGAGCGCAAGGCGAAGCTGATCGACGAGCTAACGGAAGGAGAAGTCAGAAACGGGCGAGTTACCGGTATCAGCACCTTCGGCGCGTTCGTCGATCTCGGCGGCGCGGACGGCCTGATCCACATATCCGAGTTGTCTTGGAGCAATGTCAACTCGCCGGACGACATCGTGAAGGTCGGCCAGGAGGTCGATGTCATGGTGTTGCGGGTCGACGCGGAGCAGAAAAAGATAGCCTTGAGCCTGAAGCGGCTCCAGCCGGAACCATGGGAGACGATTGAAGAGCGATACCAGGTCGGGGGCGTCGTGGACGGCGTGGTGACAAAGCTCACCGACTTCGGAGCGTTCGCCAGGGTAGAGGACGCAGTCGAAGGACTCATTCATATATCGGAACTGACCACGCGCATCATTAGCCACCCTCGCGAAGTCGTTCGAGAGGGGGACGCGGTCCGCTTGAAAGTACTGCGGATCGAGCCGGAACGACGAAGATTGGGGCTTAGCCTCAAACAGGCGGATCCGGAAGAGTTTTAGCGGTAGTATATGAAAGTGCCGCGCCGGCGTCCGCGAAGCCGGGAAGCGGTAGGGAGAACTGATTATGACAAGCCGGTTCGAGAAGTTTTCCGAGAGAGCGCGGAAGGTCCTTTCCCTGGCACAGGAAGAGGCCCAGCGCTTCAACCACAACTATATTTCGACGGAACACATCCTTCTCGGGCTTGTTCGAGAGTCCGAGGGTGTCGCGGCGAAGGTATTGTCGAATCTCGGTGTAGAACTGGCAAAGGTGCGTTCATCTGTCGAATTCATCATTGGGCGTGGTGAGCGTCCCGCCACCGGCGAAATTGGACTCACCCCGCGGGCCAAGAAGGTCATCGAGCTTGCGGTAGACGAGGCGCGCCGACTTAATCATCACTACATCGGCACGGAACACCTCCTCATCGGCCTCATGCGTGAGGGCGACGGCGTCGCGGCCAGCGTCCTCGAAACCCTGGGCATCACCCTGGACAAAGTCAGGGCCGAGACGACGAGAATACTGAGCCAGACCGTTCAGCACTCTCAGGCCGGCACCGGCGGACGTTCCACCTCGCGAACTCCCACGCTCGACCAACTCGGAATCGATCTCACCGCCGCGGCCCGCGCGGGCAAGCTCGACCCCACCGTCGGCAGGGGAAAGGAGATCCAGCGGGTCACACAAATCCTTAGCAGGCGCACCAAGAACAACCCCGTCCTCGTAGGTGAGCCGGGTGTCGGCAAAACGGCCATCGTCGAGGCCCTCGCGCAGCAGATCGCGGCCAACGACGTTCCTCCGACCTTGCAGGGGAAGCGCTTGGTTACCCTCGACATGGGTGCCTTGGTCGCGGGAACGAAGTATCGCGGCGAGTTCGAGGAACGCCTGAAGAAGGTCGTCGATGAGATCAAGGCCTCCGAGAACTGCGTGCTCTTCATCGACGAGATTCACACGATGGTAGGGGCGGGCGCTGCCGAGGGCGCAGTGGACGCCGCCAATATCCTGAAGCCATCCTTGGCCCGCGGCGAATTGCAGTGCGTCGGGGCTACTACCCTGGACGACTACCGCAAGTACGTCGAGCGCGATCCCGCACTTGAGAGGCGGTTCCAGCCCATAATGGTGGAGGAACCGGCCGTTGACGAGACCATCGAGATACTTCGCGGGGTCAAGGGTCGATACGAGGAGCACCACCAGCTTGACATCAGCGACGATGCCCTCATCTCGGCCTCCAACCTCGCCGCCCGGTTTATTCCCGACCGGTTCATGCCCGACAAGGCCATTGACCTCATCGACGAGGCCGCCTCGCGCGTTCGCATCAACTTCACCACGGCCCCGTTCTCGGTGAACGATACGTCGAAGATGCTCGAAAGCGTGCGCAGGGAGAAAGACGAGGCCATCTCGGCCCGCCAGTACGAGTACGCTGCCGAGTTGCGAGACCGAGAGGCCAAGCTCGCCAAGGAGCTCTCCGCCCTCGAAAAGAAGTGGCAGGACGAGCGCGGCGACGAGATGCCCGTCGTCACCCCCGACCACATCGAAGACGTGGTAAGTATGTGGACGGGCATACCCGTTACACGCCTTTCGGCGAGTGAGACCGAACGCCTCATCCGCATGGAGCAAGAGCTCCATAAGACCATCGTCGGGCAGGACGAGGCCATTACGCTGGTGTCCAAGGCGGTTCGCAGGGCGCGCGCCGGACTCAAGAATCCGAAGCGTCCGTCCGGCATATTCATCTTCGCCGGGCCGACGGGGGTTGGCAAGACGTTCTTGCCGAAGAGACTCGCCGAGTTCCTGTTCGGCAGCGAGGAATCGCTCATCCGCGTCGACATGTCCGAGTTCATGGAGCGCCATTCCGTCGCCCGGCTCGTCGGAGCACCCCCGGGATACGTCGGGTACGACGAAGGCGGACAGCTCACCGAGGCCGTGCGCCGGAAGTCCTACTGCCTGATCTTGCTGGACGAAATCGAGAAGGCCCATCCCGAAGTATTCAACTTACTGCTCCAGATCTTCGACGACGGTCATCTGACCGACGCCAAGGGACGAAAGGTCGACTTCCGAAACGCCATCATCGTCATGACGAGCAACATCGGCTCCGACCTTATCCGGCAAGACAGGTCACTCGGATTCAAGGCCAAGGGCGAAAACAATGACGAGTTCACGGCCCGCTACGAGCGCATGAAGACTAACGTCACGGACGAGATCAAGCGGTTCTTCCGCCCCGAGTTCCTGAACCGCATCGACGGCACGGTCGTCTTCCACGCTCTCAGCAGGGAGCAGGTGCTCGACATAGTCGATCTTGAGCTCAAGAACGTGGTCAACGGCCTCCTCGAAAAAGGCATCAGCCTGGAAGTATCCGATGAGGCGAAGGTGTGGATCGCCGACAAGGGGTACGATCCGTTCATGGGCGCGCGCCCGCTGAGCCGCGTGATCCAGGACCAGATCGAGGACAAGCTCTCCGACGCCATACTCGAAGGCCGCTTCAGCCCCGGCGATACCGCCATTATTGGCCTCGGGGACGACGAAATCTCGGTAGACACGCAGCAGGCCCCGGTCGAAGAGCCGACTCCGGCCTAACTTCGCCAAAGCACACCCGCTGTGCTATTGTTGCGGTTACCTAGACCGTCAGCACGGGCGGTTTCCCGCTATTCCTACGGCTATCAGGCGATTCGGTGAGAAGTGCGTACCTCCAATGCGTGGGCGGCGTGAGCGGCGACATGCTGCTTGGAGCCATCATTGACGCAGGAGTACCCGTAGACGACCTCAACGCCGCTATCGCCCTTCTTGGCGTCACAGGAGTCCGGATAGTCACGAAGCAGGACAAGAGAGGCGGCGTTCACGGTACTCACGCGACTGTCGAATTCGTTGACGCTTCACAACGCTCATACCGCTTGGAAGACTTCATACGGATTACCGAAGCGTCCTCATTGCCGTCCTCCGTCAAGGAGAGGTCATCGGCGATATTTCGTCGAATCCGCAAGGCCGAGCAACATGTACACCGCCAGCAGTACGGTGAGCTTCATCTAGGCGAACTGGGGAGCGTAGATACCCTCGTTGATGTCGTCTGCACCGTGGTGGGAATAGAGTCGCTCGGAATTGAACGGCTCTATTCCTCCCCTCTGCCCTCCGGCTCCGGCGTCATCCAGACCTCACACGGAGCGCTCCCTGTGCCTGCCCCAGCAACATCCGCCCTGCTCGGACTGGCCCATGCCCCCGTACAGCCGCCCCCGGGCGACATCCCGGACGCGGGTGAAATGGTAACGCCGACCGGGGCCGCCATCGTGACGACACTCGCCGACTTCTCTCAACCCTCCCTCAATATCGAAAACACCGGCTACGGACTCGGCGCCCGGAACCCGGACGCCTACCCCAACGTCTTGGCCCTCTGGGTTGGTGAAGAGATCGACGGCCCTGCCAACGCCAACCTGAGCCTCCTGGAAACAAACATCGACGACACGACTCCCGAAATCCTCGCCTACACGCAAGAGCGGCTCTTCGAGATCGGCGCACGGGACGTCTGGTTCACCCCCATTCAGATGAAGAAGAACCGACCCGCTACGATGCTCAGCGCGTTAGTGCCAATGGAACTTGAGAGCAGGGCGGCACGCCTCATCCTCAAGGAGACTTCCACCCTGGGCGTTCGCGTGCGGCCCGTCTCACGCTACGAGGCAGACCGCAAGATCGTCACGGTGACGACTAGCCTCGGAGAAGTATCCGTAAAAGTGAAGATCATGGACGGCGCAAACGTCGCCGTTGCTCCCGAATACGAAGATTGCCGCAAGATCGCGATGGACAACGACCTTCCCCTGCAGGACGTGCTCCAAAGCGTGCATCAAGAGGCGACGAAAGTCCTCCTCCCTCCCGATAGCCCCACATCGGACTATCCTTGACACGTCCTTCGACGCTCGGCTACGCTGAGGTAGCATCCGGGGCCTGTAGCTCAGTGGTAGAGCGCTCGGCTCATAACCGAATGGTCGCAGGTTCGAACCCTGCCGGGCCCACCATGACCTACCGAACTGCGAACTCGCCCGTTTAGGGCGACCTCTGCGGCGTCCGCTCCCCCCATGGGGCTCGTCCAGCAGGACGAACACGTATGGACCATACAGTTCGGCTCACACCTCATCGTCGCGCTTGATGACACCGCAAGACGTGTCGACAGGACCCCCGTAAAAGTGTTACCTATGTCTCCGGTCTAACTGTTACCCATGTGCCCGGTCGTTCACCCCAAGGAGAAGGCCCTGATCGACATGGTGGCGGCGGAGCGGATGGAGGGCCGCAGGGTGCTGGTCTACGCCACGCACACCGGCACCAGGGACATCACCGGGCGGATGGACGACATGCTCACACGGCACGGGTTCCGGGTGGCGGTGATGAAGTCGGAGGCGGTGGCTCCCGAACGGCGGAAGGCGTGGGTAGCCGACGAGTGCCACCCCGTGAAGCAGGGCATCGACGTGCTCATCTGCCACCCTAGGCTGGTGCAGCCGGCCTCGACCTCATCGACTTCCCAACGCTTATTTGGTACGAGACTGATTACAACGTTTACGTTATGCGCCAGACTTCCGGCCGCTCCTGGTGCATCGGGCAGACCCGCCCGGTGAAGGTGGTGTCCATGTCCTACCGGAACACGCTGCAGGCGGACGCGCTGAAGCTGGTGGCGAAGAAGCTGCAAAGCTCCCTCGCCGTCGAAGGCGAGTTGCCGGTGAAGCTGTCGCTGTGCTTGTCGTACGTGAATCGATCCTTGTGATACGGGTCCCCAAGCGACCGTTGGCTCGTCTCCGGCATCGCAACTGACTGGCCTCTACGAGCGCATTCTTCCAAGCCCTTCCCGGAATGGTAAGCGGCCATCGGCCAGCGTCATCTCTGATTTCGTTCCCGTAGTCGCCTCAGCCTGCTCAAGCATGGGAACCAACTGTGTCTCGTCACGACTATTGTCTGCCATGTCAACCGCCGTGATAAACATGCCGGTCGCTCCCCCTTCAGGTTCTAAGGGTGAGACCATAGCCTGAGCGTTGTAGCCGAGCAAAACACTGCCACGCGTCTTCATCAGCCGGGCGTCTCCATCAGTGAGGTTGATGCGCTTCTGGCGTTCCTTACTCTCAAGGTCGGCCATCGCCTGCCTCACCTGCTCCCTCAGCATCTCCTTATTGGCCAGTTCCCCGGGCAGATGGACGGCGGGCGTATCTTCTCCCCCTTCGTTCTGAGCTTCAAGGTCACGTATCGCCGCTTCTATCCGGTTCAATAACTTGCGCAGTTCCTCGGCGTTGTGGGTCCTGTACACCGATGCGTTGGCGCTCACCATCGGATCGCTGACGTGAGGGAACGCTTTCTTGATTTGAAACGTACTATCAAGTATGGGTTCATTCGAAGGTGTCAAGAGGTCGCCGCAGTTGGTACGGACGAACATCGCGGCGAGCTTCGTTGCCATGGGAACTTTTCCCTGTTCCGATGCGTCTTAACCATTACAGGCTCATTTGGAAGCAAGAAATAGGTACTGTGTCGGTACAGGGGCTTTCCTGTAGCGACGCGATCTCCGATAGAGAGGAGCGGATAGAGGAATGAGGCTTCACAGCAGTGTGTCAAGATCGAGAGGGCGATTGGTAGTATTAAAGCTTGGCGTATTTGTAGGATTGCTAATCTTCCTGATGGTCGCGACGATCGCTTGCGACAACACTGAGCCACTCCTTGAACCTGCGTCTATTCAGGAGTCGACAGGTACAAGCGCCCCTACGCCTACTCCCGACGGAACCGACGTGTCACAGTCGCCTAGCCCACATATAGATCCCGCCTCCCGGGAGGCCGAAGGGTATGCGGTCCACCACGGAGTGAGTCTTGAGGAGGCCCAGAATCGCTTTACGCTACAAAGACTTGCCGGAGAGCTCAATGCAGTATTAAGTGATCGCGAAGGCCGAACTTTCGCGGGATTATGGATAGAGCACACTCCCCAGTTTCGGGTCGTTGTTCAGTTCACTAGGGATGCCCAAGAGACTATCGCTCGGCACATTCAAAACGATGACCTAGCTGAGGTCTTAGAAGTCCGTACGGCGGACGTGTCTCTGGCTGAGCTTCGCGAAGCCCAGTCTGCGGCCATGGAAGCCATTGGGAGCGCGAACATACCAATCGAATCTGGAATCGACATAAAGGCGGGTAGAGTCAAGGTTTATGTAGCCGAACGGGATCGTCTCGATGACGAGATAGAAAGAGGTAGAGTTACACTACGTGACAACGTTGACTTAGTTACCGTTCCAGCAATGGGTCAGAATGAAGCTGATGGCCCGGAGTCGTCGACTGGTCCTCACTTCCTTCAGCTTCGTGAGCAGAGTATGGTAATGGAGGCCCTGCATGTGGGCGAACTGGTATTGGAGAACGGCTGCCTTCGTTCAAGAGCCGTGGGTGGCGATAGCCGCCTCCTCATCTGGCCTCCAAGATTCAAGCTGACTGTTGACGGTGGGGATATTCGAGTCAGCGACGATTCGGGAGTGTCATTATCTGTCGGAGAAAAGATCGGGTTTGGTGGCGGTGAAGTACCTCTGGCCCGCATCGAAGCTATGCTAGAGCAGCCAGTTCCGAATGATTGTCCTGGCCCGTACTGGGTTATCGGAGAAATCTCGGCCCCTAGTGAGCGTTAGACGCATAATGATATGCAAGACTGTGGGCAGTAGGACAATGGAACCCCTGATCCCCAGCGTCCTTGGGTTATTGGCTCTTGTACTGGCAGCCTGCTCCAATGAGACGCCATCGGCTCCCACCGCACAGCCGCCTTCGGAAGAGACCACGCCAACGGTCGGACCGACCTCGATGGTCATCTCAGGTCCACTAGGTCCACAGCGGACTTCGCCATCATTACTCAGTGCCCGCGTCAACGCCTGCAACTACCACGCCCCGGAGCCCACCCCTACTCCTACCCCGAACGCGGATCCGACGAGGCCGACATCCACCCCATTCCCAACCCCTACGCCAGAAGAGCCGTCGGCGGAAGTTGTGGCATACCCCGATCTGCCACCACTCGCACTGCCAGCGTCCGTCGAGGCCTGGCAGGACGCCGTGGTGCGCGTGAGTGTCGAGCGGGCTAGCAGCCGCACCAGAGACCTGCAGGGACTGGTCGTCGCCGACGGTGCCGTGCTCACCGTGCTTGATCACCGATGGGAGATCAGTTCGTTGGCTGTAGAGGTGTCTGGACGGGGAGTATTCGCCGCTGAGCTTGAGCGCTTCGACCCCCGCACCGGTGCGGCGCTGCTTACCATCCAGGCCGAGGACTTGACCGTGGCGCCTGGGCACCGCGGGAGGGTAGCGCATGGTGAGCCAGTGCTGTTCCTGGTCCGTGACGAGGACGGCGGTGAACTCGTAATGAAAGAGACCTACGCCAGCCCCAGTCTCAATGCGCCCGACCATCTCTTCGCGCTGCGTAGGGACTACACACCCCCTTACCAACGGGGCACTGTGGTGGTGGCAGCCGACGGCACACCCATCGGTCTTGCGAGCCACGCCAGGCGTTTCTATGGCCAGTCGGTCGTTTGGGGCGGGCTGTCTCTTAGGTACTTACCGGCCGTGTTACTGGACTCCGCGATCCATCTGCTGGAGCGCCCTCCTTCACATCTTGGCATCACTCCCGCTGCGGTCGCCTACTACGGGCCGGACCTAGCGAGGCCCGTGGACGGGCCGGTGACCCGAGAGCTGTTGGCCGAGTACGTGCAGGAGGCGCTTAGGAACCTGGGAGAATCGGTTCCACTGAAACATCTCAGCAGGAGGCCGGGATCCACGCGCCCGCCCGAGCTGGGCACGATACTGGAGCTGCTTTACGCCACGCCCCAGGAGCTTCGCAGTGCCGATGGGGAACTGCTGGGCAGCGCCCGGTACATCGCGCTCTGGTGGGATAGGGAGGGCGGCGCGCCCGACCTCATCCTCTGCGGCACGGACGGCGGGAGTCACGTGGGAGCGGCGTTTGCCACCCATGGCTTGGACTCGTTCGAGGCGCTCATGGAGGAAGTGCCCTCCAGCTCGCCGCACTCGATGGTAGCCGCTGAGCGCCTCCGCCCGTCAGGCTACTCCAGCGATCACTACCAATACCCCTACGAGTGGGAGCTGAAGACCGACAAATCGGCATACGCTCAGGACGAGCTGGTGACGTTGACCTTCACGATCACCAACACCAGCGATTGGCCGGTCACCTTGGACTACATGCCGCCAACGGTAACTATCTACAGTATTCAGGAGGTACGGGATGTGGCTGTCCTGCGCTACGGCGATGGGCACCGGGTCCTGCAACCCGGCGAGACTTCCTCTTTCACCATGACCTGGGACCAGGTGCACTTCGAGGGGGGCCGGGCCACTCCAGGACGCTACGTTGCGAAGGTACACCTGGCGAACCTTGCGAACAACTGGTATCTGTCTCCGGGGCCGACCGCCTATGAGCTGATCCTTGAGTGATCCGGCTCCAGACCAGATACCGAAGCGCTGTTAGCCTGGCTGAGCCGCGCTTTCCCGCCGCCGACGCTCTGGCCCCAGATATCCACGTTGGAGTCGGCTCCCAGGATCTCCACGAAGAAGGTCCTAAAGAGGTCCACCGGTATGACCCAGGAGTCGATCTCGCCGGGCTGCTGATCTCACCTCGTGCGGACAGCACGGTTACGATGTTGGCCCGGTTGTTGTCTATGCAAGTGATGCCGTCTTCGGAAGGGCCGCCGTTGTCCCGCAGTTTCATGGTGGCCTCGGAGGGGTCGCCCTTCTGCACCATTGCGGGCAGCGCCCCGAAGTTCACCATCACGGTTTCGCCATCGTCGCTTTCATCGTCGGGTTCTGCGAAGAATGTGAATCTCTTTTCCGTCTCGCCTCTTTCGAAGGTCAGTATGGACGGGATGCCGGAGTAGTCGCCATCGCCGTTCATGTTGGTCTTCTGAAGCCGGATGTCCATCGGATGGTCCGGAGCATGGTCCAGCTTGACCATCACTTCGACCCCGTGCCCCTCGTTCACTGAGTACTCAGACCTTTCGAAGCTGACTTCCATCACGACCTCGTCGTCGGTGATGGAGAAACTGGTCTCGGCGGGGCTGGCGGCCGTTACTCTGTCGGGAAGGGATCCGAAGTCAACCTGACCGATTCCCCTGCGTCCTGGACCGAGTCCTGGGTGGCGCTGAACGTGAAGGTCTTTTGGGTATCCCCGCTGTTGAAGGTGACGCTTGCCGGCACCCCGCTGTAGTCGGCGGCGCTGGCGCCGTCTAGCAACGTGGTGGTCAGCGGGATGGTCACCGTCCGCTCGGGATCGGCGCTCAGGTTTATGGTGACCTCCACCGAGCTGCCTTCAGCCACGGCGAAGGTGGATCCGCCGAAGGAAACCTGGACCGCTGTAAGCGGCAGGGCAATGGCGTCGTCGTCGGTGATGCTGACTGTGGCTTCGGTTGTGCCGCTCGCGGTTACCCCTGTGGGCATAGTGCCGAAGCCCAGCTTGACGCTCTCGCCATCATCGTCTACATCGTCGGCGGTGGCGGCGAAGGTGATGGTCTGCTCCGTGTCCCCTGAGGCGAAGACGACGCTGCTGGGTACGATTGAGTAGTCATCGTTGGATGCCCCGTCCTGGTTGGCCTTGGTGATCGGAATGGTGACCGTACGCTCAGGATCGGCGTCCAGGATCACCTTGACCGTGACATTGCTCCCCTCGGCTGCCGTGTAGGTGGCCTGCTCAAAGCTCACACTCACCGTCGGCACGTCGTCATCCGTGATCGTTCCCGTTGCGGAGGCGTCTCCGATCATCGCATGCACCGCATTGCTCAGGGTAACCGTGAAGGTCTCCTCTTCCTCCTCGTCCACCGTGTCATTGTTGATAGTCACCGTGAGCCTCTGGACAATCTCTCCCGCCGGAAACGTCAACGTGCCCGACTCCGCCTCGTAGTCGGCAGGCGTCTCGGCGGTATCGTTCGAAGCGGTATCGCTCGAAGTCGTCCAGTCCACCGTTACAACATCGTCGTTGGCCTCGCTCATCCTCACCTCAAAGATCATGCCCCCTACGTCTTCCGGCTCCCTCGCGTCCGCGATGCTCAGGGACGATCTGTAAGCCGACGTCACCCTGATGGCCTGACTCTTTCCCAGACCTCCGCTGGCCAGATTCCCGACCCACTCGGAGTCCGGCCCTCCATCAGGGATCAGAGATAAGGGTGCGCCCGAGTTGCCAACGCGATAGAGGTCAAAGGCCTGGAACGTCATCAGGGACGCGCGAACGTCATACTCCGTGCCCTGCTCCAGGCCGGTTATGGTCAGCACAGTCCCGTCGCTGACTCCCGAGACAACCCGGAAGGTGGGTTGGCCGCCTATCTCTCTCCACCCCAGCCGCAGGTACTCTTGCGCGCCTTGCGGCACCGAGATTCGGATGTCCAACTCGCTCAGCCTCGCCTCGACCAGGCTCAGGGCCCCCGGCAATAACGGCAGAGGCGTCCGGTCCGAGACCGTATAGAGACGGAATTCTTGCTCCTGGTTTCTGCCCCCGCCGGTCCCGGTTACGGTGCATACGGTTTCCGTCTGGGTATTCGAACCGTGGACGTGACCCAGGGTGTTGGATTCCAGCGCCAGTCGCCCGTCCTCGACGATGGCCGAGTTGTAGTAGTCGCCTCGCCATTCATCGCAGGAACTCAGCGTGAAAGTGATCCCGGTACCCCCGTCGGCCAAGTAGTCGGCAAGAACGATTTCTGTTGGGGAGCCATAGTGGGTAAGTATGCGGTAGCTAGCGTCTGCAGCGAACACCGTGCTCTTGTCGTCGTCGGTGACGCTGACAGCCACGTCGGCCCCGCTCACCGCGGCGTAGGCCGGATCGGCCCCGCTCACCGAGTGAGTCACGGTTGCGTCGTCGTCCTCCGCGTCGCCGTCCTAGGCGACCGCGACCGTCACCTCCTGGGGCGTATCCCAGTCGTCGACCGTGAAGATTAGCGACGCCGGCTCCGCCGTCACGTCCGTATTGGCCGGTGCGTTCACCGTCACCGTCACCGAGCCCGTCGGCTCCGAGTCCAGCGACACGGTGTACGTGGCAGAGTCCCCCTCCTCGATGTCCAGTGAGGTCTCGGAGATGGTTACGCCCACGCTGTCGTCGTCCGTAACCGTGACCGATACGCTGCCGGCGCTCACACCGTCGTATTCGGCGTCGTCTGTCGAACTGACGGTGTGGGCCAGGGTGGCTATGTCGTCGGCCGCATCGCCGTCCTGCTCCGCCGTTACGGTCACCGTCTGCGCCGTGTTCCAGTTCGATGTGGTGAAGGTAAGGGGAGTCGCGCTCAGTGACAGGTCGGTCCCGGCTGTGCCTCCGATGGCAACTTCGACGTCCCCGGCGGTCTGGGAGCTCAGCACAATCCGGTAGGTCCTGCTTTCGCCCTCGGGCACCGTCAGTTCCTGATCTGACGCTATGACTCCCACCTGCACCAGCGGTTCGTGCCGCGCCTCGAGGATGGTGACGGCTACGCTGCCGACGCTCGCGCCTTCATACGCGGCGTCGGCGCCGGAGCTGACGGTGTGGGTGAGAGTCACCGTGCCCGGACCGGCTTCCTCAAGTGCAGTAGCCTTCACCGTCTGTGCTGTGCTCCAGTCTGAGGCGGTGAAGGTGAGGCTGGTCTTGTCCAGCGATAGGTCCGTGCCGGTCAGGCCCGCGATGGCTACCGAAACATCGCCCGCAGGCTCGGTGTCCAATACCACGGAATACCCGTTGCTTCCGCCGCCCACTACGGTGATCGCCGTGGGGCTGACAGTAACGCCGGCGGTGTCGTCGTCGTTCACCGTCACGGATACGCTGTCGGCTGTCATGCCATGGTAGGCGGTGTCGGCGGTGGAGCTGACGGTGTGGGTGAGGTTGACTGCCGGTTCGTCCACCGCATCATCGTCCTGCTCCGCCGTTACAGTCACCGTCTGCGGCGTGTCCCAGTCGGCGGTGGTGAAGGTGAGGCTGGTCTTGTCCAGCGACACATCCGTGTCCGCGGCGCCTTCTATGGCGACCGTCACGTCGCCGGCAGGCGCCGTATCCAGCACAACGGTGTATGTGGCAGGGGCTCCCTCTTCAATATCCAGCGAGCTCTCGGAGATGGTTACGCCCACGCTGTCGTCGTTCGTAACCGTGACGGATACACTCCCCGCGGTAGCCCCGCTGTACAGTGTGTCGGAGCTGCTGACGGTATGGGTTATGGCCGCCGGCGGTTCGTCCGCGGCGTCATTGTCCTGGGTCCCCGTCACGTATACGTACTGCCGGCCCCAGTTCAGGGGAGTGAAGGTTATTGCGCCCGGATTCACCGTGAAACCCGCATTGGCCGGCAGTTCGACCGTGACCGAAACGTCCGACGTGGGCTCCGAGTCCAGCCTGATGGTGTAGCTCTGCTGATCACCCTCTCCGACACTCAGGGAGCTTGGCGAGATGGACACACCCGCGGTGTCGTCGTCCCTGATGACCACCTCGCCCGGCACTATCCGGAGGCCCGGGTTGCCGGATCTCCCGCGCACCTCCACAATCTCGTCCTCGTCGTCTACGTCGTCGTCGGGAAACGTAAATATGAAGGAGGAAGTTCCCGAGGACTCCCCACTTGCGATGACCAGGGGCCGCGCTAAGCTATTCGCAGTAATCATTCTCGTGGAGTCCCGCCCGACCATCCTGACGTTGATCCGGAGGTCCTCCTGGAGGGTGCTGTTCCCCTCCAGGGTCGCGGTGACGTCCGCCAACTCGAAGAGCGCGCCCTCGGAGACGGCGCCGGGGGTGACTGACAGCCTGACCGTGGTCGGCGCGGGGTCGTCATCTACGATGGTGAACCGCACCCCGTTAACCGGCAGCCCCGGGTCCGCGTTTTCGCCGCGGACCGCCACCGTCTCGTCCCCCTCGTACAACGTGTTCTGGACCGGGGTGAACGTCAGCGTCGTGCCGGCGCTGGACCGGCCTGCGGGAATCGTGAGGGCCGTCGTGCCCCAGGCGGCGGTGTAGTCGTCCGTCGCCGTGGCCGTCAGGTCCACCAGGCTGACGTTGACAATTGTGTCCTCGTCCCGGGTTCTCCCGCCCATCAGGGTTGCCTCGACGGTCAGGCTCACGGCGCCGCCTCCCTCGGTGACCGCATCACCGGTCACCGACAGACCGATGCTCGTGGGGGCGGCATCGTCGTCCCAAATGGTCACCTCGGCCCCGGTTACCGTCAGTCCCGGGACATCGCCGGAGATCTCCAGCGTCTCGTCGCTCTCGTGGACGGTGTCGTCGATCACCGTGAGGTCCAGTGTGCCGGGAACGCTCAGCTCCCCGGCGGGGATGGTCAGGGTTATGGCGGCAGTCTCGAAGTCCCCGCCCGCGGTGGCAGTGCCGCTGACGGTGGTCACGGGGACCACGGTGTCCACCTGGCGAACGCTTGTTCCAGCGAGTGTTGCGGTAACGTTCAGGGGTGTAATACCCGAGGTCTCGTGGAGGGCTTCCGGCGTTGCCGTTATGACCACCTCGGCGGGCGCCGGATCGTTGTCCCCTATGAATATGCCCATCCCGTCGGTACCCGTGAGGGCCGTGGACCTGGCGGTCAGCCGGGCGACCTCGTCGTCCTCGTCAATGTTGTCGTCCACCGGGGTCAGCGTAACGATGGCGTTCACGCTCCATTCACCCGCGGGGATGACCACGTTTGCCGTGGTGGCGGAGTAGTCCTCGCCGAGGACCGCGTTGAGGTCCACGTTCGGGCGGTTGCGGAACTCGACTGTCACCGGCGTGTCGACGGTAAACTGAGTGTACCTGAGCAGGGTGACCGTCACGGCAATGTCCGTCGCTCCGGCGTCTTCGGTCAGCCATACGGGGCCGCCCTCAACCATCAGCCGGTCAGGGGCCGGGTCGTTGTCTAAGAGGGTGTGTGAGAAGTCTTGGACATGTATTAGAATGGAGGTATGAAACGCAAACCATACCCCAGCGACCTGACCGACGAACAGTGGGATGTTCTGGCTTCCCTACTCCCATCAGCCAAGACCGGGGGAAGGCCACGTACTGTAGACCTACGGGAGGTCGTCAACGGCATTGTGTACGTTCTGCGCAACGGCTGCACGTGGCGAGCCATGCCGCATGACCTCCCGCCTTGGGGCACCGTGTGGTGGTATTTTCGGGAATGGAGACAGGATGGTACATGGGAACGAGTCCATGAGGCCCTGCGGCCCAAAGTTCGGAAGGCCGAAGGCAGCAACCCAACACCTAGCGCGGCCATCATAGACAGCCAGTCTGTTAAGACGACGGAAAAAGGGGGCCTCGTGGCTATGACGCTGGCAAGAAGGTCAACGGTCGAAAGCGACACATCATTGTAGATACCATGGGGTTGCTGCTGGCGGTGGTGGTGCATCCTGCCAATATCCAGGATAGAGATGGAGCGAAGCTGGTCATCGATAAATTGATAGGGCGGTTTCCCCGCATGAGGTTGGTCTGGGCCGATGCTGGCTATGCTGGAAAGCTGATCGAGTGGGTCTGGGCCCTGACAGGCTGGGCGCTCGAGATTGTCAAGCGCCCCAGGGACAGCCACCACTTTCAGGTGCTGCCGCGAAGATGGGTGGTTGAACGAACATTCGCGTGGCTCAGCAGGTGCCGTCGGTTGAGCAAGAGCCTGCCCCGTACTTGATACGGGGACTACGAAGCTCTGTCCGATACAACGGAGGCCTGGATCCACATAGCTATGATTCATCTAATGCTCCGACGCTTAGCACCAACCTAATTTGAACTTCTCACACACCCTCTTACGCCCTGGCCGCCTTGGAGCGCCTCGGTTGGCGGCGCGTTTCGCAGACATCGGCTCCGCGATGGATTTCCGCCCGCTGGACATCGAAAGGGACCCAGTTGGACAGGGCTTCGAACCGCACGGCTACGACCTCGTGATCGCGGCCAACGTTCTCCACGCCACCCGCGACCTCGGGGAAACCCTGTCCCACTGCCGGGAACTGCTCGCACCTTCCGGGCAACTGGTGGCCTTGGAGAACATGCAAGGACGCGGCTGGCACGACCTGACCTTTGGCATGCTGGACGGCTGGTGGCGATTCGACGATGTATACCGGCCCCGTCATGCAACGGCTTCCTCCCCGGCATGGCGTCGGGCGCTCTCGGATTCCGGTTTCGAGGAGGTGGCGGTCCTTGGCACGGAAGACGGAAATGGCGAACGGCAGCTGGGGTCCGGAGTTATCCTCGCGCAGGGACCTTGAGAAAACGACCGAGCCTAACGGAATCTGGGTCCTGGCGTCGGACGACAGCGGCGTTGCGGCCGAGATGGGGGCAGAGCTATCGGCCAGGAACCAGACGGTAGTGTTGGCAGGCCAAACTCAGGAGTCGGGGTTACCGGCGAATGAGGACGGCATCGTCCGGATGTCCGTAGCAGAGGACGCGCGGGAGTCATGGCGCTCACTCTTGGAAGGGCTGCCCAGAGATGCGCCCCTCGAAGGCGTCGTGCATCTGATGGCGCTCGACGGACATGGACCGCAGGCGACGACGACGGATCTCGCGGACGATGTACGGCGCGCCGGAGCCGGTGCGCTGGCGTTGGTACAGGGCCTTCTGGACTCGAACATTGTGCCGACCAAGGGCCTGTGGCTATTCACAAGGGGCGCTCTTGCTTTGGAGCGGGACTCCATGCGCGAATCCGTCGGGCAGCTCGCCGGCGCGACCCTATGGGGTTTCGGCAAGTCGGTTGTGCGGGAAGCACCCCGCCTGCAACCGAGAATGATCGACCTTGATCACGCGGAGGCGCCGCCGGTCTCTGCTTGGTCAACGAGCTGATGATCCCCGACCGGGAGACCCATATCGCTTACAGAGATGGGAGCCGCCAAACGGCTCGCCTGGTACGAGGCGGCGCAGGGAGGGCGCGGCTGACCATACCGGATGAGCAGGGCTGGCGGCTGACCCCCGCAGAGGATGGGACACTGGAACGGCTGCACCCAGCGCCGGCACCGCGGCGGCCGCTGCAGCAAGGGGAAGTCCGTGTAGCTGTTGAGGCGGCCGGTCTCAACTTTAGGCGTGTGCTGATCAGTTTGGGAGCCATCGATTCGGACATGCCGATGGGCGAGGAATTCTGCGGCCGGATAGTGGAAGTTGCGTCGAACGTGGCTGGCCTCACCGTGGGCGACCGTGTCGTGGGTCTGGGTTTCGGTGCCTTTGCGCCTGAGATAGTAACGCGGGCTGAATTGGTGGCTCCGGCTCCGGCGGGAGTACAGGCGGCGGCACTCGCTGCCATACCCTCGGCCTTTGTGAGCGCTGAGCTGGCCTTCCAGATGGCCCGGTTGCGGGCCGGCGACAGGGTGTTGGTCCATACGGCTTCCGGCGGCGTGGGGTTGGCGGCCATCCAGTTGGCTCAAGCGGCAGGCGCGGAAGTGTTCGCTACGGCCAGCGCCCCTAAACAGGCCTATCCCCGGTCGTTGGGCATCGCCCACGTCTTCGACAGCCGGACTACTGACTTCGGTCAAGATGTCGTGGAGGCCACAGGTGGGGCGGGCGTTGACATGGTGCTGAACAGCCTCACCGAACCGGGCTTTGTCGAGGCCAACCTCGCCTGCCTCGCCCCAGGCGGTCGCTTCATTGAACTGGGCAGGCGGGAGATCTGGAGCCGGGAAGCCATGTCGGAGGCCCGGCCCGATGTCGACTACTCGGTCCTGGAGTTGGACGCGCTGAAGCAGTATGAGCCGGAACGGCCCGGCGCGGTGCTGCGGAGTGTGATGGAGCGGCTGTCCACCGGAGAGCTAACCCCCCTTGCCCATACGCGGTGGCCGATGGCCGAGGTCGCAGCGGCCATGGAGTTCATGCGGTCGGCACGCCATATCGGCAAGAATGTCATCGCGATGCCTCCCCTTGCCGACGGCCGTTTGCGCGCAGATCGGACCTATCTTGTTACGGGGGGCTTGGGAGGTATCGGGTGCCTTGTGGCCGAGTGGCTTGCCGACCGGGGCGCCGGTGTCATCGTGCTGAACGGACGCAGGCCTCCGGACTCGGACGCCCAAGAAGCAATCGAAGCACTCAGGCAGCGGGGCGCCGACGTACGGGTGCAGCTGGCCGACATGACCGATCCTGCCGCAATCGACGCCATGCTGGCCCGGCTGGATGCGGACATGCCTCCCCTTGCGGGTCTAATTCACAGTGTGGGCGTGCTCTCCGACGGTTCGCTCGTCAATCAGACCTGGGCGGTTTGAAAGAGTGCTATGGCCTAAGGTGTTGGGTGCATGACACCTCCACCGGGCGACACTGGACCGCGACCTGGACCTGTTCGTCCTCTTTTCCAGCGTAACAAGGGGTCTTGGGCAAATCGGGCCAGGGCAACCACGCATCGGCCAACGCCTTCC
Source organism: Dehalococcoidia bacterium (assembly GCA_965247555.1). Taxonomy (GTDB): domain Bacteria; phylum Chloroflexota; class Dehalococcoidia; order Lucifugimonadales; family VXLM01; genus VXLM01. The sequence continues at coordinate 1,179,877 of CBDFHR010000009.1, read as the reverse complement.
TGGACCAGCTGGCCGCATACCGGCGAGCCCTGGGCCTGCCGGGTCAGGCCATCGCCTGGGGAGCCTGGTCGGAGCTGGGGGAAGCCGAAGAGCAGCGAGAACGGATCGAGCGTCAGCTTGGCGGCATCAGGGACCGGCTGGATTACCCCTCAGCAGGGCCTCCAGGCCTTCGACCAACTGGTGCGGCAGGACTTGACCGCCGGAATGGTGGTGGCGGTGGATTGGCCTCTGTTCGCCGAGGGGCTCGACGGCCGCTCGCCGCTGCTGGAAGAACTGCTGCCCGAAACGGACGCCGGTCACGAGGCCGACGATGCGGCGACGCCTGCCCACGACCTCCTGTCACAACTGAAGGAGGCGGCTGCGGAGCGCGAAAGCTTGCTGGTCGCCTTCCTTCAGAGAGAAGTGCAAGCTGTCCTGCGACTGCCGTCTGCGCCGTCGCCGTCCGTGGGGTTCTTCGACTTGGGCATGGACTCGCTGATGTCGGTGGAATTGCGGAACCGGCTTAATCAGACGCTGGCCGGGGAGTTCGTAGTCTCCACTACGGCGGTATTCGATTACCCCAACATAGCCGGCCTCGCCCGTCACCTAGCCGAGGAGCTTGGTCAGGCCGGCGAGGATGAGCAAATCGTCGCAGTCAGGGAGCGTCCCGTTAGGGAACCCCGCCCGCAGGTGCGGCTAGACGAGGACGGTATAGCCATCGTGGGCATGGTATGTCGCTTCCCCGGCGCGCCCGACCTTTCGGCTTTCTGGCGTCTTTTGGAAACAGGCAAGAGCGCGGTTACGGATGGACGGCAGGATTCGGGCCAATGGAGCGGCATCACCGGAGACCCGGCCGCTGAGGATGCGGCTTACCGGCGCGGTGCTTTCGTCGAGGGGATTGACCAATTCGACGCCAGATTCTTCCGCATTGCCCCTATAGAGGCGCGAATGATGGACCCCCAGCAGCGGATGCTGCTGGAGACTAGGTAGTGTTGACATTTATATTATACTGAGTATATGTCAACAGTTACACTGTCTTCGGAACAATGGTCAAGGATACATGAGTTCCTTCAAGGTCAGACTGACTTGTACATTGGGAAGGAAGCCGAATGTAGACGGTTCATTGATGCTGTATTGTGGATTACTCGGACTGGTGCGCAATGGAGGATGCTCCCAGTCGAATATGGCAATTGGAACAGCGTCTACAAACGCTTCGCCCGATGGTGTGAACGCGGAGTATGGGAGCGTATGCACCAGTACTTCGTCGATGACCCCGACATGGAACACCTCATCATCGACAGCACGGTCGTGCGGGCCCATCCTTCCGCTGCGGGGGCGTCAAAAAAAAAGGAGGACAAGCATCGCAAGCCCTCGGTCGCAGCCGAGGTGGGTTCACTACAAAGGTCCATGTCGGTGTCGACGGACTCGGCAACCCGTTGAGATTCAGGTTGACCGGAGGGCAGGAGCACGATGTCACTCAAGCTGAGGAACTCATAAACGGACTCGATAGTGAGTATGTGGTCGCAGACCGAGCATACGACTCCAACCAGTTCATCGAGTCGATCATTAGGAGCGGTGCAGTTCCGGTGATACCTCCTCGCTCCAACCGGAAGGCGGCCCACTCATACGACGAGTATCTCTACCGGGAGCGTCATCTTGTCGAATGCTTCATTGGCAAGATCAAGCACTTCCGCCGCATCTTCTCCCGGTTCGACAAGTTGGCGAACAGATACCTCGGGTTCCTCCATTTCGTCGGTGCGCTCATATGGCTAAGATGAAATGTCAACATAACCTAGTTGGCAAGCCTTGGAAGATGCGGCAATAGACCCGGACTTGCTGAAGGGCAGCCGCACCGGCGTCTATGCCGGGGTTGGCAGCACCGAATACAGGGATCTGACCAGAGGCCAGGACGACAGCTACCTCGGCACAACTGCAAGCTTAGCCGTTGGTCGCGTCGCCTTCGCCCTGGGACTGGAGGGACCGGCCATGCCGGTGGACATGGTCTGCGCGTCGTCCTTGGCTGCCGTACACCAGGCGGTCGCCGCGCTGCAGCGGGGTGACGTGGACCTGGCCCTGGCCGGTGGCGTGAACGCAACGCTATCCCAAGCGTTTGTCAGGTTCCACAAAGACATCGGTATGTTATCTGCTGAAGGGCACTGCAGTCCCTTCGACGCTTCTGCGAACGGCTATGTCCGCGGTGAGGGTTGTGGGGTAGTGGTCCTCAAGCGGCTCAGCGAGACGGAGGCCGACGGTGACCGTATTTGGGCTGTGATACGAGGATCTGCCGTCAACCAGAACGGTGCCAGCGCAGCATTGACGGTGCCAAACGGCCCGGCCCAGGAGCGCGTGATGGAGGAAGCGCTTACCAAGTCCGGCGGTTCCCCTTCCAATGTCGACTATCTGGAGGCGCACGCGGTCGGCTCGCAGCTGGGCGATCCAATCGAGTTGAATGCGGTGGCAGCGGTCTACGGCAAGGAGCGCGACCGAGAACGTCCGCTGCTCGTAGGATCGGTCAAATCAAACATCGGACACATTGAATGGGCAGCCGGAATCGCTGCTTTCATCAAGACGGTCCTCTCCATGAATCAGGGAGTGATACCCGAGAATCTGCATCTCGAAATCCCGAGTCCGAACGTCGAATGGGATCAGATACCGGTCCGGGTAACGTCCGACAAGACCGACTGGCCGGCCGTTTCCGGTCGCCGACCTCTCGCGGGTGTCAACGCGTTCGGCCTTTCAGGAACAAACGCGCATGTCCTGGTAGAGGGCTACGAGGGGCCGTCGGGTGCTCTCCCGGCAAGCACCAGAACACCTTTGCCGACCGGTGCTCCCAAGCCGATACCTCTGTCGCTCCCCAAACCGGTTGATGACTTCCCGATGTCCGAGGAAGGACTCACGGAGCGTACCGCTCGTCTATTGCCGCTTTCTGGCAAGTCGGAAGAGGCACTGCGGGACTTGGCGAAGCGTTATCTTTCGTGGCTCGACGGCCAAGAAGCCCCCGCGTCTGATGAGACGCTGTCCGACCTGGCTTGGACTGCCGGCGTGGGCCGCAGCCACTTCCCGCACCGAGCCGGTCTGGTGTTCCACGACGCTGAACAGCTTCGCGTAGGACTGCGAGCGCTGGCCAACGCTGAGGCGACAGATGGGGCAGTGCCTCACGAGGCGATCGAAGTTGCATTCGCGTACACCGGACAGAGCAGCCGGTGGCTCGGCATGGGAGAGGTACTCTATCAGAGCGAGCCGGTGGCGCGGGCGGTGCTGTACAGGTGCGAAGAGCTGATTCGGCAAGAGCGAGGGACCTCGCTGCTGGATGTGATGTTCGGTCCTTCCGGCGTCGAGCACGACCCGAATGATCCGGCATGGGTTCAGCCGGCCATCTATGCGCTTGAGTGTGCCCTGGCCGCGCAGTGGGCGAGTGTAGGCATACGCCCCAGTGCGGTAGTGGGGCACGGACGGGAGCACTCGCGGCGGCGCAGGCGTCGGGAGTATTCGGTCTGGAGGAAGGTCTGCGACTTGCGGCGGCTCTAGGAGACCTGGCGAATATAGGGCTCAAGCAGGACGCGCAAGCTATGCTTGAAGGTCTGGAAGTGGCACTCGCCGACCTTAAGGTCGCTGCGCCAAACGTCTCTCTGGTTAACAGTGTGACCGGCCGGGTTGTGGAATCTGGTGGCGCTCTCGATATCGACCACTGGCTTCGGCAGGTCCGGGAACCCGTCGAGTTCTCCGGCTGCGCAAAGACGTTAACGCAGCTCGGGGTGGGTGTAGTTGTGAACATCGGTCCCGACCCAGGACTGGGTCGTACGCTTAGCGAAGCTTGGCCAATGTCTATGGAGACGCCCTCCGTGCTATCTACTCTGGTGAGTCCCCGAGGCGAAGGGGAAACGCCCGAATCCGATGACGGGTTCGTAAGAGCTGTAGCGGGCGCCTACGAGGCTGGGCTGGAAATCTCATTTTCCGGACTGTTTGCGGGCGAGGCCAGGCGTCGAATCTCGATCCCGACCTACCCCTTCCAACGCAGACGGTACTGGATCTAACCTCCACACCAACGTCCCGAAAGTCCCGACGTCACAAGTGGACATCGCCAACATGATAGGGTCGGCAGGAGGACAGAGAGGGCTTGGGGAACCAATGACGAGGCCGCCCGTACAGTCCCATCCGCATCTCGAAGATTGGTTCTGTCTACAGTCAGCCTTGGTCCCACCGTCTACCATTTTCGTAACCACTCGGAGTTGATGAGAGACGAGAGGGTTCCTGCATTCCATGAAGGATTAACCCCCAGTTCCGCCACGCGCTAAAGAGAGACATCAGAGCCTCTCTGCTGGCAATCGTGAGGTCTACCTGAACTCCCATAAGTCCCTTATGTCACAGCCCCCCCGGCGATAGGAGTTTCAGGTTCATCATTCACCTCATCAACTCTGAACGGTTAGCTACGATTTGGATGGTTGACAGCGTTCGCGAGAGAACTTAATATGCTCTTTTAGAGCATCGTGCGTTGTCTGGACCCAGGCAGCATGATATGGGGAATGCCGGATAGAGTTCTGATCAGTAACGGAGGAACAGGTCATGGCCAACTATGAGAAGCTGAAGAGCCGCATGGACCACGGTGAGGTGATCATCCTGGATGGGGCCATCGGAACGGAGCTCCAGGCTATGGGCGTGCCCATGCACCCGGCCTCGTGGTGCGGCCCCGGCAACTACACGCACTCGACAACGGTGCGGCAGATGCACGAGCGTTACATCAGGGCGGGGGCGGACATCATAACCACCAATACTTTCAACACCGTGCGTCCCGCGTTGGAGGCATCCGGGTTCGGAGAGTTGGTAAGGGAGATAAACGTGCGCGCCGTAGACGCGGCGTTGGAGGCCAGAGACCGGGCTGCTGGAGACAGGTCCGTGTACATCGCCGGCTCTATCTCGTGCCGAATGCCTATTCGCGACCAAAGGACCGGGACACTCTTGGGCGGCACCGGCTACGGTTATGGCGCCAGCCTCTCGACGGAGGAGTTAAGGGTCTACGTCGACGAGCAGGCGGATATCCTGGCCGAGTCCGGGGTGGACTTTTTATTGATCGAGCACATGTGGGCCGACAACGAATCTAGGGTGATTGTCACTGAGGCGGCCATGGCAACGGGACTGCCGGTGTGGGTGGCATTTACGGCCTCAATGGCGCCGGACGGACAGACGGTCAGAATGAGTATGGGTGGCGAGCGTCGCTATGGCGGCAGCCTGGGGAGGGTGCCGATGTGGACTTCGACCTGGCGGACGGTCGACCATGATATGACTCTGGCCGAAGGCATCGGCGAAATCGCGTTGCTGAGGCCCGACGTACTTGGCGTGTTCCACGCCAGGTTACCTGAAACCACGGCGGCACTTCAGGTCATCCTCGACCAATGGTCCGGCCCGATTGTCGCCTATCCGGATGCGGGCAGAGACGACTACCTCGAGACCTGGCAGGACATCGCCGTTTCCAACGAAGAATCCGCAGGGGAGTTGACGCGGGAGGCCGCTGGCTGGGTCGGAATGGGAGCCCAAGTCATAGGCACATGCTGTGGCTTCGGCGTCGACTACATCAAGGCTTTGGACGGCGCCCTGCCGGACCGGATCCCATCACCGCGAAACGTCGCGTAGGCTATTCTTGCAGAATCCACATATGTCCAAGCACAATGTGACGTAGAACAGGCCTCCGGATCGACAAGAGGAATCTCAGATGGAATCCAGACCACTGGTGGTTGTGGGTGCAGGGGTATCGGGGACGGCCGCCGCCATCGAAGCGGCGAAGGCCGGAGTGCAGGTCACGCTCATCGACGAAAACCCCATCTCGACCTCCATGGTTGGGTTGAATGTTCCTCAGTTCTTCGGCCAACGGTTCATGGACGCGCTGCGAAACAAGCCCCTCATGCTGGAGAGGGTGGCTGCGGCCAACGACGCTCTGGCGGAGGCGGAGGAAGCCGGCGTGGAGGTCCAGCTTGGGACGTGTGTGTGGGGCGCCTTTCGCAATACCGAAACCAGTAGGGCCCTCGACGGCCCTCAGCTCGGCCTGGCCGACGGCAAGCAGTCGTGGGTGATAAAGTACGATCGGCTCATCGTGGCAGCCGGCTCCCGGGATTTGGGCATGTCCTTTGTCGGGTCGAACATGGCGGGCGCAATGGGAGCCAACGGCGCCCACTCGCTGATGAGTCGGTATCAGGCCCTTTCTTCGCGGCGCATGGTGGTCTTGGGCTCCGGCAACCTGGGCCTCAACACCGCCAGAATGGCGCTGGACAGAGGTATCGAGGTAGCAGCCATCGTGGACGTGTCATCCTCCGTGCGCGGCGACGAGACCCTGATGGCGCAGCTGAAGAGCGAAGGCGTAGACCTGTACACCTCCCACACCGTTAAAGAGGCCGTTGGCAAGGCCGACGATATCGAGTCCGTCTTGCTGGTCGCGATCGACGACAATAACGAGCCCGTTGAAGGCTCTGAAAAGAGTATCGCCGCAGACACCGTGTGCCTCGCTATCGGCCTGGTGCCCAACGTAGAGCTCCTCAGCCTCCTGGACTGCGACCTTTCCTTCAAGTCTGAGCTTGGCGGGTACGTGCCGGACCATGACGACTGGATGCGGACCAGCCTCGATACCGTGTTCGTCGCGGGCGACGCCGCCGGCTTCCACGACGGAATGGTCCTGGACCCCGAGATTGCACGGAATCAAGGTCGTCTGGCCGGAGTTGCCGCTGCCGAGTCGCTGGGTGCTATCGACACCGCAAAGGCCCTCGCCCTGAGGTCTGACATCCAGGCCGGGGCCGTCACCGCAACATCGACTGAGGTACACACGGGCTGGGAAAAATGGCTTCAGTCCCTTATCAACGCCGGCGGGCCGGATGTCTTCGCTTGCCAGTGCGAGGAGGTTACCAGTGCTGAGCTCATTGGCTTGCAGCCCCCGCGATATCTGGGATGGGAATCGGAGCAAATGAGCCGCCGGAATCTCAGGACTCAAATGAAAGACGGTCCGGTCAACCCGAACCAGGTCAAACGCCTGACAAGGGTAGGAACTGGCCACTGCCAGGGCCGGCTTTGCCGCGAACAAGTGTCTCTGCTGCTTGCCGAAGAATCAGGTACCGACATAGCAAAAGTACCCTTGATGTCTTACCGCCCGCCTGTACGACCGCTGCCGCTGGAGGTCATGTGGCCCCACGATGAGACGGAGCAGGTGCGCAGGGACTGGCCCAAGTGGTTCAGCCCAACGAATCAGGTGTTGGGGTAGAGGGGCGGCAAAGACTGAATCATCGGAGTGGCATCATGCCCTTTGAAAGTGCGGACGTAGTCGTCATTGGGGGCGGCGTTTCTGGCCTGAGTTCGGCCTATTTCCTGGCCAGGGCGGGCAAGGATGTCGTGGTAGTCGAGAAAGGGACCGTGGGCGGCGAGGCCTCCGGGCGAAACGGCGGGATGATCAGCGAGCGGATTGACGAGCCGGCGCTGATACCGATGGGCGTAGAGTCTGTGAGGCTATGGGAGACGCTGCACGATGAGTTGGACTATCCCACCGAGTTCATACAGCAGGGCAGGCTCCAGGTCGCCGTGTCGGAAGAGGAGATGGGCGAACTCTTCTCGGAACGGGACCAAGCGCTTCGCCACGGCGTAAGTGTAGACCTGCTTGACCCTTGGGAGATTCGGGACATGATTCCCGGGCTCTCGGAAAGGACGCTCGGCGGGATGTTTTCCCCCAATGCCGGCCACGCCAATCCCCAACGGTCGGTCCAGGCATTTGCGTGGGCTTTTCAAGACAGAGGGGGCAGGCTTTACCAGAACACCGCCGTCACGGGCATCCAGGTCGCCGACGGCAGGGTCACGTCGGTAGAGACGACCGCCGGTACCATCGTGGCCGATGTGGTGGTCGCCGCTGCCGGGCCCCAGACCGCGCTGATGGCGGAGATGGTGGGCGTTCACGTACCCGTGGCGCCGGCAAGGGTTGAGATACTGGCGACCGCCCCAATAGAGCCGCTCTTCAAGATCGCCCTTGTGGGCAACGGACTCTACGGCCGCCAGGCCGCCAGGGGTAATCTGCTCTTTGGGGGAGGGCCCCACGAATGGACCGACGTGGGACTGACAACCGAGCCGAGCAAGCCCAACACCCCCCTCATCAGGAATATCGCCAGACGGCTCGCAGAGCTGCTTCCGGGAGCGGCCGACGTACCGGTAATCCGAAGCTGGGCCGGCGTCGTGGAACAGGCCCCGGACTATCTGCCAATCATCGACATCCTGGACTGCCCGAGCAACTACATTGTTGTCACAGCGTCGGCCCATGGATTCGGCATCTCGCCGGCCACGGGCAAGGTCGTCAGCGATCTGGTGCTCCACGGCGAGTCGAGTATCGACATCAGCGGCCTTGGACTGGGCCGATTTTCCGACGTTAGCCCCGATTGGCGTGAGGAGCGCGGCTGGATTCCGGCGCCCCAGCGGCCTTGACCTATGCGCCCGCCACTGGGGCCCGCCGATCTTCATTCCAGGTGATGAGGGTGGCAACCCTTATGAGATATTCCGAACGCAGCGCAGCGAAGTGAGGAATCCAAAAATCCTCGTCGTATAGGACTGGTCGGGTAGCGGGAATGGTTCCGATTACATTGACAGGACACCCTCGATTCCTCGCTACGCTCGGAATCACCATGGCCTTGCGAAGGCCACATAAGGGGACGAAAATGGGTTGGCGCCGGGAACGGGCAACCACAAGAGTTGCCCCTACGACGGGTTTGACGTGGCCTATTTTCATAGCAATTAGCCATGCCGGTTGCCACCGGCACCATGGAAGATGAAAATGTGTGTTTTGGTCTACGAAGCCGCTCCGGGGCTTATTTTCAGAGGAATGACAGGCTGTGATCCCAATTTCGTAAAGGTCGCTGCACGCGGGAATCCAGCCACCAGCACCTAGTACCCAGAACCCAACACACATCCGGCGAAACGAGTGTTACCGCCCCGGCACATTCATTTCATGAATGATCTTCAACCCCGCCATCGTCAGATTGTCGTTCACCACGTCGAATATGCCCGTTTCCTCGGCGATGAGGTGCGCAGGGCCTCCCGTCGCGATGACCTTCGACCCTCCGCCCAACTCGCGGTCGAATCGCGTGACCATTCCCTTAACCATCTCGGAGTATCCCAGCACCAGCCCCGACTGCAGCGCATGGATGGTATTACGCCCGATTGCCGTAGAGGGCCTCTCCAACTCGACGTGACGAAGCTGTGACGCCGCCTGATAGAGTGCGCCCGCCGCGACGTGTATGCCGGGAGCTATAGCACCACCCAAATACTCGCCGTCCTTCGTCGTCGCGTCGAACACCGTCCCTGTCCCGAAGTCCACAACGATCGCCGGGCCGCCGTACAGCTTGAGAGCCGCCGCCGCGTCCACGATCCGGTCGGCCCCGACGTCTCTCGGATTGTCGTACAAGATTCTGATGCCCGTCTTGACGCCCGCGCCAACCACCAGAGGCGACTGCCCGAAGTACGTCTCACTCACCTCGACGAAGGCCGAAGTCAGAGACGGCACCCCGCTGCACATCGCCACCGAGGTCACGTCGCGCGCGTCTAACCCCCGTGTCGGAAGCATGTTGGAAGTCATCAGCCCGTACTCGTCCGCCGTCCGGCCCCGTTCGGTGCTGATGCGCCACGACGCCGCGGGAGTGTACGGGTCATCGCCGGGATCATCGGCAAACACCCCGATCTTGATATTCGTGTTGCCTATGTCGAGGGCAAGAAGCATTTGCTTGGAATCACTTGCATACGTCAGACGGAACACCGGACCTCTGTGAGACCGCCATTCCCGCGCTCCCGTTCGTCATCCCCGCGAAAGCAGACCTTTGCAAAACTCAGGCACATGTCATTCCGAGCCTAGAGAGGAATCTAAAGTCCTCGTCCAACAGACTCGCCCCAAACTCACTACGCAATACTTTCTACTTTCTTCCGTTCCCTGTGGTCTCCGCGATCTCTGCGGTGAATCAATCGAATCTAGCCACAAGGTCGCCCGCGACTCTAGTCGGTGACCCTTACTCCCTTCGCCTCCCACTCGGCCTTCATCTTCTGGTACGCCGCCTCGAACTCCTCGCTGCCGTCGTCCTCCCAGCGCTCGAAGTCGACGCCCCGGATCGTCCCCTCTTCCTTGCCGGTCATAATGCGCGGATTGGGGTTGCGCGGCGTGTGGAATGTCGTGCCGCCCGGCAGTTTCAGGATGCCGATGACCCTGGGACGGTTCCCCAAGATCTGCTTGTTCGCCGCGACCTTCTTCAGCATCTCCTCGTCGACGTCGATCCCCAGTCCCGGCGCTTCCGGAACGCGGGAGAGGCCCTCGCTGACTGGAATGCGCTCTGTCGTGATGTCCTCTTCGTACTGGTCGTCGAGGTTGATCGAGTGGCCGCTGGCGCTGGGCAGCACCGCCGCCAGATGCAGCGTCATCGCCTTCATCAGCGTGCCGCCTGTGAGCTGCAAGATCACCTGCGCGTTCGCCTTCGACGCGAGTATGCCCCGCGTCATGATGTCGGCCACCGAATGCCCCATCATGTAGGCGTCGGCCACCCCGTGAGCCGTCTCCGGGTACCCGCCACCTATCGGTACGCCCCCATGCACGATGGTAAGACTCGTATGGTGTCGCAGCTCCCGCCACCCGTCGTAGTCGGCCCTGGGCAGGGCGTCCTCGATGAACCCCACGATCGGATAGTCGCGCTCCATCTCCGCGATGAGGGGCTTCACGGCCCCAACCGTCCTGCCGCCGCCGTTGAAGTCGAAGTGGATCTTGAATCCGCGTGGCAGGTCGAGTTCCGATGCCGCCGCGGCTTGTTCCAGCGGGTCATACGATGCGTTGGTGTGCATCTTGAATACCATGTACCCTTCATCACGCGAACGTTGCACTTCTTGAGCGAACACGTCCGCCGGACACGGCCTCGTCCACGCTGCCACCGTCATCATGTCTCGAACCTTCTCCCCCAGCAGCTTGTAAACCGGTACCTCAAGGTACTTGCCCATAGCGTCGTACAGCGCAGAGCCGAGGCCCAGGTTGAGGTCGTTCATCATGAAGTCGAACGGGCTGCGGTCGATCAGGTGCTCGTACATCGAGGTGGGTGGGGGAGGCCCCGGCCAATCGTAATCGCCGTATCCGACGATGCCCACGTCGGTCTTCACCTTGAACACAATGCGGCTGTCGATGCCGCCCATCCGGCCGCGGCCCGCCGCGTTGTCGTACCGCTTCGCCAACGCCGGATGAATGGGGATGGCCTCGATATCCGTGATCTTCATACGTCACCTCGCGAACAGTGGTTCGTGCGGCACTAGCCTACCACGTCCGCCATACCGTGAGAACACCGCAGACCCCCAACTAAGTTTCCGTTGGAATCAATCCCTCCACCCCCGTTCGTGCTGAGCCTGTCGAAGCACGAACCATCCCTGCATGCCAAATAGACTCGCGCAAGCAAACTTCACTTTTCAGCGACCAGACATTCCGTGATAAAATCCCTTCCACACCGATGACGTAAGACCATCCCCCGAGATCACCCCTCCCAGGAGACCAACATGGCCGCAGGCAGCCACGTCATAGAGACCAACACGCTCACCAAGCACTATGGAGACATCGTAGCGGTCGACGGCCTGTCGATGTCCGTTCCGTGCGGACACGTCTTCGGACTGCTCGGACCCAACGGCTCCGGCAAGACCACCACCATGAGTATGCTCCTCGGCCTCGTGCGCCCCACGTCCGGTGGCTTCAGCCTCTTCGGCTCCTCCGATGGACTTGAGCAGGCCCTGCACCGTGTCGGCGCGATCATCGAGTCTCCTTCCTTCTACCCCTACCTCACCGGACGGCAGAACCTCCTCTACTTCCAGGGCATATCGGGAAGGGGAACGTCGGATGAAATCGACAGTCTGCTCGAAAGGGTCGGTCTCGCGGACAGAGGAGACCACCGCTTTCGCACCTACTCCCTCGGCATGAAGCAGCGGCTCGGACTGGCCTACTCCCTCCTCGGCGACCCCGAGCTACTCTTCCTCGATGAGCCGACCAACGGAATGGACCCCGCTGGCATGGCCGACGTGCGCGACCTGATCCGCAGCCTCGGCACAGGCGGTAGGACCGTCCTCCTATCGAGCCACCTCCTCCACGAGGTCGAGCAGGTTTGCGACAGCGTGGCCATCCTGTCAAAGGGCAAGCTCATCGCCCAGGGCGACGTTGCTGATCTGCTCCGTTCTCAAGACCAGATCCGACTAAAGACCACCGACAACACGAAGGCCGTCGAGGTCCTCTCCTCCCTTGACTGGATCGAAGACGTGAAGATCGAGGAAGGGGAGGTCGTCGTAGCCGCTCCGAGCGACCGTGCGCCTGAGCTGTCCACAACCCTGGGACGCTCCGAAGTCTATGTCACCGATATCTCCACCGGCCAAAAGTCCCTCGAAAGCTACTTCCTCGAAGTCACCGGCGACGAAGGAGGCCAGTGACGACCAATGCTTGCCAAACCGTAATACCGCAACCGTCATTCCGGCGAAGAGCCTGCCCCGTAATTTGATACGGGGCCGGAATCCAGAGAGTCCGGTAAGCAAGAATTCCCTGGCATTACCAACAATTAGGACACAAGGAACGAACAAGATGCTGATTGCCCACGTCCTCCGACTCACCAAATGGGAGTGGTTCAAGCTCCGCCGGCGCTGGATGCCCTGGATACTCCTCGCCATCGCTGTGCTCCTCTCCCAGGTTGGCATCTGGGCCAACTACGCCGCCTACCACAATGACACAGTGCAGGAGGTCTTCGGAGGAGGTAGCTCCTCTTTTGGTGTCAGCTTTGAGGAAGACGGACAGACCACGTCGGTGGATATATCGTGTACAGACGTTGCCAACGACCGCATGCCGGATGAGTTTGATCAGCTCACTGAAGAGCAGCGTGAGAGCTTCCTGAAAGACATCAAAGAGTGGTCGGAGAGCGGCGCTTGCGATAGTTTCCAAGCCGCCGACGAGTTCCGCAATGGATTCACACTCCCCGACAGCATCACCGGAACAATCGGGGGGTTCTCGTCTATTGGGCCTCTCCTAATCATGATTCTTGCCGCCTCCGTCATGGGGAGCGAGTACGGTTGGGGTACCCTGCGGAACGTCCTCACGAGAGGCACGGGCCGCTGGCAGCTCCTGTCCGCAAAGCTCCTCCTGCTCCTGCGGCTCTGCTCCGACGTGCTCATCATCATGGCCGTCTTTGCGGTCGTCTCCAGCCTCATCGCCGCCGTAATCCCACCGGACGAGACGGGCGGACTGGCTGACTCCGGTGAGTGGCTGGACATCGTTACGGGGTACTTGAAGATCGTCTATTCACTCGTCCCCTTCATAGCTCTCAGTGTCTTCCTCACCGTGCTCACCTCGTCCACTGCCGTCGGCGTAGCCGTATCCATTGGATACTACTTCGTCGAGTCAATACTCTCGCCGCTCCTCAATCTCAATGACACGCTCGCCAATGTGACCGACTACCTCCTCATTGCAAGCGTCAACACCTGGACGGCCGTGTCGTTCGTCGAGGTGGAAGTGTCAAACGGCGGCCCCGCCGTTGAGCAGACGCCGGAAGCTTTCCAAGCATTCCTCGTCATCCTCGTGTACACCGCCGTCCTCCTCGCTGCCGCATTCTGGCTCTTCATACGCCGCGACATCGCCGGCGCCCGAGGTGACTGAGCCTATCGCCATTCGCAGGGCCGCCATCGAGCTACCTGGGAGAGACCGACAGTGAAATCTTTGCTGCCATACGCCTACGCTGCGTTATGCGCCATCCTCCTGCTGTCCGCCGCATGTGGAGGTGACTCTGCCGAGGACTACTTCAACAGGGGACTCGACTACCGGGAATCGGGCGAGTACCGCCTTGCAATCCAGGAATATGACAAAGCCATTGAGATTGATCCTACCGACGCCGCCGCTTACAATAACAGAGGGAATGCCTATTTAGACTTGGGTGAATATCATCGCGCAATCGAGGACTATAATAAGTCCATCGAGCTTGATCCTACCAACGCCGGCGCTTACAACAACCGAGGGGCAGCCTATTCAGGCTTAGGTGAATATCGCCGCGCCATCGAGGACTTCGACAAGGCCATCGAGCTTGATCCCAAATACGCCCTCGCTTACGAAAACAGGGGAATTGCTTATTCAGACTTGGGTGAGCACCGCCGTGCAATCATGGACTACGACAGAGCTATCGAGCTTGAACCGAACATGTTCCACGCGTTCTACAACCGAGGAATTGCTTACCAGAACCTAGGTGAACACAGTCAAGCGATCGAGGATTACAACAAGGCCATCGAGCTACATCCGGAATTCTACAACACCTACTACGGCAGAGGACTTGCTTACCAGAACCTAGGTGAACACAGTCAAGCGATCGAGGACTACGGCAAGGCCATCGAGCTTGATCCCAACAATAACCTTGCCTACTACGGCAGAGGAATTGTCTACAAAGACCTAGGTGACCACCACCGCGCAATCGACGACCTCAACAAGGTCCTGACCCTAACGCAAGACCCAACGCTCCGAGCCGCCGCCGAGAGAGCCATCGCCGAGATCCAGCAGTAACTAATACCCCCTCCGGGTCCTCACTGCCCCATAGTCCGCATCAGGTATACTACTCCCTACGCAATACTCACTACTTTCCACGGCACCCCATGACAACCACCACCACACTCCAGACCCTGACCTCCCTATGCCGTCGCAGAGGCTTCCTCTTCCAGAGCAGCGAGATCTACGGCGGACTCGCCAGCACCTGGGACTACGGCCCCCTCGGCGTCGAGCTCAAGAACAACGTCAAGCGCCACTGGTGGCAGACCTTCGTATGGGGGCGCCGCGACATGGTCGGCCTCGACGCCGCCATCCTCATGCACCCCGAGGTCTGGCGTGCCAGCGGCCACGTCGAAAACTTCACCGACCCCCTCGTCGACTGCCGCAGCTGCCGCCAGCGCTTCCGCGCCGACAACCTTGAGGGCGACGCCTGTCCCAACTGCGGCGAGACCGGCACCTTCACCGAACCCCGGCAGTTCAACCTCATGTTTGAGACCCACGTCGGCCCCGTCCAGTCCGACGAAAACAGGGTCCACCTCCGGCCCGAGACCGCCCAGGGCATCTTCGTAAACTTCGACAACGTCCTCAACACCACCCGCCGCAAGCTCCCGTTCGGCATCGCCCAGATCGGCAAGACCTTCCGCAACGAGATCACCACCGGCAACTTCATCTTCCGTACCCGCGAGTTCGAGATCATGGAGATCGAGTTCTTCGTCAAGCCGGGCGACGACGAGGAGTGGCACCAAAAGTGGATCGACGACTGCATGGCTTGGTACACCGGCCTCGGCGTCGACCCTGACCGCCTGCGACTCCGCCCCCACGAGTCCGACGAGCTCGCCCACTACGCCAAGGCCACCTACGACATCGAGTACCTCTACCCCTGGGGCTGGGGCGAGATTCAGGGCATCGCCAACCGCACCGACTTCGACCTCAAGGCCCACTCCGACGCCAGCGGCGAGTCCCTCACCTACTTCGACGAGCAGGCGAAAGAGCGTTACACCCCCTACGTCATCGAGCCGTCGGCGGGCGTCGACAGCGCACTCAATGAGCGCCCTCGACCGGGACAGAAGCGCAAGTTGAACGGCAGACAGGAAGCACATCTGATAGCCATCGCGTGCAGCGACGCACCCGAAGGACACGCGGACTGGACGATCCAACTGCTTGCCGACAAGGTGGTGGCGATGGGGTTTGCCGAGAGCATCTCCCTCGAGACGGTGCGCCAGATACTCAAAAAAACGAACTCAAGCCGTGGAAGAAGAAGGAGTGGTGCATCCCCGAGGTGAGCGGGGAGTTCGTGGCTCGGATGGAGGACGTGCTGGACCTGTACCACGCAGACTACGATCCGGACCATCCCGTGGTCTGTTTCGACGAGACGTCCAAGCAACTGGTGGCCGATAAGAGACCGGCCATCGGCGCCAAGCCGGGTCGGGTGGAACGATATGACTACGAGTACAAGCGAAACGGCACTCGAAACCTGTTCATGTTCTGTGAGCCGAAAGCTGGCTGGCGGCATGTCGAGGTGACCGAGCAGCGCACTGCTGTGGACTTCGCTCATCAGATGAGGTGGCTGGTTGACGAGGCATACCCTCACACAGAGACGATACGGTTGGTGCTGGACAACCTCAACACTCACAAGCTGGGCTCGTTGTACGATGCGTTCGAGCCAGCCGAAGCACGACGCATCGCCAAGCGCCTGGAGTTCCATTACACTCCAGTACACGGCAGTTGGCTCAACATGGCCGAGATAGAGTTGAGCGTCTTCAGCAACCAGTGTCTCAACCGTCGAATCAGCGACGAGGTGGTACTGAAACGAGAGGTCTCGGCGCTGGAGCATGAGCGCAATCAATCCGCCGCCACTATAAACTGGCGTTTCTCCACTCAGGACGCTCGCACTAAACTTCAACATATCTATCCATCATATTCATATTGACACGGTACTAGGGTCCCCTCCTTCGGTGACCAACGAGGCCTCGGGTGTGAACACCACTGCCGGCAGCGGGTCCCGGTCCGTGACGGTGATGCTGGCGCGGTCCGGGTCTATTACGTAGCCGTCGCCCGGCAGAAGCGCCACTGTGAACTCGGCGTCGCCGTCGCTGCCGTCGTTGGTTTCCGCCGCGTAACCCGATACCTTTCTGTTGGACCCGGCGGTGATCGTGTGGGTGTGCGGCCCCAGGTGGTGGTCGGCCACGGCGTTGCCGGTCTCCGAGCGTTCGACGTTGACCTGGAGGGACTCGCCGAATTGGCCGTTGTGGGAGATCCAGTAGTAGATGTTCTGCCCCTCGTCCCTGAACTGGTGCAGCGCAATGATGCGGACCTGGTAGAGGTCGTTGTCCAGGATTGCCCCGACGACGGTGGTCTGGCCCGTTGGCGTCCAGAACTCCGGCGGTCCGGGGCGCAGGGTGGCTTCATATTGTAAGTCCGGCCCCTTGTAGGTGTTATCAGGCAGGCTGAACGTGAGGGTTGCCGCGGACATACCTGCGGCGATTTCGACCACCTGGTCCTGCTGGTCGCCGGCCGGGCCCGCCGTGACCGGTATCTTCAGCGGGTTCCGGTTATCGCCGACCCGCTCGATGGTCAGGACCAGGTCGGTCCCCTCAACGACTTCGGATTCGTTGAAGCTGATCGCGACCTGCGGCGCCACGTCGTTGTCCGCAACCTGCACGGTCAACGAGACGGGGCCGACTATCTCGAACTTCCTTTTATCCTCTATCACCCTGAAGGTCAGCGCCCCGTTGGGTATGTCCCGCCAGTCGTCCGGGGGGGTCAGCGTGATTTCCCTGACGGTTTCGCCGGGCGCGAAGGCCACGTTGGAAGGGACTGCCACGGCCTCGGAAGGGGAATTGCCCTTGAGGAACCCGCCGAGGTCGTCAACGGCGACGCCCACCGTCAGCTCTCCCGTCGTGCCGCCTTCCCGGGTCAGGGTGAAGGCGACAGGGTCCCCTTCCGTGACGCTGGTGGAATCCACCGAAAGGCGGACGGACGTATAGTCGTCGCCTACGATTAGGAACGCGGCATCGACGCCGGAGAGGGGGGAGCGGTCGACGCTGTCCAGCATCCGGGCTCTCAGGTAGTCCGGATCTTCAACATCCGAGTCGTCCGTGGCGGTGACTGTGAAGGTTATGGCAACCGGCTCGTAGTCGACCCATAAGTCGGTCATGGGCATGGCCGGTATAGTGATCATGTGGATCTGTTCACTGGGGTTGTCGCCGTCGGGCCCGCGCCGGTTGGGCTCCCAGGTGCGCACCGGTATCACGGCAGACTCGAGGGGATTGCCCGTAAATCGCTCGAGGGTGAATGTCGCCTGCTGGCCCTCCCTCACCACGTTCGGAGTCGGATCGGAACTGGTAATAGTGTATTGCGGAAGGGGTTTGTGTTCAGCCACGAACGGGTACTCCCGGTCGTAGCTCCCCGATTCGTTCACCGTCCAGTACTGGGCTTCCTGTTCGGGGGTCAGGACGTCGCCGGCGACGTCCTCCACCCTCTTTATCTCGGCCGAGTATTCCCAATCCAGCGGGTCTAGAATGCCGTTGTCGAGCACCTCAATCCGCCCCATGACCTGTCTCTGGTTCCCGGTCAGGGTCAGGGGAAACTCCTGGTAGTGGTTGCCGGTTACGGGATCGATCGGCCAGCCGGCGTGGCGGGGACTCTCCCAGCCCCGGTTGTGCTCCACGCGAACGACGAAGGTCGCGGTCTTGCCCACGTCCTCGGCGCGCCGGATGACCCTGAAGTGGACCGGCAGGCGCTCCTCCACCTCCTGCGTAAAGGGGAAGGTCCGTCCGTCCTCGTAGTAGAAGAGCCCCTCTGCCGGTCCGGGTGTGCACTCGCCCCGGACGCAGATTTGATACGTCTGACCCTCCTCCCACTCGCTGGCGCTTCTATCGATACTGCCAAACTGGAACTGCAGTTCCTAGGCGGTGTCGTTGTCGGTAACCGCCACGGTAGCCGAGGTCGAGAGCCCGGTGTTGCCCAGCAGGTAATCGTCAGAGGGCACTACGGCCAACGTGAACGATTGCCCATCCACGTCCCTCTGATCGTCAGGAACAGGCACGGTGAAGTCGAGTGAGGCCGTATTGGCCGGCATGGTTATTGCCGTGGTTAAGTCGGGTGCAGGATCCCAATGATTTCCCCTGAGCAGCTCGTGCGGATCGTCGTACCGGAGGTTCACCGTTACGTCGGAAGACATATTCCCGCTGCGGCTGAGGGTGAAGCCCGCCTGACCTCCCTCCGCCACGGTCCCTGTGTTGGCGGATATTCCTATGATGGCGCTGCTGCTTGGCGGGTCGTTGATCTCGACGGTGGCCCTGTTCGGATTCTCCGCCAGGTATCCGCTGCCGACGTGCGTGATTTCCACTTCCAGGGAGTCGGCGGCCTCACTCACGCCGTCCACGTATGCCGTTATTTTCAGGGTGGCTGTGCTTTGCCACGGCTCGAAGGCCACAATAGAGTTCTGGTCGCTCGGGTTTACGCCGAAGCCGACCTGAAGGTTGCTCTCCCCTGATTGCAACCGGATGTGCAGTTCTTTGCCCATCGGGCCGCCCGATCGGGTCAGGGTAATGAGCACCTCTGCGCCCTAGTACACCACCGACCGATCAGCCCTCAGGCGGACCTCGCCGATGCTGCCCCCGTTGTCGGTCACGTCGATCGTCGTCTCCCGAAACCCCTGCTTCACCGTCCAGTACTCGGCTTCTTCGGCCTCGGTGAGGGGGTTGCCGTCGAAATCCTCCAGGGCCCTTATGGATGCCCAGTAGCTCCAGTCGCCCTCCGTGGCTCTGTTTTCGATGACCGCGATCTCCTGCGCGATCTCGGTGGCGCTGCCGGTCAGCTCCAGCGGATAGTCTTTGAAGAGACGGCCAGTGTCAGTGTCCTCCGTCCAGTCATCCAGGAGCGAGTCCGTCCCGGTCCGGTCGGTCTCCACCCGCACGAAAAAGGCCACGGTCTGCGCGGTCTCGGCGTCCTCCTGCCCGCGCTTGACGATGAACTTGAGCCTGTCTCCCTCGTTTGCGTCGGCGTTGTTCACGCCGTTTTTGCAGAAATGAAGCTCAAGCCGTTGTGCAACGGCTTCGTTTTGCGCCACATCCACTTGCGCCGATAGCTTGAAGCCGATGCCGCTTCCGCGAATGAGGTAGTCGTTGGAAGGCGCCACGACCACCTTGAATAGTCCGAACACAAGGCGTCGGTCGTCGGGGACCGGGATGGACAGCGTTTCGCTGGTCGAGCCGACCGCGAATTCCACTTGGGTCGGCAGTTGGGGAGGCGGGTCCCAGTGGTTGCCGCGAAGAAGGTCTTTCGGGTCTTCCACCCTGATGCCCACGGCCAGGGGCTGCGTCGTTTCGCCGTAGCGGTGCACCGTGAAGGTGGCCGTTCCGCCCTCGGCAACAAACGTCTGGTCCGACGAGGGCCCGATAGCAGTCAGGCCGGCGGGGGGAACATTGCCCTGAACGTCCACAACTTCAACCGTGGCTGTGGGCTGGTCGCCAACCTGATAGCTGTCGTCGGGAGACGGCTGTACCTCGGCCATGAGCTCCAGGTCGCCGACGTCCTGCCACTCGTCTACATAGGAAAGAACGCTGAGCGTAACCCCCCTGACGCCCCGTTCAAATTTGAGGTCATGAAACTGCTCAGTCTCGTTCTGTCCTAGCGGATCCTCATGGTTGGGCTCCCAGGTTTTCACCCGGACGGTTATGACCTCTGTGAATGGGTAACTCCGGGTGACCGTAAAGGTGGCCAGGCCGCCTTCGTGAACAGTGTCCTGATAGGTCACAACGTAGATTTTGGAGAGGGTATTCTGAAAACCCTGAGCGTGCGCCACCGGAGGTTGGAAAACGGCGTCAGCTGCGGGCAGGCCCAAGGCCAGCGCAACGATGAGGACCGCAGCAACAATCGCTTTGTGGTAACGAATCACAGCCGGAGGCCCTCTTCTATGGCGCGAGGATATGACGCGAGGAAATTCGCGAAAACATCTGCCCGCAGACCATCGGCCGGCTTGCTGCCGCTCTTCTTCCGGGCTTGTGCTGTACTTGAGCAAAATACGATTTGGCCCTTATGTCGTCTTTGGCTACGGAAGATTCGATTGCACCAGGGAGCCGTAGTTCGCCATGACCTTGGAGGTGACGGAAGCAAAGACCTCCATCTCCTCTTCGCTGACGCCCTCGCAGAGGCTGGTTTCGTATGCCTGGACGCGCCTGTGCAGGTCTTGCGTCAGCGCCATCCCCTCTTGGGTCAGCGTCAGAATGACACCCTCCGGTCATCCCGCAGGCGCCTCCTGCGTATCAGGCCCATGCGGACCAACTTGGTCACCACGACGCTTATGCGGGACATTTTGACGGGGAGTATCTGCGCCAGCTGCGTGGCGGTGCGCTCCTCCTCCCCCAGGAAGACTCTGAGGAGGGCGAACTCCAGGGGTATGAGATCGTGGCGCGCCACCAATTCAGCCATCCCCTTGGCCACGGCGTTCACGAGGACGGCCACACATGGCTCCAGATCATTGGACGGAGTCCCCGCCTCACCGTTCCTTAATTGCTGTTGAATCGGGTCCAAGCTCACCGCAACAAGCGCTCCTTCAAATATTTCACCGGCAAAACAGTTTACGTGGCCAATGTGAATCTACCGTTACTTCCAACACCGGAACTGTGACTCTTTTATGTCCCTTTCGTGCCTCGGGTGGCATAATCGGACACATGCAACGACGAATCGAAGAACCGCAGGTGCTCCGCAGGCCGGGCGTCACGCTCGAAGAAGCCGACAGTCTGAGGCGAGAAAATGACGCGCTGCGGGACCGCCTCTCCGGGCTGAGCGAGGCCAGCCTTCGGATCAGCCGGAGCCTCGACCTCGACACCGTTCTGCAAGGGGTCATAGACGGCGCCTGTTCGCTGACCAGGGCCCGCTATGGCGCGCTGGTGGCCTTCGACGACTCCGGGGGCATAGAGACCCTCATCACCTCCGGCATCACCCCCGAAGAACGCCCGCGGTTCGGGGACTTGCCCAAGGGCCTGGGGCTCCTCCAATACCTGAACGAAGTAGAGGAACCCCTGAGATTGGCGGATATCTCCAGCCACCCGAGGTCGGTCGGCTTTCCCGAGGGCCACCCGCCGATGAAGACCTTCCTGGGGACCCCGGTCCTTCATTTAGGCGAGCGCCTCGGCAACATCTACCTGACCGAGAAGGAGGGCGGACGGGAGTTCACCCTGGAAGACGAAGAGACCCTCGTCATGTTCGCCTCCCAGGCGGGAATGGCCATCGTCAACGCCCGCAGATACAGCGACGAACACCGGGCCAGGGCGGACCTGGAGGCCCTGATCAACATCTCGCCCGTGGGGGTCCTGGTCTTTGACGCGAAGACGGGCGACCTGGTGTCGCTCAATCAGGAGTCGAGGCGGATTGTCCGCGGGCTCCGCGCACCGGGTCGTAGCCAGGCGGAAATCCTCAGCGTGTTGACCTTCCGGCGTCCGGATGGACGTGAGATTCCGCTCGCGGAGCTCCCAACGCAACGCGCGCTGAAAAGCGGCGAGACCGTGCGCGCCGAGGAGATCATCATTCAGCTCCCGGACGGCCAGGCGGTCACCACTGTCATCAACGCCACGCCAATCTTTTCGGAAGAGGGCGCGGTTGTGTCCGTCGTCGCCACCGTGCAGGACATGACGCCGTTGGAAGAGCTGGAGCGGCTGCGAGCCGAGTTCCTAGGCATGGTGAGCCACGAGCTGCGGACGCCGCTTACCACCATCAAGGGCTCCGCCGCCACCGTGCTGGGCGCCCCGTCTGCCCTCGATCCCGCCGAGATGCGCCAGTTCTTCCGGATCATCGACGAGCAGGCCGATCACATGCGCGGCCTGATCAGCGACCTTCTCGACGTGACGCGGATCGAGGCGGGCACGTTGTCGGTTGCACCCGAACCCACGGATCTGGCGTCCCTGGTGGACGAGGCAAGAGAGGTGTTCCTACGCGGCGGGGCAAGGAACAGCATCGAGGTCGACCTCCCGCCGGACCTGCCCCGGATCGGGGCCGATAGACAGCGCATAATGCAGGTCGTGACCAACCTTCTCTCCAACGCGTCCAAGTATTCGCCAGACCAGTCCGCCATCAGAGTGAGCGCATCGGTGGAGGACGTGTACGTCGCCATCTCCGTCTCTGACGAGGGGAGAGGCGTATCCCCAGAGCGCCTGCCCCACCTCTTCAGGAAGTACTCCCGGATCGACAGCGAGTACCTGGGCCGGCATCTAGCGGGAGAGGGCCTGGGCCTGGCCATCTGCAGGGGAATAGTGGAGGCGCACGGGGGCCGAATACGGGCCGAGAGCGAGGGACCGGGACTCGGCACGCGGTTCACCTTCACGGTTCCGGCGGTCGACGAGGCGTCCAACGGCTCGGCAACCGGCCCAGACCCGCTCCCCGCCGACTCAGGACGGGTGCCGAGAGGTCGGGCGCGCATTCTCGCAGTCGACGACGAGCCGCAGATACTCCGCCTCGTCCGGAACACGCTATCGGACGCAGGCTACACCCCCATCGTGACCGGCGATCCGGATGAGGCGCTCCACCTCATCGAGCAGGAGAAGCCCCACCTCGTCCTGCTGGACATGGTGCTGCCCGGGACCGACGTCATCGAGCTGATGAAGCGCATCCCGGAGATTACCGACGTGCCGGTCATCTTCCTGTCCGGCCGTGACGGAGAGCGGGATGTCGTGAGGGCCTTCGAGGCGGGAGCCGACGACTACATCGTCAAGCCCTTCTCGCCGACCGAGCTGGCGGCCAGAATCGGGGCGGTGCTGCGCCGGCGGGCGGCTTCCGACGGGAGCAGGACGCACGAACCCTACGCGCTGGGCGACCTGACCATCAACTACGCCGAACGCCGCGTGACGGTGGCGGGCTGTCCGGTGCGACTGACCGCGACCGAGTACAAGCTGCTCTTCGAGCTTTCGACCAACGCTGGACGGGTGTTGACCCACGACCAACTGCTGGGACGGGTCTGGGGCCGGGCTCCGGCGATTCACTGCTCCTACGCTCCTTCGTCAAGAAGCTTCGCCGCAAGCTGAAGGACGACGCCAACAACCCCAGATACATCTTCACCGAGCCTCGCGTCGGCTACCGCATGGCAAAGACCTAGCGCGTCGAGGCGCATAGAGGAGGCAGCGGCAAGGAAGGACAGGCGGCGCCATGACCGTCAGGATCGTAACCGATAGTTGTTCGGGCTCTGAAGTTGTCCCGGAGTCATGAGTGTATCTACGATGGGCAAGCCCCCGATCCCCGATGGACCGACCTCCATAACAGCCTCCTGGCTTAAGCAGGCCCTGTCTACGGGCGTCGCGTACGATCTTCCCGCCTTAAAGGAAGTCGACGTGGAGGTGGTCGGGGCGGGGGTTGGCCTCATGGGGGAGGTCCTTCGCTGCCGCCTCACCTACGAAGACGACGCTCCCTCCGCCCCCGACTCCGTCATCGTAAAGCTGGCAAGCTCCCACTCCAAGAACCTGAATATGAGCAAACTGCTACAGCTTTACAAGCGGGAATATTCCTTCTACATCCGCCTCGCACCTCACGTCCCCATTCATGTTGCGGCCCTCTACTACGGAGATTTCGAGGAGAAGACCCACCGTTTCGTCCTGGTCCTCGAAGACATGCGCGGCATGGAGACCGGCAACCGGATTGAGGGCGCCACCGAACGCCAGGCGAAGGTCGCCATTCGCGCCATAGCCAGGCTCCACGGCTCATACTGGAACAAGGTGGACCGGCCCCCTGTCGCCGGCCTGCACTATTCCCTCCACCCCAAGTACCGGCCTGTGGTCCAGTTGGCCTATCTGTGCTGCCTTGTCCCCACCCTCAAGAATTTTGGCGACCACTTCTCCGAGGACATGCGCCGCCTTGCCGAGGCCTACGGCCCCAGAATCGCCGACCACATGGCCGACGTCGCCACCCAGCCCCTCACGTTCGGCCACGGCGACTTCCTCCTTGACAACATGTTCTTCGGCCCCGACGGGTCCGATGACTTCGCCGTCATCGACTGGCAGGTCAGCGGCATCGGCTCCGGCCTATACGACGTCGCCTCCTTCATGAGCGACAGCGTCTCTACTGAGACCCGCCGCAAGATCGAGCGCGAGACCCTCCGGGAATACCACGATGTCCTCTGTAGCGTGGGCGTCAAGGAATTTTCCTTCGAAGCCTGCTGGCGCCTCTACCGGCAGAACATGCTCGGCCGCCTCCTCGCCCCCATCTTCGTCTGCGGCGGCCTGGACCTCTCCAACGAGCGCGGCCACTCCCTCGCCGAAAACGGTCTCCGCAAGACACTCGCCGCCGTAGAAGACCTCGAAGCCGGCGAATTCTTCCCCACGCCACGCCCCCTCCACACCCCTGCCAACGCCTTCTCTATCCTCTCCCGCTGCGCCTACAAGCTCTACAAGACCGTGAGATAAATGGATCGAGTTATTGAGAAGCGCTAGGACCTTCCCATAACTCCTTGCCAAGTAGCAAGTAGAATGGCATGCGGGGCGTCGGAGCAGATCGAGGTCGTTGACTCGCGGCTCGCCGGGGGGCACCCAGGTGCTGGTGGCCCTCAGCGCCGCTCGATGGGCAGGTGATATGTCCGACCATCGGGAGGTGGCTCGGCGGGTTGAACGGTCGATTGAGAGGAATCACGGCTTGGTAACGGTCGACACCCTGAAATATCTGGCGATGGGCGGGCGCATCGGCAAGGTCCAGGCCCTCCTGGGTTGGGTGCTCCAATTCAAACCCATCGTCGGCATCCGCGATGGCGAGACCCACCCTGTGGACCGGCCCCGCACCCGCAGGCGGGCGCAGGCACGGATTGTCGAGTTAGTGCGCGATCTGGCTCCCATTCACCAGTTGCACGTGAGCTACTGCACCGGCCGCGATAACGCCCTAGCCATTCGGGACGAGCTTGCCGACCTTGTGGAGTCGGAACGCCTCATCGAGTCCCGGTTCGGTCCGGTCCTGGGCACTCACCTCGGTCCCAACACCATCGGAGTGGCTGTAACCCGGGGGAATATCGATGAGGCATAGCTATCCTCTTGGCTATTCTGCTTCGCCGCTGGCGCCTTAATTGTGGTCGGTGCCGTTAGGCCGACTCACAATTCCCTTTATGAGGACCTCCCAGCGAAAAGTTCGCAATTGAGGCTGTCTCATAATTCGACAGCATACATTTCTCTAGCAAAGGGCACCACGATTACCGTCGTTGTAAGTATAATTCACTACGAAATACAACCACCTTTACCGTCATTCCCGCGAAAGCGGGAATCCACAACTTCCTGACAGGAGAGGCTGACTATTTCTGAGACAGCCTCAATTCAGTCCCATTAGGCCCGCCTGCCTAGACTCGAACCAAACATTGGGTTTAGAACCGCTGAGCGCTCTACGATTGACTTTGGGTCCCTGAAAGTATTCTCGCGGTTCGGTCTCCTACGCATTGGCTATCGGGACATGGACAGGTTCCACTAACCTGTCCCCAGTATTGCGAACCCAATGCATTCGGAATCGTCCAGATGCTACTGGGGGATCACCAGCTCGAAAGTTCTGCCTACAGTAAGAAGCGGTTCACCACCCGTGGGCTCAAACCATAAGTGCAAGCCGTAGTGTCCTACAATCGGATGATTGGCCCAACAATTCGTCAGTGAACTTTCGTGGAGAGAGGTTGAAGAACGAGACGTACGAGAGTAGGACGGACCCTGAGGCGCGTCTGATGCGAGGGGGAAGGGGAAGGAGGCCAAGCTGGTGTTCATGGGACATGCGCTGATGGAGGATCGCAACGGGTTGCTGATGGACTTCGTGGTGAGTGGCGCGACGGTCACGGCGGAGCGCGATGCCGTGCCCGAGCTGCTGGACTATGCGCGAGAGCGGGGTTTTCGTCCCAAGACGCTGGGAGGTGACAGAGGCTACGACACGCGGGAGTGTTTGAAGGCAATGCGTGAACACGGTGTGACGCCGCACGTAGCACAGCGAGTTCACTCGGCGATAGAAGGTCGGACTACAGAACATGCGGGCTATTGGGTGAGCCAGAAGATAGGCAAGCAGGTGGAGGAGGTCTTCCGGGTGGATGAAACGGTAGGCGGGATTCGTCGGACGCGGTATCGGGGTGTGGAGCTTACCGGGCTGGCCGGATACTTCGTGGCTGCGGTCTACGACCTGGTACGGATGGCGAACCTGTTGTCGGGTCAGATGACCCGGGCCGTTCAGTCGGTCTGATTTGCCTAGGGCGGCGTGCGTCCAAAATGTTCTGACGGTGCCTCTGAGCCCAGCAAACCCCTCTCGGAATCGTCCGTAGCGGAACGAAATCTGACTCCGGTCTCACCAAAACGCCGTTACTGCCCACTCAATCAACTGCCGTCATCCGCCAAGAGTCATTCTACAGCAGCCTGCTAAAGTAAAGAGCACCCGGTCCGACGGACCGGGTGCTCTTTCTTCAGTCACTCACTCTACCTCGGTAGGCAGTTCAATCGCTCCTATTCGGAGTCGTTCTTCCCGCCTTCCATGAAGAACTGGACCGTCCGCGCGATCCCCGGGTTCTGCAGCGGGGACTCGTTCGGCGCCTTCGGCGGAACGTTCTTGAAGTACTTCTTTTTGACGATCACGCCGTTGAAGGCAGGAGTGTTTCCGACGGCGCCGATGGCGTACAGGTTATCGATGAAGATCTCCTGGGCCTCGACGTATACGGTCTTACGGTCTATGTATCGGAGCTCCTTGGCCTCGTCAGCCAGTTCGGCCAGTCGCAAGATCGCCGGGTCGGTCGGCTCGGCCGCTACGGCGTCCTTGGTGTGAACGTCCCTTCCGCCGGTGTACCAAGCGCGATACGCGCTGCCATGATCGTACCATTCCTCAAGCACGTTCGGCCATCGGGCTGACATCAGGCCGTTTGCCATCAGGACGCCGATGTTACCGTCACGCCGCTCCTGGAAGAGACTAACATCGATGGGTTTGAGGGCGACCTTGATTCCAACCTTGGCGAGGTCTTCCTCGAGCAGTTCTGCGAGCACGTCATAGGCCACGAAGTACTCGGCCCCATAGTCCATGATGAAGACCATGTTGCCCTTGCCGTCCGTCCGGTTGCGGATGCCGTCGCCGTCGGTGTCCTTAAGACCGATGCTGTCGAGGATCTGCATGGACTGGTCAGGGTCGAGTTCGGTGTACTTCCGGGCGTACTCGTCACCGGGGTAGAACGGGTGACCCTTCGAGAAGATGGGCTGCGAGATGTCGCCCTGGCCGAGGAACATGACCTCATTGATCTTGTTCCTATCGACCGCCAGGGAGAGGGCCTTGCGGAACTCGAAGTTGTTCAGCCACTTCTTAACTTCCTCGTCCACTTCGTAGTCGACTTCTCCCTCTCCGTAAGAGTTGTTGATGGAGATGCCAACAGCTCCGTGTGAACCCCAGAACTGTACGTCGATTTGGCTGCGCTCTTCGTTCTCCTTGAAGACCGGCACCTTGGCCATCTCGATGTGGCGGTGCTGGAAGTCGATCTCACCGGCCGAGGCCTTGAGGTTCAGGACCTCCTTGTCGCCGGTGAGCGTCATCGAAATCTCGTCGATGTACGGAAGCTGGTTGCCTGCAGGGTCGACTGCCCAGTAGTAGGGGTTGCGCTCCCACTCGTAGATCTCAGCCGTGATGGGGCTGGTCATCTTCCAAGGCGAAACGACCGGGGTGTCCGTGCTCTTGAGCGGGCTGGCGTTGTCCTTGAAGAAGGTAATCCAGTTCTCGTAGCCGGCGTCACCCACGCGCTTGTCGAACGCGTCCTTGTCCTCGGCGAACTTGCGGTGGATCGTCTTCAGGTAGTGCGTCGGGCCGTACATGCCGTCCGCGAGGCGACCGTGAAGCGTCCAGCCACCTGCGGAGTAGTCGGCGAGCGAGTCGAGGAAGCCATCCTTGCGCTCCTTCAGCTTGACGGCGACGGTCGTCTCGTTGATAGCCGTCATGCTCTCGACCAGCACACCGGACCAACCGATCTGGCCTTCTCGCGTGGGGTTGAGTTCGTCGTCCAGAATCACATTGTTGAATTGCCAGACGAAGTCCTCGGAAGTGAACGGCATACCGTCCGACCACTTCATGCCCTCGCGGAGATAAAGCGTGTAGGTAAGACCGTCGCCGCTGATGTCCCAGCCCTTCGCCACGTTCGGGATAACGTCCGTGCCGTTCAGGTCATAGTACAGCACCATATCCATCATCAGGCGGTCTGCGTTCTGACCGTCGTTCGGGCCGGTGAATGCCCTACGCCAAGTTCCGCCATAGTCGCCGATACGATCGACGACCGGAACGACCATCACATCTGCGGCGCTAGGTAGCCTCTCCTCAACCGGAGGAAGCGCTCCCGACGCGACCATCGCCGCGAGAGTCGGAGCCTCGCTAAACTCGGTCGGATGATCTCCATCCCAGACCCACGAGCCCTTGAAAGTGCCCGCAAAGTCCATGGCCATCTTGTCGTCGTCCTTCGCCGGTTCCTGAGCTGGGGCAGCGGCAGGCGCCGGGGCCGGAGCTGGAGCTGGGGCTGGGGCCGCGGCGTCATCACCGTCGTCGTCACTACTACTGCACGCAAGAACCGTGAAGAGCATCACGGCAAACGCGGCAAAACCGATTAACCTAACTCTCTTGGTAATCATGTACCCCTCCTCCTTCGCGTCTCCTAACGTTTCACCAGTGCTCGACCGCAAGACGACAATTTCGTTGCGGCCAAGTCTCTGATTTGGATTTATGTTGGGTTAACAGAGCGTTAGCCTGTGGGGCATTATGTGTTGCCCGCATTGGGATGTCAATCCCCAGTGCTCGCTTGTGATACAACATTCAAGGCCCATATCGGGGCGAATCCCGTCACATTTACCTACGAACGCGAGCACGATGCGGTTTCGGGTCGGGAAGCCGCGTAGAAGCCTTGCAGGTCAGGAACCTTCCTTGCGAAGACTCACGGAAGACCTATAGTTCGGATGGGAGAGTATGCGTTCGATATTGCTGAAAGCGCCATCTCGCTGGGTTCTTGTGGTGGGGTCGTTGGCGCAGTGGGTCACCGGGTGAAGTGACGAGAACTTCGCGCCCCGAAGATTGTAAGCCACACGGCGGAGTTCGTAGCAGGAATAGCCTGATCGCGAAGGTCGCGGTCAGGCTGAACCGGGAAGGCCAAGTCTACATTGAGTACGAAAACGCCCAGGCAGGCAAGTTTCGCACGGCAACTACCGACGAGTCGGCAATGGAACACAGGGTGCCTGTGCATCGACTGCGACCCGGCACAACCTACTCGTACGCGGTCGTGACTCGCGGGAACCTGTACCAGTTTAGTCGGTGCCACCAGTCTTAGACTTATCCTAGAAGGAGTACAAAACTTCAGGAGTGTCCAGACTGATGGCAGAACTCAGCGTAACGCAGTGGAACAATGAAGACCAGACTATCGAAGGCGCGGACTGGGAAGAGCAGAGCTATCGGGAAGGATGCGCCTATGCTCGTGAGCAGGCAAAGCGTAGGCTCCAGACTCTGGACGATGAACTGCTGGGCTGCAAGCCGAAGGGCTTGAAGGTGGGGGGATTTCGTAATCGGACAGTGGTGACTCGGTTTGGGGAAGTTGTGGTAAGACGCAGGATGTACAGTGATGGGGATGGGAACACCATATTTGCACTCGACGATTACCTGGGGTGGAAGCCGCGTCAGCAGGCGAGTCCGTCGCTGACAGAGAGCATCGTGTCTATGGCCAGTGCGGTACCCTTTCGGATGGCAGACGAGATGGTGAGCGGTCTGACGGCTGGTGTGTTGTCGCCTATGACGGTGCATCGGCTCCTGTCCGGTGTCGGGCAGAGTGCTATGGATGATGAATACAATCGGTGGGAGTCGTGCTTCGAGCGTGGCGAGGATGTGTGTGACGGCCAGCAGCAGGTGGATGTTCTCTACACTGAAGCGGATGGGGTGTGGGTCCACCTGCAACGTGAAACCCGAAAGCATTACGAGGTCAAGAGCGGCATAGCGTATCGGGGGTGGCGGAGTGTGGGAGATGACCGGTACGAACTGGTGGACAAGCGCGTGTATGCACATGCCTCAGAGAAGATACCGTTCTGGGAGGGCGCGGGTATCGAGTGGGGCAAGCAGTACGCTCTGGAGGGGGTGAAGCTGTTCGTTGTGGGCGGTGACGGAGCCAACTGGATACGCAGTGGCACAGAGGAGTTCGGCAACGCTATCTTCCAGTTGGACGGCTTCCACCTCTCTCGCGCGTGTGGCCGAGGCTATGGCGGAGAGATCGGTCAGGCTATCTACGATGCGATACGCTCAGGATCAGAATCGTTCGCCAGAGCGTTGATGTCGGCGGCTGTGCCAGCCGAGACCACAACGGCCATCCGGGACAGGGAGTACGTCGAATCCAACCTGCGGGGCGGAGTGGACTGGCGCAACCGGGTACCCAACGCTCCCCCGGACGCGCGGAGCCTGGGAACCATGGAATCCAACGGGGACAAGCTCACCGCGAACCGAATGAAGAAGCGGGGTATGAGTTGGACGATACGGGGAGCGCACCGTATGGCCAAAGTGATCCAGTTGAATCGGAACGGTGAGTTGTCAAAGTTCTGTCGCAGTCGGCGTCGTTGTGATCGACGTGAACCTGATGACCTGCCCACACACCAGCGGCATGAAGCCGTGTCCAAGACACGGGTGAGCGACTGGGCTGAAGTATCCGTACCAGCATTGAACGGGCCACACAGTTCTCGACCGTGGGCACACTCGCTCAGAAACCTCGTCCAATCTCCACACCGACTAAACTGATACAGGCTCGGCTCGCGGGCCAACCTTGCCATTTCCCCCGACCGCGCCTACAATTCCACGCACAGGCGAGACTGCGCATTACCTTCAGGAGGCCTGCGGCATGAAACGACTGACCGGCGTAAACACCTTGCTCATGACCCCGTTCACCGAGTCGAACGAGATTGACGTTGACGGCATATTCCGGCAGATCGACCGCGTCCTCGAGGCGGGAGCGGCCAGTGTCGTCGTTCAGGGCAAGATCGGTGAGTACGACACCTACACTATGGAAGAGCGCAGGGACACGTCGCGAGCCGTGGTCGATTACGTGAACGGCGCCGTTCCGGTGGGAGTAGGCATCATCAACGCCACCTTCGAAGATGGGCTGGCCGTAGGATGTATCGCCGCCGAATCGGGCGCGGACTACGTTATGTCACGTCCCCCCATCGACGGCGACACCCACGACTACTTCCTGCAGCTAGCCGATATCGTGCCGGTGATGCTCTACGACCAGGGGATGCGCGGCGAAGTCTCCATCCGCGACGACATCCTGCCCCTCACGCAGCAGACCGAGAACATCATCGCACTGAAGATAAGCGGCATTCCCGACAAGAACTATGCGGCCAAGCAGCTCCTCGATATCCCCGTCCTCTGCGGCTGGGACCTCATGAGCTTTCTTGCTTACCAAATGGGCGCCGACGGTGTGATCTCTGGAAGTGCCACCCTCGTCCCTGAACACGAGGTCAGGCTGTACAACCTCATAAGAGAGCAGCGGTGGGACGAAGCCCGCGACCTGTATTACGGCAAGCTCGTGCCCATCCTGAACTACTGCACCTTCGACCCGCACGCCTACTCGGTCTGCAAATATATCCTCAAGTACATGGGCGTAATCGAAAACTCCGCCGTCCGCCCGCCCAATCCCGACGCAGGCGAGGCCCGCGCGAGCGAGGTCTACGAAGTCCTAAGGCGAGTCGGCGCACTAGCAGGCTGCGGAAAAACAATTTCGTGACATAGGATACCACCACGATGCCATGGAGGTATCCGGCTCATGTGCGGCACACGTGATCCGCCAGGCGACAATACTGGACTTTGTGGACTTGGCGGAGCGAGTCCCGAAGGACCATCCTCTTCGGACTATCAAGACCGTGGCAGACGAGGCGCTGGATCGGCTCGCGCCGGAGTTTGAGCGAATGTACTCGAAGGTAGGTCGAGCGTCAGTGCCGCCGGAGCGACTGCTGAAGGCATCGTAACTCATCTCCCTGTACTCGGTGCGCAGCTTCGACCCGACGGTGTCCACGAAGAATCGGCAGCGATTGCTGGAACACAAGATTGGCCAAGCACTGTTCGACGAAGTGGTGTGGAAAGCCGACCGACAGGGACTCTTGTCAGACGAGCATTTCAGTGTGGACGGGACGCTGATAGAGGCGGCGGCGAGCATCAAGAGCTTCAGACGCAGAGAAGAGGAACGGCAGCAGCCGGATGATGAGCCCAACAATCCGTCAGTGGACTTTCGTAGAGAGAGGTTGAAGAACGAGACGCACGAGAGCAGGACGGACCCTGAGGCGCGGCTGATGCGCAAGGGGAAGGAGGCCAAGCTGGTGTTCATGGGACTCTCCCACAATCCCCCAGGCTCATTCAGAGTTTCTCTATATGCTTCTTTACGTCGGGGTCGGCGCCACGTGCCGTACGCGCCGCGTTGACCGAGCGGAAGAAGTCGGTTCCGGGCGATGCAGGGCACTCCGCACGGTAACCCGAGTCCACCCGCTTGCTTTTCGCGGTCTGCGAGAGCGCTAGGGCAGCCGGCGTATTCTGGGCAACACCACGGCCGCCGAAACGCCCACGATTGCCAGAATGGCTCCGTTCACCAGCAGTGCCCCCGGCGCGCCTATGGCCTCACCCAGCGCCCCCACGCCCAGCTTGCCCACCGGTCCCACCCCGATGCTCAAAGTCCACGAGCCCATAGCCCGGCCCCGCTGCTCGTTGGGCACATTCTCCTGCATGAGTGTCCTGTTCAGGGTGTCTAGACTCATGGCACAGCCGTTGACCCAGGCCAGTATCGCCAGGAAAAACAGCATGTGAGAAGCTAGGGAAAATGCCATCAAACCCAGCCCGAAGCCCGTGGTGATAACCAACACCAGCAGGCCCTTTCGTCTGAAGTTTCCAAGGTTGGCCAAAATCATCACACCCAGCAGGCCTCCCATCTGGCCCACAGCCGTCATTATCCCCAGGCCGGTCGCCCCAACGCCCAGAACATCCTTAGCAAACACGGGCAGCAGCGTATAGTGGCTGAATCCGAATATCTCGATGGCGATTGTCATCAGCATGAGGGTCATCAGAGTGCGGTTCACACGCAGCAGTTGCACGTAGCTCACCAGGTTGTCCATCACCGACCCTCGTTCGGCCACCGCCGCCTGTCCCACGTCCCGTGTGCCCATCAGCACGACGACCGCAAGGCCGTAGATGCCCGCCACCACCAGATACTGTGTCCCTATGCCTATGGTTGAGATGATGACGCCACTGAGCAACGCGCCTGCGATACTTCCGAGCGACATCGACACGCTGCTTAGGGCCATCCCGTTGAGGGCGTGAACCGGTCCGGTAATGTCGTAGGTGTATGCCTGCCGTACTGTCATGAGGAAGGCCGAAACGGTACCCGTAAGCATGGCCAAGCCCAGCACGTGCCACACCTGGGCTACGCCGGTCAGCAGCACAAGCGCCATCAGACACGCGGAACCGGCGGCGGCGAGGACAAGGAATCGGACGAACAGCTTGCGGTTGGCCCAGTCGGCCACCGCACCCGAGACGATCCCCAGGAAGAAGGCGGGCGCCATGTTGGCAGCGGTCGCGACGCCGAGCATGAACACCGAATCGGTCATCTCGAAGATCAGCCACCCCAGGCTAACCCTCTCCATGCCGAAACTGACCGACTGAATGACCGTGGAGCCCCACAGCAGTCGAAAGTCCCGGTAGCGAAAAGAGGTGGCCCACTTGGCCTGTGAAATGTATTTCATCATCGCGACGGTATTCAGCCTATGGCTGCCGGGCCGGTGAGCAGTCGATGGGTTTCGGCAACATATTGAACACTCGCGCGACCAACGGACCTGAAGGCTAGCATGTAGACCAAACGGTTGTTGTGTTCCTCAGCGCCTGCCGTCCAAAACGCGCTATGAAAGCTCATTACAGGGTACAGGAAGACAGGTGAGAGATGACATTCACAAACTCTTTTCACATTTATACGAATTACCCGAATCAAGTTGCCGGGATCCAAGCAAGACACAATGCAGAGGTCCCCGGCCGGAACGCTATCGCCAGCCGTGGGCAGCCGTCGCAGGCTGCGAGCTTCAAGTACAGAACCCCGATACTCGAAGGTCCTTTCGTCACCCGTACCAGATCCCGCCCTCGATTCTAGCGATCACCTCTATCAACAAGCGACCCCGGAGAAAATCTCCATCGGCGCAGAATGCTACGCTTCGCCGCGTTGTAGATCAGGCGTCAATACCCAAGACGCGAGCGGCTGTTCCTCCAATGATCGACCGGCGCTCACTCTCGGACAGGAACTCACAGTGCTTGCGGTAATAGTCGAGAGTCTGGCGATAGGTGCTGAACCGGGCGACCATAGGCATGTCGGTGCCGTATATCAGCCTATCGGCGCCTACGTGCTCGACGCACTCCCGCAAGGCCGACTCCGTCTCTGTCCAAGGATACTCGAAGAGATTCCCCAGCTGTATAACAAAGAGCAACTGCAGGTGGCACTGGGGGGCCTCGAAAGTCTTCCAGACGGCCTCCGGGAAAACGAAACGGTCGCCGTCGAGGAATAGACGCCAGTTCAGGCCGTGTGTGATCACCACGGCGAGGTCGGGGTATCGGTCCATCCATCGCCGCAGAATAGCGTGCTCGTTCAGATACCCCTCTTGATTCTCGCTGCGTTCTCGGCCTTTGCTTTGACCCACTCCCAAGCTGAAATAGACGGGCATACCCAGTGCCGCTATGCCGTCCCAAAACGGGCGCATCGGCTCGGCGTCCCACGGCTCGGTATGGCCGCCCAGGTAGTAGAACTTGGAGTGAAACTGGTATCCGGCTGCGCCGTCCGTCGCCAGCCATCGAGCCGCTTCGGCGACTGCGGCGTCGGGGTCGTCCGCAATGTGGGCTTCCGGAATGTTGACCAGCCACCGCAGCCGGTCGGGATACTGGCTCGTGGCATCCGCCAGGTAGTCGTTGAGCCGGCCGAGCTGGGGCGACGTGTGCAGCAGCGCCATATCGATGCCCACATAGTCCATCTCGGTAATCAGGAGTTCAGCCGGCGCGTCGCCTCGGTACAGCATTGGCGGGTAGTACTGTTTAGTGTATGTCTCGCCCTGGTGGTCCCACGTGAATCGGTTCCTGTGTACGGCGAACTCAACGTCGTGAAACTCATTGGTCTCCGGGTCGATGAGGGTCGAGTTGTCGGCGGGAGCCCGGTCTCGGACCCGCCACACCGGCTGGTGATGTCCGCTTAGCTCACGCTGGAGCTCGTGCCACCTCTCATCAACCGAGGGATATCCGGCTGCCTTGTCTCTCGCGGGAAAGCAGTAGGCGTGACCGTCGATAATCATTTTGACTCCTAGAGAAGAAGCTTCTAGCGACTACATTTATCAACACCGGATGAAGTCTCGTTCCGTTCAGTAGATCATGCGTCAACACCCATGACGCGAGCGGCAGTTCCTCCAATGATCGACCGGCGCTCGCTCTCGGACAGGAAATCGCAGTGCTTGCGGAACTGGTCGAGGGTCTGGCGATAGGTGCAGTACCGGGCGACCATGGGCATGTCGGTGCCGTATATGAGCCGATCGGCTCCGATCCGCTGCACGCACTCCCTGATAGTAGGCTCCGCTTCCAGCCAAGGGTACTCCCATCTGCCTCCCAAGCCTATGGGAAACAGAAGCTGCAGGTGGCATTGCGGATTCTCGAAAATCTTCCAGATGGCCTCCGGAAGAACGATCCTGTCGCCTTCGAGGAAGCTCCCCCATGGTAAACCGTGGGTAAGGACCACGGTGAGGTCGGGGTATCGGTCCATCCACCTCTGCAGAATACGGTGCTCGTTCAGGTATCCCTCGTAGTCCTCCCTGCGGTCTCGGCCCTTGCTCCGGCCCATGCTCAATGTGAAATAGACTGGTATGCCCAGTTCCGCCAGCGCCCGCCAGAATGGGCGCATCGCACCATCGTCCCAGGGTTCCGTCCGGCCTCCCAGATAGTAGTATCGAGTAATGAACTGGAACCCGCACTTTCCGCCCGCAGCCACCTGCGCCTCGACCTCTCGGGCGGCGGCTCCGGGGTCTCCCGGTATCCGGTCGTCGTACACGCTAATCAGTCTCATGAGCCGGGTAGGATGACTCGAAACAGCATCAACGTAGTAATCGTTCAACCGGCCCAGCGTTGGATACGTGTGAAGTATGGCCATGTCCACACCGATGTAGTCCATCTCGGTGAGGAGCAACTCCGGAGGGCATTCCAGGTTACGTAGCATCGGCGGGAAATACTGTTTCGTGTAGGTCTCGCGCTCGTACTCCCACGAGAACCGGTATCGCCCATACGTCCACTCCACATCGTGAAACTCTTTGGTCTCCGGGTCGACGAGGGTTGAGTTGTCGGCGGGAGCCCGGTCTCGTACCCGCCACACCGGCTGATGGTGTCCACTCATCTCCCGATGAAATTCGCGCATCTTCTCTTCGAGAGACGGGTATCCTGCCGGTGAGCCAAGTGGCGGGAAGCAGTATGCATGACCATCGATTATCATGTTGACCCCTACTGAAAATGCTACTAGCGACTACCTTCACCGACGATGGAGGTAGCCTTCGACGTTCCCTCCCACCGGAGTTGACGGAGAAATTGTCTTATCCGGCGCTCACCTGTCTACCCAGATTGACACCGAAAAGGCCAGGCTCTCTCTTCTCCACTACCTAATCACCGAAATATTCCACGGGCACTGACCCATTTCAACGTTCCGGCTGTTTCGTAGATCATGCGTCAAGACCCATGACGCGAGCTGCCGTTCCTCCAATGATCGACTGGCGCTCACTCTCAGACAGGAAGTCGCAGTGCTTGCGGTACTGGTCGAGGGTCTGGCGATAGGTGCAGAACCGACCGACCATAGGCATGTCGGTACCGTATATGAGCCTGTCGGCGCCTATGTGCTCGATGCACTGCTGCAAGGCGGACTCAGTCTCGGTCCAGGGGTATTCGAAGAGATTGCCCAGTTGTATGGCAAAGAGCAGCTGCAGGTGGCACTGCGGGGCCTCGAACACCTCCCAGAGATCATCCGGCAGAACGATGCGGCCGTCGTCCTGGATGTAGATTCTCCATGGAAAGCCGTGTGTAATTACCACGGTGACATCGGGGTATCGCTCCATCCAGCGCGCCAGTGTTTTCTGTTCTTCGATGTAGGTCTCTTTCTCAGCCACGGTATGTCGTGATTCAGGTCGCGCCCCCAAAATCGTAAAGTAAACGGTAGACCCGGGGGTTGCTATGCCGTCCCAGAATGGGCGCATCGGCTCGGCATCCCACGGCTCGGTATGGCCGCCCAGGTAATAGAACTTGGAGTGAAACTGGTACCCGGCTGCGCCGTCTGTCGCCAGCCATCGAGCCGCTTCGGCCACCGCGGCGTCGGGGTCGTCCGGGATCTGGGCTTCGGGGAGGTTAACCAGCCACCGCAGCCGGTCGGGATACTGACTGGAGGCATCCGCCAGGTAGTCGTTGAGCCGGCCGAGCTGGGGTGACGTGTGCAGCAGCGCCATATCTATGCCCACATAGTCCATCTCGGTAATCAGGAGTTCAGCCGGTGCGTCTCCTCGGTACAGCATTGGCGGGTAGTACTGTTTGGTGTAGGTTTCGCCCCGGTAGTCCCACGTGAATCGGTTTCGATGTACGTTGAACTCAACGTCGTGAAGCTTTTTCGTCTCCGGATCGATGAGGGTCGAGTTGTCGGCGGGAGCCCGGTCTCGGACCCGCCACACCGGCTGGTGGTGTCCGCTTAGCTCACGCTGGAACTCGTGCCACCTCTCATTAGCCGAGGGGTATCCGGCCGCCTTGTCTCTCGCGGGAAAGCAATACGCGTGACCATCGATAATCATTTTGACTCCTACTGAAAATGCTACTAGCGACTACCTTCATCATCGCCGGAGGAAGCGTCCGGTGTTCCCTCCCACTGAAGTTGACGGAGAAATTGTCTTGTTCGCTCATGGCGCGCGTTATGAAAGACCTCCTGTGGCGGACCTTCCTCGACAATAGTTCCTTCGTCTATAAACATGGCTCGGTGCGCCACGAGCTCGGCGAAAACCATCTCATGGGTAACCACAATCATGGTCATCCCTTCCTCGGCTAACAGTCGCATGCTATCCAGCACCTCAGCCACTAGCTCAGGGTCCAGCGCCGATGTCGGTTCATCGAACATCATCACCTTCGGTTGCATGGCGAGGGACCGGGCAATAGCAACCCGTTGCTGCTGGCCGCCGGACAACATTGCCGGCTTCACATCCCTCTTATCTGCGACGCCGACTTTTTCAAGCAGCTCAAGTGCAACTCGCTCTGCATCTTCCTTCGACATCTTAAGGACTGTCCTAGGACCTTCGGCGACATTTCCGAGTGCGGTCATGTGTGGGAAGAGATTGAAGTTCTGGAAGACCATTCCGATCTTTGCCCTCATTGCCGGCAGATCCGTCTTGGGGTCAGTTGCATCCACGCCGTCTATGATGATCTTTCCTGAGTCGGGATCCTCGAGCCTGTTCAGGCAGCGCAAGAGCGTGCTCTTACCCGAACCGCTCGCGCCGACTACAACCAGCACTTCGCCGCGCTTGATTGAGAAAGTCAACCCACGCAGAACTTCCAGGTCACCGTAGCTCAGGTGAAGATCTTCGACTTCTATGATGAGGTCTTCCATGTTAGCCATCACCCCCTCTAGTTTTTTACACGCATTCGCTCATAAATCCAATCTACGAACCGGGCTTGCGGCCAGGTGATGAAGAAATACAGCAGACCAATTACTGTGTAGATTTCGAGTGGACGGTAGGTCTGTACCGCGAGAATTCTCGCCTGATACATTAGCTCAGGCACAATGATTATAGAAAGCAATGAGGTGTCCTTAAACAAAGCGACCCACGCACTTGCTACAGGAGGGATGACATGCCTGACGGCCTGGGGCAAGATGACCCGCTGTAGAGCCTGCCTGTGTGTCATTCCCAACGACAGTGCTGCCCGCCGCTGATCTTGTGAGACTGACTGGATCCCGGCCCTATAGATCTCAGCCACAAAGGCAGTGAGATTTATCGACATCGCTATGATGCCAGTAGGTATGGGCGGAAGAGCTTGTCCCGTTGCAATTGGGATGGCGAAAAACGCCCAGAAAACCAACACCAAGAGTGGCACGCCGCGGAAGAAATCGATATATGCCGCACTGATCAACCGCAGCCACCTCTTCGAGGAGACGCGAGCTAAAGCCAAAAGGAGACCCAGAATCAGGCTTATGCCCATGCATGCCGCAACGACCGTGACCGTTACCCAGAGTCCCTGGAGCAGGAACGGCAACGCATCCCAGACTACATCGAAGTGCCATTC
Source organism: Dehalococcoidia bacterium (assembly GCA_965247555.1). GTDB lineage: Bacteria > Chloroflexota > Dehalococcoidia > Lucifugimonadales > VXLM01 > VXLM01. The sequence goes on along the minus strand of CBDFHR010000009.1, from coordinate 1,140,087 downwards.
GTAAGACATCTATCTTAGCTTCCCGCGCAACGCGCTTAGCGTCCTCCGCAACGTGCGACCCTGCGCATACTCGGGGCTCATACGCCGGTTCACATAGTTGACCACGAGAGACAGCGGGATGACGAGAACCAAAACGTAAACAAATGCCACGACTGTTAACGCTTCCAATTCCCTTAACGTGTAGCCGGCAATGACTTGGGCCTGCCAGGTCAACTCTACGACGCCCACTATTGAGACCAAAGCGGAATCTTTGACAAGACCGATAAATATGTTCCCGGTGGGAGGCAGCATACGTGCTACGGCTTGTGGTAAAACGACCCGACGAAATACCTGTGACGGCCGCATCCCGAGAGAGAGCGCGGCGTGTCTTTGGCCTCGCTCTATCGATAAAATTCCAGCGCGGAATATCTCTCCCAGAAACGCCGCGCTGTGCAGGCTTAGCGTTAAAACGCCCGCCACCAATGGAGTAAAGGAGAGACCCGTCAATATTGGGAGAGCAAAGAACACCCACAGGAGCAGCACAAGCAGTGGTGTGGAACGAATAAAATCGATAAACAGTCTGGCCATCCAGTCAACTAGCCTGAAAGGCGCAAGACGCATGAGCACAACTATCAGACCTAAGACTGATCCAAATACAATCGACAGCACTGCAATCAGGAGGGTCAGCTTTAGACCCTTGGCCATGAATTGCCACTGTTCTAAAACTGTGATAAAGCCGTCGATGGTCATCTAATATTCCATCGCTGCCGGTCTGAAGAGATATTAGGCGTCAGACCTGACTCGAACGAGTCTGCTTTACTTTCACCGACTCTGGTTACCACTACGTACAAGCTTGAGAAGAGATGCATGGATATGAAGTGGCCCATCCTTAAGACGATTCTACCTCACCGGAGGCCGGATAATCGCCGGTAAGGGACCGCTTCGCACCTGGGCCAGTGACTCTGCCGATATTGGCGACACCCGCTTTCATCTTCTACTGAGCAAGTCTCAAGACGAGAGAGTAATCCTGCGTGAAACCGCCCCTATGCCAGGCAGGACCCTCTTCGGATCTGATGGCGTGCCGACGTCTTGACTTACAAGCCCGGTGCGCGTCAAACCGACGCGCACCGGTGTATTTCGATCGACAGAAGCTCTGCAGAGGGTGTTCCTAAGCCTGCGTGATCATCCGGCGAGTGTAGTGAAGCCGTTGCCGATTTCCCTAGCAGCCTGTCGTAGTGAAAGTCCTTCAGGCCCGATGCGGAGGTGGCCTCCAATACTCAATGCAGCCTATGAGCTCAATTGGGAACACTAGTCAGTCACACCTACTTGGCTACATGCCATGGACTGACTAGCTTTATTCTCCCGTAAGCTCATCCTGGACAGCCGGATCACTCCAGTGCAATAGTTCATCCTGCAACTGAGCGTCCCACTTCGTAGCAACAGCCTGCAAGAACTTATTTAGTTCAGGCTCGTTCTTAAGGTGGAACAAACCAATTTCACGAGTAGCATGGGGATTCGCTATGCAGTTTTCCGCCCCGCCAGGAATAATCTGCAGGTCTGGAAACTCTCTCTCAACTGCAAGGGCCATTGGCGAATCAAATGGTACGGCGTCGCTACGACCGGCCAACAGCAGGTTCTGCGCAAAGCTCACTCCAGGGCTGGGCGGGATCGCTTCGATATTCGCCTCAGGAAGCGTTGCCCTGGTGGTTTGCTCAGTACCGGTTCCCATGCCGATGACCATCTTTACATTGGGGGAGTTCAAATCGTCTATCGTCTTTAGGCCTGAGGCCTTTAGCACACTGAAGCACAGCCCGGACTCGCTCCAGTTCACGAAGTCCACGACCGCTCTTCTCTCGGGAGTGTCATAGGTGGCAGCAACGGATATGTCGAACTTGTCCGCAAGCGCCCCCGGAAGCAACGCATCCCACGTGGTAAACACAGGCGTGATTTTAACACCGAGGATTTCGGCAACCTTCTCGGCAAGCGTCCACGCCGGGCCCACCAGCTCACTGTTTGAAGGGTTCTGACCGAGCCATGGCAGACCCATCGCTACAGCTACTCTCAACTCCCCACGCTCCCTGACATTGTCAAGAATAGTGCTCGCGCCTTTCGGGGGGATTGTGATCCCTTGTACCACCTCAGGGGCATCCGAGGTGGTTTCAGCCGCCGGCGCGGCATCATCATCGCCGTCGCCACACGCCGCCACAACGAACATGGCGATGAGAGCGAACAAACCCAATGCCAGGGTCAATCGAGTCGAGCTATTCCACAACCTGTTTAACATACCAACTCCTTTTCGTAGTGAGTACACCCAGTCCCTTAAAGAATCAGTACACCCGATTTTGAAGAAGTGGGGTAAAGCTACTATAGCGTCAGCGCTTTGTCAACCAAGTTGTCTTGGCATAGGTCTTATACTTAGTATAAGTAAATAGTTATACTATAGCCGCGGAAATGGCCAAAGTCAGGTGAGTTTCTTCAAGGTCAGACACGCTTATTCTTTGGGAAAGAATCTTGCCGGGTGCGGAGCGAACACTGAACCGGATTTGGTTCTGCATTTTGTCCTGTCTAGCCTGCTAACCAGGCTTGAACCAAGCATTGGGTTTGGAACCGCTGAGCGGTCAACGATCGTACGTTGGCTCCCTGAAAGTATCCTCGCGGTTCCGTGTATTTTGCATTGGTATTCGGCACCATCATGGATATTGCTGACCCTGCCCCAGAATATGCCGACCCAAGGCAATCGGAATCGTCGAGATGCTATAAGTAGACCAAGAGCTCGAAAGTTCTGCCTACAGTAAGAAGCGGCTCACCACCGTGGGCTCAAACCAGAAGTGCAAGCCGTAGTGTCCTACAATCGGATGATTGGCCCAACAATCCGTCAGTGGACTTTCGTGGAGAGAGGTTGAAGAACGAGATGCACGAGAGCAGAACGGATCCTGAGGCGTGGCTGATGCGCAAGGGGAAGGAGGCCAAGCTGGTGTTCATGGGCCATGCGCTGATGGAGAATCGCAACGGGTTGCTGATGGACTTCGTGGTGAGTGGCTCGACGGGCACGGCGGAGCGTGATGCCGTGCCCGGGCTGCTGGACGATGCGCGAGAGCGCATCAGCTCGTTGACGCGGCGGAACTGGGCCTTGGTGACGATGGCGGGGAACGCCTTCTCCAGGCGCACTCGGTCGGCCATGTCCTTGGCGTTCATGCCCCAGAGCAATGTGCCCGTGTAAGCCTCGTTGATGAGGATGGCATCGACGCTGGTCTTGCCCCAGAGCTTTCCCTTGGGGCTGGCGATTCCCTCGTCGTTGAGGGTCCTGGTGATGTCCGTCATCCCTTTGCCCGCCTCGGCAAGGTCGAAGATGTGCTTGACGATGCGGGAGGCATACGGGTCGGGCTACAGGGTGGGGCGTTTCTTCGCCCCGTCGGGCACCATGACCCGGTTGTAACCGAAGGGGGCGTAGCTGGAAACCCAGAAGCCGTGAGAGGCGGCCTCCCGCATCCCCCTCGTGACCTCCTGGGCGAGGATATCAGTTATCCAATCGACACCAAAAGCTCAGGTTCACATGGGCAGAAGGACTTGGAGCCCGTTAACTACGGCGGGCCGTTTCGGCGACCTTGTGTAGAACGAGCCTTCTTGAGTGGACTAGGGCGTGTTCACACTACGTAGCGCATCGAATATGAGCGCCAACAGGATGAAACCCAGGAAGAGCACATCGAGCTTGTCGAAGCGAGAGAAGATGCGCCTAAAGCCCTTCAACCGTCGGAACAGCCGCTCGACCTCGTTGCGCCTCTTGTACAACTCCTTGTCGTATTCCCATGGGTCGACTCGGGAAGAGAGTGGGGGAACAACGGGAGCAAATCCCAACTCCAATGCGAGTTGGCGCGTCTCGTTGCCCTCGTATGCACGATCCATCACTATAGACAGGTCCTTTTGCTGAGGCCCCAGGCGGTGGAGCAGCTTGCGGCCCTCCGGTGCGTCGTGGGCCTGTCCCGGGGAAAGGGAGAAGGTCATGGCCGTTCGAGCATCTGCGGCAACCATATGAATCTTGGTGGTCCAGCCGCCACGCGACTTTCCGATGGACTGTGGCCCGTTTTTTTTAACGCCCCCGTGCCGTCGGATGCACTTTGACTATCGTGCTGTCCATCGAGACCGCCTCGAGCTTGACACGCACTATCTGTTCTCGCTGCAGATGTTCGAATACCCTGTCAAGCACACCATTCTTGGCCCAGCGGTTCATGCGTGTGTAGATCGTGTGCCATCTGCCAAACCGAGGAGGGAGCCCCCGCCACTTGCAGCCATGCTCGGCTACATACAAGATTGCATTGAGCACCTGCAAATTGGAAATGCTTACATTTCCACGCTGTACTGGTAGGAGAGGAGCGATGCGTTCGTACTGGTCTTGTGTGAGTTCCATTCACCAATGATAACACCAACCCTCATAGTGTGAACAGACCCTAGGCCATACCATGTTCTGCGTAGTCGATGGAGAGATCGCCCAGCACAAAAGGTTGTGGCGGCTCGGCCGCGTCGGTGCCCCCGGATGCGGAGATCTTCCCTGATCCTCGCCGTGAGCTCCGTAGGAGAGAAGGGCTTGACGACGTAGTCGACCGCGACCCCCGGTCGCGACACGGTCGACTGACTGGAAATCGAACCATGGGGGACCATTTCAGGGCCTTAGCGCCGAAGCCCGTCCTGCAACTAGTGGTTCAACATGTTTGTATTGAAGGACATAGCGACCTCAGCCTGATGCGGGCATCCTCGGTGGTGAAGCGCCAGTTCACGCGCACCGCATCACGATTGCGGCTCTTCTGCCACGTTTCTACCTCGCCACGCAGGGTCTCCCTGTCTGGAATGCGACGCTCCAGGCACTGTCGAGCCAGCACTCCGATCTCTATCTCCGCCATATTCAGCCAACTCCCGTGTTTGGGTGTGTAGTGTATCTCCAGACGCTCAGCTATACGCCTCGCCTCAGAAGGCTCGAACGCCTCGTAGAGCGATGACAGTTTGTGGGTGTTGAGATTGTCCATAACCAGCACAATCCGATCTCTGTCAGGGTAGTCCTCGTCGACCAGTTTCTGTATCACATGCGCCCAGTCCACCTTCGTGCGACGCTCCTTGACCTCGACTCGACGCCTCCCTTCCAGGGGCGCGAACAGCATGAACAGACTGCTCACTCCATTGCGCTCGTATTCGTAGGCGTAGGCCGACACCGCGCCGGGCGCTGAGGGACGCGGCACTCGCGTCTCCTTGACCAACTGTTTGCTCGTCTCATCCATGCACACCGGAACCTCATTCCCATCATACGGCCGTTGGTAGACCTCCAGCACGTCTTCTATCGCGCACACAAAGTCCGCGCTCTGACCGGGAGGGATGCACCAACTCTGCTTCAGCCACGGCTTGAGTTCGTTTTTTTCAACACCCTCCGAACCGTCTCGGTACTGATGGTCTCAACTATCTCGCACTCGACCAACTGGTCAGCCAACAGCTTCAGGGTCCAGCTGGCACGCCCCTCTGGCGGTTCCCCACAGGCCATCGCTATCAACCTGGCTTCGCCCTCGCCGTCCAGTCTCTTCTGACGGCGCCGCAGTTGCTTTTTGCGGTTCAACGCCGACTCGATGCCTTCCTCTACACAGCGTCGGCGCACTCGCTCGACCATTGACAGCCCCACACCGAGCGCGCCGGATATGTCTGCGTCCTTCATTCCTCCGTCTTCCCTCGCCTCGTCGCTCATCAGCAGGATGCGCGCATGCGTCTGCTTGTACGCGGTGGTCCGACCACGGGAGACGAGCGCCTTGAGTTCCTACTGTTCGTCCGTTGTCAGTCTGATACGGTACTTCTTGGTAGGCATGCATATTCCTCCTCCATTCAATCGTATGATTGAACCTCTCGGAGGAATATGCCCTTTCAGACCTTCATTTCAACAATGTTCTACCACTAGTATCTAGTCAACTTAATTACGAGAAGGATATAGTCGGTGCAGTCTGTCACGAGCATCCTGGATGGAAAAGCGCCAGTCGATGGAGGCACGAGCCTTATTGCGTTCCTCTTCGAGCGCATGGACATGTCGCCTCAGGTCAGTCTCATCCGGGACACGCTGTCGCAGACAACTACGGCTGAACACGCTCAGCTCGATCTCGGCCATGTTGAGCCAACTGCCGTGTACTGGAGTGTAGTGGAACTCCAGACGCTTGGCGATGCGCCGCGCTTCGACCGGCTCGAACGCATCGTAGAGCGAACCGAGCTTGTGGGTATTGAGATTGTCCAACACCACTCGGACCGACTCAGCGCTGGGGTATGCCTCGTCGACCAGCCACTTCATCTGATGAGCGAAGTCTACGGCAGTGCGGCGCTCGGTCACCTCGACGTGCCTCCATCCGCCCTTCGGTTCACAGAGCATGAACAGATTGCGCGTGCCGTTGCGTATGTACTCGGTGTCATAGCGTTCCACCCTGCCCGGCCGAGCCTCAATGGAAGGCCTCTTATCGGCCACCAACTGCTTGGATGTCTCGTCGAAACAGACCACGGGACGGTCAGCGTCGTAGTCTTCGTGGTACAGGTCAAGCACGTTCTCCATACGTGCCACGAACTCTCCGCTCACCTCGGGAATGCACCACTCCTTGTTCTGCCACGGCTTGAGTTCGTTTTTTTCAAGCGCTTGCGAATGCCCTCGTGGGAGATGGAGTCGACCACTCCCAACTCCACAGCCTTGCCTGCCAGCAACCTCAACGTCCAATGGTCGTGGCCGTCAGGCGCGGGGCTGCAGGCCAGGGCAATCAGGTGGGCCTCACCTTTCTCGTCCAGCTTGGGCGGCCTGCCGGGACGTCGCCGCTCCCCGAGGGCGCTCTGCAGTCCCTCATCCAAAAAGCGCTTTTTGATACGGCACACTGTAGCCGGAGCCACATCCAGCGCATCGGCTATCCGTACCACCGTCCAGCCTGCATCGGCTTTGAGCAAGATCCGAGCCCTGACAACCTCTCGCGCAGGGCTCACTCCTCCGCGCACCAGCTTCTGCAGGCGCTCGCGCTCATCATCGGCCAGTTGGACCACATACTTCTGTCGACTCATTGGTATACTCCGTTGCCAAGCATTCTCACTAGAGTATACCAGTTCTTATACTTATATAAAACTATGTTGACTAGTACCGGTTCCATGTGTATTTTACAAGTATAAGAAGTAGGTTAGTCTTATGTATGATCCTATGAGGAGGACATACGAAGACATGGCTGCTCTCAAGTACAAGGTGGAGTTGAACGAGTCGGAACGGACACATCTCAAGCAGATGGCGAGTCGTGGCGAGACTTCGGCCCGTAAGGTCAAGCGAGCGCTGGTGTTGCTGAAGGCAGACGAAGGCATGACCGACTGTGACATCGCCAGCGGCCTATTGATAAGCGCCTCCACGGTCGGACGTGTGCGCACGCGGTTTGTGAAGGAGGGACTCGACAGCGCACTCAATGAGCGTCCTCGACCGGGACAGAAGCGCAAGTTGAACGGCAGACAGGAAGCACATCTGATAGCCATCGCGTGCAGCGACGCACCCGAAGGACACGCGGACTGGACGATCCAACTGCTTGCCGACAAGGTGGTGGCGATGGGGTTTGCCGAGAGCATCTCCCTCGAGACGGTGCGCCAGATACTCAAAAAAACGAACTCAAGCCGTGGAAGAAGAAGGAGTGGTGCATCCCCGAGGTGAGCGGGGAGTTCGTGGCTCGGATGGAGGACGTGCTGGACCTGTACCACGCAGACTACGATCCGGACCATCCCGTGGTCTGTTTCGACGAGACGTCCAAGCAACTGGTGGCCGATAAGAGACCGGCCATCGGCGCCAAGCCGGGTCGGGTGGAACGATATGACTACGAGTACAAGCGAAACGGCACTCGAAACCTGTTCATGTTCTGTGAGCCGAAAGCTGGCTGGCGGCATGTCGAGGTGACCGAGCAGCGCACTGCTGTGGACTTCGCTCATCAGATGAGGTGGCTGGTTGACGAGGCATACCCTCACACAGAGACGATACGGCTGGTGTTGGACAATCTCAACACTCACAAGCTCGGTTCGTTGTATGACGCCTTCACGCCAGCCGAAGCGCGGCGCATCGCCAAGCGTCTGGAGTTTCATTACACTCCCAAACACGGTAGTTGGCTCAACATGGCCGAGATTGAACTGAGTGTGTTCAGTAACCAGTGCCTCAACCGCCGAATCAGCGACGAGGTGCTACTGAGGACAGAGGTCTCGGCGCTGGAGCATGAGCATGAGCGCAATCAATCCGCCGCCACTATAAACTGGCGTTTCTCCACTCAGGATGCTCGTCATAAGCTCCAACATGTCTATCCATCATCTTCAGGCTGAACCGGTACTAGGTAGTGTTGACATTCTGTCATTCTGAACGTAGCAGAGCGGAGTGAAGAATCTAAAATCATCGCGCAAGCACAAACTTTTAGATTCCACGCTTCACTCGCAATGACAAGGAAAAGCGGAATAACGTGAAATGTCAACACTACCTAGTTCAATGAGGCGGCCTCGACGTATTCGAGTTTGATTTTGGCGGCTACGGTGCTGATGTAGTGGTAGCCGACGGATATCTCGCCGACCATGGTGCAGAGGCTCAGGCCGTCCCAGCGCGGGACGCCGAATTCCTCCTCCATCCAGAGGATGAGGTCTGAGTAGGCCCGGGCGACGGAGCGCTCCATGGGGCGGCCCGTGGCCACGGCCATGATCTCGTCTTTGGAGCGAATGCGAGGTCGAGGGATCGTTTGGTCCTTTAGTAGGTAGATGGTCATGGTCACGGTGGCGGGCATTTCGAGGGCGGTACCGCAGAGCTCGCCGTCGCCCTGGGCTGCATGCGCGTCGCCGAGGTGGAGGAGCGCTCCCTCGACGTACACGGGCAGGAAGACGGTGTTGCCCTCGGTGACCTCCTTGAGGTCCATGTTTCCGCCGTAGTCACCGGCGGGGCTCGTGGTCGGGCTGCCGAAGTCCGGAGCGCATCCGATGGTGCCGATCATGGGACGATAGGGCAGGGCTACTGTGGGACTCCACCATACCTTGCCGTCCCGAACGGGGGCGATGCGCGTGTTAACGGGGATGTCGTCGCCGAGGAACTCCCCGAGGCCGCGCCGAGCCCATGTCATGTCGTTGGCCGCCTGGCCGATTCGCGCATCGATCTTCTCGATGTGGACGGCGAGGGAGTCTCCCTTCTCCGCTCCCTCCACCCATATCGGACCGGACTGCGGATTGCCCTGCGGCTTCTTCGCGAGGTCGCGGTGGTCGCCTTCCTTGCGAACAAGCCCATTGAAGGTGTCTTCTGTCTCAATGCGTACCGTTTCGCCTGGCTGGATTGAAAGAGCAGGGGGGTTGTGCCTGCTGATCTCGTAGTAGAGCTCGCCTAGCGGCAGTTCTTTCATGGTGTGACCTCGGTTGGGGGTTTGTGAGGGACGATATCACATAGGGGTGTGCATGGAGGGCACAAGGGCAATACACGTGGTCGGCACGCCGGGATCATTGGATTCCCGCCTTCGCGGGAATGACGGTGGGCGGGAAAAGGGAATGACGGTGTGGCGGGAAAGGATGGACGTTCATGGAAGGGGTCCGTTATCGCGGGAGTGGCGGATGGGAGCAAAGAGCTTTACGCGGCATGTGGGTTTGGGTACCATCGGTCGAGGTTTAGGAATCGAGAGGGACCAACCGACAAGATGCGAGGGATGCTGTACAGGGCCTTCATGGCCGCGCGATTCGATCGTGCGACCTACCGCGACGTACTCCGCGACCAGGAGGCCATCCTCAATGCGCTGGGAATCGTGATTCTCGCGGGCATCGCCTATGCTGTCGGGCAGTCGAGCGCGGTGGGGGAGTCGGTGGAGCAGGGGTTGGACGCGGGGAAGGTGGGAGACCGAATAATTGGCGCGTGGTTCGCGTCGGTCACGTTCATGGTCGGGTGGCTGATATGGGCCGGAATCGCGTATGGAGTAGGGAGGGTGTTTCAGCGCGACCAAGCGACGTTCCGCGAGGTGCTTCGCGTGCTCGGTATCTGCTTCGGGCCGGCGCTGCTCCTCTTCTTGACGGCCATCACGCCGATCGAGATGGTTGTCTTCAGGGTCGTGACGATATGGATGCTCGTCGCTGGAATCATCGCTCTTCACGAGATCCGGCAGTCGGACTGGCTCGGCGCGATTATGGACGGCTCGCTTGGATGGGTGGTCGGTCTGCAGCTGTTGCCGGCAGTGCTCTTGACGGATTTTTTCGACACGATTGAGGCCGTCCCGGAGATGTAGCCGGGGTGTCTATCGCTCTCCGATGACGGCTGATCGCACCTTCGCGCCGCGATCCCCCAACATGTTGAAGAAGTTGTCCGTTGTGGCGCGTCGCACCTGATCGGCGTCGATTCCGCGCAGTTCGGCCAGCTTGTCGGCGATGTCATGGAGGTGACGCGGCTCGGTCCAATTCTCGCGCTTCGGCTTGAAGGGCTGAGGGGCGGAGTCGGTCTCCAGCACGATGTGTTCCAGCGGCAGCTCGGCGGCGACGGCCTGCAGGTGCGGGAGGCGGAGCAGCGGTTTCGCCAGTGAGATGTAGAACCCCAAGTCGATGGCCGCCCGCGCCGTATCCATGTCGCCCTGGAAGTAGTGCATTGCGCCACCGACCTCGTAGGCGCGCTCCTCGCGGAGCACACGCAGCACCTCAACGTGGGCTTCACGGCTGTGGAAGACGATGGGCAGTCGAAGGTCTCGCGCCAGCCTGATCTGCTCACGGAAGGCCTGGTACTGCATCGCGCGGTCGGGCATGTTATCGAGGAAGTCGAGTCCAATCTCGCTTATCACGATCACCTTGTGGGTTGATGTGGCATAGTCGTGCAGTTGAGCATACACACGCTCATCGACGGGGCCGGTGAGATCCATTGGGTGGATTCCGACGCCCGCGTAGAGTTTGGGGAACGCCTTTGTTAGCTCAACGCAGCGGCGGGACGACTCTAAGGTCGTGCCGGCGTTGACGATGAGTCGCACGCCGACTTCACGGGCGCGGGTAAGGACTTCGGCGACTTCGGCGTCGTCGGTATAGGCGTCGAGGTGGCAGTGGGTGTCGATAAGCGGGTACATGGGTTCCCGTGATATCATCCTAACTAGAGGGGTGTATCTTACGTGGCCGCCGGTACGGGCCCGCATTATACTACTCGCCGATATTTTGCCATTTGTCGTTCCGATACAAGCAATCGTACTTGAAACGCGCAGCGCTCACATACGGAAGACTCGCGCTAGGGATAGGGATCGGTGTAGGGCTGGGCTGGTTTTCGATTCGAGGTCTCGATTGGGGCCTCGTGGTGGACCACCTTGCGAGAGTGTCGCCGCTGCTGCTTGCACTGGCGCTCGCGGTGTTCATGGCATCGGGCGTGCTCCGCGCCGCGCGTTGGCGAATGCTCTTCATGGAACCCCGTCCTTCGGTTGCCCGGCTGTTCATCGTCCAGCATGAGGGGCTGGGGCTCAGCAACATCATGCCCATCCGCGTGGCGAGCGAGCTTACTCAGATTGCCGTACTGACGATCAAGGACGGTCTTCGAGCGTCCACGGTCCTGGCAGCCATTGGAATGGAGCGCGCCGTGGACCTGCTGTCGAGCACGCTGATCTTCGGCATTGCGTTGGTCTTCGTGCCGGAGATGCGGCCGCTAGCACCGTTCGTTTGGGGCACGATCGCGCTTGGGATGGTTTTGATTGCGGCGCTTCAGGTGTTAGCGTGGCGTGGTGAGTCTCTTTGGTTCGTTCGACGGATCAGGTTTCTGGTCGCGTTCTCGAACGCTCTGAGGGATCTCGCACAGGACCGGGGTCTCTTGCTTCGGGTATTTGGGGCCAGCATCGTGTACTGGCTCATAGTTGGGGTTTCGGCTTGGATAACTTCGGAGGCCATCGGACTTCCGATCTCTCCCCTTACTGCCACGCTGGTCATCATAGGGACGATCTTCTTCTCGACGGCGATACCGGCGCCCAGCGGTATCGGGACCTTTCACTTCGCGGCAGTCTTCGTCCTCGGACTCGTCGGCGTGATGAAAGACGATGCCTTTCCCTTCGCCGTGATCATCCACCTGCTCTTCTTCGCGCCGCCGACCATAATCGCGGCGGTGTTCCTGCCTAGAGAGGGGATATCCTGGAAACGATCAGGGAGGAAGCGGGAGACGGAGCCGAGCAAGGAGGGGGTGTGAGGGGACAGGGCGGCAGACCCGCTACGGGAATTCCCCCGGCGGGCGGGATTTGGATTCCGAACGCAGAGAAGCGGGGTGAGGAATGACATAGGAAGAGGTTATGCACGGTCCTCAAAAGGGAGGCAAAGAAAGAGGCCCCGGGACATGCCTCCCGGGACCTCTCTTGTGAGTCCTTAGTCGTCCCTTGTGAGGACTAGTAGTCCATCGGCGGGGCCGCAGGCATCGGCGGGTTCTCCTCAGGGATATCGGCGATGAGCGACTCGGTAGTGAGGACCATCGCGGCGACGCTGGCGGCGTTCTCGATGGCCGCGCGCGTTACCTTTGCGGGGTCCATGATGCCACGCTCGAGGAGGTTGCCGTACTCGGCCGCCTCAGCGTCATAGCCGAAGTCGCCTTCGGCCTTCAGACTCTCGGCCAGTACCACGTCGCCGGCCACGCCGGTGTTCTCGGCGATGAGCTTCAGCGGTTTCTGGAGGGAAGCCCGCAGGATGCGGATGCCGGTGTCCTCGTCTCCGTCGAGACCGAGCGAATCGAGGGATGAGCTTGCGCGGACGAGCGTGAGGCCGCCGCCCGGAACGATGCCCTCCTCAACCGCGGCGCGGGTGGCGGACAGGGCGTCCTCGACGCGAAGCTTCTTCTCCTTGAGCTCCACTTCGGTCGCGGCGCCGACCTTGATGATCGCGACGCCGCCCGACAGCTTGGCAAGGCGCTCCTGGAGCTTCTCGCGGTCGTAGTCGGAAGTGGTCTCGTCGATCTGCTGCTTGATCTGCTGGATGCGTCCCTGGATGGCGTCCTCGGAGCCTGCGCCGTCCACGATCGTGGTGTCTTCCTTGGAGGATACGACTCGACGCGCCCTGCCGAGGTCCTCGACGTTGACGGAGTCGAGCTTGCGGCCGACCTCTTCGCTGATGACCTGGGCGCCCGTTAGGATGGCCATGTCGAGGAGCATCTCCTTGCGGCGGTCGCCGAATCCGGGAGCCTTGACGGCGAGGATGTTCAGCGTGCCACGGAGCTTGTTGACCACGAGCGTTGCGAGGGCCTCGCCCTCGACGTCCTCACCGATGAGGACGAGGTTCTTGCCGACCTGGAGGATCTTCTCCAGGGCAGGGAGGAGCTCCTGGATGGAGGAGAGCTTCTTGTCGGTGATGAGAATGTACGGATCGTCGATCTCGGCGACCATCCGCTCTTGGTTCGTGACGAAGTAGGGGGAGATGTAGCCGCGGTCGATCTGCATGCCCTCGACAAACTCTTGCTCGTAGGTGATGCCCTTCGACTCTTCTACGGTAATCACGCCGTCCTTGCCGACCTTCTCCATCACGTCGGCGATGAGGCTGCCCATCTCGTCGTCGTGGGCGGACAGTGAAGCGACCTGGGTGATCTGCTCCTTGCCCTCTACGGGGTTCGACATGTCGGATACGGCGCTTCGGAGGGCCACTACGCCCTTCTCGATGCCGCGCTTGATCGCCATGGGGTCGGACCCGGCAGCGATGTTTCGGAAGCCCTCGTTGATAATCGCCTGGGCTAGGACGGTCGCCGTGGTGGTGCCGTCGCCAGCCACGTCGGCGGTCTTGCTGGCAGCTTCCTTGAGAAGCTGAGCGCCCATGTTCTCGTATGCGTCCTCAAGCTCGATTTCCTTGGCGATGGAGACGCCGTCGCTGGATACCTGCGGCGGCCCGAACTTCTTATCGAGGATTACGTTTCGGCCTCGCGGCCCCAGAGTGACGCCCACGGTGTTCGCCATGGTGTCGATACCGCGCTTCATCGCCGCGCGGGCGTCCTCACCGAATTTCAATTGCTTTGCCAATTGGTCTATTCCCTCCTGTGGAAAGTTGTCTGCTTGGGGATTTCACTATCGAGCGGTGTCGGTCCGGTGTTGACCTACTTCTTCAGGAGAACGTCGTCTTCTCTGAGGACGAGGTACTCGATGTCGCCGTCTCGGAACTCGGTCCCGCCGTACTTGGAGTAGACCACAGTGTCGCCCACCGCGAGCTCCATAGGGACCCGCTTACCGTCGTCGGTGAGCTTGCCCGGGCCGACCGCGACTACCGTGCCCTCCTGCGGCTTTTCCTTCGCCGTGTCGGGGATGTAGATGCCCCCGGCGCTCATCTGAGCATCGTCTTCCATCGGCTCCACTACGATCCGATTTCCCAAAGGTTTGAACGTGACGTCAGCCAACGTACGTACCCTCCTTACGTGTTGATTTTTGTGTCTCGGCGTCGATTTAGCAGTCTCACCAAGACACTGCTAACCATTTTAGGGCGGGCCGTTTCGGTGCGTCAACAATATACGGCGCAAGGTTTGGTCTGTTCGACAGGGTTTGGGCCTGCAGGAACGGTGTCGGACTCTTCGCGGTGTGGAGAACAATGATGGTGGTAGAATGTTGCTGATGATATCCAGCGTGCCCGCTCAGGCCTTTTGATCGCACCTACGTTGGCCGAGCTTTCAAGCGTATCACCATGAAACCTGCTCTGTTTCGGACGATTGTTGCCGTCCTGACTGTCGCCGCCGTTGTCGCATGTTCCGATGAGCCGCCCGATCAACCCGCGCCGGCGGCTGAGGCCCGGCCGGCCGCTCCGGCGTCGGCGCGGGCCGGAGTTGACGAGGCGGAGGCGGCAATTCAGCCGCAAGAGCAGATGCGACCGGTCCCGGCAGCGGCCGCTCGCGCCCCGGAGCAGCCGCTGCCTGCGAGAAGTTCCGCATCGGGGGCAATCGTCCAGCCTGCCCGGAGGCAAGGCACAGACCCGACCGCCCCAATTGAACGGCTGCGGTACACGCCGGAGAAAATAGGCCCCGGCCTGTATGGAACGCGGTTCGATACGCTGACTCACGGACTTCCGCCACAGCCCTATCGCGAGTCGCCAATGTCCGCCGCGCTGGCTGTTCAGGGTAAGATTCTCCCGCTGGCGGAGCGGATTCCCGACTGGGACAACGTCTTCATCCTGCCACCAGGGGACGAGATAGGCGTCTACGGCGGCACTATCAGGACGACGCAGAAGGCGCCGGTCGCCCTGACCGACACCGGATTCCAGTATGGCCTAGCGATGTCTCCCGACGGGCTGCTGCTGGTCGCCAGCATCTTCAAGACCTTCTTGTCCAACGCGCAGGGAACGGAGTTCACTTTTCAGATTCGTAAAGGCGCGCGGTGGCACGACGGGTACCCGCACACGATGGAAGACGTTCGATTCGCTCTCGAAGACCTGTTGCTCAACAAGGAACTGATGCCGACCTTGCCCGCCGTGCTGAGGTCTCCGATTACGGGCAGCGACATGAGGGTCACGTTCGTGAACGACGAAACTTTCAAGGTGTCGTTCGACGATCCGAACTTCAGCTTCCAGGAATCGACGGCGATGAACGTCTTTTCCGGCATGAAGGGGTGTCCCAGGTGTTTCATCTCGCCATCTCACGTTCAGAAGCGCTATCACATCGACTACAACGAGGAAGAGATTCCGGCTCTGTTGGAACGGTTCAGCCAGCCCAATTGGGTGCGTCTGTTCACGACGATACGCGACGTTCGTCGGTTCGGCGGGCAACCGTCGGAGGAGATCCCGGCGGAGTTTGACCGATTGTATATCAACCGGGGAGATCACTACATTCCCTGGATGGGGGGATTTTGGGCCAGGGACGAAAGGCCTGGAGGCGAAACGTCACTCTTCGAGCGGAACCACTATCATCCGTCGGTCGACCCTGAGGGCAACCAGCTTCCGTATGCAGACGAGTATGTTGGCGTTAGGACGGAGACGCGGGAGGTAGGTGTCTTCCGGTCGATGAACGGGGAGTCCGACTTCCTGCGGCGAGATCTGATCACCTCGGAGCTGCCACTGTATCTCGCCAACGCTGAGCGAGGGGACTACAGCATTCTCAAGTACGACTCGCCCGACGGCTCCGATGCTACGGTAATCGTCAACCAGGAGTTCGTGTCCGATCCCGAGGTGGGGAGGCTGCTTCGGACGAGGGACTTTCGCATCGCTCTTTCACTGGCCTGGAACAGGGAGGGCGTGAACCGATTTCTGGTGTCCGGGCTGGGAACGCCTCAGAACATGGTCCCGCATCCGGCGACGCCTTACTTCCCCGGCGAAGAGTGGAGACTTCTGGATACGGAATATGACCCGGAAAGGGCGCGGGATATCCTTACGAGGTTGGGATATGCTGACGGCGATGGAGACGGGTATCTGGACCGGCAGACGGACGGGAGACCGTTGAAGCTGTCCTTCCAGGGCAGAGGGATGCATTACCGTTTCGTCGAGTGGCTGCGGTCGGACTGGGGGATGGTGGGCATCAAGCTCGAAGCCCGAGAGGGCAGCCCGCGTCAGGAGATTACTTCGATTCCGCCGACGGAGTACTTCGAACTCTTTGCGTCGACGGAAGGGGGAACGAACCCCTGGTCGAATGCATGGAACTACGTCGCGCCAACTGCGCGAGACGGGCAAGGCCCGGCAATCGGGCAATACTACGCCACACGCGGCAGGGAAGGGATGTCGCCGAGCGGACCGGACGACAGATACATCGACGCGCACGGAACCGCTGCGCCGGGGAGCACGTACCCTGCAGACATCAGCGGCAACATGCTGCGCCTGCAGGAACTGATCGATAAAGGCCGGGTCTTTTCCATTCTTTCGCCCAAGCGGGTCGAGCTCGGCAAAGAGCTATTCAGGATCAACTCGGACGAAAAGTACAAGATCGGAGGCCTGGCATACGCGGGTCTGTTCCGCGCACTGGCCTTGAAACGCAACAACATGCGGAACATGCCGAAGAACTGGTCGCCCGCAAGCGCCTATCCGATTGAGTGGTTCTACTTCGAGGACGGCATCGACAACGTGCACCACGTCGGGAACCGCTCGAAGAGGTACAAGAGCGTCAGCTTTCTCGATCCCGGCTACTGGGACTGAACTTCGGCCTGCCTCTATTATGCCTCCTGTTTCGACTTGGTCTCGATGATCCACTCGGTGAGGGGGCTTGGGGACGGTTCGATCATGACGTTGACGACGGCGGGCTTGCCGGCGGCGAACGCACGCTTGAGGGCGGGCAGGAGCTGGTCACGAGTCTCGACGAGTTCGCCGTGCGCGCCGATTCCTTCGGCGATCGTGTCGAAGCGCGTGGGCAGCATCGTCGTGGCGACCGTCTTGCCGAAGAGCTGGTCCTGCTGGTGGTAGTCGATGCCCCAGACCCGGTCGTTGCCGACGATGAACACGACGGGCAGGTTGTGCCGCAGGGCGGTGTCAACCTCGAAGCCGTTGAATCCGAACCCGCCGTCGCCGGTGAAGACGACGACGCGAGAGTCGGGCAGGGCGACCTGCGCGCCGATGCCGTAGGGGACGCCCCATCCGAGCATTCCGAGTGTGCCGTTGGTGATCCAGCGGTGCTGCTTGAGGGCAGGGTGGTACGACGCGCCGTAGAAGCCGAAGTCGGCCCCCTCGAAGATCAGGCACGTGTCGTCGTCGATGAGCTGCTTTACGGTTGAGTGCAGGTCCATGGCGTGAAGCTGACCGTCAGTCGAAACCCGTTTGTCGAGGGAGGCTACCTGATCGGTTATGGCGCTCTTGAGCGAGCCAATCATCGGGTGAGAGGGCCACGAGCGGGTGGACGCCTCGTCTGCGAGCTGGCGCACGACGGCTCCGGGGTCGGCGATGATGCCAAGCTCTACGTCGCGTGCCGTGCCGACCTGCTCCCATGCCGGCTCGACCTGGATGATCTTCGTCGTTGGGCAGATGGTCGGTGGGCCGCCGAAGGAGATGGTGTAGTCCAGCTTCTTGCCGAGTAGGAGGAGGGCGTCCGCCTCGTGAATCGACTTGGCGGCATCGTTCACCCTGCCATCCGAGTACCCGGCGCAGAGTGGGTGATCGTCGGAGATGACCCCGCGGGCGGACTGCTCGGTGAAGACGGGAATGCCGGTGGTCTCGACCAGACGCTCGATGTCCTCACGCCGCACGGTGTAAGCGCCGTTCGCGGCAATGATGAGGGGTCGCTCGGCGGCTTGGAGGAGGTCGACGGCGGACTGGATGTCGGCTGAGGCCGCATGTGCGGGGCCGCGTGAGGTGGGATACTCCATCTTCCGGTAAGGTACTTGCACCGCGGAGACGGTGGCCTCTTGAACGTCGAGTGGGATGGTGAGGTGTACGGGGCCACGCCGACCGTTGAGGGCGGTGTGGAATGCGCGGGAGATGTATTCGGGCGCGCGGAGCGCGTCTCCCAGAAGCCAGGCGCCTTTTGTGACCGGCTTGGCCATGCCGACCTGGTCTATCTCCTGGGAAGCGCCCAGTCCCAGTCGGTCTTGGGTCGCGCTGCCGCTGATGTTCACGACCGGAGTTTCCATGTGGTAGGCGAAGGTCAGTCCGGGAATGGCGTTGGCGTGGCCGGGAGTCGTGAACATGGTCACGCCCGGTTTGCCCGTGATGCGGCCGTAGGCGTTTGCCATGTCGACTGCGGCCTGCTCGTGCCTCACGTCGATGAAGGTGAAGCCCTCATCGGCCATGTGGTCCATGAGCGGCAAGGTATGGTCGCCTGCAATGGTAAAGACGGTCTTGGCGCCGGCACGGGAGAGTGCGCGGGTGATGATTTCGTACCCTTTCAGCTTCATTTAGTTCTCCTCCGACAGCGTCGGATATCAGTGTCCTTTTGAGAGCTTGAGAAATTGCAGATCTCGTGAGGGGAAATATAGTTGATTCATGAAATCTCGCGCAATACACTTTTACCAAGTCGCGTGAATAACTTGCTGGCGAGTGTCCGCCCCGAACATAAAGACACAGGGCAAAGCGGCGCAGACGGTACTCTACAACCGAGAGCTTAAAACCAGCCATGCAAGATATCAGGCGTACGTCCCCTGACGGGGGCGTTCCTCCGTTTCGCGACCCTGTTTCCGATTCCGACCGCCAGAAGACTGCCTCTGGATCCCGTTCCCGGTTCTTCTCCGGGTACACGCGGCTTCGGACGCTCGAATCGTTCCAGCACCGGGACTTCGGCGTGCTCTGGGCCGTCATGTTCTGCATGTCGATCAGCGGCTGGATCATCAACATCGTAACAGGGTGGCTGACCTACGAGCTCACGTCGTCCCCGCTCCTGACGGGGCTCGCCATCGGCATGGGCGCGGTTCCGCCTGTCATCATTGCACCGATTGCGGGCGTGCTGATCGACAGCCTCGACCGGAAGAAAGTGATGATCGCGGCGATGGCGTCCTTTGCGGTGTTTATCGGCGCGTTCGGCGTCATCGTGATTCTCGGCATTCTCCAGCCGTGGCACATTTTCGCCGTCAGTTTCCTGATGGGCGTATCCGGCTCATTCCTGTTGCCTGCCGAGCAGGCAATCTTGGCGAACGTCGTTCCGAAGAAGCGGCTGGTCAATGCGTTCGCGCTGGTGGCGTTTGCGGGAAGCGTTACGCGATTGATAGCACCGGCTGTGACAGGGTTCTTGATCGCATTGATCGGACCGGGAGCCTGCATCATGCTTGCATGCGCCTTCGTGTTGGTGGGGATCAAGCTGACCTTTCAAGTACGGGTTGCTGAGAGGGAGCGCCAGCCGATCAGACCCAAGACCGTCGTGACCGATTTACGGGAAGCCGGGCGGTATGTGAAGGGTTCGCAGGTCGTCCTCGCAATGATGGTCTTGACGACGGCGATGCTGACGTTCGTAAGCACGATCAACATGGGCCTGATGCCGGTCTTCGCGTCGGACGTATTCGAGGCTGGCCCTCAAGTCCTCGGACTGCTCGTCGCGGCGCTCGGCGGAGGAATGACCATCGGCACAATAGCAATAGCGACAGTAGGCGATTCGAGGAGACGGGGAAGGATCGTGCTGATTACCGGCACTATCACAGCCCTGGGTGTGATGGCCTTTTCCCACAGTGGCACGCTATTGCTCGCCTTCCCGATCATCATGCTGTACGGGATGACGATGGTCATGACGTGGACGGTGGCAAGCGCGCTCATCCAGTCCGTCGTGCCGGACGCGCTGAGGGGCAGGATTGCCGCGCTGTCGGTTATGACACATGCCTTTTTCCCTCTGGGAACCTTACTCGTGGGAGGACTGGCGCAGCTGTTCGGCGCTCCCATGGCCACCCTGATTTCCGGGATGTCCATCCTCGCCGCGGTACTTGCGATTCCGGTTGTGTTTCGTAGCGTCTGGAGCTACAGGGCCGGAGACAGCCTGGACGCGGACGAAGAGGCTACGGACGATAGCTCGTTGGACTCGCCTGAGAAGTTGGAACCACAACCCGCCTAGGAGACCTTTGCGTAAATTCCAGATGGAACGATACGGATGATTCGAAACAACGACATTGATGAACCTACGGCCCCACCCCTCTGGATACCGGCCTTCGCCGGTATGACGGTTGTGCAAGGGTCTCCCTAACGGACAATACGTCGTGCAAGCCGCACCGGGACATCGACAGCCGAAAGCATCTCTCGGGCCCTCGAAACGCTTCCTACGCGCCTTCGGAAGGATTCGTACTCTCCGCTCGCTACGAGTTCCCGACTTCCGGCTGCTCTGGATTACCGGGTGGTGCACCAACAGCAGCTCGTGGGTGGAGAACGTCGTTCTAGGCTGGCTCACCTATCAGGTCACGCAGTCGGCTCTGCTCACCACAATGTCAGTAGGAATGGGAGCGCTGCCCTCGGTTGTCATCGGTCCGCTGGGTGGGGTGTACATCGACCGATGGGATCGAAAGATGCTCCTGAGAGCAACCATCGCCGCGCATATCGTGTTCACTGCCGTGCTGACCGCCGTAGTGTTCGCCGAGGCGGTGGCCGCGTGGCACATCTTCGTGTACATCTTCGTGAACGGCGGCGTTCGGACGCTGCGCATAGTCATCGAGTCGTCGCTGATACCGAACATCGTACCCGGACGGCTCATGACGAACGGCTTCTCTCTCTTCCTGCTAACCGGGAGCTTCACACGGTTCATCGTGCCGGTCGTGACCGGCGTGGCGATCGGAATTGTCGGGCCGGGGCCGACGGTGGCGGTCTCACTGCTGCTGTACGTGCTTGCTCTGGTAGTTGGCCTGCGAATCGAGCTAAAGGGCAAAGCGTCTCGTAAACCGGAAGGCGGTTCTCCTGCGAATGACCTTATCGAAGGAGCCATGTATCTTGTCCGAGAACGACGCATTCTCGCGATCTACGCCCTTCCCGCGATGCTGATGCTGTTCATTGCGCCGGTCAACATAGGTCTGATGCCGGTCTACGTCGCCGAGGTCTTTAAAGGCGGCCCGGACGTGCTGGGCTTCATCATCGGGTCACTGGGCGCGGGCATGACGCTGGGCACACTGCTTCTTGCCAGCTTGGGGGATATCCGGCCCAAGGCGCGCGCAATGGCGCTTGCCTCAGTGGGAACCGTCGTCGGGCTGCTGGTGTTCACGCAGGTGACATTCCTGCCCGCCGCGCTCGCAGTCGTCGTGGTCTACAGCGCGCTCATGATGATGGTCTACGTCCTCTCGATCACGGCAGTCCAGCGCATCATGCCGGACAGACTGCGCGGTCGTGTGACGGCCTTGCTCGGCGTGACGTTCGTGGTGTTCCCACTGGGTACCCTGATCGTCGGCAGTATCGCCCAGCGTTTCGATGCCCAGACGGCCGTCCTCGT
Source organism: Dehalococcoidia bacterium (assembly GCA_965247555.1). Classification (GTDB taxonomy): domain Bacteria; phylum Chloroflexota; class Dehalococcoidia; order Lucifugimonadales; family VXLM01; genus VXLM01. Next base: position 1,118,375 of record CBDFHR010000009.1, on the reverse strand, counting down.
CTCTTCAGTGGCTTTCGGGCTGTGCCTCGTTGCGTACACAGCTGGGTATCGACGGATCTGGTCGCTCCGATAGCGACCGAAGTCCCGAAGGTGCTCGTGACTCGCATCCCTTGATGCAGTATCATCGATCCGGGAGGCTCACATGACATTCAAGCTTGTCATCCTCGAACCGCAAGACCCTGGAGCGCGCACACCGGCGGCCAGGACATGGCCCGACAAGATCCGTGAGGTCGTCCCGGGAGTGGACATACGGTACTGCACGACGGTGGAGCAGGCTGCGGAAGCAATCGTCGACGCGGACGCTGCATTTGGGGATATCGTTCCGCAGCTGTTCGATCGCGCCCAAAGGCTTCAGTGGATACAGTCGCCTCAAGCGGGGCCAAAGGCCGGTTACTATCACGAGAGACTCGTGCAGAGCGATGTGGTTGTGACCAATATGCGCGGGATATTCAACGATCACATCAGCGCGCACATCATGTCCTACGTTCTGTCGTTCGCCAGAGGTCTACACGTATACCGCGACCGGCAGCGCGATGGCGAATGGAAGAAGGGGTACGATGCCGTCCATCTGCCGGAGGCTACGGCGGTAATCGTTGGGGTTGGCGGCATCGGGGCGGAGACGGCACGACTCTGCGCGGAGTTCGGGATGACCGTTGTCGGAATCGACGGGCGGGTGACCGAATCTCCTCCGGGCGTTACCGAGCTGTACAGGCCGGACGCGATTAAGGAAGCGATACCTCGTGCGGACTTCCTCATCGTCACGGTGCCGGAGACGCCGAGCACGCAGGGTCTGTTCAATCACTCGACACTCCGAGAGATGAAGGCCACCGCGTTCTTCATCAACATTGGACGCGGAGCGACAACCAACCTTAAGGACCTGGCGGAGATGCTCGAAGCGGGAGAGATCGCCGGGGCGGCGCTGGACGTGTATGAGGTCGAGCCGCTGCCGTCGACGCATCCACTCTGGCGGCTGCCGAACGTCATCATGACGCCGCATATCGCCGCGGATGGGCCCTACATCGACGACCGGCGTACGGAGGTGTTCGTCGATAACTGCGTGCGTTTCAGCGAGGGGAATCCACTGCGGAACGTGGTGGACAAGGCGCAGTGGTTTTGAACGCGCGATAGGCGTCCGGCTACACCGATGGCAGTGGAGTTGTGTCGCCAACCCCGTGCATCCATATCCTGATGCGCGCTGTCATGTCCCGGATACGGTCGCGGTGAGTGGGGTCGTCGAAGAGGTTGCGCATCTCGTGCGGGTCGGCGTTCAGGTCGTATAGCTCGGATTGATCGGCGTGGCTGAGGTTGAGTTTCCAGCGGTCTCCGGTGACGACCGACCGCCAAGGGGCCGAGACCATGCGGTTGATGGCAGGGTTGCCGAGATTCCGGTCGCCGTAGCCGTTCCACTGCAGAAAGACATCGTTGTCGTCGAGCGCCTTTTTCCCTTGCAGCACAGGTAGTAGGCTCGAACCCTCGATGTGCGAGGGTATCGGATCGCCGACGAGGTCGAGTAGGGTGGGCACAAGGTCGACGAGGCCTACACTGCCGTTGACCCTTAGCGTTCCTTCGCTCAGCCACGGCACGTGAATGAACAGGGGCACGCGCGTCGCCTCTTCGTACATGGTGCGCTTCTCGAGCATCCCGTGATCGCCCGCCATTTCGCCGTGCTCGCTCGTGAAGACGATGATGGTGTTGTCAGCCTGTCCGGACTCTTCGAGCGCGCTCAGTATCTTGCCGACATTGTGGTCGACGAGGGTCACGTTGGCGAAGTACTGGGCGCGGAGCTTTCGCCATCCCTCTTCCGTCGTCGTGTCGTGGATGTCGCCGCCCTTCACGGCAAGGGGATTGAGTCCGCCTGACAGGTAGTGTTCGGCGCGGAGGCGGTTCACGAGCGAGCCGCCTTCCGGATGCTGCATGAACGCGGGGCCAACCGCCAGGGACGCAGGGTCGTACAAATCGTTGTAGGGGCCGGTGTAGGGCGGATGCGGCTCAAAGAACGAGGTGAACAGCATGAACGGGCGGTGGCGGTGCGGTGACGCGGGGTGCTCACGAATAAACCGCGAGGCCTCGTCGCCGAGGTAGCCGGCCTGCGTCAGTTCGGCTGATAGGCCGGCGGTTGGGAGCCATGTCTCGTACGATTGCCCCGAAGGCGGCTCGACGCCGTGCGAGCGGAGCCACGTGTTGTAGTCGGACTCGAGAAACCGGTGCTCCTTCTTGGTCGTTGTACCGGCATTGAGATGCCAGTCCTCAATGCTGCGCCACTGCTCGAAGCCGTGCTGGGGAATTAAGTCATTGCCGAGGTGCCACTTCCCGTAGTGTGCACAGAGGTAGTCCTCCGAGATCATCTCGGCGATGGTTTGCGTGTCGTCGCTCAAATGGATGCCGTTGCCGATAAGGCCGGTCGACTGCGGGTACATTCCGGTCATGATCGAGGCGCGTGAGGGAGTGCATACGGGCTGGGTCACGTAAGCGTTGTCGAAGACGATGCTGCGTTCTGCGAGGCCGTCTATGTTCGGCGCTTCGATCCAGTCGTTGCCGTAAGCCGCGAGGGAGTCGCGCCGCTGCTGATCGGTGAGGATGAAGAGGATGTTTGGCCTTTGGGGCATGGTTACGGCAGCCACTTCTCGAAGAACCGCTGCCAGTTCTTGTACATGATGTTCTCGATGTCCTCTTGGGTGTAGCCCCGACGGTCGAGGATATCGCCGATCTTCTGGTAGTCGGCCACGGTGTCCACGTCGTGGGGAGCGCCGTCGGAGCCGCCTTGACCGTCGGTATCGCCGCCGATCCCGGCATGATGGGAGTTCCCCGCCAACTGACACACGTAGTCCATGTGGTCGACGAGGTCTTCAAGCGTGATTAGAGGACTGGGGAACACGTCACGCCGCTTGTGGCCGATCGTCTTCCAGTCGATGGAGTAGTACTTGTTGAGCATCCAGGTATCCATCGAAGAGCCGATCACGCCGCCTCGACGGATGACTTCCAGCAGGATGTCGTCCGGCTGCTGGCGCTCGCCGGGTACGAGGGCGCGGCAATTCTGGTGACTCGCGAGGGCAGGGCCGTCAAACAACTCGAACTCCTCTCGGACGGACTGGTCGGAGGTGTGTGTCACGTCTAGGATCATTCCAAGGTCGCTCATCGCCTGCAGGAGGGGTTTTGCCATCGGCGTGAGGCCCCCCGTCGTGCCCGTCCCGGTGCCGTGCGAGTAGTAGCTCACGCCGTAGTGCGAGAGGCTGATGACGCGCAGGCCGTCGGCGTACCATTCGTGTACCTGCTCCGGCCAAGTGATGGCGTCCGCGCCCTCCATGCCGAGGACCATGCCGACGGGAAGGTCGTCGTAGTCGGTGGCTTCCTCCCACTTTTCCATGTGTGCGGCGAAATTCTCCGAGGTATCGAGAATGGCAGCCTCGTCCTGCGCCTCCAGGAGCTTGTAGTATGCGAGCTGCCCTCTACACGCGGCGTGGGCGTTCTCCTTAGTGCGGTACTCGCCGTGCGGATGGCCGGGCTTCTTTACACACACGGCAACCTTGACCAGGGCTGCCGCGACACGCCCCTTGCGCATCTCTGGCAGGGTCGCCATGATGCCGTCGTTTTGCCACTTGAACCAGCTGTTGAGAGCAGCAGGTGCGCGGGCCTGTTCGACGGGCAGGGTTAGATCGCGCTGCGCGTCGATTCCGCCGACCGCCATTGGGTAATCGCCGTCGATGATGAGGGTGTTTGTCGTCATTGGTTTCTCGCTTCTGTTATGAGTTTGGTCGCGGGGTCCGGGCCGTGTCGTCTCAAGAATCGCCGAAAGGGTACAACGAAGGGGCAGCCGTGTAAATCGCAGGGTGACCGGACAAGGCAAATCCCCGGCCCTAATGGGGACCGGGGATGAGCGGTGACCGGAAAGCGATGAGGTCAGGATGTCGTGGCGTCTGGGTCCGACACGAGCGGCGGTATGCGAGTGGCTCTGCCCGCTACGAGGGCGGTCGCGGCTATGCCGATCGCCAGGACGAAGGCCAGGGCGGCTATGGCTTGCGGGTTTCCCGGCGAGGCGGGGACACCGAACGCCGCGTTGTAGCTCGCGGCCAGGATGATGCCGGAGGCGACGGCCAGCCCGAAGGCGAGTATCAGCGGGACTGCGAACAGCAGAGCGAGGTCGACGGCCAGCAGCATCCGAGTCGCGCCAAAAGAGCGGAGCGCCCTGAACTCCGCCTGGCGCTGGCGGAAGAGCAGCATGATGGCATAGAGCAGCGCGACCGCCGCCATGCCCGCGGCAGTCATGGCCATCACGAACACGTAGGGGAAGAAAACCAGTTGATCGTCGGTGACCCCAGAGGTAAGGGCGGCCCAAGTGGTTATGTACGACTCCTCCGGACGGTCCCGAAAGCCCTCGATGACCCGGCGCAGAGAGCCCGGTTCGCCGTCGGTAGTGACGAGAAGGGTCGTGTAGTTTGTGACTGGCTGCTCTTCGACAATGAGCACCACGTCGTCCGCCTCTCTGGTAAACCATGGTGCTGTGACCTGTCCTCCAACCGCGTAGGTGCCAGGAATGGAAGGGTCCTTCTCAGGCTCGCCCGGGAATTCTTCACCGTAACTCAGAGTTACCCTATCCACATCCGTGCGGCGCGCCAGCCTGGATGCCATGTAGACGTTCCCGGCGACGCACGAGGCGTCGAGTTCTACCGAACCGCGCACGTCGTCACACGTCATCATAAACACCATTGTCTCGTTTCCGTCGACCTCAACGGAAACTCGTTCCACCTGCACAACTCGTGTTACACCATCAATATCTTCTATGGCGCGCACGACCGATTCGGGCGACATGAGAGTTGGAAGGCGTGCCAACACATCGAATTCTCCGGTCGCGGAGGCGCGATTGTCGATGTTCGCATACATGGAGAACACGATAAGAAGGACGGCCACGGACGTAGCGGACACACCCAGCACGGCTTCGGCTCCACCCCGATACATCCGTGATCCGGCCACCTGCGCCCGCGTCCAGTCGGCGAGCAGCCTGCCCGAAGCGGCCACCGCGGTCCGCGATAATCCCTCAAGGCCGACGACGCTCAGGAGCATCCCTACCGTAATCAGCCATATCGACAGCGTAAAATCAGCGTTTGACGCCCAAAACATGGCGGCGGGACCGGCCACGACGCCAGCCGAGGAGAGGTACGTAAGATAAGACGCAGGCTTGCGTTCTTTTCGCAGTGTTCCAACGGGGTCCCGTCCGGCGCGGGTAATCATACGGACGGCACTCAATAGCCCGACCATGACGACTACGAGCGGCAAGGCAAGGGCCAACGCGATCGGAAGGGCGAGATCGCGCGCCCAGTACGAGCTTCCGGCAAGCGTGAATGTGTTCAAAGACGACATGGTGGCCGCATAAACGACAGAGCCGAGCAGTGCGCCTGCCAAGACTGGCGCCGCGATGTCGAGAGCGATAAGCGCAGCCAGTCTTCGCGGAGGCGCGCCGAGGACTCTCAACAGTCCGTACCGACGTGACCTGGCGTTCAGGTGCACGGCGGCGCCGGCCCTTGCCAGGGCTATGGACGGGAGCGCAAGGACAAGCAGCCCCAGGATCACAATGCTGGTATCCGGCGCGTAGCTTCTCTTGACGCGAATCGGCTGAAAGTGCGAACTCGACACCGCTTCCGGTGGAACGGTATCGGTGAACTCGACGATCACCAGCTCGCGCGGGTATGCCAGCGCCGCGTCAGGCAGGGTCCGAACGGAGCGGTCGCCCAGCCAGCCTTCTATCTCGCCCGTCCAGTCATCCTCAAGCTGCGCCAGCACGGCCGGGGAGGCTAGAACGGTGCCGCTCGCCTCGACCTCGGGGATACCGGGCAGGCCGAGCCGCTGACCTTCCTCTCCCCAGAACACCGTGACGTTAAGAGGCCCGTACCCCGTGGCGACAGTCCTCGATGATCGCAGGGGCGGATCACCGGCTGCGCGGGTCATGGGGGGAAAGCCGCTGCCGCCGTCGCGCAGCGTGGCGGTCTCGTGTTGAGCAAGCAAGCCGGAGCGGAAGCCCATTGCGAGTGAAAGGCCGATGCATGAGATGAGTCCGACCGCTATCAGGGGAATCCAGACGGAGAACGATCTCCAAGACTTGGGCCAGATGAACCGGAAGAACAGCATCATGACGCACACTCCTCAACCAGTTTTCCCTCGTTTAGCCGAAGCACGCGGTCGCACATGGCCCACACGAAGGGATCGTGGGTGACTATCAAGACGCCTACGCCAAACTCGGCGGCGACTCTTCGCAGCTCGCCAACCACGAGCTCGGAGTTCTGCTCGTCAAGCGCGCCGGTCGGCTCGTCGCAAAAGACGATGCTGGGCTCCATCACCAATGCCCGTGCTATCGAGGCGCGCTGCAGCTCGCCGCCTGAGAGTGTTGAGGGGTAGTTGTCCGCCAGCGGGCCGAGACCGAACTTATCGAGCAGGTCACGCGCCCGCTGGCGAGCATCGCGCGGCTTGGTGCCCGACACGACGAGCGGGACGGCTACGTTCGCCGCGATGGTCATGTCGTCGAGGAAGGCTGGGAACTGGAAGACGAAGCCGCATGTCGCGCGGCGGGTGAGGGTGATGTTCGGCTCGCCGAGGTCCCATACGTTTTCGCTGCCATTCCATGCGACGGCGCCTCCGTCCGGCTGCCGGAGGCCCGCGAGGGCGTAGAGCAGCGTCGACTTGCCGGAGCCACTCACTCCCACCACGGCGAGCACCTCTCCGTGGCGAAGCTCCAGGTCGGCGCCATCCAGGACGCTCCGTTCTCCAAAGCCCTGCATGAGTCCCCGTGCCGTGAGGACGGGTTCCAGTGTCGTTGCAGTAGTCATTTTGGATTGACTCCTTTTGGGGCAGCATTGCGAGAATGATTCAACCCTCGGCAAGACCAGGTACTCGCGGGAGCGTATCGGACTCAGAGTCGCCTGGCAATGCGGCCACCTGCTTTCGTTTCCTATCAACTGTTGCGAGGGCGAAACTTCTCTTGCTGCCATGGTGAGTGGTACTTGTCTTCAAGAGCGAGCTCGAAGACGCATTCGTTAAGGGCCGCATATACCCTCTCCCGGAGCGGTTTCCTCTGTCCAACTGCGACCAGCGCCCTCTCGACCAACCTGAAGGGCATATCCTCCTCGATCCGTTGGACAGGCTTGGGCGTCCCCGGCGTCAGGCTCGGAGGCCCAGAATCGGCCGGCAGGTCAGGAAACTCGTCATATCCTGTCTTGGCAGTCGCGCATTCGCGTACTCGCAGCGAATCCTCGCGTGTGGGGTAGTTCTCTGCGTAGTACTCCCGATCCGCCTGTCTTCGCGCCTCGCATTCCGCGTTGCAGGGAGGTTCGGGGTGGTACACGCCGTCGGCGCTGGCTGAACACCCGGCCGCGACAACCAGAAACAGCGCCGCTCCGATCAATATGGCAATTTTTCCTTTCATGGTAATCCTCCTTCTAAATACTGAGAAACTGATCAGCTATTGCGAACGGCGGGACGTCCCTCAAGATACGAAGGCGTGAAGAACCTTTCTTCGAGGCCGAGCTGGTATATGCAGTCCTCCCGGGCGGAATATACCCTCTCCCTCAGCGGTTTTCTCTGTCCGGCTGCCACCAGCGCCTTTTCCACCAGTCTGAAAGGCATGTCCTCCTGGATCGGCTTGGCCTGCGCCGCCGTCCGCGGCTTCGTCAGGAGTTCGGGCCCATAATCAATGGGCAACTCATTCTCATACTCGTACCCGGTTCTGGCAGTTACGCACTCCCGTACCCGAAGCGCCTGCTCACGTGTTGGGTAGTTCTTTACCATGTACTCCAAGTCCGCCTGCCTTTGGGCCTCGCATTCCGCGTCGCAGGGGTAGGCGTCAGGATCATAGCGACGTGGGCCGTCGGCACACCCGACCGCGAGAACGAGAAACACTGCCACTCCGAACAGTATGGCGATTCTCTGCTTCATGGTGATCCTCCTTCCCTGTGTACTGGTTCTCATGTCCACATCATAGGAGAGGCGTATGACCTCAGCGTGACCGCCAACAGCAGTTGCATGACCGTTCCGTGACCATTTACAGATAAATCGGACTCCTATGGTCTCGTTGTAATACCAATGGGGAGCGATAACCACCCCGTGCTATAATCCGAGCATCCGCACCCTCGCGACGCGGGACCACGCATATGGCCAAGCAGGACGGGTCATCGAAGGAAGTCGAAAGCCTCAGGTTGGAAAATGAGGCGCTTTGCACTCGTCTCGCCATGTTCAGCGAGTTCCTCGGCATGGTGAGCCACGAGTTGCGAACGCCTTTGACGACCATCAAGGGCTCCACCGCCACTGTCCTCAGCGACCCTTCCGTCTTTGATCCGGCAGAGACCCGACAGTTCTTCAGAATCATCGACGAGCAGGCCGATCTCCTGCGCGACCTCATCAACAACCTACTCGACTTGACGCGCATCGAGGCGGGAGCCTTGTCGGTCGCTCCCGAACCAACGGACGTCGTGTACCTGGTGGCGGAGGCGAGGAACGCCTTCTTGCGCGGCGGGGCACGGAACGACATCGAGGTCGACCTCGCGCCCGGCCTGCTGCACGTCGAGGCGGACAAACCCCGTATCGCCCAGGTGTTGAACAACCTCCTGTCAAACGCAGCCAAGTACTCGCCCGAATCCTCGACGATCAGGGTGACCGCGTTGGAGAAGGACGGTCATGTAGAGATCACCGTCTCAGACGAGGGTAGGGGAGTACCTGCCGATCAGATGGAGCACCTGTTCAGACCGTACTCGCGGGTCGATGGGCGAGACGGGGAGCGAAGGATCGCGGGGGCCGGCCTGGGCCTCGCGATCTGCAAGGGAATCGTCGAGGCGCACGGTGGCAGCATTTGGGCCGAGATCGAAGGGGAGGGACGCGGGTCACGGTTCACCTTCACGATTCCGGCGAGTGAGCAGGCCGTGTCGGATGCGGCCGATTCCGCCTTCGGAGTTCAGGGAGCGAGGCCGGAGGAGTCGGCGACGATTCTTGCCATCGATGACGACCCGCAATTGCTGCGGTATGTGCGGAATACGCTCACGGAAGCTGGCTACACCTGGATGGGGACAGGAAACCCGGACGAATTGGTCCAGTTCATAGAGATAAAGCAGCCCGACCTCGTGCTGCTGGACCTGATACTGCCCGGCGTGAGCGGGTTCGATCTGATGAAGCGCATCCGGCAGGTGTCCACGGTCCCCGTCATCTTCCTGTCGGCGCACGACGGGGAAGAGCATGTGGTGCAGGCGTTGAGGATGGGGGCCGACGACTATATCGTCAAGCCTTTCTCGCCGAACGAGCTGGTGGCGAGAATCGAGGCGTCGCTGCGCAAGAGGGCGGTGTTCGATCATGCCGAGGTGCAAAAGCCCTACCGGCTGGGGGAACTGAACATCGACTATATGGAGCGAGGCGTGACGGTCTCCGACCGTCCGGTGCATCTGACCGCGACCGAGTACAAGCTCCTGTTCGAGCTTTCCATCAACTCCGGGCGCGTGCTGACGCACGACCAGATATTGCAGCGTGTATGGGGAACGGAGTACTCCGGCGACGCGCAACTGGTGCGAGCTATGGTGAAGAAGGTCCGTCGCAAGCTGGGCGAGGACGGGAGCGACCCGAAGTACATCCTGACGCAACCCCGCGTCGGCTACATGATGGCCAAGCCTTAGTCCGTCGAGGACGCCCCTGCTAGCTGTCGACCGCGACCCCGTAGACCGATTCGGCCCGCTCCGGCGAGATGAACTCTTCGAGCACGTCGTGGGCTACGGCATCCGTGTCGCGGGTCTTGGCGTTGCCCCAGCCCCCTCCGCCCGGAGTCTTCGTCTTGATGACGTGGTCATGCGGCACGGTCGTGGTGACCTTGGAGGGGAGTCGTTTCTCCGATCCGTCCGGAGCGGCTATGACACACGACGAACGGTCGGCGCCCTCGCCTCCGAAAAGGCCCCATGGACTCACTTTTTCCCGGTCGGAACTGAGTGTGAGGGTGACACTCTCGCCAAGAACACGCAGGTGTCGCTGGATGCCGAGGCCTCCCCTGTGCTGTCCCGCTCCCTCGCTGTTCGGCACGAGTCCGTATTTCTCCACGAGTAGGGGGTATGCAAGCTCAATTGCCTCCACCGGGGCGTTGCGGGTGTTGGTCATGTGGTTCTGGACGGCGTCCATCCCGTCGGCGTTGTGCATAGCGCCCTGGCCGCCGGCGTAGGTCTCGATGTAGTTGTAGTAGATGCCGTTGCGAGGATCGATCCCTCCGATGTTGAGCAAGTTCATCGTACCCGAGCAAGCCGCGAGCACCTTGTCGGGGATGACGGGCGCGAGCGCGCCGAGGAGCGCATCGGTGATCCGCTGCGTCGTGATGATATTGGCGTTGCATACGGCAGTCGGGTACCGCGCGGACAGGAGACTGCCCTCCCGCACTATGACCTCGACGGGGCGGTACGCCCCCGCATTGGGGGGAAGCTCGGGGTCGAGGCAGGCCTTGAGCACGTAGTAGACGCATGCGGCGACGGAAGGCCATCGGCAGTTGAGGGGACCTTGACAAGAGTCGTCGCTTTCCGTGAAGTCGGCAACGAACGAGTCGCCCTTCGATTCAAGCTTGACTCTGACAGTGATTGGCGATTCGACAATGCCGTCTCCCTCCATCACGTCCTCGAACTCGTAGGTGCCCTCGGGGATCTGCTTCAGCGCGGCCCTCATGCGGCGCTCGGAGTAGTTCAGCATCTCGTCGAGGTACCGCCTCACCATCTCGGACCCATAGCGCGACGACAGGTCAATTAGCCTTCGCTCGGCGACGTTGTTGGCTGCGAACTGGGCAAGGAGGTCGCCTCGGACCTCTGTCCTTGGGCGGACGTTTTGAGCGATCATTGCCCAAAGGTCGCGGTCGAGTTCTCCTTTACGGAACAGCCGCACGGGAGGGATTTGCAGGCCCTCCTGGAAAATCTCCGTAACTCCGAACGGCATCGACCCCGGCGCGAAGCCGCCCATGTCCACATGGTGGGCCTGATTGGCGGTTATGGCGATTAGCTCACCCTCGTGGAAGACGGGAGATATAAGCGCAAGGTCGTTGAGGTGGCCGGGACCGGCGGGGTAGGGTGTGTTCAGCGCGACGGCGTCGCCCGGCTCCAACTCGTCGAACGGGTACAGGTCCATAGCGGTCAGGACGGCGGAGTGCATCGTGCCGAGGTGCAGGGGAGTGCCGATCTCGCTCTGGGCCACGACGACGACCTCGCCGGAACCGGTGTAGATCGCCCCCGACGTGTCTCGGCGGTCCTTGATGTTAGTGGAGTAGCTTGCCCGAATGAGCGCGGCGATCATTTCGTCCGCGATGGAGTAGAACCCGTTTCGCATCACTTCGAGGGTGATCGGATCGACGTTGGGTGGTGTCATTGGCGTACCTGGGGGAGAGAAAGTATTGCGTAGTGAGTAGAAAGTAGGACTTTGGGCAATCCCTAAACGTGTCGACCGGTGACGATGAGGTTGAGGTAGTTGTCCACTGTTGCCGTCTGGTGCTCCCATACGACGGTTGTTGAGTCGAGCTGCTCTACGATTGCGGGGCCTTCGATCACGTCTCCGGGACGGAGACCGGAGCGGTCGTAGATGCTCGTTTTCTTCAGTTCGTTTTGGAAGTACACGTTTCGTTGGCCGATGAGGGCGCGGGAGGGGTCTCCGCCGGCGTCCTTTGAATCGTGCGCAAGATCCGGACGGGGCATGGACGCGAGGGCGGTAACCCGGAGGTTGACGACCTCGACCGCGTTGTCACGGGAGGCGTACCCGTAGTTGCGGACATGCGCGTCGTGGAATCGCTCCATGATTTCCTCAACATCGCGCTGTTCCAGCTTGCCCGATGCGGCCACTACCTCCAGTTCATAGCCCTGGCCTACGTACCGGGCGTCCGCGGCGCGAACGAGCGACACGTCATCCGGTGCGACGCCTTCGCGGGACATCTGCTCCATCGCCTGCGTTTCCAGCTGCTCGTACCAGGACGTGATCTCGGTCGGCGACAGTTCGCTGCCCGGCTTGAGCACGGTCTGCGCGAAGTCGTGTCGGAGATCGGCCATCAGCAGGCCGAGGGCCGAGGTGACGCCCGGTGCGACGGGAACGAGGACGGTCGGGATGTCCATCTCGTCGGCAAGCTCTGAGGCGTGGAGCGGGCCCGCTCCGCCGAACGCCACAAGGCAGAACTCGCGCGGGTCGTAGCCCTTGGAGACCGATACGACCCGGATGCCCTTGACCATACTGGCGTTGACTACCTGCACGATACCCTCGGCAGCCTCCTCCACTGAGAGACCGAGAGGGCTGGCGATGCGCTCGGAGATAACGTTTCGAGCTAGCTCCACCTCAAGGGTCATCGTCCCGCCGAGCAGGCTCATAGCGCCAAGCCGGCCGAGAACGAGGTTGGCGTCGGTCACGGTCGCCTCCGCGCCGCCGTTCCCGTAGCAGGCAGGGCCGGGGTCGGCCCCCGCGCTCTGGGGACCGACTCGGAGGGCTCCACCGGGGTCTATCCACGCTATGCTTCCGCCACCCGCGCCAAGCGTGTGGATGTCGACCATCGGAACCTTGACGGGAAGGCGTTCGAGCTCGCTCTCCTGAGTGCGGCGGACCTCTCCTTTGTATGAGAGCGACACGTCGAAGCTGGTGCCACCCATGTCGATGGATATGCTGTTGGGCTTCCCCGCCTGCTGCGCGATGGCGACGGCTCCGATGACACCCGCGGCAGGCCCCGACAAGATCGTATGCACGGGACGGTCGATGGCCGTTTCCGCGCCCATCGTTCCGCCGTTGGACTGCATGATGTACAGATCGGACTTGAGTCCCACGTCCGCGATGCTTGCTTCAAGCCGCCGGAGGTAACGCTCCATAACGGGCGCGACGTAGGCGTTGATGGTCGTCGTGCTCATCCGCTCGTACTCTTTGAACTCCGGCAGTATCTCGTGCGACAGCGAGACGGGGATACCCGGCAATTCACGGCGGATGGCATCGCCGATGGCCTGCTCGTGGGCAGGGTTGGCGTAGGAGTGGAGGAGACACACTGCCACCGCGTCGACGTCGGCGTCCTTGACCCGCTCGATAACATGTTCGAGCGCCTCGTGTTCCATGGGCGTCAACACCTCTCCCGTGTGGAGCACCCTCTCTTGCGCCTCGAAACGCAGGTGGCGCGGCACCAGCGGATCGGAGCGGCGTATGCGCCAGTCGTAGAGGTCGGGCCTGTCCTGCCGACCAATCTGCAGGACATCGCGGAAGCCCGCGGTAACGATCAGGGCAGTCTTTGCGCCCTTGCGCTCAAGGAGCGTGTTCGTCGCGACCGTCGTTCCGTGGATGAAGAAGTCGATCCGGTCGGGTGAAACGGCGTGCCGGTCCATCAGTTCGCGGATTCCGGCGGCTACTCCGAGGGCTTGGTTGACCGGTGTGGAAGGGGTCTTGGCGAATTCGAGGCGGTCGGTATCGGTGTCGTAGAGGGCGAGGTCGGTGAAAGTCCCCCCGACATCGACGCCCAGTCGGTAGCTCATGGGCCTATGTTCCTGTTGAGAGCGAGTATGGCGGCAACTGGCAGTTGCAAGGCTTCGCGAGGTCGCGGGGAGTGTAGCATCGGGCGTGTAGACCGTCAACGGAATACCGGTCCGTACGAAAGCCTGGGCCGTTCGGGATATACTGTCGAACATGGCCCTTGACGATACGCCCAAGGAAATTGCCGCCGGCCCCTTCGCGGCGTTTAGGTACACCAGCTACCGCCTGTTTTGGATAGGCAACGCCTTCTCCAACATCGGCATTTGGGCGCTCATGGCAGGCCGGCTGTGGCTGATGTACCAACTGACCGATTCACCACTCATGCTGGGCCTCGTGACCTTCTCAGGACTCGGCCCGATCCTGCTGCTGTCGATGTGGGGAGGCGTCGTAGCCGACCGGGTCAACCGTATGCGGTTGGTCGTGACGACACGCGCTCTCTTCGCGTTCACGGCCCTGCTAACGGGCATCTTGGCTGCCACGGACATCATCGAGCCGTGGCATCTCCTGGCGATTTCGCTGGCGAACGGGGTCCTTCTGTCGTTCGACATTCCCTGCCGCCAGGCCATCGTTCCGAACCTCGTGCCTCGTCAGCACTTGATGAATGCCGTCGTTCTCCAATCGCTCCTGATGTCGGGCTCAACGGTGATAGGGCCATTCCTGTTCGCGCCGCTGGTCAGGACGCTTGACATCGAAGGGGTGTTCTTCTTCGTTGGTGGAATGTACGTCGGCACGGTTGTGATGTTCGCGCTGGTCGATCCGCAGCCGCACATCGGCGACCGCAAGCGGACGATGCCTTGGCACGACCTCATGGAAGGGTTCGACTACATTAGAGGAAGCACCACCATCATCAGCCTCGTAGCTCTCGGGATTCTGGCGGGAATCTTCGGTTCTTCGTTTGGGACTCTCTTGCCGGTGTTCGCCGACACCGTTCTCAAGGGTGGCGTCGAGACATACGGGAACTTGCTGCTCGCAAGCGGCATCGGTGGACTGAGCGGAACGATCCTCCTGATACTCTTTGGCAGGCTGAAGGACTCGGCATTGCTTCAAGTGGCGTCGGGGCTGATGTTTGGACTCGGCCTCTTGCTCTTCGCGCAGATTACCTACCTGCCCGCATCTCTGTCGTTCATACTCGTCGTGGGCGCGGCAAGCACCGCGTTCGGGACGATCAACAACACACTCCTTCAAAGCATCGTCGACGACGAGTTCCGAGGAAGGGTGATGAGCATCCATCAGTTGGGCTGGGGGTCGTCTGCAATCGGCGGTCTTCTCATGGGCTCGCTCGCGCAGGCGGTCAGCGCTCCATTTGCACTGAGCGTGTCGGGAGTGGCCGTCGCGCTCGGAGCAACATCGCTTACCGTGCTGGCGATGAGAGGAAGAGGAGCGCGGCGGGGTGAAAAAGCGGCGGTTCGCAAGTAGCGTAGTAGGGATACAGTGGCAAGAGGCTACTAAAGAGGATTTTAGACGAGATGATGTGTTGTAGTTGACGGTGTACTTGGAGCAGAGCGACGACACCACCAGGTCGCTTCATTCAACGGGCACCTTCGCGCGTTCCTTTCGGGAATGCCTAACCAATTCGGGTTCGACTTCAGCGGCGGGCTTGGCTCGTGCGAACCAATCCTCATCCAATTCTGGAGCGTCGGGGTCGGCGGCTATGCCTTCGTTGATGGCGGCATTCTCGTCAGATGTGGGACTGATATGAGTCGTCTTAAGTTTGGGCATATCGTCTCTCCTCTCGTCTGTTGGCCTTCCGCAAGCTGATAATCCGGCGATTGTCCTCCCGCTTAGTATAGACCACATAGTGGAGTCGATCACCTATGTAGCCTATTGCCGTGTAGCGAGTTTCCCCACCTCGATATATCTGCTCCATAAGTGCAGTGTCCCACTCAAAACTGTAAATAGCTGTGAATTCAACCCGATGTTTGAAGAGATTGGAATGTTGTTTGGCCTCATCCCACTCGTATTGGATGTTCAAGGTGGACGGACTCTACCGATTGAGACGTGATCGACGAAGTAGCTGAATCGTACGCTTCTGGTTGTCTCGCAGTCAATTTGCGGTGCGGCTCTCTACCCTCAAGTCACGACATACATAGATGACTGGATGCCGATCGGCAATGGGCACCACCGGGTCTAGGTAACCAAACGATTCATAGACGGCACCCAGCAACCGTCCCGTTGTAGAATAGGTTCGCTATGCGCCCTCTATCGAACTTGGTTGTTCTCGACCTTACGGTCAACACGCCCGGCCCGTTCTGCTCGATGATCTTGGGCGACCTCGGGGCCAGAGTGATAAAGGTCGAACCGCCGGGTGGGGACCCGCTCCGCCAGAGCGGCCCCACCATATTCGCCGGGCTGAATCGCGGCAAGGAGAGTATTTCGCTCAACCTCAAGACGGATAACGACCGCGAGGTGCTGCATCGACTTGCCGAGCAAGGGGATATCGTCCTGGAAGGCTCGAGGCCGGGAGTGGCGCAGCGTCTCGGCGCGGATTACGAGACCATTTCCGCGAGGAATCCCAGTATAGTCTACTGTTCCATATCGGGTTTCGGACAGGAAGGACCATGGCGTGACGTGCCCGGTCACGACATCAACTATCTGGCCGTCGGCGGCTACATGGGCGCGCAGACCGCCATCGAGGGCCGTCCGTGGCCTCCCGCCATTCTCATATCGGACGTGGCGTCGGGGCTGTATGCCGCGATTGCCGTGCTGGCGGCGGTTGTCGGCAGGGAGTCATCGCCGGAGGGCACTTATATTGACCTATCCATGACGGACGCGGTGTTGTCTCTCGTGGGAATCGAGGCGGAGAGCACATCGACCACGGACGCCAGCGCACCGAATGTAACCGTCATTCCTACATACGGACTGTTCGCCTGTGCGGACGGTCGCTGGCTGAGTCTGGGCATCGTTCACGAGGACCACTTTTGGCAGCGATTCTGCGACGTGGCGGGACTCATGGAACTTGCGGATCTCACGTTCGAGCGGCGTATCGAGCGGGCAAGGGAGATCAAGACTCGTCTCGAGATGACCTTCGCCAAACGTCCGGCGTCCGAGTGGGAAGGAGAGCTGATGAAGGTTGACGTTCCGGCGATTACCGTCCGTGACCTCGACGAGGCGCTCAGCCTGCAGCAGTTCGTTTCGCGGGGTTCGGTCGTTGACGTGGGACTCCATCGATTCATTACTCAGCCGATGAAGTTTTCCACAGGTTCCGTTGACCCGACAAGGTCTCCGCCCGCTCTCGATGGGCACCGTAATGCGATTCTGAGTGAACTTGGGTATACTGCCTGACCGAGCGCTCTTGGGACTTTTCCCCAGCGTGGCGAGATGCCTTCAAGGACATCGTGATGAACCAGCAGTACCTGATCGGTGACTACCGCGAGACCTACCGCACCTTCGAGTTGCCCCGACCAAAGCAGTATAACTGGACCTACGAGGTATTCGACCGGTGGGCCGGCGACCCCAACAAGCGGGCTATGCTTTGGGTGAGCAGCGACGGAGTTGCCCGCGATGTAACGTACCGCGAATTTGCGGTGCGTTCCAAGCAGGTCGCGAACGCGCTATCCGGCATCGGCACGAGGCAGGGAGAGCGTGTGATGACCATGCTCCCTCGCCTCGTGGAGTGGTGGGAAATCGTTCTGGGCTGCATCAGGGGACGCTACGTCTCGGTGCCGGGGACGACATTGATGACGCCCCGCGATATCGCCTATCGAGTGCAGGCTGCGGGCATATCCGTAGCGATCACCGACGCCGAGAACCTGCCGAAGATCGAGGCGGCGCGCGATCAGTGCCCCGACCTGCGCGAGATCATAGTCGTTGGAGAGGATAACGGAGGCTATCACAGCTACGAAGACTTGGTGTCCAATGCCTCTGCCGATCTGCCCAATCCGAACAACCCAGCCGACGAGTTGATGATGATCTACTTCACGTCGGGCACGACCGGCTACCCGAAGATGGTCCCCATCACGCAAAGCAACTACCCTATCGGGCATGTCGTCACGGGCAAGTTCTGGATGGACCAGCGTCCGACCGACCTGCACTGGACGCTTTCCGATACCGGATGGGCGCAGGCGGCGTGGTCGTGTTTCTTCGCGCCGTGGAATATGGGGTCGGCCCTTTTCATCTGGGACCAGCGCGGCAAGTATGAGCCGGGGACGACGCTGCAGGCCCTCGAAGAGTACCCGATAACGACCTTCTTTGCGCCGCCGACGGCGTACCGGATGCTTGTGCTCGAAGACCTGGAGAGCTTCCGACCAAAGGCCCTTCGCCACTGCATGGGCGCGGGCGAGCCGGTCAACCCTGAGGTCATCGACATGTGGCGTGATGGGACGGGGTACCACATCTGGGAGGCGTACGGCCAGACGGAGACGACCCTCTGCGCCGCGACGTTCCCCGGCATGGAGCATCGACCCGGTTCGATGGGTGTAGCGGCGCCGGACTACTACATGGCGGTTGTCGACGACGATGGCAACGAGCTGCCGGACGGTGAGGAGGGCGAGATCGCGATTCGCACTACTCCTGACCGCCCGATAGGCCTGTTCCCCGGATACTGGCGGAATCAGGAGGCGAACGAGAACTGCTTCCGTGGCGATTGGTACTACACCGGCGACCGGGCGACACGCGACGAGGACGGGTACTTCTGGTTCATCGGACGCGCCGACGACGTAATTATCAGCGCGTCGTACCGCATCGGGCCGTTCGAGGTGGAATCGGCGCTGCTGGAACACGACGCGGTCGCCGAAGCCGCTGTGATCGCCAAGCCCGACCCCACGCGTACGAATATCGTGAAGGCGTTCGTCGTGCTCGCGCCGGGCTATGAGCCGTCTGAGCAGATTCTGACCGAGCTGCAGGACCACGTAAAGATCACCACCGCGCCGTACAAGTATCCGCGAGAGGTTGAGTTTCTCACAGAGCTCCCGAAGACCATATCCGGCAAGATTCGTCGCACCGAGCTCCGGCAGCGCGAGGACGCCAAGTAATAGGGAAGTGAATACGCTCCGAAAATGCTCCGCGGGCGGATTCATCCGATAGATTAGCCAATGCCCTTCACTCCCGAACATGAGATGTTCCGTGACCTCGTTCGACGATTCGTCCAGGACGAGATAACGCCGCACGTCGACGAATGGGAGGAGCGTGGGGAGATTCCACGCGAGCTGTACCGGCGCATGGGCGAGTTGGGTCTTTTGGGCATTGAGTACCCGACGCAGTACGGCGGGGCGGACGCGGACTTTTGGATGACGGTCGTGCTGACGGAGGAGTTGGCTCGGTGCAGGTCGGGAGGCGTGGCGTTCAGTGTCATCGTCCATACCGACATGTCGTCACCGTGGCTGGGTCGGGATGGGTCGGACGACCAGAAGAAGCGGTATCTGTCGGACATAACGAGCGGTCGCAAGGTCTGCGCGCTAGCGATCACGGAGCCGGGTGCCGGCTCCGATATGGTCTCCCTCGAGACGCGAGCGGAAAGGGACGGGGACGACTGGGTCCTGAACGGCGCAAAGACGTATATCACCAACGGTGTCTACGGCGACCTCTACTTCGTCGCGGCGAAGACGAGGGACTCGGGCCGAAAGCACCAGCGCCTCTCGCAATTCCTCGTTGAATCGGGAACACCGGGCCTGAAGGTCAGTCGTAAGCTGAGCAAGACGGGGATGTGGGCGTCGGACACGGCGGAGTTGGTCTTCGAGGATGTTCGGGTGCCTCACGCGAATCTCCTCGGAGAAGAGGGCAGGGGATTCTACCAGCTCGCCTCGGGCCTCCAGCGGGAGCGCCTGCTCTCTGCGGTCCTGAGCGTGTCGGCGGCTGGTCAGGCGCTTGATGACACGCTTGAGTTTCTCAAGAAACGAGAGGCATTCGACAAGCCGCTTGCCGAGTTCCAGGCCCTCCGTCACCGCATCGCCGATATGGCAACGCAAGTAGAAGCCGCGAGGCAATTGACCTATGCCGCGGTGGAGGCATTCGCGAGCGGCGACGATTGCGTAACCCAAGTCTCCATGGCAAAGCTGTTCTCCACGGAGATGGCAAATCGTATCGCCTACGAGGCGGTCCAGATGCACGGCGGGCTCGGATACATGCGTGAGTTGCCGGTAGAGCGATTCGCCCGCGACTATCGCCTGTGGACCATTGCCGCGGGCAGCTCGGAGATGATGCGGGAGATCATCGCCAAGCGGCTGCTTGGTTAGCCGCGATCATACCCGATGATTGGGAAGTTCGGCAGGGCTGTCCACCTAGCTAAGTAAGCTGCCGCCAGTCGTCTTCGACGTGCTCGAAGCGCTGATGGAGTTCCCGTACTGCGTTTTCAGGAATGGGCAGGTGGTTGGTCACCAGATCGATGTTCGATTTCAGGTGGTCGACGTTGTGTGTGCCGGTGATGATCGTCGTCACTGCGGGTTCTGCCAAGGCAAAGCCGGTGACCAGAAGCACTTTGTCGTCCAGCTCGTGCTCGAACGGCCCCGCAGCTTTCATCTCCCGTGAACGCCGGAAGTACTCGTCCGCGTAGGGGTAGGGGCTCTTGTTCTGCCACCAGACGCCGTTGGCGACCGGGCGCTTGAGGATGACGCCCATGCCCGCCGCCTGCGCCATGTCGAACAGGCCCTTCGTGCGGGCGTGCTGCTCGACCAGGTTGTAGCTGGTCTGAAGCGTGGCGAAGATGCCGCTCTCGATCGCCCACTTGGCCGCCTCGTTGTCGCCACTGAAGCTGGCGAATCGCGTCTTGCCCGCGTCGCGGGCGCGAATGAGCGCGTCGATGGCGTCTCCCTGTTCCAGCACCTCAACGTCGCAAGAGTGCAGTTGGACGATGTCGACATAGTCGGTTTGAAGACGTTTGAGGCTGCGGTCGATGGAGTGCTCGATGGTCTCTCTCGTCCAACTCTCGCCCGGCGCATCGGCCACGGCGTGCCCCGCCTTCGTCGCCAGCACGTACTCGTTCCGACGATGCGAAACCGTCTCGCCTATGAGGGCTTCCGTGTCGGCGTAACATGCCGCCGTATCGAGGAAGTTGATGCCGTTGTCCAGGGCTTCGTTCAAGACCGTCGCGGCAGCGGATATGTCGCCGCCCATCCGGTCCTGGCGTGAAATCTCCGCCAGGCCCAGGCCGAGAGGTGTGATCTTCAAACCGGTATTTCCGAGTTCCCGAAGTTGCATGTGGCATTCTCCCTGCGTGTTGGTCAGAGGTTGACGACGCCGGACGTGCGACGCCGTCTAGCACACCTTAGAGCATCCTCTTGATGTCGCGAACGGCGGCAATGCGTCGCTCGGCGATTCGGTCTGCCGCGGCGTTGGTGGTGATGCCCTCGGAGCGAGCGGTCTCGATCACGTCGAGGGTCGTTTGATAGATGCGCCTGGTCAGTTCCAACGCCCGGTCCTTGCGATAGACGCCTCCCATCTCGGAGCCTACGTTTATGATCCCGCCCGCGTTGATGACGTAGTCGGGCGCGTACGTGATTCCGCGCTCTTCGAGCAGGTCGCCGTCAGCGTCCGAAAGCAACTGGTTGTTCGCACCGCCGGCGACGATTTGGCACCTGAGGCGAGGTATGGTGTCGCCATTCAGCACTCCTCCCAAAGCGCAAGGGGAGAAAATATCGCACTCGGTGTCGTAAATGTCGTCCGGTTCCACGACGGTGGCGCCCATGTCCGCGGCGAGCTTTCGAGCGCTCTCGTATATGTCGGTCGCGATGATATTCACGCCCCCTTCGACGAGACGCTGTGCCGTGTTTGAGCCGACGTGGCCAAATCCCTGGAATGCCACCGTTCTGCCGGACAGGCTGTCATCTCCCCACGTCGCTTTCGCCGCCGCCTTCATGCCGAGGTAGACTCCCAGTCCGGTCATGAGCGAGGTGTCACCGCTTCCGCCAAGCGACTCGGGCAGGCCGACGACGTGTTCCGTCTCCTGGGCGATGTACTCGAGGTCGCGGGGCGTCATGCCTACGTCCTCGGTCGTGACGTACCGCCCGCCGAGTGAATCGACGTGCCGCCCGAACGCGCGCAGCATGGCCTCGTTCTTATCAGTGTGTGGGTCGGCCATGATGAGGGCCTTTGCCCCGCCTAGATCGAGGCCCGCGACGGCGGACTTGTACGTCATCGCGCGGGACAGCCGGAGCACGTCCATGATGGCGTCGTCCTCGCTCGCGTGCGGCCATACTCGAAGACCTCCGCAGCCGGGGCCGAGAGTCGTGTCGTGGATCGCGATGAACGCTCGCAAACCCTGCGACGGCTCGTGGCAGATGAGCAGCTGCTCGTGGCCGTGCGTCTCCATGTATTCGAGGATTTCCATGAGTCACCTTGAG
This sequence comes from Dehalococcoidia bacterium, assembly GCA_965247555.1. Classification (GTDB taxonomy): domain Bacteria; phylum Chloroflexota; class Dehalococcoidia; order Lucifugimonadales; family VXLM01; genus VXLM01. Next base: position 1,096,629 of record CBDFHR010000009.1, on the reverse strand, counting down.
CGAGGGTGGGCGCGTCGAACCGGCGTTGCGGCGTGGAGGACACTGATATTATATGGGCGCTGCGAGAGCGGCACAACCGAGACCACGATCAGGAGCACATATGGGACACGCTGTAGACGTCGCCATCATAGGCGGAGGAGTCACAGGATGCGCCGCCGCCTACTATCTGACCCGCGAGGGGCTGGACGTAGCGGTTATCGACCACCAAGGCATAGCCAATGCAGCGTCGGGGTACGCGCTCGGCCTGCTGAATCCGCTCTCGGGCGCTCTTATTCCCGGTCGATTGGCGTCGTTCGCAATCGAGGCATTCGATGAGCATCGCCGGCTGTGGCCTCAGCTGGAAGAGGAGTCCTCCATCGACTTCCAAGGCGTGATGATGTCCCACCTCGAAGTAGTGCTGGACGAGACCGACATGTCTCCTGTGCGGAATGAGATGGAGCGATGGAACGCAACCGACGGATTCTCGGCACGATGGCTGGAAGGGCAGGCCGTTCGCACCCTGGACGACCGCATCGCAGACGATGTTGTGGGGGCCGTCCTGCTGGAGAGGCTCGGCATGGTGGACAGTCAACTACTCACGAGGGCATTGATGGATGCCGCTGGTCGAAGGGGCGCTAGTATTGTCGTTGACCGCGCTGTCGGCGTAGCGTGGTCGGGCGACAGGGCGGTAGGCGTGAATACGACAGGAGGTGAGATCGCGTGTCGCGCCGTCGTGATCGCGACAGGCCCCTGGTCGGGACCGATGGGGGAGTGGATTGATCTCGACATTCCGGTCACGCCGCTCAAGGGCCAGATAGTCCGTCTCGAAGGACTGAGTCCTCCGCTGGAGTACCACGTAGCTGGTCCCGGCGCAGTGGTGCAAAAGGCGGACGGCAAGCTCTGGGTGGCCGCGACGGAGGAAGAGGTCGGCTTCGATCTCACGACCACCTCAGAGGCGAGGCAGAGCCTCCTTGAGAGAGCGGCGCGTGTCTTTCCTTCAGTGTCGCATGTGCGAGTATTGGAGCAAACGGCCTGCCTGAGGCCGAGAACGCCTGACGCGCTCCCGATTATTGGCGGAGCCCCAAACCGGGAGAACGTCTATCTCGCTACCGGCGGCGGGAAGAAGGGCGTCCTCCTCGCTCCGGCCATGGGCAGAGTCGTCGCCGAACTCGTCGTGCGAGGGGAGACGCGACTGCCTATTGACGATTTCGCTTCCGGGCGTTTCGCCGGTCTGAACTGACGCTCCGTAGCGCTACTCGTACCGAAGGGCCTCCGCCGGATAGACCTTCGACGCCTGGCGTGCCGGGACGTAGGTGGCCAGCAGGGAGAAGACGTACGTCACCCCGAGGATGATTATCATCTGTATCCAGGGGATCGTGTATTGGATGGTGTCGAGGCCCTGCTCGTCGCGGATGTCGAGGACGGCGTTGTAGGAGAGCACAAGTCCCAGCACGGTGCCGATGACAATACCCAAGACGGCGACGAAGCTCGACTCGATCAGGAAGCTCAGCTGGATCATCCCCCTGCGATAACCGAGGGCCCGCAGCATACCTATCTGCTGTCGTCGCTCGACTACCGCTCTGGTGCTTACCACTCCCAAAGCCGCGATGCCGACGAATAGGCCAAGCGCCATGAACCCGGTGAACAGCCGGAAGAAGCCCCGCAGCGCAGCTAGCTGCTCGTTCAAGACCTCCTCCAACACGTCCGTCTGCATTCCATTCTCGAGGAAGGCCCGTTCGATGTTCCGGGCTATGTCTTTCGATTCATCCAGGTCGTTGACGCGGAACCGGTAGGTCGTAATGGGCACCGGAAACGGGGCTACTTCATCGACGGCGGTCTTGGAGCCGATCATGCCAAGACCGAATCCAGTGTCGTGGACACGGTCGATAACGCCTATCACCGTCAAGTTCATGACTGCGCGAGTATTCGGCTCACGCACTTCGATATCGATTGGCGACATCGACTCGTCGTCGTAACTCACCTCTTGGAAGACACGCGCTATTTGTTGGCCTTGCTCGCCCTGCGTGTCGCTGAGCAGAGACCCTCCAATGACGGCGAGGCTGCTGTCGTATCTCATGGCCTCGAATACGTCCTCTTGCGTGGGGCCGAATCCGTCAGCTATCAGCTTGAGATCGAACTCGCTTGCTTCGAGGTAGCCGTCATCCGCCGCGAGGAATCTTACGCGGTTCCATTCCTGGTCGTCGCCTTCGACCTCGCGTACCTGCATCGGTATCTCCGTATATCCGCCAATGGCCTCGAAATCGGAGATATCGACGGTTTCAATGCCATCAATATCGGAGCGGATGTCGTCGATGGGTGTGGCGAAGTTGACGCTCCCTTCGATATCCCACCCGCCGGTGGCGACTCTCGTCTCGACGAACTGCGTTCCGAAGGTGTCGGTGAGTACCGACATGACCGTGAGTGTGAAGATGACCAGGGCGAACATTGCCAGGGTCAGTCCGGTGCGAAACTTGGAGCTGAGGGGATAGGCTACCGCGGTTACCAGGACCGGACGGACCTGCCGAAGGCGACCGGTGATGAACTGGAGCCCTCGGAGGATCAGATCGGCGTTGTACATGACCGTCCAGACCGCCGCACCAACCATGGCGATACCTGAGACGAACATAATGTCTATGTCACCTCTCAGGTCATCCACGATATCGCCCAAGAGCCTTTCGAGGACGCCGGGCGGAAGCGCCCAGAAGACCAAGACTGCTATTCCGGTTGTCGTGAAGACGATCCGGTCGCGGAGCACGGGCGGCATGTCGCCCTTCATCAAGAAGGCCCTTGCCGACAGTCCCATCCCCGCCAGCGCCAATGACACTCCGCCGCCAAATAGCGATGCAAGCTGTAAGAATGGGAGAACAAGGGATGCCGCAGTCAGACCGGCGCCGATGATAAAGAGAAGCCAGCCCTGCAACAGGTACGGCCAGACCAGCTTGAACAGCTGAATCAAGACGTCTATCACCCAGACGATCATGGTTAGCCACACCAAGGCGAATATCACCTGGAGCACGGCAGGAACGAGGTCGCGCCTGATGAGGTAACGCAGTGCGCGCCAGAGGAAGAGGGCAGGCCGGAAGATGCCCTTGACGACATCGAGCAGACGGCTCAAGAAACTTGGCGGGGTTGTCGGCACAAGGTTTTCCGGTAGATTTCGCACGGCAGCCACGATGTTCAGATAGCTCACGCGGTAGGCCGAAATGCCGACCGTTGCGAAGGTGATGATCATTCCCAAGCAGTACGACACGACAATGGTCGGCAGGGTGAAGTGGAGCTTCAGTGTGAAATCGTCGTCGAAGGTTGAGAACACGCTGTTGAGAATTCCAACCATGAGGCCGCTGACCGCCAGCCCCAGCACGACACCGACGGCGGCGGACACGAGGGCATATGCCGTCCCCTCGAAAACGAACATCTCGATGAGGTTCCGTCTTTTGGCGCCTACGGCGCGGGCCATGCCCATCTCCGACTTCCTGGCGCCCGCCAAGAGGACGAAGATCAGGAAGATCAGCAGGATGCCGCTGGCTATCGAGAACGTGCTAAAGGTCAGGAAGAAGACGCTTATTGCCGTGCCGGCCTGTTCCGCACCTCGGAGGATGTCGAACTTGATGTCCAAGACGTACATTTCGGCGAGTTCGCTGAAGAGCGTCGCGGCTTCGCGCTGAAGTTCCCGCATCTCGTCCGTATCGAGGATGTCCTGGATAGCCTCCGAGATTTCCGTGTCGGCCAGCGCATCGATCAGGTCATCGGTAATGTCGGGTGACCGTATCCCGGTGAGAACCTTGGTCAGCCGGTCTTTGCGGTCGGTATCGGCGGCGGTGTCACGCTCGAGTTCGAGCGCCTTGAGAAAGCTATCGTCGTTGAGAAGGTCCTTCAGACTGGAGGCCGTCTCGTGGTCGGTGAATTTGACGCGGAGGTCCTTCGTGACCTCTTCGCTTAGCTCGTTGCCTGACAGCGCATCGCCTCGGTTCGATATGACGATGGACGTGATTTGTCCCGTCCTGCCAAACATCTCCTGAGCACGTTCCAGGGAGATGATCATCGTCGAGTCGATGCCGGCAAAGCCGCCGTCTTCGAGGACGCCTTTGACGACAAACCGTTCGGCGCTGTCCTCGACGTAGACTTCCAGCTCACCACCGGCCTGGAGATCGAGCTCACCCGATGCGTCCTCATTGATGAAAGTCTCGTTGGGCCCGAGTGTCTGAACGTCGGCGTTGCCTCCCGACGCCAGTTTGAGGCCTCCGAAGCCTCCGAGCAGGGCAGGGTCGATGCCGAGCAGGTTGAATTGCCCCTCGCTCAGGTTCTCCGCGGGATTGCTTGCGGGCACGTTCTGGGTGAACTGCGGCATGATGCCGTCAATTCGGTCGTCGCCGGCAAGCTCTGAACGAAGCTCCTCGTAGCGCTCCATCGAGATGAAAGACTGGCCGAAACGGTCGCCTTCCTGCGAGCGGGCCGAGATGATGATCTCGTCGATCGTTCCCAGACCGTTGATGCCGATGTCGCGTATGGAGTAGCTCAGGGTGTCCGCCGTGCCGAAGGCGGCGGATATGATGATCGTGCTCAACATGACGCCGATGATGATGAGCACGGTCATGCCTGGTCGGCGGGAAATGGGACGTATCCCCAACTTGAACATCACGGGGTTGCGTAGGGCCATCCCGATTACGACCAGCATCGTGGCGATGAAGATGCCGGAGAGAATGAACATCAGCGTGGGAAGCGGAATGCCGAACAGCTTTTCCATCGTTCACCTCAAGGCCGCGAGGGCGGCCGGTAATAGAACTAATATGTAATAGATACTGAGCATTACGTCTTTGCCGGGCGCGAGCGCGCTTAGCGGAGCAGTGTAGGGGTCGGTAGGCAACGTGGACCTAAGTCGCAGCCGTGGCGTGCTCTCGGGTCATCCCGCCGAGGCCGTCGTCGGTCACGAGGCCGTCTCTCATCGTGACGATTCTGTCGGCGATCTCGCCGACCTCTCGCGAGTGCGTGACGATGACGAAGGTCTCACCGCTGTCCTTGTTGAGCCTGATCATCAAGTCCATGACCTCGTGGGCCGTCTCGCTGTCGAGGTCGCCGGTCGGCTCGTCGGCCCATACGATGGCGGGGCGATTAACGAGCGCCCTCGCGACGGTGACCCTCTGGCGCTGGCCTCCCGAGAGTTCGCCGGGAAGGTGGTCGGCACGGTCCGCAAGGCCGACTTCCTCTAGCAATTCCAGAGAGCGCCGTCTCGCCTCTTTCGAGCTGATGCCCGAAACGAGCAGCGGCATCTCCACGTTCTCCACGGCGCTCAGAACGGGAAGGAGGTTGTACAGCTGGAAGACGAACCCCATGCGCCGGGCGCGGTAGTCGCTGCGGTCGTCGTCGGGTAGATCGTGGATTACCTGATTCTCGACGATCACCATCCCCGAGTCGATGTCATCCAAACCCGAGAGGCAGTTCAGCGTCGTGGTCTTGCCGCAGCCGCTCGGTCCCATGATCGCGACCATCTCGCCGCGCCTGACCTTGAGATCGATGCCTCGAAGGGCAGGGACGGTGACCTTACCTGTGTTATAGGTCTTGTGGACGCCGGTCGCGTCGACGATATATCCGTTCTGATCGTTCATCCGGTCGTTCTCCCTTTGGGACTGTGATGTTTCCCGCCTTGCGATTTCGACACCAAAAGAGAGTGTAAGTCGCGGAAAGGCTCGGCGTCAATAATTACGTAATAGATACGCTGTCGCATTACGTATTACATTGGAGGTAGTAAGATGTGAGACGACGGTATTCTGTCCTAGTCTGCCGGATACAGGCGTTCGAGGTTCCCTCCGAGAATCGCAGCGCGTTCGTCGTCGCTCAGAAAGTCACACTGGGTCTGGAACAGGATGAGCGACTGCTTGTAGGTCACCGTACGCTCGCACGCGGGCATGTCCGACCCCCAAACGAGACTCTCCGATCCTACTTCTTCTACCAACTGCCGTACGTTCTCGCGGATCGCTGGGTTGTACGGCGGGAACTCGTAGTCGGAGCTCATGATGTGGAGCATGAGCTCGACGTGCCAGTTGGGCAGCTTCAGAAGGTCGATGGTGCTCTGCGAAGTCTTGTACCGGTCGGGGTGGCCTCTGAGTGTGCTCACCTGATTGAGGCCGTGGGTCAGCACACAAGGGATTCCGGGGTGGCGCTTGGCCCAGATAAGAATATCGTCAAGCTCGCGGAAGTATGTTTCCGTGATTTCCTTGCGGTACTCGCCTGCATACCAGTGAATGGGTATGCCAAGGTCTGCCACCGCGTCCCAAAGCGGCTCGAACTCGGGGTCGTTGATGTTGTTGCCGAAGTCGGTATGGACGAAGCCTCCCGTCGAGAAATACAGACCCCTGAAGCCGAGTTCCGTGACCTCATGCCTCAAGCGTTCGATCTGGTCGGGCTCCCCGGCTCGCCACTCGTCGACCTGCGCGAGCGCCACGAAGCGGTCGGGGTACTTGCGTACGCAATCCGAGAGGAAGTCATCGAGCCTGCCGTAGATCCGGTCGTGCTGGACCACCGCGCGGTCGACACCCACGTAGTCCATCTGCGCGACCATGTATTCCGGGGACGAGGACATGTCCACCAGGGTCGGCGGCATCCACTGGATGTAGAAGTCCTCGCTGTCCACGGTGAACTCGACCCGCCCGAACTGCCCGATGCGAAAGTCCACGTCCGGTTGGTAGGAGATGCCGTCCTGCTCGCCTGCGAGAAGGGGAGTGTCAATCTTCGCGTCGTCACGGACCCGCCGTATGCCCTGCCGATGAAAGCGGACGTGGTACTGGTGCTCGGCGAGGCGAGTTTTCATGATGCCCCGGTCCTCGCCGAGGGGAGGGAAGCAGTGTGCGTGCGCGTCGAAGATGGTCATGGTCTGATCCTCTGGAAATGGTGAGCCGCGCTCAGTGTAGGCCGCGCTTTCCGGCAGGTCAAACGGTCGTCGTGACACCGTTTGTACACCCTGCTATCATAGCGCCCAACATCAGCCTGGACTTTGGAGGCATCATCGTGGCGACGACAACCACCGGAATCGACAGGGATACGCTGCTTTGGATGTTCAAGACGATGGTGACTATACGCTGCTTCGAGGAGCAGTCCAAGCGGGAGGCCGACGCGGGAAGGCTGCGCGGCATGCACTCGTCCATCGGACAGGAGGCCGTCCCCGTTGGAGTGTGCGCCCACCTGCGGGACGACGACTACGTGCTCGGCACCCACCGCAGTCACCACCACTGCATCGCCAAGGGCCTCGACCTCAAGCAGATGATGGCCGAGCTGCTTGGCAAGTCCACCGGCACGAACAAGGGCAAGGGCGGCACGATGCACATCGCGGACATCGATAAGGGAATGCTCGGCGCGAACGGCGTGGTCGGGTCGAATATTCCGGTTGCGACAGGCGTCGGTCTCAGCGCAAAGGTGCGCGGCACCGACCAGGTCTCGGTCGTCTTCTTCGGAGATGGCGCGGCCAACCAGGGAACGCTCCACGAGGCCATGAACCTCGCGGGAATCTGGAAGCTGCCGGTCATATTCGTGTGCGAGAACAACCGCTACGCCGAGTCCACTCCGGTGGAGTATTCGGTAGCTGGCGAGTCGATAGCGGCACGGGCCGAAGGGTACGGCATGCCGAGCATCATTGCCGACGGGCAATCGGTGCTGGAGATGTACGAGATCGGCGGCGAGGCGGTCGCCCGCGCCCGCGCCGGTGACGGGCCGACGTTCATCGAGGCGCAAACGTATCGCTATCTCGGACACTTCGGGGCGGATGACCCGCTGGCGTATCGTACACAGGAAGAGCAGGACTACTACGAGGCCCGCGACTGCATCGCTGCAATGACGGGCTACCTGCTTGAAAACGGTGTGGTATCACAGGAAGAGGTCGAGACAATCGACAGCACGGCGCTCGCCGACGTGGAGGAAGCGATCAGTTTTGCCAACGAAAGCCCCTTCCCCGATGCCGAGGAGCTAACCACCGACGTGTACATCAGCTACGGGTAGGCCGTAGAAGAAGCGTTTACCTCGACGAAACCGACCCTAGGAGAAACAACATGGTAACCGAAACGGCGACACGAAACCTCTCGTACATCCAGGCCGTCAACGAGGCGTTGCGCCAGGAGATGCGGCGCGATCCGGCGGTGTTCGTCATGGGCGAGGACGTGGCAGGTGGCGCGGGGCGTGAGGACCAGGGCATCATCGACTCCTGGGGCGGCCCGATGCGCCTGACCAAGGGCCTCATCACGGAGTTCGGAGCGGACCGCGTTCGGGACACGCCAATCTCCGAGGCAGGGTTCGTTGGAGCGGGCGTCGGAGCGGCGGCAACCGGGCTGCGGCCCGTCGTTGAGCTGATGTACGTGAGCTTCTTCGGCGTCTGCGCCGACCAGATCACGAACAACGCCGCCAAGATGCGTTACATGTTCGGCGGCAAAATCACCCTGCCGCTCACGATCATGACCGCGATGGGAGCGGGCCTGAACACGGCGGCCCAGCACTCTGAGACCCTCTACTCGATCTTCACCCACTTTCCCGGCCTCAAGGGCGTGGTTCCCTCGGACCCGTACACCGCGAAGGGCTTGATGATCTCCGCCATACGTGACGACGACCCCGTCATCGTCTTCAATAACCGGCAGCTCTTGGGATTCCCCGGGAACGTGCACGTGCCGGAGGAGTCGTACGAGTTCCCCATCGGCAAAGCGCGCATCGTCCGAGAGGGAGACGACGTCACGCTGGTCGGCATCGGCTACACGACATACATCGCTCAGCAGGCGGCAGACGCCCTGGCAGAGGATGGCGTATCCGCCGAAGTGGTCGACCTCCTATCCACCTCGCCGATGGACGAAGAGACCATCCTCGAGTCCGTGCAGCGGACGCGCAAGGTGGTCATCGTCGACGAGGACTACCCTCGATGCAGCGTTGCGAGCGACATATCGGCACTCGTGGCGGAGCAGGCATTCGACTACCTCGACGCCCCGCCCGTGCGAGTCAACCCGCCTCACACATCGGTCCCGTACAGCCGTCCGCTCGAGGCGCTGTACATGCCCACCGCCGAGAAGGTCATCGACGCCGTCAACGAGGTGATGGGATAAGGCGGCGGCGGACACAAGTCCTGCGCAGTTGATTTCGTTTCTCAAAGGGAGCATTAGACAATGGCGACTCCAATAGTCATGCCGCGACTTGGCGATTTCATGACCGAGGGAGTCGTTACTTGGAACAAGTCATCCGGCGACGCCGTGACGCGCGGGGAACCGCTCGCTGCCATCGAGTCGGAGAAGCTCACCTACGACCTCGAAGCGGCGCAGGACGGGATCCTTCACACGGTGGCCGATAGCGGCTCGACGGTCCCGGTTGACCAGGTCTTGGGGTACTTCCTGGCGGAGGGTGAACAGCCGCCCGCTGCCGAGAAGCCCGCCGAACGGCGAGCCGCTGCTCGTTCGGCAAGGTCTTCTCGGTCGGCCCCGTCACGTCGCGCGGCCGGCTCAGGCGGACCGCCTGTTCGGTCAACTCCGGGAGCGAGAAAGGTTGCCGTAAGCCTCGGCATCGACATTGCGGAGGTGCCGACCAGCGGAGCGAGAATCACCGAGGCCGACGTTCGGGCATATGCCGAATCGCAGACTGCCGCCAAGTTGCCGCCGGGTGTCCCCGCGCCGTCCTCGTCCGTCGAGATGACGGGTATGAGGAAAGGCATCGCCGACCATATGCGGTCGAGCATCGCCAACACGGCCCAGCTTTCGTTCTTCCTGGAGGTCGATGTCACCGACGTTCAGCAGATGCGCCGTGATGCGTCGAAGGAGTCAGACACGACGATCACACTTGCCCACGCGATTATCAAGGCTTGCGCTTCGGCCATCAGCCGCGTTCCAGCCATCAACAGCATCCTCAGCGAGGGGACAGTCCACCAATTCGACGAGGTAAACGTGGGCTTTGCCGCCGCCTTGGATGAGGGCCTGATCGTGCCGGTCATTCGTGGGGTCGAGCAGAAGAGCATCTCCGAGATCGCCGCCGAAATGGACGAACTAGCCACGAAGGCCAAGGATGGCACGCTCCTGCCGGATGCCGTTCTGGGTGGAACGTTCACCGTCAGCGTTCTCGGCATCGTGGACGGCTTTACGCCCATCCTCAACGCCGGACAGAGCGCCATCCTCGGCGTTGGTCGCTCCGTACAGAAGCCGGTCGTCAGAAGGAACGAAATCGTCGTGCGAGAGATGCTTACCCTGAGCCTGACAGTCGATCACCAGACCATCGACGGCGCTGTCGCCGCCGCCTTTATGCGCAGGCTCCAGCAGGCCATCGAGAGGCCCGCGCCTCTGTTCAAGTAAACGATTCGCATGGCATCCGATCCGGCAGCCGACGAGTTCCTGAAACATTATTCGCCGGTGGATGTAGAGACCGATGTTTCTTGGCGCGCAGGTGAGATTGAGTTGACCGTATCCGCCTACATCACATGCGATGAGCCTCCACCGGAACTTGTGACTTCCGTGCGGGCGCTCGTGTTCCGTAACGAGAACATACTCCTCATGCAAAACCTGGACGGCTCCCACATTCACCCTGGAGGCAGAGTCGAAGCCGGTGAATCGCACCATGATGCCCTCAGGCGGGAGCTCGTGGAAGAGGCGAGTGTGGAGATCACCGACGTATGCCGGCTGGGCTTCATGCATCTGCGTCATGAGACTCCGAAGCCGCCTGACTATCCGTACCTTTACCCCGATTTCTTCTGGCCTATTTTTCAGGCGGAATACGACGGTGATAGCGAGGAGACGCAAGAACCTGACGACTACGAGCTATCATCTGAGTTCGCTCCCATTGCCGACCTTGACCGCTCGGAACTCACCGCCGCGGAACTGGCCTACCTCGATCACGCCATTCACGCACGACGGTGGACTCCGGCTTGACCATGCTCTCGGTGGTAACCAAGCTCCCGTCCGAGCCAACGGGCAAGCCTCCGGTCATCTTCGTTCACGGCGCGGGTACGTCGGCCCCGGTGTGGATGTACTGGCAGGCAGCGTTCGTTCAGGCGGGATGGCCGACGCACAACCTCGATCTGCGCGGGCATGGGGCCAGCGGCGCGGTCGACCTTCGCCAAGTCGGCATCTTCGACTACGTTGACGATGTGAACGCGGTCGCCGATCAGCTTGCCACGCCGCCGGTCGTGGTGGGATGGAGTATGGGCGGTCACATCGCCGTTATTGCCGCGTCCAGGGGCGGATACGCCGGATGCATCGCGTTCGACCCCGATCCGCCGCCCGACAGGGTGGACGAGTCCGTCGAAATGGCCTATGGCCTGCGGACGCCGGAAGAGATCGGCTACACGCTGGACGGCGATCCACGCCTCTTGCCGCATATGCCCGACCTCACGACGGAGGAACGTCGCATAGCCCAGTCGTCCCTCTGCGACGAGTCGAGACTGATGGGCAGTCAACGACGGAGGGGCATTCTCATCGAGCGGATACCGTGTCCTATGCTCGAAATCCTGGGAGGGCTTGACGACTACTATCCCACGGAGCCCAGCTACCACGGGGTCGGCTTGGCGGGTGACCAAGTGTTCGTTGCCGACTCTTCACATTGGGGGCTTGTACTCAGCCGTCGCGTGCAAGCAAAGCTCAAGCCTCAGGTGCTGGACTGGCTAAACAAGAACGTGTGACAGGAGCCTATCGCTCCCGGCTAACGGATGCAGTTTTGATTCCCTCCGTCGGGAATGCACTTGCGGTTGATAAGGCCGGTCTTGCCCCCGTCGACGGCTTCCTGAACGGCCTCCGCGATCTCCTGGTCAATCCACTGCGACCAGAGCTCTTTGTTCTCCTTAAAGTATTTCACACCCGCGACGTTTGGTCTCATGCCAATGCGCCCGCCGGTAATCCGCGAGGCGAGGGACTCGACCTGCTCGTCGCCCGGGACAAAGCTGCTCAGGAAATCCACGATCTCCTGCGATGCCTCCTCAAGGGCTGGACTGGACCCGATGCGCAGATTCGATTCGGCCTCGTACAGCGTGCCGAGGTCGACAATCCCCGCGTCGCTGCCGGTCGCCTCGTGCCAGTCCTCCTCCATCCAAAGAACGAGATGCACGTCTCCAGCCAAGAGCGCGTCTCCATAGTGTCTGTCCTCGAGGTCGACCAGCTCCACGGCGTGATCAAACCCGAAGATAATCACGTAGCCGGCCAGGAAATTCAGCATCTTGAGGGTATTGTCGTCCCACTCTGCTATCTTGATAGTCTCACCCTTGCTGATGATGTCGTACTTGTGGGTGATAATTCTTTCCGGCGTCGCGTCGGCTACCGGGACCGGGCTAGGGGTGGGAGTACCGTGGTAATCAAAGGGGAACGGTTCATCTTTCGGGGCACAGGCGGCTCCGGCCATGGCGAGCATCATCGCCATGAGGCCGAGGAGTAGGTGTGACAGGCGCTTCAGATGTACGTCGTTCACGAGCTTGCCGTACCTTCACTTGATGTTGCCATAAACATAGGCGGATACTACCATATATTCATCCGAACTGAAGGGTCGCACGGTTGAGTTCATGCCGCATCGCAGAGTCACAAGTACAACGACCGAAACAAGCCGGTTCGTCGAGGAATTGCGGGATATCCTACCACCCTATTCCGTGATTCTGCATAACGACGACGTTCACTCCATGGACTTCGTCGTCGCCGCCTTGCTAAAGAGTGTCGAGTCTTTGGGGAAGGAAGAGGCGATACGCATCATGCTGGAAGCCCACAACACCGGGCACTCCGTAGTGATAACCTGTCCGCTGGAACACGCCGAGCTATACCGCGACCGCCTCAGGTCGTTTAACCTCGGTGTGACTATTGAGAGGGTGTGACACGTGGCCGTTCGTCATACCCTTACGCTCTCCGGTATCGTTGTAAGACGAGCCGGAACGTTCGGTCTCAAGGAGGTTGTTTAGAAAATGCGGTTCGTTTGGGTCGTGATGCTGTTGTCGATGAGCGTAATGGTACTGTCCGGGTGCATTGGGTCGAATCAGGAACCGACGCCAACCCCTGTTGTCATAATATCTCGACCTGAGGACCTGATCAGCTTTGCCTTCTCCCCCAACTTCGAGGAAGACGGCGTAATTTACGTCGGCACCGACCCCGGTGGAGTCTTCCGATCCTTCGACCACGGCGATACATGGTCGCGGAGCAACGACGGACTCATCGACGGCGTCGTGACCGACATCGTCCTTTCACCCAAATTCCCCAACGACGACACCGCGTTCCTCAGCACCGTCCGCAACGGGGTCTTCAAATCCACAAATAGGGGAGACCTCTGGGAGCAGACTGCCAAGGGTCTGGAACGCCGCAGCGTCGCCGTGATCGCCATTTCGCCCGACTTCGCGAGCGACCGAACGTTGTTCGCGGGCACACAATTCCGCGGCATCTTCCGCTCCACCAACGGAGGCAACTCCTGGGAGCAGGTAGGGCTTCCGACCAGCAACGTACTCGCCATCGGGATATCGCCCGAATATGCGACCGACGGAGCCGTTATTGCTGGTACGGGACGGAACGGAGTTTTCCGCTCCGTCGACGGTGGCGAGTCTTGGGAAGAAATAAACCGCGGTCTTGGTACCTTCGAAGGAGGTGGGGCGTCCGTGGTCCGGTTCTCCCCCGACTATGCTCGAGACCAGACCGTCTTCCTCGGAACCAAGGAGGAGGGCCCGTTCAAATCTACGAACGGCGGCAATTTCTGGCGACCCGTCGACGAGGGACTCACGAGTCTCAAGACCGTGGGCCTTGTCCTTTCGCCAAACTTCCGACGCGACGGTCTTCTCTTCATGGCGACGCTCAACGGAAATATCTTCGTGTCAACCGACCAGGGCGAAACGTATGAGAACACCCTCGTCAAGGGACGAACGTTCCGCACGCTTGAGATCTCCCCGAACTTCGCGACCGACCGCACGATGTTTGTGGGCGGGTCACTGTCCAAGATGTCCCGAACGACAGACGGTGGAACGAGTTGGGAGGACATCGAGATCGAGGTGGATGAATGACCTCCGGGCCGACGAACGGAATAATGCAAGCCGAAAGGAGGCTGTCCGTTCTCAGCATCGGCGGACATCCGAAGGACGTCGTATTGTACGCGGGGGGGACGATGGCCCTCCATGTCGAGCGCGGTGACGTTGTGGTCGCGCTGACGCCGACCTATGGCGTTTCCCACCACGAGAAAGCGGTTGCAGCTTCCAAACGTGGCGAGCGGGTGGACATCGAGGCCGCCAAGCAAGAGCGTATGCGTGAGCTTACGGAGGCGTGCGCCGAGCTTGGCGTGACGGACGTTCGCTGTCTCGGCTATGACGATGACGTGCCGATGGTCGAGCGCCGGATTGTGGAGGATATCGCCGATGTGATCGTGGACGTTCGGCCCGACTTCATCATCACGCACCATCCGAATGACTCGGTGGTCATGCACGGGGTCACCGGCGAAATGACTCTCATTGCCTTGGAAACGGCAGGCACCATCCGGACGGGGGCCAAACCTCCACATTCGGTGCGGCAGGTCTTCTTTCACACGCAGATCGGCCGGACCAACGTCATTGAGCAGGACAATCCGCGCATACCCAGCGTCGTCATCGACATCACCTCGACTGTGAGGAAGAAGGCTGCCGCGATGAACCGCTTCGAGTCTCAGCACTACGGACCCGACAGCCCGTTGCAGCGCAAGCTCGGCGAGGTCCTCGACGGCTCCATTTATGGGATTCATCGTAAGGTGCCGTACTCGGAAACGTTCCTGCCGCTTAATGCAAACGTCTACCGCAGCCTTCCGTTCTCCGAGTACGAGTTCGAGCTTGCCGATCGCACCGGGGAAGAAACGCTTGCCAACATGACGCAGATGCTCCTCGATGACTTCGCGCCAAATGACGGTCGGGAGCATCCCTAATTGCCAAGCGATGGGTACAGAGGACACGAGTGCCCCCACCTTAGGCCTTCGCCTCCGAAGGAACCGGCATGACCAAGGTCTCAGAAGAAACACGTAGACAGATCGTCAGCCTTGTCCGAGAGTTCGTTAAGAACGACGTACTGCCAATTGCATCGCAATATGATAACGAGGACACGTACCCGCACGAGCTCGTCCCGACAATGCGCGAGTTGGGGCTGTTCGGCATCACCATACCGGAAGAGTACGGCGGCCTCGGTCTCGACCACACGACGATGGCGATGATCTTCGAGGAGTTGAGCAAGGGCTGGATGAGCGTCGCCGGGATCATCGGGACGCATCACGTCATGGCGTCGATAGTCGGCGATTTCGGCACCGACGAGCAAAAGGAACGCCTGTTGTCCTCAATGGCGAGCGGCGATATCCGAGGCGCGCTTGGCCTAACCGAGTCGGAGGCGGGCAGCGACGTACAGAATATCCAAACCACCGCGACGCGGGACGGGGAGGAGTACGTCTTGAACGGGAGCAAGATGTTCATCACGAACGGCGAGCACGGAAACGCCGTCGCCGTTCTGGCGAAGACCGATCCTCACGCGGAGCCGCGCTATCGAGGGATCAGCTGCTTCGTCGTGCAGAAGCCCGCACACGGCTTCTCCGTCGGCCAGCACGTCGATAAGCTCGGCTACAGGGGACTCGACACGGTCGAGTTGGTCTTCGACAACGTGCGAGTCTCTACAGACAGTCTGGTAGGTGGCGAAGAGGGGCGGGGCTATGGCCAGGTCCTTAGCGCCCTGGAGTCGGGAAGAATCAACGTTGCCGCCCGGGCCGTCGGCGTATCAACGGCGGCGTTCGAAGCCTCCATAAAGTACGCAAGTACACGAAAAACGTTCGGCAAGCGGATTGCAGACCATCAGGCAATAGCGAGCAAGCTTGCCGACATGGCCACGAAGATCGAGGCGGCACGGCTCCTGACCTACGAAGCTGCCAGGAAGCGAGACGAGGGTGGGCGTGTCGATCTCGAAGCGGGCATGGCAAAGCTGTTCGCGTCGGAGGTCTGCGGCGAGGTGACGATGGAGGCCATGCGAATACACGGTGGATACGGCTACATCAAGGAGTACCCGGTCGAGCGGTACTACCGTGATGCCCCATTGATGATCATCGGCGAGGGCACCAACGAGATTCAGAAGCTCGTCATAGCTCGGAGACTGCTCGACAAGTACGGGGCATAGGGCACCGCGGCGGATACTACAATCCGGCGTGGATAACCATGTCCTCGGTTATCTCATCAACGCTTGAACAGCCGGAGTATGCCATGATCTTGTCGAACTCGGCCCTGAGAATGGACAGCATGAGCCGGACGCCGGTCTCGCCGTCGTAAGCGAGGCCCCAGTGAACGGGCCGGCCGACGAACACGGCCCGCGCTCCCAATGCCATCGCTCGAAACACGTCGAGGCCCGACCGTATGCCGGAGTCGAAGAACACTTCAACTTGGTCTCCCAGGATGTTTACAAACTGCGGCAGAAGCTCGATTGACGAGAGGCCGCCGTCGAACTGCCGCCCGCCATGCGTCGAGACGATGACGCCGTCGACGCCGTAGTCGAGACATCGTCGGGCGTCATCGGCCCGGCGGACGCCCTTGAGCACCAGCGGCAGCCCGCCGGACAGTTCACGCAGCCAATCGAGGCGCTCCCACGTGATGTTGGGTGGTTCCCAGCGTGCGAATTCGTCCCCGTTCGCGAGGTCCGGCCTGCTCCGCAGGTTGGCGAACGACCGGATCTTCGAGGGTATGGAGGGCGTCGTAAGCAGGGCGTCTATCATGGGAAACGGCCCGATGACGTCCACGGTAAGAACGAGCGCGGAGAAGCCTGCGGGTTTGAGTAGCGGCAGGTATTCCTCCGTGATTCCGTCGCTGTAGTGAATGTGCTGGAACCAAATTGGCCCGGTTGCCGCCGCGCCAACTTCATCGAACGTGTGGCCCGATCCGGTGGGCAGGGCCATCAGCGTGCCTTCCGTTCCCGCCGCTCTTGCCACAGCCAATTCGCCCTCCGGATGGCTGCCCGTTTGACCGCCCGCGGGAGCGCACATGATCGGGAAATCGATTCGCTGCCCAAGTACTGTGGTGGAGAGGTCACGCTTGGTGGCGTCCACGAGAACGGGCGGATTCAAGGCGATCTCGTCGAGTTTCGCGCGATTACGGTCGCGCGTCCAGTTCTCTCCAATACCACGCGCCACAAAGTGACGCTGGTCGGCGGCCATCTTTGCCTCCGCCTTGGCTTGAAGTTCGGCGATGGTCGTTGGACGGGCAGTATTCTCCACAGGACTCTCCGACGAAAAAACTCCGATAATTGTAAACTACGGAGCATCGTAACGAGCGCATCGCGCGCTCTGATGGAGAAACGACCTATTCTGAGACGACAAACACGGCGCTGAACCCATTACACTGAATTGGCGTTTCCGGCAGAATGAACCGAATGGAGGCCTTCCAATGCCGCTCCCACGACCGATCACCATTGCCAATACCCGATACCTGAAGGACGACGTCAACAGCTACAGCTCCGAGATCATCGAGATAGCCAAGCGCCTTGATGCCAACCACATCCTCCTGAGCTTTACCGGCACGTCCGGCGTAGACAAGGAACGGTGGAACTGGCGGCTCATCAAGCCGTTCGTGCGACAGTGCCACGACGAGGGCCTATTCGTCGCGTTCTACATGAAGCTCACGAACATCAACTGGAAGCCCATGTTCCACGAGCGCCCCGAGTCGCGGGAATGGCTGATGCGGTACGCCGACGGACGGCCTGCCATCTACCTCGGGCATCCCGACCGGTACATGGGCTGTCTGAACAATCCGAACTGGCGCAACCATCTGAAGGAGATGATCGCCAAGGCGGTCGAGCACGAGCCGGACTCGCTCTTCTACGACAACTGCTTCGTCCCGCGAGAACTGGCAGGCCTGCACGACGACGAGGCGGCCGCCGCGGGCTGGGCCTGCTACTGCGACGTTTGCCGCGAGAGCTTCCGGAAATACACGGCCAAGAAGCTCGGCTGGGAGTGCGAGCTGCCGTGGTCACCCAAGTGGGACGATCCGATCTGGCAGGCGTTCATCAACTTCCGCGACGAGTACTTCGCCGATGCCATGGGCATGGTCGTCGACTACGCCCACGAGCTTAACCCCGACATCGTCGTGTACCCGAACCTCGCGGTGCCGTGGATGGGCGGAGGAGGCGCTAAGGGGTCGGCCACACACCTAGTCGCGGACAAGGTCGACCTGATTCTGCTGGAGCGTCGAGGCGCGCCGAGGTTGGAGTCTCCGCCGGCCGGAGGAATGCCACGCGCCATCAATGCGGTCGTCGACTGGAAATACGGCTCCCGCGTCAAGAGCACGCCCATCTGGTACCGCCAGAACAAGCCCGGCTCCCATACGCCCGACCAGATGAAGATCGGCCTCGCGGAGTCGTCCGCCTTCAACGGCGCCACGCACCACATCATGGCCGCCCTCTTCACGCACGAGCACGTGAAGGCCGATATCATCAGGCACTACTACACTTGGCTTCAGGAATACGAGCGCTTCTACGTCGATGCCAAGCCGCTGGCCGACGTGGCTTTGCACGTCTCGACGCCGACGATCAACTGGTACTACCCGAACCGTGTCACGCACGGGGGTTCCGAACTGCCCCAGAACCTCACGGGGCTCTCTCAGGCGCTCGTGGAGTTGCACGTGCCATTTAACGTCGTGCTGGACGAGGACCTGGCCACAGAGCACGGATACCGCGTTTTGGTGCTCCCGAACTCGGCGTGCATGAGCGATGGAGACGTCGAGGCCGTTCGACGTTTCGTCGCCGACGGCGGCGGGCTAATAGCTACTGCCGAGACCTCGCTGTACGACGAGAAATTCCGCATCCGCGACGATTTCGCTCTAGCAGACGTGTTCGGAGCGCATCACGGACAGGCGGTATCAGACATCGTAAAGAGCGAGTATGGCAAGGGCAGGGTGGCCTTCCTGCCGGGAGACCCTGACGAGCGCTTCTGGTACGAGGGCATCTCCACCGACTTGGCGCTCTTCCGCGAGGCGATGGAGTACGTACTTGACGGCGACCGGCCGATTGAGATCGACGCGCCCACCACCACCGTGATGAACCTCACCGAGACTGCCGACGGCGATACGACCCTCGTCCACCTCATCAACTACGACGTACAACTCACGGAGACGCAGAAGGCCTTCGGGAAGGACGAGGTGCCCCCCGTTACCGACACCCTGGCACGGCGTGTGATTGACATCACCGTAACGCTCCGAAAGCCGGCGGGACGCAACGTCGAGCGCGTGCGCCTCCATTCGACCGATCTCGACGAGCCACTCGACCTGGAATTCCAAGAGTCCGACCACGCGGTCAGCTTCGAGATTCCCGTGCTGTGGATCTACGACGTGATCGCCGTGGACTGGCGTTGAGCAGGCTGCACTTGCTAAACAATGGGCGCACCGGACATAGTCACACGGTTTGAAGGTGAGGTCAGGGAGGCCCTAGAGGCCGCGCAACTGACGGGCAGGCGGTTGGTCGTCGCGGTTTCGGGCGGCCCTGACTCGCTGGCGATGCTGTACGCGCTCAACCGTCTTC
Source organism: Dehalococcoidia bacterium (assembly GCA_965247555.1). Lineage (GTDB taxonomy): Bacteria > Chloroflexota > Dehalococcoidia > Lucifugimonadales > VXLM01 > VXLM01. The sequence goes on along the minus strand of CBDFHR010000009.1, from coordinate 1,077,193 downwards.
GGGATGAGCTAGGTCTAGCATTGCACGTCGCACACCTCGATCATCGACTTCGCGGGCAAGACTCGGCTGCCGACGCCGAGTTCGTAGCCCAGACCTGTGCCAAGCTCGGCATTGACTACACGGTTGAGGACGTGGACGTGCTCGCATTCCGAAGAGAACATCGAATGTCGCTCGAGGAAGCGGCAAGGGAAGTGCGATACCGGTTTCTCGCGAACGTGGCCGAACAAGTAGGGGCCGAGGCGGTTGTTCTCGGTCACACGTCGGACGATCAGGTTGAGACGGTGCTGATGAATGTCATCAGGGGCAGCGGTCTGCGAGGACTGCGCGGCATGAGGCCTGTCTCAAAGCAACGAATCGCAGGCAGCGACTTGACGCTCTTTCGTCCTCTCTTGAACCTGCCGAAGCAAGACACCATCGCCTACTGCGAGGCGCTCCATCTGACTCCCCGTGCCGATGAGTCCAACCGCTCGACGGAGATGACGAGGAACAGGGTCAGACTGGAGTTACTGCCGCTACTGCGAGACATGAATCCGGCTTTCGGCGACGCCGCACTGCGCTTGTCGAGGAACGCGGTCGATGCGCTCGCCGTCGTAGACAAGGCCGTGGATGAGGCATGGTCGGATGCCGTTACCGAAGAGAGAGAATCCATCCGCATCGACCGTAAGAAGTTCCGCGGGTTGGATGAAGCGGTGCGCACCCATCTTATGATGCGCGCTCTGTCGCACGTCAAGGGAGCCGCGCGAGGCATCGAACGAGTGCATATCGAGGACGCGACGCGGGCCGTCCTTAAGTCTCCCGGTTTGCAGCTGCACCTGCCCGAAGGTCTCCGTCTTGCCGTCGAGGAACGGTCGGCGCTCATATATGCGGGGGACAAAGCGTTCGCCGCCACTTCTTTCGACGTATCCCCTCTTGCCGTCCCCGGAGTGACGACTGTGGGCGAGTGGCGCATCACCACTGCGCGAGTCGAGGCGCCATCGGCCTACCGTCCACGCGATGAAAGCGAGCAGTCTCCCAGAGAATTTGTCGAGCGGTTCGGGCGCGCCGTCGATATCCCGTCGCTGGCCGTGCGAACCCGCCTCCGGAGTGACCGCTTCCAGCCTCTTGGCATGTCCGGTACGAAGAAGCTCAAGGACTTTATGATCGACGAGAAGGTTCCCGGCTCGATGCGAGACTCCGTACCCTTGATCGTCACGTCGCGGGGGATCGCATGGGTCGTCGGGTGGCGCATAGCAGAGTGGGCAAAGGTCGATGACGACGACCGCGAGTGCCTGGAGATCAGGGTCGAGAGGGCCGGATAGCGCCTGTCGCGGCCTCTTCTGGTACCATGTGGCGGTCATTTATATAGCGAGGAACACACACCTATGGGCAAGCACTACGACAACGCGGCCATCCCCGATGTAATGCGCCGTGACTTCGACGTCTACGACCGGATAGCCGAACTTGGTATCGACCTGGGGACGTTCGAGGAGAACGTCACCTCGCTTGCCGACCAGAACATTGCGCACATGGTGTTCCACGAGAGTGGTTTGGTGTACCTGTCAGGCTCGTCGGGCGGCACCTACCCGATGAACGATGACGAAGACCGCATCGCCCACGGCTTTCAGGGCGCGCAGGAGGCGGCAGATCACCAGATCCGCAGGCTACATTGGGGCTTGAGCGCGGGCGGGGAGGGCGATCTAAACGACGTTCTATATACCGTCAAGGCTCTGGGCATGGTCGTGACGCCGGGAGGGGGGACAACGAGCGCGGGGCCGCCGGTCACGAACGGCTTCTCGTTCAGATGGCAGGCCGTCTTCGGTGGCGGCAAGAGCACCTACGCCATCGACGGCATCGATCCCGGTGGCTTTGCAGGCGTCCATGCCCGGAGCGCCATGGGCGGATTCGACGGACGGTTCTCCATCGAGCCGGAGATCGTCGTCGCGATACCTTCGGGCCTGGCGATGGAGATCATCGCTAATAGAGGATGGGTATTCCCTCTGCCGCCGGTCATGCTGGAGAAGATCGAAGCTGCCGGGCGATAGTGGGAGAAAGTAATTCATGGCCAAGCTGCCTTACGTAACCAGAGACGAACTCCCGGAGGACAAGCGGCACGTCTACGACCGGATCGCCGAGACCCGTGGCAGCGTCGATCACATCTTCCGCCTGCTTCTCAACAGCCCGGACGCCGCCGAGGTGGCCACGAGTGTTGGGGAGTACATCCGGTATAGGTCGCCGCTCGACCCCACCATTCGGGAGATATCCATCCTCAGCGTCGCGCGGGAGTTGGACTGCGAGTACGAGTGGGCACAGCACGAGCCCATAGCGCGTCGGGACGGCGTGAGTGACCGCACGATCGAGTCGATCCGAAACGGACGCGCCCCAATGGGCGTTCCGGCCAAGGAGGGCGTCTACGTCCAAGGCGTCAAGGAGTTGGTGCGCAATGGAACCTTGAGCGAGCCGACCTTCAAGGCAATCGAGCACCTAATTGGTCCGTCCCAGACGCTCGATTTCCTCGTGCTAGTCGGCTACTACTCGATGCTGGCACGGATAATGGCGACGCTTGAAATCGAGCTAGACGAGGGGCTTGAGGCAGACCTCCCAACCCTCTGACGGCTTCCTTCGCCAGTCCTCAAAGCTTTGTATGCGCGCTTGAAATAGCCGAGCTTCACACGCTACCATACCTGCGGCAACTGACTCGGCTCACCATTCTCAGGCGGGTACGCCTCGCCGAAACATAGGTGAATGCATGGTAAACGCCGATTTCGAGATACGACGATCTCTGTTGGTAGGAGAGACTGCCGACGTATACCTCCAGCGAACGCTTACCATCCTCCGCAACGAGGGGGTCAACCCCGTCGTTGCCCTTGAATTCTCACCGCGGCGAGCGGGTATCTTCTGCGGCATTGCTGAGGTGCGTGGACTGTTGGCCCGCGTCCTGCCCGAGAGCGGTAGTGAAGTATGGGCCCTGAGCGAAGGCGACTCCATCGAAGCGGGTGAGGTCGCTCTCCGCGTCAAGGCGCCTTACAGCTCGGTTGGCCTTTACGAGACGGCTATCAGCGGCATCCTTGCGCAGAGCACCGGCTTCGCCTCCGCGGCGCGGGAGTGCGTAGATGCGGCGAAGGGGACTCCCGTGCTCGCCCTGGGCGCGCGGCACGTACATCCGGATGTCGCTGGAATTCTTGGGTACTGCGCCATTGTCGGCGGGTGCGTCTCATGCTCGACGATTCAAGGCGCTCGACTCGCGGGTATCACACCGGCGGGGAACATGCCGCATTCGCTGTCCCTATTGTTGGGCGGGACGGTACAGGCGATGGAGGCACTGGACAAGCACATGCCGCAAGAGGTGCCGCGAGTTGCTCTCGTCGACACGTTCCGCGATGAGAGCGAAGAGGCCCTCGCCGTCTCCCGTGCCCTACGCGAAAAGTTGCGCGGCATACGTATCAACACGCCTTCGACCAGAGGCGGCGCTACTCCCGACCTCGTCAAGGAGGTGCGCGCACGGCTCGACCTTTCAGGCTTCCGACACGTGGAGATCATGGTGAGCGGCGGGATGACTCCGGATCGCATAACAGAGTTCGTCGACGCGGATGCGCCCGTCAACACCTTCGGCATCGGGGCATACATCGCTGCCACCGGTCCGAATCCGTTTCACGTCGACATCCACGAGGTGGACGGCCGCCCCGTCGCTCGCAGAGGACGATTACCCGGCATTACCAACAACCCGCGGTTAGGCAGGGTGATGTAGCGCCGGGAACGCCTGACTTGGTCCTTCTGCCTTTTGTCTCAATGACGGGCCACGCTGCTTTGCACTACTCGGTGTGCAGCACCTGCGCGAGACCAACTTGTTCTCGTCGGCATCGCGGACGTGAATCTCGCGAAGGCCCCACACCTGGTCGGTCGGACCCATGTCGATCTGCACGCCCTTCGATACGAACTCCTCATGCAGGACGTCGACGTTGTCCGTCCATATGATGACGCTGGTCCTGGGCACACCGTCGCCGGAGAATGAGGAGACCCGCATCACAGCGTCGTCACGCTTCACTCCCATGTGGCAGGGATCGTCGTGATCGCGGAAAGGCCGGTACGCGAACTGCAACTCGAAGCCCAGCTTGCCGCAGTAGAACTCTTCCGCCGCCCTCGAATCGGACACGCCCAATACGGGGGTGACGCCATGAATCATCGTATTGCTCCCTGGCAGCTTCTTGCTACGTACCTCAGTTCAGCGGCGCGACGCTGAAGACCACGTGGAAGGGCTTGCAGTAGATGACGATTGAGCCATACCCGTCCGCGTCGATGCTGCCGGGGATGATGTAGTTCTGACTGCCGATGTTCCCCTTCAGCTTGCCAAGCTCTTCGTACCCTGAGTCGAGGTCGCCCCGTCCCTCAGGGTTGGAATGCTTCACCAGCAGGACCCGAAGGTCGGGGCCGTTGGAGACCTTGAAGTCCTCGAAACGCAGGACTTGCTGGCCGTCGGCGAGCTTGTAGATCGTGGCCTTGCCCTCTCCCTTGTGGAAGCTGTCGCCGTCCCGGAAGTTCCCTGACTTCACGACGACGTTGGGGACCTCCATCATCTCTTTGGGCATTTCCTCGTCCATCTTGGTCTCGACCTTCGCCATCGTCATCATCACGGTCTCGGCCTCCGATTGGGAAATGCCCGCCGGAATCGTCGCGTTCTCAGTCAGAGGGAACGCCTCGTCCACCTCAGTATCGAGAAACAGCGGCGCAAGGAGCCACCAGCCGATTGCGACTACCGGTATCCCTATGATCAGACCCGCGCCGAACCAGACCCACTTGTTCTTCAGTGCGTTCAAGATACACCTCCCAGAAAGTGAAGATTACCGCTCATGTCAATTCGCCGTGACAGCGTCCATATAGTTTGAGGCTCATCGTCGTTCCCTCGGATTGCCTCTTGAATTCCTAAACGTGGCGGGAGTCCTTTGAGTTGCTTTGGTGCAACCACTGCGGCCTCCCTGTTCCGCATAATTGTATCAGGTGAGGTCGAGAAGCCACGTTTACGAGAATTCATGCAATCCTTCCGAACGTAGGAAGAGGGTCGCCGATCAGCGGGCGGGCGTAGTCGAGGAACGCGCCGGTTGGCATCCCCTCAGAGTCGAGGAACTCGGCGGGCATGGTCTTATGCGCGCCGGCCACCGGTTCGAGGGGAGTTAACCCGGTCTCTGCCACATACGGATCGTCTGCAATTCGGACTAACGAGACCATTTGATTCGTCTCGCCGTCCAGCGCGTGTCGAACTGCGGCACGGCCTACCTGCTCGGCCTCTTTGGCATCGACCGGAGACACCAGCTCGGCCATAGACCGCTGGATGGTCCCCGGCCGGTCGTACCGGACTCGAACGTTGAGGTGTCTTGCAACGAGCGTCGTCAGGTATCGACCCGCGCCTTCGTGGTACTCATTGCCGAAATCATCGACGTGAAGGGGCGTTCCGTCCCCGATTAGCGGTCGGCCGTGTAGGTCGCGCACGTTCTCTTGGATGACCGCGACGGCGAACCCGTACCGGCGATACGCGCTTTCGACCCCTGACAGGACTTGCGACCGGTCGAACGTCATCTCCGGTGTGACGACAACGTGCGGAGCGTCTCGACTGTCGTGCTTTCCCAGTGCGGACGCCGAGGCCAGCCAACCGGAGTCTCGGCCCGCGACCTCTATCACGGTGATCGGCGCTGCGTGTCCCATCGCTTCGGCGTCTCGTCCTGCCCCTTGTGTCGCCGCGGCAATGAACCGAGCGGCGCTGCCGTAGCCGGGCGAATGGTCCGTGCCGACAAGGTCGTTGTCGACGGTCTTGGGAACGAGGAGCACGGTCAGATCGAGGCCCGCGTCTTTCGCCGCCGCGCTGACCGTCAGCGCCGTCGACGCGGAGTCGTTGCCCCCGATGATGAGCCAGTGCGTGATTTCACGGCGTTCGATGAAGTCAATGGCTCTTGGCAAATCGGCATCGGCGAACTTCTTCCGAGTCGTCCCGAGGGCCGCGCCCGGCGCCATGGCAATGGACTGCCATGCCTCTGTCGAGACTGCGGCGAGGTCGTACACTCGATCACCAAGAACACCTTCGGTTCCGCTATGAGCGCCGAGTATTCCGGCGAAAGCCCCCGACTTGGCGGCCTCGTCGCACACTCCAAACAGGCTGCGGTTGATGACCGGTGTCGGGCCGCCAGACTGCATGACAAGAAGGTTCTTTGCCGGACTCATCTCGTCTATCCTAGAAGACTATGCCCGCCGCGACTGCGGCTGCCGCCATGACAACTAGTGCGATAGCCGTGACTGCCGTGTTCTCGAACGTTACCGCTCCAAGATAGAGCAACGGGAAGTCCGCCGCCATGACCCACAGGGCGATCTGCTGAACCTTCGACTTGGCGAACACTACTTGCCTCCCAAAAGATTGATGATGACCCACGCTTGCAATCCGGCCACCAAGACCAGGACCAGGCAGTAGGGGATCGTCTTCATCAGCACGTCGCGCTCTCGTCCACCCAGTCCGACGACAGCAGTGCCGGCCATCACCTTCGACATGGCGACGGACGAGCCCAGGGAACCGCCGATAGACTGCGTGGCCGCGATGGTTACAAGACCGATGCCCAGGGCAGCGGCCGTTTCGACTTGAAGCGCGCCGAACATGGCGTTGGAGTTGGTGTTGCTACCGGTCATGAAGGCGCCCAGCACACCTATGTACGGCGAGAAAATCGGGAATAGCGTCCCCGTGCCCTTCGCGATTGCCGAGCCGAGCAGGGCTGTCATGCCCGTGTCCGTCATCACCAGCGCCATCATCACCATCGTCGCGACCCCGACGCTGTTCGAGATGACCTGTTCGTAGGTCTTGCGGGCTGCAGAACGGAGGATATCCGGTCTCCAGAGTCCGCGTACCCGGTACACGACGTATGCGATCAACAGCGATGCTGCGATCAGTGGTGCAGGGTGGTTCAACAGCTTGATTTTCGCGTAGCCGTCCTGACCATCGACGGTGAAGCCCAGCGCGGTCGCCGTCGACGGGTAGTCGAGGCCGAAGTACAAGGACGAACCGAGCTCGCGAACCGGTGGAAGCTGTGAGATGAGACTCAGACCGAACAGTAGGTAGTATGGCAAGAAAGCCGTGTGAAATCCGATCCCGCCCGATTTTTCGGCGGGCTGCTCTGTCGACGACGGTACATCGTCATCCTGACTATGAAGCCGGAAGATCGGCAGACGAGAAATCCACCAGCCAACGACGCACCCGATGAGGCCCCCTACGACCGATGCAATCTGATATGCGCCGAGAAATGCCGTGATCCACAGTCCCAGGGACATTGCCGCGCCCATCACGACGATGGCAGGCGCTCCTCGTCGAATTGATGCGAAACCGCCCTGCAGGTGCGCCACCGCGAACCCTGTCAAGATGGTCGGGAGGACGAACATCGCCGCCATCTGGACACCGAGCTCCCTCTCGTCGAGGCCGCTCACGAGTTGGATAGTGTAGTACGATGAGCCCAGCGAGCCGAAGGTCACCGCCCATGCGTGGCCCACGAGCGTGATCGCAACCGCCGTCGAGGGGCGAAAGCCGATCATCACCATGAACGGCGCGACCACCGCAATCGGAAGTCCGAATCCCGCTACTCCCTGGATCAGCCCCGCGAAAGCCCATCCCACGACCAACGCCTGGGCCAGCGGATCGCGCACCAGGCCAGTGATCGTCCGGCCTATCACCGTGATGCCGTTAATCCCCTCGATGACGTTGTACAGCATCACCGACGTCCAGATGATCGTGAGGACGAACAGGCTGAGACTGAGCCCTTTTGAGCTGCCGATCGCAAGGACTCGCTCGTCGGCCCCCAAAACGAGCAGCGCAAGCCCCGCAGCGGCAAGCCAGGAGACCGCCCCGGCCTTTGGCGCGCTCCACTTGAGCGCCGAGACGAGCATCGTGACTATGAGTATGGCTATGGGAACGGCGGCGAGAACGACGTTGAGGACATTCAGTTCCGGGCCGTTGGAGGGCACGTGCCGTACTGCTCCGTTTCCCAAGCGAGGAGTGAACGGATTGTATTGAGGGGCCGGAATCGTGTCAACTTGGCTGTAAGGGCCGGCCCTTCCGTCCTAAAGCGACGGCCCCGCAAGCTCGCCGAGCATGGCTTCGCGAATAAGAGGGATCGGAGGTGCGCCGAAGGAAAGGAATCTGTCGTGAAAGTCCTTCAGGGAGTAGCCGTCTCCGGCGACCGACTTGTAGTCCTCGCGCAGCTTCATGATCTGGAGCTTGCCAAGCGTGTAGTTGAGGTACATCGGATCGAACGTTCCGCGCACGGCCTCTCGCTCCGCTGGAAGTGGTTCCAGGTAGGCCTGTTCCATGAAGAAGCGCTTCACCTCTTCCAGGGTCATCCCCTGCGTGTGCATCCTGATCGCGCACAGGAACCGGCAATTCCTGAGCAGGGCCTCCATGAGCTGCATTGCGTGGATCCGCTGGTCGATCCCTCCGAATCCCTGCTCGATCATCATCTCTTCGGTGTAATGCCCCCAACCCTCCCAGAACGAATATGCCCCGAACACCAGGCTCAGCTTGGACGAGGCGTTCTTCGAGTGCAGGTGATGGACGTAGTGTCCAGGATACGCTTCATGCACGGACACGTTCTTCAGCAGGGGATAGTTGAAGCTGGTAAGCCACTCGTCCTTCTGGGCCTCCGTCCACGAGGCGTCGACCGGCGTGACGTAGTAGTAGGCCTCTTCAGCGACAGTCTCAAACACTCCCGGAAGGTCCATCGCCGCGAAGGCCCATCGCATGAACGCGGGCGTTTCCTTGACGATGCATGGAACGTTGGAGGGGATTGATACGAGGTCATTCTCCATCACAAACTGCCGTATTTCTTCGAGAGTGCCTCTCGTCTCGGTGGTGAGCATTGTAGCCGCCGGATGGTTCTTCTTGGTCTCCTGCAAAAGGGAGACAACGTCACCTTCGGGCGATATCTCCGCCGCCAGCTTGCGGAGTTGAATGAGATTGCGCTGAAGGTCCTGCTCCCCAAAGCGTTCTAGACGGTCCATAGGCAGATCGACCATCTCGCCGTGTTCGAGCATCCACCGGAAATTGGTTGCACCAATGGCAAAGTCAGGAGACGACGTTTCCAATAGCAATTTCAGATGCGCGACGAACGACTCCAGGGCATGGGAAGCAGCCGTGCGAGACTCGTCGAATCGTGCAAACGCCGTTCCCTCGACGAGTCCCCCCACGTGCATCGAAAGGTCCGTGTCATAGAACGACCTCATGCCCTCGTAGGCCTCGATGCTCGCCTCGATAACCGGTGTGCCGATTCCCCCGTCGAGGCCCGACTTAAGAGCCTCCAGATACCCGGGCACCTTTGAGAGTGCAGTTGACAATGCCTCGACACGCTCTCCTCGTGGCGCATAGTCACGCAGGATGTAGTTGCTCAAGTCAATGTGATCGAGCGCGTCCATCGGCCATCGACGGTAGGTCTCCAGCTCGGTCAGGCGGAATTTCTCCTCCCGAAGTGCAGACATCAGAATCCGTCGGTCGAATTTACGGTTGTCGGACAGGAGACCCTCTTCCAGACCGTGCAGTTGAACGAGGTACGTTTCCACGTCTCGCACGCGCCCGGCAATGGACGATGGGGAGATGTCGGTCATCCCGCCGTCATAGTCGTGCAGTCCCTGTTTTGAGGCCCGGTCGGGATAGAACTTCCACGTGGCATTGAGGACTTGCCCCGCGATGTCGTCGAATTCCCTGTCTGCTGAAGAGGTCATCATAGTGAGGCTACTCAAACCTGTCGAGCGTGAGGCCGTCAATCGGCGCGCTCAGAGGTCTTTCCAGCACGAGATCGGCCGTCACTCGTCCAATCCCAGGTCCAAGGAAGATGCCCTGACGTCCACCACCGGACGCGAGATACACGCCCTCCCAGCCTGGGACGGGTCCGAGCAACAGGGTCTTGTCCGGAGTCACCGGCCGGAGACAGGCCGTCTGCATGACGACTCGCGCGTCGGCGGTGTAGGGGAGCATGTGCGTCACCGAACTCATAATCTCCGACCTGGCCTCCTCGGTCGTCGTCTCGTCGAACCCGACCTCCTCCTCCGTCGTGCCGGTCCAAATGAGACCGTCGGGTTTCGAGGTCGCGTACTGGGACGACCACGAGATCGACCCGGGAACCGGTGGCCCCGGCGCCCAGAGGCGCAGTATCTGGCCTTTCAGCGGTTCAACCGGAATGTCCACGCCGAGCCATTCAGAAGCAAGACCCATCCACGGGCCGGCTGCGAGCACGACGCGGCTCGCGGAGATTTCTCCATCTGCCAACGTCACGGCGGTTACCTGGCCGCGTTCTCGGCGAAGCCCGGTGACCGTCGCCGTGCGGATCGTCATTCCCTGGCGTTCCGCAACTCGCGCCAACGCGAGCGTCAGGCGCTGCGGGTGCAGGTTCGTGTTGCCCTCGGTGACGACCGCACCTATAGCGGCGGGGTTTATGCGCGGCTCGATCTCCAAAACGTCTTGCAGGTCGGCCCAGCGCGTGGGCGTTCCAATCTCGCGCTCCTGCCACGCCATGTTGGCCTTGGCGGCGCTGGCCTCGTCATCCGTGAAGGCTAGAGATATGACCGGCTTGGTACGGTACTCGATGTCTATATCGGTCTCGTCGGACAGGGCGTCCTTCAACTCCGCGTGAAGGGCTGCGCTCAGTGCCGAGACGCGGTGGTTCGGCCCCGGACTTCCGCTGCGGCCAAGATGCCCGATGCCTCCATATGCGAAGCCGGATGCGTGACTTGCAACGTGGTCCCGCTCCACGACCATGCACGAGACGCCTTCTCGCGTCAGGTAATAGGCGGTGACAATGCCTGCCATGCCGCCTCCGACTATTACGACGTCCGTTCTTTCCGACGGCATCTCATTGACTCACAGTTGGTACTGGCGTGATTGTGGCATAGCGGGAGCGAGGCTGTCCCACATGTCCCTGAGTAGAGGCGGATTGGGGAATCTCCAGCAAGGTAGGAATCACTCGCAGTTGTCTTGCCACTTGGCGAGTGTGATATCGATCTGTATCGGGTCGCCGTTGCGGATCAGGTCAAGTGTAATCCGGTCGCCGACCTCGAAGTCATTGACGGACGAAAGGAGGTCGGGCCACGTCTCCACCGGCTTCCCGTTCAAGCCGGTGACGACGTCGCCCCGCCCGCTTATCTCGCGGCCGCGGGTCATTATCACGGCAAGGTAATCGTCCTTTACACCTGCTAGCTCGGCCGGCCCGCCTTCACACGTCTTTACGACATAAACCCCAGAGTCGACGCCGAGTCTTCCCGGCTCAACTTGCAGGTCCTCTACGTCGAACCCGTTCAACCCTATCCACGGGCGTGTAAATTCTCCCGGTTCCATGAGTTCGTCCAGAATCTGCATGACTGTGTTGCTTGCGACAGCGAACCCGACTCCCCTTTGGACACCGCTCTGGACTCTGACCGACGAGTTGACTCCGATGACCTCTCCCTCGGCGTTCAGCAACGGTCCGCCGGAGTTGCCGGGGTTCAGGGCGGCATCGGTCTGTATCAAATCGGTGATTGTACGTCGAATCCCTCTGGTGTATGAGTCTGCACGCTGGATGCCCGACTCTGATCTCTCCTTGCCGCTGACTATTCCCAAGCTCAATGAGTTGTAGTTTTCGTACGGGCTTCCGATGGCAATTGCCATCTCACCTATGGAGACTTGATCGGAGTCGGCGAACGGCAGCGGACGAATATCGGCAACCGCGGCCGGATCGACTCTCAGAAGGGCAAGATCGTCGTGCTGAGAATGGCCCAGCTTGACTGCCGAAAGCTCACGCCCGTCGTTCAGCCGGACGGTGATTTCGCGCGCGCCCTCAACAACGTGGTCGCTTGTGATGATATGACCCTGGTCATCGACGAAGAACCCCGAGCCTGAGCCTCCGCCGATCCTTCGGCCAAACTGCACCACGGTCTTCACCTCAACGATCGACGGGGAGGCCGTGTCAAAGACGGTCCTTACTATCTTCTCGTCATAGAGGGGTGGAAGCTCTTCACCGTTCTGACCGAACGTGGTGAACCGGGAACTGAAGTCATCGCTCTCCTGGCCGAACGCAGTGAACAGTACCCATGCAAACCCGAACCCCACTGCCACACCTGCCAAGGCCCACATTACCGCAGGGCTGGCCCACTTGTAGCGGGCTAGCCCAGGTTGTAGGGCATGCGCCGAGCCGGCTGCCGATTGCTCTGCAAACGGCGGTCTACCGTACGGAAGCGGTCTGCGGGTGAACAAGACTGCGTTCAGTCACCTTTCTCAACGAACCTGATAGCCACTAGTGCCAGTATACTGAAGGGACGGTCGGCCATGCCACAGTTGAGTCTTGGCCATGCCAAGCACCGCTACCCTCGCTCCTGTGTATCTTATCTCGATATAACGTGCCTCAGGGCTCAGTGGTTAGAAGCAGTTTCTAAGGGAGCTTTGGCCGATGTCCCTGCAGGGGGCACAGAAAAGCGCACACACCTTGGGCCTGTAGAAGGTTATTCACTTCGTTACTATGCATGCCGTGGCTTATGTCAGTTCAGGGGTTGACAGAATGTGTCATTCTCAATAGCATCCCCTGCAAGTCTGGCAAGGGTTAGCTCCTAGCCAGGGGAACTATCTCCATGGGATCTTGTTAAGGAGGACGGCACTCAATGGCAGACCTTCGTAAGGGCGACATTGCGGCACAAGTTGCAGGCAAGCTGGGCGGATCGAAAGTAGAGGGCGAGCGCGCGTTGAACGCGGTTCTGAGTGCCATACACGAATCGCTGGCCGATGGTAAAAAGGTGGTTCTCACCGGTTTCGGGTCGTTCTCCATCCGAGAAGTCAAGGCTCGGAAGGTCAAGCCCATTCGAGGTGGGCAGGCAGGTCAGTTGATAACCGTTCCCGCCCACAAGCGCGTCGGGTTCACCGCGGGCGCCGACCTCAACAAGGCCGCTCAAGGCTGATCGCCCGGTTCCCAATCATCTTCAGCTTGAGGCAGATGTAGTCGACCGGGGAGCGATGTTGTATGGCTGTGCCCGATGGGGGAATCGGACATGAATGACGATTTCCTTGTCGCCATCGATCTTCACAAGAGCTTCGACGCCCTCCAAGCCGTTGACGGCGTTTCCTTTTCCGTCCACAAGCAGGAGATCTTTGGCCTCCTCGGTCCCAATGGGGCGGGCAAGACGACGACGCTCAGGATGCTCTCCACGGTGTTGCGTCCCGACGGAGGAGACGTGTCCATTGGAGGGCACTCGGTGCTCGACCGGAGCGACCGGGTCCGACAGTTGATCGGCGTGTGTCCGCAGGACATCGCGCTCTATGTCGAGCTGTCGGCCATCGACAACCTCCTCTTCTTCGGCAAGATGGCGGGACTCAGCGGCGCGGAGGCGAAGGAGAGGGCCTACAGCATCCTCGACCGCGTGGGACTGACCGACCGTGCTAAAGGGGCCGTTTCTAAGTTCTCCGGCGGGATGAAGCGCAGGCTCAACATCGCCGTCGCGCTGATGAACACGCCCGCGCTGCTCATGCTCGATGAGCCTACCGTCGGCATCGACCCGCAGTCGAGGAGCCACATCTTCGACACGATCCTGCAGCTCCGCGACGAGGGTATGACCGTCCTGTACACGACGCACTACATGGAGGAGGCCGACCGCCTCTGCGACCGCATCGGCATCATCGACAACGGTAGGCTGATCGCCCTCGACACACCGTGCGGTCTCAAGTCGCGGGTTGGCGACCCGGATTCGACGACTCTAGAAGAGGTGTTCCTCAACCTTACGGGAAGGAGCTTGCGCGACTGACTTGGCGCGCGAAAGGGCTGCCACCTCTGTATGGGTAGGATGAAGTCAATACGAATCCTGACTTTGCTGATTGCGGGCTTGCCGAGTATCTTGGTTCTGTTCGCATGTTCGACCGAACCGGCTTCCACACCGCCCGAAACGTCCACACCTGCGCCAACGCCAACCCCAAAGCAACCTACTCCAACGCCATCACAGGTCCCGACGCCAACTCCCAAGCCCGTGCCGACGCCGTCCGAATCAGTTGCTATTTCAGTGCCGGCCGAGAGCCTCGTCATGCTGGAAGACCCTCTCGACGAGCCGGAATTCTACTGCGCAGATGTTGCAGGATTCGGGACCAACTTGAACGTGAGTAGTCCTCTTCAGGCGCACACTTGCAAGCCGGGGGCGGACGATGAGATGTTCGCGTTCAACAGGCCATCAGAAGGGCAGCTGTACTTGGTCGAACACGACCGGTGCCTCGAGGCGGACAACGGTGGCGTCTACGTCAGGTCGTGCTCGGAGTCGCCGCTTCAGCGTTTTGCGTACGGTGAGGACAAGACCTTCCGTCTTGCAAGTGAGGACCTGTGCCTCACCGTGGCGGGCGGTAATGGCCAGCCGACAGGAGGGCGAAGTCATCTCAGGCGCGATTTGTTACTGGCTTCCTGCGCGGATGTCGAGCCGAGTCTGTCGCAGTGGGTCTTCCCAGGCCGGAGTCCGAATCCGTGAGGGATATCCCCACCTTCAAGACGTCGTCCCGCCGGTCCTCGTCCGGTTCTCGTTGAGGGCCGGTACCAATCAATCGGTTATGCTGCCTCGCCATCATAATGTCTAGACCCTTTGACATAGCATACGTCGAGCTGAAGCGGTATATCGCCGACCGTTTGAGCTTGGCGTTTGGGATTTTGCTGCCGATCGTGCTGTTCGCGCTCATGTACGGCGCGTTCGGTGGAGAGGCGACGTTCAACGCCACGGCCCATGTTACCGACCTAGACCGCGGAGCTATGTCCCAAGCGCTGTTCGAGAGACTTGAACAAGTTAGTGGCCTCGACGTCAAGCTCTACACGGAATCGGAGATCAACGAAGCACTGGACGATTCCTCCGTGGTCTACGCGGCGATCATTCCTTCTGACTTCACCGAGAACCTTGAGGCGGGTAGGCCGACCGGCATCACGTTCCGGCGTCGTGGATCGGGGGGAGACGAGGGCCAGATCGTCGCAAGCATTATTCGTGGCGTCGCCCAAGACATCGCAAGCGAGTCCTACGTCCGGTCGGTGGTGATCGATGCGGTGAAGGACTCGAACGTTCCACGTTCGGTCGTGGACCAAGCGGTCGACGAGGCAAAGCGGCTGTCGGCGGCGAATCCCCCGGTAGCAGTAAGGTCCGAAGTGATCGGCGGCGAGGAGGACGCCTATCGGGTGAACCGAGTGCTGCCGGGCATCCTCGTGATGATCTTGATGCTTGCCGTTACGCTCAGCGCGCAGACGCTCGTCGAAGAGCGGAGAAGCGGCACGCTCGAACGCCTCTTGACGACCCAACTCACGTCGAATCAACTATTCCTGGGCAAGTTCCTGGCGGGTATCACGCGAGCGATGTTCCAGGCCGTTGTGCTCCTGGGTCTGGCCTTCATCGTGCTGCGTCCCGGCGGACTCGATGCCTTTCTTCTAACTCTGGCCGTCTCCCTCCTGCTGGCTGCGGCGGTTAGCGCCATCGGTCTCGTCATAAGCGCATTGGCCCGGACACGCGACCAAGCAACTTGGGCTGCGGTCTCCGTCACGATGTTCATGACCGTTTTCGGGGGCACGTTTTTCGACCTGGTTCCGGGCAGCGCCCTGGAGATGCTGAGCCGATTCACTCTCAACCGCTACGCGATCGACGCTATCGGAGGGGTCGTGGACGGGGCCGAGACTCTTACCGCGCAAGGAACGGAGCTTGCGGTAATGGGCGGAGTAATGGTCGTGGGGCTGCTTGCGGCACGCCTGCTCTTCCGGTCGGCGGGAGGCGGTCGCTGAGGTGAGGACATTCATCCGCCAGTCGCTCCTTCTCGCCAGCAAGGACACGAAGATTTTCTTCAAGGACCGGTTCGCGGTCGTTTTTGCTTTCGCGTTTCCGCTGCTATTTACGCTTGGATTCACCCTCGCGCTCGGCGGTGTTCTGTCTGGGGACGAACCTCTGGAAGTGACATTGGTAACACAAGAAGAAGGGGAGGACAGCCTCAGTCGAAAGATCATTGACGGACTTTCGGAGGCCGAGACATTCACAGTGAAAGAGCTGGACTTCGATACGGCTCGACGCGAGGTAGAGGCTGGAGCGATATCCGGCTTCATAGCATTTCCATCAGGATTCACCGACAGCCTCACTGCTCCAAGCGGAGGAAGCACAGCCGTATTGGAGGTGGTAAGCAACGCCGACGACCCGGAGGACGCGGCCGCCCTCGATGCGTTGGCGCACACCATTGCCCGACAGGTGTCGGATACTCAATTGGTATTCCTTTCGTTGAACCTGCTTCCGGAAGAAGTAGACCAAGCGGCAGCCATGCAGCGACTGCCGGACTTCTCGGACTTGTCATCCACGCAGCTTGTGAGCTTCCCCGAGGAGCAGGTGGGAGACATCGACAGGCCGAACGCCAGCAACTTCACGCTGTCGGGCTACCTGACCATGTTCATCTTCTTCGCAGCCGCGTTGAGCGCCGAGGCCATCGCGCGGGAACGGCGGAACCAGACACTCGAACGCCTGCTGACGAACGGCGTCCGACGGGAGTCGATAATCTTGGGAAAGTTCTTGACGGGGGCGTACCGCGGGGTCATGCAGGTCGTTGTCCTGTGGGGGGTGGGGATCGTGGCATTCGGCATCGATCTCGGCGCCTCGCCACTCGCGGTCGTTCTCATTTCCCTAGCCATAGTCTTCACGTCCTCGGCCTTTGGCGTCATGCTGGCCGCGCTCGTTCGCACCGCGGAGGGCGCGAGTTCCGTGGGGGTGCTCGTGTCACTCGTGCTTGCGCCACTCGGCGGCTCGTGGTGGCCGCTCTTCATCACCCCCGATTGGATGCAGGCGCTCGGCAAGCTCA
This sequence comes from Dehalococcoidia bacterium, assembly GCA_965247555.1. Taxonomy (GTDB): domain Bacteria; phylum Chloroflexota; class Dehalococcoidia; order Lucifugimonadales; family VXLM01; genus VXLM01. The sequence continues at coordinate 1,060,398 of CBDFHR010000009.1, read as the reverse complement.
CCCCACACGGATGGGCCAATACGGCGTTCAACAACCTGATGCTGTTCCACGCCGATTTCGGGGATGTCGTTATCAATATGGTGGCTGTGGCCGCATTCGGTGTCGTGTTCTTGATTGTGGCGTTTACGCGATTCAGGCTCTCGGATGTATCATAGGGAATAAAGGTTCGGATGCCGTACACAGGAGGCAACGCATGAAGTGGATCGGGGCGTCGAGTGAGCTTGTGATGGACCACCCCGTCGAGTCGGTCTGGGAGTTCGTGTCGAATATCGAGAACTTCGGACGATGGGCAGAGGGTGTCGAGGAACCGCGATGGACGTCGGAAGGGGAGCGCGGGGTTGGGTCGACATATGAGAGCAAGTACACATACGCCGGTAAGACCCATGACGTGGAGTACGAGGTGACCGAATTCGCGCCCCCTGTGAGGTTCAGTTCCAAAACCACCGCAGGGCCGTTTCCGTATCAGGGCACGATAACGATTGAGAAGGTGGACGGTGGCACTAAGGTCACGCATGACATGATGGCGGGATCGGACGGGGCCATCACGGCGTTCATGTTCACGTATCTTCGTCCGCTGCTTCGCCCATTGATGCGGAAACGTCTCCTGAAGGAGCTTCAGGCCATGAGCGATGAAATTCGCAAGGACGCCTCGCCAACCTAGCGCTCAGGCCGGAGCCGGAGTTACTCCGATGGCGTCCAGGCGTCGCTTCGTCTCGGCGTACATGTCATCGGGTAGTGGGCCGCGTATCATCGCCTCGATGTTCTCCCGCAGGTGAGCGGGATTAGTGGTGCCCACGAGGTTGCAGTGGGCGAAGGGGTGATTCGTCACGAAGCGCAGGACGAAAGCCGTGCGGCTCTCTCCCTCCTCCCGCAGCTCGTCGAGGCCCGCGTCCTCGAAAGCCTGCCACTCCGAGTGGCTTCCCTTGCCGACGCCGGGTTCGCCTAGCGCCACGCCCCCTCTAATGAGCACACCTGCCCCTGACTCGGCGGCTTTCGTTATCCACTCTTCGTGGGTGCGGTCGAGGGCAGAGTAGGGGAGTTGGAAGATGTCGAACACGCCCCAGTCGATCAACGTCGGCAGGTGCGGCAGATTCGTCGACGCGCCGATCCACTTCACCAAGCCCTGCTCGCGCATTTCCAGCAGGGCTCTGACCGTGTCGTTTTCTTCGAATTCACGTACGCTCCCGCCGTGAAATTGCATTATGTCGATGCGGTCGGTCTTCAGGCGTTCGAGGCTCTCGTGAACGCCGCGAAAGAGGTTGTCGCGCGTCCAGATATGGCCGCTAGGAGAGCAGCCGCACTTGGTCGACACCGTCACCTCGGAATACCTGTCGGAAATCGCTAGGCCGATCATCTCCTCACTGTTCCCGTAGTCGTTGGCGGTGTCGATCAGGCTGATCCCGGAGTCGACGACGCGGCGCACCATTTCCTGGTTCTGAAGCTCCGTCATGGGCTTGCGATGTCCCGCGCCGTAGCCGAGGCGGGTGACTTCGATACCCGTTCGTCCGAGGATTGCGGTTGGGAGCTTGGTCATGAGGTCTCCTTTGAGGAAGCTAGGGCCATTTCCGCCAGCGCGAACGCCCCCGCGATGCCGGAGTCGTCGCCGAGCGAGGGAGGGACGATGTAGTCGTCGATGGCGCTCACGATTTCCTCCGTTATTCCGTAGCCGTGCAATAGCTTCACCACGCGCTCGCGTATCATCGGGAAGAGGTGTCGCTGATTCATCACCCCGCCTCCCACTACGATACGTTGGGGTGACAAGATTAGCACAATGTTGGCAATTCCGGCTGCTAAGTATACCGCTTCGAGGTCCCATGCCTGATGGTCTTCGGGGAGCGACTCGGCCGGGTGGCCCCATCTCGCCTCGATGGCGGGTCCTGACGCTAAGCCCTCGAGACAATCGACATGATAGGGACAGAAACCCTCGAACGGGTCGACCTCGCGGTCGTGGGGGATACGGCCGTGCCCCATTTCGGGGTGGCTCGCTCCGTGCAGAGGGCGACCGGCGACCACGGCGCCCCCACCGATTCCAGTCCCGACGGTGATGTAGACCAGGCTGTCAAGTCCTACCCCCGCGCCCCAGCGATGTTCGCCGAGTGCCGCCGCGTTCACGTCGGTGTCGAGCGCGACGGGCAGGCTGAGCGCCTCCCGAATTGGGCCAAGCAGGTTGGCATACGGCCAGCCCGGTTTGGGCGTCGCGGCGACGTAGCCGTAGGTTGGGGAGTCTCGTCGTAGGTCGAGTGGACCGAATGAGCCGACTCCAACGGCGGCCAAGGGGGTCTCGCCGTGATGTCGCAGGAAGAAGCCGGTGACCTCGGCCAGCGTTTCGGACGGAGTGGTCGTCGGGATACGGATGCGGTCACGAATGTCGTCCGGCCCCGTGCCGACAGCGCAGATGACCTTGCTGCCGCCGGTCTCTAGTGCGCCGAAAAGCATATGTTTGAGTGAAGTGTAGGGGCGATCGGTGGCGGCGTTGGAATTGAGGATGACCTAGGAGGTTTCGAATTTCTGTAACATTTCGTAACATTCTGTAACATCGCCTTGTACGAGCTAACGGCGTGATCTCGCTTGTTGCAACTCATGCCTCTCAATGATAGAGCATGTGTTCTTGGTGGTCAAGTTGGGTTTGGTGGGAGTGGTGGGGAGCACATATGGTAGGATACCGGCTACAGTCGAGCGGCTTAAGTCGATAGGATTAGGGCCGGTACCTCGGAACGATGCGAACTACAGTCAAGGTCAATCCCGAAATACTCGTGTGGGCGCGGGAGACTGCTGGGCTTACACATGAGCAAGCCGTCAAAAAGATTGGGATCAAGCCCGCATATGGTATTGAGGCGGTAGATCGGCTGGCGGCGTTGGAAGCTGGGACTACAGAGCCGACGCGTCCCATTCTCGTCAAAATGGCGAAGCAGTATCGCCGACCTCTTCTCACATTCTACTTGTCCTCACCGCCCCAGAAGGGTGACCGAGGCACCGATTTCCGTACCTTGTCTTCAGATGAACACTCGGCTACCGATGACGCGCGAGTGGATGCGCTTATCCGAGAGATGCAGGCCCGGCAGAGTATGGTAAGGGCGGTACTGGAAGACGAGGATGAAGCCGAGCCCCTTACCTTTATCGGTTCCAGGAAGATATCAGACGGCCGAATCGTCGTATTGAATTCTCTGCGAGACTTGCTGGATATAGAGATAACAACTTTCTATCGACAATCTGGCGTGAACGGGGCGTTCGCACTCCTTCGTCAGAAAGCTGAAGATGCCGGAGTATTCGTACTACTGCAAGGCGATCTCGGCAGCTATCACACCGACATTGAGGGAGATATCTTCCGAGGCTTTGCTCTCGCCGATGATGTAGCACCGTTCATTATTATCAATGATAACGACTCGAGAGCCGCCTGGTCATTTACGTTATTGCATGAACTGGTACACTTGCTTCTTGGACAGACCGGAGTCGATGGAGCACGTGCTGAAAGTCAGATTGAACGGTTTTGCGAAGACATAGCAAGCGAGTTCTTATTGTCCGAACTCGAAATGACACTTCTAGAGATTCCGTTTGGTGGAGATCTTGAAACAGTTACAGAACGAATTGGAGAGTTTGCTCGTAATCATAATCTGAGTCGCAAGATGGTAGCGTATAGAGCCTACCGATCAGGATATATTGACTACAGTGAGTTCAATTTGCTCTCCACCCGCTTTCGTCTACATTGGCGACAACAACAGCAACTACAACGTGAGCGGTCGCGACAACAAGTAAGTAGACCAAGCCCCTATGTTGTCCGTCGACACCGTCTTGGTACCGGCCTTGTTGGACTCGTAGTGCGGATGATGAACGGTGGTGCACTTGCGACGTCCAAAGCTGCCATCGTATTGGGTGTGAAACCCACACAGGTTCATAAGTTGATCGATACTGGCCGGATTCCGTAAGATTGATCTTGCTGTATCTCATGGACGAAAACGTTCTCATAGATGCAAAACGAGACTACTATCCGTTTGACAGAGTCCCAGAGTTCTGGGACTGGCTTCTACATATGGGCAAGTCACGGCGAGTGAAGGTCCCACGTGAAATATATGAGAGTCTTGTTGAGGACAAGGACGATGACCTTTCAGAATGGATGAAGGCCAATAGGAATGATCTGCTTTTCGATGAAGATGTTAGCGTGACATTAATTGAGTTTGTTAAAGAAGAAGGCTATGGGAGCAATTTAACAGACACTGATATCGTAAAAATGGGCAATGACCCATTTCTTATTGCCTACGCACTTTTCGATGTGATGAAGCACACAGTTGTAACTACTGAACATTCGAGACCAACAAGAACTCGAGGTAATCGACACATTCCTGACGTTTGTGACGATCTTGACGTCAATTGTATCAATACATTTGAGCTTATTCGAAGACTAGATTTCAGGACCGATTGGCGAACCGCACTGTGATCCGTCGCATTAGGAAGGATGACGATGGCAATATTCTTACCATTGGACGGGGACTGTGACGATACATGAAAAGTCATTGACTTCCCAGCATCAACGGCGGGATAATCTGCCACGACAGTCCTGAATCCTCGTTCATGTTTGGAGCAGCAATATGCGAGCCATCGATAAGCAGGCGGCCCTAGACGAGTTCGACGAACAGGGGTTCGTCGTGCTGGAGGGGGTTCTCGATCCGGCGGAGGACATCCAGCCGGTCGTAGATGAGTACGAGGACCTGCTCGACAGGCTGTCGAGGGACTGGTATCAGGAAGGAAAGCTGTCGTCGACGTTCGAGGATTTGCCGTTTGGGAAGCGATTAACGGAGGTGGCGCGTGAGACGGAGGGAGGCTATTACCATAACTTCGACATATCGCTTCCACAGAGCGCCATCAACGCCGACACGCCGATGCACACCGGGCCGGAGGCGTTCGCGCTCTTGAGGAACGAGCGTCTCTTGGACGCGGTCGAAATCTTCATCGGGCCGGAGATCTTCTGCAATCCCGTCCAGCACACGAGGGTCAAGCCCCCGGTTGCGGTACTGCCCGAGGACAAGCGATTCCACGCGGGTATCGCCAAGACGCAATGGCACCAGGACATCGGCGTCGTCACGGAGGAGGCGGACGAGAGCGACATGCTGACCGTCTGGCTTCCGGTCACCGAGGCCACGGAGGAGAACGGGTGCCTTACCGTCGTACCCGGCAGCCACCGGCACGGTATCGACCTTCATTGCGTGGCACCCGGCGGCAAGACGGGCATCCCCGACGAGAACATTTCGCCCGACCACATTTCACTGCCCATGAAGCCCGGCGACGTGCTGTTCATGACGAAGTACACGCAGCACGGTTCACTGGAAAATGTCTCCGATACCATCCGTTGGAGCTTCGACCTGCGCTACAACCCGGTGGGGCAGGCGACGGGACGCCCGTGGTTCCCCGGATTCATCGCGCGCAGCCGGTCGAATCCCGACAGCGAACTCCGCGATCCTGAGCGGTGGGCCGAGAGGTGGTTCCTCACACGTGAAGAACTCGCCACCGCGGGCACGCCGGAGTTCCGTCGCTGGGACCCGAACGACCCCCTTTGCGCGTAACCCCTTCGCCTGCCATGTATGAGATTACGCAGAAGGCCGACGTCGAGGCCGCGATGCGGGACGGCGTCGTCCTCCGCGCCGACGTGTACCGTCCCGATGCCGCGGGCAAATTCCCCGTCATCCTGGAACGCACGCCGTACAACAAAGGGGCTGACAGGTTCCGTGAAAAGGGCTCCAAGCTGGCGGAACGCGGATTCCTGTACGTCGTGCAGGACGTGCGCGGGCGGTACGGATCGGACGGCGAGTTCATGCCCGGTTTCTTCAGCGGGGACCACATGGACGACGTGGACGGCTACGACGCGGTGGAGTGGGCCGCTTCGCTACCGTGGTCCACAGGCAAGGTAGGGACGACGGGCGGCTCCTATGACGGATGGACGCAGCTTGAGCTTGCCCACACGAGGCCGCCGCACCTCAATGCAATCATGCCGCAACTCATCTGCGCCAACCTCCTCGACCGGGAGATGAGTGCCGTGCTGCGCTTGGGGCGCGTCCTGTGGTGGAGCATCAACACCCTCGCCCCCGATCAGCGCGTTCGAGACTCCGCGCCCACGGGTGCGCGCACGACCGACGAGGCGGAAGAGCTTTTCCTCACTCGCGACCGCAGCAAGTGGTACTGGTATCTGCCGCTGCTGGAGATTCCCGACGACGCCATGTTCGGCATCGGCCCTCACTGGCGGAAGTGGCTTAGCGACCACGCGACCGACCACTTCGGTTTCGAGGTGAAGCACCGCAGCATGGCCGTGCCAGCCCTGACCCAGACCGGCTGGTACGACCAGCAGGTGATGTCGATCAAGAACTTCACGGGTCTCAAGGAAAACGCGGCCACGGAGCTGGCCCGGAACAACCAGTACCTGATCGTAGGCCCGTGGACGCATGACGGCACCGAATGGCCGACGCGACTGGGAGACATGGACTTCGGTTCAGAGGCGCATCTCGACTACTACGACATAACCTCCCAATGGTATCGGCGGTGGCTGCACGACGAAGAGGACGCCATAGCGGACTGGCCGAGAGTCCGAATCTTCGTCATGGGCGACAACACATGGCGGAACGAGGAGGACTGGCCGCTCGCGAGGACTCGATACGTGCCGTACTACCTGCACAGTGAGGGAGGGGCCGCATCGGTTGAGGGAGACGGCACGCTGTCGGAAGAGCCGCCGGGGGACGAACCTGTGGACGAGTATGTCTACGACCCGCGCGATCCGGTGATGACGCTGTACCAGCAACGAGGCCAGCACGAGCCACTCGATCAGCGAGCCTTGGACGACCGGCGTGACATTCTTCGGTTCGCGACGCCACCGTTGCAACAAGAGGTCGAGGTGACCGGGCACATTCGGCTGAAGCTATATGCCGCCTCGACCGCAAGGGACACGGACTTCGTCGTCAAGCTGTTGGACATCTGGCCGAACGGCTTCGCGCAGGAACTCTGCTATGGAATCGTACGGGCGCGGTACCGGGAGTCGTTCGAGAACCCGTCGCTCATCGAACCGGGGACTGTATTCGAGTATGACATCGCGATCAACCCAACCTCCAACGTGTTCAAGCCCGGCCACCGCATCCGTCTCGACGTGTCGAGCAGCGACTTCCCAAACTTCGACCGCAACCACAACACCGGCGGGAACGACTACGCCGACGCGACGTTGATTGCCGCACGTCAGACCGTCTCTCATGACGCTGCGCGGCCCTCGCACGTTATACTACCTGTAATTCCTCGTTAGACTTACTCGTTCCCTCACAGGCAAGCCACACTTGAAAGCCCCTCCTATCGACGTTGACGCGGGTCGTATGTCTGTGCATCTCGGCGCTTACGCCGAGCTCGTTTCGAATACCCTGCGACGACTGGACGCCGAGAGGGTCGTGGAGCGCATTTGGGACCGCGACCACACGGTTTGGAAACCCGATCCCGACGGGATAGTCGACCGACTCGGCTGGCTCGATCTTCCTTCCACGATGCGGGACGAAGCGTCGGCGATTGAAGCATTTGCCGATGAGGTGACACTTGCGGGCTTCCGTCACGTCGTCCTGTTCGGCATGGGCGGCAGCAGCTTGGCTGCGGAGGTGCTCCGGCAGACCTGTGCCCCGAACGATCACTCGCTCCAGCTCATCGTCCTCGACTCCACCATACCTGAAGCCGTCCTGGAGACCGCAGACGCGATCGACCCGGGGCGCACACTATTCATCGTGTCGTCGAAGTCGGGCACGACAATCGAGCCGAATGTCTTGTATAGATACTTCAGAGACCTTGCCGAGCGTGAAGTGGGTACGGAACACGCCGGCGATAACTTCATCGCTATCACCGATTCCGACACGCCGCTCGAACGAATGGCGCGTGATGAAGGATTCCGGCGAGTCTTTACCCCTCCTCCGGACGTGGGAGGACGCTACTCCGCGTTGTCGCACTTCGGACTGCTCCCTGCCGCCTTGGCAGGGGCGGACATTCATCTGCTTCTGAATCGGGCCGAAAGCATGGCGGCAAGATGTATTACAGATTGTCCAGCCGAGCAGAATCAGGGCGCATTTCTGGGTGCAGTGATGGGCGACCTCGCAAGGGAGGGGCGGGACAAGCTGACCCTCATTACCTCTCCGTCAGTCGCCGCATTCGGGATGTGGGTAGACCAGCTTATCGCCGAAAGCACCGGCAAGGACGGCGTAGGAATCGTGCCAATTGTGAACGAACCTCTCATGCCAACCGAATACTACGGCGACGACCGACTCTTCGTGTATATCCGTATGGACGGCGACAGTAACGACGTGATTGACAGGGTGACAGCCAACCTTAGGGAACGCGGCCATCCAGTGATCGGTATTCACATACGGGACACCCACGATCTCGGCGGAGAGTTCTTCCGGTGGGAGTTCGCCACGGCAGTCGCCGCTTCGATTCTTGGCGTTCAGCCGTTCGATCAGCCAAACGTACAGGCATCGAAGGAGCAGACGGTCGCCGTTTTGCGCGAGATCGAAACGTCCGGCGTACTTCCCGACACTTGCCCTTCAGGATCGATTGAAGACCTACTACGACACGTGCAACCGGGTGACTACCTAGCAATAATGGCGTACGTCCGACCAACTCTGGAGGCCGATCGCGCGCTTGACGACCTTCGATGCGCCGTCATGGAGCGGCACAAGGTAGCGACGACCCTCGGGTACGGGCCGCGCCTCCTCCACTCGACCGGACAGCTTCACAAACACGGGCCGAATACGGGCCTGTTCCTGCAGATCACCTCAGACGATCATGAGGACGCTTCAATTCCCGGCAAAGGCTACTCCTTTGGCGCACTCGCAAAGGCCCAAGCCGTGGGTGACTTCCGTACGCTGCAGCGATTGCGGCGCAGGGTCGTACGAGTGGACGCCAGGTCAATACCGGGTCTGTTGTGACAACTACTGTGGCCCTTGTTTCTAGCCGAGTGTCCTCGTCCGCGAGACGTCTAGCGGCTACGATTTTGCCTTGACATGACGTGGAAATCTCTCTAGGTTAGGTGGCGCTTCAGCCACATACACGTGAGGAAATCATGCTCGACTCCTATCGGTATCCTGCCGCCAACCGGCCCGTCGCCATGGGCGTCAATGGGATGGTCTCGTCGGCGCACCCACTGGCATCACTCGCGGGCGTGCAGGTCATGGCCGAGGGCGGAAATGCCTTCGACGCGGTTGTGGCCGTAGCGTCCACCTTGAACGTCGTTGAGCCGTACATGTCCGGCGTGGGCGGTATCGGTCTCGCGCTTGCGCACGTAGCCTCGGAAGGGCGAGTGCGGGCCTTGAACTTCTCAGGACGGATGCCGAGGGCCGCGACGCCTGACAAGTTCACTAAGGAGTCACTCGACCAGGGCATCCTGGCCCCGCTGATCCCCGGAAATCTGGCCGGCTGGCTCACGCTTCACGAGACCTACGGCACGATGGACCGCGAGCGTCTCTTTCAGCAGGCCATCGGCTATGCCGAGAATGGGTTTCCGATCACCTTCATCAACAGCGAGATCATGCACCAGACGGCGGAACACCTGCGCCGGTATCCCAAATCGGCGGCGACCATCCTCGACGGGGCGGGAGCGGCCCATCCGCCGGGCACGCGGCTCGTGTGGTCCGACCTGGCTCGCACGCTAAGGCTGATATCCGAACAAGGCGCGGACGTGCTCTATCAGGGCGAAATCGCCGAAAACATCGTGAAGGCCAGTGAGGAGATGAACGGCCTCTTCACCATGGACGACCTCGCGGACTACGAGGTCGAGTGGCAGGAGCCGATCAGCGCCGAGTACAACGGGTATCGCATCTACACGGCTCCGCCCAACTCCAGTGGATTCCAGGTGCTTGAGACGCTAAAGACGATGGAAGGATCCGAGCCGACCTACCAGTCGGTGGATACCCTCCACCGGTTCATGGAGTCGGTCAAGCTCGCGGTCACGGACCGTATCGAATGGGCGGGCGACCCCGACTACGTGACCGCGCCACTGGCCGGACTGCTTTCGAACGAGTACGCCGCCGCGCAGAGGGGCCGGATCGACATGGCGACGGCGGCGAATGTCCGCGGAGAACGGTATGCCGATCACTCTCCGGACAATCCGCTCCGTCCGGGCAATGCGATGGAGTTCGACGGCGGGCTGACTACTCACTTTGCGGTGGCGGACCGCGACGGCAACGTGGTGTCGGTCACGCAGACGCTTGGCGGTGGCTTCGGCTCCAGCGTGATTGCCGGCGACACCGGTATTTTCTTGAACAACATGGGCAGCTTCTTCGAGCTGGACGAAGGCAGCCCGAACCAGATCGGCCCCTGGAAGCGTGTGGACTTCGTAGTCGCCCCCACGCAGACGTTTAAGGATGGGAAGTTCCATCTCAGCATCGGCACTCCGGGAGGCTTCGGTATCCTCCAGACCACTCCGCAGATGCTCATGAACGTGCTCGAGTATGGAATGAATGTGCAGCAGGCCATCGAGGCGCCGCGCTTTAAGTACACTCTTGGGACGCGCGTCATGATGGAGGAGCGGTTCCCGTGGCACGTCCGGCGCGCCTTGGAACTCAGGGGGCATGAGGTCGAGGTGGTAGAGGCGTTTTCGAGGAGTGTCGGGGGCGCACAGGGTATTCAGGTCGACCAAGAGCAGGGGACGTTCCAGGGTGGGGCGGACCCGCGGCGGGACGGCGTTTCCGTAGGATTCTAAACGCTATTCCATAGTCTCTCCCGCGCCGAGCGGGGGAGAGATACAGAGAGGGGGCAGGACCGCGCCCCTCTGCTGGGACAGGACAACTAGGACGGAAGCGAGGTTACGGGATGGCACGACCGACAGTATGGCTGATGCGGAACTACCACGACCCCAAGATCGAGGCGTACTTGTCGGAGCATTGCGATGTGATAGTTCGCCAGAGCAACATCACCCCGCCACACGAGGAAACCGTCGAGATGGCCGCCGAGTGCGACGGCTTCCTCCCGGAGGGCATCGACATCATCGATGACGAGGTACTAGCTAACGCCTCTCGACTCAAGGTCATCGGCAACCGTGCCGTAGGCACCGACAACGTGGACATCCCCGCGGCGACCCGAAACGGCATCCTCCTGACCAACACGCCGGGGATCCTGCAGGACGCCTGCGCGGACATGACCTTCGCGCTCCTGCTCAGCTTTGCCAGACAGGTGACGCGCTCCGACCGGGCGATCAGGGCAGGGAAGTGGACCGTCTTCGACCAGACTCCCTACCTTGGGCTCGACGCCTACAACAAGACTCTCGGCATCTTCGGTTTCGGCGGTATAGGCCAGAAGGTGGCAAGACGCGCCGCCGGGTTCGATATGAGGGTCATCTATTACTCCCGCACACGCAGGCCCGATGCCGAGGCGGAACTGGGCGCAGAATGGGCAGGGGACTTGGAGACGCTGCTGAGGGAGTCCGACTACCTGTGCCTGCACTGCCCATTGACCGATGAAACGCGCGGCCTGATGGGTGAGGCCGAGTTCGCCATGATGAAGCCCAGCGCAGTCCTCGTCAATATGGCGCGCGGACCGGTCGTGCAGCAAAAGGCTCTGTACGAGGCTCTTGCCGCAAACGTCATCGCGGGCGCCGCTATCGATGTCTGCGATCCGGAACCGATGCCGGTTGACGACCCGCTCCTCACACTCGACAACCTCGTCATCACTCCACATATCGGCAGCGCAAGCGCCGCTACCTTCACGGCTATGGGAATGATGGCCGCGCGCAGCATCGTGGCGGCCCTGTCCGGTGAGCCGGTCAAGAACATGGTGAACCCCGAAGCATTGGCGAACCGGTGAGGGTTGTCTAGCCTAGATGACCCTCGTATTCCGCATCGCCGAGTCGCACGAGCACGCCACCGTTGCCCGGGTCATCCTGAAGTCTTACGCCGAGTACGGGCCGTTGCTGCCGCCCGTCGCCTGGGAGCGGTATTCGCAGAACATCCTCGACGTTCGCAGTCGCATGACGGAGTCGGAACTACTGATCGCGGTCGAGGACGGGGAAATCGTCGGTTCTGCCACGTTCTACCCGGGACGCATCAAGCGGACACAATCGGAGTGGCCGACGGAGTGGACGGGCGCTCGGCTTATCGCCGTCATGCCGGAACGACGGGGTCGGGGAATCGGCAAGGCGCTCGTCGAGGAGTGCATCCGTCTTTCACGTGATCAGAACGCCGCTGCCTTCGCGCTGCACACGACGCCGTATATGGAGCTTGCACGGGGCATGTACGAGCGTATGGGCTTCGTGCGGGTACCGGAGTACGACTTTCACCCTCGGCCGGAGATGACAGTGATGGCCTACAAGTTCGACCTGTCAGATGCGGTATAGTCGCTCAGCGTTCTTGACGAACAGGCGCTCCCGCTCGTCCGGGCTGAACTCCGATACGATCTCCGTGTAAGCGTCGACAACGTCCGCATACCCGCTCCAGAGGCTGTCAACGGGCCAGTTCGTGCCGAAGAAGCACCGCTCGGTCCCGAATGTCTCGATGCAGTAGAGGACGAAAGGCCTGATCGAGTCGACCGTCCAATCGTGATCGGTCATGCCGAGGCCCGAAATCTTGCACCACACGTTGTCGGCGCCCGCGACGGTGGCCATGCCGCGCCTCCAGCTTTCGAGGTACGCTGGGTCGCGTCCCCACGGCCCGCCGGTGTGGTCGATCACCATCCGAATGTTGGGATGACTGTCCGCCATCGAGCGAACGGTGTCCATCTGCTCCCAAGTCACGTTCATGCCGGCTACGAGATCGTACTTTTCCAATAGCCCAAAGCCGTGCAGGAACCGTGAGTCTGTCAGATGGCCGGCCGAGTCGAAGTCACGGATGCCGCGCATGCTGGCATATTCGCAGTGCCCTGCAAGCACCGTCTCCACGTCCGGGGCAGAGAGATTGGCGAACGCGATGATGCCGTGAGGGAAGCCCGTTCGGTCTGCCGCCTCCTGGAGCCACTCGGTCTCTTTGACGGGATCGGGCGATCCGATGGCAGCCTGGACGTGAACGGCCTTGACGACGTTCGAGGGACGGGTGAGCTCGATGTAGTCCTCCGCCACGAAGTTGCGCTCCCCAAGCTTGCGCATCTGCGTGCCGAGGGTGGGGTGATCGACGTCGGGGCCCCAGTGGGCGTACACCAACTCCGGGTGCTGCATATCGTAGAAATGGACGTGGGTATCGACGAACTCAGGCTTTTCCATAGGCCTCTCGTTAATTCTTTTATGCCAACTCGGCCTTCACCTGCTCAAGGGGAATCAGATTGCCCTCGCGGACATCCTCTATGCTCTCGCGAAGGACGTCCATCATGTCAACGTCCCCCATGATCTCCATCGTTTCCATGATCGATTCGAAGAGGTCCCAGGGCATCACTGCCAGAACTGGCTTCCCGTGTCGCGTTAGGGCCACCGCCCGGTTCTCAGCGCTCAGCCGCTCAGGGAGCTGCGAGAGCATCGCCCGAGCCTGCACGATGGGAATGTTCTCCGTTCCATATTCTGTGTATGTGGTCATAATCTACTTTCTCCAAACTCCCGTCACTCTTCAGGATCTCTCGACAACGCGCGCGCAGCAACGAAGAGTGCACTCGCCACGACGATCGTTATCGCGAGTGCGACCAGTGCGCTGTTCGGTTTCGCTTCCTGTTCCATTGCCTGGCCGAAAATCACGAATGAGGTGACACACCCTCCCGCGGCGATAAATATCGCTAGTATGGTAAGGCATCCCGCCCCCAGGGTTTTCCAGCTAGGCATGAACCTGCCTCCCGCGCGTCACTCGAGATAGAATACCTGCTCCAGCTGCACCATGCTCTCGTCCGGCAGGCCAGGTATTCCCTCGAAGTAGTCGGCCATGAACGTCTGCCATCTCGTGTTGACCTCCTCCGTAGCCATGCCGTCAAGACTGGCCTGAAAGCTGTCCTCTGCCTCGAAGTAGCCAAACAGCATCCCGTCCTCGGTCAGAAAGAGCGAGTAGTTGTGCCAGCCGTGACGCCGGAGCGCGTCAAGCATGTCCGGCCACACCGCCTCGTGGTGCTTCTTGTACTCGTCCAGCCGGTCCTTGCGGACCTTCAGAAGGAATCCTACGCGCTCCATAGCGATACCTCGTTGTTCAGCCGCGTGGTGTGATCTTGACGGTTGTGCCCGTCTCGGACGAACGGTACCCGGCCTCGAGGAACTCGACGACCCGCGCTCCAACTTCGCCCGGCGCCCGGTTTTCGCCGGTCCCGTTGATGAGATCGGCCAGCGACCGAGATGGGAGGTGGGCGGGGTAGACTTCCTCATCCGTGAGGTCGGGGAACACCTCGGACGTGCCGTCGTGGTAGTAAACGCTCATCCGCCCGTTCACAAGGTCTTGCCGGATAAATCCGTTCGTGCCGAAGTAGGTGTTCACCTGCAGCTGCGGCTGGTTTGGCCGCACGCCTCCTGTCGAGCCCATCACGCCGACGGCGCCGTTGTTGAGCCGGTAGCCGAATGCGTCGGCGAGGTCGACCGCCAGGTCGAAGTTCTCCACGAACCCGGACACCTCAACCGCATGAAGGCCGGTGACCCAGAGCGCCATGCCCATCGGGTGCGTCACCTGCACCATGCCTTGTCCTCCGCCCGCGACGGCAGGATCGGAGTAAGTCGACGGCTCCGGCCCGGTGACCGGAAACTTGAACACGTCGGCATAGTCGTCGGGGTTACCCCGCAGGTAGGACTCGACCATCGAGGCAAATATGCCCGATATGAACTGGATCTCGCCGAGTTTTCCCGACTGCACGATGTCGCGCACCGCTTCGGCGTGGCGCGTGAATTGAAACGTGTAGCCCACCATCAGGTGAAGCCCGTTCGTCTCCGCCCGCTCGACCAGGTCCCACGCTTCGTTGGCGCGGAGCGTCATCGGCTTCTCGACCATGACACTGACGCCGGCATCGAGGGCGTCCCGGGCAACCTGGTAGTGGTAGGCGTGTTGGACGGCGACTACCACGCCGTGGACGCCGGAGGCCAGTAGGTCGCGATGGTCGGTGTACTGATTTGCGATGTCGTAGTAGTCGGCTGCGCGCGCTAGCTTGTCCTCTTTGAGGTCGGCGATTCCAACCAACTCGGCGTTTTCGTAGGTCTTCAGGCTAGGGATGTGGAACTGTGTCGCCCACCAGCCCGCGCCGATAACGCCCATTCGGGCCTTGCCCATGTCAGTCCTCCGACGTTTCACCCACACCGTCGAGCCGCCGCTTGGCCTCGGCGTATACGTCGTCGGGCAGGGGGCCGTTCATGGCGGCCACCCGCGCGTTCTCTTCCAGGTGGTCAATGTTCTGGGTGCCTACGATCGTCGTATGCATGTCGGGATGCGCGAGGGTAAACCGCAAAATGAAGGCGGTCTTGCTCTCGCCCTGTTCGAGTAGGTCTTCGAGGCGAGCGTCATCAAATGTCTTCCATGCCTCTTGCCGTGTCACTCCCGATACGCCCGGCTCGCCCTTCGCAACTCCTCCACGGATCACGGTGCCGATTCCCACCGCGGCCGACCGGGCGATGATTCCCTCGTGTGAGCGGCTCAGGGCAGAGTAGGGGATTTGGAAGGCGTCGAACACGCCCATTTCGATATGGTCACGAATATTCGGCACAGAGGATGACGAAGCAATGAACCGGATCTTCCCCTTGTCCCTGAGGTACTGCAGCGTTTCGATGGCGTCGTGCTCCTCAAGCACCGATTTTGCAGGAGTCCCGTGAAACTGAAGGACGTCGAGGTGGTCGGTCTTCATGCGTCGGAGGCTCTGGTCAACTCCGGCCTCCATGTTCTCGCGGCCGTAGTCGTTCCCACCCGCCTCAAGCGCGGCGGGTGTCGCGGGACATCCGCACTTCGTCGCGATGAAGAACTCGTCGCGCCGGTGTGAGATCGCCTTGCCGATTCGTTCCTCGCTGAGGCCGTAGCAAACGGCCGTGTCAATGAAGTTGATCCCTGCGTCCAGCACCGCGTTGAGCACCTCCGTCGAATGCTCGTCGCTTACGGCGCGGTCGCCGTCGTTCGACCGCAGTTCCATCGCTCCGTACCCAAGTCGCGTTACCTCAAGTCCCGTACGTCCCAGCACAGCGGTAGGCAGATTCGCCATGTCGCGCTCCTTCACGTTTTTCGGTATCCTACCATAGGTTCTCCGAGAGCGGAGATGAACGCTCTCACCGGCCTCTCCATTCTCTTCCAACGACGACTCAAGGAGCGTACTGCGATGCCTTCCGTACTGATCTTCGCCATCGACGGCCTCCAGCCCTTACAGGTGACCAAGGAGTTGATGCCGAACCTCGCGGCATTTGCGTCGGGCGGCGTTTTCTTTGATAACCACCACCCCGTGTACCCGTCGGTCACGCGCGTGAACGCCGCCAGCATCATGACCGGGTGCTATCCCGGACGGCATGGGCTGGTTGGCAACACGCTGGTCATCCGCGAGTACGATCGCTCCCGCGCGTTCTCGGCGCTTGTCGACGAGCTGGCGACCGTCGTCGAAAAGACGGGACGCCTGCTGTTCCGACCGACACTTGCGGAAATCATCTCCGGGCATGGCAAGCGGTTCGTGACCGTGGGCACCGGCTCCAGCGGCAACTCGTTCGTCCACAATCCGAAGCCGAAGGCGCGGCACGGTCGTAGCATCCATCCTGAATTTACGATCCCTGAAGAGCTTGGGGCTGAGCTTACCGAGCGTTTCGGCGAGTGGGGCGAGCGGACCCATCCCGACCATGGCCGCAACGAGTACGCGACCCGCGTCCTCACCGAGTACGTCCTGGACGATTGCGATCTCGCGATCTACTGGAGTGACGAACCTGACCATGCTCAGCACGCCGCAGGGGTAAACTCCGAACACGGCAAGGAGGCGCTCACGGTTGCCGACAACGCGTTCGGCAAGGTCATCGAGCACTTGGAAAAGAACGGTCGGCTGGGCGAGACCGACATTATGATCGTCTCCGACCACGGCTACTCGACCTCACGGGGCCTGATCGGAATCGAATCGCTGGTGGAGCACGACTGCCCCGTTCCCGTTGTTCTTGGAACGAACGGGGCCTCGGTCCTGTTCTGGGTGCCCGACAGAAGCAGGGAGACCGTTGACCGGCTTGCCGAGTGGCTGATGCGGCAGCCCTGGTGCGGCGCGGTCACGGTGCCTGACGCTCATGGCGGCATCGAAGGGACACTGCCTGCCCGGCTCGTGGGGCAGGAGGGGGAACGTTCCCCCGACCTGACGATGTCATTCACGTGGGACTCCGAGCCAAACGAAGCGGGCGTGCCGGGTCTGGCACATACGGCGGGCCAGCCAGTCGGTCAAGGTGATCACGGCTCCCTCAGCAAGCACGAGATGCGAAACACCCTGATAGCGGGTGGTCCAAGCTTCAAGAGCGCCGTCCGAGTCGGCAGCCCAACCGGAAACGTCGATCTGGCTCCAACTGCGCTCAGGATACTCGGCCTTCCGGGCGGTGAGAGGATGGACGGTCGGGTCTTGGAAGAGGCGCTTGCAGACGGGCCGGACCCCGAATCGGTGGCGTCAAAGACAGAGACGTTCAGTGCAGAGCGGGAGCTTGGTCACGCCCGATATCGACAGGAGATCACGGTAACGAGCGTGGGGAAGACGGCCTACGTCGATCAGGGAAGCGCCGAGCGGACCATCACGACGTAGCGAGCTTCAAGCCAGGTACGGACGGTGCTCGCGACCTGACTTGATCGTCTTGACGTGGGTGATGCGACTTGTCGCCTTCACGACCCGCCGTCGTCCTGCATCGCTCAGTTCGAACCGCCCCTCTTCAAGCTTGGAGATCGTAACGTCGGCGATCGCACCCGGCCTGAGGGTACCCAACTCACCCGACTTGCCGATGACCTTCGCCGGAGCTTCGGTGCCGAGACGTATGACCTCGTCGAGTTTCATTCCCAGGTGCAGGAACTTCGAGAGTGTCGTGAGAAGGTCGTAGACCGGACCGTCCACGTTGCCTATGTGGAGGTCGCTGCTGATGGTGTCGGGGGAAAAACCTTGCGCCATCGCGCGTTCCGCCG
The DNA here is from genome assembly GCA_965247555.1 of Dehalococcoidia bacterium. GTDB lineage: Bacteria > Chloroflexota > Dehalococcoidia > Lucifugimonadales > VXLM01 > VXLM01. The sequence goes on along the minus strand of CBDFHR010000009.1, from coordinate 1,042,411 downwards.
TCTCAAACGAGAAGCTGCCGCCTCCGTGCCCGACGTCGAAGACGACCCCGCGCTCCTTTGCCGCCCAAGCCTCTTCGAGGACATTCCCTTTGGAGTCGAGAATGCCGTTGCCGCCTGGGCTGTACCGGAAAGAGTGAGTCAGAACATCGCCGGGTCGAAGCATGGCTAGGCGCTGGGCCACGGGTATGCTCGTGCCGCCGAGATGGAGCATGAAAATGCCCTCCATCCCTTCGGCAGCGTCGATGGCCCGCTTGAGCACCTCCCGGTAGTTGTCGACGGGTAGGGGAGGTATTCTGGCCTTGACGCCTACGACGACATCCCGATGCTCCCGGCCCACACGCACCGCCTCTTCGACATTCGCCCAACGCGCATCTTCGAGACCGGCGTATCCCAAGACCATGCCCATCGCGGAGATGTTGAGCAGGGCGAAGATGCGCGTCTTGGCGCGGTCGATGACGTAAGTGCGAAACGCTGGGAACGTACTCGTGCCGGACGACCCTGCATCCACAACCGTCGTGACCCCGCGAGCGATGTGTACGGTGTCGGGGTCAACTCCGTAGCGAGACGCGCCCCAGAAGTCATGCGTGTGGAGGTCTATGAGCCCGGGCGTGACGATCATGCCAGTGGCGTCCACGACTTTGGAAGCATGGTGGGTGGGGATGTCCGCCTCGACGAGCGCGACCTTCCCGTCTGCCAAAGCCACGTCGCGCACGTCGTCTATCCCCTGCGAGGGGTCGATGACGCGCCCGCCCGATACTATCAGGTCGTATCTATGTGCCACGGAGCCAGGGTTTGTAGATTCGTCCGTTCTTGACGGTAGCGACATGAGTCAGCCTCTGACGGGATGTGACCGAGCGTCCGTATGAGTCGGTGAGCTTGAACGATCCCTCGTCGACACGGGTGATCGTGGCGTCCCCGACGGCCCCGACATTCAGCGTGCCCAAGCGCTCCTGGACTCCCATCGTCTTGGCCGTCGCTGCCGTGGTGATCGCAATGACGTCGTACAGCGACATGCCCAGCCACATGAACTTCGAGATCGTCGTCACCTGATCGAACACCGGCCCCTCGACATTGTAGAGGTGCAGATCGCTGCTGATGTTGCCGGGCCTGAACCCGTCGGCCATCGCTCGCTCCGCAACGTCGAACGAGAAGCTGCCCGCGCCGTGTCCGATATCGAAGACGATACCCCGTCGCTGGTGTTCTCGGAACGCATCTTTGACCTTTCCCGCGTCGTCGAGGATGCCTTGCGCGTGCCCGTGGAAGGTATGCGTGACCACGTCTCCGGGACGAAGCATATCGATGAGAGACTCCAGCGGAGTGTGCGTCTTGCCGACATGGATCATCACGAACCCGCCGATGGCCTCCGCCGCCTCGATAGCGCGTTTCAGCGATTCCACGTCGTGCTGCCGTGTTATGTCTTGGGAGAGCCGGGCCTTGATGCCGATAATGCGGTCACGATTTTGTCGACCGACGCGAACGGCCTGGCGTACGTCGGCATGTCGCAGGTCTTCAAGCTCGCCTATGTCGTTGGAGATCATGCCGGTCAGGGAGATATTCAGCAGGGCGAACAGCCGGGTGTCCGCCCGTTCAATCACGTATCTGCGAAACGCTGCGAAGGTGGCGGCGCCCGCCGATCCCGCGTCGACGGCAGTCGTTACTCCGTTGGCGATATTGGTGGCATCAGGATCGATGCCGTAGTGCGACACGCCCCAGAAGTTGTGGACGTGGAGGTCGATCAGGCCCGGAGTGACGATCAGTCCCTTCGCGTCGAAGACCTCAGTAGCTTCGTCTTCGGACATACTCGGCGCAACGGCTGCGACCGTACCGTTGAGGAAAGCAACGTCGGCGAGGCCGTTGACTCCCTGAGCTGGATCGACGACGGTCCCGCCTTTGATCAGAAGGTCGTACAAGGGTTGTGTCCTGTCCCGGCATCGTAACCGAGTGCGGAATACCTACCGGTCCCAATCCCGGTACAGCTTGCCGTCCTTGACGGTCTGGACGGAGTTAATTTTCTTGGTCGCGGAGGTTGTCTTCCGCTCGGCGTCCATGAACGTGTATTCGCCGTCGACGACGGAGAGGATGCTGACATCGGCTGTCGTGCCGACTGCCAGGGAGCCGAGGTCGTCCGCGATGCCCATCTTCTCGGCAGGGGCCTGCGTACTGAGGCGCACAACGTCCTCGAGAGGGATGCCGAAGTGCAGGAACTTCGACATGGTCGTGACCTGATCGAAGACCGGCCCCTCCACGCTGATAGTGCTCACGTCGCTGCTGATGGTGTCGGGATAAAAGCCCTGCGAGAGCGCGGTCTCGATTGTGTCGAACGAGCAGCTGCCTCCGCCGTGCCCAACGTCGAACACAATCCCACGTTTCTGTGCCTCCCGTATCGCCTCCGTCACCGTTCGTTCTGCGCTCACGACGCCGCCCCACTGCCTGAATGCGTGCGTTACCACGTCTCCGGGGCGCAGATGCCTCGTCAGGGTCTCCAGGGGCGTCTCGATGTCGCCCACGTGCACCATGACGAGGCCGCCGAACATCTCCGCCGCGGCTATGGCGCGCTTCAGGGCGTCGAGCTTGTCGTCCAGGAATATCGTGTGGTGCGAGAGTCGTACCTTGATGCCCAGCACCAAATCCCGGTTTTGTCGTCCCATCTCTCCCGCGTCCTCCACTCGCGCCCAGCGCATGTCGAAGAGCTCGCCGATGGCGGGCGAGATGATGCCCATCGCGGAGATGTTGAGCAGGGCGTAGAGCCGCGTGTCGGCGCGCTCCATCACCGTGCGGCGGAAGTGGGGGAACGTCCTTGCTCCCGCCGAACCGCAGTCCATCGCCGTCGTCACGCCACGAGCGATGTTGATGGTGTCCGGTTCGAGGCCGTAGCAGCAGACACCCCAGTAGGCGTGCATGTGCATGTCGATAAGGCCCGGCGTGACGATCAGCCCGGCCGCGTCAACCACCTCGCGAGCCTCGCCGCCGATGCTGTTCTCAATCGCCGCGACCTTGCCGTCCGATATCGCCACGTCGCTAACGCTATTCACTCCGAGCGCGGCGTCGATTACTGTTCCACCCCTGATGAGCAAGTCGTACAATTTGATACCCTCCAACAAGGCCTATGCACTACGAAAGCGGCGTTAGTGTATCATGCCGCGAGGCCATCGTTGACGGGAATTAGGCAAATGTCCGATCTTCAATTCAAGCGCATCACGAGCCGTTTGGCCGGTTGCGTCGTAGGTTGTGAAGTTCACCTGTTCGAGACGCTCGATTCGACGATGGACGATGCCAAGAGACTGGCCGAAGGTGGGGCAGCCGAGGGTACCGTAGTCCTAGCCGAGGAGCAGACGGCGGGCAGGGGACGGTTCGAACGCTCATGGATGTCCGAGCCAGGGAAGGACCTGCTGTTCTCCGTTGTCTTCAGGCCGGAAGCGGCGCAAGCCCCGTACATCAATATGGCGGCCGCCCTGACGGTCTGCTCGACGGTAGGCCATGCGACCGGGCTCGATACCGCCATCAAATGGCCCAACGACGTGAAACTGGCGGGGCGCAAGGTTTCGGGCATTCTTGTCGAGAACACGGTGTCACGCTCCGATATCGAGTACACCGTTCTCGGCGTGGGCCTGAACGTCAATTCCAATCCGGCAGACGTGCCGGAAATTGCGGCGACGGCCACCAGCATGTACCGTGAGTCGGGGAGGACGTTCGACCGTACGGACATCCTTATCGAGGTGCTCCGAGAGCTGGACAGCCGATACGCCCTCATCCGGGCGGGGCGTTCCATGAGGGAGGAATGGGCATCTCGGTTGGAGACGCTGGGGCGGAACGTTGCCGTACGTTGGCAGGATACTTCGGAAGAAGGCATGGCAACCGGGGTCGACGAGATGGGAAACCTAATCCTGACCAAACCGGACGGCACGACGAAGTCCATCGTCGCCGGTGAGGTAACTCTCCAAGCATGAGTACCGAGACGTCGTCCGACCGTGCCGGCGTGTGCGAATGGTGCGGACATGAAAACGCCCCGGGCTCACGGTTCTGCGGCAACTGCGGGCGAACGTTGGTCTTCGATGTCTTATGTCCCTTCTGCAGTGGCAAGAACCCCGAAGAAAACGCCCACTGCGACGCTTGTGGGGTTCTCCTCGATGAATCGAAGCGCGTTGAGTCCACGGGCACGAGATACCTCGACAGGTTACGGGGTCGCATGGGTTTTCTCACCTGGCCGCTTGTGACACTGGTGGCAATCACTGCATTCGCCCTGTTCATCCGGTTGTTCTCGCTTACCGACATTCCACCCAACTTGGTCCCCGACGAAGCGGACAACCTCATAACCGTTTATCGCATCATGGCCGACATAGGTCCCGGTTTCTTCGAGCTGGACTGGAAGCCCCAACCGGCCTTCAGCGCGTACATGATGGGCTGGTTCATGGGTGTTTTCGGCGAGACTATCGTCGGAATGCGCATGGCAAGCGTCGTGCTGAGCACCGCGTCCATCTTGGTGTTCTATGCCGTCGTCCGCCAGCAGGGTGTCGGCAGACCCGCAAGTCTAGGGGCCACGTTCCTGCTGGCTACCGGCGTGTGGTACCTCCACTTCTCCCGGAGCGGCTGGGAGAACGTCCATGTCGCGCTGTACGCCCTCTCTGCCATGCTGGCCCTCACGGCGGCGATCAGAAGCAAGCGCCTCTCGATCAGCTTGCTGCTCTTCGCCGCGACGGGGCTGTTCGCGGCTCTCGGACTGTACGGCTATACCAGTGGGCGGGTCATCATTGTCGCGCTGCTCGTCTACCTTCCCTTCGCATTCTTCCTTCATCGCGAAGTGCGTAAACGCTTGCTCATCGGCTACGGCATCATGTGCCTTACGGCCCTCGTGCTCTTCTGGCCGCAGCTGGACAACGCCCTGGATGACTGGGAGCGCTTCAATCAGCGCGTCCAAGTCGTATACGTACTCAACGAGCAGAACCGCCAGAAATTCGATGGTAAAGACGGCTTTGAGATCATCGCTCAGCAGACATGGGACAACGTCAAGGGATTTGTCCTTCTGGATACCGGCCTGTGGCATGTGGGTCTGAACGCGCGGTACATTCCGCCCGGTCACGGTCTCCTCGACAGGTTGACGACGCTCTTGTTCTGGGTCGGACTTATCGTTTCCGTCACACGATGGCGGCATACCCTCCTGTGGTGGGTCTTCTTTGTCGTGATGATATTTCCCGTTCAAGTGTCGGGCAGCGGTACGCCCGACGCCGCACGAGCCGTCGGTGCCGCCCCTATATTCTTTCTCTTCGTCGCCCTCGCCCTGGACTGGCTGTTCGGTTTGCGATTCGCCAAGAGTCAATGGGCCACCGGGGCAGTGGCCGTCGCTGTCTTGGCGCTCATCGCGTACGTCAACGTCTCCGGCTACTTCGACTGGATGGAGCGACCGGAGGCGGCCGCGGCGCGACAGCCCGCCGTCGATGCGGTCGACTTCGAGTCATGGCAGGCACTTCAGAAGGCCGCGGCAGAGGCTGGCCAAGGTGGATTCAACGTCGGCGAGTGGCTGGAGATGAAGGAGCGAGGCTTCAGATGATTGCTCAGAGCCAACCATTTTTCTACGAACTCACCGTGGGTACGTAGTGCAGGGAAGACCACAATGGGAGTGACGTGCAGGAGCTGCGCACACGAGAACCGCATGGGCGCATCCTATTGCGGAAACTGCGCCCAGCCGCTCACAGGTGGTGTTGAGTGCCCGCAGTGTGCGGCCCATAATCCGTCACAGCAGAACTTCTGCAATTTCTGCGGTTCGCCTCTTGCGGGGGAGAAGCCTACGCGCACAGCTTCAATTGGGCGTGTGGTAGGGGCCATAGTGTCGACGGTCTCAGCGACGCCAAGCAGTCCCGGTCCGGCAGTGGACACATCCGCCGATAATTCACTAGGTCCGGTGCAGTTCACCCATGCCGCGAAGCTCACGTTAGCCGTTGCCACCACCGCCGTCGTGGGGTCGATTCTGGTACTGACCCGGCTCTGGGGTCTTGGAACTTCCCCTGAAGAAATCTTGCCCGGGGAGCAAGCGTTTGTCCTGGTTGCTCGCCAGATCGAATTCGAGGGCTGGATTGGTCTCTCACACGACCTCCTGGCCGGTTCTTTGACCGGATACGCCTACGTTCTCGCCTTTTGGACGACTCTGGTAGGTGATGATATCGGCATGGCGCGGCTGCTATCGGGAATCGCGTCGTTGGCCTCCGTCGGAGTGTCGTACTTTCTGATCGCCACGCTGTTCAACCGCCGAGTGGCCCTGATTGCGACCTTGCTCATGGCGGTCGGCATCTGGCCGCTTACCTATGCCAGGCTGGCACTGCCGACGAGTCTGCTGCTCCTTGTCGAGGTCACGGCCCTCTATCTCCTGTTCAGGGCCTTTCACGCGGCTACGGACGAATCGTCTCGCAGGAACCTGCTCGTTCTTCCAGGGGCGCTTGTCGGACTCAGCCTCTACCTTGACTTTGCGGCGGTAGTCTTCGCGGCGGCAGCATTTTGTCTATGGCTGCGATTCTATCTAGCCGGCACTATCAGTCCACGAATTCTGGGTGAGAGGTTTGCGGCCTTTGCCCTTCCGGCGCTAATCGTCAGCCTGCCATTCTGGGCGGCTGCCGCGACCGACGCTGCGCTAAGGGACGATGCCAAGGTGCTGCTCATTACCGAGACTCCGCGATATCTCCATAGCGAAGGCGTGATGGGCCAACTGCGCACCGTCACCGGGAATGTCGTCAACACCGGACGCGCTCTGGTGTGGAGTACGAGCGCCGATGACTTTGGAAAGGGTGGGGGAAGGATCGTCGATTCGCTCACGGGACTGCTCGTCTTGGTTGGCCTGCTCGTGTGCGTCCGTCGATGGCGCGAAGATTCCTACGGAGCGCTTCTCGTCCTTTTGGCCGTTGTAGTAATTGGAGTGGGCCTGACGCGACAAGAAGGGATGTTCTCCCGTCTTATCGTTGCTGTGCCCGTGGCGTTCGCCCTCGCCGGGATTGCTGCGGACTGGCTCTTGGGCTGGGTGAAAGGTAGGGTGCCAGGGGTGGGCATAGTCGCACTCGTCGCTGTTCTGGGGGCAGCCGTCGTGCTATATAACCTCGCGATGTACTACGCGCACCCTCTCGGCGAAGAGCCGTCGCTCTGGCTCGGTTCGTTAGTCGAGCACTCGCCTCTACAGGACTCCATTGCATGGAATGCTCCATAGATGCCCACTGCCACCATTGAGATTCAGGTCCAGCCGAAGGCCAGCCGCAATCGGATCGTCACGCAAGACGGCAAGGTCAAGGTCTACGTGACGGCGGCACCGGAGCGGGACAGGGCGAACAAGGCCGTGGTGGAAGTGGTGGCGAGCCGCCTCGGAGTCCCAAAACGCACGGTGTCCATCATCTCCGGAGAGCGGTCGCGCACAAAGCTAATGGCCGTCGAGGGCCTCAGTGAGGCGGAGATCAGGCGAAGACTAGGATAGGAGAGCCGGCACCAAGTAGACCTGTATAACTTGCAGCAGGATCAGGGCAATCATCGGCGTGAGATCGAACATGCCCAACGGAGGAATCACCCGTCGCAACGGTCCCAGGACCGGCTCCGTCATCTGATTGAGCATGTCGTTGATCGTTTTGACGATCGGTGAGTCGGGTGCGAACATGGTCACCCACGACATGATTACGCGGGCGAGTATCGCCAGCGACAAGGCAGTGAGGAACAGGTTTATGAAGGTAGCGAAGAAGTTCAACTGTCCTCACCCAGGGCCTGGTACTTCCGATAGGCAGCGTCCACCGCTTCCAGCACGGACCCTCTAAAGGCCGATTTCTCAAACGACATGAGCGCCTCGACCGTACCGCCCGCGGGCGACGATACCATGTCCTTGAGCTCCGCCGGGTGCATTCCCGTCTCCTGAACGTACTTGGCGCTCCCTATGACCGTCTGGAGAACGAGCTTCCTCGCCATCGGACGCTGCAGCCCCATGTAGACACCCGCGTCGATGAGCGCCTCGATGAACAGGAAGACGTAAGCGGGGCCGCTCGCGCTGAGGGCCGTCACCATGTCGATGTACTTCTCGTCCTCGACGTATATCTCCTCGCCGAAAGACGCGACGATCCGCTGGCTGTCCGCCTTTTGCTCGTCGTTGACCTGATCGGTGGCCGTCCACACGGTCATGCCCTCGCGTATCTGAGCGGGGGTATTCGGCATCACACGGACGACCGCTCGATGACGCAGCCCCTTGCTCAAGGTCTCCAGGGTCGCTCCCGCAACGATGGAAAGCACCGCTTGGTCTCCGCGAAGGCCGGACTTGATACCGTCCATAGCCGTGGCGAGATGCTGCGGCTTCATCGCGAGGACAACGATGTCCGCGCCCTCGATCACGGCGAGGTTGTCGGCGTCCGCCGCAACACCGTAGGTCTCGGCAAGCACAGTCCGGCGTTCAGCCACGGGTTCCCCGAAGCGAATCTCGTCCGCCTTGGCGACACCCGCGTCAAGAATCCCGCCGAGTATCGCCTCCGCCATGACGCCGCCGCCGATAAACGTGATCTTCATTGAATACCGTCCGTTTTGACGTCCTCTCCTAGCCCCGAGGCACTCGAAGGACGCCCTATCTTTCTGCAACTACTCTATTGTAGCCGAGTCGCAGGACGTTTGGGGACAAATACAGTCACTCGCCGCGCGAGGGGCTGGTAAGTGGAGAGTTTCTGGTTGCCAATGGCTAGGAGCAGTGCCTGTGGCACCCTCACCGCAGCTTGCTCTCGCTTGCCAAGTCGACCGCGACTCCGATCGCTTCAGCCATGCTCTCGTGGTGGGCGATGCCCTGACCGGCGATGTCGAACGCCGTGCCGTGGTCGACCGACGTTCGGATGAACGGCAGGCCGAGGTTCACGCTGACGCTCCGCTCCCAGTTGTGCACCTTGATGGGGATGTGCCCCTGGTCGTGGTACATGGCGAGGACGACGTCGTACTTGCCGTTGATCGCTTGAGTGAACACGGTGTCCGGGGGCACCGGCCCCGTCGCGTCGATGCCGAGCGAGCGGGCCTTGTCGATCGCGGGCGCGATCTGCTTCTCCTCCTCGTCGCCGAGGAGACCGCCGTCGCTGGCATGGGGATTCAGCGCCGAGACGCCGATGCGCGGGGTAGGGAAGCCCCACCGCACGAAGTGTTCGTGGGTGAGGACAGTCTTTGCGAGGACGTTGTCCACGGTAACGTAGTCGCAGGCGATGCGGAGCTGCCGGTGCGTCGTGAGGTGGACGACGCGCAGCACGTCGGCCATGAGCATCGTCGCCACCTCTTTCGAGTTCGTCTGGCTCTGGAATATCTCCATGTGGCCGATGTCCTTGTACCCCGCCATACTTGCCGCTTCCTTGTTGATAGGAGCGGTCACGATTGCCTGGACCTGCCCGGCAGCCGCCATCTCGCCCGCCTTGAGCACCCACTCGACGGCCGCCTTGCCCGCCGAGGCGGACAGCTCTCCAAGCTCGATGCCGGAATAGTCGAGATTCTCCGGGTCCAGCACGTCGATGACGCCCGGTTCACCGGCTACGTCTTCCAATTCGTGCGCCACCTTGCCCGAAGCGTCCAGTCCGGCGATCTCAATGGCGTGGTCGATCGCTGCCACGTTTCCGACCACGAACGGGCGACATTTTTCGTATATGGAATCGTCCTGAAGGGCCTTGGCGGTGACTTCCGCCCCGATTCCTGCGGGGTCGCCCATGGTAATGGCGACAAAAGGTTTTTCGTGAAGTGTCATTGGGTGTGCTCCGGTGACATATCGCGGCACTGCCCGCCGCGGGGATGCCATGATACAACATCGGCGCTGTTATGCGGTGAAGGACGGGGGCCTTGGGTCAGTCGGGGATCATGGCCTGCTAAACAAAGACGACCCGCCTTGAGCGGGTCGTCGGTATAGAACTATCGCCAATGGCGCGTCCCGATTCAATCTGAACGGGTGCGGCGCTATTTTGTGTCAGTCACACTTACTGTAGCCGCAGTCGAGGCAGTTCAGGCAGCCTTCCTGGGCAACGAGAAAGGCCGAGCACTCGGGACACCGCTTGCCGGTCATAGGACCCGCCGGTGTGACTTTGGTGCTGTCCCCAACGGATTCCGTAGACGGGAAGAGTCCAATCTGGGCCGCCGGTGCGTCCGTCACCAACTTCTTCGAGGTGTACTTCTCGAGCACGTGCGATATCGCGTCGGGTATCGATCCGACGAGGGTCCCTCCGTCCCATACGGGCTGATCGGTAATGCCCTTCAACTGGTCGACGATTTGGTCCGGGTCGACTCCTGTGCGCAAAGACATGGAAACAAGCCTGGCGATGGCCTCTAGGTGGGCGGACTCGACACTGCCCGCCTTTCCGAGCGCGCAGAACACCTCGAACGGACGGTTGCTCTCGTTGTCGAAGTTGATCGTCACGTAGAGATTGCCCTGTCCGGTGCGGATATTCTCAGTGAGCCCGCGCACAACCCGGGGACGAGGACTGCGCTCGACGAGGGTAGGGGACATCTGGCCGTTCGACTCGGTCTCCGTTGCCTGTTCCTCGTTCTCCTTGCCGGCCGTCAGGACCTCCGCCTCGCGGCTGCCGGCGCGGTATACCGTGATTCCCTTGCAACCCAGCTCCCACGCGAGCATGTACGCGCTCCGGACGTCTTCCTCGGTCGCCTCGTTCGGGAAGTTGATAGTCTTGGAGATGGCCGCGTCGACGCTCTCCTGGAATACCCCCTGCATCCGCACGTGCATTTCGGGGGAGATGTCCCCTGCCACAACGAACGTGCGCTTGGCCGAGTCGGGTACGTCCTCGCGGTCCTGCAGCGATCCTCCCTCCGCCAGGTAGTTCATCAGGTCTTCGCTGTAGAATCCGCCGTCCCTGGCCGCCTTCTCGAAATTCTCGTCCACGTACAGCAGGCTCTCGCCGCCGAGAATGTTGTGCTTGTGGAAGCACAGGGCGAACAGAGGCTCGATTCCGCTGGAGCAACCCGCGATCATCGAGGTCGTGCCCGTCGGCGCGACGGTCAGGCGGCAGGCGTTGCGCATGGGAGAGCCGTCAGGCGTGTCGAACCTACTGCCCTCATAAGCGGGGAAGTTGCCCCGCTCCTCCGCCAGCATCACCGACATCTTGTCGGACTCGTCCTTGATGAACCGCATGATCTTGCGGCCCAGCTCCAAGCCCTCCTCCGAGTCGTAGGGTATTCCCATCTGCACGAGCATGTCGGCGAAGCCCATGACGCCGAGGCCGATCTTGCGGGTGGCCTTGGTCATTGTCTCGATCTTGTCGACCGAGTAGGCGTTAGCGTCGATGACGTTATCGAGGAACCGGGTTGCAACGTGCACGACCTCGCGGAGCTTGTCGTATTCGACTGTCGGGTGACCGTCTACCTCGACGATGAACCTCTGAAGGCTGATCGCGCCGAGGTTGCAGGACTCGTAGGGCAGAAGTGGCTGCTCGCCGCACGGGTTGGTCGCCGTCATGCGTCCGATATGGGGCGTCGGGTTTAGGTGATTTACCCAGTCGAGAAAGATCATTCCCGGTTCGCCGTTGCGCCACGCGCCATAGACGATCTTCTCGAAGACCGCGCGCGCGTCCAGCCTTCCCACCTCGACGATGGGCGAAGAAGTGTCTGCGGGGTTCTCGTGGAACCGGAGAGGGTAGGTGGTGCCCGCCTTGACGGCCTTCATGAACTCGTGGCTTGCGCCCACCGAGATGTTGAAGTTGTGGATTTCACCCTCCTGCGCCTTGCAGTCGATGAACTCCATGATGTCGGGATGGTGTACGTCCATGACGGCCATGTTGGCCCCGTCCCTCTTGCCGCCCTGTGTGACGAGCTTGGAGACCGACGACAGGTGCCGCAGGACCTCGACCGGCCCGCAGGCCTGGCCGTGCGTCGTCTGGATGTTCGCACCCTTAGGTCGGATGGACGAAAGGGCGAAACCGGTGCCGCCCCCGTACTTCTGGACCATCGCCGTCTCCTTGGCGGTGGTCATGATTCCGTCCATGTGGTCTTCCAGCCCCATCACGAAGCAGGCGGAAAGCGTTCCGGTGCCCTGACCGTCGGCACGCTGGATTCCGGCGTTCATGAGGGTAGGGGAGTTCGGCACGAACTCCAGCTTGGCCATGACCTCGTAGAATTTCTCTTCCCAGGCCATGGCCTCTTCGATGGGCCCGTTCGCATACTCGGGGGCCGCTATCGCTTGGGCGACCCGCCGAAACATCCCCGCGGGAGTCTCGGCGATCTCTCCCTTAGCGTCCTTGCGGAGATACCGTTTCTCCAGCACGACACGGGCATTCTCGCTCAAATCGATGTCGGCATCCGTGATGGCAGGGGTCATCCTCCCGTTCGTGGCACCTCGTCTGAGTCCTGTATCATTTCTCTCTTCGATGACCATCCGCTTGCCCCTTGTATGGAAGTTTTTTTGTGTATGTTTGGATCAATTCCAGTTTCCCTCCGTTGATTCTACGAAGGAGTGGTGTTGAACCGTCCACCACATATTGTGGCGGTTGACCGCCCTCCCCCGAACTGTTGTTGCCTAGCCATATCCTAGAATATTTTGAGAAATCTACAGGCTTAAGGTCGTATTTCTTAGATATTTTTCGCTAGTGAAGGGTTCAGCCAAGTACCTAAGCAGTGTCCCGAAGGGTGAAAAAGCGGCTGACCTTCTAGCCTTCGCCGGGGTCCGCCTGCCTGGTGCGCCGGCCCCGGCGTTCCGGGGAGGGAGCTTTGATAACTCCCGTGTCCGATCCGAGGAAGGAGAGTTGGTTGATCGGCTCCTGCGTCTCGGGGTCGAGCAGGGCGTCAATCTCCTGTCGGAAGGTCTGTATGTCTTGAAAGTCTCTGTACACGCTTGCGTACCGTATATATGCGACTCTGTCGAATTCTCGGAGCCGGTCCACTACCGATTCACCTATGGTGTGCGAAGGTATCTCGGACAGCCCCAGCGCGTACAGATCCCCTTCGATCTCGCCGACCAGCTTATCAATGCTGCCGGTCGGCAGTGGGCGTTTCGTACACGCCTTAAGGATGCTTACCCTTAACTTGTCGCTGCTAAACTCCTCCCGCCGTTCGTCCCGTTTGACTACCTGCAGAGAGTTCGACTGCACCCGCTCGTACGTTGTGTACCGGCGGTCGCAGTACGAACACTCCCGCCGTCTACGGATGCTGTCGACCGTCTCCCTCGAGTCGATGACCTTCGATTGGCTATGGCTGCAATGAGGACAACGCATCACCGCTCACCGGCACCGTCCACAACTCCCATTGCGCAAGCAGCACGTAACAGGTGACCAAGACGCTACCACTAGATATTGGGTCTGTCAAGCGCAAAATCGCAAGCGGTCGTAGCTGACCGCGTGCCACGACCGCTGGGAACAATAACGCTGAATGCCTGTAATAAGCGGCTCTCGCGTCGTTAAGAAATCCGTAAGAAATTAGCGAGAGGTTAACATGGGATGCTCGCCGGCGGGAGTCCGTGGAGGGGAATAGTGGGCCGGAACCGGGGAATTAGATGGGCAGGGGAGTGTTCGCGGAGGGTAGCGCAGACGACAAAAGGGGCCGCGAAACCGCGACCCCTTTGACCTACCCTCCCCTCCGGTCCATCGAGTGTAGGAAGCTCGACGGACTACTACCTCACCGCCACCTCATCACGATACTTGGAGATGCGGCGAAGGAACGGCGGAAGATCGATCTCCGCCTCTTCGCTGCCCAGGGCGTCCTTGAGAAGCGCCCTGATCTGCTCGTCCTTCTGCTGCATGTTCTCGGAAGTCGGGAACCCGGTTGCGATGACGGTGAGCTTGACCTCGTTCTCCATCTTCGCGTCGTTCGCCATACCGAAGATGATATTCGCATCGGGGTCCACGACCCGCTGGATGACCTCTGCCGCCTCGTGAAGCTCGGACAGCCGGAGATCGGAACCCCCGGTCACGTTGAACAGCACGCCGGTCGCGCCCTCGACCGAAACGTCGAGCAGCGGGTTGGAGATCGCCTGCTGAGCGGCCGCCTTGGCCCGATTCTCGCCCTTGCCCCAGCCGATCGACATCCAGGCGGGGCCTGCGTCTTGCATGACGGACTGAATGTCCGCAAAGTCCAGGTTGATCTCTCCGGGTACGGTCACAAGCTCGGCAATCGACTGCACGCCGAGCCGCAGCACGTCGTCGGCCATGCGGAACGCGTTCTCCGCAGTGATCTCTTCGTCCGAGATGATGTGGAGCCGCTCGTTAGGTATGACGAGCAGGGTATCGACGTGTTCCTGGAGCCGCTCGATGCCCTCCTCGGCGGTCCGCATTCGGCGGGTGCCTTCGAACATGAACGGCATGGTAACCACGCCGACCGTGAGGGCCCCGGTCTCCTTGATGATCTCTGAGATGACCGGCGCAGCTCCCGTGCCCGTGCCTCCGCCCATTCCGGCGGCGATGAAGACCATGTCGGACTCACGGGTCGCCTCGTGGACCTCTTCCCTGCTCTCGCTAGCCGACTTGGCCCCGAGATCGGGGTTGCCCCCGACGCCCTTGCCCTGCGTCAGCAACTCGCCAATGGCGATGCGCACCGGCACGTCGGAGCGCAGCAGGGCCTGCGTGTCCGTATTGACCACCATGTACTCGATGCCCGGCAGTCGTTCCCGGAACATCCTCGACACGGCGTTCGATCCACCGCCGCCAATGCCGACGACCTTGATATTGGCTCCGTTCTGAGGGTGTGTGTTTACGACCATTAAGTCCTCTCTTTCTTTGGTGCAAAGAATATCTACGAAATGAGTGCGCCAAGCCGGCGCTTCAAACTCCCGAAGAGTCCGTTCGATTCCGATGAGTGATTGGTGTTATGCCCATTGGCAATCCCGTTCCCGCTTCCGTTCCTTACTCCGAAGCCGGCGTCCTCGGGGACATAATCGGTCAATCCCCAAAGGAGCGTGCCGATCGCCGTAGCGTAGACAGGGTCCCTCAGTTCGGTGGGGACGGTCCCACGCATGTCCGGGACGCCATGGCGCACGTCGATGCCGACGCTCTTTTGCACGAGTTCGGCGAACCCGGGCATATTGGAAGCTCCGCCGGTGAGGACGAGGACCGAGTCCTCGCCACTCCCCACCCGTTCGGAGTCGAGTTTCACCTTGATCATCCGCGCGAGCTCCATAGCGCGCTCGCGTACCAGTTGACATATCTCCAGGCGGCTTACCTTCAGCTGCTTGTCACGCCCTATGACCGGAACGAGGATTTGCTCACCGGCCGACGCCGGCTGAAACTCCGCGCTCCCGTGCTCCAGCTTGATTGCTTCCGCCGCATCGAACGTTGTGCTGAATGACAGGGCGATGTCGTTGGTGAACTGGAAGCCGCCCACCGGTATGACCCCGGTGTAGTAGATACTGCTGCCCTTGAAGGCTACTATGTCCGTCGTGCCGCCGCCGATATCCACGATCACGGCGCCCTTCTTACGCTCTTCCGGCGTGAGAACGGCGAGTCCGCTCGCAAGCGGCTCGAGCACGAGGCTGTTTATCCTGACACCGGCCACTTCGATCACATCGACGAGACGGTCTATGAACGTGTTGGACCCCGTCACGAAATGCGCCTCTACCTGCATCTCCTTGCTGTGCATTCCCACGGGATGCCGGATGCCCGATTCGCCGTCAAGCGTGTAGCTGATGGAATTGGCATGGATCACCGTCCGTCCCGGCAAGTCGATGGACTCGCTCAGCTTCTTGGGCGCGCTCGCCACATCGTCGGCGGTAACGATGCCCTTCCGATTTTCGATTTCCAGCCTTTCATGACGGTTCTCAAACCGAACGTGCGCCCCCGTGACACCCACGAACGCGGAGTCCACCTTGTGACCCGTCTTGTCCTCGACGGCCTTGATGGACACACGTACCGCGCGCTCAGCCGCCGAAACGTCCGATACGACGCCCTTCCTCATGCCGTAGTTCTTGGCCGTGCTGTACCCCAAGATCTGGATACCGTTCTTGCCGACCTTCCGGCCCACAATCGTACAAACCTTCGTGGTACCTACGTCGATAGCTGCTACGATCTCGTCTGACACCATACGGCCTACTCCATTGTCGTTTCGGTTTGCCATCCCGCCTGTCGTTTTCTTTCTCTTTCGTGTAACACCCTTGGGACCGAACATCCCCCGGTCAGAGTCGTTCCGCCACTCGCATCCTTGCGCTCCGACTTCGCCGATTCACCTCGATCTCTGCGGTGTCCGGCTTAATGACCCTCTTTGTTATGAGTCGCAGGGCAGGGGAGTGATTCTCGTCGACCGGTTTCGACTCCTCCCGTAGAAGGTTCTTGACCAACCTGTCTTCCAGGGAGTGATAGCTGACGACCACCAGGCGACCTCCCTGTCTCAAGACTCCTATGGCCCCCCGGATTCCCGCCTCCACGTTGCCGAGCTCGTCGTTCACGGCGATTCGGAGGGCTTGAAACGTGCGGGTCGCGGGGTGGGTCCTCCTGCGAGCCCGGCTTGGCCATCCGATCGCTCTTGCGACAACTTCGGCCAGTTCAACGGTCGTCTCGACCGGTCGCGCTCTGACGATTGCCCGGGCGATCCGTCTCGACCTGCGTTCTTCCCCCAGCCGGTATATGAGATTCGCCAAGTCCGTCTCGTCCGTCTCGTTGACGATCTCCCTTGCCGATCTCCCGATGGAAGGGCCGAACCGCATGTCCAGGGACGCTTCCTTTAAGAAAGCGAACCCGCGTGAGGCATTTTCGAGCTGGAGTGACGAGACTCCGAGATCGAACAGGACCCCGTCGCAGGGGACAAAACCTTGCTTGGCGGCGACTTCGACGATATTCACATAGCTGGTCTCGATCAGTGTCGTCGTCTCACTGAACCGTGCAAGCCGGTCTTCCGCGACCGCAAGCGCCTCTCGGTCCAAGTCGAGACCGAGAAGTCGGGCAGGGGGATCGCAGTGACCAAGAATAGCCTCTGCGTGACCACCCTCTCCGGTCGTGCAGTCGATATAGCGGCCGCCTGAACGCGGCTGAATCGCCGATACGACCTCATCGACCATCACGGGCTTGTGATGAATCACCTGGCACCCTCAAAGAGCAATGCTGCGTGCTACACTGTTAATGTGCTGCCAGCCCGGTGCATTGCACCTAAAGGCCGGTTATGTCCGAGTCTCACAGATGGGACGAACGACGCGCAAGGGATTTTAGTTGTAGTTTTATACTTTTTCTAAACATCGACTGGACTATTCGACAGTTCCGATGACCGGTTCCGATCACAAATTCAGCTTTGCCGTACTCACCAGCAGCGACGCAGGCGCAAAGGGTGAGCGTGAGGACACGAGCGGAGACGCCGTGGCCGAGATGATGACCGCGAGCGGGTTCAGGCTTGTTCACCGCGACATCGTGCCCGACGAAGCCGACCGGATAGCGGAGCGGCTGAGGGCATGGAGCGACGGGGGCGACGTGGACGTCATCGTTACGACGGGTGGCACCGGCCTAGGCCCTCGAGACGTCACCCCGCAGGCGACCGCAGCCGTTGTCGAGTTCCAGGTGCCGGGCATCGCCGAGGCCATGAGGTCGGAGACGATGCGGATCACCCCGTTGGCAATGTTGAGCCGCTCAGTCGTAGGCGTCCGCAACGGATGCCTCATAGTCAATCTCCCGGGCAGCCCCAAGGGAGTCCGCGAGACCCTCGAGGTCGCGTTGACAGCCCTAACGCACGGCCTTGAGATGCTCCAAGGCTGGCGCGGTCACCCCGCTCACTAGATGACTCCAGAGCAATTAAGTATGCGGGAGAAGGCCCCAACCTCGTAATCCTTCCCGCACGCGGAAGGACTCTCAGCTTCGTATCCTTAACCCCGCGGGGGAAAAGTAGACCGCAACCTCGTATCCTCCCCTCGCGATGGAAAAGTAGACCGCAACCTCGTATCCTCCCCTCGCGATGGAAGGACTATCAACCCTATATCCTTCCCCCGACGGGGGAAGGACTAAGGAAGGGGGCTCTGCGCAAATGCGCTTTCACGTCCTGACCATCTTTCCTCGCATGTTCGACAGCCCCTTCGCTGAGGGAGTGGTGCATCGCGGCATCGACGCGGGGCTTATCGATCTGCGCGTACACGACATCCGTGACTACACGCACGACCGGCACCGCTCCACCGACGACTACACCTTCGGGGGCGGCCCCGGCATGTTGATGAAGCCCGAGCCGTTGTTCGAGGGCGTGGAGTCGATTCACGAGAAATTCGACACGAGCGAAAGCGCTCCGGTGATCCTACTGACGCCGCAAGGAGAACGCCTCACACAGCCCCAGGTCGAAGAGTTTGCAGCCGAAGACGATCTCATCCTGCTATGTGGTCGGTACGAGGGATTCGACGAGCGAGTGCGCGAGCACCTCGCCACCCATGAGATCAGTATCGGCGACTACGTTCTCAATGGGGGAGAGGCGGCCGCGATCGTCCTGATTGAAGCTGTTGCGCGTCTGATCCCCGGTGTCGTCGGCTCCAACGAATCGACCCGCAACGACTCGTTTACCACCGGCCTGCTCCAACACCCCCAGTACACCCGTCCCGCCGATTTCCGCGGCATGACCGTGCCGGATGTGCTCCTCTCAGGAGACCACGCCCGCATCGAAGAGTGGCGTAGGCACGAGTCCCTTCGCCGCACCTTCCAGCGACGTCCCGACCTGCTCGAAGATGCCGAGCTGTCCTCGAAGGATAGGGCGTTTCTCGACACTTTGGAGCAGTGACGCCGCCACTTCCACCCTACCGCCGAGCTACATGATGTCGCGGCGGCCGAAAGGTCAGTGACCTCTACAGGCGCCGCACGCCGGGCAAGGACGCCATCCTACGGTCCAGCGTGAGGACCTCAACACCACTGCGTGCGTACTCTTCGGCGATGAGGCGGTCGAACAGACCGGGCCCGCTCGCAGCCTCAAGTGCCTCGAAGACCGCCCGCCCGTTCAGTGGGGATACCAGCCCGCTCCGTAGCACGTCCTTGAGACCGGCTCGCGCGTCACCCTTGAATACCCCATAGTGATGCTGAACGGCGACGTACGCCTCTCCAATGACCTGATTCGAGGCGAATACTTCGGCGCCGTTGTCCTCAATAAGTACACGCAGCCTGCTCACGCAGTGCTCGAAGTCCTCCGCCGGCTCGCCAGTAAGCAATCGCACCAGCACCGACGTATCAATCCCGAAGCGTGGGGTCACGGGGCTCATCGCGGAACGACTCGATGTCGAATGGGGTGTCCGTGCGACGCAGCTTGCCCCGCAGAGGTGCGAGACGGGCAGGGTCGATTCGCCGCGCACGCAGAGTGAAGCCGTCAGGGCCTTCTTCCAGCTCGAGCTGGTCGCCGGGACCCACCCCCAGAGCGTCCAACACCCGGGCGGGGAACGTGACCTGCCGCTTCGACGTAATCTTCACTAGCATCAAAGGCTCCTTACCAATATACTATGATGAGTAAGGCAATCCAGTCAAGCGTGCGGCTTACGAGTTCGTCGCAAGGAGGATCTGCCCAGGCAGTCGGCTTGTGTTGAGGATACAGGACTAGCTGATCGTTGCTGTCCACCTCGCCCCAAGCCCCCAAGACAACCGGAATCACCGCCGGGGTTATATTGCATCGCGTACCCCAAAGCGGCTACACTTGATGAGTTGCACAAGTGAGCGAACTGCCACTCGACCACGTACTAAGCAGCACTCAATCCCCTGAGGACGAACCTACAATGGAAGCCCATCACCTCGCGCCCGTCGCGGCCAACCCCGAAGTCGACGACTTTCGCCCCGGAGATTCCGTCCAGACAATGATCAAGGTTAAGGAAGGCGACCGGGAGCGGACGCAGGTCTTCGAGGGCGTCGTCATACGAAGGCGAGGTCGCGGGCCCGGCGAGAGCTTCACCGTACGCCGCGTCACGCAGGAAGTGGGCGTCGAGCGCACCTTCCTCGTCCACTCGCCCATCGTCCAGAGCGTCAAGATCGTCCGGCACGGCAAGGTGCGCCGAGCGCGCCTCTACTACCTCCGCGGCCGCTCAGGTCGAAGCGCGCGAATAAAGGAAGACCGAAGGCGCAGCGGACGCTAGTATCGCGACCCGGTCGACACCCTCCCTGCCGTGAGGGGCCGTTCAGCCCCTGTAATTGCTTCCCTCATGAGTTGCCCGTTTCGATTTGACGCAATAGCACATATGACCTATCATGGTGCTACTTGGGTTTCCGTTCCGGGTCGCACCATTCCATCCGCAGACGTTGGGAAAATCGCACAATGTCAGACAGTGTCAGGGAATGTCAGGTTAAACGCGATCCCCTAACACCAAAAAACTCTCTTTGCTGAAACTCCCCACCCTGGACGCGCCCCGGCTATTCGACATCAGACTCGCTCCACCTGCCCTCCCCACGAACGTCCTACACAAGAAATTTGTTTTCGGGCACTCCGCCGAACGGCTATAATACTTGCCTGCCCCGACACCCAAACGCAGAGGAATTTCGATGTACAAGATTGGAACGATACCGGGGGACGGCACCGGGCCCGAGGTGACCGACGAGGCCATGAAGGTGCTGCAGGCCGTCGCTGAGAAGAACGGCATCGACTACGAGGTGGTCGAGTACGACATCGGCGGCGAGCGCTACAAGAGGACGGGCGAGATCCTGCCCGACTCCGTCCGCGACGAGCTTGGCACCATGGACGCGGCCTTCCTCGGCGCCATCGGCCACCCGGACGTCAAGCCCGGCATCCTCGAGAAGGGGATTCTGCTGACGCTCCGCTTCCACTACGAGATGTACATCAATCTGCGGCCCGTCAAGCTCTACCCCGGCGTCTGGACTCCCATCAAGGACAAGGGACCGGAGGACATCGACTTCGTCGTCGTGCGCGAGAACACCGAGGGCATCTACAAGGGACTCGGTGAGTTTCGACACAAGGGGACCCCCGACGAGATCGCCATTCAGATTTCAGAGAACTCCCGCAAAGGCGTCGAACGGTGCATCCGGTACGCCTTCGATCTGGCGCAGACCCGCGACCGCAAGGAGCTCACCCTTGTCGGCAAGACCAACGTGCTCACGTACGCCATGGACCTGTGGGAACGCACCTTCCACGAGGTTGCCGAAGAGTACCCCGACGTGAAGCTCGACTACGCCCACGTCGACGCAACGTGCATGTGGATGATCAAGAACCCCGAGTGGTTCGACGTGATCGTCACCGACAACCTCTTCGGCGACATCATCACCGACCTGGCCGCGATGATTCAGGGCGGGCTCGGCATCGCCGCGGGCGGGAATATCCGTCCGGACGGCTTCTCCATGTTCGAGCCGATGGGAGGCTCCGCCCCGAAGTACGCAGGGCAGGGCGTCATCAATCCCCTCGCCGCAATCGGCGCAATGGGTATGATGCTCGACTTCCTCGGCGAGAAGGCTGCCGCGAAGCAGGTCGAGGGCGCGATCATGTCGGTTACGTCCGAGAAGATCGCGAGCCTCAGCGCAGGCCGGATGGGCTACTCCACCTCGGAAGTAGGGGACCTGGTCACAAGCTACCTGTAATCAGGTCGCCCATCTGTCGCGTGTCTATGACGGTCCCGCCGCCCCGGGCGAGGTCCGGCGTGCAGTAGCCCTCAGACAGGACGCCCTCGACGGCGCGCTCGACCGCGTCGGCCGCCTCAGCGAGACCCAGGGAGTATCTCAGCATCATCGACATGCTGTAGATCGCTCCTATGGGATTGGCGATCCCCTCACCCGCGATGTCCGGCGCGCTGCCGTGTACAGGCTCGTACAGCCCGAACAGACGCTTCCCGCTGCCGTCCACGCCCGGCGGCTCGGCGAGACTCGCGGATGGAAGCATCCCCAGCGATCCGGTCAGCATGGCGGCCTCGTCGGACAGCAGGTCGCCGAATATGTTGCTCGCCACGATCACGTCGAATCGAGCGGGGTTTCTGAGCAGCTGCATGGCGAGGTTGTCCGCCAGGATGTGCTCCAGCTCGACGTCGGGATACTCGGTCCCGACCTCCGTGGCAACCTCCCGCCACAGCCGGGAAGACTCCATCACGTTGAACTTGTCCGTGGACACCAGCTTGCCGCGTCGTTGGCGAGCCAACTCGAAGCCCACTCTGACCACGCGGGCGATCTCCTCCTCGCTGTACTTCAGCGTGTCCATGCCACGCCGCTTCCCCGTTTTGGTCGCCCATCGCTTCTTCGGACGAGAGAAGTAGAGTCCCCCGATCAGCTCGCGCAGGACGATCAAATCGACCCCTTCGAGGTACTCCGGTTTCAGCGAGCTCGCCGCATAGAGCGCGGGGTGCGACTTCGCCGGACGGATGTTGGCGAAAAGCCCAAACTCGCGGCGGATTCTGAGGATGCCCTGTTCGGGACGCTCCTCGGCATCAGCCACGTCCCACTTCGGGCCGCCTGCCGCGCCGAACAGCACCGCATCGACGTCGTAGCACGCCTCCAGCGTCTCATCGGGCAGGGCAGTGCCGAACCGGTCGATCGCGTTCCCGCCGATAGGCCCCGACCTCATGTCGAACCGGTGCCCGAACCGGTCGCCGACTTCGTTCAGTACCTTGACCGCCTCGCCGATAACCTCAGGCCCGATGCCGTCTCCGGGCAAGACTGCTATTGTGAACTCCAACGCCTTCCTCCCTAACGTGTCGCACTGATGGGGTAGGTCGGGTATTATATCGGAACGAAGGACGCACCATCCGACGACAATCTGGGATACGCACGGTGAGGAAGCTATGACGGTAACCACGGACGCTGTCATCATCGGCGGCGGAGTTATGGGGACGAGTATCCTCTATAACTTGGTGTCGCGCGGCGTGCAGTCACCCGTCCTGCTGGAGAGAGACACGCTCGGCTCCGGCTCGACTGGCCGCTCCTCCGGTGCGGTGCGGATGCACTACTCCACGACCGTCAACGCTCATCTCGCCTGGGAAAGCCTGAAGATATTCCGAAACTGGGACGATGCCGTCGGAGGGGGAGACTGCGGCTTCGTTCAGACGGGCTACATGGTCTTCGTCCCCGAGGAATCGCACGACGGACTCAAGCACAACATCGCCCTGCAGCAAGCCGTCGGCATCGAGACGGAGATCATCACCAAGCAGGAGGCCCAGGAACTTGCCCCGGCCTTCGACTACGCCGACGGCGAGTCCTACGCCTGGGAGCCGCAGTCGGGACATGCCGACCCTTCCGGCACGGCGATGGCCTACGCCGCCCGGTCTCGGGAGATGGGCGCCGAGATCCTATTGGAATCACCGGTCACCGACGTGGAGATAGAAAACGGCAGGGTGGTGGCCGTACGTACCGCCACGGAGCGTTACGAAGCGCCCATTGTGGTGACAGCCACCGGCCCTTGGTCCGGACGCTTCATGAACCGTATCGGCTACGATCTCCCCTTGGAAGCTACCCGACACGAGGTGTTCCTCATTCGCCGGCCGATGGACAGACTGCCCTTCCACCCCGGCGGCGGCGACATGGCCAATCTGACCTACTTCAGACCGGAAGGCTCCGATCTCACGCTGGTGGGCAACGGCAACGCCGAGGATGTCGCCGACCCCGACGACTACAGCCCGACTATCCACGCAGACCACCTCGAAGACGTTTGGTTGCGTCTCGCGCGCCGCATCCCGCACATCGCGGACGGTGAGTTGTTCACCGGGTATGCCGGCCTGTACACGTCCACGCCCGACCTGCATCCGATCATTGACAAAGTAGTCGGCATCGACGGACTCTATCTCTGCACCGGTTTCTCCGGCCACGGCTTCAAGCTGGCTCCCGCTATCGGAATCTGCATGGCGGAGATGATACTGTACGGCGAATCGAAGCTCGTCGACTTCACGCCGCTGCGGATGTCCCGGTTTGCCGAGGGCGACCTCAATACGACAACTTACAAGTTCAAGGTGATAGCATAGGGTTCGTCAGGTCCATATATCTCTGACGGAGGGGGACTCATGAATACTGCTCGACGCTCAATCTCATCCATTCTTGCCCTTGTTGGGCTCCTTTCGGTCGTCATGGTGGCCGGCGCATGTGCGGAGCAAGAGGAGCCCTTCGCCTTGGGGGACCGGGCGCCCGCCACTGCGACTCCGACCGGCGCGGAGCGTGCCGCGGCCGCCGCCGCAGCGACTGCGACTCCAACGCCCGTCCCGCTGCCGACGTCGGTACCGGTTGTCGTCCCGACCGCGACCCAGGTGCCTGCCGCGGCTCCCACGCAGCCGCCTACTTCCACTCCTGAGCCTACTTCCACTCCTGAGCCTACGGTCACCCCTGAGCCTACGGCCACCCCCGAGCCTACGGCCACTCCGGTTCCTGCAGGACAGGCACCCGAACCCACCACTGCTCCGGCCGGCCAAACACCGGAGCCGACCGCTGAGCCTCCGACACCCACCTCTATCCCTACCCCTGCGCCGGAGCCGACCGCCGAGCCGCCGACACCCACTTCTACCCCTACCCCGGAGCCGGAGCCGACCGCCACTCCGGTTCCTGTGCCAACCGCGCCACCCGCGGTGGTCGTGAGTGCGACTCATACCCCTGTGCCGATACCGGCCGACTACAATCGCAGTACGCAGGGGCCGCCTAGAGGCGAGCTCATAAAGTTCGCTCAATGGGATGAGAACCGAGTCAAGCTCGGCAACTGGGTGGCCGGATTTATCGTCGCCCACGGTCTCGACCATCCCGTGCGCATCATCGAAATGAACCCTGATGACTATAAAGAAGGTCTTCCACACTCCGATGTTGACATCGTCATGGAGGTCGATCCCGTTTGGGCGAAGCCTTATGTCGACTCTGGCGTCCTTATACTGCTCGGGCCGCTGTCGAATGCCAGCCCCGATACGGTCATTGCGGTGAACGCGAGCATATGGCGGCGCGCTCCGAAGGTAGGGCAATTCCTGGAACGGTACGAGTGGAACGGGGAACAGTTGACAACCGAGTCCACAAAGATCAGGGGAGGGCGGATAGCCGTCCGTGAAAACACCATCGGCATCGCGTTCATCAAAGAACAGCAGTCGACTTGGAGTCAATGGGTTGTCCCTGAGACACTCGCCGGGGTCGAAGCGGCCCTTGAGGAAGGCAAGGTCAGTCACTGTCGGAAAGTCGAGCTGCGCCAGGCGCCCGGCGGCGGCGTCAGGGTGTGCGTTGACGATCCCTCAAAAACGGTCTGCCTCGGCTGTCAGTAAAGGCCTCTCCGCCTTTCAGGATATTCCAACAGTTGTATGTAGTTGGCATAGAGTCACAGTGTCGCGCTTAGGTGCGCGACTCCGTATTGCTACCTCACGACCAGGTTTACCAGCCTGCCAGGTACGTAGATGGTCTTGACCACCTGCTTCCCGTCGGTGTGGCGTCGGACGTTCTCCGAAGCCATCGCGGCCTCTTTCGCGTCTTCCTCGCTTACGTCGACGGGCATCTCAATCGTGGCACGCACCCTGCCGTTGACTTGAACGACCAGTTCGATCATCTCATCGGCGGCCAGGTCCGCGTCGTACTCGGGCAGCGGCTCGTTGTGGATGCTCGTGGTGTTACCGGCGCGCTCCCACAGTTCCTCGGTAATGTGCGGGGCCATGGGGGCCAGCAGCACCAAGAGCTTCTCGACGGCGTCGTTCCACGTGCCTGAATCGACGTCCTTGGCCTCCCACGCCGAGTTCAGCGAGTTGGAGAACTCCATCAGGCCGGCCAGCGCCGTGTTGAACTTGAACGCCTCGACATCCCTCTCGACGCGCCTGATGGTCTTGTGAATGGCACGGGTCAAGTCTGTGTCGGAGGCCTGGTCGGTAGGCAAATCGTCCAGTATGCGCGAGTCTCGCTGCGAAATCTCCCAGACGCGGTTGAGCCAGCGCGACACGCCGTTGATGCCGGTGTCCTGCCAACTCCCGCCTCGGTCCCACGGGCCAATGAACATCAGGTAGCACCGCACCGCGTCCGCGCCGTAAGCCTCTACGTATTCGTCCGGGGCGACCACGTTGCCCTGCGACTTGCTCATCTTCTGCCCGTCCTCCGCCAGGAGATGCCCCTGGTTGTATAGACGCACGAACGGCTCGTCGAAATCCAGCAAGCCCAGGTCCCGCATGGCCTTTGTGAAGAACCGGGCGTACAGCAGGTGCATAACCGCGTGTTCGGCCCCGCCCGTATACTGGTCGACGGGCGCCCATTGACCGATCACACTCGGATCGAAGGGGGCGTCATCGTAGTCCGGGCTAGGGAAGCGGAACTGGTACCACGACGAGTCGACGAACGTGTCCATCGTGTCGGTCTCGCGAACGGCAGGACCGTCACAGTTTGGGCAAGTCGTGTTCAAGAACCCCTCGTGCAGACCCAAGGGCGACTCGCCTGTGGGTCGGAACTCGGCGTCCTCCGGCAGCAGAACTGGCAAATCGGCCTCAGCCACCGGCACGGTGCCGCAGTCGTCGCAGTAGACGATCGGTATCGGCGTGCCCCAGTAGCGTTGACGCGAGATAAGCCAGTCCCTCATGCGGTAGCGAACGGCGCGCTTGCCCCAACCCTGATCCTCGATATGGTTTGCCATGGCCTTCCATCCATCGGCGCTCGGCATTCCGTCGAACTGTCCGGAGTTTGTCTGCGTCCCCTCGTCTATATAGGCTTCCGTCAGCGGGCTGCCGTCGTAGTCCGGTGGAGCGACGACAACCTTAATCGGCAGGCCGTACTCGGTCGCGAACTCGAAGTCACGCTGATCGTGGGCCGGAACGCCCATGACGATCCCCGTCCCGTAGCTCATCAGCACGTAGTCTCCCACCAAGATTGGCACACGTTCGCCGTTCAGCAGGTTCGTGGCGTACGAGCCGGTGCGAACGCCGGTCTTCTCTTTTTCGGTCGACAGACGCTCGATTTCCGTCTGTCTCCGTGCCTGCTCAACATAGGCCTCGACCTCGGCACGGTGCTCCGGCGTGGTCAGCTTCTGGACCAGCGGGTGCTCTGGAGCGAGCACGACGAAAGTCACGCCGAAGATCGTGTCGATGCGTGTCGTAAACGTGGTGATCCTCTTCTCTTCCAGTCCGTACTCCGAGATGTCGAAGTCGATGTCCACACCCTCGCTTCGCCCGATCCAGTTGGTCTGCATCGTGTTGATCTTCTCGGGCCACTCGATCTTGGACTGTTCCAGCAGCTCGTCCGCGTAGTCGGTCACGCGGAACAGCCACTGATAGATGTCGCGGCGGACGACCTCCGAGCCGCACCTTTCACAGCGCCCATTCTCTACCTGCTCATTGGCCAGGACGGTATTGTCCTTCGGGCACCAGTTGGCGGGCGCATAAGCCCTATATGCCAGACCGGCGTTGTAGAACTGAATGAACAGCCATTGGTTCCATTTGTAATAGTCCGGCAAGCAGGTGACGACCTCCCTGTCCCAGTCGTAGATCGTCCCCATGGACCGCAGCTGACGGCGCATGTTCTCGATGTTTTCCATAGTGCGGACGTGGGGATGGACCCCGTCCTTGATCGCCGCGTTCTCCGCCGGGAGACCGAAGGCGTCGAAGCCCATCGGGTGTAGGACATTGAAGCCCTGCATACGCCGAAAACGCGCGTGGGCGTCCGATGGCGCCATCGCATACCAGTGGCCGATGTGGAGGTCGCCGGACGGGTAGGGGTACATCGTCAGCTCGTACCAGTTGGGACGCGGGTCGTCACTCCGTACGGTATAGATCCCGCTCTGCGACCAGCACTCCTGCCACTTGTTCTCGACCTCCGCTGGCATATACTGCCCCGTCGTTTGCCGCTCCTCTACGGTCGTCATATTCCTGCTCCCTTCCTGTAAGCCGTCTCCAATGTCTCTTGCCGATTCTCTTTGTTGGGCCGCCTAGGTCGGCAGCCCGGTACATTTCGCCGATACGAAAAATCCCGCCCCTTTCGCCAAGGGACGGGATTCTGATTGTGCAGTGAATCTCGCGGTACCACCCTCGTTCCCCGGTAATTCATCCCGTTCAGTGGTACCGACTCAAGAAGGTCGGGAACCGTCCTAAACGGTGATCCGGGACACTCGGAGACGATAACGGCGCCTACCGTCTTGGCCTATACCCCTCGTCGCATCCTCTCGTCAAGGAAGGATGTACGGCGACGTTCAGCCAAGAGGCTCAAGGGCGAGTTCGCGGGCACGCTAACGCTGAGGCTTCCAGCACATGGCCCCATTCTCTATCGCGCGCCGCCCGCTACTACTCCCTGTCGCTGCCTTTCCTAGCTATTCGATTGCATCCCAACCTAGCACGCGAAAGGGGAGCCGTCAAGAAATAGTTGGCCCGCTCAATGTTCCCCACACGCTCCGATGATGTAGGTCGCTGAAGCGCTTGAGAATCTCTCGTCCCGGCTTGAGGAGAAGTGAGAGCCTGTACCAGTTTAGTCGGTAGGTCAGTTTTTGAGGATGGTCTTACATCCCACTCGTCACTCCCGCGAAGGCGGGAGTCCATGACCCGGGGCGTGAGCATAGCTCCGACTCAACCACCCTACCGACTAAACTGATACAGGTTCAGAAATGTGCGTCGTTTGGTAGACCCGCTGATGTATTGGTACAATCAATACACGGAGCCTATTCGGTACCGTAATTCCCAGTCTGCCGAGATGTGACGAATGCCCCAAAGAACGTTAGACGAACAGTTTCGAGAAGGCCCGCCACGGCGTGACCCCGATGACTCGCGCGATGAGTTGAATGAAGAAGAGAAGCTGTTCGTCCTGTGGGGCCTCAAGGAAGAAATGACTCCCTCGGGTATTGCTCAGGCTCTCGGCGTCGACGAAGCGGCCATAGCGCAGTTTCACACCGATCTTGTTGGGAACCCTGACGGCATTCTCGATCTGGACGTCATCGAGCCGATCGAAGACCAGGGCGTAACGATGTTTCGGTGCATTGTGTGTTCCGTACATCTAAATTCTGCCGACCGGATCGACCGGCACGCATTGGCACATTTCCTAAGGGGCCCCGATCTCGAATCGGCGATTGACGCGCGGCTTCTGTCGGCGCGTCAGCACGAAACGCCTATCTCTCAGACGTCAAGTGCGGACAATGCAGGGGAAGTACCCGTGGCCGGCGAGGAAGAGCGTCACTCGTCACCGCAAGCAGAAAACGAAGAGGGCGACGTAGCGTTCGCTGTGCCGCCCGACGCAGACCGCACCGAGATCATGAAGGCCCTGCGCCGCCTAGCTGCGCTACCCAATACGTCTGAGCCACCGGAGTCTCCTCAGTCCGAACCTGTAAGGAGTGCGTCGGACACTCCCAAGCCGGAGACACTTCAGCCAAATCTAGTCGACATGGACACGGGCGACGTGCACAGCGCCTTTGAGCGCATGGCGGAACGACGAGGCGTGACGGAGGAACCAGCCGAACCAACGGCAGACTTTACCCGAGGCGACCGTTCCAAAAGTAGGATTCAGCAACCTCAACCTGCAGCGGCTTCAGGCCATGTGCGCGACACGGGGGATGACGAGCTGCTTCCCGACGTCCGTTCTCCAGGGGAAGTCAACGGGGCAGGAACCCCTGAGGACGAACGCCAAAGGCAGGGACTGGCGAGAATCGTCGACTACGTAACGGGATGGGCGCGCTCGGCGAACGCTGAGTGGCAGCGCCGCGATGTCGTGGGCGGAATGGGTAGCGTCAAGGAAGCTACCTCGGTCACGATCGAGTCCGGGATGATGAAAATTCTATCGACGAAAATGCTCGATGTCGTCGACTATCGCGTGGTACCACTGTCACCCCAGCTCTATGCTGGAGGCGTTGTTGTCGACGCCGGTACCATAAGCAGACACTTGGCGGCCGCGCTGGCCGATATGAAAGGCGCGCACCGATGGGTATATGCGACTGTCCCTGGGTACCAGTCGGGCATGAGACGCTTCGATCTCCCGGACGTACGGGAGATCGATCCGAAGGAGGTTATACCGCGTGAGGCCCGGCGCGCTCTGGGTGTCGCCGTCGACAACGCGACACTCCGATGGCAGCGGCTGCCCGGTCGCTCACGGATCGCCCGCTGGCTGGTTGCCGTCGCGTCCGAGACCTCATACTCGGCAATATCGTCGGTGATCAGAGGCGCCGGACACAAGGTCCGCGCCCTGGAACTGCGCCCATTCCCACTGACGCGGGCCGTCGGTCATACCACGATGATCTGCGTGTTCGTGTCCTCGGACGGGTGCGACGTGGTCGTCGTGCGGAACTGGGAGCCACATACTTACCAATCGGTATACTGGGAGGTCGGCTCCGTCTCGGACAGCAGCGATCTTGTCCGGCGTTTGACCGAAGTCGTGGAAAACACCATCGATCTGCACAACCTCCACAATCCGGAGGTCTCGCTAACACCCGATGTTCCGCTGGCGGTAACGGGCGGAGAGACGGAGCAACACGCCAATTTGGGGATGCTGGTCGCTTCAAATGTAGGCCGAAACCTTGTGGAAGGGAAGAATCCTCTCAATGCGCCGGGCGATTTCCCGTACGATTCGATGGTCGTGAACGTCGGCCTCGCTCTTTGGGACGTTTAGCCCAAAGCTGCGTTGCGCCAGCGGATGATGTCGAACTCTACGGTGGACGCGACCGCAGCGTCTCGTAGAGGGACCAGCGAAGGCATGATCCTCAATTCGACCCCTGCTCTGGTGAACGCCGCCATCAGGTCGGGGATAGGCTCAACGTCGATTGGCCGAGTTTCGTGCTTGGAGACCCAGTATCCCGGGCCCTCCTTACGTAGTACGAAACCGTCTGCCGGAAGAGTGTAGCGGTAGATCGTGGTGCTGCGGAGGCGGTCGAGCCACCGAGACTCGATGCCGGCGATTTGAATCGCCGTCGTGTGGCCGAAGAACGCCTCAGCGTCCTCCGCCGAGGTGCGGGAAGACTTCGAGATAATCACCCTCGGGCAGTCCCGTGGGAAGTAGTACAGGTGACTATGCAGAGCGTCGATGGCCCAAACGAGCGCCTCTTCGGACGGGCCGGTTCTCGCAGTGCGAGGAACGAACCGTTCAATTGAGGGGTCTTCACTGAAGTGATAGAGGTAGTCCGGTGTCAACTGCAACGTGTTAGGCGAGCATTAGGACGGCATTGATGCAGCGGCAAACCGGTTCGCATTAATGAGCGGCCACTTGATACCGATCCCTGCGAGGCGTGACGCCACTATCAAGCGGGACCGTGTCTGCGGGGCAGGGGGTCACTTGACAGCCGTAAGCGAAAGTAATATAGTTACACGTAAGCATATTGTGTGCGCAGGAGTACTCCAATGGGCAAGAACGACGCAAACGACGACAAGAGTCTGTCGGAGCGTATTGAAACAATTGTAGACGAGTCCAAAGAAGCCTTCAAACAGGCTTACCAGTCTTCGGGCGTCGAATCTATCGGCGAGAACGTCAAAGAAGCGGTTGACCGCGCGCTATCGCGCCGAGAGAACGTGGTCATGGTTCGCCTGAACACCGAGAGCATCACTCGTGTCGATGAGCTTGTCGAAGCCGGGGTCGTCTCAAGCCGCTCCGAGGCCGTAGCTTTCCTCGTTTCTGAGGGCATCGGGGCGCAGTCGGAGCTGTTCGACCGGATAGGGCAGAAGGTCGAGGAGATTCGACGAGTCAAACAGGAACTTAGAGACCTCCTAAACGAGAAACCCCCCGAAACCGCAAGCAAGGAAGCAAGCAAGGAAGATTAAAGCAGTATCCTCCCGGCAGACCGGCGTTTCGCATCTCCCCCTGATCTCGCCGGTCGATTGGTCCGTGAATGGCATCGGGCGGACAAGTTCCCTCAGTCCATAAGCACCTTGCCCGTTGCAGACCGCTTGCTATAGGCCGACGGTGACTTCGCGTCGTTCTTCTGCGCTACTTCGTGGCAAGCGTTAAGACCGTCCGATCCCAGTCGGTGAATCGTTCCCAATGCTATGTAGGCCACGTCGACCGCCTCTTTCACTGCGTCCTCGATCTCACCGCGATTGAGGGCACGGGCATGTTCGCCCACCTCTTCGTCAAGTAGAGACAGCCGCTGCCTGAGCACATCGAGCGTCGACTCGATGGAGGTCATGTCGATTTGCGGTATGTCGAACCGCCTGTGGAATGCGTCCACGCTGACCGCCAAGGTCTGGACGGCTTGAACGAAGTCTCCGGATTGCATAGTCACTTTCTTGTGGTCTCCTTCCCGGAAGGTTCCGGTGTTCAGAGGGGATGGCAATTGAGAATACCTGAAGGCTGTATGGTATTCTACCGGACGGCTCCTGACACATCCCGTTGGAAACTTCAATGACCGGCCCGACCCTGCGCTGCACACCCTGCGATTGCTCCCTTTGCGCCGATATGACGACGCTGGCGTGCCCTGAGTGTGGGCGCCCACTGGAGGTCGACTATCCCGGCCACGACTACAGCAACGCAATTCCGCCGATGCCGGTCCCAAAACGCTACTTGGACTTAGTTACGCTCGGCGAGGGTAACACGCCGGTCGTCGAGCTGCCGGCGGTCGCGTCTCGGTTGGGCATAGAATCGCTGCACGCCAAGCTGGAGTACATCAATCCGACAGGCTCGTTCAAAGATAGAGGCACGGCCGTCGTGATTGCCGTGGCCAAGCAGCACGGCGTGTCCGAGGTCGTCGAGGACTCGTCGGGCAACGCGGGCGCGTCGGTCTCGGCATACGCGGGACGAGCGGGCATGAAAGCCCACATCTTCGCGCCGTCGTCGGCGCCTGAAGCAAAGCTCAGGCAGATCGTTGCCTATGGCGCACAGGTCCATTCCATCCCCGGACCGCGTGAGGCAACGACAGCGGCCGCAGTCGAATATGCCACGGAGCACGATCTGGTATACGCCTCCCACGTTCTCAGCCCCTACTTCGTGGAGGGAACGAAGGTATTTGCCTACGAGGTCTATCGGCAGTCCGACGGGAAAATTCCGAGGCACATCGTCATGCCGGTCGGGAACGGATCGCTACTACTGGGCGCGCTCAAGGGGTTCTCGGAGCTGAACCGGGGAGGGCTCATTGCGGAGATACCCCGCCTGCACGCCGTACAGGCCAAAAACGTCATGCCAATCACCGCGGCATTCCAGGGTCTCCCCGACGCGCCTCCTGTCGAAAGCACGGTGGCAGGAGGCATCGCGGTCGGTACCCCGGCACGCCTCGAAGAAATCGTGACGGCGATCAAGGTCAATGAAGGCACGGCCACTGCGGTTGAGGAAGCCGACATCCTCGCCTGGCGAAACACACTCGCCCGGACCGAGGGAGTCTACGGGGAACCAACCTCCGCAGCCGCCTTCGCGGGACTCGCCCAACTGGTCGCGCAGGGAATCATCCGACCCGACGAACGCATACTCGTGCCAATCACCGGGTTCGGGCTGAAGGACACGGGGTAGTAGGCCTGGTGTGATTGCGTTCATGCAGCGCGATCAAGTGCGATAGCCTCATCACGCAATGCCTTCACCCTTTCCGCCAAAACGTCGACGCGCTTGAGCACTGCGTCTAATGAGCCGCCTAGGTTGAGCGCGGCTACCTCCAGCCGCCTGCCGGAATTTCGGACAGTATACGTCGCCGTTTCCGCTTTGCCCTGCGCGTAGATCAGCAGTCCTCCCGGCAAATTGAGTGCTGTGACGTAGGCTAACAACTGGTACAGGTCGGCGTTGGGCACACTCTCATTCTCGATGCCTTTATACTTCGCGTCGCCTACAAACTGGCAATCTCTACCGTGCCACCAAGTGAGGTCAGGTCTGAGATGGATTTTGCCATCGTCATCGAGAGTGTCGATTTTCTTCTCGAGGAATACCTACTCAGACACTCCCAACGCCTCTCGAAGCGCCACCGTCACGAACTCTTGGAAGAGGGTGTTCATGTCCATTAGGAACCCCGCCGCCCGCGCTGTGCCGCGCTCGGACTCGAACGCGCTATGCCGCAGGATGAGGCGTGACAGGCCCACGACGCCACGATAGTGCTCATTGATCCGGTCGAAGCGGACGTCCGGCACGTCTTTCGGAAATGACTCAACGGATGACACGTTCTCGAGCATCGCCGCAATCCACCCCAGATTCCGGCGAGCTTGCTGTGAGCGCAGGCGCATCCCCCCGAGGCGTATAGCTGCTGCCTTCACGAGTTGGTTCTCGGTGATGTCGTCGGTGAACTCATCGTAGCGCACCTCAATTGGAAGGGGGATACCGAACCTCTGCCGTATTTGATCGGCGAACCTGATACGCCCGCGTACGGTGTGCAGCGCCTCCTCCTCCGTGCGGTAGCCGTGGAGGAGTCCGCGTGAAAATGCCCTTCGCGCAGCGGCGGAAAGTGCTATGGCCAAAGTGTCGGGCGGTGTCTCTGCTTCTTCCTTGAAGTCGAACAGCCGCTCCTCTTGGGACTTGAACACGCCCATGGCGTAGCACGCCAGCGAGAGCAGTTGCGGGATGCCGATCTTGGGTCGTATGAGCACGGACAGGTCGCCGATCTCGACTGCACCGACGGTGGAACCGGGCTTTAGCCAATAGGCACCGTCAAGACCTTCGGCAGGCTCAACAGCAAGGGACGGCAACACGTCACGCAATTCGTCGCGTTCGTCGCGGGTCAGTTCGACCGCTTCGCTCTGCTGGTACTCCTGCAGGTCAATCTGACGCATCGCCCGTGCCGCTATCCTGATTCTCCGCGCCGTCTTCTCCGTCCTCGGTACCACCGCCGGCTTTGATACTTCCCTTGAGCTTTTCGAGGTCGAAGTCGTCGGACACTTCGTCTCCCCCAAACCGTCGTTCCTCTATGTAGGGGAGCACACTGTGCTTCCAGATGCGCTTGACCATATCCTCGTCAAGGTCGTCCTTCATGAGGTAGCTCGGTCCTATGGCGGCGTGCCGGTCGTCTTTCAATAGCTCGTTAGCGCGTTCCACTACATCGGCAACCCACCCCATGTCCGGATGTTTCGCTTGCAGCCAGCGACGGAGCACACCCTTCACTGGCTCTTCGTCGGGGTGGAACTCCACGAAGTAGAAGCGGCGTCGCAAGGCAAGGTCCACGAGCGCTATCGAGCGGTCGGCGGTGTTCATCGTTCCGATGATGTAGAGGTTGGAGGGAAGTGAGAACTTGTCTTCGCCTTCTTTTTGGTACTGAAGGGTGATTGCTTCGTCGCGGTATTCCAGCAGGAAGTACAGCTCTCCGAACACCTTGGCGAGGTTGCCGCGGTTGATCTCGTCAATGATGAGGAAGTGTTTCAAATCCCGCTCTTCGTCTTGCCGCGCGCGCTCGGCGGCCTGTAGCAGCGGACCGTCCTTCAACTCGAATCCGGGTTGCCCCTTCACAAGCGCGGGACGGAAGCCACGCACGAAGTCCTCGTAGGCGTAGGACGGGTGGAACTGTACGAGCGTGACACGATCCTCCGATCCCGCGAGGTGGTTCGCGAGCGCCCGCGCTACGTAGGTCTTGCCGGTGCCCGGCGGCCCTTGGAAGATGACCTGCTTTTTGTCGGCGAGCAGCGATTCGATTTCGCTTAGGAAGTCTGCCGGTTCAGTGAGGTACAGTTTCTTAGCAAGCTCATCTAGGTCCTGTAGAGGGGGCGGCATCAGGGTTAGTGATTTTCATTTTCTTCAATGTCTGCTTGGCGATTCCAAAAATCATCTCCCTTGCTCTTCCAAACGAGTCCCTGTGCATCAAGGCGGTGACGTAATTCCAGACCACGATCCTTCGCCTCCCAAATAAATCGATCGAGAAAGCTTAGCGCATGCTTATACAAGGCTACTTCATCTGCATTCTCGGGTGGTCTCCCGTAACCAGTGCGGTCGTATGCCAGTCGGAACGCTTCGGTCTTGTATGGTGGATACTGCTCAACGTCGATCCCCATTAGCAACTGGGATATGACCGTCAGCCGAGTTCCCACACCACCTATAACGTCTCGGGGAAACAGCTCACTGAATGCTTGAATACGTTCTGATTCCGGCATATTACCTTGTACCCAAACTGCCTGAAGTGCTTCAAGTACCTCGTCTGGCGATTGATTGACCCAGTTTCTGAGTGCTATCTGTCCATTAACATCGATGATCGGGTACGTGCCAGAAGGAATTCCCCTTTTTTTCACCAAATCTTGCCAACCAGCATTCTCCTTAAGCACGGCTTCTTGCACCTCTTTGAGTCGGTGACTAGGTAGTGTTGACATTCTGTCATTCTGAACGTAGCAGAGCGGAGTGAAGAATCTAAAATCATCGCGCAAGCACAAACTTTTAGATTCCACGCTTCACTCGCAATGACAAGGAAAAGCGGAATAACGTGAAATGTCAACACTACCTAACCTTTAGCTTAGGGTCAATCTCGTCTCGCTGTAACTCAACAGGGTCAATCGTTTGAATGCCACGAATAAACTTGTCCCATCCTCTCAACTCTCTATTTCCCATATCTTCTCCTTCATTTTCGCTATCCCTACCCCCCCGCCCCTTCGAACGCCGCCCGAAATCCCGGTAGCGACCCTTCCAGCGTCGCGTCACTCACGCAGTAGGATATGCGGAAGTGGCCGGGGCCTCCGAATCCGCTGCCGGGGACGACGAGGACGCGATTCTCTCGGAGAGCGGCAGTGAACTTCACGTCGTCGTCGATGGGGGCCTTGGGGAACATATAGAACGCACCCTGGGGCTTGACGACCTGGTAGCCGATGTCGGTCAGAGCGCCATGCATGAAGTCGCGCTGGGCCTCGTAGGTCGATACGTCTACCGTCACGGACTGGAGGTTCTTGACGATGTGCTGCATGAGCGCGGGCGCGTTGACGAAGCCGAGCGTGCGGTTGCAGAAGGTGAGTCCGTCTATGAGCTCTTCCTTGTCGGAGTATTCGGGGTTGACGGCGATGAAGCCGATGCGCTCTCCGGGGAGGGCGAGGTCCTTCGAGTGGGACGTCGCGACGACGCTGCGCGGGTGGTGCTCGAAGATGTGAGGGTACTCTAGACCGTCGAAGAGGATCTTGCGGTACGGCTCGTCGCTGACGAGGAAGATCTCCGTCCCCAACTCGGCTTCCCGGTCGCGGATGACTTGGCCCATCTCCGCGAGCACGTCGCTCCCGTACACCACGCCTGTGGGATTGTTGGGAGAGCTTGTCAGGACGATCCGGGTCTTTGGGCCGATGGCGTCCGCCAAAGCATCGATGTCGGGAAGAAAGTTCTCGTCCGCTGGCACGACCTTGCACGTGGCGCCGTGGTTGTCGGCGTAGAAGAAGTATTCGACAAAGTATGGCGCAAAGATAACGACCTCATCGCCCGGATCGAGAATGGTGTGCATGATGACGTTGAGCGCGCCCCCGGCCCCCACGGTCATGAGAATGTCGTCGGCGGTGAAGGGCAGGGCGGTCTCTATTGACAACTCATCGGCGACGGCGGCGCGGGTGTCCACGTGTCCGGCGTTGGGCATGTAGCGGTGCAGGCCCGGCGGAGGGTCGTTGGCGATGCGGCGCAGCTCGTCGAAGAACTCCGGCGGGGGCTGCATGATCGGGTTGCCGAGCGAGAGGTCGAAGACGTTCTCCTCCCCGTACTGCTGCTTGAGGACGATGCCCTCCTCGAACATCCGCCGAATCCACGAGCCCTGCTCCATGAACTGCTTGATCTTCTTCGACACCGCCATGGCCGTCGCCTCCCGCTGTTTGGCTGGTGAGCGAATGTATCAACGGGGAGAAGAGATAGCAAGTAGAAAATAGAGAGAACTGTGTAGGGTGTTTTCGGGGTGTGTGACTCGGGCGGACACGAGGATTGGACTCTGCGTTGACCGTATTGCGGGGATTCCGACGCGAGGGGTCTCACTGATACTGCGGTGCCTCGCGTGCTACAATGTGGGCATCGGTGAGGGTATGGATACTTCGTCGAAAATGATCTATATGGACCACGCTGCAACGACGCCGGTACGACCGGAGGCGTTAGAGGCGATGCTGCCTTACTTCGGGGTCAGCTTTGGGAACCCGTCGAGCATCTACACGCTTGCTCAGGAGGGACGAAAGGCCGTCGACGACGCCCGCGAAACGGTGGGGCAGGTGCTCGGCGCTCGGATGAGTGAGGTCGTGTTCACGAGCGGCGGCACGGAGGCGGACAACACTGCAATCAGGGGAGTGGCTCTCGCCCTTCAGAGCACCGGCAGGCACATCATTACCACGAGCATCGAGCATCACGCCGTGCTCCACACGTGCCACTCTCTTGAGCAGTCAGGGTTCGACGTGACGTACCTGGAAGTCGACTCGGACGGGCTGGTCGATCCCGACGACGTTGGCAGGGCGATCACCGAAGAGACGGTGCTGGTGAGCGTCATGTACGCCAACAACGAGATCGGCACCGTGGAGCCAATCGCCGAGATAGCCAAGGTCGTCAAGTCGGAGGCGAGGCGGCGGGGACGAACGATCGTCATGCACACCGACGCCGTGCAGGGCGCCGGATACCTCGATATCAATGCCCGGTCGCTGGGCGTTGATCTGCTCAGCCTGTCAGCCCACAAGTTCCGAGGTCCCAAGGGCGTCGGCGTTCTCTACGTCCGTCGCGGGACGCCGCTGGAGGCCCAACAGACAGGCGGGGGACAGGAGCGACAGCGACGGTCCGGCACGGAGAACGTCCCCGGCATCGTCGGAGCGGCGGTGGCGCTGAGCATGGCCGAGTCGGAGCGCGATGAGGCCGTTGCGCACGTGAGCCGGCTGCGCGACCGCATTGTGCAATCGATCTTCGAGCGCGTTGACGGAGTACGACTGAACGGACACCGTACCCAAAGGCTGCCCAACAACGCCAACCTGTCGTTCGACCATATCGAGGGCGAGCCGGTATTGCTGGGACTCGACCTGTCAGGAATCAGCGCATCGAGCGGCAGCGCGTGCTCGTCGGCGTCGCTCGAACCGTCGCACGTCCTCACTGCCATTGGCCTGACGGCCGAGCAGGCGCAGGGGAGTCTGCGTCTCACGCTCGGCTTGGACAACACGGACGAAGAGGTAGACTACCTGCTCGACGTGCTGCCGGGACTCGTCCACAAGCTGAGAGGAATGCCGTCGCTGTCGGCGGTCGGGAGCTAAACCCCTTCACCAATAGGGGCATCAAATTATAGAGAAGTGTTCGGGCGTGGCAGTTTGATATGTAGCTTGCGAAACGATGCAATCGCCCCGCCGGACAATCACATCTGAACTGGAGGAACTATGGCACATCCAATGGAAGTAACGGACGCGACGTTCGATGAAGAGGTCCTTAACTCGGACATTCCCGTACTGGTGGACTTCTGGGCCGAGTGGTGCGGGCCCTGCAAGATGATCGCGCCCATCGTTAGCGACCTGTCCGAAGAGTACGAGGGCAGGATGAAGGTCACAAAGCTCGACGTAGACTCAAATCCCCAGGCGGCCCTGAAGTACGGTGTCCGGGGTATTCCCACGCTGCTGATCTTCAAGGGCGGCAGTCCTGTAGACCAGATCGTGGGCGCAGTGCCGAGAGGGAAGCTCAAGGGAGCCGTGGACGCGGTCTTGAGCGCCTAACGACCACCTCTAAGCGAGTCGGGCAGGGGGACTCTCGCAGTCCACGCCTGCCCGATGTTTTCCGTCGAAATTATGGGAGCGGATGGGCTCCGGTGGGCCCTGCGGTCTTCAAAATCGTTGGTCCCGGTGCTTCCACCGGGACGGTGGGTTCGACTCCCTCGCGCTCCCGCCACTCTTCCTGTTCCTACGTCACTTCTCGAACGCGCCGACGGAACGGCCCTTCGGGAAGCATGTCGGCAATTCCTTGAGTTGCTGGTGCGGGCTGTGTGTTGACGGGGTTGCTGGACACCGATCAATTGGTTAGTCTTCAATCAACTCCGGCCTGCTTACTAATGATGGAGACTAGGACCTTTGTGAGGACCTCAAATGGAACATTTTGGAGGTCCTTAGCCTTTAGGTAGTCCTTCGTCTTCTCCCAGATGGATTCTGAACGGATCGCGTCCAAGAAGTCATGCCCTTCCCACTCAAGTTGTCCCACTATGAGACGTGGCTTCCCGCTTCCACGTCGCTTCAGATGGCCGTCAATTAGCCCGCGCGAAATCAACAATCCCACATTGTGGTCGACTTCATCCTGTTCATAGCCACACATCTCAAAGCCACTTTGCCGCCAATGATCCCAACTCTCGATCCTTAGCAAGATTTGTCGAATCAATTCCATGTCCCGCTTCATTCCGATCACCTCTATTCAAGGTCTCGCTTGACAGAAGTGTATCACCCGGCCTGGATTCCGGGGCCTGTTCATTTTGGACACCCTCTCGAAGTCGCTCAGGGGCGCACCTGTCCTTTCTTGAAAGGGTAGGTCTCATCGAGTCCGACGTGTGTCCGCGCGAAAGCAATTCGCTTGACGCAAGTACTCGCAGAAACTAGCATGGACGCATGTCCTGGCTACGAAGATACTTCCGTCCAACGTGGACAAGAATAACGGGCCTTGTCGTTGGAATAGGCGTCTGCTTGGGGATTCTCGTTAACTTCCCCGTTGCTAGAACGCAGTTGGAGAACTCCATTGATAGGGTTTCTGCGATAGTTGCAGCACTCGTTCCGTGGATTGCATTTGCAGGTGCCCTGTTCTTTAGCTTCATTCTCGCCGGGGGAATTGTTATGTGGGAGGTCGATAGACGACGGGCGGGACCTGAAAAGCGTAGATTCATATGCTTACGTGGAGCATTAGCCGAAGCTAGGGAGAAACTGGAAGAGTCAATGAGTGGTTTTGACCCTTTGTATAGTCAAGAAACATCCGCACAATTCCAAGGGCGCTTGGAAGAGGTGGATGCACTAGTAGAAAGCCTCGCGGACGAGTTGAAACAGCTAGGCATAGCGACACCACCCGTAGGCAATATCCATCAAACTAACGAGGTACACAAGTGGTTAAAGGCCCTGCCACGGTTGGTAGGATATTCCAGCAGGGGCGATCTAGACGCGGCCATTAGACTTGGGGAGAGCCTGGAGACTGACACCTAGACAGATGTAGGGGTCTGAATCCCCTAACAGTAGCACGGGCTGACCTGTAGGCTGACTTTGAGGGGCTGTCCAAAATGGACAGGGATCGCCCGTTCCCGAATCGCCCATCATAAAGTGATAACGGTTGTGACAATTCAATTGTCTAGACGGAGCGCCAGAAATGCTCTAAACCCCTTGACAGACTGGCTCCCGCGATTGCAACGCAGCCCCCACGATCCCGCCACAGCCCGTTCTTCCCCACATCTCGCGCCGAATTTCCGGTGCAAGGGCTAGAACATTTCATAGAATTCCGATAGAATCCCCGTTCGATTGGGTACCGTTCGTGCGAAGTTCGTGGTATGGTGACGAGTTAAGAACTCATATACGGGAGGGTTAACGATGGGAAGCAACGGAAACGATCGAGCGGCATCTACCCACGAAGACCCGGTTCTCGTTGTCGTCCAGCTCAGTGGCGGCAACGACTTTATGAATACGGTGGTGCCGTACTCGGACCCGCACTACTACGACCACCGTACTACGCTTGGCGTCCCGGAGGACAACCTCATACCAATCAATGAGGATCTGGCGTTCC
This sequence comes from Dehalococcoidia bacterium, assembly GCA_965247555.1. GTDB lineage: Bacteria > Chloroflexota > Dehalococcoidia > Lucifugimonadales > VXLM01 > VXLM01. The sequence continues at coordinate 1,001,156 of CBDFHR010000009.1, read as the reverse complement.
ATGGGAATGCCGCCCCGCTGAAGGAGTTCTGGGACGACGGCAAGCTCGCGATCGTTCAGGGGGTCGGCTACCCGAATTCGAGCAGGTCGCACTTCCGCAGCATGTATATCTGGCATACGTGCGAGCCGGACAAGATATCGACCGAGGGCTGGCTTGGCATGACAACCGGCCAGATCGACCCTGCCACGGAAAACGTCCTGACCTCCGTCAACTTCGGAAGGGGACTCCCGCAGGCGCTCGTGTCGAAGGGTGTGCCCGTTACGTCCGTGGGCAATCTCGACAACTACGGGCTGATGACGGGACTCGATGATGAGGACGACCGGAACGAGACCCTGGAACGGTTCAAGGAGATGTACGCCCCCGCCGTCGGTACCGGAGCGGTGATGGACTATCTGTCGGAGACGGGCCTCGGCGTGCTGGACGGTGCGCACATCCTGAAGAAGGTGCCTGGCATGTACAAGTCGGAGGTCGAGTACGGCGGCAACGAGATCGCGCGCGGCCTGAAGGACGTTGCGCGAGTGCATCTGGCCGACGTTGGCACCCGCATCTTCTACACGAACCACAACAACTACGACACTCACTCGAACCAAGCGCCTACGCACACCACGCTTCTGGGCGATCTCTCACGGGCGATCATGGACTTCTACCAGGACCTGGAGGACCACGGGAAGGCCGATAACGTGGCCATGCTCGTCTTCACCGAGTTCGGACGGAGGGTTGCCGACAATGGCAGCGGCACCGACCACGGGGCAGGCGGAGGCGCGTTCCTGATCGGGAACAAGGTCAACGGAGGCCTCTACGCCGAGTATCCGTCACTTGCCCCGACCGATCTGATCGAAGGCGAAGACATGCAGCACACGTACGACTATCGTGGAATGTATGCTTCGATTCTGGACCAGTGGATGGGAGTGGACTCGAAGCCCATCGTCGGTGGTACGTACGAGCAGATTCCGGTGTTCGCGTAAGACGCTAACCGCGTTTATTGGCCGGTTAGTTCATGCCGTTTTAGGACTGTCTCGAGTCCTGGTCGCCTGTTTGCCTTTGGCTCTTCAGAACATCGAAGAGTCGGTCGGCTTCGTATGGGTTGACGTCAGGATCCCAGATGTTGTACTCCTCGAAGTAGACGAGTGGCGGATTCCAGAGGCTCCAGGTTAGCGGCCACTCCTGCGCAATCGTCACGTACTTCGGGTGCTTTTCCGGGTCGGGCACAAGCATCAAGATGACCGTCAGCACTATGGAGAGCGCCACTCCGGGAAGCAGCAGAATTGGTCGTGTCCATGCTTGGTTCAGCCACAGCCAGCTGCTCCCAACAAGCAGTCCCCAGAACGGGAGCCAGAGAGCGGACAGGATCATGAAGAAGAGGAGAGGGAATACCAAGAAGAACCCCACCACTGTGCCGACGTGAAAGGCCACCTTGAAGATCGATCTTCCCACGTAGTCGACGGGCCTCAGGACGAATATGAAGAGCGCGGAGGTGTAGTAGACGATGAATCGGGCGAATTGAGTGAAGATGTCGCCGGGGGCGTTTCTGCGTGCGAAGTCCACGCGGGTCCGCAAATCAGGTACTTTCCACAGCCACGTCACGTTCCGTTGAGCTCCCTTTTCCGGTACCTGCCCTTAGGACGGGGAATCAGGGTGTCCTTTAGAACCATCCTATCACAGGCCCAAAGCGGACGGGTAATGCCGCGCCCTCGTTGAGCCTGTATCAGTTTGGTCGGTAGGTCAGTTTTTGAGGATGGTCTTACATCCCACTCGTCACTCCCGCGAAGGCGGGAGTCCATGACCCGGGGCGTGAGTATAGCTCCGACTCAACCACCCGACCGACTAAACTGATACAGGTTCGCCATCGTTTCTACAGTCCACCGACCCTTTATTTCAGAACCGCGTCGCCTGTGGCAACTGCCAGCGAGTCGGCTCGTCGGAATCCTGACTTCCAAATGAGGTAGATGCCAAGAGCGACGCCGATCAGCATGATCCCCATTGACGCGAGGGTGAACTCAAGGCCGAAGCGGTGTATCAGGAGTCCTGCGAGAATGGGCCCCGCGACTTTCGCGGAGTTCTTCATTGCGCCCACAAGGCCCATGCAGGCGCCAAGGTCGCGCTCGCTGACGGTCGTAGCGACGGATGCCAACGCAGAGGGGAAGACGAGCGCTTGAGCCACGCCAATGAGAACGGCAGACAGCACGAGAGCGCCGATGTCCTGGCCTAAGGACAGGGTGAGCAGGCCGATTGCCATCGCAGCCATGCCAAACGCCACGGTTGGCATGTGCCCCAGTCGGTCGCCGAGGCGTCCGCCCAGTGGCGCGAGGACAAGATGCGTGCCCTCCTGAAGGGCGAAGTACGCGCCCACCACCGCAATGTTGACGCCCTGCGAGAGGGCGTAGACCGGCAGAAACGTCTTGATCGCGTATTCCGCTATCAGCACCTGTGCGCTCATTCCACCCGCCAACCAGACGCCGGATGATCGGCTCGCGGCGGTTATAGCCTGCATCGCCTGCTTCACGAATGGTGGCCTGTGCTTGCGAGCCACCGGCTTGGTCTCCGGGAGCAGTGCAAGCGGCAGAAAAGCGAGGCTGCTCAAAAGACCAATCACGGTGAAGACCTGGACGGGGTCCATCCTCAATAGGAGGACACCTGCCGCCGCGGGGCCAACTACGTAGCCCGCGTTTCTCGCCATGGAGAACCAGCCTAGCCTCTCGGCACGCTTGGACCTCGATAGCTCCGCCACGTAGGCAAGGGTCACCGGACCGTAGATCGCGGTGGCAAGGCCGTGCACTACGCGCACGAGGACAAGCTGGTCGGGCGAGTCGACGAAGCCGTAGACGAAGGGCATTCCGGTGAATACCGCCGTACCGACGAGCAGCCAGATGCGACGGCCCGTGCGGTCGGAGAGGATTCCGACGAATGGCTTGAGCACCAAACCGGTCAGCGTCGAGACGGAGACGATGAAGCCGAGAAGCACGTCACCCGCGCCTAAACTGGCAGCGAACATGGGCAAGAGCGGTATCTTGCCCATCTGGTACGCCGAGCGCACCAGAAAGTCCGCGGCCGTTACGCTGAGAAATCCCCTTGAGCGGATCACGCTCTACGCCTTCGCGATGATCGAGGGGACCTCGAGCTCGTGGAGCATGTCCACGAAGCGCTGCACGTCCTCGTTCTCGAGCCGTTCGAGGCGGTCCAGCGCGTCACCGGCCCTCTCGGACAGGACACCGAAGACCTCGTGCTGCTGCGTGGTCGGCGCGGCGTCGGCGGAGGACACAGCCGCCATAAGCTCCTTTAGCTTGAATCCCACCCCTGCCGGCAGGGCAATGCGGTCGAGACCCTCTTCATCAGGAGCGTTCGTTTGAATCAAGTCCAGCTCAATCGAACCGAGCGAATCGTTCAGGCCATCGAGCACTTCGGAGAAGGCGTCACCCTTTCCGGCGGCACTCGCTCGCCCGGCCCACTCTGCCACCTGTGCGCGGATGCTCCTGATGCGATTGATCGCGCCGTGTACCTCCGTCGTCTTGTCCCGGACTCGCAACATCAGATCGAGCTGCTTCTGAAGTTCCTCGGCAGAAGTGGACACGCGCGGGTCTTGCTCGATGGTCACATTCTGCGACTCGGTCTGTCCGGCGACGGTGAGGGAGACCGTGTATGTGCCCGGAACCACCAGCGGGCCTTCGACGGCCTCGGATTTCGGACCGGTCCCAACCTTTGACGACTGGTCGTGCCGCAGGTCCCAAATGTAGCGGTTCATGCCCTCCTCCACCGGCAGGAAGGGGCCTGCAGGCTTCTCCGCATCCGTCAGATCGTCGTAATCGTCCGGTTTGGGACGAACGGTGCGAATCGCCCGACCGTCGCCATTCGAGACGACCAGGACTGCGTCCTCCGGCGACGTGTTCCCCAGGTTGTAGTGAACAATGACGCCCGTCGGAGGATTGTGTCCGGCGTCGAGGAAGGTGGAGTGCGCCTGCTCGTTTTCGTCTTTTTCTTCGACCCATGCCGCCGCCGATCCCAGCCGCAGCATGTACCTCTTTCCTTCTCCGGAAGAACGTCCGGAGGTCATCTGATAAGCGCTTCGTACTACGCTCGCGGGCTTAAAGAGTTGAGGGCCTGAACCGCCTGAGTCGTCGGGGACCTGACGAACATGCGTCAAATCGTCGAGAATCCAGAATGAGCGACCGTGTGTGGCTGCGGCAAGCTCGTTGCCTCTGATCTTCATGTCATGGACGGCGACCGCAGGCAGGTTGCCCTGTAGCGACTGCCATGACTCGCCATCGTCGAATGACACATGAACGCCCATCTCGGTCCCCGCGTAGAGCAGACCGGCGCGTTCGGTGTCGGCCCGGATGACCCATGTGTACTCGGTCTCCGGTATGCCTTCGGTTATTCTCTGCCAGGTCTTGCCGTAGTCGTTTGTCCTGAAGAGCAGGGGAGTATTGTCGGCGAGACGGTAGCGGTGCGCGGCAATGTAAGCGGTCGCCGGGTCGTGTGAGGACGGCTCGATGATTGCTACGGTGGCCCACTCCGGCAGGTCGGGCGGTGTAATGTTTTCCCAGTTCTGTCCGCAGTCACGGGAAATATGGACGAGGCCGTCGTCCGAACCGGCCCAGTACACCCCCTGTTCGTGGGGAGACTCGACGAAGGCGAATAAAGTGCCGAAGTTCTCCACGAAGGTCGTGTCCTTGGTGATGGGCCCACCGGAGGGCTCCATCTTCGTGCGGTCGTTGCGCGTCAGGTCGGGGCTGATCGGTTCCCAGCTGTGCCCCTCGTTCGTGGAACGGAATACGACCTCCGCGGCGACATACAGCGTCCCGGAGTCGTGCGGCGAAAAGACGATGGGATACGTCCACTGGAAGCGGTACCTGTGGTCCTCCACGCCCTGGCCGTAGACGAACTCCGGCCACACGGAGACGATCTTGCTCTGACCGGTCTTGTGGTCATAGCGGTGCAGGGCGTCGCCGCCGCCGGCGGAACTGCCGATAGCGCCGGAGAAGATGATCGTGGGGTCGTCGGGATGAACGGCGATCTGGCCGCTCTCCGAGCTTCCTACGAAGTAGCTGTCGGCATAGAGAATCGCGCCCTTTTCGGGGTCGCGGCTGGGAGTGCTGATCGCGCTGTTGTCCTGCTGTGTCGCGTATACCCTGTAGGGATAGTCGTTGTCGGTGTCCATCCGGTAGAACTGCGCCGTCGGCTGATTGTAGATCGTCGACCATGAGTCCCCGCCGTTGAAGGACACGCACGCGCCGCCGTCGTTGCCCTGTACCATGCGCTTCGGATTGGCGGGGTCGATCCACAGGTCGTGATTGTCGCCGTGAGGCATCGACACCTCGTTGAACGTGCGGCCTCCGTCGGTCGACTTCCAGCACTTGAGGTTCAGGATCCACACGGTCTCGGCGTCCTGGGGATCGCCGAACACGTGGCAGTAGTACCACGGACGCTGGATGAGCTTCGGATCGTCCGATATGCACTCCCACGTCTCCCCCAAGTCATCGGAGCGGTAGAGGCCCCGGTCCTCGGCCTCGATGATCGCCCAGACGCGACCATCCTTGGCGGGGGAGACGGCAACGCCCATGCGTCCCTTGATGCCCTGGGGAAGCCCCTTTTTGCCGCTGATGTCCTCCCACGTGTCACCACCGTCGGTGGTGCGGTAGATCGAGCTGCCGGGCCCGCCGGACGAAAAATTCCACGGCTTGCGACGGGCCTCCCACAACGTCGCGAACATGATGCGTGGATTGTTCGGGTCCATCGTCAGATCTGCAGCGCCGGTCGTCTCATCCCCGAAAAGCACGCGCTCCCACGATTCGCCGCAGTCCGTCGAGCGGAAGACTCCACGTTCCTGGCTGTCGCCGAAGATGTCGCCCAAAGCAGCAACGTATACGAGGTTAGGATTCGTAGGATGAATCCGAACGCGCGAGATGTGCTTGGTGGCCTCCAGTCCCACTTGCGTCCAGCTTCGTCCCCCGTCCGTGGAGCGGTAGACCCCGTCTCCGGCTGAGACGTTGCCTCTCGTGCAGGCCTCACCCGTGCCCGCAAATATGACGGCCGGGTCCGACGTCGATACGGCTATTGCCCCGACGGCGGCAGACGTAAAGTAGCCGTCCGAGATATTCCTCCAATACGTGCCGCCGTCGTCAGACTTCCACACTCCCCCGGCACAGGCCCCGAAGTAGAACGTCGCCTGCTCCGTTGGATGGCCGGCAACCGCGACGACTCTGCCGCCACGGTGTGGCCCGATGTTGCGCCATCGGAGGGTGCTGAGAAGGGCCGGATCGACGGTGGTGGTGGCTGTCATGTTTTCTTTCCTCGATTGGGACGGTACTATACGAACTGTGCGCGAACGCGTCAGGTATTTTCGCAGATGGTGAGACTCACTTCAACGTCGCGTCGTAGCACCACGCGATAGGGTAGGAGCGAAGGAACAGGCGTGACAACAAGAGAACACGAGCACACTCTCAACGTTTGGTTGGCGGATCTGTTGCGTCAGCGTGGACTGAACGCCCAGCAAGAGAGGATGCAGCGAGGTGGGCGGATAGACGTAGACATCCGCGTCGGCCCCGTGAAGATTGCACTGGAAGCGAAGCAGGGCGAGACTAACGCGAAAAAGAGAGAAGTGATCGCAGATGCCGATAGGCGGCTGAAACAGGGACTTGCCGAGTGTGCCGTCGCAGTCTGCTACCCCGATGGCATCACCCGATCAGAGCAAATCACGCGCAGTCGGATGCTGTGGACGATTCGCGCCCCCAAGGCGTTGGTGCCAGCCGATGAAGCGCGGTGGAGTGATGCCGACCTCGATGAACTTGTATCCATCATCACACTGGCCCCGGCTCAACTGGGCAATCCCGACCATGCGGCCGCTGCGCTTTCGGCCAGCCTCGACACCGCAATTGAGCGTTTGGACAACGGGCAGAAATGGCTGCTGGCCGAACACCTCGACTTGCCGCCGGGCCGGAACGGTCGCGCCAAGTGGGACAAGGCCGCCAAACGCGCGCTGCTGGTTGTGGCAACCGCGGTTATGTTTCATTCGCGCCTGGACGTGCATCTCAGAAACCTGAAACCGGAGTATGACAACAGACTGCCGGCTGACACTCCTTTTACAGGCGAGTGGCCGCCTAACTCGGCTCGATACTGCACCGATGCCGATGATCCGACTACTGCCTTTTCCGATGCCTGGAACTTGATTCTGGCACTGGATTACAAGCCGATATTCGAGACAGCACGGGCGGCCCTCCACGCCTGTCCGGCCGATCCCGCGTTCACTGCGGCAGTTCGGGAGACCGCTAGGGCGGCCCTGGAGGTCGCCGGCAATATCGCCGGTATACGACACGACCTGTTGGGGCGCATCTTTCACACGGTATTGGATACCGCGCGCTATGACGGTTCGTTCTACACCACAACCGCCGCTGCAACTCTGCTCTCGTCGCTTGCAGTGACCGAAGACATATGTGACTGGGGCGATCCCAAAGCTATCGATAAGTTGCGAATCGTCGACCCGGCATGTGGGACGGGCACCCTGCTCATGGCGGCGGCGGAGCGCATACGCGAGCTTTCACCCCGGACGCGAGACGATGACCGGTCCGCCAAAGCCCTCATTGAACAAGTGCTGACGGGTTACGACGTCAACCTAACGGCGACGCACATGGCGGCGACCACGCTTGGCCTGCTGTCTCCCAGCACGCGCTTTCGGAATATGAAGATAGGTCGCACCTTCTTGGGTGTGGATCCCGAAGGCGACGCCTTTCTGGGCTCTTTGGAGTTCCTGGACGGTCAAGCCAAGATGCTGTCATGGCCCAATGCGGCACAGGCCGTGCTGCAGGTCGATGGGGGCGATGGATTGTCGGAGATCGAGCAGGCCGATCTCGTCATCATGAATCCGCCATTCACTCGCGACAGCCTACGACACGACCAGTTCAGTCGCGAGGACGAGCGCAAGCTCAAGGACAGGGAGAAGCAGCTGTTCGCGAATGCGCCGACTTATATGGCTGGCGGCAGCGGCGCATTTCTATTCTTGGGCGAATACCTCAATAGGTCTGACGTTGGAACACTGGCCGTAGTTCTTCCTCTGGTAGGAGCTACGGATGTATCTGGCCTGGAAATTCGCCGCCACCTTGCGAGTCAATATCACATTGAGACTATCGTCACATCCCATGATCCCAAGCGCATCTATTTTTCTGAGAACACGAGCATCGGCGAAATGCTCTTAGTCTGCCGTCGTTGGCCAAAGGCCGAGGAAACAAAGCCACCGACCCGTGTCGTCAATCTCGCGCTCAACCCGTCCACACCAGCCGAGGCGATCAGCGTAGCGCGGGCCATCCAAAACGGCACGGTGGTGGAACAGGCCTACGGCACGATCCAAGAATGGCCCACCGACAGGATCGCGTGCGGTGACTGGGGCGCGGTCCAGTTCTTCTCTCCATATTTGTGTGAGAAGTTCTCGGAGTTGGCGCGCGGCGACCTTTTCCCGACAACGGCGATGGGGAAGATTGCGGAGGTGGGGCCGGCCGGCCAGAGGATTCGGGAAGCGTACAGAAGAATCCCCACGTCGGACGCAGAGGGGCGTGTGGCACTGTGGCAACATGACACCACTGTCGTTCAGTCCATGTCAATGCAACCTGATACATATATCTCAGTCAAGCCCAAGTATGCACATCGGGCGGACAGGTATTGGGAGCAGAAGAGCAGGCTACTGTTACCAACGCGCCTAAACTTACCAACTGTCAGGGTAACGACCGCGCGCCTCAATACTCCAGCCGTTGGTTCGGCTTGGGTGCCCTGCAATCTCAAAGTGCCAAAACATCTACTAGAGAATACAGAAAAGGCGTTATGCGTGTTCCTGAATTCGTCCGTTGGACTTCTCGCTATTCTCGGTGATCGCACAAACAAAAAGCCTACCTATCCCAACCTATCGATCGACGACCTACGGAAGCTGCCGGTTCCCGACTTCGAGACGATAGGGGACGGCGCAGTCTGGATGCTTGCAATGGCATACGACTGCCTTGCCGAACAGCCGATGCAACCTCTACAAGAGATGGACACGTGCGACACCCGCCTTTCCCTCGATGAATCGGTGTGCGCGGCGCTGAATATTGACCCCGAAATGGTTGCCGGAATCCGGCGGCAACTCGCCGCCGAACCGTCGGTCACCGGTAGGCAGTTCTTTGGTCTCCGTCCGTCAGGATGACTGTATGGAACCATCACCCTCAAAGCGCGAATAGCTGCGGGTTTGAGAAACCATGGCTGACATTCTGATAATAATCGTTTGGACCATTGCATCCTACCTGCTGGGGACGGTGTCCTTCGGAGACTTGGTCGCTCGCATCGCCGGAGTCGACATCCGCGCACACGGCACCAAGAATCCGGGCGCGGCAAACATCTACCGCGAAATCGGTCCCAAGTACGGCATTGCCGTGTTCGCTCTCGATGTCGCAAAGGGCGCGGTAGCTACTGCGCCGCTGCTGGCACTGGACCTGCCTTCATGGGCGCCTCTCGCCGCCGCTCTTGCCGTCGTTCTGGGGCACATCTTCCCGGTGTTCGAGAAAAAGTCCGGCGGTACGGGCATGGCGACCGCGATAGGCACGACCGCCGGACTTGCTCCGTTCGGACTTCTCGCGGGGGTGCCTGCGGCATTGGTCATCCTGGCCATCACACGCAATGCGGGCCTTACGGGCTGCGTACTGTTCCTGGTCACGGCTCTGCTTGCCGGGCTTGTGGCCCAGAACGTGGTCGGGGTGCTGGGAGTGCTCGGCATCGGAGCCGTCGTGCTCGGTAAGGCAAGGATTCAGTACGGTGGTTTTGCAAGGCCGGGTAGCCAAGGTTCCGAGTAGAGCGAGGAGTCGATGAGCGGTGTCCACGATGATCGGAACGCGGGCGAGACTGTCCCTATGCCTCACATTGCCATCCATGGACTAACCCACGAATACGGGACGAACGACGATCGCGTGACCGCCCTCACAAACATCGACCTCGATATCGACGAAGGCGAGTTCGTCTCCATCATCGGACCGAGCGGGTGTGGCAAGACAACCCTGCTCCGAATAGTCGGCGGACTACTGACACCGACAAAAGGAACAGTCCGCATCGATGGGGCTTCACCCGACGAGGCTCGACGGCAGCGTCTCTTCGGAGCGGTATTCCAGGACTCGGCCCTTCTCCCATGGCGCACCGCAGCCCAAAACGTGAGTCTCTCAATCGAGTTGCTTGGCGTTTCCGACAGGGACGATAAGGACCGTGATATTGAAGAATTACTGGAGATCGTCAGGCTCGATGGTTTTCAAAACTCCTACCCATACCAACTCTCAGGCGGCATGAAACAAAGGGTCGCACTCGCGAGGGCGCTTGCGACTCGACCACGCATACTCTTGATGGACGAGCCGTTCGGCTCGCTCGATGAGATCACCCGCACCGAAATGGGATACGAGCTCCTCCGCATCTGGGAGAGCCATCCGACGACCGTCCTGTTTGTCACCCACAGCATCGCGGAGGCCGTCATGCTGTCAGACCGCGTGGTCGTACTATCACCCCGTCCCGGAGAAATCGTCGATGTTGTCGATATCAACCTACCACGTCCGCGGATGGATTCCATGGAGGAGTCGCAGGACTTCGGAGACTACATGGCCTTCGTGAGGGGCCTGCTCAAGGAGGCGAGGCATGAGCCTATTGCGGTCTAGGCCCGCCCGAAGCGACGCTTTGCCTGAAAACGACCGCTCCCCCCAAGAACGGCTGATCGCGTTTCTTGGTAAGTATGCCCGTCAGGCAGTTCTCCCTCTCACTGCCCTTGCGGCGGTTGGGGTCGTGTGGGAAGTAGTGGTGCGTGTCAGCGGGGTCGCGGAATACCTCGTTCCGACTCCCAGCGCTGTTGGGTCACGTCTGTTCGGAGACCTCGGCTATTTCCTGTTTCACGGGCTTATCACACTGATCGAGGCGCTTGGCGGCTTCGCTATGGGAACCCTGGTCGCCGTGATCGCGGCGGGCGTGATGGCCCACTCGCGGCTGTTCGAGCGAACGGTCTATCCAATCGCCCTGCTCATCAAGGTCACGCCCATCGTCGCGGTAGCGCCGCTGTTCGTCATCTGGTTCGGGTTCGGGTCGTTCCCCAAGATGATGATCGCCGCTCTCATCACCTTTTTCCCGGTGATGGTCAATACCTTCATTGGACTGAGGTCGGTCAATCCCACAACGTTGGACTTCTTTCGACTGCTCAACGCCAGTGAAGCACAGGTCCTCTTGAAGCTACGAGTTGCCAGCGCGCTTCCATACGTCTTCGCGGCGTTCAGGATCGCCGTGCCGCTCTCTGTCATCGGTGCGGTGGTGGGGGAGTGGTTCACGGGAGACCGCGGACTGGGCAGCGTAATCATCGTGGCGCACCACAACATCGACATGCCAACCCTATTCTCAGCCATCGCCGTCCTTGCGTGCATCGGCCTCGGACTAACAGCCATCACAGCCCTGATCGAGAAGCGAGTCCTGTTCTGGCACGACTCGCAGCAGTCAGGGCCTGCCATGTAGCCACGTTGCAAGACAATTGCTACGAAAATAGCCAGCGTGCTGCCGCCACACCGTCATTCCCGCGAAGGAACGTCACCCCGTACCACGATACGGGGCGGGAATCCATCCTCCGGCATCAGCCCTGTAACGACACAGAGACCACCGACACTTTCATTCCCGGTGGTGAGGGTGGCCGACCCTCATGAGATATTCCGATTGTCGTTCGGGTCATGGCGAGTACAATCGTGTAGAATTCGGCGCATGACTCGCGTCCTCCTGTTGTCTATGCTCGCCGCGGTTGTCTTTGCCATCGCGTGTAGTGACGACGATGTAGATGAATCCCTCGACAAGGTTGTCTTCATGGCCGGCTTCAAGCCGCAGGCCAACCTGCCGTTCGTCGCCGCATACGTGGCGCAGGAACAAGGATACTTCACCGCGCAGGACCTTAATGTCGAGATACGGCACGCCAGCAGTGGCGAGCACCTCAAGCTGCTGGTGGCAGGAGATGTCCACGTCACCACCGCGGCGGCCACGTCCGTGCTGAAACGCCGTTCCGACCCGGAGTTGCCCATCGTCGCGTTCGCGCTGTTCGGACAGAAGGGACAGCAGGCATACATCGCGCTGAAGGACTCCGGCATCACGGACCTGAAGGACTGGGAAGGACGTAATTTCGGATACAAGATCTCTGTCCCGCCCGACTACCTGGCCATGCTCGAGGAGGACGGAGTTGACCGAGAGAAAATCAACGAAGTGCAGGTCGGGTTCGACCCGCGCGTCCTGACCGAGAGGAAGGTGGATGTGCTGGCGGTGTTCAAATCGAACGAGCCCAACATCGTCCGCAAGCTGGGGCACGAGGTCGTACTGTGGGACCCAGCCGACTTCGACGTTCCAAACATGGGCCTGACGTATATCACAACGGACGCCTTCGCGACCGAATCTAGCGATGTTCTCAACCGGTTCCTCCGGGCGACGCTCAAAGGCGCGGAGTACGCACTTGAGAACCGTCAAGAGACGCTGGACATCATCATGAAGTACGCGCCCAAGGAAGACCGCGCGCACCAGGCTTTCATGTTGGATACCGAGCTCGCGGACGCCATAAGCCAATTGACCGAGGATCGCGGCATCGGCCGGATGACGGACGACCAGTGGAAAGCGCTCTACGACCACCTGCTCAAGTTCGACGCGCTGTCACACCCATTCGACTACAAAACGGCGTTCACTACGACGTTCCTCGAACGAGCATACGACGGCAACAAGCTGCGCTGGCCTTAACCACTAGCCGACCAGCTGCTTTGCTAGGTCGGCTGGATCGCTGACCGGGAGTTGGCAGACGTAGTTCTCGCAGACGTACGCTGTCGGCCGTCCGTTGATCAAATGCCTGTCTTGCAACAGGGGAAGGTCTGATCTCTCACTTGTTCCTTCGCCCGAGCCTCCAACAAAGACCCTGTTTGGCAGGTAATTGCGAAAAACCTCATGAACGAGGTCGGCGGTCGCACGGTCTCCGCGCTCGCCGACGATGACGACTTCCTTGGCCCTGGACAGGTAGAAGCCCAAGGCCCCCAGCCAGTGGCCCGCCGCCGTTGGGAAGCGCTGCATGACCGCACGGGCGGAGCGTAGCGAGGTGGCGGCCCTCGTGTTGTAGACGGAATCGCCAGTGACCACGGCAAGCCTGAGCAGTACGCTGACCGCCATGGAGCTTCCAGCAGGGGCGGCGTTATCGGTCAGGTCGCGGGGTCGGATGACCAGCGCCTCATGGTCCGAGCCGGTGTCGTAGAACTGCTGGGACGTCTGGTCCCAAAACAGATCGACCATCGACCGGCCGAGATCAATGGCCGCTTGGAGCCAACGCTCCCCGGATGTCGCCTCGTGGACGAGAAGAAGGCCATCGATCAGGAAGGCGTAGTCTTCAAGGTATCCGTACAGCTTGGCTTTCCCGTCCTTGTACGTGCGGAGCAGGCGACCGGACTCGTCCACGAGCTGATCGAGCAGGAACGCGCCGTTGTCGACGGCGACGGCGCGATAGTCGTCCCGGTCGAGGACGACCGACGCCTCGGCAAAGGCGGCGAGCATGAGTCCATTCCATGAGGTGAGAATCTTGTCGTCACGTTCCGGCGCAATGCGCGACGCCCGCCGCTCCATCAGCTTTGCCCTGGCATCCTGCAAACGCCGTTCGAGCGAGTCCACGTCCATACCTGTGCTTCGGGCGAAATCGGGCAGGGGAGTCGGAACGTGCAGAATACTGCGTCCCTCGAAGTTGCCGTGAATCGTGACGCCGTAGTAGTCGTTGACGAGCTTACCATCCTCCGCGCCCAGTACCTCCACTATCTCCTCCGGTCGCCAGACGAAGAACTTCCCCTCCTCACCCTCGCTGTCAGCGTCCTGCGCCGAGTAGAACCCTCCCTCCGGCGAGGTCATCTCCCGAACGACGTAGTCCAGCGTCTCCTCGACAACCCTCTGGTACACCGGATTGCCGGTTACTTGATAGGCATGGAGGTAGAGCCGGACCAAAAGCGCGTTGTCGTAGAGCATCTTCTCGAAGTGGGGGACGAGCCAGTACGTATCGGTGGAGTACCGGTGGAACCCGCCGCCGAGCTGGTCGTATATGCCGCCTCGCGCCATACCGTCGAGGGTTAATTCGACCATTTCGAGGACGGCAGGGTCTTCGGTTCGAAGGTATTGTCGAAGCAAAAACTCAAGCGTCATCGGCTGTGGGAACTTGGGCTGTAGTCCGAAGCCCCCGTATTTGTCGTCAAACTGCTTTCGGAGCTCCCGGACGGCCTGGGCCATGATGTCGTCCGTCAGCGGCTCGATGCCCGGCGCGCTCCGGGTCATCTGCCGCATGTGCGCGACCACTTGGGCTGTCGTATTGGCGACGTCGCCCCTGCGGTTGCTGTACACGTCGGCCATAGCGTTCAATAGGCGCGGGAAGGAGGGGAGGCCGCCCCGGTCTTCCGGCGGGAAGTAGGTGCCGCCGTAGAACGGCTTGCCGTCGGGCGTGAGGAAGACGGTCATCGGCCATCCGCCCTGTCCCGTCATGGCCTGGACCGCGCCCATGTAGATCGAGTCGATGTCGGCGCGCTCTTCGCGGTCGACCTTGATCGAGACGAAGTGCTCGTTCATCAAGGCTGCTATGCCGGGGTCCTCGAACGACTCGCGCTCCATGACGTGGCACCAGTGACACGCCGAGTATCCCACACTGAGGAGGATCGGCTTGTCCTCGCGGACGGCGCGCTCGAGGGCCTCAGCGCCCCAAGGGTACCAGTCGACGGGGTTGTTGGCGTGCTGGCGCAGGTAGGGACTCGACTCGTTGATCAGTCGGTTCGGCATTCGATGTCCATTACCTTGGGCGAATAGTCGAAAAACCGTCCGTCGACGCAGCGGTCAAGTCCCGGTTACCCTGCTTGGAGGGTAGGTCACCTTCTTGCCGTAACCTTGTTCAGCCCGAAGAAAATCAGGCCGATCACGATCAGTACAAGTGCAGTGATCTTGCTCGTCCAGCCCTCCGAAGCGATCGAAAAAACAAGGAATATCCCACCCACGACCCACAGAAAGTACGCTAAGCCCATGAAGACCACTCGCAACGTGTCCATGATTTCCCCCTCTGGACGGAGCCCTTGATTTGCCCATACTCTACACGTTGAGAGCAGGAATGCAAAGTGAGGACGAAGTTCGAGCATTGGGCCCCGGGAGAGCTGCTGGCGTGGGTCCGTCGCTGTCCCGCCATAGCTCAAATTGACAAGAGAACTAATGTACTTCATGATATGTAAGTGGCGTGTGTGAGAGCGTTCAGTTTACAATCGTCTCTCCCCCGTCGAACAGGCTGGCAGGGTTAGGTAAACGTGCGACCAGTCGTGAATGCTGACAAACTTACCCCATCTCCCTTGAGAGAGAGGGCTGGGGTGAGGGTGATGCCCGTAGCTGTTTCATACTTTACATACCCCTGTCAGCGTCGAACGGGGGAGAGATACAGCGAGGGGGCTTGTCACACACCCTCGAAGTGGATGACCAGTAGACTGGCAGTGGCCGTTCGTGGTGAGCTTGTCGGTAGATGGCCTACGCTTCGAACCTGCGACAAGGTCAATGCCTGTCTCGTATCTGATAAGGGGGCAAAGGACTGATGGCGCGAACTTTACAATAACGTCAACAATGTCGTTAAATGTCGCGAAATGTCGTGGTTTTGCGATTTTAGCGCTCTGGATGCCGGTTGCTGAGTCCGGCAATGTTTAGGTGGACTCGCGGGAGAACACTTACGGACTATCCCATGACAGAGCTCTCCATTCCTCATACGCCCGAAGACATCACGAGCGAGTGGCTGACCGATTCGCTTCGCTCGTCCGGCATCATCACGACCTCGTCGGTAACGTCCATCGACGCCGGAGATACTGCTGCCGGGCATGGCTTCACCGGACAGATCGCCAGACTGTCCGTGACGTACGACTCACACGAGGACGGCGCGCCCAAATCGATCATCGCCAAGTTTCCTTCCCATGACCCTGCCATTCGCGCGGCCGTTACCGATAGCGCGATGTCGTACGAGCGTGAGATCAGGTGCTACGAGAATCTACTGGGCCATGTCGATCTCAGTACGCCCCTGCTGTACCACAGCGCCTACAACGCCGAGTCGGGCGACTGCATACTCCTTCTCCAGGACCTGGCGCCCGCGCGTTTCGGCGATAACGTTGGGAATCCGTCGCGCGAGGACATCGAGTCTGCCATCCGAGCAATAGCGAGGTTTCATGCCGACTTTTGGGAGAGTCCTCGTCTGGTAGACCTGGACTGGCTCCCCGCATTCGCACAAGACGCCGAAGCGCGTCAGCGAGCCTTCCGTAAGGCACAGGGCCCGTTCCTCTCGACGTGGAGAAAGTTCTTGCAGCCCACGACAATAGACATTGTGGAGCGCCTCGGTGGGAGCTTAGCACGTATCAGACGGCAGCTTAGCCGGCCCCCTCGTACTATCCTGCACGGCGACTACCGCCTCGACAATCTGGCATTCGTCGAAAGCGGAGGTCCAACCGTCATCGACTGGCAGGCCCCTTCGATAGGTCGCAGCGTCGCAGACATTGCGTACTGCATCGTCTACTGCATCGATCCGAAGGAGCGCAGGGACTTGGAGTCGGAGCTATTGAAACTCTACCACTCAGTGCTCGTGGTACACGGCGTCCGCGGTTACGATTTCGAGTCGTGCCTTGAAGACTACCGGCTCTCCATCGCGGCCAACATGATGCGCACAGTGAGGGTAGGGGGAACGTTCGATTACTCGGGTGATCGCGCCCAGTCCCTCTTCAGAACGATTCTTCAGAGGATCGAGACTGCGCTCTCAGACCATAGGGTTGCGGAACTCATCTGATAGGCCTAGTGGCCCTCGTGGGACTGTACAAGGCCATTACTCGTTAAGAAGACCCCTGTATAGCCGTCATACCGGCGGAGGCCGGTATCCAGATCGACGGATCCAGGGTTTCCACTCAATCTCATGGCGCCGCGCCTTGAATATCCCGGAAAAGTGTAGACGGTCGAAACCATGCATTGAGCATCCACCTCTGGTGCCCCACCCACTCGGCGACCAAAATTCGTACTCCTGCCATGCCTCCCCGATGAACGGCACTCGTGGCAACTGAATAGCCTCGCGAAACCTCCCTGCGGTCACGGCGTCAACTATTTGGTCTAAGTCGTCAATCAGGTCTTCTGCAGAATCATCGCAGGCGTCGCAGCCGCATACCGGAAAAAGCTCTTTGTACCAGCGGCCAAGTCGCACATCCAGTCCAGGGAAGGCAGTAAACCCTACGGAGATTGGAGCAGCAGCCGGGTCCCGAGGGGTGAGACTCATGGAGGGACGAACGACTTTCAGTCGATCTGTTTCCTCGTCGTCGAAGTCTGACCCTTCGACTCGCTCCACATCGAAGGTCTTCTCAAGTCGTTCAAGGATACTCAACATGTGGGAGTGTAGTTGGCGGAAGCGCTCCGAATCGGTGACACGGGAGTAGGCGGCGGGCGGCGGGCCTTCAGGACCCCATCGATATCCATCCATTCGATCCACGTATCCAAACCTCGTTTGCATTTGCTGAGAGCGAAATCCTGAATTGGCTTCGCAGGAAACATCGCCCTCAGTAGTAGCGGACTATCTACCACACGGTCTCTACCTGAGGTGAATCCGCAAGAATCTCGTCCCGCGTCACGACCGGCGCGTCGAGAGCCACGGACTCGGCTGCGATTAGACGGTCGTGCATCTCGGGAATCTCCGGAAACAAGTCGAGCCCCGCCAGCTGCGCTTTGCCAAGATCCGAGAGTTCTATTCCACTTACCTCATCCAGTGCATCCAACAGGTCAGACGGCGTGAAGGGTTGACCGAGCTTGACCGAAAGGAAATAGAACTCGGCGACGGCTATCGCAGGAACTATAATCGTCGCATTGCCAGTCTCTGCTAGCCGGAAGACGGCGGAGGCAGCGGCTGAGAGACGCTCGGGCGACCTGAGATACCACCATAATGGGTATCCACTACGAACCGAGCCGGTCTATCCAGCACGGTCGCGTCTTGGCTCGGCAGACGACGGGACCCGCGGCTCCCATAGCGTCTTGACGCTCAGGAAGTCTTCATAGCTCGCTTCGGGCAGGTACGTTGCCGTTCCTCTTAGAGTGCCTAGTGAAAGCTTTACTTCGGCGGGAGGCTGTACAGGCGTGAGTCGGCCGCATGGCTTCCCTCGACGGGTGATAATCACCTCTTCACCGTCACTCAGGCCTCTGAGTATTTCGCTGGCTCTGGCTTTGAATTCTCTTACACTGTATGTAGCCACATCAGATACCTTTGAAGTAGTCACAAAGAAGAAAACATGTGACCCGATGCTACCACCGAACCACCAAGTGGCACAATTCCGCACCCTAGGAAGTGTGATCGGAGCACATCGACGCGATCAGGTGGAAAGGATGATTGGATGGCGTCCCTGGCAGGATTCGAACCCGCGACCCGCTGCTTAGAAGGCAGCCGCTCTGTCCAACTGAGCTACAGGGACATCCGCCATTTCCAAGTGTAGCAATGGGAACGGGCGGCAATCAAGTCAAGCTGAGGATGGTCCGGTGCCAACCCAGTGGACGGTCATCCCGCCGATCCGCAGGCATTTGACCTGCCGCACCGACACGCCGTCGGAATCGGGTAGGGTAGTGAGGTGCTCCTGGACGAGCTCGCCGACCCGCCGTCTGAAAGTCAATGCGACCATGATTCCGAGCATCATGGAGGACATATCCTTCATAACGCTCTTTGACCGACCTCGAAGAACCGACGTCACTATCAGGGCGATGAGCGCGGCAACGAGGATGTTCGTCCCGCAGTACGGTGAGACCGCCAAACCGTGCTGGCCGGACTGGAGCCGTCTCAGCGCCTCCTCTGCAGCTTCTCGGACATCCTCCGTCGATGCTCGGCTGTATACTAGAAATCCTCCAGGTGTGGCGTTGCCCGCTAGGGGAGGGGAGATCCCACGTTCGAGCAGCACGGCAACGGTCGCGTGCTCTCTCCCATGCTGGGAGCGAATTTCCCGCAACAGGCCTAGCATCAGGGTACGCACCTCATCTTTTCTTCTCGCGTTAGCAACTGCAGTGTTCACTTGCGCAAGTTCCGAGCCTAACAGGCCGTTCACCTACCAGTCAACGGTAGCAGTATGCATAATGAATCGCTAAGTTAGCGTGTAAAGAATGCTAAAGCGAGGATTCCACACGTTCTGTAAACAGAGTCTCATACTCTGGCCCATAAGAAGCCTAGCCGAGGAGATGGACAAAGGACTAATTTGTTTCTGAGCGTGAAACCTTCTGAAATGCTTGGAAAAGTGATAGAAAACGAATTGACACCGAGATTGCCAGAGGCTTAGCATGAGACTACAGTACCTTGTGGGAGGAGTGATGATGAGGAGAAAAACGAAGAAGATGATCGCGGTAGAGGAGAAGTTCCAGCAGCCTCTGGAGAAGATGCTGCCCCAGATGGTGACGGAGTACGGCCTAACTGCTACAGCCGACGAACTCGGCGTTAGCAAGGCCACGCTCGGCTACTGGCTGCTGAAGCTCGGTATCAACGTGCATCGCGTCGCGCTGGCGCCAGGTGAGACGATCGAGGTCAAGAGGGTGGGGTATCCTTCCACCAACAACTAGGCATGAGGAAACTCTAGGAATCCTCCGAACGGGCCGGAGCGCTCAACCGCTCCGGCCCGTATCGTTTAACCGCCGCGACGGACGGCCATCCGAGCTTCCTTCTCCCGCTCGCGGTCGATGATCACCCGTCGCTTGTCATACCGCTTCCGTCCCTTGGCCACACCCAGTTCGACCTTTGCTCTTTGCCGCTTGAGATAGAGCTTCAGAGGCACCAGTGTGAGGCCTCGCTCGTCCACTTGCCGGGTTAGGCGGATGATCTGGTCCTTGTGCAGAAGTAGCTTGCGGGGACGCTTGGGGTCATGGTTGTTCTGTCCCCCCGACGCCGAGTACTGCGAGATGTGGGCGTTCATCAGCCATATCTCGCCGTTATCCGGACGGGCGTAGGCGTCGCTGAAGTTGGCGCGGCCCTCGCGGATCGCCTTGATCTCGGTCCCGACCAGCACGAGGCCGGCCTCGATACTATCGAGGATGTCGTACTCGTACCTGGCCTTGCGATTGACGACGATTGATTTGCTGCCGTCCACGTAACTGGTCCTTATGAACTGCCATTCAGTTCGGACGAGCCACCGCCGGTTATGGACTCCAGCTCTTCGATGGCCTTGCGGAGCTGGTCGACGTCGGCTTTCTGAGCGTCGCGACTGGTTACTTCGATATCGGGCTCGACGCCCTCTCCCTGGATGAGCCTGCCGTCCGGAGTGTACCAGTGCGCCACGGTAATGTAGAGGCCGGCCCCGTTGCTGAGACGTCGGAGCCAGTTCACGCTGCCCTTACCGAACGACGTGTCGCCGATGAGCTTGGCGCGATCGTGGTCCTGTAAGGCGCCCGCCAAGATCTCAGACGCGCTCGCGCTGCCGCCGTTGATGAGAACGACCATGGGAATATCGGTGAGGAACTGACGGCCCTCCGTGTTGATATTGTAGTCGGTGCGCCGCTTGTTCGCGTCCACGACGTACAGGGCAAGGCCGTCTTTGATGAAGAGGCTTGCCACGTCGACCGCGGACGAGAGCAGGCCGCCGCCATTGCTTCGCAGGTCGAGGATCAGTCCCTTCGCTCCCGCCTCAATCTCCTGTTCTATCACAACACGCAGCTTCTCAGCGGTCTGTGGGTAGAAGTCCGTCAGGCGGATGTGCATGAACTCTTCGCCCGGCTCGCTTCGGAGTCGCACGCTCGTCAAAGGGACCACGGCGCGTTTGATTTCAATAAGCACGGGGTCGATCTGTCCCAGCTTCTTCACCAAGAGGCGTGCGATGCTGTCCTTCGGACCTCGAATCTTCGAGACAGCCTCCAGAGTAGAAAGGCCTTCCAGACTCTCACCGTCAACCTCTAGGATGATGTCGCCGGGTTTGATTCCGGCCAGGTCGGCGGGACCGCCTTCGATGGGGGAGACGATGACGAGGCTTCCTCTCGCATTCATTTGGACGAAGGCCCCGATGCCTTGGAACTCACCCTCGAACACGTCGCCGAACTGTCCGGTAAGTACCTCTTTACGTACGTACGAGGTCTGGGAATCGCCTAGAGTGCCGGTGATGCCCCTGATGGCGTACTCGGTCGCCAACTCAGGATCGAGCTTTTCCTGGTCCACGTAGTCGCGGTTCAGGTGCTCCCAGACTTCCCAGATGACATCCAGCTCAGAGGGCACGTGACTCGGAGCCACGATGTCGTCCTCGTGGACGACGACGTTTGGGAACTGCGGAGCGTCGGTCGAGTTTTCGTAGGCTTCTAGGGCGTCCGATACCGAGGCCCGCACGAGATCCTGGATCTCTTCGGCCGACGCGTCTTCATGCATCTTGGTGACGATCTCTTCGACAATTTTCTCCAGGTCCGGCGTAGGTTGGGCGGGTAGGGCACCGGCCCCCGTCCCAGAAGATGTATCGTCTCCTCCGCCGAACGTGCCGCACCCGAGTACGATCAAAAGCAACAGTGAGAGTATGATACCGGCGAACATCCTGGCTGCCTGTTGATTCATCGCTGAAGACTATCCTTTCTTGCGGCCTCAAAGACCGATGCAGTCATAGTACCACGTACAACCTTCGGTCTTCTCAGACACATCTGCCCGCGCAAACTCGTAGGGCACGTCCACACTTAATGCCGTTACGGAATTCAACGACTCGCCGACAAATGGGTTACTTGCGAGCCTCATTTCCCTCGGGCGTGATTCAGATAGCCGGCTCACAGCAGGACCGGTCCAGTATTGACCGAAACACCTACTCATGATAACGTATCCTGAAATCGCGACAACATTTTTTTCTTTCGATACTCAGTTGATACACACATCTTTTCAACACATTTGAAATGATTGTGAAATTACTTTTCAGTGTTTTCAGAGAGGTGAACCTTGGCTGAAACAGCTCCGCCGGTCGCAAAGAGGCGCACGCGAGTCTCGCGGCCTTACCCTCAACACCGCCTAGTGGAGGTCCTGGAAATCGCGCGCTCCATACAAGAAAAGAACGCCGGGCTGCCGTTCGGCCGGGTACGCCTTGCCAAGTCCATGGGCACTACGCCGTCCAGCAGCGCGTTCATGATGAAGCTGAATTCGTCGTCGAAGTACAGCCTGACGGAGGGCGGCTACAGCGATGCGCGGATATCCCTGACCGAGTTAGGAACGCGAGCTGCTCAGGCTGATCCCGAGGCGCTTGTTGAAGCGGCGATGCACCCTGAGACGTTCAAGGCGTTCTATGAGCTTCTTGACGGCAAGCGCATTCCTGGCCCGGACGAGGCATCAGGGATCGTCGTGGACGATATCGGCATTCCGGAGCATCTGACAGCCGAGTTTCTGGGCATTGTGGTGGGCAACGGCGAACTGGTCGGCATCGTCACGGAGGTTGGCAATTCGCATTACGTCAGCCTGGCGGACCTGTCCGGCCCAGATGCTACAGCGTCCGATGCGCTACCAATCAAAGAGGCGAAGGACGTGCCTAAGGCGGAGCGGCCGCCCCTTGGTGAGCGGGAGCCAGCAGATCCCCAGCCTCTAGGCCGTCGGCCTGCAGAAAACGGACGGCTGCTCGTGGCCCACTCCGGCGGCGGAGCCGTCGCCAACCGCATTGTTCGAATGCTGGACGACCTCGGCATTCCTCACGGCGTCGTCGAGATCGACCCGATCGACTCGTCTCCGCTGAGCACGGAGTCGTCGGGAGAGATGGCCGGATGCTCCGGGGCGATCATCGTGATGGCGGGACCGAGCCGGGTGGTCTCGACGCCAGGCGTAGCATCTTCGCGGGCTTCCAAGATGCTGCTGCAGCTCGGCGCAGCAGTGCAACGCTTCAGAGACCATGTCGTAATGGTCGTCGGCCCCGAGAGCGATCATTTCTTGCAGACCGTCCGAATCCGAAGGGTCCACGTCGAGAATGACGATTCGGGAAGATTCGAGCTCGATCTGCTGCGAGGTCTGGTGAGCGCGGAAATGATGGTCCTCTCGATTCCGGGCCGATCCTCGTGAGTCATATATGTTATGTCAAATTATGGACGGGCACCTATGGAACCGACCTTTAACGTTACATAACATTTATAGTGCGAACCATTTGGAACCCGTCATAACACCCTCGTCTCTCCCCGACTGTGACCAAAGGCGCCCCTCGTGAAAACTTCCGATGACGGGTTGGGCTCTTGCTCCGGGGCAAACATGGGACCGCATGGCACACATGGGGGCGATTTTGTGAACCGTGGAGGGGTGTTGGTGCTCCCCCAGTCGGAAAACGGCCTCTTTCATAGAGGACCGCGACGGCGGTTTCGGTTACTCTTATATAGCCACAGGTTATATCGACAACCGCCTGCACAAGCTCATTTATGCTTTACGCGGTGACAAGATCCGAGTCACAAGCCTGAGGAAAGCCAACAAGCGCGAGAGGTATGAATACTGTGAGCGCAGAGGATAGACTCCCAACCTCCTACCTGAAGCTGTACGCCGAACCGATTGAAAAATCACGGCAAGGATGGACGTTTGCCCAGATCGCCGAGGTCTACGGTGAAGAGGCGGCCATCACCGCAGGTATTGCCACTGATCCGGACGCCGCCCCGATGCGGGAACTTGACTGCGCTAGACCCCTGACCGAACTCCACCCTGACCTTTTCATCGCCAAGTAGACGTTTTAGGGCGATTTTGTGAACCGTGGAGGGGTGTTGGGTGCTCCCCCAGTCGGAAAACGGCCTCTTTAGACGTTCGCGGCGGCGGTTTCTGCTGGGTCTTGCACTCCTAGAAGGCGTTCGACCTCGCCAAGAAGCTTGTTCAGTCCGTGACGTTCGGTCGCGGAAATGTGTACGACGCCTCTAGGCGGGTCGTCAACAGCTCCAGGTAGAAGATCGGACTTGTTGAGCGCCAAAATGGTCGGCTTGTCCGCTACGCCAAGATCCTTGAGGATGCTCTCGACCTCTTCAATATGGTTCTCTAAGTTCGGATTCGAAATATCCGCGACATGCACGATCAGTCGCGCCTCCCGTATCTCTTCGAGGGTCGCCCGGAAGGCCGCCACAATCGCTGGCGGGAGCTTTTGGATGAATCCTACCGTGTCGGTGAACAGCACTTCCCTGCCTGAAGCGAGACGGACCTTTCTGGTTACGGGGTCGAGGGTGCTGAACAGCTTGTCCTCCACAACAACACCGGCGGCCGTGAGACTGTTTAAGAGCGTGCTTTTGCCCGCGTTGGTATATCCCACCAAACTGACGACGTGAATGCCCTCGTTGCGCCTTCTGGCGCGATAGAGGTCGCGTTGGCGGCTTACCTGGTCCAGCTCCTTCTTGATGCGCAGAAGCCGATCGCGGACCAAACGCCGGTCGGTCTCTATCTGGGACTCGCCGGGACCACGTGTGCCAATGCCGCCGCCGAGTCGCTCGAGGTGCGACCACTGGCCTGCCAAACGAGGCATGAGGTACTCGTGCTGGGCAAGTTCAACCTGAAGCCGGCCTTCGCGCGTCTGGGCGCGGGAGGCGAAGACGTCGAGGATGAGCGCCGTGCGGTCGATGACCTTGGCCTTCTCCTCGAGGGCGCCTTCCAGGTTCCGCTGCTGCGTCGGGGACAACTCGTCGTCACATATGACGGTATCGATTTTCTTGGCGAGGACGGTTTCCTTGAGCTGTTCCAGCTTACCCTTGCCGAGGTAGTGGTGCGTGGGCTTGCTCAGCTGCTGAGTCAGCGTGCCGACTACCTTCGCGCCGGCAGTACGGGCCAGGTCGGCGAGTTCCGACAATGACGCTCGCATGGAAAGAGCTTCACGCCTTCGGAACACCCGGGCGCTAACCAACAAGGCGCGTTCGGCCTTTCGGGCCGTCGATATCATTCCTCGAGCGATGGGAGAAACCCTCCATTGCCGTGAGACTGGGCTGGATTCAGCAATTATACCCTATAATGGAATGATTAAACAATGTTGTTGGAACAATTTGAAGGTCCACAGCTACGCCCGCCACCCTGCCACTCGGTCGAGAGCCTTGTCAATGAGCTCGTCTTGCAGGGTTATGGACAGGCGGACGTACCCTTCGCCGGCGGCACCGTAGTTACCGCCCGGAATCATCAGAACGTCGGTATCCTCCAGGAGTTTCTCGGCGAACTCCGCGGAAGTATACCCTTCGGGAACACCGGCCCAAATGTAGAGGCCGGCTTTCGGCGACTCGACCTTCATGCCCATGTCCTTGAGGACGGGTACGATGCGGTCGCGGCGAGCCTGGTAGACGGCGTTGCGGTCGTCCACGGACTCCAGCGGGCGTTTCATGGCCTCGATGGCCATGTGCTGGACGGCCTGAGGAACGCCCGAATCCAGGTTCGATTTGATAGTCAGCAGCGCCTCGATCATCTCCGCGTTGCCGACGGCCATCCCAATACGCCATCCGGTCATGTTGTAGGACTTGGAAAGCGAGTGGAACTCGATTCCGACGTCCATGGAGCCGTCAGCCTGCAGGAAGCTGGGCGGACGGTACCCGTCGTAGGCGACTTCGGTGTAGCAGGCGTCGTGCATGACGGCGATGTCGTAGGTCTTGGCGAACTCAATCGCCTTACTGAAATAGTCGAGGTCCGTTACTGCGCCCGTGGGGTTGTTTGGGTAGTTGAGCCACAGCAGCTTGGCCTTGCGCGCAATATCATCTGGAATCCCGTCCAGATCGGGCAGCCAGTCATTCTCCGAGGTAAGCGGCAGCATGTAGCTCTCGCCGCCCGCGAACAGCGTGCCCATGGCGTAAACGGGATATCCCGGATCGGGCACCAGAGCAACGTCTCCGGCGTCGAGGAAGCAAAAAGAGACGTGACCAATGCCCTCCTTTGCGCCAATGAGTGAAATGACCTCCTTCTCGGGGTCGAGCTGTACGCCGAATCGCCGGAGATACCAGTCGGCGACGCCTTCTCTGAACTCCGGAAGTCCCTCCGACTCCGGGTACCGGTGGTTCGGGGGATCGTGAGAGGCATCTCCGAGCGCGTCGACGACGTAGTCCGGCGTCGGAATGTCGGGATCGCCGATGCCGAAGCTGATGACCTCGATGCCCTGCGCCTTCTTTTCCGCGATCTTCCTGCTGATCTGCACAAAAAGATAGGGTGGAACCCTATTCATTCGCTCGGAAAACTGCATCTTGCCCCCACTCGAATCATGTCATGTACTCAAGAATGATCAAATATCATTCGAAAGAAATCATTTGTGTGTAAGTTAGGTATGCCACCTTTGGAACACAGGTGATTTCGCCGGTTTCTAGTGTTGATGTTAGGCTACATATTAGACTAGTCTTATACTAACACTGGCCTTTGAACACCTCAGCCACCGGCCCTTCGAGGATGACGGCGCCCTCGCCCGGCCATCTGACGACGAGATCGCCGCCGGGGAACGACATCCGGACGTCGTTGCCCTTCGTGCGTCTCTTCAACCGCGATATTACTCCGACCGCGCAGGCTCCTGTGGCACATGCCATGGTCTCCCCGGAGCCGCGTTCCCAGACACGTACCTTCACGTGACCCTCGTCGATGACATTCACGATTTCGAAGTTCACCCGGTTGGGAAAGATCGGGTGGTGTTCCACCAACGGACCGAGTATGAACAATGGAACATCTTCCACCGGTTCGTCGATGAAGGCCACAGCATGGGGATTTCCCATTGAAACGGCGTTGATCTCGAACGTGACGCCGTCCACCGTCAAAGGATAGTCCATGGCCATCGCTCTGTCTTCGAGTGCTACCGGAATATCCTCCACGGCCAACCGCGGCTCACCCATACTTACCTTCGCCCATACCACCGTGTCTCCGTCCCACGAGGGCGTAACCTCAAGGTCTCCCGCGAGAGTCTCCACGAGGACAGGTGAAGTCTCCCTCGGAACGATGCCTCGCGTTAGCGCAAAACCTACGAGACAGCGTATGCCGTTTCCACACATCTCGGCTTCGGACCCGTCTGCGTTAAACATTCTCATGCGAAGGTCGGCGTGGTCCGATTCGAGCGCGAGGATCAGGCCATCGGCCCCAATCCCCGTGTGACGATCGCTCAACCTGGTCGATATAGCCGGCCAGTCCTCGTCCTTCGCGCGGGCATCGACGTAGATGTAGTCGTTGCCTGCGCCGTGCATCTTGGTGAACTCCAACCTCGGCCTCCGCGTCATTTTGAGTCGGTACAGTATATCACTCCGTGTCGCTGGAGACCGCATTTACCGCGAGTCCATGCGCCTCCCCAAAGACTCGGAAGCGTATTCGACGGCCTGAACGAAGCCATGTCGCTCTCCGGTGCGGAACCACCGGATGCGCTCATCGTTGGAGCGGAACCACGCTCCCTGCTGACGTGCAAAACGCCGGGTCTTGCTCTTGATTGAGTCAACGGCGTCTTCAACCGCCCGATCTCCCCGGAGGAACTCGCAGATTTCTCGATAGCCAAGACTAGACATCGAGGGCAGTTCGGTGCTGTACCCCATATCCAGCAGTTTCCGCACCTCCCCTACCCACCCGGCCTCGAACATGGCATCCACGCGGGCGTTAATACGGTCGTACAGCCTCGCACGGTCCACGTAAACCCCGATGATCGTCGCTTGAAAGGGCGGCGGCGTCCGTGTTGGAGCCGCCGGTTCGCCGCCAGGGGCCTGAAGGGCAAGTTCTAGTGCCCTGATAACCCTGCGAGGGTTCGCTAGGTCAATTCGCTCCGCTGCGGCGGGCGCGGTCTTTTCAAGCTCTCCGACGAGGTCGGCCAGTCCGTTTCGGTTCAAGCGCTCTTGGAACTGAGCTCTGAGCGAAGGGTCGGGCGAGACCTCCGGCACGTTCCATCCCTCCAGTAAGGCCCAAACATACTGCCCTGTCCCACCCACCACGATGGGGACGCTGCCGCGTTCGACAACGTCCTCAATCGCCTCGCGGGCCTGACGAACGTAGAGGGCGACGCTGTATTCCTCGGAAGGGTCGATGATGTCGATCAAGTGGTGGCGAATGCGCCGAAGGTCTTCCACGGGCGGCTTGGCCGTCCCAATATCCATGTGGCGGTAGACTTGCCGGCTGTCGGCCCCGATGATCTCGCCGCCTACGCTTTGGGCGATCTCCATGCCGAGACGCGACTTGCCGGATGCGGTAGGCCCGACAATCGCCAAGACGTTTGCCTGTCGCGCGGAAGACATCGGAAGGCTACCCGGATGCGGCGCGGGCGTTCTTTGCCAACTCGACGAACCCGTCGGCGTCAAGGCTCGCGCTTCCGACGAGAGCGCCGTTGATGTCCGGCTGTGCCACAAATCCGCCCACGTTGCCCGCGTCCACGCTGCCGCCGTAAAGGAGAGGTAGATCGAGCGCGGAGCGGCCGAAGTCTTCGTGTAGCAACCCTCGGATGAACTCCATAATGTATTGAGCATCGGCCGGATTGGACGGTATGCCCGTGCCTATGGCCCATACCGGCTCGTACGCCACGATCACGCCATAGAGCGACGGGACTTCACGCAGTGCTGCGCGTACCTGCCGCTGTACGACGACCGTGGCATCGCCCGCCTCGCGTTCGGCCAGCGTCTCGCCTACACAGAGGATGGGCTTCAAACCCACATCAATGGCGGCGGTGACTTTCTTAGCGACCATTTCGTCTGTCTCGCCGAAGCGCTGTCGGCGCTCGGAGTGGCCGAGGATGACGTACTCGCAGAGCTCCTTGACCATGGAGGGCGAAATCTCCCCCGTGTACGCCCCTTTAGCCTCATAGTGCATATTCTGAGCGCCGACGTGAATATCGGAGTCGCTGAGCCGGTCTGCTACCGACGGCAGCGAAAGAAATGGGGGGCAGACGATCTTTTCGACACCCTGAACGTCTTGGAGGTTACTTCGGAGGCGCTCGGCGAAGTGTCCCGCCTCCGAGGAGAGAACGTTCATCTTCCAGTTGGCCGCGATTACGAGAGAACCCAAGTGCGTACCTTATTGACGTAGGTTTCCAGACGGGCCCCATTGTACATGACGAGGACTGGAGTTCTCGTCCTACGGGCCAAACTTGTGCAGCTTCCCAGCGTTCGCGAGTGCAATCGTCATGACACTGACAGCCGGTATCCGCCCGATCGACCCTGAAGCGCAGGCGCGTTCGTTGAATTCCCCTACCCCGTCTCCTCTATACATCGACGATTTCACCAGCAACGGAACGGGGTGCCAGCTGTGACTCCCCATGATCGCCGGTGTCGAATGATCGCCCGCGACGACGAGCGTGTCGATGTCTAGCTCCAACAGTCGTGGAATTCGGGCATCGAGGTACTCCAGCGCCTCGACCTTGCCGGCGAAGTCGCCGTCCTCTCCGGCGGCGTCGGCAGGCTTGTAGTGGAGAAAAAAGAAATCGTGCTCATGAAAATGCCTTTCAAGCGTGTCAAGCTCGTCGTCAAAGGCCATGCCCGTCGGGATAACCGTCATGCCTACCAAATGGGCTAAGCCGCGATACATCGGGTACGCGGCGATGGCCGCCGGGTTGAGACTGTACGTCTTTCCCATGTCCGGCAGGTCTGGCAAGGCTGAAAAGCCTCGCAAAAGAACCATGTTTGCCGAAGACCTTTCGCCAAGGATTTCTCGTGCCTGCTGCGTGAAGGAACGGACTGCGTCGGCGGTCTTTTCAACCTCGGCTACAGCAGCCTTTGCTTCCATGGGGGGCACACCGAGCGCCTGCGGGTCGGTCTCGGTCACGCGCTCGTCCAGGCCCTCACCGCTGAGCACGAGCACGAACCTGTGGTCTCTGACGGGATACACGGACACATCGACGTTCGGGACCTCGATCCGGTCGAGCAGTTCCACCAACGGAGCGCTCTCACTTGTGGAGATTCTTCCTGCCCGTCTATCGACCAGCAGGCCGGATTCGTCAAGAGTGCAGAAATTCCCTCTCGCAGCCACTTGACCCTTCTCTAATTCAACACCTATGCCGATGGCTTCCAAGACGCCCCGCCCTATGAGGTACTTGACCGGGTCGTAGCCGAATAGGGCTAGATGGCCCGGGCCGCTGCCCGGGGTGATGCCAGGCGCGACTGGTGTCGTGAGGCCGCAGGCGCTATCAGACGCCAACAGGTCGAGGTTGGGTGTCACCGCGGTCTCAAGCTCCGATTTTCCCGTATCGGGATGCGGCAGGCCGCCAAGGCCGTCGACCACCAGCATCACGATCTTGCTAGGCGTGGGATTACAGAGTTCTGTGATGTATGGGAAGTCGATCATCTCATCTCTCCCATCGTCAGTCCGCGTCCATCAGGCCGGAGACGCCCGGCAGTTCTCTGCCTTCGAGAAATTCGAGTGACGCGCCCCCGCCCGTGGAGACGTGGGTCATCTTGTCGGCGAGTCCGAGACTTTCTATCGCCTCGGCGGTAGACCCACCCCCAATGACCGTAACCGCCTGTTCTTGGGCCGCTAATGCCTCTGCAAGCCTTTTCGTTCCCCCAGAGAAGGGTGGCCACTCAAACACGCCCATTGTACCGTTCCAGAGCACCGTTCCGGCGTCGGCGAGAGCGTTCGCGTAACTCTCAGCCGTTTTTGGGCCGATGTCCATGATCCGCCAGCCGGATTCTATGCTTGTAGCGTCCACGATTCGACTCGTCGCGTCAGACACGAAGTCTGACGACACCACCACGTCCGTCGGGAGTAGCACCGTCGTCCCAAGGTTCTCACTGCCCCGAATGATCTCCCCTGCCCGCTCGACAAACTCGTCCTCGACGAGGGAATCCCCGACATCGAGTCCCTGCGACTTAAGGAGGGTGGCGGCCATTCCACCGCCCACGATGAGCGTCTGGGCGCGTCCGGTGAATCTCTCTATGACCGGGAGCTTGTCCGAGACCTTCGCCCCGCCTACGATTGTCACGAGTGGATGCTTGGGTGACTCGAGTACGGTCCCCAGCATCTCCAACTCGCGCTCCATGAGGAGACCGGCAACTGACGGCAGGAAATGCGTCACCCCCTCGGTCGAGGCGTGGGCCCGGTGCGCGGCCCCAAAGGCGTCGTTGACGTATACGTCCGCCAAGCTCGCCAAGTCCTGAGCAAAGGACGGATCGTTGCTTTCCTCTCGCGGATCGAACCGGAGATTTTCAAGCACGACGACCTCTCCAGGCTGCATCGCCTTTACTCCCGCCTTAACTTCGGCACCCGTCGTTTCGTAGGCTTGAACGACGGGTCGACCAAGGAGTTCGGTTAATCGTTTTGAAACGGGCTGCATTCGCAATTCCGGCATCACCCGCCCGTTTGGCCTGCCGAGATGAGAGCACAGGACGATCTTGGCTTTGCGTCTCGCAAGGTAATCGATCGTGGGCAAAGTGGCCCGGATGCGCGAGTCATCCGAGATTTCGATTGTGCCCGGAACGAACGTGACGTTGAAGTCTGCTCTGACCAGAACGGTCTTGCCTGCGACGTCGATATCCCGAACGGTCTTCTTACGTGGCACGGTTCCGCTATCCGGACAGTATGGATGCCGCGAGTTGGTTGAGCATTTCCTTCGAGGACGGAGGCAGGTCGGTCCCGTCCACCGCCGCGAGAGCCTCCTGTCGAAGGTCGCGCACCATGCCTTCGGAAAACTGCCTGCCGCCGGTTTCGTCGAGGATGCCTCGGATAACGTCAACGTCGGCTGGGTCGAGGACCCGCTTGAAGTAGATTTCTCCCAACCTGCGCTTGACCGAAACGTCAGCCTTCTCGACGGTGTACGCCAGTGGAAGCAGCTTTTTCTTGTTCAGTACCTCGTCGCTGGGCTCCGTCCGATGCCAAAGCTCGTTCAAATCATCCTGTATTTGTCGAGCAAGGCCGATCTTGGAACCGAAATCCGCGAGGGCAGAGGTAAGGGCATCATCCACCCCTGCTACGAGAGCGCCAAGCCTCATCGCGCCGACATACAGGGCCGCGCCCTTGTCCGACGCCATCACGAGGTATGCGTTCACGCTCAGGTCGATTCGCTCTTGAGCCTCAAGGTCTCGAAATCGCCCTTCACAGAGCGCGAGATTCGTTTCGTCGAGTATTTGGATGGCGCGGAAGGTGGTCTCAGCCATCGCGCCGCGCTCCGCAAGTCGGAACAGAGAGATTCTGGCCATTGCGTACATTGCGTCGCCAGCATTGATTGCTTGAGCTGGCCCCCACTTCCACCAAACGGCGTCCCGTCCCGCGCGCTGCGGACTGCCGGACTGCACGTCGTCGTGGATTTGGACAAACGCAAGCGACATCTCAATCGCCGCCGCGGCGGGCAGGCAGGCCGAAACATCTCCTCCCGCGGCCTTGCAGGCTGTCATGCAGGTGACACCGTGAATCCGGCTGCTGCTCATGGCCGAATACGGAGTTCCGCCGTCATCCGATCCCCAGCCCATGTGATAGGTCATCATGTCGTAAAGGGCCAGGTCGCGTGACCGGAACATATCGCGCAGTTCCGCTTCGATTGCGGCCTCGAACTCGGATGTCTGTGATGCGGCTACCATGTCTATGCTCGGAACCGGATGGGCCTAACGGCTACGCTCTCCGGATTGCCTTCTCGATGTCCTCTAAGGTGATACTTCCCTCTCGCAATATGGTCGGCGTGTCACCCGAAAGGTCTACCACGGTTGACGCCGTAGTCCCACACGCCGGCCCGCCGTCGATCACCAGATCGACCGCGTCTCCAAGCTGTGCCTCAACCTCCTGGGCGGTCGTCAGCGACGGACTGCCGCTCATGTTTGCGCTCGTGCCGGTGATAGCCTTCTCGAGGGATTTCGAGATGTATCGCGGCAGCCGGTGGTCGGGCACTCGAAGCCCGACCGTGTCACGGCCGGCCGTAAGCTTGTCTGAGACGAGGTGACTCTTCCGTAAGACCATAGTAAGCGGACCCGGCCAAAACGTGGTGGCGAGCGCCCGGAACGACTCCGGGACATCCGAGACGTACCGCTCAACCGAGCTCGCCGCATCCAGAAGTAGTGGAACGGCAAGCCCTGACGGCCTGCTCTTGATCCGGAAGACTCGGTCGACTGCTAGAGCGTCGTCAAAGACTGCCGCAAGGCCGTAGACGGTGTCGGTGGGAATGGCTGCGACGCCGCCGTTACGGAGGACGCGCACCGCATCATCCGCGCGGCCGCCAAGTGTCTCCCGGACCGGAACGCTAGAGGAAATTGCAGGCATGTCGAGCTTGACTCAGTATAGCACAGATGCTACCTTTTGAAGCCCTTGACCATGAGCGCCAACGTCACCCCTTCTCAGAGCCGACGGCCCCCCGGCGATGACGGTTCAAACGTCCCTGCAGACCCGGAGACCGCCGAGGAAACGGCAAGAGATTCTCGGCGCTCCTCCCTGCCCCATCACACTCAGCGTGAGTCGGTCTTGGTCATCGACTTCGGTTCCCAGTACAGCCGCCTGATCGCGCGGCGAGTAAGGGAAGCAAACGTCTATTGCGAATTGATCCAGCACACCGCCGACTGGGATGAAGTTGTACACCTCAACCCCAAGGGTGTGATCCTTTCCGGCGGCCCGGCGAGTGTCTATGACCTCGGCGCGCCCCTGGCCCCATCGTGGGTGTTCGACAAGGGCCTCCCCGTGCTCGGCATTTGCTATGGGATGCAGGCGGTCGTGCACCAGCTTGGGGGCAAAGTTGAGCCGAGCAGCAAGCGGGAATACGGGCACGCCATGCTGGAGCAGCGGGACGCTAGGCATCCCGTCTTCAAGGGCCTATCGTCGTCATTTGCCGTTTGGATGAGCCACGGCGACCGCATCGTCGAGCAGCCGCCCGGTTTCGCCGCAGTCGCCAGCACCGAGAATTCGCCGGTCGCCGCCACGTCGAACGCACGGAACGTCATCGGCATTCAGTTCCACCCGGAGGTCGTTCACACGCCGGACGGGACAAGAATTCTGGAGAATTTCGTCCATACCATCTGTGGTTGCGGGAGAAACTGGAATCCGAGCAACTTCGTCGAGGACGCGGTCGATGACATTCGAAGGCAGGTGGGGGACGGCAAGGTGATCTGCGCACTGTCCGGCGGCGTCGATTCGGCCGTAGCGGCAAGTCTCATACACAGGGCCGTAGACGATCAGCTTACCTGTATCTTCGTGAACAACGGTTTCATGCGCCGTGAGGAGCCGGAGCGCATCCTCGACACGTTCAGGCGTAACATGAACGTCAATATCGTCTATGTCGATGCCTCCGACGAGTTCGTCGATGCCCTGAGCGAGGTCATCGACCCCGAGGACAAGCGCCGCACGGTAGGCGAGCAATTCATACGAGTATTCGACCGCGAGGCTGCTCGTCTCGGCCATGTTGACTTTCTCGCCCAAGGCACGCTCTACCCCGACGTGATCGAAAGCCAGACGCCCGGCGACAACGTGTCCGCCAAGATCAAGACGCACCACAACGTCGGCGGACTGCCCGAAGACATGAAGCTGGAACTTGTTGAGCCGCTCCGCTACCTGTTCAAGGACGAAGTGCGCATGGTCGGGCTGGAGCTTGGACTGGCTGAGGAGATTGTCTACCGTCAGCCGTTCCCGGGGCCGGGCCTCGCTATTCGAGTGATGGGTGCGGTTACACGCGAGAAGCTGGACACGCTCCGCGCCGCCGACTGGATCGTCATGGACGAGATCAAGAACAATAATTTGTACCGAGACCTGTGGCAGAGCTTTGCCGTATTGACCGACACGATGAGCGTCGGTGTCGTCGGTGACTTCCGCGCCTACGGTTACGTCGTGGCCGTTCGTGCCGTCACGAGCGACGAGGCCATGACGGCGGACTGGGCGCGTCTGCCCCACGACGTGCTGGGCCGCATATCCAACCGCATCGTCAACGAGGTCCCATCAGTGAGCCGCGTCGTGTACGACATCACGAGCAAGCCGCCCGGCACCATCGAATGGGAATGACCGCCGTATGAAGGTACTCGTCATCGGCAAGGGCGGACGCGAGCACGCCATCGCTTGGAAGCTCTCTCAGAGCGCCCGAATATCCCAATTGCTGTGCGCTCCGGGAAACGCCGGAACTGCCAAAATCGCAAGTAATGTCCCGATTCCCGAGACCGACGTTGACGGCCTCCTGTCCTTCGCCATGCAGCACGGCATCGACTTCACCGTTGTGGGACCTGAAGCTCCCCTTGCGGAGGGGATCGTAGACACGTTCCAGGAGGCAGGTCTTTCGATATTCGGTCCCACGCAAGCCGCCGCGCGAATCGAGTCCAGCAAGAGCTTTGCGAAGGACTTGATGGCCCGTGCCGGCGTCCCAACCGCTCGCGCGGAGGTATTTCGCGACTTCAACGCGGCCAGGGTATACGTCGAATCGCTATCCCCGCCGGTCGTGATTAAGGCCGACGGCCTCGCCGCGGGGAAGGGAGTCGTGGTAGCGGAGACGACGAAGCGGGCAGTTTCGGCCCTGCGAGAGCAAATGGTTGACCGAGCGTTCGGCGAGGCGGGAGAGACGGTGCTCGTCGAGCAGCACCTACAGGGGCCGGAGTTGAGCGTCTTCTCCTTTGTGGATGGCAAGCGCCTCTCGCCTTTGATCGCCGCAGTCGACTACAAGCGCGTTGGCGATGGAGGTACGGGACCCAACACCGGAGGGATGGGCGCGTACAGCCCTCCCCTGGGAGTTCTTTGGAACCACGAAGTGGAGCGCAGCGCGCGTACCGAGATCATGGAGCCGGTTGTAGCGGCACTTGCCGCCGAAGGATGCCCATACGTCGGAATACTATACGCAGGGCTGATGCTCACCCAGGATGGCCTGGAAGTCATAGAGTTCAACTGCCGCTTCGGCGACCCCGAGGCGCAGGTTATCTTGCCGCGAATCGAGACCGACCTCCTCGACCTCATGCTGGCGACAGCAGGCGGCAACGTAGATGACGTTGACCTGCGTGTGAGTCCGAATCCCTGCGTGGGCGTGGTGGTCGCCTCTGGCGGGTACCCCGACGCATACAAGACCGGCTTCCCCGTGGCCGGGCTGGAAGATACACAGAACGAAGTGACCGTCTTCCACGCGGGCACCAAGCTGAACGACAACGAGGAGACCGTCACGGACGGAGGACGGGTGCTCACCGTTAGCGGGTCCGGCGCGACTCACAAAGAAGCGCGTCTTCGGGCATACACGGCCGCGGGAAGAACCACGTTCGACGGCTCCTTCTTCCGCGGCGACATCGCGGACTTCGCAAAGCTGTGACCGAAAAGACATCGACAACCGCCGGCGACGTTCCCGGTCTCCTCGCCGCGTTCGACTCGAACGCCCTGCTGCGTCCGCGGTTCGATGTACCCAACATTGTTGATCTCTCACAGGCGGTATTCGATTGGGCTGGAGTACCCAACCTTGATATCGGCGAGAACTCCGAGCGAATAGGCGCAACGTTTGCAGACGCCGGTCACTTGGTGTTCGTGGTCGTCGATGGACTGGGAATGAACTTCATCGACAAACTGGAGCCAAGCTCGTTCCTCCACCAACACCTCCGCATGACACTGCAAACGGTCTTCCCATCGACCACATCGACGGCGGTCACCTCTCTGGCGACGGCGGCTTGGCCTAACAAGCACAGCATTGTCGGGTGGGACATGTACCTTGAGGAGATTGACGCCGTCGCCACGATCATCCGATTTGAGAGGCGTCGGGACGGAAAACCCCTGGGCAGGCTTGGTGTCCGAGAGGATCAGGCGTATCCTATTCCGTCGCTGTTTGGAGCAATTCCCGGCGACTTGGTCTCCATTGTCCCAGACGGAATAGCAAACACGCCCTATTCCGACTACGCGACCGGGCACAAGGCATCGTATATCACCTATGGAGAGTTTAAAGACGGAATAGAGGCGGCGATGTCCAGTGTTCGTGCGGCAAAGGAACGGAGCATCAGCTACCTGTATGCGATAGGCGTGGACTACGCGGCCCACGAATATGGGACGAACGCGCCGCAAACGATGGAAGCCTTGCATCAGCTGGACACGGCAATCGAGGGTTTGGCAAGAGGCCTCCCGCCGAACACGCGCATCGTCCTCACCGCCGATCACGGGCAGCTAGATGGTCAGGCCCACGAGATTCTGCCCACGGACCCGGTCGTCGAGCACCTGTTACACGAGCCTTGGGGCGATGCGCGAGAGATGCACTTCGCCATAAAGCCGGGGCGCGAGGAAGCATTCGAGGCGGACTTTCGGGAGAAGTACGGGGATGTCGCGTTCCTGCTGACTGTGGGCGAGATCGAAGCACTTGAGCTTCTGGGTCCCGGACGCATCGAGGATGCCGCGCGGAAGCGGCTCGGAACGCATCTGGCAATATCGCGTGGTGCGGACGTGTTCTTGTACCGGTCCAAGTCCGATTCGATGAAATTCATCGGGTACCACTCCGGTCTCACGCCGGACGAAATGCTGGTACCATTGATCGTTGTGTAGAGTACATCTGGTTGATTGCGAGGTATGCGCCAATGCCGTTAGTCGGAGTCATCGTCGGTAGCAAGTCGGACCGCCCCCTCATAGACGAAACGTCGGAGGTTTTGGACCAACTCGGCGTCGAGCATGAAGTGGTCGTCGCCTCGGCTCATCGGACGCCCGAAGCCGTCATGGAGTGGGCGACGTCCGCCCGCGAGCGGGGCATCGAGGTTATCATCGCCGCGGCGGGTGGTTCTGCCGGACTGCCGGGCGTCGTGGCATCGTGGACCACCCTACCCGTCATCGGCGTGCCGGTGCCATCGAGCGATCTCGAGGGGATCGACTCGCTCTATTCGATTGCCCAGATGCCGCCCGGCATTCCCGTCGCATGCGTGGCCATCGGCTCTTGGGGAGCACGAAACGCGGCCTTCCTCGCGGCGCAGATACTCGGCATCAAGCACGACTCTGTGCGAGCGGCGTACGACGAGTACCGCCAGGGTCTGAAATCGAGGTAGGCGGAGCGCACCGTGATCGAACGATACACCAGGCCCCGGATGGGCAATGTTTGGTCCGAGCGCAACAAGTATGACCGTTGGCTCCAGGTGGAGCTGGCCGTCTGCGAGGCGTGGACCGAACACGGCGCGATTCCCCTCTCCGACATGGAGAAGCTGCGGTCGGCTACGTACAACTACGAGCGCCTCGAAGAGATACTCGTCGTCCATCGCCACGAGATGACGGCGTTCCTGCAGTCCATCACCGAGGGCATCGGGCCTGAAGGCCGCTGGCTGCACCTCGGCCTGACCACCAGCGACGTGTGGGACACTGCGACCAGTCTTCAAATCCTCGACGCCATCCAATTGCTCGACGAGGAGATCGACGGGCTGATGGACGCCATCAGGACAAGGGCCGTCGAGCACAAGGACACCCTGATGATCGGCCGGACGCACGGCATTCACGCCGAGCCGGTCACCTTCGGACTCAAGCTGGCCGTCTGGTACGACGAGATGCGCCGCAACAAGGACCGGCTGTCCCACGCGAGATCGACCATGGCCTACGGCAAGCTCTCCGGCCCAGTCGGGACGCACGGGACGGTGCCTCCATCCATAGAGGCAGCGGTATGCGAGCGCTTGGGCCTGAAGGCGGCCCCCGCGTCCACGCAGATACTCCAGCGCGACCGTCACGCCGAGTACGTCACGACACTGGCCCTCATCGCGGCGTCGCTGGAGAAGTTCGCCACCGAGATCCGCGGCCTGCAGAGGACGGAGATCCGCGAGGTGTCGGAGGCTTTCCCGAAGGGACAGCCCGGCTCCTCCTCGATGCCGCACAAGCGCAACCCCGAGCTATCTGAGCGCGTGTGCGGGCTGGCCCGCCTGATTCGCGGCCATGCCGTTACAGCCCTGGAGAACGTTGCCCTGTGGCACGAGCGCGACATCAGTCACTCTTCCGCCGAACGGCTGATACTGCCGGACGCCTCAATTGCCCTCGACTATGTCCTCAGCCTCATGTCGGGCCTCCTCCGCGACCTGAACGTCGATTCCGACCGCATGATGTACAATATCGAGTCGACTTACGGCGTCCTCTTCTCCCAGCGGGTGCTCCTCGCCCTCATCGAACGGGGCATGGAGCGAGAGACGGCCTATGGCATCGTTCACAACCGCGCGATGGAGAGCTGGGAATCCGGCCAGGATTTCCGGGACATGATGCGGTCCGACCCCGACGTTGGCGGGTTGCTGCCGTCGGAAGACTTGGAAGCCTTATTTGACTACAAATACTATGTCCGACACGTCGACGAAATTTTCGAGCGTGTCGGGCTGAAATAGGAGAAACGGATGCAAGCGCTGATTGAATCTCCCCTACCCGACCTCGTATACCGAGGAAAGGTCAGGGACACCCACGATCTCGGCGACGAGTACCTCATGGTGGCCACCGACAGGATTTCGGCCTTCGACGTCGTGATGCCGAACGGCATACCCGACAAGGGCGCCGTGCTCTCGCAGATTTCGGCCTTCTGGTTCGGCAAGACTGAGCACGTGGTGCCCAACCACTTCATCGACATGGGAAGCGGTCGGCAGGAACTGGCGCTGTCAAACGACATGCAGCGCCGTTCAATGATCGTGAAGAAGGCCGAACGCATCGACGTCGAGTGCATCGTGAGGGGCTACATCACCGGCTCGGCATGGAGCGAGTACCGTAAGACCGGAACCGTTCAGGACAAGCCGATGCAGCAAGGGCTTGTCGAGGGTGACAAGTTCCC
Source organism: Dehalococcoidia bacterium (assembly GCA_965247555.1). Lineage (GTDB taxonomy): Bacteria > Chloroflexota > Dehalococcoidia > Lucifugimonadales > VXLM01 > VXLM01. Next base: position 961,629 of record CBDFHR010000009.1, on the reverse strand, counting down.
TGAGCCGCTCTTCACGCCCACGACCAAAGCGGAGGTCGGTCACGACGAGAACATGAGCTACGATGAGGTAGCCGACATGGTCGGCGCGGACACCGCCGCGGAACTGCGGGATACCGCGATTGAGGTCTTCAACTTCGCCCACGACTTCGCCATTGAGCACGGGATCATCCTGGCCGATACCAAGATGGAGTTCGGCTTCATCGGCGGGGAACTGTCACTCATCGACGAGCTGCTCACGCCCGATTCCAGCCGCTTCTGGGATGTCGAGGGGTACGCGCCCGGCAAGTCGCAGCCCAACTTCGACAAGCAGTTCGTCCGCGACTACCTGGACTCCGTCGGCTGGGACCACGAACCTCCCGCCCCTGCCCTGCCGGACGACATCGTCGCCAAGACCCGCGAGCGCTATCTCGAAGCCTTCAACCGGCTGACTGGGACCGACTTGTCCTAGAGGCTTTGAACACGCAAGGCCGGCTTGAGATCGAACACGGAGTGAGGCCTTATCCTCCGTCACTATACCTGAGGAGAGTAGAGTGAGCACCAGACGGTATTGGAGAAGAAAGAGTGGGCGCGGAGGCCCGCAGCAGCCTTCCGGGCGCTCAACACGACTGCTCTATCTGCTTATCGGAGGCGGTGCTCTCGTCGCCGTGGCCGTCGCGGTCGTTGTGTTCGCTGCCATCGGTTCGAACTCCAAGTCCGACTCGGCCGTTCCGGCCATCGTTCAGGAAGAGCCTGCCACTTCTCCGGCTCAGGACAAGCCCAGTCTGGCGACCACACAGGAGCAGTCCACTCCAAAGATTTCCCAAGTCATACTGGAAGAGTTCGGCGACTTCCAATGTTCCCACTGCATGCAGTTCGCCTTGGGAATGGGCAAGCAGCTCAAGGAAGATTTCGTTAGCACGGGTCAAATCCGCTTCGTCTTTCGCCACTTTCCCTTCTTAGGCGAGGAGTCCTTCAGGGCCGCGGAGGCCACCGAGTGCGCCGCCGACCAGAACAAATTCTGGGAGTTCCACGACACCGTATTCGAGAACTGGAAGGGCGTAAACGAAGGGCGCTTCTCCGATGACAACCTGAAGGGGTTCGCGAGTCTATTACAGCTAGACCGAGCCGCTTTCGACTCCTGTCTCGACAGCGGAAAGTACCGTGGCAAGGTTGAAGCCGACCTGCGGCTTGGAGAGAGGCTGGGCGTCTACTCCACCCCGACGCTGTTCGTGAACCGGCGCAAAGTCGAGCCTGCTTCGTACGATGAACTGGCCCAAATCATCGAGTCTGCGATTGCGGCGGCGCAATGACGGCGGGCACAGTCTCAAGGTGGGCCGTCGCGGCCCTCAGCCTCGCCGGCCTGGCGCTGGCGACGTACCTGAGCGTCGAACACGTAAGCGGCGGCATTCCAGCCTGCGGAGTGTCGAGCGGGTGCGGCGACGTTACGACGAGCGAGTACGCCGTCCTCATGGGAGTGCCCGTCGCCTTCATCGGAGTGGCGGGATACGGCGCGCTGCTGCTTGGGACGCTCGCATATCTCGGGATGGACAACCCACCCAACGTCTTGTCATACGCGCTATTGGGCACTGCTCTTATTGGCGAGGGATTCACCTTGTACCTCGTCTACACGCAGGCCTTCCGTATCCACGCCTACTGCGAATACTGCCTGGCATCCGCCGCGATCATGATATCGGTCCTCGTTTTGACCATCTACGCTACGGTCAGGGCGAGATACGAGCGGCCCATCGTGCTAGACTAGTACGTTGAGAGATCCACGAAATACCCGGACGACGGTGAGGCGATATGGCGAGCGAAGAACTCACGAGAAGACGCAGACAGACCCCTACACAGGCGCGCGCCGCGCGGCGTGATCGCAGAAATCGCCGCACGCGGCTAAAGAGAATCCTGGCCCTTGGCGCGGTCAGCGGGGTGTCCGCCCTTTTCCTCATCGCACTATTCATACCCCAAAGCTTCGGTGGCGGCGGAGGGGGCTCGATACCTGACGGCCCCGGAGTCAGGCAGGAGGACCAGGGCGGGGAGCACATACCCGTAGGGGGCTCACACGCGCCCTACAACTCTTCGCCGCCCACCTCCGGGTGGCACTACGAAAACTGGGCGTCCTGGGGTATCAAGAACGAGCCGCTCCCTCCCGGGCGTTTCATCCATAACATGGAGCACGGGGGAGTCATACTCCACTACAACTGTCCAGACGGATGCCCGGATGAAATTGGCCAGATGTCCGAGATCGTCAGCCTGACGGATGAGACCATCCTGATGCCGAACCCCGACATGGAGAGCCGTTTCGCGTTGACCGCTTGGAATTGGCTCATGACGATGGAAGTGTACGACGACTCTCTGGCAAGAGATTTCGTAAAGAGCCATCTAAACTCAGCCAACGCGCCCGAGTGGCCGCGCCGATAGCCTGAAACCGATCACCTGTCCCTGATCTTACGGCCTGTCACTCGGACGGTACGGGAATCTCAGTTCCCAACCCCATGAAAAAATACCTCGCAAAGGTCTACGTCTCGCTCAAGCCCACCGTAAACGACCCGGAGGGACTTACGATCCGCGGCGCACTCGTCACGCTCGGCTATGACAAGTGTGGAAAGCGTCCGAGCCGGGAAATACTTTCAGATCGAGATAGAGGCGGCGTCCGAACGCGAGGCCGCAGAGTCCGTCGAGGGCATGTGCAAGCAGCTCTTGGCGAACCCCGTCATTGAGCAATACGAGTATGAATTGACCTGTGCCGGCTAACTGTTTAGATCGCGTAGGGACACGGTCGGGCAGCAACAAGCCCGGCGATCCCGACTACGGACTAGCATACGAGTGTGCGGGTTTGTCCTTGTGCGACTCGCAGGCTACACGGTCTACATTGGCGTAATCCTCGCATCCAACAAGCCAGCATATCGGCCAGCCCATGCCCAACTTGATGCGTAGCCACCTTTGTAGCTTCCGTATGCCCTTCATCTACTCCTCCTACGCTTTCGGAGTACGTTCGTCGATACAGAACGGTTAGAAGAAAAAGCAACACGCCTGAACGGGTACCAGCTACGGGTCTACTGGTGAAATTCAGTGCAAAAGAGGAAGGTCTGTTGGCAGGGGTGGCAGGATTCGAACCCGCGACCTACGGTTTTGGAGACCGTTGCTCTACCAGCCTGAGCTACACCCCTGCGCTTTTAGCGGCCTTTCGATTGTACGACCCCCGTCCACACAGGGTCAATAATCACATGTGTCAGGGAGCCTGTATCAGTTTGGTCGGTAGGTCAGTTTTTGAGGATGGTCTTACATCCCACTCGTCACTCCCGCGAAGGAACGTCACCCCGTACCCCGATACGGGGCGGGAGTCCATGACCCGGGGCGTGAGCATAGCTCCGACTCAACCACCCGACCGACTAAACTGATACAGGTTCTGTGTCAGGAGACAGTTTCAGGGAGTGTTGGAACTGGCGGGGGATTGTGAAAAGGGAGAGCTACACTTAGAGTTGGAGATGTTTAAGACCAGTTCAAAGAGGTGCCTCTCCATGCTGATCAGATGGTCGAGGGACAGACGGTTGCCATCGGAACTGAGACGACTGGTGACACACCTGCTGGAACGAAGGAGACGGATAACGATACACCAAGAAAGGCCGGGTTTGCCGAATAGCGTGAATTGGGTGGAGGAGCCTGCGTTGAACTCGATTCAGTGAAGGTTCGGACGGATCAAACCGAGGTACAGCATGACGAGAGGACTGAAGACCGATTCAGGCGCGGTCAACTTCATGGCGGTGGTCTGCGATCTACTAACCTAACCTCAGCGCGGTACCCCAGACCTGTATTGCTCTCTCTCGAGTTCACTACAACAAATGAAACAGGCCCAAGTGTACAGTAACTCTCACGGCGCGCCGATTGAAACACGTTCTATTCAATAGTGACGCTACATGATCTTGTCGAGCAACTCCCCTTCAGTCAGCCAGTAGAAGACGATGTATGCCCCGGCCAGGATCATGAAGGCCGCACTGACCGGCTGGGTGTACGGCAGTATCTTGCGTAGCGCTCCTACCAATGCCCCCTTGAACAACGCCATGGCGATGGTCAACACGAGTATGACGGTCCCCATGCCCAGTCCGAAGACAACGAACGAAACGATCGATTCGACCAACGTGTTCGTTGCGACGTTGATTCCGAGCACGACTAAGAATATCGGCAATGCGCAACTCAGGGACGCAACACCGTAACTGATCCCGAAGAGAAAGTAGCCTCTAACGCCGATGTTGCTGGGATCACCTATTTTGGCAGCCGCTCGTTGGGCAAAATTTGCGTATATCTTGCCACCTCCGAGTATCCACGCTCCTACCAAGGTCAACAGAATGCCAATGAATAGCCCAACCCAATTGATTACATCGCCGGACCACTGCCGGGCATTATCTCCGATACCACTGATGAGTCCGCCGACGAAGCCGAACAGGACGATGAATCCAAGTGTGACCATCGTGCCGACCAGCAAGGCCCTTCCCAGCCTAGTGACAATGCTGGACCGTTGCTCAGCGTCCGTGTTTGACCCCATATAGAGTCCCAAGTATGCCGGGAGCATCGCGAATCCACAGGGGTTGACAGTGGCAACTAGCCCGGCTCCAAACGCGTATCCTAGAGTGACTCCTAAAGGTAGACTCGTGTTTACATCGTCTAGCCTATCGCTCAGCCCTCCCGATACTCGGAGCGCGCCGTCGACGACGGCGGTCGTGCCCGTGCCGGTGATGAGCGCCCCGCCGAACGCAATGACCAGCGGGACTATCGCCGCCAGCGTCGGCAGCAAGTACGTTTTCATCACGTTGGTTTGCTCGGTCTTCGCTTCGGTGCTCATCTGTGACTGACCTCCCTCATGTATCGTCTATTTCAGTACGTCGGCCCCGCCTCCGTGTCTTCTAACGATAACGACCCTTTCTTACCGGACGCTAACCAAAATGTGACAATATAGTAACGGCCAACTATCACTATTGCGTTCATAGTATCACGCACACTGCCCTCTGAACTCGCTAACGCCTTGCGTGCGCCATGTGAGAAATCAAGGAGAATTCGTGCATGACCCCCGCGAAGTCCGCTAACATATTTGAACGAACATGGCCCCACACGTCACAAGACTCCGCTCCGAGAATACTAACGCGTTTGAACACGCGGAGGCCCTAAGTCGCAGCCGCGCGAAACGCCAGGAGCACCGCAAGTTCTTCGTCGAAGGCGTACCGACCATCCGGCAGGCGTTGACGCACGGATGGGTGGTCGATGCCTTGTACTACGCGGGCGACGTCGAACCGTCGAGTTTCGCGCGGAAGGTGCTCGACCGTTCGACGGCCCGTCGGCACTTCGAGCTTCCGTCACGACTCTTTGATTCACTCCGCTGGTCGAGGAAACAGGAAAAAACATCCGAACTCATCGCCCTCTTCGAAATGGCGCCGGAGGACGCTTCGAGGATACCCGTCGATGAGGACTCGGTGGTCGTCATATTCGACAGGCCGTCCGATCACGGAAATCTCGGTACGGTCATCCGCACGTGCGAGGCGTTCGGTGCCGCCGGTCTCATCATCACCGGCCACGCCGTCGACCTGTACGATCCGCAAACGGTGCGCGCAAGCATGAACTCGCTCTTCTCCCTGCCGGTCGTCCGTCTCCCGTCGCATCGGGAGGTGAGGAACTGGGCGAACGGCATTCGGGAGCGGTACCCGTCCTTCCGGCTGGTTGGCAGTTCCGCCCACGGCTCGCAGGATATCCGACAACAGGCCTTCGAGCGTCCGCTCGCCCTTGTCATCGGCAACGAGACGCACGGCCTGAGCATGAACTACGCGAAGGTCTGTGACGCCATGGTCAGCATACCAATGCACGGCTCCGTGTCCTCGCTGAACGTGGCGTCGGCCGCCTCGGTCCTCCTCTACGAGATCGACCGCCGGCGCGCGTCAGGCGATGGGTAAACCCTGCCGCCGCATTGCGGGAACACAACAAGAAGAGTATCCTCTGCTGGTGAAAGGACTGGGACGTTGATTCTTCGCATAATTGACTCGCCATTGCCGTGGGCCATCGCGGGCGTCGCCGTCGGTTTCGCCCTCGGCGTCACGACCATTTCCGTCTGGATTCTCGTTGCCGGACTCATCGGCTATCTTGCCTATCTGGCGCTGCACCGCGAGGCCAGGGAAAGCACGGAGGGCAACTTGGTCGCCGCAGGCCCGGTCCTCATGCTGGCCTGGATTCTGGGATTCATTCTGAAAGACCTCGTTTAGCGGGGCGTGCCGCCCAATGAGGCCAGTTTCCCGGTGAGTCAACCTACCCCCAAGAACGTCTCGCTCTTCGTCACCTGCGTCGTCGACCAGTTCTTCCCCGAGGTCGGAGAGAGCACCGTCCGCGTCCTCAGACGTAACGGCATCGACGTGGACTTCGACCCCGACCAGACGTGCTGCGGCCAGCCCGCCTTCAACACCGGCTATTGGAAGGAAGCGCGGCCCTTGGCGGAGCGGTTCCTCGATATGTATGAGGATGTCGACTACGTCGTCATGCCGTCCGGCTCGTGCGCCAGCATGGTCCGGGTCTTCTTTCAGGAACTGTTCCACGATGACCCTGCCCTACTTCGACGTGCCGCCGATGTCGGCAGCCACGTCTTCGAGCTGTCGGAATTCCTCGTGGACGTTCTCGGCACCGACAGTGTCCCGGAAACGTCGCAGTCAGGTACAGCCAGTCGTGTCACCTACCATGAGGCCTGCCACCTGAGGCGCGAGCTGGGCGCGACGACCCAGGCCCGCAAACTCATTAACGGGACTCCCGGAGTCGAGCTAGCGGAGATGGAGCAGTCCGAGGTATGCTGTGGATTCGGCGGAACGTTTGCCGTCAAGTATGCCGACATCTCCGGGGCTATGCTCGATGAGAAGATCACGCATATCCAAAACTCCGGCGCGGATGCCGTCGTGGCCTGTGACGTCACCTGCCTGATGCACATCGGCGGCGGACTCGAAAAACAGGGTATTCCGGTACACCCGATGCACCTCGCTGAGCTGCTCGACAAGGGAATGAGTTAACCTGCAATGGCCGAGATACGAACCAAAGAGTTCAAGACGCTAGCGGCGGACACCCTTGCCGACGCGGACATTCAGAAACACCTCAAGACGCTCTACAGCGGCTTCAACCAGGGGCGTCTCGAGCAGGCGGCGGCCACTCCAAACTGGGAGGAGCTTCGCGACCGCGCTCGCCAGATCAAGGCCCACACCATCGAGAACCTCGACCACTATCTGAACATGGCCGCTGAGAACATCGAGAAAGCGGGTGGTACGGTCTACTTCGCCAAGGACTCCGAGGCCGCCACCAATTACGTCCTCGATCTCGCCAGGCAAAAGGGTGTCCGTTCCGTCATCAAGGGCAAGTCCATGCTCTCGGAGGAAATGGACCTCAATCACCACCTCGCCAAGCAGGAGATCGAGGCCGTCGAGACCGATCTCGGCGAATACCTCGTCCAGCTCGCGGGCGAGACGCCCTACCACATCATCGTGCCTGCCATTCACATGTCCAAGTCGGACGTGAACACCCTCTTCCACGAGAACCTGGGTACCGACCCCAATGCCAGTGTGGAAGAGCTGGCGAGCGCCGCCCGAAACGAGCTCCGCGAAAAATTTATTCAAGCCGACATGGGCATCACCGGCGCGAATTTCCTCGTCGCGGAAACGGGGACGCTCTTCTTGGTGACCAACGAGGGCAACGGGCGGATGTCGACCTCCATGCCCAAGACCCACGTCGCGATCATGGGCATGGAGAAAATCGTGCCGTCCATCGAGGACATGGGGATGTTTCTGCGTCTCTTGATCCGTTCGGCAACGGGTCAGCGCATATCGAGCTACGTCACGATGGTGGCGGGCCCGAGAAGCGGTGTCGAGGAAGACGGCCCCGACGAGTTCCACCTCGTCATCGTCGACAATGGCCGCTCGAAACTCCTCGCCGACCCGCATCTGCGAGAGGCCTTGTATTGCATCCGCTGCGGCGCGTGTCTGAACGTCTGTCCCGTATACCGCAAGGTAGGAGGCCACTCATACGGCTGGGTCTACTCCGGCCCCATAGGCGCTGTCGTCTCTCCCGTGCTCACCGACGTCCCCAACGCCAAAGACCTCCCCTATGCATCGAGCCTGTGCGGAGCGTGCAAGGAGGCCTGTCCCGTCAAAATCGATCTGCCTCGTATGCTCCTCTACCTGCGTAGCGAGGTGACCGAGGGCAATACCGACTCAAGCCGCAAGAAATCGTCACCGCTCGAAAAGCTCGCAATGAAAGCGTGGCAAGCGTCGGTCAGTGGCCCTGTGATGTTGCGTCTCTCCGGCTTGGCAGGACGAATTGCCCAGTTGCCCTTCGCCAGGAAAGGGCGATTGCGCTGGCTGCCCCCGCCCCTATCCGGCTGGACTCGCCACCGGAGCTTCCCCGCGATATCCTCGTCCCCCTTCCGAACGCGATGGAAGAAGGGCATCAAGTAGCGTTGTCACTTCCCGTCATTCCGCTGAAAGTAGGCTCCGGCAAACCTGTTGTAGGGGCAACCCTTGTGGTTGCCCGTTCCCGGCACCAACCCGTTTTCATCCCCTTATGTGGCCTTCGCAAGGCCATGGTGATTCCCGCGAAGGGAGGCCTTTGCGTAACCCCCTCTCCCGTTCGCGGGAGAGGGTTGGGGTGAGGGTGAAAGGCCCGGTTCTGTAAGGTGCCTCGCTTATTCAGGAGGTGCCTCGCTTCCGGCTTTCGACCGGATGACAGGTTATGCAAAGGTCTCCGAAGGCGGGAATCCATCGGGGTCAGCTAGCGCAACGTGGCGTGTCGCTGCAAGCTGGCATAACTAGGTAGTGTTGACATTTCACGTTATTCCGCTTTTCCTTGTCATTGCGAGTGAAGCGTGGAATCTAAAAGTTTGTGCTTGCGCGATGATTTTAGATTCTTCACTCCGCTCTGCTACGTTCAGAATGACAGAATGTCAACACTACCTAATAGAGTTGCGAGATCGTCAACAGCCCCTAGACCTTAGGCTCAGACTCCGCACGACGAGCCAGCGCCCTCCTGGAGCTCAGCCAAAGGAAGCCGCCTCCCAGCACGAATGCCACCATCACCAGCAGCATCATTAGTCCGGCTTCCGGTGTGCTCCCGACCGCCGCGGGCGCAACGGATATCGGGGCCACAAACACCTCGGTTCCTAGCTCTTCCGTCACCACCTCGATGTGGATGCTCCAAGCCCCCGCCGACTTGATGACGAGGTTCCCTACGTACTCTTCCTGAGTGGAGGGTGTGTTGAGCGCCTTCACCTGATACGTGGGCACGCCCTCAGCATCGTGGGACACCAGAGTGATCTTCGCGTCCCGAATCGGTGCTCCGTCCTTCGCTGAAGTCGGGAAGACCGTGAAATTGATCGGCCCGACCGCAGGCACCCTCGGAAGTACGTTCACCACGAGCCGGTAATTCCCCTGCGTGGCGTCGAGGACCTCGACCGGCTCTTCACGCTCTTGGGCCTCCGCGAGTCCCATGGGCACTAAGGCCACGAATGCCAATGCCACCACCGCTCCCCATAGCTTCAGCGAGTGGAGGGAATTCATTGCGGCAATACCGGAAAGGCGGACTTGGCGGGTTAGAATTGATGCCAACTGCATGGACACAAGGTGGATGAAAAACTTCTCATTCATGGTACGGCGGAGTCGCCGCATTCCGCAACTTTGACACGTTCCAAGTTGGAACATACTATGAGAGGAACGGCCGGATTCGCAGGCAATAGTCCACTTCAGAAAGAATGACCCGGCCCTTAGCGCCGACAAAAAAGAGAGGCTGGCATTGACCATACACAACAATGAAGAACTGGATAGCATTGTGAGGGTGGGTAAGGTGGTGAAATCAGCCCTTGACACCATGAAGCAGGCCGTCAAGCCCGGAATGACCACTCAGGCTCTCGATGACTTGTGCGCGGATGTCTTTGGAAGACACGGAGCGCGTTCTGGTCCTCAACTCGTCTATGGGTTCCCTGGCGTCGCCTGCATCAGCATCAACGAGGAGGCCGTTCACGGCATTCCCCGGCATACGAGGACGATCCGAGACGGCGACCTGGTGAAGCTCGATGTCACCGCGGAGCTAAACGGCTATTTCGCCGACGCTGCGGTAACCGTAGGCGTCGGCAGAGTGTCGTCACGGAAACGCAGATTGGCTGGATGCGCCCGATCGGCGTTGTACAACGCCCTAAATGTTGCACGGGCCAACCGACCGTTGAATGGGATCGGAAGATCCATACAGGCCGCAGTCGAACGCCAAGGCTTCAGGGTAATTCCGGAGCTTGGAGGCCACGGCGTCGGCAGAACGGTTCACGAACAGCCGTTTATACCCAATTACTACGACCCATGGGACAATCGACATCTTTGGCCCGGCTTGGTCATCTCTATAGAGCCTGTCATTTCCGGCGGATCGGGTGACTCGCTTACCGACGACGACGGTTGGACCGTCAAGACCGCGGACAGCGCGCCCTCCGCCCACTTTGAACACACCGTCGTCATCACTCCACGTGGCCCAATGATAGTCACGGCATGACTGAAGGAACAGCACACCTGGCGCGGCATCGGTCGGGCGGCATTGCAAGGAGAGCGAAACACCACTTCCCAGTCCACCGTCCTTGTCCACCAGCGCACTACTTACCCGATCAGCCACGCTTCCGCATCGCCAGGCCGGCCAGCATGTACATAATCACGTACACAACCACCCGGTATGTCACGGCTGACCCTGGCGGGATGCAGATGAACGACAGCCCCGAGAGACCGCGCTTGCCGATCTCGTGGGCGATGCGGATGATCTCATAGTCCGTGAGCGCTATGGGTTCTACGGCCTCACCCAACAGGTCCCCGGGGGCAGGACCCGCGCCGCCCATAACGTCCATATCAAAGTGCGCATACACCGTTTCGGTGCCCTGATACGCCCGGTCGAGTTCCGCGACAAGTCCCTCGATCCCCAGGCTTGTACGCACCTCCCACGAGGAGATGAACCTTGCCCCCGCGCGCAGGTACTTGCGTACGATCTCCTTCTTCTCCAGCATTCCCCGCTCGCCGATCTCCACGAGGTGCTCAGGCAGCATGTTGTCGTGGAACTCGTACATCTTCTCCTTCCAGCTTGCCGAACCCGCGATGCGAGGATCTCGGGTAAGGTGATCGAGCGGCTGCGCGTCCCAGTGCGTGTCGAGGCTGATGCACCCCACAAGCCCGTCCGTACGCTCCGCAATGGGCTTCGCGATGGCGTACGACCCACACGGCGAGTTCTGCCCGATCACGACCGGCACCGCCCCGGCGTCCAGCGCGTGTCCGACCTTCTCCACCACCGCCGCCTGGGCGCGGAGGATCGCCTCCGGTGACTGGTCGTCCAGTATCTCCTGCGGTATGTCGGCGTCGCCGTAGTCCACCGCGTCGATGTACTCGAAGACGTCGAGGTCGAAGTCCTGGATGTAGCCGGACTGGTACCTTATCGACTGCTGGCGCACCCGCTGGGGCGCTGCCAGCCACTCCCGCCGGTCGACGCCTGCATACTTCTCCGTCTTCGACGCCACGTACGGCGCCCCGATGATGACGGCGTCCATGCCTTCCAACTGCTCCGGTCGCTCGGCGTGCGGCAGACCCATGAATGTCGGTGTCTCCGGGCCGATCATAGGAGCTTTCCATTCGCCTCCGAAGCTCCCCTTGGTAAATTCATTCCACGCCGTGACCTGTTCCTCCCATGTGGGATAGACGAGAGTCGTCATTGGGTCTCTCCTTGCGTTTTGACTATGCGGTGATTATCCCGCACCGGCCTCAACATGTCATTGCTTTGAAAATAGGCTCCGGCAAACCTGTTGTAGGGGCAACCCTTGTGGTTGCCCGTTCCCGGCGCCAACCCGTTTTCATCCCCTTATGTGGCCTTTGCAAGGCCATGGTGATTCCGAACGCAGCGAAGCGAAGTGAGGAATCAAGGGGTCCTCGTCTATCAGACTCGCCCCAAACGCCCTACGCAATACTTTCTACTTTCTTTCCTTCTCTGCGGTCTCCGCGCCTTCTGCGGTGAATCAACCCCCCACGCCCTCCTGTTGTATCATGTGCCCGACTGCAACGCTCATCCGAGGAGAGAGGCACACCAATGGGAGACCGCGTACGGGACAAGTCGGCTATCGTGACGGGCGCAGGGTCTATCGGACCCGGGATCGGCAACGGCAAGGCGGCGGCGATGCTCTTCGCGCGCGAGGGCGCTCGCGTCATGCTCGTCGACTACAACCTCGAAGCAGCCGAGGAGACCAAGCGCCTCATTGAGGCGGAGGGCGGGACCTGCTTCACCTCCCAGGCGGACGTGAGTAGCGCCGAGGACTGCGTCCGAATCGTCCGCGAGTGCGTCCGCGAGTACGGCGGGATCGACATACTCCACAACAACGTCGGGATCGAGATCCCCGGCGGCATCCTCGAAATCACCGAGGACGACTGGGACCGCACCCTCGACGTCAACCTCAAGAGCGTCTTCCTCATGTGCCGCGCCGCCGTCCCGCAGATGATCGATCAGGGAGGCGGCTCCATCGTCAACATCTCGTCCATCAACGGCATCCGCACGCTTCCCGCCCTGTCCGGGCCCTACGGCGCGTCCAAGCTCGGCATGTTGGCCCTCACCCGCGAGATCGCCATCGAGTTCGCCCCTCAGGGCATCCGTTGCAACGCCATCCTTCCCGGCATGATGCGCACTCCATTCGTGGAGGCGTCCCTCACGCAGGCTTGGGGTGGCGATGTCGAGGAGATGATGAAGAGTCGAGACGCCATGATTCCCATCGGCAAGCAGGGCGAATCGTGGGACGTTGCCCACGCCGCGCTCTTCCTCGCCTCCGACGACGCCAAGTACGTCACGGGCGCGAGCCTTGTGGTCGACGGCGGCCTCACCGGCGGCGTCCGGACGGCGTCCTAGCTTGAATTCAACCATGTACGATAAACTTTCAGCCTGTATCGCTCCGGTAGCGGAAGACCTTTGCACAATCTAAATTCATGTCATTGGCCGGCGTGCCACCTCCACACCGTCATTCCTGCGAAGGCAGGAATCCATCCCCGGGGCCCTGCCATTAGTCGCGTAACAACAGAGAGACCAACGCCATTTTCCTACCCGGCGGTGAGGGTGGCAACCCTCATGAGATATTCCGAACGCAGCGAAGCGAAGTGAGGAATCTAGTGGTTCAACATCCTAGCATTGAAGGGTTACAAGACCATGACTTGGTAGGGGCGGGTTTGAAACCCGCCCTGTCGTTGCATAACGCGAATCCAACTCCCTATTACTACCCGTCATTCCAAAGATTTCGGTCCACTAGAGTTCATGTACCTGGACATGAGCTCCGTAGCCGACACGGCCTCGTGTCGACACCTCTTAACATCGATTCCTCTCAGCGTTCTCTGCGGTTGATCAAGACCCTTTAGTCACAAGTATTCCGCCCCCGAAAGGTACCTACAACCATGCGACTTCTCATGATCGGCTGCGAATACGCGGGCAAGCACACGCTCGGCACCGAGATCGACAGGTGGTGGTGCGGCCTGACGGGACAGGAGTTCCGTCCGCCGCCCAGCTTCGCCTTCCACGACCACTTCGTCCTGCCCCACATCGTCCACACAGAGGGTCACGAGCACCACAAGGAACTCTCTGAGCGCCAGATGCTCACCCTCAACCCTCACCTGCTGGAGCACTACCAGCGCTACCAGTTCTTCAACAAGCTCACCAAGGGCTACATGATAATGAAGGACCTGTTCCTCATGGACTGGTACTACGGCGATGCCGTCTACGCTCCCCTGTACTACGGCTACGGCAAGCCGGGAATGTACGCCGACCGGCGAAACATGGCACGCAGCATCGACGCAGAGGTGAACGAGTTCTACCCAGACATGGTCCTCGTGCTGGTCAAGGCCGACCCCGACGCCATTCGACATCGCATGACCAACAAGCAGGAAACGCCGTTCCCCACCCGGCATGAGGCGACCTACTTCAAGGGTGACGACGCCGAGACTGTCCTGGCCCGCTTCGACGAGGAGTTCGAGAAGTCCCTGATACCCCGCAAGATCGAGATCGACACGTCCAATGCAACGGTCGAAGAGTCACTCGCCGAATTCGTACAGGAAATCAAACCCTTCATCACCAACGACGACTTCCAGCGCATACTCGGCCATCGTGCGCTGAGCGCGGGATAAGACTTGGGTCTTCAAGAGGCGTCAACGGTAGTCGGATGAAACGGGGCAGCACCCACAAACTACACCACACCATCCGACCCGCGACACCTGCCGACACCGAGGCCGTAGCCCGGATATACATCGACTCATGGAACGCCGGATATGGCGAGCTGATGTCACAGGCTGACAGGATCGTAACGCCCGACCTTACCGCGCACTGGAGTCATGACCTTGCCCAGCCGGTTCCACACCGTTGGTGGGTCGCGGAGCATAGTGGTTCAATCGTAGGTTTCGCCGGCATCGGTCCCAGCCGGGACCCGGTAGACCCCGAACTCGGGAAACTCGATTCCATCGCCGTCGATCCACCCTACTGGCGTAAGAGTATCGGCAAGGCACTGATTTCGCTCGCTCTGCAGCACCTCGTTTCCGACGGCTACCGTCAGGCCATCCTGTGGACCGTCGAAGGCTACGAGCGAGGAATCGCATTCTACGAGGCTATGGGATGGAAGCGCGATGGCGGAATTCGAGACGGCGGACGGCAAATCCGATTCCGACGTGACCTGGCCCCCTTCAGACTCCCTTCATCATACACTGGCACAAAGCCGCTACTCCTAGTCGATGTTGACGGCGTACTCAATCCCTACGGCTTCGACAAGCTCCCCAGTGACTTTAGTCCACACCGGTTCTTCCCGGAAGACGACGAACCTGTCTACCTGTCCGGTATTCACGGCGGTTGGCTGCATGAGTTGAGCGGTCGGTTCGACATGGTATGGGCAAGTGCATGGGGCGAGAAAGCAAGACACTTGGTCGCTCCGGTGCTCGACCTTTCCGAGTGGCCGGCGATACCTTTTCCTCCGATACCATTCGAACCTCATACGAAGTTGCCGGCAATCGATCTCTACGTGGGTGACAGGGTCTGCGCCTGGATAGAGGACCGAATGACGGAAGAGGCGTTCGACTGGGCAGCCAAAAGGACGGCGCCGACTCTACTCATTGACGTCGAACCGTCCGTCGGACTGACCCGTGAGATGGTCAAGCAGCTTCTAAAATGGGCAAGAAACCTGGGCTCGAACAGTGAGGAATGTTGCGACAGATAGCGGTACAGCGTCACGCCGGAACATCCCTGGCGCCATTGTCCAACAGTCACTGCTTTCCAATAGCAATCTGCGCTCGAAGTCGCCCGTATGGCCTGCCTCTACCTCAAGCCGAAGCCCGCCAAAGCGAGGAAGAGCACACGGCGAGGCCGGTAGAGTCACTCCCCAGCCAACACGCTCCGAAGCCGCTCGACACCAAGCCGCGGGCTGGACAGGATGGGCACGACCTTCTCTTCATCGGAAATCAGATCGGCGACACGGGCCATCGACGCCTGCGCGAGCACGACGACATCCACGCGGCCCATAAGCTCCTTGAGGTTCTCGATAACGATGCGGTCATGCGTATCCGTATCGCCCGCGCCGAGGGCCTCGAACGCGCCCTGACACAGCACCGTCTCGACCTGTACTTCCCTGCCCTGCGCCGATGCGCGGTCCCGCACGAGGTCGGATGTCGGGGTGAGCGTCGTGTGCAGGGTCGCAATGACGCCGATGCGCGGCCCCAACTCGACCGCCCGGTCGGCCATGGCCTCGTCTACCTTGAGGAAGGGTACCTCGACACTCTCCTTCGCCGTATCGACTCCCGGCCCCACCGTCGAGCAGGTCAGCATCACCGCCTCCGCGCCTGACGCCTCAGCGAACGAGGCCAGCGACGCGAGGCGGGACACTCGGTCTTCGGTCAGCTCACCGCCCGCAACGATGTCCTTCAGCAGCCCCTCGTCGACGAGATGGATGATCTCCGTCCCCGGCATGACCTCCTCGGCCAACTCCTCGAACATCGGGACTAGCTTCGCCACGGTGTGTACCATTCCAACCTTCCGTGCCATATGACCTCCGGGCAACCGCCGTCTCACTTCCTCAATTGCAGCGTGTAGAGTTCATCGTCGCCCGAATCTACGACTCGCGCAACCATTTCCGGTATACCCCAGCGCACATCGAGGTATCGCCCACTCGCGGCATCGGCCTTGCCGGAGGCAATATGGACCACCCCTTCCGCCGAGACCTCAGGCTCGATGCGAAGGTCGGACTGCAACGCGGCGGCCATAACCTCGGCAGCCGGACGGGGCATGTCCGAGCTCGCCATGTACTCGGTCAACTCAGTTCGGACCAGTCCCGGGCCGTAGTTGAAGACGGAGATTCCATACTCTTGCGTCGCCACGGCCAGGGAGCGAGTCATGCTGTACAGCGCCGCCTTCGACGTGGTGTACGCCGAGTTGTACGGCGACGCGAGGTAGGCGGAGCTTCCGAGCACGTTGACGATCCGACCGCGCCCACGCTCGATCATCCCCGGCAGGACCGCCCGCGATAGCAGGTACGGCCCTCGCACGTTGACCTGCATTACATACCACCACCGTTCGGCGTCGTGCTCCCAGTCACGTCCCGGCGGTCCGGACAACCCCGCGTTATTGACGAGCAAGTCCACCGGCCCCAGACGCGCTGTGACATCTCCGACCAACCGCTCCACGGACACCGGTTCCGACACATCCGCCGGAAATGCCCCGGCGGTCCCGCCCGCCATTCGTATCATCCGCACGGTCTCGTCGACCTGGGCTTCTGTACGCGCCGTCACACCCACCGAGGCCCCCGCCTCCGCAAGCGCAACCGCGACCGCTCGGCCAATCCCCCTGCCGCCTCCGGTCACGAGGGCTACCTGTCCGCTGAGGTCAATTGAGTTGGGCATAGGACATCTCCAGTTTGAAAAGATCGTCGGCAGCGCTGGCAAACATACAAACTCGACTGGAGTCGTAGCGTACCAAGCTTTGCCGTGACAATCGTACACAGCCGTCATCCTCCGAAAGCAAGGCACGCTACCCCGCAATCCGTACCACAGCCAAATTTGTAGTACAATCCGCGACGAACGACCACCTGTGAGGCCAAGACATGCCAACGATTCTCGAACGATTCTACGAGACCCACAAGAAGTCCGCCGAGCTTTACGCGGGCGGCAGGGAGGTCGTCGCGGGCGGCGCCGCCCAGTCGCGGGTCATGTATCCCCACCCCTTCTACGTAGGCCGCGGCGACGGGGCGATGAAGTGGGACGTGGACGGGAACGAGCTGATCGACTACCTCGTCGGTTTCGGCTCGCTGATTCTCGGCAACAACCGCCCGGAGATCACCGAGGCCGTCGAGCGGCAGGTGAGAAACGGCACTCACATGGGCACCACGACTCCGCACGAGGTCCGCTGGGCCGAGCTCATTGCAGGCCTCATTCCGTCCGCGGAGCGTGTGCGCTTCACCGCCAGCGGCACGGAGGCCACCCTGCTCGCTATCCGCCTGGCTCGCGGATTCACCGGCAAGACCAGGCTCGTCAAGTTCCGCGAGCACTACGACGGCTGGCACGACTACGTCGCTATCGAGGCCGGGATAACCGCGCCCTACGGCGTCCCCAGCGAGACGCTCTCGACCGTGGCGGTGGTCGAGCCAGACCCCGACGCCCTTGAAGAGTACCTCTCGCAGGACTCTGACGTCGCGGCTGTCATCATGGAGCCCACTGGCGCGCACTGGGGCCAGTTCCCCGTCCAGAACCCGCATTTCCTCGAATCGGTGCGAGAGATCACCGACCGACACGGCGTAATCATGATTATGGACGAGGTCATCATGGGCTTCCGGGTGTCACGCGGCGGCGCGCAGGGCAAGTACGGCATCATGCCCGACCTCTGCTCCATGGCGAAGATCGTCGCCGGCGGACTGCCCGGTGGCGCCGTCGGCGGACGCGCCGACATCTTCGAGCCGATGGGCGACCCCGACCCTGACAAGCGTTTCGTCCACCCCGGCACCTTCAACGCCAACCCCGTCTCCGCAGCAGCCGGTATAGCGGCCCTGGAGATCATCGAGTCCGAGCCGATCACCGAGATGGCCGACGCTGCCGCCGACAGACTCAAGAGCGGCCTGCGGAACGCCCTCACGAAGCAGGAGGTCGCGGGCCACGTCCACGGCGTCTCCTCGATCATCCACGTCGCCCTCGGTGTCGAGGGCGAGACCAACGACCAGGACATCTCTCAAGTGCCACACGACCAGCTAATGGCGGCCACATCGGGCAGAAAGATCGAGATGCTGAAGCTGGCAATGCTCAATGAGGGTGTCGACATGTTCGGCGGCATCGGCTTCATGACCTCCGCCGCCCACACCGACGACCAGGTCGACCGCACCATCGACGCCTTCGAGCGCTCCCTCATCGCCCTCCGCGACGAGGGATATATCTGATCGGAGAGACCGTTAGGCACGAAATGACCAACCCACTTCAGGCCATCACCCGGCTCAAAGAAGAACTGGATGCCCTGCGTCCCCTGCCGCCGGACGTTCTCGCTCAGATCGAGCAAAAGCTCAGGCTAGAGGCCAACTACAACTCAAACGCCATCGAAGGCAACACGCTTACCTACGGCGAGACACGCAGCCTCATCCTGCACGGGCTCACCGCTCAAGGCAAGCCCCTACGTGACCACCTGGACATCGAAGGGCACGACACCGCCGTCAAGGCAATCGAAGATGCGATCTCGGACGACCGAGAGCTAAACGAGGTCTTCATCCGCAATCTCCACCGCATCCTCCTGAAAGAACCCTATGAGAAGGAGGCAAAGACTCCGGAAGGACAGCGAGTTATACGAGTAATTTCGATTGGCGACTACAAGACTACGCCGAACAACGTTACGACTTCGACCGGCGAGACCTACTACTTCACCCCTCCCGAGCAAGTAAATTCGGCCATGAGCGACCTCATCGACTGGTACAGGACCAAGGAGCGCGAAGGCGAACACCCCATCATCATCGCCGCGACCTTCCACTATCGCTTCGTGCGCATCCACCCCTTCGACGACGGCAACGGACGCATGGCGCGCCTCCTGATGAACATGGTCCTCATAAAGCACGGCTACACGGTTGCCCTCATTCGCCAGGAAAACCGAGACGAGTACCTCAATCAGCTCGAACAGGCCGACAAGACCGAGGACCTTGCCGATTTCATCAACCATGTCGCATACTCTTGTGAATACGCCCTGAACCTTCACCTGAGGGCCGCCCGCGGAGAGTCCATAGAGGGCATGGACGACATAGACAAAGAGATCGCGCTCTTCAAAAGAGCATCACGAGAACATTGACCCCGAACATGGGCGCAAGAGCACGCCCGGAGGAACCAACATGCGAAAACCCAAGCTGATCTACTACAACGACTCACGGCACTACCTCATGTACCGCTACGACCCACCCCTGAGCAGGCACGTCCTGCAGCAGCCCGTGGACGAGATACTCGGCACGGGGGTCGACACGCTGTTCTTCGGGCTGGCGTCCGGCGCGACGTTCCTCCACGACACCCGCATCGGCAAGCGCTGGGGCGAGGGCGTCACCGACCACAACTCTGGCATCATGTGGTGGCGCGCCGGCAAGAACCTAGAACGGGCCCTCGCGGACGGCCTCGACCCGCTGCAGGTCGTCATCGACCGCGCCCACGAGAAGGACATCCGGATCGTGTGCAGCCTCCGCATCAACGAGGGCGGGACCGGCAGCGGGCTGAACAAAAACCGCTACATGTTCTCCCGGCTCAAGGAAGAGCATCCCGAATACATGATCGGTGACGACTCCGCCGATCCCGGTAAGTCCACGTGTCTCAACTTCGCGATTCCCGAGGTTAGACAGGAACGGTTGGCGGTCATCGAGGAGGTCTGCGACCGGTACGGCGCCGACGGCATCGAGATCGACGACTACGTACGCACCTTCTTCAGTCAATCGGAAATCGAAAAGAACACTCCCCTGCTCACTGAGTTCATGGGCGATGTCCGTGCCCTCCTCGACCGCATAGGCGAACGGCGCGGTGAACGACTCATGCTCGCCGCCCGCGTGCATCCAAGCGAGGACGCCAACTTGTCCGTCGGCATGGACGTGCGGAACTGGATACGCGAGGGATTCGTCGACCTCGTCGTCGTCAACTACGGCGGATTTCAGTTCGACCAGGACAGCGACCACGAGTGGATCGCCGAAGAGGCCCACGACAACAGCGCACTGGTCTACTCGCATCTGGGCCGGACGCCTTACGACGACCGCTATCATGACCCCACCATCGAAATGTACCGGGCCGCCGCGAGCAACCACGTCGCCGCGGGCGCTGACGGCATCTACCTCTCGTCCATGGACTGGCCCCACTCCGAGAGCGAGTACCTCGTCATGCGCGAGCTGTCCGACACCGACATCTTCGCGCGCAAGAACAAGCACTACGTGAAGGCCCAACAGGAGTCCGACCCGTATGCCCTTGACCGCCATCTGCCCATAGTCCTTCAGGAGGGAGTCGCCGCAACCGTCCCCATATCCATAAGCGACGATGTCGACTCCGCCCGTGACGACAACGAGCTCGAACGCGTCACCCTTCGCGTCCGCATCGTGCAGACCGGCATGGAAGACAAGATGACCTTCAAGTTCAACGGAGCCGCGCTTGCCGTCGAACCGCGCAACGTCAGCAGCTTCTACGGCGGCCTCGTCTCATACGGCATCGCAAGGGCCGGATTCCCTGAGCGCATCAATACCCACTACTGGTTCGAATTCGACATTCCCATCGAAGCTGTGCAACGAGGAGAGAACATGGTCGAGGTCATCCCCGAATATATCCTGGCTGAGCGCGTCGAAGACCGTGTCCTTCTGCACGCCGAATTGCTCTTGGACTACAAGCAGCCGCCAGTCAAAATCGGCGAGCAGTTGTAGTTGAAGTACCCTGCCCGTTCCAGTGGGCTTCCCGATTGCATTGCAGATCATTGCAATGCCCCTGCACATGTCATTCCGAATGTAGTGGAGCGAAGTGAGGAATCTAAAGTCCTCGCCCTTCAGACAGAGTCCCTCTGCTGGAACGGCTTCAACGAGGAGGGGATAACACCCTAGATTCCTCGCTGCGCACGGAATATCTCATGAGGATTGCCACCCTCACCACCTGGAATGAAAATGTCGGAGGTCTCCGTGTCGTTACAGGGCTGATGGCGGAGGATGGATTCCCGCCTTCGCGGGAATGACGGTGTGGCGGAAGTACGCTGACTATTATCGAAGCAATGAAGAAAGGCCGGAGTTCTATACAAAGGTCTCCTACCCCTGCAAACGTGACTCCGCCATCTCGACGAAGAACCGCAGACTTTCGGGGTTAGCCATGGCGTCCAGGCTTACGGCCTGGTCCGCATCCCACCCGGAGAGGATTTTCTTGACGGGCACCTCGACCTTCTTGCCGTTCAATGTGCGGGGCACCTCGTCTATCGCGTGAATCTCGTCCGGCGCCCACCGGGGAGACAGTTCCCCTCTGCACTTCAGCGCCATCGCCTTTCTCAAATCGTCGTCGAGAACAGTCCCTTCCCGCGTAACGACGAAGAGCAAGAGGCTTCCCGCATCGCCGCGGGAGGAGGTGTCCACGACCAGGCTGTCGGCTACCTCGTCCATATCCTCGATGACCCGATAGAAGTCGCTCGTCCCCATGCGGATACCTGAACGCTTGAGCGTGGAGTCGGAACGCCCCGATATGACTAACGTGCCCCGGTCTGTAATCTCCACCCAGTCCCCGTGCCGCCACACCCCGTCGTACATCTCGAAGTAGCTCTCACGTAGCCGTTTGCCGTCCTCGTCGTTCCAGAAGAACAGGGGCATCGAGACTAGCGGTTCCGTAAGAACCAGCTCGCCCACTTCATTGGTCACGGAGTTGCCGTTCTCGTCGAATGCCTCCACCTTTGCGCCCAGGCATCGACACTGGATCTCCCCGGCGTGCACTGGCAGGAGCGGTGACGGCCCCACGAAGCCGGTGCACACGTCCGTGCCGCCGCTGAACGAGCCAAGCAGCATACTGTGGTTCACGTTCTCGTAGGCCCACACGAACCCTTCCGGCGAAAGAGGCGCTCCCGTAGAGCCGATTCCCCGAATCGCCGCAAGGTCGAACGATCTGTTGGGCCTTAGTCCCGCCTTCATACAACCATGAATGAAGGGCGCGCTTGTCCCGAAGTACGTCGTGCCGGTGTCCTGGGCAAAGCTCCACAGGCGGTTGAGGTCGGGATAGGATGGGTCGCCGTCGAATAGCTGGACCGTCGCATCGATCAGCAGGCCCCCAATGAGAAAATTCCACATCATCCATCCCGTCGTCGTGTACCAGAAGAACCTGTCGTTCTCGCCCAGATCCATGTGAAACGCGAGTGTCTTGAGGTGTTCGAGCAGGACGCCCCCGTGTCCATGCACGATCGGCTTGGGCAGTCCCGTCGTGCCGGAGGTGTACAGTACCCAAAGCGGGTGATCGAACGGAACGGCCTCGAACTCGATATCGTCCGTATCGACAAGAACGTCATCCCATAGCATATGCCGCGAAAGCTCGGAAAGATCGGGCTCTTCGGACAAATAAGGAAGGACAACTGTCCTCTCCAGAGTTGGGAGGTTCCCCTGCAGCTCCCGGACGGCATCACGCTTGTCGTAGTCCTCGCCCCGGTACCGATATCCGTCGATGGCGATCAGCACTTTTGGCTCGATCTGCCGGAAGCGCTCGATAACGCTCGATATCCCAAACTCCGGCGAGCACGCCGACCATATGGCCCCAATCGAGGCCGTTGCAAGAAACGCCACGACGGTCTCAGGGATGTTGGGCATCAGAGAGATAACCCGGTCTCCCTTCTCAACGCCCATCGCCCTCAACCCTGCCGCGAACGACGCAACTTCCCGGTGCAGTTCAGAATAGGTCATGTTCGCCCGAGAACGTACCTCCGACTCGGACGTAATGGCCACATGCTCGTCACGGCGCGACAGCGCATGTTCGGCATAGTTCAACTCCACGCCGGGGAACCATACCGACCCGGGCATTTCCCCCTTCGCGAGCACCGCCTCATAGGGTGTCCTCGACTGTACGTCAAAGAAGTGCCAAACGGCGCCCCAAAACCCGTCGAGGTCGGTGACCGACCACTGCCACAACTCGTCGTATGTCGTGAAATCTCGACCACGCGTCTCCCGCAACCAGCCTATAAAGCGGGTGACGTTTGCATCCGCAATAGTTTCAGGCGTCGGCTCCCACAGGAGGCGACCTTGTAGGTCGGAGGGGTCTTTGGTCATGTTGGGGTCACTCAATGGTTGCAGATGGTAGGGGCAAGTCTCGATTGCTTCCTAAACTTGGTGGTCGCCATCAACAACATCGGGATTCTCTCTATCACTTTTCCAGAGCATCGGATTGTTGACTATGTACTCTCGGGCTCGGTTCAGTTCGGACTCGTTTCGTATGACATGCTCGTAGTAGTTGCGCTGCCACAACCGACCACGATAGGGATGCCACCCATCCGCCTTCACGCCGCTCGTGTATCCAACTGTCGTTATGGACTTGTACGCCCCTACAATATCGCCCAACGTAGGGGCAACCCTTGTGGTTGCCCTGTCCCCTTCCACCCGGGTACCCACAAGGGGCACCCCTACAGGTTGTTGCAATACTATGATGCCGTGAACATGATTGGGCATGACTACAAAGGCATCGAGCTCGATTGTTGGGAACCGTTCGGACAATTCACCCCAAACCTTGCTGACCATTGTACCGGCCCCGTTGACACGCTTCTTCTCTTCGATCACGTCTCCAAATAGGCAACTCCTGTCCTGGGTGACAATGGTCACAAAATACGCCCCCGCATGAGAGTAATCATACCCCTTCAATCTTTTCGACTGGCGGCGTCGAACATCTGGTCTGTACCTATGAACCAATTAATTTACGCATGGTCATCCCCCTCCCCACCGCAAATCCCGTCAACCACCCGCCCCGCCCACTCACGTAGCAGCACCTCGAAGTCCATGGCGCAGTGCGCACACTCATACTCGCCAACACGCACGGACGCCCCACACTCCGTGCAGGACAGCCCCTCGTAGAAAACTTCCAGTACCAACTGCACCTGCTCGTCGGTCGCCATGGGTTGGTTACTCGTAGCGGAGGGCCTCGGCCGGGAAGATACGACCGGCCTGAAGGGCGGGAAGGGTTGTCATCGCAAGCGAGAACACCCACGCCACGCCCACGATGATGGCGACATTGATCCACGGGATATCGAAACGGAGCCCGTCCGTCTGTCTCGCCAGCTCATTGAAGATATTCCAAGAGGTCATCGTTCCGAGGACAAGACCGAGAATCGTACCGATCAGCGTCACGAACGTCGCCTCCAGCAGGAACTGGATGAGCACCATTCTCGACCGGAAGCCGAGCGCGCGGAGCACCCCAATCGACTGTCGTCTCTCTTCCACCGCGCGGAACGACAGCACGCCGATTGCCGCGACACCAACGATCAGGCCGATGCCCATGAACCCCTGGAAGAGCTGGTTGAAAGCATCGTCCTGGGATAGGCTGAGTTGAAGCTCGCGCTCAGTGGAGACTGCCACCATGCTCCTGTCCATGAACGCCGTCTCCATGCGGGCCGCCACGTCCTCTGCCGTTACGTTCTTTTCTCCTCTCCCGCTCCTTCGCACGTGATACGTCGTGAAGGGAACGGGTACGTCGGAAATCTCGGCCAGCACCTTCGCGTTCGTGAAGAGCGTCGCGGGTCTCGCCTGCGTCAAGGCATCGGCGCTGGTGCGCTGTTCGATTGCCAGTTGGTCGGCCAGCGATTCCAGCACCGCGATCACCGTCCGCTTCGTCGGCTCCCCGCCTCCGACGGGACGAATCTCGATCTCGAAGGGCCTGATCTTCTTGGGCCCGCTTGCCGTGATACCCTCCGCGGTGAACCCTCCGAAGTTGGGATCGAACGGGTCGTTCGGCGAGAATGAATCGTCCTTCGGAAGCGCCGTGTGGTTCAGGATCCCAAGGGACGGGTCGCTCCTCAGAGCCAGCCACATGTCCCGGTTGATGTTCCCGGAATTGAGCAGCCTCGACGGATCATAGTGGCTGACCCGCCACTCGTTCGCCTCCACGAAGGTATTGTCCACGGCCATAAGCTGGAGCGCCTTGAATTCGAGGTCGGCGCTTCCGACCTGCCTTGCCTCCACCGGCACCACCACCGACGCGCCCGCGTCGTGAACGCGCTTGCTCACTTCCTGCGCCGCGTATACCTGTATGTCCGTCCGGCTGCCGATCGACTCGTCCGCGAGCGTCTGCTTGAAGTCGCCAATGGGAATCTCCGGGCTGACGATGGCCGTGATGTCGTAGCCGCCCGTCACGCGAGTCGGTTCCTCGCGGGCGAGGTTCCCAAGGTTGTTCAGGATGGCGAAGATCATCAGGTTGAAGATAATCATCGCGAACATTGCCACGGTCAGACCCGTCAGGAACCGGGCCGCCATCGGGTAAGCCACGGCCGTCCTCGTCACTGCCTTGAGCGATTTGATCCTGCCAAGAATTCCGTAAATGATTGCCACGATCACCGGAGTGTTGTTCATGATGAGCCACACCGCCGCCCCCACCATCGCGACTCCGCTCAAAACGAAGATCTCCGGCCCTGCCTTCAACTCTCCGACCAGCGCGTCGTAGGTGTCCAGCGGCAGCGACCAGAACACCAGCAGTCCCAACCCCTCCAACGTGCCGACCGCCCTGCCCGCTCCTCCCGACCGCCCCAGTACCGTCCGCAAGAGCTGTCCGACGCCGATGACTACCACGCTGACACCGATATAGAAGAGGCTCAGTCCAACCCCCAGCGTGGCGACCACTTCGTCGATCACGAGGCCGGCGGCAATTATGAGCGCCCCAACAATTACGATGGGCCACCCCTGTCGGACGATCCGAGTGGCCACACCACGTCGCTTAACCGTCTCCTCTCGTAGCCCCCGAATGGCAACGATGATATTGAGCCTGCTCACCCACGACGCGGAAACGAAGACCGTGACGAGCGTGAGAATGATTCCCGCGCAGAACGCTATAACCCCGGAGCGGACCGTGAAGCTGCTATGGATCGCGAACTGCTCCGCCGAGACCACATTCTGAAGGAACCCCCCCAGGATGATACTGGCAACCACACCCCCAAGCGTTCCCAGCAGAGCGGCGGCAACGGTATAGGCCACCCCCTCGAACGTAAATATCTGAACGACGTGGCCCTGCCTCATGCCAACCGCGCGAGCCATGCCGATCTCAGACGACCGCGCCGCAGCGAGCAACACGAAAACAAGGAAAATGAGCAGCAGCCCTACGATGATGGAGATCGACCCAAACACCGAGAATAGGGATATGAACTGGCTTCCGGTTTGCTCGGCCAGCTCCAAACGGTCGGCCTTCACGTCGTCGACGGCCAGCCGGAAGAACTCGAGATTCAGGGCATTGAGACGCTCGGCCTCAGCAACAAGCCCGCCACGACTTAGAATTGTGACTAGCGTCGAAGAAAACTGCCTGTCGGCCACCAGCGATATGAACCCGTCGGACATCGCCCCTCGGTTGAGCTCTGACCGAAGAATCGCAATGTCGTCCTGAAGGTCGCGGGAGGCATTCTCCCCTTCGATAGCAAAATCATAGAGCGCGAGGGCCCGAGGATCGCCGAGAATACTGTAGATCTCCTGCGCCGACTCCCGGTTCGAGAAGCGAAGACGAAGGTCGCCGGTTACCTCATCGGAAAGATCGAGGCCGCCCTCTAGCCCGCCACGGTTGGAAATCAACATCTCGGTGTACTTGCCCGGCTGCCCCATCATCGCCTGGGCCAGGTCGAGCCGGACGATCGCAACGGGACTGCTCCCTCCGCCACCGGCAAGTCCGCCGTTCCGAACAATTGCCAGCACCTTCATTTGCCAGCTGTCGGTAGGCGTAACGACAATCACGCGGTCGCCCTTCTTGGCCTTCAGTTCCCGCGCCGCGTCCTCATTGAGTAAAAGGTCGTTTAGCGCGTTCTCCTCCGTGTTGGTCGCGCGCAGATCGGACAGCTTGACGACCTTCCCCGCCTGCGATCCGCCGTCCCACTCCGGCTTCGCGGTCACGAGGTCTCCGAACCCCTTTTGCGCGTTCGGATCGTAGCCCGTGACCCGCATCTGTGCTTCCGTTCGCGTTGTCCTGGGATCTCTCGTTGGCAAACTGGCGTGGAACACCGGCATAAAGCCGTCGATACGCTTGTCGGCAGCTGCTACCTGCCGGACCTCGTCAATGGCCCCATCGGGAAGATGAACTCCCCCGAATAGCTGGGCCTGAGGCGAGCTGATAATCTCGTCGGTGTGACCGAGCGCCGTGAGCGCGTCCACCCGGATGGAGTTCGTCACCGTGTCGCCGATGCCCAGAGACGTCGCGATGATCGTCGTGCTCAGCATCAGACCCATCGTGATGAGAATGCTCTGCGCGAGCCGTCTCGGCACATTGCGGATCCCCAGCTTGACGAGGATCGGACGCGACCTGGCATAGTGTCCGATAATGACGGCACAGATAATCAGGACGCAGAGCAGTCCAACTGCGAGCCAGAACGTAGGTATGCCGAAAAGTTGCTGCACGAGTAGCCTCGATTCACCGGCAGTCGATTGTCAGATTGGTGCCCAGGACAGGACTCGAACCTGTACGCCCTCTCGGACAGCAGATTTTAAGTCTGCCGCGTCTACCATTCCGCCACCTGGGCCTCTCGACTTCGCAGTCCAAAGCGGGGCAGTGCCTTAGAGGAACTACGCCATTATATGCCGCCGCCAACGTATGGCACAAATCAGGCGTGTAAACTCACCGAGGCTATTCCGCTACCAGACTCTTCGGCGATATGAAGCGTTCGCCCTACGAGCCGATAACCACCCGGCGCAGCGTGTCATTGAGCCTCGTCTGCCAACCCTTCCCACCATCCCGAAAGTGCTTCACAATGTCTGCGTCGAGTCGTATATACACGGGCACCTTGGTAGGGGCCTTCTGCCTGCCGCGTGCGCGGCGCGACCACTCAACGAGTCCAGGGTCCACTTCAATTGCGGGACGAGCCGGAGCCCGATGCTCCCAGTGGGCCGAATCATCAGGGTCTTCGACGATTTGTCGCTGAATCTCGGCCTCTTCCTCGTCCGTCGGTCCGATGTGGTCTGCCTTAAGTTGCGGCATACTCACGCACCTCTCTTCTACTCGCCCTTCTCAAGCTGATGATCCGTACTACGTCGCCGTGAATGCCTGGCACAGATCACACGTGGAATCCCACTACAGTCATTCCTATGAAAATAGGCTCCGGCAAACCTCTTGTAGGGGCAACCCTTGTGGTTGCCCGTTCCCGGGGCCAACCCGTTTTCATCCCCTTATGTGGCCTTTCGCAAGGCCATGGTCATTCCTATGAAAATAGGCTCAGGCAAACCTGTTGTAGGGGCAACCCTTGTGGTTGCCCGTTCCCGGGGCCAATCCGTTTTCATCCCCTTATGTGGCCTTTCGCAAGGCCATGGTGATTCCTATGTGTCTCCCACCACCCGAAACGCATGAAGCGCCAGAACCCGCACGTCCTCGGGCGGAGCCTCCGCCCTCCCATCTTCACGCGTTAGGGGCGCGGCGTCAGCCAAATCGCCCCGCGAAACCCATCGCCAGCCGTCATTGAGAGGCGCGGGCGGACCGGCCAAACGGCAGAAGTAGATCATGTCGATGTGATGGTGAAACCCCTGCACGGGGTCGTCGATGTCCTCCACCATTATCGTGAAGGGCGGCAGCACCTGAGTCGGATAATCGAGTTCGATAACCTCACTGGTAGGCACTACCTCCGCCCGCAGGCCGGTCTCCTCGTGTACCTCGCGGAGAGCGGCCTGCACTGGGTCTTCGTTCTCTTCGATATGCCCCCCGGGCGGGAGCCAGGCCTTCACCTTCGGGTGCCAGTGGAGCGCAACGCTGTCGTCGTGGACCACAAAGGCCGTCGCGGTGAAATGTCGAACGAGTGTCATACGCCCCGGCTTGTCCGTCTATTCTTCAGACTCGTCCGAGTCCTCTGACTCATCCGCGTCCGGCTCGGGATCGGGCGACTTCGGATAGCGCGCCCTTCTCCTCCGGACCAACACGACAACCACAATGACAACTCCCCACACCGGCGTGAATATCACGAACCATATGCCCACGGTAGTGAGTCCCAGCCCCACGGCGGACAGCGACCGCACGGCACCCTTGATCTGGTCTCCGCCGTCCCATCCGCCAATCGTCCAGCCCAGCGGCTCATCGACGAAGACACGGACGACCGATGACTTCTCGACGATCCCCGCGTCGCTCTGCGCGGTGATGGTCAGTCGCACCTCGTACGGGTATGGGCGATGATTCGGATAAGTATGGGAGGCAACGACCGTCGACACTCCCTCGCCAACAGAGCCGCCTGCGGGCTCGGTGCCGTCCCCGAAGTCCCAGACGTACTTGATGTTGCTAATCTCACTTGGACGGGTGAATGACCCGCTGAACTGTACGGTCTCTCCTGCTTCGATGGAGAAGCCTTCCCCGGCGAATACGTCGATTGCCGGCGCGCGCGATACCGTGACGATCACCGTGTCCTCACCCTCGAACTCGCCCGCCTCTCCGACGCCCGATATCTTGATCTGCGCGATATACGGAGAGTCCCGCTCGTCGGCGTATACGTGCGTAATCGTGGCGGTCACCCGCTCCGATTCGCCCTCGGTCGGAGCCGTCCGATTGCTGCTGACCGGATGAGAGCCGTCGCCGAAGTCCCACGTGAAGGTGAATTCCTCGATGTCCGCCGGCGGGGTGAAGGTAGCGCGGAAACGCACCGATTCATCGACCGCGCTTGTCTTATCCTCGCCCGCGTCGATGGACATTTTGCCCTTGACCAGTTCCAGACTGACATTTATCAAAGAGTACGCCGCCGTCTGCTCAAGAAGCTTGATGCGCCCCTGCAGCCGTTCAATGTCCTCTTGGACTCGGCTCAGCGACTCTTGGATTGACAGAGCGTCCTCGACCTTCTCCGCCCGGTCGAGCAGCTTGATGAGCGCCCCTTCCGTGGCCTCCAGGTTCGTGAGACGCGCCTGGATATCGTAGTACTCATCGGTCACGTCGCGGCTGGACGTGATCTCGCTCTTGACGTCCTGCGCCATGGCTCGCAACCGGAGGATCGTCTCCTCCAGCCGTTCAGCCGGCACCCGGACCGACACAAACCCGCGATGCTCCTCCGCGCGGGACGATGACACGAGCCAGCCGCCCATCTCCTGAGCAACGCTGCCAATCGCATCGACCGACTCCGCTACGTCGTCGACTACGATGCCCATGTCCACCGTCCGAACGATGATGCGCTTCTGCTGAACGAGGGTCGCTACTTCTTGGACCGGTACTGACTCGTCGGGTAAATCGATAAATGGCATGAGAGCCTGACCCGAACTTCCAGGCCTTCCAGGCCTTCCAGGGAATCCGGGCGCTCCGGCGGCAGGAGTAGAAGCCGGTTGGGCCACCGCATTCGTCATCACCGCCCTATCTGCCTCCGATTCCTCGGACATAGCGAAGGCCATTTCAGCGCGAGCAGCCGCAGGAGCAGCGGCAACGCTGAGCTCACGATCGGAACGAGAGCCGGAGTTTTCATCATCCGAACCCCCGCACCCCACTACGGCAACCCCAAGGAACAGGAACAAGAGGAAATTCAGGTACTTCATACACGAAATCATATCACAGGCCTCCCCTAATACTAATGTTGACAGTAATGCCGATCACCTCTGTACATATAGACGCGCGTGACAGAAGAAAAGTTCCACTGGTTATCTCACTTCACCGAGAAAAGACCCTCCAACCTCCAACGGCACTCCCGCCCAACCTTTCGTAGACGGGCGACCCTTGTGGTCGCCCGTCCCCAATTCGTGTCCGGTTTTCGTTGTTCGTCGTGCAGGCGCAGGGCTGCATGAGTGGTTCCCCGAATGCGGGAATCCAAGAACCTCACGCCTCGCCCTGTGCAGGGAACCTCACGCAATGCGGATTCCATCGTTCTGATACCATGTATCTACTCTCGAAACATATGCCAGGAAACCGAAAGGTAGACAATGATGTTCTCGTCCCTCCGACGTGACTATTGCTCTGCAGCCCGGCGGGCATGCCTGACTAAGCTCTTCACCGTGAAAGGACAAGCGTCATGCTGAGATTCGTCGAGGAAATCATCCTGCTCTTGCTCCGCGATGAAGATGGAAGATTCGTAGGTATCCCCAGTTGGTCGTTCGACTACGCAATCGCGGGCGGCGTCCTGATGGACCTCGCGATGGAGGACCGCATCGATACCGACTTGGAGTCACTCGTTCTGGTCGATGCCACGCCGATCGGAGACAATCTTCTTGACTCGACACTGGCCGATATAGCCGCCGGTGAGCAGCGAGACGCCCGATTCTGGGTTGAGCGCACCGCCGAGCGCGCCTACACGGTCCGTGAGGAGGCCCTTACCAAGCTTGTAGACCGGGGGATTCTGGAGCGCGAAGACGACCGCTTCCTCTGGGTCTTCCGGTCCAGGCGCTACCCGGCTATCGACGGAAAGGCCGAGCGCGAAGTGAAACTGCGTATCATGGCGGTGCTGTTCAGCGACGAAATCCCCGACCCTCGCGACATCGTAATAATCTGCCTCGCCGACTCCTGTGGCATCTTCAACCAGTTGCTGTCCGGGCAGGAGCTAAGCAGGGCCTCCGAGCGCATAGAGCAGGTGCGCAAGCTCGACCTCATCGGCCAAGCGATGACGCAGGCAATCCGCGACATCGAAGTATCCGTCGCCGCCTCCGTCCAGCCCCACATGTATTAGTTCCCATTTCATCATTGCTACGAAAACAGGCCCCGTCAAACCCGTCGTAGGGGCAACCCTTGTGGTTGCCCGTCCTCGGCGCCAACCCATTTTCATCCCCTTGTGTGGCCTTTCGCAAGGCCATGGTGATTCCCGCGGAAGGAGACCTTTGCGTAACCCCCTCTCCCTTGGAGGCTGTCTCATAATTCGACAGCATACATTTCTCTAGCAAAGGGCACCACGATTACCGTCGTTGTAGGTAACATTCACTACGAAACACAACCACCTTTACCGTCATCCCCGCGAAAGCGGGAAGCCAGAACCCAGCACCTGGCACCCACGAACCCCCTACACCGAAGGAGGTCTAACCATGTCCGACCACACATCCGCAGAACAAGACTACACGATGGGCTACAGCGAGGAGTTCCTCCGGCTTCTCCATCGCCGCAGCGCCGAGACCCACGCCGCCCACCTGCTACCCCACCTCAAGCCCGGCCTGCGCGTCCTCGACTTCGGTTGCGGACCGGGTACCATTTCCGTCGGTCTGGCAACCGCGGTTGCTCCGGGAGAGCTGCACGGCATCGACGTGGAGGAGTCTCAGATCAACATGGCCCGCGCCGCCGCCAGGGCGGGAGGACACGACAACGCGACATTCCACGTCGGCGACGTGACCGGATCTCCCCTTCGATGACGACTCCTTCGACGTCGCCCACTGCCACGCCGTTCTCATGCACGTTCCCGACACCGAGGCAACGCTGGCTGAAGTAAAGCGCGTCCTCAAACCCGGCGGCATCATCTCAAGCCGCGAATTTATCCTCGGCTCATCATTCCTCGAGCCGGGCGCAGAGGAGACCGCCCCTGCATGGGCCGCCTTCGGGAACCTTCTCGCGGCCAATGGAGGCCACCCGCAGATGGGCAGGGAGCTAAAGCGCACCTTTTTAGAGGCCGGCTTCACGGATGTCCTCGCAACCGCTTCCTTCGACTTCTTCGGCCAGGCCCAAGACGTCGCTTTCCTTCACGCCTTCATCATGGACTGGTTCTATTCGCCTCAAGTCATAGCGGCGGCCACCAAGTTCGGCTTGGCCACCCAGGAACAGTTCGACGAATGGCGCGAAAGCCTTGAGGTATGGAAAAACCACCCCGGCGCAGTCGGAGCGCTCGGCTTCGGCGAGGCCATCGCCACCAAACCGTAACTCACTTAACGCACCCCACGAACAACCGTCATACCGGCGAAGGCCGGTATCCAGAGGACGGGCAACTGAAGTTAAGAGTGTTGTCTATAGTCCCCTATGTCGTCCCGCCCGGCGAGTCATACATGGGCTTCCGTAGCGCGCAGTAATGAAAAATAGGGGCACCGCTCGCCGACGCCCCTATTTTTCCTTTCAGTTAACGGCTAATTGTCCCAGTAGTCGGGGTCTGCGAAGCTGACGCTCTTGTACATCTTCGACCTGTTGCCCGTGTTGTTCAGGTTGTCCAGTCCACCCTCGAAGTAGAAGGTCTCGAAGATGCCCACACCGCCTTGACCCTCCGTCCAGTTCTTCGGGACGTTGCGGAAGTTGTTGCGCCGGACACGCAGGTCCGTATCCGAAGCGAAGGCGATGCCGCCGACGAGGAACTTGTCCGTCGCGACGCCTCTGAAGATCTCCTTGCCGAGTTCGATTCGCTTCGGCGACAGGGCCGGGAATCCTTGACCTTCGGCCCACAGATTCTGCGCTTCCAGTATTCTGCCGGAAACGTCCGCGGGATAGGTCTCGCCCGGCGCCATCATTCCGAGTGCGTCAGTGTAGTCCGGGCTTGGTCCGGTTGGCGCCATGCCCTCCTCACCACGTGTCGCGAAGTAATCGCCGATCGCAGGCGACCAGGCTTGCTTCGGCCCGACCGGAACGAGCTCTGTCCACACCACCATCCAAGGGTTCTGGTTGTACGAAGACCCGCCGAAGTTGTAGTACTCGGTGGGCGGAATCGCGATGTTCCCAGGGTGCGCGTTCCCTTCATCGATATCAAGCTTGATTCCCAAGGCCTCTTTGTAATTGGCTTGAAGCGCCTCGAGTGCCTTGATGCGTCCCGCGCTCGTTACGAATGTCATCGTGAGTGGGCCTCCGCCGTCCTTACGATCGACATATCCGTCCCCGTCGTCATCCGAATACCCCAGCTTAGCCATCAGAGACATCGCCTGTTCGGGGTCGTGCTCGATGTCGAGTTGGGCCACGTCCGAGCCTGGATAGTACGGCGTACCGGGTGCAGGCGTCTGCTGCTGCGGTGTGCCGAGGCCGGCAAATGCGATTTCGTTGACCTCATCTCGGTTCCAGGCCAACGAAACGGCCCTCCGGAAGTCAGGTGTCCTCATCAGACCTCCGATCTCCGGGTCCTCGTTGAATTCCTGGTTAATGCGGAGCGTCATTGCGCCACCGGCCGGGTGACGCCACAGGTCGATGCTGTAGTCGCCTTTCTCCATGTTCTGGGAGTACAGCGGCAGTTCGGTGAGGATAACAGGACAGTTGGCCTCGCACCCGTCCACCTCTCCCGCCATCAAGCGGAATGCTGCGGTCTCTCGATTCTCCAACTTGAAGCTGGCAATTCCGTCCATGTAAGGCAGCTGGTTGCCCTCGGGATCGAAATAGATCGAGTAGTGGTTCCGCACTCCCGTCTTCTCGTCCCCTGAAACCGACTCCGTAAGGAAGCCACCCATCCAGGGGATGTAATGATCCTCACCCTTGTACATGAAGCCGGCGTCGTAAGCCGTCGGGATCGACACGCCCGGAGGAGTCGCCTGTGGGTAGCCCCTGTGGTTGCGTAGCTGTATCACGAGCTTGACCCAGCTCGGCTGTTCATACTGCGTTAGCAGAGCATCGATCTCTCCGGAGTTGTACTTCGGATGGTACCGCTTCCACACATGGGCGGGGGAGTACAAACAGCGGGGACAACCGAACGTCGCCGAGAAGACCGGATTGCTCTTGCTCTCGATGAACGTGAAATGGGGAGAGTCGAATGACATCTTGAACGTAGTGTCGTCCACGATCTCGAACACGTAGTCGTTCCCCGTAAGCGGCGACTTCAGGTCCCCCGGCAGACCCGGCATCGCTTCCTTATTGAGCATGAAGTCCTCGTTGGAGAATCGTATGTCCTCCATGGTCAGCGGGAAACCGTCCGACCACCTCGCTCCCTCGCGGAGCTGGAAGGTATAAACTTGTCCGTCGTCGCTCACATCGAAGCTCTTCCATACGCCGGGCGCTCTTCCCGCGCCGTCCGAAAGGATGATCCAGCCAAAGCTGATCGCCATCTTGTCGAGACGTGCGAGGTACCTGTGCTGGAACCTCATGTGCCCACCGTACTCCCCGATTCCCTCAACCGGAGCGACGATGAAACGGTCCTCGACAACGGGCGCTCGTTCTTCGAGCGGCAGTATCTCACCCAGCTTGACCAGCGCGGCCGACTCGGGCGATTCCGACCACTCGGTCGGAGTTGGACCGTCGAAGTGTATCGCCGGATACGTGCTGGAAGATTGCGGCGCAGCTACGTAGGTAAACTTTGCCGGTTCCGGCTCCGGTTCGGGAGCGGCGGCAGGTGCCGGAACTGGGGCGGGTGCAGGCGCGGGTGCCGGGGCTGCTGCAGGCGCTGGCGCAGGTGCCGCCGTCGTTCCATCATCATCCTCCGCGCCGCCGCAGCCTATTACAGCCAGCGCAAGAAGACCTATTGCTATCAAGAAAAGTGACCGTACACTCAGTTTGTTTCTTATCACGTGTCTACCTCCTCAAGCACTCCGAGATACTCTCGATCTCGGAAACATCAGCGGCCAATGATTGCGTGGTACTTCTCGTCCTATGGCCCTCCTCTCTCGAAGATTCTGTTATGTCCGAAGGTGAATGTTGAATAATGCCTTTTAGCACAGCCACAGGGTAACCGTCAATGCATCGCTATCCGATGAACCTTGATGGCGGTGACATTTCCCGCCCTTCCCGCCGAAGCGGGAATATATTCCCCTTGGGGAGCACATATGGTACCAGAACCGGATTCTCGCTTTGAGAGACCTTTGCGTAACAGTCATACCGGCGGAGGCAGGTATCCAGAAGGACGGGGGCTTAGGTTTGATGGTGCCTATTCCAAATCCCCATGTCGTCCCTTTTGGCGATTTATGCAAAGGTCTCCTTTGGCCGGAATGACGGGAAATGGCAACACTACCTATTCCAACACCTCCGTCTCTACGCCGAGGGAGGCCCCTGCGTAACCTCGACACCTGTCATTCCGAACGCACCGTTGCGGAGTGAGGAATCTAGAATCCTCGTCTTCCAATACTCGCCCCGTAGCTGGAACGACCCCATTGCGACGGCGCAACACCTTAGATTCCTCCCTCCGGTCGGAATGACATTTTGAGAGACACTTGTACGAAGATCCCCTCGCCGAGAACGCCGACACTCTCCCAAAAAATCACAGAGTCGTGTGATGCGGTCCCCCCGGCGAGGCAATATAGTTGACGTGCGATGCCCACAGACCAACAAGGAAGAGGCCGGTGAAAACGTCAATTTATCCACCCACGTCTCTCTCGCGAAAGCGGGAGTCCAGTCCGCTGAAGCGCGCATTCCCTATTGCGCGGGAATGTAACCGATACAAACTTGGGAGGGAACCGAGCGGTCTTGCACTTCTCTCCAACAATCAATGCGGCTTGACACGCCATTACGTCTCAATTACGATGCGAATATACAGTAGATTCTTACGATAGGGGGCTTCCATGCGTCACGTCATTACAGCATTATTCGTAATGATCGCCGTTACCGTTCTCGCGTGGCAGTCCGGTGATTCCGTCTCCGCCGACGGCTCGTCTGTGCTCGTCATAGAGGTCGACGGCAATATCGAACCCCTGACCGCCGACCGAATCGCGCGAGGAATCGACGAGGCGCGCGACAAGGGCGCGTCGCTCCTGGTCATCCAACTGGACACCCCCGGCGGTCTGCTCCAATCGACGCGCGAGATTGTCGAAGAGATTCTCGAGTCCGATATCCCCGTCGCGGTATTCGTCGGGCCTGCAGGCGCGCGTGCTGCGTCCGCCGGCACATTCATCGCCGCCGCGGCCAATTTCGCTGTCATGGCGCCCGGCACCACCATCGGCGCCGCCTCGCCCGTCGCGTCGGACGGCGGAGACATTCCGCCTACCCTCTCCCGCAAGATCAGCGCCGACACGAGCGCCTTCATCCGAAGCATCGCGCAGGCACGTGACCGCAACGCCGAAGCCCTGGAGAACACCGTGCTGAAGTCTACGGCCTACTCGGCGGAAGAGGCCCTCGACCTCGGAGTCATTGACCTCATTGCGCCGGACATGAACTCCATGCTCGATCAACTCGACGGCCGCACGACCACGACATCTACAGGACAGCTCACTCTCTCCTCCGAAGGCGCGAGCGTGCGCGAGCTCGACCGTACCCTGCTTGAACGCGCCCTCGGAATCCTCGTCAGCCCCAACGTAGTGTTCGCGCTGTTCTTGGTCGGAGGCATCGCAATTCTGGTAGAGGTGCTCATTCCCGGCCTGTTCGGTCCGGGTATCTTGGGAGTCATCGCACTCGCGCTGGCCTTCGTCGGGTTCTTCAATCTGCCGGGCAGTTGGCTGGGTGTCAGTCTCATCGC
The DNA here is from genome assembly GCA_965247555.1 of Dehalococcoidia bacterium. Classification (GTDB taxonomy): domain Bacteria; phylum Chloroflexota; class Dehalococcoidia; order Lucifugimonadales; family VXLM01; genus VXLM01. Next base: position 924,249 of record CBDFHR010000009.1, on the reverse strand, counting down.
CCTCTCGATAGGGCTTTTCTACGGAGAGACGACGGCCCCGGGTTTCGGTCCGTTCGGTGCGGGTGGAATCGTGAGTCTTGTCCTTGGGGCTGTTTTCTTGTTCGGGGGTTTCTTCAGTGCTTCGGACGTGCCCGAGCCCAGCTTCATGGTAAACCCGATCATGATTGCCGTGATGACCGCCCTCATGACCGTGACGTGGGTCTTCTTCATTCGCTTAGCTAAGAATGAGGGCGGGACCACTAGCGGTTTCCAGACCGAAGAGGCTATGCTGCTGGAAGGCCAGTGGGGCGTTGCCGTCTCCGACATTCGGCCTTCTGGTAAAGTGTGGGTGGCAAACGAGGAATGGTCGGCCTCCACAGACCCCGGAGTCATCATCAAAGAGGGTGACGAAATTCGAGTCGTTGGCGTTTACAACGAGGTGCTCAAGGTCGAAAAGCTATACGAAGATATCGCCGAGACAACCGATAGTAGTGCGAGTCCCAATTAACAAAACTAGGGGGGAATAAATGGCAGGCTTTCATACAGTAGGACCAAACCACGCCCTGATCGTATCGGGGGGAAGCAAACAGCCGAAGGTTAAGGTAGGCGGCAGGATGTTCGTGCTGCCGTTCGTTCAGAAGGCGCAGCTACTTTCGCTGGAGGTCATGACCCTCCAGGTCAACACGGCGAGAGTCTACACCAAAGAGGGCGTTTCGATCTCGGTCGACGGTGTCGCCCAGGTGAAGGTTGGACGTGGCGAGGAGGCCATCAGGACCGCTGCCGAGCAGTTCCTCGGCAAAAGCGTCCGCGAGATCGCGGAGGTCGCCCTGCAAACCCTCGAGGGCCAGCAGCGCGCCATTCTCGGCACCATGACGGTCGAGGATATCTATCGCGACCGCGTGGCGTTTGCCGAACAGGTCCGCGAAGTGGCAGCGACCGACATGACCAACATGGGACTGGAAATCGTCAGCTTCTCGATTCGCGACATTCAGGATGAGCAGGGGTACCTTGAGGCCCTCGGAGTCAAGAGAACGGCGGAAGTAAAACGTGACGCCTCGATCGGTGAAGCCGAGGCCGCGCGGGATTCGGGGATCAAATCAGCCCAGGCAGAGCAGCTGCGAGAAGCGGCGAGGTACAGCGCCGACACCTCCATCGCGGAGTCGCAGCGTGACTTCGAGACGCAGAAAGCGGCGTACGACCAGCAGGTGAACGCTCGACGAGCCGAAGCCGAATTGGCCTACTCCCTGCAGGAGGCCAAGACTCGCCAGCAGATCCGCGAAGAGGAGTTGCAGGTCGAGGTCGTCGAGCGCCAGAAGCAAATCGAAATCCAACAGCAGGAGATATTGCGGCGAGAGCGAGAGTTGGATGCGACCATCCGCCGTCCCGCTGAGGCCGAGCGCGACCAGTTGGAGCTGAGGGCGGAAGGCAACAGGCGCCGCACCAGAGTCGAGGCCGAAGCCGAACGATACAAGCTCGAGACGGTGGCGGAGGGTGAACGCACCCGTGTCATTGCGGAAGCCCAGGCAGAGGCCGAAGCGACCGTACTACGTGGAGAAGCCGAAGCGTCGGCCATCAAGGCGCGCGGAGAGGCTGAAGGTCAAGCCATCAAGGCGCAGGGTCTAGCCGAGGCCCTGGCAATGGACAAGAAGGCCGATGCGTGGAAGCAGTACGGACAGGCCGCCATGATCCAGCAACTCTTCGAGTCGCTCCCACAGGTCGCCGACGCCGTCGCTCAGCCGCTCGCCAAGACCGACAGCATCGTCGTAATCAGCAATGGCGGCGACGACGGAGCGGGAGCCGGGGCCAGCAAGGTCACCCAGGACATCTCAGCCACCATCGCGCAGCTCCCTGCCCTCGTGCAGTCCCTCACAGGCGTCGACCTCATCAGCAGCCTCAAGAACCTGCCCGGGATCGTCTCTGATGTCTCAGCCGCCGAAGACGCCTCCAACAATGGAGGGGAAGCCACGACAAACGGCGCCGACTAGGTAAGCCAACCACGACGCCGTCCAGCGTCGAACGAACAACGAACGGAGGGGCGCCATACAAGGTGCCCCTCTTCACTCTTACTCGGATTGGCCGGAGAAAACGGCCTAAACTAAGACGTCATAGCTGCCCCGCATTGCTACAAATACACCCCCGGTTGGCATAACCCACATCGTCATTCCCGCGAAGGCGGGAATCCAGAGTGTTTGGTCAGCGAGAATACGGTGGTATTAGCACGAATTGGTATAAGATGTCATAGCTGCCCCGCATTGCTACAAATGCACCCCCGGTTGGCATAACCCACATCGTCATTCCCGCGAAGGCGGGAATCCATTGGGGTCAGCCAGCTATGACTCAGTGTGATCACAACGGCCACAATTGGTCAGGCGTCCCCGTTCTCCCACCAGCGTATCTCCCGGCTCTCACGCTCGGCCGCGACGATGATATCCGGCCTCCCGTTGCCGGTCAGATCGGCGACAACGACCTGGTTCGCGCGTGACCAGTTCTCCTTGATGATCTCCATGTCCCAGATCCCCCGCGGGTCGCCCCGATGCTTGAACACGGCCACTCTCCCCTCCTCACCTCCGCCGGTGGCAACGACCTCCATGTCCCCGTCGCCATCAAGATCGACCCCGACCGCCTCGAATCCGAACGGGAACCGATCGCAAATGACGTGCTTCGTCCAAGGCGAGACTCTTGGATCCCCTTCGTGCTCGTACCACACAACCTGCTGAACCGCCAATTCCTCGGAAGTCTTTCCACTCACACCCACCGCTGCGACGAAATCGGTCCCGCCGTCGCCGTCCATATCGACAAGGTTCCCATGAATTACCCTGCCCGCCGACGAATCGATGACATGCTTCCGCCACAGCCTGTCCGCGTCACCGCCCAGGTTCTCGTACCACACGACCTGCCCCGCGCTCGAAGCCGTGCCTACCAGGTCCATCCTCCCGCTGCCCGCGATCTCAACGGCGTGAATCGTCCGCGTCTCCGGCAGCTCGGACTCGATCACGTGCTTGACCCAACGGTCGCCGCAATTCTCGAACCATGCGAACTGCTTCCCGGTTCGCCAGCTTGAAGCCGCAACGTCCATGCGCCCATCGCCCGTCAGATCGGCCACCGCCACGTCGTACGCGCCGGCGAGGCCGCCCTCCGAGATGTAGTGCCGGCTCCACGAAGACCGCTCCCTCGGATCGTCCTCATACTCGAACCACAGCACCGAGCCGTTCAGGTTGTCCACTCCGACGATCTCCGGCTTCCCGTCCCCGTTGATATCGGCGATCTGGTGACGCTCCAGCCACTCGCCCTCCTGCTCGTGAATCGTGTGACGAACGAACTCCCCTGCCCCAACGTTCTCGAACCAATAGATGCCCACGCCCGTATCGCAAGCAACGATGTCCGGCAGGCCGCTGTCCGACAAATCGAAAGTCGATATGGCGTATGCGTACCGAAACCCGTCGGCGAGGAGGTGTTCTACAAATTCCATAGGCTGCCTGTGCCTCGACGACCTTGCTTCTCCCCCAAAAGGGGGACTCTGCGTCCTGGGCCGTCATAGTCCGCGAAGGCTAACACCTGCCTTGAGTCGTATCAATTCGTCAGCACTGCGCCACAATCCATCAGCCGCACACACGCGTGCAGAACCCTCGCCGTCATCATCCTGGCAATAAGCCTAAACACCTCCACACCGTCATTCCTCTGAAAATAGGCCACGTCAAACCCGTCGTAGGGGCAACCCTTGTGGTTGCCCGTTCCCCCACACCAACCCGTTTTCATCCCCCTATGTGGCCTTTCACATGGCCATGGGCCATTCCCGCGAAAGGCATGTCCCGCGCTCCGACACGGGAACGTCTCCCCGTACCTGGATACGGAGCCTGCCCCGTGCCCGGACACGGGGGCGGGAATCCAGAAGAGTCGTGAACTAACGGCTGTGCTCTTACTGAAGCACTCTGCGAAACTGAATTAACCTCCTTGGCCCAACCCAACTTGGCGATATAGGTCGAACAAGCTATGATGAAATTGGATTCCCCATATTCTTCCACGTCCTCATCTCATCGGACGAACCGAACGTAACACAGGAGTCGTTGACAGCCATGGACTCGATACCGGTCCGGTTCCCACAAATCTACGAGGGCTTTGCGAACGCGGAAGGCGTGCTCAGTATCTCCTCCGATGCCCTAACCCTGGAATTCCAGGTCAAGGACAACATACTAGGCGTGATGAAGTCGGGAGTTAGGACGGCTGTTATTCCCTTTGATCGAATCGATGAGGTCGATTTCCGGTCTAACCTCTTCCGAACGGTCCTCAACATCAGGGTAAGCAGTATGCAGATTGTGGAGGATGTCCCCGGCTCCAAGCAGGGCAAAGTCAGACTCAAGATTCCCCGACGGTACAAGAGACAGGCCGTAGAGATCGCCCACGAGGCATCCATCAGGTCATCCCAAAGCAAGCTGGACAGGCTCGAAGGTGATGTGTAGACACCTAGTGGTTCAACATCCTAGCATTGAAGGGTTACGAGACTATGACTTGGTAGGGGCGGGTTTGAAACCCGCCCTGTCGTTGCTCCCTATTACTACCCGATCATTTCAAAGATTTCGGTCTAATAGTGCATCTGTGAGCGTGTCGTCCCCTCCCAAACCGTCAGGACGGGCATAACGCACCGTCGGGCGAGTTGACAGTCAAGGCCCCTCGCCATTAGTGTGAAACATAGGGAGACACGAAGTCACCCGCTTCGCCAGCTAACCCTCAAACGACCGATGGAGCCACCAAATATGAAGGCTGTCTACGTCACGGAACACGGCGGCCTCGACGTGCTGCAATACGGCGACATGCCGGAACCGGTCGTCGGGCCCAACGACATCAAAGTTCGAGTGCGGGCCTGCTCGCTGAACAGGCTCGACATCTTCACCCGCCAGGGTGTCAAGGGCACCCGGATGGTCTTCGACGGCCCCCACATCCTCGGTGGCGACGTGGCCGGCGACGTGGCCGAGACCGGCAGCGAGGTACATAACGTCAAGGTCGGCGACCGCGTAGTCGTCAACCCAAGGCTCACCTGCGGACAGTGCCAATACTGCATCGCGGGCGAGTCGGAGCTCTGCACCCGGCCCGGCAGAATTGGCTCGAATACGCACGGTGGCTACGCCGAGTATGTCAAGGTGCCGGGCGTCAACGCCGTCGTAATCCCCGACTCGCTATCGTACGTGGAAGGCTCGTCTCTTCCGACGGTCTTCATGCCCTCTTGGACGATGCTCATCAGGCGTGCAAACCTCCAGGCATGGGAGACCGTCCTCGTACTGTCAGCTTCGAGCGGCGTCGGAACTGCGGCCATTCAGGTAGCGAAAAACGTCATCGGAGCTACGGTGATCGCTACTACCAGTTCCGACAAAAAGGCGGAAATGGCCAAGGCCCTCGGGGCGGATGAGGTCATCAACTACTCCCGCGAGGACATCGCCGAACGGGTCAGGGAGTTGACCGACCGGCGCGGCGTCGACGTAGTGGTAGACCACGTCGGCGAAACATTCTGGCCCGCCGCGTCACGCTCGCTTGCCCCAGGCGGACGATACGGCATCTGCGGTGTAACGACGGGCTACCGTGCCCAATTGCAAATGGGCGTGCTCTTCGTCAGAAACCAGACCGTCTTCGGCGTCTTCATGGGGCGGCAGGAAGACCTTCGCCAGATCATCGAAATGGCGGCGAAGGGAATCATCAGAGGCATCGTCCACGACACCTTCCCGCTTCAGGACACCGCAAGGGCCCACAAGGTCATGGAAGAGCAGTCCTTCTTCGGCAAGCTTGTCCTGACAGTAGACTGACCCTGCGAAGTGGTGTTGTGATACCCACTTCACCTTACTCGTTACTTAGGAGGCTGCCCCAAAGCTTCTAAAGTCTACTCAGGTACCAAAACGGCTCGGCGATAAGATCAACCACATTACCGGATTGTCTTCCGCACTCTGAAATAGGTTGGGGAAGACCGATCGAGCATTCGGAGTTCTCAAGCTGGAGTGTGAATGACATGCCTGACCAGATCGAGATAGCCTCCGCATCAATTATCAGCTTCAGTCTGTTGATTTTGGCGATTGGCGTTGTGTGGTCCCCATTTGCAGCGCTGATCTGTGCAAAGGCCGTCTCAGTCACGGGAAGATCCGCTGGAGGTCTCGTCCGAGCAGGAGCACTGCACTCGATTCTCTTCCTATTCCCGTGGGTCTACTTTTTACTGCGCATTCTTAATAGACGCATACCGGACAGTGTTGTAGTGGGTGCCTACGCTCTTCTCTATCTGGCATGTTTGCTAGGCCCGATTATGTTCAATGTGTTGCTTGCGTGGGAGATTTACGGTCTTCACAGTAACTATCCCGATGGCGATGGATACGCAAATCCAATCAACCACTCGCCCAGTTTTTGGACCGGAGCGATGTTCGCATGGACTCAGGCATTTTCAAACGGAGCCTACTTTACGTTTGAATCAACCGTGTTCTGGGTTGCTTCGCTGATCGCAGTTGCGACAGTATTCTTCTATCTTTGGGTAAAGTCATTGAGCAGGCTCTTCCGTATGTATTTCGAAGCCAGAAACCGAGTAGATCAAACCGACTTGAACGCTTCTAGGTTGCCTAATGTCCAGTACATGGAACCGCTCAAGACGACATCTGGGATTTTTGGTCTCTGGCTTATCTCTCTGGTAACGTTCATCAACATCGGGGCCGCCGTATTCAACGACTGCGCATGGAACTGCACTACATAAGACAATCTCTCCCCCCTTCGACGGGGGAGAGATACAGAGAGGGGGCATTCCCCAGCGTTCATGCCACCCTACGACTCAGAACGTTCCCGTTCCGGCCCCCTCGTCCTCAGCGGGACTTCCTTCAAGAAGATTGTCGCGACGAATCCAACCGCGAGCGTGACCGCCCCAAGGACGAACACGTCGCTGATCGCCGAAGCAAGCGTCTCCCGCAATGTCATCAGCAGGATCGAGAGCACCTCCGCCCCCTGCTCTCCCCCATCGGCAAGGCTCGTCTTCAGACCTGCCAGGGCTTCGGGGTTGACGAGCACCTGGGGATTATTGCTCATCTCGCTAAGCTGCTCTTCCGGCAGCGCCCTCCTGACCTCCGCCGGAAGCGAGTCGCTTAGCCCTGCGGCAAATCGGCTCGCCATGTATGATCCGAGGACGGCGAGCCCCAATGCCCCTCCCACGGACCGATAGAACTGCGTAGCCGAGGTCACCACGCCAAGCAGGTTGTGAGGAACGGCGTTTTGTACCGAGATCGTGAAGCTCGGGAACGTGATGCCGAGTCCGAGCCCCATGACGACAATGCTTCCGACCGCCTGCACGTAGGACGTATCTGCGGTCATTCGCGACATCAGCACCATGCCCCCGCCCATGATCGCAATTCCGATGAGTCCCTGAATGCGGTAGTGTCCCCCGAACCGCGAGAGCGTTTGCCCCGCCAGCGTCGCCGCCACGACCATGCTGAGCATCATCGGTGTGAGAAACGACCCGCTGCTTGTCGCCGATGCTCCCAGCACCCCCTGGAAGAACAGCGGCACGAATATGATGGCCCCGAACATCCCGAATCCCGTGACAAACACCGCTAGCAGCGAGATGCTCACGACTCTATTCGAGTAGATGCTCAGCGGCATGATCGGTTCGTCGGCTCGTCGCTCTACCGCAATGAAGGCCACGATCATCAAGATCGCGAACAACAGGATGCCGACGACCTGGAGTGACAGCCACTCAAACTCTACTCCTCCGAGCGAGAGACCGACGAGTAACGGCACGACGATTAGCACCAGCAGGGCCATACCCGCATAGTCCAGGCGACGCGCCAGTCGGTCCGGTCTAATGTGGGGGAAGAACCGGATAAACAGGACGATTACGGCCAGACCGAGTGGGACATTGATGTAAAAGACCCAGTTCCACGACAGGTTGTCGGTTATGAATCCTCCGAGCGTCGGGCCGATAACCGAAGAGAGGCCGAACACACCTGCAACGATGCCCTGGTACTTGCCGCGCTCCGCCGGCGGGAAGAGGTCGCCGACCGATGCGAACGACAGGGCCATCATGCTGCCGCCGCCAATGCCCTGAATTGCTCGAAAGAAGATGAGCTGGTTCATCGTCTGGCTCGCCCCTGCCAGCACCGACCCGACGAGAAAAACGATAATCCCGCCAATGAAGAACGCCTTCCGACCGTAAAGGTCGGACAGCCTACCTACGATGGGGACCGCGGTCGTCGACGCAACGAGGTACGATGTGGTAACCCACGTGAACCGGTCGAACCCGCCAAGGTCCGCGATGATACGGGGCATGGCGGTGCTGACGACCGTCTGGTCGAGCGCCGCCAGAAAGAGCGCGAGCATGAGGCCGCCCATCGTGAAGACGACCTGCCGCCGAGGCATCGGCTTGAAATCCGTCTCGTACGTGGGGTTCCCGCCGCCGCTCGTCCCTTGCCCGGCGGCCGTCTCAGAGTCCGATGCCATACTCACCCGAGACTATGGGGTGATTTGACGACCCGTTGGGCGACGAAATCATGAGTCTGCATAGGCCCAAGCATACCCCCAACATTGGCCCCGCGCAATCCGCGCTCGTTCCCTGAGCCTGTATCTGTTTGGTCGGTAGGTCAGTTTTTGAGGATGGTCTTACATCCCACTCGTCACTCCCGCGAAGGAACGTCACCCCGTACCCCGATACGGGGCGGGAGTCCATGACCCGGGGCGTGAGTATAGCTCCGACTCAACCACCCGACCGACTAAACTGATACAGTCCCTCGTTCCCTGCCTCACGAGAATGAGCAAAGTCGCCCATTTATAGCAAAATTAGCCATCTTAGCATTTTTTTGTAAACTGGGATAAACTTGCTATAATTGCACTCATGGATCCGATCCTCAACCCTTATGCGCCGGGAGCGGGCACCCAGCCTCCGGAATTGGCAGGCCGTGACGACCTGCGCGATGTCGCTCGAACCGCACTGATACGGACCAAGATTGGGCGTTCGAGCAAGAGCATTCTTATGGTCGGTTTGCGAGGCGTGGGAAAAACCGTACTGCTGGAGCGAATTCGAGAGGAAGCGGAGTCGAACGGAATCTACACGCTGCAAATTGAAGCGCCAGAAAACCGATCGTTCCCGTCCGTGATGGTACCCCAACTCCGCCTCGCCTTGCTCAAGATTTCCAATAGAGAGGCGGCGAAAGAGCTGGCACATCGCGCCCTTCGTGGCCTTGCTGGGTTCGTCAAGACGCTGAAGGTGGAATATCAAGGAATCGGCCTAACTCTCGAATCCGCCCCGGAACCCGGGTTGGCGGACAGCGGAGACTTGGAGACCGACTTGCAGGACCTGCTCGAAGTCGTCGGTGCGGCCGCCAAAGCGGACCAAAGTTGCGTGGCGCTCTTCGTCGACGAACTCCAGTACGTCAAAGAGGATGAACTTGCGGCGCTCATCACAGCATTGCATCGGACATCCCAGCGAGGACTACCCGTAACGATGGTTGGAGCAGGATTGCCGCAAGTGCGGGGACGTATGGGAAAAGCCAAGTCCTACGCGGAGCGGCTTTTTGAGTTCCCAGAAATTGGCTCTCTCTCTCCTGAAGACGCCAAGCTAGCCATCGCCAAACCGGCTAGGGACGAGGGAGTGGAGATAGAACCCATCGCGCTCGACGCGATTGTCGCTCAAACTCAATGCTATCCCTATTTCTTGCAAGAGTGGGGAAAGCACGTGTGGGATGTTGCCGAAAGTTCCCCCATCACTGTTTCCCATGTCGAAGTGGCTTCCAGACAGGCGGTTGCCGATCTCGACGCGAGCTTCTTCTTAGTCAGATTCGACAGGCTGACTCCTACGGAAAAGCGATACCTGCGCGCAATGGCTCAACTCGGTCAAGGGCCACATCGTTCGGGAGACATCGCCGGCGTTTTAGATCGTCCGGTGACTTCCTTGGCCCCAACCCGCAGTAAATTGATTAACAAGGGCATGATATGGAGTCCGAATCATGGGGATACCGCATTTACCGTCCCGATGTTCGACGAGTTTATGGTTCGCACCCTGCCTGAGGAAGAGTGGAGACAGCTTCTGTAGCATCCCCACGGTCTCATGTCGGGGGAAACCGCACGAAACCCCCTCCGTCCACACTTCGGCCGACGTCCCCCTACGTCCGCCCCTCAACCCGTCTCGAATGAAACAAGTAGTGGTTGGCATATCCGGCGTACGGCGCGAAATACTCTTGCGCCCACGCCCGAACGCGACGTATGTCGCGCGAATGCACTTCTTCCGCCTCCGGGTACCGCTCACGCAATACCTGCATGATATGGGTATCCACGGGAAAGGCCTGCGGCTTGTCCATACAAAAGAGCATGATGCAGTTCGCCACCTTGTCCCCGATCCCGTCGAGGGCCATCAGCGCATCGAGCGCGCCGTCATATGAGGCATTGCGAAGCGCCCTGAGGTCAATTTCACCTCCTGCGACCCTCTCGGCGGCGGATGATGTACCGCGCTCGATAGCCGAGTCCAAGGTCTCGCAGCGCCCCCTCCCCTGCTCCGGCGAGCGCTTCCGGCGTCGGATAGGCGTGGCGAGTATGCCCTCCGAATGACATGGCCCTGCCAAATGACCGGCACATATCCTCAATGTTCCGCGTGATCCGCAACACGTTCGAGTTCTGGGCGCACAGGAACGAAAGAGTCGTCTCCCACGGGTCTTGCCGCAGCACCCGCATCCCCCGATAGCGGTCCACCGCTTCTCGAAGACCCCGGTCCCGTGAGAGAGCCGAATATACTTCGGCCAGGTCGACATCCAGCGAAAAATAGTCCCGCAGCCGCGATGCGGTCAAATCCACATCGTCATCCGCCGTTTCGAAGGCCATGCCGCCCTCAACCTCACGCACCCGCACGATCTGCCCGAAGACCACACCCTCATACCACGACTCCCGCTTCCGCCACCGGAATACCTGCCCGCTGAACAGCGTACTCTCAAGATCGAGAGCCTGGCCGCCGAGGGGAAGGAAACTCGCCTGATTCTCCTGTGCCGTTACCGACCCAGCCACTGCCGCACCTCGTCACCCAATTCGTCGAGTTTGCACGTCTTCCGGGATGCGGGGGGCAGCGACCTGAGAAACAGCGAGCCATACCTCCGAGAGATGACCCGCCGGTCGAGAATGATTGCGACGCCTCGGTCCGTTTTCGTGCGGATCAGTCGCCCAAACCCTTGCCGTAGTCGAAGGATAGCCTGAGGAAGAGCGTACTCCATGAACGGGTTATCGTAGTGCTCCGACCGCGCCTCGAACACCGGCTCGGTCGGCACGTTGAACGGCAGCCGCATGACCACCAGCGCCTGCAGCGAATCGCCCGCAAGATCGATACCCTCCCAAAAGCTGGCCGTGCCGAGGATGATCGACTCCGGGTTCTCTCGAAATCGTCGGATGATCTGGTCCGGACTCCCATCGTTCCCCTGAACAAGCAGCTCGATCCCCTGCGATTTCATGGTCGCTCGCATCGCCTCCGCCGTCTCCCTGAGTGAGGCGTAGGACGTGAACAGCGCCATCGTCCGCCCGCCCGCCGCAATCGCCGCGTCCCCGATGGCCTGCGCCGCTGCGTCCATGTACGTGGGGGCCGAAGGCTCAGGAATGTCATCGGGAACGCACACCAGCGCCGAGCTTGGATAGTCGAATGGAGAGCCGAGCAGCCTTTGCTCCGAGTCGACGAAGCCCGTACGCTCCTGGATGTGGTCGAACGTGCCGTTGGCGGCGAGAGTGGCGCTGGTCATAACGACTGCGCTCTTCCGAGTGTATAGCAGTTCTTCGAGCAATTCGCCCACATGGAGCGGTGCGCCGAAGAGCGTTACGTCGTCCCCCCTGCCCGACTTCTCAATCCAATAGACCACGTCCTCCTTGTGCCGGACGGCGAACTCTTCTAGGTTCTGCCGGATCTCGGCATTGTTCAGTGCGTTGCTGTTCAATTCGATGAGTAGCCCCTCATTGCCGTTGGCGTCGTCCGCTGCTAGGTCCTGCAGCGTGGAGATGAGGGCATCCAGGCAGTTAGCCAGGCTGGACAGACTCAGATCGACGTTCTCCCAGACCGTCTCCACATCCGACCAGAAGGGCTGATGTCGTGTCCCCTCCGTAACCCGCATCTGCCTGTCTGCCTGCGAAGCCCCCAGTACGCGGTCTTCCAGCAGCCCGAACAGGGCCGCAGTCCCCTCTCGCAAAACGGGCAGCAGGCCCGGCGCCATTTGCCCTACGTCCTCCAGCACTCGGCTAACTCGCTCTATGCCCGACACACGCTGCAGCGTCGTCATTGCGCGGCCAATCAGCCCCCGTTCACCCATCAGCTCCTGAAGGTGCTCCCCAACAGCCGAGCGACTCACCTCGAACCCCAACTGCTTGGTCGCCTCCGATTCGAGATGGTGCGCCTCGTCGATGATGAGAACGTCGTACTCCGGGATGATGGTCCCGCCCGCGACAATGTCGGTTAGCATCAGCGCATGATTGACGACAACCAGGTGCGAGGCCTCCGCCCTCGACCGCGAGGAGCGCAGGAAGCACACTCCCCCCTGCCCTCTGCAGTCGAGCGCCCCCTGCGAAGACACGCGATTCCAGGTGGAGAGACTCCGACGACCAACGTTCAGTTCATTCCGGTCGCCCGTGGAGGTGCGGTCGAGCCACAAGAGAATGCCCGACAGAAGACGCACCTCCTCGTCGGACAGGCTGCTCCCGTTCTTGGCGTGCGTCCATCTCCTCATGCACAGGTAGTTCGCCCGTCCCTTCAAGAGCGAATACTTGAGCTCGTCGGTGCCACTCGGAGATGAAAGCGAGAGCGCATCGACAAGTGTGGGAATGTCCTTCGCGATGAGCTGCTCTTGAAGATTGATCGTGTTGGTGGAAACGACCACGCGCCTCCCGTTCTCAAGCGCGTACAGCGCCGCCGGAAGCAGGTACGCCAGCGACTTGCCCACACCCGTACCCGCCTCGACGATCAGCCGCTGCCCCTCGTTGATTGCCTCGGCCACCGAGCGGGCCATCTCGACCTGCTCCACACGGTGTTCGAACCCCGGCAATACCTGAGCAAACGGCCCGTCCTCTCCAAACAATTCCGCAACCTCGTCCACGTCGACCGGTTTGTCGTCTTCGCCCGGAGGCAGCGCCTGATGGTACCCCAGGCGCCTCCTCAGTCCTTCCCTATCGAAGCCGCCGCCCGGTCCGTCCGACCGTCCAGAACCCTCGGCCCTCCGCATCGCGGCAAGCTCACGAAGGTCCACCGCAGGCTCGTCCAGGCTCATCTGGGCGCGATTGACCGTCCCATCGCCGACCAGTTGCCGGAGCGGATACCTCAGCGCAGAGGTCGAGGACTTGGACGCGACGCTCTGTATCTCCCTGAGCGTCTCAAGATCTGTGTCCGCCGCTATCCGCAGAAGCGCGACGAACACCCTGCGCGTCGTCTCCGCGTCGTCCGCTGCCCGGTGCGCCCGAACGACCGGCACGTCCAGTTCCTTCGCAAGCCCCGTCAGCGAGTGGTACGACACCCACGGCAGGAATACCCTGCCCAGATCGTAGGTGTCCGATACCGTCCCGTCTATCGGAAGACCGTGACTGCGCAGGAACCCAAGATCGAACCCCACGTTGTGCCCTACAACCGGAGCGCCGTCAATGAACGAAAGCAGATCAGCGGCTACGTCAGGAAAGTACGGCGCGCGATCAACCTCTCGCTGGGTGATGCCGGTATAGTCCCGGATGAACCTGCTCAGCCGCTTCCCCGGATTCACGAACGACTGAAATACGCCAAGTACCTCGTCGCCCCGAAACTTGACCGCCCCAACCTCGATGATCCGGTCGCTCTCAGGGTCGAGACCGGTCGTCTCAGTGTCGAGGGCAACCCAAACTTCATCCGGCGGCGACGTATACGAAAGTGTCATTAGGAGATCGAATGTCGATAAGAACCTTAGTAGGCAGGCCACCTAATACTAGTGGTTCAACATCATAGTATTGAAGGGTAACGAGACTATGACTTGGTAGGGGCGGGTTTCAAACCCGCCCTGTCGTTGTATAACGCGAATCCAACCCCTTATGTGGTCTTCGCAAGGCCATGGTGATTCCTCTGAAAATAGGCTCCGGCAAACCTGTTGTAGGGGCAACCCTTGTGGTTGCCCGTTCTCGGCGCCAACCCGTTTCCAACCCCTTATGTGGTCTTCGCAAGGCCATGGTGATTCCTCTGAAAATAGGCTCCGGCAAACCTGTTGTAGGGGCAACCCTTGTGGTTGCCAGTTCTCGGCGCCAACCCGTTTCCAACCCCTTATGTGGTCTTCGCAAGGCCACCGTCATTCCTCTGAAAATAGGCTCCGGCAAACCTGTTGTAGGGGCAACCCTTGTGGTTGCCCTTTCTCGGCGCCAACCCGTTTCCATCCCCTTATGTGGTCTTCGCAAGGCCATGGTGATTCCTCTGAAAATAGGCTCCGGCAAACCTGTTGTAGGGGCAACCCTTGTGGTTGCCAGTTCTCGGCGCCAACCCGTTTCCATCCCCTTATGTGGTCTTCGCAAGGCCACCGTCATTCCTCTGAAAATAGGCTCCGGCAAACCTGTTGTAGGGGCAACCCTTGTGGTTGCCCTTTCTCGGCGCCAACCCGTTTCCATCCCCTTATGTGGTCTTCGCAAGGCCATGGTGATTCCTCTGAAAATAGGCTCCGGCAAACCTGTTGTAGGGGCAACCCTTGTGGTTGCCAGTTCTCGGCGCCAACCCGTTTCCATCCCCTTATGTGGTCTTCGCAAGGCCATGGTGATTTCGGCGAAGGCCGGAATCCAGAGAGTTCGGTCAGCGAGAATACAGTGGCAATAGCATGAATTGGTATAAAAGGGTGTGTGTGAAGATGTTTCAAAACGATTCGAGCCCACAGGATTCAACAATCTCTCCCCCGCTCGCGGGGGAGAGATACAGAGAGGGGGTTCCTCTCCTGCGATCCGGTACCAAATGCAAACACTTTCTCAACACCCTCTGAGAGTCACTCACCCTCCAAGAACTGCCACAACCTCTCGAACTTCTCCCCCACCAGCGGCTCAAGTCGCAGGACCGACGGCAGGTCCCTCCCCCTCGACGCGTCCCCCATATACCCCGGACACGCGGCCAGCGCCTTCGCCAACTCGTCCTTGCTCATACTCATATCCGCCGGCCGCCAGAGTACCCCGCACCTCTCCAGACGGCCAATGATCGTCTCCGGGTTCTGGTCCGTATGCCACGCGATGATGACCGTCCCCAGCGCCGCAAGCTCCCCGTGCACCCAGGTCCGGTCGTTCGCAAGCTCCGCGGCAACGATGAAGGAGTGATCCCCCGCCGGAGCGTCCGGATGCGAAACCGAGTTGCTGTCGCGGTCCTTGATCGCGTTCATGATGAGCTTCACGCTCGCGGACGTCAACGCCCCGTTGGCAGACAGTGTTCTCGGAAAGCTCTCCAAGATCCGAGCGTGCAGCGCGTTCATGTCCGCCGTCGCAGACTCATCGTACGGCGCGCCGATGCCTTGACTCTCCCTGTGCTTCCACTCGCAGATGGTCGAGTACCCGCACAGCACATCACCGATCCCCGCGATGTTCAGGTGATCGGGCGCGCTCAGCACGATGTCGTAGTCGACAAGCACGTACTCCGGGTCGATCCACGGCCAGTTCTTGGTGTCGCCCAGGTTGCGTCCCTCCCACTCGGCGAACACGCTGTGGATGATCGCCCCCGTCGAAATGATAGTCGGTATCAGAACCACTGGCAGTTGTCTGCTGAGCGCAACGTACTTGCTCGCGTCCAGCACCAGACCCCCGCCGATGCCCACGATCAGGTCAACATCGTCCGGCAGACCTTCGGTGAACTGCTTCAGGTACCCGAAGTCCATAGCCTCCGGGTATCCCACCGTCTTAGGGGCCCGTGTCAGGTGTGGCTCCGTCATCCTGTACGCCGTCGGCGAGGAAACCGCAACGTAGCTCTCCCACTGCGAACTCGTCGACCTAACAAGGTGATTGCCGTATCGGATATCGTACTCGGATGCGGGCTTCATTTGGTGAAACCCCTTCCAAGCGCCGCGTGGCGGTCTCTGCATGGGACACCCCTCCTCCAATGGCTTGCGAGCTATCGCGCCTAACGTCTACGCCCCAAGACTACGACGCAACTCTCGGAGTGACCAGTCCCGGAGTGTTGAACCGGATGCTGTATATCGAGGTCATCGCCGCCACGTACATCGTCCGGTTGTCCTCGTCGCCCCACGCCATGTTGATGACCTGCTCCGGGAACTCCACAACGCCGATAACCTCCGCCTCCGCCGTCAACACCCACAGCCCTCCGGGCCCGGAGACGTACACCCTTCCAAGCGAATCGACCTTCATCCCATCGGGAAAGCCGGGCTTCTCGGATTCCGGGAAGGTGAAGAACCGCCTCTGATTCGACAGAGACCCGTCTTCTGCGATGTCGAACGCGTCGATGTGGGCGGATGGCCGCGTGTTGATCTGATAGTACGTCTTCTCGTCCGGCGAGATGGCGAGGCCGTTCGGGTCCTCGAACGGGTACACCTCCTCGTGAACCACGCCGTCGGGCGCGATGCGGTATACCCCGTTATGCTCGAAGTCCGCCTCGCCCTCTTCCAAACTCCCCACGCCACGGTTGCTGAAATACAGGCTGCCGTCCGACCGCCCGACCACGTCGTTCGGCCGGTTCAGCCGCTTATCGCCGCAGTGCGTGGCGATGGCCGTCACATGCCCCTCGGCGTTCATGCTCGTGACCGCGCGCGCCATCTGCTCGCACGCGATGATGTTGCCACGCAGATCGAACGTCAGGCCCGTCGCCCGGTCGGTATCGTCTCGATAGACGGTCTTCTCCTCCCCCGGCACGACCTTCCATATCCGCCACGGCCCGCCCACATCGGTGAACAGCAGGTACCCGTCCGGGTGCCACAGCGGCCCCTCCGTGAACTTCAGACCCGTAGCAACGCAAGTAATCTCCGGCGATTCAAGCAACTCGTCAACGTCCATCCGTCTCTCCCCTTCTACCAACATTGGAACAGTTTATAACCTTTGTTCAGGGAAAGGGCAATACCGAATCCGATATTCAGGGAAATCCACTGTAGAGGGCGACCCTTGTGGTCGCCCTCTACCGATTCAGGCCCGACTCTCCCGACTTTGCGGTCTCCGCCCCCTCAGCGGTGAATCTTCTTCTCATCACCGCTCTGCCGCCTGAACGAGGAACGGCAACAGCCAGCCGTATATTCCCATGAAAGCCAAGGTGATAATAGCCACCCCGAACGCGACCCTGCGCAATACCACTGCGGCCGGAACGGCGACAAGGAGCGTCGTAAAGGCGAGCGCGAGCGTATACACCAGGTTCCCCGAACCCAGACCCGCACCCGGCCCTTGTTGCACACTCAGCCTGTAGAGCAGCCCAAGCATACCGCCAAGCAGCGTCCACGTCGGATACGCCAAGACGACCAGCCCCAGCATCAGTGTCGTCGGATTGACTCGCCGGACGAAGTCCCCCACCCTACTGTCGCTGTCTCGCGCAAGCGAAAACACCATCACCGGAGCGACCGCGACGAACACCAGCATCAGCACAAGCCCGGCCGCTGCGCCCGCGATAAAGTCGACCAACAACGGACCTCCTCTCCCTCGGGTCATTCGAGAGTATACGGTACCGCAGTTCACCAAAATAGCAGAATCGTGTGATGACACACCCTCTCCGGTATGCGAGAATCCCAGCTGTAGGGAAACTATTCCAGCCGAAGGAGGATTCAGATGGCAAGAACGGAGAGTAGTAGTAGCCCATTGCTATGGATCGGAGGAGCGATTCTCGCCGCCGGAGCGGTGGTCATCGGCGGCTTCTGGGTGTACGCGATCACGACCGCCAAGGACATGCCGCTCTTGCTCCTGGTGGCCCTCCTCGCCGTACTGATCGGGTTGGCCGTCCTGCTTGTCGCCGCGATACGGGACAGAGTCATCCACAAGAAACAAGAGAACTTCATGGAGGTCGACAATTGATCGTAACAACTACTGATGCAATACCCGGAGCCACCATCGTCGAGACCTTGGGACTGGTGCGGGGAAGCACCGTCCGCGCACGGCACATCGGACGCGACATCATGGCCGGGCTCCGCAACATCGTCGGCGGAGAAGTCGACGAGTACACCAAGCTGTTGGCCGAGGCCCGCGAAGAATCGCTGCAGCGCATGATCGACAACGCCGAGGGCATGGGCGGAAACGCCATCGTCTGCGTCAGGTTCATCACAGCCGCCGTCGCCCAGGGCGCGGCCGAAATCGTCGCCTACGGCACCGCAGTCAAAATTGCCTAGGGCGGCTATCTTTCACCCCGAAATTGCCGACCGGCCAAGCTGACGCACGGGCGACCCTTGTGGTCGCCCGTCCCTGCGGGGCTAACCCGTTGTGAAAACCCTCCGCACAACCCCAACACCTGTCATTGCTACGAAAGTCAAAGACACAACCTCCACACCCGTTATTCCCGCGAAAGAACGTCACCCCGTACCACGATACGGGGCGGGAATCCATCTTCGGTCACTGCGGCAGACCAAGTGGCGACAGTGAACACGCTTTCGACTTTCATTGCTGGTTGTGCAGGCCGCAAGGCTGCATGAGTGATTCCCGCGAAATGAGACCTTTGCGTATCCCCCCTTCAGGGAGAGAGGCTGTCTCATAATTCGACAGCATACATTTCTCTAGCAAAGGGTGCCACGATTACCGTCGTTGTAGGTATCATTCACTACGAAACACAACCACCGTTACCGTCATTCCCGCGAAAGCGGGAATCCACAACTTCCTGACAAGAGAGGCTGACTATTTCTGAGACACCCTCGGAGAGGGCTGGGGTGAGGGTACACAAACCCCCTCCAACTCGTCGGGCCGGACCGGCCCCTTCGAGATCAATGCGGCGGCATATCTTGCACCGCAATCCGATTGACCTGAAGAATCTAAGAACGATAGGATATATGTACTGATACCGAATATCACAGCTAACACCATCAGGCTATGAAGCGGCACACATACACCAACGGAAAACACCCCAATGACCAGTAGAACCCTAAATACGAGCCGCAGTCGCCCTTCTAACCATACTCGTCCCTGCGTTGCTTACCGCCTGCGGTGATGCCGGTGGTCTGTCCCGTTCCGACATTCAGCAAATTGTGCAATCGGAGCTTGCCAACAACCCGGCCCCGGTCGATCAAGGTAGCTCTCGTCAACAGGTAGAGCAGATCGTCGGGGCATCGATGCCCACGCCTCGCAAGTCGACGCCCGAGCAGTTCACCAAATATTTCGTCAACAATGCCATCGACAAGTACGAGTCCAGAGGACTCGATGCTACCCTCAACTTACTACAACACGAAAGAAAGCATGGACGGCCAATGGTATGTGTTCATCATGAGCGAAGATGACACGATGCTCGCCCATGCCGCCAACCCCGATTTTGTTAATCGTTCCATCTCTGCCGCCAAAGGCCCGAACGGCTATCCGGCGGGAGAGGCGGTCGCCGCAGTTGCCGACGACGATGGCGAATGGTTAGCTTACACCTTTCCCAATCCCGCTTCCGGCGCTCTGGAGACCAAGCCAGGGCAATCGCATTTAGACAAGTATAAGATAATATCCAGTAAGATGTGGTCATTCTTTAGCGAGGGAGTGACCTCATGGACAATTCACCCGTAGGCTTGCTGACCGATCAGTTCGCCAAGTTGACAGACCCCCGAACCGGTCACGCAAAACGGCACAAACTCATAGATGTCATCGTCATAGCCATCTGCGCCGTCATCTGTGGAGCCGACTCATGGGTGGATGTAGAGATGTTCGGCAAGGCCAAGAAGGACTGGTTCAGCCGACTGCTTGAACTGCCCAATGGAATCCCGTCGCACGACACTTTTGGGAGGGTCTTTGCCAGGTTGGACCCCGTTCAGTTCGAGGAGTGTTTCGAGGAATGGGTCCATGCGGTCAACGACGTAACCGGAGGTCAGGTCGTGGCCATAGACGGAAAGACGCTTCGGCGCTCTCACGACAGAGCCGCGGACAAGTCTGCAATCCACATGGTGAGTGCGTGGGCGTCGGCCAATCGTCTGATTCTCGGTCAGACCAAGGTGGATGAGCGATCCAATGAGATCACGGCCATACCCGAACTGCTCAGTACGTTGGACGTGTCAGGATGTACAGTGACCATCGACGCGATGGGGTGTCAGAAAGATATAGCGACGACGATTATCGACCAAGGCGCTGACTACGTCCTGGCCCTCAAGGAGAACCAACCCCAACTCCACCAAGACGTAACGGATACGTTTGAACAGGCCCGACAGACCGGCTTTGACTATCTCGACCACGACTTCCATGAGACGGTAAACAAAGGCCATGGCAGAATCGAGACACGACGGTGTTGGTCTGTCTCAGACCCCGACCACCTCAGCTACATAAACGACCGCAATGAGTGGACGAAGCTGACGAGCGTGGTGATGATCGAGTCCGAGAGGATTGAGGATGGTAAGACGTCCATTCAGGCCCGCTACTACATATCGAGTCTGCCGAACGACGCGCGAGTGCTGCTCGCAAGCGTCAGAACGCATTGGGGGATCGAGAACTCTGTCCACTGGGTGTTGGACGTAGCTTTCGGCGAAGACGACAGCAGGGTGAGGCAGGGCAACGCAGCACAGAACTTATCCGTGCTGCGTCGCATGGCGCTGAACATGCTCAAGCGTGAGACCACATCACAAGGGGGTGTGGCCGCCAAGCGCAAGCGCGCCGGATGGGACGAAGATTACCTACTCTTGGTACTGGCTCAGTGAAATGCGATTGCCCTCGAGACCAAGCACTCCTGGATGGTGCTTCACGACGGAATCGTCTTCGGTTCGGGATGGCATGAGCGGGGACCCCGCAAGTCCGACGCGCCCGCCTACACCAAGTCCGTCGTCCAACAGGCCCTCAACCTCTACGACGCCCTCGGTCTGGACGCCGCCATTGATTACTACACCTCCAGGGATAGCGTCGACGGTCAGTGGTACGTCTTCATCGTCGACGAGAACGGCTACACTATAGCCCACCACAACCCCATGTTCGTCCGGCGCGACCCCAATCTCCGCATTGACGCCGCCGGCTACTTCTACGGCGACGATCTGCGCAGCGCTACCGTGACCGGTCGTTGGGTCGACTACGTCCTGATAAACCCCGAATCCGGCGAGGACCGTCAGAAGCACATCTGGGTCGTGAGTCACGACGGCCTGCTCTTCGCCTCCGGCTGGTACGAGTAACCAGATCCTCGACTAACAACGATTTGGTACAACTGCTCCTCAGTCCTTCAAGTCGCCGGTACAGGACAGAACCCTCGCCGTCATTGCGAGGAAAGGCGTTTCCCGTGCTCCGACAAGGGATCGCCGCCCCGCACCCCCGATACGGGGGTTCCTCTATCACAATCCCGTCGCAAGTGTGCAGGATATCGTCGGTCCGGCCACGGGCGGGGATTCTCCGGACGGGACACGGACGACTCCCTTCGTGCTGAGCCTCCTCCCAGCCGGATACACCGAGGCGTACAACCTCATACCTGAGGAGTCCCTGCTATGCCACGTCCTCGCGACGTTCCTCAGGTCGGAAGATCCGGTTCGCCCGCGTGAACGTCATCGGCAATGGCAAGGTGGTTTAGGACTGTGTCACGATCAGGTGCAGCTTCAACTAGGCTGAGGACATCCCCATGGCTGTTCCGTTCGCTCCGCCCTTGACAACCAGAATCAATGGGAACCGCTACATGAGGTCCGTGCTTCGCTGCTTGGCGCTCAGGCGCTTCTTCCCCAACTGGCGATGAACGACTCGGTGTCGACGCCATCGGGCAGATCGCTGAAATAGTAGCGCAGCGGGCCCGACTGGAACGAGGGCTCGAACATCTCCTCGTCGCCCTGGAGCATGGCATCGAGGGCCTGGAACCGAGCCCACAGAGTCCTGGACTCCTCGTCGGTGAACCGATCCGCAAACTCGGGTCCCCAGTTCAGGGTGATGGTGTGGGGATTCGATGCCCGGCGCCGGGTCTCCTCCGTGACGTCGAACCCCGGGTCCTTCAGGGCGCGAATGTGGAGCGCCGCCTTCGACAGGTAGATGGTAAGCACCGTCTTGCCGTGGGGCCCGGCGCCGGACTGGAGTCGCTCCAGCGCGGCGCGGTAGGCGACTGCATCCCTGTCGATAACAGCGCGGAGGGCGGCCTCGGTGGCATCCTTTATCTGCGCTTCCCGACGCACGAAGGTCTCGAACTTCTCTCTGGCCGCGGGTGAAAGGCTGTCGGCGAAGCCCAATTCTGGATACTGCCCGAAGATCGCGTGTCCGCCGTGCAGCGTTTGCCGCTTCTTCGTAGTGTAGTTGCTCCCGGTGTGAAGGAGGAAGTTGCTGTAGATGACGCCGTCCCCGGCGTTCAGCTCTACGGGAATGCCTTCGGCAGCGGCCTTCAGGCGCTCATTCGAAACATCTGTCACCCCCTGCATGTCCTTCATGAACTCGGCGTTCTCCTTTTCGGTATTTCGCCGCCTGTGGCTGCCGGGGACTACCCAAAGGACGCTGTCGTCGTACATCGGCACGTTCCACTGGGTGTACCTGGGGCCGTTCTCGATTACGTCCGCCGCCAGCGCGTCCATCGGCGCCATGTCTACGGGGTGGACATCCCGGTGCCAGCCTGTGCCGCCCGGCCAGTCCCGCAAAGGGTTGCACATCATCATCATACTCGTGACGTTGGGCTGGGGATTGCACAGGAGCTGCGAGGCGATATCCAGCGTCTCGTCGGCAACCCAGAAGTCCTCGACCACGTTGGCGGTGTGCTCGTCGATAAGCCCCGGGCGCTCAATGTGGACGCGGGGCTGCCGGACCATTTCGTACTCCCCGCCCGGGGGGTCGTCAGGCCCCCGTTCGCTGGCCCATACCGCCTTTTGCCTCTCCAGGATCGTCTCGCAGCTGGCACGCATGGATTCCAGCTTGTCCGGCGAGATGACGTTTCGGAGTATCAAGTACCCCTGCTCCATGAACTGGTCCCTGTCAACCTTCATCACTTGTATTCCTCCTGTCGTGAAGTATCTCTCGGAGGCCCCGTCTTCCAGTCGTCCCTGGCCCCATACGCACCCTGTACCGGTACGGATTAGCCGCCCAGTATAGCAGGCTGCGGAAGAACTCTGAAATCTATTGAGGACTCTAAACGGCTCAAGTGAGTCGCGGCGCCGCCCACCTGCCTTCGAGACGGAGATACTTCCTGACGGCCCACGGCATCGGCGAGACGAGAAGGTGTGGGACTGCCGACGATCTTGCAGTTGGTATAAAGCCATGAAGTCAGCCCTAGCGAGCGGTTGTTCAAGGCCGCATTCGCCAAGCCGGACATCTACGAGTACCTGGGGAAGCAGCGAGTCTTCTACGCAATCCGGCTGCCGAGCAACAAGTTGCTGCAATACGAGATCGCTCCCTTGCTGACACGACCTGTAGGCAGGCCGCCGAAGCGTCCACTGGCAGGGGACACGAAGACGATGAAGACGGACAAGAAGCATGGTTCACGTTAAGAAGCGCATCCCTTATCGGATAGACCGGAGACTGACTAGCCTTGCAGCACCTGACTATGATGCTTACGTCTCGTTTGGGCTGCCCTTCGAGCCAAAGACTCCCAACTTGTGAAATCCCAGTCTACTTCCTGTCGTTCTCTGCGCCCTCCGCGCCCTCTGCGGTGCATTCCCCCATCCGACCAAAACCCCAGCCCCCCGGCCGGCCATCCCAACACGCCCTACTCCCTACGCAATACTTTCCTCTTTCCACTCTTCCTTCCCCATGCGATACCATGACACTGCCATGCCACGACGACGCACTCCCAACCAGACCTCTCCCCCGACCGACCGCAGATACGAGGTCGAGCTAATCACCGGCCTTGAGCGTTTCGTCGACGATGAGCTGAGCGAAACGCTCGGAAAGAGGGCATACCGCCTCGCGGGCTACCCGAAGGAAGGCCGTATGTCCTTCAGGTACCCCGGCCCCGTCGAGCGCCTGATGGCCCTCCGCAGCGCCGTAGCCGTCCACCTCGTGGAGCGGTTCGACATTCCACGCCCCAAGGCCCTCCTGGGCCACCAGCACTTCAGCCGCCTAGTCACGGCGATCAGGACAGCCATCGGCCTCCACCCGGCGGAAACGTTCAAGACATTTCGCGTCAGCGCCGCGGGCACCGAGTCGACGACCATGAGACGCCTCCGCAGCGAGATAGGCGCAGCCATCCGCCTCGACGAGCAGACCGACGAAGCGCACCTGAACCTGTCCGTCCGCCGCTCGGTGTCCGGCGGTGGCTGGGAGGCCCTCGTCCGACTGACGCCGATGCCCCTTTCCGCCAGAGCGTGGCGAGTCTGCAACCGCCCCGACGCGCTCAACGCCACCGTCGCCCACGCCATGATCGCACTCCCCGACCACTCCGAGACCGACCGCTTCCTCAACATCGGATGCGGCTCCGGGACGCTGCTCGTCGAGCGCCTGGCCGCCGGGCCCGCCGCGTCCGTCATAGGACTCGACCTCGACCCCGAGGCTATCAGTTGCTCAGAACGAAACCTTAGCGCGGCAGGCACGCGGCAAGCCGCCGATCTCATCCTCGGCGACCTTCACTCCCCGCCCCTGCCGGACGCTTCGTTCGACACCGCCGTTGCCGACCTGCCCTTCGGATTGCTCGCCAACACCGACGCCGGCCTCGACAAGCTCTACGAAGCCGCCCTCCGCGAGACGGCGCGACTGGTCGTCCAAGGCGGGGCCTTCACCGTCATCACCGCTCGCCGACGGCTGTTCGAGGACACGCTCGCGCGAAACACCGACCGCTGGAGGCGCACGGCGGAAGTCCCCTTGCGGATATCCTTCCATCGCGGCTACATCGCCCCGAGCATCTATCTGCTGCGAAGGACGTAGATTGTCACTTCCTCGGCGGCGGCGCGGACGTGTCGTCGTCCGTCCAGATGTGGACGTTGTCCGCAGTCGTGACCGGCATCCGCAGAGACACCTCACCCCCTACGGTGGCTATCTGGTGCCGGAACCCGCGCGGAGTGAAGACGATATCGCCCGCCTTCGCGTGCAGCTTCGGTCTCCCCTTCCCGACCTCGAAGAGAAGCTCCCCACCGCCGATCACCCACCATTCGTCGAAGTCGAAATGCCAGTGGGCGTTGCTCACGTCCCCGGGCCGCTCCCGGATCAGGTACATCGTGTTGAGGTCGTCCTCGATGATCGTGAAGCGCCGCTGGTCCGACCCTGCGAGCAACTCGCTCGTTCGGGTCAGAACCATGTTCGGCGGCTCATTGCCAATGAGCGAATCTTCGCGCTTTTGACGTCCGTCCAATTGCACGATATCTTGAGATGGTGATACTTCAACTCGTAGACCGTGTCGTTCTCCAACAACCCGTGCGGTATGCGCCAGGCCTGCCGGACACATGACGATATCGCCCTTGACCGCGCGGACCGGCGGAACGCCCTCGATGCGGTACTCGTACTCGCCGCGTAGGACGAAACAGAACTCGTTGCAGTCGCGCGAAAGAGGAGCGTCCCCAGTCTGCGAGGCAGGCGCGTCGCACACGAGCGCTACGTCATTCCGCCCGTCTTGGAAAAGGGGTTGCCGCCACGGCCCCGGACCGAGTCGAGCGCGGATGACCTCTGGACGAAACAGCGTCGGCTCGGTCGGACTTACATTTGAAACCACGGACGCCTCACAAGGCGACGTCAACGGAGGACGGCTCCGTCTGCCGGGAGCCACGCCATCTCTGGATCACGGGCATCAAGCCAACGAGCGCAGCCTCGATCACGTAGTAGCCCATGATCGCATTGTCCGCCAGGCTCTCAGCGCGCTCCGATCTGTTGGAGGCTGCGCCATGTTGTTCGTGCCCTCGGCGCGGATGCTTCGCGACGGGGGCAGGCGGCTTCTCGACGGCACGGGATTGCCTCTCTTGGCCATCGTCCGAATCTGGAGTGGGGCTCGTCTGCTTCGGTGCCCGCCTCCACGCGACGAGTGCCACGAGCGCCTGCGCGACCGAGGCCACGACGACGATCATCACCGCCTCGAAGAAGAACCCGTCGGGAAACACTCGGAGGATGAATATCGCAGTGACAATCGCCCACAGCGTCTGAACGACCGTGACTTTGAACAACAGGGACGCCGAGAGCACTTTGAGTACTGAAGTTGAGAGGAAGAGGAGCCACAGGCCCTGCATGACGGTCAACGCTACAAGGACCATCGTCGCATCGAAGAAGAAGCCTTCGGGGAACATCGCGATGAGGGAATCACGGGTCGGATCGAGCATCCACAGGTCATTGGTGAATGCGATCACGTGAAGGAAGTAAAAGGTCTGGCTGAACCCGGTCAGCGACAGCAGACCGGTAACGAAAACAATCGCGAGGGTGACCGCCGCGCCCCATGCCGTGATCCTCAAGAGGATTCGAGGGAATTCACGTGGGGAAATAGCAAGGCCGGCGGGAATGAACAGGAGAATATACAGCCCCACAATGAACTGCACATTATAGAGCGTGCGTATCAGCAACTTCACGTCCCACATGTGCAGAACCTCGGTGGTGTTGTAGAGACGGTCCAGTTCACCGTGCATTCGGACTCTGACGTCGAGCCAGCGCTCCTCGTTGTTGAAGTAGTCGCGTATCTGCTTGCCGGCCGAGAGAAGCTCGGCGCGTTCGATGCCCGTCACGGCTTCGATCTCGTACTGGTCGAAACCGTAGCTGTAAAGCAGAGGCGTGTTCACGACCACGCGGAGGTTCGTGATGATGAGGAATAGTGGAATGGCAATGACGAATGCCGTGAAGGCAAGGCCTTTGATGATGGACATGGCTATAGGGTATCGCGTTAGTGGCGTGGAGCGCTACGCGGTTGGTGGCCGTGCGCTACCGGCGCCGCTGCCGGGGGTCAAGGGCCTCGCGGATGCCGTCGCCGACGAAGTTCCAGGCGAGCACGACGAGGAAGATGGCAAGCCCGGGAAACGTCGTCAACCACCAGGCGATAGTAATGAACTCCCGGCCCGCGGCGAGCATGTAACCCCAGGAGGGAGTGGGAGGCTGGATGCCGAGCCCGAGGAAGCTCAGGCTGGCCTCGATGAGGATGGCGTAGCTCATGCCGAGAGAGGCCTGAACGATGATGGGAGACACCGTGTTGGGAAGGATGGTCTTGAACATGATGCGGACGGGCCCTCCACCTATGGCCCGCGCGCTCTCGACGAACTCCTTCTCACGCAGAGAAAGGGTATTCGCCCGCGTGACACGGGCGAATACGGGGATGAACGCGACGGCTATTGCGAGCATGGCGTTATTGAGCGATGGACCGAGGATCGCCACCATGAGAATGGCGAGCAGGAGGGCGGGGAAAGCGAGGATCAAGTCGACGATTCGCATGAGTATGCTGTCAATCCACTTGCCGAAGTACCCGGCGACAAGGCCAATGGTCACGCCGATGGTCGTGGCTATCACAATGGCGAAAAGCCCCACTTGCAGGGAGACCCTTCCACCGTGAATAAGGCGGCTCAGGTTGTCACGACCCAGGGAGTCGGTGCCGATGGGGTGCTCGATGGAGGGAGGGACCATGAGTGCATCATAGTCCTGGTGCAGCGGGTCGGCCGTGAACAGCGGGGCAAGCAGCGCGGCCAAGGTGAACACGATGATCGTAGCCGCTCCGAAGATGGCCGTACGGTTTCTGGCGAAGCTCGCGAGGAACAATCGCAACATGCGGGCACGACCCCTGTCGGCTTGGTCAATACGCGCGTGGAGGTCGATTGCCTTATCTTGGGCAGAGGAGCTCATTCGAGCCGTATCCGTGGGTCGAGGTATCCGTACAGAATGTCGGCAAGCAGATTCACCGAGATATATAAGACGGAGGTGACGAGGACGATCATTTGGACGATTGCGTAGTCCCTGGCCTCGATGGCGTTCACGAGCAGCAGGCCGACGCCGGGCCAGTTGAAGACGGTCTCGGTGACGAGCGCTCCGGCCAGCAAGCCCCCGAGGTCGAGGGCAATGACCGTGACGACCGGGAGCATCGCGTTCTTGACGGCGTGTCTTGCCACGACGGTGCGGTACGGCAGTCCCTTGGCTTGCGCGGTGCGTACGTAGTCGGAGCTCATGACGTCCAGCATCCCCGACCGCATGTACCTCGTCAATGCACCCATAAGCTGGAATCCGAGGGCGATTGACGGAAGGATGAAGTATTTCCAGTGGAACCCCTGCCCTATGGGCCCGTAGCCAAATGTCGGGAGCCAATCGAGCCGGACGGCGAATAGTAGGATCAGCATGAGGCCAACCCAGAAGCTGGGAGCGGCCACGCCGAACAGCGAGGAGGCCGAGATGATGTTGTCGAGAGGACTGTATGGACGCAGTCCGGCTATGATGCCGAGAGGAATGGATACGACCAGTCCAATTGCCAGCGCCGAGAGCGTTAGAGGAATCGTCCTCTTGAACTTCTCCCAGACGAGAGGAGCGACTGGATGGTCGGAGGCATAGGCTATGGATACTCCCATATCGCCTCTGAATACCTTGCCCACCCAGATGACGTACTGTGTGTAGATGGGCTTGTCAAGGCCAAGATCGTGACGCTCCTGTTCGAGCGCCTCTCTCGTGGCCTCCATGCCGAGCCGTGTTACCGCCGGGTCTCCGGGGGCGAATCGCACCGCCGCGAAGATGACAAATGAGAGAACGACTACAACGTACAGCGTATGAAGCACTCGACGGGCAATATAGGCCTGGATGGCTAGGACCTCCCGGGCACGGAGAACGGGTCGGTCTCAGGTGTGTGTCCCGAGACCGACCGTTCCGAAAATGTGGGCCTGCGCTTTCGAGCTTGAGTTCGCCACGCGCTCATGGCATCTATCATCGGCGCGCGGCTACCCTCAATGCTCGATTACTCGTCCGACGGCTCTTGCCAGGACCAGTCCTTGGCGTTCCAGTAGCCCTTGGGGCTTACGTAGCCACCCTCTACGACGTCACGAGCCGCGAAGAAGCGTGGCATACTCTGCAGCTTTATCAGCGGCACGTCCTGGTTGACGACGATGTCGACGATCTTCCGGTAGTTCTCGGCCCTGAAGTTGCGGTCCGTGGTGCTCTTAGCCTCGTCGAACAAGCGCTCGATCTCAGGGTTGTAGTACCGCATTCCGTTGTTGCCCTTGAACCCTTCCCGGGCGGAGTCGGCACGGAAGACGCTCTGCATCAGACCGTCGGGATCGGGCTCACGGGTGTACCATGCGTCGCCAAGGTCGAACTCTTTGTGCTTGCCGGCCCAGCAGCGAGACTCCGGCCAGTCCCCGGTGTCGCAGTCGACGCCGAACCAGACCTTGTCGAGCCACGTCGGGCTGTCCACAATCACGATCTCCATGTCGATACCGGCCTCAGCCAAGTTCTGCTGGATGACCTCAGCCATCTTCTGGGTCACGGGGATGTTCTCCGGCATGTACTGAAGCTTGAGTTCGCCCGGGCCGTACCCGGCCTCGGCCAAGAGCGCCTTCGCCTTCTCGACGTCTCTCTCCGGGCAGTCGAACGGCAGGTATGCCCAGTGCGATTCAAGGACCGGGTTGCAACTCACATCTCCCAGCCCGAAGTAGATCGCGCTGTTAATCGCAACCGGGTCCACTGCAAGCTGGACAGCCTTGCGTACCCTCACGTCCGCCATCGGACCCTCTTTGGTGTTGAAGATGACGGTCATGTAGGAAGCGGTGATGCCGTCCCGCTGCTGGAGCAGCTCTACGCCGGGAGTGGTGGCGAGCCTGGCGACCTGCTCCAAAGGCACGTCTACCACAAAGTCGATCTCACCGCTGCGGACGGCGGCCATTCGCGTCTGAGGATCCTTGATCGGAATGATAAAGACCTTCTCAGGCCTCTGGTCCAGGATGTCCTCGTCGAAGTAGTCGTCGAATTTCTCGAGCTCCAGCTTGTCGTCAACGACCTGCCTCACGAACGTGTAGGGGCCCGTTCCGATGGGATGGGTGTCGACCTGACCGATGCTGCCCTCGTCGACGATGGCCAGCGACCAATGAGCCATGGACGGGAGGAAAACGGGGCTTGCCTTGTCAAGAACGACGGTGAACTCGTAGTCACCCGTCGCACTGAACGAGACCACGTCGTTGAGTTCGCCCTTGCATCGTCCCTTGTCGGCAATCTCGTTCCTGCATCGGTTCCAGCTGTACTCGATGTCCGCAGCCGTCAGCTCTTTGCCGTTGTGGAACTTGACATCGTCACGAATCTTGAATGTATACGTGAATCCGTCTTCAGACACTTCCCAGCTTTCGGCAATGTCGGGCTTCGGGTCCATCATCGTGGCGTCGTACTGGAGGAGACGGTTGTAAATCATCTCCGAGAAGATGATGTCCGTGCCGGACTGGCTCTTGGCCGCGTCCAAGAACTGGACCTCACCTCCATTTCCGACTCGGAGGACCGAATCTGCCGAGGGACCCGCTCCGGCGTCGCCATCATCTTCGTCGCGCCCACAAGCGGCCAAAACCAAGGCCATGAGTGCGAACGCAAGCAATACCGTTCGACCTGTTTTGAGCATCGAAATGCACCTCCCAATGATCTGTGACCAACGTTCAAGCGAGGTAATCATATAGGCAAAATCGTGCTCTATCAACCCCACGATCCCCACCAAACTTCAGATTCGGCCATGGCCTCAATTGACACTCGCGTCGAATCGCGACTTTGGTCCGTCTACCGTGGTCGCCTATGCTCACGATGGGAGTTCAAGGTAGGTATAATGGGGCGCACTTTCAAATTCAAAGCTAGGAGAACGGACATGAGGCTCATTCTGGTCGGATGCGAATACGCGGGAACGACGACGCTGGCGGAGGAGATCGTCAAGTGGCGTGATAAGGTCATGGGGCCGCCGACTCCCCTTGGCATCGTCACTTACCACGACCACTTCACGCCTCCGTGGTTCGGGCACTGGGACGAAATCCCCGACGAGGACCTGAAGAAGTACATGGAACTCGGCCCTGCCCTCAAGGAAATGTTCACCCGCTACCAGTTCGCGTACCACCTATCGCCCCAGCTTTACCGGGACAGCGATCACATTCTCTTGGGCTTTCATATCGAAGAGGCCGTCTATGCTCCGCTGTACTACGGCTACGGAAAAGCGGGCGAGTACGGCGACCGTGAGAGCATGGCGCGGGGCATTGAGAAGGAGATCATCGAGCAGGGGCCGGACACGGTAATCATCCACGTTAAGGCGACGGCGGACGAGATCCGCAGGCGTATGAGGGAGGCCCCGCACGAGCGAGGTGTCATTCAGGAGAAGGACATCGAGCACATCCTCGAAAGGTTCCAGTATCACTACGGCCATTCACTCCTACGCTACCGATTCGAGCTCGACACAACCACCGCAACGGTCGAAGAGACCATGGAGGAGTTCGTCGAGAAGATCGGGCCGCTGATTTCCGACCGCGATCGGCTCCGAATGCAGGCGCGCGCGATACTGCATCCGGAGCTTCTTAAGGAGGACTGATCTAAATTTAGGACGACGAAACCGATGGTACACCCACTCGATACAAAGGAGATTCGGAGCACTGGCTTACGGGTCACGCGACTCGGCATAGGCGGCGCTCCCATCGGCAGCCTGTTTCGCACGGTAAGCGAGGATGATGCCTGCGCCACCGTGCTGCGTGGGCTGGAACTGGGCCTGAACTACATTGATACGGCCCCGCTCTACGGTCACGGTGTCAGCGAATTGCGGCTGGGACGTGTGCTTCAGAACGTGCCGCGGGACAGCTTTGTACTCTCCACGAAGGTCGGGCGCGTCCTCAACCCTGTGGACTCTCCGCCGGTCAGTCCTCATTTCCCATCGCTGCCTAAACTGGAGGCCGTATTCGACTACAGTCGCGACGGCATACTGCGTTCACTGGAGGAGAGCCTCCAACGGCTCAATCTCGACCGGATCGATATCACGTACATTCACGATGCCGACGACCACTGGGAACAGGCCATGGGAGAAGCGTATCCAACATTGGCCGACTTGCGTTCGCAGGGTGTCGTCAAGGCCATCGGCGTCGGAATGAACCAGTGGGAGATGGAGGCACGATTTGCCCGCGAGGGAGATTTCGACTGCTTCCTGCTGGCAGGCCGGTACACGCTTCTCGACCAGTCCAGCTTGGCCTATCTCATGCCCGTGGGCCTGGAAAAGAACATCAGCCTAGTCCTCGGCGGGCCGTACAACTCCGGCATCCTGGCATCTGACCTCGGTCCCGGCGCAACGTACAACTACGAGAGCGCCCCCGTGGATATCATCGAGAAGGCCCGCAGGATCAAAGCCGTCTGCGACCGTTACGCCGTTCCGCTCAAGGCGGCGGCGCTGCAGTTCGGCTTGCTGCACCCTGCGGTGGCCGCGACTATACCCGGCCCCCGGTCAGTCACGGAGGTCGAGGAGAATTTCCGCATGGCCGGGCACTCTATTCCAGGCGACCTGTGGACGGAACTTAAGCACGAGGGGCTAATCGATCCGCTCGCTCCGGTCGGAGACCCAACGGGATAGTACCGCCCCTTCACGATTGCCGAGACGGTCCCCTAATGCTGACGGATGAGAAGAAAGGTCGACAGTTCTTCAATATCAACGCGAGCGTCCGAGGGTATCTCGATGCCTGCCAACCGTTCAAGACCTCGTTCGCAGTGCTCCGCGGCGAGAGAGTTGGCGAATGCCTCGGTGCCCAGGCTGTCCATGATGTCCAGTACCGTTTCGACGTCGGCGTCCTCTACGTTCACCTTTTCATAGACGTGTTCAAGAGCCTGCTTTTGGACGCGGTCGGCTTGGGACATGGCGTGGACTATGGGCAAAGAGTTCTTCTTGCGGCGAACATCGGCACCGACGGGCTTGCCTGTGGTCTTCTCCTCACTCCAGATACCGAGAACGTCGTCGCGTATCTGGAACACGTAGCCGAGAGACCGTCCGCACTCACGAAACGACTCGATGACCGCCTGATCGTGGGTGCCCATGATTGCGCCGACGTGCATCGGCGTGCGAATGAGCGCGCCGGTCTTCCTGGAGATCATGTCGAGGTAGCCGTCCATGCCGATGTCCGTGCGTCCCTCGAATGCGACGTCGAGGTGCTGGCCCTCGATCATTTCGAGCGACGCTTCGGTTATGACTTCGTTCACGGTGACCATGTCCGCGACCGGCACGGAGTCGCCGCGCAGGCCCTCTATCGAAGTGTCGGCGACGATGCGCATGACGTTTCCCGCGGTCAAGGCTATTGGTTCACCCCAGACTTTCCAAACTGTTGGGCGGTGCCGGCGGTACTCGTCGCGGTCCTGAATGTCGTCGTGGATCAGCGAAAAATTATGAATCAGCTCAAGGGAGACGGCGGGCGGCAGCGCGCGCTGGTATTCCCCGCAAACGGCCTCACAGGTGAGCAGGCACAAGGTGGGCCTGAGCGCCTTGCCCTGCGGAGCGGACACCGGCGCGCCGCTCGCGTCGGACCAGCCCATGGCGTACCGGAGCATCGAGTATACGAACGAGGTGGCGTTGGACAGGCGGTTGCGCAGAGTTGAGTCAATCGACTCTTGGTACCGTTGGAACACGGCGGGAAGCGGTGGGGGTGGCGCGGTCGATGGGTTGGACGTGACGTTTGTCACCAATTAAACTCCCCATTGTCGCGTCTCACGGCGTTGGGCGGCGCCCGTCGTCTGATGGGTAGATCGTAGCAACGGCCCTTCCAGTGTGTCAACGGAATCCGGCCAATCCGCGATTCATTTGACACGGTGGTTCGCCTTTCCTATACTGCTTGCGGTACCTCTACTGACGAGGTAGCGGTCAACCCCGCAGAGTCATAGTTGAAGTTGAAGCTGAGGATGGGTTGAGTAAATCCTCCTATAGGGAGTACGATGGCGAAGCTGAAGTATATAGCGATTGCGAGTCAGGAACCGAAGAAGACGGCGGAGTTCTACCGTTCCGTCTTCGGGCTCAAGCAAGTAGGCAATGTGGACGGGGACAACGCGGAGGGCGTTTACCTAAGCGACGGGGACATAAGCATTGCGGTCCTGAAGTTCAAGAACGAGACGCTGGCCGGCGAAGAGTTCGGAGTAGAATACAGCGGACTTCATCACATCGGATTTCAGGTCGACGACCTGTCCGAAGCCGATGCCCGATTGCAGGCGGCCGAGGTGCAGCCACGTTCGGAGATCAACTCCGTGCGCCGGTCGGAGATGGGCAACGGGCATGGCGGACGGAACGTTGCGCTAAACTACTCGGGGCCGGACGGCGTGATGATCGACATCTCACAAATCGGATGGGTTGGCGCGCGCGCAAAGAAGGTCAACAAGAACGGCGCGCATCCCACCAACGGAACGTCTCCCAACGAGTAGGCGTTCCTCTTCGTAGCAGTGCCACTATCTAGGTATCTCGCCGGAATCCGACGACCCTACGAGGCTCTCTAACCGCTTTCGTGAAGTAGGTTAAGCGCCGACCCGGCTTTGAACCACGCCACCTGGGACTCAGCGAAGGAGTGGTCCAGTTCCAGGGTGTCCTCGCTCCCGTCCACGTGTTTGATTACACACGTCACGGGTCCGTTCTCCGTCAGTTGGTCGAGGTCGATAAGGCTGATGCGGTCATCCTCTTGGATGAGATCGTAGTCGGCCGGGTCCTGAAAGGTTAGCGGGAGCAATCCCTGCTTCTTGAGGTTAGTCTCGTGGATGCGGGCGAAGCTCCGGGCGATCACCGCCGCGCCCCCAAGAAGCCTGGGAGACAGTGCGGCATGTTCCCGGCTGCTGCCCTCGCCGTAGTTGGAGTCGCCGACCACGACCCAGCGGAGACCGTCTTCGCGGTAAGACGTGGCTATTCTTGAGATCGCATGGCCGGTCTCGCCGGAAACGACGTTCTTGCCCTTCCCGGTCTCTCCGGTGAAGGCGTTGATAGCGCCCATGAACATATTCTCGGAGAACTTGCTCAGGTGGCCGCGATAGCGCAGCCAAGGCCCTGCCGGAGAGATGTGGTCGGTGGTCGTCTTGCCCGACGTTTTCATCAAGACAGGCAGGTCGATGTAGTCCTCACCGTCCCACGGTTCCCAAGGTTTGAGCAACTCGATGCGCTCGCTCTTGGGATCGACGGTGATGTCGATAGCATTCCCGTTGTCAGGCGGAGCGAAAAAGGCGGGCTGGCCTGCATCGAACCCCTTGGATGGCACTTCGGGCGCCTCTTTAGGAGGATCCAATCTGAAGGACTCGCCACTCTCGCCGACCAACTCGTCGGTGAGCGGATTGAAGGACAGCTTGCCCGAAATAGCGAAGGCCGTGACGATTTCCGGGCTGGCGATGAAGTTCATGGTCTCGGAACTTCCGTCGTTTCGACGGGGGAAGTTGCGGTTGTATGACGTGACGATGGTGTTCGGGACTCCGTCGAGGACCTTCTCGCGCTTCCACTGGCCTATGCAAGGTCCGCAGGCATTTGCCAAGACGGTGCCCTCGAATTCCTTGAGCGCTCCCATCTGCCCGTCCCGTTCGATGGTCGCCCGGACCTGCTCTGACCCGGGGGTCACCATGAACTCCACACTCGATTTCAAGCCGTGCGCACTTGCCTGCCCTGCAACATCGGCGGCCCGGCTCATGTCCTCGTACGACGAGTTGGTGCAGCTTCCAATGAGAGCAGTTTGAATCTCGTCGATGAACCCGTTGGCCTCGTCGTTCACCTCGGCTGCGAGGGCCGATATGGGGCGAGCACGGTCGGGAGAGTGCGGTCCGACGACGTGAGGCTCCAGCTTCGAGAGGTCGATTTCGACCACACGGTCGTAGTAGCTCGCAGGGTCGGCCTCGACTTCGGGATCGGGAGTCAGCAGATCGCGATTCTCTTCGGCGAGGCGACCGATGGCAGCCCTGCGGCTCGCATTCAGGTACTTGGTCATACGGCTGTCGTGCGCGAAGATGGAAGTCGTCGCACCTATCTCTGCCCCCATGTTGGTGATAGTAGCCTTGCCGGTGCAGCTTATGGAGCTTGCGCCCGGGCCGAAGTATTCGAGGATGGCGTTGGTGCCCCCGGATACGGTCAGTTCCCCGGCAACTCGGAGGATGACGTCTTTCGGGGCCGTCCATCCGTTCTTCTCGCCCGTGAGGTAGACCCCGACGTGTCGCGGATAGAGGACTTCCCAAGGCAAGCCTGCCATGACCTCCACGGCGTCCGCGCCACCGACACCGACGGCGCAGGCCCCAAGCCCGCCTCGCGTTGGGCGTGTGCGAGTCCGTCCCGATGATGAGCGCGCCGGGGTAGGCGTAGTTTTCGAGGACGACTTGATGGATGATTCCCGCACCGGGCCCCCAAAATCCCGCGCCGTACTTCGCGGCGGCGTTCTTGAGGAACTCGTAGACTTCCATGTTTTCTTCCATGGACTGGATCAGGTCAATGCCTCCCTCGACCCTGGCCTGGATGAGGTGGTCGCAGTGGACGGTCGTGGGGACGGCCACGCTCTCCCGCATGGTTTGCATGAAGTTGAGCATTACCGTTTGACCGAGGACATCCTGAAGGGCGACGCGGTCGGGGTTGAGGGAGAGCTGGCTTACACCCGGCTCAACGTCTTGGTTCTCGGGGTCGACGAGGTGTCCCAGGAGGATTTTATCGGCCAGAGTCAGCGGTCGTCCGACTCGCTTGCGAATGACATCTAGGTTCTTCCGCATGGTGGCGTAGGTGTTGGCGACCATGAGCGGGGTGGAATCGACTTGCATGTGTCCTTCTCCTTAGCTGGATATGGAGGCATCTTTCGGTATGTGTCGATCAGCCGCTATTGTCGCAAAAACCGGGTCGAGAAACAAAGAAGACCCGGAGGCAGCCCGCCCCCGGGTCGAAATGTCCTGTCTCAGCAGTCCGGCCTATCGTGTCTCGCCGAAGTACTCGTAGTTCAGGTCGATGTAGCTGTCCCACTCCTGCGGCGTGTCTTCCTCGGCGAAGATTGCCACGACTGGGCAAACGGGTTCACATGCCGCGCAGTCGATGCACTCCTCCGGGCTGATGAGCAGCATGTTGTGCTCCTCCGCCTCATAGATGCAGTCGACCGGACAGACATCGACACAAGCCGCGTCCTTGACTCCAATACACGGCTCGGCAATAACGTACGTCATCAACAGACCTCCTGAGCAATGGGGGCGAGCGGCATTGTTCAGCCCCTCCGTTGCCGCCAATTATAATCACGCCTCTGGCCGCTTTCAAGCAATGTTGAGGTCTCAGACAAAGTTGAATTTGGTAAAAGTTGTCAAAAGGGGCACCGCTCTGAGAGTACCAGGGGCGGGTTTGAAGGCATCTGCTCCAACTAATTCGCTTTTGGGGTGTTTGCGGAGCGTCTGGAGCATTTGCGGTTAGCGTATCGAGGGGTGCGAGTGAGCGCCAGTGTTGGGGGAGCGGGCAGAATCGCCTCGTCAGGTATGCTAGGCGCGTGGATGCGCGTTCTTCGCGAGGGTCGAATGAAGCCCAGTTCACGCCCTCGCTCCACGAAGATATTCACTGGGTCCCCGCCTTCATAGGCATACTGGGGCGCATACTCGACCAGCAGGCCAATGGACACCTTGAACGGGTCCACCCCGGCCTTGTGGGCTATCTCAAGCCTCAACGACTGAAGGACCTGCGAGATTATCAACGTCGCCCATATCTGTTGGAGAATCACCACCTGCTTGGCAGACCAGAGAAGACGCAGCTTGAGATGCTGCTTGACCTATGCAAGCGCCATCTCGATGTCCCACCTGCGAGCGTTGACCTCGGCCATCGATGCAATCGGGAACGTACGAGGCTCTCGAACGTTGGTGATGTAGCGTCGCAGCGTATTGCCTTGCCTGAAAGTCACCAGCCGAACGGCGTGTTTGGCCCTGTCAGCACGGTGGGCTCCCAGCCACACGATGCCGTCGAACACCTCGCCCCGCTCATAGAAGACGTGTATCACCTTATAGCTGGTCTTTGCCCTCAGTCTGCTCAGCCAGTGGTATCCCCTGTCGGTGAGCCAGTCGAGCCAGTCGAAGCCGAAGTACCCCAAGTCTGCCACCACCAGTGTTCCCGCCGGCAGGTCTTCCACCAACTCCCGCGCCAACACCTTCTCGTTCTGATGTGGGTCCGGCTGAAACATGACGGTCCGCCACTGCTGGCGTCTCACGTCGAACACGCCTGCCAGCTTGCCAGGGAGCAGACGACTGTCGCCTTGGGGGATCTCTCTCAGAGGGGGAAGCCTTCTCGACATGGCGTCCAGTGTACTCTCGTCTATGCACACGACCTCCTCGGCGAATGGAGCCAGCTTCTCCGATACCACACCCTGCAATCGTTCTGCCAACACGCTGCTGATCTGCTCGAATAGTCTCTCCAATG
Source organism: Dehalococcoidia bacterium (assembly GCA_965247555.1). Lineage (GTDB taxonomy): Bacteria > Chloroflexota > Dehalococcoidia > Lucifugimonadales > VXLM01 > VXLM01. Next base: position 886,052 of record CBDFHR010000009.1, on the reverse strand, counting down.
GCTTGGTTCCCGCGCTATGGAGTCGCTTGTACACCGCCTGGTCTGTAACCGGGAATCGGGGGAAGAACCAGAGCCGGCGTTCCGAGAAGAAGACGCCAGACCGCCAGTTGGCTGCCGAAGCCTCTCAGGACGCAGACCAGCAGTCCAGCCCACAGAGCCATTGCGGGCAGGACACGCGGCCTGCCAGGGCCCTCGAACCTGTCGTCTGACTCCATGTTCTCCAAACAGTGTTGAAGGAACTCCTCTATGTTCCCAATGGTGGCTGTATCGTCTCCGCTCCTCGTGGACATTTCAATCCGTCCCTCCTTTGGAGTAGTCTTATCCTTGTACTATCCAAAGCCGGACTATTCAAAGGGAAGGATGGTTCTTATACCAAATAGTTGGAGCTTATGATGGTTTGAAACCCGCCCCTACAACAGGCATGCCGGAGGCTATTTTCGTACCAATGACGGGTGGGCCCGGGGGTGGGATTCACCGCTGAGGGCGCGGGGGGCGCGGAGAAGCCGAATCCTTTTTCAGTAACATGGGGTCTTACCCAACCGGTCTCAGGGGCTTCCGTTGCTACCGTGTTACATGAACTCCAGGCTCCGTCGCAACTATGTCGGGCTCTTGGATGTCGACGAGTTTGTCGAAGTCGGAGAACGTCGCTGTGATATGCCCGGCCAATGTCAGATCCGATACGGCCGGCTGATCCTCCGCCAGCAACTTCCACTTTCTTAGCAGAGTGTCCTTCACTCCGATCCAGTATTCCACTTCACCTTTGCGATCAGCCTGACCTTCCTCCGTGCCGAAAAAGGTGGCCAATTCCCTGCCCGATACGGTTCCCTTCAAGATAGTACCCTAGTTACTCGTACCAGCCGGAGGCGAAGAGCAGGCCGTCGTGGCGAACGACCCAGGTGTGCTTCTGACGGTCCTCTCCCGATTCCGGGTTTATCAGGACGTAGTCGACCCAACGACCGGTCTCGGTAGCGCTGCGCAGATCGTCGCCGTAGAAGTAGCCGTCGGCGTCAATGCGGAGACTGGGGTCACGGCCGACGAACATGGGGTTGTGGTGGGCTATGGTGTAGCCGTTCTCGTCGACGATGAACACATACCACTGACCGTCGACGCTTTCCTTAGAGGTGTAGTACTCAATGGCGGCGTCCAGGCCGAGGGCGTCGTAGAGGTTGAGGGCCTGTTGGACGACGGACTTGGTGTAGGCGGGCGCATCGGACTTGCGGGGTCCCCGCTCATGCCATCCCGAACCGAAGACGATTCCGTCGTGAAGCACCATCCAGGAGTGCTTGGCCTCCAGAGCGCCGGAAGCAGGATTTGGAAAGGTGTAAGCGAACCATTCGCCATCGTCGTCGGCAACTGCGGCGACCGCCTCTCCCACCGGATAGCCGTTCGGGCCTTTGGCGGCAGAGATGGAACGATTCACAAGATCGGGGTTGGCGGCATGAGCGAGCGTCGTGTCATCTTCGCTTATGATGAACACATACCACTGGCCGTCCATGCTTTCCTTGGTGTTGTAGTAGGCAAGTGTGGCATCAAGTCCTTCGGACTCGTACTTGTCGATGGCCTTGTTGACGAAGAACCTGGTGAATTCATCGGGCGTCGACTTGCGAGGCATGGGCGTCGACGCCCCGACGATCTGTTCTACCTGTCGGCGAGAGCTATCTTGATCGACCGGGGCCGGGTTGTTGGCAAGCTCCGATTGCACAATCTGCTGAATGTCGGAACGGGACAGTCCACCGGCATCACCGCAGGCGATCAGCAACGACGGGGCGAGTATGGTTAGAAGGGCGACTGCGGCTCGTATTAGGGTTCTACTGGTCATTGGGGTGTTTTCCTCTGGTGTATGTGTGCCGCTTCATAGCCTGATGGTGTTAGCTGTGATATGCAGTATCAGTACATATATCCTATCGTTCTTAGATTCTTCGGGTCAATCGGATTGCGGTGCAAGTTATGCCGTCGCATTGGTCTCGAAGGGGTCGGTGCGGCCCGACGAGTTGGAGGGGGTTTGTGTACCCTCACCCCAGCCCTCTCCCTGAAGGGGGGATACGCAAAGGTCTCATTTCGCGGGAATCACTCATGCAACCTTGCGGCCTGCACAACCAGCAATGAAAGTCGGAAGCGTGTTCACTGTCGCCACTTGGTCTGTCGCAGTGACCGAAGATGGATTCCCGCCCCGTATCGTGGTACGGGGTGACGTTCTTTCGCGGAAATGACGGGTGTGGAGGTTGTGTCTTTGACTTTCATACCAATGACGACGGGCGTTCTTCCTGGGTGGGCGCACATGGAGGATTGCGGCGCAGTCGTAACGAATCGATATCAGTCGCGGTCTATGCGGCCTTATGGTTTCTTCAACATCCTGCTAAAGTGACTCTCCGTGAGTTTCAGGAGTTGAAGAATGTACTTCGACCGGCGACTATTCGGACTGACTCGCGGCGTAAGGCTTCGGATTCTGATTGCGGCGGTCTTGGGCCTGATTGCAGTGGGGGCCGGCGTGGCCCGGCTGGCCATTTCCGGCGTCGTGATCTATCGGGTCCTGACCGGAGAGGCGAGTTTCTCGGCGCTGGCGCTGTCACTGTTTGCCATCACGGCGCTGATTGCGGCGCGGAGCCTCTTTCAATATTGGCAGAACGCGGTGAGTCATCACACCGCGAACATCGTCAAGATCGGGCTGCGTCACGACGTGTATGAACATGCCCTCGACCTGGGGCCTGGATACTTCGACCGAAACAGGACGGGCGACGTCGTTCTCACATTGGTCGAAGGCATCGAGCGTCTGGAGACGTTCTTCGGACAGTACCTGTCGCAGATCTTGGTGTCGGCCATCGCTCCATTGGCGATCTTCGCATACATGGTGACGCTCGATGTCTACATCGCTCTCATTTTCCTCGTGTTCGCCCTCCTCACGCTTGCAGTACCCGCAATGTTCTACCGGTGGAATCGGGACAGCAGCTTCGGCCGCCGGAAGGCGTATGGCGCCTTAGGTTCGGAGTTCCTGGACAGCGTTCAGGGCCTGGCTACGCTCAAGGCATTCGGACAGAGTAGGAGCCGTGGGGCGGCTCTGGCGGAACGGGCACATCATCTCTATCGGAGCACTATGGGGGTGGTTGCAGCCAACGGCGCGACGAGCGGCGCGTCCATCTTCTTCATGGCTACGGGAGCCGCGGTGGCCCTTGCGGTGGGCGCTGCCCGAGTGAGCGGCGGCGAAATGGAGCTACGCCCTCTGCTGATCGTGCTAATGCTTGGGGTCGAGGTGTTTAGGCCGATGCGGGAGCTGACCAACCTCTACCACCAAGGAATGACCGTACTGTCTTCGGCGCAGAGCGTCTTCGAAATCATGGACGAGCCGGTCGGGGTGCTCGATCCGGGACCGGGCGGAGGGCGGAAGGCTCTTGAATTCAGACCGAGGCTCTCGTTCCAAGGGGTTACGTTCGGGTATGACGGTGGTCATAGACCTGCGTTGCAGGAGGTATCGTTCGAGCTGCGGGAAGGTGAAACGCTCGGTGTGGTGGGGGCGAGCGGCGCGGGGAAGTCAACGCTGGTATGGCTCATGTACAGGTTCTACGATCCCCAGGCCGGCGCGATCAGGCTGGACGGTCATGATCTCCGAGAGCTTCCGCTCAGCACGATCAGGGAGAACATATCGGTCGTCACGCAGGATACGTATCTGTTCCATGGGACGGTCGCGGACAATCTGCGTTTCGGGAAGCCGGCCGCGACGCAGGGAGAATTGGAGAAGGCGGCTCGGGCCGCGAACGCCCACGAGTTCATTTCGCATTTGCCTCATGGCTATGACACGGTGGTCGGTGAGCGGGCCGTTCGACTTTCGGGAGGTCAGCGGCAGCGGCTGGCGATCGCCAGGGCGCTGCTGAAGGACGCCCCGATTCTGCTGCTCGATGAGGCGCTCTCCAGCGTGGACGCCGAGAACGAGTCCGCCATCCAGAGCGCGCTTGAGGGTCTGATGGAGAACAGGACGACGCTCGTGATAGCTCACCGCCTGTCGAGCGTCATCAACGCGGACCGCATTCTGGTCCTGGACGAGGGGCGGTCGGTCGAGATGGGGAGTCACGCCGAGCTCATTGCCGCCGGTGGCACGTATGCGGGCCTCATGAGTCAGCAGACTCAGATGGGGATCGAGGAGGCCGCCCCCGGGGCGACGGATATGTCGCGGCCGACCGTCTCCGCCGAACATGCCCCCGATCTTTCGCATCTGTCCGCCGGTCACGGTCACCATCATCCGGCGACTTCGCACCATGCGGATGAGCGCGCCGAGGTTAGCGTCCGCTCCCTGACCGTCTGGGTGAGGCTGTTCGGGCTGGTCCGGCCCTTCCGGTTCCAGTTCCTCATAACGCTGGCGCTGGGAATGCTGCATCACGGCTCGGTCATCGTGCTAGGCGCATTCAGCGCGCTTCTGGTTGGGGCGGTATTCCGGGATGAACCCATAACAACGCTGCTGGTGCTCGTGTGCGTATTCGCGCCACTCTCGGCGCTCCTGTTCTACCTGGAGTCGTGGCAGGCGCACGACATGGCATTCCGGCTGTTGGCGAGGATGCGGATCGACCTGTACAACAAGCTGGAGCCGCTGGCGCCCGCGTACATGGTGCGGCGTCGATCGGGTGACTTCGTGAGTGTCGTCGCGGGAGACGTCGAGACGGTCGAGTACTTCTTTGCGCACGCGATCTCTCCGATGATCGTAGCGGTGTTGATACCGGGCGGTCTGCTGGTGGCGTTGGGCATCGTGGCGTGGCCGGTGGCCGTCGTGCTGGCCCCGTTCCTGGTGGCGGTGGCCGTGAGCCCGTTCTTCGCCAACACGCGCATCGAACGTCTGGGCGACGAGATCCGTGGCCGAATGGGGGACATTCACGCCTACATGGTCGACAGCATTCAAGGGATGCGGGAGATCTCGGCGTTCGGACGCGGGGCGGACCGGAACGAAGAGCTGACCGAGAAGGGCTGGGCCTATGCCGGTCATCTGGTCAGGTTCCAGAAGTCCCAAGCGTCGCAGATAGGCTTCATGGAGGCCATGATGGGCCTGGGGGGGCTGGCAGTCCTGACAATGGGGGCTTGGCTTGTGTATGACGGACAGATCGCCCGGGAGCAGCTGCCGCTCGTGAGCGTGCTGGCTCTGGCGGCGTTCAGTCCCGTGACGGAGCTGGCCCGCACGATGAAACAGATGATGGAGACCTTGGCCGCGTCGCGCCGCATATTGGCGATCCATGACGAAGCGGTACCGGTGCGAGACGGTCCCGGTGTTGCGGAAGGGACGGAAGAAGGACTCTCGACAACGCCGTCGGTCGAGTTTCAGGAAGTGGCCTTTGCATACACCGAGGGCGATCCGCAGGCGCTTGCCGACGTATCGTTCAAGATCGGTTCGGGTCAGACGGTGGCCGTCGTGGGCCGCTCGGGGGCGGGAAAGACGACGAGCGCCCACCTGATGATGCGCTTCTGGGACCCAGTCTTGGGGAGCATCACGCTGGGAGACCACCGCCTGGACGAGTTCCGGCTCAATGACCTGCGGGGTCGGATGGCGCTCGTCGCGCAGGATACGTACCTGTTCAACGACACGGTGCGCGAGAACATCCGGCTCGGCCGGCAGGATGCCTCCGACTTGGAAGTGGAGGAGGCCGCGAGGCAGGCGAACGCCATGGATTTCATCGAGTCGTTCCCGGACGGTTACGACACCCGAGTCGGAGAGAGGGGAATGCAGCTATCGGGCGGTCAGAGGCAGCGGATCGCGATTGCTCGCGCCATTCTCAAGAACGCCCCGGTGCTGATCTTGGATGAGGCGACTTCGCATTTAGACGCCATCAGCGAGGCGACCGTTCGGGACGCGCTTACGCGGCTGATGAAAGGCAGGACAACCGTCGTAATCGCGCACAGGCTGTCGACGATTCGTGAGGCGGACACAATTCTGGTCCTCGACGAGGGCCGGTTGGTCGAGCAGGGGACGCACGAGCAGCTCCTCGGCCGCGGGGGGCTGTACGCTCAGCTCGTGTCGGCGCAGATGGTGGGCCCGACTTCTTCAAGGAACTGACGTGGTTGGATGGGGCTTCTCAGCCGGGTCGGCGTCGTCGGGCCAGTGGACTCCAATTGGACTGAAGCGGGAACGTTTGGAGCAGGCTTGCGGATTCGGCGCTTCGTCTTGATCGGTTTCTTCGCCGCGCACTTAGCCCAGAAGAGCAGCGAGCGCCGCAGACGCGTTGGGAGTAACAGTACACAATGGCCTGCTTGGAGGTCTTACGTGTACTGTACCGCGAATTCTAGGGGCCCATTAAGGCAGGGCAATCGATGAATCGGGGATTGACGGGGCCCCTGAGTCTGAATATGGTGTCATAATGTTGTTTGGAACTTTCTCCAAGCGTGAAGACTCCCAATCCTGGAAATCCTCACTTATGCCCTGACCATGGTGAGATTCCACGAACGACAGAGTGAACCGCAATGACTTTCTAGACGTATAGATATGAGAAAGGCCACGTGCAGCCGGCATCGAAGACTCATGTCGTTATGCCGCCGAATCGTGGGGGTTGGCCCGCTGGCTTTTTTCAACTCTAACCGGGAAATCTCGATCAGCACACCTCATACTCCAGGGCCAGGCATGCTGCTTCGCAGAGGGCGAACGAACAAAGGAAAGCGCCGCCGCGGTGTTTCCATGGCTGCTCTTGCAGTCGCGGGAGCTTTGGCGGCCGCCCTGTTGATGAGTGCAGGATCTGCCTCCGCGTCGGACCCGCCGGAACCCACATCTGCAGCGGAATCAGACGGCAGTTCAAGAGATTTGCCGCCTCCTGTCGGGCGTGACGATGTCCAGGCTCTCAGAGAGCGTGTCCCTTCCTCGCTTTTTCCCGGCATAACCGAAACGCTCCAATTGACCGGCTCATACGAAGTCTACCGCGCCGTAGCGGAAATCTCGGGCGAACATACCTATCGTCTTGAAAACCCAGTTCACTCATTGGGCGCCGAACTCAGTCCAAGCGGTGTCAGTATCTCCTCCGCCGAGGAGGTCGAATGGACGTGGAGTCTCAAGTTTGACGGGTACGGACGAGGTACTATCCTCGATCACGTCGCTGATCCCACTCTCACGGCGGACGGCGGACGCGTCGAGTATCAGTATGCCGATGGAGTCACCGAGTGGTACGTCAACGGGCCGCTTGGTCTCCAGCAGGGCTTCACGTTTGAGAGCAGGCCCGCGTCCTTAGTCGACGGGCCGTTGGAAGTCCGCATAGCCATGTCCGGTGACGTAACGGTCGAAGTGAATGAGAATGGGACGTCCGCTTTCCTTCGTTCTCAGGAATCACTCAACTCGCTCAAGTATGGCGGCCTGCCTGTACGCATATGACGCCACAGGTGCGGAACTGGGAGCACGACTGCAGGCGACCTCGAGTGGGCTGTCCATCATCGTCGACGACGCGGGCGCGGAGTATCCCATCACCATCGACCCCTTCATTGAAAAGAACTATCTGGCGGGATCCGCAGATGACGCACGAGAAGAGTTCGGGGTGTCCGTTTCCATAAGCGGAGACACCGTGGCGGTCGGAGCACCCCACGTTGGTTGGAGCAGTATTCATGGAGCGGTGTACCTGTTCACCGTGTCCGAAGGCGAGCAGACCTCAGCGGACGAGGCGATCGTACTTACATCTCCTCGATCCGTTAGCGGAGATGCCTTTGGGGGTCGGTATCCATCAGCGGCGATACGATAGTCGTGGGCGCGCCATGGGAACGCGACCCGGAGCTGGATGAATGGTACCGCGTTGGGGCGACGTATGTGTTTGAGAAGCCGCCCGGAGGTTGGGAGTCCACTTCCGACGCATCTCGGCTCACCCCTCCGGATGTCCTCTCAGAGACATTCTTTGGGACATCGGTGGCGATCAGCGGGGACACGGTGGTTGTGGGAACGGGAAGCGGTTCCGCATATGTGTACAGCAAGCCGAGCGATGGGTGGGCGGACACCTCGGAAGGATCCGAACTGACTGCATCGGACGGCTCCTATGATGACCAGTTTGGGGAATCCGTGGCTGTGAGCGGGAACACGGTAGTCGTTGGAGCGTATCTCGCCGACCTCGATGATGACGAGGAGAATTTCGGCGCGGCATACGTTTTCACCAGACCGAGCGGCGGATGGGGGGACACTTCCGATTCGGTGAAGCTGACAGCACCCGACGGCGCCAGGGGCCGAGAATTCGGCCAATCACTGTCGATGACCGGCGACACATTGGTAATTGGCGCCCCCTACAGCGGCTATCGCACCCCTATTGGGACCTACCGTGAGGCCAGAGAAGCGGAAGATAAGAGTCCATATCTGGGTTCGGTGTACGTGTACACGAGGCCGGAGACCGGCTGGGCGGATGCCGCAAGTCCAGCGAAGCTCACCGCACCCAATGGCGTTCCCTGGACTCGATTCGGATGGTCGGCATCCGTGAGCAGCGACGCGATCGCTGTTGGAGAACCGTACAGCCGTCGCTCCACGGAGCCCGGAGGATACGAGTACAGGACCGGCGCGGCCTACGTATTCGCCAAACCGTCCGAGGGGTGGAGTTCAACCGCCGAGCATAGAGAACTGCCCATGCCCGATATCATGCCGTATGACCATTACGGCTCCTCCGTATTCACCAGTGGAGAAGTGGTGGTCGTCGGCGCGCGCGATGACGACACCGAGAACGGCCTCAACGCCGGATCGGCCTATTTGTTCAGGATGCCGACGGACGGATGGGCATCCGTCACGCCGCTCCCTGATCCGGTCACGCTCAGGGCCTTTGACGGCCCAGCCGGAGACCGCTTCGGTCACTCGGTCGCCGTGGACGGAGAAATGCTGGTGGTCGGTGTTCCGGGCGACCACGCAAGAGTGGCCGGAGCAGCCTACGTTTTCGTGAGGCGAAACACCGAATGGGACTACAGAAGGATCACGCTAGACGCGGCTGCGGCCGTTCGCGGCGGCAGGTTCGGGACCTCGGCAGCCGTGGGCGAAGATACAATCGTGGTCGGCGCGCCCGGCACACAAGACGGGAACGAGCCAGGCGCGGCGTACGTGTTCATAAGGCCCGAAGACGGATGGGACCGTAAGTACAGCATCTCCAGCATCGCCAAATTGACGATACCGGATGCGCCGGCCGACGGACGGTACGGATACTCAGTCGCCACAGATGGAACCACTATCGTGGTCGGCGCGCCGGGTGCAGGCGCGGCGTACGTATATACCAGACCGGACACCGGATGGGCTGATATATCCGCTCCGGCAAAACTGACGGCCTCCGACGGCGCATCGGGCAGCCGGTTCGGTCATTCCGTTTCCGTATCCGGGGACACCATTGTGGTAGGCACACCGGGAGGGGGCGGAGCGGGCATTGCATATGTTTTCACGAAGCCGGACACGGGATGGGCGGATACGTCGGCCTCAGCGAAGCTGACCGCGTCCGACGGCGCATCGGGCGATCGGTTCGGGTATTCCGTTTCGGCGAGCGGTAGCACTGTGCTCGTAGGGGCTCCTGGGAATGAGAACGGTGAAGTATTGGGCGCTGCGTACGTGTTCACCGAGCCGGACACAGGATGGAGCAATACATCGGCCTCGGCGAGGCTGACCGCGTCCGATGGGGCTGCCGGCGATTGGTTCGGACATGCGGTGTCGGTCAGCGACGAGTTCATCGCCGTTGGGGCGTATGGGAGCGATATCGTCAACGGAACTCAGGAGTCTTTAGATTCCGGCGCCGTGTATGCTTTCAGGCGGCCACAGGATGGATGGGTCTCTTCCTCCAACGCTCAGAAGCTCACGACAAAGGACCCCGCCTCGGGAGATACGTTCGGGTACGCGGTAGCGGTAAGCGGAGACACGCTGGCCGTCGGGTTGCCCAGTGCCATCGTCCGGCGGGATTACTATCTGAGAGGGGCTCACTCAGGTGCTGCACGAGTCTTTTCATGGCCGGGTCTGTACTGGGTCGACACCCCCGCGGCGTTCAAGATCAGACCGCCCAACGCAGAATCTTCCCGTATCTTCGGAGTATCGCTTTCGGAGGACGGCAATACGGCGGTATTGGGCACGGTTCAAGCCGTCGATACGGGAACCTCGTCCGTTGGCACGGCGAAGGCCTTTGTCTACACGAGGCGGGACGGAGAATGGGACACCTCCACACCCGCGACACTTACGCTGCCCGAAGACGGTTCCTACGACTCGCATGGACTTGCAGTCTCCGAGAACGGGGACACTGTGGCAGTTGCTTTCATTCCCACGGACTCCGGAACAAATGCTCAATCCAGCACGGTACTCGTCTTCACCAGACCCGGCGGCGGTTGGGCCTCTACGTCGGTGGCGGCCCGGCTTACGATGCCCGAAGGCGAGTCTGAGGGCAACTTCGGGCGGGCGGTGTCAATCAGCGGTGACACAATTGTGGTTGGAGCACACGGCGACGATGGGTATTACGACACCAGCTACAGGGGTTCCGCATTCGTTTTCACGAGACCCGAAGGGGGCTGGGTCTCCACGTCCGCAGCGGCCAAGCTGACGGCTGCCGCCGGCGACGTAGGGGACGAATTCGGGCGTGCCGTCGCCGTCTCGGGAGATACGATTGTGATCACAGCTCCCTGGGATAGGGACATAAGGGGGTACCGTGCGGGTTCGGCTTATGTGTTCACGAGACCGGCGAGTGGATGGGTGTCCACGTCAGAATCCGTCAAGCTCACAGCGCCCGACGGTTGGGCGACATACTGGTCGAGAAACGACTTTGGGTCGTCAGTTGCTGTCATGGGAGACAAGGTGGTAATCGGCGCGCCAGGTTACTACAGTGTAACCAGCGGAGCGTACGTATTCACCAAACCTCCCGAGGGATGGGACAACCCGTATATCGTATCTAAGCTCACCTCTCCGGAAGCGGAATCGTACACCTATTTCGGCGCATCGGTTTCGATGAGCGATGATGCGATCTACGTCGGTGCGAGAGGCAGCCCGGGGCAGGTCTTCGTGTTCCCGATACCAACCGGCAGAGGCGTATTCACCGGTTTGCCGGTGAGACTGTCGGACCCGGAGGGTGGGGTCCGCGACGCCTTTGGAGGAGTGGTTTCCGCAGGTGGAAGCGACGTGGCCGTGGGGGCGCTGCTTTCGGATGACCATGGGGAAGACTGGGGGGCGGCGTATATTTTCAGTGAACCTACGGGCGGATGGAGCTACAGTCCCGGTCCAATGGGCCACACCGCCAAGCTGGTGTCGCCTGACTGGAATCGAGGACACCTATTTGGGCTGTCAATCTCCCCATCCACCGACGCCATAGGCGTAGGCGCGCCCAATTCCGGACGCGTTAGCGATCCCGGAGCCGCCTACGTGTACACCGGGCCTTTCAATAGCTTGTTCTCCAGGGACGATGCTGCGAAGCTGAGCCCTCCCGACGAGGACGTGGAGAGGGGCTTCGGGTGGTCGGTCTCACTGAATTCTGACGCGATGGCAGTCGGCGCGCCGGGGTTCAGGAGTGGCGAGGGCGCAGCGTATGTATACACCAAACCTGATGCAGGTTGGGCATCCACTTCGGACGCGGTCAAGCTCACTTCCCCCCGTGAGGAGACGGACACGAACTTTGGGTATTCGGTATCCCTAAGCGCAGGGGCGCTCGTTGTCGGAGCGATTCGCGACTACGAAGGCGGCTCGGCGTACTTATTTGTGAAGCCCGACGGAGTGGCGTGGAATGCGGCCTCTGACGTATTCATCATCGAGCTAACGGCGTCCGATGTGGAGGACTCCTCAAACTTCGGCTGGTCCGTGGCGATTACAGATGACACGCTCGTGGTGGGGATGCCAAGCGAGGACGGCGCCGGCGCGGCGTACGTGTACACGAAGCCGACAAGTGGGTGGGCGTCGGTCTCGGCCCCGGTCAAGCTCACGCCCCCCGTCGGAGAGGCCGGCGATATGTTTGGAGCGTCGGTTGCAGTAAGCGGGAATACGGTTGTAGTCGGTGCGGCGGGGACCGGGGACCATGACCTCCCCGGCGCGGCGTACGTGTTTACGAAACCTGCCACAGGTTGGATATCGACTTCGGACGCGGCCAAACTTACGCCCGAAGCCAGCGAGGACGGGGATTGGTTCGGAACGTCGGTTGAGGTTGACGGCGATACGGTCGTGGTCGGCGGTCAGAACTACAACGGATACCATCTGACGAATGACGCATACGTGTTCACCAGACCTGCGGGAGGGTGGGTCTCAGCCTCCGCGGAGCCGATCACCGTATTCGTCAGTCTAAATTCGTACTCCTATGATCGACTTGGGGTATCGGTGGGCGTTGCGGGAGATACCTTTTACGTAGGTACGCCCAGTGGGACGGGCCTCGGCGCTGTGTGTGTATATGAGGACTTCTTTGATGAATAGGTCAGGCACATTTGCCAATTTCTCATGCTCTCGAGAAGGATGAAGTATGGGTATGAGCTTTAGTCGGGTCGGATTGTTGGCCGCGGCAGTCGCGCTTGGACTGGTCTGGTCGGCAGGCGGCGACGCGCCAAGTCCGGTGACGGCGCAATCGCTTGTTGAGTCGGACCGGCCTGCGGTCACGTCGGACCCGGTCGACGGCTTCATGGCGCTGGCTCCGTCGGTCTTGAGGTCCGGGCAGACCGAGAGCATTTCCGTGTCCCTGTTTGCGGGTCAGCAACCGGCAAGAGGGACGGTGCAACTGGCGCTGCTCGATCGAGGCGTAGCCGTGGCGGAGGCCACGGGCAGTATCGAAGGTACGGGCGCAATCCCGCTCTCGGTGCCGGATATCCGCCGAGGATACTATCGTCTGAGTGTCCAAGGACCAGGTTTCCATGAAACTACCTCACTTCGCGTGGAATCCGGCGATGTGCTCTTTGTCGAGACCGATAAGCCTATCTACAAGCCCGGGCAGGACATGCACATCCGTGTTTTGCTGCTGGATATCGAGCTCAAGCCCATGGCCGGGAACGTCACCGTCGAGGTACAGGACGCGAAGGGCACCAAGGTTTACCGGGAAGTTGTGGAGTCGGACGAGTTTGGGATGGCGAGTCTGACGATGCCCCTTTCGACCGAGCCAAACTTCGGCGATTGGAGGATCGTTGCGTCGTTCGGGGACCAGGAAGCCGAAACGGAAGTCCGTGTTGAACGCTACGTGTTGCCCAAGTACGAAATAGACGTAGACTTTCCCAGTGAATGGGTGGCCATAGGCGAACCGATTACCGGAACGGTATCGGCGGAATACAGCTTCGGGAAGCCGGTCAAAGGAGAGTTGCGGATAGTTGCTTCGAAGTACACCTGGCAGTGGGTGGAATTTGCCGAATTCATCGCGGAAATCGACGGCACGACCTCGTTCGAACTGCCCGCCACGGACTACATCTCCAGTGGTCGAGGGCCCGACGGCACAGGCAACGTCTCGCTCGAAGTTACCGTCCAGGAAAAGTCGACCGGGCACGTCGAGACGACAACCGCTCCTCATACGGTCGTGTACTCCACGGTCAACATCCAACTGATACCCGAAGGCCCTTCCTTCAAGCCGTCCCTGCCATTTTCCGTACTTCTCGTGACGGATTCCCCTGACAGGAGTCTGATTGATCACGACGTCGGATTGGAGACCTACTATTTCGACGAAGGCCTGTCCATCACGTACTCCGAGGAAAGCCGCGTCAACACGGTCGATGGAAAGGCGCTCGTCTCAATCACCCCACCTGAGGGCACTGTGGCCGTCGCAATCCTGGTGGATGCCGGCGGAAGCTACGCGTCCACCGTGCTCAAGGCCGCGCACTCGCCGTCGAACAGCTTCATCCATTTGGAGCAGGTCGCAGGTTCCCTCGCAGTTGGAGATCGAGCGCAATTCAAGGTCCACTCGACCGAAACGAGCGGCAGCTTCTACTACGAGGTGGTCTCGCGCGGCAGGGTGGTGTTATCGGACGTATCGGCATCTTCCGATATCGGTTTCACCGTTTCTCCGGTGATGGCTGGCATGTCAAAGCTGGTCGTTTACCAGATGTCGGCAACAGGCGAGGTGGCCGCGGACTATCTCCCGTTCGAGGTGGCCGCCAGCTATCCCCTGGAACTCGACGCGGCCTTTGACAGCGAGGAGGTCCGCCCCGGAGACGAGGTGGAGATAACTCTCACCACTCAAGGGAGGGCGAAAGTAGGTCTAGCCGCCGTTGACCGTTCGGTTTACCTCCTTGGGGATAATCGGCTCAATCTGCAGCAGGTGTTTGCGGACCTCGAACGGTTCAGCTATAAGCCGCAGTTCGAGTATGGCGATGACCTGCCCATTTATCAGATTACGACACTGGGGGCCAAAGAGACCTTAGAGGACGCCGGCCTCGTAGTAATTACCAACCGTGACGTTCCGGGCGGCCGAACACACTACAGACGGCCTGATGGGGGGTCTGGAGGAGAATCTCTGGCCTTTGCTCCTGGGCCCCCCTCGCCCGACCTTACTGATATCCAGCGTGTGCGGCAATACTTCCCCGAGACCTGGCTGTGGACCGACGTGATGACGGACGATGCCGGAAGCGCGTCGGTAACTGCGGAGGCGCCAGACAGCATCACGACGTGGATGCTGCGAGCGGTCGGTCTTTCCAAGGAGCACGGCCTCGGGATTGCGGAAACTCAATTGAGGGTATTCCAGCCGTTCTTCCTGGAAGTCGATCTGCCGTACTCCGCCATTAGAGGCGAGGAGTTCTCGGTGAAGGTCGCCCTCCACAACTATCTGGACACTTCCCAGGAATTCCTCGTCGAACTGGATGATTCCGACCGCTTTACTCTCCTCGACGATGCGATGAAGACCGTCTCAGTGGGACCGAACGACCTGAGTGCAGTGCAGTTCAAGATCCGGCTGACCGAACTGGGGACCTTGTCGCTGAAGGTGACCGCACGTAGCAGCGAAGCGTCGGACGCGGTCATCAAGGAACTGCTCGTCGAGCCCGAGGGCGTCCCACAGGAAGTCGTCACCAACAAGATTCTATCGGGAGGCGACTCCGCCGTGTTCCCCAACGCAATGCCGCCGGGATCGATTCCCGGATCGGCGCGTACGCACGTCTCCTTGAGTGGGAGCTTTCTAAGCCAGACCCTGGAAGGTTTGGAGGACCTATTGCGGATGTCGTATGGCTGCGGGGAGCAGAACATGGTCCGCTTCGCCCCCAACGTCTTCGTAGCCCGGTATCTGGAGCAGACAGGGCAGCTGAAGCCGAAACTGACGGCCAGGGCCGAGCACCTGATGTTGACCGGATATCAGCGACAGTTGATGTTTCGACGAGCCGATGGGAGCTTTTCGACGTGGGGCGACCGCAGCTCAAGTGGAAGTATCTGGCTCACGGCGTTTGTGCTCAAGACGCTAGCCCAGGCCGAAGGCTTCATCTACGTTGATCAGGAGGTCATAGCGGGGGCGGCCGAATGGATACTCGAACATCAGAATGAGGACGGTTCATTTGAACAGGTTGGGGGCGTTCCAAATGGATATCTCTACGGTGGACTCGAAGGAGCCACGGCCCTGGCGGCATACGTGGCCATCGCGCTCCATGAGGCAGGCTTGACAGCCGGAGCGGACTTAGAAACTATCTCAAAATCATAGCGCACAAATGCCTTGAGCGGTTTATGAGGTGATTCGTATGGTTTCTCCAAGAACATTTGGAGGAACTTCGTGAACAACCGAGAGGGCTTGGAAACCATATGGGAAGCGCCGGACGAGCTTTGGGAACTCATTGGGCCTATCATCTTGGAGGCAGACCCTCCCAAAGTCAGAGGCCGCAAGCGGGCTGACCCCAGACAGATGCTCAACGGCATCATTTTCCGCTTGCGCAGCGGGTGCCAATGGAACCGATTGCCGAAAGAACTGGGGGACGACAGCACAATCCATCGCACCTTTCAACGGTGGGTGGAACTGGGTGTCTTGCGCCGAATATGGGGAGCCTTGGTGGAACAGTGCGAAGAGTTGGGCGGCGTGGACTGGGAATGGCAGGCGGCAGACGGGGCCATGGGCAAGGCACGTTTGAGGGGGATCTGATTGGACCCAACCCAACGGATCGCGGCAAGGCTGGCAGCAAGCGGAGCCTGCTTGTGGAAGGACAGGGCGGCCCATTGAGCATTGTGGTTGCCGGAGCCAACGCCCACGACGCCACGTTGTTGGATGAGACCCTGGAGGCGATTGTGGTCGAACGTCCGCAACTCACCGAGGATGACCCACAGCACCTGAGCTTGGACAAGGGGTATGACAATCCTTCGGGTCGTCGAGCCGTCGCCAGACACGGCTATCGGCCACACATCCGACGCATCGGCGAGGAGAAGTTGGACGGTTCTGGGCGCAAGCGGTATCCTGCGCGCCGGTGGGTTGTGGAACGGACTCTAGCATGGCTCTCCAAGTGCCGTGCTGTTCTGGTACGCTACGACAAAAAGGCGTCGAACTACATCGGATTGCTGCAGCTTGCGTGCGCACTCCTGTGGTTCCGTCGCCAATGGCGACTTGCCATTTTGAGATAGTTTCTTAGCAATCGGCTATCTCGAAAACCAGCTGGACGATATCGAAGGCCCCTACACTATGGCAGTAGTTTCCTATGCTCTGGAGCTAGGCAAGAGCAGCCGGGCCGATGACGCCTATGACCAGCTATTGGCGATGGCGATTCGTGATGAGAACGGCCTGCACTGGGAAAGGCCCGAAGGCCAGCTGAGTTCGGGACGCACAGGAACGGGAACGAGCGTCGCCGTCGAGAACACAGGGTACGCCGTCCTCGCCCTTCTCGAGCACGGCGACAGCGCTAACGCCGGTGAAGCAGTTGGCTGGCTGGTCTCCCAGCGAAACGCCTACGGTGGATTCTATTCCACCCAAGACACCGTTGTTGGGCTGCAAGCCCTGTTCCAGTACAGCGTGCATATCCAGAACTCGGTCGAAATGACGATCACCATGACATCGGGCGACTGGAATAGCGAAGTGAAGATTGACGCCGAGAACGCCGACATCGTCCAAGTAGTGAGAGTGCCGGTCGGAGAGGACATCCACCTGGTCACAGAGGGCGGTGGCGATGCAATAGTGCAGGTTGTGCACAGATTCAATCGCCCTGAGGCGGAGATACAACCCGACGATATATTCACGCTCGACGTCGACTACAGCCCCGATAGCATCAATGTGGACGACCTCATCTCTGTGTCGGCCACGGTAAGTTTCGTCCCGCCGTCTGAACTGGACGTGGGAATGGTCGTTCTTGACATCGGGATCCCCACGGGCTTCTCCCCCGTCATCGAAACGGTGGAAACCCTGGTAAATGACAATCCCAAGATTTGGCGCTACGACATAGCCGAGCGCAAGGTAGTGCTCTATCTCGAAGACCTGGTTGTCAACGAGACCATCGATGTCCAATTCGACGCCAAAGCCCTGCATCCGATCATTACTCAGCCGGTCACCTCCCAGGTGTACTCATACTATAACCCGCAGTGGAGAGCCGAGACTCTGGGCGCGAGCGTCACCGTGGAGGATGTGACCGAAACGACGAGCGCCTGTGTCACCGGAGGCGCAGTGGCCGATGAGGCAAACGCGGGGCTGGTGTCGGACTGCGAGGCTCTGCTGGAAGCGAGAGACACTTTGGTGGAGACGGGGACGCTGAACTGGACTGAAGAGACGCCTATTGCGGATTGGGAGGGCATCACCCTCGGAGGAACGCCGCAGCATGTGTCCCGGCTCGACCTCAGCGGCATGGGACTGGACGGATCGATACCGGGCGAGCTGGGTCTGCTCTCGAATATCACTTACCTTAACCTTCGAAGCAATGACTTAGACGGCCCGATTCCAACAGAGCTGGATAGCCTCACGAACCTAAGAGTTCTGAACTTACACAGCAACAACTTGAGCGGCGACATACCGGACCTGAGCACTACGATGCTGGAAGGGCTGTATCTTGCGAACAACTACGATGAGATGGTCGAAGACAGCGGCCTAACGGGCAGTGTCCCCACGTGGCTGAACGGGATGACCACCATGAGAAAACTTTGGCTCTGGGGCAACCGGCTGACCGGCTCGATACCCGATCTGAGCGGCATGACAAGCCTGCAGGAGCTGAAGCTGGCAAACAACATGCTGGATGGCGGCGTCCCTGACGGGTCGATGCTGCCTCCCAACGTGACGTGGCTGATCATCGACAGGAACCTGCTGGGCGGCACGATACCGGACCTGAGCGGCCTGACGAACCTGAGGCTCCTGTGGCTGCACAGCAACGGTTTGACGGGTTCGATCCCGGCAGGGGAGATGTTGCCCCCCAACGTGGACGACCTGAACTTACGGGACAATATGCTGACGGGTGAGATTCCGGACCTGAGCGGCTTATACCAGCTGACGCGGCTGCGGCTTCACAACAACAGCCTGAGCGGCGAGATCCCTGCCACGCTGGGCGGGCTGGACAGCCTGAGGCATCTGTGGCTATGGGACAACGACCTGACCGGCATAGCGGATGAGTTGGGAGACCTGGCTGACACGCTGATCGAGGTCGGCCTCAAGGGTAACCCGTGGGCTGACGATGCCTGCGTGCCGGCCGCGCTGGCGAACGTGGCGAAGAACGACTATACGGAGGCCGGCATTGAGGTCTGCTCAGGCGACGACGATCCGTAGAAGCGGAACAGACCGTGAGGGTCGGCAGTCGCGGCGCTCACGGAGCTAGGCGAGTTGGGCAACCTGTCCGGTGGCAGTTCGCCGGCAATCGGTTCGCTACAGGGTGCGTTCCGACGGAAGTGGCGGACGTGCATCGCCAATCAAGACCTGGACTTATGCGCGGATTCCCAATTTCTTTCAAGGGTCGGCGACAGCAGGGCCATCACATTTCACTCAGAGTCAAAGTTGCGAGAGTCCCCTACCCACCTCTCTGGACTCCGGCCCGTATCGGGGCACGGGGTGACGTTCCTTCGCCGGAGTGACGATTGATGTTGTGCCCACCAACTCCAAATGCGATTGCCCTGGTCCCCAACCCACCTCTCTGGCCTCCTGCCCCGTATCGGTGTATGGGGCAGGCTCTTCGCCGGAGTGACGATTGACGGTGTGCCTACCAACACCAAATGCCGATAGGCCTGCGTTTTCTTCCCTTTCTTCTTGATTGCCACGAACGATTGTACTATTATCGCTGCGGGGATGCGAAGAGACCTTGTACCGGTCTGTTTGATAGGCGATCATCCAGTCACAAGGCAGCGAGGGGGTATCACTCTGATGGGCTTCTACGACCGCTTGGGAGTCAGGACCGTTATCAACGGAGTCGGGAATGGCACGGCTATTGGCGGGTCTATCATGCGGCCGGAGGTGGTAGAAGCAATGGCTGAGGCGAGCCGTTCGTATATCAGGCTGCCGGAACTCCTCGAGAAGGCGGGGCAGCGGGTCGCTGAGCTTGCGGGAGTGGAGGCCGCATACATAACCGCGGGGGCAGCTGCGGGAGTGACGCTTAGCGTCGCAGCCTGCATGACCGGCAAGGACAATGCCAGGGTGCACCAGCTGCCCAACACCAGGGGGATGAAGGACGAGGTCATCATCCAGGTCATGCAGCGGAACTATTACGAGTTGATGATCCGGCTGGCCGGAGCCAAGCTCGTAGAGATCGGGCTGGCCAACGCGACGGAGGACTATCATCTGGAGTCGGCCATCAATGACCAGACGGCCGCGATAGTCCACTTCGTTGCGTACTCTCCACCTTCAGACCTGCCGATCGAGCGGGTGATCGAGATAGGACACAAACATGGGGTGCCGGTGGTTGTCGATGCCGCCGCCGAGTTCCCGCCGTTCTCCGCGCTGCGTCGCTGGGCCGACATGGGGGCGGACTTGACGATATTCAGCGGCGGCAAGGGAATAAGGGGTCCCCAGTCAACCGGCCTGATACTTGGCAAGAAGGAGCTGATCGAGGCATGCACCATGAACGCGAGCCCCAATCACGGGGTAGGACGGCCTCCCAAGGTCGGTAAGGAGGAGATCGCCGGGATCGTCACTGCGCTGGAGCTGTTCTCAATCGAGGAGTTCGAGAGGGCGGAGGCCCAGGGCGGCGAAGAACGGGCCCGGTACATGGCTGAGGCAATGTCGAGGGTTCCTGATGTCAAGTGCTACGTGGAGGCTGCGCCCTCGACCTCGTCCCCAGGGCTGGGCGGGGCGGCGCCCGAAGGTACTCCTCTAGCGCACGTGGAGTGGGATGCGAACGCTTTGGGCAAGACGAAAGAGCAGGTCGTGGGGGAGCTGGCCGATGGGGATCCGGCGGTGCTGGTGTCTGCCTCCGCCAGAGGGATAGTCATCGCGCCCCACACGATGCAGCCCGGTGAGGAGCACGTCGTCTCGGAGCGGGTCGCCGAGGTCTTCGCCTGAGAGGATAGGGTATCAGGCGGAAGGACGGCTCTTGTGATAACCAGTGAGCAGGACGCAGGAATCGGACCGGGGCTCAAGGTCCTTCTTCGACAGCAGCATGGATCTCCGTCGCCATGACCAGCGTGATGCTAAGGACGTTAGCTCACTCCAATACTCATTAGACACGATCTTAGAGGAGGACCGCCATGCCATTGCAGCTAGACCACACAATCGTGCCCGCTCACGACAAGGTGAAGTCCGCGAAGTTCATCGCCCGCATCTTCGGACTGAAGTATGAGGGAACCTGGGGACATTTCGCGCCGGTCAAGGTCAACGATACGTTGACGCTCGACTTCGATGACTCGGACGACCCACCATCCAATCACTACGCCTTTCTGGCTTCGGACGAGGAGTTCGACGCGGTTTTACATCGTGTCAAGGACGAGGGGATCCCATTTGGGAGCGGTCCACGCTCGCGGAAGGATGGCAAGATCAACCACAAGCACCAGGGACGCGGGTTTTACTTCGACTGCGAGAACGGACACGTGTGGGAGGTTATCACTCACACGTACATCACCGACTGAGGTGTATCGCTATTACACTGCAAGCGGTTCACTGTTGTTCTGTGACCTGCCACTAATTTAGGTACTACCTACTATATTATTCGGACAAGCACAGGAACAGTACGTGTGTCCTGCGCTCCTCCTCCTGCGGCAGCTTCACGAATTCGGGCATGGGGGAGGCCGTCTCACGGTAGCGCAACACTCCGAACCATCGCTAGCGCTTGATCTGCCGTGGGTTTAGCGCGTCGTTTATCCCATCGCCCAAGAAGTTGAAGCCAAAGACGACAACGGCCAGTGTTAGGCCCGGCATAAAGATCAGATGGGGATGCAGACGCCAGACAGACAGGCTGGACTGGATCATATTCCCCCAGCTTGCTCCGGGAGACTGAATGCCGAGGTCCAGGAAACTCAGGGAGGCCTCGGTGAGCATGAGGTGGTCCAAATTTGCTCCGCCACGCCGGTACATTTTCGCCGGCCTGTTGAAAACCTCTAAGGCGAAATGTTAGCACAAGAGTTACCACACCATTGATGGGATACCAAAGGATTGACTTGGCACAGTCGAGCACTGATCACCGTCATTTCAGCTATGAAATGACGGGTGTCTGAGTCAAATGAGGGTGACGGGGGAGTGGTAAGTGGTGGAGATAGGGGGACTCGAACCCCCAACCTCGGCATTGCGAACGCCGCGCTCTCCCAGTTGAGCTATATCCCCACGGGGTCAGTGAGGGTTTCAGTATATCTTACGGAGCGGAGTGGGGTCTAGGGAAATTGCGGGCTGCAACTGTTCAGTCTCCGTGAGTTGAAATGCGAAAACCCCCTCTCTGTGTCTCCCCCCCGGCGGGGGAGAGATTGTAGATTCTTCGTCGCTTCGCTCCTCAGAATGACAGTATGAGAACAATTCCTGAATATCTCACCGACTCTGAACAGTTACCGCCGGGTCGGTGTGCGGCGGGGATGAGCAGGGTGTGACCTTCGTTGACGGGCTGGATGTCCAAGAGCGCCATTACGGTGTCATCCCGATATAACCAGCTTGTGGGCAGCTTCCCTGAGTTTATTTTGCCGAAGACGCAGGAGTTCATTGGTCATTTGTGGGGTGTGAAGTTTGTCACAGGGACTTGACGGCGTCTTCGATTGCCGATGTCGCGTCTTGGTAGTCGGTGTCGGGAGGCAAGAGTATTGGCTCGCCTATGCGGATTTCGACATTGCCTCGCGTGAGGAAGGGGAATCGGGAGGGGAATCCCAGCTTGTGGATGTGGAGGCGGAGCGGGACGACGGGAAGGCGGCCCTCGACTGCGACGAGTCCGGCGCCGCTCATGAAGGGCTTGATGGGGCCGCCGACGGTGAGTTCGCCCTCGGGGTAGATGAGCACGGACCAGTCGTCGTCGATTATCTTGCCCATGTTTTCGAGGCTGGGCCGCACGGCGCCTTCCTTGGCGAGAGGGAAGCCGTTTCCCAGCAGGGGGTTCATGAGCCAAAAGATGGGGTTCTTCCAGAGCTGCGCGGCTCCCGCTATGGCCATGCGCCGTCGCAGTCTGTTGGGAATGGCCTTTATGATAAGCGGATTATCGAGTCCGAGATTGTGGTTGGATGCGAAGAGGACAGGGCCGGTGACGCCTTCGAGGCGCTCGCGACCGGTTATCTTCAGGCTGTAGGGTAGGCTGACGACGGGGAAGATGATCGCCCGTTGGAGAATGCCGCGAAGGACACGGCACCACCAGCGCATACCCCACGCGGGGAAGCTCATCATGGGTGGGTTCTTGGAGCCCTCCTCGACGAGATCGGTCAGGTGTTTGACGGTCGTGTCCTGGTCGAGTTGGCTCTCGTCCATGTAGACGCCGAGCTCGGCCTCAATTGCCGAGAGTAGTTCGATTCGTCCGAGGGAGTCTAGGTCGAGATCGTCGCCGAGGGTAGCCTCAGGGGTGATTTCCGAGAGGCCTCGATTGCTCACCTCGGCGATGATGTGAGTGATGCCTCTTGCTCCGCCCGAGGGGCTGCCACCGGAGGTTGCCGCGGCCGGAGTCTCCGGCTGAATCTTGCCGAGGATGGTGTCGATTACAATTCGTTTCTTCACTTTGAGGGTGTGAGTGCGCGGGAAGTCCTCTTCGGGCCAAACGGTGAATCCCCTGATTCTCTGCTGCTCGGCGAGTTGATCATTCGTCCAGGAAACGACATCAGGAGCGGTATCGGAGTCGTCCAGTATCAGAGCAGCATGGACCTCGACGGATGAACCCTTGGTGAGGCCGACGACGGTTGCGTCGGTGACGTTTGGGTGTTTCGTGAGGACGGACTGGATGTCCTCCGGGAAGACGTTTTGGCCGCTGGGGAGGACGATCATGTCCTTGAGGCGGCCCTGGATGCGGAGGAATCCCTCGTCGTCGAAGTAGCCAAGGTCGCCGGTCCGGTACCAGTCGCCGTCGAAGGCCGCGGCGGTCTCTTCGGGGGCGCGCCAGTAGCCGGGGGTGACGTTGTCGCCGCGCACGAGGATTTCGCCTGCGTCGCTGATCTTGACTTCGACGTTGGGAAGCGGGCGACCGGTCGAATCGATTCGCCTTTCGTCTATTGCGTGGTTGCTAATGACGGGGGAGGCTTCGGTGGCGCCGTAGCCCTGCACGATCTTGACTCCGAGCAACTCCCATTTTCGACCGAGATCCGGGTCGAGGGCAGCGCCGCCGGAGACAATGAAGTCGAGCTTGCCGCCGAACTGCTTGTGAACTCGGCGGAATAGGACACGCCGGAGCCGGAACGGCGTTCGCTCGGCTATCGTCAGCAGCTTGTCCCATAGGGCCTTCTTGCCCTGTCGGGTTATCTCGCGCTCAATGCCGTTCATGAGGAGCTCAAGACCCTGGGGAACGAGGAGCAAGATGGTGATCTTGCGCTCGCGCATCGTCCGGGCGAGAACGGTAGGCTGGCGGCTCGTCGGGTAGGTCACGCTTGCGCCGGAGTTGAGGGCGACGAAGAGACCGCCCATCTGCTCGTACATGTGGCTCAGCGGAAGGATGGAAAGGAGTCTGCTGGAGGGTTCGCAGGAGATGTATTGGGAGATCCCTTCGATGTTGGCGGTGAGGTTCCGGTGGGTGAGCATGACGCCCTTCGGGTCGCCGGTCGTGCCTGAGGTGAACATGATCTCGACGAGGTCGTCGGGGCCAATGTCCACGTCAGCGGGTGGGGGCATGTCGGCGATGGCATCCTCCAATTGCTCGAAGCTAATCTCAGGGACTTCGAGGTCGACGTCTCCTTTCGGAGTGAACCGTGAGGTGAAGGCCAGTTTGGGCTCGGTGCGCGAGATTACCCGCTCCACGTAGTCGTGGGCGCTTCGGAGGTCGAGGGGGATGACGATGACGCCGGCTCTCACGCATCCGAAGAAGATGAGCACCCAGTGAGGGGAGTTGGGTCCCCAGAGGACTATCTGGTCTCCCTTTTTCAGGCCGCGGCTCTGGAGCAGGGAAGCCACTTTTCCGGACTCTTCCCACAGGCGGGAGTAGCTCCACGGGAGTAGCTCCAGCGCAGGTATCGGAATACCGGCTTGATCAGGAGGGCGTCGCTAGGACCGTGCTTTTCAACGGTCATCCGAAGGAAATCGACGAGGGTCTTGCCGATGGGGACGTTGGCTGTGCTGCCGTTGGTCATAGCCGTCTCCTATCAGACCGCGGCCCGTCGCGCGGCGTGTTCTTCGATCATTTTCCGAAGCGCCGCACGGGGGTTCTTGCGCATGGGTGGGAAGTGACTGAAGCATATGATATCGAAATCGAGGTCGAGGAGCTTGTCGAGCGAGCGCAGGGCCTCATCCGGATGCTGGGTGACGCCTTCCGCGGGTGGGCTGAGCTTCAGTGAGAACCTGTACTGGAGCGCGTCGCCGACGATGATGACACGTTTGGTTGGCAAGTGCAGGGCAATGCTGCCGTCGGTGTGCCCGGGAAGGTGAACCACTCGGACCTCAGCGCCGAACGGGATGATGTCGCCGTCTTCGAGCGGAAGGTCGACGGGGACGTGGCCTCCCATGAGCTTGGGAAGTACGGGTTCGGCCATCTTGGCGAGCAGCTCGTTTCGCAGAGGGTTGGGTGGCGTCGTCGTGCCCTCGATGAAGCCGGCGTCGAGCCGATGCGCGGCGACCTTGATTTCGGTCCCCTCGACCAGCTCACCGAGTCCGCCGCAGTGGTCGGGGTGGGCGTGGGTAATAGCGACCGTGTCTACGTGATCCAGGGTGAGTCCCAGGTCTTTGAGGCCGCCGGTTATTGGGAGAAGGCTACCTTGCAGCCCCGCGTCGACCAAGATGGCCCGGCCGTTTTCGATCAGCGCGGTGATCCGGGCTCCGAGGACTCGAAACTGGAAGACTCCGTGGGTTACTTGTATGGGCTTGCCGAAGATCATGGTTGTATCTAGGGAGAGTTCCTCCGTGACGCTCTCGATATGATAGCTCATGCGTCGCGGTGACGCTCAGCCGGTCTTCCAACGCGAAGTTGCTGTGAAATCGCTATGATTTGACCGGCTGAAATGGATCCCCGCAATCGCGGGAATGACGATGGCCTCGCGAAGGCCACATAAGGGGATGAAAACGGGTTGGTGCCGGGAACGGGCAACCACAAGGGTTGCCCCTACAACAGGTTTGCCGGAGCCTATTTTCAGAGGAATGACAGTAAGGGTTCTTCGTGTACGGGCGCACTTGAGTCGTTGAGGCGAAGTTGTAACGAATAGATATAACCGTGTCTTCGGAGACTATTCGCGGGGCAGTTGGCCTCGGAGGAAGACCTTGAGAACACCCTCGTTGGCGGCGCCGGCCAGTCTGCGTTCGATGAACCCGTCCTTGCTTATAAAGAATGTGGTCGGCAGCGAGAGTATCTCGTATGCGCGGGCGATCTCGTTGGTCGTGTCGAGCGCGACAGCGTACGTCACGCCGGCCTCTTCGGCAAAGGCCTGGACGTTCTCAAGGGTATCGGACATGGCAATGCCTACAAACACGACGTCTCTGTCGCGGTACTCCTGCCACATGGTCTCGAAGAAGGGCATCTCCCAGCGGCAGGGGGGACACCAGGAAGCCCAGAAGTTCAGAACGACGACTTTGCCGTTGAGGTCGGACAGTCGGAGCGTCTCGCCGGTGAACGTCTCGACCTCGAAGTCGGGCGCGACTGTGGACTCCCTCTGGACTCGCGTCGTGATGGTTCGCGGCGTCGGAGCCGGAGTAGCGGTGACGGTTGGCTGGGGCGTGGGCGATGGAGGCGCGGGTGTCGGTTCAGGCGCGGCCGTCGGTGGGTCCGGACTCGTCGTTGGTGTGGGAACGGGGCTCGTCGGTTCGGTAGCGAGGGGTTGTCCTCCGCTGTCTGACTGTGCGCACGAGAGGGTTAGGCAGACCGCTATAAGCAGCAAGACGCTTACCGACATGTGCCTGATCTGACTCAGTGCAAGTCGGGGTGATGTCAATTCGTCATGGCGCGAACGTATTTTCACCTGACCGGACTCTCTGGATTCCTGCCTTCGCAGGAATGACGGATTGAGGTGTTGTCTCATGTGATTTGCGACGCAGTCAATGGGCTGACATGACATAGGATCTCATCCTTCCCATACGGGTGGAGCGTCGAAGTAATCGGGCGATCCGAAGAAGGGGAACATGGGCCAGGTGTCCTTGTCACGCTCTTCCCAGACGATGCCGGTCTCGGTGTAGGCGCCGCCGCCGCCGTGTGCGGGGGGACTGAACTCGGGGCGGGTGAGCTGGTCGGCGCGATACCAGGCCGTTCGGAATTCGAGGGAGCGGGCTCGGCGTTCGTGGCTGTCGAACCAGCGGTGGACTCGTTGGTTCGGGCGCTGCGACTCGGCGCCGGGGCCGCGGGCGGTCACGTCTTCGAGGTCGGAGCCGAGCTTCTGCAGCTCGCTGACGGAGAGGGGAACGCCGTCGCGGATGAAGAAGTCATCGAAATTAGGGTCGACCATTGCCCACTTTCGGTGTTCGACGGACCAGTATTCGGCGGTGAAGTGGCCGTCGGCTTTGCCGGGCTTGCCCGCGAAGATGGCGCAGCGGGCGGGGACGCCGATGGCCTGGGCGGCGTTGGCGAACGCGACTCCGTAGAAGATGCAGTTTGCGGTGGGGCGGAGGCCGTTGTGTCCGCACTGGCCGGGGGCCCATGCCAGTACGGTCTCTGGGTCCCAAGGGGAGTTGATGACGCCGAGGTCCGGTGCTGCGGGGGTATGCTCCCAGCTCGACGCGAGCCAGGTGCTTATGGCGCGCAGGCGTTCGAGCTTGGGCAGGCTTCGGTCGAGGGCCTGTGCAGGCATGGTGGCTCTGAGAGACTCCAGTCGCGGATCGTCGGGGTCGTTGAAGACCATGGACGGGGGAGCTGGGTCTTCGCCCTCGGCGAGGCGGACGCGGACGACGTACTCCGCGCGGACGACGTTGAGGTAGGCCATGTGGTGACTGCGCCAACTGCGGCCTGAGTCGTCGCTCACAAAGCTGTTGGGGTCGGCATGTCCGGCTTCGAGGCCGAGCGCCCACGAGTTCATGGCGGTGGAGTCGGTCCAGAACTCGAGGACGTTGTCTCCGGCCCGCAGGAGGCCGGGGTCGACGGATAGCTCATACCACGTGTGCCAGGGCAGTTGTGGGGTCACCGGCGGGAGGGTTGTCCCGTTGACGGAGACGTGGAGCGGGCGGGCCGACCCTTCGTGTGCCCTGGCGACGAAGTACAGTGTGGCGGGCGAGGAGGTCGGCGGAAGAGTGATGACCTTGCGGGCTCGGCGGAAGGTGGTCAGCTCCTCGGCGAGGTTCGGCATGGAGTGGCCGGTCTCGGTGTAGTAGAGCTTGCTCATGGGTGAGTTCCTTTCGGGTCTCTTGAATAGGCGACTCGCTGCTCCTCGCGGTTCCTACATCAGTTCAGGGACCTTCAGCCCCGATCCCGTATTCAGTAGCAGCACTTGCTCGTCAGGCGACAGGGTACCTGAAGCGATAAGGCGACGGGCTGCTGCTGCGGTTGCGCCGCCCTCGGGGCCTACGACGATGCCCTCGGTGCGGGCGATGAGGCGCATGTGGTCGAGCAGGTCGTCGTCGGAGACGGCGATTGCACCGCCGCCGCTCTCGCGGAGGACGCGGAGGATGAGGTAGTCGGCGATGGCGGACGGGACACGCATTCCGTGAGCGACGGTGTGGGCGTTTTGCCACGGTTCGGCGTGTTCGTCGCCGCGCTCGAATGCGCGTACGATCGGCTGGCAGCCGTCGGCCTGCACGCAGAAGAAGCGCGGGCGCTTGCCGTCGGTCCAGCCCAAGGCCTCAAGCTCCTCGATGGCTTTCCAGATTCCGACGACGCCGGTGCCGCCGCCGGTGGGGTAGATGATGGCGTCGGGGAAGGTCCAGCCGCACTGCTCGGCAATCTCGTAGCCCATGGTCTTCTTTCCCTCGGCGCGGTACGGCTCCTGGAGGGTCGAGAGGTCGAACATGCCGAGCTCGGCTGCCAACTCGCGCGACTGCTGGCCGGCCTCGCCGATCAGGCCGTCGACGAGGTGGAGCGTGCCTCCGGCATGGGTGACCTCTTTCTTGTTGGCGTCGAGGGCGTCCCGGGGCATGAAGACGTGCGCGTCCATGCCGGCCCTTGCCGCATACGCTCCCAGGGCGCCGCCCGCGTTTCCGGCAGTGGGGATGGTCACGCCCCCGACGCCAAGCTCCTTTGCCTTGGAGACGGCGGCTGACAGGCCACGCGATTTGAAGGTGCCGGTGGGGTTTTGGCCTTCGTCCTTGATGACCAAATTCGTTGCGTCGAGGGCCTCGCCCAAGCGGGGCGCGTCGAGTATGGGGGTCATGCCCTCGCCGAGACTTACGATGTTCTGCTCGTCGAGCACGGGCATCATTTCGAAGTACCGCCACATGTCGGAGCGCCTGCCCTCAAGAGAGTCGCGGTCAGTCTCTCGTCGGGCCGCGTCGAGGTCGTAGCGCGCGTAGAGCACCTTGTCGCATTCGGTGCAGAGGCGGACGAGTTGGTCCGCGGAATGGGTCGCGCCGCAACTGGTGCACTCCAAGTGGGTGAGATAGCTCTTCACGAGGACTCCTTCGGTTGTTCTAAGACGAATTTACCAGTATTCACCGCAGAGGGCACGGGGAGCGCGGAGGATGCGAAAGGCCCCCTCTCTTTGTCTCTCCCCCGCCAGGGGGGAGATTGGAAGGTGGGCGAATCTCGTTCGGTGTAATCACCCGGTTTCGGCTCTGGCGACGCCGATCATGGCGTCGCGGGAGACGAGGACGGCTAACTCTTCTTCCTTCATCTGGTCGGTACCAGCGGGGCGTTCGGGGAGGACCATGTAGCGCAGCTCGGAGAGGCTGTCCCATACGCGCACCTCAATTGAGTCGCCGAGGTCGAGGCCAAACTCGGAGAGCACGGTTCTCGGTTCCTTTACCACACGTGAGCGATAAGTCTCCGACTTGTACCATGCCGGCGGTAGGCCGAGGACGGACCAGGGGTAGCATGAACACAGGGTGCAAACGATAACGTTGTGTACTCCCGGCGTGTTCTCGACGACTACCAGCCGCGCGCTGTGCTCGTCGCCGTAACCCAGCTCGGCGACCGCATCTCCGCCGTTTTCCAAGAGACGGTTCTTGTATTCGAGGTCGGTCCATGCACGGGCAACGACTCGCGCACCGTTCATGGGGCCTGCGTCGTTCTCGTACTGGTTAACGATCTCGTCAACGGCATCAGTGGACAGCAGGCCCTTCTCGGCAAGAAGTGACTCGACGGCCTTGGCGCGGACCTCGGAGTCAGTCGGCTCGTGGAATTCGTCGTGGTCATGGTCATGGTCTGACATTGTGGTCAGCAGCCTCCGTTTCGTGATTCTCCATTGCGGTGGGCGGTGTCTGTCGCTGTAACAGGCTTCTCAATACGAGTTGATGGGCCAATTCTACTCAGGACGGAGCAGATAACTTTCCCAGAGGTCGATGTAGACCCGTTGGGACGATTCGGCTTCGTCACCCCATAGCTCACGGGCGTCGAAAGCGACGGTGTAGACCGGTTCCGGCTTGAGGATGCCCTGTACTTTCAGGTCGAGTAGATCGTAGACGCCGCGTAAAGCGTGGACTGCGCCTCGTTTTCCCTGAGCGTATTGAGGAATGCGGGTGTGTCCTGTCGGGTCGATGTGTCGGGTCACGACCACGTCTCCATCTGAGAAGACCGGGTCGCCGTCGTACTTGGGCGAACGCTGGCTGTATCGGTCTCTCCAAGCGGAGCGTGTCAGTTTGGAATCGCGATTTTCTGAAACGGGCGAGTCGGGATGTCTCAGGCGGAACTCCACACGGTCCCGAAGCTCGTGGGCCGTTAGGGAGCCGCTTTGGACAAAGCCCTTCTCTAGGGCGATGAGCCATTTCCCGTAGTAGCTTGAAGCGAGGTAGGTGGCAGGCTCGATGCTCTCGATGGTGGGACGCATGGGGAAGGCGCGATGGCCTATCGTAGTCATCATGCCGAATACGCGGCCCTCCCACTCTTCGTGAAAGACCGGCTCGTTCTCCTCGATTTCGAGAGGGCCGAAGCCCCGCGTTCCACCCACGTCGTGAACCCGTCTCATCAAGGTCTCCTGTGTGGCGTGAGCGTAGCATACGCCACTTGCCCGTTCAACCGAGACCGAGCCGTTGACGAGATGGCTACGAGGCCATAGCATAGACGACTCAACGCGGGATTCCGTGTTTGCGTCCCTGCTGTCCGTTGCTGTGAATATGATGGAGAGGCAAAAACCATGACTGAGTTCGTCGGATATTACAACGGTGAGTGGATGCCAATGGACAGGATCAAGTACGATCCGAGCGATTTGGGGCCGTCCAAGGGCGATCAGGTGTTTGAGACGATACGGACGTTCGGCGGGGCGAGCTTTCGGATGAAGGAGCACGTCGACCGTCTGTACCGATCGCTGAAGTACGTGCGAATCGACCCCGGACTGACCTCGCAGGAGATGCTTGATCTATCGGAAGAGGGGATAGAGCGAAACAGGCATCTCCTCGACGAGGTGGGCGACTTCAGCATCTCCCAACTCGTGACGCGCGGGCCGGGCGGGCCACGCGCATGGGCAGCGGGTCCCCCGAACGTCTATATCAAGTACGGACCCAATACCATCTGGTACGCCGACAATTACGTGAACGGCCTTCACGGTGTCATTACGCGGACGCGGAGCTACGACGCGGAAGCGCTCGACCCGAAGCTGAAGCACCTGAGCCGTATGAATATGAGCATAGCCGAACTGGAGGCCAACGATCTCGATCCCGGCGCGTGGCCGATACTGACCGACAAGGACGGCTACCTGACGGAAGGTTCCGGCTATAACGTGTTCATCGTGACGGATGGCGTTTTGCGGACGCCAACCGAACGCGCCATTCTCGCCGGAGTGTCCCGTGGCATGGTGCTGGACTTGGCGGACGGGCTGGGGCTTCCGGCGACGGTGGAGCATCTGCAGCCCTACGACGCCTACACGGCGGACGAGGCGTTCTTTACGAGCACGCCGTTCTGCGTTTTACCGGTGACGTACATCGACAAACGTCCGATGGGGGACGGGACGCCGGGGCCGATCACCATGCAGCTTCTCGCGGCGTGGAGCGAGGCGGTCGGCATCGATGTCATCGATCAGGCGATGCAGCTGTCGGGGCGGAACTGAAGGCGATTCTGCTGTCTTATGACGCGGCTGGGCCACATGCGTTCGCCTGCACCGGCCTCCTGCATACGGAGAGCTTTGAATACCCTATATAACCAAGCCTGTCATTCCTTCCGTGAAGAGGAATCCAATGTGCTGCGCCGTCGTCGTGGGTACGGGACGGTTTCTGCTGGCAAGCCCTTTTGATTCATCATTCCGCTTCGCTGTGTTCGGAATATGTCATGAGGGTTGCCACCCTCACCACCTGTATTGAAAATGGCGTTGGTCTCCCTGTTGTCAAGTGATTGATGGCAGGGTCCCCGAGGATGGATTCCTGCCCCGTATCGTGGTACGGGGTGACGTTCTTTCGCGGGAATCACCATGGCCTTGCGAAGGCCACATAAGGGGATGAAAACGGGTTGGTGCCGGGAACGGGCACCAACAAGGGCATCTGCTCCAACTAATTCGCTTTTGAGATGTTTGGATGCGTCTGTGACATTTGCGGTTGGCATATCTAGGGGTGTGCATGAGCAACAGTCCTGGTGATGTAGGCAGGACTGCCTCGACGGGTATAGATGGCGCGTGGATACGCGTTCTACGGGAAGGTCGAATGAAGCCCAGTTCACGCCCTCGCTCCACGAAGATATTCACTGGGTCCCCGCCTTCATAGGCATACTGGGGCGCATACTCGACCAGCAGGCCAATGGACACCTTGAACGGGTCCACCCCGGCCTTGTGGGCTATCTCAAGCCTCAGTGCCTGAAGGACCTGCGAGATTATCAACGTCGCCCATATCTATTGGAGAATCACCACCCGCTTTGAAGACCAGAGAAGACGCAGCTTGAGATGCTGCTTGACCTATGCAAGCGCCATCTCGATGTCCCACCTGCGAGCGTAGACCTCGGCCATCGATGCAATCGGGAACGTACGAGGCTCTCGAACGTTGGTGATGTAGCGTCGCAGCGTATTGCCTTGCCTGAAAGTCACCAGCCGAACGGCGTGTTTGGCCCTGTCAGCACGGTGGGCTCCCAGCCACACGATGCCATCGAAGACGTCTCCCCGATGGTAGTAGGTATGGATCACCTTATAGCTGGTCTTTGCTCTCAGTCTGCTCAGCCAGCGGTACCCCCTGTCGGTGAGCCAGTCGAACCAGGCGAAGCCGAAGTACCCCAAGTCTGCCACCACCAGTGTTCCCGCCGGCAGGTCTTCCACCAACTCCCGCGCCAACACCTTCTCGTTCTGATGTGGGTCCGGCTGAAACATGACGGTCCGCCACTGCTGGCGTCTCACGTCGAACACGCCTGCCAGCTTGCCAGGGAGCAGACGGCTGTCACCCTTCGGGATGTCTCTCATAGTGAGCAGCCTTCTCGACATGGCGTCCAGTGTACTCTCGTCTATGCACACGACCTCCTCGGCGAATGGAGCCAGCTTCTCCGATACCACACCCTGCAATCGTTCTGCCAACACGCTGCTGATCTGCTCGAATAGTCTCTCCAATGGCTTGGTTCCCGCGCTATGGAGTCGCTTGTACACCGCCTGGTCTGTAACCGGGAATCGGGGGAAGAACCAGAGCCGGCGTTCCGAGACAAGACGCCAGACCGCCAGTTGGCTGCCGGAGCCTCTCAGGACGCAGACCAGCAGTCCGGCCCACAGAGCCATTGCGGGCAGGACACGCGGCCTGCCAGGGCCCTCGAACCTGTCGTCTGACTCCATGTTCTCCAAACACTGTTGACGGAACTCCTCTATGTTCCCAATGGTGGCTGTATCGTCTCCGCTCCTCGTGGACATTTCAATCCGTCCCTCCTTTGGAGTAGTCTTATCCTTGTACTATCCCAAGGCGGACTATTCAAAGGGAAGGATGGTTCTTATACCAAATAGTTGGAGCATATGATGGTTTGAAACCCGCCCCTACAACAGGCATGCTGGGGTATATTCGTATAGCGATGTCGATAAAGGCTGTCGAAGAGTCCGATGTCGGCAACACATCTGCTGATTTGATGCCGTCGTCCTGAACCGTCTCGCCTTGACATCCAGACGGTCGATTGTTTAACTGAACCGCGTCGCAAACATCACTCAAAGGGAGATTCGCATGGGCAAACTCGAAGGCAAGGTCTGCATAATCACGGGAGGGGGCACGGGGATCGGAAGAGGTACCGCGCGCGCCTTTGCCAAGGAAGGAGCGACGCTGGTGCTGGCCGCTAGACAACTCGACCGTCTCAACGACAGCGCCGAGGAGATGCGCGGATACGGAGTCCCCGCCCACGCGGTCCAGACGGACGTGACCAGCGAGGAACAGGTCGTGAGGCTGTTCGAGACGACGATGGAGGAGTACGGGAGGCTCGACATCCTCGTCAACAACTCAGGGGCGTTCGACGGCGGTCCAATTGACGAGATCTCCTTGGAAACGTGGATGAAGGTGATCAACGTGAACCTCACCGGCGTGTTCCTCTGCACGAGAGAAGCGATGAAGATCATGAAGCGGCAGAGCAGCGGGCGGATCATCAACATCGGCAGCATCTCCTCCCGGATGCCGAGGATGAACTCGGCCCCCTACACCACCTCCAAGCACGGGATCATCGGCCTCACGAAGTCGACCGCCCTCGAAGGCAGGGAGTATGGCATCTCAGCGGGCGCGCTACACCCCGGGAACGTCGAGGTGGAGTGGCGAGCCGCCAGTACCCGGCCCTCGGACCAAGAGCCGATGATGTCCCCTGACGACATAGCGATCGCGGCACTGGCGATGGCCCTGCTACCGCCATACGTGAACATGCTTGATACGACCGTGCTGCCGGTCGGGCAGCTTTACGTGGGGCGAGGGTAGACATGAAAAAGATCCTCATAACAGGAATGTCGGGGCTGATCGGGGGAATACTCCGGTCGCACCTTGAGGCTGTCGGCGGCTACGAGCTGACCGCCCTCAATCGTCGACCAGTTGACGGCGTGCGAACGGTGCAGGCCGACATCGGCGACCTCGACGCCATTCGTCCGGCGTTCGAGGGACAGGATGTCGTGGTCCACCTTGCGGCCCACGTTGCCAGCGAGCCGATGGAGGACGTTGTAAGAGGCAACCTCGCGGGGACGTGGAACGTCTACGAGGCGGCACGCGAGGCGGGAGTGCAGCGGGTGATCTTCGCCAGCTCGGGGGATACGATACGCGGGATCGACCACGACCCGCCCTACAGCCAGATCGTTGCAGGAGACTACGAGGCGGTCTCGCGCTGGGAGTGGCCGAAAGTCACGAAGGAGCTTGTGAGACCCAGGACGTTCTACGGCGCCTCGAAGGTGTGGGGCGAGGTGCTGGGCCGTGTTTACTCCGCCGACTACGGTCTTTCGGTGCTGTGCGTTCGCATCGGTTCGTGCCCAGCTGAAAACCGTCCGACAAACGTCCGGGAGTTTTCCGCGTGGCTGAGTCACCGCGACGTTGCGGATATTTTGCATAGGTGCATCGAAGCGCCCGACGACCTCCTGTACGACATCTTTTTCGCGGTATCCAACAACAAATGGAACTACCGCGACATCGAGCACGCCCGCCGCGTCCTCGGATACGTCCCACAAGACTCGGCGGAGGACTACCGGGAGTAGAGCGCCGTTAGTCACCGCCCTTCTGGATACCGGCCTACGACGCACCCTTGAACGCCGGTATCACATCCTCGGAGAACCGCTGAAGCTGCTCCACGACCACGCTCTGCGGCGTCCCGACGACGGAGCCGACGTTGACCTCACGGAGTCCCGGATACCGCGCCTGCAGCTCGGTCAGCGACTCGATGACGGCATCCGGAGGGCCGACCATCCACGAACCCGACTCGGCGGCTTCCTCCAGGGTGGGGAGCCCTGCCCTGTGGATGCGCGAAGGGTCGCCGGTAGCGGCGATCTGGTCGTCGGTGAGTCCGCGCACGAATCCGAGGGGTGCGAACATCTTCATGTTCTCCTCGTAGAATGGTCGGGCCTCCGCGATGGCCTGCTCCTTACTCTCGGCGATGTGGAAGACCAGCCCGATGATGAGGTCTTCGCCGAGTTCGGTGTCGCGTCCGGCCCGTGCGAGGGCACCCCGCCATGCGGTGACAGTGGCGTCGTGCGCGCCTCCGGCAGCAGCGCCGCCTCCGATCATACCTTTGATGCCGTAGCGGGCCATCTTGTCGAGGGAGCGCGGGTTGGCGCTGACGATGGGCTGGTAGCACTCGACGGGCCGGCTTCGCGGAGGGGGAACGAGGGTTATGTCCTCAAGCTTGTAGCCTCGGTATGGCACGGGTGGCGGGATGGTGTAGTGATCGCCCCGGTGCGAGAAGGCCGGCTCATGCAGCGCCTTGAAGATGATCTCCACCTGCTCGTCGAACAGCTTACGGTTGGCGTCGTTGTCGAGAAGCGGCGCATCGAAGACCTCGACCTCACGGGTGTGATAGCCACGCCCGATGCCGAAGATCACTCGCCCGCCCGTCAGTTGGTCGGCCATCGCGTAGTCCTCCGCCAAACGGAGCGGGTGCCACATGGGTGTGATATTGAAGCCGCAGCCGAACTTGATGCGCTCCGTCAGGTGGCTCAAGTGGACGGCGAGCATGAGGATGTTTGGTATGCACTCGTGGCCCTCCCGTTGAAAGTGATGCTCTGCGAGCCACATGGCGTCAAAGCCCCCGTCGTCGAGGGTTCTGGCAATCGCCTCGGCCTTGTCGAAGACACTAGCCAGCCGCTCGTCGGAGAGCCAACGGTCATTGACCGGGAGGCCATCGAAGCCAATGTCGTCGAGGTCGACGTGTCCCGCATACAGGCTCCCGAACTTGGTTATCATCTTCTCACCTCCGTTGAAACGGCATTGTAGGCGGGAGACACAATGTGTCACAAGCCCAACACGACCGTTGCCGCCTCGGGGAGAGCGCGGATATAATCAGCGCGCTCCCCTACCCTCGACCGAGGGATACCTTGACCACTCACATGACAATCGCCATCGACGGCCCCGTCGCGTCCGGCAAGACGACGGTGGGCAGGATCGTGGCCCAACAGCTCGGATGCAGGTTCCTCGACACCGGCTGGATGTATAGGGCCGTCGCATATGCCGGACTACGCGCGCAACTCGATCTGCAGGACCAGGACGAGATGACCCGTGTCACCGAGGGACTGACTATGCGACTCGTGAAATCGGAGCACGGGGAGCGGCTGTTCGTAGATGGCGAAGACGTCACAGACCAACTACATGAATCGCAGGTTGAACAGGGCGTCGTTCCAGTTGCGGCGATTCGAGGCGTACGGAGGGTTCTTATACACCAGCAGAGATCGATTGCCACAGACGGTCCTATCGTGATGGTCGGACGTGACATCGGCACAATGGTGCTTCCCGATGCGACGATCAAGGTCTATCTCGTCGCATCGCCGGAAACTCGGGCAATGCGTCGGTACGAGGAACGAAAGAACACACCGGACTCGTCCACTTACGATGAAGTGCTCTATCGGCTAATCCACCGTGATAGAATTGATTCTCAGCGCGCTGAGTCCCACCCTGCCGACGACGCAGTGATTATCGACACCGACAACCTCGACACCTGTGAGACAGTCCGCCGGATAATCGACCTCATCGAGGGCGCATGAACGACCTGCTCAACACGACCTGCAATATCACTTCGAGGGCAACGCTGCGCCTGTTTTCCGACTGGAGCGTTCATGGGGAAGAAAATGTCCCGCCGATGGGGCCGATCATCGTCGTTGCCAACCACGTGAGCAACTTCGACCCTCCGCTGATGTCGGCCAGCTTCCCTCGCCGCATATGGTTTCTCGCCAAGAAAGAGCTTTTCAAGGGGCCCGGCAAGTGGTTCTTCACGACCTACGGCGCTCATCCCGTGAACCGGTCTGCCACCGATCCAAAGGCCTACCGATGGGCACTCGAAAAGCTGGCGCGCGACCAGTGCGTAATGATATTCCCCGAGGGTACACGGAGTCGCACAGGCGCATTGAAGAAAGCGCAGCCGGGCGTCGTGCGGCTCGCCATGAAGTCGCAGGCCACGATCGTGCCTGTGGGGATATCCGGCACGGACGGCATGAACAGCCCGCTCCACGTATTTCGCCCCACCGGGCGGCTCCGTATCAATATCGGGCGGGCCTTCACCCTGCCGGATATCGAAGGACGACCAAGCGCTGCCATCCTGCAGTCGATGACCGACATGATTATGAGTCGTGTCGCCATGATGCTCCCGCCTGCGTACCAAGGGGTGTATCGCATCGGCGGTGAGGCCGCAAAGCAGGGAATCACCCCCGCCCACACGACTCCTCTGGCATCGACTCTTACTGACGACGGTCCGCAAAACTAACACATCTTCTGAACGGCATCTGAGAGAGCTACATGTGCGGAATATTCGGATACACCGGCGCAAGGCCGGCTACGCCCATCTTGCTCGAAGGGCTTGCCAAGCTCGAGTACCGAGGCTACGACAGCGCCGGGATCGCGCTGGTGTCGGACGGACGGACTATTTCGGTCCGCAAGGCTGAGGGCAAGCTCTCGACGCTGCGGGAGTCGCTCGAAGAACGTCTCCCGGACGGAATAGTCGGCATCGGTCACACCAGATGGGCCACCCACGGCAGACCATCGGACGAGAACGCTCACCCTTTTGTCGACCCCGACGGACAGGTCGCGGTTGTACACAACGGCATCGTGGAGAACTTTCTTGAACTGCGGCGGGAACTCGAAGGCGCAGGCTTCAAATTCACGTCACACACCGACAGCGAGTGCATCCCTCTTCTCATCTCGCTGTACTTGCGCGAGGGATTTTCTCTCGAGGAGGCCGCAGCCAAAACAGCCGGGCGATTACGCGGCACGAATGCGGTGGTTATCGCATCGAACCATGAGCCATCTAAGCTCGTGGCGTTCCGCTTGGGCAACGCGGGAGGCATCGTCGTCGGGTATGGTGAGGAGGAAATGCTGTTGGCAAGCGACCTTCCCGCCCTGCTGGATCACACCCACAAAGTCACCTATCTTGCCAACGGGGAGCTGGTATCTATAACACCTCAAGAAGCGGTCTACCAAAGGCTGGACGGGACGACGATGGAAAAGCAGCCTGTGGCTGCGCCGTATGACGCCGTATCGGTTGCGAAAGGTGAATACAAGCACTTCATGCTCAAGGAGATCCACGAGCAGCCGGAGGCCGCGCTGGATACTATCCGTGGGCGCGTCTCTTTC
Source organism: Dehalococcoidia bacterium (assembly GCA_965247555.1). Taxonomy (GTDB): domain Bacteria; phylum Chloroflexota; class Dehalococcoidia; order Lucifugimonadales; family VXLM01; genus VXLM01. The sequence goes on along the minus strand of CBDFHR010000009.1, from coordinate 847,518 downwards.
GATACCGAGACGATCAACCCCAAAGAATTCCCGCTCACTGACGACGAGATCGCCAACATCGACCGAGTGGTCCTGATCGGGATGGGCACCAGCTTTCACGCGGCGATGGTCGGGCGGATGTGGATGGAGTCGATGACCCGCATCCCAACAGAGGCGGACAACTCCTCGGAGTTCCGCTATCGCCAGCCGGTCATCGACGAGCGGACGCTGGTCGTCTCGATCAGTCAGTCGGGCGAAACGGCAGACACGCTCGCAGGAATGGAGCTGGCAGCGAGGTACGGAGCGAAGCAAATAACGCTTGCGAACAACCCCGGTTCTCAGGCCTCCCGTGTCGCAGACGAACGATCCTGCTGCGCGCTGGGCCGGAAATAGGCGTCGCCTCCACCAAGACGTTCGTGTGCTCCCTGACTTGCCTTTTGATGCTTGCCATGCGTATGGGACTCTCGCGGGAAACGCTGCCCGAAGCGAGGGCGGCCACGCTTGTGAGGGAACTGGGCCACTTGCCTTTGATGCTCGGCGAACTCCTGGCCGATGAGACGCAGTACGCATCCCTGGCGCGCGAGTTGGCCGAGTTCTCCGACTTCCTGTTCCTCGGACGCGGGACAGGGTTCCCCCTAGCGATGGAGGGGGCGCTGAAGCTCAAGGAGATCAGCTACATCCACGCCGAAGGATACCCCGCGGGCGAGATGAAACACGGCCCGATCTCACTCATCGACGGGGACATGCCGATCGTGGCGCTGAATCCTCGTGGTCCCCTGTACGAAAAGATGCTGAACAACATCAGCGAGGCAAACACGCGGGGAGGCAGGATCGTGGCGGTCGCAACCGAAGGCGATGAGAGCATTGCGGACATGGTCGACCGCGTAATCTACATCCCCCGCGCCGCGCCCGAGATTACGCCGATTCTGATGGCCGTGCCGATGCAGCTTCTTGCCTACCACATCGGCGTCCGACGAGGTTGCGACGTCGATCAGCCCCGAAACCTCGCCAAGACAGTAACGGTAGAGTAAGCGACCGCCATTGCCCCACTCCTGGCAGCCCCGTATCCGCGAGGTAGGCATTAGCACATTCGTCATACCGGCGAAGGCCGGTATCCAGATGGGAGCGAGCTGGGTTGGGTGACGGGAATTCCAGTCGTCCGATAAGCCTCTTAATGTCAAGCAACGGTCTCCTTTGCCCTCACTCCGCCTTGACACTAGGTCGACGTTGGCATAGCCTACCCGACGCTTGGAGGAAGCCATGGACGCGGTCAGGCTCACGGACGACCAGATGCGGACATTCATCCGCGACGGCTATGTCATCGTGCGGCCCGACCTGCCCCGGGACTACCACGATGAGATGTTCGCCAAGGTCGATCAATTGTTTGAGGCTGAGGGGAACCCCGGCAACAACCTCCTGCCACGAATCCCGGAACTTCAACTGCTGTACGACAACCCCGTGACGCGCGGGGCGCTCGCTAGCATCATGGGCGACGACTATTACCTCGAACCGCATCGATTCGTCCACTTCAACCAGCCTCACAGCAAGGGCCAGACGCTGCACAAGGACTCGTTCACGCGCAGGCGACATCACTCGCGCTGGCTCGTGACCTTCTACTATCCTCAGGACACGCCGCTGGAGATGGGGCCTACGGGCGTGGTGCCGGGAACGCAGTACACGAACGTCATCCCCGAGGACTCGTACGAACGCGAGATCGGCGCCTCAGGAGATGCGGGGCGGGTCGTAATAGCGAACTACGACATAGTCCATCGGGGAATGCCAAACCATACCGACCGAAAGCGATACATGGTCAAGTTTCTGTTCAATCGCATGGGCGAGCCCGTAGCGCCAAGCTGGGACAACGAAGACGCTGAGTGGGGTGAGGAGGACGGCGAAAACAGCGGGCTGCTGTCACACATCTGGGACTGGAACCGCGCCGAGACGAACGGCGCGAACGCAGGAAACGGCTCATCGGTTGACGAGCTCATTTCCGCGCTGTGTGGGGATTCCGAGCCTGCCGCCTTCGACGCGGCGTACACCCTGAGCGCCATGGGCGAGCCGGCCGTCGGGCCGCTGATCGACACCATGCGTTCCGGGAGCGCCGACAACTGGTACAACGACAAGGACAGGCTACGCCGGGTGCCCGGACAGATGGAGCAGTCGGCGAACGCCAGCTACGCCCTCGCGGCCATAGGAGGGCCGGCGGTCCCCGCGCTCGTCGATGTCGCGGAGACATCGGAGGAGTGGGACAAGGCCCTTGCAGTAGAGACGCTTGGCGATATAGGGCTCGGCGCGCGGGACGCCTTGCAGACCATCATCGAAGCGGTAAGCGACAGACACCCGTCCGTGCGCAGCCAGGCGGTGGAGGCTCTGGGCCAAGTGGCGCAGGGCACGTCCGATGCGGTACCCGCGCTGATCGACTCGCTCTCCGACGAGGATGAGACCGTGCGGAGGAACGCCTCGCTGGCGGTCGCCAAGCTGGGTCCGCAGGCCGAGGGGGCCATCGACGCCCTGTCCAACATACTGAACGATCCGAACCGCTACGCGCTAGGCAACGCGGCGGAGGCCCTGAAGCGCATTGGCACTCCCGACGCGACCGAGATTCTCATCGACCACCTGATGACCGCTCGATGGTGTCCGGTCACGAGGCAGGGGAGTCCCTACTAGAAACTTGACTAAGTCGAACCGCAGGAGGGGGAGGCCCCAAAATGAACGCACGACCCGTTGAATTACCCGGCACGACAACTATTACGGCTACCAAAGTCACGGCTCCTCCCGCGTGGGCGCTGATGGAGCGGCAGCTCTTCTCCCTGATGGAAGAGTCGGCGCGGACGTACACGTCGAAGTACGCCGAGCGGGGCGGCGCTACCCTGCTGGCCGAGGACCTCGACGACCTCTACGAGCAGTTCTACAACTTCGGCATTTTCTATGCGCTCGGCGGGGCCGACGACATGCTCGACCTGCACCTGCAGCAGTGGAACGCCACGAACCGCATCAGCGATCAGAGCTTCAACCACCGGCCCATTCACAACAACCACACCAAGAAGTTCACCCCGGCGCAGCACAACGAGTTCTGGGGCATGAACCACGCGATGGAGTGGCATCACCTCGGCGAGGGGCTGATGTCGTGGTACGACATGGGGGTGGCAGACCCAACGATCTCGGAGAACGCACGGCGTTCACGCCGCTTCGCCGGCATGTACATAGGAGAGGACCCGGAGGCCGACCTCTGGGACGCCAGTAAGCGGATCATCCGCTCGCCGTTCCAGTCGAGCCAGGGGCCCATGCTCGAAGGCGACGTCAACTGGGCGAACACGATGCTCCTGGCGGGCCGCTATCTTGGCGGCGAGGTAAACTACTACGGCGTCCGCGCCAGCCTGTACCCGATCGTGCCGCACCTCGAAGCCCGATGGTTCGAGAATCCACAGCGCCGGGCATACATCGTCGACCTGTTCAACAAGCTCGTGCTCCAGCGCGACACGCCCAACACCCTGGCGGCTGCGGCGCTCGTTACCGACGCCTACCTGTACACCGGCGACGAGAAGTACAAGCAGTGGGTGCTCGACTACCTCGAGGCGTGGATCGACCGGACGAAGCGGAACGGTGGGATCACGCCGGACAACGTCGACCACGACGGTGTGATCGGCGGCGGACGCGAGGGAGTGTTCTGGGGCGGCCAGTACGGCTGGAACCACTACCAGGGCTACAACATCATGTTCCACGGCATCAACACCGCCGTCGAATGTGCCCTCATGCTTACGGGAGACTACGAGTACCTCGAATTGCTGCGCTCGCAGCTCAAGGTCATCGTCGACGCGGCGAAGATCGAGGACGACGGCCAGCTCATCACGCCGGTTCGATACGGCCCGGAGGGCTGGATTCTCACTCCCCCAGTTGGACGTGGCATGAACGACGGTATCTCGTCGCGGGGCGTCATGCAGGGGCCGAGTCCGATGCGCGCCCAGGAGATGATGCACCTGTACCACGCCTCCATGGACAAGCAGGATTACGAGTTCATCACCCACATCCGCGATCAGGACGTCCGGCGCGACTGGAACGAGATCGGCGACCGGCTGGGCGAGAAGAACTCCGGGGAGACCGAGTTCGCGCGCTTCCAATACTACGACGGCAAGAACCCCGACTGGCCGATCAAGATACTCTCAGCGGAGTACAACGAGGCCATAACGAAGTACGAGGAGATGATGGAGGACGACAGGTTGTCGTACGACATCATAACCACGAACCAGATGCCGCAGCACCTCGTCCTCACGAAGGGGCTGACCCAGGTAACGATGGGCACACCACAGGCGACCTATAACGGCGGCCTCATGCGGGCGACCGTGCGATACTTCGACAAAGACCGCGGACGGCCCGGCCTGCCGCCGGACACGGCAGCACTCGTCGACGAACTGAGGCCGGACGGCGCGGGCATCCAGATCGTGAACACGAACCATGGCGAGAGCCGGCGCGTCATCGTTCAGGCGGGCGCATTCGGGGAACACGACTTCACCGAGGTCAGCTTCCACCAGGAAGGCAACGACGGCGACACCGTCCAACAGGTACACGGCAAAGCCTTCGTTGTCGAGCTGCCCCCGTCGACCGCAATACGCATCGACGCCGGAATGAACCGCTACGTGAATAAGCCGAGCTACGCCTTCCCATGGCACGGAGAGAGCATCCCCATCCCCTTCCACGAGTAACCAACCCATCATCGCGAGCCGCCTCGCCATGAACGGGGCTGTCTCCCTCAACACACGAGGTACACCATGACTAACATCCCGAATATGCCGACAATCACCGCCAGCGAGGTTGCCACTCCCCCGTCGTGGGCGCTGCTCGAACTGAAGCTCATCGCCCTCATGGAGAAGGGCGCGCACATGATGAGCCGCAAGTACGCCGAGAGAAGCGGCGCGTGGTACTGGTCGGACGACCTCGACGACTACTACGAGCGGTCATACAACTGGTGCCTCCTCTACAGCATGGGGGGAGACGAGAGTCTCGTAGACCTGGCGCTCAAGCACTGGAACGCGACGACGCGGCTGTTCGACGACCGCGACGGGAACCGCATCAACAACCTTGACTACCACCATGGCGCGTCCCCGATGAGGTTGAAGTACAACATCCACAACGAGTACTTCAGCATCGCCCATCCCGGCGACGCCGAGTGGCACCACATGGGCGAGGGCAACATGGGGTTCTACGACCTCGCCCTCGGCGATCCAACGATCTCCGAGAACGTCCGGAGGGCGCGAAGGTTCGCCGACATGTTCCTCGGCGAAGACCCCGAATCTCCCATCTACGACCCTGTGCACAAGATCATCCGCTCCCCCATGCACGGCAGCCTCGGCCCGTATCACAGCGCGACGCTCGACGAGGTGAAGACGTACTTGCATGGAGGGCACTCTTCCGCGCCTGGCTGGGAAGCGAAGTCGATGGGCGTGCGTGGGTCGCTCTACCCGGCCGTCAAGGAGCTCAAACCCGGTTGGTGGGACGACCCCAAGCAGGCGGAGGAGATAGTTGGCCTATTCAACAAGGTGATCCTGGACGGCGACTCTGCCGCCAACCTCGCCGCGACCGGTCTCGTGACGAACGCCTATCTCTACACCGGCGACGACAAGTACAAGCAGTGGGTCGTCGACTACGTGGAAGCATGGATGGACCGCATCGAGCAGAACAACGGCATCATCCCCGACAACGTCGGGCCTACCGGCAAGCCGGGCGAGCACCGCGACGGCGTCTGGTGGGGAACCCTCTACGGCTGGAACAGCTACGTCGGATGGAGCCACATCTTCCACTCTTTAGGTGTCGCGTCCGAGTGCGCCCACCTAGTAACGGGAGACGCCTCCTACCTCGAACTGCTGCGCTCGCAGATCAAGGTCCTCCTCGACAACTCGATAACCGACGAAAACGGCCAGCTTCTCGTCCCCAACCGCGCAACGCCCGACGGCTGGGTACACGCCCATGTCGAGGACGAGAAGTGGGACGCCACCTCGTCGACCAATCTGCGCCTCTACGAGTTGGCACACCTGTATCACGCCTCGATGTCGCAAGAGGACTACGATCTCATCCTGCGCGTCCGTGAGGGAGACCGGCTGCGCGATTGGAACGAGGAGAACCTCGGACCGGCCAGGGCCGAGTATGACAGCGAGTACAGCCGCTTCCAATACTACGACGGCAAGAACCCTAACTGGCCGGAAAAGACCCTCTCCCTCCAGTACCAACGCGCGCTGGAGGCCTACCACAAGATGGAAAACGACACGCGTACCGTGCCTGATATCCTCCGAGACAACCAGGAACCGGTGAACGCCGTCTTCACCAAGATACTCACGCACGTGATGCTCGGCTCGCCGCAGTACCTCTACCACGGCGGGATGCTCCGCGCGACCGTTCGGTACTTCGACGCCGATCGCTGTCGTCCGGGACTGCCACCCGACGTAGCAGTGCTGGTTGACGAGCTTCGGGCCGACGGCGTGGGCGTCCAGCTTGTCAACACCAACCGCAACGAGGCACGACGTGTCATTATCCAGTCAGGGTCCTTCGGGGAGCACACGTTCACGACCGTTGCGACACAGACCGGAGACGGCGTCCAGGCCACGGAGGTCAACGGCAAGTACTTTGCCGTAGACCTGCCTCCGGCCACCTCGATCAGGGTCGACGCGGGACTTGACCGCTTCTCCAACAAGCCAACCTACGCCTTCCCCTGGCACGGCGATGCAATTCCGGTGCCGTTCCAGTATTAGGCAGTGTTGGTATTCCGGTCATTCTTTCAAAATACCCTTCGTTCAACCTCTTGTAGTCAAACAGGGCGGGTTTGAAACCCGCCCTGTTTGACCACCTCCGACCCAGAACCCACCGCCCACACGGTAGCAGTTCAGAGTCGGTGAGATATGCAGGATTTGTCCTCCTGCCGTCATTCTGAGGAGCGCAGCGACGAAGAATCTACAATCTCTCCCCCGCCGGGGGAGAGATACAGAGAGGGGGTCTTCGCAATTCAACTCACGGAGACTGAACAGTTACCCCACACGCCCCCGACTTGACAAACAAGAACGCATGTACCACACTACATGCGGGCGACTTGCCGCCGAACCGTGCGACAGCCCCGCAATTTACAAAATGAAACAGGATGTTACAAAAAAAGGGGAAATTCACGACTCGGCAACCACTCGTGGCCTTCCCACTGTACCAAGCCTCCCGCCGTCCAACTTTACGATAATGACGAATTGCGACAAAATGCGACAAAATGCGACAAATTTACCAAGTATTCCCGGACCGACGGGTTCTCGCGGTTCCTAATCTGACCCCTCTCAATCACTCACCAAAGCCGCTAGGGATGCGTGCTCGTTAATTGGTAACTTCCATCGTGGCTCGATTTGTAATAGCCTCCTTTCGGGGGAATGTCGGCCTGAGCCGGCAAAACCCAAGATTCTCGAATCCCTTACCTCTACCTAGCGAATCTTGAACCCCGGAAACCCCGAACTCCCACCCTCCCCGACACTCGGCACACCCCGTCGTCTCATCGAGATCCTCCTAGTCGCCCTCAGGCTTGGGCTGACTTCCTTCGGCGGCCCGGTCGCGCACCTCGGCTACTTCCGCCAAGAGTACGTCGTCACCCGCAAGTGGCTCGACGAGCGCTCGTACGCCGACCTCGTGGCGTTGTGCCAGTTCCTGCCCGGTCCCGCCAGCAGTCAACTCGGCATTGCCGTCGGCATCACGCGCGGCGGACTACTCGGAGGAATGGCCGCGTGGCTGGGGTTCACCCTACCCTCCGCCGCGCTGCTGGTCCTATTCGCCTACGGAGTCACCGAGTTCGATGATCTCGTCACTGAGGGATGGCTTCGGGGTCTCAAGGTCGTCGCCGTTACGGTCGTTGCCCTCGCCGTCTGGGGAATGGCAAAGAACCTCGCCCCCGACAGGTCTCGCGCCACGATTGCCGTCATTTCGGGCATCGCGCTTCTGTTCTGGCAGCACCCGGTTGCCAACATCGTTGTCATCGGAATAGCGGGACTGGTCGGCTGGCGTCTTCTGCGTGAGCAGACCGAACCAGTCGATTCAACTACACGAAAAATCTCCATCGGTCGTTGGCTCGCCCTGACCTGTCTCGCCGTTTTCCTCGTCCTGTTGATCGTCACTCCCCTAATCCGGCAGGCCATCGAAAATGAGTGGCTTAATGTATTCGACGGCTTTTACCGGAGCGGCTCGCTGGTATTCGGCGGCGGTCACGTGATCCTGCCGCTGCTCCAGGCCGAGGTCGTCCCACAGGGTTGGGCTACGAAAGACCAGTTCATCGCAGGCTACGGCGCGGCGCAGGCAGTACCCGGACCGTTGCTTACGTTCTCTGCCTACCTTGGCACGGTCAACGGCGGCTGGACGGTCGGTCTGTTCGCGCTTGGAGCGATCTTCCTACCGTCGTTCCTCCTCGTCATCGGGGTTCTGCCGTTTTGGGACAACCTGAGGTCGCGGACGAGCTTCCGCGCCGCCCTCATGGGCGTCAACGCCGCCGTCGTCGGCCTCGTCGGCGCTGCCCTCTACGACCCCGTGTGGACAACGGCCATCACATCACGAGAAGACCTCGCCCTGGGAGTCGCGGCATTCGGGCTGCTCGCCTTCTGGAATTGGCCGCCGTGGCTCGTCGTCCTGCTGTCGGCAGTCGGAGGGGCGGGACTGTCGATGCTATAATCGCTGCACTATGGCAATACACGCGTTCCGACTGGGACTCATACTCTCGCTGAGCCTACTGTGGTTCTTTGTGAATGCGGAGCAGGGTAGTGCTTGCTCGTGTGTGAGAGCGGGTTCCCCTTCCGAAGAGTTGGCGCAGTCTACTGCAGTCTTTGTGGGCAAAGTCTTCTTGGTTCGTGAGTTCCCCAAAGCAAAGGTCTATTCTTCGATGGACCCGACTACGGTCGGCTTCGAGGTCAGTACTGTCTGGAAGGGTCCTTCTTACGCAACCGCGTACCTTACGACCGCGCGATTGGACGCAAGCTGCGGATTTGGGTTCGTCGAGGGCGAAGAGTACATCGTCTATTCTCACGTCGGCTCCGGTGTTAGCCTGTGCAGTCGGACTGCCCTGCGCAAGAATGCAAAACCCGACCTCGACGAGTTGGGAGAGGGCCACAAACCCCAACCGGGAACTAAGGGTCCGATGCCGGGAACCCCGGAATTCCCACCACAGCAATCTCCGGAGATTGAATGGATCGACCCTGCGACAGCCGGATGTAGCTTGGGCTCAGCCACCCCCGACGCCGCATGGCTTGGCATGATGGCCGGGCTGGTCTGGTTTGGAGTACGGCGACGGCCTCGCTCTTGACGGCCTCGCGGCGGTAGGCGTATCCCCCTGCCCGTCCCTAGACACCGTACTTCGCGAGGATATCTCGCAGATGATTGGTCGCCATCCGGACGGCGTCAGGCGTGGAAGCTCGAGTGTCCGGGCGAAGTTCGAAGACCATCGAGATGGCCCCGTTGTAGCCGACGTCCTTGAGGATGGAGACGATACTATCGTAGTCGATCCACTCCTCATATCCATGGTCGATCCGGTATATCTTGGCGCGGACGCAGGAGGCGTAGGGGGCAACTCTCTCCATATAGGCATAGATATCGACATTGGGGTCGACTTCGCCGATCGGATTGCCTCCGGGCGAGCCCATCCACTGGCCGCAGTCCATGATATAGGTGAAGTTCGGACGGTCGACCTCATGCATCATCCGGATTACGTCGTCAGCCGTGGAGAGGGCGGCGCCGCTGTCGTGGTTCTGCACGCCGACGATGGCTCCCTTTTCGGCCGCGTAGTCGGATATTTGGCGGAGGCGCTCAATCATCCCCGGCCAGTATTCCTCTATGAGGCTGCCGTCGGGCGTCCTTGCGTCGGGTGGGCCACCGATGCGGAGGCGGACCATCGGCGCTCCGATGGTGACGGCAGCGTCGACCTCACGCTTGGCCATCTCGACGGTCGTGCGGCCCTGCTGGATCTCGTGACCGAAGAGGCCGCCACCACGCCCGATATAGCCAATGGGCATGCCGTTCCTATGGCACAGACGCTTGACGTGGGACAGGTGATTGGCATCCATGGGCATGTCGAAGAGGTGGAAGTCGATGGTGTCCAGTCGAAGCTCCTTGGCGAACTCGACAAACTCTTCCACCGAGACCTGGTCGGTGTGGCTGCGGTCTCGCTGTCGTATCGCCGGGTCGACCAGGCATCCGAGCTTGATCATGCTCCGGGACCTCCTTCCAAGTCGTCTTCAAGCAAATCCGGGAGCAGTGTATCAGAGAAGTCCGGTATTGGTTACCGGTTCGAGCCTCGGGACTCGATTTGCCACGCGAAATAGCTGCCTACCGGAGCCGCAACTCCTTCTCTCGTTTTCGTCTATAATCACCCCACCAATCCCATGAATTTGGATGAGGGGGTAAGTATGGACACGACTACGCAAGAGTTCCCAACCATCACCGCAACGAAGATCGCTCCCCCGCCCGACTGGGCGCTGTTGCAGCGACAGCTCTTCGACACCATCGCGCGTGCCGGAGACATAGCGACGGAGAAATACGCAAGGCCGGACGGCCGCGTGTACCACTTCTTCGACGTGGACGACGCTTACGAGAGCCGGTCGATGAGGGGCATCTTCTATGCCCTCGGCGGACCGCGCCGGTTCCTCGACATCGCCAAGCGCGAGTGGGACGCCATCACGTGGCTCTACAGCGAGGAGCGGCAGCTTACCGACGAGGACCCCAATCACCCGATGTACATGCCGCAGCTTCGGAACGAATATTGGAACCTCGACATCCCGTTCAACGCCGACTGGTTCCACATGGGCGAGGGCAACCAGATGCTCTACGACTTCGGTGTGGCAGATCCGACGAACCCCTCGAACCGGGAACGCGCACGAAAGTTCGCCGCGATGTACATCGGCGAGGACCCCGACGCGCCCAACTGGGACCCTGAGCACAAGATCTTCAGGTCGCCTCTGCACGGCGGGGCCGGTCCGATGACTTCGGTGAGGCAGCACAAAGCGATTGTACACACGGACGGGAACGTGTCGGACTACGTGCATCTCGTGCGCAACTGGCTCGACCGTATGTCGCTGGGCGACTTCGGGCATCGGGGGACGATGCAGGACAATCCAAGCGCCGAGCCTCTGTTCCCGCACTTCCTCTATCCGAGGATCAAGGAACTCGAACCCCGCTGGTATGAAAACGCCGCCCGCCGCGAGGAGATCCTCGACATCTTCGACGAGATGGTGCTCCAGGGCGACGAGCCGAGCAACCTGTGCGCGACGGCGCTGGTGACGAACGCCTACCTGTACACCGGTGACGAGAAGTACAAGACGTGGGTGCTGGACTACGTGCAAGGCTGGATCGACCGCATAGAGGCGAACGGCGGGATCATTCCCGACAACGTGGGGCCAACCGGCAAGGTGGGCGAGGCCCGCGACGGGCAGTGGTGGGGCGGCCTGCACGGCTGGAGCTCGAGCGAACGGGCCATCGACCGGCTCTTCCTCGGCCTCATCATCGGCGCCGAGTGCGCGCACCTGCTCAGCGGCGGCGATGATTCGTACCTTGAAGTTCTGCGCTCGCAAGTGAAGATGCTCCTCGACAACTCAAAGACCGAAGACGGCAATCTTGTGGTGCCCACGAGCTACGGGGCCGAAGGCTGGGCGGCATATGGCGAGTTCAGCATCCGCGGCGGGACGCCGCACCTCACACACCTGTACCAAGCGTCGATGTCGGAGGCCGATCATGAACTGGTGACCCGCGTGCGCGACGGCAGCGCCGAGGACTGGAATGAGCTGGAGCAGACCGGAGACCGGGGCGGCGCGCGCACGGAGTACGCCCGCTTCCAGTACTACGACGGCAAGAACCCCGACTGGCCCCTGCAGACCTTGGCGGCCGACTACATGCAGGTTGCCGATCTCGTCGAGGCTATGGAACGCGACACGCGCACGGTGCAGGAAATCATCGACAACAACAACTGGCCTCCCAACCCCGTGATCGTCAAGGCCCTTATCCAGACCACCATGGGCTCATCCGCGCCCTTGTACAACGGCGGCATCCTCCGCGCGACCGTGCGGTACTTCGACGCCTGCGAGCGTCGTCCCGGCCTGCCGCCCGACGTGGCCGCCCTCGTTGACGAGCTGTCGGCCGACAAGGCTTGCATCCAACTCGTCAACACAAACCACAGCGAGACACGTTCCCTGATCGTTCAGGCGGGCGCGTTCGGCGAGCACTCGTTCACCGACGTGTCCTTCGACCAGACCGCCTACAGCTACGACGGCAACAATCCCGGACAGCGCACCCGCGCCGAGAAGACCACAAGCTGCGCATCGACAACCGTCAACGGCAAGCACTTTACGGTAGAACTGCCGCCGATGACCTCCGTCCGGCTCGAATGCGGCCTCGACCGCTTCGCCAACAATCCAAGCTACGCCTTCCCGTGGCACGGGGATGAGGTGCCGATCGAGTAGTAGGAATTGCGTCGAAAGTAGTGAGTACGACTCAGACGGTGCTTTGAGGCCGAAGGTCCGACTCTTGACTGTGGGGATGGGTGTGGCACTGCCGATCACCATGTTCGCTTGCTTCGTCTGTTCAGCGTGAAGAACGGGAGGCGAGAATGAGCGAAGAAGCGACTGCACTTAACTTCCATTGGCTTCTGTTCTTGGGCGCGGTGATCGCGATTGTCGTGGCGTTCTATCCGCCGCCGTTCATTAAGCGATTCATCAATGTGATTAGGATTGCTGCCCTCGTGATTGCGGCAGCTCTCGTCTACGTGCTGGTGTTTCAACCGTTCGAGGTGAGCTAGGGGCAAATACTGCCGTGAATTGAATACATGCTCATGGAGAAACGACCATAGACGAGCGTGAACCAATTGAGGTAGTAAAGGACAGGGCCTACTGGTTGACGGCGAGTGTCGACGCAGCCTTGGAGGCCGGTGAGATCGACGAGGCCGAGTGGCACCGGCGATTCGGCGAAGTCATCACGCACGCATACCTCGCCGCAGATACGCCGTGGGGCCAGTCCGGGAAGAGTGGGGATGAGCGGTCCTGGACCCACGGGCGAAGCCTCATATGCGACGCTATTCACAAGGACGGCTCGTTCCTCGACGTGGGCTGTGCCAACGGTTACCTGATGGAGAGCATCCACAAGTGGTCTGCCGAACGCGGGCGTCGAGTCGAACCCTACGGACTCGACATATCACCGGAACTGGCCGACCTTGCCCGGAGCCGACTGCCAGCCTGGGCAGAGAGAATTCATACCGGCAACGTCCTGACGTGGCCTCCCAACCAGCGATTCGATTTTGTGCGCACCGGGCTGGAGTACGTCCCTACTCGCCGTAGGCGAGACCTCGTACAGCGACTTCTCGACGAGTTCCTCGCCGAAGACGGCCGCCTCATAATTGGCGGCTACAGCGTCGAAAGCACAGGGCCGGACTCACTGGAGCAAGAGCTTTTGGCTTGGGGATTCACTGTGGCAGGCAACACGACCCGGCCCCACCGCGACGACCGCCTCGTCAATCGCGTACTTTGGATCGACGCCTAATCTCTTGTCCGAAACAGTTCCTACAATAGGCCCTTGAGAACAGGTTCATCCTGCGTGAGCATAGTTAAGCCCCCCGGATCAGATCGAAGACCTCTTCCACCGACGAGATCCTTGTACCCTGCCAGTCCTCGCGGTCACCATTCTCGGTGTCGTCGGGAGCACGGATCAATACCGCATTCATGCCGACGTTTGACGCGCCCGTAAGCTCGCCGCTGCTTCCGTCGCCAATGTACAGGCAGCCGCTCGGTTGGACTCCGAGACGCTCGCAGGCCAGCTCATAGATGCCGGGGTCCGGTTTCATCATACCTACATCGCAGGACAGGATTGTCGTGTCCAGCGAGGGTGCGAAGGGTGTGGACGGCCACAAGACACTGGTGTCCGCAATGCAATTACTTATCAGGCCGGTCTTTACACCTGCATCGCGCAGGCTTGCCAGCGTCGCCAAGACACCGTTCCTGGGTCTCAGAGCCCGTCTGATAAATTCGAGGCGCACTGCGGCAGAGCGGTCCAACTGTTCATCGCTCACATCGACGCCGAGGGAGTCACAGATAAAAGCAAGCGTCTCCCTGGTAGTTTTCATCTCACCCAGATTCCGCTGCCGAGAAGTGGCGGACCACTCCCTACTCAATCCGTCGATGGGCACTCCTATAATGGCCGCGATTTCGGACATCGCCAGTTGATACGTGACTTCTTGCTTGCGCGGATACCGCTGTTCGTCCACTAACGTGCCGTATAGATCGAAAATAACAGCCTGATACTTCACGTCAGACCCAAGTGGCCTGCCACGTCGTCAGGGAGCACGACAGAGGTGAGGCCGCGACCGGAGGCCTCTCGCAGCAGGTCGGGCAGGGCCGACTGGCGCTCGTTCAGGCGCGTCCTCATGATGATGAGGTTGGTCAAGGTCTCCTTCAGCTCGGACGAGGACTCTTCCTCACGTGCCGGTGTTGCTCTCTGCAGGGCACGCAAGGCTTCGAGGAGCGACTCGCTGCGTTGGTGAGCGTGTTCTAACGCTCGCGTCAGGTCTTCGATGGAGACTTCTGTGGTCATGCCTTCCAACTATCCTCCGCGCGTCCCGTCCTTCGGGAAGAATACTTCGACCTTGGCCGGGTCACGGTAGCCGTCGATGGTGATTGGGCCGAAGCCCGGAGTCTCAATCGCGGCGCGCACGATCTCCTTGTTAAAGGTACTGACGCTGTCGGTGTTCAGGTACGTGTCAACCGGCATCCACACGCACTCGGCGATCTCATCGTCCTGCTTGGAGATGCGGTTGCTTAGCGGCTCCAAGCGACACACGAAGTATATGTCCGACTTGCCGTGTCGGTAGGCGTGCTGGTGCCGGAAGCAGACGAGGGAGACGAACCGGCTCTCTATGCCCGTCTCCTCAAGAACCTCGCGCACGACGGCGTCCGCCAAGTGCTCTTCGTCGTGCAGGTGGCCGCCCGGCAGCTTGAAGGAACCGGAGCCCACGCCGCCTCGTTTCTCGCGCACCACCAGGATCTCGTTGTCGGCGTTTATTACCACCCCACCCGCCCCTATGTAGTGGGTGGAATAGTTCGGTACGAAGGCTTCATCCTCCAGCCTTTTGAGCATCATCACGTACCTGTCGTCGGCATGGTGGTAAGTGAATCCCTCGCCGGCGGCGACCGGGACCAAACTCGACCGAGATAAGGGGAGTTCGAGCCAGACCAGCTTGTAGCCTTCGGCTGTCCATTCTTCGAGGGAGCTCTTGAGCCTCGGAGCGAACTCCAACGGATCGGAGGGAAGCAGGTCGGGTTCGAGAACGATACCCCCGAAGGGGTTGGGAGTCGCGATGAGCGGTTCCATGCGGGCAGTATAGTGAAGCGCGTCTTGCCGGTAAAGCCCTGCTACCGAGTTGAAATCACGCCAATCACCATCAATGAACACACAGCGTCGGCCTTTGCACCGTCACTCCGGCGCAGGCCGGAGTCCGGCGATCGTAAACCGGATGCATGCCCCGTGTCCGGGAATTGGGTATCGCTCCGGTCTCGAAGCAGTGGACATGCCTCACCCACACCTTCTCTGATATCATGAATCCACGTTTCGGCGGGGGAGATATGGTCACAGAACGACGGCTGCCGCAGTGGCTGAAGGTCAAGATGCCGGGGAGCGAGGGCTACCGGCAGATCAAGGACCTATTGGAAGGCGCTCAGCTGAATACCGTGTGCGCCGAGGCCCAGTGTCCGAATATTGGCGAGTGCTGGGACCGTGGCACGGCGACGTTCATGATCTTGGGCGATATCTGCACCCGTGCCTGCGCCTACTGCGCGGTGGACACCGGCAAGCCCGAAGGGATTGACCTGCTGGAGCCTATCCGTGTGGCAGACACGGTCCAACAGATGGGCCTACGCTATGCCGTGATAACGTCGGTGGATCGCGACGATTTGCCGGACGGCGGGGCCTTCATCTTCGCTCAGACCATTCGGCAAGTGCGCAGGCGAATGCCGAACACCAAGATCGAGGTGCTGATTCCCGACTTCCAGGGCAGCCGTGACGCGCTCGAGAAAGTGATGGACGCCGAGCCGGACACGCTCAACCACAACATCGAGACCGTCCGTCGCGTGTTCAGTCGCGTTCGGCCCAAGGGTGACTACGACGAATCGCTGGAACTGCTTTCGAACGCCAAGGAAATTGCGCCCAGGGCGGTGACCAAGTCGGGAATGATGGTCGGCCTCGGCGAGAGCTGGGACGAGATCGTCGAGACCATGAACGACCTGCGCTCGGTTGATTGCGACCTGCTGACCATCGGGCAATATCTTCGTCCCTCCAAGCGGCACGTCGCTCTGGCGAAGTGGTACACCCCACGTGAGTTCGACGAATTGGCTGAGATCGGCATGTCACTGAGGTTCAGCCACGTCGCGTCGGGACCGCTCGTACGCAGTTCGTACCACGCGGACGAGCAGCACGCCTCGGCCATGAAGACGGCGGTGTTGGTTTAGGCCGGAAGAGCCCTGCTCATACACCGAATCCGGCGCCGAATGGGTGAAAGTCGCCTAGTGAATTCCTAAAGAATGCTCAAAGGAATCCGTATTGCCTATTGAGATACCTCCCAATCCCGGAGGCGCGCGACGGGGCACGACACCGCGACCTGACGACCCATGTTTCCTGTGCGAGGCAATTGCCGGACGCGAGGACAAGGGAGTCGTCGAGGAGACCGAGCAGACTGTGACAATGGTCAACTGGAAGCAGTTTGAGCATGGGCAAGTCTACGTCATCCCCCGACGTCACGCCCCAACTCTCTTTGATCTGACGGACGACGAGGCAATCGCCATCATGCGGGCCGTGCGAAGGGTGGCCGACGCTTTCGTCCGAGCGTACGATCCTGAAGGCCTGAATCTCATTCAGAATAACGGTATCGTTGCAGGACAGCACGCACCACACTTCCACATGCACGTCGTCCCCAGGCGAAGAGTGGGCAGCGATTGGGGAAACGGGCCTCCACACATTGCGGTACTCGAAGGGAAAGAACCGACGAAACCGGCGCATGATATGACTGTTAGCCTCGAACGCGAGTACGAGATTGCAGAGGAAATCAGGCGGTACATGAGCTAGTTCGCGTTCGGCGCACAAGCCCTACTCGATCATAGCAACCACTTCATCCAGACCCGTTACGACGGGGAGGTCGGTCTCCGGGGTCTTACCGTAGCGAGAGATCACGACCCCCACCATGCCAAGTCGCCCGGCAGCCGCAACATTCTCCGGCCAGTCGTCGACGAACACGAGCGACTCGGGCGGCAGGCCCAATTCGTCAATGGCGGTCGTATAGATACGTTCGCAGGGCTTCCAGCAGCCGACAAGGGCGGAGATCGCGAACGCATCGAAGTAATCACGGATGCCAAGCTGTCGGTATCGTCTGTCCAATGAAGGCCAGTTGTCCGAGACGATGCCAAGTTTAATGCCCCGGCCGGACAAGTCATCAAGGACACGGCGCGTGTCGGGGAATAGCACGAGGTCAACTGCCTCCTCGTGTAGGCGAAACAGGTCAGATATCAGGGTCGCGGTCGGGGACCCTATACCGAGCACTTCGAGAATGATAGCGTGGGCGGTGCAAAACTGCCGACGTTCCTCTTCCTCGGTAGTGAGACTGTGGTTGTCGTCAAGATACTGAACGGCTAGGGCAACGGCATCATCGAACCGAGTCATATCCGAATGGTCGATCCCATGCCTTATGAAAGCATCGATGAACGGCTGCTTGGGCCACCAAGACCCTGCAAGAGGTCGTACAAGCGTGTCACCCGAATCGAATAGCACGCCTTTGATCTTTGGCACTTGCCGGGTCTCTTCCGTCCTATTTGGCGTCCGGCACCGGCCAGCCCCACCCGATCATCATCGCACGGAGCTTGTCCATGTCGTCGTCACTGAGGGGCAATGACGGTGGGCGCGGAGGACCGACGGGAATGCCCATCACCTCGGACAGGGCCTTTGCCACTCGCCCCTCACCTCCGGAGACCTGGGTAACGTCGCGGTAGAAGGCTCTGAGGTCTGGGATGACACTGTCCCACTGGGCCTGGGCTTCCGTGTATTTGCCCTGCTCCATCAGGTCCCATACACCGAGATAGAACGCCGGGTGGGCATCCACTCCGTCGGTCAGGAAGCCTCGCCCGCCGAGGCGGTGGCAGTCGATAGGCCGGTCGGAGTTGTCCATGATGTTGAAGGTGTCGGCCAACTTGAAGATGTCCGCGTACTGGGTTCCTTCAGGAGGATTCCACTTGATGGCAACGACATGTTCGAAGTCCGTCATCTTCTCGAAGGTGCGGGGATAGATGCCTCCGTGAGGGAGCCAGTGGGTGTTGTATACCAGGACGCCAATGTCGATGCCGTTGGATATGTCTTCGAAATACCGCAGCATATCGTCCACAGTGGGCTGGTTGAAGATTGGCGGCGAGACCTGGCAGCCCATGGCCCCGACGTCGGACGCGATGTTCAAGTCTTCGATGGTGCGGACTGTGTCCTTGTAATGGACGGCGCCCATGACCGGAACGCGCCCGTTAGCGGCCTGTACGACTGTCTGGACCAAGGCCTTCCACTCGTCCTCGCGTAGCTGCGGTCCCTCGCCCATGGCAGCGGCGACCTTGAGCACTGCCTTGCCCTCGACGAGACCTTTCTCAATCCAGAGTTCCGTCGCCGCGGCCATGAGCCCGTAATCGACGTTGTAGTACTCGTCGAAAGGCGTCGGCACGGTAGCCACGACACCAGTCATCTGCCTGCGGATCTCTGCTCGCTCCATAGACTGGGCCTCACATTTATGAGTGTGGGAAGAGTGTAGGCGCGGCGGCTAGGGTAGTCAAACGCAAGGGAGGCACGCCACTTCTAAATGGCGTCAGCCAGAACTTCCACCAAGTGCTTTGCCTTGACGCCCGTGCCGTCCTCGATCTGGTGTCGACAGGACATGCCCTCGCTTACGACGGTTGCGCCGTTCCGCCGGTCGCGTATCGCGGGGAAAAGGTCTTGCTCGCCGATCTTCATAGAGATGTCGTAATGCTCCTTTTCAAGGCCGAACGACCCCGCCATGCCGCAGCAGCCGGACGAAATCTCGTCGACCTCACATCCAGGCATTTGCGATAGCACGTCTATCGCCTTGCCCATGCCGACGAGGGCCTTTTGGTGGCAGTGCCCTTGCAGCATGACGCGACCCGGCTCCTTCGAATATCGGATTGTTGCGCCATCGTTTGCCTGGGCGTGGAGGACGAACTCCTCGATGAGCATGGTGTTTTCTGAGACTCGTAGTGCGTCGTGACTGTCAAGGAGGTCTACGTAGTCGTCACGAAAGCTGAGTATGCAACTCGGCTCAAGGCCAACGAGCTTCGCCCCTTGTTCAATGTATGGAAGAACGGAGGCAACGTTTCGCGCAGCATTGCTCTTGGCGGCGTCGAGCATTCCCTTCGAGAGCATAGGGCGGCCGCAACACAGCGGCTTGGGTACGATCACCTGATATCCCATGTGTTCGAGCACCTTGACCGCGGCTCGGCCTAGATCGGGGTAGTTGTACTCCGTGAAGGTATCGGAGAACAGGACTACGCGTCGCTCGGGAGGGCCTTCAATCTGAGTCCCACCGCGTGAGCGAAACCATTGAGAGAAGGTCTGGCTCGCGAAAGGCGGCAGGGAGCGGCGGCGGTCTATGCCGACCATGCTTTCGGCAAGTTCCTTGAATGCACCCATGCCCAACGACCAATTCGAGAGCGGCGCGAAGAACGATCCGAGCTTGCCAAGTTGACTTACGTTGGCAAGCATACGGTTCCGAAGCGGGTAGCCGTTCGCCTTGTGGTACCGATAGGAGAACTCGTACTTGAGCTTTGCCATATCCACGTTCGATGGACACTCGGCCTTGCACCCCTTGCACTCCAGGCAGAGGTCAAGCACCTCGCGGAGCCGTTCGCCCGTCAGAGAATCGACCGGTAGGGCGCCGGACATGGCCGAGCGAAGCGCGTTGGCGCGCCCGCGCGTGGAGTGCTCTTCGTCGCGGGTGACCATGTACGAAGGGCACATCGTCCCGGTCAGCTTCCTACACGCGCCCTGCCCGTTGCACATCTCAATCGCATGGGCGAAGCTCCCTTCTTTGGCGAATCGGAAGCCGGTCGTTACTTCCAACGGTCGGTAAGAAGGGCCAATCTTGAGGTTCTCCGTCATCGGCGGGGAGTCGACGATGTTGCCGGGGTTCATGGTGCCCGCCGGGTCGAAGGCCCTCTTGACCTGCCGGAAGGCGTCGTATATCTGCGAGCCGAACATCTTCTCGTTCCAGACACTGCGGGCGCGACCGTCCCCGTGCTCTCCGCTCATGGAGCCGCCGAACTCCAGGACGAGGTCACTGACGGCGTTGGCGATGGATGCCATCTTTGAGACGCCGTCCTGCCGTTTCAAATCGATGAGGGGACGGATGTGCAGACAGCCGACGCTCGCGTGTCCATAGTAGCCGGCCTCGGTGTCATGCTCCTTCACGATCTCGTCGAATCTCTCGATGAACTGAGGGAGACTCTCAGGCGGGACTGCGGTGTCCTCAACGAATGGCAGCGGTTTGGAGTCGCCGGGCACGTTCATCATCAGGCCGAGTCCGGCCTTTCTGACGTTCCAGACCATCGCCTGCCCGGACGGCGTGAGCAGCTTCTTCGTCGAGTAGCCGAGGCCGCGCTTTGCCATGTGGGCAGCGCAGACGTCGACCTTCGACTCGACCTCCGACTCCGAGTCGCCGGTGAACTCGACGACCAAGAGGGAATCGGGACTTCCGTCGATGAACCCCGTCATTCGCGAGTATTCTAAATTGGCCTGGGCCTGCCTGACGATCATGCCGCCGATGTGCTCCACCGCGGTAGGGCCCAGTTGCAGGGCCGCGACCGTCGCTTCCATCGACTCGATAAGCTCGTTGAAGTGGATTACAGCAAGAGACTTGAATCTCGGACGGGGCACGAGCTTCAAGGTAGCCTCGGTGATGGTCACGAGGGTACCCTCGGAGCCAACGACGAACCGCGCCATGTCGAGAGTGTTCGAATCGAGAAGCTCATCGAGGTTGTAACCGGAGACGCGTCGCTGAATCTTGGGGTATCTCTGAAGGACCTCATCACGGTTGGACTGCCCGATTGCATCGAGACGCCGGAAGATGTCCCCTTCGAGACCGGAGAGACGGCGCTTGGCGTCGAGGGACTCGCCGGACGATCCTCCTAGGGTGGCAGTATCTCCGTTAGCCAGGACGACCGACAGCCCGAGCGTGTTGTCTACGGTCTTGCCCCATACGATGGAGTGCGCCCCGCAAGAGTTGTTTCCTAGCGCCCCGCCAACGTTCCCCCTATTGCTCGTGCTGGGGTCGGGCGCGAACATGAGGCCGGTATTCTGGATTTGATCGTTCAGCTCATCGAGGATTATGCCGGGCTGAGTGCGCACCCATTGTTCCTCGACGTTTACCTCCAGCACCTTCCGCATGTACTTGGAGAAGTCGATGACGACGGCGTGGTTGACGGTCTGGCCCGCAAGGCTCGTGCCACCTCCGCGAGGCAGGACGGGGACGCCGTGGCGCGCGGCGGCAGTGAGGACGGCGATGACATCCTCAGCCGTCTTGGGGATGACGACGGCTATGGGTTCAACCTGATAGATGCTCGCATCGGTACTGTAGAGCAAACGAGACATGCGGTCGGCGCGTACCTCACCGTCAAGGTCTCTCCGCAACTCTTCGACGAGATCTTTGCTGTCCCGTTCGATGTCTTTAGCAAGCATGGTCACGTTTGGAGAATCGACTGCCGGACTCAGGTATGTCTCGCCCGTATCGTAGGGAGTAATTGTACATTACCTACCAAGACCGGCGTCGGCGAACATGCACGTCAAGATGCGGACGTAGGGAGATAGCTAGGGACACAATCGGGCCGCAATGCGGCGTTTCAAGAAAGAAAAACGGCGGGAGGGACGTTACCGGGCGTGGAAATTACGTCACCTTCTGTATCGAGTACGTCACGGTCGTGCCACGCGGGGTCTGGACGTCGACCTGATCTCCCTCGCGTCGTCGGATTACGGCTTTCCCAACCGGGGACTCGTCCGACACCTTGCCTTCCAAGGGTTTTGCTTCGGAGGCGCTCACGAAGGTGTACTGGGTCTCTCTGCCGGAGGCGAGGTCCTTCAGCCATACGCGAGAACCGACTTGGACCGTGGACTTCTTGCGGGCGGATGGGTCGACGACGACGGCGGCGGTCAGGGTGTTTTCAATCTCAAGGATTCGAGTTTCGACTTGTCCCAGGTGCTCCCGTGCCGCTTCGAGGGGTACGTTCTCGCGCACGTCCTTGTCTGCGGCGGCGCTTCGTATCTGGGCTGCGATCGGCCCTCGCTGTGCCTTGAGGTCTTCGAGTTCGGCAATAAGGTTCTTATGGCCTTCGGGCGTGAGTTCGATGACGCTGGCGCGTCTCTCGTCCTCACTTGACGCTCTTGCGCGTGATCGCGCCTTGCGAATACGAAGATGGCGGGCTAGGTTGTGCTCGGTGAGTCCTTGCTTGCTAGCGAAGGCGAGGAACTTCTTGACCTCTTGCAGTCGCTCGGCGGACTGGGTGCCCCCGTTCGACTGGTCGCCATACTCGCCAATCTCAGAAGGTACTATTTCTGAAATCCTGCGCTCGGAACCACACCAGCTTACGAACCGCAGCAACTGCTTATGGGCCTCGGTCTGCTCACCTTCCTTTGGCCGAAGACTCCCCGCGTACACTCCAACGGCTTCCAAAACAGTCAACGACTCAGTAACTTGGGTCAAGGTGATCTTTCCTCCCCGCCACGTGTCAGGCTTTGCGTCGAAATCCGGTGTCACCACCATATTAGAGAATGCCCCACAGAGTGTCAACGATGCGGTGCAGTCCTTAGATCAGGCCATCACGCCCCAATTCTGACCTGATTTGAGGTCAACTTCGAGGGGCATGGCGAGCTCCATCGCGCGGGGCATGATATCCAATACGATGGCCTGCATGTCCTCCATCTCCTCCGACGGGACCTCGAAGATAAGCTCGTCGTGTACCTGAACAATCATGAGCGAACGGAGCCCCATCTCGTCCATACGGGCTTGGAGTTTGACCATCGCGAGCTTGATGACGTCGGCGGCGGTACCCTGGATGGGAGTGTTGATCGCCACTCGCTCGGCGCCGCTGCGAGCCGCGAAGTTTCTAGCGTTGATCTCCGGGATATAGCGCTTTCGTCCCATGAGCGTTTCGACGTAGCCCTGACTCCTGGCCCTGGCCTTGATGTCTTCGATGTAGTCGCTGATGCCGGGATAGCTGCCGAAGTACGTGTCGATAAACGCCTTGCCCTCTTCGACGGACAAGGCGGCCCGCTGGCTGATCCCATAAGGGCTGATGCCGTAGACGACGCCGAAATTCAGGATCTTGGCGATCCGGCGCATCTCCGAGTCTACCTCGTCGTGGCTTACTCCGTAGACCAAAGAGGCGGTGGCCGCGTGGATGTCCTGCCCATCATGAAACGCCTGAAGTAGGCCAGGGTCCTGTGAGATGTGTGCGAGGATGCGAAGCTCGATCTGCGAGTAGTCCGCACCGAGCAGCGTCCACTCCGGCCAGTCCCTCGCCACGAATCCCTTGCGTACTTCGTTGCCCAGCTCGGTGCGAACGGGGATGTTCTGGATGTTCGGGTCATTGCTGGAGACGCGACCGGTGGCGGAGCCGACCTGGTTGTAGCTCGTGTGAATGCGGCCCGTCCTTTGGTTGACGAGGCCGGGCAGCGAGTCGGTGTAGGTCGATTTGATCTTTGACAACTGGCGGTAGTTCAGGATGTGGTCGAGAACCTCATAGGCCGCCGGATCGACGTCCCCGCCCCTGCCGGCGTCCAGCATACTCTTAAGGCCTTCAAGAGACGCGGCGTCGGTAGCGAAACCTCTTTGGCGCTTCTTGGTGGGAGGCAGTCGGAGCTGGTTGAAGAGCACGTCGCTTAGCTGCTGGGCCGAGTTGAGGTTGAAGGGGCGGCCAACGGTCTGGTACATCTCTTCTTGGATTCGGGCCATATCGTCGCCCAGTTTCTGCGACATTCGGGTGAGGAGGTCGGCATCCACGGACACGCCGCTCTCCTGCATCCGTACGAGCACCGGAATGAGCGGCATCTCGACTTCCATCATGGCGCGGGTCGAGTTCTTGACATCGAGTTCCTGCTCAAATCGGGGATGGAGCTGCCATGTCAGGTCAGCATCGGCAGCGGCGTACTCGGCGGCCCGCTCGATTGACACTTCGGCCATGGAGATCTGGCTGCGTCCGGTCCCGATCAGGTCGGACAACTCGGCCATCTCGATTCCCAACTCATTGAGGGCAAGCTGCTTGAGGCCGATGCTCCTCCGTCCGAGGAGGGCAGCGGCTATCATGGTGTCAAACGTGACGCCGCGGACCTCGACGCCGTGACTCTTGAGGACGGTCATGTCGTAATTGGCATTGTGGGCAACCTTCGGAACGGTCTCGCTCTCGAAGAGCGGGCGTAGGGCTTCGAGCACGTCATCCCTTGCAACCTGCTTGCCCTCGCTGTGTCCGACCGGGACGTACCAACCTGTGTGGGGCGCGGTGGAAAACGACAGGCCCACGAGGTCGGCGGACATAGGATCGACGCCCGTCGTCTCGGTGTCGAACGAGAACCCTCGCGGCGAATCGAGCTCGGACACCAGCGTATTGAGCGTCTCATGGGTGTCGACGATGCGGTAGTCGACCTCCGGCGTGTCCGGTGTCGTGTCGAAGGACTGCTGCTCTCCCTCCGCCGGTCCGCCCGACGGGGCCGGGATGCGGGGCACGACGCTCAAGAACTCAAGATCAGTCAGGAATCCGACGACCTTCGAGCGGTCGTACTGCCAGAAGCGACTGGCCTCCAGGTCTAGCGTCACCGGCGCGTCCTTCACAATGGTCGTCAGCACCTTGCTCTCGCGAAGCTGCTCGACTCCCGCGCGAATATTCTTCTGAGCGCGCGGTGGCGTGACTTCGTCGACGTGGGCAATGATCTGCTCGATGTCGCCGAACTTGCTCACGAGGTTGACTGCGGTCTTGATGCCGACGCCGGGCACGCCGGGGATGTTGTCGGACGAATCTCCCTGAAGCGCCTTGATGTCTGCCACAGCTTCGGGGCCCAGCCCACCGTAGCGGTCCTTCACTCCCGCAACGTCGTAGACCTTCGTCTGCTGAACGCTACTCGACATAAAGACGCGGACCCAGGGAGAGACCAGCTGCAGGGTATCGGAGTCTCCCGTCAGGATGACCGTCTCAATCTCCTGCTCCTCGGCCTGGCGGCAGAGGGTGCCTAGCACGTCGTCGGCTTCGTAGCCCTCGCACTGGTAGACGGGAATTTCAAAGGCTTCGAGAAGCTGGCGAATACGCTCGAACTGTGACCGGAGCTCGGGCGGCGTTGGGGGACGGTGAGCCTTGTATTCCTTGAATCGCTCGTGACGGAAGGTGGGTACGGGTAGATCGAAGGCGATGGCGCAGTGGGTCGGTTCCCAGTCCTGAAGGCTCCGGATGAAGGAGTTCACGAAGCCATACACGCCCCGAACGTCCTCACCGGTCGCGCGCACGGTGAGCGGCTCCCGGATGGCGTGCCACGCGCGATGCACGAGGGCATGGCCGTCCATCAGCATGAGCAGCGGCTTGCCTTCAAGCATGGACTGTGGGCCATTGTTGGTCATCGCGCGCTCCAACTCGCTATAGTGCGGGGATTATACCTTGTGAGGGAATGTCGGTGGCAAGTCGGCGTGGTCGTGAAGTTCGCGATCAACCGCAGAGGGCGCGGAGTACGCAGAGTTGGGATAATAGGGATTTGGCGGGGAAGCTCTGACGGCCCTAATACAAGATGAGGTGGGTTGGGACTAAACGCTGTTCCACGGGGTCGACTGTCAAGGCCAATCCTTCCAAAGTGTAGGCCCCTAGCAGTGCCGGGCCGTCATCTTCTCCAAAGATTACTAGGGTGATTACGCTGTCGCCGTTGACACTAGCCCATGCCTGTCCGTAGTCCATATAGACTCTCTGTCCGTCGGCCAGTAAGAAGCGCCGTTGGCCCATCGGCACAACCCCCAACTCACTCAACAGGCCAGTCGGCAGCGTGGTGTAGGCGGCTCCCGTATCCACCGTTGCTTCTATGTCCCTGGACTGCTGGCCGTCCATGCTGGAAATCCGCAACGGCCATGTGAATGGTCCCATACTAGAGACCTCTGTTTGCGCTCTATCCGCCCTATTCTAACCGATATCCCATCCCTACTGCAGGGCCATTGGTCGTCATCACGCGCTCCGACTTCCAGAGGTGTGGTGGTCATGCCGTGGATTGCTGGTGGCAAGCCCGTGGCGGATGATATGCGTTGCCAACAGACGGTTCAATATGTACGCTACTTCACACCACACAGGCGGGGACGACCATTGAGAATCACCGACGTTAGCGCCGTGTATCCGAAGTGGAAGCGCCTACCGGCGGGTTACTGGCAGTCGCACTTCTGGCAGATCGTCGTTCGGGTAGAGGCGGACGACGGGACAGTCGGCTACGGGTACGGTGGCGGTGGCGAACCAGCGTGTCTGGTCGTCAATCAGCACTTCCGTGAACTTGTCGTCGGTTGTGAGATCGAGACCGTAAATGACATTCGAGCGCTCTGGGACCGCGTCTACGCTCTGTCGCTCCCATACGGACGAAAGGGATTGCCAGTGATGGCGCTCAGTGGCCTCGACTTGGCGCTCTGGGACATGCTTGGCAAGTCGCAAGGGAGGCCGGTGTATGACCTCCTCGGCGGCCTCCGCAAGCCGAAGGTGCGGGGATATGCGACCGGGAAGGAATTGGAGCGCTACCGTGACATGGGGTACACGGCGGCAAAGTTCCCACCTGGACAATCGGCATCAGAGGCCGACTTACGGTATACCACGGACAATGCCCGTCAAGCACGAACGCTCTTCGGCGACGACGCGCTAATTATGACGGACTGCTACATGGCGTGGGACTTCGAGACGACGAAGCTGATGGCGGACGCCTTGCGAGAATTCGATCTCTACTGGTTCGAGGATGTTATGACACCCGACCACCTGGAGGAACAGGCTGCACTACGGGAGATCGTTCACCCGATCAACGTTGCCGGCGGCGAGCACGAGTTCACCCGTTTCGGTTTCGCGCAGATTGCCAAGGCGGGCGCGCTCGATATCTGGCAGCCCGACGTTGCGTGGTGCGGGGGTATCACCGAGACGCTTCGGATTCTCAACCTTGCTTCGCAGTACGACGTGCCCGTCGTGCCGCATCGCGGCGGCGAGATCTGGGGCATGCACGTGATCGCGGCAACGGACTGCGTCAACCTCGCCGAGACGCACCCCGAACGATGGGAAGAATCAGCGGACGAGCTTTGGATTGATGAGCCGAGGGTCGTCGACGGTTATCTCACGCCGTTGGATCGGCCGGGCTTCGGAGTGATCCTGAACGAGGCGATGCTGTAGCTTCGTTGGAAGCTACGAAACGCGTGGAATGAACGTCGGCGGGCGCTTCAACAGCGAGATGCTCGCGCCCTTGCCGAGTTCTGCCTGCGCGGCCTCGATGGCCTCCTCCACGGTCGCGAAGGCGCGGAACCCGCAGCGCTCCGCAGCGTCAAAGTCCTTCACTCCCGCAAAGAAGATTCCGCTCAGGTAGCGTTTCGGTATCAACGTGCTGTTCCACATGAAGAACGGGTGGGCGCCGTGGTAGGCGTACTTGTGACGGTACCCGTAGATATACTCGGGCCGGTGCGCGAAGTCCTCTACGTGGTTCTCCCACAGCCAGTAGGGATCCTGTTCCTGCGTCAGGAGCTTTTCGTAGAATTCGACGTAGGACGCGAATCTTGCCCGGTCGAAGCGGGCAGTTAGTGGATGGGCGATGATGGCGATGCCGCCCTCTCGAACGACGGGCTTGCCCTGGAACTGCATGATCGTGTTTGCCATAGACTGATTCGCCACCAAAATCGGGTTCATCACGGAGAATTTCGAGTAGCACTCGACGTTCGATAGGCCCGCGATAAGAATGTCCGACTGCCCCTCGACATCGACGGTAAGCTGCTCGTCGATTGCCTTGAGGGTGTGCGGATGCACCTCGGTTGGGTGTCCGGCGAACATCGCGATCAGGTCCTTGTGGGGATCGGCGTTGTCATAGACGGTTTCGATGGTGAAGACACGCCGTCCCTTTTCTTCCAGCGCGTCCTTGATGACCTCACCCTGCTCCCAGACCAGTTTCTTGAAGGACGAGTTCTTCGGGTCGTCGACCGACTGCCCCGACGCAATTGGAAAGGGCCTGTGGTGGTGTTTGATGCTGCGGAACGTGCCGAGTCCGACAGCGGTAGACTTCCATCCACCGTTGAAAGGCGCCCACATCGTGTTCAGGTATATGAGCTGGTCGGAGTCGACAACGGCTCGATTGACTTCCACGTCCCACTGGCGCTTGGTGTAGCCGAGGTGAACGAGCTGCTCCGGGTCCTCTGCGTCATGGCTGTAGAGTTGGTTGTATCCGAACTGAAGGACGAGCTTTCGACCGAGAAACGTCTCCATCTCGGTGCGAGTCAGCTTCCTGTGGAGGCCCTGCGAAAGCAGCAGCGTAATGTTCCCAAGATCGACGCCCGCCTTGCGGAGCTCTTCGACAATTACCTCGATGGCGATTTGGCGAAAGTCGGTGCGCTTGGTCTGGAAATACGAGCCGGACGCATCGTCGAAGGCGATGGTCACCTTCGAGGATGAACTGACAAGCTTGTGCAGCGGCTCATGAGCGATGGGATTGGCAAGGGCCTCGCGTACTGCTCCCTCGATGTCAGGCACAGGAGGCATCGGCGGGTTGGCAACGATGGTGCGAGTCCAGTCGGGAACTTCGACGGGGAGCTGTCCATCACCGTAGGCAATGTACTCTGTACGGGTGTTCTTCATTTTGGGAAACCGTTACCAGAATCAATTTCCACGATTATATCGGAACGAGGGGCCGGTTGACCGCAATAGGGATCGGCCTACAGCGAGTCCATGAGTCGCTCGACCTCTGCGCGGTGCGGCATGGCGTCCTGCGCCCCTCGCTTGGTAACGACCAGTGCTCCGGCGGCAGATGCGAACCGGAGAGCACGTTCGATGGGCTCTCCTTCGGCAAGAGCGACTGCAAGCGCGCCTGCGAACCCGTCTCCCGCGGCCACGGTATCGACCGCATCGACTTCAAACGCAGGTACGTGTCCGACGCAGTCGTCGGCTACGTATACGACGCCCTGCTCGCCTAGCTTAACGATAGCCGTCCCAGCTCCTCGCGACCGGAGTACCTGCGCCGCCTCATGCGCTGAATCTATGCCGTCAACAGTGACACCGGTTAGCACCTCGGCTTCGGACTGGTTCGGCGCAATGATGTCGAAGGCCTCGTAGGACGAGAAGGGGATCTCCGAAGGCGGAGCCGGGTCGTAGATGACTCGAACTCCCATTCGGCGAGCGATGTGCGCGGCTTCCAGGGAAACAGCGAGAGGTATCTCCATTTGCAGCAGGAGCGCGTCCGCGCCGTCGAGCGCGCGACTCGCGGCCTCGACTTGGATTTCGTCACACGCCATGTTCGCCCCGTAGATGCCCACGATGTAGTTCTCCCGTTCATCGTCAAGCAGGATGACGGCAATGCCGGACGACATGCCGGGGGTGGTCATTACGTCCGAAACGTCCACCCCGTTCGCTTGCAGGTTCTCAAGCAGCGTGGGGCCAAACACGTCGTCCCCCACCCTTCCAATCATTCGCACGTCCGCGCCGAGCCGGGCGGCCGCAACGGCCTGATTTGCTCCCTTCCCGCCGGGCAAGGTGGCGAAGCCGTCCCCCATGACTGTCTCGCCGGGCTTTGGCAGCGCCGCGGCCACGGCAACCAAGTCCATGTTAATGCTGCCGAGCACGACGATCTTGGGCTTTTGTGCTCTCACCGCTTTTCCCGTAGCTGACCTTCGAGGCAGTCATGTACTGGTGTGAAGCTATAGACCAAGTAGCCTAATCAATTCCTCGACGCTGATGCCGTGATGAGCCAAAACGCTCTTCAAGATGCTCGAAAGCGTCTTTGTCCTAACAGGATTGTGTCGAGGAATCACCTCGTGATGTTCACCATTGATCTGCGTAGTAACTCGAACGTGAGAACCACGTTGCCGAGTAGACTCAAAACCTAAACATCGTAGCGCTTTCTCTAAGTTCGAGCCGCTTAAGTTACGCGGCAGTTTCACAGCGCCAGGACTTCATCGCGGACAAAATGAAGGCGAATCAACGCAGGCCGGATCATCGTTTCGTCAAAGTAGCAGTCAACCGCTTCCTTGACATTGTCCCGAAGTTCCTCAATCGTATCGGCTTGGGTGTGAATGCCGTATCCCAACGCGCTGGCCGAGTATCCGCCATCGATTTCGTCCTCGCTGACTTCGAATATGATCTCAGAACTGGTGGAGGACATAGCAACTTTCTCCTCACTCGTAGGACAACGCCTTCAGTGCGACTTACGTGAGCAGTCGATCCGCTACCAAGGTCAGTATATCAGTCATTGCCTCACCAGCGACTACCGGCTCGCACTCATCGCATTCACCCTAGCAGACCCTCGCGCAGCAGCCGCTCTACGACGTCGGCAACGCCGCTGTCCGCCAACGGGGGAGCGACCTCGTCGGCCGCGGCAATGGCGGCAGCGCTGCCATCGCCTATCGAGACACCGAGTCCGGCCCACGCGACCATCGCGGCGTCCTCATCGCCGTTGCCGAACGCGACAGTGTCTTCCCGTCGGACGCCGAGCATCTTGCAGAGCCGCTGCAAGGCCAGGTCCTTACCTGTTTCCGGATGCAGCACCTCGCAGAAATACGGCAATGATCTCGTGATCTGAAGGCGAGAGTTGAATGTCCGCTTGAGCTTTGCGGTCGTCTCGCCTACGGCATCATCTTCACCTCCTACGATCAGTCTGGTCACACCCTCCTCTCCCAAGCTGCGAAGGTCATCGACCACGTTAACGCCGACGTGGTTGCGCTCGACGTAGGCCTCGATCCATTCGGAGAGCCGTTCCACGTAGACGTGGCCGCGGTGGTGAGCAAGAATCTCGTGATCGCCGGGATCGAGAACCTCGAGCGTGTCGCCGAGCATTTGAGACGTGAGGGGCTGATGCCACAGGACTTCGTGCGAGACCGGATCGGCGATGTGGGCGCCCTGATACGTCGCGACCGGCGAACGCAGGTCCAAGTCAGCGGTCACGTTGAGCGCGGAGAGGTACATCCTGCCGGTGACGATGGTGACGATTGCGCCCGCGCTCCGAGCGGCTTCGAGCGCGAGGCACGTCCGCTTTGACAGGGGATGTTCATTGCTGCGGATGGTGCCGTCGATGTCGAGCGCGATCAGCTTATATCCCATACCGGGTCCGGAAGGCTCGTGTGGTAAGATTGGGGTCGAAACGGGATCACGAGGAGCGACAGGTGAAGCTCAGCCCAAGACGCATTCTTTGGATGATTATCATCCCCGTCGTCGTGTTCATCCTCGTGACGGCCATTCAGAATAGCCCCTAGCCTCTCGCAAATTATGCCACACTGAGTGCTAATGAGCATTCAGTCGCCGAGCAACTGATGTCTGAAATCCAAAGCTTTATCACGCACGTCGTAGCAGTCCCGCGGGAACCGGGCGCGTCGACCGACAGGACCGACAGGCCGCCCGCGACGGTATTCGTGACCCTGCAGCTGCGTACGAACGACGGTGTCGAGGGCATCGGACACGCTACCCTCGTGCCCTGGTCGATGAACGAGGCTCTCAAGGCCGCGGTCGACGCGCTGGCCCAGGAGGTCGTGGGACGAAATCCTATGGACCTCGAGAGCATCGTCGCCGACCTCTATTGGGCGGCGGGAGCTGGATCGACGGCGGGCGTGGCCGTCCACGCGATTGCCGCCATCGAGGTGGCCCTGTGGGACATTCGCGGGAAGATGACGGGACAGCCTGTCCACAAGCTGCTGGGCGGATTCACCGACCGATTGCCAGTCTACGCCAGCGGCAGCTTCTGGAGGCCGCACCGTCCAGAGGATATAGCGGATGCCGCTCGGTCGTTCGTAGAGCAGGGATTCCGAGCAATGAAGATGCGCCTTGGCGGCGAATCGAGTCCCGCGAAAGAGGTCGAGCGACTGCGTCTGCTGCGTGAGGCCGTTGGGGACGACATCGACCTGATGGTGGACATCAACCGTGGGTGGTCGGTGAACCAGGCCATGACCATTGGAAAGCAGTTGGAGGAGTACGGGCTGTATTGGCTGGAAGACCCCGTCGATCATCTCGATCTCGAAGGTCAGGCCCGTGTCGCCGACGCTCTCACCGTGCCCATCGCGGCGGGTGAGTATCACTACGGCATCGAGCCCTTCCGCTACATGCTCGAACGGCGCTCGGCCGACATCGTGATGATCGACCTCATGCGGGTCGGCGGGCTAACCCGCTGGATGAAGGTCGCCCACTTGGCCGAGGCGTTCAACGTGCCGGTCGTGAGCCACCTTGTGCCGGAGTTCCTCTGTCATGCCATGGCGGCAATCCCCAACGGCATCTACACGGAATACATGCCATGGTCTCTGCCGCTCTACAAGGAGCCGCCCAGGATCGAGGACGGTGAGCTGGTCTTGCCGCAGACGCCGGGGCTGGGTCTAGAGTTCGATGAGGACGCTATCCGGCTTTGTCGGTTGGATTGAAGGGCAGTTCAACCTACCGCGCGGCTATTCTGAATCGATAGCCTTAGCCAAGTTGGCCATCTCGATTGCGGTGACGGCGGCGCTGTAGCCATGATTGCCGCTCTTCCCGCCCGCCCTGTTGATAGCCTGCTCGACGGTGTCGGTGGTGAGGACGCCGAAGATGACCGGAACGCCGGATGACATACCGGCGGCGGCAATGCCCTTTGCGGCCTCTCCTGCTACGTGTTCGTAGTGGTCGGTCTCGCCTCGAATGACCGCGCCCAAGCAGACGACGGCGTCGTGTCGGTCCGAAGTGGCGAGACGCTTGGCTACGAACGGGATTTCAAAGGAACCGGGAACAGACACGACGGTGATGTTTTCATCGGCCACGCCGTATTGGGACAGGGCCGCTGTCGCGCCTTCGAGCAGACGCGAGGTGATGAAGTCGTTGAACCTGGCCACAATGACGGCGATCCTTAGCCCATCGCCCTGCAGACTTCCCCGCATCTCAATCGGCATCGGCGGCCTCCTGCATCTCAGCGAGGACACCCTCGGAGCCGTTCACGTGGGTGTCGGACTCTTCCAGCAGGTGTCCGAGGCGGGTCCGCTTGGTCTCCAGATAGCGACTGTTCTCCTTTGTCGGTTGGGCCTTGATCGGGACGCGCTCGACGACCTCCAAGCCGAACCCGTCGAGGCCGCTCAGCTTGCGGGGATTGTTGGTGAGGATACGCATCCTGCGGACGCCGAGTTCGTTCAGAATCTGCGCGCCGACACCGTAGTGCCGAATGTCGGGAGCGTATCCGAGGTGAACGTTTGCGTCCACGGTATCGAGGCCGAGGTCTTGCAGGTTGTATGCCTTGATCTTGTTGTGGATGCCGATCCCCCTGCCCTCCTGACGCATGTAGAGGAAGACCCCCCTGCCCTCGCTCTCGATTGCCTGTAGGGCCAGATCGACTTGCTCACCGCAGTCACACCGCAGGCTGCCGAACACATCGCCCGTGAGGCACTCGCTGTGCACTCGCACGAGGACGGGATCGTCGGTGGAAATATCGCCGACGACCAGCGCCACGTGCTCCGCCGCGTCCACGAGACTGCGATAGGACGTGATCGTGTACTTTCCACGCTTTGTGGGGAGACGGGCGTCTGCGACTCGCTCGATGATCCGCTCGTGCTCACGTCGGTACGCGATAATGCTCGCGATGCTCACGATTCCGATGCCGTGCTCTTCGGAGAAGCGGAGCAGGTCGGGCATCCGCATCATCGTGCCGTCTTCGTTGACCATTTCACAAAGGACTCCGGAAGGGTCCAGCCCCGCCATACGGGAAAGGTCGACCGCCGCTTCGGTGTGACCCGCCCGGACGAGCACGCCTCCCTCCGTATACCGGAGAGGGAATACGTGGCCGGGTCTTCCGAGGTCTTCAGGTTTGGTATCGGGGGCAACGAGGCGCTGCACGGTGACCCACCGGTCGTGAGCCGAAACACCGGTGGTGGTCCCCTCCAGTGCATCGACCGAGACGGTGAATGCGGTACTCAGCCGAGCGGTGTTGTCGCGCACCATCATCGGCAGCTGCAGTTCTTCGAGTCGTTGGGCGGTCAGAGGTATGCAGACTATGCCGCTGGAGTAACGAACGATGAAATTGATGGCCTCAGGTGTGGCCTTCTCGGCGGCCATGATGAGGTCGCCTTCGTTCTCACGGTCTTCGTCGTCGACGACGATGACCATCCGCCCCTTCGCAATCTCGCCTACAGCCCTATCGACCGTTATTTCCGGCATCGTTCCGTCCTCTATCTCCCTGCCGTCAACCGCTCGACGTACTTTGCAAGGATGTCGATCTCAATGTTGACGGCGTCTCCGACGTTGCGTGAACCGAATATCGTGTGGTCACGGGTGTGAGGTATTACGGTGACCGAAAAGCCCGCTTCGTCACAGTGTACAACCGTGAGACTAACCCCGTCCACAGCTATGAATCCCTTCTCCACCACATATCGGGCAAGTTGCTCCGGCACGTCTATTCGCACCATCAGCGCTTCGCCGTCTGCTGATATTTCGCCGACAGTCCCCGTCCCGTCCACATGCCCCTGAACGATATGGCCGTCCATCCGTCCGTCGGCGCGGAGCGGACGTTCCAGGTTGACGGGATCGGCGGGCCGCAGGTGGCCGAGGTTCGTGCGCCGTAGCGTCTCGGGTACGACGTCGACCGTGAACACGCCCGAATCCAGGGTCGTAACGGTGAGGCACGTGCCATTGACGTTGATGCTTCCTCCGATTTCCAACGTCGGCATCACTTTGTGGGCGGCTATGGCAAGCCGTCCCTGTCCGGCAGAGCGGACCACCCCGACCTCTTCCACAATTCCCGTAAACATCCAGCCTCAGCAGTATCCGGTGATGAGCATATCCCGTCCCAGCCTCTTCCACCGCACGCGCTCAAGCTCGAGCGCGTCCGCCATCATCTCGACGCCCGCCCCACCGACCGGCGATGGAGCGCTCGCCCCGCCGATAATCGTCGGCGCTACGAAGGCTACGACCTTGTCAACCAGACCGAGATCGAAGAGAGCGCCGATCAGTGTGCCACCGCCTTCCACCATTATGCTCGTAACGTCGCGTTCCTCCGCAAGGAATTCGATGAGGCCTTGCAGGTCAATCTGCTCGTCGCGTAATGGGAAGTGTCGAAATTCGACACCCTCTCCGTGTTCCCCCATCTGCGATCCAGTGACGCCCGACCCTACTGCTATCAGGGTCTTGCCGGGTTCCGACAGGAGGCGGGCAGTCGCGGGAAGCCTGCCGCGAGAGTCGACGACCACGCGGAGGGGCTGACGTGCCAGGGGATTGCCCCGCTCGTCACGGGCGGTCAGCCGGGGGTCGTCGGCCAATGCGGTGCCGATGCCGACCATGATCGCATCGGCACGAGTGCGCATCTTGTGGACGTGCCACCTCGCCTTATCCCCCGTAATCCACTTCGAGTCCCCCGTATGTGTGGCGATCTTCCCATCCAGGCTAGTAGCGAACTTGGCGGTGACGAAGGGTCGACCTGTGGTCACAAACTTCAGCCACGCCTCAAGCTGACGCTGCACTGCCGCCGACTCCCCGCCGAGGAGGGTCCGAATTCCCTCGGACTTCAGCCGTTCCACACCGCCACCGGAAAGGGCAGGGTTCGGGTCGAGGATGGAAACCTGTACGGCCGATATGCCGCCGGCGATGATCGCGTCGGTACACGGCGGCGTGCGTCCTGCATGGTTGCACGGTTCGAGGGTGACATAGAGCGTCGAGCCGTTCGCAAGGGAGCCTGCCTGTTTGAGGGCGACGACTTCCGCGTGGTCTCCACCCGGCGGCTGGGTGAAGCCCTCACCCACGATCTCGCCGTCCTTTACGACGACGGCCCCAACGGCAGGATTGGGACTCGTGGAGCCGAGGGCCCAGTGCGCGAGGGTAACCGCCCTTCGCATGTAGTTCATGGCCCTAGTCCGTCGAACTCTCGTCCTTGAAGTCCATGTACATACGGCTCGCCGTCGGGACGACCTGGCCCTGGTACTTGCTGCCTAGACCGGGAGAGCCGTACAGCTGCTCTGCGGGCGTCGTGAGCATCAGAAATGACAGCTGGCCGATCTTCATCCTTTGGTAGAGCGTGATGGGCAGGTTTGCGACGTTGCTAAGCTCAAGCGTGAGGTGGCCCTTCCAGCCCGGATCGACGTACCCCGCCGTGGAATGTATCAGCAGCCCGATGCGCCCCAGGGAGCTCTTACCCTCCAGGCGGGCGACGAGGTGGCCCGGAATCTCGATATGCTCGAGCGTGGTGCCAAGCACGAACTCGCCGGGATGGAGGATGAAGGGGGAATCTTCTCCCGTCTCGACCATCTCGGTGAGATCGGTCATGTCCTCCCCGACGTCGATGTAAGGGCGGCGAGAGTTGCGGAACACCAGTATCTGCGGTCCGAGATGCACGTCTACGCTTGCGGGCTGAATACAGCCGTCGCCCAAGGGATCGACGACGATGCCGCCCTTGTCGATCTCTTCTCGGATCGTGCGGTCGCTCAGTACCATGCGTGTGTGTCCTGTCAGGCTTCCGTGTGGTGGCGAAGGGGTGTCTCTATTCGGGGATTGTAGCAATCAGCCCGTTGCACGCGCAATGCGACGGCGACTGGCCTAGTGCGTGGCAGTCCCGTCAATTGCCCGATCGCCGCAGACTGCGCCTGAGCACCACCCATACTGAGAGGAAAAGGAGCTTGATGTCCATACAAGGACTCAGCGTCGCTATGTACAGGTTGTCATAGCGTAGCTTGTCTCGGGGCCGGGTCTGCGCGGTACCTCTCACTTGGGCGAGTCCAGCGACGCCGGGGCGTACCCGGAGGCGCGCGGAAAAGCTCGGCGCCTCGCGACTGAACCGCTCGACCAACTCAGGACGCTCCGGCCGCGGCCCGACGATGCTCATTTCCCCTTTCAGGATGTTAACGACTTGTGGAAGCTCGTCGAGGCGGAACGTGCGGAGAAACCGCCCTACTGTCGTGGCACGACTGTCTTGCTCCGCAGCCCACACCGGCCCGGTCCGCGACTCGGCGTCTCGTACCATCGTGCGGAACTTGATGACGTTGAATCGCCTGCCGCTCCGACCGACCCGTTCCTGAACGTAGTAAATCGTACCGCGGTCTCCCAGCCAGATGACGAGAGGGATTCCGATCCAGAGGATGACAAACAGCGGGAACAACAGAATATGAGCCAGAACTATGATTGTGAGGTCGAATGGGTGCTTGTACCCGTCGCGGATGACGACGGACTTCTTGGCTCTTGTCTCTCTTGGCGGTTTCGGCGTCATCAACTCTCAAGCCGTCCATGCCGCAATTTGGCTCATAGCCTTACTTTCAGCGCGATTGTATCGCCGGTCACAGGGTGTTTCAATGCTCCGAGGGTCGGTGCTGCGTGCTAGCTGTGGGTGATTGGTGTTGTTCTTACCGTTCGTCCCGGTATCCAGCGTCATCTGCTGGACACACCCTGTCTCCTCACGTATTCTGTCTTCCGATTAGAGAACATACCAATGGGAAGAGCACATCACTCAATGTACAAGATAGTCGTTCAGCGGTCACCAAGCGTAGGTGGCATCCAGCCCACCAACTACGATCTGGAGATGGAAGCCCTTGGGCAGCTTGATGTCGAGATTCGAGAGATCGTGTCCGAAGACGAGGACAAGTTTATCGCCGAGGCGCGCGACGCGGACGCAGTGTATGTCCATCGCGTTTTCCTCACGAGGCGCGCAATCGAGTCGCTGGAATCTTGCAAGGTGATTTCGACCGGGAGCGTCGGCGTGGACAAGATCGACGTGGGGACCGCGACCGAGCGGGGCATTCCGGTCACCAACGTTCCCGACGTTTTCATTGAAGAGGTCGCGGACCACACAATGGCCTTGATTCTGTCGACGTATCGGCGGGTGACCCTGATGGACAGCATGGCGCGCGACGAGCGATGGTCTCAGGGACGCGGGGTGCTTTACGCCTTCCCGCGTCTGTTCGGCATGACCCTCGGGCTGATCTCCTTTGGCAACATCGCCCGTGCTGTGGCACATCGGGCGGCTCCG
This sequence comes from Dehalococcoidia bacterium, assembly GCA_965247555.1. Taxonomy (GTDB): domain Bacteria; phylum Chloroflexota; class Dehalococcoidia; order Lucifugimonadales; family VXLM01; genus VXLM01. Next base: position 809,355 of record CBDFHR010000009.1, on the reverse strand, counting down.
TTCGGGTTACGAATTCTGGCCCACGATCCGTACCTGAGCGAGCTTGCCATGACGAAGGCGGGAGTCGAGCCTGTGGGATTCACCGAGCTCGTCCAGCGTTCGGACATAGTGTCGATGCACGCTCCCGCCACTCGCGAGACGCATCACATGATGGGCGAGGAGCAGTTCCGGCTCATGAGTCCCCAATCGATCTTCATCAACACGAGCCGCGGCGACACCGTGGACGAGAAGGCTCTCGTTCGCGCGCTCAATGAAAAGTGGATATCCGCAGCGGGACTGGACGTACTCGAAAAGGAACCGCCCGACCCTGACAATCCGATTATCAAGATGGGCAACGTAATCCTCTCACCGCACGTCGGCTCGGCATCGGCGCGGATGGAGCCGGAGCGTCGCCGCCGGGTGGGAAGGGAGCTCGCGCTCGTGCTGCGAGGCCGCTGGCCCCGTGCTTGCGTAAATCCGTCCGTACTTCCAGAATCCGACCTCGTTCGCTGGAAGCCCTATTCGATGGAGTGACGTGTGACGCAGGAAACCGTCGCATATCTCGGTCCCCAGGGGACCTTCAGCGAAGAGGCAGCGATACTGTTCGCCCCGGAATCGGAACGCCTTCCGTACCCGTCCATCCGTGATGCCGCGATGGCCGCCGAGTCACGGGAAACCGATGATGCTGTCCTCCCCATTGAGAACAGCATCGAGGGCGCGGTGAACATGACCCTCGATTACCTGATTCACGATTCTACGCTTTCGATCGTCGGCGAGCTTGTACTGCCTATTAGGCAATGCTTGATCGTAACTGAAGGGTCGCGACGGGAGGACATCGAGACCATCAGGTCGCACCCCCAGGCCCTCGCGCAGTGCCGAAGATTCTTGGAGAGAACTTTTCCCAACGCGAAGCTCATCGCTTCGATCAGCACGGCAGGCGCGGTCGAAGAGGCCCTAAATGAGGGACGAACGTCGGCCGCCATCGGGAACCGGCGAGCCGCCGACCTGTTCGGAGCGTCTGTGCTGGAATCGGGCATTGAGGACAACCCCAACAATATGACCCGTTTCGTCGCGATGGGCAGGAACAGTCCGCCCGCTAGTGGTGACGACAAGACTTCGATATGCTTCGGTTTCGACTCCGATGCACCCGGACAGCTGTACGGCGTGCTTGGGGAGTTCGCCGACCGCGAGATCAATCTGGCAAAGATCGAGTCGCGCCCAACTCGTCACGAGTTGGGACGATACGTCTTCTTGGTCGACTTGCTCGGCCACCAACAAGATCAGCGGGTGCGAGATACCATTGAGGCGGTCGACCGGAGGGTATCCCAGCTCCGAGTATTCGGGTCGTATCCGAATCGCCTCGGTCAGTGAACGGTCACTTTCGAGTCCTGATCCCAAATAGGCGCAGGGACTCGGTTAGGTCACGCACACGTGCCTGAGGATCTCGGTCCCCAAAGACGGTGAACCGCAGCAGGACATTGTTCATACCGTACCCGGAAAGCCACTGGGCGCCTTCCGGCTTGAGGACCTCTCCCAAGAGCACATCGCCATTGAGGCGTGTAAGCACAGAGCAAATGTGTTCCACGTCCACCGCTTCGTCGGCCAGCACGGCAATGTCGCGTTGATGGTGATCGAGGTTGGCAGCCCGCCATTCCCTCGTTTCCTCCGGTGTGAAGACCCGCCGGATATTCCGGCGCTCGATGCGGGCCGTGTTCCGACGTGCTCCCTTGCCGGCCTTCTTCAGAACGGACTCCGACTCGTCGTCGTAGGCCAGGTACCACTTCCCGTTCACAATGGCCTGGCGCTTGGTGATCTCGACGCTGTGCCCGTCCACGTCGGTAACGATTCCAACGTGCAGCCGGACCGTGCTGTCATACGAAAACGGGTCTCGCACTTGGACGATAGTCAGCTCCCTCGATTCCATCCGCTGGTGTAGATCGCGGTAGCTCTGCTGTACGCTGTCCACCAGAGCGATTGAGTTGGCGTAGGCACGGGCTACGTCGCTGCCCTTGAAGGGCTTTACGACTTCTTCAATGGCAGCCAGTATCTCCGGCCCTCCCTGTGCGAATTGACCGGCGAGTTCCTCCGCCGCCTCGACAAACATGGAGCGAAGCTCGTCCGAACCGGCCTGTCCCTGAATCTGAGCGTAGAGGTCCGGGTTGCCGCCGATAATGCGAGAGGTGAACGCCGCAAGGATGCTGTATGGCGGAGTGCTGTACCGAAGCGACTCCTCGAAGGTGTATCCCAGATCGGAGGCTTTTGCCAGGGTCTTGCCGAACACGAGGTAGGCGTAGTGCGCGAGGGTCTGCACCAGCAGCATGTAGCGGTCGTGCGTCTGGGCGTCGGTCTCCTCGACAATAGCGCCCTTCGACCGGAGGAGCGATGTCAGCCAATCGTAGGTGTCAGGGTCTGTACGTTCCGTGGGCGCCATCACGAATGTCTGGCCGATGACGTCCGGAACGGCCGGGCCGAAGAGAGGATGAGTGCCCAACACTCCGACTCCGTCCGGCGCATGTTCGAGCATGGCCGCCATCGCGCGCGCCTTCGTCGAAACCACGTCGAACACCGTTGCGCCTGCCCTGATACGGGGCAGGATGGTGGAAGCGGCATTCTCGACTTGATCCTCCGGCACCGCCAGCATGACCAGGTGGTAGTCTTCAAGGGGCAGAGGGATGGGTGGCGGACTCGCCGCGGTTTCCACGGCAGCCCATTCGGCGAACTCGTATCCGTTCTCGAGTCGGACGGCGTCGACCGGCTTAGGTACGCGCGCCAACTCTGCTAGGTGATTGGCGTCCGGGTTGTGTCCACGGTCGGCGCCGGAAGAGTTCAGCGGTTTGACATCGGCCAGCGTGATTCGCCCGATTTCGGGCGAGCTTCCAAAGACTCGCTTGACGAGCCACATGCCGATTCCGTCGGCTCCGCCGACAACCAGGAGGTCTTTAGGGGTCGTCCCATCCGAATGTTTCATGGCACTTGCTGGCCGGCGTGTTTTGGTGGATCGCGCAGGGCGAACGTAAGCGGAAGACGCGCTTTCGTATCTTACTTACCAAGTAGAATCCGGTCAACGACCCGAATCAGACCAAGCCCGCATTGTCACAAAAGGCCATCAACATCTCCCTGGACTGAGCTTCGTATATCGGAGAATAGGCCGCAAACTCCCGCAGGTTGGTCTCTGCCTCCAACGAGGGATCGAAGAGAGGCCCCATCTTCTCATAGTCGTTCGCCAACTCCCGGTTCCAGACCCGCAGCTCGTTGAGCGTAAGCTGAGGCTCGAACTGAAAGCCATACGATATGCCGTATCGAAAGGCGAGACTCTGCCTCCTGAACGTCCCGTCTCGGCATAGCATGTAGCCATAGGCCAGTTCTGTAGCCCCGGGCGGAATCGTGAAGCACTCGCCATGGAGGGTCGGGACAAGGGGCACGCGAAGCTTGCCAAATACCGGGTCCCGGCTCCCCTCCTCAGTGATCCAAATCTTGCGCAGTCCGAACTCGTAGCCGCCGGTCGGCCTCACCTCGCCACCCAGAGACCGCGCCATCAACTGAGCGCCCAGGCACACTCCAAACACCGGTACGCCCAAGGCCATAGCGTTGGAGAGGAACTTCCGCTCCGAACGCAGCGCGGGATAGCTGTCGTTGGCCGACTGGGGACCGCCGAGAACGACGATGAGATCGACCTCTTCCAGGGCCGGCGGATCGAACACTTCGTACTCCGGACCACCCTCAAATACGTTTAGATAAAGAAGCTCGAAACCGCGCTCGACGAGGGCCGAGGTATAGTTTTCGGCCAGTGTCTCAGGCTCGGCGTGGCGTATTATCAGGGCGAGTTTGGGCATCTAGTAGACCAACATTCTAGTCTTGATGGGTATCCAAGTAATAGTTTGATGGGTAGTCACAACCGCTTTAACCTTACCATGAGGTCACGCCAATCCCAGCTAACCCTCATTTTAGAGATTTCGATCTACTGGTTTGTCAGCCAAGCCTGCGTAAAGTGGGGCCCAATCTTGACCGGCATGTCCTTATCTATGGGTTGGACCGTTTGGATTAGCAACCACTCGTCACGGTACTCGTAAGTGGCGGTTTTAGAAAAGACGCGACCAAACGCCTTCACGGGTTCGCGTCACTACAGTCGAAATGCTGAAACGACCAAGGCTTGGCCGCCGATGCCAGCCCCGATGACAGTGCCGCTCGGGGTCGGCTTATTGCCAGGCATCCCCGCAGATGGCCCGCGGGAGGAGACTCGCCTCTCCAAGTCCTTGACCCTGCACCGCAACTCGGTGATGATCGCCTGCCAGCTTGCAATGGCTTCCAGCAGAGTCTCTCGGCTCGCACTCTTGACATCTACCTCAGCTCCCATGACTTCCCTTATTTCACAATCCCCCTGGCGATAGGAGTTTCAAGTTCTTCGTTCACCTCATCGACTCTGAACGGTTACGTCTACGGTCAAGGGGTATGTCGCTGGCCGTGAAACGTATATAATTGCCGCCGTCCTAAGCGCGGGCATATTGCCGCCAAACAATACGCAGGAGACCGAGATGACGGCCACATCGCAAGAGGTCATTGACGGCATCAAAGAGTTCGACTCCGCCACCATGTTCAATGCTGTGATCGAGAGCATGGGCGGCAGCCAGGGCGGCACCGAGTTGGAGGGACAGGGTGGCATGCCCATCGTCTACACCGACCCCACCCTTCGTTGCCTCCTCCCCGATCTAGGAACTGCTGTCGGGTTCGCTGTCACCTGCGAGGTCACGGCCCTCGACCCCGACTCCCGCAAGATCGACTGGCACGACTACTATGACAAGCTGGACGCAACGCCGTCGCCCGTCATCGGTGTCATCAAGGACATCGACTCTCGGGCGGGACGCGGTGCGGTGCTCGGAGATGGCATGGCCACCACCCACAAGATGGTCGGTGCGACGGGCATCGTCGTAGATGGCTCGGTCCGCGACCTTGCGGGTATCGAACAGGTTGGCATACCCGCATGGGGCAAGGGTCTCGTCCCCGGACACGGCGTCTTCAACCTCATAAGAGCCGACGTTCCCGTCGTCGTGGCTGGACTGCTCATCCACCCCAGCGACCTGCTCATCTGCGACCGCGACGGTGTCACCCGCATACCGAAAGACATGGACCCCGCCGTCGTACTCGAAAAGGCCCGCGACATACGCGAACGTGAGCAGTCGTACATGAAGATCGCGAGACAACCCGGCATGACCTGGGCGAAGCTCAAGCAAATCCAACTCGAAATGAGAGGCGAGGGTTAAATCAGTATTCCCTCCCCTACGGATACAGGCTAACCACTTTGCCAACCTCGACCCCGAAGCCGGGTAAACTACCCGCGCCCGACAGACAACAAACGATAGGAGTGTGAACGCACATGCAGGGAGCAGACGCAATCGCCGAGATCCTCAGGCGCGAGGGCACCGAATTCCTCGCCGTCTACCCCGCCCAGCCGATGGTGGACGCGGCGGCAAAGGCGGGCATCCGTCCGATCATATGCCGCCAGGAGCGCGTCGGTATGGCGATAGCCGACGGGTTCAGCCGCGTCACCAACGGCAAGCGCATCGGCGTGTTCGCCATGCAGCAGGGTCCTGGCAGCGAGAACGCCTTCCCCGGAGCAGCCCAGGCCTTCTCGGACAACTCGCCTATCCTCCTGCTCCCCGGCGGCGAGTTCAAGTCGAAGGCCTTCATCGCTCCAAACTTCAGCCCCTACGACAACTACGCACACGTCACCAAGTGGCGGGCCCAGGTCAACATGGTCGAGCGCATCCCCGAACTCATGCGCCGTGCCTTCTACCAGCTCAGGACCGGCAAGGGCGGCCCAGTGCTTTTGGAGACTCCACGCGACATCTGGACAGAGGAACTTCCCGGCAAGCTGGACTACAAGCCGGTCTTCGGCAACAAGACCGTGCCTCCGCCCGATGGAATTCGCGAAGTCGCGGAGGTCCTTCTGGAGGCGAAGCGCCCCGTCATATACGCCGGCCAGGGCTGTCTATACGCCGAGGCATGGGACGAGCTTCAGGAAATTGCTGAGTTGCTCCAGGCCCCCGTCACCACCACCATGCCGGGTAAGAGCGCCTTCCCCGAAGACCACCCGCTCGCCCTCGGCGCGTCCGCGGTCTCCCACACGAAGGGCACCTGGCACTTCCTCAAGAGGGCCGACCTCGTCTTTGCCATCGGGACGAGTTTGACGCGGACGACCTACGGCAAGACCATTCCGCCCGGCAAAACAATCATCCATTCGACGGCGGACGCCAGCGATGTCAACAAGGACTATCAGTCCGACTACTCGCTTCTCGGAGACGCGAAACTGACGCTGCAAGGACTGATAGACGAGATCAAGGCACGCACCGACGGCGTAGGCCATAGAAACACCCGCGACGTTGCCCCAGAGGTAGCGAAGAAACGACAGGAATGGCTCGACGACTGGATGCCGCAGTTGACCTCCGATGAGGTGCCGATCAACCAGTACCGCATCATCCATGACCTGCAGGCCAACGTCGACGTCGCCAACACGATCATTACGCACGATGCCGGCAGTCCCCGCGACCAGCTCGTGCCGATGTGGATGTGTACCGCCCCAAGGACCTACATCGGTTGGGGCAAGTCCACCCAGCTGGGATTTGGGCTCGGCGCGATCATGGGCGCGAAGCTCGCCGAGCCGGACAAGCTGTGCATCAACATCATGGGCGACGCCGCAATCGGCATGGTCGGCATGGACATCGAGACCGCCGTCCGAAACGACATCGGCATCCTCACCATCGTCTTCAACAACCAGATCATGGCCATCGAGCGCAGTCACCAGCCCTACTCCGCCGAGTCGCACGACAGCCTCGCCCACGGCGGCGACTACCGAATGGTTGCCGAGGGACTGGGCGCATGGAGCGCGAAAGTCGAGCAGCCGGACGACTTCGTGCCGGCGTTGAAACATGCCATCTCCGTAACCGAGACCGGAAGGCCCGCAGTTTTAGACTGCGTAGTCAAGGAGGGCTACGACTTCTCGAAGTACGAGTAGTCAGCCCAGCCTGTCGAGCGCCATCCAAAAGGCCGCGATAGTCTTCGCGTCCACGATGCGGCCGTCGCGAATCATCTCCCGGATCGAGTCGAGGGAGTGGCGCTCAACCACAATGTCCTCGTCCTCATCGGGGGCCAGGCTGCTCGGCGTCAGGTCTCTCGCAAGATACGCATACATGTACTCGGTGCAAAATCCGGGTGCCGTCCAGAATGCGCCGAGACTGTCCAAACACCCTGCTCTATACCCGATCTCTTCCTGCAGTTCCCTCTGCGCGGCCTGCTCCGGGGCCTCACCGGGATCAATCCCGCCCGCCGGAGCCTCCAGCAGGTCCTGGCCTATCGGGTACCGGTACTGCCGAACGAGCAGCGCCCTGCCCGACTGATCGAGGGGCAGCACGACCACTGCGTCGGCGTGTTCGACCACCTCGCGGGTCGTCCGCTTTCCGTTGGGTAGCTCCACCTCATCGACGTGCAGTTGAACGACCCGTCCGTCGTAGACGTCTCGACGGCCAACCATCCGTTCAGGCTGCACTTCCCGGTCCACGCCCTTACTGCTCGTCATACGTCGTGCGATGATGAACCCCCAACCGCCGCGTCAACGTCGAGTAGAAGGCCGAGGGCGGGTCGGCCCGCAAGAAGCTGGCGATATAGGGACTCTTCTTGATAACGACCTTTTCGTCGGAACCCAGGGTAGTATTGGTGAGATTGTCTACGCTTATCATCGCTTCACCCCCATCCGCTACCACCAACTCGACGGTCGATTCGTCCGGCACGACAAGCCCAGTCTGGAGACTGATGTGAGCGGCCAGTGGCTGGATCAGCAGGACCTTCGCCTCCGGCTGAAGTACCGGTCCCCCTGCCGAGAGAGCGTAGCCCGTGCTCCCAGTGGGAGTCGAAACGATCACCCCGTCCGCCCGATACGTCGCTAACTTGATGCCGTCTATCGTTACCTCAACGTCGAGCAGTCGCGGGAGAGTGCCCCGCACAATCGCCTCGTTCAGAGCGTGGGCGACGATTCTCGTCTCCTCGTTCGACTGGGCCGTGACCTCGGCTTGGATCATGAGCCGTTCTTCTGTGCGAACCTCTCCGCTGAGGTACTGCGGCAGCCGTTCGGCGGCACTCTCGACGGAAACCTCCGTCATGAACCCGACACGGCCCATGTTTATACCCACGATAGGTATGGAGTACGGCGCGGCCAGCCGGTTCACGCGGATGATCGTCCCGTCTCCGCCCGCCGTTACAATCAGGGCCGTCGCTCGCAAGGTTTCAGGGGCTATCCCTTCCTCGTCAACCGGCGCGACCCAACTGCGGTCATGCAGGTCGAGGGTTTCTATCAGTGACCGGATAACGGCTGGTGCGCCCGGAATCGTCCGGGACTGCATGAAGCCGATGAGGTGCCGTTGCTCTTCCATGCGAAGGCTGCCTCTACACTAGGAAAACAAGGCCTGCGCGGCCGCCTTTGCGAGGTCCAGCAGCACTATGGGATAAACCCCGAATACGAGCACCCCGACCGTGGTCACCCCGACGGCCAGCCTTATGGGAAACTTGGACAAGATCGGCTCGTCCGACTGAGGCGACGACAGGTACATGACCTTTATCACACCGAAATAGTAGTACGCCGAGATCACGCTGTTGATGACGCCGACCACCACAAGCCATTCGAGACCGGCGTTGACCGCCGCCCCGAACACATAGATCTTCGTGATGAATCCTACGGTTGGCGGTATGCCCGTGAGCGACAGCAACGCAAAGGCTAGGGCCGCCGACAGGTACGGCGCCCGTTTCGCCATGCCCGCGTAGTCCGCGATCATGTCGCTGTTTATGCGATTCGATATCGCGATGACGACTGAGAAGGCCGCCATATTCATCACCGCGTACCCCGCAAGGTAGAACAGGACGCCCGACGGACCGAAGTCCACGTCCTCCCCTCCCGCTCTCGCGGCAACCGCCGCGAGTCCGACCATGAGGTACCCGCCGTGCGCAATCGTGCTGTAAGCCAGCATACGTTTGATATTCGACTGTGCGATGGCAACAAGGTTGCCGACCGTCATCGAAAGCGCGGCAAGCGCAGCGAATACGGCACTCCACTCGATGCTCAACTCTTCGACCGGGAACGCCACGTAGAACACCCGCAGGATGATGGCGAACCCCGCCGCCTTGCTGGCCACCGAGAGGAAGGCCGTTACCGGCGTCGGTGAACCCTCATAGACATCCGGGGCCCACATCTGGAACGGCACCGCCGTAATCTTGAAACCGAACCCCGCAATTATCAGTGCGATGCCCAGCAAGAGTGCGTAGCTCCCGAACGGCTGGTCCGAGTTGGCGCTCAGGTCTCCAATCCTAGCGGCCACCTCATCCAGGTACGTCGTTCCCGTAAACCCGAACACGTATACCATGCCGTACAGCAGCAGCGCCGAGCTAATTCCTCCCAGCACGAGAAACTTCATAGCGCCTTCCGACGACCGACCATCCCGAAGGAACGCGGCCAGCGCCACGAGCGGGAGCGACGAAAGCTCCAGCGAGATGTACAGCGTGATGAGCTCCACCGTCGTGGCCATCAACATCATGCCCGTTGCCGAGTACAGCGCCAGTGCGAAGAACTCCGTGCGGAAACGCTCGAACCGCTGCACGTAGTCGACGGAGATAAGTCCAACGACGGCAGCCGCGCCGATGAAGAGGAACTTGAAGAACAGGGCGAACTTGTCCACGACCAGCGTCCCGGCGAGGACGCCGGTATTCTCTGCTGCGGAGTCGTCACCGACCGTGAACCACAGCGCAATGGTGAAGGCAAGAGGGACGAGCAGCCCGACGACTCCCAACCCCAGTATGAGGCTCTTTCGCGCCATGACCAGGTCGAGCAGAAGCAGGACCGTTGCCAGTCCCACCATGCTCAGCTCTGGGGAAAGCAGGTACAGATCGTGAGTCGTCATGGGGCCATCGCCAATTGGGCCGACTGTTGGATTGAGTCCACGATACCGGTAAGACCCTCGCTAAAGTAGTCCGAAATGACCGAGGGATAGATGCCGACCACCAGCACCGCCGCGACCAGCGCCAAGACGGGCACCATCTCCATCTTCGTCGCGTCACGCACGTCCGAGAAGCGCGATAGCTGCGGCCCGAACATCGTCCGCTGGAGCATCCAGAGGATGTAGCCCGCCGTAATGACAACCCCGAAGGCCGCCACGCCCGTCCACCAACCCCACACGGGGAAGGTGCCGAGGAAGATCAATATCTCGGAAACGAACCCGCTCGTGCCGGGCAGTCCCAGCGAGGCCAGCCCCGCGATCAGGAACCCGACGGCGATAACTGGCATCCGAGTGGCGAGCCCGCCGAGGTCAGGGATATGTCGCGTGTGCGCCTTTTCGTATGCAAGCCCAACCATCAGGAACATCAGCCCGGTGATCGTGCCGTGCGTAAACATCTGCATGGCCGCTCCGGTCAGCCCCACCGGTGATACCACGCCCGCGACGCCCACAACCGACGATATGCCGACGAGCACGTACCCCATGTGGCTGATGCTGCTGAACGCGACGAGGCGCTTCAGGTCCGTCTGCCGGACCGTCACAATAGCTCCGTATATCACGTTGATGACACCGAGCACGATCAGGAATTTCGCCGCGTCCACCATAACGTCGGGGAACATGGCCGCCGAGATGCGAAGCATCCCGTAACCGCCCATCTTCAGCAGTACGCCCGCAAGCATGATGCTCACTGCTGTCGGCGCGTCGGTGTGCGCGTCCGGGAGCCACGTATGCACCGGCCAGACCGGCAGCTTGACCGCGAACGCAACGAAGATCAGGGAGAAGACAAGCCACGCCGGGGCCAGCAGCTTCACACTCTGCATCGCGCTCGGCAGTTCTATCATGTCGAACGTGCCCGTCGAGAAGAAGATTATCAGGATACCCACGAGCATGAAGGCGCTGCCGAGGAACGTGAAGATCAGGAACTTCATCGCCGAGTACTCGCGCCGTCCGCTTCCCCATATCGAGATGAGGAAGAACATCGGCACCATCTCAAGCTCCCAGAGGAGGAAGAACAGAATGAAGTCCAGCGCCGTGAACACGCCCATGACCGCCGTCTGCAGCACGAGCAGCCACACGAAATACTCTCGGACCCGCTCCTTGATGCTCCAAGAGGCGAAGACCGCGACGAAGCCGAGCAGGCCGGTCAGGAGAACGAGCGGCGCGCTGAGACCGTCGACACCGAGAAAATACTCGACCTTGAACGAATCGATGGGAATCCATCCCGGCGCGCGATCAACAAGTTGGACTCCCCCTTTTGCAAGATCGTAGGCGGTGAATACGAGAAAACTAAGCACCAGGTCGAGGACAATCGTCGCGCCCGCAACGAGCCGAACGTGCCGGTCGTTGCGCACGAGCACGGCGATCAGCAGCGCCCCCACCAGTGGCAGGAAGACCGTCGCCGTCAGCAGTCCGTTGCCTTCGAAGTCCATGTGTGTTGCGCTATCGTTCCGTTATGCCAAGCCTATTTGAACAGCAGATACGCCCCGAGAATTGCCAGCACCCCGACCGAAACGGCCATTCCGTAGCCCTGCACCTGGCCGGTTTGCGCCTGGGCAATTCCCCTCCCCACGTTCCGGCCAAACTGGTCCACCAAGCGTACTGCTCCATCGACAATCGTCCGGTCGACCCAATCGAGACCCTGAGCAGCCCCCCGGTAGAAGAGGCGCACCGTGATAACCCCCTCGTACAATTCGTCGAAGTAATACTTCCGAGAAAACAGCACGTACAGTGGTCTGAACGTCGAACCCACCTGTTCGGCTGAAATCTGTCGTCGGAGATACATCAGGTACGCCAACGAGATTCCCGCCAAGGCCAGCACGGTCGATCCGACCGCAATCAGGATATTGAAATCCCCTGCCTCGCTGTGAAGGAAGTCGTGGACGAGCCAATGCTTTGGTATCAGGCCGAGATCGATAACAGGGCTCGCCAGAATTCCCGCGACGACGGCCAGCACCGCAAGAACGGCCATCGGTCCGACCATCGAGAGCGGGGACTCATGAGGATGGGCGGAAGAACCGTGCGACTCCGCCTCGGGATCCGCGTCGGCCCCGCCTTTGTACTCACCCTCGAAAACCATGAACAGCGCCCTGAACATGTAGAAGGCGGTCATGAACACTGCTATCACGGCGAGCAAGAAAACGACCTGTGGAACCACGCCCCCGTGCCCTTGGGCGGACGCGAGAATCTCATCCTTGCTCCAGAATCCGGCCAGCGGAAAGATTCCCGCGAGGCTCAGGCTTCCGATCAGGAATGTGATATACGTCCATCGCATATGCTTGCCTAGGCCGCCCATGTACCTCATATCGAAGGTGCCGCCTGTGGCGTGGCTGACACTGCCCGCGCCCATGAACAGCAGGCACTTGAAGAAGGCGTGCGTAAACAGATGGAAAATCGCCACGCCTGGCGCGCCGACTCCCAGCGCAAGCATCATGTATCCAAGCTGGCTGACCGTTGAGTAGGCCAGCACTCGTTTGATATCGTTCATGACGAGACCCATAGTGGCTGCGAGCACCGCGGTGATTCCACCGATGATTGCGACCGTGTTCAGGGCGATCTCGGACGCCTCGAACACCGGGAAGAACCGCGCCACCAGGAACACCCCTGCTGCCACCATCGTCGCGGCGTGGATCAGAGAGCTGACCGGCGTGGGACCTTCCATCGCGTCGGGGAGCCACGTATGCAGTGGGAACTGGCCGGACTTCCCGACCGCCCCGGCAAAGAGGCCGAGGGCAATCCACATGGCCACGCCCGGCGCGATGATGTCCATATTCATCGCGGCGTGTATATCTGGGATGTCGAGCGGATCCAGACCGGCAGCCGTGAACGTCCCGCCGTTGGAGAACAAATAGAAAATCGCGAGGAGGAACCCGAAGTCGCCCAGCCGCGTGACCAAGAACGCCTTCTTCGCCGCCGCCGCCGCGGAGGGCTTGTGGTACCAGAACCCAATCAGCAGGTACGACGATAGGCCGACCAGCTCCCAAAACACGAACAACTGTATGACATTGGCGGCCACAACCAGGCCGATCATCGACGCTGTAAAGAACGACATATAGGCGAAATACCGCGCGTAGCCGGGGTCGCCCTTCATATAGCCGGTGGAGTAGATTTGAACGAGGAGGCTTACCCCCGTCACCACGACGAGCATGATCGCCGTAAGCGCGTCCATGAATATCCCCACGCGCAGTTCGAAATCCCCAACCACAAGCCACTCGTGGCCGGTCCATCCAATCTGCCGCCCGCCGTCTTGCACGACCTCCACGAACAGAACGAGGGCAAGCGCGAACGCGATTGCGATGGCGCCAATCGTTATCCGTCCCGCGACATCGGCGAATTGGTTGAAGAACGGGCGAATGAGCGCCACTATCAGAACGAATGACGCCAGTGGCAGAAGGAATACCAGCCAGGCCGCTATTTCAAGCCAGTCGTTCACTACAGCTTCCTCAATATCTCGTCCGCGACGTGCTCCCGTCCACGCGGGACCATGACCCGGTAAGGCACTCGCTCACCCCAAGACCTAATGTCGCCTTCGGGCAGGATCTTCGTCGGAAGTCCCTCCCCTTCCAACACGTTCTTCCACATCTCAGCGATCATGAGGTTGGGCGCTTTTCTATAGTCGGTATACATTTCCCCTATCCGTCTTTACCCATCGTTGGGCACTCGGCTCAGCCCGAAAGCGGGGACGCAAGTCAATACTCGATAGTTCTGGGGGTTCATGACTCTCCTCGGTCATTCAGACTGCAACCAATCCCAGAAACGCCTCAAAACCCCGCGCCGCTTCCGTTTGCGCTGACTAGACCGCCCCGACCCCAAACAAGGACACGGATTACTATCAGAAGGCAAAGAACCATGACGACAAGTTCAATAAAACCCCCAGGAACCTCAGCCCAATAATCCGGACCATCCCTTAACTGATACCACTCAGGCCTAAAAGGCACAATCGCTCACTCCCTCAACATATCCTAATTCTTCAACTGGGTCGCGTCAGTCACGAATACCGTTTCGCGGCTGCGGTACAGCGCGATCACTATGGCGACTCCTAGCGCGATTTCCGCGGCGGCGACTGTGATGATAAAGATGCTGAATATCTGGCCCGTGAGCAGCGTCCTCGCGGCCTGGTCGGTGATGGTTGCAGAGTCGCCCAGCAGACTCGCGGGAACGACGTATCGGGACAGCGCCACAGCCGTGATATTCACAGCGTTGAACATCAACTCAATGCTCATCAGCACCGCAATCGCGTTCCGCTTCGACAGCGCGCCGTACAGTCCAATGGAGAATAGTATCGCGCCGAGAATGAGGAAGTTTTCCAGGCTCATCGTTCCCTCACCAGCACGAGCGCTCCGATGATTGCGGCCAGCAGAAGGACCGATACCGCCTCGAAGGCCAGCACGTAGTCGCGCAGCAGCAGCGTTGCGATCTTGGGGATGGTGTTGCTATACACCTCGTTCACCATCTGAGCGGCCTCGGTCGTCAGTGTGCCCTGCAGCGCGTCCGCGAGTAGCATCCACTCGGTATTCAACGCTGTGAATACCGCCGCCGCCCCAAGCAGGAATGCGAGGAGCCCGACGGGATATCGAAGTCGATTGGGAGGACTCCCCTGTTCGGCATCCTGCGTCATCAATATCGCGAACAAGATCAGCACCGAGATCGCCCCGACGTAGACGATCACCTGCACGACCGCAAGAAACTCCGCGCGCAGGAGCACGAACAGCCCTGCTGTCCCGAGGAACACCACGACGAGAAACAACGCCGCCCTGAACACGTCGCGCATATGCACCACTGCGACCGCCGAAATGATGACGGAGACCGCGATCACCCAGAAGGCGATATCGGTTGCAAGGGCCGATTCCGTACCCGCTCCGAGGCTCATCGTTTGGCCCAATTCTCCTCTTGCTGATGTTCGTTAGGTCTCTCGTGGCGGCCCACCTGCAGGTAGTCGCGCTCCTCGATACTGCGCGGGTCGAACTTCTCATGCTCAATCTGAGGTCTGTACCACGTGCTAGGTTTCTTCGGAGCGGCCTTTAGCTGTTCGACATCGATTACCAGCTGGTCCCGCTGGTACTTCCCCTCCTCGAAACCGCTCCCCATGTGAAGAGCATCATACGGGCAAGCCTGGACACACAGCCCGCAAAACATGCATCGCCCGATATCGATATCGAAAACCTCGATATCGTACTTGCCACCGTCCTGCTCGTACTTGCCGGTGGTGTCGGTAACGATGCGGATGATCCCAAGAGGACAGTACTTAGCACAGCTCGCGCATCCGGTGCACCGCTGCTCGTACCAGGTGAACTCCTCCCCGCGAAAACGGGGATGCTGTGTCAGCCGTGTGGAAACGGTCGCCAACCCTACCAGCGCCTTCAGTGCGTCGCCCGGCCTATCCTTTGCAAGGCTCAAGACGTTTGTATCGTTCGCCTTTGCCAGTCCGAACAGCCACACCCGACGGTCCGGGTACTGCACCGAGAACATCCTTCCCGGCGAGGCGAGGTTCTTGAGCGTCACGCCCATTCCCTTGAGCAACCCTATACCGTACATATCTGCCTCACCTCCTGCGCAAGCGCCACCCTAGTCCGCCTCCGCCGCCATATTGGCAAGCGGCGAAGGCGTCGGTGCGCCCTCTCGCCGCAGCTTCTTCTGACCGAGCAAATTCGCCATTAACACGATGGCCCCGAAGAAAACGACCCAATTAATCCCTGCCATCAGCCATAGCGACCCCGTAGAGATCGTCCCGTCGACCTCCTGAAACACGAAAGCCTCCACCGCCACGACGAAGATATTCACGAGCGAGAGCGGGAACAAGCCCTTCCACGCGAACCCCATGATCTGGTCGACGCGGAGCCTCGGCCACGTAGCCCGCGTCCACAGCAGGACGAATATCAGCGCAAATGCCTTCAGAAGGAACCACACCTGGCCTGGAATCGGGTCGATTCCGCGCGTCCCTCCGAGGAACAGCGCTGTCGCTACCGCCGCCACCACGATGGGGGCCATGAACTCTGCCAGCTGGAACAGCGCGAACTTGATGCCGCTGTACTCCGTGTGGTACCCCGACCCCAACTCCGACTCAGACTCAATCATGTCGAAGGGCGCCCTGCTCATCTCGGCTAGCGCCGCCGCCATGAACACGAAGAACCCCAGCGGCTGCACGACGATGAAGAACACGTCCTGGCTGTTAACCACGTCTAACAGGGCCATTGATCCCGCCATTATCACCACGCCCACCAAACCCAAGGCCATTGGCACCTCGTAGCTCACAAGCATGGCCGCGCCTCGTATCGCGCCGAACAGCGCGTACTTATTGCGCGATGCCCAGCCGCCCATAATGATCGCCAGGGTGTTGATCCCGGTCACACCGAGAACGAACAGCACTCCCACGTTAAGCTTGCCCAGGAAGCTCTGCTCCCCGAACGGGATAACCGCGAAGACCAGCAGACCGGGAAAGACGAGAACGATTGGTGCCAGGTTGAACACCCGCTTGTCTGCCACGTCGGGAATGACGTCTTCTTTGGTAATCAGCTTCAGCAGGTCCGCTATAGGCTGCAATACGCCGAACGGACCCCAGCGATTCGGCCCTAGGCGGTTCTGGAACCGCCCCAGCACCCGCCGCTCGAACCACGTGTAGACAGCAGTCGTCATGACGGCTGCATTTATGACGATGAACGCAAGAATGGCGCTGGCTACGATGAACGCCACCCACTCCAGGCCGTCAGGAGCGAATCCGGCCACGGTGTCGTATATGTTGCCGAAACTAGTCATCTCTTCCTAGCGGTCAACCTCACCGAGCACGACGTCCGTGCTCCCGAATATGATGATGAGGTCGGCCAGTTTCCAACCGACGAGCATGTCCCTGAGCACGGTAAGGTTGATGAAAGAAGGCGCGCGAATCTTACACCTATACGGCGATATCCCGCCATCGCTCACGAGGTAGAATCCCAACTCTCCCTTCGGTCCCTCCACGGCGGCATAGGCGTCACCGACGGGAGGACGGACGAAGAACGGCCCATCGGTCAGCACGGGCCCCTCTTCTATCTGTTCGATGCACTGCTCGATGATCCGGACGCTCTGCCGCATTTCCTGAATGCGTACGTAGTAGCGGTCGTACGTATCCCCCTGGTAGCCGATCGGCACGTCGAATTCGACGCGATCATACACTTCGTACGGGTCGGCCTTGCGCAGGTCCCATTGGACCCCACTCGCCCGGAGCATCGGCCCGGACAAAGAACCTGCGACGGCTAGATCGGGCGGTACGATGCCGATGCCCCTCGTTCTGGCAAGAACGATCTCGTTCGTCGTAATCAGCCCTTCGAGCTCGTCGATGTACCTCGGCATATCGCCGATGAGCGTGTCGAGGGCCGGCCAGAACTCTTCCGGCGCGTCCTGAAGAACCCCGCCCGGACGCATGTAGCTCAAGGTGATTCGAGCGCCGCACAGCATCTCGAAGAGGTCCAAGATGCGCTCGCGTTCCCGGAAGCAGTACATCAGAGGCGTCCCGAACGCTCCCAACTCCTGCAACATGAATCCAGTCGCTATGAAATGACTCGCCATGCGCTGAAGCTCGGCCGATATCACCCGCAAATACTGGCCCCGCTCCGGCACCTCCAACCCCGCAAGTTTCTCGACCGACCGGACGTACGCGAGGTTGTTCGACATGCTAGACACGTAGTCGAGCCGGTCGGTCAGCGTGACGATCTGGACGTACGACCGCTCCTCGGCGAGCTTTTCGGTTCCTCTGTGAAGGTACCCGAACACCGGCTCCACGTCGACGACGACCTCGCCGTCAAAGGTTACACGCAGCCGGAACACGCCGTGCGTGCTGGGGTGCTGAGGCCCCATGTTGATCGTTACCGGCTCCGTGCGTATCGCCATAGCTACCGAATGAAGTCCTTCCGAAGTGGATGGCCCGGGAACCCCTCCCACAGGAGGATGCGCTTCATGTTGGGGTGCCCTTCGAACGTGATCCCCATCAGGTCATATATCTCACGCTCCTGAAGCTCTGCGCCCCTCCACAGATCGATTGCGGACGGTGCGGTAGGATCGTCGCGGGAATAGAGTCGTGACTTTACCACGCAGCTAGTGTTTCGCCGAAGCGATGTGAGATGGTACACCAACTCGAAATACTCAACGTAGTCCACAGCCGAAACGCTGTTTAGGAACTGGAAATCGAGGTCCTCGTCGTCACGCAGCAAGCGAAGCGTATCGTGCAGAGCTTCGTTCCGCACCGACACCTCGTTGGAATTCGATGTGACGACACTGCCGGGAAGCTGGAGATCGATGCGTTTGGCGAGGTCTGTGCCGGCAACGACTCTGGTCATTACTCTCCCGCAGTCCTTCCCTTCAAGGAATAGCGCTTGATCTTATCGTGCAGCTGCATGACGCCGTACAGTAGCGCATCCGGCCTGGGCGGACATCCGGGAACGTACACGTCGACCGGAATGATGTGGTTCACGCCCGGCACAACGCTGTACGACTCGTAGTAAGGCCCGCCGCTCGTGGCGCACACGCCCATCGATATGACCCACTTCGGCTCGGCCATCTGCTGGTACACGCGCTCGATCGCCGGCGCCATCTTCCACGTCACCGTGCCCGCGACGATCATCAGGTCTGCCTGACGCGGCGACGCGCGAAACACCTCCATTCCGAAGCGGCTGATGTCGAAGCGGGACATCGCGCTCGCCATCATCTCGAAAGCGCAGCACGCCAGCCCGAAAGACAGCGGCCATACCGCCGACTTTCTCCCCCAGTTCAAGAGGGCGTCCACAGACGTTACCGCCAAGTTCCGTTGCAGGTCGTCCGGCACCTCGACGAGCGGCTCCGCCAGGGGAGCGACGTTGTTCGCCTTCAGGTGGTTGATGTACGCCCCCTCCTCCCTGTCCAGTTCCAGGGTCGTTGAATGAAGGGGTATCGTATTGCCGGGCAGTTCGATATGTTCAGGATTCATATGACTTACCTTAGCCTAGCCCGGAACTTCGCGCGAAATTCGGCGGGGCGTTAGGCCCACTCGAGCGCCCCCTTCCGCCAGGCGTACAGCCACCCGACGACGAGGATCGCGATGAACAGCGCCATTTCGACGAGCACGAACGCCCCGAATTCCCTGGAAAGGAACCCGAAGCTCGCCGCCCACGGGAACAGGAACACGACCTCCACGTCGAACACGACGAAGAGCAGGGCGAAGGAATAGAAGCGGAAGTTGAATCGGTGCCACGTCCCCGTCAGCGTCTCGAATCCGCACTCGTAGATGCTCATCTTGACGGGATCGGGCTTCTGTGGCCTGATCCTAACGAGGGATAACATCCAGGAAGCGATCAACATACCTGCTGGCACCGCGACGGCCAAAGCGGTGAATATGGCAATCAGACCGTACTGGCGGAAGTAATCGTCGAGAACGACACCCTCTGTGCCCATGCGCGGAATATAGCATAGGCCCCTAGGCGTTGCAAGTAAGTTCGCTCCCCCAACAACGCCGACTCATACGCGGAATCGCCCTGGAATCCACCTTCAATATCTGGCAATCGCCATACAGTTAACTGTCACCCTCGATCATGGCGTAAGTCTGACCGCTGAAGCGTTCTTGTGTCTTTTGCCTCCCTTTCTTTTCCTCACTCTGCGTCCTCTGCGCACTCGGCGGTGAATTGTCTATTGGCTTTAGAAGGCCAGGTCAATCGCATTGAGAGTTGGAAAACACACCGCCAATCGTCACTCCGGCGAAGCGCCTGCCCCGTACGCCGATACGGGGCCGAAGTCCAGAGGGGTGAGTTGGGAGGCTCTGCCAAGGCAGGCTCTGAGTGAAATGCGATTGCCCTGGGAAGGCCGTGCTCGGTTGACGGGTATTGGGCTTGGTGCTAAACTCGCCCCGAAGTTGATGGCATTGCCGCGGAACTCACTAAGGTTCATAACAACGGCATCTAGGAGAACAGGATGACGAAAACGTTAGTATTGGTGGTTTCTCTACTTGCGCTCACCGCGCTCAGTTGCGGATTCACTCGAGCGGAGCCGACGCGGATTCCCAAGACCCCGGTCCCCACTCTCCCACCCGGCGCGGTAGTCGAGGAACTCAACATCATGAACTTCCAGCACGCCGACGCGACAGTCAAGGCCGGTACGATCGTCATCTGGACGAACAATGACAAACCGCTCCACACAGTCACGCACATTAACACCGGTGGCAATCGGCGCTTCGACAGCAAGACCATTGCACCGAACGCGGGCTTCCGCTTCCAATTCACCGAGCCTGGAACCTATGACTACCAGTGCCTCATACACCCGGTAAACATGAAGGGAACGATTACCGTCACGGAATAGCGGATCACTCCGAAGGCTTGGGGTCTTGTTCTTCGTCCAGGGGCAGTCAGACTACGATCAACTCGCCTCGCTGCGCTTTCTCAACCTCATTCTGCTCTCCGCGCAGACGCTTGCACGTTTCCTGGTAGCGCTGTGCCAACTCCGGCCCTTGGAGTCCCATATACTCCGATTCCAGCGCTCTCGCCGCCTCAGTCGACGCCGGCACCGGAATGTCGATAAAGGCCGTCGTTATCCGGTCGTTCCCCCATGCGTAAGCCACGACCTCTCCCTTACTGACAATCATGTTCACCCCGACGTTCGCCTCGACGATGGGTACCCCGTTCTCCCTGGCCCGGGCCAGCACCGTCTCATTCTGACCCTTCGATTTCGATCCGAACGACGGAATCATGATGAACTGCGCCCCGTCCAGCACCAGTGTCCTCACGATCATCGGATTCCAGCGGTCGTTGCAGATCACGAAACCCGCCCGACCGAACGGCGTGTCGAACGCACGAAGCGTCGAGCCTACCCGGTTGAAGTTCCACGATTCGTCGGTCCCCTCCGCAAGCTGTGTCTTGTGGTATCGACCGAGGATTTCGCCCTCCGTGTCGATGAATATCGCCGCGTTGAATACCTCGCCGCCTATCCGCTCTGCGAACCCGAATGCCAGGCAGGTGTTCAGCTCCCGCGCGAGGTCCTGGAACCTACGAATGTACGCACCGTCAATCGGCTCCGCGATCTCCACCAGATCGTCCGCCGATTTCCTGCCCTCTATCACGTCCACGACGACGTACCCCTCCAGCACCCCCTCCGTTGTCAGGATGATGTCCGGCCCGTCCTCCGCCGCCTTGCGAAAGAACCGCTCCATTGCATCCGCATTTCCCGGTTTGTCCCACTTCGCCGGCTTCAGCGAAATCGCCGTAACCTTGACCTGCTTATACATCTGTAATGCACCTCTTTTCCATCATAGCTGTCTCGCGTCAAGTTCCCGCATCCGGTGGATAAACTGAATGACGTGCGCGCGATTCAGAACCCCCACAAGCCTGCCGCTCGAAAGTACCGGCGCTTGATGAATCCGATTCTCGCCAAGCAGCGAAAGGGCGTGATCCAGCCCGTCATCCGGAGACAGCGACTTCAGCGGGGCAGGCGTCATGACATCCCGCACCGACCTCTCCCCCCATAGCGCTTGCGGAACGTTCTGCACGTCGGTAATCGAGAGTATCCCAAGAATACGCTCGCCTTCGCACACGATCAGCGCTCTCGCAGCACCCCGAACGAGGTGGTCGAACACCGCTTCATACACCGTAATCCCCGGGCCGACCGTTGGAGGCGCAACATCCATCACGTCCCCCACAGTCACCCCCTCCATCACATTCTCAACCTCGTCCTGACTCCGGCTTGCGCTCGCCGCCCTGTTCAAGAACCATCCCACGAGCACCGCCCATATCCCCTGCAGCGCATGTCCCTGGATCACTTGGAATAAACCGAATCCCACCAACAGAAGGCCCACCACCTGTCCGCTTCGAGTAGCAATCCCCGACGCGCGGTGAAAGCTCCCCGTCACGGCCCATATGGCCGCTCGAAGCACCCGCCCGCCGTCCAGCGGAAACGCGGGCAGCAGGTTGAACAATCCCAACAGCAGATTGATGATCGCGACGTACTCGAGCGCCGCGTAGGCCGGCGACGATCCTCCGCTCAATACGGCGACAAGCCCGAGGGCCGCCGCAATGGCAAGACTCGACAGTGGTCCCACGACCGAGATGACGAAATCGTCTAGCGCCCGTCGCGACTCCGACGCGATGCTGCTCACTCCTCCGAGAAGGAACAGCGTTATGCCCTCGACCTTGTACCCTCGGCGTATCGCCACCAGCGAATGTGCAAACTCGTGCAGCAACACCGAGACGAACAGCGACAGTGCGCACACAAACCCCGTCGCCCAATACGTTGCCGTGCTCCAGTTCGGATAGCGGTCCGGGAGAAACCCCGTTGCGAGGCTCCAGCTGAGAAAAGCTACGATCAGGAACAGCGAAAAGTGGATATCCACCCGGATTCCCAAAATCCTGCCAACTCCGATCGACGACGGCATCCGATTTCCCCTGACTCTGACGTGCAGTTCTCCCCTTATGTATCTCATTCGTAGGGTAGCATGCGCGAACTAGTGCTTCTAGAACCCGAATCATCCACTTTCCCGCGACTCGCCCCGCTTGGTGATATCATAGACTGGGCACAAGGAGCCGGACATGACCACGCACACTGACACGAAACGGCTGACCGCCAACGACCTGCTGCGCCTGTACAGCGAAGGGGTTCGCGGCGAACTCATTCGGGGAGAGCTTTGCCAGACCATGCCCACAGGACAAGAGCACGGAGAGATCGTGATGAATCTAGGTGCCCTGTTGAGGATGTTTATCAAGCCCCGGAAGCTCGGCCGGCTGACGGGCTCGGACGCCGGTGTCTGGCTCGAGCGCAATCCTGATACGGTGCGAGAACCCGACATTGCATACTTCTCAGCCGAGAAGATGCCTCTTGGCACACGGATCACTGGTTACGCAGAGGTCGTTCCCGACTTGGTAGTGGAAGTGGTGTCCCCGAACAACAGTCTGCGAGAGGTCAACGACAAGGCGCTCATGTGGCTGAGCTATGGCGCGCGCTTGGTCTGGGTGGTAAATCCCGACTCGCGCTCCGTGGACGTGTATCGGGCGGGCCGCGTAGCGTCAACGCTCACCGAGAGTGACACGCTCGACGGTCTGGACACCCTTCCCGGGTTCACTTGTACGGTCGGCGACGTGTTCGATACGTAGTGCGATTCATTCTTCAAGGGTGTCATTTCCTTGACTGTCAAAACGACCTGTTGCTACCATTTTCCCACTAAATCCGCCTGCTGCGAGCCTTCGCCGTAGCGTTCATTATTACCCCCGGAGGAATCGTGTGACGTTCGCAAAGTCGCTTGCCTGTCGTGGATGCGGCGAGGAGTACTCCATCCAGCCGCTCAACGTGTGCGAATTCTGTTTCGGCCCGCTTGAAATCAGCTACGACTACGACGCGATGGCCCGCCACATCACCCGCGAGCGCATCGAGAAGGGCCCGCCCACCATGTGGCGGTATCACGACTTCCTCCCTGTCAGCGCCGACGCCGCCCTCGATATGGGCACCGGCTTCACGCCGCTCATCAAAGCCGAGAACCTTGGCCGCCTTCTGGGACTCCAAAACCTCTACATCAAGAACGACGCCGTGAATCCCACCTACTCGTTCAAAGACCGCCCGGTGGGCGTCACCGCCAGCAAAGCGCTGGAGTTCGAGTTCGAGACCTTCGCCTGTGTCTCCACCGGCAACCTCATGGGCTCCGTAGCCGCGCACGGCGCGAAGGCCGGACTGGACACCAAGGTCTTCTTCCCCGCCAACCTGGAACGCAGCAAAATCGTCGGCGCTGCCGTTTACGGCGCCACGCTCGTCGCCATCGACGGGACCTACGATCAGGTCAACCGCCTCGGCAGCGAGCTTGCAGACAACCACCATTGGGCCGTCGTCAACATCAACATGCGCCCCTTCTACGCGGAGGGCAGCAAGACCCTCGGCTACGAGGTCGCCGAGCAGCTCGGCTGGAAGCCTCCCCAGCACTGCGTCGTTCCCGCCGCCTCGGGAGAGCTTCACACGAAGATATGGAAGGGCCTCCAGGAGATGCAGGACGTTGGCCTGATAGACAACGTCCGCACACAAATGCACCTCGCCCAGGCCGAGGGATGCTCCCCCATCGTGACCGCCTTCCAAAACGGAGCGTCCACCGTTCAGCCCGTTATTCCCGACACCATCGCCAAGTCCCTTGCCATCGGCAATCCTGCCGCGGGCATTTTCTCGCTTGAGGTTCTCGAAGAGACAGAAGGGACCGCCGTCGCCTGCCTCGAAGAAGAGGTTGCCGAGGGAATCAAGCTTCTCGCGGAGACCGAGGGACTCTTCACCGAGACCGCTGGCGGTGTCGTGATATCGTCCCTCAAACGCCTCGTCGAGCAGGGCAAGATCAAGGGCGACGAGGTAACGGTGGCCTTCGTCACCGGCAACGGCCTCAAGACGCCGGAAGTGGTCGAGGACATCGTTAAGCCCATCTACACCGAAGCGACCTACGAGTCGATCGTCGACTCGCTCGCCGCTGCGGCCGCCTAGCCGAGCACATTGCGTCGAAAACTCGACCTTTACCATTGGCGTCTCGCCCATTACGCTATTAGCAGCCATCAACCGAAACCGGAGGAAGACCGATGAGCATCGTGGTGAGGATACCAACGCCCCTCCGCCGCCTGACGAACGGACAGGACAGGGTCGATGTCGAGGGTGAAAACCTTAGCAGTGTTATCGACGCAATGAATGAGCAGTACCCCGGCCTCCGCGACCGGATCTGCGACGACCAGGGCCAACTGCGGAACTTCGTGAACGTCTACGTCAACGGTGAGGACGTGCGCTTCCTGCAGGGCCTCGATACTCCAACGACTGCCGGCGACGAGGTCAGCGTCGTCCCTGCCGTCGCCGGTGGATGCTGAGTGAACGCCAATGGGAAAATTAGTCCGCTACTTCTACTATAGGCGCTGAAGCGACTGCAACAAGGTGAAAGCGTGGCTTTCACGAACCGACGCGGAGGTCGAATACCGCGACTTCTTCGCCGACCCCTTCACCGAGGACGAGCTCAGGAAGTTGTTAGGCGAAAGGCCTCCGTCCGAGCACTTCTCATGGAACAGCCCGTCGCGCCGGAAGCTGGGCATCGACCGCGACAAGACCTCCGAAGACGAACTGATAGCGCTCATGCTGCAAGAACCGCGCCTCATCCGCCGCCCTCTCATCGAGATCGACGGCGAACTCCTCCCCCCCATCAGCGGCTCCGCCAAGATCCAGCAAGCGTTGGCCGATATCCTTCAGTAACGCCGGTTAACTCCCCCGGTCGCATTCAAACATTGCACGATTTGTCAGGAGACACACATTGGAGCTACAGGGCAAGACTGCTATCGTAACCGGCGGCAGCGGCGTGCTGGGTGGACGCATCTGCATCGCATTGGCCGACGCCGGAGTCAACCTCGCCATAGGCTATGCTAAGAGCCCCGACAAGGCCGCCGAGGTCGCCGAAGAGATGCGCGCTAGAGGCGTCCGCGCGATTCCCGTCGCCTGCGACGTCACCGACCTCGACCAAATAAGGTCCGCCATCGCCGCCACGGTCAACGAGTTCGGCGGCGTCCACATACTGGTCAACAACGGCGCGTACAACAAGGCCATCGACTTCACCGACATCGACGGCCTGACCTACGAGGTGTGGGACAAGATAATCGACATCAACCTTTCCGGCCCGATGCGGACGATCAAGGAAGTCGTCAAGCCGATGCGGGCATCCGGCGGAGGCAGAATCGTCAACATCTCATCCGTCGCCGGGCTGGGCCCCAACGGCTCCTCCATCGCTTACGCCGTCTCCAAGGCCGGACTCAACCACCTCACCAAGTGCATGGCTCGCGGCCTCGCCCCGGACATCCTCGTCAACTGCGTTGCGCCGGGCTACCTCGAGGGCACCCTCATGTCATCCAACCTCACGCCCGAGCACCGCAAGACGGCCGTCTCAGGAGCGGTCCTACAGCGCGCCGCCGACAAGGACGACATCGCCCGCCAGGTCGTCGAGTTCTGTCGCTCCGACACCACCACCGGCCAGACTTTGGTCATCGACGCCGGCCGCGTATTTCACTAGCCTCAATTTGCTACGACGAAGTTAAGGGACTACTCCCTATGGCCCGTCCCCCAGTTCGTTATGGTGATCTACAAGGTGAGCGGTAAACCCGTCTAACCCCAAGCGTGGTATCATAGCCCTATCTACGAAGGCTTCCTTATGACCCAAGGCTATACAGATATCATCACCATCGAGCCGGGAAAGCGAGCAGGCAAGCCCTGCATCCGCGGCCTACGCATCACCGTCTACGACGTCCTTGAGTACCTCGCCGCAGGCATGTCCGAGGACGATATCCTCGCTGACTTCCCTGACCTGACACGAGAAGACATCCGGGCCTGCTTAGCATTCGCTGCGGATAGGGAGCGCCGACTGGTATCGCTTCCGCCTACATGAGGCTGCTGTTCGACCAGAACCTCTCTCCCCGCCTCGATGAGACACTACAGGATCTCTATCCTGAGTCCCTCCATGTCAGAGTCGTTGGCCTCGAGTCCGCCGATGATGCCGTAATTTGGCAATATGCCAAGGAGCATGATCTAACAATCGTGTCAAAAGACTCTGACTTTAGGCAGCTGAGCTTTACGCTTGGACACCCGCCAAAAGTCGTTTGGATTCGGCGCGACAACTGTTCGACCTCGGAGATAGAATCCATTTTGCGAAACCGCCATGCTGATCTCCTCACCTTCAGTCAAGATGAACAGGGCGCATTCTTAGCACTGGCCTAGAGAAGAAGTCGACTCGTAACCCTTCTTGAGGCCCCTCGCCTTACTTACTTTGATGCACCCGCCCCCACTCTTCCAGTAACATAGAACCATAGCAACATTCCCACCGGAGGCACAGAATTGACCACATCGCAAGGCCAGTATGACATCGTGATCGCGGGGCAGGGAGCCGCCGGTTTCGCCGCCGCGCTCTACGCCGCTCGGTACCAGACCAAGCCCGTCGTCATCGGCGAGACCTTCGGAGGCGAGACCGCCATCGGAGGCTCCATTGAGAACTACCCTGGCTACGTCGACATCGACGGCTTCGATCTCATGATGCACTTCCGAGACCAGGCCGTGAAGTACGATGTGCCAATCGTCGACGACAAGGTGACCAGGGTCGTCGGCGCCGAGGGCTGCTACGAGGTCGAGACCGAGTACAGCGGCACCTACCAAACGCAGACCGTCATCCTCGCAGTGGGCCGTGAGCGCCGAAAGATAGGCATCGCAAACGAGGAAGAGTGGACAGGCCGAGGCGTCTCGTTTTGCTCCGTCTGCGACGCTCCCCTCCACAAGGACAACGTCGTCGCCGTCGTCGGCGGCGGAAACGCGGCAGTCGAAGGCGCGATCCTCCTCGCCAAGTACGCCACGCAGGTCTACCTGGTCTACCGAGGCTCAGAATTCTTCCGCCCCGAGCGAATCATCGTCGATGAGTTGAACCGGACGCCAAACGTCACCCAGTTGCTGGAAACGAACGTCGTAGAGTTGAAGGGTACGGACGGCCTTGAGGGAATTGCCCTGGACAGGCCGCTCAACGGCTCCCACGAGTTGACGGTTGACGGCATCTTCATCGAGATCGGGGCTGACCCGCGCGCCGACATCCCCAAGGAACTCGGCATGAACCTCAACGACGAGGACGAGGTGATCGTCGACCGCGACATGCGCACGAACGTGCCGGGTATCTTCGCGGCGGGCGACCTGACCAACGCCTCCGGCGACCTCAAGCAGACCATCACTGCTGCCGCCCAGGGCGCTATCGCGGCATCTACCGCCTACAAGTACATCATGGAGCACCCGATGGCCTGCCCCTGGCACGCGGCCGCCATCCCGCAAGAAGAGGCCGTCACCGCTTAGCGTAAACTAGCGTTCACCCAGAGCCTGTCGAAGGGTCAAATAGCCATTCGGTCTCGGACTACTGCGCAATCGCGGCGATGACCTCGATCTCCACGAGCATGTCCGGGTGGAAAAGTTCCTGGACGAATACAAACGTGTTCGGGGGGAAAACCCTGTCCGCGTATATCTCTCCGAACAGCTCCGCTCGCTCATCGAGATAAGACTGCCGGTTCTCCGTGCCGACGAGATAGGTGCGCACCTGCACAATGTCTTGGTACGTTGCCCCCGCGTCGGCGAGTATCGCCCCTACCCGCTCATAGGCGATTCGCGTCTGCGCGCCCGCGTCACCCTTGGCGAGCACCTCGCCGTTCTCGTCCACTGCCACCTGTCCCGCGAGAAACAGCAGTTCTTTGGCGTCAACCCGAGCGATGTGGGAGTACATCCCCACCGGCCCGGGCACGTTTGGAGGATTGGCGGTAAGCCGTCCCTTTCCCATGTCGATTTCCCCTTGAAGTTCGAGAGGCGGGCATGTGCCCGCCCCTCACTATGCTCCTATGTGACCCGCGATGCCCGGTCTGGCAATTGCCGCATTACGCCATGACCTTCGCGCTCTCGACTATCGAGTCCGCCTTGCTCATCAGGTCGGCGATCATGCCCTCGATCTCCGGCGTGACGACCGAGTCACGTGAAGGCAGCCGGGACGGCCCCGAAGGACGGCCCATGTGACGCATAAACGGCCTGACGAAGACCCCCTCGCCCGCGGTTTGGGATCCGATGGCGGCCCTGATCCGCGAGTAAGGCGCGTTGAACTCGTCGAACACGCGCTGCGCCTCGTCGTACATGCCAGCAGTCATGAGTTCGTGAACGGCGATGGAGTGCGCGGGATAGAAGTTCGGCACGTGGCTGACCCACGCCTTCACGCCGAGCATGTGCCCGTAGATGCCCAGCGGACCGTTGTTCACGACCGCCGCACGCGGAACGAAATACTTGATCCCCGCGAGGTAGTTGCCGATGTCAGGCGATCCCCACTTTACGGCCACCGTGTTCGGCACCTTCAGTATCTCTTCGGCAACGTCCATCGTCATGTCGTACTTGGAGCCGGAGTACCAGTGGCTGTACGCCGCGAAGCCGACTTCCGTGTGCCTGGCTACCTCGTGGACCCAGTCGATCATGTCGCCCTTGTGCACGTCGTAGTAGTAGGCGCTGCTCATCTGGACGATGTCGACTCCGACCTCTTCGCACCACTGGCAAAGCTCGATTGTCGTGCGGATGTCCGTGCTCTGGACGCTCGCGAACGTCGGGATGCCGTTCGGCACCGCTACGTCGGCAATGGCCTTGATGGCCGCCTTGCGCTCCTCGGTGTTCATGACCGTGAAGTCCCCACCCGAGCCGACGGCGATGAAGACCGTGTTGCCCGGTGCCGCCCCCTGGTCTACGATCCACTGCACGTTCTCCTGCGTGCCGTTTACGTCAAGCGACTTGTCCTCTTTGAATATCGTCGCCAACGGGATGACGACTCCGTCCATCTTCCGCTTTGCCTCCTCAACCGTAATCATTCGTTCCTCCTATGTATTTTCTTCTTGTTGTCGTCTTGCCCGTCCGACTCATATGCCGGACTGAGCGTAAATGGTTTTCATCAGTTCACGACCGGCCAGCCGTAGCCGACCAAGATCTCGCGCAGATCGTCGAGCTCCTCTTCGTTCAAGGGCTTGGAAGGCGGACGGGACGATCCCGCCGGCTTGCCCATCAGGTACGAGATACCCTTCTTGACCCTGCCCTGCCCGCCCGAACGCTCGTCAACCTTCGCCGAGTAATCTCGAAGCGGCGTGTTTACCTTGTCCCAAAGAGCCTGCGCCTCCTCGTAACGCCCCGACTCCATGTGGTCCCATATCTCGAGATCGTGCGGCGGGTACGCTTCCGCCGTCAGGTTGATGTACCCGCGACCTCCCATCTTGTGACTCTCTGCCGGCGAGCCGCCGTTCTCGATCACGCTGAAGATGTGGGCAAACTGCGCCATGTCCTCCTGCTTGCCGTCCGGCGGAGGACTCCACTTGATCGAGGCCACCTGCGGAATGTCCTCCATCCGCATGATCGTGTCGACCTCGACGAGTCCGCCCGGCATCCACTGCGTGCAGTAGACCATGATCCCGATGTCGATGTTGTCCGATATATCCTGATAGTAGTCGAGCAGGTCGTCCTGGCTCGGCAGGTTGAAGATCGGCGGGCATATCTGCAGACCGATCGCCCCCATGTCCTGCGCGATCTTCGCGTCCTCTATGGTGCGCTTGGTGTCCTTGTAATGCAGGCCGCACACGATGGACGCGCGGTCCTTCGCCGCCTGCACGACCGTTCGGAGCAGCAGAGGCCACTCCTCGTCCTTCAACATCGGCCCTTCACCCATGGCCGCCGCGACCTTGATGACCGCCTTGCCCTTCACAAGGCCCTCGTCGACCCACTGCTGCGTCAACTCGTGCATCCGCCCGAAGTCGACCTCGAAGTCGTCGTCGAACGGCGTCGGCACCGTCGCTATAGGGCCTTGAATAAGCTCACGAAGCTCTGCTCGATCCATGTGTTCTCCCTCGTTCTAAAGCTGGCGAGATTATACCACGCCTACGTCCCCGCGTAATCACCTACAGCCTCTCCTCCCCCGGGCTGAGATACAGAGAGGGGGCAGCCGTAACTCACTACCTTCTACCTACCTCGCCCCTACTTTCTACGCAATACTTTCTACTTTCTTCCCCCTACACCAACACCGCCTCTCGCTCCGGCACCGGGAAGCCAAAACCAATCAACATCTCCCGCAGCTCGTCCAACTCAGCTTCCGACAGCGGCATCGAGGGCGGACGCGAGTCCCCGATGTCCATCCCCATCACCTTCATCATGCCCTTCTTGACGCGGGCCTGACCGCCCGACTCGGCGCCTGTCTTAGCATAGAACTCGCTCAGCGGGTCGTACACGGTGAACCACATGTCGCGGGCTTCCTCGTACTTGCCCTCCTCCATCAGGTCCCAAACGGCCAGGTCGTGCGGCGGGTGAATCTCCGAAGTCCAGTTGATGAAGCCGCGTCCCCCCATCCTGTGGTTGCGTGTCGGGTCCTTGGTGTTGTCGATAATGTTGACCTTGTCCTTGAGGTCGAAGATCGCCTCGTACGGGTATCCCGGCGCCGCCCACTTGATCGCGACCACGTTGTCGAAGCCTGCCATGGTGCGGTAGTCGTCGGGGGTGATGAGGTCGCCGAGCATCCCCATCGTGTTGTAGACCATGATCCCGATGTCGATGGCGTTCGACACGTCCTCATAGAACCGCAATACATCGCCGCGTGTCGGGCCGTTGTGCACCGGCGGCGAGATTTGTAGACCGATCGCGCCCATATCCTGAGCCTTCTTGGCATCCTCGATCTGGCGAATCGTGTCCTTGTAGTGCAGGCCGCACAAGATGGCGGCCTTGTCGTCCGCCGCCTGCACCGCCGTGCGAAGCAGCGCCGGCCACTCCTCGTCTCGAAGCTGCGGCCCCTCGCCCATCGCCGCTGCGACCTTGATCACCGCCCTGCCCTTCACCAGCCCCTGCTCGACCCACCACTGAGTCAAGTTGTAGAACTTCCCGTAATCAACCTCGAAGTCGTCGTCGAACGGCGTCCCCACCGTCGCCATAGGCCCAATGATCAGACTCTTGATTTCATCCAGGTTCATGGTTCCCTCCTCTTTTCATGTCATGTCTCGCGTCAAAATCGCCGCTCCTAATTCTACGCCCCATTTCCCTTTTCAGAAACCCGCTGATCGCAGGGGCGTTACTAACGCTGGCTACCATTCGTCACTGCCAAAACACCTACACCATCCCGTCATCTGCCCCAAGGAGTCCTTCCCACTCCCGCGATCCTTGTCATTCCGAACGAAGCGGAGCGGAGTGAGGAATCTAGAGTCCTCGTACGCCGGAAAAGCCTCATAGTGGGTATCGGCCTGCTACTACGGCAGATCCATCATTCCGGCGGAGGCCGAAATCCAGAAACGTGGTCAGCAAGGATACGTTGGCATTGCCACAGTTTCGTATTCTTCTCGCTCCCACTCAAAACGGCCCCGCCTGCATCGCCGCAATCTCCTCCCTATCCATGTCATAGAAATTACAAAACTTGCAGATCGAAGTGTCCGACCTTAGCGGAAACCCCGTCTTCTCGACCGGCGCATTCAGTTCGACTTCATCAAGATACGTCTTCATCGCCGTAATGCTGTCACGAATCACGCCCACCCCGTCGTCGAGGTCGTCCTGCGTGTAGGCATAGTCCTCCGCCGTGCCATGGGCGAGTCGCTCGATGCGCACGCTGATGTCCGGCCCGCGAACGCCGTGCATCTCTCGGAGATACAGCGCGTACACCAAGGCCTGCTCCCTGTCATCCTCCTCCCTTCTGCCCGACTTCCAGTCAACAACAGTCCAGGTATCGTCACCCTTCCGGTAGACCAGGTCCGGGACGGCGTGTATGGGCGTTTCGTCAACATAGAAAGTCGCGAATTCCTCGACGTTCTTCACTTCGACGAACGGGGCGGCGACCGCCTCGCGAAAGCTCTTCGAGACCAGCAGGTTGTCGAAGCACGTCCGCAGAATGTCCCTCGACTCTGCTATCTTGTTCTCGCCGATCCCCGTGTCGTAGTAGAACTCGTGGAACATCCTCCGCCACTTCGGCGAACGTTCCCACTCCGGCCTGTCCTGCGACTCCACCCACGCCTTGTTCAGGCGGTTCCGCGCGGCGTCGTACAGCTCGTCCGCCGTCGGCGTCGACGCCCCCGAACGCGCCCGATGGATGGCCGTCGATGCAGCCTCATGCACCGCCGCCCCTATTTCCAGCGGCAGACTCGTAAGGTTCTTCAACCGGTACGCAAGCCGAGCGCTCTCCGGCGCCGTATCCTCCCAGCCGTTATGCGACCTGTAGTATTGGTAGTAGTACTTCCGCGGACACTCCTGAAACGTCGCCCGTCTGCTGTGCGACCACGACCACCCCGGGTATTCACTGCGTTCGTATGTCATAGGTCCCCACTATTTGACGTTACAAAATCCGCCTCGCCAACCACTCCACCACGACCCACACCCCCATCGCCAGGAAACCCAGTAAAAGCAGGTTGACGAGGACGGAGATTGCCCTCACCGGCAAGCTCGGATGATCTGTCCTATACAGGTACACTCTACGAGGCCCGCGGGGCCACAGAGGACTCGAAAGAATGCTGATGTACGAAAAGAAAGGCCACCTAGGCATCGGGTCGCGCTCATTTGCCCTCTCCCTCGCACCATGCTCTCGCCACCTCCGAAGAGCATAGAGCCTCCCGTCAAGCGCGACGGGAAAGTCGAACGATTCGAGCGTCCGCCGCACCTCCTCGGGGTACTCGTCGATGTCGTTCAGACGAGCTGCCCTTGGGAACGAGAAGTACATGTGCTCCGGGTTCGGTACGTGACGCGCGAGATACACGGAAATCGTTTCTTCATATTCCGGCGAATGCCGGCCCGAAAGAAAGAGGTACTTCCCGGCCTCAGACATCTCGCCGATATCGAGAAGAAGCTCCCCGTACCGCTCGTACAGGTCGACGTCGTATCCCCGCAGACGGATGTTGCCCCGGAGGATCTCCTTGGCGCGCCAGATTTCGCCTCGTTCGATGGCTTGGTCTACTCGGTCGTAGAGCGTCTCCTCGTCCGGCATAGCCGACCTTCCACTTCCCCGCGATTGTGCTACAGGGGCAGAGGCACCTTGCAGCCTGTCTGCGAGCTCCTCAACACCGCCTCGGTGAACTCCATGTACCGAACACCGTCCTCGAACGTCTGGCGCGTCACCTTCTCAAGGCCCCGAATGGCGTTCACGAACTCTTCCTCGACACGCCAGTAGTCCCGCTTCTCATCCAGGATCGGTATCTCGGTGAAGGATGTCTCACCGCTCTTGGCAACCTCGACGTAGATACGCCCGAAATCGACGTGGAGTGTAGCGTCGCTCCCGAACATCCACATCTGGTTCGGCCCCAGGCCTGTGACCTCGCTCACCCGAAGGTGCAGGATCGGCCCGGCGTACATCTCAGCAAGGATCTCAACAAAGTCGGGCGGCGCGACCGTGCGAAGCATCCCCGTAGCGGGGTCCCGGCGAGCCTTCACGTTCGTGCGGGCCAGCGCGGTGATGCTCGAAGCAGCCCCCAGCCATCGCGTGATCGCCTCATACCACACGCCCATGAGCATCACGTTCATCCCGTTGAGATCGCGATCGTGCCGCCAAAGGAATGGCAGGTCGGGATTCATGAACGTCCCCTGCATCCCCTTCGACGGATCGAACGCCGATACCGCAATATCCACCGACAGCAGGTCGCCGAGGACGCCGTCGTTGATCGTGTCGATGATGGTCTCGTCCACGTCGTAGGTGATGGGGCCCGGGACGACCTGGGTGATGAGGTTCGGGCGTAGGCGGGCGGCGTCGAGCATCTCGTGGGCCTGCTGGGCGTTCATCGCCAGGCGCGCCTCGGTCAGGACATGCTTGTTCGCCTCCAGCGCGGCGAGCACCAACGGCTTGTGCATATACGGCCACGTCCCGACGCAGATCGCGTCGGTGTCGTCCGCTGCGACGAGATCGAACGGGTCGTCGTATACCGTAGAAATCCCGTATTCGTCCGCAACCCGCTGGCCCGACTCCCTACTCCGGTTCGCCACGGAGACGATCTCCACGCCTTCCAGCGCCTGAAAGCCGGGGATGTGCTTCTCCTTGGTATTCGTCCCCGCCCCCACAATTCCGATTCTTATAGTCTCCATACAGTTCCTCTGCGATCGTGTCTTGGTTACTTGCTTTACCTGCGCCGCAGGGTGGTCCGACTACCGTTCAAAGCGAGGTTTCGTCGCTAACCGATACCCAGATACGGCAAGAATTCAAATCCCAGCACCTAGCACCCAGAACCCAGCACCCAACGTCCCTAGCCCATCGCCGGATACAACAACCGTCCCTGCCGTTCCGTCTCCACGCGGAACAGGTACCCTTCGATGGTCGTGACATACAGCGTCGAGAGCCCGTCCTCCGCAAACGTGCAGTTCGTCGGACGGTCGACCGGGACGTCGTGACGTTCCAGCACCTCCCCCGACGGAGAGAACACGTAGATGGACGGTCCCGGCCCGCCCTGTGCCCAACCGGCCGTCGCGATCAGGTTCCCCTCCGTGTCGAGACACATCCCGTCTATGCCCCGGTGCGCCCCGAAATCGTGGAGCACCTCCATGTCACCCAGCGAGCCGTCCTCGTTTACCGGATACGCCCGCAGCTGACGAAGCTCGTCCTCGCGTCTCCCGCTCTGGGCCACGTACAGGACGCTGTGATCGAGGGAGAACAATAACCCGTTCGGACGGGTAGTATCAAACGTCACACGATTGATCGACCAAGACCCGTCGGCCTGCGGGTCGAGCCGGTAGACCGAGTCGTGATCAAGGTCCTTGTTCGCCACGTCCTCGCTCCAGTTCCCGCCTGATCCCTCGTAGTACGGATCGGTAAACCACACCCTTCCCTGAAGGTCGATGGCGAGGTCGTTGGGAATATTCAGTCGCTTGCCCTCGAATCCATCCGTAAGGGATGTTGCGGAGCCGTCCGCCTCGTATCTCACGACTCGCCGCGCTCCCCCTTCACATGCGTACAGCACACCGTCGGGATCGAACATCAGGCCGTTGGCGAAGTTCGTGCCCTCACGGTAGACCGTTGAGGCGCCGGTCGCCGGATCGTACCGCATGATGCGGCTCTGCTGAATGCTCGTAAAGAGCAAGGCCTCGCCGTCCCACGCGGGGCCTTCGGTAACGTTGCCGTACGGACCGTCCACATGCTCGAAGTGCCAGGACATGTCCGCCTCCTACACGATCTCTTCCGACTCGCCGATGTCCCCCGACGCCTCGCCCGTGATCTCCGCGCCCACCGCGCGAATCTCGCCAAACTCGGCCCGGATGGCGTTGTGGACAAGACGGCGGTCGGAGCTGTACAGCACGAACCGCGCGCCCTCGCGGAGCCACTTCTTCGTCAGTTCGACCGTCTGGTGGTGCACCAGCACCGGCACATTGTGCTCGCCGCACGTGGCGATCACGGTCCGCAGCGCCGCCTCGTAGTCGGGATGGCCCATTTCATCGGGAATCCCGTACGACGTGCTGAAGTCGTTCGGCCCCACGAAGATGGCATCGATGCCCTCGATCTCCAAAATCTCAGGCAGGTTATTCACCGCCGGCTCGCTCTCGATGCCAATGATGCACACGTTGTTCTTGTTGCGCGCGGCGAGGTACTCGCGGGTCTCCTCGCTAGGGAATTCCCCGGTTGTCATCACCCGATCAACGTACTCCCCCTTCATCGGCAGCCACTTCGTCGCGCCGACGACCTCCCGGACCTCCTCAACTGTCTCGCAGTACGGCGCTAGAATTCCCTGCGCCCCGGCGTCAATCGCCATCGTGACGTAATGCGAGCTGGGTATCGGCACCCGGACGATGGGGACCACACCGACCCCCTTGAGTCCCGCCAAGAGGTCGGCTATGTCCGCCCGACCTCTTGCGGCGTGCTCCGAGTCGATGACCACGTAATCCAGTCCCCACTCGGCGACTGCGTCCGCCCACCGAGGGTTCCTGGCCAGACTCAGCATCGTACCGTATACGACGCCGCCTTCCTTCGTCTTCTGCTTCAACTGTTGACCGTTCATAGTTCCCACATACCAATTCAAGTTGGCCTTTCGGCGCGAGTGATTGTATCCCTCCGACAGTGAAAGTCAAGCGACCCTCCCTCATCCGTCATACCGGCGAAGGCCGGTATCCAGTGAGGGGGGATTGGGTTGCACGCGATTGTATGAAGTTCCCAGCGTCGTGCTTTCGGCCAGTTTCCCAAGAAATCTTCAGCAGTAAGAACCAACAACAATCTCCTCAGCGCTCTCTGCCCCCTCTGCGGTGGGTCCGAAGGTCCCTCGGAACCTAGCACCCAGAACCCAGAACCCCCTATAATCACCCAAAGGAGGGCATCAAACGGTGAAAATCGGAGCGCACGTTTCAACGGCAGGCGGAGTCAGCAGGGCCGTCGGCAGAGCGGTGGACATTGGAGCCGAGGCGATCCAGATATTCGCATCCTCACCAAGATCGTGGGCCTTCAAGCCGCTCGCGGAGAGTGAGATCATCAAGTTCCGCGAGAAGTCCGAGACCCTCGGCGTTGGTCCCACGTTCATTCACGGGAGCTACCTCGTAAACCTCGGCGGACCGCCCGAGCTCCTTCAAAAGTCCATCGACACCCTGACACTCAATATGGAGGCCGCCGGACAGCTTGGCGCGCGAGGCGTGATATTCCACACCGGCAGCCACAAGGGCCGCGGCTTCGAAGCGATATTCGAGCAGGCCACCCTTGCCCTCGCGACCATCATCGAGAACGGTCCGCCGGATGTCTGGCTCATGATCGAAAACAGCGCGGGCGCGGGAGACCACATTGGCTCGAAATTCGCCGAGATCGGAAAGATGATTCAAGAAGTCGACAGCGACCGCTTACGGGTCTGTCTCGACACCCAGCACTGCTTCGGCGCGGGATACGGCATAGCCGACCCCGACGAGATCAACGCCGTCATGTCCGAGTTCGACGACGCCATCGGACTCGACCGCCTGGGCGCCGTCCACGCCAATGACTCAAAGGTCGCGTTCGGCTCCGGCGTGGACCGTCACGAGAACATCGGCGATGGTGATATCGGTGTGGGAGGCTTCAGGACCATCATGGGCCATCCCGCCTTCGCGGATGTGCCCTTCCTGCTCGAAGTGCCCGGAACCGACAAGAAAGGCCCCGACAAGGAAAACGTAGACCGCCTCAAGGCCGTGCGAGCGGAACTGGGTCTAGCATGACCGAGAACGCTCGTCCCGACCCGCGACGTGTGGCCCGCTACCGCAGGTACCTCAAGAGCGAGTTGCACGCCGCCGCGCTCTACTCCGCCCTGGCCCGCATCGAGGACGACCCCGAACGTTCGAAGGTCTTTCAAGACCTTTGCGACTCCGAAATGGATCACGCCAGGGTGTGGGCGACCAAGCTTGGCATCGCGACCACACCCCCCACGAGGTTAGGATTCTTGGGCCTGCTCCGATTCGGCCTTGCAAAAACATTCGGGACAAGGGCCGTCATCCCCCTCCTCTTATGGGAAGAGGCCGGCGAGATCCGGGAGTACTACGCCGACCCAGAGGCCACCGACATCGCCAAGGACGAACGCCACCACGAGCGAGTCCTCAAAGGCCTGGCGCGAGGACAGACCGAACCTGTGCCCCTGTGGGAGGAAAGCCGTTCCGCCACCGGCGCCAGCGGAAATATCCGTGCCGCCGTGCTCGGCGTGAACGACGGTCTCGTCTCCAACCTCAGTCTCATCATGGGCGTCTCCGGCGGAACGGACAACACCGACTTCATCCTCCTTGCCGGAGTGGCTGGCCTGCTTGCCGGCGCGTTCTCCATGGCCGCGGGCGAGTACGTCTCCATGCGCTCGCAGCGCGACATCTACGAGCACGAGATCGACAGGCAGAGAATCGAGATTCGCGACTGGCCCGACGAGGAGCAGGCCACCCTCGATCTCATCTACCAGTCCAAGGGCCTGACCGAGGCCGAGGCCGACCTGATCTCCCGCCGCGTCATGGCCGACGCAGAGGCCGCCCTTGATACGATGGCAAGAGAAGACCTGGGACTTGACCCCAACGAACTCGGCTCACCCTGGGGCGCCGCCACAGCATCGTTCGCCGCATTCGTAGGCGGGGCAATCGTCCCAATCCTCCCCTTCCTCTTTAACTTGGGGAACAGCGTCGTCATTAGCGCCGCCCTGAGTGCAATGGCACTGTTGCTCGTAGGCGGCTCCCTCGCCGCCGCGTCCGGCAACAAGCTGTACTGGGGAGCACTCCGAATGCTCCTCGTCGGAAGCGCCGCCGCCGCCGTCACCTACGCTATCGGTACCCTAGTCGGCGTCTCCGTCGCCGAGCTGGGCTAGACGAATCGAACTTGACGCGCAAGAACGCATGGTCTATAGTAGACACTTGCCTGCTGATCGCCTAGGTCGAGCGTCTGGTAAAGCAAAATGTTACAAAATGTTACAAAATGTTACAAAATTTCGAAGATTCTCAGGTCTCCAACCTCACCGTCCCTCCTACGCAATACTTTCTACCCTCTACACAATAGGAACCCATCATGATAACTCTCGTCTCCGAGGACATAGAACGGTACGCCGTCGACCACACGACCCCCCTGCCCGACTATCTTCAAGAGCTCACCGATTACACCTACGAGAACATGAGCATCCCCCAGATGCTCTCCGGACCGATAGAGGGCACCCTTCTCCAGACCCTCGTATGGGCAACCGGAGCGAAGCGTGTGCTGGAGATCGGAACGTTCACCGGATTCAGCTCCCAGATGATGGCTGCCGCCCTCCCCGAGGACGGCATGCTCGTGACCTGCGACATAGACCCTAAAGCCGCCGAGGTCGCCAGGGAGTTCTACGCGAAGAGTCCGCACGGCCACAAGATCGACCTCCGCCTCGGCCCCGCACTTGAGACCCTTGAGACCCTCAATGACTGGGTCTTCGACGTGGTCTTCATCGATGCCGACAAGACCGGCTATGCCGCCTACTACGAGAAGGCCGTCGAGCTTCTGGCTCCCAGGGGCGTCATCGCTGTGGACAACGTCCTCTGGAGCGGTCGCGTCCTCGATCCAAAGACCGACGAAGACCGTTCCATCGCCGCGTTCAACGAGCGGGTCAAGGCCGACCCCCGCGTGTGCCACGTCCTCCTGCCCATCCGCGACGGCGTGATGCTCGTCAGGAGGGCTTCGTAGCGTGAGCGAGACGAACGACTACGCGTTCCTCGCCGAGGGATTGGTCAGAAACTTCGGCGAAGTGAGGGCCGTGGACGGCATCGATCTGGCCGTGCGCAAGGGCGAGGTCTACGGATTCCTCGGCCCCAACGGCGCGGGCAAGACTGCCGTCGTCCGAATTCTGACTACCCTGCTGATGCCGCACGGCGGCAGAACCATGGTCGCGGGCAAGGACGTCGTTCGCGAGCCGAAGGAGGTCCGCCTGCGTGTCGGCGCGGCCCTCCAGGAAGCCGCTCTCGACCCCAAGCAGACCGGCAGAGAGATACTCCGCCTCCAGGGCTGGCTCTTCGGCATGTCACGGCGAGAGGTCGACCGGCGGCTCGCCGAGCTTGAGTCCCTCATGGACATTGGGGACGCCATCAACCGGTTCGTCGGCACCTACTCGGGGGGAATGAAGCGACGCCTCGACCTCGCCGCCGCCCTTATCCACGATCCCGAAGTGCTCTTCCTCGACGAGCCGACAACAGGACTCGACCCCATCAGCCGCAACCGCGTGTGGGAAGAGGTCCGCCGCATCAACAAGGAGCTAGGCGTCACCATCTTCCTGACGACCCAGTACCTCGAAGAAGCCGACATGCTCGCCGAGCGCGTCGGCATCGGGGGCGTTGCCGCCGTCAGCATGTCCCTCGCCTTCCTCTCCCT
The DNA here is from genome assembly GCA_965247555.1 of Dehalococcoidia bacterium. Classification (GTDB taxonomy): domain Bacteria; phylum Chloroflexota; class Dehalococcoidia; order Lucifugimonadales; family VXLM01; genus VXLM01. Next base: position 769,092 of record CBDFHR010000009.1, on the reverse strand, counting down.
CCGAGGCCGCGTCCGCCGCAGCCAAAAGCCCCCGCTCCTACACAATGCTCCTTACTTTCTACGCAATACTTTCTACTTTCTTATCTCCCTAAAATCTGTCATACTCTGGAAAAACCCTACACTCACCTAACACCCAATGCTGGAGGCTTACCATGGCAACTGAGACAAGAATCAGCACGAACGGCGTGGAGCCGGTGGTCACCGGCCCAGTAATGCAGGCCCGGCGAGTGGGAAGAGGCCCCGCCATCTGGCTGGCAGGCGATCCCGAAGACCTCAAACCCTGGATGGACCGTGGCGCCGCCGGTATCGTCACCAACACCGTCGTCCTCAACGACATGGTCAAGAAATACGGCCAGATTGAGGGCGTCGTCCGGCGCTACCTCGATATCACCGACAAGCCAGTCATCGTCGAGGTCGACGGCCACTCCACCGACGAGCTGATCGACGTCAGCCACTTCTTCACCCGGATGTCCGACCAGATCATCATCAAGATTCCCTGCACGGCACTTGGACTCGGGGCCTTCCGGCGTTTGGCCGAAGAGGGCATCGAGACCTATTGCACCACCGTATTCTCCCTGCCCCAGGCTGCCGCCGTCGCACAGGCGGGCGCTACCCACATCCTCCCCTTCTGCGAGCCGGTCAAGCAGATGGGCGGCGACCCGACCCAGCTCGTCCGCGAGTGCGTCCAGATGTTCGCGGGTTGGGAAAACCGCCCCTACGTCACCGCCGCCCTCGTGAGGAGCGTCGAGACCGCCTACGCAGCCCTCCGCGACGGCGCCGACGGCATCATCATCTTCTGGCCCATCTTCCAGGAGATGATGGAGCACCCCCTCACAGACACATGGAACGAGACCTTCATGGGCGAGTGGGTATCCATGCACGAGGCCGGCCTCCTCGAAGGCGTCCCCGTCCGTCTCGACTAGGGCTATCTCGGAATTCGCATCGACGAGTTCAGAGATGCGCAGGGGGAATACACGTTCGCCCTAAGTAGCGTTACGTCCCGGCCGCAGGATTTTGCGGGTTATCACTAACTGCCGTGCAGCCTCCCACAATCTCTCCCCCGCCGGGCTGACAGGGGTATGCATTTGACAATCGACCCACTCTCCAATGATGAGAAAGCAACCCCGTCACTGTCATTCTGAGCGAAGCGCAGCGGAGTCGAAGAATCTAGAGTGTTCGTCCGAAGGTAAAGCCGACCTGGAGAGTTCTTACGCTGTTTTCCACTATTGGCCATGATATCGATGAGGCACTGGCTGACCGGTCTTGTGGTGATGGACTTTAGATTCCTCGCAGCGCTCGGAATGACAGAAGGCTGGGAGCCGGATCATAGCTGCAATTTCGTTTTGCCTACCCCTGTCAGCCCCCGCCGGGGGAGAGATACAGAGAGGGGGTTCCGGCAGCTACTTGAAAGCCTGTCGAAGGCTGGTTCTGAACTAATGCCGATGCTGTTGAAGTAGTCCCCTACCGCCCTGACGCTTTCCTGCGCTCAAGCGCTCCCATAACAAGCACCCGAACCGCCGACCGATTTGCGTCATCGAGAGAGTGAATCTTCACATGACGCATCTTCGCGCCGGTCCCTTCCAGCTGTCCTTCAGGGTCAGCGAGGTCGACTCCCTGATAGAAACCGAGATTGACCCACCTCTTGTGGGGAAGAATATAAGCATACCCGTCGAGCATCTTCCTTGGCCCCACCCCATACGTCGCGGCGCGGTCGCCCAGGCGGACCACCTCGCACGTATTCGGATCGACCTCGACAATGATCTCCCGCAATGCCGTCACGATGGGGCGCAGGGACTCCTCGGTAATCTCCAGCAAGTCGTCGAACGTGCCGAATTGGGCCTTTGACATCACCTATACCCGCACAGACTACCTTTGCCAAACCGTCACATCGATGCCCCTACCCGTCATTCCTGCACCGTCCCTAGAACAGACCCATAACCGCGTTCCACCAGTCGACCACCACGTCGACGGCGCGGTACTTGTCGAGCCACTTGCCCCAGTGGAGCACGTACTCTTGGAATTCCTTGAGGGCAAGAAGCGGCACTAACCATAGCGCCGCGTGCTTCCACGTCATCTCATAGTCCGGCTTGAAGCGGTTCAGGCCGGCAACAAACAGGAACCAGAACTCGAAGACGTTCGGGAAGAACAGCAGGATGCCGCGCCAGGGATTGATGAATTCGAAATACGCGAAGCCGACGATCCGGTAGGCGAACAGCCCAATCGCCACGTAGCGCGGCACGCCCTTCCACCGCAGCGCCACCACAAGGAACGCGACCATGTACACCTGGTCGACCCACTTGTCGAACGCCTGGTAGTCGCGCACCCCGCCGAGGTCTAGCAGGTTCATCATGAACAGGTCGGAGAAATCGACCAACACCGCCAGGATGCCCCCACCCAACGGCCACCACAACACCGGCAGCGACCCGGCAATCCGGGCAATCGCTATAATGACCTCTTCAAGGGTAAGGGGCATTGTCTGTAGACCCTGATGTTCTTGAAATCAAGCAGACCGGAAACCCGTCCCGGGTATTCCTACCGCATAGAAAGCCTCGTCATTCCCGCAAAGGCGGGAATCCAGGAAACCAGTGAGGTGCCAAAGCCCGGTATCGGCAACTCAAGTTCGAAAATCTCCACCCTTGCACCCCTATACGCCCAACGAGTCGCCCTAACGTCGCCGCCGCCTAGCTCACTCTCTCGAAAATAGTCGCCACACCCATCCCGCCGCCGACGCACATCGTCACCATGCCGACCTCGTCGTCACGGGCATCCATCTCGTCCATGAGCTTCACGGTCTGGATGGCTCCCGTCGCCCCGATAGGATGGCCAAGGCTGATACCGCTCCCATTAACGTTCGTCGTCTCAATGTCCAGTTCGAGCTCCCTGATGCAATACAGCGCCTGTACGGCAAACGCCTCGTTCAATTCCGTCTGGTCGATGTCGTCCACCGTCATGCCCGACTTTGCAAGGGCCTTTTGCACAGCCGGCACGGGACCGATGCCGAAGAACGCGGGATCGACTCCTGCCGCTCCTCGCGTATGCCACCGAAGGCGCGGCTTAATCCCCAGCGACCGTGCCTTCTCCTCCGACATGATGACGACCGCTGCCGCCCCGTCGTTGATCGACGATGCGTTCCCTGCCGTCACAGTCCCATCCTGCTTGAAGACGGGACGAAGCTTCGCCAATATCTCCATGCTCGTATCCGCTCGCGGTCCTTCGTCAGTATCGACCACAACGGGATCGCCCCGTCGCTGCGTTATCGTCACGGGCGCGATCTGCGACGAGAACCTCCCGCTCTGCACGGCCTCGACAGCCCTGGTGTGGCTCAGAAGCGCTAGCTCGTCCTGGTCCTCACGGCTTATCTCCCATCGCGCCTGGATATTCTCGGCTCCCACGCCCATGTGGTAACGGTTGACCGGACACGTCAGCCCCTCGATGAGCGTGTCGCGCATGGGGATATCTCCGATCTTGTAGCCGTCGAAGCGTGCCGTGTAGTCCAGCAGAAACGGCGACTGGCTCATGCTCTCCGTCCCTCCAGCGACCGCAACGTCGATCTCGCCCGTCTTGATGAGCTGCGCCGCCAGGTTGATCGCCTCGAGCCCGGAGGAGCACGCTCGATTCACCGCGATGGCCGGAACGCTATCGGGAATCCCCGCCTTCAGCCCTGCCAGACGGCCCGCGTATCCCGCCTCCGCCGACTGGAGCACGTTGCCGAAGTAGACCTCGTCCACCTCGTCCGGAGACAGTTCCACCCGCTCCAACGCGGCCTTCGCCGCCGTCGCCCCCAGATCGGACGCCTTCACCGACTTCAGCGAACCCCCAAACGAGCCGACCGGTGTACGCGCGCCACTAACGATTACCGCTTCCTGCATTCGAAGACCTCCGTATTGGATCGGACTGCTCTACCGTCCGCCCCATTCTCAATCAAACTGAACTATAGGCAATTATAGCCCCGCCGTCCCACACTCCACTACCGTTCCAGTTTGGCCCCCGTCAGCGCCTCCATCACCTTGGCATACGCCTGGGTACCGTCCTCCCCGAAGCCCATCTCCTGGGCGGACCGAAACATCTGGATCACAACCGCCGTAACCGGCAGGGCGACGTTCATCTCCTCGGCCGCTTCCATGATCAGCCGCATGTCCTTCTGCGCCGTATCGACCATGAAGCCGGGCGCGAAGTCGCGGTTGTACATTCGCGTCCCCAGGTTTTCCAGCATCCAAGACTGGGCCGCTCCTCCCCCCAGGGCGCTCAATGTCGCCTCCGGATCCGCCCCCGCCTTCGCCGCGAAAATCAGGCCCTCCGTTACCGCCGCCAGCGTGGCCTGACCTGTGATGTTGTTGGCAAGCTTCGTCACCTGCCCCATGCCGTTCCCGCCGCAGTGGGTGATACGCGTGCCCATGCCTTCAAGGACGTGCCGGCTCCGTTCCAGCACCTCGGCGTCCCCGCCCACCATGATCGAAAGCGTTCCGCTCTCCGCCCCGGTTATTCCACCGCTGACCGGGCCTTCCAGCATGTGGACGCCCTTCTCAGCCAGCTTCGATGCAACCTCTCTGGTAACGGCTGGAGATATCGTGCTCATGTCAATGACGACCGAACCGGCCTCCGCCCCTTCTGCGACCCCGTTCGCCCCGAGGATGACCTCCTCCACGTCAGGAGAGTCGTTCACCATCGTGATCGTGAACTCATTGCCCTCGGCCGCCTCTCTTGCCGACCCCGCCGGCTTCGCGCCCGCCGCTACCACGTCCTCCATCTTCGACGCCGTTCGGTTCCAACACGTAACATCGAAACCCTTCCTAACCAAGTTCATGCACATCGGCTTCCCAATGAGACCTAGGCCGATGAATCCTACGCTTGTCATACCGAAACTACTCCTTGAGACCGCCAGGTTAGGCGTTCATTATACATTCCCGCTCGTTCCGCGTGGCCGCGTCCAAATACTACCTCAACACAACCCTCTTTAGGCGTTGTCTCAAACAAAATCCTACAGTATGATAAGGGCCAACAGTCTTGGCTAGTGCCCTACGCCTAGCAGAGCATTGGAGGCGAACATGCCGAACGATAAGATCGCGCTCATGGCTCACCTGTATCGGCGCGCCGGGTTCGGTGCAACACGAGACGAACTCGAACGACAGGCCGAGCGCCCCTATGAGGACGTAGTCGAAGACCTCCTGCACCCCGAACGGTTCCCCGAAGTTGAGGACGACCTTCTTCGACGCTATCACGGCCCGCTCGTCAACTTCGACTCCCTGTCGTGGAACGGCGCCAAGTGGATCTATCGCATGGTCAATACCGAGCGTCCCCTGCAAGAGAAGATGGCCCTCTTCTGGCACCACATCTTCGCCACCGCCTACCACAAGGGCGAGCACACAGCGACCCTCATCGCGCAGAACAACATGTTTCGACGCAACGGCCTCTCAAACTTCCGCACCATCCTGCTCGACCTCTCACACGACCCGGCCATGATCTTCTGGCTGGACAACAACGAGAACCACAACGGCGACCCCAACGAGAACTACGGCCGAGAGCTCATGGAGCTCTTCTCCATGGGCATCGGAAACTACACCGAGGACGACATCAAGATGGCCGCCAGGGCCTTTACCGGCTGGACGTTCCGGCAGCCCATGCCTCTCTACCCGTACGGCCACTTCCAGTCACAGTTCGTCTATCGCGAAGATGACCACGACCACAGCACAAAGACCTATCTGGGCCACACCGGCGACTTCAATGGCGAGGACATCATCAACCTCATCGTCCGACAGCCTGCCACGGCCCGGTTCCTTTCGAGACTCCTCTACAACTTTTTCGTCGCCGACGAGGTACAGGTCCCCGCGTGGAACACCGTCCCGCCCCAGAACCCCGACGCCATCGACACCCTGGCCGAGGCCTTCATCAAGTCCGACGGCGACATGCGTGCCATCCTCCGCGTTCTCTTCAACTCCGATTTCTTCAAGAATGCCAGTTTCCGAAGGGTCAAGAGTCCGGTGGAACTGATCGCCGGAACGGCCAAACTCCTCGGAACTCACCGCTTCCCCGATCCCGACCAGTTCGATCTCACAGGCACCGCCGCAACGATGGGACAGCACTTGATGAACCCGCCCACTGTGGAAGGCTGGCATACCGGCAAGGAGTGGATCGACGGCGGCACTCTCAACGAGCGAGTCAACTACGCCGTCGACGAGTTCAGCGATGTCTCCAAGCCCGGCATCCGTGACATGATCGAGCGCCTCTCCGCCTCCGACCGCGCTCTTACACCTGCCGAGTTCGTCGACCACTGCCTCGACCTCGTTGGCCCGCTGGACGTGGACGACGACACCTCCGACGCCCTGCACCACTACGCCGAGTCGGGAGGCCCCTTGGACTTCGAGCGAGACCCCGAAGGCTCCGAGACTCGAACACGAAGAATGCTCCAATTCATCGCCGCATCCCGCGAATATCAGTTGGCTTGAACGCCCGAAACGCTCCGTGAAGTGACAGCCCGGAAGGAGACGAACATGGCAGGGAACGGAAAACCGCCAGTGTTGGTCGTCGTTCAGTTGAGCGGCGGCAACGACTTCATGAACACCCTGATTCCCTATAACAGTCCTATCTACTGGGACTGCCGGCCTGTAGTGAACGTGCCGGAAGACACGATCATCCCCCTGAACGACGAGTTGGGCTTCCACCCGAAGACCGCCCCCCTCAAGGAGATGTTTGACGAGGGCAACGTCGCGGTCATCCAGGGCATCGGCTACCCGAACTCCAACCGTTCCCACTTCCGCGCCATGGACATCTGGCACACCTGCGAGCCGGACACCGTCAGCACCACGGGCTGGCTCGGACAGGCAATCAAGGACCTCGACCCCGACGGCGAAAACGTCCTGACCGGCCTCAACCTCGGCCGCGGACTTCCTCGTGCCATGACCGCGCCCGGAGTGCCCGTCGCCTCGGTCGGCGACCTCGACGGATACGGCGTCATGACCTCAATCACCGACAGGCAGGAGCGAGAAGAGGCCCTCGACGTGTTCAAGCGCATGTACGGACCCGCCTTCGGGACCGGCATGGTCATGGACTACCTCGCCCAGACCGGCGGCGACGTGCTCAAGGGCGCCGACCGCCTCGCCGAGGCCCCTGCCAAGTACACGTCCGACATCGAGTACGCCAACAACGCCTTCGCCAAGTCGCTCAAGGACGCCGCCCGTATCCACCTGGCCGACTTGGGCACGAGAATCCTCTACGTGAGCCACGGCGGCTACGACACCCACGCCGCTGAGAACCCGACGCAGCCCAAGCTGCTCGACGAGCTCTCAACCGGCATAGCCGACTTCTTCGACGACCTCCGCGCCCACGATGCCGCCGATGAGGTCGTCATGTTCGTCTTCACCGAGTTCGGCCGGCGCATGAAGGACAATGGCAGCGGCACCGACCACGGCACCGGCGGCGGCGCATTCATCATCGGCGACCGCGTCAAGGGCGGCCTGTACTCCGAGTACCCGCCCCTCGACCCGTCCCAGTGGGAGCACGGCGAAGACCTCAAGCACACAATCGACTTCCGCGGCATCTACGGGACGCTCCTGGAACAGTGGATGGACCTCGACGCCCCCTCCATCGTCAAGGGCCAATTCGAGCAGATCGACGTGCTTGCATAGGAACCACCTCCTGAACCGTCCAGAGAATCCAAGACCATGAGCAACACCGACATCAAGACCGCCGTAGTCACCGGCAATCACGAATACGACGTCCTCAACTTCCAACGCCTCTTCCGCGAGTTGCCGGACATCGACGGCTACGTGCAGAGCCTCGAAGACTTCGCGACCGACCCGCTTGGCGGATGGAAACGCTACGACGCCGTTGTCTTCTTCAACTACCACCAGGACACCCCCGGCACAGTGGGCGACGAGCTCGACGACGCCATTGATAATTCCCTCAGTGAACTCGTGGCCAGTGATACAGGCATCGTCCTTCTTCACCATGCCATCCTCTGCTACCCGCAATGGAGCGTCTGGAAAGACCTGAGCGGCATACCAACCAGAGGCGCGGCCGGCAGCGCCGCCGACCAGACCCTCCGTATCGACCCCACCGACACCGACCACCCCATCACGAGCGGCCTCACCTCTTGGGACATGGTCGACGAGTACTACGCAGGCGTCGAGGTCCGTGACGACAACTACGTCCTCCTGACCACCGACCACCCCGAGAGCATGAAGATCATCGGCTGGACGCGCGACCGCCCCGGCGGCAGAACGTTCTGCTTCCAGTCGGGCCACGACGACCAGACCTGGACCAACCCCACGTTCCGCACCGTCTTGGAGCGCGGCGTGAAGTGGGCCGTCGGACAATTGTGAGGATATCGCACCCATGACCAGACCCCATGCACTGCTGAGAGCCGGCTTCCCCTATGTACGCTCGCTTGGAATGCGGCGGAGCACCGACAGTCCCATCGACCTTGCCATTGGCGACGAGGGACGCCTTTACTGCATCTGTCGCGCTGAGGGCGTCCTCCATATCCGCGTGCTCAACACCGCGGACGATGAGCTTGGCGCGATTGGCAGCAAGGGCACCGACGACGGCCAGTTTATCTGGCCCTCCTCCATCGTTCGCGACGCCGACGAGAACCTGTACGTCACCGATGAGGCGCTCCACCGCATCACCGTTTTCGACAAGGACGGTAACTTCCTCGACAAATGGGGCGAGCACGGCAGCGACGAAGGCCAACTCGACCGCCCGTCCGGTCTCGCCTTCGACGCCGATGAAATCCTCTTCGTGGTCGACACCATGAACCATCGCGTCCAGAAGTTCACCAAGGACGGTGGCTTCCTCGGAGGCTGGGGCAGCTTCGGGACGGGCGACGGCGAGTTCAATATGCCCTGGGGCGTGTGCGTCGATGAGCTTGGGGACGTCTACGTAGCCGACTGGCGCAACGACCGTATCCAAAAGTTCAGCGCGGACGGGGACTTTCTCTGGACACTCGGCTCATCCGGCGACGGGGAGCTGGAGTTCAACCGTCCGGCTAGGGTTACCGTCGACTCCGACGGCGACATCTACGTCGCCGACTGGGGAAACGACCGCGTCAAGCAGTTCGACCAGACCGGGCGATACGTCGACACCTTCATCGGCGATGCCACGCTCGGCAAGATGGCAATGACCTACATCCGCTCCAATGCCAAGGTCCTCCGAATCCGTGAGACCACCCCGCTCGGACCGTCCAAGCGCCTCCGAAGCCCTTCCTCCGTCCGAATCGACGACGAGGGACACCTCTACATCACCGACCACGGCTGCCACCGCATCCAGGTCTACAAGAAACAGGCCTACCCCCTGACGCCGGAAGAGCTCCTGCCCCCTCCGACCGTGCCCTCACTCTCGACGGTCTAGCTAACCATCCCTTGATACACTGGCCGGCCCGTGAGCCTATCACCCTCTGTTTCGTGCATGTGCCTAACGCTCAACATACGTTCTTGCACTGCGGTCCCTACTCTAAGCTGCTATGAAATTCCGACAGCTAGCCACCACCGACCTACTCCTCTCCGAAGTCGGCTTCGGCCTCTGGACCTTGAGCACCGAGGCATGGCCTGTCGTCCCCGAGAACGACGCCATCAACCTGCTCGTTGCCGCGTTCGAGTTGGGAATCAACTACTTCGATACCGCCGACTCCGACGGCGAGGGCTACGGCGAGACGCTGCTTGGGAAAGCTCTAGGTGAACAACGCCAGGACATCGTCATAAGCACCAAGATAGGCTTCGACTTCTACGACCGGCTCGCAGTGCGTGAGCACGATGGCCCGCCCCCTAAATTCGACCCCGACTACATCCGCCGCGCATCCGAGGAGAGCCTAAGCCGACTCGGCACCGACTACATCGACCTGCTCCAGCTGCACTTCCCGCTTCCAGACGTACTGGAGGACGACGCCCTCTTCTACACGCTCGACAACCTCGTCAGGGAAGGTAAAGTCCGTTTCATCGGCATGGCCCTCGGCCCTGGATTGGACTTCGCCGAGACGGGCGAGATCGCTATTGTCGAACGAGAAGTACCCGCGCTGCAGCTTCCCTACAACATCCTCGACCGCGAACCCGCTCGACGGCTCTTCCGAACTGTGACCGACTCCGATGTCTCCACCGGCTTCATCGTCCGCTCACCCCACGCCTCAGGCCTCTTAGACGGCACCTTCACGAAAAGCTCCAGGCTCAAGCGTGACGAAATCGGCAGCGACGAGGCCTACGACACGCTCAGCATGGGGATCAATCACCTCGCGGAGCTCGACTTCCTCACAGACAACATGGACTCGACCATCGGTCAAATAGCGATCAAGTTCGCGCTCGACACACCGCAAGTCGCGTCCGTCTTACCGAACATAACGAGCATCGAGCGCCTTCGTGAGTTTGCCGTTGCACCTGAGACGAAAGACCTGCCGCAGCCGATGCTCGAACGTCTACTCGAGCTCCACGACGACTACTTTCACCCCTCGGACTCAGACTCCGAGGACGACTGATCCTCAACGGCAGTCTCTTCCTGGACCGATTCCTCTACCGGCTCCGGCTCATCGGGCTCCTTGGCCTCTAGGGGCGAATCCGTCTGAGTCTCTTCCACAGCTGAAGGACGTTCATCGCCGCGCTCGGCGTAGTCCCTGCGCCCGCCTCTTGATCTCTTTTGCCGCCTAATCCGCCTCATCTCCGCCTCGATCAGGCGATAGTCGCGCTGAGGAATCAGGTGCAGCGTGTCGAAGAAAGCCAGCGGCCACAACTCCGGCGGCCAGCGCTTGACGTACTCCAGCCGAGGGGCCAGTATCCTCGCCTCGATGTAGTCGGCTTCGTCCAGGACGATGGAGGGTGTCGTCTTCACCCGATAGGGGAACAATTCCCGCCTGGAGCCGTTCGACTCCCAGATCGGGGTCCTATCTTCGAAGTAATTCGATGTAACGGTGGCTATGGCCGTCCACTTCCGAACGTCGCCTCCAACATAAAACAGAATGCGGTCGTCCGGCTCCATGCGCCGTGCGCGCCGTCGCTGCTTCGAAGTTAGCCCGTGAAGTGTGAATCCCTGCCCTCTCGTTATCTCGTGATTTTCCGGCGTCTGGACGACCATCCAATAGTTATTAGGCATGGTCGAGCCTCTATCTGTACAATCTCACCCCTATTCTACCATGTTCTGCCTACCCTCCCTTGTGCTTCACCTCTTTCCAGACTGTTCACAGCGACCCAACCGTCAAACTTGTTCCCTCAACAACCTCCCACCCTGCCTGTATACTTGTACTCAGCCCCTGTAAGTCAACATAAGGCGTAAGGCAGCCCATGCCCGGACAGATCAAAATCGCCGCGATACTTCTCGGCGCCGGCGGCAGCACTCGCATGAATGGCGTCGACAAGATCGTCACGCCCCTACTTGGCCGCCCACTGTTGACGCACAGCCTCGAACGGTTGGCCGAGTCCCCTTCGATCGACAACATCATCGTCGTAGCGGGAGAGGGCAACGTCGATGCCGTCCGCATCCTTGCCAATCGAGCGATCACGCACAAAATAACCGCCATCTGCACGGGCGGATCACGCCGCCAGGACTCCGTACGCTCGGGCCTTGAGCATGTCGGCGACGCGACCCACATTCTCATCCACGACGGTGCGCGACCCCTCATCGACGCCCCACTCATCTCACGAGCCGTCCAGGCCATGTCAGACCACGGCGGCGCTATAGCTGCCGTCCCAGTAAAAGACACCATCAAACTGGCCGACGACGACATGACAGTGCTCGAAACCGTCCCCAGACAAGGACTCTGGGCCGTCCAAACCCCCCAGATATTCGAGGCCGACCTCCTCCGCGCCGCGCACCGAAGCATCGACACCGACGTTACCGACGATGCATCGATGGTGGAGATGCTGGGCCACAGCGTAAAGCTCTTCATAGGCTCCTACGAAAACCTCAAGGTCACGACCCCGGAGGATATTGTCATGGCCGAGGCCATCCTCCGGTCGCGTTCGGAGGTCGGCGTTACATGACCGTTCGTACTGGCATAGGATTCGACGTTCATCCCTTGGTCGACGACCGCCCACTAGTCTTGGGCGGCGTGACCGTGCCACACTTCTGCGGCCTCAAGGGACACAGCGACGGCGACACCCTGACACACGCTGTCATAGACGCTGCCCTAGGAGGCGCGGGTCTCGGCGATATCGGCACCCACTTCCCATCGAGCGACGCGCGCTACGAAGGTGCCGACAGCATGGTCCTCCTCGCCAATACCCGTGACCTGCTCGCCGCCTCCCGTTGGCGGGTGACCTACGTCGATGCTACAATTATTGCCGAGGAACCGAAGCTACATCCCTTTGTCACGCGAATGGCGAAGAATCTGTCCGTTCATCTTGGTCTCGAAGCGAGTTCGGTCAACGTAAAGGCCAAGACGACCGATGGCCTCGGGTTCACGGGCAGGCGCGAAGGCATTGCGGCCCTCGCGGTTGCCAACCTGGAATCCGTCGAATGAAGTTCTACAGCACCCTCTCTCGCACCGTTCAGGAGTTCACTCCCCTCGACAGCATCGTTCGGATGTACGTCTGCGGCCTCACGCCCTACTCCGAGGCCCACGTCGGACACGCCATGCGGTCAGTCATCTTCGATGTGCTCCGGCGCTACCTCGAGTTCCGTGGCTACGCCGTCAAGTTCGTCGAAAACTTCACCGACATAGACGACAAGATGATCGACCGAGCCGCTGAGCAGGGCGAGTCCGTCCACGAGCTTGCAGAGCGGAACATCCGCCTCTACCTCGAGCAGATGGAGGCCCTCAACGTCCTGCCCGCGCATCTCTATCCCAGGGCCACCGAGGAAATCCCCAAGATCATCGAAATGGTGCAGACCATGATCGACAATGAGGTCGCCTACGAAGCCGAAGGCGATGTCTACTTCCACGTTCGCAGCGACCCCGGCTACGGCAGGCTGAGCGGACGGGATGTCGAAAGCCTGCGCGTCGGCGCGCGAATCGAGGTCGATGAGAGGAAGCGCGACGGCCTAGACTTCGCCCTTTGGAAGGGCCAAAAACCCGGCGAACCGGCATGGGACAGCCCTTGGGGCAATGGACGGCCGGGATGGCACATCGAATGCAGCGCCATGGCGGCAGAGTACCTCGGAGACAACATCGACATCCACGGCGGCGGACAGGACCTCATCTTCCCGCACCACGAAAACGAAATCGCCCAGACCGAGGCCTGCACGGGCAGTCCTCCGATGGCCCAGTTCTGGATGCACAACGGCATGGTCGAGCTCGGCGACGAGAAGATGAGTAAGTCCCTGGGCAACATCGTCACCCTCGGCGAGGCCCTCGAAAGACACTCCTCCGACGCCCTGAGGCTCTTCTTCCTCAACTCCCACTACCGCTCCCCCCTCGTCTACCGCGAGGACATAGTCGAGGCTCAGGAGCGCGCAGCGGAAAGGCTCCGCCGTGCCGCAACCGTGGAGAGTGAAGGCGACCTCGACGACCTCGACCCGTCGCCCTACCGGGAGAAGTTCATCGAAGCCATGGACGACGACCTCAACACCCCACGCGCCCTCGCAGTCCTCTTCGGCATGAGCCGCGACATCAACCGCGCCCGCGAGGGAGATCGTGACATCTCGGATGCCCAGTCCACGCTCAAAGAGCTTACCGAAGTCCTCGGTCTCACCCTGGAAGAGCCCGATGCTGCCGCAAGCGCCGACGTAGACGCCCTCATCGACCTGCTCATAAACACCCGCACTTCCCTACGCGCCGCCAAGCAATTCGACCTTGCCGACTCCATCCGCGACCGGCTTGCCGAGATCGGCTATGTCCTCGAAGACAACCCCGACGGCACCACATGGAAGCGAGCCTGAGATCTGGTTACTTTAGCTTCTGCATCATCACCAGCAAAGTAGGAATTCTGTGCACGGTGCGCCAATAAACATCGACGATCTGGTTCATGCTAGGTCGGTTGAAGACAACCGCCGGGAGTTCAAGGCGACATGGGACGACTCAGTGAAGGAATCGGACGTCCGCACCGTGTGTGCGTTCGCCAACGACCTTCTCAACTTGAACGGGGGATACGTAATTCTCGGAATCGACACTGACGAGTATGGTAATCCTATACTTCCTCCACGTGGTCTTGGTGACCAGGATATCGACCTTATTCAGAGAGAAATACTTGGACAGTGCAATCGCATTGAACCTGCATACCAGCCCCTCACGTTCCCCGAAACATACCACGACAAGGGCATCCTGATTGTATGGGCTCCCGGCGGTGACAACCGGCCCTACCAGGCCCCGAGGCGTAGACAAGACGGCGACCGAGCATACTTTGTGCGACAAGGTTCCAGCACCGTCGAGGCAACTGGTCAAACACGCACTCAGCTTCTGGACCAGGCAGCGCGTATTCCGTTCGACGATAGACGCAGCCTGGTTTCCACGGTCGAAAACATTTCCCCCACCCTTGTCCGCCGGTTCCTTTCGGATGTTCGGAGCGACCTGATACGGACCGGAACGAACGTCGCGGACATCGACCTCTACGAGCGAATGAGAATCGTAGTTCGCCTCAACGCTCACCACGCGCCACGGAATACCGCCATACTGTTTTTCAACGAAACTCCCGATAGCTTTTTCCCCGGCGCTCGGATTGAGATCGTTCAGTTCGGTGACGATGCGGGTGGCGACCTGATTGAGGAGAGAACAATCTCTGGCCCACTCAATGAACAGATCAAACTTGCCGTGGATCACTTGAACTCGTTGGCGGACGCTATGTTGAGAAAGCGTCAGGGAGAAGCTGAGGTAGATCGAACGGTTGCGTATCCCTACGAGGCAATGGAGGAAGCGGTCGTCAATGCCGTGTACCACCGTTCATACGACGATAACCCCGAGCCGACGAAGATATACCTGTATCCGGATCGCATGGAGATAATCAGCTACCCGGGCCCGCTTCCAGGAATTGAGAAGCATCACCTGGCATCAGGCGGCAGAGTTCCCCCAATACCCTCTCGGAATCGTCGAATAGGCGAATTTCTGAAGGAATTGAGACTGGCTGAGGGGCGAGGAACAGGCCTGCCAAAGATTCGGCGGCGAATGGAGGAAAACGGGTCTCTGGAACCCCAATTCGACTACGATGAAGAGCGAACGTATTTCCGCGTCACTCTGCCTGCCCATCCTCGGTACAACGTGATCCATGCCCTCAGAGAAAGCGCGTTGCTGTGGTCAACCGGGGAGCGTCAGTCTGCCCTTTCGCACTTAGGGAGAGCCTTTAAGTCACAGCCCGGCTCCGGAGCACTAGCGAGCAGGTTAATAGACTACCTTGCAGCCACAGATGACATGACCGCTGCAGAGCAATATCTTGAACAGTTCGTCTCTCATCCGGCGAAGACCGAAGCTTCCCAGCCGCACCTAGCGTTTGCCAAAGCCTTGCTCGATAGGAATCAGCCAGCGAAAGCACGTCAACTACTAGGTTGTGTTGACATTTCATCTTAGCCATATGAGCGCACCGACGAAATGGAGGAACCCGAGGTATCTGTTCGCCAACTTGTCGAACCGGGAGAAGATGCGGCGGAAGTGCTTGATCTTGCCAATGAAGCATTCGACAAGATGACGCTCCCGGTAGAGATACTCGTCGTATGAGTGGGCCGCCTTCCGGTTGGAGCGAGGAGGTATCACCGGAACTGCACCGCTCCTAATGATCGACTCGATGAACTGGTTGGAGTCGTATGCTCGGTCTGCGACCACATACTCACTATCGAGTCCGTTTATGAGTTCCTCAGCTTGAGTGACATCGTGCTCCTGCCCTCCGGTCAATCTGAATCTCAACGGGTTGCCGAGGCCGTCGACACCGACATGGACCTTTGTAGTGAACCCACCTCGGCTGCGACCGAGGGCTTGAGATACTTGACCACCGTTTTTTTGGGAGCGCCCGCAGCGGAATGGTGGGCCCGGACTACGGTACTGTCGATGATCAGGTACTCCATGTCAGGGTCATCGATGAAATGCTGATGCATTCGTTCCCATATTCCGCCCTCACACCATCGGGCGAACCGTTTGTAGACGCTGTTCCAATTGCCATATTCGACTGGGAGCATCCTCCATTGCGCACCAGTCCGAGTAATCCACAATACAGCATCAATGAACCGTCTACATTCGGCTTCCTTCCCAATGTACAAGTCAGTCTGACCTTGAAGGAACTCATGTATCCTTGACCATTGTTCCGAAGACAGTGTAACTGTTGACATATACCCAGTATAATATAAATGTCAACACTACCTAGTAACTGCGATACTTCGCAAGCGTTCGAAGGACTACGGAACGGCGGACGCGTTGTTCTCACAAATTTACTCCAAAATGGGGAACGACCCTAGATTCCTTCAGGAGTTCTCTCAGAACAAAGTCTCTCTAGCCCGGAGCCTTGGCAACAGAGATTTTCGTACTAAGAAGCGGCTAAACAAAGACGCGGTAGAGCTGTTACGCAGAACGATTCAACTCACCACTGATCCCACAAGAGAAGCTTGGTGTTGGTTTGAATTGGCAAAAACTTTGAGGTACCTCGGGGCGTCAAACAAGGAGGTGGAGCATACCTTCTTGAATGCCATCGCTCGGCGCCCCGAGGAACATCGCTTCAAAGATGAGTACGAACAGTGGAAAGGTCGCTCACGCTAGACCATACCCGCCCAGCGCGTCCTCCAACGCCGACCACGACAGCAGCGCGCACTTGATCCTAACCGGGTACTCGCGCACAGCGGAAAGCGTCGGAAGGTCATACATGGCCGCCGCATCGGTCGCCGAGGGAGACACCCCATCCATGATTCCCTCGAATGCCGTCGCCAGGTGGCGAATCTCCACCGGCGTCTTCCCCACCACGGCCTCTGACAGCATCGAGGCGGACGACTGGTTGATGGAGCACCCTACCGCCTGCACGCCCACACCGGAGACCCGCCCGTCCGAGAACGCGAGTTGTAGATCGACCTCGTCGCCGCAAAACGGGTTGACCGCCTGTGCGGAGGCGTGCGGGGTATCGAGAACGGCTTGATTGCGGGGATTGCGACGGTGATCGAGAATGGCGTCGTGGTAGAGTTCGTCGATGCTAGGCGAGTCCATTGCCAAAGTATCGCAAGGCCCCTTTTACCCCGTCAACCAGCGCGTCCACTTCCTGCTCGGTGTTGTAGACGTAGAAGGACGCCCGAGCCGTTGCAGGCACCCCCAGCTTGCCCATCAGCGGCATCGTGCAGTGGTGACCCGTCCGCACCGCTATGCCCTGCTGGTCGAGGAATGTCCCGAGATCGTGCGGATGCACGTCCTCGTTGTGGAACGAGACGACGCCGCCACGTAGTTCAGGGTCCTGCGGGCCAAACACGTCCACTTCTTCGATCTCCTTGAACCGTTCCAGGGCGTATGCGGTGATCTGCTTCTCATGCTCCCGGACGTTCTCCATTCCAAGGGCAGTCAGATAGTCGACGGCCGCTCCTAAGCCGATGGAGTCCGCGATGTTCGGAGTCCCCGCCTCGAACTTCCATGGTAGGCCCGCCCACGACGCCTTCTCGTAGGTGACCTGCAGCACCATTTCGCCCCCGGTCAGAAACGGCTCCATCTCTTCAAGCAACTCTCGCTTACCATAGAGCGCGCCGATACCGGTCGGGCCCATCATCTTGTGCCCCGAAAAGGACAGGAAATCGCAACCAATGTCCTGCACGTCCACCGGCATGTGCGGAACGCTCTGAGCGCCGTCCACCAGCACGGTCGCTCCCACGGCATGGGCCTTATCGGTCAAGAACTTTGCCGGGTTGATCGTCCCCAAGGAGTTCGAGGCGTGCGTGAACGCCAAGAGCTTCGTCCGCTCGGTGATGATGGCGTCCACGTCGCTGAGGTCCAGCGTTCCGTCATCCGCAAGTGGAATGAATCGAAGGGTCGCCCCACGCTCGGCGGCGATCTCCTGCCAGGGCACCAGGTTGCTGTGGTGCTCCATCGGGGTCGTAACGACCTCGTCCCCGGGCTCGATGTGTGCCCTAGCCCAGGAATGCGCCACAAGGTTCATGCCCTCGGTCGCGTTCCGCGTCCAAATGACCGTCTCCGGCTCCTCAGCGTTGATGAAGTCCGCCACCTTCTTCCGAGCAGCCTCAGTCATGTCGGTGGCCTCCATGCTCAGCGTATGGACTCCCCGATGCACGTTGGCGTTGTAGTTCTCATAATAGTCGACCAGCGACTGGATGACGGAGCGAGGCTTCTGGGTCGTGGCGGCGTTGTCGAGGTATACCAACGACTTGCCGTTCACCATGCGCGCCAAAATCGGAAAGTCCCCGCGCAGCGCTTGAACGTCCCAGGCCTTCGCTGTCTTCGAGGTGATTGGTGTCATATCGAGAATATCCTCTTCGGGCATGGTGACGCGCGCCTAAGCGGGAACCTTCTCACGTGGCTGAGCCGGCATCCGTTCAACCACGTCTGCGATCGTGGTGGCGTTTAGCACGTTCCACATGGCCGCCTCGGCCTCCCGCCACACCGATTGCTGGCCGCAGCATGACGACTGCTCACAATTGCCTGCGTCGTCGAGACAGGCCACGAGCGCGACCGGACCACCCAAATAGGTCATAACGGCGCCCATCGTGATATCGGAAGGACGCCTCGCCAGGGAGTGCCCGCCCGACGGCCCGCGCTGCGCCTTTGTGAGGCCGTGCCGCTGAAGCGAGTGCAGCACGCGAGCCAGGTACTGCTCGGGTATTCCCTGCCGTCTCGCGATCTCCGATGCGCGAACGGTGCTCCCCTGAGAATGTTGCGCCAGGTCCACCAGCGCCCGAACACCGTAGTCCACCTGTACCGGTACGTGCATTGTCGGCCTCCTATTCCGTCGAAACCGTCTCCTTGCCTTCCAATGCCCCCCGAAGCGCGTGCCATGAGAGCGTAGCGCACTTGATCCGCGTCGGAAACGCCTTCACGCCCGCGAGCACCACGAGATCGCCCAGACTCTCATCGTCATCGTCGCCATTGCCATGCGTCACCAAGTTGTGGAACTTTCCGAACGTCGCCTGCGCCTCGTCCACCGTTCGCCCCTTGACCGCCTGCGTCATCAGCGACGCCGACGCCTTGGAGATCGCACAGCCGGCCGCCTCGAACGACACGTCCGTTACGACATCCTCATCCAAGGTCATGTACAAGGTGATCGTGTCGCCGCAAAACGGGTTGAACCCGTGCGACGTGCATGTCGGATCGTCCATCTTCCGAAAGTTGCGAGGCTTCCGGTTGTGCTCCAGCACGATCTCCTGGTAAAGCTCTTCCAGTTCATCCACGGCTCTTGCTGCCTTCCGCGTATTCCGACCCGGCTCCGGGCAGTCCGCCCGCGAACATCCCGTCGAGGTACTCCCGAAGGGGCCCTAGAGAAACTCGGTCGATGATCTCCGTGGCGAAGCCGTGTACAAGCAGGTCACGGGCGGTATCTTCATCTATGCCCCGGCTCCGCATGTAGAAGATGGCCTCGTCTGCCACCGCGCCCGCCGTCGCCCCGTGCGTCGCCTGGATGTCGTCGGCGTATATCTCCAACATCGGCTTGGTATTGATCCTCGCCCCTTCAGACAGCAAAAGGTTCTGGTCCTTCTGATACGCTGCGCTCTTTTGCGCGTTGGGATGAACAATCACCCCGCCGCTGAACACCGCCCTCGACCGGTCATCGAGGATGCCCTTGAAGTACAGATCACTGGTCGTGTGCGGCTTGAGGTGATCGATCACGATGTGATTGTCGATATGTTGCGTCCCGTAGGTAAAATACAGTCCGCCCACGATGCAGGAACTTCCCGGCGCGTCGAGCATCACGTGCAGCCCGTTCCGCGCGACCCGCCCACCCCTTGCGAACGACAGCGAGTTGAACGTACTGTCCTCACCGAGCCACACAGGCGTGCTCCCAATATGGAACGCGCTCGGAGAGTCCATCATCAGCCGATAGTGTTCAACCTGCGCGCCGGCCTCGAGAATGATCTCACTCACCGAATTTGTAAAATACGTCGATTCCCCGGCCCCTACATAGCTCTCGACGACCGTGCACTCACTCCCCTCCCCGGCAACCACCAACGCCCGCGGGTGAGTAGCTATCGCGTCGCCACGCTCGGTCGTCACAAACACAAGATGGACCGGCGGGGCACTATTGCCGGCGGCGATCTTCACAACGGCGCCGTCCGTGGTAAACGCCGTGTTCAAAGCCGTGAACCCGTCCGACTCAACATCTGCCAACGAGCCGAGTCGCTCACCCACACCGTTCGAGCTGAGACCGGCAACGTCACCTAGCCTGCCCACGACCACACCGTTCTCGGCGACTCCGCTTGTGGAGTGCTCCGGCGAGTAATGCCCGTCCACAAAGACCAACTGAACCCAGTCATCGGAGCTCGGAGCCAGAGACGTTAGTAGCCCGGCATCGACCACTCCCGGCCGAGCCGCATACCCAAACGTCGTGTTCGCCAGAGGCCCGAGATTCGTGTACTTCCACTTCTCGTTGTCCCTCCTGGAGGTCGGAAACCCCAGCATTGAGAAACTGTCGATCCCCCTCCGTCGGAGCGCGCTCAGCCACTCCGGCCCCGTCGAAGGAAGTCGGTTATACTGCTCGGCATAGCGGTCGTATGTACTGAGTCTTGAGGTCATAGTCAGATTCGTTCTCACATCATCAGGCCCGGAACGGAGACGAGTCGCTTGCCAACAGGATCAACTCCTAGATAAGCCCCTTCGAGCGCCATTGCTCCCAAAAGCGGCTGCGTTCCTTCATCATTGAAGAGTACCTGCGTGATTATCTCCCGACCCTCAAACCGTACCCGGGCATAGCCGATTTCCATCAGCCTTGTTTCACCCTGGGCAAACTGAAATAGTTGTCTTGCGGCAGGTTCAACACCCAACTCTCTGAGCACCGACGCTGGTGCCGATGTAATGGATGTTCCGGTGTCCACCAATGCGGCCACCGTTGCCCAACTCTCTCTATCCTGTCCGCCAATCTCAATCTCTACGCTGAAAGTTCCCAACTGTATTCGTCCTAGAGAGTCCTCAATCTTCAAAGGAGCACTCTCTGCCCACTAGGTAGTGTTGACATTTCACGTTATTCCGCTTTTCCTTGTCATTGCGAGTGAAGCGTGGAATCTAAAAGTTTGTGCTTGCGCGATGATTTTAGATTCTTCACTCCGCTCTGCTACGTTCAGAATGACAGAATGTCAACAATACCTAGTGTCGAGATTCAATCCCCGCGAAAATCCCCTCTCCCTTCAAGGGAGAGGGCTAGGGTGAGGGTGATCGCTACGAGCATGTTCACCTACTTTACCTAACGGACTTCAGAGTCGGCACACTAAATCCCTGCAACCGCCGCCTCTTGAACAATCCAGTCGTACCCTTTCTCCTCCAGCTCCAGCGCCAAGCCCTTTCCTCCGGATCGAACGATCCGACCGCCCACCAGGACATGGACGAAGTCCGGCGTCACGTAGTTGAGGATGCGTTGATAGTGCGTGACCAGAAGGATCGTATTTTCGGGGCCGCGAAAGCGGTTCACCCCGTCCGCCACCATCCTCAGTGCGTCGATGTCCAGCCCTGAGTCCGTCTCGTCCAGCAGCGCCAGCCTCGGCCCGAGGACTGCCATCTGCAGAATCTCGTTGCGCTTCTTCTCTCCACCGGAGAACCCCTCGTTGACGTTCCGCCTAGAAAGGTCCTCGCTCATCCCAATCTCCGCGACCCTCTTCCGGTACAGCGTGTCAAACTCTCGCGCCGACAACTCCGGTTCACTCCGCTCCTCCCGCAAGGCGTCAAGCGCCGCCTTCAGAAACTGTCGATTTCGCACCCCGGGTAGTTCGACGGGATACTGCATAGCTAGAAAGACCCCCGCGCGAGCGCGTCGGTCCGGCGTCCATCCTAAGATGCTCTCACCCTCGTACAGGATGTCCCCGTCCGAAATGTCATAGCCGGGACGCCCTGCCACCGCATTAGCCAATGTGCTCTTCCCGCTCCCATTCGGCCCCATGATGGCGTGCACCTCGCCCGCTTCCACGGACAGGTCTATCCCTTTAAGGATCTCTGTCCCGTTCACCGAGACGTGTAAGTTTCGTATTTGAAGCATTTTCCCGTGTCTCTCTCTCGTTTCGATCAATTCAGAAATCGGTTCAGGACGGTATCGGCCCTGAGCCGCAGGGGATGACGCGGTTGGCCGATCTTGGTCAGTCCGAGGTGTCGCATCTTGCCCGACAGCCCCTCACCTTCGAGTATCCGCCGGACCTGCGTGCTCCGGTCGAGGTGCGTTCCGTCGTTGCCCCACGCGCACACGATCACATCAGAATCTCGCGCGTTCCTCAAAATCCACTCATCATTCTCAGCCCCAACCGGGTCACTGCTGTCCCTAAGAGTTTTCGGATATGGAGACCGCAAAGCGAACAAGTTACACACTCGCGCCGTCCCGTATCCCCAATCCCTGGCAAACCGCTTGCAGGTGCTCACCGTCGGATCGGACTTCACTGCATCTGCCGTGCTGGGATTCAGCATCAGGAACATGCACACACGTCCGTCACCGTCTGAGAACCTTGCCTCAAGCCAGTACCGATACCTCTTGTCAGGTGACATGCAAACGTCATGCATACTCTTCGCTCATCGCCGCCCCTTACTCCGGCACCTTTAGCGCCCACGCCTTCCCGTCTGCGATGGACGTAGGTTGACAGGTGGCCTCGTTCGGTTCTCCAGTCGGGAGATCAATTCCAAGGCGTCTTCTATCCCACCGCCAACCATCGAATCGGAGAGCCAATTCTCGTAGAAATTTGTGTGCAAGGCTCCCACCGATCTATAGAGATTCAATATCCGGCTTGGATCGTCCGTCTCTTGCGCCAAGTCGACGACAATGTCCGACAGGTCCGAATGCGACCTGTCACGCCATCCCCGTTGCTTGGCAACCGACTTGACATAGTGGGCCACCGCGCCCCAAGCCTTTTCGGACGCCTGCGGAAGGTCTCCCCTCTCAAATTGCTCTTCGGCGTGTCGGAGAAACCGTTCGCTCGTCTCCGTGTGGTTCGCTATCTCGGCCTGTGTCATCCTTGCCTTCTGATGCCGGCGTGTTACCCCACCGCCCCCTCGAGGCTGACGCGCAGCAACTGCTGTGCCTCCATGGCGAACTCGAACGGTAGCTCCTGGAAAATGCCCCTGCAGAAGCCGTTGATAATCATGTAATGCGCCTCTTCGTCGTTGATCCCACGCTGCTGGCAGTAGAAAAGCTGGTCGTCGCTCACCTTCGACGTCGACGCCTCATGCTCCATCCTCGCCGACGGGTTGCGCACCTCAATGTAAGGCACCGTATGCGCCCCGCACTGGTCCCCCACGAGCAGCGAGTCGCACTGCGTAAAGTTTGTCGCCCGGTCAGCCGACGGCATGATCTGGACGAGACCCCGATACGTGCTCTGCCCCTTTCCGGCGGAGATGCCTTTCGCCACGATCGTACTCTTCGTGTTCTTGCCGATGTGGATCATCTTCGTCCCAGTGTCGGCCTGCTGGTAGTTGTTGACCAGCGCCACCGAATAGAACTCCCCGGTCGAGTTGTCGCCCTGCAGGACGACCGACGGATACTTCCACGTGATCGCTGACCCCGTCTCGACCTGCGTCCACGATATCTTGGCGTCTTTGAACGCCTTACCACGCTTGGTAACGAAGTTGTAGACACCGCCCTCCCCGTTCTTGTCGCCGGGGTACCAGTTTTGCAGCGTCGAGTACTTGATCTCCGCCCCATCCAGGGCCACAAGCTCTACCACCGCCGCGTGGAGCTGGTGCGTCTTGCGCAGTGGTGCCGTGCACCCTTCCAGATAGCTAACGTACGAACCCTCGTCGGCCACGATCAGTGTCCGCTCGAACTGACCCGTATCCAGCGCGTTGATGCGGAAATACGTCATAAGCTCCATCGGGCACCGCACGCCAGGCGGCACATATACGAACGACCCGTCGCTGAACACGGCCGAGTTGAGGGTCGCAAAAAAGTTGTCGCTATACGGCACGACAGACCCGAGATACTTCTGCACGAGGTCGGGATGGTCCTTGACCGCTTCGGTCATCGAGCAGAAGATCACTCCCGCCTTCTTGAGCTGCTCCTGGTAGGTCGTCGCCACCGATACGCTGTCGAACACCGCGTCGACGGCAACCCCCGTGAGCTGCTTCTGCTCCTCCAGCGGGATTCCCAGCTTGCTGAACGTCTCCAACAGTTCCGGGTCTACGTCTTCGAGACTCTGCGGCGCGTCACCGCCGTCCTTCGATTTCGGAGCGGCGTAGTAGTAGATATCCCCGTAGTCAATGGGATCGAATTCCACCTTCGCCCACGTCGGCTCTTCGTTCTCCTGCTTCGCCCAGTGCCGGTACGCCCTCAGCCTCCAGTTCAGCATCCATTCCGGCTCGTCCTTCTTCTCCGAGATCAGACGAACGATATCCTCATTGATCCCCTTCGGCGCAAAGTCGGAGTCAATGTCCGTGTAGAAGCCATACTTGTAGTCGCTGTCGATGGCCGACGTTCGCGAAATAACCCGTGTTGTCGTCAAGTAACCTTCACCTCCGCCGGAGAATTCTTTAATCCGAGCGCTCCGCAGGCGCAATTACTATTGTTGAGTATTCTAGTCAACAACTATTCTAGTCCACATCACACGGCGAATCAATAAATTCACAGTCTACGTAAAGGTTGGTTCAAGTAGTCCTCACCACCCTACCCCTCGCCCTTGCACACAGCCCAGTCATCCTCTACCGTGTGTGCTCGAAATCAACGCGCCCTTTCGGAGACTACCCATGACAGCTCCCGCCCCCGACTTCACCCTCCTCACCGCCGACCGTCTCATCGACGGGACGAGCAGTCCCCCACTGGAGCGAGGCGCCGTCCTCCTCGAAGGCGACCGCATCGCGGCGGTGGGTACCGAGGAATCAGTAGTCCCCCCTGAGGGAGCGGACGTAGAGGAGGTCGTCTACGAAGGCAAGACTATCCTGCCCGGACTGGTCGACTGCCACGTGCACCTCAACGGCATAGGCGACGGACGCCCCGGTGACGACCTTGCAACCCTTCCGGATGAGATTCTCACCATCCAGTCGGCCAACAACGCCCGCGAGCATCTCTACTCCGGCGTGACCACAGTTCGCGACTGCGGGGCGAAGAACCGCACCACCTTCCTTCTGCGGCAGGCAGTGGAAATGGGCATAGCAGTTGCTCCGAGGCTTGTTCTTGCCGGGCGTCCTGTTGCCGTCATTGGCGGACACCTCAGCTACTTCGGCATCCAGGCCACAGGTCCGACCGAGTGCCGCGCAGCCGTGCGTCAGCTCATCAAGGAAGGGGCCGACTTCATCAAGGTCACCGCCTCAGGTGGAAGCACGCGGACGTCGTTCCCCTTCTTCCCCTCATTCAATGTCGACGAGCTTACCGCCATCGCCGAGGAGGCGCACAAGTTCGGCAAGCACGTCGCCGCCCACTGCGTGAACTCACAGGCCATGCGGAACTGCCTCGACGCCGGAATCGACACCCTCATCCACGCGCGCCACATGGAGTCGGACGGCACGCCCAAGTACAGCGAGGACGTTACCGGGCGGATCGTCGAGCAGGGCGTCTTCGTCAATATGACCCTCAACGAGGGTCGCGCCAACTACCGTGTCATTTCCGAAAAGCGCGAGCGAGGCGAGCATCTGACCGAGCGTGAAGAGCAGGTTTTAGCACGCGGTATGCAATCATACGACTCGATGTTTGATTCCTTCGCTCGCATGGTCGATGCGGGAGTCCAAATGGCCGCCGGCTCGGACACCTCGTGGAGCTGGCACAAGATCGCCCAGTTCCAGGACGAGATCGAGGCCCACGTCGCGGGAGGTATGTCGCCCATGGACGCCATCGTCGCCGGTACCCTCAACTCCGCCAGGTCATGCTGGGTCGACGACGAAGTCGGATCGCTCCAACCCGGAAAGGCCGCCGACATCCTCGTCGTCGATGGCGATCCCTCCAAAGACATCACCCACCTCTGGAACGTCGTCGACGTCTACCAAGCCGGAGCGCGCCTGGACCGCGCCAACAGAGTATGACCAACACACTCAACCGAATCCTATTCTGTTATTCCCGTGTAAGCGCGAATCCAGAATACATCACCCCCGCGAGTCCCGACCCAGCACAATCATCGCCGCCATATATCCCGCGCCGAACCCGTTGTCGATGTTGACCACCGACACCCCCGGAGCACAGCTATTCAGCATCGCCAGAAGCGCCGCAAGCCCGTCGAAGCTCGAGCCGTAGCCGACGCTCGTCGGCACCGCGATGACCGGCGCGCGCACCAGTCCCCCAACGACAGAAGCGAGAGCCCCTTCCATCCCTGCGACAACCACAACGACCTCCGCCTTGGCAATGGTCGGCATCTCCGCGAACAGCCGGTGGATCCCCGCGACCCCCACGTCGTTCACCCGCTCGACCCGGCATCCCATGATCTCAGCAGTCACCGCCGCCTCTGCCGCCACAGGCAAGTCGGACGTTCCCGCGCTTGCCACGACAACGCCGGGCGTGAGCTCTCCCCCAACGCTCCGGTCAACCGTAATCGTCCGCGACATCTCATCGAAAACCGCGTCGGGCGCCGCCTCGCACACCGCCCGATACGCCTCAATCGTCGTCTTGGTTACCAGCAGCCGGTCGGAATGCTCCAGCAGAGCCTCGGCAAGCCTCCCAACCTGCTCCGGCGTCTTCCCCTGTCCAAATACGACCTCAGGAAATCCCTTCCGAATCGCCCGGTGGTGGTCGACCTTGGCAAAACCAATATCCTCGAAGGAAGGCGCTGAGACCTGCGCGACCACCTCATCCGCCGTCAGGCGGCCCGACTTGAAGCCATCAAGCAGTTCGTACAGACGGTGCGGGTCCATAGTGGCAATAGAAACCGAGCGGGGTGCCCTACACCGACCCGTCGATAACCACGTCGAGCACCGCCGGCTTCCCCGACGCCAGGGCCCTGTCGATCTCCGGGGCAATGTCCGCGGGGTCCTCGATCTTACGACCCTGTACCCCCATCGCCTCCGCCATGCCCGCAATATCGAACGGAATCGGGAAGTCCATGCCGATATACCTGCTCGTCGGGTTCTCGTCGCCCTCGATTAGGGTCTTGTAGGCATTCATGTTGATCTTGAGCACACGGTATGCGCCGTTGTTGCAAATCACGTACACCACCGGAATGTTGTAGACCGCCGCCGTCCAGAGACCCTGCACAGTCATCATCGCACTGCCGTCTCCGAGGATTCCCACGACGGGCCGGTCAGGATGCGCCAGCTTCACGCCGAGTGTACCCCCCATTCCCCATCCGAGCGCTCCGCCTCTACCCGCATAGAAGCTCTGCGGCTCATCGAACCGGAAGGCGTTATGAACGGCGTCCCGCGCCGTCACCGAGTCGTCCGCGATGATCGCATCGTCCGGAACCGCCTGCGCGATCTCGAACGCCATGCGCTCCCTCGTCATTGGTGAGTCGTTCCATTGGGCGCACAGCTGCTGCTCCCACGCCGAACGCTTCGCACGCGCCTCCTCGTCAAGCGCCGCCGCCCTGCCCTTCGCGGTTTCGCGCGCGGTGCCGGACATTCCCGCGTCCAGCGCCTCGGCAAGATCGGCCAGCGTGACCTTCGGGTCGGCCACCATGCCTACCTCGGTCCGCTGCGTCGTCCCCACCTGCGTCGGATCGGTGTCGACATGAATGAGCTTCGTGTTCGGTCCGAAGTAGTCTAGGCGCGGCTTAGAGAACATGTAGTATCCCGTCGCCATCTTGCCGACCAGCAACACCGCGTCGGCTTTATTGACCGTCTCTTCCGCTTCCGGGTACGCCAGCCGGATCGGCCCTCGGAACTGAGGATGACTCTCCGGGAAGTTGAACTCCGAGTGCATGATCGTCGTATGCACGGGACAACCGAGCAGCTCCGCGACACGCACCGCCTCCTCCGACGCCCCCGACTGCGCGATCCGGTCGCTCACGATCATCAGCGGATTCGACGCCTCCGCCAGGATGCCTGCCGCCTTCTCAACGGCTTGAGCATCCGGCGCAGTCCGATGATAGCCATCCGGTGACGCAAAAATATCCACGTCCGCCTCATTGTCCATCGAGTTGGCCGAAAACCCGACGAAGGTCGGCCCGGTCGGCGGCGTCTTCGCCTCATTGAATGCCCGGCGCAGGAAAAACGGCACCTGCTCCGGGTACGTCGCCTCCGCCGTCCACTTGGTGAACTGTTCGACCATCGCCGCCAGGTCCGTGCGCTCGTGCGCCAATTCCCGGATGTCCTTGTTCCCCGACGTGACCACCATCGGCGAGCCGCCCTCACGCGCGTTGTTCATTAGGCTGATGGCGTTGGCAAGCCCTGTCTCTATATGCAAATTAAGGAACGCCGGTTTCCCCGTCGCCCGCCCATACGAGTCCGCCATCCCGACCGCAACGCCCTCCTGCGTCACTAGCACGTACTCCAGATCGGGATAGCGCTCGATGGCGTCCATCATCGCGCTCTCGCTCGTCCCCGGATTCCCAAACACGTACTTGACCCCCTCAGCCCTCAGCATCTCCATCATCGCGTGCTTACCGGTCATTACAGTCATGCGAACGTCACTCCCTATGGCGGATTGCCCACTCTCGGTCGCGGCCAAGACCCATTATAGCGGGGCCGGAGGATTGTACAAATCGGAAGGGGACCCCAAGTTCACTGCCTGCCGCATCAAAAGACGGCTCGCTCCATCTCCCGCACTTATGCTCGACAACCCCTCGTAGCGCTCTGCGGTAGGCAACATCACTATCAGAAATGGTCTCTACGAGCGATATGCTTACGCCTCCAAAGCAGACAGGAATCGAGAGTCGTTGAGTATTCTCGCACTCCTATGCTTCCCTATGGGCAGGAGATGTCGTCGGTCTCCGGTGATCAGGTAGTCTGCGGAGGTCTCATCCGCGCATCCCAGAATGAGGTTGTCGGCCTCGTTGCCCTCCACAACTGCCGGTATCTGCCTCGGTTCGACCACGGTTGCCGCGTCCCGCAACATCTGGATGGCCTGGGTCGATCGCCCCTCACTCCAGCCGAACTTGCGGCCGAGCACCCCGGATACCTCTTCTAGGATAAACGGTGAGAGACAAAGCTCGACCCGTCCCCTGCGAGCCAGATCAAGCACAATGCGCTCGTTCCCAGGGAAATTCAAGCCGGAGACAATGACATTGGTATCAAGAACGACCCTCATGTTCGGGAGGTACCGGCTTCGGCCCGGTACTCTTCCACCAAGGGGGCCACTTGCTCGGCTTCAATGCCGAGACCCCTGGCCTGCTGCTCTCCGTAATCGAGCAGACGTCGCCACTCACACTCCTCAATGTAGCGGAGCAACGCCTCCCGAAGAAGGTCGCTCCTAGATCGCCCCTGCTGCCTCATTACTTCTTCCACTCGGACTGCCATGTCAGCGGGTACGGAGAAGGTGATGCTCTTGGTTGAACGTGCCATATGCGCCTCCTACTAAGATAGTCTGCCAATCGACGAACTCCTGTCAACTGTCTTCTTAAAGATCCTAGCGAATCCAAACCGACTCAGCCCCGTCCCTCTCCCTTTACCCCACATTCCCCATGTGGCACACTGCGTCCCCAACGGAGGCCCACAAGCATGACAATCGACATCGGCACAACCCCACAACTATTCGTAGACGACCTCATCGTCGACGAAACTCACGCCCTCACGTCAACCCTGCACCAACCCGCCAAGTACGCCGGCAACCCCATAATGACCCCCCTCTACCCTTGGGAGGGCCGTCTCACTCTCTACGGCACCGTCTGGAGGAACGAGGAGACCGGCCGCTTCCGCATGTGGTACCAAGGGTACGGCGGCATGGGCATCCCGCGCATGGGCGATGAAACCAGCGACTCCCCATGGAAGGGCTTCGATGCAGGCAACCTCCTCTACACCATCGGCTACGCCACCTCGGACGACGGTGTCTTCTGGGAACGGCCCAACCTCGGTCTGATCGAGTACAAAGGCTCCCGCGACAACAATCTCGTGATGCTCGACGCCGCATACGCCAACATCATCAAGGACCCGCGCGATCCCGACCCCGACCGGCTCTACAAATCGCTCTTCTTCGAGGCCCGCGACCCCGCGGGCACTCCAAACATGGGCGACGGCGTATCGGTCGCCTTCTCGCCCGATGGCATCCGCTGGACCAAGTACCACGGCAACCCCGTGATCACCCGTTCGAGCGACTCCCACACCCTGCTCGGTTGGGACGACCTGCACGACAAGTACGTCTCCTTCGCCCGACCTTCCGTCCACGAGGGCAACATGACCCGGAGAATCGGCCGCTCCACCAGCGACGATTTCACCAACTGGACGGTCCCTGAGGACGTCCTCGTTCCCGACGACGACGATCCCCCCGGCCTCGAGTTCTACGGGATGCCCGTCTTCAAGTACCACGACCTCTACATCGGCCAGCTTCTCGCCTACCACACCCCGCCCGAGGAGCCGCAGATCAGTTTCATGGGCACCATCGACGTTCAACTCGCCGTCAGCCGTGACGGCATCGACTGGCAACGAGCTGGAGACAGACTACCCTTCATCCCGAACGGCCCGCCGGGAAGCATCGACGCGGGTGAGATTTACATGGCGCGTGGCCCCGTCGTCGTTGACGACGAGCTTTGGTTCTACTACTCGGTCTGCGCCGTCGAGCACGGCATCACCGGGCGTAGCGGCCCCATCTGCCTCGCCAAGCTCCGGCTCGACGGCTTCGTCTCCATGGACGCCGGCCACGAGACGGGCGCCCTGATCACCAAGCCCTTCAGCGTTGACGGCGATAGCCTCTCCATCAACGCCGCAGCGCGCGGAGGCTCCGTCGCCGTCGCGGTCCTCGACGAGCATGGGATACAGCACGAGGGCTTTTCCCGCGCCGACTGCGCCGTGTTCGACAGCGACTCCGTCGAACACCGTGTCACGTGGCGCACCAAGACCTCGCTCGACGAGTTGCGAGGCCGCCCCGTAAGGCTCAAATTCTACCTGCGCAACGCTGAGCTCTACTCCTTCACGGTCAGGTGAAGATGCCGGACGTGAAGCGACTCGTCTACATCCCTCTCACCGAGGAGAAGAGATTCCTCGTCTTCGCGATGGACGGCGATTCCGGCAAGCTCACCCTGAAACACGACATCGACCTCCCGGCCCAGCCCTGGCAGCTCTGCATCTCGCCCGACCAACGACACCTCTACCAGCAGGTGCGAGACGACGGCTACAGTGGAGTCCTCAGCTTTCGAATCGACCCTTCGACGGGCGGCGTTACCCAAATCGGAGAGGTCGAGTTGGAGTCCGACGCATGTTACGTCTCCACCGACAAGACGGGACGCTTCCTCTTCGCCGCATACCTATTACCCGGCATGGTGACCGTCCACCGAATCGACTCCGACGGCGCGGCGTGCGGCCCTACCGTCGATAGGAAGCTCACTGAGCTATACGCCCACTACATCACGACCGACAACTCCAACAGGTTCGCCTTCGTTCCCCATGTCACTCCCACGGACGCGATCTATTACTTTCGATTCGACGAGACAACCGGCAGACTTACACCCTGCAAACCACCCAAGCTCGACACCCCGACGGGACACGGCCCGCGTCACTTTGCACACCATCCGAGCCTCGACATCGTGTACGCAAACGCAGAGCAGGCCTCCCACGTCACCGTCTACCGCCTAGACCCAACCGATGGTTCCCTGGAGCCCATTCAGTCTCTGTCCACCCTACCGGACGAAGGCTTCGACGGCGTCAACAGCACCGCCACGGTTCGAGTCCATCCGTCCGGGAAAGCCGTGTACGTCTCCAATCTCGGCCACGACAGCATTGCCGCCTTCACCGTCGATCCATCCATCGGCCTGCTAACACCCGCAGGCCATTCGCCAACAAAGGAATGCCCCCGAGCGTTCGGCGTCGACCCAGACGGCCGCTTCCTCTACGCGGGCAGCGACCACTCAGGCCGAGTTACCTCCCACAAAATAGACTCAACCGGACTGCTCCACTCCCTCGCCGTCTACGAGTTCGGCATGTGGCCCTCATGGGTGCTCCCCGTCAAACTCCCGTAACCTTCCCTGTATCAAACTACAACGCCACACACAACCACAGGAGTCCCCTATATGAACATCACCGAATTCACCATCCACTCGCGCGGCGAACAGGTCGCCTGCTGGCTCGTCTCCCCCGATCCTTCCAAGACGAACGAGAACTCTTCCCTCCTCTTGAACATCAGCGCCACGCGACACTACGCCATCCACGACCCCGGACAGAACCACCCCACCAAGCCGTTCCTAGACGCGGGCCATCACGTTCTCAGCTTCGATCTCCCCCATCACGGAGACCGCGTCGTCAAAGACTCCATAGAAGAAACACCTCCCGGCACGGCAAACGGCAATATTCGCGCCATGAGCAGGGCCTTCACTGCCGGCAACGACCCCTTCGAGCAGTTCGTGGTCGACGGCATGGCCGCCATCGACGCCTGTCTCGAAAGAGGCGTGGCCGTCAACGGCAAGATCGTTGGCTACGGCGTATCTCGTGCCGCCTACTGTCTCCTGCGACTTGCCGCCGCCGACCCTCGTGTCCACGCCGTGGCCGGCCCGTCCCCCGTCACCGACTGGGCCCTCCTCGACGAGTTCGCCGATCACGCCGACCCTTTACGCACTGCGCAGCTCCACATCGAGAACTGGGCCGACCAACTGGCCGATAGGGCCGTCTATCTCTGCATCGGCAGCCAGGACGATGTCGTCAGTACCGAGTCCTGTGTCCGGTTTGCCATGAAGCTGTTCGACAAGCAGCGGTGCGTGCTCCCGGAAGGCACTTTACTCAACCGCCTCCACGTCGTCGACACTCCCTCCCACTCCCCTGGCCAGTACTGGCGACTCGACGCCACCCGCTACCTGCTCGAGGTCTGCCGGAGGGAATGGTGAGATATGCGCCTATGCTAGTTCCTTGCTACTTCGCTACTATACGGCATCGCCGCCGAACCGACGATTCCCAATCATAAGAATGCGCAACAACCCCCAGCTGTCATAGATTAAGAACAGCTTTCGAAGGAACGAGACCCGCACTAGATTATGACGCGAACCTACAAACCGGAACTCTCGCCCTCACCCAACAATTGACTTACGATCACGCATGTTCTATTCTGGCCCAGTCGGGAGCCGGGGCAAACCGGGCTGAGAGGGTGACGATACGTGTCACCGACCGCCAACACCTGATCTGGGTAATGCCAGCGAAGGGACTTGGATCGTTCGAGTGATTCGGAGCCTCGGCCGCCGACGTGAAGTCGCGCGGCCATTTTGTTTTGTTGGAGGAATTGCAATGGACGACCCGCTTGTGATCGCAGGAAAAGAGTTCCGGTCTCGCCTCATGGTAGGGACGGGACGCCATCGCACGATGGATGAGATGGTTGAGTCAATCGAGGCTTCGGGGGCCGAGATCATCACCGTCGCCATCAGACGACTGAACCTCGACAACCCCAACGAGAAGAGCATCCTCGACTTCTTCGACTGGGACAGGTACACCATCCTTCCCAACACTGCTGCCTGCGCTACCGCCGAAGAGGCCGTGTTCGTCGCCAAGCTGGCGCGCGAGTTGACCGGATCGAACTGGGTAAAGCTGGAAGTTATTCCCCAGGGGAAGTGGCTCCTGCCCGATCCTGTGGGCACGTTCGAGGCGGCAAAGATACTGGTCGACGACGGGTTTGTCGTCTTGCCGTACATTCATGCCGACCCCGTGCTGGCGATGCGTTTGGAGGACATCGGCTGCGCGACGGTCATGCCGCTTGGGTCGGCCATCGGGTCGGGACAAGGCATCCTCACACTTGAGGAGGTCAAGATCATCGTCGAGCAGGCGTCGGTGCCCGTGGTCGTGGACGCCGGTCTGGGAGTCCCATCGGAAGCGTCGCAGGCCCTGGAAATCGGCGCGGAAGCCGTCCTCGTAAATACGGCAATCGCACAGGCGATCGATCCCGCCGGCATGGGCGAGGCGTTCAAGCTCGGTGTCGAGGCCGGACGCATGGCCTACTTGGCCGGACGCATCGACCGCAAGGAGGAAGCGATCGCCAGCAGCCCGACGACCGGAGTCGTCCAACCGGCAGCCGCACGGAGCGGATAGTCGTTGAGCAAGCTTGACACTCCCCTCCTCTGCTTTGTAACGGACCGCAAGCGATGTTTGGGACGGGACTTGGAAGAGGTCGTCGAGCAGGCCGTCGCGCACGGAGCAGGAATGGTGCAGCTCCGCGAAAAAGACCTCTCGGCACGTGACCTGTTTGAACTCGGCACAAGGGTTCAAAACGCCATCGCCGGCCGCGCGAAGCTCATCTTAAACGACCGCGTCGACATCGCTCTCGCCCTGAATGCCGACGGCGTTCAACTCCCCGAAGACAGATTCTCCGTGGCAGACGCCAGGCGGATCATCGGCCCCAATTTGCTGATCGGACGGTCGGTACACTCCGTCAGCGGCGCGGTCGAAGCGCAGTCGGACGGCGCGGACTTCCTGATCGCAGGAACGATATTCCCCAGCCCCAGCCACCCCTACGGCCCCACGCAGGGAGTTGACTTTCTCCGCGCCCTCTGCCGCGAGGTCCCCGTTCCTATCCTCGCGATCGGTGGTGTGACAACGCAGAACGTAGCCGAGGTCATGGAAGCCGGATGCTCCGGTGTCGCGGTCATCTCGGCAATCTCGGAGGCGGAAGACCCCGGTGCCGCTGCCTGTTCCCTAGTAATTGAGATGATGAAGGCTTCAAAGAGATGATACGTGTAACGATAAACGGTGAGGATCACGAGTTCCGGGATGCAACGCCGCTCTTGCAGTACGTGTCCTCGCTCGGCGTTAGCGTGAAGATGATCGCCATCGCGTACAACGGCGAGGTGCTTCGTCGAGACGAGTGGTCCGAGGTTACCTTGTCGGAAGGTGACAACCTTGAGGTCGTCCGCGCAGTGGGTGGTGGGTAACCGCTACGGGGTCAGCAGCCCAACCGACCGAAGGGTTGCTATCCCCTCGTCGTTGGGATGAAGGCCCGGCTCAAGCCGTTCGGACGCCACTGACACCAATCGGTTGAAGAGATCGGCCAAGTCGTCAGAGCTTGCCACGGCGTACGTTTGCCGCGCTAGCGCAGAAGCCTCACTTGGCGAAAGGCCCACGAGGTAGTTGTACAGGTCCATCGAGCCTTGGGCGCTCAGGCTTCCGTTCTCCTCCAACTCCGCCGCCAGAGGCGCAAGGTCGGGAACGGCAATGACCAGCATCCACTGGAGCAAGTAGCCCAGAGCGTGCTCGTCCTGCTGGGCGGTCCTGAACCAGCTGAATGCCCGCTGCACAATCCATTCCCGGAAGACCTCCGCGTCCGGGTACTCAAGGAAAGTCTCGCCCGTGAACTCTTCGATGTTCAGCCAGAAGGCCCGCTGGAACTGCTGGGCCTGCCCTTCCAAGAGCGCGAGGAGGAACGGATCGTACAGGGCCGCATCGTGCTGATCGGGATTTATCAGGTCTTGGCGCAGGTGGCCGACCTCGTGCGCAAGAGTGTCGATCACGGTCGGAATGGGTCGCTCGCCGTCGATGATGACGGTTACCCTTCCCCTCTCCCTCGACGTAATGCCTATGGCATACTCCTTCAAGCGCTGGTACCTGACATGGATGCCCGGCATCTCCCGCGCGCTTGCGGATGCAAACTGGTCCGCGAACGCCTCGTCGATCCACCTCAGGTAGTCCTCGCGATTCAGAATGTGAATGTCCACACGTTCGTCACGTAGGCTGTCGCCGGTCATGAGGTAGTACCCGGCGTCGACCACATCGATGATCTGTTCGGAGTAGTCGGCCCCATCGGGCGACACGGCAATCTTTCTGGAATCGACGAGTTCGCGGAGTCCCGTCAGGAGTCCCGCGATTTTCTCCGTGGAGTACTCGATGGGGCCGGTCGGCGGTGGAGGCTCTTGCAGCCAGGTGAACGTGCTCTCGAATACGTTGTCTTCCTCGTCCGCCTCGCGCACCGAGTCATGTGAGTCGACAACGATCCTGACCGTGTGCTCGCCGGGCGTTATGTCCACCTCGCCGGAGAGTCCGTCCCATAGTGAGGAGAGAATCGCCTTTTGTGGAATCCCCGCTCGGAAGACAATGGTGTTGACGAGCCTATCGTCGAAGAATACGTCCACGGAGAACGGTATCCGAGTCCCGACGCCGCTCCGGTTCTTCACCGCCACACGGAGAAGCACGTCCTGCCCAACGATCAACGGCGGATTATTCGCCGCGTCCCCTTCGTGGAAGAGCGAAATGGGGCCGTCCGAGTCGAATATCCATCCCGGCTGAAGATTGGCGGACGCCAGCGGCTGCGGCAGCAACGGGGCGGGTCCGGCGGTGGGGGCCGGCTTGGCAGGAACGGGTCCGGTGTCCCACGTGAACACCTTCTCGAACACATTGTTGGTCTCGTCGGACTCCTCAACGAGGTTCGTGGGATCGACCACCACCTTCAGCGTGTGCTCCCCTGGAGTGATGGGCACAATTCCCTGAAGCCCCGACCACGCGACCCGGCTCGGCGAACTGCCCGCAATCGCACCGTCACCAAGTCTCCAGGCCACGAGTATCCCATCGTAGTAGAGGTCCACGCGCACGGGATAGTCGATGCTGGAGAGGCCGCGATTCTCAATGGCGGAAACGACGTACGAAGGCAGATCGACCGAGAGCGGCCAGTCCTCAACGTCATTGGCGTACGGGCTTGCCACAATGACGTCCGACACGCCTCGCAGCTGAGCCATGGCAAGGTCCGGAAGACGGGTAATCGGCCTCTCGGGCGCGGGCACGGGGTCACCTGCCTCCCAAACGACCTTCAACTCGTAGGTATTGTCGGTCTCCTCACTCTCGGCGATTAGGTCCGTGGAGTCCACCACCAGCTTCAGCACGTGGACGCCGGGAGTCGGAACGATATAGCCACTCAGATATGACCAATCGATCAGAGCGGCGAACTCCTCCGCCGCAAGAGATATGCCCGTCCAGCGGTTTACCACCACATCATCGAAATAGAGATCGACGAAGTACCGATCTGCGAGCGGCAAATCGCCGGCGTTCCGGATGCCCCAGCTCACGAACGTGTCGGCCCCAACTCTCTGTGGTGTGCTCAACCCCATGCGTGGGGCATCGGCGACCACGACCGAGCCGCTCCACCCTTCGGGAGCGTCCGGCACGAGGTTGATCCCGCGACTAGCCGGCTGAGCGGCCTGCTGCGTCGGCGCCGGCGTGATCGTCGGTGTCGGAGACGGTGTCGGAGACGGAATTGGCGTCGCCGTGGGAGGGGGAGTAGGAGTCGAAGTGGCGGTGGGCGACGGAGTATTGGTGGGAGTCGCGGTCGGCGTCTCCGTCGGCGTGGGAGTAAACGTCGGTGTCGGTGTGCTTGTAGGTACCGGCGTAGATGTTGACGTGGGTGTGAAAGTAGGAGTAGCGGTGGACGTAGGCGCCGGCGTAACCGTCGGTATCGAGGTGGGTATCTCGGTCAGCGACGGCGAAGCAGTGGCCGTTGCCGTCGGCTGTTGTGGAGCAACAGTAGGTGTTGATGGAGTCGTCGGAACCGGGGACGGCGGCGTTTCGGACTCTTCAGGTGCCGTCAAGACCAAGGGAGTTAACTGTCGGTCGGGAGGACTCTCCGGCTCGTTTCCCGGTGACCAGCAGCCGGCGGCGCCAGCGGACAGCATTACCGCAACGCTCCACCAAACGATTTGCGTGTGGTATCGCCTGAACACCGCTGTGCGCGCTCCTGTCCACTTCCCTTTCAGCAAATCTACCGCGTCCTGCCCCTTATCACCTTACTGAAATTAAACGCCCCCATACGCACGAGGTTACCAATCGCATTGATGCCGGAGCTATCAATGGTGACCTTGGCACAATCCAGTTTGGCAAGGCCTGCCTGTACCTTCAGTTGTCCACCTTAACCGCTGGTTCGTTTTTCGTGACGGCTCCGATTACGTAGACCGGCTCTAGGGCATGGTACGATGACGCCGGAATCCTGACGGGGCTTGGATTGGGAAGGATGGTGAACTCATTTGTCGGCATACGTAACAACTGATGTTGAGATAACGGACGCGGGTCTCTACGGACAGTTTCTTGAGCGGGTAACGCCTACTGTTGAGAGTCACGGTGGCAAATTCGTGGTGCGAGGCGGCGAGCTTGACGTCAAATTGGGAGACTGGACGCCTGGACGCCTCGCGGTCCTCGAATTCGACAACCTCGAGCAGGTCCGTGTCTGGTTAAGCTCCCCGGAGTACACGGCGCTGGATGACATTCGCTCCAGGTCCTCCAACATCAATATGGTGGTAGTTGAAGGCCTTTAGCCCTCTCCGTCCCCAGGCGCTGTTTAGAGTGCATTGGGCTTAGCGGCTGTCACACGCAACCCTTCGTCACTCACTGTGATGGGGAACGACGGGAAAATGTGCCTCTTCTACTGGTAGAGTCATCATTGCGTCGGTGCGGTTGGCTAACGATCATACCGCCCGGTGGCAGATCGCTAGTCGGAACTTACGCAGTCTAGCGGGACGGAGTGAATGAACCATGGTCAAAATGAGCGGCGGCGAAGCCCTGGCGAAGTCACTTGTAAATGAAGGCGTCGAAGTCGTGTTCGGAATTCCCGGCATCCAGATATACGGGATCGTCGCCGGGCTGCGGGACGAGCCGAGCATCCGCATGATCACGACTCGGCACGAGCAGGCCACGACGTACATGGCCGACGGCTATGCTCGCGCGTCAGGTAAGCTGGGTGTAGCTCTGGTGGTGCCGGGCGTGGGTCTTTACAACGCGGCGTCCGGCTTGACCAACGCATATTCACGCTCCACGCCGGTACTTCTTGTCGCAGGCCAAATTCCACGCGCCGCAATCGGCAAGAACCTTGGGGCCGTTCACGAAATCGCAGACCAGCCAGGCGCGGTGCGTTCCGTGACCAAGTGGCAACGGCAGGCGTCGAGACCGCGAGAGGTCCCGGATGCCGTGTTTGAAGCGTTCAGACAGATGGGAACCGGCCGCCCGCGTCATCGCCCAATCTCGCCTGCCGCTCATATATGCCGGCGGGGGAGTGGCGCGCTCCGACGCGGAGGAGGCCCTCGTCAAGCTCGCCGAGGCGACGAATATTCCCGTCGTTACCTCCAGTGGCGGCAAGGGGACCATTCCGGACGACCATCCCCTGTCGTACGGCTCCTGTTTCAGCCCTCGCGGGGAGAGACAGGAGATGAACCAGCTCTTCGACGTGATGCAGTCCGCCGACGTGGTGATAGGGATCGGCGCGCGTTTTTCGCTGGGCAATCCCGCGGGCGAAGCGGCCACGCTCGTGAACATCAACATAGACGACAGCGAGCTTACAAGAATCCAAGCTAACACCATTCCCCTGCACGGCGACGCAAAAGCCACCGTCGAGGCGCTGCTTCCCTACCTCATAGAGGCAGGAGCGGGAAAGCGTCCGTCTCCCGCCGAAGCGGTGACCGCGGCCCGCAACCTCATTGCCTACTACGACATTCGGCTCAAGGAGCCGCAGTACCCTGTCCTCGAAGCAATCCAGAACGGCATACCGGAAGACGCCTTCATAGTCTGGGACATTACGCAGTTCGGCTACTACGCACGCACCCACTACAAGGTCACCCACCCAAAGACCTACATAGACTCCGGCTACTCGTTCAACCTCGGCTACGCCTTCCCGACTGCGCTCGGCGTCAAGGTGGCTCAGCCCGACCGTCCTGTGATCTGCATGGCCGGAGACGGCGGGTTCATGTTCAACTCGTCCGAGCTTTCCACCGCCGTAAAGTACGGCATCAATGTAGTAACGGTGCTCTTCAGAAACGACTCTTACGGCAATGTCGCCCGCGACCTGAACGAGGGATTCGCAGGGACCTACGGTACCGATCTGCACAACCCGGACTTCGTCAAGTTCGCGGAGTCGTTCGGCGCGGTCGGCTTGAGAGCGGACGATCCCTTGGAACTGGAGACTCTCATTCCACTCGCGCTTGAACGTGAGGCCCCGGTGGTCATCGACGTGCCATTCCGAGAGATGCCGATACCCCGCGCCCCGCAATTTGCGTTTGTCTATAATTTGCCCTGGACACAGCCTCA
This sequence comes from Dehalococcoidia bacterium, assembly GCA_965247555.1. GTDB lineage: Bacteria > Chloroflexota > Dehalococcoidia > Lucifugimonadales > VXLM01 > VXLM01. The sequence continues at coordinate 729,125 of CBDFHR010000009.1, read as the reverse complement.
GGAGGGACTGATACAGTCCTGAGACGATGCTGCATACATTGACCCTACTTGAAGCACCGTGATAGTATCGGGGCATACTCACAAGACCGTCGAAGCGAACCATCGCTCGGCGCCGGAGGTCCATTCCTTGGCTACGACATCCCAGATCGTCGATATCACTCCCCTAGCGGCGCAGAAGCTCAAGGACGCCCTCCAGGAACAGGGACAGGCAGGTGCACTGCTGAGAGTCATGCCTATGCCCGGCCCGAACGGCGGATTTCAGTATGCGATGAGCATCGAAGAAGAGGCGAAGGACGACGACTTCGTCATGGACATTGAGAACCTCACTGTTCTGGTCGACTCCGAAAGCGCTCCCCTCGTGGAAGGCGCACAGATCGACTACATCGAGGGCCTCATGCGCAGCGGCTTCGTCATCAGCAATCCGAACGTCGAGTTCGCCGGGGGCGGATGCGGCGGCGGAGGCTGTGGCTGTGGTGGAGGAGGATGCGGTTGCGGCGGCGGTGGTGGCGGTGGCGGTTGCGCATGTGGCGGCGGCGGTCACTAGACACCGGTACCACCCACTTCTACAGGCAAGTTTGCGAGACGGGACGACGAGCATCGTCCCGTCTTTCCGTTGAGGCAAAAGCCTTTGCTCTTCGCCGTTCTCGAACAGCTCCGTGCCGAGCCGGTAAACGCCTTCCTTACTCTCTTGGGGTTCACGCTCGCAATCGTTGCGGCGATCACCGTCCACGAGTTCAGCCACGCCTTCAGTGCAAACCTGCTCGGAGACGACACGGCAAAGAGCAAGGGACGGCTCACGCTGAATCCTCTTGCCCATCTCGATCCGGCGGGCACCGTCATGATCGTGGTGGTCGGTTTCGGCTGGGGCAAGCCGACTCCGATAAATCCCGCCCGATTCGGCAAACGTATGCGCTCCGGCATGGCCATGGTATCGTTCGCCGGGCCAATATCCAACGTAATCGTTGCGTCGCTAGCCGCCATCCCGGTGAAGATCGGGCTGCTCAGCCCCGGCATCGTGGGGTTCTCCATCTTCCGCGGCGAACCGGACGAGATCTGGGCCTATTTTCTCGGATCGCTCATCTTCATCAACATCCTGCTGGCGGCGTTCAACCTGATACCCGTCGCCCCGCTGGACGGATTCAAGGTCGTGCAGGGACTCCTGCCCCGTGATCTCGCGGCGCAATGGGGCCAACTCGAACGGTGGGGGCCGCTGGTACTGATGGTCCTCATCCTCTCGGGCTTCATCCTGCCGACCGGGAGCCTCTTGGTACCCATCATGCGACCCTTGGTCAATGTCCTTGCGACCATCATCATTGGTGGACAGATTTGGGGCTAATCTGGTTCAATCTTTGACACGAGAAGGGGGATTGGCGGCTGGAATGGATAGAATCACGATCATTGGGTCCGGCAGCATCGGTCTGTCGATGGGTCTCGGAATCAAGGCCGTCGGGTTGAAGGAGACCGAGCTTGTCGGCACGTCGGGCGAACGAAAGTGGCGCGAAAAGGCCACCGAGACCGGCGCGTTCGACTCCGTGAGCGGCCACTTGGGAAACTCGCTCGACGGAGCTCTGCTGGTGATCCTCGACGTTCCCGCAACCGAGACCAAGGACCTAATGGAGGCCATCGGGCCGGTCCTGGAGCAGGACTGCCGGGTTACGAACACCGGTCTGTCGATGGTGCAGTCCCTGGAATGGGCAAACGCCTACTTCCGCGAGGACACGACCTTCGTCGCAGGCCGCCCGATGGTGCGGACTCCCTCCGCAGATCTCGATGCGGCGGACGGGGCCATCTTCCAAGGCGCGGACTATTGCCTCGCGCCTTCGGTGACCGCTCGACCCCGCGGGATCAAGACCATCGTGGGCCTCATAGAAGCGCTCGGGGCAGTCCCGCTCTTCCTCGATCCCCACGAGCACGACTCCTATACCGCGGCGGTGACACTCATGCCGTCGCTGCTTTCGTCGGCGCTGATGAGCATGGCATCGGAGAGTCCGTCATGGCGGGAGATGTCGAAGCTGGTCGCCAACGAGTTCTACGAAATGTCGAAGCTCGCGTCCGTCGACCCGGTCGAGCTGGCTACGGAGATCGAGGCGAACCCCGACTCCTTAGCCGTGTGGATCAGCCGGATGATCGAGATGCTCGAATCGTACCGGAGCCTAACGCAAGGCCCACGTGAGCAGGTCGAGGAGGCCCTTATCCGAGCGTGGGAGGAGCGCACTAAGTTGGAGCTGGGAGCTATCGTTGAAGACGACGCCCCACGCACTCCCTCCACGGGCGAGTCGGTCGCCAGCATGTTCGTCGGCAGCAGGCTCGCGGGCCGTGTACGCGATATCAAGGATGCCGGGAAGAACGATCCCTGGCGCTACAAGGGAAAGAAGGACGAGACGGCTAAATGAACCGAACGATACGTCACAGGGACCGGCTGGAGGGAACGGTGTCCACAGCCGGTGACAAGTCGATTTCCCACCGCGCCGCGCTGCTCAACTCCATCGCCGACGGGACGGCGCACGTCTCCAACTTCTGCGTTGGCGACGACCGAACTTCGATGCTCGGATGTCTGAGAGGACTCGGCGTCGAGATTACCGAGCACCGTGACTGCGACGTGTGGCCGGGCGAAGAGTGCTTCGAGGTCGCAGGGGTCGGCCTGGACGGTCTCCAAGAACCGTCAGACGTGCTTCACGCCGGCAACAGTGGCACCACCACGCGACTCGTAGCGGGGCTTCTGGCCGGTCAGTCGTTCCTATCGGTGCTGACGGGAGACGACTCGCTGAGGTCTCGACCTATGGCGAGGATCGTCGAGCCGCTCCGCGAGATGGGCGCGGTCTTCATGGGCCGCGGCAACGACTCACTTCTGCCACTCTCGGTTCGAGGCGGCGACCTGAAGGCGATAGAGTACGACCTCAAGGTCGCGAGCGCGCAGGTAAAGTCCGCGATCCTCATAGCCGGGCTGTACGCGAATGGCCGCACCGTCGTGCGGTCTCCCGGTCAGTCGCGCGACCACACCGAGCGCATGATGCGGCACATGGGAGCAGGAGTCGATATCAATGGCCTCACGGTGTCCGTGCAGGCTTCCGGCCTCTCGTCCACGAACGTCAGGGTTCCGGGCGACATCAGCTCCGCCGCCTTTTGGATGGTGGCCGGGGCGGCCCACCCGAACGCAAGCATCCGCCTCACCAACGTTGGCATAAACCCTTCCCGCACCGGCGTTATCGAAGTCCTCCGGTCGATGGGTGCGTCACTGCGCATGGAGAACGTCGTCGAGGACGCTTTGGAGCCGGCGGCGGATATCATCGTGGAGTCGTCCGACCTCCGAGGCGTGGAGATCGCGAACGACATCATTCCGCAGGTCATCGACGAGCTTCCCGTGCTTGCGCTGGCGGCGGCGCGGGCGAAGGGCGAGACGGTCATAAGGAACGCCGAGGAACTGCGCGTCAAAGAGTCCGACCGGATCACCGCCACCGTGACAGGACTGGCAGGTCTGGGCGTCGACATCGAGGAGACCCCCGACGGCATGGTCATCAGGGGCGGTCGGAAGCTGCGCGGCACGAACGTCAAGAGCTTCGGCGACCACCGGATCGCCATGACGATGGGGATCGCGGGCACGATCTCCGACGGCGAGACCGCCATCGAGGAAGCCGACGCGGCGGACGTGTCGTACCCGACCTTCTGGAGTACCCTGGACTCCGTGTCCGGGTCGTCGGCGTGAGCGCGTTGGGCACGTCGCCGGAAGATGGCGTTCCCCTCATGGTCGTGATATCCGGCCCGTCCGGCGTTGGCAAAGATGCGGTCCTCGAACGAATGAGGTCGTCGAACGTGCCCTACCATTTCGCGGTGACGGCGACCGCCCGGCCGAAGCGCGACAGCGAGGTCGACGGCCTCGACTACATCTTCGTTGAGCGCGACGAGTTCCAGAGCATGATTCGCAACGACGAGCTGCTCGAATGGGCCGAGGTCTACGGGAATCCTTACGGCGTCCCGAAGTCACCCGTGCGCGACGCGCTGGCACGAGGTCAGGACGTGATACTCAAGATCGACGTGCAGGGTGCCGACAACATTCGACGGCTCGTTCCGGGCGCGGTCTACGTGTTCCTCGCTCCGCCCGATATGTCTGAGTTGGAGCATCGCCTGACACGGCGAAGGACCGAGTCGACGGAAACGTTGAAGGTCAGACTGGCAACGGCGGCGAAGGAATTGGAAGAGGCGGCGAAGTTCGACTATGTGGTCGTCAACCGAACCGGCCGCTTGGACGAGGCAGTAGAAGAGATCAACACGATCATCCGCCGTGAGCGAGGACGTCCCGGACGGGTGCAGATCATCATCTGAAGGAGGCGCACATGGACTTCGAGCATATCCTGTATGAGAAGCGGGAACGCATCGCCTACGTTACGTTGAACCGGCAGTCCCACCTGAACGCTTTGCACCCCGCCGGGAACCGGGAGGTGCGGGAGGCGTTCACCGACTTTCGGGACGACGACGACGTGCTCGTGGCCATCCTCAGCGGCGCTGGAGAGCGGGCCTTCTGCGCGGGCAACGACCTCAAGTACATGGCCGAGCACGGCAAGCCCGGCGAGCCTTACCCCGACGCGCACCTCTACCCCTTCGGCGGGATCACGGAGGACTTCACGTGCTGGAAGCCGATCATAGCCGCCGTGCACGGGTATGCACTCGGCGGCGGCTTCGAGTTGGCCCTTTCGTGCGACCTCATCGTAGCGACGGAGGACGCGCGCTTTGGGCTACCCGAGGCGAGAGTGGGCATCGTCGCCAGCGGCGGCGGGCCTCACCGCATCGTCCGACAGATGCCGTTGAACATCGCCATGGGCATCCTCCTCGGTGGCAAGCCGATCACGGCGACCGAGGCTCACCGTTGGGGACTGGTTAACGAGGTCGCGGCAACGAAGGCAGACCTCATATCGACGGCAGAACGATGGGCCAACGACATCATGGAGGCCGCGCCATTATCGGTACGGGCGTCCAAGCAGGTGGCATTGCAGGGCCTCGAATCGACTCTGGACATCGCAATCAACCGGGAGTACAGCGAATTCCGAAGGGCACGCGACTCCGAGGACTTCGTTGAAGGCCCGAAGGCCTTCGCCGCAAAGCGCAAGCCCGTTTGGAAGGGCAAGTAACAGCTTCACCAACCGAGAGGACTCGAACATGACCACCCCAACCATGCTGCCGACCGCCGTCCGACCGAACGCCTACGACCTGACGCTCCACCCCGACCTCGAGAACTTCACCTTCCGCGGCGAGGAGGACATCGACATAGCGATTCGCGAGCCGACGAGCGAGATCGTGATGAACGCCGACGAGATCGAGATACAGGAGGCGCGACTGACCCTGGCCGACGGAGCGAGCCTCGAACCGTGTTGCATCGACTTCGACAAGGAGGAAGAGACCGTTACGCTGGGGTTCGACGAGGAGCTTCCGGCCGGACAGGCCCGGCTGCACCTAAAGTTCACGGGGGAGCTGAATGACAAGCTCCGAGGGTTCTATCGGAGCAGGTACACCGACTCGGACGGCGCCGAGAAGTATCTTGCCACGACGCAGTTGGAGGCGACCGACGCGCGACGGGCGTTCCCCTGCTGGGACGAGCCAGCCATCAAGGCGACGTTCAAGGTCACGCTCCTCATTCCCTCGGAACTCGTCGCGGTATCGAACATGAGCATCGTTCGAGAGAGTGAGGTCGAACCGGGACTCAAGAGGCTGGAGTTCGGCGACTCGCCTATCATGTCTACGTATCTGCTTGCCTTCATCATCGGCGAGCTCGGCTGTGTCGAGAGAACGGCGGACGACGGCACCATCGTGCGGGTTTATACGACGCGCGGCAAGGAAGAGCAAGGACGGTTCGCGCTCGACGTATCGGTAGACCTGCTGGGTTACTTCAATGACTACTTCGGCATCCCCTACCCGCTCGAAAAGATGGACCACATCGCCATTCCCGACTTCGCGGCGGGCGCGATGGAGAACTGGGGAGCGATCACCTACCGGGAGATAGCGATCCTCGTCGACCCTGACAACACCTCGGCGGGCACGAAGCAGATCGTGGCCAGCATAGTATCCCATGAGATGGCGCACCAGTGGTTCGGGAACCTCGTCACCATGGCGTGGTGGGACGCCCTCTGGCTAAACGAGAGCTTCGCCTCGTGGATGGGGGACATGGCGGTCGACCACCTGTTCCCGGAATGGGACACGTGGACGAGCTTTGTTTCGTCCGACACGACACGCGCGCTCAGCCTCGACGGTCTGAAGAACTCCCATCCCATCCACCAAGAGGTCAAGAACCCGGCTGAGATCGGGCAGCTCTTCGACGCTATCAGCTACAGCAAGGGCGGCTCCGTTCTGCGAATGCTCGAAGACTTCCTCGGCTCCGAGAATTTCCGGCAAGGACTCCACGACTATTTGGTCAAGCACAGCTACGACAACGCCGACACCGTGGACCTCTGGGACGCCCTGGCAGCCGCTTCGGGCGAGCCGGTCTCGGAGATGATGGGCACGTGGCTGCACCAGACTGGATACCCGTACCTCGACACGGAGATTGAACGCGGCGAAACGGGCATTAGCGTCTCGGTCGCTCAGAAGCGCTTCGTTTACGACTCCATCATCGACGATGACGGAGAGGACGACACCCTCTGGCATGTACCTCTTCGGGCAAGGTCGTCCAACGGCGAGATCGCTTCGACGCTCTTGCGGGAACGGACGTCCGGTCTGACACTTGCAGGCGGGTCGAACGACTGGGTGAAGATCAACCCTGAGCAGACGGGCTTCTTCCGCGTGAAGTACCGGAGCGACGATCTCGCCCTCCTGCGACCAGCCATCGAGAGCCTCGCCTTGTCTCCTATCGACCGGCTGGGCATCCAGAGCGACGCATACGCCCTGGCAAAGGGGGGCATTCAACCCGCCACCGACTTCCTCGATATCGCCGAAGCCTACGTGAACGAGGACCACGCCTACGTGTGGGGCGACCTCGGCGCGAACCTTGGCGCACTGGACAATCTCCTGACGGACGAGCCGTTCTTCGAGGCGTATCAGCGCTTCGGGCGAGGGCTGTTCGGGCCCGCGGGCGCGCGAGCGGGCTGGGACCCGAAGCCGGGTGAGGGCCACCTCGACGCGCTGCTCCGCAGCACCGTTTTGGGGGGACTCGGAAGCTACGGCGACCCCGCTACGCTCGTGGAAGCCGGTCGAAGGTTCGAAGAGTACGCGATGGACCAGAGCCGGGTGAACCCCGATATTCGCAGGGTCGTCCTCAGCCTCACGGCCAAAGAGGGCGACAGCGACGTCTACCATGCCTTGTGGAAGCTGGAGCAGGAAGCGACCTTGGAAGAGGAAAAAGTACGGCTGCTGGGAGCGCTAACGGAGTTCGAGGACGCCGACCTCCTGATGACCACGCTCGAGCGCTCGCTGGACACCGAGTTCGTCCGTACTCACAACACCATAAGCATAATGGCCAAGACGGCGGGAAACCCGAATGGCAAGGACCTCGCGTGGGACTTCCTGAAGTCCAACTGGTCGGAGTTCGACCGGCGGTACGGCGAGGGCGGGTTCGGGCTGATGACCCTCGTCAGCATTGCGGGAAGGTTCACGACGCAGGAGAAGCTGGAGGACGTGGAGAGGTTCTTCACCGACACCTCCGTCCCCGCGGCGGAGCGGACTATCCGGCAGGCGCTGGAAGCGATACGGCTGAACGTCGCCTGGCTGGAGAAGAACCGCGGCCCGCTGGCAGAGTGGCTGTCGGGTTAGGTTCTATTGTCATCCGTGAACGCTGGTTGATAGCCCTGCATAGGTCTTCATTCAGGGGAATGAAGTCTCATGAGGGTTGCCACCCTCACCCCGGGCATGAAATTGGCGTTGGTCTCTGCGTTGTTACAGGGCTGATGGCGGTGGATGGATTCCCGCCTTCGCGGGAATGACGGATGGCGGCAGCACGCTGGCTATTTTCGTAGCAACCGCCCATGCCGGTTGCTACCACCGATCATGTAAATGGAGCCGGCCATGGTTGGTAGGGGCTCGTAGGTTGGCGATTGGCAATGACAGGTGGAGTGGCCCTCGTGTCGCGCCGCTAGAATGTCTTCCGTGGAGTAGTCGACGTGCCTCCACCCTGCTCGTCGTCGTCGGAACTGCTCCACCGCTTGTTCCCGATTTTCCCGGTCTTGCGCCCAAGCGGGAACCAAGTGCGCCACTACCTTGCCTTGACGTGTAATAGCAATGGTCTCTCCGTGCTCGACCATTCGTAGGAGCTCGGAAAAACGCGCCTTGGCTTCGGTTGCTTTGACTTCACGCATGGGGGCCATTGTATTACTGACCGGACTGTACGTTCTTGAGGGATTGGAGACAAATGCAACCAACCTCTGCCCCAGCCCCTCTGGATACCGGCCCCGTATCGGAGTGCGGGGCGGGCTCTTCGCCGGTATGACGTTAGGTGGAGGCTTACGGAGTCAGCGATCCGGGAAGGCACGAACGTGTTTGTCGACATGGGCAGTCCGTTTGCGCTCGTCTTCCGGCTCGTTTTCGGGACCGAACATGAGGTTGTTCAGGCGGTCTATGACCTTTTGGTTCTCGTGGGTTCTCGCAGTCTTTGTGTCGTAGTCCATGATTGCCTTGGAGGCCTGGGCGCGTTCTTTGGGGTCGTCGGAGTCGAGACGTTCGGCCTGGATGGTCAGGGCCTTGTACATGAGGGTCCTCATGCCTGACCTCGCGTACCGAGCGACCTCGTCTCGCTGTCGTTCGTACTCCTCTTTGAACGCCGGATCGTTCATCCAACGGTGGATGGTCTGGCGGCCAACTCCGGCGAGCTCGGCGGCTTCGCTGACTGACTTGGAGGAGACCAGTTGAGGGATCGCGCGCAGCTGTTTATTGGAGAGATTTTTCTTCGAATGTGTCGCATTCTGTCGCATTTTGTCGCATTCTCCTGTTTATCTTAGTGTTGGGCACTGGGCAGCCGCTTCGGCAGTTGGTCGCTTGTGTGTAGTGTGGTACATGCGTTCTTATTTGTCAAATCGGGACGAGAAGGGGGAACTGTTCAGTCTCCGTGATTTGAATTGCGAAGACCCCCCTCTCTGTGTCTCTCCCCCGGCGGGGGAGAGATTGGGATAGGAAGTCTCTCCGTCGGCGGGGGGAGAGATTGGGATAGGAAGTCTCTCCGTCGGCGGGGGGAGAGATTGGGATAGGAAGTCTCTCCGTCGGCGGGGGGAGAGATTGGGATAGGAAGTCTCTCCGTCGGCGGGGGGAGAGATTGGGATAGGAAGTCTCTCCGTCGGCGGGGGAAGAGATTGGGATAGGAAGTCTCTCCGTCGGCGGGGGGAGAGATTGTAGATTCTTCGTCGCCTCGCTCCTCAGAATGACCATGGCCTTGCGAAAGGCCACATAAGGGGATGAAAACGGGTTGGCCCCGGGAACGGGCAACCACAAGGGTTGCCCCTACAACAGGTTTGCCGGAGCCTATTTTCATAGCAATGACAGTAGGAAGACAATTCCTGCATATCTCACCGACTCTGAACAGTTACGAGAAGGGGTGTTAGGTGCTAGGCACTGGGTGCAGGGGATTGTCCGGATTCCGTGTCGGGGCACGGGACATGCGTTCGCCGGTATGACCGTTCCTACGATCCGGTGTACGACTCTTCCGACATCCGGGAGTCCTGGAGGTCGAGGTAGCTCTCTTTGGTCATGGGGGGACGGGAGTTTTCGATGACCTTCTTGGCCGCTCCTGCTTCGCTGGTGAGGAGGTCGATGACGGTCATCGCGATGGCCTTTGCCGGCCTCACGACGGCCTGGTCGTAGTCGATAACGCGGTAGTCGTCGCCGTGTCCCGTGCCGGAGCAGCCCCCGGTGTACGGATGGATGACCGGCATGATCTGGCTGAGGTCGCCCATGTCTGTTGATCCGCCCCGGGGCAGATTTACCGCCTGACTCGTGAACGAGGATGCTCCGACAAGTCGCACGGCGTTGTCTCGGAACACGCTGGCTAGTAGAGGATCGTTCCGGAGCGGGAAGTACCCGGGTATGGTGACGATCTCGACCGCGGCTCCGAGAGCGAGCGCCCCGGCCCGCAGGCAGCGGTCCATCTTCGAGGCGACATCGTCCACGACATCGATCGTGCGACCTCGAACCCTTCCTTCATACCGCACCTCGGCAGGCGTCGCGTTGGCAGCCTCTCCTCCATGAGCGATGATGCCATGAACGCGCACCACGTCGGGGTCTTGGAACGTCTCCCTCTGGGTGTTCAGCGCGTGGAGGGCGACTAAGGCGGCCTGGAGGGCGTTCACTCCGCGGTGGGGTGAGCTTCCGGCGTGGGCGGACTTGCCCAAGAACCGGACGTGCTTGCCCACATGCGCGTTCGTCGTACCGCCGAGCGAAAACTTTGCGTCCTCCGGGCTGGCCGACGTGTGCACCATCATAGCCATGTCCACTGGGTCGAACGCGCCGAGCCTGATGAGCTCCTGCTTGCCTGAGAGGAACTTGATCCTCCCGTCCCGCCGGAGATTCAGGCGATACTCCACGTCCACGAACTCCTCGGCGGGGACGGCCATCAGCTCGACGTCTCCGCAGAGCGCCCGCCGGACTTCGGGCACCGTGAGGCCGACGGCCGCCCCGATCATGATGCCGATCTGGGAGTTGTGACCGCAGGCGTGGGCCGCCCCGGTCATCGGGTCGGCGGACCGGTGGCCGGGCAATGGCAGAGCGTCGAGCTCCCCCAGAAGTGCTGCCGTCGGGCCGTTGTTGCCGCCGCGCAGGGAGGCGGTAACGCCCGTGATCGCGACGTTCTTGGTGTGCTCGATGCCGAGCTCGGTGAGTTTCCCGCTGACGAGGCGCGACGTCTCGTACTCCCGGAACCCCAATTCTGGAGTGCGAAGGGCCTGCTCGGCGATGTCGATTATCCAGTCGCGCCGGCGGTCTATGGCGGCTTGAGCAGCGGCCTTCAGCGACTCCGGGCCGGTCACTCGGTGAACGTCTCTTCGGAGTAGATGTCCCGGAGCCAGGTGAGGTATGCGCTACGGCTCATGCCGCCCTGGAAGTCGCGGACGATGGCATTCGCCCTCTGCGCGTCGTCGAAGAGCAGGTCGATTATCGTCATCGCCATGGCCTTCCCTGCGGTCGTGACGGCGAGATCGTAGTCCTGCACGACGTAGTCGTTGCCGTGCGCCTTGCCGGTCGCGGCGGCGGCGTACGGATGGATGGCGGGCATGATCTGCGAGATGTCCCCCATATCGGTCGAGCCTGAGCGGTGCCCCATCCTCGCGATCTTGTCGGCGCCGACGAGCTGGGCGGCGTTCGAGACGTAAAGCTCGGTGAGCGTGGAGTCCTGTGCAAGCGGCGTGTAGCCGGGGATGGTCGAAATGTCGACGCTGGCTCCGACCGCCATCGCGCCCGCCCGGAGCGCTCGGTCTACCTTCTCGCCCGCGGCCATGTACGCCTCGATGGTCGACCCTCGCACGAACGTCTCCATGCGAACGTCGGCGGGCACGGAGCTTACGACGGTGCCTCCCTTGGTGATGATCGGGTGGATGCGTATGCTTTCCTCGTCGCGGAAGGTCTCGCGCTGGGCGTGGATCGCCATGAGCGCGATGTTGGCGGCGTTGAGGGCGTTCACGCCGAGGTGTGGCGACCCGCCCGCGTGCGACGCGACCCCGTTGAACCGAATGCGCTTGGCGATCATGCCGTTGTTGTTCGCGCCAACGCCGAGCTTCGCTCCCGCCGTATAGCTCCAGTCCTGGTTCTCGGTGTGGGTCATCATCGCGATGTCCACGTCGTCCATGACGCCGAGCTTGACGAACTCCGACTTGCCGCCGAGGAACTCCAGCTTTCCCTGACTCCGTAGTCCATCGCGGTACTCGATCTCGATGAATTCCTCGGCGGGGACGGCCAAGAGGGCCACCCGTCCAGCGAGGTTTTCGAGCACGCCGGGGGCCTGGAGACCCATGGCGACGGTGAGTAGAGAGCCGATCTGCGTGTGGTGGCCGCAGGCGTGGACGGCGTGCGTTTCGGGGTCTGCAAACGGATGGCCGGGAACGATGAGCGAGTCGAGCTCTCCGAACACTCCGACGGTCGGGCCTGACTTGCCGCCCGTCAACATGCCCTTGAGTCCGGTCAGGGCAAGTCCGTCGTCGAAGGGGATGCCGAGCTCCGATAGCTTCTGGGCAACGAACCGGGAGGTGCGCTGCTCACGAAATCCCGGCTCCGGGGTGTCGAGAATGTGCTTGGCGACATCGAGCGCTTCATCAGCCCGTCGGTCGATCTGAGCCAATACGGCGGCCTTGGTCTCTTGGAGGTCCATCCGGCTTCCCTTCTCGGTGGTGCTTGCGGGAACCTACCTTACCACAGGCAAAAGGGAAGCACAGCAGGCCGGATTTGCCGGAATATGCGAAGGCCCGTACTCTCATTACGTGCGGGCTTCGAGGTCGGATAGCACTAGGGGCGGGTTTGAAACCCGCCCCTACATCGGGTTGCACAAGACCCATTTTCGAAGAGATGACGACAGTCGCTAGTCCCAGTATGCCGGGTCCAGGAAGTGAACGCTCCGATACCTCTTCGAGCGGTTGCCATCGTTGTGCATGTTGTCTAAGCCGTCCTCAAAGTAGAAGGCCTCTTTGGTGCCACCGAAACCGGACGGGAAGTGGTTCTTGGGCGTGTTGCGAACGTTGTTGCGCCGCATTCGCATTCCGCGGAATATGCCGGTGAAGGCCAGTCCGCCGATGTGGAACTTGCTCTCCGCGATCGTGCGGTATATCTCCTTGCCAAGCTCGATGCGGCGGTCGCTAAACTGGGCGATCTTGCGTCCCTCGGTCCAAAGGCCCTGCATGTGCTGGAGCTTGCCGCTCGTGTCCGCGGGGTATGTCTCGCCGGGAGCCTGCGGACGGAACTCCGTGTTTATCCCCGGCGACATGCCCTCACGCCCTCCAGTCTGGTAATACTCGCCGATGGTGGGAGCTAGCTGATTCCCCTTGGTCAAGGGGATCAGCCTCGTCCACGCGACCTGCCAGGGGTTGTCCCCATAGCTGGAAGAGAGCATCACGAAGTATTGCTTATTTCGTTCGGCGGCCTTGTACGCCCGCGCGCCTTCTCGAATGGTTAGCTTGATACCGATGTTCTTCCAGCCCGACCGCAGCAGCTCGATGATCGAGAAGTGCTGGTCGTAGGCCTCGAAGTAGAGGGTCATCGGCCCCGTGCCGTCTTTCCTGTCGACATAGCCGTCGCCGTTGCCGTCGGTGTAGCCGATGCCGGCGAGAAGCTGCTTGGCCTTTTCAGGGTCATGCCCGACCTCCAAGTTGGCCCACTCGGGGCCCGGGTAGTACGGAGTCGTCGGATGAGGAGTCCAGTTCTGCGGGGTGCCGAGACCGGCCAGGACGGTCTCATTGGTGGCATCCCTGTCCCAACCGTAGGAAAGTGCGAGACGGAATTCCTGTGTCCTCAACGCCTCACCGATTTCGGGGTCCTCGTTGTACTCTTGGTTGACGAGAACGGTCGTATCGCCCCCCGCGGCTGCCCTGTAGATCTCCAGGCTGTAGTCGCCCTTCTTCGCGTTGGACAGATAGAGGGGCACCTCAGACAGGATCAGATCGCCGCTGCCGAGGTCGCACTCCCCTGCCATGCAGCGGAACACGGCGACCTCACGGCTCTCGACCTGGTTTGAAACGACGCCGTCCATGTACGGCAACTGGTTGCCGAGCGGGTCGACGCCCATGAAGTAGTGGTTACGGTCATACTGGTTCCTGCCGTCCGATAACTCGGTCGTCACGTAGCCGCCGGGCCAAGGGGCGTAGTGAACATCATCGTACATGTACTCGGGATCGAATTCAGTGGGAACGGGTTTCAGAGGAACGCCCAGGAAGTGGCGCTTTCGCTGCATCTCTTCCATGAGTCCTTTCCAGGTCTCACGGGAGTAGTAGCGCATGAGTTGGCGGATTTCGTCCTCGTCGCCATATTTCGGATGGTAACGCTTGTAGACGTGAGCGGCCGAGTAGAAGCAGGGGTTCCCCCCCTGGCACGACTTTGTGCCGCTATAAATCGCACCGCTCTTGGACTCGATCAGCGTAAACGTAGGACTGTCGAACGTGAGGCTCCAGTTGAGGTCGTCGATCACCTTGAACGTCGGCCCGTTGCCCGTAATGGGGTTGATGAGCGTAAGCGGCAGGCGCGCGATGTACTCGCGGTTCAGGTTGAGCTCCTCCCACGCGAACCGGAAGTCCTCCATGGTCAGCGGATACCCGTCCGACCATCGCGCGCCCCGGCGGAGCGTGAAGGTGTACGTCGTGCCGTCCGCGCTCAGCTTCATGTCCTTGCAGATGCCAACTACCCGCCCGAGGCCGTCGGCGTCGCGACGGAAGCATCCAGTGGTGGTGAACCCGTCGATCTTGCCGGGCGTGCTGGCAGTCACGCGCATCGTCCCGCCGTATATGCCGACCTCGTTGTCGAGCAGGACTACGAGAACGTCTTCCTGGACGGGAAGACGTTCCTCGACGGGAAGGATCTTCCCTTCCTTGACGAGCTTCGCCGAGAAGGGGGACTCATTGAACTTCGTCGGGATTTCCCCGTCCCAGGCGTAGGTGGGGTACCCTCCCGGGGGAATCTTCGGCGCGACGTAGGTGCCGTCGTCGAGCATGGTGGGAGGTGGGAGGTCGTCGCGGCTGGGCGAGACCTCTACGAACCCCTCATCCTTATCCGCGCCTCCACATCCGAATCCGGCGATGGCCACGATAACGGCAACAATCACTAAGCCGCTAAACCGCATGATGAAATTGAGCCTCATTTATTTACTCCTCTAGTCAGACGGGCCGACAGATGGACCCTCACTTGACGCAAGCCCATTCACCTCGCAGTGATAGCCGATCGATGCCCACTCGTGAAGACTGTTGCTTCGTTCTCTCTCCGCCCATTCAACTGCTTCGTCACTCCTTCTCGAACACCTGAATCCGCCCTTCCATTCCCGGGTTCAGCTTGTCGTAGTATTCGATCTTTCCCGCCTTTGGGAACAGGATATATCCGGTCCGCTGACCCTCTTCGATCGGGCCGGTGTCGAACGAGCCATCCTTGGCCGTAACGGAGTGGGCGATGTCACCGAGGTTTCTCCACCGAATACGCGCTCCGACGTAGACGTTTATGTCCGGATGGTGGCCGTCGTAGATGTCCGCTGTGATCTCACCCGAGGCCGGCGTGGGCGACGGCAGTACTCCAAGGTCGCCGTCCGAACCACGGTCGCAGCCGGGAGACGCCAAGGCGAGCAGGGGTACCGAAAGAAGCACGAAGAAAAAACGACGCACCATTCAAGTACCCTTCGCAGGCGAGCCACTTACCGTCAGGGGCGGATTGCACACGAACGTATTTTAGGAAGATATGAGCGGGTATGTCAATCTTGGCGCAATATCGGTAACCGGTCAGTCCCCGTGAGTTGAACTGCGAAGACCCCCCTCTCTGTGTCTCTCCCCCGCCGGGGGAGAGATAAAGATTCTTCGTCGTGTCTCTCCTCCGCCGGGGGAGAGATAAAGATTCTTCGTCGCTGCGCTCCTCAGATTGACAGTAGGAGGGCAATTCCTGCGTATTTCACCGACTCTGAACAGTTGCCAATGTCGCCTTGTGACCAAGCGTCCGTGTGCAAGCGACTTGGGATATAATGAGTCTCGCTGCCGTCGATGCGCATCGACGGCGGTCTGCGATATCCTACGCGCCTGTGATCATAATGACGGGACGGTGAAATGAAGCGATCTGTTAACACGATTCCCATATTACTCCTCGCGTTCGGGGTAGCTGCCTTGTTGGCGGCGGCCTGCGGCGAGGAGACAAGTGAAGTAATCGGCATCCTGAAGAGCAACGGCTTCGACGTCGGCGCGGAGAGCGACGAACGCCTCGTGTTCATCGGCGCGCCGCAGGACACCAGCGTCAAGGTCAACGGCCGTGACGTTCTCATCTACCGCTTCCCCGACCGCGACGATCTCCGAGAGGGCGTCATCGCGATAGAAGACATCATCAGGGCGGGCACGGGTCTCTGGGGATACGACCCCGAGAACCCCACTGCGTCGTACCACGAGCGCGGCCTGTACATCGTCTACTTCGGCGACCACCCCGAGGCCGACAGGATTCGGGAGGCGATGGACAAAGACATCAAGTACAACCCCATCGAGGCGGATGAAGACGAGTAGCCGGCCCTCATCTTGGCCTTCGCGCCACGTAGATGATGTTGAACGGCGCCTTGCTCATCCGCTCATAGTCGGCCTCCCAGAGCGTGCCGCGATACGGAATTTTGGCTTTCTCAGCCTCGCTCATCCGGTGAAGGGGATAAGGGACCGGCTCCAAGATGCGCTCTACCGCAAATCCGACTCCGGTTAGCGTCGAAAACATCTCCTCGACCGTACGGAAGAAGGTCAGTCCGCGCTGCCCGTCCGTCTCGCCTGCGTCGTGCCAGACCTCGACCGGCAGATTGAAGTAGTTTCCTACGAGGAGAGCGCCCTGCCCTTCGTCCCACTCGAACGCTCCCAACGGATGAACGGTCGAGATCACCGCGACACCGCCGGGCCGCAGGACACGATGCCACTCCCGCAGACATCCGTCGATGTCGGCAACAAACTCGATACCGTTCGACGAGACAATCGTGTCGAAAGACTCGTCCGGAAACATCGCAAGTCGCTCGATGTCCGCTTGAATCAGGGCCACGTCGACGCCTTCACGCTTCACGAGCTCGCGGGCATGTGCAAGCTGTTTCGACGACAGATCGACGGCGGTGACACTGGCTCCCCACTTGGCGAGAGCAACTGCATTCTGCGCGCCCCCACACGCAAGCTCGAGGACCCGCTTACCCCGCACATCACCAAGCAGCCGGAACTCCCTCTCGCCGGGAATCAACGGCCCGAAGTGAACATCGTCGGTGGAGATCACGGCATCGCGCTGGTACCGGTCGGACATCTCGTCCCAACCGGACTTCACGGCGCGCTTGAGGGGGAAGTTAGTCACGATGAGCCGAGAGGAGAAGCGTTGTTGGTGGCCCCAACGGAATTCGAATCCGTGTTTCCGGCTTGAAAGGCCAGCGTCCTAGTCCTCTAGACGATGGGGCCACGTCCGGGCCCGCGAGGGTGTGATCTCGAAGGCCATATCGGTCTTGAAACCGCGGTGAGACGTGGAAGTCCCAACGCCGACCAACGGTCGTATTGTATCCCGACGCTGCTTCGAGTGGCAACGAATCAAACGCCTCGGCTTCGTCAGCGACTGTCGGTAATGATCCCGCGCTGTTTCCGGTTCTGCTCGAGGTCGAAGCACTGCGCAGGGTCCTTGTCTTCCTGCGTCTTCAGCCACAGGATGCAGTCTTGGGGAGACAGTCCCGAAATGGTCGGCTCGCTAATGTCGAACTGGAAGAGCTTCCATTCCGGGTGCTCGTAGACGTAGCTGAGCTTGAACGGAACTGGCTTCGGCTTCAGGGGATAGTACCCTCTGAGAATCATGACGTCCTCGATCGTGGTGAAGTCCTCCTCGTCGATGCCCAGAGGAACATCCTCTAGTACGGGAAGCTCCTGGTAGGTCGGTTCAAGCAACTCGATTCCCGTCAGGTCATAGTTGGCGTCCATGTACGGCTGGAACTTGATCTGGAGCCGTTCCAGGGTAATGCCGATTGTGAACGAGTCAGACATGTGGCTATAGAAGCCCGCCATGTCCCCCACCTCTATCGACTCCCGGAATGTCTTCATCGTGTTGCCAGTGAGCACGTTGAGGTCTTCACGCAGGGGTATCTGCTTGAACCATGCACCCGGCCCAACGTTGGCGCGATCGTCGTCGACGAAGGCGTTTATCTTCCAGTCGCCCTGCTCGCGCACCATGTCGACCGTAAACTTGATGTCCTGCCCGCCGAGGTCTATGAGCGTGCCACGAATGCGAGAGCGGTTGCTCAGTTCGAGCCTTCGGTCTCTCCACACGTCCAGCCGGTACGTCAGGGGCAGTCCAAGCAGCTCCATCATCTTGTCGAAGTCTCTAGGAGTCTGGAGAGCGCGGAAGTGTGCGGTCGTGGTGTCGTGGTAGGCCTCAGCCGTCTTTCTTTCACGCAGCAGATGCAGAAATGCTTCCGCCTCGTCGGCGGAGTCGTTCGTATCCAGGGCAACCCACGTGAACATCGAGGTCGTGCACGAGGCAACGGCAAGGATGGCCACGATGATCGATCGGAGGATTATCTTTTTCTTTCTCAATTCTCTTTCCCTACCTATCTACCTCGATTTTGGCCGTGGAGGCCGTTCCAAGCGAGCTTGTCGAACCATAACCGGCCCTCCGACAAGCTTTCAAGTAAGTGCGGGAACCCCCTCTCTAGTATCTCTCCCCCGCCGGGGGAGAGATTGTGGGTGGCTGCCCGGCCTATACTGATACCGGCCGCTGTTCCCCGCGCGGAGCAGCGCTGCTTTGGGCAAACGGATTGTGCTGCCCGTCAACACCCGTTCTCACGCTACATCTAAGGGTACAACGCAAGCTCCTCCAGTCCAAGCTGCTCCGGCATCCCGAACATAATGTTCATGTTCTGCACTGCCTGTCCCGCCGCGCCCTTGACGAGGTTGTCGATGCAGCCTACGGCAACGAGGCGTCCCGTTGTCCGGTCGACGGTCGGATAGATGCGGCAGTCGTTGTTCCCAAGCGTCTGCTTGGTGGAGGGCGGCTCGTCGGTCACGTGGACGAATGGATGCTCCGCGTAGTAGTCGCGGTAGAGGTCCATGAGGCGCCGCTGTCCCGTTTCGCCCGAGAACGACTCCCCTGCCCTGAACCTGGCATAGCAGCTGGCGAGGATGCCTCTCGTCATCGGAATGAGATGCGGGAGGAACGTCACTTCCACCGGGCCAACACCGTCGAGGCCTCCAAGCTCCTGCGCGATCTCCGGCATGTGGCGATGCCCTCCGACCTGATAGGCGCGCACGCTCTCGTTCACCTCCGTGAACAGGAACTTCACGTCCACGCTCCTGCCAGCGCCGGAGACGCCCGACTTGGCATCGACGATGATATCGGACTCGATAAGCCCCGCCGCTGCCACGGGCGCGAGAGCAAGGATCGACGGAGTCGGATAACACCCCGGATTGGCGACCAGACGCGCGCCCGCGACCTCGTCGCGGTGCAGCTCCGGCAGACCGTACACGGCGTCCTCGACGTGCGACGGGTTCGGGTGCTCGCCGTACCACTCCTCGTACTGCCGCAGGTCCTTGAGCCGGAAGTCCGGGCTGATGTCGATGGCTCTGACGCCCGACTCGATAAACGGCCCAAGTCGCTCGGCGCTAGCCTGATGCGGCAGCGCGGAAAAGACGACATCGACGCTCTCTGTTACGTCCTCGGTGATCGTCAGATCGACCGCCGAAAGGTGAGGAAAGACCTCACCCAGCCTCTGTCCGACCGTGCTCCGGCCGGTGACGGAGGTGATCTCGGCTTCGGGGTGTCGCGACAGGATACGCGCAAGCTCGATGCCCGAGTATCCCGTGACGTTGATTATGCCTACTTTCACCTGAACCCCCTTGGCCGGTCACAACCGTGGAGAAAGTATACCTTCCTTGCGGTAGGTGGCTCAAGATAGAGGGGACGTGTGTAACTGTTCAGTCTCCGTGAGTTGAATTGCGAAGCCCCCCTCTCTGTGTCTCTCCCCCGCTGGGGGAGAGATTGTAATTCTTCGTCGCTTCGCTCCTCAGAATGACAGCAGGAGGACAATTCCTGCATATCTCACCGTCTCTGAACAGTTACGGACGCGTGTATGGCGAAATGCGTAGTAGGAAAAGCGGGTAGCGCACCCAAAACCCTAAGCCTGACCCCGGCGCAGCACCCTGCCCGGCCTTGCGCCCGTGTGGGTTCCCTCGTCGACGACCGGAACGCCCTTGACGAGGACGTGGGGTATCCCGTCGGGGTACTGGTGCGGGTCCTCCCACGTCGAGTTGTCGATCACGGTCTCAGGATCGAAGACCACGAGGTCAGCCGTCAGGCCTTCCTTCACGAGGCCGCGGTCCTTCATGCCCAGGCGCTTGGCCGGGAACCCGGTCATCTTGTAGATGGCGTTCTCCAAGGTCAGCACCGCCGGCTCCTCGCGGACGTAGCGTCCAAGTATGCGCGGGTAAGTCCCGTAGAACCGCGGATGCGGCAGCGCGTTGGCGTACGGCCCGTACGGCGACACCGCCCTTCCGTCGGAGCCTATCATCGCGAGATCGTGGCCCAAGAAGTAGCGCACGTCGCTCTCCACGCGATTGTGGACGCGCGTCGGCACCGAACCGTTCTCCTCGTCCAGCAGCTGCAGGACAGCTTCCGCCGGCTCGACTCCGCGCTCCTCGGCGATCTCCGAGACGTTCTTGCCGACACAATCACGGTTCTCTTCCGACTGGATGAAGGCCACGTACCACGTCTCCCACTGCGGCGTCAGGCCCCCAAGTCCCGCCCTGACCTCGTCCCTTATGCACGTCCTGGTCGCGGGGTCTCGCAGGCGCGCCATGAAGTCCGTCATCGTCCCCTCCTGAGCCCAGAGGGGAACGAGCTGGTTGTAGCCCGCTCCCGCCGCCGTGTACGGGTACACGTCGTAGGTGATGTCCAGCCCGTTCTCGCGCGCCTTGACGAAAAGGTCGGTCAGCGTCGCGCCCTCCCCGTACACTCGCCGGTCGGTTATGGCCAGGTGAGAAAACTGCACTGGTATGTCGGCACGCTGACCGATCTCTATAGCCTCCTCGATGGCCGAAATGTGCAGGCCATTTCCGACCCTTGCGTGAGTGGCGTAGAAGGCTCCTTCGTAGTGCCGGACCGCCTCGCAGAGGGCCACGATGTCGTCGGTCGTGCCGTACGCCGAAGGCGCGACGGAGAGTCCGGTCGACAGCGAGAACGCGCCCATCTCCATCGCCTCCGCCGCGAGACGCTTCATCTCGCGCATTTCGTCGGGAGTCGCGGGCCGGTCCTCGATGGCGCCGGAGGATATCTGAAGCGCGGCCTGTCCAAGCTGCGGCGCAACGTTGATACTGACCCCGTTGGACTCCATCGCCTCGGCCCACTCGTCCAGCGTGTTCCACTCCCATTTGACGTTGCCGATGAGCGCTCGGCCAATGTTCTCTTGGAGGGCCTGCGGGCCGCCCTTTCCCGCCGGGAACGGCGTATAGCTGCAGTTTCCGGTGACCTCGGTCGTCACTCCCTGGTAGGCTTTACTCTCGCCGCCGGGGTCCTCCAGCAGAGTAACGTCGGAGTGCGAGTGCATGTCGATGAACCCCGGCGCCACCACGTGCCCCGAGGCGTCGATGCGTCGCTCCGCCTCGGCGTGGCCCAGCGCGCCTATCGCCTCGATGCGACCGTCGGAGATGCCCACGTCGGCCTCGTAACGAGACGCGCCGGTCCCGTCCACGACGGTGCCGTTCAGTATCACGGTGTCGAATGCCATCGTTTGCCTCCTGAAATGTCCCTAATCACTCCGCAGACACGCGCAGTCCACCCACACATCGCCATTCCCGCGTAGGAACGTCACCCCGTACCAAAATACGGGGCGGAAATCCACAACCCAGCACCCCAAAACCGTCTACGCAAAAATGCCCAGCGGGTTCAGGGAGCGAGGAACGTCGGTAACATCCATCTCTTCCTTCTTCTTCATGTAGCCCACGACCGCGTAGGTGAACGGCGTGGCGACGGTTTCGTACAGGATCTTGGTGATCCATTGAGCGATCGCCGCACTCAGCAGGCCCTGCGCGCCCCAGTCGCCACCGATGCCGAAGGCGATGTAGATGAAGATGAAGGAGTCCAGCCCCTGCCCCACCACGGTCGAGCCGATGGTGCGGACGAACAGCAGTCGGCCCTGCATCTTGTACTTCAGCAGAGCGAGCACCGTGGAGTTGGAGAACTCGCCTATCAGGTAGGCAATGAAGGAGGCCACTAGAATCCAGGGCACCTGGCCGAGGATAGTGTCGTAGGATTCCTGGTCCTCCCAGAAGCCGGCGGCGGGAAGGATGCCGGCTAGCCAGAGGGCTATGACCACAACAAGGTTGGCCCCGAATCCCAGCCAGATCACTCCCCGGGCGATCCGGAAGCCGTAGACCTCGGTCAGAATGTCACCGACGATGTAGCTGATGGGAAAGATGATGATCGAAGCGGGTATGACAACCGAATTACTGCCTATGAACTCGAACGGGAGGGTCAGCAGCTCAATGGGCTTCACCGCGATGATGTTGGAGGTAATCAGCACGGAGACGAACAGGGTGACTACGATGATGAACGTGCCGGTGAATCGCATACTTGCTCCTTTGTCCTATGGTAGGGGGTGTTGTTCGTTGGACAGGCTCATCGCGAGCGGTCTTAGTTCAATTCACCTTCACGTCCCTCCAGTACATAGACATCCCGAAGGTTCCGGTATGCGCCGTCGTAGTCCATGCCGTAGCCCACGACGAACACGTCAGGCACCTCGAACCCGATGTACGCCGCCGCCACGTCATGCGTCCGACGCGAGGGTTTGTCCAGCAGCGCGCATACATTGATAGACGCCGCGCCCAGCTCCAACAGCCTCTGCGACAACACCGCGCACGTCTCACCGGTATCGACTATCCCCTCCACTATCAGGACTTCCCGACCCTCGATCCTGTCGCGCAGCGGCAGCCAGCTTACCGTCACCTCACCCCCTTCGGTCCCGTCATACCGCCGCATCCGCACCGTTGTCACATCCACCGGCTCACCGAACGCGCGCATCAGGTCCGACAGGAAACAGACCGCCCCGTCCATCGCGCCCACCAGCACGACCTTCGACAGATCGTAGTCCCTGCTCACCCTGCCCGCGATCTCCTCGACCGCGTGTGCTATCTGACCCTCGGAGATCAGAACGTCTCCCAGTTCCCTCATCCTCTCTCAGAGCCTCATCTGAATTTCGCGGCATTGTATAGTCAACAACGGGGATCGACAAGAGCGAATTTGTTGCAAATGATAGCCGTAGAGGCGGGTTTGAAACCCGCCCCTACCAAACAGCGCAGACCCCATTTTCATTCCCTTATGTGCCCTTCATAAGGCCATGGTGATTCCCGCGAAAGAACGTCACGTCGTACCGCGATACGGGGCAGGAATCCAAAAGGCCCTCCGCGCTCTTCGCACCCACGCGGCGGACCCACCACCTACGCAATCTCTCCCCTACCCCCGCCTACCCCCGCCGTCCGAACTCTTCCTCCAGCCTGGCCGCGCTCAGGTGGATCATCGTCGGGCGACCGTGCGGGCAGGTGTGCGGCTGGCTGCACTGCTCCAACTGGCGCACCAGCTCCTCGGTCTCGCGGCTCGTCAGCACCTTGCCGGCCCGGATTGCGCTGTGGCACGCGAGCGAATACGCCGCGCGTTCCACCCACGACTCGTATCCTCCGCCCTCAGCCATCAGATCGAGTACGTCGCGGAGTGCGCCCGGCGGGTCCTCGGACACGAGGAGAGCGGGCACACCACGCAGCATGAACGTCGTGCCGCCGAACTCCTCGAACTCGAAGCCCAGCCCATTCACGCTGGGACGGTGCGCCTCGACGATCTCGATCTGCTCAGGCGTCAGGTCGACGGTCGCCGGCTCCATGAGGCCCTGGATCGACGGGCTGCCCGTCTTGGCCGCCTCCTTGATCGTCTCGAAGAGCACACGCTCATGGGCCGCGTGCTGGTCGATGAGGTACATCCCGTCCGGCCCCTCCGCCGCGATGTACGTCGCCTTGATCTGTCCCACCACACGCAACGCCGGCAGCGCCCGATGGGGGATCAGCGGCTGCTGCGAGGGTTGGGCCAGGTCGGCTTGAAGCGGCATACCGACCGTCGCGCCGTCCGGGGTCGCCTGGTCCTGCGGTAGCGGAATCGGCCAGTAGGAGCGTGTGTCGGATGGAGCGTTCCCAACGGTCGGCGTCGTGTGGCGCGTAGAAAGCTCCTGGACGGGCAGGTTGGCGATCAGGGTCTCCCGCACCGCTCGCTGCAGTGCGGCGAAGACGCGACCTTCGTCCTTGATCCGCACCTCCGTCTTTGAAGGATGGACGTTGACATCCACCTCTGTATACGGAACGTCGACGCTGACGAGGGCGATGGGGAAACGACGCTCCATCAGGAAGCCTCGATACGCCTCGTGCAGGGCGAACGTCAGGCTTCGGTTCTGCACCCATCGACCGTTGACATAAATCGTCACATGGTTCCGGTTCGAGCGCGCCAGCGAGGGTCTGCCGATCAGTCCGCCGACCTGTATGGGGCCGTCCTCCCGACCGGGCGTCTCGACATCCAGCATCGCCTCTGCCACCTCGGCCCCGTACACGGCCGCCGTGGCCTCGCGAAGACTGCCCGCACCGCTCGTCACGAACAGCGACCTGCCCTCCACCATGAGGCTGAGTCCCACGTCGGGACGCGCGAGGGCGAACCGCCCGACGGCAGACTGGACTCTCGTCGCCTCGGATGCGGCGGAGCGAAGGAACTTCCGACGCGCCGGAATATTGTGGAACAGTCCCCTCACCGTCACTGACGTACCGGGCGCGGCACCCACTCTTTGCTTGCGAATGAGTGTGCCCGCGTCCAGATCGACCTGAATGCCGGAGTCCTCTCCCTTTGCGCGGGAGACCATCGTGACCCGCGAGACCACCGCGATGCTGGGCAGCGCCTCGCCACGGAAACCGAACGTACCCACCGACTCCAGGTCACCGTCGCTGACGAGCTTGCTGGTCGCGAACCGCTCGAACGCCACGGCGACCTCGTCCTCCGCAATCCCCGTCCCGTTGTCGGTCACCCGTATGTACTCGATGCCCCCGCCTTTGATCTCGACGGACACTCTCGTCGCTCCGGCATCGAGGGAGTTCTCGACAAGCTCCTTGACGACCGACATGGGCCGCTCTGTCACCTCACCGGCGGCGATCTTCGAGGCGATTCGGGGGCTGAGCACACGGATGGGCATGGCCCGTATAGAGTACCACTCTGCCGCAGTCGGAGGGCGAAGAGCCTTCTATATCATCAAACGACTACCCGCAGCGCCGGATCGTCGGCCAGCCGTTCAGCGTCGTTGGTATCCTCGTAAGCCGCCGGACGACTGTTCACCGGATGCCTGAGAAGGGACACAAATTTGTGCTGAACGTTCCGACCGACCCGTGTCTCCTGCGATCATTCACTCGCCGTCACCGTCGGTCCCAGAGCGTCATCCAACTCGCGGCAGGTCAACAGCCTGAAGTCCTAGTAGACCGAAATCTTTGAAATGACGGGTAATGATAGGGGGTCGGATTCGCGTTATACAACGACAGGGCGGGTTTGAAACCCGCCCCTACCGAGTTATAGTCTCGTTACCCTTCAATACTAAGATGTTGAACCACTAGTTGCTGCCGGTGAGGAAGCTCCAGCTACGTGAGTACTTGGATCTGTTGCCGGGGTGGTTGAAGTTATCGATTCCGTCTTCGAAGTAGTAGGCCTCTGAGTAGAACCCGAAGTGGTCCCTGATATGGTTACGAGGCTGGTTCTTCGCGTTATTCCGGTTCAGGAAAATGCCCCTGCGGCTGCCGGTGAAGGCTACCGTAGGTGATACGTACATCTCCTCGGCATTGGTCCTGAAGATGTTCTTGCCGAGCTCCACGCGCCTGGGATGGACCGTGTTATATTTGACGCCTTCCCTCCACATGTCCTGCAGATTCT
This sequence comes from Dehalococcoidia bacterium, assembly GCA_965247555.1. Taxonomy (GTDB): domain Bacteria; phylum Chloroflexota; class Dehalococcoidia; order Lucifugimonadales; family VXLM01; genus VXLM01. The sequence continues at coordinate 703,574 of CBDFHR010000009.1, read as the reverse complement.
TCAGGTTGCCGGATGCATCGGCAGGATAGGTCCCGTCGGGCGCCAGCGGCATGTAAGCCGGGTCCGGTCCTGTCGGAGCCATACCCTCCTGCCCCTGGGTCTCGTAATACTGGCCGATGAGGGGGGCTACCGACATAGTACCATGCGTTGGAGCAAGCCTGGTTCCGGCACTGGCCCACGGGTTTATCGAGTAGGCGGAGAAGTCAATCACCATTCCCATGTACGATTTATTCTGCCTGATGTCACCTGTCCCGGCGGGATTGATCGCGGCCTTGATCCCAACCTGGGCCCAGTGGTCCTTGATGAGCTCCAGGGCATCGACGCTCTCGTCCGGGTTGGCCAGAAGCACCAACTCCAACGGCTGTCCGGAGCCGTCCGTCCGGAGTCTGAACCCGTCGGCGTCCTTCGAGATCAGGCCAAGGGCATCCAACATTTGGTTGGCCTTGGCCGGATCGTATTCCACGTTCAACTTTGCAACGTCCTCACCCGGATGGAATGGGCTGCTCGGATGGGGGACCCAGTTCTGAATCGCACCGAGCTGCAGGAACACGGTGTCGTTGATATCCACCCTGTTGGTGGCATGGGACAGTGCGATGCGGAAATCCCTGGTCCTCACCCACTTGCCGATTTCCGGGTCCTCGTTCCAAGTCTGGTTGAAAATCACCGGTGCGTCGTTGCCGCCGGCAGAGGGCCATTGGTAGATGCTGTAGTCGCCCTTCTCCATGTTGGTGATGTACAGCGGCACCTCTCTGGTCTGGAACGGCGCGGTCTGGCCGTCATTCTCACCGGCCATCGCACGGAACACCGCCACATCGCGGCTCTCGACCCTCAGCTTGATCGCCTTGTCCATGTAGGGAAGCTGGTTTCCTTCCGGATCGACCACGTAGAAGAAGTTGTTGCGCGTCAGCAGTCTGTGTTGACCCGTGCTCTCTTCCAGCGTCCAAGGCTTGTGGGTCGGGACATCGGAATTGTTCATCCAGTTTTCCCGCCTACCCCAGAGCTGCGTCCAATGCTCGGCGTTTACCTCGTCCATGAGCTTCTTGAGGTCGTCGGCCTTGGCGTACTTGGGGTGGAACTGCTTGAAATGGTTGGAGGCTATCGACCAGCAGTAGTTGCCCTTGCCGGTACACCGGTGGCCGCGCATAAGCTTACCCTCGAACAGCGAATAGTTCGGCGTGTCGTAGATAAGCTGCCAGGTCTCGTCGTCCACCACGTTGAACCTGACCAGGTTGCCGGTCACCTGGTCTCGGTACGTTTGAAGGGTGGTAGGCGTGAACTCCTCGTACTGGTTCCAGTCTTCCCACGTGAACCGGATGTCCTCAATCGTGAAGGGCGTTCCGTCGGACCATTTCATGCCCCTCCGCAGCTTCATGGTCCACGTAGTGCCGTCGTCGCTGACCTCGAAGGACTTGCCTGCATACGGCTGGAAGACGACGCCTGTGGCGTCTCTCTTGGCGAACTGCGCGAGGGCCCACTCACCAACCCACGTACTCCTATCGGTCATTCTGTAGGCCCCGCCGTACTCGCCGATCCCTTCGGGGGGCTGGATGATCAGCACGTCTTCAGATACAGGGAGGCGCTCCTCAAGTGGAGGGAGCTTCCCCTGCTTGACCAACTGGTACGACATGGGCGATTCGTAGAACTGTGTGGGCAGCGGCCCGTTGTATATGTAGCTGGGGAATTCACCCACCCGCAGCGGAGGCACCGTCCAGACATGGGGGCTGCGAACGGGGCAGTCCGTCACACGGTCGCCCACGACGAAGCAGCCAGCAGGTACGGATCCGGCCATACTGGCTGCCGCGGCCTCATCCCGGGCCATGGCGGCTTCTTCCCCTGCCTTTTGCGCTGCCTGCACAGCAGCCTTCGCCTGCATTGCCGCTTCTTCTACGGCCTTGTTGGTGGCAGACAATGAGGCGTTGACGATCTTCTCCACGACGTCGGCGGTAAGCTGGTCGGCCGCGGCCTCCCTGATAGAATCCGTGACGAGAGTTTCGATATCGCCTCTCGTGGCAGCGTTCGCGGTAGCCGCCGTTACGGCGGCGCTGACCAATTGCTGGATCTCCTCGGCGCTGGTGCCCTCAGGCACATTCGCGCGGACGGCGGACTCGATGAGGCCCTGTATCTGACCAACGTCGATTTCGGGAACCGGCAGGCTGCTGATCGACCTGTCTACGATAGACTGGACTTGGGCAGCGGTCAGCTGTCCGGCCGTTGCTTGCCTGACGGACTGTTCAACGGCCTTTTGAACATCGGCGGCCGTCATACCCTGGGGAGCCGTCGCGACGGCTGCCTCCACGCTCTTTTGAATCTGCGCCGCTAGCTGCTCGGTCGAAGGCTGGGACGCCTGGATGGCCTGGACGGCGCCCTGTACACTCTGTTGAATCTGCGCCGCTAGCTGCTCGGCCGAAGGCCCCGAAGGCTGGGACGCCTAGATGGCATCCTGTACACTCTTTTGAATCTGCGCCGTCATCTCCTCGCCCGAAGGCTGGGATGCTTGGGCGGACTGTAGCGCGTCGCGCACGGCGGCGGCGATGTCCGGTGTTGGCTCTGCCGGCTCGTCGCCACCACATGCCAAGGTCAGGGCCAGCGCAGCGCTTGCGATCAACAGTGCCACGAGCTTGAATTTCAACAATCCTGATACCATCTCGAAACCTCCTTACGGGTACGTAGGTGCTCAACTCATCGACATTGGCAATTCGATCCGCACTACGTGTCGGTGTCTGCTGAACCACGCAGCAAGACGTTTGGAAGTTCAGGAATAGTTTCAGTCTCGTGAGTTTCTGCCGGTCGCCATCTCCTTCGTTGCGCCTAATCTGCAGGTGGAAGCGTAACGGTACGCTTTCCGTTCAGGGGTGCCGAACGACAGCACGTATCCCTTTCCATTGTCAAACGACGTGTGTGTAACGAGCCTGTACCAGTTTAGTCGGTAGGTCAGTTTTTGAGGATGGTCTTACATCCCACTCGTCACTCCCGCGAAAGCGGGAGTCCATGACCCGGGGCGTGAGCATAGCTCCGACTCAACCACCCTACCGACTAAACTGATACAGGTTCGTGTGTAACCCCAGGGCAATCGCATTTCACTGAGCCAGTACCAAGAGTAGGTAATCTTCGTCCCATCCAGCCCGCTTGCGTTTGGCGGCAACGCCCCCCTGTGAGGTGGTCTCACGCTTGAGCATATTCAGTGCCATGCGGCGCAGCACGGATAAGTTCTGTGCTACATGGTTCTTCCTCACCCTGCTGTCGTCTTCGCCGAAGGCTACGTCCAGCACCCAGTGGACCGAGTTCTCGATCCCCCAATGCGCTCTGACGCTTGCGAGCAGCACTCGCGCGTCGTTCGACAGACTCGATATGTAGTAGCGGGTCTGAATGGATGTCTTCCCATCCTCAATCCGCTCGGATTCAACCATCACCACGCTCGCCAGCTTTGTCCACTCATTGCGGTCGTTTATATAGGTGAGGTGGTCGGGGTCTGAAACAGCCCAGCACCGGCGTGTCTCGATTCTGCCATGGCCTTTATTGACAGTCTCAGTGAAGTCGTGATCGAGAGAGGCAAAGCCGGTCTGTCGGGCCTGTTCAAACGTCTCCGTCACGTCCTGGTGGAGTTGGGGTTGGTTCTCCTTGAGGGCCAACACGTAGTCAGCGCCTTGGTCGATAATCGTCGTCGCTATACCTTTCTGACACCCCATAGCGTCGATGGTCACTGTACATCCTGACACGTCCAACGTACTGAGCAATTTGGGGATCGCCGTGATCTCGTTGGAGCGTTCGTCCACTTTGGTCTGACCGAGAATCAGACGGTTGGCCGACGCCCACGCACTCACCATGTGGATTGCAGACTTGTCCGCGGCTCTGTCGTGAGAGCGCCGAAGCGTCTTGCCGTCTATGGCGACAATCTGCCCTTCGACCACATCACTGACAGCTCGTACCCAGTCTATGAAGCAGTTCTCGAACTGCTCAGCGTCCAATCGAGCGAAGACTCTTCCGAACGTGTCATGGGATGGAATCCCGTTAGGCAGGTCTAGCAACTTGCTGAACCACTCCTTCTTTGCCTTGCCGAACAGTTCGACGTCCGCCCATGAATCCGCGCCACCTATGACCGCGCAGATGGCGATGACAACGATATCGATCAGGTTGTGGCGCTTGGTGCGATCAATCCGAGGGTCTTTCAACTTTGCAAAGTGTTCAATCAGCGAGACTGCGGGGGTTCCTTCCATAAGGCCTCTCCAATCATGAGTTTGGCCTATAGTCTAAACTACTTCTTATACAATGATTTAGATGCGATTGCCCTGGGGAAGACCGTGTCGTCCTATGCCCTATACGAAAATTTGTCGTATGCTATTTGATAGGCAACCGTAGGAGTACCATGTTGGCGGCATTCCCCACGCTTCTGGAAGTGTACGAGGCCCGCAGGAGGATCGGGTCGTACATCACGCGCACGCCGTTGCACCACTATCCCCGGCTCGACCGGCTCATCGGTGCGGAGGTATACGTCAAGCACGAGAACCACCAGTCGCTCGGCGCGTTCAAGATTCGCGGTGCGCTTAACGTCGTATCGCAGCTGACGGACGAAGAGAAGTCGTTGGGCGTCGTCTGCGCCTCGACCGGGAACTTCGGTCAGGGCATCGCCTACGCCGCGGGAGTCTTCGGCGTGCAGGCGACCGTCGTCGTGCCCGAGGACGCCAACCCCGAGAAGTGCGAGTCGATGCGCGTGCTCGGGGCCAACCTCATTCTCCACGGCGACAACTTCGACGACTGTCGCGCTCACTGTGAGCGGCTGTCGAAGGAAGAGGGCTACGTCTACATCCACTCGGCCGACGAGCCGAGGCTGATCCCCGGCGTCGCCACCTACTCGCTCGAAATCTTCGAAGACCTCCCGGACGTAGAAGTAATTATAGTGCCCGTCGGCGGCGGGAGCGGGGCCTGCGGCGTCTGCATAGTGGCGAACTCGCTCAATCCCAACGTGCGCGTCATCGGCGTGCAGGCGGAGAGCGCCCCCGGCGCGTACCTGTCGTGGAAGGAGGGCGAGATCATCGTGGCGAAGATGGAGACGAGGGCCGAGGGACTCGCTACGACAATGGGCTTTGAGCTGACTCAGGGAATCATGCGTGAGTTGATGGACGATTTCATACTCGTCTCGGAAGAGGAGATGGTCCAGGCCATCGGCCTCTACCTTGGGAACACGCACAATCTCACCGAGCACGCCGGAGCCTCTCCGCTGGCAGCCGCCATCAAGATCAAGGACTCCCTGAAAGGCAAGAAAGTCGCCCTCGTTATGAGCGGCGGCAACCTCTCCCGCGACCATCTCAGGCAGGTGCTGGCTTAGGCAATGTTGACTTGTCCCGCCCTTCCCCCAAAAGGAGACCCAGGCATAACCGCCATTCTCACGCTCCCAAACCCGTCATTCCCGCGAAGGCGGGAATCTATTCCCCTTGGGGAGCATACGCGGCACCCGATCTGGATTCCCGCCTTCGCGGGAATGACGATGGCCTTGCGAAGGCCACATAAGGGAATGAAAATTGGGATGCGTCGTCACGGTCGGCAGGGTGCAGGGGACTGGATTCCAGCCTCCGCCGGAATGACGGAACGGGAGTGGTTGCCGTCCATTTTCATAGCACTGACGATCATAAGCGGGATAATCAAGAGGATTTCGAGGGCGGGAACGCTGCTTCGACGTACGGATGTCCGAGCATCGATGACCGAATGCCAAGAACGTCGTTATACAGTATCGGTTGATGATTTCTCATTCGGAGGGTTGAAAGTATGAGCGGCGTGCGCTACCCGGTCGTGCTGTTGTCCATATTCCTGCTGTTCACGTCGTCGTGCGGCCTGTTCGGGTCGGGCGAAGAGGAAATCAGCGAGGCACAGCGACAGCAAGCCCTGATGCACTACGAGTCCGCCATCGAGTACGGCAACGCGGGGAACCTCGAAGCCGCGGTCATCCAGCTCGATCAGGCGATTCTCCTCAATCCCGGCCTTACGGAGACGTATATCGCGCGCGGCAGAGCGAGGGCCGACCTGAACAGGTACACCGAGGCCATCGAAGACTACAACGTGGCCATAGAGGCCGACCCCGACAACTCTCAGCCCTACATCGACCGCGCCGTCGCCTACTCCCGGATATCGGAGTACAAGACGGCCTTGGCCGACTACGACAAAGCCGTCGAGCTTGGCGACGATAGCTTCAGCCTTCACCTTAACCGCGGGACGACCCTCTCTCGGCTCGGCAAGCATTACGAAGCGCTCAAGAGCTACGACACCGCCATAGAGATCAGGCCGGAGAGTTCCCTCGCGTGGACGAATCGCGGCACCGAGTACGCGCGTCTGGGGCAGCCGAAGCGAGCCATTGAGGAGTTCGGCGAAGCGATTCGCCTCGACCCCGAGAACGCGGAGGCCTACTTCAACCGCGGCGCGGCCTACGCGGCAATCGGCCTCTACGAGGACACCTTCATCCACCTCGAGAAGGCCGTCCAGCTCGACCCCGACAACGAAAAGGTCTTCCACGACCGGGGCACGATCTACGGCGAGATCGGAATCCTCTACCAGTCGACGCAAAACCTGACCGAGTCGATCGCTCGCGACCCCGATAACGCCGAACTCTACGCGCAGCGGGCGGAAGTCTATAAGCGGATGCCCAACCACGAGAAGGCGATCCGCGACCTGAGTTCGGCCCTGCAGATCATACCCGACAACGCAGGATGGCTCGTGGATAGGGGAGATTCTTGGCTGGCCCTGGAACAGTTCCAGGCATCCCTCGACGACTACAACGCCGCGCTCGAAATTCATCCGACCAGCGGCCGTATCCTCGCCCGGAGGGGAACGTTCTGGAAGAAAACCGGTCATTACGACCGCGCATTCGTCGACTTCGAGGACGCGATCATCATGGACACGAGAAGCCCCGAGGCCTATGCCGGACGAGGAGAGATCTCCTCCTTAGTCGGCGACTTCAATCGCGCCATAGCCGACTTCACCAAGGCCATCGAGCTGAACTCCGAAAGCGGGACGGCAGTTGAAGCGAACCAAGAGGTCGAATACTACAAGAGTCGCGCTCTGGCCCACGGCAGCGCCGGCAATCACCACCAGGCGCTTACCGACCTCAACATGGCAATCAATATTCACGAGCAGATCGTCGAACAGACCCGCGACCCGAAGGACTTCACGCTCTGGTCGCTCCGAGCCATCGCAAAGGCGGAACTGTGCATGGAGGATGCGGCGTTGGTGGACGCGAACATAGCCGAGGAGCTGGGCGAAGAAGTGGCTGACCTCAACCGCAGCCTCATGGCGATTCGCCAAAAGCCGCAGTGCACAGGGAGATAGCCTTCGTCTGGCCCGGCATCTGACACAGCGCATGAACTATCGACTGTACCCATGAAAACACGTCTCCTCAAGATAGGCGCCATCGCCGTCGCCGCCGCGCTCGTCCTTGTCCTCCTGGCTGGCGGAGGCTACTGGGCGTTCCAAACCCCCGATGAAGACCGAGTGGAGGAGCACTATCGGCGCGCCCTTACGCTCCAGAATGAGGGCGAGTTGGAGCGTGCGGTCTCCGAGTACACGAAGGTCCTCAACATCGACCGAACGTTCACCGAAGCGTACAGCAACCGCGGCGTCGCCCGCATGGACCTCGGGCAATACGACAAGGCCGTCGAAGACTTCTCCAACGCCATTCTGCAGAACCCGGTGGTCCCCTACTTCTACTACAACCGCGGCCTCGCGTTTGAACGGGCCGGAGCGCTCGACTTCGCCCTGCTGGACTACCTCGACGCCGTGGACATCGACCCCACCTACCGCGACGCATTCTACGGCCTGGGATCGGTCTATCTGGAGTACGGCGACTACCAGCGGGCGATTTGGAACTTCGACAACGCCCTGCGGCTGGAGCCTGAGAATCCCGATGCCCACTACGGCCGAGCCGAGGGCTATTTCGGCTTAGGGCGATTCGAGCAGGCCATCGCCGACTACTCCGAAGCGCTGCGCATCGAAAACCGGCTGCCCGAAGCCTACACCGGACGAGGCGTTGCCTTTATCGAGACAGGACAGCTGGCAGAGGCCGTCGCCGACTTCGACAACGCTCTGCTCTGGAGGCCCGACAGCGTCTCCGCTCACTACCACCGCGCGCGGGCCTATCAGCGCCTGGCCCAGCCGGAACAGGCTATTGCCGACTACTCCGTCGTCATCGAGCGAGATCCCGCCTTCGTGGGCGCATACCACGGTCGAGGCATGGCCCACGTCCAGTCAGGTCGGCCGGAACTGGCGCTGCCGGACCTCGACGAAGCAATTCGCCTCGACGAGTCCTACGCGCCGACCTACGCCGCCCGCGCACTTGCCTACACGTCTCTCGGCAGAGACGACGAAGCCGAACAAGACGCCGAAAAGGCCGAATCGCTGGGACATGACCGCTCGCTCATCGAAGCCGACATCGCTCGCATCAAAGAGCAGCGGCAATAACCGGTGTCCCGTTTTCGGCAGGCTTTCCTGACAACAGGAGGCCCTGCACAACCCCCTTTCATTTGGAACGCAGCGAAGCGCAGTGAGGAATCCAAAGTACTCAGAATTCAGGCGTAGTCCTGAAGGTGGAACGGCCTCACTCACGACGGCAGGACATCTTAGATTCCTCGCTGAGCTCGGAATCACCATGGCCTTGCAAAGGCCACATAAGGGGATGAAAACGGGTTGGTGCCGGGAACGGGCAACCACAAGGGTTGCCCCTACAACAGGTTTGCCTGAGCCTATTTTCATAGCAATCACCATGGCCTTGCAAAGGCCACATAAGGGGATGAAAACGGGTTGGTGCCGGGAACGGGCAACCACAAGGGTTGCCCCTACAACAGGTTTGCCTGAGCCTATTTTCATAGCAATCACCATGGCCTTGCAAAGGCCACATAAGAGGGATGAAAACGGGTTGGTGCCGGGAACGGGCAACCACAAGGGTTGCCCCTACAACAGGTTTGCCTGAGCCTATTTTCATAGCAATGAAAGGCTACAGTGCCAATTGCGAAAAGGCCTTCGACAGGCTGACCCTCACACCGCGAGGTCCCGCCGCTCGAAGAGGTAGGCTGCCGCCGCCACAAGCGCCACACACATCCCTACCAGCACCCCCGCATGAGCAAGGTTGAGGCCGTTCGCCATTGGGTGCCCGCCGATGAAGTAGTAGATCGGGGACAGGTACTGCGACCACTCCAGCCCGTCCACGATGGGTCCGAAAGCGTTCGCGACGTACCCGACGATGCCGACCGCCCCTCCCACGCCGACGGTGGTGCTCGGTTTCCCCGTCCACGCTCCGACGAAAAGCGCAAGCGCCCCAAAGGTAGCTCCAAGCAGGGCCAGGCCAATGTAAGCCTGAACCACGTTGAGCAGGCTGATATCCATGTCTACTATCACGATTCCCGCGAGCGTCCCGACGAACACCACGACGGCAAGCCCGCCCGTGCCCGTCACGATGGCAGCGAACTTCTGCAGCAGCATCGTCGAGCGGCGCACCGGGTGGGACAGGAGCACCTCAAGCGAACCGCGCCGCTCCTCCCCGGCCAGCCAGCTGGTTCCAAGCCACAGGTTGAAGACGATGAAGAGCAGCGGGAAGGTGAACGACAGCATCTCTGCGGTCAAGAACCCCTCCGGCGAATTGAAGTCCTCCACCCCGCCAATGAAGGCTTGAACGATCGAGTTCTCATCCCCCAGCATCTGGTTGAAATCGACGTTCTCGAAGCTCGGGTAGAACAGAACTATTACGAAGGCATACAAGAACAACCCGAGCGACCACCAGACGATGGGACGGCGCAGGTCGCGAATCGACTTGAGGAAGACGTTACCGAGCATCGCCGTTCTCCCCGTCCTCGCTGTAGAAGGTCAAGAAGATGTCGTCGAGCGAGGCCTCATGGGTTACGAGCCGCACGATCTCGTGTCGGGCGGCTGCCTTGATGAGCGCGTCGGGGCTGCCGGCAATTGATACCGTGACGGTTCGCCGGTCGACCGAAAGGTCCGATGCTCCTTCGAGATGCTCGAACTCCGCTCTTGAGACTTCGGATGCGAACTCGATCTCGAAACGGTGGAGCGCCGCGCGGTCGATGAGCGTGCCCACGTCCTCAACGGCAACCAGCCTCCCTTCCTAATAATACCGACCCGGTCGGAGACGCGCTGCACCTCCGGCAGCACGTGCGATGAGAAGAACACCGTGCGGCCCTCTGCCTTCACCTCGTCGAGAATCTCGTAGAACTCGTGCTGGATCAGGGGATCTAGACCGCTCGTCGGCTCATCCAGGATGACCAGCTTCGGCTTGTGCATCATCGCCTGAAGCAGTCCGACCTTCTGCTTATTCCCGCGCGACAGTTGGGAGTATCTGCGGTCCAGGTCCACGTCCAGACGGGTCACGAGTTCTCTCACGTATTGCCACTCGACGCCGCCCCGCAGATTCGCAAAGTATTGGAGCATCGCCCGCCCGGTCATGTGGTCGTAGAGCGTGAATTCGCCGGGCAGGTACCCGATGTTGCGCCTGATCTCCACGCTGTCCCTGCGAATGTCGAGTCCGAAGACCGTTCCCGTTCCCCATGTGGGCCGGATGTGGTCGAGCAGCATTCTGATCGTCGTCGACTTCCCCGCGCCGTTCGGTCCGAGGTAGCCGAATATCTCGCCGGGCCGAACGTCAAGGTCGACGTCCACGACCGCCTCGACCTCGCCGAAGAGCTTCGTGATCTTTTCCGTGTGAATGACGCTATCCATACACACCCTCTAGTCCGTTCACTGCCAAGTCACCATAGTCCGCCGACTCCATTGTACGCCCACGATCACCATCCGTCGCATCACACGATTATGTGATTTGCCGGTGGAAGCTCGTTACGCCGCCACGCCCCCGCCCGCCCGAGACATGGCAGCCAAGATTTCCTTGTTCATCTCCCGGGCGACCGTCGGCCCGCGATAGACGAACCCCGTGTAGGTCTGCACCGTCGACGCCCCCGCTCCGATGGCAGCAAGAGCGTCTTCTCCGGTGAACACTCCGCCACAAGCGTTTATTGTCATATCGTCCCCGACCTCGGAACGAACGTCGCGTACCATCTCGAGCATCCGCGAGAAGACCGGGCGACCACTCAGCCCTCCGGAGCCGACGGCAAGCCTAGAGTCTTTCGTCGGCCTCGAATTCGCCACCGTCAGGCCGTCCACTCCCTGCGCCTTGCACACGCGTACCAGCGCCATGAGCAAGTCACGTGCTTTCTCGAATTCGTCGACGGGCACGTTTGGCGCGGGATAAGGGGGCAGTTTCACGATCAGCGGTCGATGCCTCGCCTCGTTGACTGTATTGAGCAACGCCGTAAGCGCGTCAGATTCATGGAACAGCCGCAGCCCCGCAGTGTTCGGCGAGCTGATGTTGATCTCCACGGCGTCGGCCAGCGCTTCGAGCCGCCGGTGGCACCGGACGATCTCCTCGACCGTCACGCCGGAGATGCTGACCACGATCGTCGTCCTGCTCCCACCCGATCGGTACAGTTCGAGGCGTCGCGCGGCGGGCACGAGACCCTTGCCGGGAAAGCCCATCGCGTTGATGAGGGAGGCTTCTCCGGCGTCGCGAAATAGTCTCGGCTTGGGATTGCCGGGTCGCGGATGCGCGGTTACGGTACCGACGGTGAGGTAGCCGAATCCAAGCGACGCCAAGGACGGAATCATCTCACAGTCCTTGTCGAATCCTGCCGCAAGCCCGACGGGGTTCGACAGCGGAATTCCGCAAAGCGTCGTCTTGAGTCTCCGGTCTCGTACCTGAAACGCCGGTCGCAACGACTTCCACAGTATCGTCCGCCGCAGCGCCTTCTCCGCGACCTTTTGGGCCGTCTCCGCCGGCAGCCTAAAGAGGATAGGGCGAACGAGGTTCGCGTAGGCGTCGGTGTTGAGAATGAGCACGTAAGGTTCCTGGTCCGCTAGTGGCCTGCGGAACGATTATACCAGCGAGGGCCTTATCGACGCCTTACGCGCATCCGGCCATTAGCATATAATCGCGGGACAGAGGCCATGAGCGTCGAATATCACAGAGGCGACTGGGCGAGCCCAAAGGGCCACGCTTTCATCTACCTGCGGAACTCCCTCGACCACGAGGAGGTGTGGGCGACATACGTGGTCGTCCTGCCAATCACCGTCGACCTCTCCAAGTATGTCCCGCCCTTCCTGATGAACCAGATCGGGGAGATGGACGCAAAGGACCTGTCAGCCTTCGCCTTCCCGCCCGTGCCGGAGCGAGTCTCCGGCTACGACGCCCTTGAAAGCATGGCCGAGGTACGGGACGACGACATTCTGTACGTCGGGACCCACAATCCGTCCGACGTGACGGGCGCGTTGGGCCGCGTGAGCGAGGCCGTTCAGTCATACTCCGAGCAGTACGCGCAAGTCGCAGGCTCGTCTACAGTGGGCGGCGAGACGCCGGGTGATGACTCGGACGCCGAAACGGAAGAGCTGAGCGTTAGCGACGTTCTCTACGGCCTGATGAGCGACAGCGATAAGCTGAGCGAGCTGAGCAAGCTGATCGGACGCCTGCGCTTCGCTGTGGACGGCTCGGACGAGCGTCTGATATCGGAGACCGAGACCGAGATCGCGATGGTCGCCAACCACCTTTCCCGATCACACAACATTTCGCAGCTTATCGAGGCCGTGAAGTCCAACGACAGCCGCTCCGCCGAGCTCGCCGACGTATACCTCCAGCGAAGCTACCACCTCGTACACGAGGACTACGCCAAGCTCACCGCCATCGAAGGCCGAATCAAAGAGCTTGAGGGCGGTCCAGCCAACGACTAAGCCTACCGTCGCACCCTCCTCACGGTAAGCGCCTTCCCGCGCAAGTCACCTATGGTCTCGCCCCCACCGGGCTGACTGGGGTAGGGATTTGACTATCGACCCACTCTCCGTTGATGAGAAAACAACCCCGTCACTGTCATTCTGAGCGCAGCGGAGCGGAGTCGAAGAATCTAAAATGTCCGTGCGAATGTGAAGCCGATCCGGAGAGTTCTTACGCTGGTTTCCCCTATTGGTCACAATATCGACGGGGTACAGGCTTACCGGTCTTGTGGTGATGGACTTTAGATTCCTCTCTGCCCTCGGAATCACCATGGCCTTGCGAAAGGCCACACAAGGGGATAAAAATGGGTTGGCGCCGAGGACGGGCAACCACAAGGGTTGCCCCTACGACGGGTTTGACGGGGCCTGTTTTCATAGCAATGACAGGAAGGCAGGAGCCGGATCAAAGTTGCAATTCCGCTTTACCTACCCCTCTCGCCCCCACCGGCGGAGAGAAACACACAAGCCCCTAGCTCATGTGGTGGTAGCCGCCACCTTCACCCTCGAACTCGCGGGCGCGGAACGCGCCGAGGTCGCGCCCCTGGTGGACATGGACGATGACATCCTGCCTGCTGCTGGCAACCGGGCCTATGAGGTCGGCGTCCAGGGTGTCGATAAGGTCCTGGATGTCATCGCTCGACAGCGTGTCGGAGGCATTGAGGGTCGAGTGCACCATCCCGTCTGCGAAGTGGATGTCGACCCTGCCGACGGCGTCCTCTTCGCGCAGAATCGTATAGCACTCGGAGTACGGAGTGCGACACTCCCGCTCGAACTCGAATCTGCTCATGGGCTGCACCTCACGTGTTCAGGGAGTGTCAATCGCTAATTGCGGACCTGGCCGGAGCCGACCACCGTCCACTTGTACGACGTTAGCTCTTTCAACCCTACCGGCCCCCGGGCGTGCATCTTGTTCGTGCTGATGGCAACCTCGGCCCCGAGACCGAGCTGCCCGCCGTCGTTGAACCGCGAGCTGGCGTTGACCATGACGACGCCCGAATCGACCTCGTTGAGGAAGCGCTGCGACGAAGAGTCGTCCTCCGTGACGATCACGTCGGTGTGACCGGAGCCGTGCAGCTCGATGTGGTCGAGCGCCTCGTCGATGGAGTCGACCACCCTAATTGCCGCCGTCAGCGCGAGGAATTCCGTGCCCCAGTCCTCGTCGGAAGCCGACGAAACGGTCGCGCCGTTCGAGTTGCCGATGATGCTCCGAGCGCGCCTGTCGCAACGCAGTTCTACGCCGAAGTCGCCCAACCTGCCCGCAACCCTGGGCAGGAACTCCGAGGCGATGCCCGAATGAACGATGAGCGTGTCCAGCGCGTTGCAGACATACGGGGACGACGTCTTGGCGTTGAACGCGATGTCGACGGCCATACCAACGTCCGCCGTCCTGTCGACGAACGTATGGCACACCCCGATCCCGCCGGTGATGGCGGGCATCCGGGCCTCGCGACCCACGCGACGCACGAGCTCTGCGCTTCCACGTGGAACGACGAGGTCGAGGTATTCCGTCATACCCAGCATCTCGCCCACGAGCGCGCGGTCGGTCGATTGGACGAACTGCACCGCGTCTTCCGTGATCCCGGCGCTCGCAATCGCGTCCCTCGTGATCTGCACAAGGACGCCGTTGGAGCGTATCGCCTCTTTCCCACCGCGCAGGATCACGGCGTTGCCCGACTTGAGGCAGAGGGACGAAATGTCGATGGTAACGTTCGGGCGGCTCTCATAGATGACGCCGATTACTCCGAGAGGGACGCGGCGCTTCTCCACCTCAAGGCCATTGGCAAGCGTGGTCGCGTCGAAGGTTTCCTCCGTCGGATCGGGGAGTTCCGCGACCTTTCGCACGTCGTCGGCCATGCCTTCGAGCTTGTCCCCGTCGAGCGCGAGCCGACCGAGGAGCTGCTCGCTCAGTCCGTCACGACGACCTGCATCTACGTCCTCAGCATTTGACGCGAGTATCTCATCCCTACGCTCAACGAGCGCATCGGCAACGCCGGACAGGGCCTGGTTCTTGACGGACGCGGATGTCTTGGCGAGAGCGCGGGATGCGTCGCGCGCGCGCCGGCCCATCTGCTGAAGATCGGTCTTGCCGTCCACGTTGTCCCCTTCCACCGGCAGGTTCCCTATAACCTTATCATGTCTCGCCTGTGGACGACCTCGTCGCCGTAGCGGTCACCGAGAATCTCGGCTACGCGGTCGGAGCGGACGCCCTTGATCCGGTCCAGCTCCGCCGAGCTGTAGTTTGCTATGCCGACCGCGACCTGGATGCCGCGCCCGTTCCGTATTTGCACGGCGTCGCCGCGCTGGAAGGTGCCCACGACCGACGTGACGCCTACAGGCAGGAGACTCCGATTCCTTTGCAGGAGAACGTCCGCCGCTCCGTCATCGACGACAACCCATCCCGACTTGGACACGTTCCTCTTGAGCCAGTTCTTCCGGCTCTCCTTCGCCTTCTGGCTCGCGGGGCAGAACGTTCCTACCCTTTCTCCGCTCGCCAAGCGGGTGACAACGTCCGGCTGGTCGCCGCTGGCAATGAACACGTCCACTCCGCCTTCCGTGGCGAACTTTGCGGCCTCCATTTTCGTTGCCATGCCGCCACGCCCTCTCTGATCGCGGGGCGCTCCGGCACGGGCCCGAAGCTTCCTATCGAACCGGGAGATGGTCGGAATCAATTCCGCCTTTGAGTCGACGGTCGGATCGGAGGTGTACAGGCCGTTGACCGTTCCAAGCAGTATCAGCAGATCGGCGTCCACCGCCCGAGCAACCCGCGCCGCAAGATTGTCGTTGTCGCCGAAACCTGCGCCCGCAAGCTCGTCTACGGCCACGACATCGTTCTCGTTGATAATCGGAACTACATCGAGGTCGAGAAGCGACGCAAGGGTATTCCGGACATTCAGGTCGCGCAGTTTCTGGCCCCGTGTGCGTCGCTCGCCCACGTCGTTCAGCGTTAGGAGCACCTGTGCAACGGTTATGCCGGACTGCATGAAGAGGTCCTGGTAGATGTGCATCAGGTGACTCTGCCCGATGGCCGCGAGCGCCTGGCGGAACTGAACGCTGGTGTCATCGGTGGCGACGACCGCGCCTCGCCCCGCCGCCACAGCGCCGGAAGAGACGAGGATGAGCCTCGTGCCATCATGGTGCAGCCGCGCCATCTGATCGACGAGCCCGGCCATCACCTCACGGTTGGGACTGTCGGTGCCGTCGGTCAGCAAGGCCGTTCCGGCCTTTACGACGATCCGTCGATAGGAGGACGACTGCTGCATGGAGGAAGACGAGCGCATTGCGTTCAAGGCCGGGAGTCTGGACATTCAGCTTGAAATCTATGCTATCAGTCAGCGTTCACGTGTCAAGCAATTCATATGTATGGTTACGTTCGCTTTGGGCTTGGCGGCATTCGAAAGGATCGTCCATGGACACGTTCATAACGAAAGGGAAGTTCCAAGCACCGTTCATAAACCCTCACGTGATATAGTAGACCAAGAGCCGATTGGCATGGACTAAGGAAGTGAACGGCGGGAAGAGGGTCTGGATCGGGCTTTTGCTCAGCGCCATATTCGTGGCGCTTTTTTTCGTCACGGTCGATTTCCGTAGGCTCGTGGACGCGCTCATGGGCGCAAACTACGTCTACGTCGTTCCGGGCATCGGCCTGTATCTCATCGGTGTATGGTTCCGCACACTGAGGTGGCGACGACTCCTCCACCACATACGGCCCATCCCGACCGCTCGACTCTTTCCCGTCGTGGTCGTCGGATACATGGCGAACAACCTCCTGCCGCTCCGGTTGGGCGAACTCGTCCGCAGCTACTACGTGGGCGACCGCGAGCGGGTAAGCAAGGCCGCCGCACTCGTGACCATCTTCATCGAGCGGCTCCTGGACGCCCTCACTCTGCTGCTCTTCATCCTGGTGATCGCCATATTCGTGCCGCTCATCGGTTTGGCGGAGGCCTTCGGCGAATGGTCCAGCCTGCCGTGGCCGCTTCTCGCCGGAGCGATCAGCCTGCCCTTCATCGTTGCCTTCGGTCTCCTTGTGGTGGTGGCCTACGCCCCGGCAAGGGTAAGGGCGTTGATTGCGCTGGTGCTGCGCCTCTTGCCCTCGGCCCTTGAAAGCAGACTCATGCACATCCTGGACATGTTCCTGGAAGGACTGCAATCTCTCAAGAGCCCCTCGACCATCCTCGTCGTCTTCATACTCTCGGTCCCCGTGTGGCTCTTTGAAGCAGGGTTGTTCGTCCTCGTCGGGTATTCCTTCGGGTTCCACGAGATATACGACAGCCTGCCGGAGCTCATTGTCGCGATGGTGCTGGTGACGGCCATTGCCAACATCGGCGCTTCCATCCCAGCGGGACCGGGCGGTATCGGCCTGTTCGAGTATATCGCGCGAGAGACGTTGGTGCTGCTCCCCCTCGCCGCCATAGACCGCGCGGTCGCGGGTGGCTACGTAGCAGTCGTCCACGCCTCCCTGCTCATCCCGATGATCGTACTCGGCCAGTTCTTCCTCTGGTCGCAGCACGTTTCGCTCCGCAGCCTCACGAGGCTTGGTCAGGGCAAGGACTAGGAGCCGGCATCATGAGAGTCGGGATCATCGGCGCCGGCGCGACCGGACTGACTGCCGCATACGAGTTGGGCAAGCACGGCCACGAGGTGGTCGTCTACGAACGCGCGTCGTTCCTAGGGGGACAGGCGTCCACGTTCGATGTTGGAGGCGCTCCGCTGGAACGCGGCTATCATCACCTGTTCACCGGCGATACCGACATACTCGATCTGGTCGACGAGATCGGACTAGGTGACCGGATGCGCTGGTACGGGTCGAAGGTGGGCACTCTCTATGATGGGAAGATCTACAACTTCGTCACTCCGATTGACCTCCTGAAGTTCAACCCGCTCAGCCTCGTGAACCGGTTTCGTCTCGGCATCTCGACCCTGCTGCTGCGACGCATGAAGGACTGGCGGCATCTCGAAGACACGACCGCTGCCGACTGGCTCCGACAATACGCGGGCGAGCAGGCTTACGAGGTGTTCTGGGGCCCGATGCTTCGCGGCAAGTTCGGCGAGGAGTTCTACAGCGAGGTCGGGATGCCGTGGATATGGGGAAAGATCAACACCCGCTTCGCGTCCCGCGGCAAGAGCATGTCACGCGAGATGCTCGGATACCCTATCGGCAGCTTCGGCGAGGTATTCGATGTCCTGGGCGATCGGGTACGCGAACAGCGTGGCGAGGTACACACCGACGCCGAGGTAACCGGAATCACCACCCAGTCGGGCGCTCTCACGGGCCTCGAAGTGGAATTCCTAGAACGCGTCGAGTCGGCCTCCGTCCCGTTCGACGCCGTGGTCTCCACGACGCAGTGCCACATTTTCGCGCGACTCCTGCCCGACCTGCCGAGCGACTACATGACGAAGCTGAAGAACGCCAACTACCTCTCGGCGCTTCTCCTCATCCTCGTCCTCGACCGGCCCCTATCCCACGTCTACTGGCTGAACGTCGCAGACCGCTCGATCCCCTTCGTCGGCGTGATCGAGCAGACCAACATGGTCGAGCCCAGCCACTACGGCGGGAGGCATATCGTATACCTGTCCAACTACCTCTCGAGGAAAGACCGGCTCTACAGCCTCAGCCACGAGGAGTTGCTTGACGACTACCTGCCGCACCTGCGGAAGATCAACCCGGACTTCGACCGGTCCTGGATAATCGAGAGCTACCGTCAACACGTCGATGCGGCCCAGCCCATCATCGGCACCGGCTACTCGGACAAGATGCCCGCTCATCGCACGCCGGTCAGAGGCGTCTACCTCGCCAACACGGCCCAGGTATACCCCGAAGACAGGGGCACCAACTACAGCGTGCGCATGGGCACGATGATCGCAAAGACGCTGATGAAGGACAATGAGTAAATTGACACGAATTTCGAGCGGTGAGTATAATCAATGAGATTCATTTGGTTGAGAGAACCGAATGCCCTTCGCTAAACTACGTGGCTCAATGCCAAAGGGATCCGGGAGAAACAAGATGGTAAGATCCTCCGTGCCCCGCACGGATTTCGCGGACGAGTTCAGAAATACGGGACGCCAACTCATGGAACACTCAGAGCGGGAGTTTCAAAAGGGCGACCTGCTCCAAGCGTCCGAGAAGGCATGGGGCGCCGTCCATCAGTTTCTGAAGGCCCTGGCCACGGAGCGAGACTGGGGCCACGATACACATTCACATGTTAGGCAAGTCGCCCAGAACTTGGCAGTTGAGACCGGCAATCTGGAGGTATCCGACCTCTTCGATACTGCCGAAGCCCTCCATGCCAACTTCTACCAGTCTCACATGGACGCTGATACCGTTCGACGCCATATGGACAGGATGAAACGATATGTCGAGATTTTGGGCAGCGTCCCTCTTCCGGAGGCGCAGCCTGGTAAAGCATATGTGAGAGAACGAACCTTCTTCCGAAGCCGAAACGACAGCATCTGAGGTCTCACCAGCAACTAGCTATGAAAAGAACATATCAACCAAAAAAACGCCGCCGTATGCGTGTTCACGGATTCCGTTCACGGATGCGGAGCAAGAGCGGCCGGAAGGTGCTCAAACGTCGGATGTTCAAGGGCCGCGTCCGTCTTACCGTATAACCGTACCAAATGCAGCGGGAAAGCCGGTTGCGGAAGGCGGCGGACTTTGCGGCAGTGTGGTCGGAAGGACGGTCGCGGGTCGATAGGCTCTTCGTGTTAAGGGTCAGACCCAACGGCATGGCGGTGACCCGGTTCGGCTTTTCGGTGAGCAAGCGCATCGGGAACGCCGTCGCTCGCAATCGCGTGAAGCGTCGGCTTCGCGAGGCGGCGCGGGCAGCATCTGTGGAGGCAGGATTCGATATCGTGATTGTCGCCCGCAACGGAGCCGCCGAGGCCGATTCGGCAAGAATCGAACGTTCAATTTACAACCTGCTCAGGCGTGCCCGGGTATTGCGGCAGCCGGAAGACGGCGCGCTGATAAGCAGTCTCGCCGTCAGCGGCGAGGCTAAGGTCGATGGGGGTCACCATGCGTAGGGCGACATTGGGAGCGATAACGCTGTACCAGATGACGCTATCTCAGGTGTTCTTTCGAGGGGTGTGCCGCTTCTACCCGTCGTGCTCTCAGTACGCCTACGAGGCGGTCCAGCAATACGGTGTGCCGAAGGGCGTGTGGCTCGGCATCAAACGGCTCAGCCGGTGCCGTCCATTCGGTTCCAGCGGGTACGACCCCGTTCCATGAATGAACTTGATATGAGAGGACGCGCGGCGGGCCAATCCGTGTCCCCGACCTCTCGGACAATCTCCTAGCATTTGAATACGACAATCGGAACGACCAAACTTCAATCGGGCCGTCCAAGCCTGCTAAAGCTCGTTGTCGCTTCGGCGGCTGTCGCCCTCCTCATCACGGGCTGCGTGCGCGCGTCTACGCCTCAGGGCTGGTCGGGCGTCGCCCTAGAAGACGGGCGGCTCTACATCGGCACGCAGGACCGGGACATCCGGGCGTTGGACACCGAAACGGGCCGGACGGTCTGGGAATTCGACCTGCGCGGCGAGGTTGAGGCGGACCAGGCCATCTACGGCACACCCGCGATCTCCAACGGCATTGCCTACGTTGGCAGCTACGACGGGACGTTGTACGCTCTTGACCTGACGGACGGCAACGATGTTTGGGGAGAGAGACGTGTCGGCGACGGCGCCCCTATCGTCGGTGGAGCCGCCGTGGGTGGAGGACTGGTTTTCGTCGGGTCGAGTGACGGGGCGCTCTATGCCTTCGATGCGGCGGACGGCTCGTTCCAATGGAGGTTCCAGACCGGCAACAGCATATGGGCCACTCCCGCCGTGGCGAACGACAGGGTCTTTTTCGGGTCGATGGACCAGAGAGTCTACGCGCTCGATCTCGACGGTCAGCTGATATGGGAGTTCTCCACGGGCGGGGCAGTGACGGCCGAACCTCTGGTTAAAGACGGACGGGTCTATATCGGCTCGTTCAGCAGCGACTTCTATGCGCTCGACGCCGAGACCGGCAAACAGGTCTGGAAGTTCCCGGATGCCGTCAGCTGGTACTGGAGTCGCGCCGTCGCGAACGGCGACACCCTCTTCGCCGGTTCGACCGACGGCAACCTGTACGCGCTCGACGCCGCTTCGGGCCGGCTGCTTTGGGTGTACCCAACCAACGGCTCAATCGTCGGCTCCCCTGCCCTGATCGGTGACCGCGTAGCGGTCGCGTCGACCGATGGCAGAGTCCGGTTGGTCAGGCAGCAGGATGGTGAAGACGAAACTCAGTGCAATGTCGGTGCTTCCATCAAGGCACCACTTACGGCGCAGGGAGACGTCCTCTTCTTCCGGGCGGACGACCGGAGCATTCGCGCGCTGCAAATCAACGCCAACGGAAATCCAGACGAGATATGGATACACCGGTCCGATCAGGACGACCCCGTGTCCCGTGACTGGACGCGATCGTGCTAGCTATGAAGCCATTCTCAAGATGCGAAATTTCGAAATCCCTTCCGGTCGTGTCCCACGATCCTAGACCGGCAAAGGCGGACTCGTGGAGCTAATCGGCGACCTCTGGGACCTGATCATCAACAGACCGATGATCAACAGCCTGGTATTCCTGTACTGGGTCTGTTTCAGCAATCTCGGCCTGAGCATCATCGTCTTCACCTTCTTGACGCGACTCCTCATGGTGCCGCTCACCCTGCGGCAGGTGAAGATGACGAGGGCCATGAGCGAGCTTGCTCCTAAAGCGCAGGAGATCAACGAGAAGTACAAGGGCGATTCGCAGCGCCGCTCTCAAGAGACGATGAAGCTCTATCGCGAGTCCGGGGTGAATCCGGTCGGCTGTCTCGGCCCTCTGGTCCTTCAGATGCCGATCTTCATCGGCCTCTTCTGGGCGCTGCGCTCGACCCTCGCATCTACACCCGAGAGCCTGGCCGACCTTTCGACCAAGCTCTACCCGTGGCTTCCCGGCGTCGGAGAGTCCATACCGATCGATCCATACTTCCTGGGACTGAATCTCGGTGACCTGACTTCGGCAAGCGGTTACGGCCCGTTCCTTGCCCTGGTCGTCGCCGGATCGACGTGGCTCATGCAGAAGATGAGCACGTCACGGGCGACGAGCCCACAGCAGGAGCAGACGAGCAAGATGCTCCTGTGGTTCATGCCTATAATGATCGGCGTATTCTCCCTGCAGTTCGAGACGGGGCTTACCATATACTGGACCGTCTCCAACGTCGTGGGAATAATAGTGCAGGGATTCATCGGCGGATGGGGTCAGGTCAAGGAGGCACTCTCATTCGGCTCGCTCGGCTTCCTTTGGGGCAAGCCTGCGGCGGGACAGGAGAAGGCCGACTCTCAATCATCGACAAACAAGAACGACGGAAGGACCTCGGACGACAAGGCCATCGACGACGGCGAGGTCTCCGAGTCCACCGCTCGTTCAGAGGAGGTAGCATCCGATGAACACCGTAGAAATGACGGGCAAAACGCCGGAAGAGGCGATCGAGTTCGCTCTAAAGGAGCTAGACGCCGAGCGCGGCGAGGTCGAAATCGACGTCGTTAATCGCGGCAAGTCGGGCATCCTCGGCATCGGCGGGGAGCCGGCAAGGGTTCGCGTTACGCTCATAGAGCAGCCATCCGACCTCGCTCGCGTCGCCACCGAGGTGCTGGAAGACCTCATCGAGCGAATGGACGTTGTGGCTTCCGTTCACCTGAAGCAGGCGTACAACGAGGAGGTGGACGGCCCCATCATCGAGGTCGACGGCGAGGACTCAGGTCTGCTGATCGGACGGAGGGGCGAAACGCTTCGCTCGCTCCAGTTCATTGTGAGCTTCATCTGCGCCAAACGGATGGGAGAGCGCGTGAACCTGTTTGTGGACGTGGCGGGATACCAGGAGCGTCGCTACAACTCACTCCGCAACCTGGCCGCGCGGGTCGCGCAGCGTGTGGCGGACGGGGGACGGCCGATCACCCTCGAACCCATGCCGCCCAACGAACGCCGCATCGTCCACCTGACACTCGCCAACGACCCGAACGTCACCACAGCGAGCGTGGGGCGAGGAGACCAGCGCCAGGTGGTCGTAGAGCCGCAGGAGTAGACGCCGCAGGATAGCACGCTTGGTTAGGCCAGCTTGACCTCCTCAAGATTCTTGCCGTCATCCCGAATCAAACCGTCATTCCCGCGAACGCGGGAATCCAGATGGAAAACTGAGCATCAAGAGGAGTAGATTCCCGCTCTCCCGGGAATGACGGGAAGTATCGACACTGCCTAGACAACGGAGGACACCGAGGTGATCGTCGGAGTACCGAAAGAGACGGCTGAGGGCGAGCGGAGGGTCGCGCTGACCCCGAACGCGGTATCCCGGCTCATGAACGGCGGGGTCGAGGTCGTCGTGGAGTCGGGCGCCGGTGACGGGTCGTTCTTCTCCGACGAAGAGTACCTAGAGGCCGGCGCGACGACTGTGCCGTCCATATTCGAGTCCACCGACCTGGTCGTGGCGGTAAGGAAGCCCGGCGATGTGACATCCCTATCACCGGGAGCCGTCCTGGCGGCCATGATTCAGCCACTCGTCGATCACGCGGCGGTCACGTCGCTCGCTGAGGCAGGCGTAACGAGCTTCAGTCTCGACTCCATTCCCCGCATCGCGCGGGCGCAGAGCATGGACGTCCTGTCGTCGATGGCCTCGCTGGCAGGGTACAAGGCGGCAGTCATCGCTGCCGACGCGCTGGGCAAGCTCTTCCCCATGATGATGGCGGCATCAGGGACGACGCCACCGGCAAAGGGACTGGTGCTAGGCGCGGGCGTGGCGGGACTCCAAGCCATTGCCACCGCGCGCAGGCTGGGAGCCGTGCTGTCGGGGTACGACGTGCGCCCCGTCGTCCGCGAGCAGGTCGAAAGCCTGGGCGCTACGTTCCTCGAGATCGAGCTCGACGAGGAGGCGGAGGACGCCGGAGGCTACGCACGAGAGCTATCCGAGGAGGCGCGTCGCAAAGGACAGGAACTGGTCCACTCCGCGGTCCGGGACATGGACTTCGTCATTACCACGGCGGCTATTCCTGGACGGGCGGCCCCGCGAATCATCGACGCCGCGATGGTGCGCGACATGCGTCCCGGAGCGGTCATCGTCGACCTCGCCGCGGAGACGGGCGGCAACTGCGAGTTGACAAAGCCGGGCGAAACGGTCGTCGAGAACGGCGTGACCATAGTCGGGCCATTGAACCTGCCGAGCTCCATGCCGACCCATGCCAGCCAGATGTATGCCCGTAATATGCTGAACTTCATCAACCACATCGTCAAGGACGGCGAGATTATTATCGACACCGAGGACGAGATCACCAAGGGATGCCTTATTACCCGCGACGGCGAGATCGTCCACGATGCGACTGCCGCCGCGATTATGGCGGACGAAGGGTAGGCAAGACAGGGAAGATGGATTCCCGCCTTCGCGGGAATGACGGGGAGAAAGCGGGAATGACGAAGAGAAGGCGAGATGACGGAGAGAGGGCGGGAATGACGAGGAGAAGGCGAGATGACGGAGAGAAGGCGGGAATGACGGGGAGAAGGCGGGATGACGGAGAGAAGGTGGGAATGACGAGGAGGAGACTCCTGCGGAGAGAGCCATGATCGAAAGCGCACTGCTCATCAAGATATTCATCTTCGTACTGGCCGTGTTCGTGGGGTTCGACCTGATAACCAAGGTGCCCCCTACCCTGCATACGCCGCTGATGTCGGGCGCGAACGCCATCTCCGGCATCACGATACTGGGCGCGCTGCTTGTGGCCGGTCGCGGTGACACGACGCTCGCCATTATTCTCGGATTCCTTGCGGTCGTGCTGGCGACGATCAACGTGGTCGGAGGCTTCGCGGTGACCGACCGGATGCTCCAGATGTTCAGAAGAGGGCCGACGGAGGACCGCTGATGGACGCCATCGACTTCCCGATTCTCATCAACACCTTCTACCTGCTCGCGGCGGTCCTCATCTTCCTGGGGCTGAAGCGCCTCGGCTCGCCCGCGACGGCGCGCGAGGGCAACCGCATCGCCGCGCTCGGTATGCTGATCGCGGTGGTCGTCACGCTGCTCGACCGGGAGATCGTCCGGTTCGAGATCATCGTGGCGGGGATCATCGTCGGGGCGGCCATCGGGGGAGTCTTCGCCCGCGCCATACGCATGACGGCCATGCCGCAGCTTGTCGCGCTGTTCAACGGCTTCGGCGGAGCGGGCTCGGCGGTCGTCGCCTCGGCGGAGTATCTGCGGCTGTCGGACGGCGGCGTCGAGATGTCGCTCGACGTGTCGGTGACGATCATGCTCGGAACGCTGGTCGGCCTCGTCACGTTCACGGGCAGCCTTGTCGCGTATGGGAAGCTCCAGGAGCTTATCGACGGCAAGCCCATCACCTACCCCTTGCAAAAGACCGTCAGCGCGGTGGTGTTCCTTGCCATCGTGGGGGTGATCGTCTACCTCGTCGCGGGGGGTGACCCCGTCGCCTACTATGGTCTGGTCGCACTGTGCCTGATACTGGGTCTGCTGCTGGTGATACCGATAGGTGGGGCGGACATGCCGGTGGTCATCTCGCTTCTGAACTCGTACTCCGGCATCGCCGCGGCCATGGCCGGGTTCGCGCTCGGCAACGTGATGCTCATCATCGCCGGGGCGCTCGTGGGCGCGGCGGGGCTGATTCTCACGCAGATCATGATAAAGGCGATGAACCGCTCGCTGGCGAACGTGCTGTTCGGGGCGTTCGGTGCCGAGGCGTCGGTAGGCGCGACGGAGAGCGCGGGGGAGAAGGTCGTCCGGGAGGCCACCGCCGAGGACGCCGCCGTCGCGATGGCCTACTCCGGGTCGGCAATCCTCGTGCCCGGCTACGGGCTGGCCGTGGCGAGGGCGCAGCACCAGCTCAAGGAGGTTGGCGAGCTGCTCGAGGCGCGAGGCGTCGACGTGCGGTACGCGATCCACCCCGTCGCCGGAAGGATGCCCGGTCACATGAACGTGCTGCTGGCAGAGGCGGACGTGCCGTACGACAAGCTCTACGACCTCGACGAGATCAACGACAGGTTCCCGGATACCGACTTCGTTCTGGTTATCGGCGCGAACGACGTGGTCAATCCCGCCGCGCGCGACGAGCAGGACAGTCCCATCTACGGGATGCCGATCCTCGAGGTCGACAAGTCGCGGCAGGTGCTTGTCCTCAAAAGAAGCCTGAACCCCGGATTCGCCGGACTGGACAACGAACTGTTCTACAAAGAGAACACGATGATGCTCTTCGGCGACGCGCAGGACTCGCTGACTCGGGTGATCACGGAGATCAAGGGGCTGTAGGGCCCCCTCTCTCTGTATCTCTCCTCCGGCGGGGGAGAGATTGGGATAGGAAGTCTCTCCGTCGGCGGGGGAGAGATTGGGGTTAGGAAGGCTCTCTCCGCCGGCGGGGGATGAGATTTTCCTGAAGTCCAGTTCAGGAAGCCGATCGTTACTCCGTCACTCCTGGCGGGAGAAGGACCAGACTCCGGCGAGGAGGAATACGGAGCCGATTGCGCCGACGAGGATGGCGTCTTCGAGGATGCCCATGCGGTGGCCGAAGAGGGTGACGCCGAGCGTGAAGCCGTCGGCAGAGTCGGCGAGAGGGTTGACCAATTGGGGGCCGAGGAATACCTGGCGGATGGCGTCGACTCCGTAGGTGAGCGGGTTGACCTTAGCCACCACCTGGAGCCACGCGGGGACTCCGTCGATGGGGAAGAAGACGCCGGACAGGAAAATGAGGGGGAAGATCATCAGCTGAACGACGAACTGGAAGCCCTGCTGGGAGCGCATCTGCGAAGCCACGAGGATGCCGAGCCCTGAAAGAGACAGGGACAGGATGAGGACCAGCGGTATCAGCTTGAGTATGAGCAGCGGGGTGAGCGTAATGCCCACAATTGGGGCTATTACGAGCATGACCGCACCCTGCACCATAGCGGTGAAGGAGCCTCCGGCAGCCTTGCCGATGACGATGCCGACCCTGCTCAACGGAGCGACGAGGACCTCTTTGAGGAACCCGAACTCACGGTCCCAGACGACTGACATCCCGGCGAAGAGGGACGACATGACGACGGTCATGGACAAGATGCCGGGATACATGAACTGGACGAAGCTCACGTCGCCGCCAAGGTCTCCGACGATGCGGCTGAATCCCGCGCCGAAGACGACGAGGAACGTCAGGGGAAAGGCGAACGACGAAAACATGCGGGCTCGGTCGGCCAGGAAGCGCAGGATCTCGCGGTAGGCAACGACCCATATGGCACGGTAGACCTCGGTCACAGCACGTCCGCCACGTTTACCGGCGCGCCGGTACGCACGGACTCGTAGGAGGCGAGCACGACGGCGAGGTCGTTGAGGGCCTCTTCCCCGCTCATGATCGGCTCGCGGCCCTCGGCAATTGCCCCGATGAAGTCGCGGACCATATGCTTCATGCCTCGAATTTCGGGCTCGACCGGATAGACGCGGGCGCCCTCCTCGGTCTCTACGGTGACATCGCTGCCGAACACTTCGTACTGCACTCGTCCTTTCGTGCCGGATACACGCACGTCGCGCTTTGAGGTGAGGGGCGCGCCGCCTGAGTATCGGAGGAAGCCGGTCAGGCCGCCCCGGAATGAGGCCGTGACGGCCATGCTGTCCTCACCCTCGAGGCCGGGAATGGTATTGTGGGACGGCACCAGGGCATAGACGCGCTCGGGATGGCCGGCGAGGTTTCGCAAGACGTCGACGTAGTGGATGCCGCCGTCGATCATCCGTCCACCACCGCATCTTTCGAGGCTCAGTCGCCATCCCTCGCAGCCGCCGTCGAGGTTTTCGGACTGAACGTCGACGAAGCTGAGGTCGCCGATGGCGCCGTCCGCAATCAACTCCTTGGCCTTCGCGGTGGCGAGGTCGAACCGGAAGTTCTCTGCGACCATGAGGGTTACTCCGGCGCGCTGGGTCGCGTCGATGAGCTCGCGCGCCTCGGCGACCGTGCGGGCGATGGGCTTTTCCATGAGGACGTGCTTGCCGTGCTTCGCGGCGAGCCGGGCGTTCTCGAGGTGGAGATCATGGGGCGTGATGAAGTACATGGCATCGACACGGGGGTCTTTGGCCGCATCGTCGTAAGAGCCGTAGTAGGCGGAACCGCCGTACTGCTCGCAGTACTCCCGGGCCTTGTCGATGTCGCGGCTGGCGAAGGAGAACTCGACCTCGTCGGTCATGTCGCCGATGTACTCCATGACCGTGTGGGCGTATTTCCCGCATCCGACGATGCAGGTGGAGAGTTTCTTGTTCATTTGAGCTTCGCTGCCTCCGGGTGCATACGATAGCAGACGCGGTGCTATCTCGCACGAGGAAGAGATTCACCGCAGAGGGCGCGGGGAGCGCAGAGGGAGGATCAGAAAAAGTGTGGCATATTGGGACATTTTGTGACATTCGGGGACATGGCGAAGGGAATAGGACTTGGGGGAGTCACCGTGGAGGGCGCGGAGGACACAGAGGGAGAGGAAATGTGTGGCATTTTGGGACATTTTGTGGCGTTGGGCGTGGAAAGTAGAAAGTAGTGCGTTGGGAGTAGAATGCGGGGCCTGAGGTGGACTATCGCACTTATGACGCTGTTGCATCACCTTAGATTCCTCCCTCCGGTCGGAATGACAGGTGTCGAGGTTGTGTAAGGGTCTCCTTTCGGGGGGATCGCCATGTCCTAGCGAAGGCCACGTAAGGGGATGGATATGGGTTGGCGTCGGGGAACAGGCAACCACAAGGGTTGCCCCTACGACGGGTTGGCCGTGGCCTATTTTCGGAGGAATGACAGGTGTCGAGGTTGTGTAAGGGTCTCCTTTCGGGGGGATCGCCATGTCCTAGCGAAGGCCACGTAAGGGGATGGATATGGGTTGGCGTCGGGGAACAGGCAACCACAAGGGTTGCCCCTACGACGGGTTGGCCGTGGCCTATTTTCGGAGGAATGACAGGTGTCGGGGTTATGTAAGGGTCTCCTTTCGGGGGGATCGGCATGTCCTAGCGACACGTAAGGGGATGAAAATGGGTTGGGCACCAGGGGCGGGTTTGAAACCCGCCCCTACATCAGGTTTGCCGGTGTCTATTTTCGTGGGGATGACGGATGTGGGAGATGGGGATGCGGACGATGTGTTTCTTGCCGCTGCGGCGGCTGATGATCTGGACGGCGTCGGGCTGGAGCACGGCCATTTTCTTGGGCCGGTGCGGGCAGCAGTCGCAGTAGACGGGGACCTCGCCGGGACCTCGCCGGTCGGGCGTAACGTGCCGGTGCTGGGTGTTGGGTGTTGGGATCATGCTGAGTTGCTCCTGGGTGAGAAAGTAGGAAGTAGTGAGTATTGCGTAGCGGGTGGGATTCACTGCGGAGGCCGCAGGGGGCGCTAAGGGAGTGGGGGTTTGAATATGTGTAGCATTTTGTAGCATTCCGTAACACTATGCGGCGTTTGGGCGTAGGGATCATTGCGTATGGGTGGTGGGTGGTCCGTGTTAGAAGCGGACTACGGGGAAGGTGTTTTTCTTTTCGGCTTTTCTTTGTTGTCTGAGTTGCTCTCGGCGCTGGGCGCGGGAAGCACCCCCTCTCTGTGTCTCTCCCCCGCCGGGGGAGAGATTGGTGTTGTGTGAGTCGGGGGAGAGATTGGTGTTGGGTGTCTCCCCCCCGGCGGGGGAGAGATTGACGTTGTGTGAGTCTCTCCCGGCGGGGGAGAGGTGGGACTGTGCCGTGTCGAGGGGTAGGTTGTCGTCGTGATTGGAGCCTTCGTGTGGGTCGGGCCACGTCGGGGCGTTTTGGGTCTGGCTTGGCCCAATTGGGCTTGGAGAGACCGTTTGTGGATTCCCGCCTACGCGGGAATGACGGGTGGGTACGGGGCGGTTGTCAGACCTTACCTCTGCTGCGTCGAGGGGCTGGTTGTCGTTGGGTCTCACTGACTGCGTAGGTAGGTCATCGTGGGGATGTGCGTTCGTAGCGCCCTCGGCGATTTTGCGGAGGGTGGGGTGGCCGGCCTCCATTTCGCGGCGGGCGTCCTCGCGGAAGTGGCGGAGCAGTTCGTCGGACTTCGAGGTGTCGCACTTGTGGCCGTTTCTGGAGAATTGCTCCGGGATGTAGGCGCGGAGCAGCTCGATGAGCAGCGTCGCAGGGGCTTTCGGGTCGCTAGCGCGGCGCAAGGCCTTCTCCTTAAGCCTGTCGTTGAACGCCAGGTCGGCTACCTCGAGCCTGCGTGTGAATCCGAGCACGTTGTCGAACTTCCAGGTCTGGGCCTTGTAGACGGTGACGCCCGCCTCTCGGGCGGCGGAGGTGACAGACCCGATCCGAGAGAAGTGCTCAAGGTAGGTGTTCTGCTGCAGCCAGGTCTTGCGGTCCCTGGGGGTGAACTCCTCGAAGCGCAGTTCGAGCTCAAATTCCAGTTCCTCGGCCTCCTCGTCGGAGGCGATGTCCAATTCGTCGAGTCGGAGGTTTTTGTAATATTTGTAATAGTTCATGTGTTCGATGTTAAGGGTGGATGATGGGATTGTCAAAAGCGCGATTTGGTGTTGCCTATGGGAGAGAAAGTAGAAAGTATTGCGTAGAAAGTTGGAGACTCACCGCAGAGGGCGCGGGGTACGCGGAGGATTCTCTGGATTCCGGCCTCCGCCGGAATGACGGTTGGATTGACAGCAGGGTGCGCAGGGGATTTATGGATTCCCGCGTGCGAAGACCTTTGCATAATTCCGACCACCAGTCGTTCCGAACGCAGCGGAAGGAAATGAGGAATCCAGAGTCCTTGCTTCGAGGGCAGGCCTCGTAGCTGGGCCCAGGCCGTGAGGCGACGGCATAACATCTTAGATTCCTCGCTGCGCTCGGAATGACAGGTGCTTTGGCGAGTTACGTGAAGGTCTCCGTGCGCGGGAATGACTCATGCAGCCTTGCCGTCTGCACAGCGAGGGATGAAAATGGGCGCTGGTTCCGCCGAGGCCACTCGGCTTCCGGCAGTGGCCGAAGATGGATTCCCGCCCCGTATCGTGGTACGGGGTGACGTTCCTTCGCGGGAATGACGATTTGAAGGCTGTGTCGTTCATTTTCGTACTAATGACGGATACAGGGTGTGCGTGTGAATCGCGCGGGGCGATATGATAGAGATTGAAGGTGAAAGTCCCGTTTTCTAATGGCGGCGGCGGTCCATAGGGCCGGTCCACCATGGACTGCGTCCTTTCAGTCTAGCCTTCCGTTTGGGAGGGTCGTTTTCATTTCTAGTGTCCGTCGTTTTCTGAGGTGGGTGGTCCTTGCCTTGCTTCCGGTGGTGTTGATGTTCGGGGCGGCGAGCGACACGTTCACGCTGAATCCGGTGCAGCGAGTCGCCCTGCCGTACCGGTACAGCATCACGGGCTGGGAGATAAGGAATTTCCCCGACAAGTGGCTGCATAAGCTGTCACTGCTGCTGCCGGGGCGCGAGAAGTCGGACTCGGAGAAGCGTGAGGACCTCTACCGGTACTTCGACCTTCAACGAGAGCTTCTCGCTGCCAGCGACGCATTGAACCGGGCGATGTCCGATCCGAGTGCGGACGGGGTCACATCGCTCCAGCAAGAGGTAGAGCGCATCGCAGACGAGAGGTCGGCCCTGCGGGACGGGGTTGAGGAGTCGATCGAGAGCGCCCTCAGCACGGCCATGCGAGAGTCAGGCCTCAGCCGGTGGGAGCGTCTCGTCTTTCCACCGGTCGACATCCGACTGGCCGGGCCGCCGATTGTCCTTTTGACCTCGCCGCGGGACCGCATCGAGCGGCATTACGAGGTACTCATGGAGCCGGATATCAGCCTCGTCGTGCGGGAGCGGCTAGAAGACAGCCTGATGGCCGAGCACGATGTGGCGGCGATCAGCATCCAGGTTGGAGGACTCGCCGCGTATCCGGCCTCGGTGCTGGACATCATTCCGCTGGCCGACACCTTCCGCGCGAGCGCACACGAGTGGATGCACCACTACATGGCCTTCCGTCCGCTCGGACAGAGGATGTTCACGTCGGCCGAGATGGTCACGCTGAACGAGACGTTGGCCGACATCGTGGGCAGGGAGATTGGCGACCGGGCGAGAGAGATGCTGCTGGAAGGGGAGGCACTGCCTCCGTCTCCGTGTCTCTCCCCCGACGGTGATTGTGCAACTCCCCTACCCGCCCCGGAGAGCGGTCGGCACGACCGGGACGAGCATTTCGGGTTCAACGAGGAGATGCGGGAGACGAGGTTGCGCGTCGATGAGCTTCTGGCGGGTGGCAAGGTGGACGAGGCGGAGGCGTACATGGAAGAGCGGCGGTTGTTCTTCGTGGAAAACGGTTATCCGATTCGCAGGCTGAACCAAGCGTACTTCGCGTTTCACGGGACGTATGCCGAGAACGCCGCATCATCGAGCCCCATCGCGGGACAGTTGCACAGGTTCAGGGAGCTGTCGCCCGACCTGCAGACGTTCGTCCTGAGGATGGCGGACGTATCGAGCTACCCACAATTCCTGAAACGATTGGAAGACTTGGAGCGCCAGCACGCGAGTGTGGTACCATAAACCAATCACTCGCGTCGGATGTAATCGGGGCCGGATGTTCAACAATCAAGACGAACCGGAAGTAAACTTCGAGCAGATCAGGTCGCGGATCAAGGGCCTTTTCGGCCGTTTCGGCCTTGGGGGCGGTGGCGGAGGCCTCGTATACGGCATTCTCGGTCTTATCGTCGTCGGCTCCCTCGCATGGCTCGCCACGGGCTTCTATACGGTCGAGCCCGCAGAAGTGGCGGCGCTCCGGCGTTTCGGGATGTTCGAGGACACGACGGGGCCGGGCCTGCACTGGTGGTGGCCGAACCCCATAGGCAACCGCGCCATCGTCGACGTGCGTCAGCGTCGACGTCTCGAAATCGGCGTCCGCGGCGACACGCCCTTCCTGGAAGAGTCCCTCATGATTACCGGCGACGAGAACATCGTCGACGCGCAGCTTCTCGTGCAGTTCGAGATCAAGGACATCGAGAAGTTTTTGTTCCGCGCCGTGGACCCCGCCGGGAAGACGATCAAGGACGCGACGGAGTCAGCATTGAGGCAGGTGGTTGGCGCCCGCGGGATTGACGACGTGCTGACGACCGAGAAGGAGGCCGTGCAGGCGGACACGAAGGACCTACTGCAGGAGCTGCTCGACACGTACGAAGCGGGCATCCGCGTGGCGGAAGTCAAGTTGAACAACGTCAACCCGCCCGCGGAAGTACAGGACGCATTCGACGACGTGGTGCGCGCCAGAGAAGACAAGGAGCGCATCATCAATCTCGCCGCCGCATATGAGGAAGATATCCTGCCCAGGGCGAGAGGTGACGCCGAGCGCCTCAAGCAGGAAGCGGAGGCCTTCAGGGCACAACGGGTCAACGAGGCGACGGGTCAGGCGGAGCGGTTCATATCGATCCTGGAGGCGTACCGCAAGGCGCCTGACATCACGGCGCAAAGGCTATATCTCGAGAATATGGAAGAAATTCTATCCAATGTTGAGATATTCATCGTGGATGGCGAAGTGGGCGGAGGTCTCTTGCAGCTGCTGAACCTGAACGAGGTGAGCCAAACCCCGTTCGCTCCGCAGGCGCCGGCGCAGATCGGGCCATCCTCCACGAACGAGCAGGCGGATTCAACGACACCATGAGATTCCTCGCGACGCTACTCATAACCCTGCTCGTGCTGTCGGCGATTATATTGCCGCAGGTGTTGGTGGTGGTCGACGAGACGGAGCTCGCGATCATCACGCGACTTGGCGATCCGCAGCGCTCGATAAGAAGCGCGGGGCTGTATGTCAAAGCGCCGCTGATCGACAGCGTGACCAAGTTCGAAAAGCGTCTACTCATCTTCGACGCGCCTGCTGAGTCGCTGCTGACCTCGGACAAGAAGCGACTAATCATCGACGTGTACGCGAGGGGCCGGATCACCGACCCGCTCCTGTTCTTCCAGACTGTCCGCAGTGTTACGCAGGCTCGGTCGAGGGTGATCGACATCGTTGCGTCGGAGCTGCGTCGCGAGATCGCCAAGGACCTGCAGTTGGATGTCATCAAGACCAAGCGCGAAGAGATTGAGAACGCGGTGCGAGACGGGGTGCGGCCGATCATCAACGAGCTCGGCATCGACATAGTGGATGTTCGGATCAAGCGGGCCGACTTCCCGCAGGCGATCGCGGGCAGCGTCTACGAGCGCATGAAGGCGGAACGCAAGCGGATAGCAGACCGGGAGCGGGCGGAAGGCGCGGAGGCCGACCTTGAAAAGCGGGCTAAGGTCGACCGTGAGGCCGTCGAGATCCGGTCGGGAGCGAGGAAAGAGGCCGACATCATCAGGGGTGAGGCCGAGGCGGAGGCCATTGCTATCTTCGCCGAGGCGCTGGAGCAAGACCCCGAGTTCTACCGGTTCCTGCGCTCGCTGGAAGCATACGCTCTGTTCCTGGGCGACAACACGACGGTCGTGCTGCCGGCCGATTCGGACCTATTCGAGTTCCTGCAGTCGCCGACTATCACGAGGTGAGGGGCGCGGGGCGCATTGTCCCGGGTCTGAGGCCTTTTTTGATTTAGTGGATACGAAGTATTCGCTCTCCTCTTTCACATCTACCGGCACGACTGTGCTGTCATGAAACTTGCCGCTTTTGATCTCGATGGGACCCTGGTGCGCGGAGAGTCCGTCTGGGAAGCCATCGCGCGAGGCATTGGACGACTGGAGCGGGTGCGGGAGATGGAACAATTCCGCCCCGACCAAGTCGCAGAGATTACGGCAGCCAGAGAGCAGTCGGCGGGGTGGTACTCCTCCTTCACTCACGATGAACTCCTCGAGCATGTCACCTCGCTTCAAGTTGCTCCCGGAGTTGATGATGGGTTTGCGCTGCTTCACGCGCATGGCTTCAAGATAGCGGTCGTGTCCCTCACATGGGAGTTCGCCGTGGAGTGGTTCGCCGACAGGTTCGTGGGGGACTATTACGTCGGCACGTGGCTCTCACCGGATGGCGAGATAACTCACTTCTGGCCTGAGGACAAGGCGTTATGGCTTGCAGGGTTGGCGGACAAGCTGGGCGTTGATATGGATGACGTGGCCGCAGTTGGCGATACGAGGGGCGACGTGCCGATGCTGCTTTCCGTGGGTCATCCGTATTGGGTTGGGGAGACTGTTCCGCCGCAGTTGAACGGGAAAGTCATTCACGAGCCCGACGGGGACATCCGTGTGGTGGCTGAGAGCATTGTGCGGGCCGAGGGAGAATGAGGCACACGATCTAAAGCGCCCTACCCGTCTGCGACGAGGACGCTGTAGGTGTCTTGGAGGAAGCCGGCTGCTTGGGACTGAGAGATGACGGCGCCGGTGGCGCGGGCGATGTCGAGGCGGAGGTTGGAGAGGCGCGCGCCGCGGAGGTCGGCTCCTGCGAAGGTGGTTTCAGGGCTGACTATGGGGTTTTCGATGCGGCAGTCCTCGAAGACGGCGTCGGTGAAGTCGCAGCCGGAGAGGTCGGCCTCGGAGAAGTCGACGCCGACGAGTCGCTGCTTGCGGAAGCTCTTGTGAGCAATGGAGGCCATGACGAAGGTGACTCGGTCGACGGTCGCGCCGTCGATGTTGGCCGTTCCGAAGGTAACGGCGCGGAAGCGAGATCCGGTCAGATCGGCTCCGAAGAGGCTGGCGCCTTCGAAGCTGCAGAGGGAGAAGTCGCTATCGATGAGGCGCGAGAGGTTCATTTTGGCGTTTGGGAACCTCGCGGACGCACAGTTGGAGTCGGTGAATTGCGACTCCTTGATGTCTGCGCGGTAGAAGTCGGCGCGGCGGAGGTCGCAGCGCGAGATGCGAAGCTCACCGCACGTGAGGTGCGACAAGTCGGCATCCTGGAGCGAGCATTCGGTTAGATCGAGGGCATCTACGGAGAGTCCGGCGAAGGAGCCGCCGTCGAAGGTGCAGTCAACGAAGGACGTGTCGTCACGGAGGAGCTCAGTCAACTCGTCGACGTGGGTGACGGTGATGCTTCGGTGCGGCACTACTCGGACTCCCTGGCAGCCTTCGCCAGCACCCCCGTTATGAACGACCTCTTGCCTGCACTGTACGATGCACGGTCGTCCGGGTGCTTGTCCGCGAGGGCGAGCTTGATTTGGGCGTACTCGTCGGCGGCCTCAGGGTGGGCGATGAGGTAATTGCGAAAAGCAAAGTGGGACTGAACGATGGGACTGTCGAGCGTGTACATGTGGAGGATATGAGTCCTAATCTCCTGAACGACGGAGCAACTCTCTTGTGGAGGATGGCCCTTGAGAAAGAAGCGGTCACCGGGGATGTCGTCTTCCAGACCTTTGTGTACGTAGCCGATCTTCTCCATCGGGCTGATGCAGCGCTCTCCGTCCTCGATTTTGTGCAGCAGCACGGCGATGTCGAGCACCGGCTTGGCGGGCATACCCGGAATGGACGTGCTGCCAACGTGGTGGACGCCTGCCACGATGTGCCCGACGGCGGCCATAATACGGCGACGCTCCTGCTCGAACAGAACGGGCCAGTTAGGATCGTACGGCTCGACCACGGCGCTTCCTCTGGGAAGTCCGAGTGGCATCGCTACGCAGCGTGGCTGCCGAGTTCGATACGATTTCCGTCCGGGTCGGTCAAGTCCGCAAGCCGGAGACCGGGGAAGCCTCCTTCGTACGGGGCTTTTACTATACTCCCGCCGCCTGCCAAGATTTCGCGGCAAGCCTCCTCGATATCGTCCACTTGGAAATTCAGACCTGTCATGCGGAAGCTTTCGTTGGTTCCCTGGTGCAGGGCGACCGTCGCGTTCCCAAATGTTAGCTCCGACCAACCGGGCGACTGCGCATGCACGTCCAGTCCGATGACGTCGCGGTAGAATGCGACGGCACGATCCATGTCTTTGACCCAGAGCATGTATAGGACTTTGGTTACTTTCATGTGTGGTGTTTTTCCTTTCCTGGCGCCAGATAGCCCATTGGTTGAAGCCGCAGGCAAAGTGGGGTAGTGGGAACCGCAGACTCTGTTGATGTCCGTCACGTCCGTGATGCTGAGAACGAGGCACGTTCAGTGGTGGTACTGGCGACCTTCTCGTCGGGTTCGAGGCGCAGCCTCAGTCCTAGCGCACGGGTGATCTTCATCACTGTTGTGAAGGACGGGTTGCCGTCCTCGGACAGGGCCTTGTAGAGTCCGGCTCGATCCAGCTTGGCGTCACGGGCAAGGCTGCTCATGTTCCGGGCGCGGGCGATATCGTTCAATGCAGCACGAATCAGGCTGCCGTCGCCAGGGTCCTCGTCCGCAGCCACTTCGAGGTACAGTCGAGCTCGCTGCTCGGAGTTGATGTATTCTGCCGCGTCAAACTCGGTAAGATTCTCAGGCATCACGCCTCCAGTTCCCCGGCCATTCTTTTGGCCTTTTCGATGTCCCGTCGTTGACTTCCCTTTTCGCCGCCGCACAGCAGCACGATTACTTCAGAGCCGCCGCCGGATGAAGTAGAGCCGATATCCCGGCCCGTACTGGATTCTCATCTCGAAGATGCCGTCTTCGATCGACCGCACGTCCGGAGAGCAGGACTGCATCAGAGATGGCATGGTTTCGCTCCAACTCTACGAGATCGGTGACAATGAGAGAATCGACACCCTTCTGCTGACCGGACGGACTGATGATTCCGAGTCTAATACCAATTCATGCTATTGCCACTGTGTTCTCGCTGACCGAACTCTCTGGATTCCGGCCTTCGCCGAAATCACCATGGCCTTGCGAAGACCACATAAGGGGATGGAAACGGGTTGGCGCCGAGAACGGGCAACCACAAGGGTTGCCCTTACAACAGGTTTGCCGGAGCCTATTTTCAGAGGGATGACGGTGGGCGGCTGTTGCTTTGGGTGCTGCATTCGAGAGATTATGGCACAGTCACAACGAATTAGTATAAGCTTTACATCGTCGGCATCAGCAATGCTCTGCTGTTCCAAGGAGGCACCTCGAGGCGGGACGCCATCGTACCAGTAGATGCGAAGCAGTGATGCTCCATCGTAAATGTTCAGTCTCCGTGAGTTGAATTGCGAAGACCCCCTCTCTGTGTCTCTCCCCCGCCTGGGGAGAAATTGTAGATTCTTCGTCGCTGCGCTCCTCAGTATGACAGCAGGAGGACAATTCCTGCATATCTCACCGACTCTGAACAGTTACCGCTGTCGGAGCGTGTAATTGATCAGTATGACTGTACAGTGAGGCCCGAGCCGCGCCTCAATTCTTCGGGAGCGCCTGTCTCGACGAATCGGCAGACGGAGCGAGGGTGTCTAATAATCGACGCAAATCACTGGCTGTAGCCGGTATTGCTCCGGGTATCGCTAGGCAGAGTGGCCATCATGCGGTCTAGCAGGAATGCGAAGTCGCGGTAAGAGTCCAGGTGGCCGAGTGGGTGGCTCAACGACTGCAACCTGTCCGACAGGGCCTGCAGGTCGCGGCGAATGTCCGCGGACCCACCGGCGTCCACGTACGGAAGACTGCCGTATCGGTCGGAGGCTAAGGCCACGACTGCACTGAATTCCAGAAGTGGGTCTCCCGTCGTTGCCAATTCGGTGTTCAGGTGCGATGTTATCCCTGCAGACTGCCGGTTCGTCAGTCCGCTCATCGGGGTCACCCATCTCAGCTGAACGTCACCCAAGTCGGCGATCCGGGACGGTCTTCTCAACACGTCGTCGCGCAATTGCACCTCGAAGAACACGGTCGTTGCGGCACCCATTGGGATCTCGGCAAACTCCTTGCGATCCTCGACGAACGACTCGTCCGACGTGACCCGGTTCTCGTAGCCGATCATGCGCCAGTACTCCACCGCGTCGTCATTCCACGTCACCTGGGCGCGCGTCTGGTCGGCGAACGGTATGGAAAGCGCAAGCCAGTTCTCCCGGCTGAAGGTCGCTCGGGCCTGTTCCACGTCGCTCAGGTAGCGGTACCACCCGTTCCCGTGCTGCGCGAGCTGTTCGAGTAGATAGTCGTTGTAGTTTTCGATTCCCACGCCGATCGTGATGAGTCGCAGCGGGTTGCTTGCGTCCGAGTCGTATGCCGACTCCAGTATCGCGAAAGGGTCGGTGGCGTTTACGTTCGCCACCCCGTCGGACATGAGAATGATGTAGTTGTAGGCATCGGGACGCTCACGCCGGGCGCGGTCGGCGAGCCTCACGCCAAGATTCAAACCGGCCTGGACGTTGGTACTATTGTTCGGTCTCAACCTTTCTATCGAACTTCTTACGGCACGGTCGTCAGGAGCCGTGTGCTCGACGGTCAGGTCGTGTATTACATTCGTGGTGAACTGCACCACGCCGACACGATCACGGCTCCCCAGGCTGCGCCTGATGCTCTCGGCGGCTTCTCTGGCTATTACAACACGGTTGCCTTCTCTCATTGACCCCGATGCATCGAGTACGAGAGTCACATTCAGTGGTGTATCGTCGTGAAGATCAGGTGCTTGGAAGCCAAGACGGACCATGTGCATGGCGCTGTTCAGCGGGTGCCGGAATACATCGGCCGTTATGGCGAAGCTGTCCTGGTGGACCGGAGGATTGTAGCCGTAGCCGAACGCGTTGATCCATTCCTCTGCCCGCACGGAGACGGGGTCGACCGTGAGGCCGGACCGCGCCCAGTTCAGGGCAAGCTGGAACGACGTTCTGTCCGCATCGAGGCTGAACGTCGAGACGTTGTCCACTTCTGTCGACGCGAATCTTGAACGGTCGTAGTCTTTGAACGTCGTCGACGCAGGAGGAGTAGAGGGGGCGAAATTGAGTTGACCACGGTCGGCTATTGCAAATGTTGCATCAGCCTCTTGTTGACTCTTGGTGTCTGATTGACTTGCTGGACCATCGGCAGTAACCAGCCAAGCTAGGGGAGTTGGGGCGGCTAGTACGCCTGGACTGCCCGGTGGGCCTGGGGCGCCCGATACGCCTGGATAACCTGTAAAGCCCGGTCGCCCCGGGACGAAGGCCGATTCTTCGCGGAAGTCCAGACTGCCCATGCTTCGGGCAGTGAAGAGACTCGCCCACATAGTCACGCCAGCCAGTACAACCAGGACAGCTATTCCGGCCGCCAACGGCTTGGGTATGCCG
Organism: Dehalococcoidia bacterium; assembly: GCA_965247555.1. Taxonomy (GTDB): domain Bacteria; phylum Chloroflexota; class Dehalococcoidia; order Lucifugimonadales; family VXLM01; genus VXLM01. Next base: position 663,737 of record CBDFHR010000009.1, on the reverse strand, counting down.
CTCAGGAACCCGCCGAGTCCGGTCCGATTTGGGGCTGACTCCAATCGGCTCTTGAGCCAGTCCCATGGATGCCTGGAGGCGGGCAGTCCCGCGACCTCCGATTTGAAGTGGTCGCGCAGGAGGCCCTCAATGTATTCGTCGGTCAGGTCATTTTCATTCATCGTCATCCCTCCCCTATTCGAACTCCTCCAAGTGTTCCCGCAGCCGTCCCAAGGCCCTGTGCAGGCGCGACTTGACGGTTCCTTCCTTTATTCCCATCGTTCCGGCTATTTCCGGGACGGTAAGCTCCGAGAAATACCTCAGCACCACCAACTTCTGCTGCTCGGGAGCGAGCTTGGTCAACGCCTGTCGCAAGATTGCGCGACGTTCTATGACCTCCGTATGGTCGGATACTGATGGAGCGCCGGTCCCGTCCGAGTCTTCAATGGGGACCGTCGGGATCGACCGTTTCCTCTTTTGCGCCAGCACTCCGTTCACGAGGATCCGCGTGAGCCAGGGCTTCAGAGGCTGACCGCGCTTGAAGCCACCGATCCCGCGCCAGGCGGACAGGAACGCTTCCTGCACTATCTCCTCGGCCACGGCCCGATTGCCGGTCATGAGGATGGCAGTGCCGTACAAGACATCCTTGTGCCGATCCACCAGAACGCGGAAGGCTTCGCGATCGCCCTCTTGGCATCTCGCTATGTTGAGGTCTTCGCTCACAGACGGGCCTCGAGTCTATTTCTTGGGCTGCGTCTCACTAGATACTATGCGTCTTGTGCGCAAAACGTTCCAATGCGAGGGACGATTGAGGTTGATTGGCGAGGTCTTTGGGGGGTCTATCTGAGACTGAGCGCCAATACGCTGCTAACGTCACATGTTGCGGCTGAGTCACGCCGGCCATGATGATGAGACTCTTTTGTAAATTGCCAGGTAGGACAATAAGGGTGATTTGAGACAATGCCGTTGAAGCTACGTCCCCGCTCCTCTGGATACCGGCCTTCGCCGGTATGACGGTAGTGCATAGGTCTCCCCCGTATCGGGGGACGGGGCAGGCTATCCGCGGGTATGACGGTGGCCTTGCGAAGGCCACATAAGGGGATGAAAAGGGGTTGGTGCCGGGAACGGGCTGCCACAAGGGTTGCCCCTACGACAGGTTTGCCGGAGCCTATTTTCATAGCAATGACGACATCCGGGATGTGCCGTTCATTTTCATATCGATGACGACTTGGGGCGGGATAACGAAGAGATATCGAGAATGTCGACACAACCTAAAACCGTTACTCTGGGAGACTTCGACATGACAACACCCGTTGGCTTCATGGGGCAGTTATCATGTGGCTCCCACCCTGACGTCTCACGAGACGGGGGTTTTGTGCTCTCCGCGCACTTGATAGAATATCCTTACGATCTACAACATTTCAGGTCGACGGCTCTCTGACGGTTCGCCAAGACCGAACAAATATCCAAAGCACATGCCCTTACCGTTCTTACTCATTCCTCTAGCGGTCGCCGGCGGCTCGGCGGCTGCCCAGGCCGTCGCCAAGCTGAGAAGTCATGCTCGACTCAATGCCTTGCATGCCGAGTTGGAAGAGTTGGAATCCCGACACCGAGACGATATGCGGCAGCACTACGAACGGCAAATCGAACTCTGCAGTCGACTGGACTTGCCGGAGCCGGAACAGCCGCTCGTCTTACGGGAAACACAGCAGGCCGAAGCTGCGGACCAGCCGGAACCTCGGTGGCGGCGATTGCTGAAACGCCGGGAGCGCACTCTGGCCGACGGCTCTCCTCACTCTCGGGCGGCAATTGTCGGGCGCCACGGGGCGAGCTTCGCCGCCGGCGCGGTATGGAGAATGTGGTCGACTACCATTTTGAATGTGCTCCGTCCCCTGAGTGCCAGACTGCTTACGATTCTCCCCAGATTCGCCGCGTTCGGCGGTACCGGCGGCTCGATAGCGGCATCCACGGGCCTGCGATTCGCTCTGGGCGCCTTCAACATAGTTGGCATCATCGTGGGGCCGGCTCTGGCCGCCTGGTCAATCACCCAAGAAATCAGAAACGTGAGAAAAGCGCACCGCGAACTGGACGCCACCCGGATGCAGCGTCAGGACGAACTAGCCCGTTACACTGCCCGCACACGTCAGCTTGAAAGGCAACTCGCTGCCGCCAAACCCCCAGCGGATGTGGTTGCCTCTTGACGGCTCCCCATAGGCATTAGCCTCCCGGAATTCAGTAGGCAAATTCCCTTCTGTTCGCTTGCATGAATCACGCCACGCCGAAACGAGCGCCAAGCTCACTCCCCATAAACTCCATCACTGTCCGCAAAACGTCACGATACTTTGGGAAGGTCTCCGATCCCTGCACTCTCGGCTCCACATTGGCAAACAGCCCCAGAATCTCCGTCCTCGACATGCCCATCCCGCGCGACTCCAACACCCCACTCACCGCCGTCGCAATCCCCGTCTCCCAGTCCACCAGCGTCCCGTAGCAGTCGAAGCTGAGCCACTCATAGCGATTGAATCGAGCATGACACCTTTCTGTTGAAAAACGCCCCAGTAGACTCGATGCACGGTACCACGACTGCCACCCTGCATCAATTGCGTTTGCTCGATACCTAGTGTCGGCGTAGTTCACCTCTATATGCCCACCACGGTCAACTTCTGACGCCGCGAAATGACTATGGTAGTTGAAACACGTGCCGTCGTCGTTTTGCGTGATATACTGTTCGGTAACGGCGTGGAGGGTGCTTTAGAATTGTTTATTGACGAAGAAATGTCGTACGATTCACCGAGGTCATTGTACGCGTAGAAAATAAGGAAAGGGTTAGTGGACGTGGATCGAAATCACAAATGCCTGATCTGGGGTAGCCCCGCGGACAGCGTGGCTTTTGCAAATGAAGTCTTTTTTGTAAAGAATTCTCCTCGCGCTGGCGGCAATTATACAATAGATCTGGATGCAATGGACAAAATCGATCTTTTTGAATTAACTGATGGCCATAAGGCACGCGTAACGACATTTCTCGTCGACGAGCGCAGAGCGAATAATAGGTGGCCCTTGGTAACCAAGGCGGTCATAGAAAAAACATTAAGAGCGTCTCCGCTTCCAGTTCAAGAAAGAGCCAACAGACTGCTTCGATACATTTCAGAGTGCTCGTCCAATAGGATAGGACAACGGGTGCCAATATTTGTTGTTCCCGACCCAGTACATTGGGAAGGGCTTGCTAGGTCTGATTCCGCAGATAGATCTGAGCTGGAATATCTATGCAAGTATTTACATAAGAACAGCTGGATTGACCTTCATCTCACTAATGATGGGAATGTCGGACCTGACGCCATGGTTACTGTGGAGGGCTACCGTCGGCTTGAAGACCAACGCAAAAGCCTTGATGTTTCTCAAGCATTCATAGCGATGTGGTTTGACGATAGTATGGATGAGGCTTTTGACCAAGGGATCAAACCAGCAATTGAAGGCACGGGATACAAACCCTTAAGGATCGACCAAAAGGAACACGTCAACAAGATTGACGACGAGATCATAGCTGAGCTTCGCCGTTCGAGATTCGTGGTAGCCGACTTCACTCACGGAGAGGACGGAGCTAGGGGTGGCGTGTACTACGAGGCCGGATTTGCCCATGGACTTGAACGGCCTGTGTTTTTCACATGCAGGAAAGACAAGATGAAAACACTTCATTTCGACACTAACCATTTCAACCACATAGTCTGGACCGACCCGGCGGATTTGCGTGAGAAGCTAAAGAACCGCATTCTTGCCGTGATTGGGGAAGGCCCAGAGAACGCCTCTAGCCCTTAACCACATCCATTCGACACCCGAGACCAATGCACAAATACGTGATCATCATCTATTGGAGCAATGAAGACGATGCATATGTCGCCGAAGCGCCCGAGCTTCCGGGATGCGCGGCACATGGCGACACCCAAGAAGCTTCCCTAGAGCAAATCGGCCAGGCCATTGACTTGTGGCTTGAAACGGCGCGGGAATTCGGCGACCCTATCCCCGAACCGAAGGGCGAGCGCCTAATGCTGGCCCCACCTACTCCTCCGCCGCCCTTGCCGTCTCCACCACGCGCTGCACCGTTGTGACGACCGTCAGCACGGCGATGACCCCCAGCACGATCAGCACTGCCGGCTCCCACCACTGGCCCACGATGATCCCGACTCCCAGCGAAGCCACCCGCTCGGGCCGCTGCATCAGGCCGCCCTTGCACTCGATGCCCAGCCCCTCCGCGCGAGCGCGCACGTAGCTCACCAACGTCGAGCCCACGATCGACACGTAGACCAGCACGGCCCCAAGCTGCTCGCCGTCATCGAGGTAGAACCACAGCAGGCCGAGCAGCACGACCGCCTCCGACACGCGGTCCATCACCGAGTCGAACAGTGCCCCGAACTTCGTCGCGCGATTCGTCATGCGCGCGACCGCCCCGTCGAACATGTCGAACGCCCCGGCGATCAGTACGACGACCCCGCCTGCCGCCAGCATCCCCTGCGCGATCAGCGCCGCAGCGACACATGCAATCAGCACACCGATGATCGTCAGACCGCTGGGCGAAAAGCCAAGCTTCACAAAGACGCGCGCGATGGCGTCGACGATGGGGGAGAGTAGGCTACGTAGTCGGTGCATAAGTGGGATATGGGGACTAGGGCGTGCTCGGCACTCGGACTTCCTCGGAGCGTCGGACGTTGTTCATGCACGAGACGTAGTAGTCCAGCACCCGCCGCGCGACGCGCTCCCAGCGGAAATCGTCGGCACGCCGCAGGGCGTTCCCCGAGAGTCGCCGCTTGAGATCGGCGTCTTCCAGCACCTTCCCCAGCGCGTCCGCCAGCGCCCCAACATCTTTCGGCGGGAAGGTCATCGCCTCGATGCCGCTCCGCGCGACCGTCATGTATCCCGGAATCTCGCTGGCGACGATTGGCAGCCCAGCCGCCATCGCCTCCACGAGCACCATCCCGAAGCTCTCTCCGCCCGTCGCGGGTGAGCAGTAGACGTCCGCCGTTTTCAGGTAGCGGAACTTGTCCTCGTCCGATACCGCGCCCACGAACATCACGTCCTGAAGGCTCCGCTCCCCGATGATTCGCTGGCACTCGTCGTTTGGATTCCCCGGCCCAAGCACGATCAGCCGTAGGTTTGGCCAGTCCCACTTCAGCTTGCTGTACGCCAGGAGCAGGTACTTCAGCCCCTTCCGCTTGTCCGCCCGACCGAGAAACAGCAGATTAATCATGCCGTCCTGCAGGTGAGGGAACGGCTCCACCCCCTGCTGGTACTGATCGATCCTCACCCCGTTGGGAATAATCCGGTAGTCGCTCTCGAAGTAGCCGCTGATGAACTCCTTTGCCGGCTGCGACACGGCGATGCGGCCGTGCAGCATCTTGAAGTAGGGCTGCGCGATGCGCGCTCCCCCCAGGTCCATGACCCGAGAGCCGGGGTAGGCGTGGAACGTGGCGATGTTCACAGCGCTCGACTGACTCAGCATCCCGACGCATACGTAGCTCGAAAACGGCTCGTGCATGTGGATGATGTCGAACTGCTGCTCGTCCAGCATCTCCTTGATCTTCGAGCGGAGCCACACCGACACGGAGATACGCCCGACTGAACCCCTGCTCGGCAGCGGGAATGGCTTGCCCATGGGGATGAACCCCTCGTCTTCCACCTTGCTCGTGTCGGAGCAGGGCGCAACGATGCGAACGTCGTGACCCCATGCCCGAAGCTGCTGGCCGAGCTCTCGAATGTGGGTCTGCACACCACCCCGCGACGCGAAGTCGTATGCCGATGCGAGGCCGATCTTGAACGGACGCTCGGAGCCTCCGGGAGCGATGCTCTCGACTACCGGCGCCTCGCGTTCAGCAGCCAACCGGTCCATAAACCCCCTCGGATCACGGCCCTCTCCCGGCGGCGTCCATCCGAACGAATCTAGAAGCACGTCCCCATCAAGAGAACCGGCGCGCCTCGGACGGACCTCTAACCGGTACCGTCTCGCCCGGCGATGAAGTCCTCGACCATCTCTCGCGCCACCTCGTCATGGTACTGCACAGGCGGAGATTTCATGAAGTAGGCCGACGGCGCCAGAATAGGCCCGCCGATGCCGCGGTCCTTCGCGATCTTCGCGCAACGGATGGCATCGATCACCACCCCCGCGGAGTTGGGACTGTCCCACACCTCCAGCTTGAGCTCAATGTTCAGCGGCACGTCCCCGAAGCTCGTGCCCTCCAAGCGGATGTATGCCCACTTGCGATCGCTCAGCCACGGTACGTGGTCGCTCGGCCCGATGTGGATGTTTTCGGCCTGAATCTCGTTGTCGATCTGCGACCGCACCGACTGCGTCTTGGAGATCTTCTTGCTAACCAGCCGGTCGCGCTCGAGCATGTTGAGGAAGTCGGTGTTGCCACCGAAGTTGAGCTGGTACGTGTTGTCCAGTTGGACGCCCCTGTCCATGAACAAACGGGCCAACGTGCGATGCACGATCGTCGCGCCCACTTGCGATTTGATGTCGTCGCCGATAATCGGCGCTCCGGCGTCGCGGAACCGCTTCTGCCAGTAGTCGTTCTCACCGCTGGCGATGAACACCGGGATGCAGTTGATGAACCCGACCTTCGCGGCCAGCACCTGCTCGGCATACCAGCGAGTCGCCTCCTCGGAGCCGACCGGCAGGTAGTTGATCACCACGTCGACCTCGCGCTCCTGGAGCGTCCCCGAGATATCAGCCGTACCGCCCGGCGCCTTCTTGACCATATCCGACACGTAGTGCCCGATGCCGTCGTGCGTCATACCCCGCTGAACGGTAATGCCCGTGTGCGGCACGTCGGCAAACTTCACCGTATTGTTCGGCTCGGCGAGGATCGCCTCCGACAGATCGAGGCCAACCTTGCTCTCGTTGATATCGAACGCCGCAACGACCTCGATATCGCCGATCCCGTACTCGCCCATGACCGGGTGCATGATGCCGGGAACCTCGTCTTCCGACCCGACATCCCTGTACTTCTCAAGTCCCTGCACGAGCGAAGAGGCGCAGTTTCCCACGCCGATAACTGCCACTTTTATGCTGTTTACCACCGAGTCCCTTCACCCCGTTTCTTTCGTCTATACCGCGCCTCAGCAGACGAACACCGCACGAAATTGTAGCATAGGGCGAACGAACGGCGATAGGGCGCGTGCATCAGGGAGCCTGTATCAGTTTGGTCGGTAGGTCAGTTCTTGAGGATGGCCTTACATCCCACTCGTCACTCCCGCGAAGGCGGGAGTCCATGACCCAGGGCGTGAGTATAGCTCCGACTCAACCACCCGACCGACTAAACTGGTACAGGCTCTGCATCAGGTAACTGTTCAGTCTCCATGAGTTGAATTGCGAAGACCCCCTCTCTGTGTCTCTCCGTCGGCGGGGGAGAGATTGGGATAGGAAGTCTCTCCGTCGGCGGGGGCTGACAGGGGTAGGCATTTGACAATCGACCCACTTTCCATCGATGAGAAAGCAACCCCGTCACTGTCATTCTGAGCGCAGCGGAGCGGAGTCGAAGAATCTAGAGTGTCTATCACAACGTAAAGCCAACATACAGCGTTCTTACGCTGTTTTCACTCTTGGTCACGATATAAGCGTGGCACCGGCTATCTGGTCTTGTGATCATGGACTTTAGATTCCTCGCTGCGCTCGGAATGACAGGGAGGCGGGGCTGGATCATAGCTACAATTTCGTTTTGCCTACCCCTGTCAGCCCGGCGGGGGAGAGATTGCAGAATCTTCGTCGCTGCGCTCCTCGGAATCACTATGGCCTTGTCAGACCACATAAGAGAGATAAAAGTGGGTTGGTGCCGGGAACGGGCAACCACAAGGGTTGCCCGTACAACCAGGTTTGCCGGAGCCTATTTTCATAGCAATTAGCCATGCCGGTTGCCACCGGCACCATGGAAGTTGAAAATGGCGACAATCTTTCCGTCGATAGTCGAGTGTTGGCGGGTACCGGAGACTGGATTCCTGCCCCGTATCGGGGTACGGGGCAGGCTCTCCGCCGGAATGACGGATGGTGGTGGAACACAGGCTGCTTACAGAGGAATGACAGCAGGAGGACAATTCCTGCATATCTCACCGACTCTGAACAGTTACGTTCAGGGCAGTCCACGCCTCATCTCTATCGAGGACGTGCCTTGCAAATCCGTCGTCGTAGAGGCAATCCTTGTGGTTGCCCGTCCACCCCATCATCCGTCCGACGCCGTGTCCCCGCAGAATGATTTGCCGCCCAGGTCGACAGGTTGACCGAGGTGGCGCAAGCTGTCGGGTATACATCCCGTAAACCGGTTTTCCGAAAGGTCGATGTTGATGAAAGTGGACAGCTTGCCCAACTCGGAGGGTAACTCTCCACTCAGCTTGTTGTCCAAGAGATACAGGTGTGTCAGCCTGGTTAGATTGCCCAGTTCCGGCGGTATCTCGCCGGCCAACTGGTTGTCCGAAAGGTCCACCTCCGCCAGACTTGAAAGACTGCCCAATTCCGACGGTATCTCACCGCTCAAGGTGTTTTCCCATAAGTATAGTTGCGTCAAGCTCTTGAGGTCGCCCAACTCCGGCGGTATTTCGCCGGTCAACAGATTCTGTGAGAGCGCTAGATGTGTCAGATTGGACAGGTTTCCCAATTCGGCGGGAATCCTGCCGGTCAATTGGTTCTGTGCGAGGTCCAGTTCTACCAGATTGGAAAGGTTGCCCAACTCCGATGGAATCTCGCCGGTCAGGTTGTTTCCCAAAAGGTACAGGAGGGTCAGGTTGGCCAGATTGCCAAGTTCCGATGGTATGTCCCCGGCCAACTGGTTCACCGAGAGGTCCAAGTTCGTCAAATCGGAGAGGTTACCCAGTTCCGACGGAATCTTGCCGGTCAAGTTGTTTCCCCAAAGGAAGAGGTGCGTGAGGCCGGAGAGGTTGCTCAATTCAGGCGGTATCCGCCCGATCAGTCTGTTCTGTGAGAGGGCCAGTTCTGTCAGATTGGTCAAGTTGCCCAGCTCGGACGGTATCTCACCTGTGAGGTCGTTACTCCAGAGACCAAGCATGAGCAGGTTTGACAGGTTGCCCAGTTCCGGCGGTATCTCTACGCTCAACCGGTTCTCATAGAGATATAGGTATTCCAGATTTGAAAGATGGCCCAACTCAGGCGGTATTCCCCCCGTCAACTTGTTCTCCGACAGGTCCAGTTCCGTCAAATTCGAAAGCTTGCCCAACTCCAACGGAATCTCACCGGTTAGCCGGTTATCCCAAAGTGAGAGCACCTTCAATTTGGAGAGTTTGACCAGCTCAAACGGTATCTCGCCGCTCAGCCAGTTCTCATGAAGGTATAGGTATTCAAGAGTCGCGAGGCCGCTTAGCTCCGACGGTATCTCGCCGGTCAACCCGTTCTTGTTCAACTCCAAGTATACCAGATTGGCGAGGTCGCCCAACTCCGGCGGTATCTCCCCGCTTAAGAGATTCTTTTCCAAGTACAAGTGCGTCAGGTTGGAGAGCTTCCCCAGTTCCGACGGTATCTCGCCCGAAAGCTGATTGTTCCAGAGACCCAACACCGTCAGGTTTGTCAGGTTTCCCAGTTCAGACGGGATCTCCCCTCTCAGCCAGTTCCCCTGCATATCCAACTCAGTCAGATCGGTAAGGGCACCCATTTCGGGCGGGATGTTGCCCTTTAACTGGTTCTCGCCAAGTTCCAATCTAACGACCCGGCCTTCTTCGTCCGCAACGACGCCGTGCCATTCGCCAATCGGCGCTTCGCTAAGCCAATTGTCGTTGTTCTTCCAGTTCGGGCCGTCCGTGGCGTGGTAGAGCGCGATCAGCGCTTCCATGCCGACGCAGGTTGGCCCAAAAAGATCGACAATCCTAGAGAGAGTTTCCGGTACACACCCCCTGATGTGGAGCCCCTTCAGTCCCAACTTCATGAGGTTCGAGAGCTTGCCAAACTCTAGGGGTATCGGCCCGGCAAGACTGTTGCCCGAGAGGTCCAAAACCCTGAGATTGGAAAGGTTGCCTAACTCCGGCGGTATTTTCCCACCTAACGCATTATCACGAAGGTCCAGCAGTTCCAGGCTGACAAGACTCCCCAATTCCGCCGGTATCTCCCCAACCAACCAGTTCTCTGACAGGTCGAGGACGGTCAAGTTCGATAGACTGCCCAACTCCGACGGTATGAGGTCAACCAACCAGTTCCCGCGAAGCTCCAGTTTTTCCATGTTGGATAGATCGCCAAACTCCGGCGGTATATTCCCGACCAACCCGTTCTCGACGAGGACCAACTGCGTAACTCGACCGTCGTCGTCAGTCGTGACGCCGTACCACTCGCCGATCGGCGAGTCGCTCCGCCAGTTATCGCTCCTGGTCCACTTGTCCCCGCCCGCGGACTCGTAAAGCGCCACCAGCGCGGCCCTGTCGGCACTGACCGTCACGGCAGTGGGAGATGCTGTTGGCACAGGCGTAGGTGTGGGAGTTGCCGTCGGCTGCGGCACCGAAGTCGCAGTCGGTGCAGGTGTGGCCGGCTGTGCTGTCGGAGGAACTGACGTGGGCGTCGGGCGAGTGTCCCCGCACGCCGCCAAAAGCACGACCGCCACACAGCACAGAGTTAGCACGAGCGCGATGCCGCTAGGCGCGGTTCTAAAGAATGTGAGCCTCATAGCAACTCTTACTGCGTAAGCACCCTTTACGTAAGAGGCTTACTATCCAGTAGCAGTATAGCACGAGCAACGACTCATGCAACTTCCTGAAAGCAGAGCGAGTGAGGCTGGTTTGGGAGGCCATGGAAAGCAAGAAAGCCCCGCAACGGGGGCTTCTTCTCATCTCTCAATATGTATCTTATCACATTGAGGTCGGAATCGTCAAGTAAATATTACTGATAACGTCTCATAACACTTGTACTATGCCGATATAATACCACTAGTACCCCAAATGTCATATCATATATCCATAGTAAGATCAATATTGTACGAATAGCGTCTCCATGCTATGCTTGTCGTCCACCACCTTGACCTATGAAGGAGACGCATTGACTACCGTATCAACCGGCGACAGCTACACCCTCAGCCTCGTCATTCGAGAAGTCCGCAGGCAGTGGCGCACGCTCGGAATCGTCGTCGTTCTGATGTTCCTTGGCACGGCCTCCGCTCTCGTGACGCCGCTGCTGCTGCGTGAGCTGATCGACCAGGCGATACCCCGTGGCGACACATCCATGATCCTCGCGCTGGTGGTGGCGATGACGCTGCTTCCTGTCGTCGACGTGGGACTCGGACTGGTGCGGAACTACGCCCGTGCGTCTGTCGGCGAGGCCGTGACGCGGCGGCTCCGCACCGACCTGTTCAACCACCTCATCCAAGGGCGGCTCGACGACATCGAGCGCACCAGATTAGGGCATATCGTCACGGTCCTCACGAGAAGCTGCGGCCGCGTCGGCGAGGGGTTCGTCGCCCAGACCGTCGTGCAGTCGATGTATCACTCGATTCTCGTCCTCGCGACCGCCGGGATCATGTTTTCGCTCAACTGGAAGCTCGGGCTCATCACACTGCTTGCGTTTCCGCCCTCATATCTGCTCGCCCGTGTAGCCGGAAGCCGCGAGCGGCGGCTGTTCCACGAGCAGACGGACATCCTCTCGTCGGGCCAGTCGTACATCACGGAAGTCTTCGACAACATCAAGACCGTCAAGTCGTTCACCGGTGAGGGCCGCGAGATGGCTTGGTGGGAGGGATGGACGCGCCGCAACTGGCGTAACAAGGCCCGAATGATCGCGCACCACGATCTCTTTCGGTTCGGCTTCTGGGTGGCCATCCAGAACGTCGTGCGCGGCCTCATCTTCGGCTATGGCGCGTTCGAGGTCGTCAACGGTCGTGCGACGGTCGGCGACCTCGTGGCGTTCCTCGCCTACCTACCGGGCCTGTACGAGTCGGTGAGGAGGATCTTGGACTTCATCACCGTGGGGGAGTCGGTCAAGGCCGCCACTGATCGGATCGACGAGCTCATGGCTCTTCCTATGGAGGGAACGTCCGGCGTCCGAGAGCCGGTCGCGAAGACCGGCGGACCGTCGGTCGAGTTCTCCCACGTCAGCTTCCGCTATGCGCGAGAGGGTTTCGGCATCGAAGACCTGAGCTTTCGTGCTGGGGCGGGCGAGTTCGTGGGCATCGTCGGACCGACGGGCGGCGGCAAGAGCACCGTCCTCGACCTCATGCAAGGGTTCTACGAGCCGTTGAAGGGGCGCATCCTGATCGACGGAGACGACATCCGCGACCTCTCCATAGGCGCGGTGCGACGCCACATATCCGTTGTCCCGCAGGACGCCTGGCTGTGGAACGACACGGTTCTCGCAAACATCGCCTACCCCGATACACAGCCCGACATGGTCCTCGTCGAGCAGGTCGTTCGTGACGCGCAGCTTGCCGAGTTCATCGAGTCGCTGCCCAACGGACTCGACGAGGGCCTCGGTCCAAAGGGCATCGACCTGTCAGGCGGGGAGCGCCAGCGCATCGCCATCGCCCGCGCCCTGTACAGGAAGGCCGGACTCGTCCTGCTGGACGAGCCGACCTCCGCCCTAGACGCCCGGACCGAATTCCATCTCACCGCCGCTCTCGACAGCCTTCGTCGGCGCAGCACCCTCATCGTCGTAGCCCACCGCCTCAAGACCGTCATCGAAGCGGACAAGATTCTCGTCATAGACGGTGGCCGAATCGTCGAGGCAGGACCACCCGAAGAGCTAAGGCATCGGTCAGGGCTGTTCGCCATGATGTACGAGATGCAGTCCCTCGAGTCGCGGCGGTAGGGTTCGCCCTGTAGGAGTACGTTCTGTATCCGTCATTGCGGCGGAGGGACGTCACCCCGTACAACGATACGGGGCCGGAATTCAGAAGTCATCAGGCCAAGTGGTGTGGTAACTGTTCAGTCTCAGTGAGTTGACTTGCGAAGACCCCCTCTCTGTGTCTCTCCCCCGCCGGGGGAGAGATTAGGATAGGAAGTCTCTCCGTCGCCGGGGGAGAGATTGGGATAGGAAGTCTCTCCGTCGGCGGGGGAGAGATTGTGGATTCTTCGTCGCTGCGCTCCTCAGAATGACCATGGCCTTGCGAAGGCCACATAAGAGGATGAAAACGGGTTGGCGCCGGGAACGGGCAACCACAAGGGCATTTGATCCAACTAATTGCCATTTTGGGTACAATTAGCGCGCCCAGGGGACATATCAAAGGGTAGAAGTGAATGCCACTCCGGGCGACTCGGATAAGATTCCTGCCCACAAACGCGGATTGGGTGTTATTGAGCTTCTGATCGGGCGTTGAAATCATGCATATTAGCCCTCTTTCGTCGAATTAGTTGGAGCAGATGCCACAAGGGTTGCCCCTACAGCAGGTTTGCCGGAGCCTGTTTTCATAGCAATGACAGCAGGGGGACAATTCCTGCATATCTCACCGACTCTGTGAACAGTTACGCCGTGTGCCATTATTGCCAGCCCAGTAGACCGAAATCTTTGAAATGACGGGTAGTAATTGGGGGGCGATCTGCGTTCTACAACGACAGGGCGGGTTTGAAACCCGCCCCTACGAAGTCACATTGTCGTTACCCTTCATTACTAGGATGTTGAACCACTAGGCGGCTTGGCGGTAGGTTGCCGAGAAGATCATCTCCGAGAGCCATGTGCGAAAGGACGGGTTGTCGCTGAACTGCTTGAACAACTCGGCATGGTCTGCGAGCAGCTCCGTCACAGCCTGTTTGAGGGCCCGGTCGTGCTCGATTCGCGCATTCTGGCGGTCGGAGTTGGCGGCGGCATTTTGGTATGCCCTGTCGGCCGCAACCTTGGCGGGAAGGTCCTCGGCGATGACCCTCTCGATCTTGTCAGAATCCATCCATTCGATGTTTCCCCACCGGTCGTTGAAGTCTCTGATGATATTCGAGAGTTGGTCGAGTTCAGGCTCGGGCTTTTGGCCGGCCCCGGGAGTGGGGGTGGCTTCGATCTCGGCGTCCTCGTCGGAAAGTTGGATATCGTGCACCGCCTGCTTCTCCACACGGTAGCTGTCCATGTCGATGGTCTCGAGAATTCCCTTTGACAGGTCTTCCTCAATGGGGGCGGGCAGCTTGGGCACGAGGAAGTTCAGGAAGATGGACAGATTCTCCCAGTCGGCGTTGGTATACGGGAGAATGGTACCGAGGAAGCCGTAGGCGCGCTGGAACGCCTTCGCCTTGCCCTTGAAGTCCACCTGGCCGTCCTCGTCCAGCCGATTCCGGTACTCGTCTACGCACTTGTCCAGGAGGGGGTCGAGGGTGTCACGTTCGGCCTTTGCGAAGAAACGCTCGACGAGATCATCGACCTGGTCGGGAGAATAGACCTGGCAGCCGTCGAGGTCGGCCTTGAGGTCGTGCAGCTTGTCGGGGTCGGTCTCGTCCGCCAGTATCGTCGTCCTGTAGTAGTCGGCGAAAGCATAGCGGATCGTGTCGGCCTCGTTGACGAAGTCGAGCACGAAGGCGTCGTGCTTCTGGGGGTGGGCGCGGTTGAGGCGGGAGAGGGTCTGCACGGCCTTGACGTCGGAGAGCAGCTTGTCGACATACATCGTGTGCAGGAGCGGCTCATCGTAGCCGGTCTGGAATTTCTCGGCGCAGACCAGGAAGCGGTACGGGTCTTTCCTGATCTCCTCAGGTATCCGGCTCGAGGGGAATCCGTTGAGCGACGACTCGGTGACCTTCTCGGCACCGTAGTCGTGCTCGCCCGAGAAGGCGACGATGGCCTCGTAGGGACTGTTGCGCTCCGTGAGGTAGGTTCGGATGGCGTGGTAGTAGCCGATCGCCCGCTCGATGCTGCCCGTCACCACCATGGCGCGCGCCTGTCTGCCGATCTTCCGAAGCCCGATCACCTGCTCGTGAAAGTGATCGACCATAATTTCGGACTTGAGGCGGATGGCGTGGTCGTGGTTTTCGACGTAGCGGCGGAGCTTCTTGGCGGCCCGGTTGGTATCGAACTCCGGATCGCCCTCGACGGTCTTGATCAGCCTGTAGTAGCTGGACACCGGCGTGTAGTGCTTCAGCACGTCCACGATGAAGTTTTCTTGAATGGCCTGCTTCATCGTGTAGCTGTGGAAGGGGCGATGCCGGACACTACCGTCGGGCTGAGGTTCAGGATCGCCGAAGATTTCCAGGGTCTTGTTCTTGGGTGTCGCGGTGAAGGCGAAGTAGCTGGCGTTGGTCAAGAGCTTCTTCGACTCCATGAGGCGGTTGATCTTGTCCTCCGTCGTCTCGTCCACTTCTTGCCCACCGGCCTCACCGAGGGCCATCGAGACCGCCGCGGAGGTGCGCCCACCCTGGCTCGAATGTGCCTCGTCGATGATGATGGCGAAGCGGCGGCCCCTCTGCTCGTTTCCGATTTCGTCGATGATGAAGGGGAACTTCTGGACCGTGGATATGATGATCTTCTTGCCCGACTCGATGAACCGTCGAAGGTCGCCTGAGCGCTCGGCGTGATCGACGACGGAAGAGACCTGGGCAAACTGTCTTATGGTGTCGTTGATCTGCTTGTCCAGGACTCTCCGGTCGGTGACGACGATGACGGAATCGACTACCGGGACGCCGTCGTTCTCGAGACCGATAAGCCGGTGCGCCAGCCAGGCGATGGAGTTCGACTTGCCGCTTCCGGCGGAGTGCTGGACGAGGTATCGCCGTCCGACTCCCGTTTCGGACACATCGGCGAGCAGCCTGCGGACGACTTCGAGCTGGTGGAAGCGAGGCCAGATCTGCTCCCGCTTGACTCGCGCGGTCTTTCGGTCCTTCGTCTCGATGACCTGTGCGTAGTTCTCGATGATATCGGTGAGGCCGTCGCGGGTGAGCACCCGCTTCCACAGGTAGTCGGTCTTGAGGCCGTTCGGGTTCGGTGGATTCCCCGCGCCGTCATCCCAACCGCGGTTGAAGGGGAGGAACCACGACTTGTCTCCTTGAAGATCGGTGCAGAAGCGCACCTCGTGGTCGTCGACCGCGAAGTGTACGAGGCAGCGTCCGAACTCGAACAGCTTCTCACGCGGGTCGCGGTCGCGCTTGTACTGCTGGACAGCGTCCTCCACCGTCTGCTTGGTGAGGCTGTTCTTGAGCTCGAAGGTGGCGACCGGCAGGCCGTTGATGAATAGGCACAGGTCGAGGGCAAGCTGTGCGTTGTCGTTGCTGTACCGGAGCTGTCGTGTGACGCTGAAGCGGTTCAGCGCGTACAGGTCCTTCGCCCTCTCGTTTTCGGGTGACGGCGTGCCGTAGAAGAGGTCGAGGTCGTGGGGCCCGTGCTTGATACCGTTGCGGAGCACGTCTATGGTGCCGCGCTTGCCGATCTCACCCCGGAGGCGAGAGAGGAACGCGCGTCGCGTCGGGCCGTCCTGGTCGAGGCGGAGCGAGCCGGCCACATCGGGCTGGGTTGTGCTGAGGAAGGTGGAAAGCTGCGCGAGGTCGACGCAGAACTCGCGGTCGTAGTCGTGCGGGTCGCCGCAGAGCCAGCCGACGCTATAGCTGGACGGGCGTTCGTGCACACCATGCTTCTGCGACTGTTCGCACGGGCGGGCGGTCAGGGCTGTGCAGATGAGTCGCTCAAGGCCTCGTTCGGTGGTGTCGGTGGTCATGCTTGGCTTGTGGCGAGCCAGCCTTTGTCTCTCAGAACCCGGAGCGCAAGGCGTATCTGGCGCTCAGAGAACTGGCGCTTGTGTGAAGCCCACCCATATGTATGGGCTATCACTTCCTCTTCGGTAGCAGGGGGATGCTCGTTCGCGACCCAGTGTACCGTTGTCAACAGTTCAAGGCCGAACGACGACTCAAACCCGTCGACGAGTTGGGAAACTCTCGCGAACCGTTCCCTACTTTCGGGAAGGTTATCAAGGAATGCGCGAGCCTCCTCCACAGCGCCGGGGACAATTTCGAGGCGTTTGCCCGGCGCGTCTCCACCGTCGGCATAGCCCGATATGAGATGACCTTCAATGTCCCTGAGTACGTGTCGCAGGTTTTCCGCGTACGGTCCGTAATGCGCCTTTTGAAATTGCAGACTCAGCGGCTCACCCGCCACCTGCATGAAGTACATCAGCTTATGCACTTCCAGCAACGTCACGAACGGGTCAAGCAAGCCGCTGAGATAGCGGTGCATGAGATCGACCAACACGGCCTTGCTTCGAGTCATTCTCGGCACATCGGTCGAGCGGTTTGCCCGACCATCCGACGGCATCCCTCCCGGCTCGAATACGACGACTCTCAGATCGTCGATGTCCCGCAAGGCGAATTCAATGCGCGAGCGTACAATGGACCATTCCAGTCCACCGAGGCCGCTGCCGAGAGGGGGGAGTGCGATGGAGCGGATGTTGCGTTCGCTGATCTCCCGAGCAAGCGCATGGAGACCCGACTCAATGTCTTCCATACGGCTCTTGCCGCGCCAATGGCGCTTGGTAGGGAAGTTGATAATGTAGCGCGGGTTCGTCATCTTGCCTGACTCGTAGACAAACATCTGGCCAGGCTGAACCTCTTGACGCTCGCAAGCCTCCGCGTATGCCTTGAAGTTCTCGGGGAAAAGGTTCTTAAATTGGAGCGCGATGCCGCGGCCCATGACGCCGACGCAGTTGACGCTGTTGACCAAGGCTTCGACGTCTTCGTCAAATATGTCACCGGTCTTTAATTCGATCATGCCGCCTCCTCTGGTCAGTAGTACCAACCCGGCTTGATCTCTACCACTGGTCTGTGAAGTGCTCCCTGAAGCGCGTCTTGGATTCTAGCATATATGTTTCGCGATCGGATGCCAATCCGGGAGACCAGGTCCCACGGGAACGAGCCTTCGACGAGGAACTCGGCTTGCTTGGCCTCCTTCACGGATTGATCAACCCCAGCACCGGACCACTGATTAGCGTCAACTGCATCCCAACTAATCTTGTCCAATCGGCGTAGGTCCGAAAAGTCCTCGAAGTAGTAGGACCCGGCGTTGGAGGAAGTGAATGCCCAGCGTCGGCCGTTCGTGTCCGCCCAAGCCACGGTTGCCTGCAAGTCTGCTTCCAAATGAACAATCGGGGTCTGACCGCCTAGATACTCCAGTTCGGGATGGTTGCTCCTAGAGATCACGTAGAGCATGACGGATCGCGGACAGAAGTAGAACGGCACGCAGTCGCCCACGTGCAGACCCCTGTGGCTTCTCAGCGGCTTTCCAAGTCGGCGCTGCTTGATGCTGCTGATACCGATGGTAGTCCCGGTTCCTTGTCGCCCGGACATTGTCGCGTCGGACCAAAGGTTGCCTTCCGAGACAATCGAGGCCAGCTGGTCGACGTGGACGATGTGGTATATCTTCGGCTGGGTTGGAACAAGCACGATCAGGCTTCGCTCAGGGGCAGAGTGGCAACGGACTCACTCTCTATTGTATCCCACTCAGCTGCGCCCTCCGGCATGCCTGCCGCCGCCTCGCTGATGGGGGGCGGCTGAGCACGCTACGATAGCTGCGTGACCGCTCGAAAACTTGGAAAAATGTTGCATCCGGTTGCATTTTGTTGCATTTGTGTGGTTATTGTCAAGTTCAAGGGGTCTCACTGACGGGCTTCTTCCGGCAGATTGGCGACCGTCTCGCGGACGTCGAGCTTGCCGGTGACCACGTCGGCGATGAGGCGCGTGCGGTACTCGCGGAGGAGTGCGATCTGGCGGCGGGCGCGGGTGATGGTGCCACGCCTCATCTCGCCGGTGTTCGGTGGTTACGCTATGTCTCGCCTCTCATCGGGATGCCGACTTCCCGCACTTCACCGGGCTGGATTCCGTCCAGGGCGTTGCGAATATCCTCGATCTTTGGCTCAATGAGCGGCCACCGGTTCGCGCCGAGAATGATCAGTGCGAAGCTTCGGCTCCCGATGTTCTGCTGGTATGGCATGTTCCTGTCCGCAGTAATCACGACTTCATATCCTGCTTCTTCCGCCCGGTCTAGCAATTCCCCATTGACAAGCGTTGCTCACCCGCGCTTCTCCGCCATGTCAACGTCGTGACCGACGAGGTGTCGGCGAAGCTGCCGGGGCACATTGTGGTCAAACAAGATTCGCATGCGAGACTTTAGCGACCTTGGCGTCTAGGTCTTGCACTACGAATTCCAAGACCGCCCGCACCTGTGTTTCGTCCACCCCGCCAAACCACTCAATGAAGTCGTGGACAGTCGCGCCCTCCGCAAGGTTCCCGAAAAGGGCCGACACGGGCAACCGCGTGTCCTTGAACACCCAGGCCCCGCTCACCTTGCCGGGCACGCTTTCGACTGCAGGACACGTCTCCCAGTTCGTCATACGGTCACCTCGCTTTCCCTTGGCGGCTCTTTCTTGAAGTCGTCAGCCCCACTCATCGGCTCCCTCCGACGTGGGGCCTGACGGAGGATGCAGGAGCGGTAAAAACCGCTTAAAGTGTAACATTCTGTCGCATTTTGTTGCATTGTCGGTCGTTATTGTCAAGTTCGTTGGGTCTCACTGAGCGGTCTCGTCGGGGAGGTTGGCGGTCGTCTCGCGGACGTCGAGCTTGCCGGTGACGACGTCGGCGATGAGGCGCGTGCGGTACTCGCGGAGGAGCTCGATCCGGCGGCGGGCGCGGCTGATGGCGTCGTCGATGGCGGTGGTGGTCTTGTCGAGGTGCTCGACGATGGCGGTCTGTTCGGAGAGGGGTGGGAGAGGAACGTGAATCGATTTGATTCCACCTTGAGAAAGCCCATATCGTGTTACCCCCTTTGCTTCCACGTGGAACTGACATGAAACCATTTTGCTTTGCAAGGACCGAGAGAGGTATCGGCCCAGCATTGTTCGGTAAGGGCGTAGCAATGCTAGATGATAGCCGGCGATCAAATCATGGGCAGGCTCCGTCACAAGAGCTGGAACACCAATGTCGTCCCAAGTTTCCGAGTCTTTCGTGATGAGAACGTCGTCTTGGTGAAGACGAAACTTCTCAATTTCGTCTTTCGTTGCCGTAGCGTTCATAAAGGATATCGCCCGAGTTATGCGGTCATTCTTGTAGACATCGACGTAGTTGCAAAGTCGGACTGGCAATTCATTATCCCTTATGTGCTTGTCGACATTGCTAACTCTCATCTCAACGACGGTTCGCAATCGCCGCACCTCCCAATGCGCCGGGACTTCGCCGAGCCACTCGACGCCGGAGGGCTTGAGGCGGACGTTGGGGTCGAGGCCGCGGGTGACGGCGCGGTGGATGACGGCCTGCCGCTCCTCCTCCAGCACCGCGATGAGCTTCTCCTTGGCGCTGACGTAGCGGCGGATGCGGTCGTCGACGTGGTCGAGGTATCGGACGATGGCGCGCTGTTCGGGTAGGGGTGGGAGGGGGAATGGCAGACCACCGACATCACCAACAGTTACGGCGTCGTAAGTGCTACCCGTAGACGCCCGATCAAGACCCGCTTTTGCAGTTCTCAGTGTGTAGTATGCGAATCGCCGCGTTAAGTCTGCACTTGGCGTAATGGCACAAAGCCCACGACCAATACCATACATTTGGTCGGCGATGTTCAGCGCGCCTACCGGTGCGCGGACCGATAGTAGAATGTCGCCAGCCCTTGCCCATTTCGACGGCTCTTCACATGCGAGTCGTGGGGTGGGACTTACGAGTCCAAATTCAGCGTTGCCCTGCAAGAACGGGAAACGGTCTGAATACTGAAACACAATTTCAGACGGAGGAGATTGCCCGGCGATGATTCTCGCCGCAAACTTCAGCCGCCTCACCTCCCAATGCGCTGGGACGTTGCCGAGCCACTCGACGTGGGAGGGTTTGTAGTGGGGGTAGGGTTGGGGGATGGGGAGCACGGACTCTTTGGTGTTTTTCACAGCCGGAATGGGTTAAGCCTCGGTTTCCGGGGCAGCGTCCTCGAACAGGTCGATATAGCTTCGGTAGGCGAAGACCCGATTGCGAGCGTATCCCGTGATCTCACGCAGGATTCCACTGTCCACGAGCCGAGAGACCAGTTGGTTTGCCGCAGGGTAGGTCGTGCCAATTAGGCTCCTCACGGAGTTTACAGAGATAATTGGGCGCTCGTAGAGGTGTTCAAGAACACGGTGGCCATTGCCGGCGGCGCGACCAAGGTTGTCGGTGATGGCGCGTCGATGGTCTTCACGGAGCAGTAGTATTCGCCGTGCAGTCGCGGTGGCCTCGGCGCTCACTTCGATTACGCCCATCAAGAAAAAGAGCATCCAACCCTCCCAGTCGCCTCTGTCCCGCACGGCCTGGAGGTGATCGTAGTAGTCCTGCCGGTACCGGGCGAAATAGTGCGACAAGTAGAGGACGGGCCGTTGCAGGATTCCGCGTTCGGTCAGCAGAAATGTAATCAGCAGCCGACCTATGCGGCCGTTTCCGTCTAAGAACGGGTGGACCGTCTCGAACTGAGCATGGGCGAGCCCGACTTTGGACAGCACAGGCAGGTCATCCTGCCTGTGGAGGAAGCGTTCTATATCTCCGAGAGCTTCGGGAACGAAGTGCGGTGGCGGCGGAACGAACGTGGCCTCGCCGATCGAGCACCCGGCGGGGCCGATCCAATTCTGAGTGGTCCGCAACTCGCCCGGGGTAAGGTTCGAGCCGCGGACATTACGGAGCAGGCGCCGGTGAATCTCACGAATGAGGCGAATGGAGACGGGCAAGTCACTCAAACGTTCCAAGCCATATCTCATCGCGTCTACGTAGTTGACGACCTCGGCTACGTCACGTGGACGTGTGGGAGAAAGGAACTGCGCCTCGGCGGCCAGCAAGTCTTGCAATGAGCTCTGAGTCCCTTCGATCCGGCTGGAGAGCACGGCTTCCTTACGCACGTACATGAGGACAAACATCTCTGGATTCGGCAGGGTTTGCACGGAACCGTCCAGACGCCCTAAAGCAAGGTCCGCTCGCGAGAGGACCGCTTGGAACTCACCTCCGGCGGCCAGCGGCGGATCGGGTGGAAGAGCGCGGGGAATAAACGCCGAGTACCCGGTTGGCTGTCGTATGTACATTCCTGCGCGCCCAACGGTGTGGTCTGAGCGTCGAGTCATGATAAAGTCACCGCAATGTATGGGCCATGAGTCCCTCTTATGGTATAGGCAAACTATAGTATAGAGGGCCCATAGTGGTGTGTGCAATGCTGGGTTAACTATGCACTGCCGACAGAAAAGGGTGCGTTACGGAGTGGCGTGCTTCCCCGTCACATTGCCCCTTGCACCGGCGCGTCGCCTAGTCACTCGACGTCAGAGGGGATTGTTCCTGCCTTCATGTCAAACGAGGAACTCTCTGAAGTCTCCGGGGCCGGTCAGACCGATAGGGACTCTAACTCATGGTCGAGGACAGCTTGCACCTTCCAGCGGTCAACGCCGGGAAACCATTCAAGGAACTGATCGACCATTGCGCCATCCCTGAGGTTTTCGAAGAGGGCGTATAGCGGTACACGAGTATCGCGAAATATCCAAGCGCCACTGACCTTGTCGGGGTGACGTTCGACGGCGTCGCATTCGTCCCAGTTAGGCATGAGGTCACCTCGCTTTCGGTGCGGGTCAGAGGGCATCCGTCGCTCGGCCAGCTCCTCCTTCACCAGCTCCCAATGTAAGTATATCCGCTCCGACGAACTCAGTGGAAATGCACGTTTTGCGAGCCGCCCGGCGGGCCGCCTCGATTTCGCGTTCGGCGCCTGGGGCTGAGGGCAGCTCGTCCCGCTCGAATCGGTCGAGAATGTCGCACTCTTCAGCGCTCATGTTATCCTTCACGATTGCCGAATCCTCCGATAGTCTCTCGTCGTCTTCGGTCATAGGGTTCTTTCTCCCACGATTTCGCTCAGCAGGCCTTCGGTCTCGCGTTCCAGTGCCAGGATGTCGGCGCGGATGTCGTCGAGGGGGCGGAGGGTCTGGGGCTTGTAGAAGTAGCGGGTGAAGCTGATCTCGTAGCCGGTCTTGACGCTGGACGGCACGTACCATGCGTCGGGCGCGTAGGGGAGGACCTCGCGGCGGAGGAAGGTCTCGACGCCGCCCTCTTCCATGAGCGGCACCTGCTCGGTGTCGCGGAGTTCGGTGTCCGGCTCGTACTCGACGACGGCGGGCCTGCCGTTGAGGGTGGTGGGGAAGAGGCCGCGCAGGGGGTCGGGGTCGAGGGTTTTCTTGTGGACCCTCTTGATTACGGGCGGCGCGGTCTCGGAGCGCGCACCCTGCTCCCTCAGCGTCTTGATCTCCCGAGCCGTGTAGGCCCGTTCGGGGTCGATGCCATCCAGTCGCAGAGGCCGCTCGACGGTGACCTTGCGGTAGCCGAAGGCCTCGTTGGGGAATATCTTGGACTGCTCGGTGTCCTCGAAGGCGAGGAAGGCGTCGCAGATGCGGCGGATGTGCGCGTCGGCCAGCTCGCAGTTCTTGTTGCCGAGGTTCTTGCGGAGGGCCCGGTACCACTGAGTGGCGTCGATGAGCTGTACGCAGCCGCGGCGGTGCTCCGGCTTGCGGTTGCTGAGCACCCAGATGTATGTGGCGATGCCGGTGTTGTAGAACATGTTGAGGGGGAGGGCGACGATGGCCTCGAGCCAGTCGTTCTCGATGATCCAGCGGCGGATGTTGCTCTCGCCCTGTCCGGCGTCGCCGGTGAAGAGGGAGCTACCGTTGTGCACCTCGGCGACGCGGCTGCCGAGCTTTGTGTTCCGCTTCATCTTGCTCAGCATGTTGGCGAGGAAGAGCATCTGGCCGTCACTGGAGCGGGTGACGAGGCTGAATTCGGGGTCGTCGTCGTGGTCGATGAGGAAGCGGGGGTCGAGCATCTCTCGCTTGCCCCCATGCGTTCGAGGTCGGTCTTCCAAGACTTGCCGTAGGGCGGATTGGAGAGCATGAAGTCGAACTCCTGACCGGGAAAGGCGTCGCCGGAAAGGGTTGAGCCGAACCCGATGTTGTTCGCCTCGTCGCCCTCTCCCTTGAGGATGAGGTCGGCCTTACTGATGGCGTAGGTCTCCGGGTTCACCTCCTGGCCGTACAGGTGGACCGAGACGTCCTTGTCGTGCTCTCCGGCGAGGCGGGTCAGGGTCTCCTCGGCGACGGTCAGCATTCCGCCGGTACCGCATGCGCCGTCGTAGACGAGGTAGGTGCTCGACTCGATCCGGTCGGCCACCGGCTCGAAGATGAGGTGGGCCATGAGCTGCACGACGTCGCGCGGGGTGAAGTGCTCGCCCGCCTCCTCGTTGTTCTCCTCGTTGAAGCGGCGGATGAGCTCCTCGAAGACGGTGCCCATCGAGTGGTTGTCGAGTCCTTCGAGCCGGACGGAACCGTCCCCGTTCAGGACGGGCCTAGGGCTGAGGTTGACGGAGCTTTCGAGGAATTTTTCTATGAGATAGCCGAGGGCATCGGCCTCGATCAGGGTCGGTATCTGGTTGCGGAATTTGAACTTGTCGAGGACTTCCTGGACGTTGGGAGAGAAGCCGTCGAGGTACGCCTCGAAGTCGGCCCTGAGCTGCTGCCGCTTGGCCCTGGAGGTAAGATCGCGAAGACGGAACGGCGACGTGTTGTAGAAGGCCTCGCCGGATGCCTGGCAGAGGGGAGCGTCCTGGTTGGCGATGCCGTTGGCGTCGAGGTTCGCCTTCATGCTGAGCACCGCGTCTTTCGTCGGCTCCAGCACGGCGTCGAGGCGACGGATGACGGTCATGGGGAGGATGACGTCGCGGTACTTGCCGCGCACGTAGACATCGCGCAGGACATCGTCGGCGATGCCCCATATGAAGTTGCTGATGTTGAGGCTGCTCATGCCCGGCGCTCCTCAAAGGTATAGGCTAACCGCATAGCCCGTTTCTCACAAGCAATGCCCGAAGTGTGTAACTGTTCAGTCTCCGTGAGTTGAATTACGAAGACCCCCCTCTCTAGTGTCTCTCCCCCGCCGGGGGAGAGATTGGGATAGGAAGTCGCTCCGTCGGCGGGGGAGAGATTGGGATAGGAAGTCGCTCCGTCGGCGGGGGAGAGATTGGGATAGGAAGTCGCTCCGTTGGCGGGGGAGAGATTGGGATAGGAAGTCGCTCCGTTGGCGGGGGAGAGATTGTAGATTCTTCGTCGCTGCGCTTCTCAGAATGACCATGGCATTGCGAAGGCCACATAAGGGGATGAAAACGGGTTGGCGCCGGGAACGGGCAACCACAAGGGTTGCCCCTACGACGGGTTTGCCGGAGCCTATTTTCATAGCAATTAGCCATGCCGGTTGCCACCGGCACCATGGAAGATGAAAATGGCGACAATCTTTCCGTCGATAGTCGAGTGTTGGCAGGGACGGGAGACTGGATTCCTGCCCCGTATCGGGGTACGGGGCAGGCTCTTCGCCGGAATGACGGTGGGCGGTTTCTGTTATGCCCGCTGCTTTTGAAGGATTATGGCGTAGTCATAACGAATTGGTATAAGGTGTTGCGCCGTCGGATTAGGGTCGTTCCAGCTACGGGGCGAGTTCTGGAAGACGAGGATTTTCGATTCCTCACTTCGCTTCGCTACGTTCGGAACGACAGGTGTCGAGGACGTGTAAAGGTGTTCAAAGACGCGACTTGTTATCCCTTTCGCTCAAGTCTGCGTTCGCCGTACTATAGATCGCAGAGTGGTGGCTGCGCGCGTATGGGAGATTCGTTAGATGCCACGTCCTTTTCAAGGAAAGAATATCGTCCTCGGTGTGACGGGGAGCATCGCCTGCTATAAGGCGGTCGACCTGGCGAGTAAGCTGTCGCAGGCGGGCGCACATGTCGACGTGATCATGACGGAGAGCGCGACGAAGTTCGTCTCGCCGATAACGTTTCGGAGCATCACTCACCGGCCGGTGGTGACGGACATGTTCGACCCGGTGTCGGAGCTGGGTATTCACCACGTGGCGGTTGCCGAGCGAGCCGATATCGTGGTCGTGGCCCCTGCGACGGCGGACTTCATTGCCAAGGCCGCGAACGGCCTGGCGGACGACGCGCTCGGCACGACGATACTCGCGACCACCGCGCCGGTGCTGATCGCTCCGGCGATGGACGGGCATATGTATGAGAACGCGGCTACGCAGGAGAATCTCGAAAGGCTCCGTGGCAGGGGCGTCTCCATCGCGGGGCCCGCGTCAGGCCACCTGGCGTCAGGGCTGTCGGGGAAGGGTCGGCTGCTGGAGACGCCGGAACTGCTCGGACACATCGCGCTCGTGCTTGGGCAGAACGGCGACCTCGCGGGGCGGAAGGTGGTCGTGAGCGCTGGGGGGACGCAGGAGGCTATCGACCCGGTTAGGATCATCACCAACCGCTCTTCGGGGAAGATGGGCTACGCGATAGCCGAAGCGGCGCGCGACAGAGGAGCGCAGGTGACGCTGGTTACGGCTCCGACGGCACTCGACGACCCCACGGGCGCCGAGGTACTGCACGCTGCGACCGTGGCCGAGATGCGGGAGGCCGTGCTGGGAGCCTGCGTGGGGGCCGACATTCTCGTGATGGCGGCGGCGTTGAGCGATTACCGGCCGGCGCAAACGGCCACTCAGAAGATCAAGAAGGAGCCGGACAGCGAGGGTATGAGCCTTCACCTGCTCAAGAACGAGGATTTTTTTATAGAGGTACCAAAGGGCGTCTTGCGTGTGGGATTTGCGGCGGAGACGGAGTCGCTGGTCTCCAACGCTGAGGTGAAGCTTCGGGAGAAGGGCCTCGACCTGATTGCCGCGAACGACGTGACTGAGGAGGGCAGCGGCTTCGAGGTGGAGACGAACAAGGTTACGCTCATCGACCGCAGCGGGCGTATTGAGGAGCTTCCCCTCATGGACAAGTATGATGTCGGGCAGAGGATACTTGACTGTGCCGTTGAGTTGATGGGGGAGTGAGGACTGAGCGGCTAGCTGCTTTGGAGAGCCCCCTCTCTGTGTCTCTCCCCCGCTGGAGGAGAGATTGTAGGTCTGAATCTGTGTCTCCCCTCTCTGTAGTCTCTCCCCCGCGGCGGGGGAGAGATTGTAGGTCTGAATCTGTGTCTCTCCCGCGGCGGGGGAGAGATTGTAGGTCTGAATCTGTGTCTCTCCCGCGGCGGGGGAGAGATTGTAGGTCTGAATCGTTCGAATTGTCGATCTAGGGAACATTGACACGGTTGTAGGGGCTTGCTAGACTTGAGGCAGCTATGAGGACGAACGGCATGGTTCTCACCTGCGCCTGTATGAAGGTTCCAAGGGGCCGCGTGTAACCGTTTGTCCAAAAGAGAACGCAATCAATGTGCCCCGCTCAAACACTTGCCGAGCGGGGTTTTTCGTTATCAGAAGGAGCACGAACCATGACGACCACCGAATTCAAGCAGCGGACCGCGGGCATCATCGACGTGATGCCGGAGGAGATCGACGACTTCGAGCTCCAGGTGCAGCGGTTCCAGACCGGTGAGTTCGACGAGATGGAGTTCTTGGCGTATCGACTGAAGCAGGGTGTCTACGGCCAGCGCCAGCCGGACGCGCAGATGATGCGGATCAAGATACCGTTCGGTGGGCTGAAGGCCGACCAGTTGGACGCGCTGGGCGAGGTCTCCGCGAGGTTCGTCCCGTTGAACAAAGGGCACGTTACGACGCGGGAGAACATCCAATTCCACCACGTCAAGCTGGAGCACGCGGCGGACGTAATGCGTGTGCTGGGCGAGGTCGGGCTGACCACCAGGGAAGCCTGTGGCAACACGGTCCGCAACGTCACCGGATGTGCGCTGGCGGGCGTGTGCTCCGACGAGCAGTTCGACGTTACGCCGTACGCGGCGGCCTATGCGAGGTACTTCGTGCGGCATCCGTACACGCAGGCGCTGCCGAGAAAACTCAAGACGGCCTTCTCCGGCTGCGCGCGCGACTGCGCGATCACGGGCATCCACGACGTGGGGTTCATCCCGAAGGTGGAGGGCGGTCAGCGAGGATTCGAGATCAGGGTCGGCGGCGGAACGTCGATCATGCCGAAGATCGCGCCGACGCTGTACGACTTCGTTCCGGTGGACGAGTACCTCAAGGTCACGGAAGCGGTCATCCGCATCTTCCACCACACGGTTTGGCTTCGAAAGAACAAGATGAAGGCGCGTATCAAGTTCCACGTCGCGAAGGTCGGCATCGACGCCTTCCGCGAGCAGGTCGAGGAGGAGCTTCGCGGCGACTGGGCGCAAAGGTCGTTCGATCCCACGTCCCTGCTGTTCATCGAGGACGAGTCGGTCGACGCGCCGGCGGTCAACAGCGCGTATCGGAACGGCACGAGCTCATCGGAGTTCGAGCACTGGGTGGAGACGAACGTGGTCGACCAGAGGCAGACCGGCTACAAGGCCGTGAACGTCAAGCTCTACCAAGGGGACATCCAGGCCGACCAGTTCCACAAGCTCGCGGATATGGCGCGGACGTACGCCGGTGGCCGGGCGCGGATCAATCACCAGCAGAACCTGACGTTCCGATGGGTGCCTGAGGGGGCATTGCACTCCCTGTGGGAGGACCTGAACGAGATCGGTTTCGGCCAATCGGGAGTACACGAGATCAGCGACGTGGTCTCCTGCCCCGGCACGGACAGCTGCAAGCTCGGCATCACGTCCTCCATGGGGCTTGGCCGGGCCGTGATTGACAAGATCGACGAGATGAACATCGACGACCCGCTGACGCGCCGGATGCACGTGAAGATGAGCGGGTGCCCGAACGGGTGCGGTCAGCATCACGTGGCGGACATCGGCTTCCACGGCGCGGCGTCGAAGGCCCCGAGCGGTCAGGTGCCCGCGTACGAGCTGTTCCTAGGCGGAAGCTACGATGAGGGCGACACGCGCATTGGACTGCGGACGAGGACGAAGGTGCCGGCCAAGCGCGTTCCTGACGCTCTTGAAAAGGTGATCAAGTTCTACTGGGCCTACCGCGAGCAGGGCGAGGAGTTCAAGGACTTTGCCGCGAGGCTGGGCCCCAAGGAGTTCGAGCCGATCCTACAGGAGTTCAAGGAGGTCGGCGAACTGAACCGTGACACGCTCCAAGAGTACATCGACTGGGACAAGACGGTGAAGTACAAGCTGGAGCGCGGCGAGGGCGAGTGCGCGGTGTGAGGGAAGCGCTCCCCTAGCCTGCCGGTTTCGATCCGAGTGGAATAAAGAAGGCCCCGCATTTAGCGGGGCCTTCTTTCGTGACGAGGGTTACTGGAATCGTCTGCGGAGCTTGTCCCACAGGGATTCGCTGCCTTGGTATTCGATCACGTCGCCGCGCCAGCGCTTTTGGACGGGTCTCGGCTTGATGAAGAACAGGGCGTATCCGACGATGAAGAGTATGAAGCCAAGCCAGGCCAGGATTCCCACGATGCCGAATCCGGGGGTGGCAAGGTTGAGTACGAGGGCGGCCAAGAGGATGAGCACCGCTCCGAGCATTACCCGACCGGGCGTGATGGAGAAGGCGCTGCCGCCGAGGGACTGCTTGACATACTCCCAGGCGAGCCGTCCGAAGTTCTCTTTGCGACGACGCTTGGGGGGATCAGCCAGGCCCATGTCTCCGGCCTGCTGCAGGATCTCTTCGATCTCTCTCTGGTACTTCTGCGGCATGTGACTACTCTTCGATCGAAAGGGCGGGGACTATGTCGTTCCCGCTCGGATTCTTTGCTGCCGCGTCCAACAGTGTGTCGTGCCCTGCCTCTCTATGAATCGTACTTATTGGGCTTGTCCGGTGTCAAGAGTACGGCGCTTTCCGTAAGCCGACTGATTCACCGCAGAGGGCGCGGAGGGCGCAGAGAGAGATCGTGGATTCCCGCGTTCGCGGGAATCACCATGGCCTTGCGAAAGGCCACATAAGGGGACGAAAACGGGTTGGTGCCGGGAACGGGCAACCACAAGGGCTGCCCCTACGACAGGTTGGCCGGTGTCTATTTTCAGAGGAACGGGCAACCACAAGGGTTGCCCCTACAACAGGTTTGCCGGAGGCTATTTTCAGAGGAATGACGGTGTGGGGACGCTGAAATGATGGCGGGGGGGCGGGAATGATTGGCAATGTGAAGAGATCGCCTGACGCTGCGTATTGAAGGGATGTAGCGGCGTTGACCTGAAATGGGGCAGGACGTATAGTAGCGCAGTCCATGAGGGGCTGCCGATTGGACGATATTCTTGTGAGGTTGCTGAAATGCGATATCAGGTTGGGGAACACACGTATGAGCTTGTGGAGGGCTGGGGGACGCTGCCGGAAGGGTATGAGTTTTTTCAGGTAGCGGGCATCGCGGCGGACTGCGAGGACAACATCTATCTCTTCACGCGGAGCGACCACAAGGTGATGGTCCTCGACCGGGACGGGAACTTCGTGAAGGCGTGGGACGTCGAGTTCACTCAGCCGCATGGAATGACGATCGGGAATGACGGCAACCTCT
Organism: Dehalococcoidia bacterium; assembly: GCA_965247555.1. Classification (GTDB taxonomy): domain Bacteria; phylum Chloroflexota; class Dehalococcoidia; order Lucifugimonadales; family VXLM01; genus VXLM01. The sequence goes on along the minus strand of CBDFHR010000009.1, from coordinate 633,517 downwards.
ATTTCGCGGACATGGGGAGCCATACGGTTACCAAGTATTCGCCGGACGGCGAGCTTCTGATGACGTTGGGCAATAGGGATCAGCCGTCGGACACGGGCGGCGAGATCGAGAAGTTCCTGGTAGTGAAGGCCGCGGGACCATTCAACCGTCCGACGGGGATTGCGGCGAACGGGTCGGGAGAGATATTCGTCTCGGACGGCTATATGAACGCTCGCGTGCACAAGTTCGCCGCGGATGGGACTTACCTGCTGGCGTGGGGAGCGCCGGGCAAGACCGAGCCTTCGCACTTTCACAATCCTCACGGAATCGGCATCGACCCGGCAGGGCGAGTGATCGTGTGCGACCGAGAGAACCACAGGATCCAGGTGTTCGACCAGGAAGGGACGTTCATCGACATATGGACGGCGGACTTTCGCCTGCCGACCTCGGTGTGCTTCGGGCCGGACGATACCGTGCTCGTGACGGAATTGGAGCACCGTTTCAGCATTCTCGATAGCGACGGCAACCTGCTCGGACGCTGGGGCGGCGAGTCGAGCCGCACTCCGGGTCAGTTCGTAGCGCCGCACTGCGTCACCGTGGACTCCCACGGCGACATCTACATCGGTGAGGTGCTCGAAGGCCAGCGGGTGCAGAAGTTCGCACGGGTGTAGGTGCGTCGCCTTTCTGGGTCTCTACCCTGGCGGGGCAAGGGCTATCGGCCCGTAGTCACCTTGTGAAGTTGATCATGGAATCGGCCCGAGGTGCGGTCGTCATTTGATTCGTCGTCCTCTTCAACGTACTTGGTCAGAAGACGGACGATGCGCTTGGCGTTCTCGGCGTCCTCGACCTTGACGCTTGTGTTGACGGCAGTCTGAGCAGCACGGAGGCTGATGTAGGGGTCGGGGTTGTCCATGGCCTTCGAGAGTGTGGTCGCGGCCTTGAGGGCGAGGCCTCGAAGTTCCGTCCTTGCGATGTCTGCTTCCAATTCTCTCAACTCCTAATAAGCGGCCTTGAACGTGGGTTCATTTAGCCACCGGTGGAGGGTCCTTTCCGACACGTTGACGGCGGTTGCGGTGTGCGCCAACGTTTGACCGGTGGCGAGATGGGGAAGAGCCTGAACTTGCTTGGCCGATAGGGGGGTCTCTTTTAACCTGATATTTCCTGACAATCCTCTCTTAAGGACGGGCAACTCCGGCTGCCCGACGGGGTTTTCGTCTAGGATAGTACGAATGTTCTTTGTCGTCAAATTCGAGAATGCCCCCTCTCTGTATCTCTCCCCCGGCGGGCTGGCAGGGGGAGGTAGAGTATGAAACAGCTATGGACGTCACCCTCACCCCAGCCCTCTCCCGCGAACGGGAGAGGGGGTTACGCAAGGGTCTTCTTTAGCGGGAATCACCATGGCCTTGCGAAGGCCACATAAGGGGATGAAAACGGGTTGGTGCCGGGAACAGGCAACCACAAGGGTTGCCCCTACAACAAGTCTGCCTGAGCCTATTTTCAGAGGAATGACGGATGGGGCAAAATGCCGGATGGGGAGAGCGCGGATTTGGGACGGGCGACACCGAGGGGCATCCCTACGTGAAGTTCGCGTACAGGGATGGTGAGGGAGCGGGTGACGGGCTTGGTGTTCCCTGATATGATGCGCTGACGTATTCGAGATAGCAAACTGAAGGAGAAATGCATGGACGGCGATAGGGCGATAGCGAAGATTCTGAAGGCCGAGGGCGTGGAGTGGATGGCGGCGTTTCCGGCGCAGACGCTGATAGATGCCGTGGCTATGGAGGGAATACGGCCCATTATCACTCGACAGGAGCGCGCGGGCGTGAACATGGCGGACGGGTACAGCCGCGTGATGAATGGCCGGAAACTCGGAGTGTTCTCCATGCAGCGGGGCCCCGGAGCGGAGAACGCTTTCGGCGGAGTCGCGCAAGGGTTCGCGGACAACGTGCCGTTCCTCGTACTTCCGGGCGGACATGATCGCGTGCGATTCGGCGTCCATCCGGGTTTCGACTCGGTGAGCCACTATGGGGGCATCACGAAGTGGAGCGGTTACGTCAGCGACGTAACGCGCATCCCGGAGTTGTTCCGCAGCGCCTTCACGCAGATGAAGCATGGCCGTCCGGCCCCGACGCTGATCGAGACACCTACCGACGTCGCGACGGCAGAGTACCCGGGCGAGCTCGACTATCGTCCCACCAAGGTGCATCGCTCGTCGGCCGACCCCGACGTAGTGCGCGAAGTCGTAACAGAGCTTCTGAAGGCCGGCGCTCCGATGATGTATGTTGGGCAGGGCGTTCACTACGCCGAGGCGTACGAGGAGCTCATCGAGTTCGCCGAGCTTACTCACATTCCCGTGATGACGACGCTGGCGGGCAAGAGCGCCTTCCCCGAAAGCCACGCGCTCGCGCTTGGAACGGGAGCCAACTCCGGCACGCTGATGGTGCACCACTACCTGCAGAAGACGGACTTCGTGCTCGGAGTCGGCGCGAGCTTCACGAATTCGCATTTCAACGCGCCGGTGCCGCAGAACGTGCCGTTGGCGCAGATCACCAACGCCGTCGAGGACATCAACAAGGACAATGAGATCGACTTCGGGGCGATAGGCGACGCCAAGCTGGTGCTCAGGCAGATGATCGAAGAGGTCAAGCGGCAGGCCGGCGAGAACGGGCGAGGCGACGTGAACGGCGTTATCGAGGAGGTTGCGACGGTCAAGGCGGAGTTCATGAAGGAGTGGGGACCGCACCTGACCTCCGACGAAGTGCCGATCAGTCCCTACCGCGTACTCACGGAGCTCACCAAGGTGGTGGACCCGGACAACTCGATCGTGACGCACGACTCCGGCTATCCACGCGAGCAGTTCGTCCCGTTCTGGCCGTCGAACACGCCTCATTCCTACATCGGTTGGGGCAAGTCGACGCAGCTGGGGTACGGCCTTGGTCTGGCCCTAGGGGCGAAGCTGGCCGCGCCCGAGAGGCAGGTTATCAACGTGATGGGAGACGCCGCGTTCGGTATGTCCGGACTCGACATCGAGACGGCCACGCGAGCGGAAATCGGGCTTATGACGGTCGTCCTGAACAACGGCGTGATGACGCACTACGACAGCCACATGCCGTTCTCAAGCAAGAAGTACGGCACGAACGCCTTCGGCGGCGATTACGCCAAGGTGGCAGAGGGGCTGGGGGCGCACACCGAGGTCGTCAAGACGCCGGACCAGCTTGGGCCTGCGATCAAGCGAGCGGCGGAGGCCAACAAGAGCGGGCAGCCATCCCTGGTCGAGGCGATGACCAAGGCCGAGGAGACGGTAGCGCATTACTATCGGTAGGGGCGCGGACTCCCGTTTTCACGGGAGTGACGACAAGGGTGAGTGGACGTTTTCTTAAGCTGAAGGACTATTTGGAGGGGGTGTCAGAAGCCCCCTCTCTGTATCTCTCCCCCGGCGGGGGAGAGATTTTTCATTACCAAATGGCTTCTTTGCACCCTCTACCGAGAATGGGCACTTTACAACTTTGCGTCGATGATATAAACTTAGTTTAGCTTAGCTAATATGAGGTAGTGGGAATGCAGGTGAATATGCACGCGGCGAAGTCGCAGCTTTCTCGTCTTGGTGAACTGGCATGGCAGGGAGAGCGGATTGTCATTGCGAAGGCTGGCAAGCCGTACCTGGACTTGGTGCCTCACCGGGGGCCGGAACGCAAACTGGGCGCGCTTAAGGGGAAAATGCGAATATCGCCGGACTTCGACGAGACGCCGACTGAGGTCATCGAGGACTTCGAGGGTAGGTAGTGCAGCGCCTCTTGCTCGATACGCATGTGCTGTTGGAGGCGCTCGCGGATGATCCCGGCTTGGCGCCGGCCACTCGGAGCGCCATCCTCGATCCTGCGAACGAGGTGTTTGTGAGCGCCGTCAGCGTTTGGGAGATTGCCATCAAGCGCGCACTGGGGAAGCTCGAAGCGCCGGAGCGCATAGCCTCCGTGATCGAAGAGTCGGGGTTTTCTGAGCTTGCCATCACCTCGTTTCACGCTGAGCAGGCGGGAGGTCTTCCCCTGCACCACCGGGACCCTTTCGACAGAATGCTCGTGGCACAGGCACAGACGGAGGGGCTGAGTATCGTTACGGCTGATACTCGGATTCCCCTCTATGGTGTGCGCACGATCATGGCTTGAGTGAGAGAAAGTTATCGGACTGATGAACTTAAACCGCGATGACCTTGTGGAGGCGTGGCTCCGGGAGGAGCGGCAGCCCTTCAGTGGGTGGGACTTTTCGTACCTCGATGGCCGGCTGAAAGGGGAGCGGGAGCATTGGTCGTACCTGGACCGGGCGGCAGAACTGATGAAGCGTTCGTCGTCGGTGATCGATCTGGACACGGGCGGGGGCGAGAAGTTCTTGAGGCTGCGAGAACACTGGCCCGCGAGGGTCGTCGCCACGGAGGACTATGCCCCGAATTTCAAGCTGGCGAGCGAGCGGCTGTCGCCTCATGGCGTTGATGTCGTGAGGGTCGCGGTCTCCGATACGGACCCGATGCCCTTTGTCGACGGCGAGTTCGATCTCGTGCTGAACCGCCACGCTGACTTCAATTCGAGTGAAGTCGCTCGTGTGCTTTCGTCGGGCGGCACGTTCCTGACTCAGCAGGTGCATGGGATGTGGCTTTGGGACCTGCACGCCGCCTTCGATGCGGCTCCCCAGTTCCCGGACGCCACGCCGGAGAAATACGTCCCGTTGCTGAAGGCGGCCGGTCTCAGCATTGTGACCGTTGAGGAGTGGGAGGGCCGGCTCGTGTTTAATGACGTGGGCGCAATTGTCTACTACTTGAAGGCCATTCCGTGGGAGGTGCCGGGGTTCACGGTAAGGTCGCATCTTCGGTACTTGTTGGCGCTTCAGGAAAGGGTTGAGGCGGGCGAAGAGCTTGGGTTCTTCGCGGCGAGGTACCTGATCGAGGCGAGGAAGGTGGGGAGCTAAACCCCCTCTCTGTGTCTCTCCCCCGGCGGGGGAGAGATTGTGGGATCTTGAACGCGACGCATCCAACAATCAAGTGCGCGCGCGGATCTTGTCGGCGTTTTTGAGGGCTTCGCGGGAGGACAGACGGCTGATGTGGTCTCGGTTCCGGGCTACGTAGTCCTCGACGACGTCGAGGTTGGTCCATGCCAGGGACCGTAAGGCCCAGCCGATGCCCTTTCGGATGAAGAAGTCGGGGTGCGACAGGTTGGGGTCGATGCAGTCGAAGAGGAGGTCAAGGTCGGTCTCGTCTTTGCGGTTGATCTGGCAGATGATGGACGACCTGCGCTTCCACATATTTTCGTCGCGGCTCCATGAACGCATATGGTGAGCCATGTCGCTGGGGTATCGTTCGAGTAGCTCACGCAGGCGGTGGGTGGCGACCTCGTCGACGTAGTCCCACCAAGCTCCTTTCACGACCATCTCTTCGAGCATAGGCAGAATGTCGAGGGTGCGAAAGGTCTGGTACTGCGACGCTCCAGCGATGTCGAGGGCGACGTAGCGCTCCTCGCGGTATTCGACGTTGCGCCAAAGCTCGAGGACCGTGTTCTGCCAGACGACCTTGTCCTCAAGTGGGTAGGTGCGGAGGGTCTCGTTCACCAGCTTGCGGCGCGCCGGTTTCGGGACACCGCGAAAGGGCATCTCGGACTTCATGTAGGCGCGCATGCCCTCCGCCTTGCTTGGGTTGGCGTTGTCGGCAAGGGCCTGGCGGATATCCCGAACCAGTTGTGTGTTCATGGCATTTCGGACTGCTCTAGAGGCGCCGTACTGGTGGACCCAAATCTTTGAAATGACGGGTTGTAATTTGGGGGATGGAATCGCGTTGTGCGTCACAGGGCGGGTTTGAAACCCGCCCCTACCAAGTCGTAGTCTCGTTACCCTACAATGCTAGGATGTTGAACTATTAGGATGTCACTGCGTGGGCGGCTCTGCACCGACACTACTTGCGGGAGGAATCCCTCCATAGATGCACACTTACCCTCGTCATGAGTATGACGTACAGCGTGTCTATGACCACCCAGAAGTTTCCGTTGACCTCGCCCTCCGAGCCCCCGCCTACGACCAGTTCATTGAACCAGTTCCAAAAGTACAGGATCGCCAGAGCCGCTGCGGCATAGAACCCCACGTTCACGCGGATGTACGTGTTGGTGTCGACGCTGTCCGTTCCAGCGTCTCTCTTGGCCAGGTAGGTCAAGACCAGCGCGACGATCACGGCAAGGGCCATGAACCAGTTGAGCACGTTCCATACGTCGTGGCTTTCCACCACGTCCTCGTAGAACGGGCTGAGGACAAAATGAAAGAGTACGGCGAAGGCCGTGAGACCGAGAATAACTGCGAGCGGTTTTCTGAGTGTCTCCATGGCTACCTCCGTTTGTGAGCTTAGTGACTACGGTCACGGCGTACGATAGGGCTATCAGAGCACAGGATTGAGGGCTAGTCAATCGCAAGATCGCTGGGCTTGCGATCTGCTAGAATCCACGTGCTTGACGAGGTGCTCTGAAAGTTCATGACAACTCGACGGACGCTCCCGTCCTGATATGGAGGCGAAACAGCGATGAGCGAAGATAGTCGAGTAGACCAAGAGCGAATCAATTTGCCATGCAACCCGGATTTCATCGGCGCTGAGGCCGCCTTGAGGCGGGCGGCCATTAAGGCACAGCGACGAGCTATCGAAACGTCCGGTTCGTACGCAATTTATAAGGATGGAAAGATCGTTGCATGTCACGGAAGTCCCCGGACTGTATGAGGATGAGTCTGAGAGGGACTGATTGGATGCGGGGATTTGTGCGCTCCACAAGAATAAGGCGGAATGAAGCAAGGAGGACAAGGTGCCAACGGTAGTGGTCAGCGGGGACAATCCGAACGATGCGAACGGGCCGGCCATCCGGCTGCTGGAGGGCCGGGGATTCGAGGTGCGGGTGGTGGACGATGTGATGTTCGGGCAGGGGCTTCGGAGCGATGAGGAAGAGATCGAGTACCTCAAAGGGGCGAATGCCGTGGTGGCTTGGGGTGAGCGATACCCCGCGGCGGTGATCGAGGGGCTGCCTGATCTGCGGGTGATCGCACGTCTTGGAGTGGGGTTCGACAGGGTCGACCTCAAATCGGCGAGCGAACGGGGCGTTGTTGTCACGATTACGCCGAACTCGAACCACGAGGCGGTCGCGGAGCACGCGCTCGCGCTCATCATGGGGCTTGCCAAGACCATCGTGGCGGGCGACAAGCAGATGCGAGCCGGCTGGTGGCCCGGGGGGCCGCGGAAGCCTCTCCGCGGAAGCACGCTGGGGATCGTGGGGCTGGGACGAATCGGACGAAGCCTGGCAGTGCGCGCCGTTGCCATGCGGATGCGGGTCATAGCGACGGAGCTCTACCCCGACCGCGAGTTCGTTGACGAACACGGCATCGAACTTGTGGACCTCGATACGCTCTTGGGAAGTTCGGACTATGTGAGCCTGCACTGCCCTCTCAATGATGAGACTCGTGGCTTCGTCAACAAGACGACGTTGGAGTCGATGAATCCCGACGGGGCGCTCATCAATACGGCACGCGGCGGGCTGGTGGTGGAGCGCGACCTGCTGGGCGCGCTCAAGTCAGGTCAAATCGCAGGAGCCGGGCTGGACGTGTTCGAGGAGGAGCCGACCGACCCGAAGAATCCCCTGTATGAGTTGGACAACGTCATCGTGTCGGCACACGTAGCGGGGAACGACGAGCTTTCGCTGGTTGAGATGGGCCTGGAGGCCGCGCAGTGCATCGTTGATCTGCACGACGGCGTGTGGCCGGGCGGTTCGGTCGTCAACAGGGACCTAGAGGGTCGCTGGACCTGGTGACGGCGTGTATCCCGGTCTCGTCGGCGTAGACGGGGACGGGGTCTGAGATTCGCTCTCCCTGCTCGTCTTTCTCAGTCGCGAGCAGGTACCAACGACCTTTGAGTTCTACCAACTGGGCTGCGTAGAAGATTGCGTCGGGGTCGTGCCCAACGATCTGGCCTGTGCCGTGCACACGGTAAGGGCCGAAGGGGTTGTCGGCGACCATCGAGAAGTTCGAGCGGTCCGGCAGGCGGTCGCCGAAGCCTTCAGCGTGTTCGGGGGTCAAGAACCGTCCGAGCGTGCAGAAGACGAGATACCACCTGCCGCCGATGTTGTAGAGCTGGGGCACTTCCATCTCATCGGCTATGCGGTCGTGTTCCAAGGGAGGAAGGACCTCCCAGTTACGCACATCGGCACTGCGGGCCAACGCGACGGTACCTCGCTCACCAGTGGGACCTTCGTCCCTGCGGGCGCAAACCAGTTGGTAGACAACCTCGCCATCGTCGAACAGGAATGGGTCGCGCCAGTGGTGCATCTTACGTTGGCCGGTTCCCATACGCTCGTAGAGGGGAGCGACGGCCTCGGTCACGGGGTTCTCGAGCAGCTTCGTCCAGGTGATCAGGTCGTCGGAGACGGCTATACCTGCGCGCTGGACGCGGTACTGCTCTTCGATGGTGCTGTCCTCATGGCCGGTGGCTGAGTATGCCATCCAGTACCGGCCGTCGCGCTCGATTACGCTTCCGGTGCAGAGACGGAGGTCGTCCCAGGAACCGGGAGGGCCGACGTGGAGGGCCGTAGGCAAACGTTCCCATGTCACGAGGTCGCGACTGATTGCGTGGCCGACGAAGGACGGGCCGCCGTCGAGGGGCTCGGCGAGATGGAACATGTGGACGGTGTCCGTGCGGTTGTCCACGAAGTACCAAGCGTCGTGCATCATGTGTCCAACGTAGGTGTACATCTCGCCTCCTGCGGGGGTGCTTTGTGCTGGGTGCTAGGTGCTGGGGATTGGGGGAAGACCCCCTCTCTGTGTCTCTCCCCCGGCGGGGGAGAGATTGGGATAGGAAGTCTCTCCGTCGGCGGAGGCTGACAGGGGTAGGCATTTGACTATCGCCCCACTCTCCATTGATAAGAAAGCAACTCTGTCACTGTCATTCTGAGCGCAGCGCAGCGGAGTCGAAGAATCTAAAATGTCGGTCTCAAGGTAAAGCCGACTTGGAGAGTTCTCACGCTGTCACTCTTGGTCACGATATAAGCGTGGCACTGGCTATCTGGTCTTGCGATCATGGACTTTAGATTCCTCGCTGCGCTCGGAATGACAGGGAGGCGGGGCTGGATCATAGCTACAGTTCCGTTTTGCCTACCCCTGTCAGCCCGGCGGGGGGAGAGATTGTAGATCCACTGAGACATATTGTGTCACTTTGTGGCATTTGTCTGAACCTGTATCAGTTTAGAAACTATCTCAAAATCATAGCGCACAAATGCCTTGAGCGGTTTACGAGGTGATTCGTATGGTTTCTCCAAGAACATTTGGAGGAACTTCGTGAACAACCAAGAGGGCTTGGAAACCATATGGGAAGCGCCGGACGAGCTTTGGGAACTCATTGGGCCTATCATCTTGGAGGCAGACCCTCCGAAAGTCAGAGGCCGCAAGCGGGCTGACCCCAGACAGATGCTCAACGGCATCATTTTCCGCTTGCGCAGCGGGTGCCAATGGAACCGATTGCCGAAAGAACTGGGGGACGACAGCACAATCCATCGCACCTTTCAACGGTGGGTGGAACTGGGTGTCTTGCGCCGAATATGGGGAGCCTTGGTGGAACAGTGCGAAGAGTTGGGCGGCGTGGACTGGGAATGGCAGGCGGCAGACGGGGCCATGGGCAAGGCACGTTTGGGGGGGATCTGATTGGACCCAACCCAACGGATCGCGGCAAGGCTGGCAGCAAGCGGAGCCTGCTTGTGGAAGGACAGGGCGGCCCATTGAGCATTGTGGTTGCCGGAGCCAACGCCCACGACGCCACCTTGTTGGATGAGACCCTGGAGGCGATTGTGGTCGAACGTCCGCAACTCACCGAGGATGACCCACAGCACCTGTGCTTGGACAAGGGGTATGACAATCCTTCGGGTCGTCGAGCCGTCGCCAGACACGGCTATCGGCCACACATCCGACGCATCGGCGAGGAGAAGTTGGACGGTTCTGGGCGCAAGCGGTATCCTGCGCGCCGGTGGGTTGTGGAACGGACTCTAGCATGGCTCTCCAAGTGCCGTGCTGTTCTGGTACGCTACGACAAAAAGGCGTCGAACTACATCGGATTGCTACAGCTTGCGTGCGCACTCCTGTGGTTCCGTCGCCAATGGCGACTTGCCATTTTGAGATAGTTTCTAAGTTCATGCCGTCCCGGAGAGGGGTGACGAGGCAGGCGTCGGCCTCTCGGTAGAGGTGGGCGAGGTCCTGCTGGGAATAGGGGCGGTGCAGAGGGTGGATGGGCATCCAATGAGTCTCTCCGAACTTGCCGTTGATCTTACCAACGAGTGAGTCGAGTCGCTCGCGTTCCTGGGCATATTCGGGGATGTTGACCCGGCTGGGCGCTGAGATCTGGATGAGCGTGACGTGACCGCGGAGCTCGCGATGGTCGTCCAACAGCCGTTCAACGGCCCGCATCCGCTGGACTATCCCCTTTGTATAGTCAAGTCTGTCCACCCCGAGAAGAAGCTGTCAGTCCTTGGGGAAGTCCTCCAGGAAACGGCCAATGGGGGTCGGGACTTGGCTCAGGGCCATCTCGCGGCATGCTTGGACATCGGCGCCAACGGGGAATGAGCCCACCCTCATGGTTCTGCCATGGTGGTGTACGGTGTCGCCGATGAGTTCGGCTCCAAGCTCGTCTCCTAAGGACTCCTGAAGGTTATGGAGATATTTGGGGGTCTGAAGACCTACGAGGTCGTAGTCGAATAGGCAGGTAAGCAACTTTCGGGCCCAGGGCAGGATGCCGAAGATCTCGGAGGGAGGGAAGGGGCTGTGAAGGAAGAACCCGATCCTGCCCGTCCAGCCGAGCTTGCGAAGCTCGCGGCCAAGCGGGAAGAGGCGGAAGTCATGGACCCAGACCAGGTCGCCGGGCCTCAGGAGGTCAATGAGCGAGGCGGCGTATTTTCGGTTTACGCTGCGGTACACCCGGAAGCTGTCATGGCTAATGGCGGCCTTGTCGGGGAAGCCGTGAAGGATCGGCCAGAGGGTGCGGTTGGAGAAGGTGTTGTAGAAGCGCTCAACTTCGTCCCTGGAAAGGGAGACGGAGGCCAGACGGATGCCTTCGACCTCGGTGATGGTAGTAGGGGCGGTGTCTTCTTGGCCGTCGGAGTTTCCGTCCCAGCCCATCCAGATGCCGCCCCGGGTCTCGAGGAAGGGCCTCAGGCAGCTGACGAGTCCACCCACGGGAAGGTTGCGTCTTTCCTCCTCGCTGGAAGGCGTGGATGCGGAAGGGGTCCTATTGGAGACTACTACTACTCGGCCTTCGCCACCCATGATCGCTCCAATTGCCCGAGTCCGCAACCGGTATGGAGCGGCCCCAGACCGCCACCGCAACACGGGTATTTGTCCTGATACTACTCTTAGCTAAATGACGTTCGCAAGTTGCTATGTGGCGTGTAACCGTTCCACCTGCGGTATGGTATTTTGGAGTGGAGTCTGAAAGTTCTCCAGTTTCCTGCAGGAGACCGACCGTCTAGGTCGCCATCAACTCACCATGGTACTGTCAAGAGCGGAGCGCAAGTGTACCGACATGGCGGAGCACAACTGAACCATCTGATGTATGTCTCGTCAGTCGGGAAGAGGGTTGGCAATTCAGTGGAGCCGAGAGCGCCGAATAACTTTGGGGGCTCGAGGCAGCACGGAGTCCAGGACAGCGTAGAGAACCGCCTTGTTAGACAAATGCGGTTCTACCTACAGAAAGAAGTAGCCGGAAAAAGTGACCCGCCTCGGAATCGAACCGAGAACCTACTGATTAAGAGTCAGTTGCTCTGCCTGATTGAGCTAGCGGGCCACGTGCGTGCGCGACGGTGAAGGAAGGACGGCGGATTCCATTGTAGCGGCGGCTTCTTTTGAGCGTCAAGGTAAATGCGGCGCTCACGGGGATGTCCTGAAGGTGCGAATTCGGGGATGTGTTCTTGCTGACTGAAGTTCTTTGGTAGAATCCCCTGCACTACCCGGAGAGACGGATGCCAATGACATTATGCGTTTGGCGCGAGACAGCCTCAAATGGCATGTTCGCTTGTGGGAGCACCCACCGAGCGAGCTTTCCGAGGGGCCTGGAGTTAGTGCTCCGACCCATGCGGCGGCAGAAACGCCGTCTACCGAGCAGGCAGACTCTACCGAGCCTGCCATAAGCACTTCAAAACCGCCGTGTAGTGAAAGCGGCGTTGACGGAGTTTCCGGCGAACGAGTCCATCACCGTCACCCAACCGTAGCAAACATAATGGATGAAAGGAGAACGGTGCCATGTCGAAAAGCGAATACGTCGGCGTGGATGGTTGTCGTTCGGGGTGGTTCAGCGTTGGGTTTGACCGAAGCGGCTGCTACGAACTGAAGGTGTTTCCGGCCTTCAGTGAACTGCTCGCCTACTACTGCGATGCCAAAGTCGTTCTCGTCGACATCCCGATTGGACTGCAGAAAGAACCAGGGGGACGTCAGTGCGATCAGGAGGCCCGAAATAAACTCCGTCCTCGTCGCAGTTCAAGCGTGTTCTCGGCGCCTACTCGCCAGACTGTGAAGCAGGCGGCGGAGTCGCCGGGTGACTACGACTGTGCCAAAGAGGTCGAGAAATGTGCGACCAAGACCGAGTGCTGTCCTAAGGGAAAAGGGATTAGCAAACAGGCCTTTGCGATAGCTCCCAAGATTGCCCAGGTCGACGAGTTGCTGAAGTGCCGCGACTTGGATGCGACACCGGAGGTGAGGGAAATACATCCTGAGATATGCTTCTGGGCATTGGACAATGGGAAACCCATGCAATGTGGAAAGAAGACCGATTCAGGGGAGCAGCAGCGGCTTGAGGTTCTTAAGCGGTTCGAGCCTCGGACTTGCAAGATATATCGCAAGGCTTGCCGAAGGTTTGTCGGGGGCGGCGTTGCCAAGGACGACATACTCGATGCGCTGGTTGCGGCAGTTACCGCCCGCTGCGGTCACGACCGTCTTCAGACCATACCCAACTGTCCGCCGAAGGATTGCAAGGGCCTGCCGATGGAGATGGTGTACTACAAGCCATAGGGTTGCCCTACCCTAGCTCACGCAGCCATGACCGATTCGGGCTAAGCCCACCTCTCTGCTACAATCCACGAAACTCACTTCCTGAGGGCCCAAATGGCCAAGCATCCGTTCATCCTCTCGGCAACCGTAGACTTTCCCGACGACGTAATTCCCGGTCCGTACGATGGGCGTCTGCTCGAAGAGCTGATGGGCACGCTGAAGAGCATGGGCGTCCGGCGAGTCTACTGGCTCTACTATGGTGACGTGGAGCCGGAGTCATTTTGGGCGGGCAGTCTCTACGAGAATCCGCAGATTCCCTATGGCACGCAGACGCTTGAGGCCATCGGAGAGCCTCTGAAGGCTGCTGTGCCGGTCGCGCACCGGCATGGGCTGGAGATCTACGGGGTGCTCAAGCCGTACAACACGGGCATGTCCGGCTCGAACGGGCCATGCAGCGGAAGAAGGTTGAGCGGGATCGAGCGGATCGGCGGGGCGGTGCCGCAGGTGATCCCATTTCTTGAACGTTACCCTCATACGCGGCTGCGAAGACGGCCCGATACCAGGGCGAGCCATGGCGTTCCGGTTTCCAGGATACGGCTGCTGAAACGGGATGCCTCCCCTACTCGCGTCCGACCTGAGAACCTGCAACTGTGGACGAGTAAAGACAACGGACAGTATAGCAGGCTGGACGCTGCCTTATCAGTGACCGAGCGGGTGGAGCCGGCTCCGCGTGAGGTGAGGAACTACTACGGCGAGCTTGTCGTGGCGAAAGGGGCACCTGTACGGACACTGACGATCGACGGACTGAATATCAGCGGGCGTTTCGTGGTCGTGACGACCGATTTCACGGACGAAGCGGGCGACTTCATCAACACGGCGTGCGGGATGGTCGAGGCATACGGCGACGACTCTGCCACTCCCCTGCCCGGCGTAGTAGCGTCGAGAGGGGCGTTCTGGACGGGCCCGCGCGATCTGGGGAGCAATACCCCGGACTTCGACAGCGGACTCGGTCATATCGAGATACCTCTCGACGTGAACGCCTCGTCGGAGAGAGAAGGCTTCTTTTGGAACCGCCTGGCCGGGGGCGGACTCGTCGGGTTCGCGCAGGGGAAGAACGACTACTTACCGGGAACGGTGTCGGAGGTGTACCCGGAGGTACACCATCTGTGGGACGGGTGGGTAGACCGGATTCTGGAGACGGGCGTGGACGGCATAGACATCCGGGTGTCGTCGCACGGGAGCCTCGTCGATGAGCCGTGGGAGTACGGTTTCGACGAACCGGTGGTCGAGGCGTATCGTTTAAAGCACGGCGCGGACCCCTGGAGCAGTCCAGACGACCTCGTCCGGTTCTCGCGTCTCCGTGGCCAACATTTCACGTCGTTCATCCGCCGGACGAGCAACCGCGCGCGCAGCATGGGCCGGAAGATGCAGGCGCACATCCACACGGAGGCGTTCCGTCCGGACATCGTTCACGGCCAGATCATGGGGTTCCCGCCGAACACGCACTTTGCTTGGCAAGACTGGATGGGATCCGGTCTCCTGGACGGCATCACCTTCCGCACAAGCTGGTTTGAGGCGTTGGAGGACCTGCCGGGCACGCCGCCAGTGCGAAGCCGACTGTCGAATGCGCTGAGCGACCCCGTCGCTGTAGAGGCCCTCGAACTTGCCGGGGAACTCGACATTCCGGCGTATATGAACCGCTACATCGACCGCGCCGTAGGCGTTGAGGAGTACCTGTCAGACCTGGAAAGCGCACTGCGAGACGAGCGTTTCGCCGGGTTCGACTTGTATGAATCGGCGAACTTCATGCGTCCAACGGCAGACGGCTCGCGTCTGGAGCCGTACAAGGGCCGGGTCGAGTTGATTCGTGGGAAGGCGCGCGACCTGGGGCTTCTTTGAGAGGTTGTCTCGTAGGTCAGGCACAATTATTGTGGTGAGCCTCTCTCACCGTGAACGGCGCTTTGACTCTTCGACAGGATGCGAACTGGGGACCCCCTCTCTGTATCTCTCCCCCGCCGGGGGAGAGACTATGACACGGGACGGCCACCTTGCGTTCCGGCTGCACCGTCCGTACCATGCCGCGCATGAATTCAAAGCAGTACGTTCCGACGTTCTGGACGCCGATGACGATCGAGGCGAACGGGCAGTACGTTTGGTGCAACTTCGGCTCCGATGAGGACGTTGCCGATGACGCGCCGCTCTGCATCATTCCCACGCAGGCCAGGGATGCGGTCGAAGACCCGGTGAACGTCCTCGTAAAGCCGAACGTCATGACACACTGGCTCGATCTGCTGACGGCGGCGGGCGCGAAGATACTCCTGATGCACGGGCATTTCTTCGACAGCCTGAGCGAACTGTCCGGCGGCCTGGAGGCGGGCATCGACGGTTTCGAGATGTGGCAGCGGCGGGTGGACCTTGTTATCGATGCCGTGATCGAGCGCGGACTCGTCGCGCCGGGTAGGATCGTATTCATGGGAAGCTCGCGGCACGGGTTTGCGGTGCTTTATGGGACGGCGCGGAATGAGAAGATCGATGCCGCGGTCGTCATCGGGCCGGTGATCCACTGGCCCTGGCTCAGGGAGTTCGCCGGCATGGACGACCACCCCTTGATCCGCAAGCACGACCTGTACGACCTGATCGACCGGCTCCCGCCACGCCCGGTGCAGGTCCAACAGGGGTATGCCGACGTGCGCATCGGCCAGCATCACAACGAACGTCTGGCGTCCATGTTGACCGAGGCGTACGAGTCGAGAGGGATGGCCGACCGGCTGGCGCTCACGCCGATGGAGATACCAGGGCACTCAGGGGGGCCTCCGATGCATGTGAACCGGACGGTAGTTACGTTTTTGCGAAGGCAGGGGTTTCTGAAGGCACCCCCTCTCTGTATCTCTCCCCCGTCGAACGGGGGAGAGATTATTGAATCCTGTATCTCTCCATCGTCGAACGGGGGAGAGATTATTGAATCCTGTATCTCTCCATCGTCGAACGGGGGAGAGACTATTGAATCCTGAATCTCTCCGCCGTCGAACGGGAGAGACTATCGAGTCCTGAAGGTCTCGCCCGTCGAACGGAGGAGAGACTATCGAATCCTGAAGGAGAAGGCTGTGACTGGTTTCGAGTTTCCGCATATCGGAACGACAAAGCAGGTTTTCATCGACTACTCGCTGGTGGAGCCGGGGTACGGGGTCACATGGGGAGACGGCATTCAGGCGAGCTGGGAGATGCCTCACGGCATCGCCATCAAGGCGCACAAGCCTCGCATCTCGCATCGACTACGAACCGATGGTGGGCCTCGAAAAGCCGTGGGAGACGGCGTTCACGCTCCACACCACCCTCTTCGAGGACGAGGGCGTCTTCAGGCTGTACTACACGGTGTACGGCGACCGGCGCGAGGTGTTGTATGAGGAGCCGACGAGCTACATGCTCCTGTATGCCGAGTCGACGGACGGAGAGACCTGGACGAAGCCGAGGATTGGCACGGTGGATCTCGAAGGCTCGAAAGACAACAACCTGGTGTACGCGCTGAACGTCTCGCTGAACCGGCCCGTCCCGACCGCGACGGTCTTCAAGGACCCGAACGGGACGCCGGATGAGCGGTACAAGATGATTCACCGCGCCGTGCAGACGGACGGCAACTACTGCGTCTATGGCGCGACGTCGCCGGACGGGCTGAACTGGACGCCCATCGTGGAGCCGGTGATTCCGAACTACTTCTCAGATACGCAGATCGTGGCGCGGTACAGCGAGGAGAAGGGCAAGTATGTCGGGTATTTCCGTGGATGGTCGGCGCATATCCCCGGGCGGGTTCACGGCAGGCGGATCATCGCCTATGCCGAGACGGAGGACTTCAAGCGTTGGCCGAAGCCGCGTCACATCTTCTCACCGGACATGCACGACAACCCTGGCGCGGACATCTACACGAACGCCTACTCGCCCTGGCCCGACGCAAACGCGTACCTGATGTTCCCCGCCTTCTTCGAGAGGCAGAAGGACATCACCGAGATAAGGATGCTGGCGAGCCGCAACGGGACGGACTGGGTTATCCCCACGCGGGAACCGATTGTGCCGGTCGGCGATCCGGGCACCTCTGGAGCAAAAGCGCGGGACTGGCAGGCGGGGGCGTACGCGGGGCCGGGGGTGACATCGTTGAAGCCCGATGAGTTCTCGATTCCGGTAACGCCGTCCAGCCGGACTCACAACAACAGGAACAACCAACCGGGAAACCTTTATCAAGAGGCGTATCCCAGCGTTACGGGCGGCTACGTCGGGTACATCTGCCGGGCGACCTGGCGGAAGGACGGATTCACGTCGCTCGAGGCGGAGACGGAGGGCGGGTTCACGACGGCGCCGTTCACGTTTACGGGCGGCAGGTTGAAGATCAACGCTTGGACGCGGTTCCGTGGGGAGGTTCAAGTTGAGGTACTAGACGCAAGCGAGCAGACCAACACGTTTGCGGGGGACATCGTTGCGGGTCGTTCGTTCGACGACTGCGATCCGATCACGGGCCACGAGCTCTTGAGCCACACGGTGACGTGGAAGGGCGAGTCCGACCTGTCGGCGCTGGCCGGGAGGCCTGTGTACCCACGTCATGACCATTCTGCTCTCCAAGGTTCCCCGCCGCGCCCAGCCGTGAGTGGCGGCCATGGTGCGGACCATCTACCAGTAGTCGTCGCCTGAGGAGGTTCACGGGTAGCACCCGCGCAGCCTGGGGGATGCTCGACCAGCGTTTCCCCAGGCCGCGGAACCACTGGCCGACATGGGCCCGGATATCCTCGCCTTCACCGCCTTCCCTGTGGCCCACCAGACCCAGGTCTGATCGATCAACCCGCAGGAGCGCCTCACCATGGAGATCAGACGCTGGACTGACGTGGTGGGCGTATTTGCCAGCCACCTTGCGGTCCGGTGGCTCATCGGGGCAGCGCTAGTCGAGCAGCACGACGAGTGGCAAGTCGCCCGACGCTATCTGCCCGCTCCTGCCGTCGACGTCGGCGATCAACCCAGCATAGAGACATCAATGATTCTGCCCGCAGGAGCAGCCTGATCACTCAGCGAGGGTGACTCTCTTACACCACTGGACGGGACGTGATCCGGCGTGCTCCCGTTTGGTAGACTGGGCCAACCGGACCAGTAGCGATCATTCCGAGCACATCATCCTTGATGTTGTTCACCAGGCATGAGTATGCAAGCTTACTCCCCCGCTGATACGGCTGAGGCCCCGGATAGGCGGATGTGTCCCCTTGCGTCAGCCTTGCGCTGTCCCGTGGGAACGGAGAACGCGAATCGAGGCTCACCGATCATTCCGGCAGCGACGGTGGCGTTGGTTCCTTCGTCGATGAGGATGAAACTGCCGGTGACGCGGTTGCTGGTGTAGTCGTCGACCGCCAACGGTGTGCTAACCTTGACACGGACGCGGCCGATCTCGTTTAGCCGCAGCGAATCCGCATCCGGTTCGCCAGTGAGCGACGTGATGCTGAACAACGACAGGAGGTCGGTGACCACTGCCTTCGCTGATCGCGTGGTGTGCTTGATACGGTACACATTACCGGGGCGAAGCGCGGTGCGCTCGTCCATCCAGCAAACGACGGCGTCGAACTCCTGGGTCATCACCGGCCCGGCGTCCGTCCCACAGATCATCTCCCCGCGAGTAACGTCGAGGTCGTCGGCAATCTGGACGGTGACGGCGTCGGGAGCGTACGCCTCCTCCACGGCGCCCCAAGGCGCTTCGATGGTCGTGATGACGCTCTCCATGCCGGAGGGCGCGAAGCGCACTCGCCGGCCCAGGCGCAGGACACCCGACGCTACGCTCCCCGCATAGCCACGGTAGTCGTGGTACTCCTTGCGGTGGGGGCGGACGACGTATTGAATGGGCATTCTCAACGGCAGCGCATCGAGTCCATCATGCACCGGCAGGCTTTCAAGGTGGGCCCGCAGCGGGCCACCCTGGTACCAAGGCATGTTCGCCGACGGCTCGACCACGTTGTCGCCGTTAAGCGCCGACATGGGGATGAAGGTCGCATCGCCCACATCGAGCCGCGCCACAAATGGAGTGAACTCGGAACGGATTGCCTCGTATGCCCGCTGCTCATAGCCAACGAGATCCATCTTGTTGACGCAAACGATGATGTGATCGATGCCCAACAACGAGGCGGTGACGGCGTGGCGGCGTGATTGCTCCACCACGCCGTTGCGCGCATCAATCATGATGAGCACCGCCTCGGCGGTGGACGCCCCGGTGACCATGTTGCGCGTGTACTGCACATGCCCCGGCGTGTCTGCCAGGATGAACTTGCGCGTTGGAGTGGAGAAGTAGCGGTAGGCAACGTCGATGGTAATACCCTGCTCCCGTTCGACGCGCAGGCCATCGGTGACAAGAGCGAGGTTCACATAGTCGCTGTGGTGGCGCCAGCTGGCTTCCTCGACGGCGGCGAGTACGTCATCGTCTAGGGCCTTCGAGTCATACAGCAGACGACCGATGAGCGTGCTCTTGCCGTCGTCCACGGATCCGGCGGTGGCGATGCGGAGGAGGTCCATGCTAGAAATACCCCTCGCGCTTGCGGTCTTCCATCGCCGCCTCGGCGGTCCGGTCATCAGCCCGGGTCGCGCCGCGCTCAGAGATGCGGGTATTCAGCGTTTCGGCGATGACTGCTTCGGGTGTAGCAGCTTCCGATGGTACGGCTGCTGTGGAGGTCATGTCACCGACGGTGCGGAAACGCACGCTGCGGACGACCACCGGCTCGCCACGCAGGGGTTGCATCACCGGCGATAGCGACATGAGCATCCCGTCATGCTCAAATACCTCACGCTGGTGACCATAGTAGATTTCCGGCAGGTCGATGTTCTCTTCGGCTATGTAGCGCCAGATGTCCAACTCCGTCCAGTTGGAGAGCGGGAAGACGCGCATGTGCTGGCCCAAGCCAATGCTGCCGTTGTAGAGATCCCAGACCTCGGGGCGCTGATTGCGTGGATCCCACTGGCCGAATTCGTCGCGCACGGAGTACACACGCTCCTTGGCGCGTGATCGTTCCTCATCGCGCCGCGCACCGCCCAAAACCGCGGTGAACTTCCCATTGCGAAGGGTTTCCAGCAGCACTGGTGTCTGCATACGATTGCGAGGGAAATCAGGGCGCGGTGGAGTCGGAATACGCCCGGAGGCAATTGCGTCGTCAACCGAGCCCACCACTAGATCCAAGCCAAGCCGCTTGACGACGCGATCGCGGAAAGCGATGACCTCGGGAAAGTTGTGTCCGGTGTCGATGTGGAGCACAGGGAACGGCAGATGCGTAGGTCGGAGCGCCTTGACGGCGAGATGCAGAAGCACGGCCGAGTCTTTGCCACCGGAGAAGAGCAGGCCTGGCCGGTCGAACTCCGCGACCACTTCCCGAATGATGTGGATTGCGTCCGACTCAAGGGCACGGAGATGCTTGGACTCGGAGTGCAGGTCATGGAGAAGAGCTTGTGTTGTCATTGTTAATTCGCTAGTTGCGCTCATAAGCGTGCCGCGAGCGCCACTAGGTGCAGCCCGCATTCCTTGGCGTTGGGGTCAGACTCCCACCACCAGCGTCCTGCGCGAGGGTCCTCTCCCGACTCGATGGCCCGCGTACAAGGCGCGCACCCGATCGATGGGTAGTTCTTGTCGTGCAGCTCGTTGTAAGGGACAGCGTGCTCTTCCACGTAGTTTCGCACCTCCTCGAAGGTCCAGTTAGCGAGCGGGTTGATCTTGTAGTTAGCGCGGGGCTCCTCCCACTCGACGATGCCAATGTTGCCGCGCTCCATACCTTGGTCCCGGCGCAGGCCCGTAATCCATGCGTCGATGCCAGCCAAGGCGCGCTCCAAAGGCTCGACCTTCCGCACGTGGCAACAGGCCAAGCGATTGTCCCGGCCTCGGTAGAATAGATTGAACCCGTGCTCACCGACCATGCTGGCCACAGCCCCGGGGTCAGGTTGGTGCACCTCTATGCGTGCGTTGTAGCGGAGCCGGGTCTGGTCCATGACCGTGTACGTTTCCGTCGGTAGGCGCCACGTGTCGAGTGTCACAAGGCGCGCCTGCTGGTTGACTCGCCAGAACATGTCGAACAGCGCGACATCCTCGAGGCCGAAGCTGGACATCTGGGCCGCGCCCGCACCGAAACGCTCATTGACCCATGCAAGCACATCGCTTGGGGCGGCGGACTCGAAGCGTTCGTTTAGATCGGCAAGCTCTTTCACACCCAATCTTTTTGACTCTGGTACCGGCATCGGTGCTCCTTCTCGGGCTTTTCGGGCAAAAAAAACCCCTCCGCAAACGGAGGGGCCAGAGGTCTTCACTTCTGAACTGTCGGCGCTAGGCGGTCACCGGCGCACGTGTCGAAGCAGAAGACCTTCCGGCCTCCGGCAACAACAGCAGCAAACCAAATGCATAGCGGCACTCACAACGATAGATGTTACGAGTGCTCATCAGGAATGTCAAGGTACGTACCACTCAGGTAGTGTCCAGTTTGAAATGTTCGAGTTCTGTTCTAGGTAGTGTTGACATTTCACGTTATTCCGCTTTTCCTTGTCATTGCGAGTGAAGCGTGGAATCTAAAAGTTTGTGCTTGCGCGATGATTTTAGATTCTTCACTCCGCTCTGCTACGTTCAGAATGACAGAATGTCAACACTACCTAGTCCGGGCATATGACCTAAGTTGAGTATCGCACTTCCCTCAAGGGAGAGAAGTTTCCTCATTGTTCTCAATGTGTGACTCATACAACGCATTGGTGTGTCGTACCTGGACGAGGATCATGAATGGGAGCGACGCTCCCGTCATTGTTTCGATGTCCATCGGGGTCGGTGGCATCATCCTCTTGGAGTCCTCCCTCAGCTTCCTGGGATTCGGAATTCAGCCACCCGGCGCGAGCTGGGGAAGCATGGTCACAGAGAATTTATTCCAGTGGCGTACTTATCCACATCTGGTGCTCATTCCGGGCCTGACTCCGGCCATCGCGGTCATCGGGTTCAACTTCCTGGGCGACGGACTCAACGACGCTCTCAACCCTCGGCAGATTCGCCGGTAGCGGTGTAGCGGAAGGCAGTATTTCACAGATGTCAGAACCGGTACTCAGCGTAAGAGAACTCGAAACGCACCTGTACTCCCGCGAGGGCACCATCAAACCGGTGAACCGAGTAAGCTTCGACATCCGGCAGGGGGAGACCCTGGGAATCGTCGGCGAAAGCGGCTCCGGCAAGACGATGACCGCCCTCTCGATCATGGGGCTGATCCCGAAGAACCTCGGCGGGGTCGTAGGTGGAAGCGTTGTGCTGGACGGGGAAGACCTGGCGAAGATGTCCGATTCGGAGGTCCGGCGCAGGCCCAGCACGAAGATGGGGATGATCTTCCAGGACCCTGCCACGTAGCTCAACCCGACGATGAAGGTGGGCCCGCAGATAGCAGAGACGATAAAGACTCACCTCGGCATCAACGCACCACGGCGCGCAACAGTACGATAGAGCTGCTCGACCGCGTGGGCATCCCGTCGCCGGAGAGCCGCTACAACAGCTACCCGTTCCAGTTCAGCGGTGGCATGAGGCAGCGGGTGATGATCGCCATCGCCCTCTCCTGCGATCCCCTACTCCTCATCGCGGACGAGCCTACGACGGCGCTCGACGTGACGATTCAGGCGCAGCTGCTGGACTTCGTCAGGGAGATCAAAGAGGAACGCGGCATGTCGGTCATGTGGATCACGCACGACCTGGGCGTGGTAGCCGAACTCTGCGATCAGGTCGCAGTGATGTACGCCGGTTCGATTGTCGAGATGGCGTCGGTGGACGACATCTTCGCGCGGCCCAAGCACCGGTATACATCGATGCTGCTCAACTCCATGCCCTCGATCGAGGAGCGGACGGCGGGACGACTGATGTCAATCAAGGGCCTGCCGCCTAATCTCGCGAGTTTGCGGCCAGGCTGTCCATTCGCCTTCCGGTGCAGCGCGCCGGTGGAACGCTGCACCATGGAACACCCTGCCCTGCTGCCCGCCGGCGAGGACCATCTAGCAGCGTGCTGGAATCCGGTGGCGGATCCGGCTGGACCCGGGAGCTAAACGGTGTTGACATTATCCAATTTCACTCTCCCTGCACATTTCGTCATTCCCGCGAAAGCGGGAATCCAGAGCGCGATTGTCACACCTGATTGCGACGGACATTAGATTCCCGCTTTCGCGGGAATGACGGGAACTTAGATGACGCAAGACTCCAATACGAACGGCAAGGTGCTCGTCGACATCAAGGGCCTGAAGACCCACTTCGAGGTCGGTTCGAAGGGGATCATCTTCGGGCTGGGCGCCAACAGAAACATCGTCCGCGCGGTCGACGGCGTTGACCTTGCCATCCGTGAGGGCGAGACGCTCGGACTCGTCGGAGAGAGCGGGTGCGGCAAGTCTACGCTCGGCTATTCGATCCTCCAGCTCGAAAGGCCGACCGACGGCGTGGTCTCCTTCGAGGGCACCGACCTAACAAAGCTCAAGAAGAGCGAGGTCCGCCCGTTCCGCAAGAAGATGCAGATCGTCTTCCAGGACCCCGCGGCGGCGCTCGACCCGCGTCAGACCGTCGGAGAGGCCATCGGGGAGCCGCTCAGGATTCACCGGATCGTGGAGGACGACGAGGTAGAGGACCGCGTCGAGGAGCTCCTGAAGACTGTGGGCCTCAACCCCTACTTCAAGAACCGGTACCCGCACGAGTTCAGCGGCGGCCAGCAGCAGCGCATCGTCATTGCGAGAGCGCTCTCGGTCAATCCCACGTTCATCGTCGCGGACGAGCCGATCTCGGCACTAGACGTGTCGATTCAGGCCCAGATCATCAACCTCTTGGAAGAGTTGCAGGACCAGTTCCAACTGACGTACCTCTTCATCTCGCACGACCTTAGGGTTGTGCGCCACATCAGCGACCGTGTGGCGGTGATGTATCTAGGTAAGGTAGTCGAGCGGTCGGCGACGAGCGACCTGTACAGTGAGCCGCTCCATCCGTACACCAGGGCGCTGCTGTCGGGTGTGCCCGCGCCCGATCCGGAGTTGGCTCGAAAACGGGACAGGATCATACTGATTGGGGACGTGCCCAGTCCGATCAACCCGCCGAGCGGGTGTCGTTTCCGAACGCGGTGTCCCATAGCCGTCGAGATGTGCTCCCAAAAGGAGCCGCCCTTGGAGGAGAAGCGTAACAACCACTGGGTGGCCTGCCATCTCGTAGACACGGAACCGAGCTAGGAGGGAGCGCCTCCGTACCGCTTCTTTCTCCCGCCGGAGGAGGTGCCTTTTCTCAGTCAAGCCAGTGGAATGACGTGAACGCAACGGTAGAGGTGCAGCCTGCGTACATTCGCCCTTCTCGGATATCGCATCCTTCTGGTCGTCATCCTCGTGTCGCTCTTCAGCTATGCCGCCCTCGACCAGTCGGTACTCCGCGCCCTTTATGACTTCGTAACCCGACTTCAGACGACCCTGTCAAGCTACTTCGACTTTCTCACAAGCTTCTGGGAGGACGGCGAAGAGTTTTCGATAGTTGCACACGCCTACTGGCAGACTCTCCTTCTCCTCTTGAGCGCGGTAGTGCTGGGATCGTGCGTTGGACTGGGTCTCGGTCTGGTGGGTGGCCTTTGGCCCGGGTCGAGGGTCAGCGGAATCGCGTCGGCGCTCAGCTTCGTGGGGGTGCTCACGCCGAGCTTCTTGCTAGCGCTCTTGGTGCTGCTGTTGTTCGTGCGGTACATCAACCCGGCATTTGGCATCAAATTCGTCCTCGTTAGTCCGCTCGTCGATGTGTTCGACCCGAGACGCCTATTCCCACCCGCGCTTGTGCTCTCAGTCCGCCCGATGGCGTTCGTGGCGCAGGTGACGATAGCTTCGCTGCAGGACGTGATTCGTACCGACTATGTCCGAACGGCGCACGCCAAAGGGCTCCTCCCGTGGACGGTGCTCTTCCGACACATCATGCGAAACATTTCGACGCCCGTCCTGACTGCGGTGAACTCATCGTTCTTCTTCTCGCTGAGCAGCATTCTGGTCGTGGAGTGGTTCTTCTCCTGGGGAGGGATCGGCTTCCGGCTGCTCGACGCCGTCGGGAGCAAGGACGCGGCCCTTGCCAGCTACCTTCTTATCACCATCGGCGTCACCCTCCTGCTCATCAACACGGCAATCAAGATACTCATTCAGCGCTTCGACCGACGATTGGCCCCGGCGGACGCAACGGTCTCATGAGGCTGTCTGAGTATGGTCACGACGAGCACGAACACCCTATGCCCTACGCAACGGTTTCGGCATGCCCCCTGAAGTAGTAGACACGAGCGCGGCGGTATGGTGGCTACGGCAGGGCTGGCTCCTGTTGGGCGGGCTTGTGGTGCTGCTGGTGGTTAGCTTCACGATACGCCGGTGGGGTATCCGGGCGCTCGGCGTCTCACGGCAGCCTATCGAAGACGACGCGATCCCCTCCGCCCGGCATCGGCAGTGGAACAGATTTGCGCGAGGCGCGATACGTTACTTGTCCAATACGTCCTTGCTCGTCGGCACGATAGCAGTTGTCCTATTGGTCGTGGCGACGGGCTGGCCGAGCGTTCTATACCCCTACGACCCGGAAGAGCGAGGTCGCCGGCTCCAGGAGATCAACGGAGAGATATGGGCAGCGCCATTTCCCCCAAGCGCGCCCTACCCGATCGGCTCGGACCTCGACGGGAGGGACATGCTGAGTCGGATCATTCACGGCGCCAAGTCGACGATAACGCTCGTACTGTCGGTCGCCCTGATGCGGCTTGGCATCGGTGGCACGCTCGGACTCATCGCCGGTTGGAGAGGCGGGGCGACCGGCCAGCAGATCCTCTCGTTTGCCGCCGTGTCGTCGTCGATCCCGAGCCTGCTGTTCGCCTTCATATTCATCCTCGCCATTGGACCGCAGATCGGTTTCGGCGTCTTTCTGCTGGGACTCGGACTCACAGGATGGGCCGAAATAGCTAACGTAGTAAATGGCGCGGTGCGATACACCAAGAACCAGCCGTATATTGAAAGCGCGGTGGCCCTCGGATCATCGACTCCGCAGCTCTTCCGGAAGCACCTCCTGCCCTCCATCATGCCGCAGCTGCTGCCTGCCATCGCCCTCGAAATCAGCGCCGTGATGCTCATGCTCGGCGAATTGGGTTTCCTGGGCGTGCTGCTGGGTGAGCGCTACGTAGAGATATCGATCCAGATGCAACGGGCCTCGGTGAGGATGCCCGCCACGCCGGAGTGGGCGGCGCTGCTCTCCGGAGCGCGCCTTGCGCTATTCCAATGGCCGTGGCTGTCGCTGGGCCCTGCGCTCGCGTTCCTATTTGCTATACTTGGCTTCAATTTGCTGGCGACCGGCCTGCGTACTTGGTTTGACCCCTACCGGGCGCGCCTAATCGGCGGAAGATAATCGGAGGACACCACGATGAGCAATCAGACACCGGTAGAGATCGGCAGTGACCGACAGCTCTTTGTCGACGACTCTTGGGTTGCCGACTCGACCGGCGTCGAGCGCGTCCTCCACTCCCCGACCCGGCAGAGCGTCGCCCTGGAACCGGAACACTCATGGGAGGTTGGCGGGCTTTCCTATCTCATCGCCTTTCCCGATCAGGGCAAGTTTCGAGGCTGGTACCGTGCCGACCCTCAGCTGCAAGACTCCGACTACAACTCGATCACTTGCTACGCCGAGAGCGATGACGGCATTCACTGGACGAAGCCCAGCCTCGGCCTCATCGAGTTCAACGGATCGAAGGACAACAACATCGTATGGACCGAGCCGGGTATCAACCTTGCGCCGTTCAAGGACGCGAACCCCGACGCAAAGCCGGAGGAGCAGTACAAGGCATTCATCCGCGTCAGGCGAGTAATGCTTGCGCTCTCCTCTCCCGATGGACTTCGGTGGCAGATGATGCGAGAGGAGCCGATCCTGACGGAATACCCCTTCGACACGCTCAATATTCCCTTCTGGGACACGTGGCGAAGGGAATATGTGGGGTACTTCCGCGGTGTTGCGGGTCAGGGCACGAGCGACTTCTTCACCGGCGTTCGATGGATTCGCCGCAGCACGTCGACGGACTTTTTGAACTGGGGACCGCTGGAGAACATCGACTGCGGCGACACGCCGTGGGAGCACTTCTACACAAACTCGTGCATCCAGTACGATCGAGCGCCGGGGACGTACCTGATGTTCCCCTCGAGGTTCGTCCACGACCGGATCCCCAATCCTGACTGGACATACGACACGGGCGTTAGCGATATCGTTTTCATGTCCAGCCGCGACGGGTTCACCTTCGACCGGAGCTTCATGGAGGCGTTCATCCGCCCGGGGCTGGACTTCAACAACTGGCACGACCGCGGCATCTACTTTGAGGTTGGCATCCTGCAAACGTCGGACACCGAGATGACCATGTACGGCATGGAAAACGCCCACCTTCCGACACAGCGCATCCGCCGCTATACCCTACGGACGGACGGCTTCGTATCGGTCAACTCCGGATTCCGAGGAGGCGAGTTCACGACGCGGCCCTTCACCTTCACAGGAAGGGAGCTTGAGCTCAACTACTCGACGTCCGCGGTCGGCTCGTTCAAGGTCGAGATCCAGGACGCAGGCGGCCACGCCCTACCGGGGTTCGGCGTCGACGACTTCCCGGAGAAGTTCGGCGACGAGATCGACGGCAAGGTGTTGTGGAACGGTGGCGGCGATGTGAGCGCGCTTTCCGGGAAGCCGGTCCGCCTACGGTTCGTCCTCAAGGACGCGAACATATACGCCTTCAAGTTCGGATGAAAGCCTCGACGCCTGCAAATCGCTGTCAGTGCTGTCATAGTGCATTTAACGGAGTTGAGACATGGGAGTACAGATCACCATAAGGGGCGTTCCTGAAGCCGTCCGCGACGAACTAGCCGTCCGTGCCGCGCTCAAGCGCCAGTCCATGCAGGAATTCCTCCGCGGCGAGTTGGAGCGAATTGCATCGCGCCCGTCGGTTGAGGTGTGGCTGCAAGAAGTGCGTGAACGCAAGGCAGCAATGGGGACTAGAGTTCCGACCTCTGCCATCCTGGCCGCTCGGGACGCTGACAGGACTTGACGAAGGTTGTCGATGCGTCTGTCTTAGTTGCGGCCCAGGTCGAGTCGGGTCATGATGGCGCATGGGCAGTGTCGGTAATCGCCGAGGATTCATTGATCGCTCCGGAGCTGGTCTTGGTCGAGGCCAGCAATAGCCTGCGTCGCTTGGAACGATCCCGTCAGATATCCGAAGTCGAGGCTGCCTTGGCCTACGGAGCCTTGTTGCGCCTCGAAATAGAACTCTTCCCGTTTGCCCCGTTCGCGGACCGCGTATGGGAATTGCGGGGCAGCCTCACCTGCTACGATGCCTGGTATGTGGCAATGGCCGAATCGTTCGATTGTCCACTCGCCACGCTCGACCTCAAGCTCAGCCGGGCCAGTGGCCCCACCTTGGAGATCATCACCGCGCCGGGGTCGAGACCATCTCCCTAACGATCAGAACGATCCACACGATGATGAACGTGAGCGCCGGGGATCGAGAATGTTGATCGCCATTCCTGCAAGAGGAATCTCAGATGAGGCCGTTGTACACTTTCGAACTTGGTTAAAGGCGACCAAAGAAAGTGGGAGTCCTATGGCTATGCAGGGAATCGCTAAGAGTACAAGACCAGGGACCATCAGACTAAGCAATGAACCGAAAAACAAACCGATCATGCCGAGAATCAGTCCGGAAAGAGCCTTTGTTACGTCCCTATGTACACCGTCACGGTGAAAGGATTTAGATTGCCCAGTCGAATTTCCAGTCGGTAGCAAATCCAGCGATAACAATAAATATGATCCAGATGATGATGAACGCGAGCGCGACAATGTTGATCGCCAGTCCCGCAGCAGGTATCGCGCTTGAAGATGCTGCGTTTTCTCGTGCCCGACGGGCAGCTACCCAAGAGAGTGGCAACCCCACGCCCACGCAGGCTGGAGCAGCGTAGAGGGAAGAATCGGCATAGTCGAGGAGGAAAAGAGGAAACAATGTACTGCAAAGCACACCGATTATCCCGAGAATGAGTCCGACAACAGCCATTTCTGCTTCCCCTTGTGCGCTTGAAGGAGATACTCGCCGTAGAGTTACTTCCCTGCGGTAGACTTATGGGCTGTGGGTCGATAGGCTATATCTCGCCTGCTTTCTCGTCAAGCGAATAGTCATCAGGTGGTGTTTGACAACCATCTACGCTACATCAGAACGCCGCCCCCTCCAAAATCATTGTATTCGGGGCGAAATTCAAAACCAGGTAACTGATGGTACTTCACTGAAGGATCGTACACGTGCGGAACCCCATCGACATCGGCACCAATCGACAGCTCTTTCTCGATGACTTCATCATCGACTCTATGAGCGGCGCGAAACGGATCATGCACTCGCCCACTCGCCGGGAGCCTGTCCTAGTGGGGGACAAGCCGTGGGACGAGGCCAGCATCTCGTACATGTCGATCATCCGCGACGGAGACTTGTATCGCGGCTACTACCGATGCTATCAGCAAGGCCCTGATCGGGCGAAGAGCCCACGCTACACCGCCTATGCGGAGAGTGCGGACGGCATCCACTGGGAGAAGCCGAGCCTTGGGGTGTACGAATTCAAGGGATCTAGGGACAACAACCTCATCTGGTTGGGCCCGGGAGCGAACTTCTGCGCCTTCATCGATACCAACCCTGCCGAGCCTCCCGAACGCCGATACAAAGCCGTCGTGCGGACGGGACACGCCGAATTGAAGTCCCTGGGCCTGCCCGGCCCCTGCGTCTTCGCGCTGTCGTCGCCGGACGGCATCAACTGGGCCCAGATGCAAGACGGGCCAATTCTGACTGAAAGCCCATTCGACTCATTCAACATCGCATTCTGGGACGAACGGATCGGTCAATACGTGATCTTCACAAGAGGCGTCGGTGGGTCCGACGGCCCGTTCAAGGGTGGCGTTCGCTGGATCAGACGCGCTACCTCCGACGACTTCCTCAACTGGAGCGGCCTCGAGCTGATCGACACCGGCGAAGTGCCGTCCGAGCACCTGTACACGAACGCCTGCGTCCCGTACGACCGGTCGCCGGGCACCTACCTGATGTTCCCTTCCCGTCTCGTCCTCGAACACACGCCCGACCCCGATTGGCCGAACGGACCAGGGGTCAACGACATCGTCTTTATGAGCAGTCGGGACGGAATCACGTGGGACCGAACGTTCAAGGAGGCGTTCATCCGTCCGGGTCTCGACAAGGAAAACTGGCACGAGCGGGGAATATACTTCGAGCGTGGTATCTTCCAGACATCGGAGGACACTCTGAGCATGTACTGCTCCGACCACTGGCGCTACCCCACTACCCGCATATCGCGTTACACTCTGCGAACGGACGGCTTCGTATCGGTCAACGCCGGCTATCGTGGCGGGGAGTTCACCACGAAGCCGCTCGTTTTCGAGGGCAGTGAGCTGGAAGTAAACTACTCTACATCGGCGGTCGGTTCGATCCAGGTCGAAATTCAGGACGATCAGGGCAGGCCACAACAACAATTTGCCCTGGCCGACTCCCCGGAGCAGCTCGGTGACAAGATCGACCATCGTGTCATGTGGAGCGGCGGCCCCGACGTCAGCTCGTTCGCGGGCAGGACCGTGCGCCTGCGGTTCGTCCTGAAAGACGCGGACCTGTACGCATTCAAATTCAACTAGGCTTTCAGAGGTATTCAATTTGAGAGCAGAACGAGTTGCAGAAAACAAAACATTGGTCTGGTCGGGAGAGCATTGGATCGCCTACCTGAAGAACCATGACAATCAGGCGGACGTTGGGCGAGTCAGCCTCTATCGTGTGACATACAGCGCCGCCGGTGAGGGTCATGTCGCGTTCGTCGATATCCCTGATGAGACTTTCGCCGGGATATACACGGACAGCGTCAAGTTGGCGGACTTCATAACCAAGACGGTCGCGCGCGGAACGAGCAACAACAACTTCTACAGGCACGACCTTCCGATCGTGGAGGCTGAGATCACGCGCGGAGGTGACGTGCGGACCACGCCGTCGTGGACCATCGATGCGGAAGGGAGCGCGGTGGAGACGGTCTGGAGCAGCATCCATCAGCCGATGATCCTCGAGGGGCCGGGACCTACAAACGGCGGCACGGCCGTAACTCATTCCCTGCTTTTCTTTGCCAACGAAGCAACAATATCACTTAACGGTAAGTCAATCGGCGGCGTGGTATACGTGCGCGACGAGTGGATTCGCGCGATCGGCAGACAGGGAACGTCGGCGGTGTTCGCCATTGCCGAGACCACTACCACGACCGAACCGAGCAAGTAGTCGGAGGGGCACGGATGAACGTTACCGACAAAATAGCCATCGTGACGGGCGGCGGAAGAGGGATTGGACGAGCCATCTCGCACGTGCTGGCGAATAACGGAGCCGAGGTGGTGGTCGCGGACATCAATGAGGGTGATGCACAAGCCGTTAGCGGGGAGCTCGACTCACTTGGACGTCGGTCGCTCGCGGTCGGTGTGGACGTGACCGACAACGGTTCGGTTGACGGGTTGGCATCACAGACGCTCGATGCGTTCGGGCACATAGACATCGTCGTCAACAACGCGGGAACCATCGGCGCGCCCGGCTGGGAGGGACGCGACCGCCCCAACGATGACGACTGGAACTACATACACGAAGTAAATGTCAAAGGCATTGCGAGAGTCACCGAAGCCGTCGCCGAGCATATGAAGTCGCGCAGGTACGGC
Source organism: Dehalococcoidia bacterium (assembly GCA_965247555.1). Lineage (GTDB taxonomy): Bacteria > Chloroflexota > Dehalococcoidia > Lucifugimonadales > VXLM01 > VXLM01. Next base: position 601,782 of record CBDFHR010000009.1, on the reverse strand, counting down.
AAGATCGTGAACATTGCGTCGGTGGCGGGCCGGGTCGGTACGCGGACGAACTTCGCCTACGGCGCATCGAAGGCCGCGGCGATCAACCTGACGCGATGCTACGCCACTGAGTACGCGCCGTACAGCATCAACGTGAACTGCGTCTGTCCAGGGATTGGTGTGGACGAAGATGTGGGAGCGTATCGCTAGTCGACGAATCGGGCTGAACATCGACGAGGAAATGACACCCCGCGAGTCGTTCGACCGCTACGTGCAGATCAGCACTCCTCTTGGCAAGGAGCAGACGCCGGAGGAGATCGCGAATGCCGTGGTGTTCCTGGCGTCCGAGGCCGCGAGGGGAATCACCGGCCAGTCCCTGAACGTGGACGGCGGATTCACGATGAACTGAGGCATCTGTTCACCTTAGGGGATTCTCTCCACCTTGCGAACGAAGAGCAGAGGGCCGTATCATCGTAGTTAATCGGGGTGCGGCGCAGCAAGATTCGTGGTAGCCAGTCAGATCTAATATGATCCCGGCTGGCGTTTCCTAGAGCAGAGGAGCTGATGAGCACATCGACGAGATCGGTTACGGCCGACGATCTGTTGCGAATGCCTGACGACGGCTGGCGCTATGAGCTTGTCGAAGGAGAATTAATCGGTATGGCGCCTGCCGGAGGACGTCATGGCCACGTTGCCATGCAGTTAGGTTGGCGTATAGCTGAACACGTAGTCAAGAACGGACTCGGAATTGCGTTCGCCGCCGAGACCGGATTTCTCCTAACACGCAATCCCGACACCGTTCGAGCGCCTGATGCGGCGTTTATCTCAGCTGATCGACTTCCTCCTGGCGGGATAACCGCCGGCTTCATCGAGATAGTTCCCGACCTTGTCGTCGAAGTAGCATCGCCCGGCGACTCTTCTCCCGAACTTCAAGCGAAGACCGAAGAGTGGCTTCGCTTTGGCGTGCCTATGGTCTGGGTCGCTTACCCGAATACCCGATCGATAGCCGTTTACCTCTCCATGGAAGACGTTCGCATCCTCAATGTCGGGGATGAGATCGAGGGCGACCCCGTGCTTTCCGGCTTCCGGTGTGCCGTAGACGACATCTTCTAAAGGCTAACCAAGACCTATCGACTCCCTTGGACTCGCCCTTCGACAATTTCGCAGCAGGGATGGGACGGACTGGCTTTCATTCCAAGCAGCGACCGATCTTCAGCACGCCCCCCTACGTATCACATAGGAAAAACAACGACCCACGAGAGGAACTCACACACAATGAAAGCGATTCGGATGACGCGAACCGGCGGGCCTGAGGTCCTCGAATATGTGGATGTTCCCGACCCTGTACCTGGTCCCGAAGAGGTGCTCATCGACGTTGAGCGCATCGGCATCAACTTCATCGACACCTACGTCCGGCGCGGGACGTATCCCCGACCGCTACCGCTCATTCCCGGGTACGAGGTGGCTGGAATCGTGACGGAGACCGGCCAGGATGTCACCGATCTTGCCGTCGGAGACCGCGTCGCTATGGCGGGCCTGTCGATGGGTTCGTACGCCGAGAAGATGGTCATCCCGGAGTGGCAGGCCGTTCGCGTGCCCGACGGCGTGAGTCTGGAGGATGCTGCCGCTGTCATGGAGCAGGGCCTGACCGCCCACTATCTCTGCTACTCCACATTCCCGTTGGGTTCGGAGGACACCGCCTTGATACATGCCGGCGCGGGTGGGGTTGGCCGTCTGCTGATTCAGATGGCGAAACAGCTCGGCGCAACCGTCATCACCACCGTCTCGACAGACGAGAAGGCGGAAATGGCCCGTTCAGTCGGAGCCGATCACGTTGTGCTGTACACCAAGCAGGACTTCCACGAAGAGACGATGAAGATTACGGACGGACGAGGTGTCGATGTCGTATACGACTCAGTCGGACAGTCGACGGCCGACGACAGTCTGGCCAGTCTCAGGCCGAGAGGGATGATGGTGCTTTACGGCGCTGCGAGCGGGGCCGTACAGACGCTTCCGGTGTCGGTCATCAACGCCAAGTCCCTCTTCTTCACGAGGCCGGGACTGAACGACCATGTCGCCACGTGCGAAGAACTCATGTGGCGGGCGGGCGACGTGCTAGGCTGGGTGGAGTCCGGCGCGCTGTCGCTGCACATCCATGACACCTACCCACTTAAGGACGCGGGAAGAGCGCAGGACGACCTCGAGAATCGTCGAACGATGGGTAAGGTGCTGCTAGCGCCCTAGTAGTGGGAGTGGAGGCGACGGGCGGATTCGAACCGCCGAATAGAGGTTTTGCAGACCTCCGCCTTAGACCACTTGGCTACGCCGCCTCATCGTGTAGACATGGTGCCGAGGGAGGGACTCGAACCCTCACAGCCTTGCGGCCACAGCGCCCTCAACGCTGCGCGTCTACCAGTTCCGCCACCTCGGCCAGGGTCCCCAGCCGCACGTGCGATCAGCCGAGGTTGGTCTATTCGTATTATAGCCAAGCGCCGTTGCGGTGTCCATAAAGACGAGGGCCGTTGGAGTCTAGGTCGGTCTCCGTGAGTTGAAATGCGAAGACCCCCTCTCTGTGTCTCTCCCCCGGCGGGGGAGAGATTGTAGATTCTTCGTCGCTGCGCTCCTCAGAATGACAGGGGGAGGGGAATTTCTACATTTCTCGCCGACTCTGAACAGTTACCGAGCAGTGTGTTCCAATTCAGCGCAGGGTTTCATTGTGTCGGAAGGCGGGATCCAGAGGAGTGAGGGGTCGAAGGGCGGGGTTTGTACGTGTCGACATCTGTCGAACGGCTGCTAACCCGCACTTTGTGTCACTCTTCGCGAGTGTCGGATGAGCGACGAAGTCGCCGGAATAACACCACCAGGAGGCCGCCTGAGACCAGAACGCCCATCGCCCAAGCTCCGATGAGGAGCCACGTCAACAGGCCACGGTCTTCGCCCGGCAATACTTCGAGCGGGACGCTCGTCGTCACGTTTCCCAGGGGTCCGGAGATGTCGAGCGTGAACGTCCACTGCCCTTCCTGACCCACGGGAATGCGGACGTCGAAGTGGCTGAATCCCGGCAGCACGGTCTGAGGCTGGAAGGGTCCCACCGTCGCATCGGAAGGCCCTTCACCACGAAGGGTCAGGTCGCTGGAAATAGGCGCGAGATGCGCCTCGTCGCCTCCGTTGGTCGACGCGACGGCTTGGATGAGCACGGTGAAGACCAAGAGGCCCGTCTTCGGCTCCGGCGGCCATACGGTCACGGCGATGTCGTATCCGCCCTGCTGTTCGCGGTGAACGAGCATCCCGCCGTTGGCCGTCGCGCTGGAGACGAAAACGGCAAAGAGAAGGATTCCTAGAGCAAGACCTGTTAGGTGTCGCACCCCTTCATGGTAGCCGAAGTAGGCCGACCGTGACAAAAGCGCCGGCAAGAAGGTAGCCATTCAGTCCTGGTGAGAGGAACAATTCCAAATCTGTGGATACCCGCCTTCGCGGGTATGACGGCCCTTTTCTCAAGCAAGACTCATTAGATATCGCACCCCTTCATGGTAGCCGAAGTAGGCCGACCGTGACAAAAGCGCCGGCAAGAAGGTAGCCATTCAGTCCTGGTAAGAGGAACAATTCCAAATCTGTGGATACCCGCCTTCGCGGGTATGACGGCCCTTTTCTCAAGCAAGACTCATTAGGTGTCGCACCCCTTCATGGTAGCCGAAGTAGGCCGACCGTGACAAAAGCGCCGGCCGCGAGCGAAAACGTAGCTGCATAGCCGGAGTAGGCGATAGACTGGTAAGCGGTAGCCTGCCGTGCACCAGCGACGCCCCAACAATCAGTGTAGAACCGGAACTCATGACCGAACAACCTACTTTACGAACCGAGCGTCTGACCCTGCGCCGGTTTCGGCTGAACGATGTCGATGACGTCTTGGCGTACGCGAACGACGAGGAGTGGCAGCGTTATCTCGTGCCGCTGCCCTATCCGTACGAGCGCGTTCACGCCGAGCAGTTCGTCGCCGAGTCATTCCTCAGCGACTGGAAGTCCAAGCCCACCTTCGCAATCGTGCTCGACGATTCGGTGATAGGCGGCATCAACCTGAGTATAGACAAGAGACCTCAGATCGCGGAGATGGGGTACTCCATCGCGCGGCGACACTGGGGGAACGGCTACGCGACCGAGGCGGCCCGCGCCGTCGTCGACTGGACCTTCGAGACGTTTTGCGTAGCCAAGGTCTCTTCCGAGGCGAATGTCGACAACAAGCGGTCGTGGCGCGTGATGGAGCGAATCGGCATGACCAGGGAGGGCGTTTTGCGGAGCGAGGCCCCCGACGGTCGCGACCCGAACGGAAGACAAGACATGGCGTACTACGGCATCCTCCGCGAGGAGTGGGAGCGGCAGGCTTAGGAATACAGAAACCCCGGACCGTGTTGGAGAACGATCCGGGGTTTGTCGTTAAGCTCCGAATTCGGGAAGGCTTCCCTACCCGTCTTGTCGGTTAACCGCCGACCGTGACGCCTTCCGGTGTCGCAGAAGCGGGAACCCTGTCCGCGCCCCGGCGTCGCAGGACCTCGACGATGATCTCGGCCGCGTCGGCAATCGTTATCCGGTCGAGATTCACCGTGATATCGAACTTACTCGAATCGTCGATCTCGCAGTCGAACAGACGCCTGAATATCTCAAGTTGCTCTTTGTCGGCCTTTTGGAGGCGCCTAAGTGAAGCATCGGGCGTATCCCCGTACTGGGCGACCCGGACGGCTCGATTCTCGGCAGACGCCGATACGAAGACCGTGAGGCCATCTACCTGTTGGGGGAGGAAGAGGTGACAGCCGTTCCCGTGAAGCACCGCGTGGCCTTCGGCTGCCCGTCGTCGGACGATTCGCCGGAGCTTCTTGACATACTGCCGCTTGGAAAGCGGCTCGTTGAGCAGCTCGTCGTACTCGTACGGGCGGCTGGGAACATAGGCGTGATACCCGCTCTCGTAGGCCGTGGTGACCTCCGTGGGCACGACGATGGAAGCGAGCAGGCGCATCCAGAACGACTTGTGGCTGCTCTCGAACGAGTCTAGCTCGGCCCTGGAGCACTGGAGCCGCTCGCTGAGCGGGTCCTTGATCTCGTCGCCGATGAACTCGCTGTCGAGCAGACGCGCGATTTCTTGGCCCAGCGCCTCGCTTTCGCTGCCTGGCAGCCCAGCGATTGCCACAACCGGAGTAGGCTCCTGCTCCTTGTGAGCGCGAGACTCCCTCGCCGAGTAGCGGGCCGATGACACGGTCATGTGGGCTACGTCGATCTCACCGTGCTTGACGTGCTCGCCACTGTCGATCACGAAGCCCAGCTTCTCGAACAGCCCTATCGCGGGCCTGTTGTCGACGGGAACGGTCACCCACGCGGACTCGAGGCCCATCGTGTTGAACACCATGTCCAGCAGTTCAAGCATCGTGGCGGTGCCGTACCCGTGATGCCACAGGTCCTTCCGACCGATGATGACCGATAGCTCGGCTCCGCCTTCCCCGTCAAGCTGCACCTGGCACTCGCCGACGTGCTCATCTGCCGTGTTATAGATCGAATATATAGCCCGGCGGGGGTCGCCGAACGTCCTGCGCCACTCCCAGTCGCTCGCCTCGAGCATGTGACTGGGGTCGTACCCGGGATGGACCGGGTCGTCAGCGCCGTAATGACCGAACCATCGGCTGGTCAAATCGTCGTCCTGCAGCCACCACGCAATCCTGTCAACATCATCTCTCGATACACTCTTGAGCGTTACCTCTGGCAGCATGTCATCCCCCTTTCCCTAATAGATAATAGTCACTAATAGCCGCTTTCTAATAGACCAATTCACCCGATTGGGTACAACCTACACGATGTATTGATGCCGTGTCAACTCTGGGCCTAATTCGCCTGATTTCGTAAGAAACCGCTCGAAAATACACATAATATAATTCACGCAAAGGGATTACAGAAAAACTTTTCGTATATTCCGATGCATGTAAATCGGGGCACTTCTTGGGGACTGGAAGGCCCCTACGACGGGTTCCTTTGAGGTGTCGTTGACACCCTCTGGAACGTGGGATACCATCCGTTTCCAGGCGACGGCATAGGGGCTCGTGCCCGTTGCCACGGTCGGAAGTGTATGGGGTGCAATCTCCATGATAACCTTGAACATGCGGCTGACAGCCAAGCCGGGGCGCGAGGCCGAGTTGTCCTCCGCTATTCAGGACAAGTGGATGAATGTCATGTCGGGACAGCCCGGCTTCATCCGCGGGGTCATGCTCAAGCCGTATGAAGGAGAAGACGCGGCAAAGATCGGTCTGCCTGAACAGGACTTCACGTTTGAGGTGGTCTCGTTTTGGGAGAGCGAGGAGCAGCGCGCGGCATGGGCGGCAAGCGACATTCATGCCGAGGTGATCGCATACGTCAACGACGCGATCTTGCCGGAAACCGGCAAGAAGGCCGCCATGTTTACGATTGAGGAACATTGGTAAGCATCGTGCTGGGACGGTGGTTAATACCGTCCGATTAATGGCGATGCAAACAAGCACCACATGACGAGGAGTAAGGAAGTATGACGGAAGGACGATTGGTCTACATGAGCGGCGATTTCGTGCCCGAATCGGAGGCGCGGGTGTCGATTTTCGACACGGCCCTGATGTTCGGCGACATGGTGTTCGAGATGACCCGGAGCTACAACATGGAACCGTTCCGCCTCCGACACCACCTCGAACGACTGTACGCGGGGATCAAGATCCTGGAGATCGACTGCGGTCTGGACATCGGCGAGATGGAGGCCGCCACGATGGAGACGATCGAGATCAACAAAGACCGGATGCCGGAAGGCGTCGACTACCAGATCATGCACAACGTCTCCAGCGGGCCGCTGGGGCTGTATGCGTCCGTATTCCCCAAGGGGATCAAGCCGACCATCTCGATCAACGTCTGGCCGCTCACATGGCACCTTGCCGGCATCGCCGACTACTACGACACGGGAGTCCACTCCATATTGACGCAGCAGCAGTCGGTGCCCGCACGGTACATCGACCCGAAGATCAAGAACCGCAGTCGCGTCTTCTACCAGGTGGCGAATCTGCAGGCGCACAAGATCGACCCGAAGGCCTATGCGCTCTTGAGCGACGAGGACGGATTCATCACCGAGGGCACGGGCAACAACTTCTTCGTCGTCAAGGACGGCGTGATCTACACGCCTGAGGGGCGCAACATCCTTCGAGGCGTCACGCGCGGCGCGGTGATCGACCTCGCCGCCGAGCTGGGCATACCGCTGCAGGAGACGAACCTCGAGGCCTACGACGTTCACGGGGCCGATGAGGCGTTCGTGTCCAGCACCTCGATGTTTATCCTGCCCGTGACGAAATTCAACACATTGCCGGTCGGAGACGGTGAGATCGGCCCGACGGTCCAGCGACTCACAGATGCCTTCAGCGGATTGGTCGGAGTGGACATCGTCGATCAGGCAAAGCTGTACCAGGCGGAAGCGGAGGCTATGGCGGCGGGCTAGGGCATTGCCCTCCCGGTCACTGGTGCTACAAGGCATTCTCGACAGCCGCTCGGAAGCTTTTCGTCCACGACGCGAAGAGGGCATTCGACCATGCGCACGGGACGGAGCGGATCATCATCCAATATACCCAGCGGCGCGAGACTCTGATTCGCGTGTCGGGGTCGAGCCAGTTGGGGCTGCGCATCAGGAGATGTAGTGTGGCAAGGCCGATGAGGATCGGCCAGATCATCGCAAGTCGGAGCCGCGCGCTCCTTCGTGGCGTGGCGACAACGTACTCCTCCGCAGAGCCGTAGAATTCGAGAGCGCGACGCATCAAGTCCGCGAGCACCGGTCTCGCGTCTTCTCCTGAGTCGGGACTCAGCAAGTCCTCCGGTGTCAGCCCAACCGACTCCAACATCTCGCGAGGAACGTAACACCGCCCTGCCCTAAGATCCTTGGGAACGTCTCGGAGGATATTCGTCATCTGAAGGGCCTTTCCGAACCGGACCCCGATCTCGACCATGCGCTCCCTGTCCCATTCTCTCACCGCGGGGACGTGGGCGATCATAACGTCCGTCCAGAATTCGCCGACGCAACCAGCCACAAGATAGGTGTACCGGTCGAGATCGTCGATAGTGTCTAGTGCGCCGATCCGTCCCGAATCCGGGTTGGGGAAGGTCGTCAAGTCGAACTCCATGCCGTGAATCAGCGTATCGACAGTCCTTTGGACGTTTCGTCGGTCGTCCTCGGACATGTTGTCGAGCTGGTCGAATAGACGAGGGACGGCTTGCAAGAGATAGGTCTCCGGGTCTTCATGGCGAGGCCGTGCGTCGGCAGCGTCGCTTATAACAGCGAGAGGCTCGATACTCCTGTCATCTAGCCGGGCTCGAAAGTGTTTCAGGTGCTCTAGGCGGGTACTGGAAGGCAGAGCGCCGGTGTCGGCAATGGTATCCGCAGCCCGCGCCAGCAGGTACGCAAGCTGAATCGGTCCCCGAACCGGTCTTGGCAGGACGCGAATCGTGAGATAGAAGGACCGGGATACCCCGCGCAGGAGGTCGGCCGGGATGTCGCTGCGATTGTCCAAAGAAGTCATGGCGGTTCGGCTGCGGACGAGGCTATGGTATGCTTCGGCCCTACCCTCGTCAACGACCGCAACCGGGCCGCAACCCGGACGAAAGGAGGAGTAACGTGTCCGCCACTCCCACCAAAGAAGACCTCTCTCGACTAGGCGAGTTCCTCGCGCCAACGAAAATCGCCGTCGTCGCCACCATAGGGCGAAACGGAATGCCGCAGCTCACCCCGAACTGGTATGTCTATTGGGACGGCAGGATCGCCATTTCGACGACCAAGCAGCGGGTGAAGTATCGAAACCTCGTCCGAGATTCGCGGCTGTCGGTGTGCATAATGACCGAACCGCTTGCCCAAGAGTACGTAACGGTTCGCGGCAAGGCGGAGATCATCGACGACGATTCGATCTGGCCCATCACCGAGGCCATCGTGCGCAGATACGTCCCGGAGGAGAGAGTGCAGACACGCATCAAACAGCTTCGCGCCGAGGACAGGATCATCATCAGTCTCAAGCCGGAGCGAGTGCACTTTCGCTAGTTTGGCGCCCCCTCTCTGTATCTCTCCCCCGGCGGGCTGACAAGGGTTGGCATTTGACCATCGACCCACTCACCGTTGATGAAAAAGCCACCCCGTCACTGTCATTCGGAGCGCAGCGGAGCGGAGTCGAAGAATCTAAAGTGTCCGTCCGAAGGTGAAGCCGACGTGGAGAGTTCTTACGCTGTTTTCACTATTGGTCATGCTATAAGCGAGACACTGGCCGACCGGTCTTGTGGTGATGGAACTTATACCAATTCGTGCCAATGCCACCGTATTCTGGCTGACTGAACTTTCTGGATTCCTGCCCCGTATCGGGGTACGGGGCAGGCTCTTCGCCGGAATGACGGCGGGCGGTTTCTGTTATGCGCGCTGCACTTGAAGGACTATGGCGCAGTCATGACGAATTGGTATTAGATTCCTCGCTGCGCTCGGAATGACAGGAAGGTAGGAGGAGCCGGATCATAGTCGCAATTCCGTTTTACCTACCCCTGTCAGCCCCCGGCGGGGGAAAGACGGGGGCGGCAGACAAAGCAGCGGGGCCGGTCGACTTTCGACCGGCCCCGCATTCTATCCCCAGACAGTCAGACTGCCCGGAACTATTCCCTAGTCGGCATTAGGTAGTGTTGACATTTCCCGTCATTCCCGCGAAAGCGGGAATCTATTCCTCTTTGGGAGCATATGCAGTACCTGATCTGGATTCCCGCTTTCGCGGGAATGACGACTTGAGCCGAGATAACGTAGTGAATTTCGAGAATGTCAACACTACCTAGTCCCAGTATGCAGGATCGAGGAAATTCAGAGTCCTGTACTGCTTGGACCTGTTACCGGGGTTGTTCAAGTTGTCGGTTCCATCTTCGAAGTAGAACCACTCCATCGGGTGTCCACCCGCCGGTGACCAGCTCTTGGGAACGTTGCGCAAGTTGTTGCGCTTGATCTTCAGGTAGCTGTCGTCTAGACCTGCGTATGCAAGACCGCCCACCTTGTACTTTTGCTCGGAATTCACTCGGAAGAGTGTCTTGCCCAACGAGATGCGCTTCGGCGACAGCAAGGACACCACCCACCCTTCAGTGATCAACTCCTGAAGCTCCAGCATGTGGCCGGTGATGTCGGCCGGGTACGTGCCGTCGGGGGCCATGTTGCCGTAGGCGTCCGTGTATCGTGGGTCGCCATCCGTCGGCGGCATTCCCTCTTCCCCGCGGGTCGCGTAATACTGGCCGATGGCAGGACCCTGTGGGTCTTTCGTCGTCGGGGCGATGCGGTTCCAAGCGTTGGACCAAGGGTTCGTGCCTCCCTCTCTGGACCCGAAGAACTCGAAATACTCCTCAGGTGGTATGGCCGTGTTCCCAGCACGGGAGGAACCTTCGGCAATCTCAAGCTTGATCCCCAACGTCCTGAAGTCGCTCTCAAGCCACTCGACGAATGGGTAGAAGTAATTCGCCTGGAAGAACATCGTAAGCGGCTTCCCGTCCGTCTTCCTGTCCAAGTAGCCGTCACCGTCTTTGTCCTCGTAACCCATCTTTGCCATGAGGGACCTGGCGCGTTGAAGATCGAACTGGGTGTCCAGCGTTCTCCAGTGCTCGCCGGGGAAGTACGGCGTCGCCGGGTGCGGGACCATGTTTTGGGGAGTTCCGAGGCCGGTAGTTATCGCCTGGTTGGCTCCGTTCCTGTCCCAGGCCACGGAGAGCGCAATACGGAAGTCCCGCGTTCGGAGCAAGCTGCCGAGTTCGGGGTCCTCCACGTATTCCTGGTTGATTATGAACGATGCGTCGGAGCCGTCCGGCGAGTCGAATTTCAACATGCTGTAGTCACCGTCAACGGAGTTGGACAAGTACAGCGGGATCTCACTCGGTATTTGGTCCCAGCGATTCCAATCGCTCTCGCCGTTCATCGTTCTGAACACGGCCACGTCCCTGCTCTCGGTTCGAATGCCGATCCACTCGTCCACGTACGGAAGCCGGTTGCCCTCGGGGTCGACGGACGGGTGGTAGTGGTTGCGCTCGAACTCCGTAGACTCGGCGCCAGGCTTCTGACTGCGTGCCCAGAACCCGCCGAACATAGGGTTGTAGTGGTTCTCGCCCTTGTACATGTAGTTGATATCGAACTCGGTCGGGATCGGCTCGGACGGCGGACCCTCGAACCCGCGAACGTTCCTGATGAAGGTGAAAATCTTCACCCAGTTCGGCTGGTTGTTCTTCTCGATGAGGGCCGGGATCTCCGCGTTGTTGAACTTAATGTGGTAGCGCTTCTGAATGTGCGATGGCGAGATGAAGCACCGCGGGCACCCCTTGATGCCGGAGAAGATGTTCATCGCCGTCGACTCCATGAAGCTGAAGTTCGGGTCGTCGAAGAAGACCTTGAAGGTAGCGTCGTCGATCATCTGCACCCGCATGTCGTTGCCGGTGACCGGTGACTTCAGCACGGCGGGGAGACCCGGCATCAGCTCCTTGTTGAGCATCAGGTCTTCGAGGGCGAAGCGCACGTCCTCGATCGTGTACGGGTACCCGTCCGACCAGCGCGCTCCCTTTCTGATCTTGAAGGTAAACTCGTCCCCTCGCTCGTTTGCCTCAAATACTCTGAAGGCACTCGGCACGAGCAGCAACCCGTCCGGGGACATCTCAAGGCCGTCTTCCAGGAGTTGCATACCATCCACCACACCTGTATCTACCATATCTCCCCCTAACCCTCTACCAAGTCCCGATACCGTAGGAGCTCTGGTCGATGGTACCGACGGTCAGGACATAGGATTTCAAACTGAGACACTACCCCTCATTCCGTAACTGTTCAGTCTCCGTGAGTTGAATTGCGAAGACCCCCCTCTCTGTGTCTCTCCCCCGGCGGGGGAGAGATTGTAGATTCTTCGTCGCTTCGCTCCTCAGAATGACAGTATGAGGACAATTCCTGAATATCTCACCGACTCTGAACAGTTACAATTCGATGACCGCCATGGATTCTGTGAAGGTCCCCAGTGGGGCGGCCAGCTTTCAGGAAAGACGGTTGCATTCCTGGAAAGAATGAAGGAATTGGAACGTGTGGGGAGTGAAGTGAGCGCCCGAAGCCAGTCCGTCGCTACAGCAACCCCTGTTCCCTGAGCCAGGGTACGACGGCATCGAGAGCTGAGTCGGGTATCCTCGTACCATCGTGACCGGGGATACGCATCATGTCATGCGTGAGCCTGCTCAAGGCCTCTTCCCCAGCGTAGGCCTCTCGTAGGGAGTCCATCAGCGAGGTAATCCACTCTTGCCCAACCCTCTGGTCGGAGTACCCCGTCTGGATGAAGAGCGGGCGTGGGGGAAATCGTTCGATAACTGGAAAGAGGCTGTTGCGCTTGACGATTTCGTTGTCGTCCATTCCCGTGAACTCCGACATGCGCGGCCAATGAATAACGGGCTGATGAGCGACGGCAGCCGACACGTCGGCATTCAAAGCCATTGAGTGCAGGATTGCGAACCCGTGCCTTGAACTGCCCATAACCACTACCCTGCCAGGACGGGTGTACTCCTTGGCCAGAGCATCGTCGATGACGGCCCTGAGTCGAGCTTCCATGAGCGCAAAACCGTCCACCCCGCTCGCGGCCCGATCGGCCAAGAGTTGAAGGTCGTCGTAGTGTTCCCCGTGCATCAGGAGAATACCGGCTCCGGCGGCGGTGAGCCTGTCCAGCCACTGAGACATCACGTTCGGCTTTTCCTTCAATGAGGCTGGATCGGCCACGACGTTCTTGGCTTGAGTGGGTATCAAGCACAGGGTCGCATCTCCTTCAGAACCCGGCTCCGGGTTCAGATTGCACAGTATCTCTCCGTTCTCGCAGTTGAGGGTGTACGGCTGCCACGCCTCTCGAATGTACTGTCTCGATTCCCCATCCGACACTGGCATAACACCTCATACCCTTGATTTTTAAATCGACTGGCCCACAATTGTTTCAGGCACAATGTTTGAATACAATAGCGCCCCGCAACAATAGGACTCGGAGGTGGTAGGTGACTCAGGACGCACCAATAACGGACGATCAATTGGAGGTGCTGAGAGGCATCCCCTCGCAGACGATTATCGACTCCCTTTGGGTGAAGGGCTATCCCTCGACCATGATCGAGGGGGCGCGACCATTGCAGACAGGCCAGCGGATGGCGGGTCGCGCCGTTACCCTCCGCTACGTCCCCCACCGTCCCGACTTGGCTGAAGACAAGCCCAAAGGCGCGGACTCGGCGGAATACGTTGCATTCGAGCTGTGCGGGCCGGGTGAGGTTCTGGTCATAGACGCCATGGGCTGGAAATACAGTTCCGTAGGCGGCGACATCAAGTTCTTTCGCCTCTTCCAAAGGAAGGTCGGAGGCCTCGTAACCGACGGCTCTGTTCGAGATAGCGTCTCTCTCTTGGAATACGGGTTTCCCGTCTATTCCTACTCGACGACCGCCAAGCAAGGCCCTGCCGACTTCTGGCCGTGGCAGGTCAATGACGCGATCCAGTGCGGCGGGGTGCTCGTGAGACCGGGCGACGGCGTGGTCGGCGACGACGACGGCGCGGTCGTGGTCCCCCGTGCGATGGTGAATGAGGTCATTAGCATTGCCGAGGAGAGACACGCGGTCGAGGAGGTCGTCAAAGCCCAATTGGCCGTCGAGGATGTTTCACCGGGGAAGTATTACCCCTTCAACGACCGCACGTGGGAGCTCTACGAGCAGAAGACCGGGAAGAAGCGGGGAGAGTAGGGGAGCCCAACCGCGAAAATCGAAACTCTTAATGATTGTAAGGAGAATTGCATGGAATTCATTGGATCGAACCTCGAGAGGCCGTTTAGCTCAGCCGTCATCCACAGCGGCAGGGTGCTGGAGACCGTGCTGACCGGCATAAAGCCGGGAACCACGACGCCGGTCGAAGGCGGAGCGGCAATGGAGCTGCGAGAGATATTCCGTCAGCTCGACGAAATTCTAGGGACGTCCGGAGTAGACAAGACCAGCGTATGCTCCGCGCGCATTTACCTGCAGCACGTGAACCGCGACGTGGGCGAGATCAACAAGGTCTGGAAGGAGTACTTCGGCACCCATCCGCCGAACCGCCGCTGTTACGGCGTTGATCTTCAGTCCGGGATGCTCGTCGAAGCCGGTTTCGTGGCCGAGATGCCGGACTGATCTTCCTGTGGGGTACCTGACTGATTAGGAGACCTTTGGCAACCAGCTAGACAGCCTGGCAATCCGAGCGCAGCGAGGAATCTAGGGTGTTCTGCCGTAGTCGTTTGAGCCTTCCAGCTACGGCATCATTTGTTGATTACTAAGGACTTTAGATTCCTCACGCCGCTACGCTGTGTTCGGAATCACTATGGCCTTGTCAGGCCACATAAGAGGGATGAAAACGGGTTGGCGCCGGGAACGGGCAACCACAAGGGTTGCCCCTACAACAGGTTTGCCGGAGCCTATTTTCATAGCAATGACATAGGTCGAGGTTGTGCCGAGGTCTCCCTAGCGGGGACGAGACGGGAACTTCGGGCCGGAACGGAGACTGTCATAACAAGGCACGTGGCTCTGGGGCGGTATTCCCCTGCCTACCTCAGGCGGTTGTCGGATCACGTCCGCTAAGGGTATCCTGAGAGCCAAATCTTGCGGCTCAGGAGGACGAGTTTGGTCCGAGCATTCATCTTGATCGAAGTCGCGGCCGGCTACTCAACGGCAGTCGTTGACAGCCTGTCAGGGCAGAGCGGAATAGTTGACGTGGTGCGAGTTACCGGGCCTGTGGACGTAATCGCAATCGTTACGGCCCCTACGATAAGGGGCGTAAGCGACCTCGTGGGAGAGAAGGTCCATACGCTGCAGGGGGTCATCCGCACGACAACGTGCGTGGCGCTGCAAGGCTCGTAGCTTCCGACCGTACGAGAGTAGGCGCGGATTACCGGCGAGCAAGAGCGGCTAGGACCGCTCCGTCGCGCCGGAAGAGTCTGCGACTTCGTCCCAGTCTTCATCGGTCTGTCTGCGTCGTCGGTGACCGAGCAAGGCGTGAGCCAGCACGAGACCGCAGAGACCGCCCATGCCGAATACAAGCGTCGTGTCGCCGTGATAATAGACCGTAAGCGCCGCCAAAACGGCGTACCCGAAGACCACATTCAGCAGCGATGTGTACGGCAGCTTCTGCCCGCCAAGGGCCACGATCGATGCCAACGCCACGCTGATGAATCCATGCAGCGGAAACAGCGCCATGATCGCGCCTGCTAAGGTGACGAGGCCGTCGCCGCCCCGAAAGCCGGTGAACATCGACTTCCAATGCCCGAGGATCGCCGCGCCCACGGGAAGCAGCAGCCAGGGACTCTCCACCCCCATGACGTTGCAGAGTAGAATCGCTAGGGCGCCCTTAGCCATGTCGCCGAGGAACACCATGACCGCGGGAAGTTTGCCCACGTTGCGCATGACGTTGGACGCGCCGGGCAACCCCGTGCCTATCTCAAAGATATCAACGCCGCTGTGACGTTTGCTAATGAGATAAGCCAGCGGAATGGAGCCTAGCAAGTAGCCGCCGGCGGTCGCTATCAGCACCGTCGGCAGGCCGCCAAGGAAATCGCCCAAGATCGATCGCTCCTCGCAGAGTTACCGTGATTATATATCCGGTCTTGCCTTACGCGCTATAGGTTACCGGTGCTGATTTGCCGCTTCTCATGCCCTCGAGGACTATTGGATCGTCCTGCCGACCCGAGCCTCAGCCCCGGCTACAGCACACATGTCGACCAGTACGGGCTATAATGGGAGAACTGGAACGCTTTCCGAGGTGGAGTGAATTCGAATGGCGAAGGTGCGCGTAATGTACTGGAAGGAAATTCCCGTGCAGGTGCAGGCTGCGGATGGGCCGGAGCAGGTGTCAAAGCCCCTCGACGAGCGTTTCCAGCAGGGAGCTGACGCCATCTCGATGTTCGACGGCAGCGCCGGGACCGACGACTACCTCATGGCCTGGAACTGGGGAGAGTATTTTGAGGTCGAGGGATCGGTGGATGAGGCCGCGACGGCGACGGCGGAACGATACAACGCGGGCTTTCCGCCCGATTTCGTAGCGCGAATCCGCGACCTACACGGCGCAGGCAAACGTGACACATCTCCAGGCGCAATAGACGGCTGGATGAACAGCGGCTGAGGAAACACGATGGAATACCCGACCATACTGGAGCGACTTGCAAACGGAGACGTCCTGGTCTCCGACGGTGCGACCGGCACCTACCTCCAGGCGCGCGGCCTGGAACCGGGCGGTTGTCCCGAGGCGTTCAACGTCGATCAGCCGGAGACCATACGCAGAATGGCCGCCGACTACTTCAACGCCGGCTCCGACATGGTGCTGACCGCATCGTTCGGAGGGTCCCGGTTCATGCTGGATAAGTACGGATACGCCGGTCGCGTCCGTGAATTCAACCGTCTGGCTGCCACGCACGCCAGGACGGTGGCGTCGCCTTGGCATTTCGTAGTCGGCTCAGTCGGCCCGACGGGGGAGATTCTCCAAAGCAACGGAGGAACCACACCGGACGGCGAGATATACGAAGCCTTCGTTGAACAGGTTGCCGGCCTCGAAGAGGGAGGGGCCGATGCGGTCGTCATCGAGACGATGATCTCGGTAGAGGAAACGCTGCTTGCCATCAGCGCCGCAAAAGAGCACACGAACTTGCTCGTCATGTCGACAATGATGTACGACAAGGGCCCGCGAGGCTGGTTTACCATGATGGGAGACACACCCGACGCGGCTACTAGGAAGCTCCGCGACGCCGGCGCAGATATCGTCGGCGCGAACTGTGGCAGCGGCAGCGACCTCATGGTCGAGCTTGCCACGATAATCCGAGACACGTATGACGGCCCCATGCTTGTCCACTCGAACGCAGGCATACCGGAGATAAGGCAGGGCCAGATCGTCTACCCGGAGACGCCGGAGTATATGGCAGAGCGATTCCTAAACTTGGTCGGAGTCGGCGTCAACATCGTCGGCGGCTGCTGCGGCACGACTCCCAAGCACATCGAACGGCTGGCCGATGCGGTCCATGAGCGCATCCCCATCGGCTACCCGGTACACACTTCCTGAATCACGCGACACGCGCGAGGAGAAACGGAATGACCAGCCTCAAGAACGCTAAACGGGGTCGAGTCCTAGAGGTGATTGCCAAGTACGGCAAGTGCATGGAGCTGATCTCCATGGACCCCAACTTCCACGAAATCTCCGTAGGCCTGTACTTCAAGGACGGCACAGGCACGGTGTGGACATTCAGCGGGAGATCAGGTGTCGAGAAGCGCGTCGAGGAGATTCGTGACCAGCTTGTCGGGCTTGGGGACATGCTCCCCGTCGAGGGTACCCACAACCAGGCGAGATTCCCGGACGGCGAGATGTACGTCCGACCACTCCGGTTTCTACTGCGGCAGGCGGTGGAAAAGCCGTTCGGCACTCGACATCCCGATGGACGCATCGAAATTAAAGACCTCCGCTCCCCGCTCCAAGTCATCGCAACGCCGGAGCAGGCCGAGGGACGGTGGATCTATCGCATCACGGCCGAAGGCGAGTATAAGAACCCCAGAATGCGTGTCCGCGCGATCACCCAGGGTTTCGTCCGCTACGGCGAGATGGAAAAGGTCGACGTTGACGCCGTCACCTTCCCCCACGGTGGCCGCAGGGACTCCCTGATCCGCCTCATCCTTCCATACGCCCGCAACGTCACCGGTACCGCCGACATGCTCGAAGCCGAAGCCCTCCGCGGCCAGATGACCACGGGAACGCTGGGCTTCTCGCAGACGTAGGGAGGGGGAACCGTGAGCACAAACGCAATCTTCACCATAGAGACCGAGAAGGAAGTCGACGGCCGCTGGATCGCCGATGTCATTGAGATACCGGGCGCAATGGCCTACGGTTCGACCCAAGAGCAGGCCGTCGCAATGGCCCAGGCAATCGCCCTGCGTGTCATTGCAGAACGTCTGGAGCACGGGGAGACTAGCCCAGAATTCGTTAACGTATCGTTCCAAGCGGCATGACGAGTCGATGGCCCAGCACTCGTGCCAGAAGAGTTCTGGCAGCCCTTCTACGAAAGGGGTGGATGATAAAGAGGCAGTCAGGCTCACATAGAACTTTGTCAAAGGAAGGTTGGCCCGACTATACTTTCGCTTTTCATGATCGAGAGGAAATTGGCCCTCGCCTATTGGCTCGAATCGGCAAAAACACCGGGTTAGTTCCGAAGGACTTCTAGCAATGGTAGAACTGGCCAAAATTGAACAGGTTGATCTCCGCGAAGCTTGGTCAAACGAAGCCGCCAACTTCACGCCGTGGCTTCAGGACAACATGGATCAGCTTGGCGACGCTTTAGGGATAGAGCTTGAAGTTCAACAGCGCGAAGCGTCGGTCGGCACCTTTTCGCTCGACCTGTTGGCGCGTGATGTCGGTAACAACCGTCCCGTAATTGTCGAGAACCAATTGGAACCTACCGACCATTCCCATCTCGGTCAGTTGCTCACCTACGCGGCGGGCTATGATGCAAGCGCGATCGTCTGGATCGCGAAAGAGTTTCGGGACGAACACCGGGCAGCGCTAGATTTCCTCAACGGTCGTACTGGCGAAGATACGGAATTCTTTGGGGTGGTTGTTGAGCCTTGGAAGATCGAAAACTCACGGCCTGCCCCGCATTTCATGGTCGTGTCGGCTCCAAATGATTGGCAAAAGGGAACCAAGTCACAAACTACCCAAAGTTCAGAACGAGGTGAAAGGTACCGGGCGTTCTTCCAGCCTCTCATGGACAAGTTGAGGGAAGACGATCAGTTTTCTCGGGCACGTAGAGTCCGGAGAGCACTGGCGCAATCCTGGTGCAGTTTTTCGACAGGCCACGGTGGGGGCCTCATCTATAGTGCCAGTTTCTATCGAGGTGGAAACGCCAGAGTCGAAGTCTATTTTGACGGTGGCGATAAAGAATGGAACAAGCAGCTATTCGACCAACTCGCGAAGCGTAAAGGTGAAATTGAATCGCAGATCGCGGGTGATTTCGAGTGGGAGCGTTTGGATGAAAAAATAGCTTGCCGGATATCCACTGTGCGGCCGGGCTCGATTGACGATGACGAAGAAACCCTGGTAGAAATCCGCGAGTGGATGATCGACCGGCTCATAGCCTTTGAGCGGGTGTTCGGCCCGATACTGGCCGAGTTGGCAGGATAAGGACGAGGGAGGCGTGCTATGCAGCAGACAAGTGAGACCAGGGCAAGAGTAATCGTGGTCAAACCGGGGGACCCTATGCCTCCGATTGTCGACCTCGACGACGTGTCCAGGGATGGCCCCGTCTTCGAGGGAACGGACGTGCCTGTGCAGTACATGTTTGAATATCTGGACAGAGTGCACAACCTACACGCCTTCTTGGACGACTTTCCGGAGGTAAGTAAGGGGCAGGCAGTGAAGGCGATGAGCGCGCGCGTGAGGGCAAAAAGCGTCATTCACAGCAACAGGGACTACGTGAGCGGCACACCCGTTTTCAAGGGAACGCGCGTACCGGTAAGGAATCTGTTTGATTACCTGGCTGCCGGCTACACCATCGAAGTTTTTCTTGACCAGTTTCCGACTGCGGAGCGCGAGCAGGTAGTGAGGATCCTCGAATCGGCAAGAGAAGCTTTGGAATGCGTCGCATATGAAACTGCTGCTCGATGAAAACATACCCCATGATTTTCGATATTATCTGCCCGAACACGAAGTCAGGACAGTAGATTACATGGGATGGAAGGGTAAAGGCAATGGTGAACTGATTGCGCTAGCAAAGGATGATTTCGACGCTCTTATTACCCTTGATCAGAAGATTCCACATCAACATAACTTAACCCCTACGGACACGACGGTGATAATTCTTAGTGCAGGAACGAATAACATAGACGCTCTGAGGATGCTAATCCCTGAATTATTAATCCGGCTGTACTTTGCGAAGCGTGGAGAAATCATCCGAATACCATCACAACAATCTAAGTAGTGCGCAACTCTACACACGTAAGGAGACACACCATGCCACTCCAAGAAACCATGACCCCGAGAGAGCGAGTCCTGAATGCCCTAGCGGGCAAGCCGGTGGACCGGACGCCCGGTGTCGAATCCCACAAACGTGGCGACCGTCGAGTTGATGGACATGGTCGACGCGCCGTTCCCGGACGCCAACCGCGACCCGGAGATGAACGCCCGCCTTGCCGCGACCGGCTACACCGAGCTCGGTTTCGACTCGATCATGCCGTACTTCACCATCATCCAGGAATCGTCTGCCCTCGGCTGCGAGATGCAGTGGGAGGAAAAGGACAACTGGCCCACCGTGCGGATGAACAACCCGATCTGGGACGGGCCCGACGATGTGCACATCCCCAGTGGGTTCCTCGAGCACAAGGACAACGTCGCTATCACGCGCTCCCTCTCCATCCTGCAGCAGGAGTTCGGCGACGAGGTTGCCATCATCGGCAAGACGATGGGGCCCTGGACTTTGGCATACCACGTCTTCGGCGTGGAGAAGTTTCTTCTCATGTCCATCGACGACCCGGCGATGACGCTGGAAACGCTCCACAAGCTCAAGGAGATATCCGTCCTCTTCGGCCAGGCGCAGATCGACGCCGGGGCCGACGCGCTCACCTTCCCCGACCACGCCACGGGCGACCTCGTGAGCGGCGCGTACTACGACCGCTTCCTGCTGGAGATTCACCAGGAGATGGCCGAGCGCCTGCAGGTGCCGCTGATCCTCCACATCTGCGGCAAGACCGTCGACCGGATGGCAGCCATCGCCAAGAGCAACATGGCCGCCTTCCACTTCGACTCCAAGAACGACCCGCAGGAGGCAATGGACACCGTCGACGGCGGCATCCAACTCGTTGGCAACATCAACAACCCCGTCACGCTGTACTCGAAGGGGCCGGAGGAGGTCCGCGCCGAGGTCTATCGCGCCCTCGATGCAGGGGTCAACATGATCGCCCCGGAGTGCGCCATTCCCCTTGCCACGAAGCTCGAAAACCTCCTCGAAATACCCCAGGCCGTCAAAGACTGGCACGAGGAGCACGACGGCGAGAACGGCAACGGGACGTCGGCATAGCCGGAGAATTGCCTCGTTGCGCCGAAGTCCCTTATGCAATCATGCGCCCGCACAACGAATAGCGAAAATCGTTGGGTACCGGCCAGTAGGGGCGGGTTTGAAACCCGCCCCTACGTTAGATTGGAACTCCATTTCAACTGAAGGACATACCTGAAAACAATGCCAAGAGTTATCGATTCACCTGAAGAATTCACCATTGTCGGGGAGAACATCCACGCCACCCGCGTGCTTCTCCGAAACGGGCGGCGCGCCAAGACCCTCGACGACGGGACGGAGGTCGTGCCTTTCAGAGGGCCGAACGGAGAGCGGCGCATGCTCACCGTCCCCGAGTGGTACAAGTCCACGCAACCCTACCAGCAGAACCAGATCAAGCACTTCCTCATCGCCATGCGAAAGGGCATCGAGGACGATGCCGACGAACGCGAGGAGGGCAAGGCGTACATCCAGTACGAGGTGCGACGTCAGGTGCGCGCAGGCGCGAAGTACCTCGACATCAACCCCGACGAGGTGCACTACGACCTCGAGACCCAGAAGGCTTGCATGAGGTTTGCCGTCGAGGCGGTCCAGGAGGTCTCTCCTATTCCGCCGTCGATAGACTCATCCAACTCCGAGATCATCCAGGCCGGGCTGGAGGCGTACGACGGCTCCGCCGGGCGACCGATAATCAACTCCGTCGCCGCCGAGCGCATGGAAGCCCTCGATATGGTCGTCGAGCACAACGCCCGCATGGTCCTCATGTGTACCGGCCCCGACGGTATGCCGCAAAACGACGAGGAGCGAGTCGACAACCTGAACCTCATCATGGAGCACGTGCAGTCGAAGGGCATCCCGATGAGCGACATCTACGTCGACGGCATCATTTTCCCGATCTCGGTCGATCCACAGTACGGGAACCACTATTTCGACGCCGTCCGTTCGATCCGCGAGCAGTACGGCAACGAAATCCACATTGGCATGGGTCTCAGCAACGTTTCGTTCGGTATGCCTGAACGCCGGCTTCTCAACGACACGTTCATATACCTCGCCCTCGAAGCGGGAATCGACGCGGGCATCCTCGACCCCATCGCGACGAAACTCGACCGCGTCTTCAACCTCGACACCGAGTCTGTGCCGGTGAAACTGGCCTTGGACGTCCTCGACGGGCGAGACGACTTCTGCATGAACTACATCACGGCCTACCGCGACGGCAGGCTGAAGGCATAATGTCGCTCAATGTCGCGGTTTGGCGCGCATTTGGCGGTTTTTCCCGCGGTCAAGATTGTGGCCGGCCCTCTATTTAGCACGTAGCCAGATACACGACCATGCCACACTGTCAGATACGGTTGCCCTTGGAACGCAGCGGAATGATTTGACAAAGGGCCGTATCTGGCCGAATAATACATATCTTGTGATACCGACCTTAAACGGAGCGTTGTATGCCAACGACGGAGCATGAAGGGCTGGAGCGCGAGCTCCTCTACGTAACCAACGACTTTGAGGCGAAGCACATCAGGAGCCTCTACGAGGGCAAAGACCCTCTGATGCACGACATCGCCTACGCCCTCATAACGGGCAACGACAGCGAGGTAAACCGGCTCGTCGAACAGGCTTTGGCGGACGACTGGGCAGCCAACGACCTACTCGATAACGGCCTGATCGCGGGGATGGCGGTAGTCGGCGTGAAGTTCCGCGACAACATAATCTTCGTGCCGGAGGTGCTCATCTCCGCCCGCGCGATGAAGGCCGGAATGGCCCACATCGAGCCGATCCTCTCCGCGTCCGGCGTCGAGCCGATTGGCACCGTCATCATGGGCACCGTCAAGGGCGACCTGCACGACATCGGTAAGAACCTGTGCATAATGATGCTTCGCGGCTCGGGGTTCGTCGTCCACGACTTGGGTGTTGACACAAAGAACGAGGAGTTTATCGACGCGGTCATGGAGCATGAGGCGAAAGTACTGGGCATGTCCGCCCTACTGACGACGACCATGCCCAACATGGGCCGCGTTATCGAGGCGTTCGAGGAAGAGGGAATGCGGGAAGAGGTCAACATCATGGTCGGCGGCGCTCCCGTAACCCAGGAATTCGCCGAGGACATGGGTGCCGACGGCTACGGCGAGAACGCTATCGCCGCCGTCGACCTGGCAAAGAGCTTCGTGACTTCGGGCTAAGCCGGATCATTTGTCACATGACTTCCGACAAAACAGGCACAGCAGGGCAGCGCTTCGACCGGCGTCGCTATGAGGCCAGCCTCGACCGCCTGTACGACATCTTCAAAGGCATGTCGGACACGGCGGACGAGGTCTCGCAGTGGCGCTGTCCATACAAGAACGTCGAGTCACGCTGCACCGCCAAGTTCTCGTGCCGCAATCAGCACTTCACGAACATTCCCGATGATCTGCCCATCTGCACCGGAAGCGACAAGCTCGACTACCGGAGCGCCTGGGAGGTCTAGCAAGGGCC
Source organism: Dehalococcoidia bacterium (assembly GCA_965247555.1). Taxonomy (GTDB): domain Bacteria; phylum Chloroflexota; class Dehalococcoidia; order Lucifugimonadales; family VXLM01; genus VXLM01. The sequence continues at coordinate 578,266 of CBDFHR010000009.1, read as the reverse complement.
TAGGGCCGTTGACTGCGGACCCCGAAACTCAACGGACGCCCCGGTCTTTGCTCCAAAGCTCGATCAGCATACGGCTGAACGGTGACCGCATAACATGCAAGACGTAACAATCCGCGCCCTCAACCAAAGCGACGCCTACGACTTTCAAACCCTTCGTCTCAGGGCCCTGAAGGAACACCCCGATGCATTCGGCTCCACCTATGAGCGCGAGAGCGCATACTCCTTGGAATTCGTAGCCGAACGCCTCCGCCGGACTGCGGAATCTCGGAACAACTTCACGCTTGGCGCCCTCCGTCAGGAAGAGTTGATAGGCGTGGTGGGGTTCCGCAGAATAGATGGGGAGAAGGAACAGCACCGGGGGCACATCTGGGGCATGTACGTCCGGTCTGAAGAACAGGGAAAGGGCTTCGGAAAGGCCCTCCTGTCCAATGCCATCGATCTTGCCAATTCGCTTCCCGGACTGGAACAGATTGAGCTCGACGTAGTAACTCGAAACCGGCAAGCCAGAAATCTTTATGCATCTCTCGGTTTCGCCTCGTGCGGCGTTGACCCACGATCCCTCCTCGTCGATGGAGAATACCTTGACGAGGAACGCATGGTCCTTTTCCTCCCTGGGTGCTGAGAGAATAAGACCAACATCGCCCTACTACGCTAAACTATCTGCATGTCTCCCATCCGTCACGACAACCGCAGGCTCGACTCGGTAGTCGGCAAGACCATCTTCGAGTACGCGGACACCCTCCGCGTCCGCGTGCCCACCTCCTGCAATCGCAGCGGAGAGTGCCACGAGTGCATCGTCGAGATCAGACAGGGTGAAGACGCCCTCAACTCCCCTACTCACGAGGAAGCATTCCTCCGTGACAACTACCGGCTGGCCTGCCAAGCATATGTTACCGATCCCGAAGCCGAAGTCGAGTTCGTCATCCTCCGTCGTCAGCCTCGCATCCTCACGCAGACCATAAAGCGCTCCGTGCCCCTCGTGCCCTCCGTCACGCGCCGCGACGACGGCGTCTACTTCCACGACGACCGCATCGACTCGTACAAGGGAAGAATCTACGGTCTAGCGATAGATGTGGGCACGACGACCGTGGTGATGAATCTGGTCGACCTCGAATCGGGCGACGTGCTCCACACCGCCTCGTTCGAGAACCCCCAGCGGTTCGGGGGCAGCGACATCATGCATCGCATCTCGTACGACGGCGGCGAGTTCCACGGAGAGTTGGAGCAGGTCATGCTGTCGTCGCTCAACTTCGAGATCGGGTGGATGGCGCGCGAGCTGGGCTTCCACCGGCGGAACATCTACGAGGTCGTGATCGTCGGAAACTCCACCATGCGCGACATCCTGTTCGGAATCGACGTGCAGTCGATCGGGGAGAAGCCGTACAAGTCGATGGTCGAGCATGAGGTGCTCCGCGGCGAGCGGGATACGACCGCCATCCACACCACCGCTTCCGATCTTGGATTGCGCGTCTTCCCTCGCGCGCACGTCTATGGCGGGCCGCTGATTGCCAGCCATGTGGGCGCTGACGTAACAGCCGATCTCCTCGCCATCGGCATGGACGAGCAGGACGACGTGGTCATGCTGCTCGACGTTGGCACGAACACCGAGGTCGTGGTCGGAAACAAGCACCGCATCATGGCGGCCTCCTGCCCCGCCGGCCCGGCCTTCGAGGGCGGCGAGGTGATGTATGGAATGCCGGGCTACGTTGGCGCGGTCGAGTCGGTGAAGCTCACCGACGATTCCTGCGAATGCCAGACCATAGGCCAGGCCGATGCGCAGGGCATTTGCGGTTCGGGCCTCATCGACCTGGTGGCCGAGCTCCGCCGCACCGACAAGATGAACCGGCTCGGCGTCTTTGCCGACGGCTCTCAGGCGTTTACCTTCCTGCCCGAAAAGGACATGACCCTATCGAGGGCAGATATCAGTGCCCTCGCCCAGGCAAAGTCGGCTAACTACTGCGGTCAGTACATCGTCCTTCGCAACTACGGCGTTCCTATAGAAAAAATCTCCAAGCTGTACTTGGCAGGTGGCTTCGCCAACTACATCGATGCTCAGAATGCGGTCAACATCGGCTTCGTCGCCAACTTCCCGCAAAGCAAGATCGTCAAGGTCGGCAACGCCTCCCTTGAGGGGGCCACGGTCATGCTCCTGAACACGGACATGCGTAAGGTTGCCGAAAACATGACCCGAAGCGTCGAGCACGTCGAGCTCGAAACTACTCCCGACTTCTTCGAGGTCTTCGTCGAGGGCTGCATGTTCGACCCGATGACGACCGCAATTCAGTGAGAGTTGCTCCGATAGAGGGACCCGTGGTAGGGAAAGTAGGCCATGCCTCGTATTTGCGAGTTCTTCGGGATCACCATCTTCATGTACTTCAACGACCACGCTCCACCTCACTTTCACGCCGAATATGGAGAATTTGAGGCGCTCTACACGGTCGACACGATTGAAGTGCTCCGGGGCGGACTGCCTCGACGCGCTCACTCGATGGTAGTAGAATGGACAACGCTTCACCGACTCGAGCTGAAGGCCAATTGGGATCGGGCACGAAACGGCAGACCATTAACAAGGATTGCCCCGCTTGATTGAAAGGGACGATTCATGGCTAACTTGGGACAGCTGGTAAAGGTTACGTCGGCCACCCCACTAGGTGGCTTCAACGTCCGCGTCGTGTTCCAAGACGGCTCAGTGAAGGAACTCGATCTCGCGTCGTACCTTCGCGGCCCTATCTTCAAACCTATTCGGGGGGACACGGACACCTTCCGCGCGCTAACGGTGGAGAATGGTGTCATCACCTGGAGCAATGGGGCGGATATCGACCCCGACGTACTGTACTACGGCTTGACTCCGGCTTGGATGGAACAAGCCGAGAAAGTGGGAGTTGCCAACGAACGCTCATGAATACTCCTCCCCGCCTCATCTACTACAGCGACGCGCACCACTACCACGCCAAACGGCTCGATCCGCCGCTGAACAGGCACAAGTTGCGGTGGCCCATCGACGAGCTCGTGGGCACCGGCGTGGACATGCTGGCCTTCGGTCTGGGCTACGGCGACGTCTTCTTCCACCAGACCAAGATCGGGCGCGTGGTGGGACAGGAACAGGAGGTGTGGGAACACTTCATCGACTGGCGGATCATGCGCATGGTCAAGGACGCCCATGACATGGGAACCGACCAGGTCAGGGAGGTCATCGAGCGCGGCCGCGAAATGGGCATACCGGTCTTCCCAAGCCTCAAGCTCCAGGACCCCGCGGCTCGCTACCTGGACCGTTGCGGATGGCTCAAGTGGCGACACGGCATGGAGGTCACCCTCGGCGAAAGCAACGACCGCTTTCCCGCCCACGCGACCGAGTGGTGCCTCGACTACACCAACGTCGTCGTCCGCGAGAACAAGAAGGCCCTCATCCGTGAGATGCTTGAAGACTACCGAGCGGAGGGCATTGAGCTGGACTTCATGTTCTTCCCGCTCTACTTCCGCAACAGCCAGACCGACAGCGGCACGCAAGTGATGACCAAGTTCGTCGCCGACATCAAGGCGCTGGCGAACGAGGTCGGCTATGCCCAGGACCGCAAGATCCCCGTCATGGCGCGTGTCTGGCACCGCCGCGACGACAACCTCGACATCGGTCTCGACGTCGAATCGTGGATGATCGACGGAAGCATCGATCTCGTGGTCGGACAGATACCCCACGACCTGCTCGATACGGGCGTCTCGGACGGCCAATGGCTTGCCGACGCCGCCAATGCAGCCGGCGCCTCGGCGTACCTCCGACCGGGCTATCGTCTCAATGACCTGCGTGCCAAGATAGCCAACATCGAGATGTTCCGCGCCTTCAGCCACACCATTCAGGACCAGGGATTCGCAGGCATGTACCTCGGCTACCTTCCCTGGCCGTTTGCCGAGGCCGAGTACCGCCTCCTCCGCGAGATGGCCTACCCTGAGATGACCGCGCGGCTCAACAAGCGCTACTATCTGCCGCCCCGCGAGGAACTCCAGACCTATGTCCGTCCCGACACCCGCCTCCTCCCCATTGCCCTCGAAGAGGGAGTGACGGAGCGCATCCCAATTTCGGTAGCCGACGACGTGGATTCCGCCATCGCCGACGGAGAATCGCGCGAGGCTGAATTGACGTTGGCTTTCCAGCAGTTTTGCGTCGAAGACGAGGTGGCGCTGAGCTTGAATGGCACCGACCTGACCATCGAGCGGTCGAACATCTACGAGCCGAGCCGCGGACAGTACTGGCTCCGTTGGCTACTCAATCCAGCGACAATCAGGAAGGGCGAAAACGTCCTCGAAATCGGCATCGTCAAGAGAGAGCCAACCGCCGGCTTCGCCCGCACCCTGACAGGTGTCGAGATACACCTCCGATACCGCGAGTTCGACCGTCCCGAGACTCTCGACGCGGCCACTGTTCCCCCGCCCTCGTAACCCTGCCCCGCCGACAATCGGCCCCATCGCCTGTCGCTGGCACCCTCATCCGCCGGCTTTCATTTCCGTCATTCCTGCATTCTCCAAAATCGGGATTCGTAACGCTTGACTTCCCCAGTAGCCGGTCATACCATGCCACGCGGTCGATGAATGGCAATCGGACGAAACAAATCCTAAACAAAAGAAGTCTGGCGTAATGACAGGAGAGAACGTACAGGAACCGGGAATCTTCGGGCGATACTTCCAGCCATATACTGACGAGTTCTACCTAGTCTTCAGGCTTGTATTCGCAACCCTGGTTGGACTGCACGGCGCGCAGAAGGCGTTCCTGCTCTGGAACTTCCCTGCCGGGGCGAATCCGAACGGGCTGGGCACGCTGGTAGACATTGCCGGCTGGGTAGAGCTCATTGCGGCACTTCTCATCGGGCTCGGTGTGCTGACCCGATTGGGGGCCGGAGCGCTGGCTGTAATGATGATCGTCGCATACTTTGGAGTTCACGCTGCGCTCAGCACGGCGTGGCCCTGGCCGCACCTGTACCCCAACCCGCCCGACGGCGGCAACGCCTTCGTGCAGCACGGTGGCGAGGTCACCATCCTCTGGTTCATCTGCGCAGGCATCATCGGAATCCTCGGCAGCCGCAAGTGGGGACTTGAGAGACACTTATTCAACAAAGAGCACCTCTAAGGCTCCCCTGCCTCCCGTGTTTAGGAGCGACTGAGCGAGAATAGACGAACAGGAAGCGCCGACCGTATTCAGGCGTATCAGGTCGGCGCTTTTCTTTATCTTCGCCCGTTCTCGCAATAACATTGACGATGGAACAACCGGCATATTGCGCTTTGATTAGATCAACTAGGAAGAGGACACGATGACCGAAGACAGCATCCCAACGATCACCACCGGCTCGGTCGGCGCCCCACCCGCTTGGGCGGTCTTGCAGCGACGCCTGATCGAGACCATGAACGATGCCGCGCCGTTGATCGTCGACAAGTACACGGAGCGGGGAGGGGCGCCGTACTATGCTGACGACCTGGACGACCTCTTCGAGATATTCTTCGGTTGGGGCCTCTTCTACGCCATCGGCGGCAGCGAACGCGTGCTGGACATGGCGCTGGACAAGTGGAACGCCGTCACGCGCTGGGCCGACTCGGACATCGTGAGCCGCAAGAAACACGGCATGTGGAATCGCGGCGCGCACCGTGAACCCTTTCGGCAGCAGATCACCAAGGAGTATTTCAATCTAGCCCTGCCGCACGGGGCCGAGTGGCACCACATGGGCGAGGCCAACATGACGTTCTACGAAATGGGCCTGGCCGACCCCACGATATCCGAGAACTTCCGCCGAGCTCGCCGATTCGCCGGGTTCCTGATCGGGGAGGACCCCGACGCGCCAAATTACGACCCTGTCCACAAGATCATCCGCTCACCCATCCACAGCAGTGTCGGGCCCTATATGGCGGCCGATGCCCATGAGGCCACCTGGTGGCTTCAGGGCGGCGAGATCCCACACGCCCGCAAATACGGACTGCGTGCGACCCTCCATCCTGCAATCGAAGACCTGGAGTTGGACTGGTACGAAGACCCCGAACGCGCCGATCAGGTGGTTCGGCTGTTCAACGACATGGTGCTCAATGGCGACATCGCCAACAACCTCGCCGCGACCGGACTGGTGACCAACGCCTTCCTGTACACCGGCGACGAGAAGTATCGGAAGTGGGTGCTGGACTACGTCGAAGCATGGATTGATCGGACGAAGGCCAACGGTGGAATCATCCCGGACAACGTCGGTCCCACCGGTAAGCCCGGCGAGCAGCGGGGCGGCCAGTGGTGGGGAGGTCTCTACGGCTGGAGCGCACGCGGCTTCAACAACATCGCTCACTCGATCACGATAGGCGTGCAGTGCGCCCTGCTTCTCTCCGGCGACTACGGATACCTCGACCTGCTGAGGTCACAGATCAAAGTCGTCCTCAATGAGGCAAGGACACGCGAGGACGGTCAGCTTGTCGTGCCCACAAAGCACGGTCCCGACGGCTGGTCGGACTACGGCCCCATTCGGCTCAAAGAACTTGCTCACCTCTACCATATGTCGATGAGCAATGAGGACAAGGAACTGCTGCTCCGTGCCCACGCAGGTGAGGTGGAGCGCGATTGGACGAATGCGAAGCCACACTCAGAGAAAAACGACGGGACCTACGAGGGAGGTCGGTTCCTGTACTACGAGGGACTTAACCCCGATTGGCCGGAAACGATGCTCGGATGGGACTTCGAGGCGTGCGTCGAGGGCATCGAGGTGATTCGCACAGAGACTCGCGACCCGGAGCAGCTCATCGGCGACAACGTTCACCCTCCTCTGCCGGTCGTGACCAAGGCGCTGACGCAGGTCGCCCTCGGCGCGCCTCAGTCGGTCTACAACGGCGGCCTGAACCAGGGCACGGTGCGTTACTTTGACGTTACCTCCAACGACCGGAATCCCGCCCCGCTGAGATCGGAGCCTGGACGCCCGGGACTACCCAATGACGTTGCCGCGCTGGTAGACGAGTTGAGCGCCGACCGTGTGGGTCTGCAGCTCGTAAACCTCGACCGCGACAAGCCGAAGAGCCTGATCGTTCAGGCCGGTATGTTCGCGCAACACACGTTCACGACCTGTGAATCCGACCGCGGCGAGACGTTTGAGGTGAACGGCAAGCACGTTCAGGTGACGCTTGGACCTGCGTCCCAAGTCCGGCTGGCTCTGGGACTGCAGCGATACGCCAACACGCCTACCTACGCCTTCCCGTGGCATGGAGACACCATCCCCGTCCCGTTCCGCTAGAACTTGACGGTAGAACGAACGGCGTACTACCCTACCCTCGAAATCCCCTTGCTCTCGTGGTGCATGAGAGCAAGTCCCGGAGAGCGAGATGACCCAAGCAGTTGCCCTGCCGACACACCCGCGAGACGTCCGTGAGCTGATCCGCCGGCGCGACTTCACCGGAATTACCGCCGGGGTGTCGCCGGGCTACGTTCAGGCAAACCTCGCCATCCTGCCGAAGGACCTCGCCTTCGACTTCATGCTCTTCTGCCAGCGCAACCCGAAGCCCTGCCCCATCATCGAGGTCATCGAGGCGGGCAAGGTAGAGCCTTCCCAGACCGCTCCCGGGGCGGACATCCGCACCGACCTGCCGAAGTACCGCATCTACAGGTACGGCGAGCTGGAAGCCGAGATAGACGACATCTCCGACTACTGGAGCGATGATCTCGTGTCGTTCCTGATCGGTTGCAGCTACTCGTTCGAGAACGCGATGCTCGACGCCGGGATACCGCTCCGGCATCACGAGCAGGGCTCCAACGTCTCGATGTTCATTACCAACATCGACTGCGTCCCCGCCGGCATGTTCGCCGGACCGATGGTCGTGTCCATGCGGCCCATTCACCACTCCAAGATCGTCAAGGCCGTGCAGGTCACCTCCCGCTTCCCCAATACGCACGGCGCGCCCGTCCACATCGGCGAGCCCCATGCCATCGGCGTCGACGACCCCACCAAGCCCCACCTGGGCGACGCGCTTGCATTCAAGGAAGGCGAGCTTCCCGTTTTCTGGGCGTGCGGCGTCACCCCGCAGGCCGTCGCCATGGAGTCGAAGCCGCCGCTGATGATTACCCACTCCCCCGGCCACATGTTCATCACCGACCTCCGCGACGAGGACATAGCCGTTCTGTAAGGGGGCGTTGCCCTACCCGCTCTGCCCATCCACCAGTTGGCTTGGGAAACGCGCCTCCACCTCGAAAAGTATCTTCTCCACAACATCGTCGATGCTGAGGGTCCCGTCCACGATCACGTCGGAGCTAGCTCGCATCCGCTCTTGAAATTCTTCATAGAGCGGCCTCGAATGAGCCAGGTACCCGGATAGCTCACCCTGCACATACTCGATGGCTTCATCCGGCGTCCGGTCTCCCTCCCGATCAATCTCTCGCAGGACATGCCTCGCGATTGCAACGTCCAGAGGCGTGTCGATGAATACCATCAGATCGATGAACCGTCCTGAGTCCGAGTGCGCTCGACCGAGCGGCGCGTCGGCCACCACGTATTTCGCGGGCCCTACGATCGCGCCTCCAATCGGATAGCGGATACTACACCCGGCCTTCAAGGCCTGTAAGTGACCGGTAAAGAGCGGTGTCTCGTAGGCATCGTAATCTGCTCCGTCAGCGAACCAACGTTGAAGGTCGTCGGGGTGGACGTTGGTGTCGTCGTAGTCGTCAAAGTGGAGCGTGACGGCGTCTTCGAGGACCTCGTTGAGGCGAAGCGCAACGGCAGTTTTCCCGCCGCCCGTGACGGCGCTGATGCCGATTATCACCACTGAGTCCATGCCACAACCTCACCTCGGTGACCGTTCTCAAAGCGATTCGCTATGGTAGACTACCGCTAGACCGATCACCAGACACGGAGCGTGATCCATGGCCGCGCACACATTCAAGCTGGGGATATTCCTCAACGAGCTGCAACTTCCCCTCGATGAGGGACTGGAGGAGGCAAATGAGCTGGGCGTTGAGTTCGTCTGGTTCTCCCAACTGCCCGGAAAGCCGCTCATCGCCGACCTGTCGGACGCGGAGGCAGACGATGTCCAGCGCAGGATCGAAGCGGCGGGCCTGGAGCATATGAAGGTGAGCGCCGGGTCGCCATTCAAGTTCCTCGACCTCACGGAGGTGACGGTCGACACGCTCGAAGATCACGAGGAATTCAAAGCCGACTTCCGCGCGATGGTGCGCTCGATGGAGCTCGCGAACCGCTTCGGGGTCGGCGCCGTGTCCGTCTACAGCTTCGCGTGGCCGGGTGAATACACGGCGGATAAGCCGACGTGGCCCATGCGCTGGATGACGCGCGGCGGCATCATATCCGACGTGGAAATGGACAAGCTCGTCAAGGCCTACACGCTGATGGTCGAGCAGGCCGAAAAGCACAACGTCGACCTCGTCCTGTCCATGATGCCCTGGAACTACACGAACACGACAGGCAACTTCCGCCAGGTGGCCGAGCGCATCGGCTCCGACCGCATCAAGGCCATGTGGGGCGCGGCGGACAACTTCAACTGCGGGGAGAGCGACGTATCCACCCGGGGCTTCGTCAACATCGAGCCCTACGTCTTCGGGACGCACGTCAAGGACCTGCGCGTCAACGACGGCGTGAAGCTCGACTTCGACTACCTTCCCTTCGGCGAGGGAGACATCGACTACCGCACGCTCTTTCGGAATGTTCGCGACAGCGGCCTCGACCCCTACGTTTCGATCTCGACCCACTGGACACCGGAAAGCGGCGACCGCGTCGAAGCGATGCGGACGCAGGTCAAGAACGTCAAAGCCCTACTCGACACGCTCGACGACTGAGTGCAAGCGAAGCCGACTATACTCCTAACGGCACGGTGAGAACGATGACCGAAAAACTGAACGTCGCGATCATCGGGTGTGGCGGCATCAGTCGCAGCCACCTCCCGAACATCCTCAATACCCCGACAATGCGCCTCGTAGCCACGATGGACGTGATCGAGGGAGCAGCGCGCGAACGAGCCGAGCAAGGCGACGCCCAATACTGGACGACCGACTACGACCGCGTCCTTTCCGACGAAGAGATCGACGCGGTGCTGATCTGCGCCACGCACAGCACCCATACCGACCTGACCCTTCAGGCCCTGTCCGCCGGCAAGCACGTGTACGTCGAAAAGCCGCCCTCGATGACCATCGAGGAGGCCAAGAGCGTCCAGAAGGCCTCCCACGAGACGGGACTCCACGTCATGAGTGGCTGGTGGTTCAAGCACTCGCCCATCACCAAGCGGCTCCGGGAGGTGATAACGGAACCCCGCTTCATCCTCTTCACCTGCCGTATTCCGCTGACCAATATTCGGACGGGCCGCTCTCAACCCTCCGATCCATACGCGGCCAACGGCATCCTCGACCTCGCCGGGTACAACCTCCACTGGATCTGGCACGTGATGCGCTCGCAGCCGGTCGAGATCTCGCGCTGGGACTCGACGGCGGGGCGAACAACACGAGCTCCATCCTCATCCAGTTCGAAAACGGCGGCCTAGCCGACTCCATCACCAGTCTCATGGGCGGGGGCGGCATCATCCCGAAGCATTACGCCGAGGTTGGCGCGGGCGACGTGAGCGGGGCAACGCTGCGCTTCGGCAACCTCGTCTTCGAGGGCAGCGACGAACCCGGCATCGAGCACAATGAGTATCACGTAGGCTTCGACGAGGAGATGAGCATGTTCGCGAAGCTGTGTCTCGAAGGCGGCCCCAACCCGATGGACCCATGGGAGGCCAACGTGCCGACCGTCATCTTTGAAAAGGCCGTCGAGTCGATGAAGACCCGCCGCGCCGTACCCGTAAACATGGCCGACGAGTTCTACCTGCCCAACGGCCAGCTCCCCCTCAGCATAACGCAGTTCGGCGACAACGAAGAGTGAAGCCCTACTCGGTCGAGCCCGACAACGTCGACCTACCTTACCACCGGGCGCTACGGCCGGCGCTCGGAGGATGTGGATCAGGAGTGATGGAAGGCCTATCGGATGCGCATATGAGCCGGTGTTGCCGTCAGTTCAACTGCTGTTATACTATGCCAATAAGAGCTTGAACCGTGATGGTATTGAGGGAGACTACGAATGGCCGTCAAGGTGAAAGGTAGGATACTCGTAAGGCGTAGTGCAATCAGCCCCGCCCAGGGTGGCAAGACAAGACGCAGGATACGTATCGTTCGCACTTCTCGCAGACCTGTCTGGGACGGCATTGCACGCATCTTCGACTTCACGGGAGCGCTGAATACTCCTACCAGACTACTTCCATCCAACGTTTCCGATGAGTATGCGCTCTGGACGGATTGGAAAGCCGTCGGCGATGATTTGAGGGCGGCCATCGGCAGCCAGGCGTCGGATGGAGTTCCGAACCATCGCCATAGGTCCGATCTAAAGATTGGCTAGAGACGAGAAGCCAGACAACCTACCCGATTTTGGGGAGCAGTCATCGAACGAACCTGACGGCATTGATCGGCCTGCAGGCAGTTCTAGTGATACCTCCGCTGTTCTCTACGAGCGTCACCACATGTGGTCGGGGCCGCTGCCACCACCCACCCTACTCGCCGAATACAACGACGCCGTGCCAGACGGAGCGGAACGAATCGTCTCAATGGTGGAGAGGCAGACCGCTCACCGCATGGAGATGGAGGCCAGGACGGCGAAGTATGACCACAGGCTCGCTCATACCGGACAATGGATCGGACTCACGGTTGTTCTCGCAGTTTTGGTACTTGCTTGGTACTTGCAGGGTATATGGTTTACCTGGGAGCCACTACAGCGGCCGTTGCTGTTATCGGGATTGACCTCGTTGGCCTTGCCGCGGTATTTGTCTATGGTAGCCTCCGCAATCGGGTCATACGTGAGGTTCACGTGGATGATGCTGACCTGATTGTGGAGTAGTTAACAGGCTGCAGACTGCTGTTCAGTGAGGTAATACGATTTCGTTTTGATTCCGCCGCGAACTCAACATGATGCTGTTCGGCCTTCCGTCATGGCCGACGAGTTCTACCTGCCGAACGGCGAGCACGCCCTCAGCATAACGCAGTTCGGCGACAACGAAGAGTGACGCCAAACCGCCAAAACCACGCCGCGAGTCATTCAATTGCCCATGGGCGTAAAGGTTCCACCATCATTCCGGCGGAGGCCGGAATCCAGAAAGCCCGATCAGCGGAAATACGACAGCACTAGTCAAGGTTGATATGAACCACTTCTCGGTCGAGCCCGACCGCGTCGAGCTTCCACCGGGAGCTACAGCCGGTGCACGAAGGACGTGGATCAAGCGAGATGGACGGCCCATCGCGGCCCTTAGCCAAAACGCCTACCGCGCCTACATCTATCCCCTGTTCACCCCTAGCGGAGTCTTGGTCACCGCCGAGTCGCCCATCGACCACCCGCACCACAACTCCGTCACCGTCGGGGCCGACCACTTCGACTGCCTGTTCGTCTACGACGGGCATCGAACTGAGCGCGGCACCTACAACTTCTACGTCAACGAGACCTTCCAGGGCCGCGCCACCGGGCGAATCACCGCCGTATCCGTCGACTCGGAGGAGACCACCGATGGCACCCTCCGCATCGTCCAGCGTCTCGAATGGCAGGGCCCTGTCGAATGGGGCGCGCCTGGCCGTCGCGTTCTGGCAATGGAGACTCGGACAATCGACATCCGCACGTCGGATTCTTCCAACATCCTCGACATTCGCTCACGGCTGGAACCCACGGACTGGGATATCGTCATCGGCCCTACCCGCCACGCCTACTACACCGTACGAATGGCGGACGGGCTGCGAATCGTGGACGGCGGGAGGATAGTGGACGCCGACGGTCACAATTCCGTTCAGGACATCAACGCCAACTCCGCCGCATGGGTCGACATGTCTGCGACCGGACCGCACGGCCACGAGGTGGGGGTGACTGTGGTGTCCTATCCGAGTCCTCTCCCCACCGGCTGGTACGCCCATGAGTGGGGGACGGTCGCCGTCAACCCCTTTCTGAACCAAGAACAGTCCATACGTCGAGGAGAAACGCTGGAGTTGGCCGTCACCGTGATCGCTCACGATGGCCCGGCCCCACCGCAACCTGCCCAGCAGCGTGTATGATGTGACTGTTCGGTAAGAATTCGTCGATATTGACTCACCTAGGAGAGCACGATGGCGAACACCGACGACCTGGCCCAAAGAATCGAACACCTCCGTAGTGAGGGATACTGCATCCTCGAGAACGTCATCCCGTCCGACGAGGTGGATGCCCTCCGAGACAGCGTCCTTGCAACCGCGGACTCCGAGGCGTACAACGAGAGCCGCGACTTCATCGGCAACAACCCGGACTTCCCACGCTACGTCGGAAGCGAGCGAGTCCTGGGTTTAGTCGACTCCATGCTGGGCAGGTTCGCCCGCATCGCCTTCACCGGCCCGATCATCCGTCAGTCACGTGACAAGCGCGGAAACTGGCACTCCGACTGGCCGTTCGGTGCCGGAGGCGCGGCCTATATCCCAGAGCCTTACCCCGATGTCGTGGCCTACCTGACGAGCATCTGGATGCTGACGCCCTTCTCAGCCGAAACGGGCGGTACGCTCATCATTCCCCGCAGTCACACGTGGCGCATCGACCCTCTCGGCGGAAATGGCCCCGCAGCCAACGAGAGCCACCCCGACGAGATCCACGTCACCGGCAACCCCGGCAGCGTCATGATCTTCGACAGCCGGATGTGGCATGCCAAGCCCAACAACGACGCCGAAACGAGGCGAGTCGCCGTCAGGGTCTGCTTCGCTCCATGGTGGCTGAACCTCGACGTGCTCGACCCGAACTCTGCCGACGGCCAGCGCATGGCTTCCGAAGCCGGATCCGGTCGCGCCACGGCCTCACCCTCTATGCCCAAGATACCCTTAGAATCGTTCGAGAGCTTCCCGGAGAACGTAAAACCGCTGTACCACCACTGGGTGCAAAGGTAACTCACGCCGGTTTCAGACTCGTTAGAACAATATCCGCTTCCGATACTCCAACATGTGCGGAGCCAGTCCCGTATCTCGCATGAAGCCGACAAGCTGCTCATGGATCGCTTCCGCCCGATCGGGATACTGGGCGATGACGTTGTTCTCCTGCGTCGGATCGGTATTGAGGTTGTAGAGCTCCGAGCGGGTGTCTCCGGGACTGTAAAGGAGCGCCCAGTCATCCGTCGTAACCGTCGTAACGTTGGCGTGTGACATCCGCCGCCTTCTGTCATCAACGGCGTGAACGGCGTCGCCGGGATTCGCGAACGGCACCGTCGTCACCGTGAAGTCTCGTCCCGGCAGCGTCGGGTCGCGCATGCCCGCCAGCAGCGAGCGGCCATCTACCCATGACGGCGCGTCGACACCCATCACGTCCAGAACCGTGGGCATCACGTCCACCACCGAGGTGAGGCCGTCATACGTTCCGGCCTCTATTCCGGGCACGGAGACCAACAGCGGTATCAACGCCAGCTCCTCATACAGTGGCGAAAAGCCCCAAATGGCGTTGGACTCCCCGAACTGGTAGAGCGACCCGTCCGGCTTCTTGGCGAACTGGAGCTTACCGAACCATCCGCCGTGCTCGCCGAAGTAGAAGCCGTGGTCGGTCGTGAAGATTATCGCCGTGTTGTCGTTCAGTCCCATGTTCTCGACCATCCGCAGCAGGTACCCGACCCAGGTGTCGACCATCGTGACCTCGCCGCAGTACGTCGCGTGGGCCTTGTCGACCAGTTCCGCGGAGTAGCCGGGCATCTCGTGCCATCGTCCGTAAATCGGATGGACAAGCTCCCCGTCATAGTCGGGCATGTAGAGCTTCGTGTAGTAGTCGGGCGCGTCCCACGGCTCGTGCGGGTCCCACGTGTCGATGTAGAGGAAGAAGTCCTCGTCGTAGTGAAGCTGCAGCCACTCCATCGCGTTGGTGATTGTTCGCGCGACGTTCCGGTCGGCCTCGTACCGCCAAGCATAGCGGGCCTCTTCCGACTCGTGGTGCGCCGTCGCGGACTTGAGAATCCCGCCGCCGACCTGCCCTGAGTACATGTTGAAGGTCTGGAACCCGCGGTCGTAGTTCATCCCTTCCCGGAGGTAGAATGGCGTATCCACCATGGCCGCAGTGTAAACACCCTCGCCCGCCAGGGTCTCCGCCAGGGTCGACACACCGTCCGGCAACGGTTCCCAGGTCATGAACGACGCAGTCCACCTCCCCGTCGCGTGATCGGCCCGCGTCGGCATCGTGGGAAAGCCACCCGCGTAGTGACGATTGAAGCGCACTCCCCTTCCCGACAGCGCATCCAGAGAAGGCGTGCGAATGCTCGCCATCTTGCCGTACGCCGCGACATGGTCCTGCCGAAAGGTGTCAGCGACTATCCAAATGACATTCATGGAAAAAGCCCCGAAACGACGTTGCGCCGAACCATACCACACGCCCAGATACTTACACATCCGCGCGCTTGGTGTTCTCGGTATTCCTCTGAGAATACCCTGCGTACCACCTTATTCCGTCATTCCTGCGGAGGCCGGAATCCAGTCTCCGACGCCTGATGGTCGGCGCAAACCCCATTTTCATGATTGGTGGTGTCGGTGGCAACCGACATGTGCGATTGCTACGAAAATAGCCAGCGTCCCACCCATACACGCGATGACGGGCAGGAACTGGAAGCCCACAGAGCAGCCAATCAACTACAAACTCTAGGGCAACCAAGGACCGCGCAGAACGAAAGAGGAAGGGTACTGGTAGCGCATACGGGATTCGAACCCGTGATCTCCGCCTTGAGAGGGCGGTGTCCTTGGCCGCTAGACGAATGCGCCACGTTCAGCAGTCTGGCTGGGGATAGAGGATTCGAACCTCTGCTTACAGATCCAGAGTCTGTCGTCCTACCGCTAGACGAATCCCCATAGTAGGCCAAATAGTACCATAAGGGTCGGGATCGTTCAACCGGATTCACGAGCCTGAACCTGTATCAGTTTAGTCGGTTTGCAACTGGCAGACGCCATGACAGCCGTACCCGTCATTCCGACGGAAGCCAGAAGAGTCTGGCATCAAGGGTCGCACTCCTTTCGAAGCTTCCTACTGAATTGAAACAGGTTCTCAACCCACCCGCGATACGAGACCTCTGCCGCCAAAATGCTAGAATGGAACGACAGGCGCATAGTCCCCTGATGCCCTGAACAGGACTGCACGCATGACAAAGCTCGTGACCTTCGGCGAGACGATGGTCTCCTACAACGCGACATACGTTGGCCCATTCGACCCAGCCGTCGACGGCCCCTACGAGGTCTACTGCGCCGGGGCCGAGTCCAACGTGTGCCTCGACATTCAGCGGCTCGACGTGCCCGGCCTTGAGACCGTATGGGTCAGCAAGCTCGGTATGGACGAAGAGGGCGACGCCATCCTCCGCTCGCTGAACGGACGGACCACCGTCGTCGCCCCACAGGTCCAGGGAATTCGTTCCGGCATCGCCTATGTCAACCACCTGCAGGACGAGAGCATCGTAAAGAGCTACCGTCGCAAGGGCAGCGCGGCCAGCACGGTAACCTTCGACGAGGTCCGGCCGCACCTCGCCGAAGCCGACGCGCTCCACTTGACCGGCATCACTCCCGCTCTCAGTCAGACCACTCACGACACTATCTTCCAGTCCATCGAGTTCGCTAACGAGAATGACATACCGGTCACATTCGACGTCAACTACCGCCCGCCCATCTGGGACCCGGCCGACGCCCGGGCCGTCTTCGACGAGATGCTCCCTTACTCGTCTGTCTTCAAGGTCGGACACGACGAGGCGGAGACCGTTTGGGGCTTGGGACTGTCCGCCGACGAGTACGCACGTCGGTTCCAGCAGATCAATGGCCGTCTAGTGATCGTCACTCGCGACGCGGACGGGGCCATTGCCTACGACGGGACGAACCTGGTCGATCACCCCGGCTACTTGATAGACTTCGTTGACCCCGTCGGCGCGGGCGACGCCTTCATCGCCGGGTTCCTTGCGGAGATCTTCCGGCAGGGTACCTTCAACAGCTTCTTTGACGCCACCGACGACGAGCGCTGCAGGCTGCTTGAACGGAGTCTCGCCGTCGCAAACGTCTGCGGTGCCCTGATATGCACTCGACGCGGAGACACCGAGGCCATGCCGACGGCGGAAAAAGTCGCGGCCTTTCTCAACGCCCACAACCAATCGGACCAAACACCCTGAAAGCGAAACCTATGCCCCGACCCCTTCTCCTGCTGTTTGCCCTAACGGCGCTTGCCCTCTTCATCGCGTGCGGCGGGGATGATGTGAAATCCAGACCCCAATTCGCAACCGCCACTCCGGTACCTGCCACTCCTACAGTCACTCCGACTCCGACGGCTCCTCCAGCCGACACACCCGTTCCTGCCGATCCTACACCGGCCCCCCAGTCTGCGAGCCTTCCTGAAACCGAAGCTTGGTTCGAGCCGGACGTTTGCCGCATACGGGAGCCGCAGGGCGTGATCGTGCAGTGCGGCAACCTCGTAGTGCCCGAGAACCGCTCCGACCCGGACTCCCGCATGATCGAGCTCCACGTCATGGTCTTCGGTACGGCGTCACGCAACCCTGCTCCCGACCCGCTCCTGTATCTCGCGGGCGGGCCCGGCTCCAGCATCGTCGAGACGTCCCTGTACCAGCTCCCCCTCTTCCTGCGCTTCCTCGCCGAGCGCGACGTGATCGTGTTCGACCAGCGCGGCGTCGGGGCCTCCCAACCTACCCTCGACTGCCCCGAGGATACGAAGGCCGTATTCGACGGCCTCGACCAACACCTCACCATGGAAGAGGAAAAGGCCCTCCACGTCGAGGCCATGCGGATATGTCGTGAGCGACTCGCCGAAGAGGGCGTCGACTTCACCGGCTACAACACCTCCGAGAACGCCGCCGATGTTCGAGACCTGCGGAAGGCTATGGGCATACCGGAGTGGAACCTATATGGCGTGTCCTACGGGACGAGGCTGGCCTTGGCGACCATGCGCGACTACCCACAGGGCATACGCAGCGTGATCCTCGACTCGACATTCCCGCTCGACGTGGACTTCTACTCTTCAATCGTTCCGAATGCCGGGCGGGCCTTCAAGACCCTCTTCGACGAGTGCGCGGCGAGCCCCACGTGCAGCCGGGCCTATCCCGATCTCGAAGAAAAGCTCTACGCTACAGCCGCCCTCCTCGACGAGCAGCCCGGGCAGACCACCGTTTTCAATCCGTTCAGCCGACAGACGCACGAAGTGGTCGTAACGGGTGACAGGCTCGTCGATACCGTATTCGACGCGCTGTACGTCAAGGACTTCATCCCCCTGCTGCCCGAGCTCATCTACGACGCCGCGGAGTACGAGTTCGATATGTTCGAGCTCGTGTTCGGGACGATAATCGGACAGATCGACTTCCGTAGCTCAGGGATGTACTTTTCCGTCCACTGCGCCGACGAAGCGCCGTTCACGACTCAAGCTCAAGTCGAGAGGGCCTCGAACTCGCATCCTCAGCTGGCGCCCTACCTCGAACCCGACTCCATATTCGACATATGCGGCTTCTGGGGCTCTGAGCCAAACGACATCAAGTCGGCCCCGTTTGACACCAATATCCCGACGCTGATTCTTGCGGGCTGGTTCGACCCGATTACCCCGCCCGACTGGGGTCGCCGCGCCGGCTCCGTCATTCCCGGCAGCCACTACGTCGAGTTCCCGAGCGCCGCCCACGGCGTGCTCGGTTCAAGCGACTGCTCGTTCGATATATCCCTGGAGTTCCTCCGCTCCCCCGACCGAGAGCCGGACTCCTCCTGCGTCGCCGAACTTCCCCTGATTGCGTTCAAGACTCCCGCGTCAGTCGGGATCGCGCTCATTCCGTTCGAAGATGAGCAGCTCGGCATCCGAAGCGTCGTCCCCGCCGGATGGATCAAGTTTGGGCCGGGCATATACGGCGAATCGATCCGCGGTACCGTCGCCATCATGCAGCAGGCCGTGCCAACCGACGTCGCGCCGCAGGTCCTCCCGGCCTTCGCCCAGCAGTTTGGAGTTACCATTCCGCAAGAGCCGGACCAGATGATCGAGCTTGACGGCTTGAGATGGAGCGTCTACCGCCTTTCGGTGGATGAACGCTCCGCCGCCATAGCCATTTCGGACGACGATGAAGGAATGACGCTCTTCCTCATGCTGACGTCCGAACCTGAGGGTCACGAAGCCCTCTACCGCAATGTCTTCCTGCCGACGCTTGCCGAACTTGACACCCTGCAGCCCCAGTAAACCGGGATGACCCGTCTGCTGGACGAAAACCGTCGGTGGTTGGTGCTCGGCACGCTCTTCCTCGCCGCCGGAGTCAACGTCGGGTCGAGCAACTACGCTTTCGGCCTCTTCGTGGAGCCGCTGGAGACAGCCTTCGGCTGGTCGCGCACGGCCATTTCTGCCTCCCTGTCGTTCACTGCCGTCGGTAGCCTCGCCTCGCCCATAGTCGGTCGGCTCATGGACCGGCACGGCGCCCGCCCGGTGCTGGTCATCTCGCTCCTCCTCATGGGCATCAGCTTCCTGGTCCGCCCGGCCATGACCGAGCTCTGGCACTGGTACGGCCTGAGCTTCCTCCAGTTCATCGGCATCTCCGGCATCACCGCTCTGCCTGCCGGCCGCCTGATAGCCATCTGGTTCCCGTCGTCCCAGGGCAGGATCATGGGCATCACCGTCACCGGAATCAACTTCGGCGGCATAACCATCCCTTTCATCGTCAACGTCACCCTGGGCGCATCCGGGTGGCAGGCGGCATACGTTATCATGGGCCTCATCGCCGTGGCCTTGGCGGCGCTAGCACTGCTCTTCATCCGAGAGCATCCGCCGGAACCCCATGACGGCTCTTCTGGGCAGTCCCAGGACGTAAGCAGCCGGATGTCCGGTCTACCGTTGTCGACGGCCACGAGGACGCGCAGCTTCTACGCGATCGCGGGCGCGCTGGCCCTCGGTACCTTCGCCCACGCGGGTGTCTTCCCCCAACTCGTCCCTCACTTCAAGGAGCTCGGAGTACCGTCGGCGTGGGCCGCCCTCACGGTGACGGTGATGGCCGTCACTGGCCTCGTCTCCAAGCCGACGTTCGGCTACCTCTCCGAGCATATGACCGCCCGCCGCGCGATGATGCTGACGCTGAGCGGACAGTGCGTCGGCGCGGTGCTGTTGGTGGTCTCGCCGGTATTCGCATGGGTGGGACTGCCGATCTTCGGGGTCAGCATGGGCGCTCACAGCGCGCTGATGCCGTTGCTCGTGCAGGAGAGCTTCGGGTCCAGATACTTCGGCAGCATCATGGGAACCGTCACGATGTTCTCATTGATCCCGTTCGGTCTCGCCCCGCTCATAGCCGGTCGGACGTTCGACGTGACCCAGAGCTACACCCTCGCGTACCTGGGGTTCGCGGCGCTCTTCGTCATCGCGGCGGCGGGGCTAACGCAGATGCGGATCCGAGACGAGGATGGAATGGGTCACTCGGCTACCTGAAAGCGCTCGGACACCGGAGGCTTCGACCAAAGCTCCTCGGCTCCGGCCATCGTGACCTTTCGCTCCAGGCTGACCTTCCACTGATCGTATATCTCAGCGCTCTCCCAGACGACGAAGGAGGTGATTTGCGTCGGGTCGGTCATGGAGAGGACGGTGGTGCGGCTGACGAAGCCCGGCGAATTGGCCTGAGCGCGACCGTTGCCGTCGAGCAGAGCGCGGGCCTCCTCGAACATGCTGGGTTTGGCCCAATGGTGAGTCAGTACCGCTATCATCATCGTCCTCCCTAGAGGTTGTACTGCGGCTCGATGTAGTCCGACACCTTGCGGTACATCTGGATGCGCCAGCGCTGGGAGTCGGACACCACGATGCGATTCTTGGCAGGGTCGTAGTCGACTCCGGCGGGCAGGGCGAATCGCCATTCCGGTTCGAGCGACTTCACGCGGCGGCGGGCCTTGAGCACGTCGACGTTGGAGTCGACCTGCTGCTTGTGCCACTTCGCCATCTCCTGGGCGTCTCCGATGAGGCCAGTGATGAATTTGCCGGTTGCGTCGAATATCTGCACCCGGCTGTTGGCCCAGTCGCAGACATAGACGTCCCCCTCGGGGTCTACCGCGACATCGGAAGGCCGGTTCAGCTGACCATTGCCCGCGCCGAAGGAGCCGAAGGACATCACGTAGTTCCCATCGGAATCGAGCTTCTGTACACGGTGGTTCTTGTGGTCGGCCACGTACACGAAACCGTCCGAGTCGACCGTGATCCCCCAGGGTGAATTGAATTGACCTTCGCCTGTGCCGGGGCTGCCGAACTGCCCAATGAAAGTACCGTCCTTGGTGAGCCTCTGGACGCGATGATTGAGCGAATCGACGACATAGAGACTCTCATTGGGACCGAAAGCGATACCCGCCGCGCCGTTGAACTCACCGCCGCCTGTGCCGGCCCGACCCCAGGCGGAGAGCAACTCTCCGTCCGGGTTGAACACGGAGATGCGATTTAGCCACTCGTCGCTGACATAGACGTTCTCGTCCGAGTCGGTGGCGATTCCGGTCGGCCAGACCAACTCGCCGTCACCGTCGCCGTACTGCCCGAACTCTAAAAGCAGCTCCTCACTGCCCGGAGTGTCGGGCACCTCGTACTTGCCGATCTTGGCATGAACGGCGGTCTTGTTCCAAGGGACATCGGCCAGCTGCTCGTGCTGGCGGCTCAGGACGTACACGATATCGCCGGCCCCGAATGCCACGCCGATCGCCATTCCCATGTTTCGGGAGCCGACGTTATAGTCGTAATCGTACGTTCTGCCTGCGACGGTCTGTGTGAGCATTGGTTGGATTCTGGGTGCTAGGTTCTTGGTATATGGATTCCCGCCTGCGCGGGAACGACGGATGAATCGTCTCTGGAATCAATTCAGGAAGCGGGGTTTCTCGAATGTGCCTCCGACGATGGGTTTGGCGTCCAACCTCAGCCAGTCTTCAATGATGGTGCTGTAGACGCCGCGGAAGTCGAGGTTCGGGACGGGGTCGCCCTGCTCGAGGTCCTCGCTTTTGATGGACGGGTACTCGCTGTACTGTCCGCCTTTGACCGCGTCGCCGAGCATGAAGACCGCGCCCGCCGCGCCGTGGTCGGTGCCGGAGCCGTTGTCGTATGTGCGGCGTCCAAACTCTGAGAAGATGAGCATGATGACGTTGTCCGCCGCGTCGTGGGCCCTCAGGTCGTCGAAGAAGTCCTGAACGCCGCGTGACATGTCGGCCAAAAGCTTGTCGTGCATTCCGGCCTGATTGGAGTGGCTGTCGTAGCTGCCCTGATCGACGTAGAAGACCCGCGTTCCGAGGTCCGCCATGTGTATTTGAGCGATGCTTCGCAGCTTGCGTCCGATGGTGGTCTCGGCGTACTCCACGGTGGACTCGTAGCGCTGCGGAGCGATCTTGAGTATGTCGGCGCCAGCAAGCGCGTTCAGTCCTGTCTGGCCGAGAAAGTCCATCACGGGGCCGGAGCCGATGGCGGGGCCGTAGAGTCGCTTGTACCGTTCGAGGAGCCGGTCACGCTGCCGCGCCTCTTCGATGTTGGTCATCAAACCGTAGCTTTCGAGGTTGTCTACGCACGCGACCGGTACGCCCGGCACGGACAGCGCGCGGAACATGCTCGGTCCCATGCTGACCGCCGTGACGACGCTCTCTTTGTCCGGGTCGAGCTCCCTGACGACCTTGCCGAGCCACCCCTCGGTGCCGAGGGTGTCCGGTTCGCAGGTGTGCCAGATGTCCATCGACCGGAAATGGGAGCGCGGGGAGTTGGCGTATCCCACGCCATGAATGATTGCAAGATCACCTTCGTCGTAGGCGTCTTTGAAGGGGCGTAGCTGGGGATGCAGCCCGACGGTGGAGTCGATGGGAATGACATCCTGCTCGGCGACGCCGACGGTGGGACGGTAGTCGTAGTACATCCCGTCGGTGTAGGGGACGACGGTGTTCAGATAGTCGTTCCCTCCCGTCATCTGGAGTACGACGAGGACCGGTTCTTTTTTGGTGGTCGTCATTCGAGTTTCTCCCCGATATTTCCCTTACTCCGCGGCACGTGGCCTGCGGAGACTCAAGCGAACTGGTAGTCCCGCAGTGCGACGATGAGCTGGAGCATTTCCGTTATGCGCGCGACGGTCGAGTCATGGCCGCCGTTCGACTCCCATGCCAGGGAGCCACCCTCCGAGGCGTGGTCGACAAGCTCCTGCCTCGATGCCGTGTCGATATCAAGAGGACCGAGCAGGTCGAGGCACGTATCCACAAACTCATCGGGCGCCATTGCGCCCCGCTCGTGAAGAGCACCTATGATGGCTTGAATGCCCGGACGGTCGGCGTCGCTAATCATGTCGGTGAAGAAGTTGGTGCGGGACATGATCGAGCCGCTGTTGATCCACTCAGGCCCCGTGTGCCAGCCCTCGACCGAGGGAGGATTGAGCAGTTCCTGGCCCATGTACGAGACCTGCCGAGAGAGATTCCCCATACCCGGCCCGGGGAACTCCGAGCCTCCGACGAGTCTGAGCGTACCGATCATCACCTCCACGGGACTCTTGACCCTTGCGAAACGGGCCTCCTTGAAGAAGTCGGAATTGAACAGAAAGCGCAGGGTCTCTCTAACATCGTAGTCGGTGCAGTACAGCTTCTCGACGAGTTGGTCGATAGCATCGGGGTCGCGTGGCGGCGTTACCGACCAGGCGGGCACCTGGGCCTCGTCGGCCACGAAGAAGGTGTACAGATGCCGCGCGATGAACCGAGCGGTGGCGGGCTGGCGCAGGACGATGTCGACTATCTCCTCGCCGTCGAGGTCGCCCACGTGTCCGAGAAATCTCTTGTCGGTGTGGTCGTGAATCTCGTCGCGGTAATCGAACTCCCAGTCGAAGCGGCCCATTGGGAACCGGGGCAGCTTCGGGGCCATTGTCCATCCGGTGAAGGCGCGGGAACATTCGTAGACATCGCCCTCGGTGTAGTTCGTGACGCCCATCGTGAAGAGTTCGAGCAGCTCTCGGCCCCAGTTCTCGTTGATGCGTCCGTTGAGGTTCTCGTTGTTGTCGAGCCAGTAGATCATCGCGGGACTGCGGGCGACGCTCATCACGATGTCGCGGAACTTGCCCATGCCGTTCTCGCGGAACGCGTCGATCATGTCCATGATCTCGTCCCAGTGGTCGACCTTGGAGACGCCGGTCGCGAAGATTCCGTGCCAGAAGATTGTCATCTTCTCCTGCAGGGGGGCCTTCGTGTTGAGCATCCGGTAGACCCATGCGGCGTGGCCCATGCCGTAGATAGTGCCCGGCTTCCATGCCCATGGCTGGTAGCGGTAGAGATCGTAGATGTCCACCTGCTCCTGAAGCCCGGGTGACAGAAGCTCCTCGACCGTGGCCTCGTAGCCCTTTTCTACACGCGCCTCCAACTCCTCGCGACGCGCACTGAAACCGGCGCGTCGCATGAGGTGCGCCATGAGTGCGATGTCATCCGAATGAGCCATACGCGACCCTCCCACGATTAGTGGACAGACTGAAACAGATTATAGCGAGATTCACGCGAACACGTCAAAAGGAATTTGGCAGTTGTTTAGTCGGTCTGGTGGTTGAGTCTAGGCTGTGCTCACGCCACAGACTATGAACTCCCGCCGCGTATTGTGGTACGGGACAAGCTTTCAAGGGACTGACGAGAAAGTTGGAAGGCCGTCCCAAACTCGCTCACTCCTGTCGGATCCGGCGGCGCAGTGAGACTTCGCGATTATCGAACGGCTTTCACTTCGAGCTGGATGCCCTCGTGCTGCTGAATGCGGCTGATGACCTCGAAGAGGTTGCGGGCGTGGGGATTGCCGGAAGGTCCGAACATGCGCATGAGACTCTTGGGCGGCTTGTTCGTGAGGGAGCCAAGCTCCTCGAACCCAATGGTGGAGTTTATGTAGTCACGTAGTACGATTTTGCCCGCGTCGACGTCGCCGGCAAGCAGGCACTCGACGCCTTCCTTCAGCAACCCTTCTCGAAATGCCGGGTCGCGCTTAGCGCGCGCCTGCACGGTCTCCTTGAAGTCACGGGTGAGCGCCATGGATCATACCTCCTGCCGCTTACGACGCTTGTACTCTTGCCAAAGCTGACGGGCAGACTAGATGGAAGAAGTCTTCACCCCCATGATCCTCGCCATGTTTCCACCCAAGATGAGGTCCATGTCGGACTGCGGGATGAAGTCGCAGTAGCTGCGAAGGAAGTCCAGGTTCTGCCGGTACGTCCACCACAGGAGGGATACGGGTATGTCCGTTCCCCATATCAGCTTCTCCGGGCCTATCCGACGGTACATCTTCTCCATGGTCGGGAGGATCTGCGGCATCGGGTAGTCCCATCGTCGCTGGAGGAAGACGGCGAACAGCAGTTGGATGTGGTAGTTCGGATGATCGATGGGTGCGGCGTCGTAGACCTCATCGGGAACGACGAGCTTCTCATCGTCAGCGAACATGCGCCAGTTGAACCCGTGCGTCTGGACGACCGTGACATCGGGATAGCGCTCCATCCAGCGGCCCAGCGTGCGCAGCTCCTCCAGGTATTCGGCGTAACTGGTCGAATGGAGCGTGAAGAAAATGGGTATGCCGAGGTCGCTCAGAGCGTCCCAGAACGGCGTGAAGGTTGGGCTCGCCCACTTCCAGTCGAGGCCGTACAAGGCCATGTGGTGGGGCATGAACTGGTACCCGTGCAGGCCGAGGTCGTTGATGGCGTGCTCCAGCTTCCTGATGCAGGCGTCGGTGTCGGAGGCCAGCAGCCACTCTTCGATGTAGGCAAGCCCTTGGATGCGGTCGGGGTACGCCCGAACGCAGTCGGCGATGAACTCGTTGGACTTGCTCATGTAGGGCGTCCGATGGAGCAGCGCCATGTCGACGCCGACGTAGTCCATCTCGGCCACCAGGTTATCGACGGTGAACGTGAGGTGGTCGACCCACGGAGGGAGCGCCTGTTTGACGTATGTCTCGCCGTCGACGTCCCACTCTACCCTGCCGTTCTCTGCTGTCCTGAATCCGGCTTCCTTCAACGCGCCGAAGTCCCATGGCCTGGCGGGATCGACGAGTCCGCTGGCATCGCCGGGCATCCGGTCTCTCTTTCGCCACACGGGCTGCTGCCGTGACGTTGCCATGAATAGCTGGAGGAACCGATCGAACTCGGCCCGGTCTTCGAATCCGCCGCCGAGTTGTGGGTCCTGAGCGCAGTAGGCGTGTCCGTCGTAGATCATGGATTGACCTCGTAAATTACATTGCCGCGAGGGCGGAGACTTCGACGAGGAACTGTTCATTCGCGAGTCCGCCTACCACAAGGAGCGTCGCGGGCGGATAGTCGCCGTTGGAGTACGCCTCATCGAAGATGGCCGTCCGCGCATCCATGAAGCCCTGCACATTCTCACGTCCAACGATGTAGTAGGTGAACTCGACCACGTTTGCGAACGAGGTGCCCGAGCCTGCAAGGACGGCCTGCATGTTGCGGAATACCTGTCGGGTCTGGGCGGCGACGTCGTTTTCGCCGACAAGCTCCCCGTCGATGTCGAGGGCGACTTGTCCCGCGACGACGATCAAGGGGCCCTCAGCTCTTGCGGCGTGGGAATACTTGCCGGGCGGTTGGTGGACGCCTTTCGGGCTGTCGATCTTGAATCGTGGCATTGCGATACTCCTTAGTTCGGTTCGAGGCCGAGCAGTCTCGCCCCGTTGTTGTTTGTGATGTCGTTGAAGTGTGCCTCGGACTCGCAGGAGTCGCGGAGCAGCGACAGCATGACCTCGCCGAGGCATACCCGAAACGTCCCGTTCGGGAAGGTGCCGCGTCCGTCGTGGCACGGGCAGTCGGTGCCCCAGAGGAGTTTTTCCCCGTGGCGCTTCAAAAAGTCAGGGGCGAAGTCCCCGTCCCTGTAAAGTGCGAGGTAGCCTGATCGAGCGGAGAGGTCGCCGTACAGGTTTGGATATTCGGTCAGGAGCCGGTCGGTCGTACCGACGCGCTTGACAGGTCCCATGGGGTAGTCGGAGAAGTCGGTCGAGTCGGGGTCGGTCACGGCGTCGGCGCTGATGTTGGTCCACCAGGCCATAGCGTGTCCGATGAACGTGGTGTCGGGCACGGCACGTACCACGCTCTCCAGGGCGGAGAAGTTGGTCCCGAAGGCGCCGGTGTAGTCCATGTGAATCAAGACGGGCCAGCCGAATTCGCCGCACAGCCGGTAGATGTCCATGTTCCGGGGATGATCGACTGGCAGACGGACCTTGTGCTCGCCGAAGCCCTTGACGACGCCGGCGTCGCGCAGGGCGTGGAGTCGGTCCGTTGCATCGGGACTCATCGGGTCGACGTGGCAGAAGGCGACGGTCTCGTCCGGGTAGGCCTCGTGCGCCTCGATAGCCACCTGGGTGGACATCAAGTCACTGTCTCCCGCCGCCGAGCTAGGGCCCGGCTCGAGAGGCAAGAGCACCGAGATGCCCCCGCCATGAGCGCCGATGTGCCGCCGGACTTCGTCGATTGAACGGTCTCTGCCGACGTGGGTGTGGAAGTCGATCATGCGCCGGCTTCCGCTAGCCTGCGGGCGTGAGTTGAGACCTTGTCGAAGGCGTTCGCGTACTGGTCGATCAGGTCGTCCGCCGGGCGAGTGAAGCTCGGCAGCTCGATCGTGTCGTAGGGGACTTCCGGGTCTTCGGTAACTGGGAGGACGACGCTCTTGTAGTCGATCTTCGTAGCGTTGGGGCCGAGGACCTCCCAGAGGATGTCCTCCGTGCCGTGCTCGTTGCCCGCGAAGACGGGGTGCTTGTGGAGCATTCGCCAGAGGCCGTTTGTGTGAGGGATCGTGGTGTCCCGGCGCGCCGGGGACGTGACTCGGGCGCCCTCGGCGTTGAGGGCCTCGATCAGTCCCTCGCGTGTCATGCCGCCGAGCCTGTCGGGGTGAAACACGATGCGTCTGGAGAGGTACGGCGAGGGAAAGTAGTCGGGGTAGTCGGGAGCGGAGAAACCGTCGATCTCGGCGATGGCGCGGCCCAGCTTCGCTGCGTTGTCGTGCCGAACGTCCAACCGTTTGCGCCAGTGCTTCATCTGAACGACGCCGATTGCCGCCGTGATTGTGGCCATGCGGTATTTCTCGCCGAAGCTGAAACCGCTGACGGCCCGCCACTTCGGGTCGGGGAGGCTCTTGAGCCGCTCGTAGTGGCCGAGGGTTGCGGCACGCTGGAAGACCTCGTCGGAGTCGGTCATGAAGACCCCCCCCTCGCCGGCGGAGGTTAGCTTGCCGTCCTGGAAGCTGATTGCGGAGGCGTCACCGATGGTACCGACCATGCGTCCGCGGTGCGTCGTGCCCTGGGAGACGGCGTTGTCCTCGACGACCTTCAGATCGTGACGCCGCGCGATGTCCATGAGCGCGTCCATGTCCGCCGGAATGCCGTTCCAGTGGACGACCATGATGGCCCTGGTGCGCGGCGTGATCTTGCTTTCCACGTCCATCGGGTCGAGGGTCATGGTGAGCGGGTCGATGTCGGCAAAGACGGGGACGGCACCGCATCCGATGATGGGCAGGCAGTTGAACGGGTGAACGGCGGACTGGGTGATGACCTCGTCGCCCGGTACCGCTCCAACTCCGAAGAGGGCAGTATGCAGCGCCGTGGTCCCGCTGGAGTGAGCGATGGCGTGCCGGACGCCCCAGGTGTCAGCGACGAGTTCCTCCAGCTCGGTGATCGGTCCAGGGCCTTCATGGGCGCTCGACAGGGCGTGGTTGCGGATGAGGTCGGCCGCAACCTGTGCCTCTTCCTCTGTGTAGATCGGCCACTGGGTGTAGTGGGCCTGGTCGATTGTTACGGCGGGGCTGCCGCCGAGGACGGTGGGTTCTTGGGTCATATGTGCCCCCTCTCTGTGTCTCTCCACCGCCGGGGGAGAGATTTTGGAGCGCTATGGAGTATGTGCTGTGCAATACGTAGGAATGGGTAACCGGGGGACGGCTTCACACAGGCCCCTCTCACATGGAGTCCCATTCGTCCGGGAGCACGGGAGTATAGTCCTTGTACTTTTCCTGCCAGAGTCGGATGCGCGATGCGAGGTCGCGGATCGTATGTCGGTATGCCTCGTCGTTGTAGAGATTGCGAAGCTCGTGCGGGTCGTTGTTGAGGTCGTAGAGCTCGCACTGATCGCCGGGGCTGAGGTGGAGCTTCATGCCTTCGTGGGAGATAATGGCGCGGCGGGGCATGGACGAGACTCGGCGGATGACGCGATCCGGGATGGTCGTCTTGAAGGGGGCGGTTGGACGGCCGTCCGAGCCGTTCCACTGCACGATAACGTCGTTGTCGCTGAGATCGCACTTGCCCTCCAGGACGGGCACTCGGCTCTCGCCTTGAATCTCGCGCGGTATCTCCTGACCGAGGAGATCGAGCAGTGTGGGCACTGCGTCAACTAGACCGATACGACCCTCCACCCGCCGCTGTTCATCGGACAGCCACGGGACGCGCATCAGGAACGGGACGCGCATCGCCTCCTCGTACAACATCGTCTTGTGGAGCATGACGTGATCGCCCATCATGTCTCCGTGCTCGCTCGTGTAGGCGATGATGGTGTCGTCCGCCTGTCCGCTCTCTTCCAGGGCCTGCATGATACCCCCGACCGCTCTATCGACCAGCGTTACCAGTCCGAAGTACCGGGCGCGAATCTCCCGCCATCCTACCTCTTTCGAGAGGTCGACTCCTTCCTCCGTCGTGTTCCTGTAGAAATCGGCCATCATGCGGTGAAGCACGGAGGTATTGGGGGCTGGAGCTTGCAGGAATGCCGGCCTGGTATTGAGCTTGTCGCGAGGGTGGAGGTCGTCCAGCGGGCCGATGAACGGCGGGTGCGGCTCGAAGAAGTTGACGTACAGCATGAAAGGCCGGTCATCCTCCGCGGACTCGCGGATGAATCGCTCGACGGCTCGTCCGAGGTAGGAGGCCTTCGTGTCGCGCTCGGGCATCTGCGCGGCGTAAGGGCGGCTGAATACCGGCTGCTCGTCGGCAAAGCGCGTACGCGCGTCGTGCTCGCCGTACTCCTTCACAAGCGTCTCGCGGCCCTTTACGTCGGGCTCGTATCCCTGCGAGATGAGGTAGTAGTGGTAGTCGGAGAAGGTACCCAGGTCGGTGGTATCGGAGTAGTAGGGACGGTAGAGGTCCTCGATGCTCACCCACTCGTTGAAGCCGTGCTGAGGGCGTAGCTCGTCGCCGAGATGCCATTTGCCGAAATACCCCGTTCGATACTCGTCGGGGATCAACTCGGCAATGGTCCTCATGGCGGGTGGAAGAGGGACGTTGTTCACCGTGCAGCCGCTCGTGTGGGGATAGAGTCCGGTCAGAATCGTCGCGCGGGAGGGGGTGCATACGGGCTGGCTGACGTAGGCGTTGTCGAATACGAAGCTCCGGCTCGCCAGCGCGTTGAGGTTGGGAGTTTGGATGTCATCGTTGCCGTAACACGCCATCGTGTCGGCCCGTTGCTGGTCGGTGAATAGGAACAGGACGTTCGGCTGGTTAGGCAAGGTCACTCTCCTTGAGAGCGGTCCCGGACGCCGGACCGCGGGCCTCGTTCGCTGCGAGCAGGGATTCGACGACGGCGTATGCTTGGGAGTGGGAGTCTAGTCAAGGGGCACCTTTACTTCTCGCCCCGTCGCGGCGGAGAGGTAGGCGGCGTACGTCACCGCCAGCACGTCGCGGCCAAGGGAGCTTCCCGACTCCGGCGGTCGGTCGTCGATCACCGACTGGCAGAAGTCCTGCATCTCGTGAGGGAAGCCGTTGATCCAGTCCTCGTCGGGGTTGGTGAACTGCCATCCCGCCGTCGTCTCGATCTTTTCACGGACGTACTCTTGAGAGAATGTCGCGTCGTCGGGAGAGTATGCGACAACCGAGGTGTTGGGACTCATGCCGATCTGAACGGTAGCCCGCCCGGCGTAGACGGTCATGACGTTCTGAATGCCGCCGAGCGCGGTGTCGGCAGCCGTTATCTGCGCCACGGTGCCGTCGTCGAATGTGACAACCATCGTGCCCCAGTCCTCGCAGTCGACCCAACCGGTGCGAATGTTGTGATCCTGTTCACTCTCGAACGCCTCGCTCTTGGTGAGGTTCGCTACGGCGCCTGTAACGCGCACCGGCCGAACGGGCCGACCGAGGCGTCTCATTCCGTCGTCCATCTTGAGGTAGAGCGCTCCTCCAAGGGGATGGCATCCCTTGACAAGCAGGCTCCCGCCTCCGGCGGTCTTCCACTGCATCTGGTACGGGGAGTGAGTCCCGCTGTGCGACTCCTCACCGACAATGCGGAGGATGGGACTCTGCGCCGAGGCCAGGAGGCGCTTGGCCTTCTGAATGCCCGGAGCGTACACCCAGTTCTCGGCGTACATGATGCGCTTGCCTGACGACCGCTCAGCCTCGATCATTCTGTCGGCGCTCTCCAGACTCGCGCTGAGGCAGCGCCGCCATCCCTCTTCGTCGTCGCCACGAACGAAGCTGCCCGACAGCGGCTTTTCGATGACCACGTGCTTGCCAGCGTTCAGCGCCGTGACGGCGATGTCCTCGTGCAGGCTGGTGGGTACGCAGGCGTCCACGAGGTCGACTGCGGGATCCTGCAGGGCCTCGTCGAGAGTGGCGTAGGTCTTCTCGAATCCGTGGGCGGATGCGAAGTCGGCGGCTACATTCGGTCTTCGGCCGTAGACTCCCGTCAAACGAACGTCAATGCCATGAACTCGTTTGTAGTTCTCGACGTGGAACCTTGCCGCGAACCCATAGCCCAGCATTGCGATACCGATTGACTTCATGCCACCCCATGCACCCCCTGCGTCGTCCTACTTCAGGCCCGGTCACCTACGATGATACCATGCCGTGTAAATCCCCCTACGATTGGACTGCCGTGACCGAGCAACGCCGCACCATCACAAGCGCACACGATATCTCGCTCCTCATGACCGTCCAGAGTCATGGATGGGTCGCACTCGAACCATGGAAGTGGGACGGGGCTGCGGAAGTGCTGGGTCGCACCGATCGGCTCGGAGGGCCGACGACGATCACGGTCGCGCAGAGCGGTCCGAGGGCGATAGACGTTCGGATGGAAGCAGAGAGCAGAATTGACATGTCCGCCGTCGAGGCGACGGTGCGGCGCTGGCTTTCGCTCGACTGGGACCCGACCGAAGCGATCGAGGTCGCGTCGGCAGTCGATACCGACGTTGCCGATGTGGTTCGACAAGGAGCCGGGCGGTTCCTGCGCGGCTCGAACTTCTACGAGGACTACCTCAAGACGGTGTGCACGGTGCAGATCAACTGGGCGGGTACGCAGCGGATGGCCTCACGCCTCGTGCATGAGATAGGGGAGGGGTTTGTTCCGACTCCGGTGCAGATCATGGATGCGGGAGAAGCCGTGCTGAGAGAGAGGGCTGGGCTGGGGTTCCGCGCAATGGGGGTCATGCTGTCGACCGAGAGGCTTCTCCGTGATGGACTGGTGGACGAGAGCGGTGTGGGGGCGGAAGGTGTGTTGACTTACGAGGCGCTGATCGGGTTACACGGCATCGGGCCGTACGCGGCGAGCCACCTTCGGGTGCTGCTTCACGACTTCAGCCGAGTACCGGTCGACTCAGAGGTGACGGCGTTCTTTCGGGAGCGGCACGGCATCGGTCCGAAGGAGGTTGAGCCGTTCCTAGAGCGTTGGGGCGAGTACAAGTTCCTGGGATACCGGCTCTCTCGGCGGCTAGCGAGATAGGAAGGCCCCCACTCTGTATCTCTCCCCCGCCGGGGGAGAGATTTGAAATGCGTGTGCTCGGATCGTGCTGAAACACCGGCAGTAGCCCTAGCGGAACCGCGGGGCGGGCCAGGACGTGAGGCCCGTCAACTCCGCGCTGACGTCCCAGAGCCGGCGGGCGTGTTCTTCATCGTAGGTAATAGGGGCCGTTTCCCGGTCGGCGTTGTCGTAGAAATACTTGCCTGAGATGCCCTCGATATCCGGTGACGTGGCGATGTGAAGGACGACGGCTGCGCCCTGTTCGGGACTGCTTCCGAAAGCAGCGCCTGACCCGAAACCGGCGTCGTGTGACCCGCCCATGTAGTCGTCGAGCAGCTTGGTTGCTATGACGCCGGGGTGGAGGCAGTTCGCGGCGACGCTCGTTCCTTTCAACCGGCGGGCGAGCTCGTAGGTGAAGAGGATGTTGGCGAGCTTGGTCTTTCGGTAGACCTGGCTGGCGGTGTACTCGCGGTCGGATCTGAGGTCGTCGAAATCGAGCGGGCTCTTGCTGTGTACCTGCGACGAGACGGTGACGACTCTGGCGGGAGCGGACGCTTTCAAGGTGTCGAGGAGCAGGTTTGTCAGGAGGAATGGGGCGAGATGGTTGACGGCGAACTGGGTCTCTTGGCCGTCGACGGTGATGCGCCTGCGGTGGGTGATTGTGCCGGCATTGTTGATGAGAACGTTAAGCCGGGAGTACTTGGACGAAAACGATCTCGCCAGCTTTCGGATTGATCCTTGCGAAGAGAGATCGGCAATGAGGAGATCGACGTCTTGGCTGCCGGAGTCGGCGGCGATCTCGGCCTGCGCGGTCTCGCCCCGCTCGCGGCTGCGGCAGACCGTGACGACCGTCGCTCCCATGCCTGCCAGACCTGTCGCGGTCGCCTTGCCGATGCCGGCGTTCGCACCCGTGACGAGGCACACCTTGCCGGTCAAGTTCGGTTGATTCATGGCGAGGCATTGTAGCAGAAGTATAGGGGGTAAGGGGCAGGCGTGTTGGGATGGCCGGCCGGCTCGGTGGTTTCGGTCGGATGGGGTGATGCACGATTGTGATGGGCGGGTGTGAAGTCCTTTGCCTGCTTATTGGCTGTAGAGACCGGAGGGCAGGTTTGAAACCTGCCCTCTTTGAGACTATTGCCACCCATCTTGCCGAACCGTTAGGGTGTGGAAACCAACCACTGGAAGCTCCTTCACCTCCTCTCCATGAACATCGCCGACTTCCAACGCATGATCCTCGAATGGGGTCGCCACAACCGACGTGACATGCCGTGGCGCGACACCCGTGATCCATACAAAATCCTCGTCTCTGAGGTCATGCTACAGCAGACACAGGTCTCTCGCGTCCTCCCAAAATACGAAAAATTCCTCCGCGAGTTCCCCACGCTGGAAGCCCTCGCCTCCTCCTCCCAGTCCAATCTCCTCCGCACATGGCAGGGACTCGGCTACTGGAACCGTGCCCTGCGCCTCCGGGACGCCGCCCGCATGGTCGTCAACGAGTTCGGCGGCAAATTCCCGCTGGACCCCGCCACCCTGAAGAAACTCCCCGGCGTCGGACCATACACTGCAGGTGCCGTCGCCTGCTTCGCGTTCGGAAGCGCCGAGCCCTTTCTCGACACCAACATCCGGCGTGTCTACCTGTTCTTCTTCTTCCCCGGCGAGGACGATGTACCCGACGGTCGCATCATGGAGACCGCTCGCCAAGCAGTATGGATCGACGACCCCAGAGAGTGGGGCTACGCCCTCTTCGACTACGGCGCGACCGAGCTCGGCGACAGGACGATCAACCGTCGCAGCAGACACTACTCCCGGCAGAGCGCCTTTGAGGGATCGTTCCGCTCCTTTCGCACCCAGGCCCTCCGCCACGTCCTCGCCCAAGAAGACGCCACTATCTCACGGATGGAGCTTGAGCAGTTCGTCGGAACCCTGCTTGAGAACGGGGATTTTTCCTATACCCCGCAGGATGTGGTCGCCGCCCTCGTACAGGACAGTCTCCTCAGGCATTCCCCCGACGATGAGTTGTTTGTGTGATCATATTCGGCTCCCCCTGATGCGCTTTCCGCTCCGCTGACGTAGACTGTGGCCCCAGGAGGACAGCCCCATGACCGACAAGGTATACCGCGTCGCCGCCATCGGTTGCGGCAGGAAGGGCACCGAGCACGCCCGCGCTTACAACCTGAACCCCCGTAGCGTCGTCGTCGCCGGCGCAGACCCCGACCCTGAGAATCTCGATATCTTCACCGGACGGTTCGGCGTGCCGGGCTATGCCGACTACAACGAGATGCTTCGCAAGGAGAACGTCGACATCGTCCTTGCCGTTCTGCCGGTCATCGCCAACCGCGAGGTCGTCTTGGACTCCGTAAGGCACGACGTGCCCGCCATCTGCACCGAAAAGCCCCTCGCCGCTTGTCTCTCGGACGCCGACGAGATGGTTGCCGCCTGCCGGGAGCGCGGCATCAAGTTCGGCTGCGGCGATCTCGAACGCAACCACCACTACTACTGGGAGGCGAAGGACAAGATCGCGGCCGGCGAGGTCGGGGCTGTGCAAAGCATCGACTTCTACCAGGGGAGCGGCACCCAGCTCTCCGGCGGCGGCTGCCAGATATTCGGCCTGACCCGTCTCTTCGCCGATGATGCCGAAGTCGACTGGATAACAGGATGGGTAGCGACCGATCCGTGGAGCGAGTACGATCAGGGTGGCGCGGGCTACATCCGCTTCGTCAACGGCGTCGAGGCGTTCCTCCACCGCCGTATCACGGGCCGCCACGGGTTCGAGGTGCTCTGCGACCGCGGCAGGTTCACCAGCGACAACATGACCGTCCGCATGTATACCCACGACCCGGACGAGACCCGCCCGACCCTCGTAAACGCGACTGAAGTGCAAATACCGTTCTCCGACGACGAAGGCGTCCACGGAGGCTTCGGCCAAATCGACGACGAGGGGTGGGAGAATCCCGGCAACCGTCAGCGCGCCACCAGCCAGTCCATGATCGACGCCCTTGACCACGACATAGAGCCCCGCGGCAACGGCGACAACGGGCGCAAAGTCCTCGAAATGGCCATCGCCATCCGCGAGTCCCACCGGAGAGGCCACGCCCCCGTCAAGCTCCCCCTCGAAGACCGCAGCCTGCGTCTCTTCCCTCACCCCAGCCGCATGTACAACAAGAAAGAGGTCTTCGGCCGCGAGGCCTACGCCAAGGAGATCGCGAGATTCACGAGGGGGCAGAATTGGCCCGCTGGTCAATTTGGATAGCGAGCTGGCGTCTTATCGCTCAAAATATCAGCCAAGCGGAGTGGAGCTTATGCGAACCCTACCCGGTTGCACCACTGCAAATCGCCCAATCAGCCCTTCACCCTCCCGGCTCACCAAGTCGGCCACGGCTTCTCCAAGTCCTGAGCGTACACCGGCTGGGAAACGCAGAAGAATGACGCCAACTGAGGCCATTCCATTCGCGTAAACCAACTGCCCAAAGTCCTTGTCCTCAGTCAGAAGAACACATCTTTCTTCTAATGCAAGACCGATGACAAACTCATCGTCGGCCCCTAGGTACAAATCGGCTACTGCCAGAACCTCGTGACCAAGGCCGGTTAGTACACGGACGGCAGCGTAGTCGCAACTCTCGTCGGCGAGAAACCTCACTACCTCAATCCCGATTGGAAAGGGCTACGCCGATTCCGTGAGTACGGTTTCTTCATGAGCGACCATGTCGGCAGCGTAGCCGATGCAGGCGTGGATGTCCTCCACTATCAAGCGAGGATAAGCGTCGATCAGGTCGTTCATCGACGCGCCCTCGCTGAGCTTTCGCAGAACAAGCTCAACTGGAATGCGGGTCCCCTTCACCACGGGCTTTCCCAACATTACGTTCGGGTTGACTTCGATACGACCGGTGACCATAACACTCCGCCCTCAGATCGGCTTACCTCTATCTTACCTCATCCCACCTCATACACGCCGTACTCCACCACAAGCTCCCAGGGCAATCGCATTTAGACAAGTATAAGATAATATCCAGTAAGATGTGGTCATTCTTTAGCGAGGGAGTGACCTCATGGATAATTCACCCGTAGGCTTGCTGACCGATCAGTTCGCCAAGTTGACAGACCCCCGAACCGGTCACGCAAAACGGCACAAACTCATAGATGTCATCGTCATAGCCATCTGCGCCGTCATCTGTGGAGCCGACTCATGGGTGGATGTAGAGATGTTCGGCAAGGCCAAGAAGGACTGGTTCAGCCGACTGCTTGAACTGCCCAATGGAATCCCGTCGCACGACACTTTTGGGAGGGTCTTTGCCAGGTTGGACCCCGTTCAGTTCGAGGAGTGTTTCGAGGAATGGGTCCATGCGGTCAACGACGTAACCGGAGGTCAGGTCGTGGCCATAGACGGAAAGACGCTTCGTCGCTCGCACGACAGAGCCGCGGACAAGTCTGCAATCCACATGGTGAGTGCGTGGGCGTCGGTCAATCGTCTGATCCTCGGTCAGACCAAGGTGGATGAGCGGTCCAACGAGATCACGGCCATACCCGAACTGCTCAGTACGTTGGACGTGTCAGGATGTACAGTGACCATCGACGCGATGGGGTGTCAGAAAGATATAGCGACGACGATTATCGACCAAGGCGCTGACTACGTCCTGGCCCTCAAGGAGAACCAACCCCAACTCCACCAAGACGTAACGGATACGTTTGAACAGGCCCGACAGACCGGCTTTGACTATCTCGACCACGACTTCCATGAGACGGTAAACAAAGGCCATGGCAGAATCGAGACACGACGGTGTTGGTCTGTCTCAGACCCCGACCACCTCAGCTACATAAACGACCGCAATGAGTGGACGAAGCTGACGAGCGTGGTGATGATCGAGTCCGAGAGGATTGAGGATGGTAAGACGTCCATTCAGGCCCGCTACTACATATCGAGTCTGCCGAACGACGCGCGAGTGCTGCTCGCAAGCGTCAGAACGCATTGGGGGATCGAGAACTCTGTCCACTGGGTGTTGGACGTAGCTTTCGGCGAAGACGACAGCAGGGTGAGGCAGGGCAATGCAGCACAGAACTTATCCGTGCTGCGTCGCATGGCGCTGAACATGCTCAAGCGTGAGACCACATCACAAGGGGGTGTGGCCGCCAAGCGCAAGCGCGCCGGATGGGACGAAGATTACCTACTCTTGGTACTGGCTCAGTGAAATGCGATTGCCCCGCACAAGCTCCAGATCGTCGACCGTAACGCACCCGTCAAGCTCCCCCTCGAAGACCGCAGCCTGCGTCTCTTCCCTCACCCCAGCCGCATGTACAACAAGAAAGAGGTCCTCGGTCGCGAGGCCTACGCCAAAGAAATCGCCAGGTTCACTCGAGGTCAGAGCCGCGTGGGCAAGTAGCGTCATATAGTGAGGTTCAGTCTACAGGTGGGAAACTCATCCGCAGTCGGCCCAAACCTATTCTAGTGGACGGCATTTAGAGGGGTTTGTAGAGCACAGAAGCAGGAAGTTTCATAGGGGAAGCTCCGACCTGCCTAATCAGATAGGGTCCCCGACCAAATCGACGAACTGCCTCCTCGGCGGCCTCTTGAAAGTCATCGTACGTTCCAATGAGTTGTTTGTTATGCACGACAACCCACTCGCCGAAGTGGTCAACCTCAAGCACGTCCCGCATCGCTTCATACGCGGCAATCTCATTGCTGAGTAGCGTCATGACTCCTCTCCATTTCGGCATATCCGCTATTGGGGCACGAGGTTTGGCTTACCTATACCTTACCTCAACCGACGTTATACACGCCGTACTCCACCACAACCTCAAGATCGTCGACCGTAACGCCCCCGCCTAATTTGGCCGGACGTCCGTCCAACGACACCTCCACCAGATTGTCCCCCCGTTTCGGACGCACGCCTGACAGCTTGAACTCAATCCACTGCGCGCTGTAGTGCTCGATGCGGTGCGGCGAGACGGGGATGCGCACGTAGGCCCCGGGGTCCCGACTCACGGCCTCGTTTTCTAGCGACTCCCCGTTCAGCCACACCGGTATTCTGTCCGCCGTCACCGTGTTGCCGACCCGCATCCGCAGCGTCACGCTCTTGATCCGGTCGGCCTTGCCCTCGATATCGTCCGCGATGTAGACCGGGATCGAGTATCTCCGTCCCGGCTCCGCCTCCGGTATCTCTAGCGGCAGCGTCGTGTCGTAGCCCAGCCCCGCGGCCGGCTCCGTTCTGCGCGACAGGCGGTACTGCTTGTCCGCCTCGACCATCAGGTCGGGGTTCGCCATCTCCGTGAGCATATTCCGCTCCGTAGCACGCAGCGGCCAGTCGAGGAACCACGCGTACACGCCGTCCGCACCCTTCGCGAGGTAGTTGGAAACGGCCGCCCGCATCATCTCCGGCGTGTAGTGCTCGTCATACCTATGACCCGGATACCCAACCTCCACGAACGGCTGCAGCATCCCGTACACCGGCACGTCCACCTCGTGGGCGGCTTCAATTGCCCACTCCATCGGCATCTGCGTGTCCAGCCGCAGGTTCGCGTACATCATCGGCGACACGTAGTCGACCAGTCCCTCCTTGAGCCACGCGCGAACGTCGAACCCCTGCGCCTCGCAGACCTCCTCGATGCACGGGACCCGCATCCCCACTTGCTTCCCCGCGTTCCGTGTCATCTCAGCGATGCGCCGCACGTGCTCGGTGAGAACGGGCGCGTACTCCTCGACGTCCTCATCCAACAGCACCGGAGGCATCCCGCCCGGACTCGCCCCGAAGTCGAGTTCGAGACCCTCCATGTCGTACTGCGTCACCATCTCCTCGAACACCCGCAGCTGGTTCTCCCTCGCGGCCGCATCGGCCAGGCCCCTGCCTCCCTCCGCCGGGTCGGCCTCGGGGCTGCCCACGCCCTCGTAGGTGCTCATCCTGAAGCTCGCGAAGAACTCCATGCCCCGGGCGTGAGCGCGGTCGGCCAGCGCCTGCAGTATATCCACGCCACGCTCCTGCAAGGACAGAATATTCTGCCGCACCTTCCAGTAGATCGCGCTGTCGATCTCGTCAACGTCGCTCCGAAACGACTTGCCCGCCCGCGACGGATAGAACAGCCCGTCCGCCCGCGCGACGCCGTACACCAGCGTGTCCACACCCGTCCCTGCCACCTCGTCCACCGGCCTCCACATGTCCTCCATCCTCATCGGCGGCTCGAACACGAACAGGTAGAAATGCCGCGCGTCGTTGAAGTAGATCGTCCGTCGTCGTCTCATGGTCTTGGGTCTCCATTGCGTAGAAAGTATTGCGTAGTGCGTGTGGGATTATATCAACTCGTGTTGATTGCGCCTCAGGTGTGCCGTTTCTGCGTCGGAGTGACGAGGGTGGGGTGTCCACTCTCCGTTTTCTGGGGACATGAGACGGTCTGAGACGAGTGAGACGATTTGAGAAAGTGAGACAGTTTGGGACGTCTTCCGGTTCCCCCTTTTTTCGCCTTGTCCAGAGTGTCTCATGGCGGTTGGCGTGGTGGGCACCGCGTGGAACGGGCGAATGTTCGCCGGAATGAGACGGTTTGAGATTTTTTTCACTCCCCGAAAATCGCTCCTTTTCTTCTCGATGTGTCTCATGCGCTTTGCGCGTCGGGGCGCGCGGCGCTTGATGCCTTGTTCCGACAGGAGTAGTGTAGTTCACATGTTCTTTTGGGTCAAATGGAAGGGGGGAAGTAGAAAGTAGTGAGTATTGCGTAGGTGGAAAGTTTCTTGGGGAGCTTGAACGGGTATGTGAGAGGAGAGATTATAGACATCCGTTCGCATTTGAGGTAGCATACGACCATGCCAGCCAACTTCGTAGACAAGACCATATGGACGGGTGACAACCTCGACATCCTCCGCGGCCTGAACTCCGAGTCGGTCGACCTCATCTATCTCGACCCGCCCTTCAACTCCAACCGCGACTACGCCGCCCCTGTTGGAAGCAGGGCCGCGGGCGCGGCGTTCAAGGACACCTGGACGCTCAGCGACCTCGACGTGGCGTGGATGGGCCTCATCGCCGATGAGCATCCTGCCATCTATCGCACCATAGAGGCCGCCGGACTTACGCACGGCAAGGGAATGCAGTCCTATCTCTGCATGATGGCTTGTCCGCCTCCTTGAAATGCGGCGCGTGCTGAAGGAAGCGGGAAGCGTCTACCTTCACTGCGACCCTACGGCAAGTCATTACCTCAAGCTGGTTATGGACGCGATCTTTGGCCAAGTACAGTTCAGGAATGAGGTCATTTGGCGGAGGTCCCATCCCAAAGGGTTGGCCTTCACCCGCTTTGCATCGAATCACGATGTCATCCTTGTGTATGGACGTGAAGGGGAAACGGCTTGGAATGCCCCATATATAGCCAACCCACGTGCCCATGAGCAATACAAGCTGATTGAGGACGAAACTGGACGAAGATATCAGTTGACGAGTCTGCTGAACCCAAATCCTGACAGACCAAACTTGACCTATGAATTCAAGGGCGTAACGAGAGTATGGAGATGGACGAAAGAGCGGATGGAAGAGGCAGACCGCACGGGCTTGATTGTGGTTCCACGGGGCGGCAAAGGCATTCCACGTTTGAAGCGGTACTTAGACGAACAGCCCGGCATCCCCGTAAGTGATACTTGGGATGATGTGCCTATCGCCGCCGGTAAAGAACGCACGGGTTACCCGACGCAAAAGCCGCTAGCACTGCTGGAGCGCATCATCAAGGCATCCTCAAACCCTGGCGACATGGTGCTCGATCCCTTCGCAGGATGCGCCACGGCCTGCGTAGCCGCCGAAAAGCTGGGCCGCCGGTGGGTTGGCATCGACCTGTCCCCGAAGGCCGTCGAGCTTGTCAACCTGCGCCTCCGCGACTTCATGGGCGACCTGTTCCACGACCGGCTCGTCACCGCCCGCACCGACATCCCGCGCCGCACGGACATCGACGCGCCGATCAACTACCGCAAGAACAAGCACGTCCTCTTCGGACAGCAAGAAGGCCAATGCAACGGCTGTAGGACCGAGTTCCCCTACCGGATCATGGAGGTCGACCACATCATCCCAGGCTCACGCGGGGGGACGGACCACATGGACAACCTTCAAGTACTTTGCTCGCACTGCAACCGCATCAAGGGGGACAGGCCCCAGGAGTATCTGGTAGCGCAGTTGAAAGAGATCGCAACGTAGTCGACGGCGCGCTACCGACCCCCACCCCCTAGCGCCTCCCGCAACCGCTCCGCCACAACGCCCGTCTCCTCGTCGCTCATGCAGTTGACGACGACGCGGAGCGAGCCGTCCTCCGCCCCGACCCAGATGCGCGGGCTGCCGTTGTCCAACTCGACACGCACCTGCTCTGCCGTCTTGCCGACCACCGGCTCGTCCACGTCGATCAGCATCATGTACGGCACGTAGTGGGGTACCTCGATCCGCCGCGTGCTCACGCCCTCCACGTTTGCGAGCGCGTCGACGATGACCGCGAAGCGCGACTCGTATTCGAGGATGCGCTCCTCGTGGTCCATCGTGAACCAGTCCTCGATGGCCGTGACCACGCCGATGATCTCGTGCCGGTCTATCTTCATGGCGCGCCCGACGGCCTTTCCACCGTCGTAGTGGTACGTCACGAAGCTCTGCGCCGACACCGCGTCTATCAGGTCGCGCTTCCCGCACACGAACCCGGCAGAGTGGGGCGCTCCCATGTACTTCGCCCCGAACGTCACGAGGTCCGCCGACTGCGCGCATCTACGAAAATAGTCGAGCGGGTATATCTGCGAGCAGGCGTCGGCAAGCGCCGTCACACCCCGCGACCTCGCCAGCGCGACCGTGTCCTCCAGCGAAACTATCGCGTCGTCGATGGGCGGCTGGATGTAGTACGCCACCGCCGCCGTGTTCGGGCCGATGGCCGCGTCCAGGTCGTCCTCGGTCGTCCCGTCGTCGTCCCCGGCCTCCGTCAGGCTCGCCCCTGTCAGCGTGTAGCACCGGTCGAACATGTACCGGTTGCGCTTCTGGATGACGACCTCGTTCTTCATGCCGGTCGTGTTGGGCAGTTGGGCGATCCGGTCGGGGTCCGTCCCCGCCATGCACGCCGCCACGCTCAGGGCCTGCGCCGCCGCCCCACCCGACGTCACGAACGCAGCCTCGACCCCCAGCAAATCGGCTATGAAGTCGCCCGACTTCCGTAGAAGCTCCTGCATCTCCACCGTGCCGCGATTCGCCTCCTCCATCGCCTGTGTCACGCGCTCGCTCTGTCCCCATCCGCCAAGCTCCGTCGCCACGCCCCAGGCGTTGATAACGCGCCGCACCCCGAGTCTTTCGTATACGCCGATGCTGTCCATATATCCTCATTTGTCGATCCGATTGGTGAGTTCGGAGTGTAGTTCCGACACCCTACCCTGTCAACGCGCAATCCCCTCGTCTCCCCCCTCCGCGCCCTCCGCACGCCCTGCCGTGAATCCACACGATCCGAAAGCACGCAACAATCTCTCCCCCGCCGACGGAGAGACTTCCTACCCCTGTCAGCCCTCGCCGACGGAGAGACTTCCTATCCCAATCTCTCCCCCGCCGGGGGAAAGACACAGAGAGGGGGTCTTCGCAATTCAACGCACGGAGACTGAACAGTTACAATCCTCACCCCCGACTTGACACCACAAGAACACATGGTCTAACATAACCCCTACGCAATACTTACCACGTTCTACTCTCCAGCCAGAACCCAGCACCTACCACCCAGAACCCCCTATGCCATCCAAATTCCTCGAATCCCTCGGAATCGCCTCCCCCTTCGACGCCATCGAGCTCGAACGCGTCCTCGGCATCAGCTTCAAGGAATTCACCCCCCAGCACTGCGACGTCTGGAGAAATCAGACCGTCTACCTCTACCAGTACGCCCTCACTCATGCCGTCAGCAAGGCCGCCCGGATGGCCGGCGTCACCATCTACACCGCCCAACGGTGGCAGACCGACAACATCCTCGGCTTCAACCGGAGAATGGAAGTAGCCCTTCTCGAGTTCACCGACGAGGTCGAAGTGATGCTCCTCGAGCGCGTCCGGGAACCCGAATCCTCTCCAATGCTGCTGGCCATGCTCCTTCGCGCCCAGATGCCCGAAAAGTACGGCCCCGCCCGTCGCAGCAGCGCCCCGCGGGACAACCACTGTGACCACGACCCCCAGCCAACCACATCCCACGACGACCAAACGTCCATTGCTGACCTCCGCCGGGAACTCGAAGACCTCAAACGACAGACCGGAGTCGACGAGCGACACCCCGCGCCCCAACCCGACATCTCCAATCTCTCCCCCACTGAGGGAGAGACTTCCCATCCCGATCTCTCCCCCACCGACGGAGAGACTCCCCTTCCCGATCTCTCCCCCACTGAGGGAGAACCATCCTACTCCAATCTCTCCCCCACCGACGGAGGACCTTCCTATCCCGATCTCTCCCCCACTGAGGGAGAACCATCCTACTCCGATCTCTCCCCAACCGACCCAACACCGGTAGGGGCAGGTTTCAAACCTGCCTCCAATCTCTCCCCCGCCGACGGAGGGACTCCCCTTCCCGATCTCTCCCCCACTCCCGACGATCACGAGCTCCCTGAAGACGCCGACCTCGATCTCTCCTCAACCGACCAAACACCGGTAGGGGCAGGTTTCAAACCTGCCTCCAATCTCTCCCCCGCCGACGGAGAGACACAGAGAGGGGGCTCACCCCAGCACCCAGAACCTAGCGCCCGTAACCTACCCCGCCGCCAACGCCGCGAACTCCAACGCAAAGCAAAACGCAAACAACAAAACTCCCGCCGCGCCCGCGCCCCCAACTAACACCCCCGACACTTCCACACATTTTCGTCATTCCCGCCAACGCGGGAATCCATAAACTCCCGTCAGCAAGAACACGGCGACATCACCAGCCGACGAAACCCTACGATCTCTCCCCCGCCGGGGGAGAGACACAGAGAGGGGGTCTCCACCCTATCCGACCGGAAAACCCACCCCGGCCGGCCACCTCGACACGCCTGTCGGACTAACCGTCCCCGCCCTATGCAGTCTCCACCCCCGGCCTTGAGCGCGAGGAGGCCGGGGAACGCAGAGATGAATGACGAGATTCCGGGAACGCATCCGGTTTAGGGTTGGCTCCAAGAGGGTGCTTCCAAAGGTGGTTCCCTATGCCCCCTCTCCACGCCGGGCTGGCCGGGGTAGGCAACCGTGCGATCAATCTTTAGTGCTGACCAACATGGCGCGTGGCGTGCTGACGAATAAGTTGCCGCAGTTGCAGTGGGCTCTTGAGGGGACGATGGGACCGCACCGGCGCTTCATGCCGGAGAGCCGACTGCGCATGTTGGAGACATTCGAGTCGGAGACAGCG
Organism: Dehalococcoidia bacterium; assembly: GCA_965247555.1. Taxonomy (GTDB): domain Bacteria; phylum Chloroflexota; class Dehalococcoidia; order Lucifugimonadales; family VXLM01; genus VXLM01. Next base: position 533,299 of record CBDFHR010000009.1, on the reverse strand, counting down.
CACCTGGACGAGTCTCGACGGTACCGTTACTCCCTACGTTTGGTATAATCTTCGCGCGTACCAGACACGACGAAGGACGACATGAACGCAATATACCTTCTCTCAGACGAGGCGGGCGCCGGCAAAACCGCGCTGGCGGTGACGCTCGCTAACTTGGTGCGTCGGGAGGGGGCGTCCGCCGTCGTCGTCAATCCCTTCGACGACATTCACGACGAATACTACGCGAAGCTGCTCGGTCAGGTGGGGAATGACACGTCCCCTCCCGCCATCTCCGATCCAATGGACAGAGTGGCTGAGCGGTGCAGGCAGGCGGCTGGGGACAGCGACGTCCTGATCGTGGAAGGGTCAGCCCGTATCAGCAACGAGGCGGCACGGGAAATCGCCGAAGCGCTCGATGCAGGGGTGCTAGGGATAACCCAGCACGTTCACGGGAAGGACGCGAATGACCTGTCAGAGTGGTCGCCGGCGTTCGGTGACCGGCTCATCGGCGCGGTGGTCAACGGACGAACGGAGTACCAAGGGACAGCAGTAGAGACCGAGTTCATTCCCGCGCTCGAGGCCCTTGGCATCCGAGCGTTGGGCGTCGTGCCGGAGGACCGGAAGCTGGTGTCATCCACCATTGACCAGATCGTCGAGCACCTGGACGGTCGATACCTGGAGGGCAGCGAGTACGGCGACCGCATCATCGAACACTTCCTGGTCGGCGGGATGGGGCTGGACAGCGGCACGCTGTACTTCGGCATTCGAGAGGACAAGGCCGCGATCGTTCGCGGCGACCGCCCCGACATTCAGATGGCGGCGCTGCACACTCCGACATCCTGCCTGATCCTCACCAACGGGACGGAGCCGTTAGAATACATCGAACACGAGGCGGAGCTGGAAGAGGTCCCCATCGTCATAGCCGACACGGACACCCTCGATACCATGAAGGCGCTGCGCACACTGCAAGAGAGGGTTCGGTTCGACCATCCGGACAAGGTTGAGCGCTTCGGGGCGCTGCTGAGGGAGAACGTCGATCTCGGCCCCGTGTTCGAGCGGTTAGGGGTCGGGGTAGCGGTCTAGCGGCGCTACTCCACCAGCGCGTCTCTGATGTGCGATAGCGTAGCGTCGTCCACACCGACGCTTCTCACGTAGGCCTCGATTCCGCCGTAGTTGGACTCAAGGTGATCGAGGGTCATTCCCATAGCGCCAGGCGGGCACCACATGGCCTGATACTCCTCATAGGGCGGGAACTTGTTTGCGCCCGAACCGTCCGGTGGAACGGCCGTGGAGCCATAGAGGAACCTCGCGCTCAGGACGTAGTCCTCGACGATGCCCTCGCGGGGGACACCGGCGATGCCGAGCAGGAGAGCCGCGAGGACGCCTGTGCGGTCCTTCCCTGCGGTGCAGTGAAAGACGGCGGGCAGCGCTCCCAGTTGCGAGACCGTTTCGAGTATCGTCTTTACCATTTCGCCGCGCTCATCGAGAACGGTCGAGTACATGGTAGAAAGCCTGATCGACGAGTCGGCGGGCACGGGGACGGCGCCCCATCTGTCGATGAGGGCGTCTCCGGTCATGTTGTGCGGGCGGTAGCGAACGCTTGACAGGTCCTTGAATACGCTGGACGCTTCGGTCAATTCCCGTGAGCCACGGAGGTCGATGACGGTCCTGACACCGGCGTCGATGAGGGTGGACTGAGCGGATGGCGAGAGGGCGTGGATGTCGGCTGCGCGGAAGAGGGCCCGCCAGCGGGTCTGTCTACCGTCCGATGTCTCGTAGCCGCCGAGATCGCGGACGTTGGAAGCGCCCTCGACGGCGATCGCTCGTCTGGGGTCGATGTCGGGGATGTGTGCGGCGCTCATTCGGTCATTGCCTCCCGGATAGCGGTCAACTGGTCGTCGGTGACGCCGGTGTCGCGCAGGTAACCCTGCACTCCTCCGTAGTTAGCGTCGAGGAGGTCGAGGGTGAGTTCCATGCTTCCCAGGGCGCACACGTCTTGCTGATAGTCCAGCCAAGTGTATTCCTCAGGGTTCACGTCGGGATTCTGCGCGTAGTAACGGCGAACGAGATACCGGGCGGTGAGACCGTAGTCCTCAATGATGGTCTCGCGTGGAACGCCGCAGATGTCCAGCACGAAGGCGGCGGTGATGCCGGCCCTATCCTTGCCCGCGTTGCAGTGGACGAGGACGGGGAGGCCGTCGGGCATGGCGAGGATCGAGAAGATCTGGTGCAGGATGTGCTTTCGCTGGTCGAGTATTGAACAGTACGACCTACCCCGCCGTTCGGCTTGGTCCTCGATTCCATCGAGCACCTCCCTATGGGCGAGTCCCACGTCGCCGGACATGTTCTGGTGGTAGTAGGTGACGGACTCGTTGCCGATGAAGGGGCTAGGCCTGAACTGCAGGTCGCTGCTGCGGCGAAGGTCGATGATGTTGCGGACGCCATATTCCAGCAGAGTCTCGACACCACCCGGCGTCACGTTCGCCAAGGTGTCTGCCCGGAGGTATCTCCCCCAGCGGGTCGTTCGTCCGTCCCGGGTCACGTAGCCGCCCAGGTCACGGACGTTGTACGCGCCTTCGACGTCGAGGACGCGGGTGTGTTCAGTGGGCTTGATCATGTTTGGCTCACTCTCTCAACATATTTCTAATGTCGTTGATTTGGGCGTCGGTCAGGCCGATGTGCCGGACGTACGACTCGATGCCGCCGTACTTGTCGCTGAGGTGTTGCAGAGTTCGTTCCATTGCTAAAGGCGGGGCAAGAAATTCCGGCGGTTCTTCGAGGGAGAAGTCTTTTCCGGCTAGGGATTCGGGGATCCCCTCGGCCAAGTACCGGCGTCTCAGGCCATGGGCGCTGAGCGCGTAGTCCTTTGCGATGGTGTCGGCCGGCACACCGGTGAGACCGAGCAGAAGGGCCGAGATGATGCCCGTCCGGTCGGTGCCGGCGGCGCAGTGGTAGATGGCGGTATGGCCCTTGGAGTTGGCGAGCGCGACCAGGGTCTCGGATATTACCTCCTGACGCTGATCGAGAAGCACGCGGTAAATGTCTGATGTCAATTCGGGAGTCGTCCATTCATCCGGAGGCGGGGCGATGTAGCCGGGGGGGTTGGTATCTCCGATCATGTTCAGGTGGAAGTACTGGGTGTCATCCATGTCTGCGAGAGCGTTTGGGGTGTCAACGGTCTCATTGGTGCGGCGGAGGTCGATGACGGTGCGGACCCCGTACTCGATCAGGGCACTCTTGGTCGATTCGGAGAGGTTGTGGAGGCTGTCGGCACGGAGGAAGGCACGCCAGCGCGTGGTCTTGCCGTCGGTCGTCAGGTATCCGCCGAGATCGCGGACGTTGTAGGCGCCGGGAACGTCTAGCCAACGAGAGTCGCTCATGAGCCAGTCCCCTTGCCGACGGTCTCCAGCTTCTCACGGCTCCCGTAGAACGCCATGACCTGAAGGACATCGCAGCCAGCATTCTTCATCTCCATGTGAAGCTCGCGCACGGCGCCGGGGTGCGTCATCGAAATCTCCGGTGTGAACGCGCCGGTGACGACCCATCCGCGCTGCTCCAACTCGACTATGTACCCTCCGTCGCCGAGGACGACGCCTTCCGCCAAGCTCTCCAAGATGCCTTTGTTTGCCACTAGCCGCCTCTCATGTTGTGTTTTGAACTCGATATGGATGACAGGGAGTTATCGCTTCAATCGCTCGGACTTCGGGTCCCACAGGGGTTCTTTGGACACCGTGGCGCGATAACGCTCACCGAAGTATTCGATCTCGACGGCAGTGCCGGGTTTCGAGTGCTCAATGGGGAGGTACCCGTAGGCGATGCCCCGGTCTATGGAGTAGCCGTAGTTCGCGCTGGTAACGTAGCTGACGACGAGGTCGTCCACGTAGATCGGCTCCTTGCCCATCACGACGGCATCTGGAATATCGAGGGTCATGCAGGAGAGCTTGCGAGTGAGACCGGTCGCCCGAGCGTTTGCCAGCGCGTCTCGACCGATGAAGTCTCCCTTGCGCATCCGCACGGCGAATCCGATGCCGGCCTCGAAGGGGTTGTACTCGGTGTGAAGCTCGTTGCCCCAGAGCCGGTACCCCTTTTCGAGACGCAGGGAGTCGAACCCGCCAAGCCCGGCGGCGACCACGCCTTTGTGGCGGCCCGCTTCCCAGAGAGCATCCCAGAGCTTGCGTCCGAACTCGAAGGGGGCGTATATCTCCCAGCCCAACTCGCCTACGTAGGAAATGCGCAGGGCTAGGGCGGGAATCTCGCCGATGGAGATGTGCCGGGCGGCCAGGTACGGGAAACCTGTGCTCGATACATCGTCATCGGTCGCGACGCGCATAAGCTCGCGCGCCATGGGCCCCCACACGCCGATGCTGCACCATTTCGTGCTCTCGTCGGTCATCGTCACCGAGCCGTCGTCGGGAAGGTGGCCGCGTATCCATGCCTTGTCGTGCTCCGCCGTACCACCGCCGGTGACGACCATGAAGCGGTCGGTCGCCAAGCGCGTCACGGTGAGGTCGCACTTGATGCCGCCCTTCGGTGTCAGCATCGAGGTGTAGGTGATCGTGCCGACCGGCTTGTCCATGCGGTTGGCGGCGATTCGCTCCGTGAAGGCCAAGGCGCCGGGCCCGCTCACGTCGAGCTTGGTGAAGGGAGTGAGGTCGAAGAGGCCGACACGCTCGCGGACGGCCCTGTGCTCCGCGCCGATGATGGGAGACCAGAAACGGCTCTCCCATCCGGTACGGGTGTGACCGTGGTCGGTGGAGCCTTCGAGTAGCTCGGCGTTCTCCTCGAACCACTGCGGGCGCTCCCATCCGGCGTTCTCGACCAAGTAGGCCCCAAGCTCTTCGAGCCGGTCGTGGTAAGGCAGGGTGCGGAGTCCGCGCGGGTCGTCCATCTGCTGGGCGGGGTGAATGATGTCGTAGACCTCGCGGTACTGCTGGGCACCGCGCTTGGTGATGTACGAGTGGGTAAGCTGGTGGGGATGGAACCGGCTGATGTCGGCCTCTCGCAGGTCCATTGTCGGCTGGCCGTTCACCATCCACTCGGCGACGGCCTTGCCGACACCGCCGCCATGGGTTATCCAGACGCCTTCCGCCGACCAGAACCCCTTGACCTGGGGCGACTCGCCGAGGACGGGCATCCCGTCCGGCGTGAAGACGAACATGCCGTTGACCTTCTGCACCAATTCGGCGTCCTGAAGAGCGGGCATGAACTCGCCCGCCGATATCATTCCCTTGCGGAACGCCGACTCCGACCACGGCATCATCGAGGGCATCTCGGTGGCGTCCGCGTTACTCCAGATGTCCTCCGGCTCCAGGAGCAGCGGCTCGTGATCGTAGGAGCCGATGACGTAGGCGTCGTACTCCTGCCGGAAGTACATGGCGCGGTCTTGATTCCGGATTACCGGTTCGCGGTACCGCATGGTCTCGCCAGCCAGTTCGGGCAGGGGCGCGGTAAGGGCGTACTGGTGCCGCATCGGCGGGAGCGGGAGAGTCACGCCGGCCATTCGGCCGATGAGCCGACCCCATATCCCGGCGGCGCACACCACGAGATCGGTATTGATAGTCCCACCGGACGTTCGGACTGCGGTCACCCTGCCGTCTACAACGTCGATGCCCTTGACGGTGGTATCGCCGTAGAAGGTGGCGCTTCCGGTCTCCTGAGCGCGGCGGCCCATTTCGGCTGCGAGGTTCCATGCGCGGGCGTTGCCGTCGCCGGGAGTGTACATCGCGCCGTAGATTTTATCAGAGAGAAGGGGGACCTTTTCGCGGGTCTCGCCGGGGCCGAGCAGGTAGGTCTCGACTCCCCACGCCCTCCCCGCGCCGACCTTGCGCTTCAGGTCCTCGAAGCGTTCCGGCGTCCACGCTACCTCAAGTCCACCTACTCCGTACCACAGCGGCTCGCCCTCGGCCGGATTGAGGCTCTCAAAGAGCTCAACGGTCTCCCTGGCAAAGACGGACATCATCTTGGAGAAGTTGACCTGGAAGACAAGGCCGGGGGCATGAGAGGTGGAGCCGCCCGTCTCGAACATGGGCCCTTTGTCCACCACTACGATGTCGCTCCATCCCAGCTTTGCCAGATGGTACGCGACGCTCGCGCCTGCGATGCCGGCCCCGATTACTACAACTCGCGCATGGTCTTGCATGCTGTGTGCTCTAGGTCTCCGTAACGTTTGAATACGATTCCGTCCAGCAGGAATCGATATCTGATTGTATGACATATTTCGGGGTCTGGGGAATGTCTCGCACAAGCTCACGGAGAAACCGGGGAAAGAGCTCTGCCTCTTCCAGCTCGTTCAGAGGCAGCCATTGGTAGACGAGATTGGGTTCCTCCGCCTCGAACTTCCCCTCGCGACCGAGGATATAGTGGCCCGGGGGAAACTCCATGATGAAGTACAAGCCAACCTCTTGGTAGCGTACGCCGTCCAGCTCAAACAGGTTGTCGGCTACGATGACGAGCCGTCCGATCTGCACGTTCCGCCAAACTCTTCCTGCAGTTCCCTCGACAATGCCAGGACGGCGTTCTCGCCGTACTCCACACGCCCGCCGGGAATAAAACAGAAGCCGTGCCGGAGGTTCTGTTCGACAAGGAGGCGTCCTTCATGAAGGGCGATGCCGCCGACGCGGTACATGAAGGTGATCTCCCCGTTTGAGAACATCACCATTTCGTTGGTCACGACAGCGCCTCCATCAGCTTCTCAAGCGGTACGTCGGCCAGCGACTCGATTTGCATATCGGCGTGGTCGTACGAGCGATCGCGGGTCATGGCGCCGGGGACGGCTACGCAGAGCAGGCCAGCGTTCTTAGCTCCTTGAACGCCGGTTGGGAGAGTCCTCCAGGGCGAACCCTTCGTCTGCCACCACACCAAGGTCGTCAAGGGCCTTGAGGTAGGATGCGGGATCGGGCTTAGCGCTCCCTACGTCCTCGGAGCACACAACGGTGTCGAATGCGGCCGCGAGGCCGATCTGCTCAAGCTTGGGGTCTACCCACGAGTGAGTCGAACTCGAAGCGATGCCGATGCGAATTCCTCGATCTCGCGCGGTGGCGATGTAGTCCTCGACGCCGGGAAGCGGGACGGCATGTTTGAACAGCTCGGCGAAGTCCGCCCTGCGCCGATCACGCAACTCGTCGCGGTCAATCCGCCTGCCGGTAAGCTCGGCAAGGTGAGCGTAGATGTCGAAGCCGTCATTACCTCCCCCGATGTGCGGCGTCCAAACCGACAGAGGCAGATCGACGCCGTACGAGCGGAAGATGCCCAGCCACGCCTCGTACTCGGGAACTTCCGTGTCGACGATCAGGCCGTCGAAGTCGAACACGATAACCTTGAACGCTCGTGAGGCATCTGAGATCACAACCGACGCCCGAGGGATATCCGGTCGAATTCCGTGTTTGCGGCGTGTCCGGGGTAGTCGACGAGTACCTCGACACTCTGGAGGACGACGTTTGCCACGAGGTTCAAAGGGCGAGAGAGAACGGCAACTCCGATCTCGTTTTGTCCGTGTCGGAGCAACTCCGTCTCGACGGGGAATTCGGCCCACGCGAAGATGTCCCCTCCCCCGCCGTGGCGGGTGACCTTGCACGTGGCCCAATCGAGTGCGACGCCGTTCAGGGTGACGGACATCACGTCGGCCTCTACGGAGCCGGTCAACTTAAGACCTAAACGAGTGTCACTCCGTGCATGGTCGTCCGCGAGATACAGGTGAACGACCTGATTCGACGCGTCGGCGCCCGTTTCGAGGGTGAGGGGCAACTGAGATTCGTACCCTTCGTAGTGGCCGTCCACATCGCGGACGGTCGTCCAATAGTGCTTCGGCTTCTCGCGAAGGAGATCGGGATCATGGATCTCGGAGAGAATCTGCTTCTCATCCGGGCCGACGGGCCAATCGAACCAGGGCAGGTAGATGCCGTCCGCACCCTTTGCCCAATAGGCGGCAGCGCCCGCGCGGAAGTGCTCCGGCGTCGCGGAGTGCTCATAGATGCGACGGTCGACCTGGTGAATGCCGCTTGTGTGGACCGAGAAGACCTTGTCCTGGAGGGCGGGGTAGACCTCGCACGGGGTTCCCGCAGTGAGATCGACGAGCCATTCGAAAGGGAGGTTCACGTCCATCTGTATCGGGCCGTAGACAGCGGGCACAAGAAAGTCCACGAGGCCGTCCGCGATCCAGTCGGCGATGTCGAGGCCGGTCGCGGCGTTTGCTTGCGGCGTGGGCAGGACCCTTGCTCCCAGAACGACGGGCTTGCCCCGGTCGGCGGCGGCCTTATTGGCGGCCCGGCGGGCATCGGACATGAACTCGGTCACGAGGTGTTTGTTTTCTTGGACTTGCCCCTGCTTGAACAGGGAGGGATAGAAGGCGAAATCGATCTCCATGCCGTCGAGGTCGTAATCGGTGACCGCCTCTTCGATGAGGGCGAGTCGCTCGGCCCGCACCTCCGGGAAGACCCAGTTGAAGAGGTATCCCCGGGCGGTCTCGAGGTGTAATTCGGGGTGCTCGATCTTGAACGTGGAGTTGTCGGCGGTGTCTATGTGGGCGGGGTTCTGGCCGTGGTTGGTGCGAATGCTCCCCCACATCTGCAGGCCCTTCTCGTGAGCACGGTCGGTGAGAAGCTCCAGGATATCGAGGCCTCGGTCTCGGAGGCTCTTGATGTTCGAGTAAGCCCGCCAGAACGGCAAGGAGTTCCAGATATCCGGCTCGCTGAAGGTGGAAATGCCCGCCTTGATGAGGTGCTCCGCCCACGTCTCTCCGACCTTGGTGTTGTGGTACATGGTAAGCCCGGCCCCAAAGCCGTAGACGAACGTGTCGACACCCGTGCCCGCCACGTCGTCGACGGGCGCGACGGCGTCTTCCACCCTGATCGGAGGGTCGTAGGCGTAGATGTGGGTATGCCTCGCGTCGCTGTAGAAGATCAGACGTTGCTTGCCCATGTCGTTGTTCCGAGTCTCCTCAGGCATCATGGCATCCCAAACGACGCCCGCGGCGTGGGATGTTGTATCACAAGCTCGGCGCTCTCCCAGACGATGGGAGCGCCGAGTCCGGCGGGACGAGCGTCGAGTGATAGGGTAATCTCGTTCCAGCCGTGCACGAGTACGTCGGGCGGAAGGCCTATCTCAAGAGAGGCTGCGAGATAGGCGTCCAACTCGGTGCGTTTGGCGGAGTCCAGTGGGAGCAGGTTGCCGTTGACATGCAAGGTCAGTTCATCGAGCGTGGTAGACCAGATGAGTCGGAGTCTGAGGGTGGCGGAGGCTTGTCGAGGGTCGTCAGCGAGGTAGAGCCGGACGGACTGAGGGCCAGCGCCCTCCTCCAGCGTAGCCTTGAGTTGGGAATCGTAGCCGAACCGTGCCGACTCGTCGTCGTGTCGTCGGACGACGTAGCTCTTCGGCTTACGTCTCAGCAGGTCGGGGTCGTGGGCCTCCGTGAAGATCGTCCGCTGTTCGGGGCCGTGCGGCCACTTGAGGAAGAGCATGTAGACGCCGTCGGCTCCCCTTTCCCAGAACGACGCCGCTCCCGCGCGGAGATGCTCGATGCCTGCGTGCAGTTCGAGGGAATTGGGTTCCATGCGGTTGTCGGCTATGTCGAGCCCTCGGACGGCGCGCTGGAGTGTCGGGTAGACCTGGCAGCCCGTCCCGTCGGCGAGGTCGACGAGCCACTCGAAGGGGAAGTTGGCATCGACCTGGTGGTCCTGGTAGATGGTGGGCACAACGAAGTCGAGCAGGCCATCGTGGACCCACGCTGCAACGTCGAGTCCCTGGGAGAGGTTGCCCGCTTGCGTCGGAAGGACCTTTGCCCCGATTTCGATTGGACGGCCACGCGACGATGCCGTCTCGTCCGCAAGCCGTCGTACGTCTCGCAGATAGTCGGTCATGATGCCGGCGTTGCGCTCGGCGTCGTCGTCCTCGAAGTAGTACGGGCAGAAGGTGAACTCAAGCTCCAAGCCGTCGATGTCGTACTGGGTCAGGTACTCCTCGATGTAGGTGAACCTCTCGGCGCGCACCTCGGGGTACACCCAGTTGAAGGAATGCTTCCCGCTACCGGTGAGACACCACTCCGGGTGGTCCATGCGGAACTGCCAGTTGAAGGGGTTTTCAACGTCGGCGGGATCCATCGGGTGGTTCAGACGGAGACTGGCGAAGAAGTCCATGCCCTTGTCGTGCGCGCGGTCGATGAGGATGTTGAGGGGGTCGTGGCCGGCGTCGATGAGGCTCTTGACGTTCTCGTAGGCCCGCCAAGACCACGCGCTGTCGAACTTCTCGAAGCGTCGTCCCCAGACTTCGCCGACCTTAGAGTCGTGCATGACCGCGGGGCCCGCGCCGGAGCCGTAGACAAAGGTGTCGACGGCGGTGCCCGCGACCTCGTCGACCGGCGACCACGCCTCTTCCAGCGTCATGGGAGGATCGTACGAGTACATGTACGTGTGACGCGAGTCGTTGTAGTAGAGCAGACGCCGTTTCTTGGAATCGCGACTCACCGGATGGACTCCATTTCCCAGATGTCGATTGATCTGAACGCGGCGGCTCCGCCTCGTGCAAAGAGCTCGATGCCGAGATCGTTTGCATTGCAATCGATGAAGTTGGACGCGACCCGGGCGCCGTCGTCGACGAAGACCTCGATCACGGACTTGTCGAGGAAGACGCGGAGCTTGATACTGTCCTGTCCCTCCGCCCTGTCGTAGGGCATATCGATGCCGCCGACGAACACCGACTCGCCGTCGTAACCGATCCGCACGCCGTCCGTGCCATCTTCGGACCGGCGGGCACGAAGGCCGCAGAACGTCGCTCCGGCGGGTTCGATCTCGACGATGATCTCAAGAGCGTCGCCGCGAACGTCGATGACCTTCGACTGCCCGTCCAGCGTTATGTCGGGGGGAGAATGGTGGGCCCCGCGAAGCAGCTCGATCTCCTCAACGGGAGTCTGACGTGGGTGACCGTCCGGCCCGATGGTGAGGACGCGCGGGAGGGCCATGCAGCCGTTCCAAGCCATGCCGGGGATCGTTCGCAAGGAGGCGACCGAGCAGCAGGCAGCGACCATCGGCGTCGAACAGGATGTTGGTGCCGTAGAACGTTTTGGTCGGCTCGATTCGTCCGTTGACGCGGTGGGTGAACCGGTATGTGTCAATGTCGAAATTACCGATGTAGTAGTCGACCGGTGTGTAGGGCGAGGTGAGCATGACCCAGTCGTCACCGAGCTTGAAGAGGTTCGGGCATTCCTGGCTGATGTCGGAGGCTAGGCCGCGATAGGTCCAGTTGACGAGATCGCCGGACTCGGACTCCCATATCGGAGTGCCGACACCCGTCGCGCCCAGAACCATGAAGCTCCTGCCCTGCTCGAAAAAGAAGAACGGGTCACGCCACTTCCAATCGAACTCCGGGCGGCCGTCCTCTTCGAGGGTGAGGGACGGGTTGTCGGGGTGCTTCGTCCAGTTTATGAGATCGTCGTCGCCGACAGCGGCCCACTGCTCGAACGGCTCCAACGCATTCCTGCCCTGTCCCCACTTCTTGGTGCTGGTGTACAGGATGATCGGCTCGCCGTCTTTGTTGAATCCGGCAGTGCCGGAATAGCAGCTTGTCTCGCCTGACTGCGTGGAGGGCCAAATCGCGATAGGCAAGTCCTCCCAGTGGACGAGGTCTGTGCTGCGAGCGTGGCCCCAATGGGTACCGTATCGGGCGTCCGTGTGGAAAGGATTGAGCTGGTAGAAGATGTGGTAGTAGCCTCGATGTAGGAGGGGGCCGTTCACGTCGTTCATCCATCCCGACGGCGGGCCGAAGTGGTAGACGGGGCGCGTGGGATCGGCGGCAGCCTCCGCGGCGCGGGCCAACATGGCGACCATGCCGGGTTGTATCGCGGGGTTCTTGTACTCCATCCCTCGTTCCGTTTCTTGGCGTTGTGGACTCGCGCGCAGATACATTACCACACGAGGGGCTGAATCGGGGCGCACGCGGCATGTGCGCGAGGTAGACCGAGACAAACAAACGCGATAGGCTAAGCGTGATCGAAATCCTGCCGGTGCGAAAGGAAAAGGAATGAGCGAGAGCCACGAGGTCATGTTCTACACCGACGGACGCCACACGAGCGTCTATCTCTACGAACCGCCGATGGGCGTGCGCCAGTACATCGAGGCGATAGACGAGCTGGTCGACCTTGGGATCGACACGATCAGCTACGCGGTCGGCGACTGCAGCGTGCTGCTGTACGACACCAAAGTCGGAGAGCGATGGGGCCACAACGTCGATCTGACCGATCACCAGATCTGGTATCGCGCGGGGATGAACGCCGAGGCCATGATCGAGGCTGGAACCGACCCGCTCATGCTGGTCTGCGAGCACGCCAAGAAGCGCGGATTCCAGTTCTTGGCACACATCCTCCTCAACATGAACCACACGTCGCATGGGCGGGTGACGAACTGCCGGGTCGCCGATTTCACGACCGAGCATCCCGAATGGCAGGTCGGCCCAGAACCGGACTTCCCGGAGGCGGCATTCGACAGCCCGTCCCGGCTCTCCTACTCCTACCCGGAAGTGAGGGCGGACCGTCTCGCCGTGATCCGCGAGCTGGTGTCCGATTATCCGAGCGACGGCGTCGAAATGAATCTCGACGACTACACTCCCCTGATAGCCAGGAGAGAGATCGAGGAGCATACCGACACGCTGACGGAGTGGATGCGGGAGATTCGACAGGCGTGTGACGCTGCGGCGGCACAACAGGGCCGCGCCAAACGATTGGTAGTTCGGATGCCCGGAACTCTGCATGGCAGCAAGTCGATAGGTCTCGATTTGGAGCGTTGGATACGGGAGGAGATCGTCGATACGGTGATTGCCATGCCCGTGCGGGGAGGGTGGGAGAACGACACCTCCCTATTGCGGGAGATCGTAGAGGTCGCGGAGGGGACAGGAGTGAAGGTGCTCGCGGGACATGCCAACAGCCAGGGACAGGCGTCGCGTCTTACCGACTACGCCGCAGCCGCGAACGCCTATGCCGTGGGAGCGCGAGGGGTGCTGTATCACACGTACTACCCCGGCCCGAAGCGGTACCCGTACGACTTCGAGACGACAGGCCGCATCCGGTTCATGGGTTATCCCGAAATCCTGAGCCACATGGACAAGACGTACCGGCTTACGATGTCCGGCTGGCCAAGTTCGATTGGCAGGTTCGGCGGACTAGAAGACCAGCTTCCCGTCGTGCTGGACGTGGGCGAGCCGGGCCGGGAGGTGACGCTAGACGTCTCGGACGACATAGCGACCAAAGCGGACTCCGGGGAACTGTGGCGCTGCGAGCTGCGCGTGCTCCTAGACCAGCGAATGCACACGGACGAAGTTGCGGTCTTCTGGAATGACTGTGAAGTGCAGGTTGACAAGCAACGGTGGGCGGACTGGACGTACCAGCTTCGACCGCGTCCCGATCACAGCTTGGGCTACAGGCTGCACGTCGATCTCAAGCGCGGACTGCTTCCGGTGGTTGGGACGAACCGGCTCAGGGTCGATCTGCTTACGAAGGACGAGACGCTGATCAAGCACGTGGAGATCAAGCACGTGGAGATCGTCGTGGAGTACCTGCCGCATCGCAACGCGCTGCGCGACGACGAGACGTTCGAGGACTGAGGGGAAATGCGTAGGTAGGCCATCTTCTCGACCAGCCCGACCGGGTGGCTGGCACTAGGACTTGGGTCTCACACTACCCAACCCAAGCCCCTCGCTGGATACCGGCCTTCGCCGGTATGACGGTTGTCCAGGGTTCCAATCTAGTGAGATTGGGATAGAAGCGAGCTCGCTTACCCTCTGTTGCCGCCGTAGGTCGAGCGGAGGGGGTCGCCCTCTGAGAAGCGTCCCGCCCGCAGGGGGGTGATGTCGACGGTGGTCGCTGTGCCGGTGGCGATCATCTCGGCGAGGCACTGGCCGATGGCGGGGGCCAGCTTAAAGGAGTGGCCGCTGCCGCCGACGGCGAGGTACATGCCTTCCACGCCCGGCGCACGGTCGACAATCATGCTCCAGTCGGGTGTGATCGTGTACAGGCCCGACCAGCTTGCCACGACCTCGGCATCCGCGAGGTGCGGCATCCGGTGGGCCAGCCGTGCGCCCGCCTCCTCGATGAATGCAGGGTCGGCATTTCGGTCGTAGTCGTCCGGGGAGACCGGCTCGTTTTCCTTGGGATGACCGACGCCGACGAGGACGGTACCGCGTTTCTTGGTGGGACGAAAGTATATGCGCTCGACCATGTTTGAGACGGCGCGTGGAGGAGCGGAAGTGCCAGGGGGAACTTGGAGCATCATCTCCTGTTCGCGGGAGATCTCCAGAGGAAGGTCGAGGCCTGCCATTTGGCCGATGGGTCGCGCCCATGGCCCCGCAGCGTTGACCACGACCGGGCTGTCTATCTCGCCGCTTGGTGTGCGGACGCCCGTGACCTTGTCGCCGGACATCTTGATGCCGTTTACGGGGGTATTGGGGTACACGGATGCGCCCGCGTCACGGGCTCGGTCGGCAAAGCCCTGACACAGCGCATGGGGGTCGGCGAACCCTCCGTCCGGCTCGTAGGCCACGCGGCCGATGCCGTCGGGGTTGAGGCCGGGTAGGTGCTGCTCGACGGCCTCCCGCACCGATATCTCCCACGTACGGACGCCGAGTCGCTGCAGCTGCGCCATGTTTTCGACGAATGAGGCCTCGGCCTGAGGGGGGACGAGGAAGCACCAGCCGGACTGCGTGAAGACATCGACGCCCATCTCGTCGCTGAAGCTCCGCATTATCTCGATGCTGCGCTTGACGAGGCGGATGCTGACCTCGTTGGAGTAGTGCTGCCTGACGATGGCGGCAGAGTCGCCAGTGGAGCCTGAGGCCAGGTTCCCTTTTTCCAGCAGGGCCACGTCGGTCATGCCGAGCTTGGTCAGGTGGTAGAGGGTGCTGGTCCCGACGGCGCCGCCGCCGATGACTATTGCGTCAGCCGTTGACATCATGGAGCGCTCCGATTAGCCATCAGATAGTACCAGAATCTTGATTGTCCACCCATAGTATCGAGAGCCGGAATGGCTGTTAGGAAATCAGTACAAGAATCTTCTTTTCAGAGAAGATAAATCCCATGAAACATCGCTATCGCCTAATGGAATTCCGATTGATTCCGTCTTGCCCATGGGCGTAGAATTGAGTTGGGTTGGTTGGCTTGGGGTTGTGGGCATATTGGGTAGGACTGGCGACGGCAAATCTGTGCAGGGTGGTGCTTAGGCACCAGCTATTCCTTTCAGCTTAGTATCGGGCAAGTCTCACCCGGTATTCTGGCCCGGAAATTTTACCACCGTGCCGTACTAGGCCAGCACAGGGCTACATACGGCTTGAGAGAGGCTCGCGCAAGATCACTCTAACGTGCCCTCGACCCCAATCCAACTAACCCGTCATACTGAGACCAATAGCCTGAGCCGATTCAATCCCTCCCCATGAAGGTGCGGAGGGTGCGCATGTCGGCTTTGGGCGGTTTCTCGAACCATCCGCGTCGGGACACGGTTGGGACTCCCGCCGCGCGCATGTCGGCCATCATTTCTGCCATCTTGAATCCTGTCACCATGCCGTCGAGTACGGGCGCTCCGATGACCGACTCGGCGTCGGGCAGATCGTGCGTGAGCACCGAGCCTGCAAGGGTGCATCCGGGTATGACCACCTCTGCACCGTCCTCGTCAACGCACGCCTTCGCTGCTGACACGACCGCTTCAATGACCTCTCCCGCCGGGGTCTTGTCGAGATAGAGGTCGTTCGCGTCGATGTCGAACGGGCGCTGGGAGGCGAAGTGCTCGTGTAGGCCGTACGTCCTGACGAGCGACTCCTGAATCTTGCCGTTCTGGTAGTCGACGGTGACGAGGGAGTAGGTCGCACCCATCATGTGGGCGATTAGGGCAGCGGATTCGAGCGTCGCGGTCACTGGGATGTCCACGAGCTGCCTGGCCTCGTACAGGCCGATGTCGAGGTTACACGAGATGAACACCGCGTCGTAGCCCTGCTTCTCGGCGCGCATGACCGTTTCGAGCGTCCCGTCGGTGCACATATAGCGGAAGTAGAGCCACTGGTTGTTGCGGAGAGGGTACATGTCTCCGATGTCCACGACATCGAACTCCGTATCCGGTCTGGCGATCCGAGCGAGGTTTTCGTGGCCGTAGAACTCGGTATCGCCGAAGGGATTCACCACGAGGATTTTCATAAGAGCGGCCTCCGTCGGGGTGCGTACACGATGCCACACTCGCAGGCGGGTGTCTACGGTGTTGGGTTTCCCACGGGCTTGGACTGTGCAATCGCTACTGCCGCGACAGTGTACAATTGGGCCGTTCCGACCAATGGACTGCTGCATCCCCAATATCGAACGCATCGGCGACGAGGTCTCGGTCTCGACTAGAGGCGGTGCGCCCTCGGCCGCTTCGCAGGTCGATGGAATGGAATTGGTGCGGCTCGAAGGCGAGTTCCTGATGGGCACGCGGGCACGGGAGCGGAACCGGCGGGACGGTGAGGACCCTGTTCGCAGGATCTCGCTCAGCCCGTTCTCGATCTCGACGACGACTGTCACGAACCGGCAGTTTGCCGCGTTCGTGGAGGCGACTGGACACGTGACCGAGGCCGAGCGGTTCGGGTGGTCGTTCGTGTTCAATCAGTTCGTGTCGGAAGAGGTCGCGGCAACGGTCGATCAGGCAGTCGCAAAGGTGCCGTGGTGGTGGAAGGTGGACGGGACGTGGTGGCGGGAGCCAGAGGGGCCGGGGTCGTCCATAGCAGACAAAGATGACTATCCAGTCGTCCACGTGTCTTGGAATGACGCGGTCGCCTACACGGAGTGGGCGGGTGGAAGGTTGCCGACGGAGGCGGAGTGGGAGTTCGCGGCGAGGGGCGGGTTGGAGCAGGCGCTCTTCCCGTGGGGCGACGAGCTGACCCCGGGCGGACAGCACATGTGCAACATCTGGCAGGGTGATTTTCCGAATGTCAACATGGTCGAGGACGGACACGTCGGCACGGCGCCGGTGTCGTCGTTCGAGCCGAACGGGTATGGGCTACACAACGTCTCCGGCAACGTGTGGGAGTGGTGCTCAGACTGGTTCAGCCGGAGGCATCACGTGGGAGGTCCGCGCGTCGATCCGAAAGGCCCGGCGAACGGGGAGAGCAAGATCGCGAAGGGGGGCTCGTACCTGTGCCACGAGTCCTACTGCAACCGGTACCGTCCGGCGGCGAGAACGGCATCTACGCCGGACAGCTCGGCGGGGCACATGGGCTTTCGTCTAGCGATGGACGCGGCATGAAGGACGGGGCGGATGCACCGCAGAGGGCGCAGAGGACGCGGAGAGGACGGGAATGTGAGGACAATGAGGCATTTTAAGCGGTAGATTTGGGACCTAGACGAGGAGAGAACCACATATGTCCGATGAGACTTCTTTCGAGAGGTTGAATAGCGAAAACCGGATGCGTCTCTCGTCCGAGCAGATCGCCGAATTCGAGAGGCTGGGGGACGATGAGGGAATCTCGCGGATGCAGTCGGTGGCCGAGTGGCTATCGCGCGTGAACGTGCAGAACCATGACGGTGTGAGGATCACGCCGACCTTGTCGGCACTGCTAACGCAGACGGCGGATGTCGAGGGAACTACCAGCCAATTGGACGGACTGCGGGCGAAGACAAGACGCGGACTTTTCGACGCGGACGATGAGCTGATGCGGGAGTTGGAGTATCACCGGTTCGTGTCGGAGTGCGGTCACCAACGGGACTGGCCGGAGGAACCGGACGAGCAGCGATCGTTGTTCGAGTCGCTCACCGTACTCGAAGAGCAGCAAGACGATCCGCCTGTACTGACCGACGAGGACCTAAGGGAAGCCCGGCGAGCGGCGTTCGAGGCGGTCGAACTCCTGCGGTTCCTACAGGAATTCAAAGCCGGAACGTCCCGGCCGATCGTCGTGTTTGGGAACGAACGGTACGGGAGGGACTGGGTCGTCCAGCCGTTGGAGAGGTACCTGCGGGACGACTTCGATATCCGGTACTGGCGCGTCCAGTCGCATAGCTCAATGAGGCTGACGGTGCCCCACTGGATAGGCCGATGGAACAGGTCGGGGTTTCCGCCGGAATTCTGGGTGGAGATGAGCGAGACGCAACCTCACATCTTTGTCGTGGACGAGTGCAGCCCGCGACGGACGGAGCAATACAGCAAATTCGCCCGGGGAGTCCGGGACATGCTGAATTGGTTCATGGTCTTCAATGACATCCGAGCACAGGGGGACAGCTCGGCCTACGAGTCGGAGAGCACCCTGCCGGCCCACCACTTCCCGGAGCTCCGAAAGTGGTACGAGTACGTGATCACGAAGCGGGATATGCAGCACTATGTCGGGCCCGGCGCGATCTACCGCATCCGTCACTGGGCGCCGGAACTCAAGGCGGAGGTGTTGATGGGGGACATGGTCGTTCCGAGCCGTCCGGCGGAAACGGGCGAGGACGCTCCGACCGTCGTGCTCGCGAATCCGGCTATCTATCGCACGGAGGGTGACGACCTGCCGGAGCCGTTGATAGGCACTCGCCCCTACTTCTTCAACGATCCTGAGTATCGTGTGAGAGAGCAGATCGTGCCGGGGTTCGGCGCACACGGCTTCGAGACTCGAGTCGTCGGGCCGACGACGGACGAGTACGTCATTGCCGCGAGGCTGCAGATCGAGAAGGAAATCGCAGCGATGCAGGAGCATTCGGAGTAGGTCGGCATGAAAATCACGCGGGTGGACGCCTTTGCCATAGGGATCGGAGACGTTGGAGAGCCGGAATACCTCGTGAACGACGATTTCCGGTACTCGATCTACGGGACGCGCCACCAGACCGTTATCGCGCGGGTCGAGACCGACGCCGGAGTCATCGGGTACGGCGAGGGGCAGTCGCCGATCTCCCCGGAGACCACGAAGACCATCGTCGAAACGGCGCTAAGGCCAATACTCTTGGGCAGGGACCCGCTCGACTCGTCCGCGCTGTGGTACCGCATGTACTCGGCCATGCGGGAGCGGGGTCACCAGACGGGGTTCTATCCGGACGCATTGGCCGCAGTGGATATTGCATTGTGGGACATAAAGGGGAAGGCAACCGGCCTGCCGGTGTACAAGCTGCTGGGGGGAGCGTTTCGGGATCGTGTGCCGGTTTACAACGGGGTGAGCGCGACGACGCCCGCCGAAGCCGCCGCTGAGGCGAAGTCACATGCCGAAGCGGGATACGGCGGGGTAAAGCTGCACATCCGGGGCTCAGTACCGGAGACGGCTGAGGTCGCCGAGGCAGTCAGGGACGCCGTCGGGCCGGGAGTCAAGATCATGGTCGACGTGCATACTTACCACTCCGTGTCGTCCGCCATCGCTCTTGGGCGAAGACTGGAGGCGATCGACGCGACGTGGCTGGAATCGCCGCTCGTACCGGAGGACATCGGCGGGCTCGTCGAGCTTTCGCGGGCGTTGGACGTTCCAGTGGCGTCGAGCGAGTGGACGCGCACGCGCTGGGACCTGCGAGAGGCGTTCGAGCGACGGGCCTTAGACATCGTCATGCCCGACATCGGCCGGACGGGTCTCACGGAAGGCATGGCGATTGCGACTCTTGCGGACACGTACAACATCCCGGTTGCCCCGCACATCGGAGGCGGGGGCATTTTCTCGATCATCGCATCGATCCACTACTCCGCGGCAATTCCGAACTTCTTCATCATGGAGCATAACCGGCACGCATACCCCCTGCGCGGGCGGATAGCGATCGGACAGCCGGAGGTCGTCGACGGTGCGTTCCCGCTGCCGGACCGTCCAGGGCTGGGTATCGAGATAAGCGACGAGACTCTCGCCGAGTATTCTGTGGGAAGGGACTAGCCGCCTCGGAAGCGCCCTACCCGCTCAGGCGTACTCGACGATGTGGCTGAAGAGGTCGACGAGGCGCTGGGAGTCAGCCTTGTCGAGGCTTGGTCGTTCGAGGGCGCGGGCGTTCTGTTCAAGGTGGTCGAGGTTCGACGTACCGGTCAGGACCGTTGCGATGGCCGGATGGTCGGCAGCGAACTTGTACCCCGCCGCGGCGACCGACTCCACGTCGTCGTGGAGGAGCCAGCCGAGCGGGTCCTTCTCGGGAAGGCTGTCCGGACTCAGGTGACCCTTTCCCTTCCACTCGGCGACGGTCTGTTCAAGAAGATCGGGGTCAGGCAGGCGGATGCGCGCGGCGGCCATGTTGACGATCCCGACATCGTGCTCGAGCGCGAGGGGAAAGACCTCCTTCGCGGCGTGCTGGTTGAGGATGCCGTACTTGATCATCATCACGTCCCACAGGTCCGGGTTATGAGAAAGCGAGATGAACGCTCCGTCCTGAGGCGCGTCGACGATGAACTGGGTGCTCAGGCCGATGGCCCCGATCTTGCCCTGATCGCGGAAGCGACTGAGTATGGGATAGTACCGCTCGACGCCATCGTCGTACCACTCGTCCGTCAGCCCGTGGAGCATGTAGATGTCGATGTGGTCCGTCCCCAAGTTGCGGAGGCTGTCCTCGATCGCGTCGGCAAGGTATACCTCCTGAGGTCGGTTCGGCTCCTCTTCGAACCGCCATTTCGTAATGACGTGGTACGAGTCGCGTGGGACACCCTTGAGGCACTCGCCCAAGATCGACTCGCTCTGCCCATATCCCCTGGCCGTGTCGAAGAGGTTTACGCCCAGGTCGAGGCATCGGCGGACGAAGGCGACCTGGTCGGCACGATCCATTCCTTCGTTTTGACCGAAGAGTCTCGGCCCGCCGGTGCCGTAGCTCAGCAATGAGACGTTCAGGCCGGTGCGTCCGAGGGATCTGTAGAGAATTGAGGTTCCTTATGTATCTGTGTTTTGGACGTTCGCTAGGCATCAACGCCGGCGAGTTCACGGACCTCAACCACCAGTTCGCTGCCGAGAACGCGGAGCGCCTTATGGATGCGGCTAGGGGCTGTGCCATGATGCGGATCGAGCATTCGTCGGACGGACTTTTCATCCGTGCCGAGGCGTTTGGCGAGGGATACTCGCGTCAAACCGCTGTTGCGAAATGCAAGCACGAATGCCGCCTTTGCCGCCATGTCGGTGGGTACGGAAACGAGACGCTCGCCCGGCATCAGCGGGCTTGGCGAAGGGATATCTTCTTCCCGGTTGATACGTCCTGCAATTGCTTCCTCGAGAGCGTCCTACGCTTCTTCCATGGCCTCGGCTTCATCTTTGCCGGATGTGTGGCAACCAGGAATGTCACGGAATGAGACAACCACTTCGTTCTGCCCCGCGTGCCATAACTCGGCCGGATACTGGAAGCGCATGTTGTTGCCGTCCTTTCTCAATTATGCGAAGTCCGACACGCGCTTTATGAATTTTCTACCACCAAACTCCATCCCGAGTGTAGGGCATATGTGTCCGAATCATCAAGTTTCTTGTGAAGTCCAGCATGGAGCTACACGTCGTTTGACAGGGCACCTGCGCGGGAATACCATGCCGTAGGCCCGAACACACACCCTTGGAGTGCACTACATGGAAGACTTTGCGCAGTACGATGCAGTGGGTCTGGCGGAACTGATTCGCAGGAAAGAGGTCACGCCGCTTGAGCTCGTGGATGAGGTTATCGACCGCATCGAGCGGGTCAACCCGACGCTCAACGGCGTCACTATCAAGATGTACGACCACGCCCGCGAGTTGGCCCAAGGCGACATCGGGAACGGGCCGCTGGCGGGGGTGCCGTTTCTGCTGAAGGACTTTCTCGCGGAGTACGCGGGGGTGGAGTATTCCGCGAGTTCACGCTTCTTGCAGGGATTCGTGCCCGACCGAGACACCGAGCTCGTCAAGAGGTTCAAGGCGGGCGGATTCATCACGGTCGCCAAGACGAACCTGCCGGAGTTCGCCATCGGCGCGACGACCGAGCCGCGACTTCGAGGAGCGACGCACAATCCGTGGGACACGTCGCGGACGCCCGGCGGGTCGAGCGGCGGAGCGGGCGCAATGGTGGCGGCGGGAGTGGCGCCCGTAGCGCACGGCAACGACGCGGGGGGATCGATTCGGATTCCCGCGGCGGCGTGCGGGACGGTCGGTCTAAAGCCGACGCGCGGCAGGAACCCCCTCGGCCCGTACTTCGGCGAGGTGTTCTCCGGTTTCGTGGCCGAGCACGTTCTGACTCGTACCATCCGCGACACCGCGGCTGTGCTTGACATAACGGCGGGGCCGGATGTCGGTGACTGGTACCCTGCACCACCTCAGACGCGGCCATATTTTGAAGAGGTCGGCGCTCCGCCAGGCAGGCTTCGTATCGCCTTCTCCGCAGAGTCGCCGACAGGCACGGAGGTGCACCCCGACTGCGCCAACGCCGTCCGTGAAGTCGCGGCGCTGTGCGAGGAGCTTGGCCACGACGTTGTGGAGCGGTCGCCGGAATACGATGAGCACTCGCTCTGGCTAGACTGGACCACGATGATGTCGGCGGGCGTCGCGTGGGGAGTACACGGTTGGGAGGAGCGGATCGGCAGGAAGGCGGAGCCGGGCGACCTCGAACCGTTCATAGCGGCACTCGTGGAGCGCGGAGACGGCATCGGCGCGCCCGCGTATCTCGGCCACCTCGAACGGCTCCAGCTACGTGCCCGCGAGATCGGGAGGTTCTTCGCCGAGCAAGACTTTTGGCTTACTCCGACATTGGGAGAGCCGCCGCTGCCGCTGGGTGTGCTCACGTACGACAGTGGAGACCCTTTCGAGCTGCGGCGACGACAAGCGACGTTCTCGCCGTTCACGTATATCGCCAATGTTACCGGACAGCCCGGTATCTCACTGCCGCTCGCGTGGAACGAAGACGACCTACCCATCGGCATCCACTTCCTGGGACGCTACGGCGATGAGGCGACGCTCTTGCGGCTGTCAGCGCAGCTCGAAGAGGCGCGGCCATGGGCAAATCGGCGGCCGCCGGTGTCGGCGTAGCGACCGGGCGCCGGACAATGGGTAGGAACTAAAATAGTCCCGTTCTGCCCATGAGGGCGGAGTGAAGGCAGGACGGAGTCTCCGCGCCAATAGCAGTGAGTCCGGCACCGTTAGCCGACGTCCCACTAGATTCTCGCACTGAGAGGTTTTCACATGTCCGAGTACAAGATCGCCGTCATTCGAGGTGACGGTATAGGCGTCGACGTGATCGAGGAGGGACTGAAGGTCCTGCACGAGGTCGCGAGGCGGTACGAAATCGCGCTTGAGTTCACCGAGTTTCCGTGGGGGTCGGAATACTATTTCGAGCACGGGCATATGATGCCGGACGACGCGCTCGACACGCTTGCGGGGTTCGACCAGATATACCTCGGCGCGGTTGGGCATCCCGAACTACAGGACCACGTTACGCTGAACGGGCTGCTGCTCCCAATCAGGCGGCGATTCGACCAGTACGTCTGCGAACGACCAAGCGTGCTGTATCCCGGCATCCGCTCGCCTCTCGCGGATAAAGAGGCCTGGGATATAGATATCGCGGTCATCCGGGAGAACACCGAGGGAGAATACGCCAACGTCGGCGGGTTCCAGTACAAGGGGTTTCCGCAAGAGGTGGGGATTCAGACGAGTGTCTTCACCAGGCACGGCTGCGAGCGGGTGATCCGGTACGCCTTCGAGCTGGCCCGCTCACGCGATAAGAAACGTCACGTTACCTCGGTTACGAAATCTAACGCGCAGGGCTACGGGCTGATCGTCTGGGACGAGGCGTTCGAGCGGGTGTCGGCGGAGTACCCTGACATTGCGACGACCTCGCTGCTCGTCGACGCGGCGTGCATGGACTTCGTGCGCAAGCCGGAAGAGTTCGACGTGGTCGTCGCAAGCAATTTGTTCGGTGACATTCTGACGGATATCGGCGCGATTATCACGGGCAGCATGGGGACGGCGCCGAGCGGCAACATAGACCCGATGAGGCGGTTCCCTTCAATGTTCGAGCCGGTACATGGGAGCGCTCCCGATATCGCGGGTCAGGGGATAGCGAATCCCATGGCGGCAATCATGTCCGGCGCGATGATGCTCCGGTTCATCGGGGAGGAGGCCGCCGCGTCTGTCATTGACCGCGCCGTTCTGAGTATCCTGGAAGAGGGCGGTTGCTTGACGCCTGATCTAGGTGGGACGGCGAGCACGGCGGAAGTCGGGGACTCTGTCTTGGGCGCTCTGGGGTAGGTGCTGTGCCGGAGAGACAAGGCTACGCTTTCTTGACGATAGAGTGCGGTGAGTCCATAATTGCCCTGCCTAACCGATGCCGCAATAGCAAGGAGGTAGTCCAACATGCCATACACAGCGGATATTAGCCGAAACAATCCCGGTTGCTTCCTCTTTTTGCTCGATCAATCGGCTTCGATGAAGGATGCGCTAGGCGGGCAACCCGGGATGCGGAAGATGGACGGGGCCGCCGATGCCGTCAACCGAGTTCTCGACGCCATATCCCAACGTTGCTCCCAGGGCATGGACATTCGCGACTACTTCGACATCGGGATTATCACCTACACCACCGACGTAAGCGGAAATGCTATGTTGGGAAGCGCCCTTCCCGAGACTTCTCCGGAACAACCCTTCCTGAAAGTCAGCGAGGTGGTCGACGTTGCCGAGGTGGAAGAAAGACAGGTCAAGGAATCTGATGGGGCCGGCGGCATCGTGGAAGTTACCAGAAAGTTCCCGGTGTGGCTCCGCCCCATGGCTAACTATGGAACGCCCATGTGCGAGGCGTTGTCCGCCACTTCCCAGGCCCTCAAAGACTGGATAGCGCAACACCCGGACTCTTATCCTCCCATGGTGATTAACGTTACCGACGGCGACGCCACCGATGGGAATCCGGAATCTCTGGCACAAGAGATCATGGCCATGGAAACCAATGACGGCAACGTGCTGATCTACAACGTGCATCTTTCGGAGATGTCCGTGAAACCGGTGGAATACCCGGGACAGGAGAACGACGTGCCCCCCGAAGAGTACGCAATGCGAATGTTCCGTATGTCTTCGGTCTTTCCAGAACCGGTTGTGGACTTGGCCGCCGGCATGGGCCTGCCGGTCACCCAGGGTTCTCGTGGGTATGTTTACAACGCCAACGTTGTGGCGTTGGTGCAGTTTTTGGACATTGGGACTCGCGCCGCTTCCGACTTGCATTGATTGGAAGTGAATATCGTGAATGCTTTGAAAAACATTGACAGTAAATTGGTCATCGTGGGTCTGGGTACCCTCGCCGTGTTTGGCTCCTTTGTCGTAGGGGTAGTCTTCTACGCCATTTTGCAAGGAATAGGGATGAATGAAGATCTGGCCTGGGGACTTGCCGTTCTGATGTGGATCGCGGTGGTGGCGCTTGGAGTTTTCGGCGTCGTTTCCTTCTATAACTCAGCCAAAAGCCGGGTGGAGCAAGTAACGGTAATACGGCAGGTGGCCGCCCCGCCGGCGACACCGGAAATATCGGCGGTGGGGGCAGAACCGCAGCTTTCCCCAGATAAGCCAATGATCTCAGACGCTCCTTCCACCAGCTACCGCTCCATGTTGCTGGAAGAGAAGAAAAATGATAACGAACTCAAGTAATTCATGGCCCGCCACTGCGCCAGACGGGGGCCGTCCGATCTGCACGGATTTGGAGGGCGGCTATTGCACTGCAACTTCCTAGAAAGTTCTGGCTGCCGAAGGCCGGCAACTGTCCGGACGAATACGAAGACGCTTTCCGGGTAGTATATCCTCACCGAATCGGAGTATCCGGCCGGGGTCTGGTCCGGGTAGCCATCTCCGATGGCGCGAGCGAGTCCGCTTTTGCTAGGGAATGGGCGAAAATCCTAACAGGGACCTTCGTCGCCCGGCCACCAGACCTCTGCGGTCTGACTGAGGATTCCCTCCTGGACTGGTTTGCGTCGGCGCAGGAGGAGTGGCGGGCCTGCGTCCCGTGGGACCGCATACCGTGGCACGGAGAGGCGAAGGCGAGGGCGGGGGCGTTCGCGACCCTGTTGGGGCTGACCATAGGCGCCGCGCCGGACAACTCCCGGCGGCTCTCCTGGCAGGCGGTGGCCGTAGGGGATAGCTGCCTTTTTGTCGTCCGCGACGATCGGCTGTGGCTGTCCTTTCCCCTGGAAGACCCCGCCCAGTTCGATAACAGTCCCGCCCTGGTGTGCAGCAACCCGGCCAACGCAGGGGAGTTGTGGGAAGAGGTACGCCGACACAGCGGGGAGTGTGCGCCGGGGGACCTTTTCATACTGGCATCCGACGCCCTGGCCTGCTGGTTCCTGGCCAACAGCGCTGCGGGGGAGAAGCCCTGGAAACTCCTCCTTGCGTTTGACTCGTCGGGATGGGATACCTGGGTCGGAGAGCAGCGGCGCGGAGGCTTGATGCGGAACGATGATACGACGGTGGTCATCATCAAGGTCATCTAGGCCCGTTTAGGTGAAGCGAATCCATGCCTTGGCCGGCGTTAACCGATTTCAGCGAGGCTGTCCAAAATCCCCGGCTGTGCTTCAAAGGCACCGAACTTGAAGCCGGGGAAGTGGAGGTCAACCAACGGGGGATGCCCCTGGTGTTCTCCGGCTCTTTCGCTTGCGTCTATCCGATATCCGTCGCAGGCCACACGTTTGCGGTGCGCTGCTTCACCCGGGAGGTAAGCGACCAACAGACTCGCTACAACGAGTTGAGCGACTATCTGATCAACGTCCTCCCCCCATCCTTTGTTCACTTCGAGTACTTGGAACGCGGGATCAGCGTCAGAGGCAGCTGGTATCCCATGGTCAAGATGGAATGGGTGGCTGGAGAGCAGTTGAGCAAATTCGTCGGCTCCAGGTTCAACGAGCCGGACACCCTGCGGCGCATCGCCGCCCAGTGGCGCGGCGGAACGACCGCCAGTTTGCGTGGGCTGCGCATCGCCCACAACGACTTGCAGCATGGCAACGTCATGGTGCAAGGAGACGGGAATATCCGGCTGGTGGACTATGACGGGATGTTCCTACCCAAATTTCGCGGCGAACGCAGCCCGGAATTGGGACACAAGAACTACCAGCACCCTCGGCGGTCGTCAGAGGACTATGACGACCATATCGACAACTTCCCTTCCCTGGTGATCTATCTCAGCCTGCTTGCTGTCGCTTCCGACCCCGGCCTATGGTCGTATTTTCACAACGACGACAACCTCATATTTACCGGGAAGGACTACGCCGCCCCGGGAAGTTCCGAAATCTTCAAAGGGCTGAAGGATTCTCATGACCTCACCGTGGCCAAACTAACAAAGTACCTCGAGGAGTGCTGCGTTCTTCCGGTGGAGAAGGTGCCGGACCTGGAAACCATCCTGCACGATATTGAGTCAGGTAAAACGGGGCCGGGATACCGGGAGATACCCAAAGCAAAGCGACCCGCGCCGAAGCAGCCTCCCGCACCGCAACCCGATCCTGTCCCTACCGCTTCCTCAAATAGTTCACTCAAGAAAGTGATACTCGGAATCGTGGGCACGGTTATCGCGATTATCGCAGTGTGGTTGGTCTGGCCGAATGGATCAGATACAGGAGCACCCGGAATTGCCGCCGTACCGCCGTCCGCAACACCGGTCCCGCTGGTTGCAGGCCAGCTTGAACCAACTCCAACACTAGACGTACAGCAGATCATCGATCTAACCGTCGAAGCCATGTTCGCACAAACACCTAGCGCGACACCGACTCTTGTTCCTACCGCAACGGCAACTCCTATTCCACTTTTGGTTGCGTCAGCCCCAGTTCAGCCCACTGCGACACCAACGCAGACTGCAACACCCACACCGTTACCTACCTCGACACCAACCCCCGTCCCGACTTTGATCCCGACGCCTGTCCCTCCAACATCGACGCCGACTCCTACTCACACTGCAACACCCATTCCTCCAACCCCAACGCCAACTCCGGTTCCACCGACGGAAACACCGACACTCGTCCCACCGACGGCAACGGCAACTCCCACTTCGACGTCAACTCCGACACCCGTTCCGCCGACCTCAACACCGACTGCCACTTCGACGGCAACGCCAACTCCGGTTCCACCGACGGAAACACCGACACCCGTCCCACCGACGGCAACGGCAACTCCCACCTCGACTGCAACTCCGACACCCGTTCCGCCGACCTCAACACCGACTCCGGTCCCACCGACAGCTACGCCAACTCCGACGCCTCGTGTCGTGCAGGACTTTCAGAACGGGCGGATAGCGTTCGAGTCGACGCGGAACGGGAATTCCGATATCTACGTCATAAATGCGGATGGGTCCGATTTGAGACAACTCACGAGCCATCCCGAGTGGGACCACGCTCCGGCCTGGTCTCCCGACGGTCAACGCATAGCGTTTCATTCTCTTCGAGACGGGAATTGGGAAATCTACGTCATGAACACGGACGGAAGCGGCGTGGCACGACTCACGAATCAGCCCGAGCGCGATTGGCTCCCATCATGGTCTCCTGACGGTAAGCAAATAGCGTTCGAATCGCACCGGGACGGAAATGGGAACGTTTACGTCATGAACGCGGACGGTACGAATGTGCGACGACTTACGGACCATTCAGATTGGGATGGGTGGCCGACTTGGTCGCAACACGGTTGGCAGATCGCCTTCTTCTCTGATCGAGGCGCCAACGGAGACATATACGTGATGGCATCCGACGGAACGAACGTGACACGCCTTACCGACAGTCCCGAGTGGGATGAGGAGCCGGCCTGGATGCCTAACGGTCCGCGAATAGCCTTTTCCTCAGCACGAGACGGCAATCGAGAAATTTACCTGATGACCGCTGATGGCGAGGGATTGACGCGCATCACGGATCATCCGGCGTCCGATTCTAAACCGGCCTGGTCACCTGATGGACAAGGGATAGCGTTTGAATCTGATCGAGACGGGAACTGGGAAATCTACGTCATGGGAAGGGACGGAAGGAGTCCAATGAGACTTACGAACAGCGATAGCTACGACGGCTGGCCATCGTGGACTGGTGGAGTTGAGTAGTGGATTACGCTTTCTCAGGCTCAACCAGGATCAAACGCGAATTGCCAACTTGAACCCATTTTTGCGATAGTTACGGACGATTCTGTAAGGAGGAACCATGCGACCAAATAGACTGAGAGAGCTTTTGAAGGCCGGGGCGCCGAGTGTGGGGACGCACGTGATGACGACGTCGCCGGACATCGTGGAGATGATCGGGAAGACGGGGTTGATCGACTATATTGAGTTCGTGGCGGAGTATGCTCCCTACTCGCTGGCGGAGCTCGACAATTTCGGTCGGGCGCTGGAGTTGGGCGGGATGTCCGGGATGATAAAGGTGGACCGCGAGAATCGCGGGTGGGTGGCACAGCGGGCAGTCGGGTCCGGCTTCCAGAATGTGCTGTTTTCTGACGTACACGACGCTGCGGAGGCTGAGGAGTGCGTCGCAATAATACGGGCAGAGTCGCCGCAGACGGGAGGGCACTTCGGCTCCGCTGACCGACGGTTCGCAAGCTATGGTCTGGAGAGCGGCTCCCCTGAGTACGTACAGGCCCTGGAGGACTCGGTGGTCGCGCTGATGATCGAGAAGGATGAAGCGGTCAAGCACATCGACGAGATTATGTCGGTGCCGGGCGTGGATATGATCGTCTTTGGGGGGAATGACTATTCGATGAGCCTCGGCAGGCCGCGAGCGGTCAGTCCCGAAGAGATCAAAGAGGTTCGCGATCACATATTCACGGTGGCCCTCGCGAATGGCGTCCAGCCGCGCGCCGAGATTGGTGAACCGGGCCAGGCCGATGAGTACCTCGAGTTGGGAGTCACTCATTTCGCCATAGGGACGGATTTGTTCATGATCTACCAGTGGCTGAACGAGCGCGCCGGTAGTTTGCGTGAGATGTTGTCGGCTTAGTCCACGAGTAGTACCGTCACTTTGAGCGGAGACATGTAAGCACCCAAGGGTCTCCGCTAGGAAGATCCTTGGGTATCTGACCGGACGTGGCAACACAGGAAATTGGAGACAAGACCATCCAACCGTACCACCGCCCATCTGAATACCGGCCTTCGCCTGTATGACGATAGTTTATAGGTCTCCTAGGCACCCTTTTGGCTCTTCCTGCGATTCCAAAAAGTGAAGTCTTCACAACCTAACCCCTAGTCGGGTTCCTTTACCTCTGGATTACCCGTACACTTGGGCGATGGACTCCGCCTCCGGCTCCTCTTCGTCACCCTCTTCCGACGACGAAAGTTCCAACCCCTCGACGCAGGCCGGTGATTCTCAAAGCGGGGCTTCGCCCGAGTCTCGACGGCCAACCACCGCCAATCTGCCCTCTATCCTGCGCTCGTTTGAGAACAGGCATTTCTTCCGGCTATGGCTTGGCACGGTTTTTCTCATGGGGGCGACGCAGATGCAGATGCTCGTCCGTGGGTACCTCACGTACGAGTTGACGGAGTCTGCCACGCTTGTAGGGATCGTGAGCGCGGGCGGGAGCGTCGCCGTGCTCGTGTTCGCGCTTTTCGGAGGCGCGATAGCCGACAGGGTTGAGCGACGGAGGGTCATCCAGATAGGCCAAGGCGTGAGTGTGCTCCTCGCCCTATTGGTCGGAATTGCCGTTTTCTTCGATGTCATCGCGTGGTACCACCTTCTTGCGGCGGGGATCGTGCAGGGCGTCATGTGGTCTTTTCTCGCCCCTGCCAGGCAGGCATTCGTGCCGCAGCTCGTGGGAACAAACAATCTCGGAAACGCGATCGCGCTGACGGCTTCCGCGATGAGCGGGACAGCCGCCATAGCACCTTCCATCGGGGGAATATTGTACGGCTCGTTTGGCCCGGCGGCGGTCTATTTCGTCATCGCCGGCCTGTCCGTCGTTGCAGTATTGTTGACGACGAGCATCCCGCGTACCCCTTTAGAGCGCGTGGGAAAGAAGCCGCCGATGCTGCATGACATCAAGGACGGTATTCAATACATCATGCGGAGCCCCTTCATCCTGACTCTGCTCCTGTTCGGGCTGAGCATGGTGCTGATCGTGATGCCCTACCGGTTTCTGCTGCCCGTGTATGTCGTCGAGGTCTTCGGGCGAGGCTCAGAATCGCTCGGGCTGTTGATGAGCATTGTTGGAGTCGGATCGCTCGGTGGCTCCCTCGTCATCGCGTCGATCACCAAGTGGCATCGTGGTCTCCTTCTGCTTGGAGGAGGCTTCGCGGCGGGTCTGGCTCTGCTGACGGTCTCGGCGATTCCGTTCTACTTCGTCGCTGCACCTTTCATGCTCTTGCTGGGTCTCGGAGATTCGGCGAACCGCTCATTGAATCAGACGCTGGTCATGGAGAACTTGGACGCGGATTATCGCGGACGAGTGATGAGCCTGTGGATGATGAATTACGGGCTGATGCCGCTAGGAATCCTTCCCATCAGCGTTATCGCCGAGCAGTTCGGCCCCCAAGCATCGTTCACCTGCATGGGCGGGGCAATTGTCGTTGTCACGCTACTCATTCTGGTATTGAACAGACGCCTGCGAACCACTCAGTAGCCGTTGGATTGCGGTGGGTATGCTACAATTCGACCACGCACTTCATTCACTAACGGTGACCGAAAGGACTCCAAATGCGGCCCATATCTGAGATAGCCGACTCCATAGGAATCCCGGCGGAACACGTCATTCCATACGGCCAATACAAGGCCAAGATCCATGTTGACGCCATCAAGTCGGACGCTCCGAGAGGGAAGCTGATCCTCATGACGGGCATGACGCCGACACGGGCGGGCGAGGGCAAGACGACCACGACGGTCGGGCTTACGCAGGCGATGGCGCAGCTCGGGCACAGGGCGGTCGCGACGCTGCGGGAACCGTCGCTGGGTCCCATATTCGGCATCAAGGGAGGAGGCACGGGAGGCGGCGCTTCACTGGTCGAGCCTCAGGACGAGGTGAACATCCACTTTACGGGCGATGCCCACGCGGTCGCGTCGGCACACAATTTGCTGTCGGCAATCACCGACAATATCGCCGACAGGGGGAAGATACCCGGATTCGGCCCTCAGAACATCACGTGGCGGCGCGTCGTGGACGTGGAAGAGCGGGCGCTCCGACAGATCGTCACCGGACTGGGCGGGCCCAACAACGGACCGATCCGCGAGTCTGGATTCGACATCGTCACGGCGTCGGAGATCATGGCGATATTGGCATTGGCGTCGGGACTCGAAGACCTTCGCGCGCGCCTGAGCAGAGTCATCGTAGGGTTCACGGACGACGGCGAGCCCGTCACCGCCAGCGATCTGGAGGCAGTGGGGTCGCTAATGTCCCTGCTTCGACACTCCATTCATCCGAACCTCGTGCAGACCACGGAGGGACAGCCCGTCTTCGTCCATGCGGGACCATTCGGGAACATCGCGCACGGGTGCAACTCGGTCCTGGCCGACCGTCTCGCGCTGGGTTACGCCGATTACGTACTCACTGAGGCCGGTTTCGGCGCGGACCTGGGTTTCGAGAAGTTCATGCACATCAAGGCGCGATTCAACGACCTGGAACCTCATGCGGCAGTCATCGTGACGACGGTGCGGGCGGTCAAGTCGCACGGTCGAGTGCGGTTCAACGATCTTGCCGAGCCGAACCCTGAAGCGGTCGAGAAGGGCATGGCGAACGTCGAGCATCTCGTGGGCATGATAGGATCGTTCGGGCTACCGATCGTCGTGGCGATCAACCGCTTCCCCACCGACTCCGCCGAGGAGGTCCGGATTGTGAAGGAGCGGTCGGAGGCGGCTGGAGCTTTCGCCGCGGTCGAGAGCCACGTATTCAGCGACGGAGGAGCGGGAGGCCGGGAGCTGGCGGAGGCCGTCGTCGAGGCTACAAGCGGCGACAAGCCGGAAATCAGTTACCTGTACGAGACGGACGCGACGATCCAAGACAAGGTGTTGGCGCTGGCGCAAAAGGTCTACAACGCGGGCAAGGTTACCTGGGCGCCGGATGCGCGCAGGAAGCTCAGGGCCTTTGAAGAGCAGGGCTGGGGCAATCTCCCGGTCTGCATGGCAAAGACTCACCTTTCCATCTCGGACAAGGCCTTCCGAAAGGGCCGCCCGTCGGGTTACACTTTCACGATCTCCGACGTTCGGGCGTCGGTAGGAGCGGGATTCATCTACCCGATATCGGGCGCGATCGTTACCATGCCCGGCCTTCCCGGCAGTCCGCGACAGCTTGATGTCGACGAGCACGGCAATATCACCGGTCTCTAGCCACAGGCCCATGCGGTCATGCGTGAGTTCTTCAACGTCGTCCCTCCCAGCGAGGCTCTAGCCACTCTGCTAGACCGGCTCGAGATATCGGTCCGCAGTGAAGTTGTGCCCACGGCGCAGGCCCTTGGCAGGGTCACTGCGGAGGACGTGGTATCCCGTGAAGACCTGCCACCCTACCCCCGCTCCACGATGGACGGCTACTCCGTGCGGGCGAGGGACACCTTCGGGGCGTCCGAGTCTCTTCCGGCGTTCTGCGACGTGGTGGGAGAGGTGGCGATGGGGTCACAGCCGCAAGTCGCACTCTCGACCGGACAGGCGGCGGTCACGTACACCGGCGGGATGCTCGCTGAGGGCGCTGACGCGGTGGTCATGGTGGAGAACACGCAGCGTGTCGGTGACGGTTCCATCGAGATACTCAGGCCGGTCGCGCCCGGAGAAAACGTCATTCAGGTGGGAGAAGACGCCAAAGTGGGTGAGAGGGTCATACCGAAGGGCCGACTCATCAGGCCGCAGGACGTCGGCGTGCTCTTCGGGCTGGGCATCACAGAGGTCGCGGTCGCGCAACGACCGAAGGTGGCAATAGTCTCCACGGGTGACGAACTGGTGCCGCCGGAGCAGTCTCCCACTCCCGGACAGGTGCGAGACATTAACTCGTACAGCGTGGCATCCCTCGTGCAAGATGCCGGAGGAGTGCCGGTGCATATCGGTGTCGTGCCGGACGAGTTCGAAGCGCAGCGACAGGCAGCCGTCGACGGCTTGGAACTGGGCGACATTCTCGTATTTTCCGCAGGCAGCTCCGTGAGCAGCAGGGACATGACCGCCCAAGTGCTGGACGAACTGGGACCGCCCGGTGTGCTGGTGCACGGCATTGCCCACAAGCCGGGGAAACCGACGATAGTGGCGCTCGTAGCCGGGACTCCTGCGTTCGGCCTGCCCGGCAATCCGGTATCGGCGTTGGTCGTATTCGGGATACTCGTTCGACCGGTAATACAGGCACTCATGGGTCGCAAGGAGTCTTCGGTCACAAGGGGCGTACATGCGCAACTGACGAAGGACATCCGGTCGGCGACCGGACGGGAGGACCATGTTCAGGTCAAGCTTTTCGAATGCGACGATGGGTTGCTCGCCGATCCGGTGTTTGGAAAGTCCAACCTCATCAGCACGCTGGTGGAGGCGGACGGAGTGGTCGTCGTCCCGCTGGACGACGGGGGGCTGTACGCGGGCGATGAGGTCTTCGTAAGGTTATACTAGCGGCTATGCACAAGCATGGCCGCGACTACTATTTGAGCGACATCCCGCTCGATGAGGCGACCCGAAGATTCGGCCGGGCGTTAGCCGGCGCTGGCGCGCGGCAACATACCGCATCAGAGACCGTTCCCCTAGACGAGGCAAACGGCAGGGTCACGGCAGAACCGGTCTGGGCCGAACGCTCCTCTCCCCACTACGACGCGGCAGCCATGGATGGTGTCGCTGTGCGAGCCGCGGACACGGTGGGTGCATCGGAGACCAGTCCTCTACGACTGTCAGTTGGAGACCAGGCGTTATGGGTCGACACGGGAGACCAGATGCCAAGAGACGCCGACGCCGTGATTATGGTCGAAGACGTCCAGGAGACGGATTGGGAGACAATTGAAATATACGGCCCGGTATCGCCGTACCAGCACGTGCGGGCGCTTGGCGAGGATATCGCGGCGGCAGAGTTGGTCCTCCCGCAAAGCCACAGGCTGCGTCCGCACGATCTTGCGGCCTGCGCAGCGGCAGGTCTGACCGAAGTCTCGGTGCGTGTGCCTCCAAGAGTCGTGATCATACCGACGGGCAACGAGCTAACGCCTATAGGCAAGACGCCCGATCCGGGGGAGATCATCGAGTTCAACTCTCTGATGCTCGCGGCGATGGTGGAGGACTGGGGAGGAACAGCGACGAAACATGCACCCGTCGCGGATGATTTCGATTTGCTTGCAAGGGCTGTATCCTCAGCGGTCTCGGAGTCGGACATTGTGATCGTCAACGCCGGTTCATCGGCGGGCGCGGAAGACTACACCTCCAAGGTCGTGTCACACCTTGGAGAGTTGGTCGTACATGGAGTGGCAATCAAGCCCGGTCATCCGCTGGTGCTGGGGGTCGTCGAGTCGAAGCCGGTTCTGGGCATACCGGGCTACCCGGTTTCGGCGGCGGTGACGTGCGAGAAGTTTCTCCGTCCCCTGATCGAGCGCCTGTTGGGGATACTAAGCGAACCCCGCGAGAAGACTGAGGCTGTCATGACCCGGAAGGTCCACTCATCACTGGGTGAGGATGAGTTTCTTCGCGTTCGGCTTGGGCGGGTCGGTGGTAGGACGATCGCGGCGCCGATTCAGCGTGGGGCCGGGGTGGTCATGTCGCTCGTTCGAGCCGATGGGATCGTCACCATTCCGCGATTCAGCGAGGGTGTGGATGCCGGAGTCGAGGTCGAGGTCGAGCTTCTGCGTCCCATCGAATCCCTCGACTCGACGATCGTTGCAATCGGCAGCCATGACGTGACGCTCGATCTCATCGCTTCGGAGCTCCGTCGGAGCGACCCGCGGCTGACTCTTGCTTCGTCGAACGTCGGCAGCCTTGGCGGTCTGCTGGCGCTCCGTCGGGGCGAGGCCCACGTAGCGGGGACGCATCTGTTGGATGAAGAAACGGGCGAGTATAACGTCTCGTTCGTGCGTCGATACGTGCCAAACGAGGATATCGTTCTCGTTACCCTCGTTCATCGGGTGCAGGGACTCATCGTGCCTCCAGGGAATCCGAAGTCCATAGAGTCGCTCGACGACCTCACTCGCGGAGAGGTCCGATTCGTGAACAGGCAGCGAGGGTCGGGGACGCGAGTGCTGCTTGACTACCTTCTAAACCAAGGGGGTATAGAGTCGGATGATGTGTCGGGATACGAGCGAGAGGAGTTTACGCACCTGGCGGTTGCGGCCGCGGTCGCAGGCGGCGTGGCGGACGTCGGGGCGGGAGTTTTGTCTGCTGCGCGGGCGCTGGAGATGGACTTCGTTCCCCTGTCCACGGAGCGATACGACCTCGCCATCCCGAAACAGCACTACGAAAGCGATCTCCTAGAACCCCTTCTGTCTCTCATACGGAGCGATGACTTCAAGCGGCAGGTCAATGCGCTCGGCGGCTACGACACCGCGTCGACCGGACTTTTGGCGGCGGAAGTCAATCGCGGTGACGGCTGAAGGTGTGTTACGCTTCTAGCGAGGCCCCGGAATGAGCGACACTGATGGCATATCAGGAATCGTACTGGCGGGTGGCCTGAGTCGCAGGTTGGGACGCGATAAGGCCGTCGAGACGATTGCTGGGCAAGCCCTCATCTCTCGCGTGCTCGACAGCCTCTCTCATGTCGCTCAGGAGCTTGTCGTGGTCGTCAACAATCGTGAGCGCGAAGATGAACTTCCCCTACCCGATTCCGTGGTCGTGGCCGTCGACATCTACCCTGACACCGGGTCTCTTGGCGGCATATTCACGGGCCTATCGGCATCCAGCAACCAATGGGGGTTTGTTGTCGCGTGCGACATGCCGTTCCTAAACCTCGAACTGCTGGAATATCTCCTTTCACAGCGTGGGGGCCACGATGTCGTCGTGCCCGTCATGGACCACCGTCCCGAGCCTACGCACGCGGCGTATTCCAGGGTATGCCTACCGGCTATCGAAACACGGCTAAGGGCTAATGACCTCAAGATCGCCAAGTTCTTCGACGACGTTCGCGCGAAGCACGTGAGCCAGCGACGGGTCGAGGAGATCGACCCCGGCGGACTGAGCTTCTTCAACGTCAACACGGAGGAAGACCTCACACGTGCGCGAATGCTTGCGGGGGAAGGGGCAGCGTCATGACCGCCACACGCAAGGCCCCAATGTCGGTCACGGTCACCGTGGAACTGTTCGGCAACGCCCGACTGCTGGCGGGACGACACCTTGTGAGGCTGAACGTGCCGGACGACTGCGCGCTCAGTGATATTGCGGTGGAGATGGGCCGACGATATCCCACCCTTATGGGCACGGTCGTGCGAGAGGACTTCACGGGTTTCCTCGACAGCTACACGGTCAATCTCAACGGCATAGAGTTCATCGACGATCAGCATCAACGGCTGAGCGATGGGGACTCCCTGCTCGTCTTCTCAAGTCAGGCGGGAGGCTAGTGGTCATGTACGGCTACCACGGCAGAGTGACCCTGGTCGATTTGGACAGCCATTCGGTCCGGTGGGAGCCGCTGGGCGAGGACGTGCTGCGACGGTTCATCGGCGGCACGGGTCTGGGGGCGTACCTGCTCTTCAGGTACGGCGTGCCCGGGTGCGATCCCCTGTCGCCTGAGAACCCCTTGATCTTCGTGACGAGTCCGCTCGTGGGAAGCAGACTGACAACGTCGAGCAAATTCGCAGTGGTCGCAAAGTCGCCGTTGACCGGAATGATCGGCGACTCGCTGTCATCAAGCTTCATCGCAACTGAACTTAAGAAGACGGGATCGGACGCCATTGTCGTGACGGGTAGGTCGTCTGCTCCCACTCTGCTTGCGATTACCGACGACGATGTGGAATTCCTGGACGCCTCACACCTCACGGGTATGGGCACATCAGCGACGGAGCGCGCAGTCAAGTCGCAGCTTGGAGGGATGTACCGCGTTGCCAGTATCGGACCTGCAGGGGAGAATCTCGTCCGATTTGCGGGCATCGCCAACGACGGTGGGCGGCAGGCGGGGCGGACCGGACCCGGCGCTGTGATGGGGTCGAAGAACCTCAAGGCCGTTGCCGTGCGGGGGCACAGTACGGTCTCGTTCGCAGAACCGGAGGAACTCGGTGGGATCCGGGCGGACCTCAGCAGGCGAAGCCTCGGCGACGCCACCGAAAAGTATCGCACCCTGGGCACCATGGCGAATGTGTCGGTCTTCAACCGGCTGGGAGCGCTGCCGACGAGGAATTTCCAGCAGTCGACCTTCGAGGGCGTTGAGACCGTAAGTGGAGAGGCCTTCCAGAAGTCGCATCATGTCAAGAACGCCCACTGCGCAAGTTGTACGATCGGCTGCGAGCACATCCTTACGACGACCGACGGCGGAGCGAAGACCACCGGTCGCCTGGAGTACCAAAGCTCGTTTGCCATGGGACCGCTGGTGGGCGTCGATGATCCAAACACGGTAATCAGGG
This sequence comes from Dehalococcoidia bacterium, assembly GCA_965247555.1. GTDB lineage: Bacteria > Chloroflexota > Dehalococcoidia > Lucifugimonadales > VXLM01 > VXLM01. Next base: position 495,066 of record CBDFHR010000009.1, on the reverse strand, counting down.
CGTCCGCTCTCTGCGACGAGATGGGGATGGACACGATCAGCGCGGGCGGCACTATCGCATGGGCGATGGAGTGCTTCGAGAACGGCGTGCTGACTCCGCAGGACACGGACGGAGTCGACCTGCGGTTCGGTGACGGGGCGCGCTGCTTACCCTGTTGGAAATGATAGCCGAGCGGAAGGGGTTAGGCGACGTTCTCGCCGAAGGCTCGCGCAGGGCTGCCGAGACTCTTGGCAGAGGGTCGGATGGGTGGGCGATGCACGTCAAAGGACTCGAAATGCCCGGTTACGAGCCGCGCAGTCTCAAGACGATGGCACTTGCGCTGTCGGTCAGCACACGCGGGGCTTGTCACAACCGCTCTTCGGCTTACGAGGCGGACTTCTCGAATCGGGTCGACCGTTTGAGCGTCGATGAAGAGCGTGGACGAATCACCGTGGAGGGAGAGGACTACTCAGCGGTGATGGACTCGCTCATCTGGTGCAAATTCCTCCGCAAGGCATTCGACGATTTCTACGGCGAGTCCGCGATGATCTACGAGCGCCTCACCGGATGGGAGACCACGCCAGACGACCTCAAATTGGCGGGCGAGCGCATCAACAACCTCAAGAAGCTGTTCAACATCCGGGAGGGCTGGACGCGCGAAGATGATAACCTCCCTCCGCGTGTGCTCCAAGAGAAGCTGCAGACCGGGATAGTCAAGGGAATCGGGCTGACGCGGTCCGATCTGGACATGATGATCGGCGGATACTATCGCGCTCGGGGATGGTCGGAAGAGGGGTTGGTACCGGAGAGCAAGATGGACGAGTTGCAGTTGACGGATGTGGCACGATTGCACCAAGCTACGCTTAACCCGGCTCCCCCTCTGCCCTAAATTCTCCCCTGCTCTTCGATTCGCGAACGTGCAGTCGATGGGTGCGCTTGCCGCCATGTAGTGGCTAATCTATACTTTATCTTCCACTACTCCCAACAAGTCTATTGAGGTCGCGTGTGACCACCGCCGATCAGAGGGGCCTCCGGTCCATCCTTCGAGAAAAAATTCCCCGCGATCACGGCCAACTTCTGCCCGCCCTGCACTTTGTTCAGCATGAGTACCGATATTTGCCCGACTGGGCGATGGAGGTCGTTGGGTGGCATCTGGGTATTCCGGCAAGCGAGGTGTACGGGGCCGCGACGAGCTACACGGAGCTTCTCACCGTTCAGCCGGGCCGGCACGTGGTGCAAGTCTGTACCGGCATCTCGTGTTCCATCAACGGTGGGGGTCGGGTTCTGGAGATGCTACAGACCTCGCTGGGAATCGAGTCCGGTGAGACCACGGCGGACGGACGAATTACCCTAGGCGAGACCGCTTGCGCGTTCATGTGCGGCGTGGCTCCGGCGGTCCGGTTCGACCACGAGTGGCAGGGCCGCGCGACCGTTGAATCGGTTAACGAACTTCTTCGCGGCAGTGACGAATCATGACGATGAAGGACCCAATAGAGGCGCTCGACCGGCTCAAGACCCGCGCCAGCAGTAGAGCCGCCATGAACGCAGGTAAGACTCGCGTGGTGCTGCAACTTGATCACAGCTCATCAGCGGTCGGCGGCGGCGAGGTGGCCGGTGCACTCTCGGAGGCCCTGCCCGACTCCGCATATCTTGTCATCGCAGGCTCAGATGGGGCGAGTTTCGAGGCCCCGAAGATTGTCGTTACGTCGCCTGACGGGGTGGCGAAGTCGTTCAAGAACGTCACCTCACAGGATGTTTCTGAAATCGTTCGTCGGATAGGCTCGGGCCCCGATGAACCGGACGACGGCCAAGCCTTCTTCGATTACCAGCGCAGGGTCGCACTCGACTCGGCGGGCATTATGAGCGCTACCGACATCGACGAGTATGTGTCGCGGGGCGGATATTCCGGTCTCGCAGGCGCGCTCGGAACTTCGCCGGATGCAGTGATCGAGGTGGTCAAGGAGTCCGGTCTGCGGGGACGCGGGGGTGCTTACTTCCCGGCTGCCCTCAAGTGGGAGGGCGCTCGCAGGGTCGACAAGTCCCCCAAGTACCTCGTCGTCAACTCCGAGGAGGGAGAACCGGGAATCTTCAAAGACCGCCTTCTCATGGAGGCCGTCCCCTACCGCATCCTGGAGGGAATGACTATAGCCGCATATGCCACGGGCGTTGAGCAAGCGTACATCTACATCAACGCCGAGGCTGAGCCTTCCGCCCAGCGAATGCAGCACGCGCTCGACCAAGCGAGGGGCAACGGTCTACTGGGAGAGAGTATTCTCGGAACCGGCTTCAGTCTCAACGTCGAGATACGGAGAGGGGCCGGGGGATACGTTTGCGGCGAGGAGACGACGCTCCTGAACACGATGGAGGGGTACCGCCGAGAGCCTCGTCCCCGGCCGCCGTTCCCGACCGAATCGGGACTTTGGGCAAAGCCAACGGTAGTCAACAATCCTGAGACGCTGTGCAGCGTCTCGTTCATCCTGGCCAACGGCGCAGCCGAGTTCAAGAGCATCGGCAGCGACATCGCGTCCGGCACGAAGATAGTCAGCCTGAGCGGGTCGGTGCAGAGGACAGGCGTCGTAGAAGTGCCCATGGGAACGACGTTGAGACAGATCGTCTATGACATCGGCGGTGGGACGGCGGACGACCGCGACCTCATCGGCCTTGCGGTGGGCGGTCCCTCCAGCGGGGTTTTCCCTCCCTCGATGCTCGATACTCCGATAGCTCCCGGTCAGCTACACGAGGCGGGAGTGATGCTTGGCGCGGGCGGCGTCATCGTGCTTGACGACAGGACGTCGATTCCGGCCGTTGTGCGGAGCCTGGCGGCGTACAACTCCGACGAGTCGTGCGGCAAGTGTACTCCGTGCCGGGAGGGAACTCCCCGGATGGTCGATGCTCTGGACCGACTTATCGGAGGCAGCGGTTCATCAGGGGACATTGACGAGTTGCTTCAGTTGGCCGAGGTTGTAGGCGCGGCGTCGCTGTGCGGCCTCGGACAGGCGGCAGGCGGGCCGATTACGAGCGCCATGCACTTTTTCAAAGAGGAAATGACGGCACTTACAGGGTAGAATTGAACGCAATTCCAGTAAGCGGTAAACGAGGGGAAGTGTATGCCAATCACACTCATGATCAATGACCACGCCGTCCAAGTTCCGGACGGGTCCTCGGTTCTCGATGCGATCAACACGTCAGGGACGTATATCTCCCAGCTTTGCAAAGACCCCGACATGAAGGCCATCGGCGCGTGTCGGACGTGTCTCGTCGAGATCGACGGCGTGCGGGGATTCCCGGCATCGTGCGGAGTTCCAGCAGCCGAGGGAATGCGTGTCTCTACCGAGGGTTCGGACGTACGTAGCCTACGTAGCAGCGTCCTGCAGCTCACCCAGTCGATGATGGGGACGAATGGCAACTCATCAAAAGACCATCGCGAGTTGGATATTGCCTTGAAGGACCACGGGGTTGAGCAGCCGCGATGGACCGGACGAGACCGTGAGCCAATCGACACAAGCAACCCGATCTTCAACATCGCCATGGACGACTGCATTCTCTGCGGGCGGTGTGCGCAAGCATGTCAGGACGGGCACCAGTTCATCGGCGCGATCGACTTCCTCGGCACGGGTACGGGCAGCCGCATCGGCACGTTCATGGACCTTCCTCTGCTGGAGTCGGTATGCACGACGTGCGGGCAGTGTCTGTCGGTCTGTCCGACCGGCGCAATCGACGTGAAGGTGCCAACAACGAACGTGGCAAGAACGGTCTCCACGACCTGTCCGTATTGCGGCGTCGGGTGCGGCATCAAGGCGCAGGTGGATGAGAACGAGCGGATCATGGCCATGCTCGACGATCCCGACAACCAGTCGAGCGTCGGGATGCTCTGCGTCAAGGGACGATTCGGATACACATTCGTACATCACCAGGACCGGCTGACGACGCCGCTAATTCGCAAGAATGGAGAATTCGTCGAGGCTTCATGGGACGAGGCGCTGGACTACGTCGCCGACCGACTCGCTCAGTACAACGGCGACCAGTTCGCAACGCTTGCGTCCGCGAAGGCGACCAACGAGGACGGATACATCCAGCAGAAGTTCGCCCGTCTCCTGATGAAGACGAACAATATCGACCACTGCACCCGTCTATGTCACTCCCCTTCCGTCGAGGCCATGCTCACCTCCCTCGGCAGCGGGGCGACCAGCAACTCGTACATCGACTACGAAGAGGCGGGCTGCATCGTCATCACCGGCTCCGACGCCAACTCAAACCATCCCGTCGCCGCGTCACGAATGCGCCGCGCCGTAATCGAGCGAGGGGCGAAACTGATCGTCATCAACCCGCGCAGAATCGAAATGTGCGACTTCGCCGAACTGTGGCTGAGGCCGAGACCGGGGACTGACGTGGCGTTGTACAACGGCATGGCGAAGGTCATTCTTGACGAAGGACTTGCGGATACCGACTTCATCGGCGACCGCACGGAGCAATTCGAAGAGTGGCGGGAGGTCGTTAGCAAATACGACCTCGAAACCGTAGAGAAGGTCACCGGCGTTCCGGCCCAAGACATAGCCGAGGCGGCCAGAATCTACGCCAATCCTCCGTTCAGCGGTTCCTGCCTCGTCTGGGGAATGGGCATCACGCAGCATACGAACGGTACGGCAAACGCGCACGGCCTGTTGAACCTCGCCTTTGTCGCCGGCCAGCTAGGGAGACCAGGCTCGGGCATATCTCCCCTGCGCGGTCAGAACAACGTGCAGGGCTGCGGCGACGCCGGATGCCTCCCCAGTTCCTTCCCGGGTTACCAACTGTTGACCGAAGAATCGGTGCTCAAGTTCAGCGAGGCCTGGGGGGACGAGCCGCTGAATGCAGTCAAGGGCCTCGTCGTGACGGAAATGATCGAAGAGGCGATACAGGGGAACCTCAAGGCGATGTATGTCACAGGCGAGAACCCCCTCCTGAGCGAACCCGATTTGCACCACGCCGAAGAGGCGTTCAAGAATCTCGAATTCCTCGTTGTGCAGGATATCTTCATGCACGAGACGGCGGAGATCGCGGATGTCGTGCTCCCGGCGACGACATTCGCCGAAAAGGACGGGACATTTCACGAACAGCGAGCGTCGTGTACAGCGCGTTCGGAAGATTATCGAGCCTGTGGGGAGCAGCCGTCCCGACTGGGATATCATCAGCGATCTCGGGCGACGCCTCTCTTCCAGGAGGGGTCTCGGTCTCGAGTCGGAGTTCGACTACGGCCACCCGTCAGAGATATGGGACGAGTTGGCCGGGCTGGCCCCCATCGTTGCGGGCATCTCTTATGAACGGCTCGACTCAGAGGGCGGCATCCAGTGGCCATGCCCCACGCCTGACCACCCGGGCACGCGGTACCTGTACGAGACCGACTTCCCGCGAGGGCCAAGGGCGAAGTTCGTGCCGTTCGAGCAGGGGCCTGCCGCAGAGGAGATGCCGTCGGAACGATTCCCGCTAATCCTCAACACCGGCAGAGTCTTGTACCACTGGCACGGGGGCACGATTACCACCCGCGCCGAAGGCCTGCTCGCACGTATGCCGGAACTGCAGATACACATAAGCGCCGAGGACGGAAAGCGGTACGGCGTGGAGGACGGCGAGTGGATCCGCGTCAGATCGCGGCGGGGCGATCTCGAAGGTCGTGCGCTCTATACCGAGAAGATGCGGCCCGGAGAGGTCTTCGTTCCGTTCGTCAAGCTGAAGGACCACGCGGCAAACTTCCTGACGAACTCGGCGTACGACCCCAACTCGAAGATCCCAGAATACAAGGTCTGTGCCGTCCGCATCGAGCGGCCGGATGCACAAGGTGGTCCCGGGCGAAGACGTACCGAGGCGGGTATCCCCGTAGGGTAGACGTACGCGCATGACCACCATCGGACAGATGCCCAAGCCGGAGGCCGAAAAGTTCCGGGAAGACCGGAAACTGCTGCTCATTCCCCTGCTTGTCTCGTTTCCCGGCCTGCCGGAAGAGGGTCAGCGCATCCTCGAAAGGTATTGGTCGGATGTCAGGGACCAGATCGAGAACATGGAGCGTCGGCTCGGATCGATCAAGCACATCTACCACGAGGCGATTGACGCCAGCGACGATGGAGGTCTCAAGACACTGGATGACATGAACCCGGCAGTCAGCGGCTTCGTGCGGACGCTCTGTCGTTCGGGAGCGACCATGGAGGCGACCGAAGACCGCGCCCTGTTGGAAGAGAGCACCGATTGGCAGCGCTGCCTGACCATCGGACTCATGAGCGAAAAGGTCCTCAAGCTGGCATCAGACGGTTACCAGGAGTCCACGAAGCTTCGCTACGAGCACATAGCACGACGAATCGACACGACTCTCGGCGAAAACGAGAGCGGCGCGCTCTTCATCGGGCAGGACCACCGAGTGCAGTTCCCCACCGACGTTCAAGTCTTCTACGTCTCACCGCCGAGCCTCGACGAGTACCGGCGATGGGTGGAAGAGCAGATGCGGGCAGCCTCACCGCCTGCTGGCGGGGAAACGGACGCCTAGCTTCACTCGCGCTTATTCTGGGTCAGGCGCTTCAGCCAACTGACGAAATCGTCGATAACCTCCTGCCTGATTTCGTGGGCCATGCCGTCGTATTCGTGGTATTCGGGACTGTAGCCCCACTCTCGGAGGAGGTCACGTGATCCCCTGCCCGCCTCCAGCGTAGCTATCGTATCGAGTGTTCCATGGGCCACGAAGAGCGCGTGGTCGCGCCTCTCCGGCAGTCGTGGACGGATGATGTCCGGCTCCTTCACCATCGCGCTTAGCGCGAACAGCCCGGCGAATTTCTCCGGGCGTGGCAGCCCTATTTGATAAGTCATCATCCCACCCTGAGAGAAGCCTCCCAGAATGAGTTGGTCCTGGCGGACGCGGTAGCGCGCTTCCACATCTTCAAGATAGTCCATCAGCTTGTCTTCTGAGGCCAAGGCTTCCTGCGCGTACGAGTCGCCGTAGAAGTTTGCCCACGCGTAACCGGTCTGCCCCGTGCCAAGATCTAACGGCATTGGCGCGTTTGGGCATACGAATAGGTACTCGGTGCGGTTGATCGCGGGGGTCAGACCAGCGAGGTCGGACATGTTCGATCCAAAGCCGTGCAGGAGGATGATAAGCGGGTACTCTCGATCGGGGTCATAGTCATCGGGCTCGACGATCAAGCCTCGCAGGCTCCGGCTCTCAAACTGCTTTGCTTCCACGAATCCTCCGAGGTCGTTTCTTGTTTAGCGTGCGTATCCGTGAATGGAACCTTCGTAGGGCTACCAGACGGGTGAGACCTAAATAGGATTGCCACACCATTTTCCCCTTAGCCGCCACCCCACTGGATACCGGCCTTCGCCGGTATGACGGGTGATTGATGGTCTCTGACTTGGGCAAATGGCGGTCATGAGAAATCGAAAGGGCGGAGTGCGTTCAACGGCCGCGGGCTAGCCGGTCGATGAGGTAGGGCGGCAGGTTGTGCTCGGTCATTCGCTGCTGTGTTGCCGCAATATCGTACTCGGCACGGTAGTGGGTGATCTTTTGCTCGTCAGTATCGTAGAGCGCGTAGCTGGCCGTGGGGAGGCCGTCTCGTGGCTGTCCGACGCTGCCGGGGTTGATGATGACCTTCGCGTCCGGCAACTGCACGGGCAGGTCGACGGGGAAGTCGAAGAACAGTGCACCGTTATCTTCGGGCATACACAGGAATGGGACGTGGGAGTGCCCAACGAGGCACCGTTTCGTGCTGAAGCGTGAGAAGTTGGCCGAGGCCGAGGCTGCGGTGATGACGTATTCCCACACCGGGTCTCTGGGGCTGCCGTGTACAAGGGTGAAGTCGTGGACTTCAAGACGAAGCGGCAAGTCACCAAGAAAGTCGAAATACTCCTCGGTCAGTTTCTTCGTCGTCCAGCGCGCGGCGGCTGCGGCGTACATGTTGAACTTTTGAAGTCCGAGCTTTCCCACCACCGCCAGATCGTGGTTTCCCGCAACACCGATGTGATCGTACTCTCGCAGCAGATCGATACAGGCGGCAGGGTCCGGGCCGTATCCCACAAGATCGCCCAAGAGCCATATCTGATCGAACCCGTCCATCTCGTTGGCGTGCGCGATCACGCTCTTGAACGCTTGGAGATTCGAGTGCACATCAGAGACTATGAGAGCGCGCAAATATTCGCCTACGGCAAGAGTGCTACTACCATGATACACCGCTGGGAGACTTCGCCGAAGGTGGCATGGTGTCCTTAGCTTCCGGGTTTGGCCGCATGGACTTCCGATTCCTTACCAATCCGAGGCGAACATGCCACAGGATGTTTGGTGCTTCCGTGCGTATCTCTGAGTATAATCGAAGGCGGAAGAAAGCACCAAAAGCGATGCCGGTAGTAGTCCTCAGTTCTCCATTGGAAGCTCAGATCATCACTAGAGGCCCCGAAGAGACTCGCGCCATCGGGCGAATCGTGGGCGAGCACGCGGCGGCGGGCGACGTGGTCCTGCTGACGGGCGAGCTTGGCACCGGCAAGACGTGCCTGACGCAAGGTATCCTGAATGGCCTCGGGTCAGACGACCTAGCTCGAAGTCCCACGTTCGTGCTCATCGCGGAGTACCGGGGGCGGATGGCGATGTACCACATGGACCTGTATCGTGTCGGCTCTATCGAGCAGGCCGAGGAACTCGGAATCGAGGAGTACCTCGACGGGGACGGCCTGACGGTCGTGGAGTGGGCGGACAACGTTCCGGGCATCTTCCCCGACGACTCGCTCCGCATCCACTTGGAACTCGTCTCGGAGTGCGAGCGGCGTCTGAGCTTTAGGGCCGAGCCCGATAGATTAGAGAGCGTGCTTGATGCGGTCAGTCATATGGGAAGCGTTCCACAAGGGTAGGCATGGAACTCTGCATCGACACGTCGACTCGCTACGCTTCGGTAGGTATCTCCGAAGAAGGTCGCATATTGGCCGAGTTGGCCTGGCGGTCGGAGCGCAACCACTCGGTCGAGCTTGTGCCAGCGCTCCGGCGGGTCATGGAACACGCCGTCGTATCTGTGGAAGACCTGACGGCGGTGTTCGCGGCGCTGGGGCCGGGCGGGTTCAGTGCCCTGCGCGTCGGTCTGTCGGTGGCCAAGTCGCTCGCCATGGCGCGTGGAATTCCGCTGGTGGGCGTCAACACGCTGGATATCGAGGCGGCGCCGTTTCGCGGCCTTACAGGTCCGCTGTCGGCAGTGATCGGGGCCGGGCGTTCCAAGGTCTATCTTGCTACGTACAACAACCAAACATACCCGGAGACCCACTATCGCGTCGTCGAACGAGAATTGTTGGCAGACGCGCTTCAGGACGGTACAATCCTGTGCGGCGAGGAGGCTGGAGCCGTGCGGGACCTGATTAGCGCGCGGGTATCCGTCATTGAAACGCCTCCGCCGACCCGGACTGCATCTGCATTAGCCAAGCTCGCATATGATCGGCTGCGCGTGGGCTCCACGGACGACCCGGACATGCTGCAGCCGATATACATGCACAGCGCGCAGTTCGAGAAGGCGAAACAAGCAAGAGAAAGAAGAAAGAAATGAGTAGGACACTCGTATTGCTAAAGCCCGACTCGGTACAGCGGGCACTCGTGGGCGATCTCATCGCGCGATTTGAGCGGCGCGGTCTCAAGATAGCCGGGATGAAGCTGATGCAGGTCTCTGGTGAACTCGCACACCGGCACTACGGAGAGCATGAGGGCAAACCCTTCTTCACGGATCTCGTTCAGTTCATCACGTCGGGGCCGATTGTGGCCATGGTCCTAGAGGGCGAGAACGCGGTACAGCTCGTTCGCGCCACGATGGGGAGCACCAACCCGACCGAATCCGCTCCCGGCTCAATCCGCGGTGACTACGGCATGACGATAGGAATGAATCTCGTGCACGGGTCGGACTCGGACGAGTCGGCGGAACGCGAGATCGGGCTGTTCTTCTCACCGGACGAGGTGCTGACCTACGAGCGATGCATCGACTCGTGGGTCATTGAATCCTGACCGTCTCGACGGCTCCTTTCCAAGCGCCTTCGAGCCGGTAGTAGTCGCGGTCCTCGGCTCGGAAGATGTGCACGATGACGTCGCTGAAGTCGAGGAGCACCCAGCCGCCGTCCGACGTGCCCTCGCGGTGGTGAAGCCGGGTACCTTTGCGCTTTAGCGCGCCCCCGATCTCGTCGACGAGCGTGTTGATCTGTCGAGTAGATTCCGCCGTCATCAGGACGAAGAAGTCGGCGAAGTCGCACACTTCTCGAACGTCCAACATCGAGATGTCGGACGCCATGTGGTCGTCGGCGACTTCTACGGCGAGTCGCGCATATTCGGCCGGTTCGAGGATAGGCACACCTCCGAGGTAGGTTGGGCATTATATTGGTCAAGTTGCCGACCGTCAATCGGCGGAGCGTGATAACCTAACGGCGACGCACAAAACATGCTGGCACGAGGTGCAGTGATGGACACGCCGCGACTGGTCTACTACAACGACGCTCATCATTTTCACGGCAAGCGAGTCGAACCGCCCTTGACGATGGGCAAGCTCCGCTGGCCGGTCGACGAGGTGCTCGGCACGGGCGTCGATCTACTCGTCATGGGCATGGGCTATGGCGACGTCTACTTCCATCAAAGTAAGGTCGGGAGGACGATCGGAGAGGAGAAGGACGTCTGGGAAAACTACATTGACTGGCGGATCATGCGGATGGTCGAGGACGCCGCCAAGATGGGCACCGACCAGATCGAGGAGTCGATCTCGTATGCCAGGGCCAACCGGCTGAGCTTCTTCCCAAGCCTGAGGCTGCAGACAAGCAACATTTACCGCACCCAGCGCTGCGGGTGGCTCAGGTGGCATCACGGCTTGGATGTGTGCTTCGGCGGAGCGGAAGATCACCCCGATAGGTGGGCATACGACTTCTCTAACGAGTTGGTACACGAGGACAAGCTGGCGCTCATACGGGAGATGGTGGACGACTACGGCGCGGACGGCATCGAGCTCGACTTCATGTTCAGCGCCATGTATTTCCGGGAGGGCGAAGTAGAGGCGGGCATACCAATCATGAATGAGTATGTCGCACGAATTCGCCAGACAGTGAATGAGATCGGCGAGCGGCAGGGCCGGGACATCCCCATCATGGCTCGCGTTTTTCACCGGCGGGAAGACAATCTTGGGATCGGACTCGATGTCGAGACGTGGCTCGCGGACGGCAACGTGGACATGGTTGTAGGGCAAGTGCCAGAGTTCCTGATGGACACGGGCCTTCCCGACGGTAAGTGGATGGCCGATGCCGCGAACAAAGCGGGCGCGGCGGCCTACATCCGTCCTCCCCGGGCGGTGTACGACGATCGCACCCTCGACCCGCACATCGAGATGTATCGGGCGCTGTCACGAACCATCGAGGATCAAGGATTCGCGGGCCTGTATCTGGGATACCTGCCATGGCCCTTCGACGAGAAGCAGTACCAAGCGCTCCGAGAGGCGGCGCTTCCCCAGTCGATGTCGCGTAGGAACAAGCGGTACGTCCTCCAGCCGAGGGAGTCGCAGGCACCGAGGACCAAAATGGAAGCGCCCCGGCAATTGCCGGTCGATCTCGTGGAGGGCGAGACGGCAACGGTCTCTTTACGGATTGCGGACGACATCGCGGCGGCCATCGATGACCAAGATATTCGCAGGCCCGTTTTGAACCTGCGGTTCGCCTACTTTTGCATCGAGGACGACATAGTCATTCGCATCAACGGGACGACACTGCCGTGGGAGGACGCCGAGATCACCGACGAGCGCGCCATGCACATGCCTCGTGTGCCCGCGTACCACCGTGGCGAGATCTACGCTCCGCCGAGCATGTCGGTGCACTGGTTCAGGTGGCGGCTCGACCCGGCACTCGTCACTAACGGCGAGAACGTGATCGAGATCGAGTGTAGGGAGTTCGAGAAGCGGGCGGGATTCACACGCAGCCTGAATGGGGTCGAAATGTGGGTAAGGTACAAGGAGTTTGAGCGCCCGCAGGGCCTTCAAGTCCCCGTCATCGAGCCGAGGAGCTAGTAGACCGATATGTCTTTGAAATGACGGGTAGTAATAGGGGGTAGATTTGCGTTCTACAACGACAGGGCGGGTTTCAAACCCGCCCCTACCAGTTCATAGTCTTGTTACCCTTCATTACTAGGATGTTGAACCACTAGCTTGTTGACACAACAACCGTCTAGCACTTCTGTTCGGATGGTGACGCCTCTACTTGCCTGACAGTGAGCACTAGGCCGTCCTGGTTTACGATTTTAACCTCCGTCCCCTGCTCTACCGGTCGCTCGTCTGATGTAACGGCGGTCCATTCCTCACCGGCGAGGGTGACCGTACCTCTGGGAGACAGGGCCGTGGCGGCTATGGCGGTCAGCCCGATGATCGAATCGGGCGTGGAGGTGGTTGTCGTGCCGGTGGTTTGAGATTTCAGGATGTCTCGAAGCACCAGCATCCAAAGTGCGAACACCCCAACCGATATGGCGAGTATGAGGTAGAGATTCACGCGAATCGTGGGCGGGTCGAAGGAGGGCGGCTGAATATCCGGACGGGTGAAATCGCCGAACAGGAACAGGCCTCCAAGGAGAAGGCTGATTGCGCCCGCTCCGCCGAAATACCCGATTCCCTGCATCTGCGTCTCTAAGAACAGTAGCACGGCGGCAAGTACCAACAGGACGATACCCACCCCACTGACGGGCAGGTTACCGAGCGCCACAATCGCCAAGGCCAACAAGATCACTCCCGTGATGCCAGGCGCAAAGGCAAGTGCGCCCGGTGCGACGAATTCCAGCCACAAGGCGAGAAATCCCGCCACCATAAGCATGAACGCGATGTTGGGATCGGAAATGAAGTCGAGGAAGTGTTCGAGAAGCGTCTTTTCGAGCTTGAAGAGAGCGAGGTCCCGGGTGCTAAGCGTTCTCTCGTGACCATTCAGGAGAACGCTCCATCCGTCTATCTGCATGAGGAGGTTCTCGACATCTTGTGCGACGAGATCCACGACTCCTGCGGCGACCGCCTCGTGCGCGGAGTAGGAGACGGCATCTTCGACGGTTGCCATAAGCGCGTCCCGGTCTCTGCCGCGACGTTCAGCAATCCTGTCGACCAAGTACTCAATGGCGTTGAAGGCGGAGGAGCGGGGCTCGGGGAGGAGATCATGGCCAGTTCTCCCGGGGAAGGCAGAGCCGATGTTGGTACCAGGCGCCATGGCCGCAAGGTGTCCGGCGGCGGTGACGAAGGTACCTGTCGAGGCCGCCCTGGATCCTGCGGGCGATACGAAGACGATCACCGGCACTGGGGAATCGAGTATCGTATCGACCATACGCTCACTCGTCTTCAGAAGACCGCCGGGCGTGTCCAGTTCGACAACGAGCAGCTCCGCTCCATCTTTCACGGCCTCTTCGATTACCCGTGACAGGAACCGTTCGGTCAACGGCATCATGAGACCATCGATCTCGACGTAAAGGGCCGTCCGCGACGCCGCCATCGCATTGTTGCTGAACGCCCCAACGGCGGATCCGGCAACTCCGAGAACTAGCAAGGCAACTGCAATTACTCGAGTCATCGGGTCACCTCGATCTGCGAGTCACTGGACACCGGTGAATGCCCTACTCACACAGACAGATTCGGACCGTTTCACTTTTCTTGGACGAGGCCGTGATTGGTGGCGTAGATCGCGGCTTCTACCCTGTTTGCCGCGTCCGTCTTGGTATATATGTGACTGAGGTGGCGGGTGACGGTGTTGAGGCTGATGAAAAGCTCTTCGCCAATCTCAGGGTTGGTCTTCCCATGCGCCAAGACACGAAGCACTTCCACCTCGCGTCGCGTCAGTCCGTCCGGGTACTCGGCCACGTGAGTCATCTGATCCTTTATCGATTGGAGCAGGTCGGACGACTTGGCAGCGAGGGGCCCCATTCCAAGCTCATGGGAGATATCGAGAGCCTCATCGAGCAAAGCAAGCGCCTTGTCGGCGTTGGCGGTGATTCGGTTGGGAGGCTTCGATCCGTCGGTGTATCTCCCAGCGAGAACGGCGGCCCAGCTATAAGCGTTCCATGCGTACTCCGGCCGGTAGCCTGCGCGCTGGCAGAGGTGAGCAGCGGCGGCAAAGTGGGAATTGGCCTCATCGAGGCGGCCCGTGAGTCCAGCCAACAGGCCCAAGATACGGTCGACTGCAGTAACTCCTCCGTACACCATGATGCCGGAATGGGGCAGGAGGCGCTCGTAGAGGGTCTCCGCTGCGGGAACGTCCTTTTGAGAGAGAACGGTGAGGGCGCGTCCGGCTCGCGCGGACAGGAGGAGGCCCGGAGTAGCTTCGGGCGAGCCGATCACGCGCTCGGCGGCCAGGCGGCCGATGTCGGAGTGCCCGTCCATGCCGGTGATTTCGGTTATGATCGGCAGGCAGAGCGCGGCGCACGTATTGAGCAGGGTGGGGCCGATTTCTCGGTCCTCGATGGCCTCGATCAGTCGTGCAAAGAACGCGTCACCCTGGTCCTTGATGCCCGCTTCGTACTCCAGGACGGCGCGGAAGGCTAGAAGGCGTCCGTCGCGCGGGGTGACGCGGAGCCCGTGGTCGCTCAGTTCTCGCGCCGAATCCCAGTCGCCTTCGAGTCGAGCCAGGTCTTCGAGGTTGTCGATAGCGCCTGCAATCCTGTAGCCGTCGCGCAGCTTCTCGGCATTGGCGAGACATGCCTCGGCGTAGTGACGGGCCCGCACGGGCCGACCGGTAACGAGCAGGATGGTGGCGGCCCAGTTGAGGGCGGTAGCCTCCAAATCGGGCCTGCGGACATGAGCGGCGAGGTCGATGGCGCGGAGGCATTTCTCCAGGCCCTGTGTCAATTCGAGGTAGTACCCGTCGACACTGCCGGCATCGGCGGAGGCGTGCACCTCCAGGGCGATGTCGCGCTCTCTGCGAGCAATTTCAATTGCGCGCAAGTACGCATTGTTGGCCTGCTCGTAGTCGCCTCGCTCAAGCGCCGCTGCCCGAATGTACCGTCCCCACAGCCGTCCCGAACGGTGTGAGTCGGGGCCTGCCAAATCGAGCGCTCGCGCGATCAGGTGTGTGATGCCGGTGATGCCCGTTGTGGCCATGACCGGGTATTCGGCGATCTGCAAGGCCGTTTCCACGTCGCCCGCCTTCTCGTAGTAGTCGAATGCGCGGGTCAGTGTTTCGACGGCGCTCTGCATCTCGTGGCGCTGGGCCGTCGCGACCTGCGCCCTACCCAACCCGAACATGATCGACGCCAACCGGTCGTCCGACTGGGTCTCTCCTTTCGCGTTGCGGGCTTGGCGGAAGTATCCGAGCGCCTCCTCGTAGGCGTAGGTGTTCAGCGCCTGCTCACCGGCCAAGATCAGATACTTGACCAGCTTGTCGCTTCCGACGAGTGCCTCAGCCTCCGAATAGTGGCGGACTAGCTCCCCGAGGCGGTCGCCCGCCCCATTTCCGTGCAAGCGCTCCAGGGTCTCGGCGATCCGCGCGTGGAGACGAATCTTGACCGTCGTGGACAACTCGGCCGCAAGCGCCTGTTGGATGAGCGCGTGAACGAACCGGTAATCTCCGTGGCCGCGGTCGATCTCTTCAATGAGTCTGGAGGCGATCGCTTCGTCGACGGCGTCCATGATCTGCCCGGAGTCGCCGGGAAGTCCCATCTCGTCGAACGTCGCAGCGGGCAGGGCCAGGAGCTGTTCGAGGGAGAACTCGCGGCCGATCACCGAGCCGATGGTGAGGACGCGGCTACACGCTACGCTCAGGTGGTCGAGACGCCGTCCGATGACCTCGCGGACCCCAGCGGGGACTCGATCACGAAGGACGGTCTCGGCGTCGACTGCGTTGGCATGGAGGACACCCTCCTGCTGCAGGAGCCGGACCAATTCCGTGACGAAGAACGAGTTGCCCTCAGTGTGGAGGTGGATCAACTCGGCGAGGCGCCCGTGTGCGTGGGCGCCACAGGCCTCAGCAATATAGTCAGCAATGTCGCCGGAGGTCAGGCCTCTTAGTATCAGTCGATCGAAGTGGTCGAGACGGTTGAGATCGCCCAGGGCGTGGATGAGCGGATGGCCGCGGGTGATGTCTTCATCGCGGTATGTCCCCACGATGAGAATTCGCTGGTCGACGATGGCAGTCGCGAGGAAGTTGAGGAGGAGGAGCGAAGAAGTATGTGCCCAGTGCAGATTGTCGAGCACGATGAGCAGCGGACGGTGGGCGGAAGCCCTCAGGAAGAAGCTCGAGACCGCATCAAACAGGCGGAAGCGGGCCTGATCCGGGCCCTCACCAAGCCGGACGTCGACGCTGTCCGGCGCGAGATTGCGTACTTCAGGGACAATGTCGGATATCTCGCGGGCACCTTCACGCATCTCCTCCCGGAGCCGGTCGGAGTCGGCGCTCTCGACATAGGAGCGGATGGGCTGAACCCATGTCCAGAACGGCGGCGCTCCCGCTTCCTCGTAGCAGCGGCCCCAGAGCACATGGCAGCCACGTTCCTCGGCGTAGGCTTCCAGTTCAGCGGCGGTCCGCGTCTTGCCGATTCCCGGCTCGCCCGCGACCATGACGGTGCGTCCCGACCCCTCGATCGCCGCATCGAGATGGGAGCGCATTCGCGCAAGTTCCAACCGGCGACCGACGAAGGGGGTCACGCCGGGCATTGCGGGGTCTCTCTGCATCTGGTTGGTCACGATAGGCTCCGAGCACCTAGAGTAAGGTGGATGGAGTGTAGCAACCCATCAGGTAGGAGGTCAATACGCTGCCTGACACATGCGTAACTTTGTGAGACGCAAAGACGTAATGTTGCCCTTGTTCGGTGATCCCGTCACTTTCACGGTGCGGAACAGATAATGGGCCTTTTGGTGCCGCCGAAATCCTCGTCTTTCGGGCGGCTGTATCTGACTGCCGTCAGTGCTTATGGCTAATCACGAGGTGACTGACGCGGGGTCTGACAACGTTACCATAACAACGAAAAAACCTGGGAAAATACGACATTGTGCGATATTTCGCGACATTTGCTTCTTATTGTAAAGTGTTGTTGTTACGCCTACGCATGCGATTCTACTCGGCGGGAGGGACCTCGGATGAAACTAGTCCGATGAGGTTGCCCTCGATGTCTTTGAAGTGAGCGAAGACGACCATTCCGGGTATGACGGTGACCGGCATGGCAATTCCCCCGCCGAGTTCGGCGGCCCTGTCGATCGCGGCATGGATGTCGTCGACCTGGACGTAGAACATGGCCTGGGGGCTGCCATCCATGCTGGAGCCCACACCTCCGCCGATGCCTTCACCCTGCTCTTCCACGCTCACCAGCCCGTACGGGAAGTCGGGGGACGCCTGGGTGATATTCCAATCGAACAGATCGCGGTAATACTGCTGGAGGGCCTCGTAGTCCTTCCCAAGAATCTCAAAGTGTACTACAGGATTTGGCAATTCCTTCTCCTCTCCAAATTGCGTTTCAAACTACGGACGGCGCGATACCTGCGCCGGTATGTCGGCAGGCTCCTCTGGGGGTTTGCATAAGGGGTAGTGCCGGAGGAGCCTGCGAACATGTGTCGATCGACAAGAACAACTGTACCGAACATATGTAGCAGATGTCAAGGCGAGATTCGACGAGTTTTGGCGTTTTTTTGTAGAGCGGAATTCCGCGAGCAGTTCAGGCGGGTTTGCGGGCGTAGATGACAGCGCCCCTCTTGGTCAGAGTTAGCGGCGTGTCGATAGCGTCGGAGGCCCGCTCCGCGGCAGAAGAGGTCAAACGGCGACCTCGGAGGTAGAGAATGAGTGCTTCGCGGTCGGGCAAGCGGACGTACGGTCCGTCCCAGGCATCTATCTCAATTTCGCCAAATACCGATCCGACGATCTCCGGAGCGTTCTCGCTGTCGAAGGTCGAGGGCACGCCGTAGCCAGGCAGGACGGACTGCAGCTCCGGGGAATCGTACATGCTCGGGGCGCACGCGGCGAACAGCCCGCCGGGCCTGAGCACGCGATGGCACTCTGCGACGGCCCTAACCGGGTCTTCGAGGTGGTAGAGCATGTAGAGCGCTGCCGCACCGCCGAATGTGTTTGATCGAAACGGGAGGACCCGTGCGTCGCCGAAAACACGCGCTCCAAACGCAGCTTTGAGCATCGCCGGCGATGCATCGAGACCTACTACCGGGACACGCCGGTCTCGAAGGAGACCGATCAGTTTGCCCTGTCCACATCCGATATCGAGCACGCGGTCGGCTTGCTCCTTGGCAAAGCGGTCAGCAACGTCTTCGTGGACATCGCCAACAAGCCCGTACTTCCGGCTAGCCAAGGTTGTGGCACGGAAGCGGTCGGGGTCTGAATCGTAGTCGACCGGATCAGGACGGGGCCTGTGCTCATCCGTTGGCATTGTCCATCACTTCGACCAGTTCCCGGACGGCATCGGCGGAGCGTTGGAGGGCGGCCGACTCGTCGTCGGTGAGATCGAACTCCATGATCTCTTCGACGCCGTTGGCACCAAGTTTGACCGGGACTCCGACAAAGAGTCCGTCAATCCCGTATTCGCCTTCGAGGAAGGCGGTACAGGGGAGCGTCTGTTTCTTATCGAAGAGGATGGACTCGACCATCTGGACGATGGCTGCGGAGGGTGCGTAGTAGGCGCTGCCTGTCTTGAGGTAGTTGACGATTTCCGCGCCGCCGTCCTGGGTACGCTTGACGATGGCGTCGAGACGGTCCTGCGGAATGAGCTTCGAGACGGGCTGGCCGCCCACGATGGTGCTGCCGACTACCGGTACCATGGAATCGCCGTGGCCGCCAAGCACCCATGCGTCGATGCTCTCGACTGAGACATTCAGCTCCATAGAGAGGAACGTGCGAAATCGCGCGGTATCGAGAATACCGGCCATGCCGACGACCCGATGCTTCGGGAAGCCGCTGACCTGGAACGCGCGCTGCGCCATGGCGTCTAGGGGGTTGGTAACGGGCATGAGGATGGTGTCGGGCGATTGTGCCACGACCTCGTTGACGACGCTGGTGACGATCTTCATGTTGGTGAGGAGCAGGTCGTCGCGGGACATGCCCGGCTTGCGGGCGATGCCGGAAGTGATGACGACCACGTCCGAGCCGGCGGTCTCCTCGTAAGTGTTGGCGCCGACCATGGAGGCGTCGCTGCCTGAGACGGGGCCCGATTCGAGGATGTCGAGCGCCTTGCCCTGCGGCAGGCCGTCGACGATGTCCACGAGAACGACGTCGGCGTAGCCCTTGTCGAAGATTCGCTGGGCGGCGGTCGCGCCGACATTTCCGGCCCCGACTACCGTTACCTTTCTACGTGTCATTCAATTGCTCCTTCGGTCTTGGTTACGTGGTCGACGCTCGTGGCGTCGTGTGTCTCCGATCTTATTGATAGTGAGGTTCGATGGATTCCCGCCTTCGCGGGAATGACGGTGGCTTTGCAAGTCAGCCTATGGGAGTGAACGTGTGTTGATGCCGGGGATGGGCAACCACAAGGGTTGCCCCTACGACAGATTCGGTGGGGGCTCTTGTGAGGCGTGTTCATTGGAAGGGATACTGCAGATTCGTGAAGAATTGGCACAATGTGCGGTTCACGGTTATCGATGACGTGGCGTTAGGTTAAAGCTCTACCCGTTTTCGAACTCATCGCGGCGGGATAAGAGGTTGGGGTCTTCGACGGTTGCCATGAGGTAGTCGCCGAATTCCGTGCTCGTTGCGCCGGTGTCGCGGCCCGTCATGACGACCTTCTTCTCGTACATTCCGCAGATGTCGAGGGCGGTGTGCAGTCGCGTCGCAAGGTCGCTGTAGCCGATGTGGTCGAGCAACATGGCGCCCGCGCGGACGAGGGAACTTGGGTCGGCGTACTGCGCTCGGCCCTCGGTGACCATGCGAGGGGCGCTGCCGTGAATCGCTTCAAACATTGCGTACTGCTTGCCAATATTGGCGCTTCCCGCCGTGCCGACGCCGCCCTGAATCTCGGCGGCCTCGTCGGTGAGGATGTCGCCGTACAGGTTCGGGAGGGCGAGCACCTGGAAATCGCTGCGCCTCTTTGGGTCGATGAGCTTGGCGGTCATGATGTCGATGTACCAGCCGTCCCACTCGATGCCGGGGTACTTCTCGCCGATCCTGCGGGCGACATCGAGGAACTTGCCGTCCGTGGTCTTGACAACATTGGCCTTGGTCACGATGGTCACAAGTGTCTTGCCGGTACGCTCGGCGTGGTCGAAGGCCGCCTCGATGATGCGCTCCGATCCCTGGGTCGTGATGACGCGGAAGTCGATGGCGAGGTCGTCGGTGACGTTGATGCCCTGACTGCCGACGGCGTAGAGGTCTTCGGTGTTCTCGCGGAAGAACGTCCAGTCGATATTTTCGGACGGAATCCGAACGGGCCGGACGTTGGCGAAGAGGTCGAGGGCCTTCCTCATGCTGACGTTAGCCGATTCGATGTTGGGCCAGCCGTCGCCCTTTTCGGGGGTGTGGGTGGGACCCTTGAGGCTAACGTGGCATTCCTTGATCGCGGCGAGCACGTCATCGGGGATCGACTGCATCTTGGCGGCGCGGTTCTCGATGGTGAGCCCCTCGATGGTGCGGAACTCGACCTTGCCGTTTTCGACCTCGTCACGGAGGAGATATTCGAGCACCCGCCGGGTCTCTTCGCTGATCGTCGGGCCGATGCCGTCCCCGCCAATCATGCCGATTACGATCGGGCTGATGGCAGAGTAGTCGGTCCATTCGCCTTCACTCTTGAGTCTCTCGACGCGTTCAAGCTGCTGCTGCAGGACTGTGCCGAAATGCTGTTTTGCCTGTTCGATAACCTGTTCGGTGTCCACGTTTGTTCCCTTCTGAGGGTGTCTCAGAAATAGTCAGCCTCTCTTGTCAGGAAGTTGTGGATTCCCGCTTTCGCGGGAATGACGGTAAGGGTGGTTGTGTTTCGTAGTGAATGATACCTACAACGACGGTAATCGTGGGGCCCTTTGCTAGAGAAATGTATGCTGTCGAATTATGAGACAGCCTCTTCTTGCTTGTATTGCCTTGCAACCTGCGGATGGAGGCCTCGCCCCCTCGCAGGGGTGTGCAAGGTTAGTTTTTTTCACGGGCTGATGATTGCAAGCACGTCGCCTCTTGAGACTTTGGCTCCTATGTCGAACGGGAGAGCGCGCACGGTTCCTGAGACCGGAGCCGGCAGGGAGTTTTGCATTTTCATGGCTTCGAGAATTAGCACGGGCTGTCCCGCCTCGACCATCGCGCCGACTTCGACCTCGTGGCGGAGGACCAGGCCGGGCATCGGGGCCTCGACGGTCGACTCGCCGGGTCGAACGGTGGCGGGGTCGGCGCTGACCGGGGCAGACTCAGGCGGCGCAGACGGTGTCGTTCCCGCGCCCGTGGAGTCCGACGGACCAGCGGAGACCGGGTCTACTTCCACGAAGAAGGCCTCCCCGTCGACAAAGACGTTGAAGGCGCGGGCGCGGTGGCTCTTTGGAGCGGCCTGCACCTGCGCTGGGGGAGCAGCCGGTCGCGCGCCGTCGTCCGGTGGTGGGGTGGGTTTCATCTCGTTGGGCATCGGGTCGAGGCCGTGCTTGATGCGGACCCACTTGCCTCCCGTTTGTGGGTAGAGGGCGTATGTCAGGATGTCGTCGAGGTCGTCGGAGATGTCCTCGATGGCGGCCCTGGCGGCAGGAAGCTCCGGTTCATCCCAGGAGTCGGGGCGTCCGACGATCGGGGTCACGTTTCCGTCGGCGCCCGCCAACGTCCTCTCTCTAATCTCATCGCTTATGGGAATGGGCGACTTGCCGTAGAGTCCGAGGGCGTACTCTCTGACTGGCTCGATGACGGTGGCGTAGCGGCCCATGAGGACGTTGGTGACGGACTGCGAGCCGACCATCTGGCTCATTGGGGTAACTAGCGGTGGATAACCCAGATCCTTGCGGGTGCGGGGAATCTCTTCGAGGACTTCGGGCAGTTTGTCGAGTGCGTCGGCCTCACGGAGCTGGGAGACGAGATTGCTGGTCATGCCGCCGGGTATCTGGTGGCTGAGCACACGGGCGTCGATAACGGCGGTCTTCGGGGTTTCCAGATGGTGGCGGTACTTCGGGGTGATCGTCTCGAGGTAGTCGCCGAGATCGAGCAGAGGTTCGAGGTCTAGGTCGGTCGCTCTTTCGGTGCCCTTGAGTGCGGTGATGAGCGGCTCGATGGCGGGCTGCGCGGTGCGGAGGGCGAGAGGGGCGAGACAGGCGTCGACGATGTCCACGCCAGCTTCGATCGCCTTGAGAACGGTCATCGAGGCCATGCCGCTCGTGTAGTGCGTGTGCAACTGGAGCGGGACGTCGACAACCTCTTTGAGGGCGGTGAAGAGGTTGAAGGAGTCGTAGGGGGCGAGGAGTCCGGCCATGTCCTTCACGCAGATGCTGTCGGCTCCTAAGTCGAGCAGTTCCTTCGCCTTGGCGATGTAGTAGCCGAGATTGTAGATCGGCCCGCCGAGGACGCCCTCTTCGGTGACGGAGTAGCAGATCGTGAGCTGCAGGTGCGCGCCAGAGTCCTTGACGGCGGCGGCGGCCCGTTCGAGGTTCATGGGGTCGTTGAGGGCGTCGAATACCCGGAAGATATCTATGCCCGCCTCCGTGGAACGATGCACGAAGGCATCAACCACGTCGTCGGAGTAGGGACGGTACCCGACCAGCGCCTGCCCTCGGAGGAGCATCTGCAAGGGGGTGTTGGGTATGAGCTTCTTGAACGTGCGGAGGCGCTCCCAGGGGTCCTCGCCGAGGAATCGCGTCGTCGAGTCGAAGGTCGCTCCGCCCCAGACCTCCATGGAGTGGAAGCCAACGGCGTTCATCCGCTCGGCTATGGGCACCATGTCTTCAGTGCGAAGGCGGGTCGCCATCAGGCTTTGATGGGCGTCGCGGAAGGTCGTGTCGGTGATCTTGATGGGAGTGGCGGAGGTCATGAGTTGAGGAAGGCGGCGGTCCTAACGGGTAGAGCCGGTGGGGCCTTCAGAACCACGTGCTATGTTTCCACAGGTGCGTCGGATGATGATTGGTCTCCCTGAGGGTGCGCCATTTGGTCGACTTCCAACGACTCAACGGGCGGTGTTCCTGTCTAGCGCCGATGCGACGGGCCTCCTGGTCGAGATACTCCTGGACCGCTGCCATCGCGGCGGCCATCAGCTTGTCGGAACGGTCGGTCACAGGGGAATGCTCCCGTGCTTCTTGGGCGGCAGGGTCTCTCGCTTGTTTTCGAGCATTTCGAGGGCGTGCACAATCTTGGGCCTGGTATCGGCGGGGTCGATCACGTCGTCGATGAGGCCGCGACTCGCTGCAACGTAGGGGTTCATGAACATGCGCTCGTACTCTTCGATAAGTTCGGCCCGCTTGGCGTCGGGCTCGGCGTCCTTGCGGATTTGGTCACGGTATACGATGTTGACCGCACCCTCCGCGCCCATCACGGCCACTTGACCCGTCGGCCAAGCGTAGTTGACGTCTCCCTTCAGGTTCTTGCTGCTCATGGCGATGTACGCCCCGCCGTAGGCCTTGCGGACGAGGACGCTGATCTTGGGGACGGTGGCCTCGGCGTAGGCGTAGAGGAGCTTCGCACCGTGCTTTATGATGCCGCCATGCTCCTGAACGGTGCCGGGCATGTATCCGGGAACGTCGATGAAGGTGACGAGGGGCACGTTGAAGGCGTCGCAGAACCGTATGAACCGGGCGGCCTTCGTGGACGCGTTGATATCGAGCAGCCCAGCGAGGTGGTCGGGCTGCTGCGCGACGATGCCGACCGGGCGGCCATCGAACCTGGCGAACCCGACGATGATGTTGCGGGCGTAGAGCTCGTGCACCTCCATGAAGTCGCCGTCGTCGATCACCTGCAGGATGATATCCATCATGTCGTACGGTTGGTTCGGATTGTCGGGCACGACGTGAAGCAGGCCGCGGTCGCGCCGTTCGGGGTCGTCCTGGGTCCGCTGCTGAGGCGGCTCCTCCATGTTGTTCTGCGGGAGGAAGCTGAGGAGCCGGCGGATCTGGTCGAGGCATTCCTGTTCGGAATCCCAGACGAACTGGCAGACGCCGCTCTTGGAAGCGTGGGCCTCAGCTCCGCCCAACTCATCGTGGGAGACGACCTCGCCGGTGGCCGCCTTCACCACGTCGGGGCCGGTGATGTAAAGCTGTCCGATTCCTCGCACCATCATGATGAAGTCGGTCAAGGCCGGGGAGTAGACCGCTCCGCCGGCGGCGGGGCCGAGCATGGCGGATATTTGGGGAAAAACGCCGGAGTATCTTACGTTTCGCTGGAAGATGGCGCTGTATCCGGCAAGGCTGTCGATGCCCTCCTGGATGCGAGCGCCGCCGGAGTCGATGAGGCCGACGACGGGCGCGCCGCTGTTGGCCGCTAGGTCCATGACCTTGCAGATCTTCTGGGCGACGACCTCGGACAACGTACCGCCGATTACGGTGAAGTCCTGGGCGTAGACGAAGACCACACGGCCTGCAATCTTGCCGTAGCCGGTGACGACGGCATCGCCGAGGTACTTGCGATCGGCCATGCCGAACTCGGTGGCGCGGTGTTCCACAAAGGCGTCAAGCTCTTCGAAAGTGCCCTCGTCGAAGAGGAGGTCGATACGCTCGCGGGCCGTGAGCTTGCCCTTGGCGTGCTGGGCGTCGATGCGTGACGGGCCTCCGCCCTGCCGCGACTTCTCGCTGAGAGCCTCAAGCTCCTCGCGCATCACGTCGACTTTGCGTTTGAGAACCATGCAGCCGAACCTGCCTAACCTTTGACGATCTTCGAGCGAACGCGCGAGTCCACCGTCCGCTCGATGGGATACAATGGCCTCAACCACACTACCAAATCTCCAAGACCCTAGCAAGGATACGAAGGGCTCGGAGAGTAGTCGGCAAGGGCGAGTCTTGTGGAACTGATAAGCCCTGTTAGGGGCGTCACGGATATCGGGGGAAGACGATTCGTCTGGGGCGAGCGGACGTACGTGATGGGCGTTATCAACGTCACACCCGACTCCTTCTCCAACGACGGGGTGGGCGACGACGTGGACGGGGCAGTTCGGATGGCGGTGCGATTTCAGGAGGACAGCGCGGACATCATCGACGTGGGCGGCGAGTCGACACGTCCGCCAGGGATATACGGCGACACGAAGCCGATATCGGCCGATGAGGAGCTGAGTAGAGTGCTACCGATGATCGAGGCGATCAAGCGGGAGACCGACCTTCCCGTGAGCATAGACACGTACAAGGCGGCTGTGGCGCAGGCCGCGATTGAGGCTGGTGCGTCGATGATAAACGACGTTTGGGCGCTACAGAGAGACCCGGACATGCTGAGGGTTGCGGCTGAGGCCGACATGCCGGTCGTGCTGATGCACAATCAGGTTGGGACTGAGTACGACGACGTGGTGCCCGACGTGATCGAGGGGATGCGGGGTCGGGTCGATGCGGCGGTGAAAGGCGGGGTGCGAACTGAGAATATCATCGTCGATCCGGGTATGGGTTTCGGCAAGACGGCGGAACAGAATCTCGAGATTCTGAGGCGGCTCGGCGAGTTCGATACGCTGGGGCTGCCTCTGCTTGTGGGGATGTCGCGGAAGTCGACGATCGGTTACGTTCTCGGACTGTCTGTGGAGGACCGGGTGGAGGGAACGGCGGCCACGGTGGCACTGTCAATCGCTGGGGGTACGGACATTGTGCGAGTACACGACGTGAAGGAGATGGCGCGGGTGGCGAGGATGTCGGACGCGGTCGTTCGGGGGTGGAGCCAGGACGATGCAGGCTGAGGTGTACCTGGGCCTTGGCTCGAATCTCGGGGACAAGCGCCGGAACATCGAGTGGGCAGTAGAGCGACTGCGCGAGATTTCGACCGGGCTTACCGTATCGAGCATGTACGAGACGGCGCCCGTCGGGGTGACTCTTCAGCCGTCCTTCGTCAACGCAGTCTGCGGGATGTGGACGGAGTTGAGCGTGTTTGAGCTGCTCAACGAGATACGAGAAATCCAGCGCAGTGCAGGTGTGCGTGGCCCGGTGCTGAATGGACCGAGGATGCTGGACATCGATATTTTGCTCTACGGGAGGGTTGTGGTCGAGTTGCCGCACCTGACGGTGCCGCATCCCCGGATGACGAGGCGGGAGTTCGTGCTGCGTCCGCTGGCGGAGATAGCGCCGGGGGTTGTCCATCCGGTGAGCAAGAAGACGGCGTGCGAACTGCTTGCCGACCTCGTTGGGGTGTCACGAAGTGTGGCCCAGACACTCTAGGAACTGAGTCGGACTCCGGCGTCTCGCATCTGTTGGCGGGCGGTAACGCCGCCCTCGGGAGTCACGGGTCGCGTGGCGTCTTGGATTAGGACAACCTTGAAGCCTTCTTTACGTCCGTCAAGGGCGGTGGCGAGCACGCACACGTCCTCGGCCAGGCCGCCGACGAAGACTCGCTGGACGTGCTGTTTCTTGAGGTCGGTGGCGAGGCCGGTCTGGTCGAAGGCGGAGTTCTGGTCTTGGTCGACACGCACGCCCTTTGTGACCACAACAGCACTGTCAGGAAGACCGAGATCGGGGTGGAAGCGTGCGCCGTCGGTGTCCTGAATGCAGTGCAGCGGCCAGGGGCCACCGCTCTCGGAGAAGCTCATGTGGCCCTGTGGGTGGAAGTCGCGGGAGGCGTAAATGGGCAGGTCGTCCGCTTCCGCGGCGACGATCCAGTCATTCAAGACCGGCACCACCTCGTCGCCTCTCGCTATGGGCAGCGCGCCGCCCGGGCAGAAGTCGTTCTGGACGTCGACGATGATGAGCGCGTCGCCGGCCTTCAGTTCGTTGGGACTGGCAGTCATGGCATCCCCCTTCCGTTCTCTCCCTATTCTACCCAACCGGCTCGTGTTTCATGGGACCGTGCGGCGGTCCGGCGCACGACCTCTTGGTGGTAGGCGTTGAGTTTGGCGCTAATTTCGACGGGGTATGGCGGGTCGGCTTCGGGCAGACCGCGGACAGTCTCCGGCAGTCGGGCGATCTGCTTTGCCGCGTGAAGGCGCGTTTCGGCGAGGTTGGCGGTTGGCGGAATGGTCCGTACACCGTCGCGCATAACCGTTCCAAGCAGCGGGCGACCCGGCAGGTCCTCGTCCGCTCGTGCGATGGTGTCTCCGGTTTCGCGTTCGTTCTCGGAGTTGCGGAACACCTGCTTGCGGCCGGGGAGGACGGGTTTGTTGGCCGACAGCTTGACCCGTCCGTCGCCCGCGTAGGATGTCAGCTTGTAGACGATATCGAGGTACGGCGCGTCGGCAGAGACGCCCATGGCAGTGCCGACCCCAAAGCCGTCGAGCGGAGCGCCCGACGACAACAGCGCGTCGATCTCGTACTCGTCGAGGCTTCCGCTCGCGATGATCTGGACGCGGTCGAGGCCGGCCTGATCTAGCACGTCTCGGACTCGCAGCGAGAGGTCGAGCAGGTCGCCGGAATCGAGGCGCACCGCCCTGACCTTGAAGTCGTCGCCCTGCTGCTTCGCAAGCTCGATGACTTTCTGAACTCCTCCGAGGGTGTCGTAGGTGTCGACCAATAGGACGGTGTCAGGGTAGAGCTTTGAGAAGGCGCGGAAGGCGGCGGCCTCGTCGCCGTGGGCCTGGATGTAGCTGTGTGCCAACGTGCCGGCCACGGGAATGCCGAAGCGCCGTCCGGCGAGGACGTTTGAGGTGGCGTTCACACCCGCGACCCAGAAGGCGCGCGCAGCGTTGAGGGCGGCGTCGGTCCCGTGCATCCGGCGCGCGCCGAAGTCGATGACAGAACGGCCCCGGGCAGCCGTGACCACACGTTGGGCTTTCGAGGCGAGCATGGTCTGAAGTTGGACTTGATTGATCACGAAGGTCTCTATGAGTTGTCCCTCGGGCAATGGGGCCTCGATCTCCAGGATTGGCTCGTTCGCGAAGACGGGAGTGCCTTCACGGACGGCGTGGACATCGCCCGTGAAACGGAAGTCGGCAAGCCACGCGAGGAACCGATCGGAGAATATCTCGAGCGAATCGAGGTAAGTCAGGTCTTGCACGGTGAAGCGGAGTGATTCGAGGTATTCAAGGACGATGTCGAGTCCGCAGGCGATGAGGAAGTTGCGGCGGGGCGGCAGACGGCGGACGAAGAGGCTGAAGACGGCCCGTTCCGTCATGCGCTCCTCGAAGTAGGCCTGGAGCATTGTGAGCTGGTAGAGGTCGGTGAAGAGCGCGAGGCCGTTACCCGCTGAGGCATCGGCGGGCTGATCGCGCTTGGTTATGTCGTCATCCACGCTCATTGGTCGGTCGCCGTATTGCCCTGGCACGTCGATTCAGTCCCGCAGCTCGGGCGGGAGCATGTTGGGGATGGTGTCCTCAATGGGAAAGGTCTCGTCGCATGCGTCGCAGTGGAGGCTACCGGCCACGATCTCGCCATCCTCCTCGTGGTCGACGGAGAGGGTAAGCTCGCCCTTGCAGAGGGGGCAGACGAGGATATCGAGCAGGCTGCGTTTCACGGTTTGCAGGACTCCTATTCGGTGCGGAGCTCGATCTCGAAGAGCATGTTGAGCAGGTCGGACAGGAAGAAGATCGCGACTCCCAGGATTACGAGCGTATTGTACCCCGACACGGCGGCGATTATTTTTCCCCAAAGAGTGGTCGGGGCTGGGCGTCTTTCATCGACGGCATCGAGGACTCTCGCGTGTCTTCTGCGATCGCGGGCTAGGGCGAACATCCAGACGGACAGGACGACCTTGATGCCGAGTGTCGCGGCGTAGGGAGGCTCGACCTCGGTGAGGCGGTCGAAGGCGAGGATGGCGCCGGTCGCGACGAGGACGATGATGCTGGTGACGACGACGGTGCGGAACTCGACGCCGAGGGCCGCTGAGAGGGCGCGGGGAACGTCGGGGACGCGCTTTAGAGTCGGGATGAGGACGATGAGATAGAATAGGCTCCCGCCGACCCATGCGGCAGCGGCCAGGGCATGGAGCCATCGCACGATGGTGAGGAATACGTCGCCAAAGTCCAGTGCGGAGCGCCCTTTCTCCCAAGCCCCACTCTCTGTATCTCTCCCCCGCCGGGTGAGAGATCATTTCTACGATGCGGGCAGGATCTCCTCGATGAGCTCGTTGAGCTTTTCCTCATTGAGGGGGCCGGCCCACTTGCGGACGATGTTGTGGTCGGCGTCGAGGAATATGGTGGTCGGGAAGGTCTTGACGTCGTACTCGCGGATGACGGTGCCGGAGGTGTCGGGCCCGACGGCGTAGGTGAGGCCGAACTCCTCGACGAACTTCTGGCCCTCATCCACGGAGTCGAGGCCGAGCTGCTGGATTGCGACGAAGGCGACCTCGCCCTTGTGGGACTTGAAGGCGGCCTCGAAGTGGGGCATCTCAAGTCGGCACGGGGGGCACGAGGGATACCAGAAGTTCAAGACGACGGGCTTCCCCTCAAAGGTGGTTAGGCTGATGGGTTGGTCCTTCTCGAAGTTCTCGTTGCCGAACGCCTCGAAGCTGAAGGACGCGGCGGTGTCCGAGCTACCTTCTTCGGATGAATCGCCGTCCCCTCCGCAGGCGGCGGCGAGGATGATGAGAATCGTTGCGGCGACTAGCCAGTGCAGTGTCTTCATGGTCGTTCCCTCCCACATGCTTCTATGGTATTGGATGCAGGGTGTGGAGGGGAAGATGCGGGGGGTTATGATTGAGAAAGAGATTTCGAGGCCGTAGTTGCTAGTGGTGGCTGAGCAAGTCGCCGCCAGTCGTTTACCTTATATTAGAGTCTTCGAGGCGATTATCACTACCTCAGCGTAGGTTGATCAGTCGCCTCCGGCGGTTCAACGCCAAGAAATTCACGATATATCCTATTACGATAGACTCCACCAATTTCATTAACGGCCTCAATAAACGCCTGGTAAGTACCTGCACCTCCTATTGTATCCCAAAACTCATCACCAATCAGGACAACTTCATCCTTCCGCATATCGAACCAACGAAATGGGAAACTCCAATCGTAATCCTCTCTCTTGCCGTAAGGATTGTAAGGTAGCGCGAAATAGGCACCATTGACTTACTTTGGTTCCATGCAATAAAGCTTAAATATCTTTTCTTTGCTCACCTTCGTCTGATCACTATTTGGAAGCGGGGCCTTGAGTTCAAATGCATGCTTCTCGTTCGTCGAGGTATCGCGAACCCATAAGTCGCTAATGACTGTAGTTGGGATCTTTTCTCCACCTCCAGCCATGATATACTTCAACTCAGATGCCCAATCTGGTGTTACTTTATCCTTACCTTCGTCTGGGTGTTCCAACTGATTGAGAACTTCCTGAATACGCCTCAACTGTTCTGTACGAACATTACCCTGAATGGTACGTTCCAAAACTCCCTCACCAAGGCCTTCGTCAGCAGCAACTTTCGCCAATTTTTGCCATGCCTTCCCAAAAGGAGTTACAAAACGCCGCTCAAAATGGGCCCCCTTAAAGACTTCATCAGGAACAAGTGCAGCATATAATGGTTTAGTCGAATGATGTTTCTCAGGAATAAACGGGTCGTCCTTTAGGACCTTTTTCATGATTCGATCCATCATCGACCTAATGATACCTTGTATAGCTATTTTCATACATTCTGAATCGCGAACGTGATATGAGACATTCCTGGATTTCATCTTTGACTCCACGCTTGAGTAGATCATTTCCGTGTCCAAACCAATACGCTCTCAAAGAAGTCACCGGTCCGTCTACCTGTCCGTCTATTCACATGTCTCTCAAATCGACTTTCAATGGCGAAACCGGCGCGATCACATATCTCTTCATACAGCTCCAGTTTGTCATTCACGATCACGACCATGCGCCCGTCCTCGGAAAGACCTTTCCTTACGTTCTTGAAAGAATCCACCAGACTGTCCACGTATTGTGTACGTGCCACAAGCGATCTACCATTAGACGCCGGTCCGATCTCCTCGTTCGCTCTCCATCTTAGTCCCAGCAATTCGTACGCATACCTGTGTTGTTCATGATAGTCGATGAGGCCGACATAGGGTGGTGAGGTAACTACTAGATCAAATCTAGGAAACTCAACTGTCCTAGTATCCCCGGTTATGATGGAGAGGGCAACATTCTTCCGCACTGAAGTAAATTCCCGTATACGTCTCAAGGTATCTATGCTATATCGCTCCAAGAAGCGAGCTGCATTTTCTGTGGGCTTACATATTCGTCTATGCTTGTAACAATGGTATGGCTCGGTTTGAGGATGTTTGGGAAAGTCTAGGTCAAAGTGGGTTGTCAGACGTGCCGATCGAGCCGATCTCGAGAGTATGACCTTTAAGCCCACATTTCCCATATCAACCCTGCAGGGCTTGTCGTAATCAGCAACAGAACTACCTAATGTAGCCGAATAGAGGAGCATAGCAGTTATCATGAGTGCTAGACTGGTCGTGATCGACTATTCTAGTTCTTGATAACGTACCCACTCTGGAGGCACCCAATGGGTGAAAGCACCAACCCCCGCGCCACGCTCCGTTTCGACCGACGTATACGTTTGGAGTTCCACGGTGCCACTATTACCTCAGACGCCGGACTGTTGGCCTGTCGCGAGCTGGATGATGCGCTGGGACTGACGGAGACGACGAATGAGTGTCTGCAGGAGAGTCGGGGCGGCCGTAACGTGCAGCACCGATTGGTGGGCCTTCTCAGGCAGTCGGTGTACAGTCGTCTGGCAGGCTACGAGGATACCAACGACGCTGAACGGCTGGCCCAGGACCCGACGATGCGGGTAGTCGTTGGACGGCGAGGTGGTCCTGAGAGACCGGCCGCCAGCACCAACACCATGAGCCGGTTCGAGACCGAGGTGCTTACCCAAGACGGCAACGTGGAAGGTTTGGATCGACTGAACGCTAAGAAACTATCTCAAAATGGCAAGTCGCCATTGGCGACGGAACCACAGGAGTGCGCACGCAAGCTGCAGCAATCCGATGTAGTTCGACGCCTTTTTGTCGTAGCGTACCAGAACAGCACGGCACTTGGAGAGCCATGCTAGAGTCCGTTCCACAACCCACCGGCGCGCAGGATACCGCTTGCGCCCAGAACCGTCCAACTTCTCCTCGCCGATGCGTCGGATGTGTGGCCGATAGCCGTGTCTGGCGACGGCTCGACGACCCGAAGGATTGTCATACCCCTTGTCCAAGCACAGGTGCTGTGGGTCATCCTCGGTGAGTTGCGGACGTTCGACCACAATCGCCTCCAGGGTCTCATCCAACAACGTGGCGTCGTGGGCGTTGGCTCCGGCAACCACAATGCTCAATGGGCCGCCCTGTCCTTCCACAAGCAGGCTCCGCTTGCTGCCAGCCTTGCCGCGATCCGTTGGGGTGGGTCCAATCAGGTCCCCCCCAAACGTGCCTTGCCCATGGCCCCGTCTGCCGCCTGCCATTCCCAGTCCACGCCGCCCAACTCTTCGCACTGTTCCACCAAGGCTCTCCATATTCGGCGCAAGACACCCAGTTCCACCCACCGTTGAAAGGTGCGATGGATTGTGCTGTCGTCCCCCAGTTCTTTCGGCAATCGGTTCCATTGGCACCCGCTGCGCAAACGGAAAATGATGCCGTTGAACATCTGTCTGGGGTCAGCCCGCTTGCGGCCTCTGACTTTCGGAGGGTCTGCCTCCAAGATGATAGGCCCAATGAGTTCCCAAAGCTCGTCCGGCGCTTCCCATATGGTTTC
Source organism: Dehalococcoidia bacterium (assembly GCA_965247555.1). Lineage (GTDB taxonomy): Bacteria > Chloroflexota > Dehalococcoidia > Lucifugimonadales > VXLM01 > VXLM01. The sequence goes on along the minus strand of CBDFHR010000009.1, from coordinate 462,487 downwards.
CAAGCCCTCTCGGTTGTTCACGAAGTTCCTCCAAATGTTCTTGGAGAAACCATACGAATCACCTCATAAACCGCTCAAGGCATTTGTGCGCTATGATTTTGAGATAGTTTCTAAGTGGGTGGACGGAGCTATGTCCCGCACGCCGCACCGGCGGGTGATCTTGGACATGGACAGTTCGGAGAGTCCGGTACATGGAGAACAGGAGGGAGCATCGTACAACGGTCACTTTGGGAGCACGTGCTATCACCCTTTGTTCGTGTTCAACCAGTTCGGTGACTGCGAGGGAGCGATGCTCCGCGCGGGGAACGTACATAGCGCGCACAGGTGGCGTGATGTATTGGATCCGATCCTGTCCCGCTACGGGGCGACAGGAGTGCGACGGTACTTTCACGCTGACGCCGCATTCGCAAAGCCGGACATCTATGAGTACCTGGAGGAGCGGCGTGTCTTCTATGCAATACGGCTGCCGAGCAACAAGGTGCTGCAATACGAGATCGCTCCCTTGCTGATACGGCCTGTGGGGAGGCCGCCGAAACGTCCGGTGATCCTATACGACGACTTTTGGTATCGTGCTGAGAGTTGGGACCGCGCTCGGCGTGTGGTGGCCAAGGTGGAGTGGCATCAGGGAGAGCTGTTCCCTCGGGTGGGCTTCATCGTCACGAACATGACGGCTGGCCCCGAAGGAGTGGTGCGATTCTACAATGGTCGTGGGACGGCTGAGCAGTGGATCAAGGAAGGGAAGTACGCGCTGAATTGGACTCGGCTGTCATGCCATCGATTCGTGGCCAACCGGGTGCGTCTGTCTCTGTTCGTCCTGGCGTACAACCTTGGGAACTTCCTTCGCCGGCTGTGTCTGCCCAAGGCGTTCAAGCACTGGTCGCTGCGGAGCGTGCAGGTCAAGCTGATCAAGATGGGAGGTCGTCTGGTGCGGCACTCCCGTCGATTGATCTTTCAGTTGTCCGAGGTGTCGGTTCCTCGATGGTTGTTCCAGGGAGTGCTGGATCGTATCGGCCGGTTATCGCCGGCACCAAGCTGAGGGAGGGCATAACTACGATTTTGCTAAGAGGGAGAGCTCTCCAGGGAGTCGGCTTGTCTTCAATGCGCTTTCATCCCATTGGCGGGGAGCCCGGAGACGACAAAGATGGACAAGAAGCATGGTTCACGGCAGGAATCGCATCCCTTATCAGATAGACCGGCCATTGGCTGGCCTTGCAGGACCTGACTATGATGCAACTATCTCGTTTGGGCTGCCCGTTGAGCCTGAAGACTCCCAATATGGGGAATCCCGGTTAAGACGTCACTGTAAGTGTAGTCGTTCATCAGCGCTTGGTATTTGAGTAGAGAACTAAGCGCAGATGGGGCAAACCATGATACGAGGAACTCGCTCGGAGAATAAGGAGCTCTTTCCTCTAGCAGAGTCATTGCAGGCTTAGAAAGTGTACGGTTCAGCACATCATGTACTTCTCGCTCCAATAGGTCAAGATCATACTCGGCGGTCTTGACTCTAGGTAGTGTTGACATTTCACGTTATTCCGCTTTTCCTTGTCATTGCGAGTGAAGCGTGGAATCTAAAAGTTTGTGCTTGCGCGATGATTTTAGATTCTTCACTCCGCTCTGCTACGTTCAGAATGACAGAATGTCAACACTACCTAGTCATGAGAGTGTTGAATTCGGATATATCACATCCTACGGCGTTTATTCCCAACGAAGCTGCTTCAACTAACGTTGTACCCGATCCACAGAAGGGATCACATACTGTTGTTGGCTCAAACTTACGCAGGAATATCTCAACGATTTGAGGAATGAACTTGCCGAGATAAGGATGCAACCGATGGACATGCTTAGTCCTGATACGTTCCGGCAGGTCTTGTTCTCGCCAGTTGAGGTTAAGAGACTCAAGGGGTGTGTCAGGTGTGACAGTGTCGAACTCGGTAAATGGGATAAGAGGATATTGGGGAGAGTACCCATAGAGATCCTTATCTCCCTTAGTGGACGTAGACCCGGAAGCGACAGTAGTCGATGATGCCATACAGCCTCCTAGACAGTTCGATGGCGGGCGCTAGTATAACAGACCCACCCTCTTATCTGATTTCTCAAAGGAACTGAGACTTGATCACGCCAACTCATGGTCTCGTGCGTCGCAACCCTCAGCAAGGAACATATATTCTATGTTAGCAGACCTTGTCAAGTCCGTGGGGACCTTAGGCGTCGTCGAGGAGGAGGTGGGCGACCGGATGGTTGAGGGCGTGAGCGAGGGCGTCGAGGGTGTGGAATCGAGGGGAGTAGGAACCGTTTTCGATGCGGACGATGGTTACGCGACCGATTCCGGCGGCGTTGGCTAGCTGTACCTGTGTCATGCCCGCCTGTTTGCGGAGATCGCGGACACGTCGTCCCATGTGGCTTCTACCGCGTGACGCGGCCGCTTCCGATTGCTCTTGATATGTGGGGTCGCAGTAGTGACGGGCGAAGTCCCAGGGAATGTCGACCGACTCGCCGGTGGCGGCGCGGAGGATGAGTTCGTGCTGGGTCGGGAGCTCAATGCCTGAAAGCTGCTCTTGGACGATTCCCCGGATGTCATCGAAGAGGATGACCCCGGAGCGTCCGTCAGCAAAGGTAATCTCGATTCCCTGAGAAAGGACACGAGCGGAATTGATGAGTCGATCGACGCTTTTGACCACTGACGCTGTTGCTTCCCTCACGCGGTCTCTTCGGAAAAGCGATAGACGGGAGAGGAGTAGGCGGGTTTGCCCTCGGTAGCACGCTCAATGCCTCCGGCGGTCCTTTCGGTGAAGATCTGGTCGCCACAGGTATCGCAGACCAACGCGGGGACATCTTCGACGATTATGAGCCGATCACCGCGGCGGGCAGTGAAGACGACCGGTTTGTCTTGGTAGGCCCCTTCGTGGCATAGGGTGCATTTGCTCATTGGTTTCCTCGCGTGACGGGTGTTGTCCAGAATGGCGCTCTCGGTTCATACACTGTTATAACCAGTACAGGCGATAGCGTGGACGTGATAACTACGTGGAGGTCCCGCCCTGCATCGGTCTGCCCGTACACCAAACAACACGGCCCACGTCTATGTTCGGGGTAGTCCTCAATAATCATACCACTCAGCAGTGCCTGACGCACTTCGTCAACGGAAATAACTTCGGCGATGGCTTCTCTTAGTGCATGGCGTGAAACGTTGATGTCTCTTGTTTGTATCGCCTGCTGAATCTGCTCCCATTTCATCGTGGCTGTCGACTGCGAAGCTCGTCGACGAGGGTGTCGATGGGGACGCGGACTTGGTGCATGGTGTCGCGGTCGCGGATGGTGACGGCCTGGTCGTCGAGGGTGTCGAAGTCGACGGTGACGCAGAGGGGTGTGCCGATCTCGTCCTGGCGACGGTAGCGGCGTCCGATGCTCTGGGCGTCGTCGTACTGGGTGAGGCCGTCGACTACGCCGGACTCGCGGATGAGGTCGTGGACGCGGTGGGCCGTGGGGACGAGGCGCTCGTTGCGGCTGAGGGGGAGGACGGCGACTTTGACGGGCGCTAGGGCGGGATGGAGCTTGAGGAGGACGCGCGTGTCGGTTTTGCCCTTGGCGCTGAGGGTCTCCTCTTCGGTGTAGGCGTCGGCAAGGAAGGTCATGACGGCTCGGTCAACGCCGGCCGACGGCTCGATGACGTAGGGGGTGTAGCGCTCCTTGGCCTGCTCGTCGAAGTAGGTGAGGGACTCGCCGCTGGCGTCGGAGTGGGCCTTGAGGTCGAAGTCGGTGCGGTTGGCGATGCCCTGAATCTCGCCCCAGCCCCAGGGGTAGAGGTACTCGATGTCGTAGGTGGCCTTGGCGTAGTGGGCGAGCTCGTCGGACTCGTGGGGGCGGAGTCGCAGGCGGTCAGGGTCGACGCCGAGGCCGGTGTACCAAGCCATGCAGTCGTCGATCCACTTTTGGTGCCACTCCTCGTCGTCGCCCGGCTTGACGAAGAACTCGATCTCCATGATCTCGAACTCGCGGGTACGGAAGATGAAGTTGCCGGTGGTGATCTCGTTGCGGAAGGTCTTGCCGATCTGGGCGATGCCGAACGGGAGCTTGCGGCGGGTGGTGTTGAGGACGTTGTCGAAGTTTACGAAGATGCCCTGGGCGGTCTCGGGCCGGAGGTGGACCCTGTTTTCGTCGGACTGGACGGGGCCGACGTGGGTCTCAAACATGAGGTTGAACTGCCGGGGTTCGGTGAAGGTGCCGGTCTCGCCGCAGTTGGGACAGGCGTCGCCCTCAAGGTTGTCGGCGCGGAAGCGCTGGCGGCAGCTGCGGCAGTCGACGAGGGGGTCGGTGAAGTTTTCGACGTGGCCGCTGGCACGCCAGACCTCGGGGTGCATGAGGATGGCGGCGTCGAGGCCGACCATGTCGCGGCGCCCCCATACGAAGGTCTGCCACCAGTGGCGCTTGACGTTGTTCTTGAGCTCGACGCCGAGGGGGCCGTAGTCCCAGGTGCTGGCGAGTCCGCCGTAGATCTCGCTGCTCTGGAAGAGGAAGCCTCTGCGACGGCATAGGGAGGTCAGGGTCTGGAGTGTGGTGGTGGTTGTCATGGGGTGCCGTGGAAAGTAGTGAGTATTGCGTAGGGAGTAGTATACCTGATGCGGACTATGGGGCAGTGAGGACCCGGAGGGGGTATTAGTTACTGCTGGATCTCGGCGATGGCTCTCTCGGCGGCGGCTCGGAGCGTTGGGTCTTGCGTTAGGGTCAGGACCTTGTTGAGGTCGTCGATTGCGCGGTGGTGGTCACCTAGGTCTTTGTAGACAATTCCTCTGCCGTAGTAGGCAAGGTTATTGTTGGGATCAAGCTCGATGGCCTTGCCGTAGTCCTCGATCGCTTGACTGTGTTCACCTAGGTTCTGGTAAGCAAGTCCTCTGCCGTAGTAGGTGTTGTAGAATTCCGGATGTAGCTCGATGGCCTTGTTGTAATCCTCGATCGCTTGACTGTGTTCACCTAGTACCGGTTCAGCCTGAATATGATGGATAGATATGTTGAAGTTTAGTGCGAGCGTCCTGAGTGGAGAAACGCCAGTCAATGAAGGCGACAGCTTGGTTACGCTCATGTTCCAGCGCCGAGACCTCTCGTTTCAGTACCACCTCGTCGCTGATTCGACGGTTGAGACATTGATTGCTCAAGACGCTCAACTCTATCTCGGCCATATTCAGCCAACTGCCGTGTACTGGAGTGTAATGAAACTCCAGGCGCTTGGCGATGCGGCGTGCTTCGGCTGGCGTGAAGGCATCGTACAACGAGCCCAGCTTGTGAGTGTTGAGATTGTCCAGCACCAGCCGTATCGTTTTTGTATGAGGGTATGCCTCGTCTGCCAGCCACCTCATCTGATGTGCGAAGTCCACAGCAGTGCGACGCTCGGTCACCTCGACATGCCTCCAGCCAGCTTTCGGCTCACAGAACATGAACAGGTTTCGGGTCCCGTTTCGCTTGTACTCGTAGTCATATCGTTCCACTCGACCCGGCCTGGCCCCGATGGACGGTCTCTTGTCGGCCACCAATTGCTTGGACGTCTCGTCGAAACAGACCACGGGATGGTCCGGATCGTAGTCTGCGTGGTACAGGTCCAGCACGTCCTCCATTCGAGCCACGAACTCCCCGCTCACCTCCGGGATGCACCATTCCTTCTTCGTCCACGGCTTGAGTTCGTTTTTTTGAGCGTCTGGCGCACCGTCTCGAGGGAGATGCTCTCGGCAAACCCCATCTGGACCACCTTGTCGGCAAGCAGTTGCAGCGTCCAGTGCGTGTGTCCTTCGGGCGCATCGCTGCACGCAATGGCGACTAGGTGCGCTTCCTGCCTACCGTCCAACTTGCGCCTCTGTCCTGGTCGCGGGCGTTCAATGAGCGCACTGTCGAGTCCTTCCTGTACATACCGCGTGCGCACACGTCCCACCGTGGAGGCGCTTATCAATAGGCCGCTGGCGATGTCACGGTCGATCAGACCTTCGTCTGCCTTAAGCAACACCAGCGCTCGCTTGACCTTACGGGCCGAAGTCTCCCCACGACTCGCTATCTCTTTGAGATGTGTCCGTTCCGACTCGTTCAACTCCACCTTGTACTTGAGAGCAGGCATGTCTTCGTATGTCCTCCTTATAGGATCATACATAAGACTAACCTATTTCTTATATTTGTCAAATACATATGGAACCGGTACTAGTCTTCCCGCCGTTCGTCACGAGGAGGCTGATAACGGAATGTCCAACCGGCACAAACAAAGGAGCAAAAATTGAACCATCGGATCGTAATTGGAACCGTAGTGACGCTGGTGGCGCTGATCGCCACCGTATCGGGTGTCCTGTACGCCCAGACCAACAACGACCCTAACGCTGAGCTAGACCCGCTGATAGTAGCGCAGATGCCATTGTCGAACGCGGCAGACAAAATTTACGCCTTATGGGATTCCGATGGTCTTTCGGACTTCGGGGGCATAAGCCTCGACAACGAGAATTCCGCGGTTGTCCTCTACTGGAAAGGAGGGCGGCTGCCTTCACAGATGTCGACGCTTGTAGCGGACTTACGGTCGACCGTAACGATCCGGGTCGTCAACACGACCTACTCGCTCGCGGAGTTCCAAGCTGAGTCTAAGCGGCTCATCGAGCAGGGCCGGGTCGGCACCGTGGTAGTCAACCGGGCGGGCCCGTCCCCAGACTTCTCCAGCCTAAAGGTCGGCATCGACACGAACGTCGACGAGCCGGACGCCGACAAGCTCGCGGCGGCACAACGCTCGATCACAAGCGTGATGCCGCTTGACTTCAGTGTCGCTAAGACGCTCGATACTTTCCGAAGACGGTGGGACGATGAGGAGCCGTTCTACGGCGGGGCTGCAATCGACAAGAACGACTGGTGGAGCCCTGTCTATGACTACTGCACCACCGGCTTTGCGGTGACAACCTCCAGTGGCACAGAGGGCCTCCTCACGGCGGCCCACTGCGGCTATGGGGAGAGCTACTACACGCCGGACGGGGACCAGTATGTCGGCACCGTCTCGAATCCGATATCCTGCATCTACGACGCCGGCACCCTCATAGGCCGGAACTATGACCCTCGCGTCTACGCCGGGTCATGGTCTAGCGGAAGATCGCTGGGTGTCATCGGTTCGGTAGTACCGACCGTCGGACAGTACGTCTACATGTCGGGCTCCTGGTCTGGCGAACACATGACTCGCGTCGTGTCCACATTCGAGTACACGAGCGGCTGCTATCCCTGGGCTGTGGGACCAGGTTTCTGGACGGAAGACCAGCAGGGCGACGGCTCGGTTGGGGACGGCGATAGCGGCGGACCCGTTTATCGTTACGTCTCCGGCTCAACCGTCAGGGGTGCTGGAATCATCAGGGGCGGAGACACGATAAACTATCAGGCGCCATGTGAGGGGCGGACCGCCAGCTGGAGGAGCTGCGCGTCTCGTGCCTTCCACATGCATCTCCCTGCGGTACTGAGCGGATTGAACGTGACGCTACAGACGCAATAGACCGAACGCTGCGCCTCCTCGTGGCGAAGACCCGGGTGTGTTTCGCATCCGGGTCTTTTTCATTGAGCTGGAAGGCAACCTACCACCACCACGCGCAAGGTGTGAACAGAAACCTGATGAAGGCCATGTAGAACGTTGCGGAGACCGCGAGCACCGCTAGGGTGTAGCTCACGGCCCGGACTGCTGAGTCGTCGGTCGTGCGGTAGGTTCGCCAACAAAATGCGGCGACTCCCACGATAAGCATAATAGAAGTGAGGTTCCAAAATGGTTCGTTCATCCCTTTTCTCCGTGAGTCTGCGTCTGAGCGATCGTCACGGCGCAGATTGGTTTTCATCATACGTGCCAAGAATACGGGTAGGCTGATGCCAATCGCAAGCGAGGGGAGTGTCTCAGTTTGAAATGTTCGCGTTTTGTTCTAGCAGGCTGCGGAAAAACAATTCGGTGAGATAGGATACGACCACACCATAATGGAGGTGGTCGTCCCATGCGAGGAAGACACGACCCACAGGCAACGATGCTGGCGTTCGTGGATCTGGAGGAGCGCGTCCCACAGGACCATTCTCTTCGGCTCATCAAAGCCGTGGCGTGATGAGGCGGTGGTGCGCCTTTCGTCCGAATTCGACCGCATGCACTTGAAGGTGGGCCAAGCGTCCGTCCCGCCGGAGGGATTGCTGAGAGCATTTCTGTTCATCTCCCTGTACTCGGTACGTGCTGAGCGTGTGTTCTGCGAGGAAATCGAATACAATCTTCTATACCGTTGGTTTCTCGATATGTATTTGATGAAGCACAGCTTTGACCCAGCGGTGTTCACGAAGAACCGGCGGTGTTTGCTACAATACGAAAGGCGAAGTGCGCCCAAGATTGCCTGACGAGGCTTCCGAGCCCCGCAAGTCCCTCATCTGAATCGTCCGCCAGGGCACTAAGTCTGACTTCAACCTTACGAAAACGTCGTTACTGACCACTGAACCAAGTACGTCCGCCCTGCGAGTCCTATCATTCCCCAGACTGATAGTGCGCTATGTTCGGGACGTAGAGTTTCTAAGTTCGAGTTCTGGCACCCCAGTCAGCCCTGTAGAGATGGCCGCCGATCTCGGCGGCCATCTCCGTGTGAAATAGGTTTAAATCGAAAGGTGGCGAACGGAATGGCAATTGTGGCAACTGACGAGATGGTTGGTGCGCCGGGTGGCGCACCTCTTGGTAATGAGACGCAGGAGTTGGAGTCAAACGAATATGCGCATCTGAAGCGGCTTGTCAAAGATGCGGGACTCTTAGAAAAGAACCCAGGGCATTACGCCGTCAAGATGGCTGTGAGCATAGGCTTGCTGGCGCTGAGTGTCACGGTCCTGACGCTTGTGGACAGCGTTTGGCTGCAAATGATGAACGCAGCCTTTCTAGCGTTCATCATCGTGCAGATAAGCTACACTGGACACGATTTGGGCCACAAACAGGTGTTCCGATCGAGCCGAAATAACGATATTCTCGGCCTGTTCGTGAGCCTCTTGATCGGCATCAACCGCAGCTGGTGGGTCGAAAAGCATAATGAGCACCACAGTAATCCCAATGATCTGGACATGGATCCCGACATCGAAATCCCAGTCGTCGCTTTCTCGGAAGACCAGGCTCGCGGCAAGACGGGAGTCGCCCGGCTGATCGTCAGGTACCAGGCCTTTCTTTTTTATGTGCTGCTCTGCTTCGAGGGATTCGTGCTCAAGTTCTCGGGTATCCGGTACATACTCACAAACAGGCTGAAGTTCCCCATCGCCGAGCCGATAATGATGGTCGGCCACATCGGTGTCTACGCTGGTCTGGTGTTCTTGTCCTTGCCGGTCTGGCAGGGGTTGTTGTTCATCGCAGTCAATCAGTTGCTAATAGGACTATACATTGGCTCGACGTTCGCCCCCAATCACAAGGGCATGCTGATGCTCGATGGGAAGCTGCAGCTCGACTTCTTGAGGAGGCAGGTGCTTACATCTAGGAATGTGAAGTCGAGTCCCGTAAATGACTTCCTATATGGAGGGCTGAACTACCAGATCGAGCACCACCTGTTCCCTAGCATGCCCCGGAACCGGTTGAAGGAAGCGCAAAAGATCATCAGGCCCTTCTGCGGAGAGCATTTGATCTCATACTACGAAACGGGCGTGATTCAATCGCAGCGAGAGATATTGCAATACCTGCACCTCGTGAGTGCGCCGCTGCGAGCGTGAGGCCCAGCGGCCCCTTGGCGGCCCCGCTTTCGTACCTGCGGTTTGGCACAATCGGAGGTCGCAAGTACCATCCTACGGTTTCTACCTCTCAAGTTTCCTTCGGTAACTGAGGCCCGGAAATACGAGGGATGGTCATCACGGTTAGACCAACGGCCAGGGCTGGGGACCAAGAGCACTGCCGGTTGTGCGGGACGGGATACCGGCCCGAGTTCCCGTGCGATCGCTTACGCTAAGTCACACTCTTGCTGAATCTGGTTGCTATTCCCGCTTTTCTTGTCGACCCTCTGAACCGATTCGTATGGGTCAACAACCGGTTAGGGAACCGTGTACGGGGTTCTATCCGTGACAAGTTGCCGCCGAACCTCCGGTTCATTGCCGCTGTCGTGATGGGTACCCACCACGACAGATTCCCCAACGGGAGCAAAGCTGGTCGCTGAGTGTCTACCAGCACTGCCTCCGCAAATCAGCGTTAAAGTCGCTCCTCCATCGGCGTTGCCCGGCATTCTCAAGGATCAGGCGGTAGAAGCACCGGTACTCAAGAAATCATATTCCGGCAATCCGCCCCAATGCTATCATGGCATATTGGGGGAATTGCTTTGAGCGACTATCAGAACAACGCGATCCGTAACTTGGCCATCATAGCCCACGTGGACCATGGCAAGACCACTCTGGTCGATGCGCTGTTGAAACAGGGTCAGGTCTTCCGGGCTCATCAGCAGGTCGGCGCCTTGATAATGGACACCAACCCCCTGGAGCGGGAGCGCGGCATCACCATCTTGGCTAAGAACGCTTCGGTCTCCTACGGGAGTGTTAGGATCAATATCATCGACACGCCGGGCCACGCCGACTTTAGCGGCGAGGTGGAACGTGTCATGAATATGGCCGATGGCTGCCTGCTGTTAGTGGACGCGGTAGATGGGCCGATGCCCCAGACTACATACGTGCTGCGCCAAGCCCTCCAACAGAACGTCACCCCGATGGTAGTCATAAACAAGATAGACCGCCCTGAAGCCCGGATGGCAGAGGTGGTCGGGATGGTCCAGGACCTGTTCTTGGAACTGGCTACCAGTACGGACCAACTGGACTTTCCTGTCCTGTACGCATCGGCACGCCAAGGTTACGCCACCACGGACCCGAACACCCCGGGGACGGATATGAAGCCCCTTTTTGAAGCGATCCTGGATTCGGTGCCTCCACCCACGGGGAATCCTAGCGCCCCGTTGCAAATGCTGGTTGCGGCACTGGACTACGACAACCATCTTGGACAGGTAGCCGTGGGCAGGATCACCAATGGCACTCTCAAGCTGCGCGACGAAGTGGCTTTGCTGGGTCGCGACGCCGGGGCCACCACCCACAATTTGGAGCGCATATTTCTGTTCCACGGTATGGAGCGAGTAGACGTATCCGAAGCCCATGCCGGGGATATCGTGGCTGTGACCGGTCCTGAGGGCGTATCCATCGGCGACACGCTCGCCTCCCCTGAAAACCCCGAGGCTCTGCCGTCCATTGAAATCAACGAGCCGACGGTACGGATGACCTTCGGCGTCAGCACTTCGCCCTTCATGGGCCGAGAGGGTACTTACTGCACTTCCCGCAGTCTCCACGAACGTCTGATGAGAGAATTGCGGACCAACGTCAGCCTGCGGGTGGAGACCACCGCCAGCCCAGACTCGTTCGTCGTCGCTGGTCGGGGAGAGTTGCACCTGTCCATCCTGGTCGAGACCATGCGCCGTGAACAGTTCGAATTTCAGGTGTCCCGGCCCGCACCCGTCACAAAAGTTATCGACGGTAAGATATACGAGCCCTACGAGATCTTGGATATCAGCACCCATGAAAAGTACCTGGGGGGCCTGACCGAGTATCTTGTTTCGCACATGGGCCAGCTCCGGGATATGCATTACGGGGAGAACGGGCGCGTCCATGTGGAGTACAAAATACCTACCCGCGGATTGATCGGATTCAACGCTTTCTTTCTCCGTACTACCCGGGGAGACGGTGTGCAAAACAGTGTCTTCACCTCGTACGAGCCAATGGAAGGTGAAGTCAGGGCCCAGCGCGGCGGCGTAATCGTGGCATCCGAAGCCGGTTTGTCCGTCACGTATGGTTTACTCAACGCTCAGGGTAGAGGCGAAACCTTCATCGACCCGGGCGCCATGGTCTACCAGGGCATGATCGTCGGCTCCCACCACCGTGATGGCGATATCGCAGTCAACGTCTGCAAGCAAAAAAAGCTTACGAACATGCGTTCGTCAACGGCCGATGTGACCAAGCGCCTGAACGCCACGGTAAGGATGAGCTTGGAGGAGGCCTTGGCGTTCATATCTGACGACGAGTTGGTGGAGGTTACTCCTCAAAACTTACGCCTTCGCAAGACCGAACTCTCCCCTACGAACCGCAGGCGTCAACGCCGCGATGAAGCACGCGCCCGAGACTAAGAGCGCCCCCAGGCTCACGTCCCGCCGCGCCTCCTGCTCAGCGAAAATAACAATGTGGAGGCGTGTTGCCTCACTGGGACATGATAGTTTGAGTCTCGTAAGTCATCAACGCCTACTGGCAGGCAAACTGCTCCTTGCACGTGGGCCGGGGTAGCGGTCGTATCCGACAAACCGACGAATCACGGCCCCATTCTTCTGCCCGATCCGAACTTGGTCGTTCTTGCGGTATGCTTTGGAGCGGGTGGGCTCGACCCCCTGCCCGCATGACATTGCGCAAGGATCTCGTGGATGAATTCTCCGTCGTTGGCTGGGCTTGCCGAGTCACATACCGCCTGATTCCTCTCCTACTCCATCGAAACGGATTCAGAATTGATTGTACGGATTGTGATTGTGTGCTATCCTGTAGGTGACTCCATAATCAGACGCAACCCCGTTCCGCTTCCGATTTATTCTCAAGCTACTTTAGTCTCAGGATCGATTGTGACGCTTGCTACGATGAGGAGATTTCAGTTTACAGGAGCGTCACATGAACATTTATGTGGGCAACCTATCGTTCGATGAGACAGATCAGACTTTGGAGGCTTCCTTCGCCAATCATGGCGAGGTGCAGTCTGCCAGGGTCGTAACCGACCGTGACTCGGGCCGTTCTCGTGGTTTCGGCTTCGTCGAGATGCCGCAGCAGCAAGAGGCCGAGGCGGCCATCGCAGCCCTGAACGGCACCGAGCAAGGTGGCCGGACGTTGACGGTCAACGAGTCCAAGCCGCGTGAGGGCGGCCGTGGTGGTGGCGGCGGCGGCCGTGGTGGTGGCGGTGGATACGGCGGCGGTGGCGGCGGCCGTGGTGGCGGTGGATACGGCGGCGGCGGCGGTGGATACGGCGGCGGCGGCGGTAACCGCTGGTAGGCTAAACCGGAACGACTCGGACTATCGCATGGCCCGCTAGGAAGAAGCGGACGGAGGGGCAAGCGATAGTCCGGTCGTTTTTGACGGTAAGGCCATATGAACTCAATCTTGCCGGCCTCTGCCAGCGCTCTGGTGTGATCACGATTATGGGCGAGTTCTGAAACACTGGCTGCGCTCGGAAGTATCAACATCATTCTACCTCGTCTCGACCCAAGCAACGCACGAGCCGTTGCTGGATCAGACGAACTCCTTGAGCGACCTCGGACAACCCCCAACGCTCGCCGACGTCTGATCGTTTCGAGCGTGTTCCCTCCGCTAACGTAAACCAGTTCGCTGGATAACACCGCCCCTGGCCGCTCGGCAAATGTACTTGAAACCAGTCGCCCGACAGAACATCCGAGTGACTTTACTCGTTATCGGTCACTTCCCCTCGATCGAGCTATCGGGGTTATCCTCCCGCCCTACTTCGAGCTGTCGCAGATGAGCGCAATAGGGTTCTCGGACTCCTCCCAGACTATGATCCTGCAGCCGAGACCGGGTCGTTCACGCGTAGTCCGGTCAGCAGATGGGGAATAGACATGTGGTTGTAGCCGGCGAGCCTGCTCCAACCTTGTCCGACGTCCGCCCGGCGATCTATCTTGTTCGAACAATGGGGAGGGACCAGTACCCCGCCATATTCAATAGAAGCGTTTCGGCAGAGCCGTGAAGGAGCTGGATGTCAGTCCACAGGCGAAGGGACCCATAGAGCGGGTCTGGGGCACCTTCCAGGACCGGCCGGCGTCTGAGATTCGGCTCGCCGGGGCCTCGACCATCGAGCAGGCAAATGAGGTGCTCGGAGAATTCCTGCCGCGCTTGTGCTTCAAATACATCAACACCGTGGCCAAAGACAATACCGTGCGGTTCAACGGCTCCACCATGCAACTCATGCCCGATGAGTACAGGGCCAGCCACGCCCGCGCTGTAGTCGAGATCCAATAACGGCTGGGGTAGAGTTCATCCCTTTCATACAGGCCAATTCAGGGATGGTCGCTGTAGAATTATCGGTGCCGACGGGCTTCGCCCCAGTGATAGAGACGCAGAAGGCGCTCATGTATGGGGATTCCACGATCATACGCTACGAGGTTGGCAGCCGGATGGTGGTTCTGTACATCGGCGAGTTGCCCACCACCAACTCTGTCGGATGGACTTCGGTGCCTAGGCACTTTATCAGGTCGAGGCCAGTGCAGTTACGTCCCGGGTCTGCTCATACTACAATCCCGAATGGAGGGCCGAGACTCTGAGCCGGGGTATTAAGGTCGAAGGAACGCAGGCCGACCGACCTATAGGAATTTGCGTGGGAAGACTGAACCTCGCAAGCATGTTCTATTACTGACCGCTGGACCGGAGGGCTGAGTTAATCCGCCTAGAGGCCTAATCCCTCTTTGCCCTTGCAGAATCTGGTTCTTGTATTCAATTGATGAGAATACGGCCAATGTATGTACCACTGTATCGCCCGCTCGTACGCGCCTTGCGTAGAATGCAGAGCCGGAATGGGAGCCCTGAAGGTCGTCGAGCAACCTGTCCTATCCCGGTTGGGCTTGATTCGGCTATGGTTTGTCGTGGCAATGGGGGCGTGATTTGCCGATCTCCGCTACTGGTTCGAATGATCTGGCGGGCCCCGCCCTACAACGCCACCTCCCACCGAAAAGTTCGCAGTATAGGACACTTTAGCCCACCAAACTGGACAAGTTCGGAATTCTTCACGTTTAGGTTCATTCTGGATCCGTAGTCCGCCTAGCCTTAGCCCGTGTGCCAACTTGCTCAAAGGTTCGTCAAGGCGCCTATCTGAATACACCGGCCAACCCCACCGGTCTTCCACTAGGCCCATCGGGGAGTAGGTCGCCAAGCTTCGACAACAGGACATACCCTTCCTATTCCCTGGGCGGGTCCCATGGCGCGAGAGTGCCTTCGCCTGCGGCAGTAAACAGCCTGATAGTCCAGAACGCCGGAAGGAGACCTGGTGCTGCCAAGAGTATGCTGATCCAGAAGGAAGGTTGTGAAGGTCCCGCGGACGCTAAAGATCCTGCCCCCAACGGCCGAAACCCAGAGCATGGCGCAGGGAATCAAGATGAGAACCGTCCCCGGCAGGATGATGACCGTCTTCAGAACTCGCATATGTGCTGTGGCCTCAATGGAATCGGAGGGCCTGGCGATGTGTACTTCCTCAACGATGCCCTGTTAAAGTAGAGGCAAACCACACTCACAAATAACGAGACACCGCGTCTACGGTGATTCACCGTACGCTGAGAACCTCGCGTGTCACATAATGGGCCTATCCCCCATCGCGTGCGGTCACTCGTTCAAACAGCTCCGTCATCTGTCGGGCAGGGGTAGCCGTAAGCAGGGTCACCAGCAGCGCCGCAGGGGTGGCGATCAAGAATCCGGGAGTTGCAGGCTGAATGCTCCACCAGCCGCCTGAATTATCATTCATCACTTCCCACATGCCCGAAAGCGCTCCGAACGGGGCCGTGGAGTCGGCATCCAAGGGAAGGTACCACCATAAGGTGGCTACTAGCGTACCCACCAATATCGAAGTCAACGCCCCCCAGAAGTTGAACCGCCTCCAGTACAGGGCCAGGATTATCGCAGGTCCAAAGGCCGCTCCCATGCCTCCCCACGCCAGAGACACGAGGCTAAACACCGAGTCCGGGTGAAAGATGGACATGACAGCGGAGATCACCCCGACCACCAGCAGCATCAGTCGTCCCAGCCAAACGCGGGAACCTGTCGGGATGGAGTAAGCAAAACGCTTGATGAAGGGCATGTCGTCGGTAGAGACCGCCGATGCCAGTAGCAGTTGAGAGTCTGCCGTGCTAATCACCGCTGCTATCACCGCGGTCAGTAATAGGCCCGCCACGAAGGGATGGAAGAAGGACGTTGAAGTAATCAAATACACCCGTTCCGGGTCGGCCGTCACCTGTTCGAGCAAACCCCGCTCCGCCAGAACCGGCACGGCCACAACCCCCAACAGCAAGCCGAATCCGAACATCAAGGCCACCCAGGACACACCGATATTCCGGCTGTTCGATATATGCTCTTCGCGCTCCACCGCCATTAAGCGGGCCAGTATCCGCTGAGAGCCGAAGGCGCCCAAGCCCCACCCAGCCGTTGTGAGGAAGAACACGAGACCAACTGCGTTGTCCGATTCGTCAGTAAACGGGTTCCAGAAACCCTCTCCGGTCGTTCCCAGACCTTGGAATGGGTCGTTAGTCATGACAATCAACATCGCCGGCAGGAGGACGAAGCCCGCCAGCATTATCAGAGACTGAAATACATCCGTACGGGAGACGGCCAGAAAACCGCCAATGAAGGTATAGGACGTGATGGCCGCCAGAGTTATCAAGACGCCTACGTAGTGGTACTCCTCATGGCTGAAATCGAAGACCACTTCAAGCAGCTTGGCCCCCGAAATGAGACCGGAGCTGACGTAGAAGATGATGAAGAACACGGTTATGAATGCCGTCAGGGTGCGCAGCGTCCCCGTACGGTCCATGAAGCGTTTCTCAAAAAACTCAGGCAACGTTAGCGAATCTTCGGTTGCAATTGTGTATCGGCGTAGCCGCCTCGCCAAGAACGTCCACACGAGCCAGTGCCCGAGAGCAATGCTCACCGCCGTCCACATATGGATCAGACCCGCCGCAAAGGCCAGGGCCGGGAACACCAGCATTGTCCAACCGCTGGCAGCCGAGGAAGCAGCGCTCAACGCGGAGGTGAAGGGGCCCTCTTGCGACCGCCCAGCACATAGTCCGACATATCTTCCATCTGACGAGCCCTGAGGACCGATATAGCAATTAAGGCGACAAAATAGGCAATGAAGACAAGCAGGATCCAGTATTCGTCGGATGTCATGAACCCGAACTCCTTAGCCGGAATGCCCAAATGGAGTTGCGAGACATATGGGGTGACAGGAAGAAAACGGAGGCATCACTTGAAGGTGGTTCGATGTCGGTCAAGCCTCGTTGCCTTCGGCAAACGTAGGGTGTTGAGACATCCTAGATTGAGCAACACCGGCCGAAGCAGCCTACTAGCTTTTCTAGGCTGACCCGGCCGGCAGGGTCAAAGTGAACTCTGCGTACTCGCCGTACACCGTATCGACCGACAGGTCGCCTCCGGCCCTTCGCGCCACGTCTGCAGCGATCGGCAGTCCCAGCCCCGCGCCCATTATGCCCTCGCGTGTTGAGAAGAATGGGTCGAATATGCGCTCGACCACATCATCCGCGATGCCGGTGCCATTGTCACGGACCCGAATTGCCACTTCTCCTTCAACTAGGCGAGTCGACACGGTCAGCACCGGTTCAAAGCCGTCGCCCTCGGTCTCCCGCCTCTGCCGCATGGCGTAGCAGGCATTTGTCACGAGGTTTACGACCGCCTCGCTGAAGTCGTGGGCCACTAACGGTATCCTCTCTACGGAGTTATCCAGGTCGAACACCGGTTGGATCTCGAAGTCCTCCCAGTTCGCCCGGAATGTGTCACAGCCTGTCTGCACAGCTGCTTGTAGCACGTTATTCAGGTCCGTCGGGACCAGTTCTCCGCCTACGACGCCCAACCCGCTCATTCGCTCGACAATGGCGTATGCTCGCGTCCCATTGGAGTGTACCCTCTGCAAGCTGTCCGTTAGGTCTTCACTGATCTCGTCTAACAATGCTACATCGTCATCCTTCATCTGACTCCGATAATCGTTCAGTACCTCGGTCAGCTCTTTATACGACTCCAGCGACCCCTCCGTGAAGTTCTTGACGAAGTTCAAGGGGTTGCTGATCTCATGGGCTACTCCGGACACGAGCTCGCCCAAAGCAGCAAGTTTTCCCTGGGCCACCAGTCGCTCCTGCATTCGTTCCAACTCCGCGTTTGCCTCGCGCAGTTCTCCGTACAGGCGCTCGACCAGGTTAAGACGCTGGACCTCAAGGGCCTGTTGCCTCCACACCTCCAACGTTCCGGCCAACTCTCCGACCTCGTCCCGGCTAACCTCCGGTATCGGCGTCTCTATGTCTCCGGCGGCCATCCCTCGCATACGCTCCGACAAGCGCGAAAGCCGTCGCACCAAGCCGTTGCCGACCCACAGCCAAGCTGCCAGGGTAGCTGCTACCACACTGGCCACGCTGATCATTGCCAGCAAGAGCCGCCCTTCGTCGAAACTTCGGGCGGAAGATTCCAGCGCTGCCGAAGACTCAACTTTTGCTCCCACAACCAGGCCGGAAACGGAATTGGTCAAGCTCTCGCCGGCGCCGTCAAAAGCGACGGACAACTCTCTAGCCCTTGACAGGAGCGCAAGTTGCTGTCCACGAGCTACGTACACCTCTTCGCCCAAAGAAGTGTCAACGCCGCCGGTCACCGACACACTTGCGAACTCGTCCCACATTCTGTCCAACTCCGGCTCGTCGGACGCCAAGAACATTCGGCTCAGCGCAGCCAACGCGGCCTGGTTCGCCCCGGCGCTTGCTGAGGCCGATTCCACGCGGAACCGTAGCCCGGCTGCCGTCGAGTTGGCTTCCATCAGGGCGTCGCGGTTCAGGGCAAGGGCGTCAACGACCTCCGCCAGGTCGATGGCGTCGTCGTATACCCCGTTAAAGCGCGGGTACGGTGCCAACTACGCCCAGATCGGCCTCAAGTCGCTTGAGAGTCGCCTCCAGAGGTTCCGCGGGCGAGTCCACGGACGTGGAGTCGGGATCACTTAGCAGTCCGAGCCCCAGCACCCGAACCCGTTCGCCCTCGCGAGCGGCCGACCACGCCGCCTCCAGCATCGGCACCGACTCCGACCTCACCTGGAAGTTCAGGTCTCCGCTTCGCTCGAAGTAGTATACGCCGACCATGCTTGACACCAGCGTCAAGAACACGGCAAAACCCAACGCTATGTACAGGCGTGTGCCTATCCGACGCCAAGCATCAATTAAGAAACGCATACTCAGACACAGCCTCGGAAGTTAGTTGCTCGCTCCAAGATATGAGACCCCAAACTTGCGGTCTGACGGAACGCCTCTATCGCGCAGGATACTATCACAACCGAACCGGAACTGGCCGATTCTTGAGATGGCTCATGGACCCTTCGACACCCTTGACGGTGGAGAAGAAGCGGACTCCACATTCCCTAATGTGCCAGCCCCAACTCGTGCATCCGTCCGTGCACGGCCTCGCGTGCCTCGATGAATGGTCGCTCCAGGTACGCCAAGTGGTCGTCATCGCCGTGGTGGTGTGTAGTCCGCACAGGATCATGCTGGCGCGTATTCTCTCGAATGTAGGCGAGCGTCCCTTCGACCGACGTGAGGATGTTTTCGGCCACTCGTTGGTCGAACATCTGCCACTCGCCTCCGCACGCGACATAGACCGGCGATGTGTGCGCGTACACCTCGTGGCCGCTCGTGCCGAAGTCGATGCGGTTGTCGTAGTAGCCAGGCCCGCCGCACCGCGCCGCCAGCCACGTATGCCCGTCAACTGCTATCCGCTCGCTCAACTCCAGCCGTCGCGTTCCCTGCCTTGACTCGGTGGAGGCCACCACTCGCCCCGCGCTGAGGATTTCCAGGCTGTGTATCGGGAAGATACTCTCCGCCCACGCCTTGACCTCGACCGTGCCGGCGCCGGAAAGCTCGACGGTGTCGCCGATCTCCTTTCCGTCCACCGTGAAGCCGATCATCGGCCCGCCGCTGATGAACGTCCGGCCCCTCGCCGCGTTACGGCACCATGATTCGTACGTGAATTCCTCGTCCTCGGGGATGTTGACGTATGCCCGATGCCCGCCGACCGGAATGGAGCTGCTCATCTTGTCGGTGCCGCTGACCATCGGCAGGCGGTACCCGCAGTTCAGATAGCCGTAGTAGTCGCCATACCGTTGCGAAGACAAGTTCTTCATCTCGATGGCGTCCATGCGTCCCGTGGCGATGAGCGTCGCATACTCCCCGAAGGCATTCGGGCTGTTGAAGTGCGGATTGACGACGAACCCGCCCTGCGCGTGTGCGCGGTCGGCCCAGTCGCTCAGATTGGTGTCCATCGTACCGGCAAGCTCCGCCTCACCGAGTCCGTCGCTGCACCAGGGCATCACGTGCTGCTTCAGCCCCCACAGAATCATGTGTCCGAGGGCGTGCTGCCGGTTCTCCTGTCCGACGTAGACGAAGTTGTTTCCGTCGCGGGAGACGCTCGGCACGCCCGTGAAGTCCTCCGTGTTGGTGAACAGACTCCCCCACTGCGATTGGAGCAGGTTGACCACGTTCAGGTCCTCGGCCTGCGACTCGCGGTGCGCGCCGTCCGGCGTCAGAAAGTGGACGTGCGAGTCCCCGCTGAACCACCGCTGCTCGTTCATGTTCGTCCAGCGTTTCAGTCGGAGGTTCAACCGCCGCTGGCCCGCTTGAATCTGGACCTTCGCGCGGAGCGGCTCGTACTCGAACCCCCGCGCCACGTCCACGATTACCTCGCCTCGCGGCAGCCACCCTTGGCACGTGCCGTCGATGTAGGCGTACGTGATCTGCCCCAAGCGCAGGTCGCCGCCCACGTCCTTGTGCCACGTGTCGAGGTTGGAGTTGATGTGATTGTGGAAACCGTGCGGCTGGTATGGCACCCCGTCCAGCGATCTGAAGTGAATGCGGCAGGGGACCGGCTGCCCCGTGTCCTCGTCAACGACCGAGACGTTTACCCAGTTCTTGCCCTGATCGATCAGCTCGATTCGAGTCCGCGGACCGGCCGCCGAGCCGTTGGACACTATCGTTCCCCAGTTCGCCCGCGCAACGGTTTCGCCGGCCTGCTTCACGCTGAGCGTGGCCGACGGCGTGGCAGATACCTCCACGTATGAAGGACTGGCCGTCTCGTTGTACCGTTCGCCCCAGCCCTTGTTCGGGCCTGCAATGAACTCGTCGGCAGTCCCCTTCGGCAGCGGATAGGCATACGTTGTCTCTCCGCGGTCTACCTCGACCTCGATATCGAACGGCTGTGAGGCCAGGTCCGGGTCGGTAAGCTCGATCTTGATCGCCCGGTTTGCCTCACGGTACAGAGGGTGCTCGTCAACCCGACCGAGCGTGATCGCCGCGATGATGAACGGCCCACCCTTGGGCACGATCTCGATCGACTCGATGGCGTTGCTCGGATCGGGGTTCTCCCACGCCCACAGGTAGTACCACCGTGCGTCAGCCTGCTTTGCCTCGGTCTGCCGGTTGCCCGCGTCGCTGAACTCCCCCTCGTAGCGCGGATACAGCGCGGCCTTCTTGTCGGCAACAGCCTGAAACGGGGCATACGGCGCGCCGGTATACGTCCCGGCATCAAACGGCGGACCGAAAGCCGAGATTTTGAACCGCTCTCGAACGGCGACCGTTACGGCGTCACCCGTCGACAAGTGAACAATATAGTCCGCGACGTGGTTGCCTATCTGCCCACCCTGCGGAACGTCGGTCTCCAGGAGTCGGTGAGCAAAGACGACCTGCCGCGCGGCCTCTCCCACCGGAATTCTGACCGGGGCGTCACCCTCGCCCAACTTGATGAAACAACTGGGACTGCCCTCCTTGCCGACCTGAAACGGCAGTCCACGAAACATCTGAGCCCCGATGACGGGCGGGTCCTCCGACGGCAGCAACTCTGTACCAGCATTACAGAGCTCCGATAGGTCGATAGGCTCATAGTCCGACATGACCGATAACTCCTAGCTTCCGATTCGATTGACTCAGTCCCTCTGCATGGCCGGACGCCGCTTAAGCCCAATAGTGGGGTCCATTGAACAACCGTCATACCGGCGAAGGCCGGTATCCAGAGGGGTGGGGTCTAGCTTGGCTGGTGTTGATCCAAATTCCTTATACCGCCCTGTCCGGCAGGTTGTGCAAAGGTCTCATAGTTCGAGAATTATAAACGAGAGCAATCAGCCCCACATCAACCGTCACACTACACAGTTCTTTCCTTTCCCTACTTTCTCTTCACTCGCCCCCCAGCCCCGCCGGATACGGGCTATACCGCACCTCCACTTCTACCTCCGCGATCGTGACACTTCCGGTCAGACCCTCAGGTCGGCTCTCCAGTGACACCTCCAAGAAATTCTCGCCCTTGCGGGGCACAATGTCGACGAGATCGAACTCCAGCCAGTGGTTTCGCTGATTGGTGTGCGGATATGCGTCGCGCTTCTTCTTCCAAACGCGCCTGCACGTCTCACCCGCTAGCGAACGACCGTTGAGCGCAACGTTGAACCGGTCCCCGGCTACGACGTTCGACAGATAGATACGCAGCGTCGTCTCGCTCACCCTGCTGTCCTCCGCCGCTATGTCGTCGGCTATGGTGAACGGGATCATGTGAGCCGCCGTCGGCAGGGGCGGGGAGAGGTCGTGCGGAATATGGTGCCGATAGTCGACCCGCTCCGCTCCGTCATACTTGCGAGAGACGGCATAAAGCTTGTCCTGCCCGCGAACGAGCTCCGGCGACCCTATCATGGTGAGAATATTCCGCTCCGCGTCGCCAAGCGGCCAGTCCATCATCCACGTATACAGGCCGTCCACGTCCTTCTCCCAGTAGTTGGCAGCCGCCGCTCGGAAATGCTCTAGGGTAGGGAAGAGCCGCCCGCCCGCGCCGACGATTTCGTCCTGCAGGTGGTGCTGTAGAAATCCGTACACGGACGCGCCGGCGTCGTGCGCCGGCCCGACCACCCACTCGAACGGCATGTTCGGGTCAAGGACCGTGTAGACGTATGCCACCGGCGCCACGAAGTCCAACAGCCCCTCGGAAAGCCACGTCCTCACGTCGAGACCCTGTTCGAGATTGCCCTGCTCCGTGGGGAATATCCGCGCTCCAACCACCCCCGGCTCACCCGGCTGCGAGCGCACCATCTCCGTCACCCGACGCACCCACTCGGTCACGGTCGCGGTGTTTTCCGGTGTTCCCCCGTCATTGAAGAAGAAGCACCCGCCGTCCCCGAAGGCGGCAGTGAAATCAAGCTCGACGCCCTGGATCGGGTACTCAGTAACGAGCTCGTGCAGGATGTTGAACTTAAGGTCCCGGACTTCCTGCTCCGCCCAACCGCCACCGCCGTTCTCGATCTCTAGCTCCGGGTACATGCCGCCCAGCCGCTGAAGTCGCAGGTCGGCGATGAAGTCTATGCCATGCTCGTGCGCCCGGTCGATGAGCACCTGAAGCGGGTCGAGACCGCGATCCATCAGGCTGAGCATACACGCCGCCGCCCGCCACTCGTAGTTGTGATTGGACTGCGCCTTCCCGTCCTCCACCGAGAACATCTTCCCGAACTTCGTCGGGTAGAACATCCCGTCACCACGCTCGACGCAGTAGCTGAACGTGTCGACCGCCGTTCCCGCCACCTCATCAATCGGTATCCAGGCGTCCTCAAGCCGCATCGGCGGCTCGAAGTGCCACAGGTACGAGTGTCGCGCGTCGTTGTGATATATCGTCCTACGTCGTCTCATGCTGCTCTCCTTAGTGGGTTTCTCCCGACACGATCTGCCTCGCCCGTTCCGCCTCGCCCGGCTTCACCCACACGCTATAGTTGGCACTCATCGAGCTCGTATAGGGTGGGAGTCCCTCGTTTCTCACACCCGCTCCGATGCCCTCGCGCCTCAGAACGTCCGCCCACATGTGGGCTTCCGGCTCGGACATCTGACGCCCTACCTGTACCGGACTATCGGAGTCGTCGAACTGTCCCAACAGCGATTTCAGCCAGCCCATCGAGCTACCTCACTGAAGGATAGGGGCTGTACGTGACCCGCAGTTCGACCTGATCGACGGTGATCCCTCCAGCCATCAGTTCAGGCCGTTCGTCCAGCGATATCTCCAACGTGTTCCAGCCTTTGCAGGGCAGTACGTCCCTCAGGTGGATCTGCAGGTCCAACCCCCGTGGCGCGATGTGGGATGTGTTGTGCGCAAATTCCCTCGTAACAGGTTCGTCCGCTAACGACTCCCCGTTGAGCGTCAGCGTCAGCTTGTCTCCCATGATGAGGTTCATCAGCTTGATGCTCAATACCGCCAAGCTTACTCGGTCCGACGCGGCGATGTCGTCGGCCACGTAGAATGGGATCGCGTACCGTTTATCGGGATCGGCTTCCGGTATCGAGATGGGCAGTGCTGCTCCGTATGCCGGATTGTCCGGCTCACCCGAACGCCGCAGCACGAGGTACGTCCTGTCCTTCTCCTCGATCAGGTCGGGATCGCCCATCTCCGACAGGAACGCGCGCTCGGTGTCGCTGAGCGGCCACCGCAGAAACCACGTATACAGGCCGTCCACGCCACGCGACCAGAAGCTGGCGGCCGCCCCGCGAAGCTGCTCGATGTTCGCGTACACCCGGTTGTCCTGCCCCAGCGAGACGTCCTGCGAGGGTACCGTCGGCTGCAGCATCCCGTACACCGATACGTCGCGCTCGTGCGCCGCCTCGATGAGCCAGTCAATCGGCATGTTCGGGTCTAGCCGGTTGTACTCGTACATCAATGGCACCACGAAGTCGACGATCCCTTCATCGAGCCATGCCCGCACGTCCAGCCCTTGGCGCAGGTTCAGTTCTTCGACCGGGTACACCCTCGCGCCGATGGTCCCGCCTCCGTCCCGGCTCCGCACGGTGTCCGCGAGGCTTGCCACCCATTCCGTAATGACAGGCGTGTACTTCTCCACGTCTTCCGGTCGCAGATACGACGGACGGTTGCCGTTGGCAATTGCGAAGTCCAGTTCGAGACCGTCGGTGGGGTATTCCAGGACCAGCTCCCGCGATATCGCTGCCAGATGGTCCCTTACCGTCTCCTCGCCAAAGTACCGCCCCCCGTTTGCGACCTCCAGCGCCGGATCGATACCGCCGTAGCTCCCAAGTCGCAGATCGGCCCAGAACTCCATTCCCTTGTCATGCGCGCGGTCGATGAGAACGCGCAGCGGGTCGAGTCCCCGGTCCATCAGGCTCTCCATCGCGTGCCATGCGTGCCACGAGATGGGGTTGGTGAACGGCTGCTTGTCCGACCCGAAAACCATGCCGACCTTCGTCGGGTAGAATGCCCCGTCCCCCCGCTCCACGCAGTAGCTGAATGTGTCCACACCCGTGCCCGCCACCTCGTCGATGGGCCGCCATGCGTCCCTCATCCGCATCGGCGGGTCGTACAGCCAGAGGTAATAGTGCCTTGCGTCGTTATGGTAGATCGTGCGTCGTCGTCTCATATCTCACCCACTACCGGGTCTATCGTGCGCCTGCCGTCGAACAGCCGCGCTCGCCCCTATACTACATGATGCAGGCGAAGGTGACCTCATACCCTCCGCCGTCCCATTCCCCCATCCGTTCCGGTATCATATTGACCCATGGCTGAGGAAAAGCCGACCAAAGCCGAGCGCCGCGAACAGAAACGCCGGAAGAGCCGCCGGATGGGCGTATCCGGCCGAAGCGTTCGCCGGCTTCAGGAGATCATCCGACGAAGGGCGGAGCAGGCCGACGACGACAAGAAACAACCATCGAGTGGCTGACCGCAATGCCTATCTCATCTTGGTGCATCCCTCAACATCGGCAGCCGGAAGATCCCAACACAGGACGGGTGACGCAACGATGAGGAACCTCGCGAAAGCGATGACGATTGCCGGGTCCGACTCCGGCGGAGGCGCCGGCATACAGGCCGACCTGAAGACTTTCGCCGCCATGGGCGTCTACGGAACCTCGGTCTTGACGGCCATCACCGCGCAAAACACCCAGACCGTTACCGAGGTCGTCGACATGCCCGACTCCATCATCCGGTCGCAGATAGACGCCGTAATCTCCGACATCGGCGCGGATGCCGTCAAGACGGGGATGCTCTCCAGCGCCGGGATCATCGAGATAGTGGCCGAAAAGGTCACCGAACACGGCATGACTCCGCTCGTCGTCGACCCCGTCATGGTGGCGAAGGGCGGCGCGAGGCTGCTGCGCGAGGACGCCGTCGATGCTCTCAAGACCGTGCTCATTCCCCTCGCGACCGTGGTCACCCCGAACATCCCCGAGGCCGAGGCCCTTGTTGGTCGCAAGATCGAGGACATGGACGATATGCGGGACGCCGCGGAAGAAATCGTCGCTCTGGGCGCTCAGTCCGTTGTCGTCAAGGGCGGACACATGGACGGCCCCGCTACCGACATCTTCTTCGACGGCACGGAGGCCAAGGCCTTCACCTCGCCGCGCATCTCAACGGACAACACGCACGGCACCGGCTGCACCTTCGCGTCCGCCATTGCCGCCGGTCTCGCCAAGGGCAAGACTGTTCGCGAGTCCGTTTCCGACGCCAAGAAGTACGTCACCGAGGCCATCCGTTTCGCCCCCACCATCGG
This sequence comes from Dehalococcoidia bacterium, assembly GCA_965247555.1. Classification (GTDB taxonomy): domain Bacteria; phylum Chloroflexota; class Dehalococcoidia; order Lucifugimonadales; family VXLM01; genus VXLM01. Next base: position 436,188 of record CBDFHR010000009.1, on the reverse strand, counting down.
CAAGGGCAACGGCCCCCTCAACCACTTCTACATGCTGCGCGGCTAGCCCCCAACACCTATCCACAACGGAGAACCGACATGGCACTCTACGTAACCGAAGAAGACGTTGCCGCAGTCCTGACCATGGACATCGCCCTTGAGGAGGTGGAAAGGGGCTTCGTTCACCTAGCGAACGGCACGGCCTTCAATTTCCCACGCAACCGCCTCCCCAACGGCAGGGGCTCCTTCAACTTCATGACAGCGACCGCCCCCGATCTCGGTGTCATGGGCATGAAGACCTACGGCGTCGGCTCAGGTCGCTCGCGCTTCTACGTCTACCTCTACGACACCGACTCGACCGAGCTCATCGCCCTCATCGAGGCCAACGGCATGGGCCAGGTCCGCACCGGGGCCGCCAGTGGCGTCGCCACGAAGTACATGGCCCGCGCCGACGCATCCACGGTCGGCATGATCGGCTCCGGCTATCAGGCCAGCACCCAGCTAGAAGCCGTGTGCAAGGTCAGAGATATCACGAGCGCGCGAATCTACTCGCGCACCCGCGAGAACCGGGAGCGTCTCGCCTCGGTCCTGGAGCGACGTCTCGGCATCGACGTTCGCCCCGTCGACACTGGCCAGGAGTGCGTGGAAGGCGCGGACATCGTCAACGTCATCACCACAGCCCCGAAGCCCGTACTGCTCGGTGAATGGCTCTCGCCCGGCGCGCACGTCAACGCCGCCGGAAACAACCACTGGATGAAGCAGGAAATCGACTACGACGTAGTCCGCCGCTCCTCCGTGATCGTTGCCGACGACGTCGACGACGCAAAGATCGAGTGTGGCGACCTCGTCTATCCTATCGACCGCGGCATCACCACGTGGAACCACGTCCGCAACCTCTCCGACGTGGTGACCGGCCAGGTCGCGGGCCGCACCTCCGACGACGACATCACCCTCTTCGAGTCCCAGGGCCTCGCCATCGAGGACATCTCTGTCGGCATCCGCATCTACAAAATGGCCAAAGAGTGTGGCCTAGGCCGGGCGATGCCCTTCTGAGACCTCATTCCCTTGGAGTATCCCTGTCACGTCGGCAGACGCTTCAACATACCGCTTTGACTACGTTGTGAATTCTCAGTGATACAATTGGCCCCTCGTCATTCCGGCGAAGAGCCTGCCCCGTAATACGATACGGGGCCGGAATCCAGTAAACTCAATCAGCGAGAGCCCGCCCTCATTTCTACTAATTGACATTCTATGACGAACGAAAAGAACAAAAGGTGCTCGGACAAGTCCACGACCACATCGTAAGCGAACTCGGTGAGAGCAGTCGCACGGACACCATCTTCGTACTTACTGCCATCGTCTTTAACCTCATCGTCCTAGCCGTCAACTTCGGCGTGGCTACGGAGGCCGCGACGGAGGGGGATGCTGCCACATACGACATCATACTGGCCGTGTTCATCGTTATGACGGTGCTGCTCAACATCGTCGCAGTGGCAGCACTGGCCCTCGGCAGGCGGAACCGTCGCATACTACTCGGCGGCTTGGTCGCCATGTACCGTGACAACGATGTCGACAAGTATTACGACCCGTCCCTCATGTCGAACTACGGCGTACGTTACCTTCTCTTCGCCGGAGTAATCGCCACTCTGGCAGTCACGGCGATCATAGTCCCCCTGATCATCCGCTTCACCGAATCGGTATGATCACATCATACGACAGGCGGCTCGACGCTCGTTGTACGCGTAGTCAGCGAAAGATCACAAGAAAATTTGAGAGGTACAGAAATGGAACTTGGTGCATTTTCGGTTAGCTTGGCCGTCAAAGACCTTGAGGCTTCAAGGGACTTCTACGAGAAGTTTGGGTTTGAGGTTGTGGGTGGCGACCCTTCGCAGAACTGGCAAATCCTCAGGAACGGCGGTCACACCATAGGTCTCTTCCAGGGGATGTTCGAGCAGAACATTCTAACCTTCAATCCTGGTTGGGACGGAGAGGCTCAACCACTCGACTCATTTACGGACATTCGTGAGCTGCAACGGCAGCTAAAGGCAAGCGGTGTAGTCTTGCAGAGTGAAGCGGACGAGAGCAGCACGGGCCCCGCAAGCTTTGTGGCTTTGGACCCCGACGGCAATCCAATCCTGGTGGATCAACACGTCTGAGAGAGTATTCAGGGTTCAATAATCTCTCCCCCGTCGAACGGGGGAGAGATACAGAGAAGGGGCGCTCACGCCTCACTCCGCACTGTCGACCATCTTGCCCACCGCGGCACGCGCGGCCTTGATCTCAATGCCGCCGCCTTTCAGTATCCGTGAGGCGAGACCTTCTTCGGCCACTACCAGTCCCAGCAGGATGTGCTCGGCGCCGACCTGCCCATGGAAGAATATGTAGGCCTCCGTTCGGGCTGCGTGAGCCACTCGCTGGCTATTCTCGCTCAGATCAGGCTCCGTGTCGGGAGATGAGTCCCCACGTACAGTTTGCTGTTCCAGATTCGATCTCGCCGCCCTCAATGTCCAGGCCGAGATCCACCAACACCCTCGCGCCCGCGCCTTCAGCATCGTCGAGAAGGGCGAAGAGTATGTCATCCGGCTCTATTTCGGCATGTCCGATGCGGGCCGCGTGGGTGCCCGCTTCCGTCAGAAGCCTCTTGGCTTCCTCGGAAAACTCAGGACCCATCTCCTTGATCGAGCGCGTTGGCCACACCGCACTCGTGGATATGGGGTGGCCCGTTTCCGGATCGAACTCTACTCCTACCCGATCGAGCACTACGTCCTCGGCGTATATGGACGCTCCCGTGCGGACGGCCAGAGCTATGGCATCGCTAGGCCTCGAGTCGCGCTCGATGGTCGTCCCGTTCCGCTGTAGGACGATCTTGCCGAAAAACGTCTCTTCCCGGATGTCACTCACGACGACCCGCATCACCTTTCCGCCCAGGTCGGCAATCATGGAGTCCATCAGGTCGTGGGTCATCGGACGCGTCGTCTCCTTGCCCTGGAGCTTCATGGCGATCGAGTCGCCTTCTGCAGGCCCTATCCAGATCGGCAGGTACACATTTACCTCCTTGCCCTTGAGCACGACCACTCGCTGTTGGTTTTTGTGACTTACTCTTACGCCTTCGACGGTCATTTCGAACATGAGGATATTCTCCCTTTCTTGGATGTGTGCGTGCATGTGCGACCAGCTGGAAAACCCGTACTCCACAGCGACCACATGCTGGGCGTCGCGTAGGGATAGTGACGGTGAGTCTGGCTGGTCGTCCACAGGCCCGAGTAGTCGGGGCATTGACTCCCGAAAACGCGCGATGGCCGAAGGATGTCCGGCTCGGTACGCCTTCAGGAGGTCTTTGGCCTGATTCTTGAGCTGCTCAAGATTCGGGCGAGCGGGCAGAGATTGAGAGGGCATAGGCACTCCTTTCCGTTGGCCCGGCGTCCGCGTGAACGGGCAGAAAAGAGTGTTCGTTGTACCGTCGTGGAGGGGGTAGGCTCAGCCTTTGCGCGGACTCGGAGGCTTCCCCCAAAGCTCTCCTGCATCATAGTCAACCGTGCCAACCCTGTCAAACATAGTGAGACAAATGGAGCCTGTATCAGTTTGGTCGGTAGGTCAGTTTTTGAGGATCGTCTTACATCCCACTCGTCACTCCCGCGAAGGCGGGAGTCCATGACCCGGGGCGTGAGTATAGCTCCGACTCAACCACCCTACCGACCAAACTGATACAGGTTCGACCGACCAAACTGATACAGGTTCGAATTCACGTGCCCGACTTGACGAAAGAGTACAAATGTCCTATATTGGGTCCTGCATACGAAATGGAACAGGAGGCAAACGAATATTAAGGGACGTCTACACAACCAAGGTTAAGACCCTTACGCCCAACGAGGATATCTGTTGCGGGGAAAGATTTGTCAGAAGATGTCAGGAGATGTCAGGTTAAATCGCACCCCCCTCTCCGTGACTCTGCGGTGAACCCCCTAGCCCTACGCAAAACTTTCTACTTTCTACTCCCATCGTCGCAAAATGTCCGGAAATGTCCGTCAAATTCAAGGGGGGCCTCGTTATGGTAAACTTCGCGAGCCCCCACTCATCATCAGTTCATTGATTGCTCCCTGGAGGCCCCATGCCCCAGATGCTCGCCGCGCTGTACAACGGCGTCGACACGGTCGAGATTAGGCGGATCGAACGCATCGCTCCCGGCCCCGGAGACGCCCTCGTCAAGGTACGTTGCGAGGGAATCTGCGGCTCCGACCTCAACCAGTACCGCAAGCTGACCGAGCCGGAGACACTCCCCGCCGGACACGAGACCGCGGGCGAGATAGTCGATGTCGGGGAGGGAGTCGATCCCGCCAGAATCGGGCAGAGAGTCGCCGTCGAGGTCGTCGGTCACGGCAAGGCTTGCCTGACCTGCTGGTACTGCCGGCAGGGCCAGTATCGCAACTGCACCGAAAAGAGCGACTACGCCGGGGGTGGATTCGCCGAGTACGTCACGCGCAACGCCGTCGCCTGCTACCCCCTTGCCGATACGATGACGTGGGAAGAGGGCGCGCTTGTCGAGCCTCTGGCCGTGTCCATACGTGGGATGCGTCGGGGTGCACTCATGGCCGGGGACACGGTCGTCGTGCTCGGAGCGGGCAACATCGGCCTAACCGCGATCGCGGCCGCGAGAGCCTTGGGCGCCGGCACGATCATCGCAACCGCGAGGCACGCCCACCAGGCCGACTTGGCAAGGCAATTGGGCGCGGACGTAGTGCTGGACCCTAACGACGACAACGCGACAAAGACCGTCGAAAACCTGACCCACGGACGAGGGGCCGACATCACCGTCGAAACCGTGGGAGGATTCGGCAGCAACGCTACCCTCGTCCAGGCCGTCGACATGACCCGCGTCATGGGCCGAATCGTCGTCCTCGGCGTATTCCACGACCCCGTCCTGACAGACTGGATGGAACCCCTGCTCAAGGAGCAGTCCTTCATCTTTTCCGTCTGCTACGGCATCATGGACGGCAGACACGACTTCGAGATGGCAATCGACCTCATGGCGTCGGGCAAGGTCGATCTCAAGCCGATGGTGACTCACACATATCCGTTAACGGATATGCCTCAAGCCCTGGCCACCGCCTACGACAAGTCCACAGGCTCCGTCAAAGTCCAACTGCGAATGTAGCGTACGCCGGAAGCTACTTCACGTTCCCCATCCCCTCGGCCACCCACCGGTCTCGAATGGCCGCGACCTCGATGGCAACGTCTTCCACCGTTCCGGGATGGTTCGTCGCGAGCACCTCAAGCGTCCACGCGCCGTTGAACCCGATGTCTTCGAGGGCCTGGCCGAATGAGTCGAAGTCAATCACGCCGTGCCCCGGTGGCAGATGGTCGTCCTCGTCGGTAAACCCGTCCTGGATGTGGAGCGCGTAGAGCCGGTCGGACGCGATTCTCGTCTCCTCCGCCACGTCGAGCTTGCGCAGCCGGGTGTGCCCGATGTCCTGGCAGATGCCCACGTACTCGGCCGGCAGGTCGGCCAAGAACGACCGCAGCTCCTGCATCGTCTCCAGCGGACGGGCGGCAAAACCCTTCTTCGCCACGAGATTTTCGAGCGCCATGCGCACTCCCGTCTCCTCGCCGACCCGCACCAGCTCCGATATCGAGCGGTGCGCCCTCTCCGTGGCCGCTCCCACGTTCTCCTTCGTGTACAGCGGCTCGTCCGGCGATATCGGACTTCCCGACGGGTGCACGATGATCGTCCGGCCCCCTACCTCCGCGTGAAATCTCATCGCCGCCGCGACCTGTGCGACGCTATCCTTCCGTTCCTGACCATCGAAGCTGGCCAGGTTTATGCTCTTGAACGGCGCGTGGATCGTGTGCGGGTACAGCCCCGAACTCTCCAGGGCGGCGCGGAACGGAGCGGAGTCGGGTGGGCCGTCCTGCCAGCCCGCGCCCTCCGCTATGAGCTCGACCTCGGCATAGCCGCTCGCCGCGACCGATCGCAGCGCCTCAACCGGGTCTCCCACAAACGCCCCCGCGTCGTCGGCCATGTACAGCGCGCTCGCAATGCTATATGTCGGCATTGTATCTCCTGTGGTTCGCTATCCGGCAGATATACCGGAACTTGCGTCATCCAATCCGCTTGGTATTTGATACATATTCATCATCGTACATCTCTTACATCCGCACTCGCTTGCTTCTTGGATCGTATGGCGCCGTCAGCCGTACCTTCGCCGGGAACCGTTCCGTCGCCACCTCTAGCTCATATTCACCGCCTCGAATCCAGTCGGTCGTCACCCCGTCCGGGTTCTCGACGTATCCCATGCCAACCGAGGTGCCAAGCGTATGCCCGAATGTCCCTGACGTCGTCCGTCCGACCAGTTGTCCGTCGCGCCAGATCGGTTCGTTGCCGAGCAGCAGGGGTTCGGGGTCTTCCAGGGTAAACACCGCCAACCGTTGCGCCACTCCCTCGTCGAGCTGCCGGAGGACCGCCTCCCGACCGTTGAAGTCGACACCCTTGTCGAGCGCGATGGCAAACGTCAGGCCCGACTCCACGACCGTGTCCAGGTCGCAGATATCGTGTCCCCAGGCGCGGTACGCCTTTTCCAAACGGAGCGACTCCATCGCATGGAACCCCGCGGGCAGCAGATCGTACTTAAGGGCAAGCTCAAGAATGCGCTCCAACACGTGCATGGAGAACTCCGAAGGGATGTAAAGCTCCCAGCCAAGCTCTCCGACATACGTGATCCTCGATGCACACACGGGAACGTACCCAATGTCAATCTCCCTCGAAGTCAAGAACGGGAACGCCTCGTTCGATACGTCCGCATCGGTAATCTCCGAGAGTAGGGAGCGGGAGTTCGGCCCCATCAGTCCCAGCACGGCGTACGACGAGGAAACGTCGGTCAGGAAGGCGTGGGCATCGTTGGGGATGTGGTCCTTTATCCAGCCGAAATCGCGCCTCGCGGTCGAGCCTGCCGTCACGATCATGTACGCCTCTTCACCGATGCGCGTGACCGTTAAATCGGACTCGAAACCGCTCCTCTCGTTGAGCATCCCGGTGTATACGATCCTGCCCGGATCGACTGCCATCTGTCCCGCGAATATCCTCTGAGCGACCCGCTCTGCATCCCTTCCTTGCAGGAGGAACTTCGCAAAGGAGGTCTGGTCGAACAGCCCCACCGTTTCACGGACGGCCCGATGCTCCTGCGCCGAGTACGGGAACCAGTTCTGCCGTCCGAACGAGTAGCCGTACACCGGCTCCACGCCGGGTGGCGCATACCAGTTGGGCCGTTCCCAACCGCCGACCTCGCCGAAGCAGGCCCCCATGGATGCCAGCTTGTCGTGGAACGGCGACCGTCGCGCGCCTCGCGCCGTCTCCATCTGCCGATGCGGGTAGTGCATGCCGTACAGCGTGCCGACCGTTTCGACCGTCCGGTCGTGCAGATAGGTCTTGACGTTCTGGAAATGGTGGAAGCGGCGAATGTCCACCTCCCACAGGTCCATCGTCGGTTCACCCGCGACGATCCACTCCGCCACCGCCTTGCCCACGCCCGGCGCGGCGGCGATGCCGGTCGAGTTCAGCCCCGTGGCGAGATAGAAGTTCTTCAGGTCGGGCGCCTCGCCCATCAGGTACCGGTTGTCGGGCGTGAAGCTCTCTGCGCTCACACAGAACCGGTTTATGCCCGCCTCACCCATGGCCGGAACGCGATGCACGGCGTTGTCCCAGAAGACCTTGAAGTGCTCCCAGTCGGGTTCGAGCAACCCGAAATGGTAGTCGTCGGGGATGGTGTCGTCGCCCCAGGGTTTCGCGGTGGTCTCGAACCCGCCCATGAGAATCGCTCCCTGCTCCTCGGCGTCGCGGCGGAAGTAGATCTGCTCGTCAGGGTCTCGCAGGGACGCGATGTCCTCCGGAATGCCCATCTTGTTGGTAACCAGCCACATGTGCTCCGCCGCGTGCAGGGGGATATCGACCCCCGCGTTCAGCCCAAGCTGCCGTGACCACATCCCCGCCGCGCACACGACGACCTCGCATTCGATGTCGCCCCGGTCCGTCGATACGCCTGTCACAACGCCGTCCTTTCGGTTCACACCGGTAACTTGCACGTTCTCTACTATACGAGCCCCGCCCATCTCCGCTCCTCGCGCGACCGACAGCGCCGCGCTGGCCGGAATCGCCTGGCCGTCGTTCGGGATGTAAGTCCCTCCCTTCAGGTCGTCCGTCCGTATGAGCGGCCACATCGCGCCGGCGTCCTCAGCCGAGATCTCGTGAATCTCGATGCCGTAGCACCTGCCCAGTGATAGGATGCGCTTGAGCTCGTCCATGCGGTCGTTCGTCGTAGTGACCGTCAGACTGCCGGTGGCACGGAAACCGGTCGGGATTCCCGTCTCCTCGTGCAGCGTGGAATAGAGCTGCGCACCCACGCGGTTGATGTCAATCATCGTCCGCGTTGCCCGGAGCTGCGTCACCAGCCCCGCCGCGTGCCACGTCGTGCCGCCCGCAACCGTCTTGCGTTCCAGCACCACCACGTCGCTCCACCCCAGCTTCGTCAGGTAGTAAGCGACGCTGCATCCCACGATGCCCCCGCCGATGATGACCACTCTCGCCCTGTCAGGAATGCTGTCCACAACTCACATCTCCATTTCTTCAAGTGCAATAGTCCCGCGCCGAGATGTTCTCATTACGAGGCCGGCAATTCAATGCTTACCTACCATCTTCTGTCTATATCCTTGCCCTCCCTTAGACACCGTCCGCGCCGTTGAGACCCTTGTACAACCGTCATACCGGCGAAGAGGTTGCCCCGTACTCCGATACGGGACCGGTATCCAGAGGGGCTGGGCCTGGGGTTCAATGACGTTGTATCGAATCATCCATGTCGTCCCATCGGGTAGGTTATGCAACCGCATCCTGTGCGATAGACTCTTGGCACATACCTAATGGATCGGAGAAAGAGACATGGCTCATCAGCGTTTTCGAACAGGCAGCACCAGGGGAGGCCCTATGCTTCCCGACCTAGACTTCCAAGCATGTCAGGCCGTCCGTGCCGGCAACCAAGTCTTCCTTGTTGGACTGACTGGTTTCGACCGCGACACGAAGGAGTTCATCGGGAGGGGAGACCCCGAAGCCCAGGCGGAGAAGGCGATGGAAAACGCCAAGGTCCTTCTCGAAGAGGCGGGCGCTCGCATGGAGGACATCTGCAAGATCACCACGTACGTCACGGAGCGTGAGTACCGGTATGACGTGTACCCGGTTATCGCCAAGCACCTCAAAGACGTGTGCCCGGTCTCGACCGGCCTCGTAGTAAAGGGTCTGGCGGAGACCTATATCGACTTCGAGATCGACATATTTGCCGTTATCCCGGAGGATCGGATGTCGGCTGCGTGAGTCTTTCGGCTCGTCACTTGCCCGGCGATAGGGTTTGGCTCGATTCCGCCGAATTCACGATCTGGTCCCAACTATAGGTCATCGGGATGAAATCTACGTCCGCCCATATGGACGACTGATCCGAGAAGTGGGCACTTGCCGGATGCCCGGACGCGCCAAATGGCACGATCCAACGCGAGTTGTCCCAGTCGCTGAGGTCGTAGATATACCGGGCGACTGAGGAGCCGGAGATCCCAAACGGGTCGGCGTGCGAGTAGCTGGCGGCCAAAGGCGTATCGCCGTCCCCGCCGAGCGGCATCGCCGGGCCTTCCAGTTCCGCGGCCCAAGAGTAGGCGTTGGAAAGCCAGTGAGGCCGGTTCGTCTGGTGAATTTTCCCCCACGTCCATTCATTCATGTCGTTGCCGATCCGGTCCGTCAGGTACTCGACGGCGTTTCCGAGCGCCTCGGCCATAAGAGACTTCCACGTCGCGCCGCTCGGCAGCCAGGAAGCGTCGTCGGTCTCCGCCATACGGACGAGATGGGCTTTGAGAAGCGACACATGATGAGGCGCGCCACGACCGCCCGCGCTGAGGGCATAGTCGGCCAGAGGTCCAAGGAGGTGTCGCAATATGGTGTCGTCGAGGTGGTATCGGAAGGCGCTGAAAATGGCCGGGGCCGCGGCGTCGACGTCCATCTTCCCGTCCCACCGCAGGAGGACCCGCTGCGCCTCAGCCGATCGCTCGTCCGCAGCCTCGACTCCTGGTAGAAGCTTCAGGTACGCCAGTGCGGGAATCGACACCCGTTCAGCGTGGACGTCGCCCATGTCCTCTACCGTGGCGTTCGGCATCTCCGCAAGCCGGTCATAGATCCGCCGTGCGCGGTGCTCAGTCGCGTACTGCACGCTGATGTAGTAGGGATAGTCGTCGTCTACCTGCTTGTTATTGGCCGTGACGATAAACCCGTTTTCCGGGTTTCGAATGCGCGGCATCTCCTCGAACGGGATGAATCCCTCCCACTCGTGCTCTCCCGTCCACCCCGGTACCGGGAGCCACGCGTTCGCCATGCTCCTTATCGGTACCTTGCCGCGCGTAAGATAGGCGATGTCACCTTCAACGTCTCCGAAGACGTAGTTGTTGCACGGGTCGACCCAGCCCCGCATAGCGGCGTCCATCTCGTCGACGGAACTAGAACAAAGCTGCATCAAGAGCGCTTCGAGGCCCATGTTCGATTCGTCCGTGGCAGTGTACTTGAAAGCTATCGCCCGCCCGCTGCTCGGCTCTCCCACGACGATTGGACCGTGGTGAGTGGTCGTGACCTCGACCTCTACCGCCTCGGCACCCCTGACCTGAATCACCTCCGCATGAGTCTCTGCGTGCTTCCAGCTGCCCTTGTGCTCATAATGAAGGGATGACCCGCCCCGGAACGACTCGATGTACAGGTCTTGATAGTCTGCCGCGGCGTGCGTCACACACCACGCCACCCTGGCGTTGTGCCCGAAGTGCGGAAACCCGGGACACCCCGGGAACGACAGCCCCATCCCGTCGAACTCGTCGCACGAGATGTGGTTCTGGAAATAGACGCTCGGCGTTTCGATGGGGCGGTGCGGGTCGCCTGCCAGGAGGGGTTTGCCCGAAGCGGTCCTGCTCCCGTGAACGGCCCAGTTGTTGCTCCCGGAGTCGGCATCCGCCATGCCGTCCACGTGCTCGGCTCCCGACACGTACCCGCCAAGCACGTCGTAGTTGTCGCCGAGGTATTCCGCCCCCGGCGGAACGATGAGCAGTCCACCCTTTTCGTACTGGGGCATGAGCTCCGCCGCCCGCTCCGCGCCAAGCGCCGCCACCGTCTTCGCCCTCCACAGCTTGGCCTCCATGTGGCCCATCAGTACGTGCCGCGCCTTGAATACTGCTAGGCAGTCCTGCGCCGTCCACGCCTCCGGCGACTCTCCAAGTATCGCGTATTCGACAGGCAGCGCTTCGGTCGTCTCGATGAATCCGTTGACCCCCTCCGCATACGCCTCGAACATCGCCCTCGTCTCGGCGTTGATGGCCCCATAGTCCCGTTCGACCGAGCGGCGCAGCTGGAACTTTCGCATGAGCACGTCCTGCTCGACGGCGCTCTCCCCCGCGAGCTCGGCCCACCGCCCGTACGCCCAACGGCGGTCATGGTCCATCTGGAAGAGGCGGTCCTGTGCCGTCGCAAACCCCTGACCGAAGAAGGCGTCATGCACGGTCGTGGCCTTTACGTGCGGAATGCCGTACTCGTCTCGGTAGATGGTCACCGGCCCGTCCAGCGTGTCGAACGAGAGACTGACTGTGACGTTCGGAAGGGCGTCGTCGAGGGCGTTTTGTGAGACGGTTCGGGTATCGGACAAGAGAGGACTCCTGGCGCAGGACTGCTGTGAACGTGCAGTGTAGGAGTATAGCATTCCCCCGTCAACGCGAGTCACGACGTTTCCGTCAAGCAAAAGAGGTGGGTACTCAGTGCCCACCTCTTGTTGTTATCGTAAGTCCAATACAGCTGCTAAGACGACTCTTTCAGCGGCACCGCCAGCATCCTGCAGTCGCTGGTTGCGGCGCTGGCATCCAACTCCCTCCTGGCGCAGACATTGACGTTGATAGTTGAACCGCTCACAACATTCGCGACGTCGGCTTGAATTTCGATCTCCGCTTGGGCCCCGATCGTGCGCGATCCTACGATGCAGGTCAAGGCGCCACCCGGCGTGTCGGTTATCCTGCCCTTCCCTTCGCTCGTAAACTCTTCAAGCTGATTTGGGTGACTGCACGTTGGATCCCCGGTAAGGGCCCTCTCGTCAACAAACTGCAGGAGTTTTCCTGCGGTAAGCTCGTCCGGCAGCCAAATGTCTATTGCCACCTCCTCAGCATCAAGACCTCCGACGTTCTCGTGAGTAACGACAAGAGTGAGTGGCTCACCGGGGGTGAACGCCTCCTCTTTTGTCTCTACTTCAATGCTGCGAGAAATGAATGCCAATGAATTGCATTCTAGCGTCCTGCCTGTCGAAGATCCTGCACTCGATCCTGCGACCAACTGCAGCGACATGCAGTTGTTGGCCCAGACGTCTTCGTCTTTCGCGACGTTGTCCGTCTGATACGTCGAGAGCCAAACGTCGATGTCGAGACTGGCGCCGTCGGTCACCTCGCCGACTTCAACCTCGATGATGACCGATCCCTGAGCTCCCATCTTCCGCGTACCAAGGAGGCACTTCATTATGCCGCCCCATTCGCCGGTTATCTCTCCCACCTCCTGACTCGCGAACCGTTCAAGCTTGCCCGCCTGGCTGCATGCGGGAGTCCCCGGCACTACGCTCGTGACTTTAAGCTCGTTCGGCAGTTCGATGTCGACCATCACGGCCCCCGCTTCCGATCCCCCTCCGTTCAGATGAGTCACGGTGAGCGTGACGGTATCTCCCTTCGAGACCGCTGTATTGTCTGCTGAGATGGTTGCGGTCATGTCGGGCGCGGGTCGAAAGTCTAGGTGTCCCATGCCGCGCGCGACCGGAACAAGCACGCCAACCAAGGTGCCCATCGAGAGGAGGACAAGGATCGTCGTCCACCAGAACACCCCACCCCGCTTTCTCCACCAGACGAGAATGCCGAGGAGTCCACCCGGTTCCTCGTCTCTGATCCGCAGCGGCTTAATTGGTTCTCTCGGTTCTGCTTCCGGTGAATAACGCTGCGCCAACGATCTCCTCCTCTTCCGCTAATGTGAAGATGACATAGATATAATGTAGTATCGGCCGGGACGCCGATGCAAGCTTTACTGTACCGTGACGGTTGCTGAGGCGTTGTTGTTGTCGGTGACGGACTCAGCCTTCTTAATATCCCGGGTAGTGGCGGTCTCGATCTCTGCGCCCGCCTCCAACTGGGTACCCTTCGTCGCCGTTGAAGCTACTGTCGCGGTGACCGTAACGCTGCCCTGCCTCCCCGGATTCTGCGTCCCCAGCCTACAGACCACCGTTGACTCGGAAGGGGTGCATGCGGCGGCGGGGACGATTTCCCCTATCGTAGTCCCCTGAGGCAAAGTGACCGTCAGCGACACCGACCCTGCCGGATTTTCGCCCTTGTTGGTGTAGTTTGTGGTGTATGTCACACTCTCGCCCGCGGCAACAGTCGAAGGCGCCGCGCTCATCGTGACCTCCATGTCCGGCGCCGAGCCCAGTTCGACAGCCCCTTGTTGGACGGCGAGATAGAAGCCGCCTCCGATGATCAGTGCGGCCATGAGGAGGCCAATCACAAGTACAAACCAGAACGCGGCGCCTTGGCGGAACATGAAACACCTTCTCCCTCGACGCCGGTTGTCTCCGGTCGTAACGGCGACTGGCGTCAGCTCAAATTACGGTGTGCCGACCGAACGGAGTATATGGGCAGCGCATACTACAGTCAAGCTCGCGAAGAACCACGACGCGGCAGCCGCCCAGGGGCGTCACGCGGCAAACGACTCGCGGATATTCATCAGGTCGCGGCGAAGCCGGGTGTCGGCTTCGAGTTGTCGCTCTATCCGCCGACAGGCGTGGATGACCGTCGTATGGTCTCTCCCGCCCATGACTCGCCCGATCGTCGCGAGGGGAAGCTGTACTTCTTCACGCAGAAGGTACATGGAGACATGTCGCGCCTGGGCCGTGGTTCTGTCTCGCTTCTTTCCCTTGAGGGTCGATTTGTCGATGGAGAAATACCGCGCTACGGCGCTCAGCACATCCTCCTCCGATACTCTCCTGTTGCTCTCCTTAAGAGAGTCCTCAAGCGCCTGTTCAACCAGACCGAGGTCAACGTCCGCCTTCGGATCGCCGTTCAACGACTGATGGCCCAACCCCGCATATGCGGCCACGATGTTGAGACACCCCTCCAACTCGCGCACGTTTCGTTGAACGCGGCCCGCGATGAACTCCAAGACCTTATCGGGAAACCTTCGGTCGATCTGCTCAGCCTTTGAGCGCAAGATCGCCATCCGAGTTTCAAGATCGGGGATCTGAATGTCCACTACCAGGCCACCGGCAAGCCTTGACGAAATACGGTCCTGAAGAAGCGAAAGCTCGCTCACCGGTCTGTCGCACGTTATGACGATCTGCTTCCCTGCCATGTGAAGCGCATTGAATGTATGGAAGAACCCCTCCTGAGTCTGCTCCTTGCCGATAATGAACTGGATGTCGTCCAGTAGTAAAACGTCGGTGCTTCGGTATCGGTCTCGAAACTCCTCCGTCGTACCCTCGCGGATCCCCCTGATGTACTCGTTCGTGAACTCCTCGGTCGTCGTGTACAACACGTCGTGTCCCGCCTCCCGGACCTGATGTCCGATGGCATGCATCAAATGCGTCTTGCCAAGCCCCACGCCCGAGTAGATCACCAGCGGGTTATAGACGAAACCCGGATTCTCTGAGACGGCCACCGCTGCCGCGTGCGCCAGGTTGTTGGAACTGCCGACGATGAAATTCTCGAACCGGTAGCGCCCGTTCAGGTCCACGCGGCGGTACGAGGGCCGCGACCGGGCTTGAGATGTGGCGGCGCGGTCCTGGTCGAGCGGCAGTTGAGTGGTTTCGGCGTCGTAGGTTCTTGGAACTTGCAGTGAAGTCCGTGTGGGATTTCGGGCTTCTCCGCCAACCTCGAACCGAATCTCTATGGGGTCTCCGGTGATACCTTCGAGGCACCTGGATATCAGCGAATACATCCGAGTATCGAGCATCTCGGATACGAAGGCGTTGGGGGTCCGTACGATGAGCGCCCCGTCCGATATGGCAACTCCGGTGGTGCCCCTGAGCCACGTCTCATAGCTCGGTTTCGGCACCTGAAGTTGAAGCTCGCCGAGAACGGCGTCCCACATCTCTCGTGGGGTGCTCTTGCTTGGCTGATGGGTCACGTGCAGGGGTTCCGGTATAAGGGTTTGGGAATGCGGATTCTACCACGTCATTTTCCTGCTGTGGCGGAAGTGGGCACGAGTTTCCTCACACTTTATCCACACCCCTTCGTCCATCTTGCTCCTTCCAAGGTGAGCAGGCCCTGCGCCGCGAGTTATAGGCGCTGACCGTCTAACGCATATTTGTTCTGTCCGTCGAAGTCTTGTATTTTTCTGAAATCTGTGTGGAGAATTCTGATGTGCAGTCTTCGAACGCCCACAGAGCTTCGGACGGGTGGTTGACAGTGCTTACAAATTCTGCCTCAATAGAGTCGATCCGAGAATTGTTCGAGTATATTGGACAAATCCCAAACATTCACCAAAAAAAGGATATGTGGAATCCATGTTTTTCAGTCGACGGTCGGCGTCGGAAGTGGTCTTGCACGAATGTTCCATGGCCCTCGCTTTGCCACAATACTACGTCTATAATCGAACCATAGTGGAAAACCTAGCGGCGGTGCAGAAAGCATGTCCCGACAATTCCTCAAATGAATCATTGGGAATTGAAGGGGGATGAAGGCGGCCGAAAACGTTGTCGTACTTCACTTGAGCTGCTAGGCCCTCGCGCTCAGGCAAACAGCCGACTCAGCATCTAAATTGATCTGCGAGAAGGCGCGGTTAGTAGGCGGTCCCGCGGTCCCGCCACTGGAGATAGCCCATCCACATCAGCGCGGGTCCGAGTGTGAGCACCGCGAGGAATCGCAGTCCCAGCACGATTCCACTGATCCCGAACATCAGGCCCCCGAACCACAGTAGGTGGCCTGCCCACCGGGGAAATACTCCGGCTTTTACAGTCGCTCTTCCGAACAAAAGCAGGCCTATCCCCAAGAGTAAATGAGCGGGCCAGTAGATGAAGTCGAACTGGACATCGCCAAATAGCGGTAGGCTGTAGTCCACGAGGTGTGGCGCTTCTTCCACCAGTCTGGGCCAAACGAGGGTCTGCTCGATCTGCACCCACGCGAACATCACGGCCCCGAGCAGCGAGAGATAGAAGCCCGCTTGCCCGACTTTGGAGACCATGCCCTTCTGGGCGAAGTAGAGGCTCACTATGACACCGGGGAGCAGAATGGCCGCTACCATGCCTGGCAAGCTGAACGGTAACCACGCCGATTTGCTCACCACATCCAGCAGTCCTACGGTGGGATCGATAGAGGGCACCAGTGACGCGACTAGGATCCACCAGACCAACAGCAACCCACCGGTGACCATGCTGATCATACCGTCCCATCGGATCAACTGTGTTCCCATGCCGTCCTCCGAAGTCTGCCTGGCTTAGTTGAGTCTAGCCGGACTGAGTAATCGATCGGTACCCGTCGACTATCGCCTTCGCGCCTCTCGATATCAAGTCCAGTTCACTGGCTTCCTCGAAGAAGAGCGCGCCCTTGCCGATCCAGCGCGCGGCCGCCTCATGCCCCTTGACGCTCGTGCCGAATGGGACGCCGTGCCGTAGGCAGAGATCGAGCACGTGTTCCATCGGGCCCCTAACGTCGGGATGGTCCCAATCGCCGGGGTGATCGAATTCCAGAGAAGTATCGCCAGGACCGCAATACACCATGTCCACGCCCGGCGTGCTGACGATCTCCTCGGCGTTGGCATACCCTGTTCTGGTCTCGATGTGGACAACGAGCGTGGTCTCGGCGTCCTGTCCGGCAATCCAGCCTTGCCGGTCGGTCGGCTTGATGTAATCGCTGCTGCCGTATCCCGTCGCGCTGGCGCGGCTACCCTTGGGGTAGAGCTTGATGTAGTCGATGAGCGTCTCGATCTCCTCCCGCGTCTCCGTGCGGGGAAGTTGTATACCCACGACTCCGCACTCCAGGAGCTTCGCCACCTCTTGGCGCTCCAGTTGCGGTGTTTTCGCGACGACCGGCAGCCCGTTGTCTCGAGCTGCCACAACGGAGTCTGCCAGCTCGGCCATGCCGAAGTAGGCGTGCTCGTATTCTATGTAGACGAAGTCGTAGCCCGCCTGCTGGTACAGCTTCATCAAGGACGGTCGGGTGTACTCGCACACCATCCCACCGACGAGCACCTCGCGAGCCGCGAGTCGGGCCTTCAACTGACGGCCAGGTCCCCCTTCCGGGTAGAGGGCCTTCAAGCGGGCCTCGGCCGAAGCCGCTATTTCGGACTTGGGCATCTAGTAGCCTCCAATCGGACGTCATCGTGGAGAGCCGCGCTGCCCTCCGGCGGGAAAGTGTATCCGATTGGGAGGATGAGCGCTACGGCAAGTCTTACATCCCAACCGCCAGCCTGAGACCCTTGTGTACCTCTACTACTCGGTTCACGGCTTCTTCCAAGCTCTCGCCGAAGACTACCGTTCCCGTGTGAGCCTTGTCCCACTCCGGCCAATGGTCCTTGAGGATGACATATTGCCCCAGGTCCTCGATAACCTCCTCGACCGAGTGCGGCAAATCGACGGTGCCCGCGTCGCCGTACCGGGCCGTCTCGATGACTCCCAGTCGCTCCCATGCCTCCCGTGACGCGGACGAGTAGAGCAGCTCCGTGTTCTCATGCACGTGAACGATGGCGTTGATGTGAGCGTGCTTGCGGTAGAAGTGCCAGTGCAGAATGCTCTCGGAAGACGGCAGCTTGCTTCCTGAATAGTACGCCCTCGATACGTTCTCATCCTTGGAGTCGAACGTGTATCGGTCCAGAAGGACGAAGTCCTCCGCCTGCAGGCCGCGCTTCGTCGGAAGCTGCGTCGCTGTGACGATCATCGCGCCCTCGGCGTTCGCCCGTAAGCTCACGTTTCCATTGCTCCCGACCGGATTGCCAGGCGCGTACGATGCCAAGAGATCAAGTGCATCCAACTCGTCGCACGCGGCGCTTAACCGCCCTGTCTCAGAGTCCGAAGGCGGGGTAGGAGATATTCGCTCCCAACTGAATTTCACCAGTTCGGAGCTGAGACCGGGAGTGTAGGGCATCGTGTGCGACAGTTGCTTTCGTTGAGTTGTTCAGGCGATGAGAAAGGATATCCGTTCACCCTGGGCCTGTCGAAGGGTCATAAGCAATCTATAGTTCGGCCTTGGAAGGGCGGCCGCTACACCTTCACGAGATCGTCCTGCACCTGATTGGCCATCTGTCGCATGTACGCCTCGCGGCCAACCTGGAGCTTCTTGTAGTTCATGCGTGAGGCGTGAGGAATCATGCGAAGGTTCCTGTCTTCGAGGGGGAATCGGACCGGCGCGTGCCCTCTCCGGTGCGACTCCCGCAGGCCGATTGCTATTTCAAGCACCTTCCTGCCGTTGTCCCCGCTGCCGGGCGGGTCGAGGTCCTGTTCCAGGTAATCGACGAACACCGAAACGCTCGCCAGATTGCGGTCGCCCGGCCACAGCCACCCGTCAGGCTCGCGGTGGCCGCTCGTCTTCCCTATGACGTTCGTCTCCGGGAACAGCCCGTCGATCTCTTCCATCGTCTCCCATGAAGAACTGCCGTCCGGCGACCTGTACATGTGCAGAACATCCGCGTTGCTGACGAATACCCCGTTGGTGCAGTTGACCTGGAAGCCGGATCCCCTTGCGTCCCGTTCACGGCTGATGAATGCCTCGACCCCGTTCACGAACCGCACGTAGCCGGAGCCTCCCTGGTCGTAGTCCTTCCAAGGGTCATCGTCGACCCAACCGATGCACCACGCCACCTCAATGAACCCGGCGAACATCCGCATGAGGCTGAACTGCTGGATGCCGCCCCCGGAAAGCTCCGTGCCGCCGCCGCCGTAGAAGTGGATGCTCTTGACCTCACCGATCTTCCCCTCCGCGATCATCTTGGCCGCCTCTTGGTAGGCCGGAAGGTTGATGTTGAGGTCGCCGGCGCCAATCTTCACCCCGTTGGCGCGGCAGGCCGCGACCATGGCGTCGGCCTCCTTGAGCGACGGCGCGAACGGCTTCTCGCACAGGATTCCCTTCACGCCGGCCTCGGCACAGCCGATCACGACTGAGGGGTTCGGGCCGACCGGCAGGATCGGCGCGGCGATGTCGATGCTTTCTTGCTTCAGCATCTCCCGGTAGTCGGTATAGCCGGGCACCCCGAACCGCTTGCGGAACACTTCGAGGTTCTCCTCGTCGGTATCGGCGGCGGCCACGATCTGCGTGCGCGGATCGATCCGGTACGCCCTCGCGTGTTGAGCGCCCTTCCGCCCTATGCCGATCATCCCAACTCGGTACTTTGCCTCGGTCATGTGGTCCTCCTCGCGGACATCGTGGGTTCTTCCGCCAATTCTATACGTCGTTCCGTCAAGGGCGAAAGGCCCCCTGAGCTTTGAATCCATGGTGGCTTTCCATCTCTCTCTCCCGCTTTCCGGGAGGGACGATAGTATTCTTTGGTACAGGCTCCTGAATCCATGGTGGCTTTCCATTCGCCCGACTTGATCTCAAGGAGCACCCCGGATGACCGTTACTTCGCAGACTTCTAGCCCCGGTGGCGCATTCCGCCCCCGCCTGATCTACTACAACGACGGCCACCACTTCCACGGCAAGCGCGTCGAGCCGCCGGTGAGCATCCAAAAGCTCCGCCAGCCGGTCGACGAGGTGCTCGGAACCGGAGTCGACCTACTCGTGCTCGGCCTCGGGTATGGCGACGTGTATTTCCACAACAGCAAGGTCGGGCGAGTCGTAGGGGAGGCCAAGGAAGTCTGGGAGAGCTACATCGACTGGCGCATCATGCGGATGGTGCAGGTCGCCCGCGAGAAGGGCACCGACCAGGTACGTGAGGTCATCCAGCACGGACGCCGGAATGGAGTGACCGTCTTCCCCAGTCTCCGCCTGCAGGACGCCCAGGCCCCCGGGACCGATAGGTGCGGCTGGCTCCGCTGGCGGCACGAGGCCGCGGTCTGCCACGGCGTGAACGACCCTCGCTGGCCCAAGCATCAGACCCAATGGGCTTACGACTTTACGAATCACCTGGTCTGGGACGACAAGAAGGCCATGATTCGCGAACTGCTCGTCGATTACGAGGCTGACGGTATCGAGCTCGACTTCATGTTCTTCCCGCTCTACTTCCGCATGGAGGAGACCGAGGCGGGCATCTCAGCCATGAACCGCTTCGTCGAGGAAATCCGTGACCTGGTGGACTCCATCGGTTCACAGCAGGGACGCAAGATTCCTATCATGGCCCGCGTCCACGCCGACGAGCAGGCCAACCTCGACATCGGCCTCGATGTCGCCACGTGGATAAGCGAGGGCGATGTGGACATGGTGGTCGGCAGCGAGCGCGCGAACCTCATCGACACCGGGATGTCGAACCGATGGCTGCCAGACATCGCCAACCGCGTCGGCGTCCCAGCGTATTACCGGCCGCCGCGCCGCATCTACGACCACCGCGTCGGCAAGCCGGACGCCGGGATGTTCCGCGCTCTCAGCCAAACGCTGCGCTACCACGGGTGGGCGGGCATCTTCGACGGCTACTATCCGTGGCCCTTCGGCGAGCGCGAGTACCAGGTCCTCCGTGAGATCGGCCACCCCGAAGTCTACGAACGCCGCAACAAGCGCTACATGCTGGCCCCTCGCGAGGGGATGGCAGGCGAGGAGACGACCACTCCCGACCGCCAGTTGCCCGCCGACCTCGTCGAGGGAGAGACCGTCACCCTAAACATCCTAGTCGCTGACGAACTCGAACGAGCGGAGGCCGAAGGCGAGTTGCGCAAGCCCGTCCTGAATATCCGCTTCTCCTACTTCTGCGTCGAGGACGATATCGAGATACGCTTCAACGAGCGAGTCCTGCCGATCGATCGGGCCGAAGTCACCGACGAGCGCGCCCTCCGCATGGCAACCGTCATGGCCGGAGGCATGGACGTTCAGGCCCCATTTGCCATGTCCGCCCACTTCTTCGAATTCGTCCTCGAACTTGACGATATCAAGCAGGGTTACAACGTCTTGGAAATAGAGACTAGGAGCCAGGAGAAAACGGCGGGGTTCACGCGCAGCGTCAACGGCGTCGAAGTCCGGGTCCGCTACAAGGAGTTCGAGCGCCCCTTTGGCCTCAGCGTGGAGCGCATCTCTCCGGTGCAATAGCTCCTTAGTCTGCTAAGAGGCCTAGCTCCTCGAGCACGACGTGCGCGGCATTGTGCCCCGGCGCTCCCGTCACCTCGCCCCCGGGGTGCGTACCCGCCCCACACAGGTAAAGGCCCTCGATGGGCGTCCGGTAGTCCGACCACCCCGGCAGCGGTCGACGCGACAACATCTGCTGCGGAATGATGTCCAGATGCCTGATGTTGCCGTCCGTCAGGCCGATGCGGTCTTCGATGTCCTCCGGGGTCAGCAGCGTCCAGTCGATGATCGCGTCCCTGAAGTTCGGGGCGTACTTCGTCACCTCGTCGATGAGCCGCTCCCCGAACTCCTGGCGCATCTCCGGCCATGAGCCGTCCCGTACGTGGGCCGGCAGGAAGTAGACCCACAGCGACAGGACGTGGCGGCCCTCCGGCGCGACCGTCTTGTCGTACACCGACGGGATCTGGACCTGGATGATCGGCGTGTCCGGCACCCGGCCGTTCTTGGCGTCGTGCCAAGTATCCTCGGACTGCTCCACCGAGGGGCACAGCGAAATCATCGCCAGGTGCTCAGGGTTGTACTCGGAGCCGAGAAAGGCCGAGAAGTCCGGCAGCTCGCTCAGGGCGCACAGGAACTTGGCTGAGGCCGACTGTGTCTTCAGCGCTCTGACATCGTCGACGAACTCACGGTCGAGGTCTTCCTCGTCTAGGAGCTTGAGGTACGTCCGCTTCGGGTCTGCGTTCGACAGGACGATATCGGCCTCAATTACTTCTCCTTCGACGAGTTGGACTCCGGTTGCCCTGCCGTTGTGAGTGAGGATGCGTTCCACCTGGGCACCCGTCCTGATCGACACGCCCGCCGCCTGGGCGGATCGGGCCATCGACTGAGTGATGGCGCCCATGCCCCCGCGCACGATCCCGTAGTTCTCCGTGTCTTCCCGGAACGCGCTGAACCGGTAGATCGCCGTGATGTACGAGCTGCCCGGCGCGCTGATGTCCGCCATGTCCACAGAGCCGGTGCACACCGCGGCCTTGACCTCATCCGAGACAAAGTAGCGGTCGATCAGATCCTTGTATGGAACGGTGAGCAGCGTCTCGAGGAGCTCCTCCTCGCCCTCCTGCCGGAAGCGGTCCATCAGCTCGGCCAGCGAGGGAGGCGGGCCGAGATAGTAGTCGCTGATGATCCTGACCGCTCGGTGCCAGAAGTCGGCCCATTCCGTCCAGGCGTCAGCGTCCTCCGGCGAGATCTCGCGCAGTTCCTCGGCCGTCTTTTCGTCGTCGTGCCAAAAGGTCAGAGACTTTCCATTGGGGAAGGGGTGGATACGCATCGGGTTGATCGGGTAGACGTGGAAGCCGTACTTGCGAAGCTCCAGCTCCTCGATCACCTTCTGCTGAAGGATGTGGCAGACGTACGAGCAGGTCGAGATTTTATAGCCGGGGAACCACTCTTCGGTCACCGCCGCGCCACCGACCACGTCCCTGCGCTCCAGCACCTGCACGTCCAGACCGGCCCGTCCCAGGTATCCCGCGGCAACCAAGCCGTTGTGTCCCGCGCCAACGATCACCACCTTCGTATTCTCGGTCATGTATAGCTCCTCTCGTCTACGTGTCGCGTCGGTGCGCGGAGACTAGGCCGCCCGACGAGCGCATGTCAACCTCCCCAGCTTCGCAATTGTTCTTCAGGCGGCTGCCCAAAGACTCCGCCGCCCCTCAGCGGAACGATATTACCGCGACTCCGGCAACGATCAGGGTAGTAGCGACGGCCTTCACGATCACCGCTTGGCGTCCAACTTGTTCCCCAAGCATTCCTCTGAATCGCAGACTCAAGAGAATGCTGTACACCAGCAGGAAGAACGAAGTGCTCGCTGAGAGCGCCGTCACCAGCGATACCGGACCCAGTGACGTTGCCCACAGGTTCAATACCATCCCCGTGTTGGCGATCACGAACTCGTTGACCCCAAACAGCGCCAGGGCAGGGCTCCTCTCCGCTATCATCTTGCGGAGGTCGTCAAGTGGTTCGGTCTGCAAAGAGAATGCCAACAGCATCGGCGCGACCCCGAACGACCGGATACCGTGGGCCAAGAAGACCGGTAGCGTCTCCACCGCCTGCTTGGCTGCTAGGTTCATACCCGCCATCAGTAGGCTCGCCAGCAGAAGCTCGTAGAATGACCGGTCAATGACGAGTCCTCGGCCTCCGGAGTCCTGCCGTATCGAGATCATGACTGCGCCCGCCACCGTCACCAGGATGGCGAACCAGTCGAATATCCGCAGGCTCTCCCCCAAGAAGAGAACGGCCAGTGGTGCGACGAAAATCGGAAACGTCTGGGTGACCGGGACCGCGCGTGACACCTCCCGTCTAGCCACCACCCGAAAGAACACCACGCCGCCCAGCCCGCCCAGCACACCGGCGGCCAAGCTCCAGCCTGCCGCGCCGAGGGTCAAATCTTCCAGGGGCGAGATAGCGATGAACACGATTCCGATAGGGATGTGCCCAATACCGATGAGGAGGGGAAGCGTCAGGTGCGACCGGGCGTAGTGGTAGAGGAACGCCTTGTCGAGCACGCCGACCATCCCCAAGACGGCGGCGCTGAGAAGGGTAACGACTATCCAGGACACGGCGGCTTCGGGAAGGGCGGGTGCTGAGGCAAGATGGTATAGTCCACGAACTCGCAAACGGCTCCGGTTCGGTGTATCCTGTTAGCCGTCCGTCGCGGCCTCGCGGCGCCTCATTATAGACCATCTCCGTCATGAGCAAACAATGATAAAGATCGGCTGCAACTACCTCAGCTACAAGAGCATCGGGATCGGCGTCGAGGACTTCATCCGCACCTGCTACGACCTGCGTCTCGACTGCCTTGACTTCCATCGCAGGGCCTTCCCCTCCGAGGACGTCTCCTATCTGCTCGACATCAAGCGACAATGCCTCGATCTCGGACTTCCCATCGGGTACCTGGGAGTCGCGGGCGGCTTCGCCGGAGACGAAGACACCCAGCGTGCGAGAATCGAGGAAGCGAAGTCCTCGATCGACGTTGCGCTCGTCCTCGGCTCACCGCTCATTAGGGTGTTCGGATGGCAGACCCACGAGACGGAGAACCGCGACCCTCTGTTCGCGTCGCTGGCGCGCTGCCTCAAGGATGTCTGCGACTACGGAGCGGAACGTGGCGTCGTCGTGGCCCTCCAGAACCACGACAACCGCAACCTTGCTGCCACAGGCCCGGATGTCCTTCGCATCATCGAAGACGTCGACCACCCGAACTTCTCGTTCATCATGGACACCGGCCAGTGGCAGGGATCCCCCGGGGCTTCCGGCGACCCCGATCCGAACGCCGACATCTACGGCTACATGGAACAGACCCTGCCTTACGCGAGCTACGTGCGGTGCAAATTCTACAAGATTGCAAGTGGAAGGGAAGAGGTCCTCGACTACGATCGCATCGCCGGCATCCTCAAGGCCGCAAACTATAACGGATGCATTTCCATCGTCTATGAAGGCCAAGAGCCCGACGACCGTACCCAGCTGATCGGCAAGGCCGCCCAGTACCTCCGCGGCTTGCTGGCAGAGTAGGGCAGGGCAATCCCAGACGCGATTTGAGGAGAGAACCGTGATCGTCGATACCCATCTACACGTGTGGAGCAGCGACTACAATACCTACCCGATGGAGGGCGGCAGGACCTCAAACGAAAACGGCAGCGTGGAGTTCCTGAACACTAGGATGGCCGAGGCGGGAGTCGACAAGGCCGTCATCGTCCAGCCCATTCACTACCTGTTCGACAACAGCTATGTGAGCGACACCCTCAAGCGCTTTCCCGGCAAGTTCGCGGCCATCGGACTCGTCAACCAGTTCGAGCCGGGAGCCGCCGACCGTCTGGAGACACTCGTAACCGAGCACGGCTTCAGCGGACTTCGCATTCACCTCTCGCGCCCCGACCATACGTCGATGTGGGCCGGTCCCGACCAGGACACCATCTGGGACAGAGCCGCAAAGCTCGGAGCGAGCTTCATCTCGCACGGACCGTCCACCCTCTACCCGGATATCGAGCCGATCATCGCGCGGCATCCCGACGTGCCAGTTGCCCTCGACCACAACGGCGGCGCGCCCCGCATCGAAGACCCGCCGTACCCCAGTATGAGACCTGTCCTCGACCTCGCCAAGTACCCCAACGTCTACGTGAAGCTCATTCCACACAAGGAACAGGAGCCCTTCCCCTACAAAGACTCGCACGACGGATTCAAGCGGATCTACGACGCCTTCGGGCCGCAGCGGCTCATGTGGGGGACGAATTTCCCCGGTGTTGAGCGCGAGACGCGGTATGGCCCCGCCCTCGAGATGTTCCAAGAGCATATCGACTGGCTCACCGAGGAGGACAAGCGATGGGTCCTCGGGGAGACCGCCATGGGCCTGTACAACTTCAACGAGGCGTGACCAGCAGCGACGTTTGAGTTGGACCTAGTACCGGTTCCATATGATTTTGGTAGCTTACTCAAACACCCTCACCCTGGCCCTCTCCCACGACGGGAGAGGGGATACTTGCCTCTCATTTCGACTGTCATATTCAGATTGGAACGGTACTTGTTTGGGAGCCGCCTCCCTAGGTGGACGCCTTTAGCCGTACCGTGATTGGAGAGCGTATCTGTGCCTGAGAGAATCCAGTTGCCCACCTGGAACGATGGTTATCCTGACCCCGAACGTCTGCGTCATGAGGTCTCGTGCATGACTGAGGCCATCGTGGAAACGATCCTTGACAGAGTTCCCAAGGACGAGATTCGAGCGATTTACCTGAAGGGATCTGCCAAGAAACTGTGGGACACCCCGATTGACTACGTCCCTGAGGCGAGCGACATTGATATCCACGCATGGTTTCACGACGCCGAATGGGAGCAATCCCTTTTTGGCAACCTCGATCAGGCCATTGCAGTTCAACAGGACATCGAAGGTCGGTACCGGCGGAAGTGTAAGCAACCCATACACACTCCACGCCCCCAGATCATGATCATGAACAGCCTGCTGGGCAGGCCCGGCTACATGCACTCGCCGCCGGACTCGGTAAGGGTACTGATAGGCGAGAACTACCCGGCCGCCGACTACTCCGCAGCTGACGAGATCGAACGTTACAAGTGTCACGACCTGCTCGATTTCGCGGACATCCTCGAACGATATCCCTATCGAGTATTCGACCGGCCGGACAAGCACCTCGCCGAGCTGCTTCGAGACCTTTCTTTCCGCGTGTCTCCCGTCGGGCCTATCGTCCTGCAACTTGCCGACCTCGATCCCAGGATCGTGTGGAGCATGAACCGCACGCGGGTCACGCGGGCTCTTGAGGACATCGACGAGCGCGATCTCGCGGAGAACTACGTGGGGTATTTCCTTGCCCGTTGGCGCTGGTTCCTCTCGGGAGGTGACGACCTTGACGCCGTCCGAGACTCCGTCAGCTCCGCCGTGGACGTTCTCGAACGTTCCGAATCCGTCGCCAAGAGCCACCTCTTACATCTGGAGACCTGATACCTTAAACATAAACAGAGCCGGAGGGCGATCATGGACCTGTACATACTCCGACACGGCAAGGCTGAACCCTACGGACAGGGCTTCTCGTCCGACCATCTCCGCCCCCTTACTTCAAAGGGACGGAAACGAACTAAGCGCTCAGTCAATGGTATGAAGGCCGCGGACGTAAACGTGGACGTGATTGTGTCCAGCCCGATACTCCGTGCTCGGCAGACGGCCGAAATCGTCCATAAGGGATTGGACCTCGCCGAACCGATCGAGTTCTCCGACGCCCTCGCGTCCGGCAGCGTCAGAGAGATCATGAGCGCCGTCCAGGCTTACACTTCTTACAACTGCGTAATGCTCGTGGGCCACGAGCCGGCCTTGAGCGAACTCATTTCGACCATGGCTTCCGGCACCTACCACACTGCGCTCAACCTCAAGCCCGGAGGACTATGCAAGCTCAACGTGACCGCCGTTCGCCCGGGCCAATGCGCCTCCATCGAGTGGTTCGTCACACCCAAGCAACTCGTGGCAATGAGTTAGGCTGCGTTCACTCCCTCGAGAGTCATTCCGATTTCCTGGCCCGTTTCGCCGTTCCAACGGAACTCATGATCCGCTTTCCATATGCGGTGGAAGCGGCACTGGCTCTGAGTTACCGCCGGCTAAGAACATGGCGGTGTCACTGCCGGACGGCTACACCTTAAGCAGTTGGGCGACCGCGGCGGGGCGTTCTCGATCCGTGGCGTAATCCAGTGGAGTCTTGTCGTGCGTGTTCCTCACTGTCTTGTTGGCCCCGGCATCAAGTAGGGCTTGGATCAGCTCGGCGCCGCTATTGGCGGCAGCGACATGGAGCGGAGTTTCGCCTGCGAATTCACCGAAGGCTAAGTCGGAAGGTCCGTTGCCCGCCCGTTTATCCACGTCTGCTCCCCGCTCGATCAACAGCTTAGCTGACGCCAGTCGATCTTGATCTGCCGCGTTGTGCAGAGGTCCCTCCCCACCACGAGGCATTCCATGGTTGATGTCCGCCCCACGATCAATCAAGAAGACGATCTTATCGACCTCATCATGGAATGCGGCCAAATTCAACATAGTTCCTTCGCCGAACTGGTCGTAGTTGATGTCGAAACCCTGTGTGAGCAGATAGTCCACGATGTCCAAATGTCCATTAGAACAAGCCCGCATAATCGGCGGGTAGTGGTCATGGGCGACATCGGCGCCGTCCTCGACTAGGCGTTGGACTGTATCGAGGTCTCCTTCTTCAGCCGCTTCGACCAACTGTTCATTTGCGTCTCTGGATGCGTTCATGAGGCCTCCTCTTTCGGGCTGCGGAAGGACCTGCCGCGATTCTACGCAGCTTCGATGATAGGCGGCAAGTGGGCGCCGCATCTATTTACGCCAAGTGGATCTAAATCGGACCGAGCTGTCATTGCTAGACAGATCGCAAGCGCCATATCTCTTCACTTCTCACTGAGCCGTAGCTTCCCGGCACTCACTTGCCAAGCCTCGTTATCCTCGGATTGTGTTATACCACGGTGCACGTTTATCCGACGAGTGGAACAGCCCCGGAGCGTCCCATCGCTGTATATGGCGCCGCGCGCGCCGTAACTTGTATAGTAACCCGCAACTGTATTTGGAGGCCCAAAGAATGCCGACTCTCGATGAACTGCTTGCCCAGGTCGACGCCGCGCATGACGACATCGTCAGGCTGGAGCAAGATCTTGTCCGAATCCCGTCCGTCAACACCGGCTTCATGCCCACCGGCAACGAGACCGCCGTCTGCGACTACATCCGCGACTGGCTGGCGTCTGACGGAGTGGACAGCGAGACACTGGAGTCAGCCCCTGGCCGGGGGAATATCATCGCTAGCCTGAAGGGACGCTCCGGCACTCCGGGTCTTATGTTCATGGCGCACCTCGACGTCGTACCGGTCGAGGACGAGACCAAGTGGACCTACCCGCCCTTCAGCGCCACGATCGCTGATGGAAGGGTCTACGGCCGTGGGTCCTCCGACTGCAAGGCCCTCTTGACCGCCCAGCTCATGGCGAGCCGCATCCTCCGCCGAAACTCCGTGAAGCTGAAGGACGACCTCCTGCTCTCCTTCTCCGCAGATGAGGAGCACGGAGGCCGATACGGTGTCGGCTGGCTCGCCGAGAATCACCCCGAAAAGATCACCGCGCCTTACGCCGTGAATGAGGGCGGCGGACAGCCGGCGGATGCCGCAGGCAACCTGGCATACATCGTGAATCTTGGCGAGAAGGGACGCCTCCAGATCGAGATCGAGGTCAAGGGAGACAGCGCCCACGCCTCCGTTCCCTGGATGGGCACTAACGCGCTGTACCGCGTGGCCCAGGTGCTCGGCAGGATCGAGAACTACGAGCCGGAACGCGACACCTCCGCCGTCATCTTTCGACATCTATCGAAGTTCGCGATTGAGGACGTGCCGTCGCCCGAAAACATCGATTCCATCATCGACGAGTTCGAGGCTCGCGACCCCCGCATGGCAACGACCCTCCGAGCCGCATCGCGCATGACGCTCACGCCCACCATCATCGGCGGCGGCATCAAGTCGAACAGCGTGCCCGAGACCATCAACATCACCTGCGACGTGCGGACCCTCCCGCACCAGGACGACGAGTACGTTCGCGCCGAGCTTACCCGCCTGTTCGAGGGCATTCCGGGCGTCGGTTTCGACATCGACTATATGGCCGTCCCGAACGCCTCTTCGCCCGACACCGAGTTCATGCGGCACATCCAGAACGTTACGGAGTACGTCCTGGGAGGACGCTCAATCGAGTGGATCCCCGGCCTCTGCGTGGGATTTACCGACTCTCGCTTCACGCGTCCCTTGGGGGTGGTCACCTACGGCTTCGACGGCACCCACCCCGAAGATAATCCGCTGGAGAACAACGTCCACGGCACCGATGAGTCTGTAAGCATCCGCACCCTCCTCACCAGCACCAAGATCATGCTGGCCCTGGCGTACGAGATGCTGGCCGTAAAGTAGCTACGGCGTCCAGCGAACTCCGCCCACCCGTTGCAGCGTCTTCCAGTTGATTTTGGCGCCTATTCCTGCGCCGCTCGGAAAGACCAGGTGCCCGTCCTCCACGATTTCGGGTGGGTCGATCAGGTCCGCCCGCCATTCGTTCTCCCACAGCGCGTGTTCCAGCGCGTGAGGGTAGGGAGTCGCCGCGTGAACGTGGGCGCTCGCCAAATTCGATAGAGGACCGAACGGGCTGTGGCACGATGTCCGCGCGCCTCGCCTTGCGCCGACCTGTCCTGCGCGCGCTGCCACGCCAACCCCGCCACATCGCATGATGTCCTGCATCGTGTACTTCACCCCCGCTGCCACAAGCTCCGCGAACGTCTCCTCGCCGTAGTCGTCACCGCCCGCGGCCAGGGGAATGGCTACTTGCTCTCGCACCATACGCAATTCACCGGTACCACGAGATCGGCGTATGGGGTCCTCGAACCACGTGACCCCTAGCCCCTCCAACTCCGGGGCAATAGCAATGGCCGTTTCGACGTTGAACGCCCCATGGCAGTCCACCTGCAGCGCGACATCGTCTCCCGCGGCCGCTCGCATCGCCGCGAGACGTTCCAGGCTGACCGACGCGACATCGAAGATCTCATCGACCGAGTGCGTCGGCCTCACCTCGTCGAAAGGGTCGGTCTTCAAAATGGTGAATCCCTCCCGGACAGCCCCCTCCGCGGCCTCACCGAAGTCCGCCGGCGTTCGACTCTTCATCACGTCGCGCAGATACCGGTTGAGGTTCGCGTACAGCAATTGACGCTCCTGCGGTTCCCCACCGAGCGCCTCCGTCATACTGAGCCCTGAGTACCGGCACTGGAGCTCGACAACTGCCGTGGCAAGAGCGCTCACCACACGCGAATTTGCCTTGCCTTCTTCCCTAGTCAGACCCAGCAGCCGTTCGATATCCCCGTCGCCAGGGATACGGACGCCCCGCAGCCCCTCGACGAACTCCGACAACACCCGGTCCCTACCGTCCACTGTCCTCAGGCCCTGGCACTCGACGGTAACCGTTTCGCCGTGTGCGTCCGTAATCTCAGCGAACGACCAACTCTTCGTCCCGTTCGCCGCCACCCACGCGAACGCGACGCGATCGAAGACAACCGGTTCATGCATTTGAGGTCCCCTAAGCGGTGACGGTGCTACGAGGGGATATTCTACTCCCGGCCCGTCGGTTGAGCTAGCGTCGTTACTGGTGATATGCTCGAATGAGAGTTCAGGGGAAGGATCAGTAATGGACGGATTGACGATCCATGACATTCCGGAGCGGCGGCTTCCCTTCATGATCGTCGCGCTCGCCGGATGGGCGGACGCCGCGGAGGCGACGACGCGTGCCCTCCGCTTCCTCAACCGCTCGCTCGGCACGCAAAAGGTCGCCGAGATTTCGTCCGAGGATTTCTACGACTTTACCTCCACCCGACCGCGCACCCTGTTGGATGACAAGGGCGAACGGTACATCTCCTGGCCCGCCAACGACTTCTATGCCTACGTCCCCGACGACGACTCGCCCGGTCTTCTCCTGTTTTCCGGCGTCGAGCCGAACCTCAAGTGGCAGACCTACTGTGATACCGTAATCGCCCTCGCCGACAGGTACGGCGTGGAGTTCATGGTGACGCTCGGCTCCCTGTTCAACACCGTACCGCACACCAGACCCTTCCCCGTCTCGTCGGTTGTAAGCTCACGTGAGAAGCTCGGCAAGAGAGTCCTGGCTATCGGAGCATTCGACTCCCCATATCAGGGGCCGACGGCAATCCACACCGTCCTAGCCGACCTCTGCAGGCAGCGCGGGCTTGACCATGTCAGTTTGTGGGGACACGGCCCGCACTACTTGCCATCCATGCCAAACCCGAAGCTGAGCTACACGCTGCTGGACAAAGTTCGGCGACTGCTCGGTATTCAATTGGACTTGGAGGAACTGCGACGGGCAGGCGACCGGTTTGAGCAGAAGGCAACCGAAGCCATCGCGAATAACGAAGAGATCGTCGAGTACGTCCGGCGGCTTGAGGAGGCATTTGACGCCTCTCAGACTCCAAAGCCCCTCCCGGACGATGTTCCCACCCCCGACGAGGTCATCAGGGACCTCGAAGAGTTCCTCAAGAGCGAACGCAACCGCTTCGACTCCGATTGAGACGACAGGTCGCGCTCAAGCCACCTTTCGCATATTCGGAAACGCCGGGGTCTTATATCCGTTCGCCTCATTAGAGCGTAGAGTGTCGAAAGGCTCCCGCGTCCCATTCTGAGCCACGGGGCCGTCAAGCTCCGCGACCGCTCCGTTCGCCGCCATTCTCGCGCTGTCCTCGCGCGAAGGAATCCCGGTTGCAACCAGCGTTACGCGAACGCGCTTGTTCCAACGAGGGTCCTGGATCACCCCGAATACCACTTGCGCCTGTGTCTTGCTAGCGCCCTCGATCATGCCTGCGATCTCGTGCACCTGCCCGATGGACAGGTCGCGTCCGCCCCGCACGTTGAACAGGATGCCCTGCGCCCCCTCGATCGGCACGGTGAACAATGGATTGGCGAGAGCGGCCTTCACTGCGTCCGTCGAGGCAGTCCTGCCCTTGCCCTCACCTAGCGCCATGAACGAGATGCCCCGGTTCATCATCACCGACTTCACGTCCGCAAAGTCGACGTTGATCGTGCCCGGAACGGTGATGATCTCAGATATCCCCTCCACACCTTGACGCAGTACCTCGTCCGCGATTCGGAATCCGCGTTCCAGCGACATCTCCCCGTCGAGCGATGTGAGCAGCCGGTCGTTCTCCACGGTAATAAGCGTGTCCACCTTCTGCCCGAGCTGCTTTAGGCCCTTATCGGCGGCGGCC
The DNA here is from genome assembly GCA_965247555.1 of Dehalococcoidia bacterium. Lineage (GTDB taxonomy): Bacteria > Chloroflexota > Dehalococcoidia > Lucifugimonadales > VXLM01 > VXLM01. The sequence goes on along the minus strand of CBDFHR010000009.1, from coordinate 403,661 downwards.
ATTCGACTCTGACCCTCGAAGGAAAACGGTCGGGTGACGACGCCGACAGTGAGAGCGCCCTTCCGACGGGCTATTTCGGCAACCACGGGAGCCGCGCCGGTACCCGTGCCGCCTCCCATCCCTGCCGTGACGAACACCATGTCCGACCCTTCCAGCAGTTCTCCGATGTGTTCCTGGTTCTCGCGGACGGCCTTGCGGCCCAGGTCGGGATTCCCGCCCGATCCCATTCCACTTGTCGTCATGGGCCCTATCGCATAGGTGGGCACGCCCTTGACGCGCCTCAGCGCCTGTACGTCCGTATTCACGGCAAGGAACTCCACTCCCCGCATCCCTGCGCTCGCCATCCGAGCGACCGCGTTGCCACCCGCTCCACCCACGCCGATCACCTTCACTCGCACGTCGCTTTCAGCGGCGGCGCCGGCCAAATCGAGACGCCTAGTTATCCCTCCCTCGTAGCCGCCGGTTGCCCCGTATCTTCCGGCAGAGTCGGTTCCTCCACCTTGAAACAGCTTCTTCAGTGAGTTAATCATCGAGTTCTCCTTCTCTACGCCGCCTTCAGTGTCGTTGACAGGAAATAAAAGGGGATGTGCCAGATTCCCCACCCATACAGGTCGACAACCACGCGCCTACCGCGCACTTCTTGCACGATGCCTGTGGCGCCGAATTTCGGTCCGCCCTTTATGTTTCCGTGGTACATCACCTCAACGCCGGGACGGAGCTGCCCGCCGGCCACCACGGTCCGGACAGAGCTGCGATCGAGCATCCCCGGCATAATCATCTGTGTGCCCGAGCCCGTCTCCTGCGAATTCATGCCACCCTCTTTCTAAGCCGGAGGACCAGCCTTTAGAACAGAATAGAACAGAACAAGCGTACTGTCAACCCCTAAACAGAAATAATGTTCTGTGTGAGGTAATTCCTAGCCGGTGGTCCCAGCGATATACTGGCTGTGGTAGACTTCGCTGAGCATCCGCAGAGCCAGTACCTAAAGAGGTATAGAGGAACGCACCATGATGAAACTGAGTTGGATGGCTCGGGCCACGGACGCTGCCGCCTTCGAGCAGCATCTGAAGTTTGCAGGTGACATCGCGCTGGACGTCATCGACTTTCACCTCAGCGGGATGCCGCGCGATCCGGCCTTCATCATGCGGATCAAGAGTCTGTGTGTGGAAGCCGGCCTGCCCATCGGATACATGGGTGGAGGCAAGTTTGTCGGACCACTGGAGGAGCGTTCCATGCGGCTCGACCTTGGCCGCGAGGACGTTGACACTGTCGCGCTCATGGGAGCGCAGATGCTCCGAGTCTTCGCAAGGTACAAGTGGCCCGATTCCGTGGAGGAGCAGGAGCGATTCTGGGGCCCGATGATAGAGGACTTTCGCGAGATCTCCGACTACGCGGCAGAAAAGGGTGTGGTAATAGGCCTTCAGAACCACAACCATAGCAGCTTCGCCATGAACGCCGACCAGGTGCTGCGGATTCTCCGTGAGGTCGACAGACCCAATTTCACGTACATCATGGACACCGGCCAGTGGCAGGGCGCCGTCGGCGGGTCGCCGCGTGGCTGGCGTGACCTGAACGTGGATATCTATCGCGACTACATGGAGCGCGTGGCCCCGCAAACGACCCTAGTTCGCGCGAAGATCTACAAGATCGACAACGGCTGGGAGGAGTGGCTCGACTACCCCCGCATATTCAAGATTCTCCGGCAGAACGACTTCAATGGCACGGTGTCTATCGTGTTCGAGGGCGGTCAACCTCCCCGCAACCGCGTTGACGCCCAGGAATGCATAAAGCTTGCGGCAGACCATCTGCGCGACGTGTTGGCGCTGTCGTACCTATATCACTAGGGGTCTACTTGTTGGTCGGCACTGGTACAAAGAAAGGTAATCTGCGTTGATAAAGCTCTCATACATGGCCCGGGGTCAAAGCGAAGAGGCCTATCCCTGCCTCATCGATTTCGCTCGCGACATCGGCCTCGACATGATCGACATCCTCATGATGCCCGAGTTGCAGACGCCGGAGTTTCTCAGACGGACAAGGCTCATGTGTTTACGGGCGGGACTGCCCATCGGGTACTTCGCATCCGGTGTCAGTCTCGTCGGGCCGGAGAATATGAGGACGCAGCGCTTGGCGAGAGCCAAGGCCGATGCCGACTCGGCTGCCTACATCGGGGCGCAGGTGCTCCATGTGTTTGCCCGCCACACCTGGCCGGACACCGTCGAGGAACAGGAGAGGTTCTGGGCTCCTATGATCGAGGACTTCCAGGAGCTGGCCGAATACTGCGCCGAGCGGGGTGTCGTCGTCTCGCTCCAAAACCACAACCACGGCAGCTTCGCTATGAACGCCAACCAGGTGCTCCGAATCCTGCGTGAGGTCGGTCGCCAGAACTTCACGTACATCCTCGACTCAGGACAATGGGAGGGCGCGCGCGGCGGTTCCCCTCGCGGCTGGTACAACACCGAACTCGACATATACGAGGCCTATCACAAACGAGTCGCTCCCTATGCCACCGGCGTCCGCGCCAAGATCTACAAGATCGACAACGGTTTCGAGGAGTGGCTCGACTATCCACGGTTCCTCAGGATCCTCCGCGACGTCGACTTCAACGGCGCTATATCAATCGTGTTCGAGGGCGGAGACATACCCCGCAACCGGTACGACGATCGGACGTGTATCGCCATGGCCGCGGAATACCTGCGGGACGTCATAGCCGACTCCAAGGTATTCGCACGGCAATAGACGGATTGATTCTGTCGGCGATCTGGTGGCGTGCGACTGGAAGTGCCGGTCGAAGAACATGAGCACGTTCAACCGGTTCTCGCGGGGCCCAAGGGCGGATAAATAGCTCCCGTCGAAGGCTTCCACGTCGAACCACACTCGGATGGCAGGAACCCTTCGAGTTCTCCGAGTATGCTACGATGGTATCGCCGATATGAGCAGCCCAACCATCGCCATCGTCGACTACCAAGCAGGCAACCTCCGCAGCGTACAGAAGGCCCTCGAACGCTTTGGGGCCAACGCCGTTGTCACAAGTGACCCGAAGACCATCGAAGCGGCCCACGGTGTCGTCTTTCCCGGTCAGGGAGCAAGCGATCCTTCCATCTGCGCTCTCCGCGATCGAGCGCTCATCGACCCGATTGAGGAATGTATCGAGTCGGGAAAGCCCTTCATGGGAGTCTGTCTCGGTCTGCAGCTGCTCTTAGAGGCCTCTGACGAGGGTGTCGAGCCGGGTCTCGGCGTCATACCCGGTCGGGTCAAGCGCCTGCCGGAAGGTCTCAAGGTCCCGCACATGGGTTGGAATGAAGTGCGGTTTCACACAGAACACCCCGTGCTCAGCGGCGTGCCGGACGGAACGCACTTCTACTTCGTTCACAGCTACTTTGCCGACCCCGCCGACGAATCGGTTATTGCCGGCACGACCGCCTACGGCGTCGAGTTCTGCAGTGTGGCCGCCAAGGACAACTGGATCGCCTTCCAGTTCCACCCGGAAAAGAGCGGCGCCATCGGCCTGAGGCTCTACGAAAACTTCGTCGAGTTCGTAGGGAAGGGTGGAGCGTCGAATTGACGACGGCACGCAAGCCAGTAAGAATTTCATGGAAGTAATACCGGCCATCGACATACGAGGCGGGAAGGCCGTTCGCCTGTTCCAGGGCGACTATGACCGGGAAACCGTCTTTAACGACTCGCCCGTCGATGCGGCACAGAGGTGGCTCGATATGGGCGCGACGAGGCTTCATGTCGTCGACCTCGATGGGGCGAAGACCGGCGAGCAGGTGAACATCGACCTCGTGGAGCGGATTGCCGCTCTCTCTAACGTGCCGGTCCAACTCGGCGGCGCCATCCGTACTGTTGAGGCAGCCCGGCGAGCTATCGACGTGGGAGTGGATCGTGTAATCGTAGGCACGGCCGCTCTCGAAGATGATGAGTTCGTCCTAGACCTCTGCGACCGGATTGGAACCAATCGCGTGGTGTCGGGAGTCGACGCCCGAAACGGGTATGTTGCCGTTCGGGGCTGGACCGAGGAGAGCGGTACGCCGGTTCGCGACCTGATCGCCCGAATGGAGGCGTCGGGCGTACGGCGGATCATCTACACTGACATCAGCCGCGACGGCACACGGACAGAGCCGAACTTTCAACAAGTCGAAGAGCTTCTATGCGCGATAACACTCAAGATTCTGGTCGCGGGAGGCGTCTCTCGAATAGACCACGTCCGACGCCTTGCGGCGATGGGAGTCGAAGGGGCCATTGTCGGCACTGCCGCGTACACCGGCGACATCGACATGAGGAAGGCGATAGAGGAGCAGAAGGGCAGAGCATAGCGAGAGCGATCCATCTGTAAGCATGTACTCATCCAAACTCGAGCCTCAAAAGGTCATAAGCCACATCCCGATCATGCCGTACCACGAGGTTGCGGACATCGGCGCGGGAGAAGGACGCGTGGCCATTCCAATGGCGAAATTCCTCCACGACGGCAGAGTCGTAGCCGTCGACATCGATAAAGACAAGATCACCACGCTCCGCGAAGCGGTGCATACGGCCCATCTCTCGAACGTGGAGGCCTCGGTCGTTGGTGAAGGAAAACGACTCCCCATCGAGAACGAGAGCGTCGATGGGGTCATGCTCTCGGTGGTATTGCACCACGCCGATGACCCAGCCTTCATCCTCACTGAGGCACGGCGAATCCTCAGACGCAACGGTTGGCTGGCTGTGGTGGAAATCCACAAGCGGGAAGACGTTGAGGGGCATCCCTTGGAGGAACGTCTGGACGAGACTGACGCGAATATAATGCTGTCCGACCATGAGTTTCGCCCCCACGGACGCCACGATATCGGAGGCCGTTATTATCTGCTCGTGGCGAAAAGGTAGCCTGTAGCCTAGATTTAGGGCTACGATTGACACAGGTGGATACTCATGCTGACCAAGCGCATCATCCCATGCCTGGACATCGATCGGGGTCGTGTCGTCAAGGGCGTTTCGTTCCTCGATATCCGTGACGCCGGCGACCCTGCCGAGCTTGCCGCGCTCTATGATCGCGAGGGGGCCGACGAGCTTGTCTTTCTCGACATCACCGCCAGCGCCGAAGAGCGAGACATCATGGTCGACGTCGTCATGCAGGTCTCTGAGCAGGTCTTCATCCCCCTGACCGTTGGTGGTGGAATGCGGTCAGTGACGGACGTTCGCAAGATGCTCGAAGCCGGGGCCGACAAGGTATCCCTCAACACGGCCGCCGTCCACAATCCGGGCCTCGTAAAGGAGGCATCCGACTTCTTCGGAAGCCAGTGTATCGTCGTCGCCATAGACTACAAGGCCATCGACAGCGATGTGCCCGAGAGACTACCGATCAACGGCGACATGACTCTTAGACTAGACGAGGACTCGGGATGGGAGGTCTACACGCACGGAGGACGCAGGCCGACGGGAATAGACGCATTAAAATGGGCCAAGCACGTCGAGGCTCTTGGTGCGGGAGAGTTGCTTATCACCAGCATGAATGCTGACGGGCAGCAGACAGGCTACGACCTGGAATATACCCGCGAGTGCTCGGGGAATGTGTCCATCCCGGTGATCGCCAGTGGCGGTGTTGGCACCTTAGAACACCTCTACCACGGCATTGTCGACGGCAAGGCCGACGCCGTGCTCGCAGCCAGCATATTCCATTTCGGTACCCACTCGATCGGCGAGGCCAAGGAGTTCCTGCGAAACAAGGGCGTACCCGTTCGTCCGATCGCGGGCGAGTAGGATTCTCATCTGTTCCGAGCTGGAGAGTCAATACGGTCGGAAGGGACGAAATAGACAATGAAAGGCCTGCCAGTGCATTCACACTGGCAGGCCTTTCTCTTGCTAGGTCTTTAGCAGGGTGGACGATAGTGGCCCACCCTTTGAGGAAGCTACCGCAACGGCGCGGAGTAGATCTGTCCGCCCTTCGGGCAGTTGTCACATGGCGCGTCGGCCCAGAGGGCATTCCGCCCGTTTTCTCTTGGCAGATTGACGCCGCTCGGTCCGAGGTTCCGGGCGTAGATCTCGCCGTAGTTGCCGACCGCTCGGATCACGGTCTGGGCTGCAGTCTCGGAGATTCCGAGGCTCTCCTGGCCGAAGGAACCCTCGAGGCCGAAGAGCCGGTCTACTTTGGTGTCGCCGGTCTTGGAACTCGGTACGCTGACCGAATCCACTCCGTACGCCTCAGCGAAAATGAGGATCCCCATCACCGTCTTGACGATGTCGAACCACTGGTCATCGCCATGAGGGACCACAGGTCCCAGCGGCTCTTCGGAGATCGTCTCCGGCAAGATGACGTGATCGTCCCTGTTGGCGAAGCCAGTACTCAACGCAGCCAACTGAGAACGGTCATTGGTGAAAGCGTTGCACTGCCCTGCTTCATAAGCAGCAACGACCGCAGGCGTTCCCTCGAAGGTCAGGGCGGAAATGTTCAAGTTGTTCTGGTTCGAGAAGTCCTGGAGGTTTAGCTCCGTCGTCGTTCCCTGTGTCACACACACACTCGCGTCTTTCAGTTCCAACGCACTCTCGATGCCCAGGTCCTTCCGCACCATGAAGCCCTGGCCATCGTAGAACATCGTCTGAGCGTAGTTGCCCCACTGGGAGTCACGGGACGTTGTCCAAGTAACCGTTCGGACGAGCATGTCGACCTCGCCGGACTGGATGGTCGGCCCGCGCTCTGTCGCGGTAATCACGCGAATCTCGATGGCGTTCGCATCGCCAAGCACGGCGGCCGCGACCGCTCGGCACAGGTCGATGTCAAAGCCGACGTTGTTACCATCTTTCAGGAAACCATAGCCTGCCACATCGATGCGACTGGCGCAGATGAGCGTGCCCCGGTCCTTCACGGTCTGGAGCCTGGTTTCACCTTCCCCATCTTCTCCGCACGCGAAGACAGCTACAAAAGCCGCGGCAAAGAGCACAACCGCTATACCACGTATGATGGTTATCATTACCGGTTCCCCTTGTCTTGAAAGTGTCCGCTCGCACTCCGACGCAGGAACAAGCGGTTTAGCCCGAATTGGCGCTGCGTATAGTACAGTATCTCAGTTACGAAATCAATCAAAATAGTGTGTGTTTGTACCTAATTCATGTACCCTCCGAGGGAACGTACCCGTCATTCAAGTGGGAATGTGCCCCGTACTCCAGGAGCAAGAGTTCGCAGGAGCCAGCGGTTCCGGTCTAAACCCCATTGGGGTTTTCTGCTGAATTGAAACTCGTAGGAAGTAGCGGCCGCGATGTCTTGGCGTCATGCCAGAGTGGTATGATATATACGCGATTGATCGGTCGCGCCCAATTGCACGATGGCCGGTCGTCCCCTGTCATACCATTCCTCGTGTTCGTGAGGAACCGAATGGGCCGGTAGCTCAGTCTGGTCAGAGCATCGGACTTTTAATCCGAGTGTCCTGGGTTCGAATCCCAGCCGGCTCACCACTTCCGGCTACTTCTTAAACTGTAGCCAGTACCCAATTAGTCAAGCATAGCGGTTCTCTACGCTGTCCTGAACTCTCCGTGCAACATCGAGCTCCCAAAGTCATTCATCGCTCTCCTAGATCACACATGGCGGCAGAGATAGGTCGCCGAGGGTTGTTCGGATACAGAGCTTCCTTCCCAAGAATTTCTTTCTACACCGCCGTGCAAGGCTTACGGCACGGCTCGACTCTGAACACGAATTGTCAAGAGCGGACCCCGATCAAGCAGGGATGCCGCCAGCAACCGCAGCGCCCAACTGTGGCCTACCAGAAGAATGCGGTGTCCCGCGCCGTCAGCCGTAAGTCGCGAAGCCACTTCTTGCTGGCGCATGAATACTTTGCGGAAGCTCTCGCCCTTAGAGGGTGTGTGAGAAGTTCAAATTAGGTTGGTGCTAAGCGTCGGAGCATTAGATGAATCATAGCTATGTGGATCCAGGCCTCCGTTGTATCGGACAGAGCTTCGTAGTCCCCGTATCAAGTACGGGGCAGGCTCTTGCTCAGCCGACGGCACCTGCTGAGCCACGCGAATGTTCGTTCAACCACCCATCTTCGCGGCAGCACCTGAAAGTGGTGGCTGTCCCTGGGGCGCTTGACAATCTCGAGCGCCCAGCCTGTCAGGGCCCAGACCCACTCGATCAGCTTTCCAGCATAGCCAGCGTCAGCCCAGACCAACCTCATGCGGGGAAACCGCCCTATCAATTTATCGATGACCAGCTTCGCTCCATCTCTATCCTGGATATTGGCAGGATGCACCACCACCGCCAGCAGCAACCCCATGGTATCTACAATGATGTGTCGCTTTCGACCGTTGACCTTCTTGCCAGCGTCATAGCCACGAGGCCCCCTTTTTCCGTCGTCTTAACAGACTGGCTGTCTATGATGGCCGCGCTAGGTGTTGGGTTGCTGCCTTCGGCCTTCCGAACTTTGGGCCGCAGGGCCTCATGGACTCGTTCCCATGTACCATCCTGTCTCCATTCCCGAAAATACCACCACACGGTGCCCCAAGGCGGGAGGTCATGCGGCATGGCTCGCCACGTGCAGCCGTTGCGCAGAACGTACACAATGCCGTTGACGACCTCCCGTAGGTCTACAGTACGTGGCCTTCCCCCGGTCTTGGCTGATGGGAGTAGGGAAGCCAGAACATCCCACTGTTCGTCCGTCAGGTCGCTGGGGTATGGTTTGCGTTTCATACCTCCATTCTAATACATGTCCAAGACTTCTCGCACACCCTCTTAGAAACTATCTCAAAATCATAGCGCACAAATGCCTTGAGCGGTTTATGAGGTGATTCGTATGGTTTCTCCAAGAACATTTGGAGGAACTTCGTGAACAACCGAGAGGGCTTGGAAACCATATGGGAAGCGCCGGACGAGCTTTGGGAACTCATTGGGCCTATCATCTTGGAGGCAGACCCTCCCAAAGTCAGAGGCCGCAAGCGGGCTGACCCCAGACAGATGCTCAACGGCATCATTTTCCGCTTGCGCAGCGGGTGCCAATGGAACCGATTGCCGAAAGAACTGGGGGACGACAGCACAATCCATCGCACCTTTCAACGGTGGGTGGAACTGGGTGTCTTGCGCCGAATATGGGGAGCCTTGGTGGAACAGTGCGAAGAGTTGGGCGGCGTGGACTGGGAATGGCAGGCGGCAGACGGGGCCATGGGCAAGGCACGTTTGGGGGGGACCTGATTGGACCCAACCCAACGGATCGCGGCAAGGCTGGCAGCAAGCGGAGCCTGCTTGTGGAAGGACAGGGCGGCCCATTGAGCATTGTGGTTGCCGGAGCCAACGCCCACGACGCCACGTTGTTGGATGAGACCCTGGAGACGATTGTGGTCGAACGACCGCAACTCACCGAGGATGACCCACAGCACCTGTGCTTGGACAAGGGGTATGACAATCCTTCGGGTCGTCGAGCCGTCGCCAGACACGGCTATCGGCCACACATCCGACGCATCGGCGAGGAGAAGTTGGACGGTTCTGGGCGCAAGCGGTATCCTGCGCGCCGGTGGGTTGTGGAACGGACTCTAGCATGGCTCTCCAAGTGCCGTGCTGTTCTGGTACGCTACGACAAAAAGGCGTCGAACTACATCGGATTGCTGCAGCTTGCGTGCGCACTCCTGTGGTTCCGTCGCCAATGGCGACTTGCCATTTTGAGATAGTTTCTAAGTACTTCGCAACCCAGCCTCCGCCGGGCGATTCACTCATCCAAATCAATCCTCATACCCCGCATCACTGCGGGCTTTGAGTGCCCATTGGCCAGCGATTGCCAGTAGAGCCGCCATCCTGCCAACTTCACACCCCTTCAACTCGACCGCCTCACCTCTCAAGTTCACACATGGAGATGAAGTGCGAAAGCTACCGACCAAGGAAAAGCAGGCAGGGCATTACTATCACTACCCCTGAATCACAAGACATCTAGCCCTTGTAGAACAGTTCCCGTTCCGCAGCCTCAACTACACTGAATTACCAGCCAGCTTCCCACTGACCAATCTAACTTTGGGTGTTCCCGACTATCTAAGTCGCACCGATGACATTCTCTCAACACACTTGACAGGTCGCCCCACACGTGTACATTTTGAACGCCTCCATATTGCCGTAGTGTTATCCTTCCTCTGAAACAGAATCTTCGGCAGCGTATTTGAACCTACGAAGGGCAAGTTAATGGCAACGAGTTCGCCGAAAACCGTCAGTTGCGTGCCATCTCAGGCATTATGCCATCTTTGAACATAGGCTCCCCTGACAGGATACGACCTCGGGGCGATCATTCTTCAGGTTCCCAATTCCAAAGTTGCGACGTACTTCATGCCTTCGATAGCCGCAATAGTCGCCACCTATAACAGGCCCGAGTTCCTTGCCAACCGGTCTCTGGCATCCATTGCCCTACAGAGCCGACCTCCCGACTACCTTATTGTGGTGGACGACTCGGACATAGGCACGAGGCACGCTAACGCCGCAATCGTGGCCAATCTCAACCTCTCCACCAATAGGGCTACCTATTTGGAGAATCAACGCTCTTCTGGTGCATCTGGCGCATGGAATGCTGCGCTTTTCCACCTGCAAGAAATTGATCCATCGGCATACGCCGCATTCCTTGACGACGATGATTCGTGGGCGCCGACCTACCTGATGCAGTGCGAGAGGGCTGTGTTGGATAAGGGGCTGGACATGGTCGCGGCCGGGCTCGTATTTCACCGTTCCCACGAATCGCTTGATGGTCTCTTAGAGGGTGTGTGAGAAGTCTTGGACATGTATTAGACTTGATGTATGAAACGCAAACCATACCCCAGCGACCTGACCGACGAACAGTGGGATGTTCTGGCTTCCCTACTCCCATCAGCCAAGACCGGGGGAAGGCCACGTACTGTAGACCTACGGGAGGTCGTCAACGGCATTGTGTACGTTCTGCGCAACGGCTGCACGTGGCGAGCCATGCCGCATGACCTCCCGCCTTGGGGCACCGTGTGGTGGTATTTTCGGGAATGGAGACAGGATGGTACATGGGAACGAGTCCATGAGGCCCTGCGGCCCAAGGTTCGGAAGGCCGAAGGCAGCAACCCAACACCTAGCGCGGCCATCATAGACAGCCAGTCTGCTAAGACGACGGAAAAAGGGGGCCTCGTGGCTATGACGCTGGCAAGAAGGTCAACGGTCGAAAGCGACACATCATTGTAGATACCATGGGGTTGCTGCTGGCGGTGGTGGTGCATCCTGCCAATATCCAGGATAGAGATGGAGCGAAGCTGGTCATCGATAAATTGATAGGGCGGTTTCCCCGCATGAGGTTGGTCTGGGCCGATGCTGGCTATGCTGGAAAGCTGATCGAGTGGGTCTGGGCCCTGACAGGCTGGGCGCTCGAGATTGTCAAGCGCCCCAGGGACAGCCACCACTTTCAGGTGCTGCCGCGAAGATGGGTGGTCGAACGAACATTCGCGTGGCTCAGCAGGTGCCGTCGGCTGAGCAAGAGCCTGCCCCGTACTTGATACGGGGACTACGAAGCTCTGTCCGATACAACCGAGGCCTGGATCCACATAGCTATGATTCATCTAATGCTCCGACGCTAAGCACCAACCTAATTTGAACTTCTCACACACCCTCTTAGGACCACGCACTTCCCAGCACGTCGAGGGCCTGAGCGCTCAATGGTACTCGATGCTCAACGCCCGCCTTCATGCGCTCACCCGGTATCGTCCATGTCGCGGCGTCGGCGTCAATTTCGTCCCACGTCGCAGCCCTGGTCTCACCCGAGCGCGCCGCCGTGAGAACCAGGAACCGGAGGCACAGTTTAGACGCCGGGCTCGCATTCGATGCCTCAACGGTTTCGAGAGCCGCCCCAAGTTCCTGATAGGGCAGGGAGCGAAGATGCGCTTTGAACTTCGGGGTCTTGGGTAGGGCAGCGTTGATGGCCTCACCCGCCGGGTTGTGTTCGATGACCTCAAGGGCCTGATAGAACGAGAACACCGTCCGCATCCGTTGACGGACTCGGCGGGCGGTCTCGGGCTTACTTGTCCAGATCGGAAGCAGGACATCCAGCACGGCCGCTCGGTCAATCTCGGTGATAGGCAGGTTCCCGATCTTGGGCAGGGCGTGACGTTCGAGAGTCTGCCACCAAGAGACGGTGTGCTTCTCATTGCGCCATGTCGGTCTATTGTGCTCGTGGACAATGCGGGCCGCTTCCCTGAACGTCACGGCGGCGGCCTCGAGCTTCCGTTCCCGCACTTTCTCCTGTCGCTTCCGTTCGCGCGGGTCAATGCCGTCCGCGATGAGCTTTCGACTATCGGCGCACCGGTCACGGGCCTGTGCAAGACTCACGTCGGGGAAGCGGCCTAACCCCAAATCGCACCGTTTCCCGTTGACGACTGCCCGACGTATCCAATTCCTGCTACCTGTCCTCGTAACAATGAGATACAGTCCACCGCCGTCGCCATACTTACCGGGTTCCCGTAAGCTCTTCATCTTTGTCGCTGTTAGTTTCATGCCCACCCCATGAACATGGAATGACAATAGCCTACCACAAGCCAACCCCACACCAACTGTGGGCTTGAGGGAATCTCGACAGGACGCTCTGAGACAACCACGAGGGGCTTATTGAGACTCCTATCGTAGTTATGAGCGGAAATAGACGCTACTTATTGAGACAACGCGACACACCATGGAACTGTAAGGGAAAGGGGGCAGTGGTGGAGCTGGGGGGACTCGAACCCCCTACCTCATCCTTGCAAAGGATGCGCTCTCCCTGATGAGCTACAGCCCCACGAATCTGGTTGGAGGAGGTGGCCCTCCAAATCGCGAACCGCACAATGGCGGGCAGGTGTTTCGACCATTCTACGGCGGACGGAAGGCAAAGAGAAGGGGCCGAGTTGCCTCGACCCCGACCTTAACCGCTGGACAGTGAAAGGAAATCTAGAGTTTCTTTGTGAACCGATGCTCCGAAATGATCGAAGCACAGAGTGACGATGGGTTTTCTTTGGGACGGCGCTCGTCCGTCCGGGGAGCTCTCCCCGATGTTAATCGAGGTCCGGCTCAACCCGGCGTCAGAGATACCGTCACCCACCGAACGACCTGGGACTAATCCGACGAGTCGGAGAAGTCCCTAACTCCCTAGAAAGGAGGTGATCCAGCCGCACCTTCCGGTACAGCTACCTTGTTACGACTTCGTCCCAGTCACCGATCCCACCCTCGGCGCCTACTTCCCCATAAGGGTTAGCCGGGCGACTTCAAGTGTTACCGACTTCCATGACGTGACGGGCGGTGTGTACAAGGCCCGGGAACGTATTCACCGCAGTGTGCTGACCTGCGGTTACTAGCAGCTCCACGTTCATGCAGGCGAGTTTCAGCCTGCAATTCCAACTGAGGCCTGATTTGTGGGATTGGCTCCGGCTTGCGCCTTGGCGACCCTTTGTTCAGACCATTGTAGCGTGTTTGTAGCCCAGGACGTAAGAGCCGTGCTGATCTGACGTCATCCCCACCTTCCTCATGTTTTTTACATGCAGTCTCGCTAGACAAGGTAACTAACGACAAGGGTTGCGCTCGTTGCGGGACTTAACCCAACATCTCACGACACGAGCTGACGACGACCATGCAACATCTGTGAATCCGTCCCGAAGGAAGATCCCCTTTCGGGGACTGTCGGAAACATGTCAAGCCCTGGTAAGGTTCTTCGCTTGGCATCGAATTGAACAACACGCTCCGCTGCTTGTGCGGGCCCCCGTCAATTCCTTTGAGTTTTAGCCTTGCGGCCGTACTCCCCAGGCGGGATACTTAACGCGTTAGCTACGACACAGAGGGGGTCGATACCCCCCATGTCTAGTATCCACCATTTAGGGCGTGGACTACCCGGGTATCTAATCCGGTTCGCTCCCCACGCTTTCGCGCCTCAGCGTCAGGTGCAGCCCAGAAAGCCGCCTTCGCCTCTGGTGTTCCTCCCGGTATCTACGCATATCACCGCTACTCCGGGAATTCCGCTTTCCTCTGCTGACCTCAAGCCTGCCAGTTTCTCATGACCCCTCCCAGTTGAGCCGGGAGATTTCACATGAGACTTAGCGGGCCGCCTACTCGCCCTTTACGCCCAGTAAATCCGGACAACGCTCGCATCCTACGTATTACCGCGGCTGCTGGCACGTAGTTAGCCGATGCTTATTCCTCGGGTACCGTCCGTTCTCTTCCCCGAGAAAAGGAGTTTACGACCCGAAAGCCTTCTTCCTCCACGCGGTGTCGCTGCGTCAGGCTTTCGCCCATTGCGCAAGATTCCCTGCTGCTGCCTCCCGTAGGAGTGGGGGCCGTGTCTCAGTCCCCCTCTGCCCGTTCGTGCTCTCACACCGGGTACCCGTCTCCGGCTTGGTAGGCCATTACCCTACCAACTACCTGATAGGCCGCAAGCCCGTCCCGGAGCGACCGAAGCCTTTCCCCCAACGGCAACGCCTGTTGGGACGTACGGGGTATTAGGCACGATTTCTCATGATTATTCCCCGCTCCGGGGTTGGTTACTTACGTGTTACTCAGCCGTCTGCCACTTTACTTAGCGACCGAAGCCGCCGTTCTCGTTCGACTTGCATGCATTAAGCGCACCGCCAGCGTTCGTCCTGAGCCAGGATCAAACTCTAAGTGTTTGACGATTTCCTTTCACTATCCAGTTGTTAAGGTGCAAAACCAATACCGGCCACGTACTCTGCGCGGCACGGACAAACATCATACCGCGAACGCATGGAGGTGTCAACCGCTAAATGCAGGAATCGTCCCACTGTTTCCGACGATCCTGTGGAACTGTTCCCGGCCTGTCGCATCCAATGGAGGTGCCGACACGCCAGATTGTCAGTCGGATGTGCCTTCGCGCGCTGCTACGGATATCGGGCATCGACATTTTGACTCGCACTCCTCTCAACCATATAATCTCGGCATGGACGACGTTCAAACAGATGCGGTTGCATCCCTGCCGTCATCTTCCGGCTCCCGGCGAGTGCTCGAAATGTACCGGCAGATGGTCCTCTGTCGGACGCTGGACGAGCGTGTTTGGATGCTTAATCGTCAGGGCAAGGCGGCCATTGTCGCGTCGGCGCAAGGACATGAGGCGGCGCAGATCGGGAGTGTTCACGCTCTCCGCATTGGGCAGGACCACTTCTACATCTACTACCGCGACTTGGCCGTCCTGGTCGCATTGGGCCTAACGCCGCGCGAGATCATGCTGGGGTTCACGGCAAAGGCGGGCGAGCCGCTGGCGGGGGCGCGGCAGTTCCCCACGCATGGGGCCTCACCGCGTCATCGCATGGTGAACCTATCAAACGTGGTCGGCACGCAGATACCGCAGGCCGTCGGCTCCGCCCTCGCGTCGAAGATGCGTGGGGAAGATACCGTCACCATCGTCTACTTCGGCGACGGAGCGTCGAGCGTTGGGGACTGCCATGAGGCGATGAACTACGCCGCCGTCCACAAGCTGCCGGTGATATTTCTCTGTGAGAACAACGGCTATGCCATCTCCGTACCCCTGGCCCAGCAGATGGCCGTTGACAGCGTCGCAGGACGTGCAGAGGGCTACGGGATGCCCGGAGTCGTCGTCGACGGCACCGACATCATGGCGGTCTACGAGGCCACTTCAGAGGCCGCGGAACGCGCGCGCTCGGGGGGAGGGCCGACCATCATAGAGACCATGGTCGAGCGCTATCTGCCGCACACCAGCGACGACGATGACAGCAGGTACCGCCTTCGAGAAGATATCGACAAGGCCCGGGAGCGCGACCCCGTGCGAATGCTGAGAGAGCAACTCCTCGCAGACGGAATCTTGAGTGAAGAGGACGATGTGAAGATACGGGACGTTGCCAAGCGAGAGGTAAACGAGGCTACGGACTTTATCGACGCGGCACCGTATCCCACTACCGAAGAATTCTACGAGCACGTCTACGCTGACGGTTCTCGTCCCGGCGCGTCTCAGTAGAATCGACAATCCCACTCCAGTCGACCGACGGAAGAACGGACAAATAGGGAAAAGGAGAACCCCGATAGCCCTTCAGACGGTCATAGAAGCGGTGCGGGACGCGATGCGCGAGGAGATGCGACGCGATGATCGCGTCTTCGTCATGGGCGAGGACATCGGCGCGCGTGGCGGCGTCTTCCTTGCGACGGACGGCTTCATCGAGGAGTTTGGACCGGAAAGAGTCATCGACACGCCACTTGCCGAATCGTCAATCGCGGGGATTGCACTCGGCGCTGCGATGAATGGGATGAGGCCCATTGCCGAGATCGAGTTCGCCGACTTCATCTGGCCCACGATAAACCAGATCGTCGGCGAAGCGGCGCGTGTACGATACGGAACCGCTGGCCAGTTGCACGTACCACTCGTGTTGCGCGCGCCACAGGGCGGAGGGGTCCGCGGCGGGCTCTATCACTCACAGAGCGTCGAGGCCTTCTTCGGCCATACGCCCGGCCTGAAGGTCGTCACGCCCGCGACACCGTACGATGCCAAGGGCCTGCTCAAGAGCGCGATCCGAGACGACGACCCCACAGTATTTCTGGAACACAAGCGTACCTACCGTCTCGTTCGTGGCGACGTACCTGAGGAGGAATACACGGTCCCTATCGGCGTTGCGGACGTGAAGCTCAGCGGCGACGACCTGACCGTTATCACCTACGGTCTGATGCTCCACCACTGCATTGAGGCCGCGCAGATACTCGACGGCGAGGGCGTCAGCGTGGAAGTCGTCGACCTGCGCACCATCCGTCCCCTCGACGAGGAGACCATTCTGGCATCCGCCAAGAAGACCGGCAAAGTGCTTGTCGTGCATGAGGACACCAAGCTGCTCGGCGTGGGCGGCGAGGTAGCGGCCATAGTCGCGGAGCACGCTTTCGAGTACCTCGACGGCCCTGTCATGCGTCTCGCCGGACCGGAGGTGCCGCCCATGCCGTTCAGCCCGACATTGGAAGCCGTGTTCCTCCTCGACACCGATCGCATCGTCGAGGCCATGCGCACGCTGGCGGCCTATTAGAGAGTATGTAATACCAATTCGTTTCGACTACACCGTAAACAACATGACACTGTGCCCGCATACCGTCATTCCGGCCTAGGCCGGAATCCAGAGAGTGCAGTCAACGAGTATACGGTGACATCACAGCGAATTGGCATAAGATTCCCTAACCCCTCATCCAGCGGGACTAAGGTAGGAAAACAGGACAGGAAAGAGGTTGCGAATGAGGATCACACTACCCCACGTAGGGGAATCGGTCACCGAGGCCGTCATCGAGCGATGGCTCAAGCAGGTCGGCGACCGAGTCGAGAAGTACGAGCCGCTCGCTGAGGTGGTGACCGACAAGGTCAGCATGGAGATGCCGTCCCCGGTTGAAGGCGTGCTCATGCACATCCTGGTAGACGCCGGACAGACAATACCGATGGGCGCCGAGATCGCGGAGATAGCGACCGAGACGGACGAAGTCGCCCCCACCGAGGACGCCACGCCCCGGCAAGTGTCGTCACCGCCGCAAGCTAAAGACCGAATTGGGACGCTCGTCAAGGACGCCACAAACGTCGGCCCCACAGGATCGGGCGGGCCGATTACAACGGGCGTTGAGTCGGGCAGTCCCTCGGTTGGAGCGCGCTACTCGCCTGCCGTCCTGAGATTGGCCGAATTCCACAACGTCGATCTCACTCTCGTTTCCGGGACAGGTCTGAATGGACGAATTACCCGCAAAGACGTACAGGCGTATATCGACACCGTGCAGACAGTGGCCGAGCCAAGTCCCGAACGCCGTGACGAGGACGAGCGAGTCCCTCTGACGGCAGTACGCCGCATGATCGCCGAGAACATGAAACGGAGCGTCTCCGAGATACCCGAAGCGTGGAGTACGATGGAAGTCGACATGACCAATGTCATGGCCGTGCGAGAGCGGACCAAGGACGACTTCGAGCGCAGGGAAGGGGCGCGTCTGACACCGCTGGCCTTCGCTCTCAAGGCCGTGGCCGAGTCGCTCAGAGCCAACCCTATCGTAAACTCAACGTGGGCGGACGATGCCATTGTGCTGAAGGGGCGGATCAACATCGGCGTTGCAATCGCGACCGAGAGGGGCCTCCTCGTCCCCGTCATCCCGGACGCCGACCGTCTCGGCGTCGCGGAACTCGCCATGGCGGTTGACGATCTCGCGTCCAAAGCAAGAGAGAATAAGCTCAATATCGAGGACGTGCAGGGAGGAACGTTCACCGTCAACAACACGGGCGCGCTCGGGTCGGTCATGGGTAAGGGCATCATCAATCACCCGCAGGCTGCAATCCTCAACACCGAGTCCATCGTGAAGCGGCCCGTCATCATCGGCGACGCCATAGCCATCCGCTCAATGATGAATATCTGTCTCACCTTCGATCACCGCATCATGGACGGTCGAGAGGCAGGCGGATTTCTCGCCGACGTGAAGCGGCGGCTCGAAAGCGTTGACCCTGCCGTGGGCATCTGACGGCGATGTCCGACTGCCTCGTCGCGGACCTCGGCTCCATCGACTACCCTGCCGCACTGGAACTTCAGCGAGAACTCCATCACCGCGTGACGAAAGGCGATCTTCCGGCGCTGCTTCTGTTGCTCCAACACCCCCATGTATACACCCTGGGCCGTCGCGGCAGCGAGAGCGACATACTCGTGCCGGCAAACACCCTCCGAGAACTCGATGCCGACGTGTACCACACGGATCGAGGCGGAGAGGTGACGTATCACGGGCCGGGACAGATTGTCGGCTATCCAATACTCGACCTGCGGGCGGCAGGACTCGGCCCTCTCGCCTACGTCCGCGCACTGGAACGGGTTATCATCTCGACTTTGGCCGAACTCGGCATCCACGCTACGGCGGAAGACAGGCCCACCGGCGTTTGGGTCGGCCACGCCAAGATTGCCGCCATCGGCGTCCGCGTCAGTCGCGGTGTGACGATGCACGGATTTTCCTTAAACGTCAACCCCGACCTAACCTACTTCAACCACATCGTCCCGTGTGGCATGCCCAACGCTAGTGTGACATCCATCGCCGAGCAATGTGTGGGCCTGGAGGTTCCTGCCGTGAGCGATATCCTGACAACACACTTCACCAACGTCCTTAACTATTCGCTCACACGCACGACTCTTGATACGATCACGGAAGAGACTCTCGCCGTCGTGCCGACCGCTCATGGCCAACCCTAACACCCGCAGAACGCATCGCAGGCCGGCGTGAACATCCACAAGCTTCTCTTTCGGCTCATGCTGGGACGCAGGCTCCCCACGACGCGCGGACGGCTTGTCGTGCCAGGGGTTCGACGTTCGGTCGTTATCCGGCGGGACCGGTACGGTGTCCCGTATATAGAAGCCGAGACCGATGACGATGCTTGGTATGCTCTCGGATTTTGCCAGGGGCAGGACAGGTCGTTCAGCCTGGAAATGCTCTTGAGGGCCGCTCACGGGACCTTGTGCGAACTGGTTGGGCCGGGAGCGCTTGCGACCGACCAACTCTCTCGTCGGCTCGGCTTCGCTCGCCTCGCGCCGAAACAGTTGGACGTGTTCCACCCCAGTATCAGGGGGCGCTTCGAGGCGTTCGCTGACGGTATTAACGATGGCGTTTCTCGTGGTAGAAGTCGCAAGTCCCACGAGTTCACGCTGCTGCGGGCAGAACCCTCAGAATTCGAGGCTGTAGACCTTGCGGCGATCTACCTGCTCCAGTCCATGGCGCTGGCGGCCAACTGGGACGTCGAACTTGTACGTCTTCGTATGCTGGAGTTGGACGGTCCTGAGGCACTCACTCTCCTCGATCCGCCCTACCCTGACTGGCATCCCGTCAGCACCACGCCGGGAACCACCGCCGGGCCTGCCGTGGACGCGCTGTCACGTGACATTGCCGCGCTCGCCGGGGTGGTAGGCGTCAATCGCGCGTCCAACAGTTGGGCCGTCTCACCCTCCAAGACGGCAACCGGACGGCCCATCCTAGCCAACGATCCCCACCTCGTGCCCACACTCCCGCCCCACTGGTATCTCGCCCACGTGCGCACACCGACCTGGGGAGTAGTAGGTGCCACGTTTGCGGGACTGCCCGCCTTTCCTGTCGGTCATAACGGGCACGTGGCCTGGGGCGTCACACTCGGACTGGCCGATAACTCTGACCTCTTCCTAGAGGAAATCGGCGAGGACGGCGTCAGCGTCCGTGAGGGATCCCAGTTCGTACCTTGCGAGGTCATTGATGAGACCATCAGCGTCAAGGACGGGCCAGCACGCCGTGAACGGGTCCTCATAACGCCGAGAGGCCCTATCGTAGGTCAGGCGGGTACCTACGACTCGCTCGCGGTCTCCATCAAGGCGACCTGGCTGCAGGCGCTCCCGGTCGAAGGGCTGTTGGAGGCCCACAGGGCCACGTCGAGCGAAGAGTTCCGTCAGCTCTTTAGCAAATGGCCGCACATATCCCTCAACCTCGCTTACGCCGACACCCAAGGGGACATCGGGCTCCAGTTGGCCGGACAGGTACCCCGTCGTCGATCCGGTTACGGCACGCTGCCCATGCCCGGCTGGAATAGCGGATCAGACTGGCACGACGCATTCGTTCCCTTCGACGAGATGCCACATACGACCAACCCTGAACCCGGCTTCGTCGCGTCTGCAAACAACCAGCCGCTGCCCTCTGGGCAAGGGCCGTTCCTGGGAGTTGACTGGCTGGACGGCTATCGCGCGTCCCGTATCGCGGAGATCGTCGACGCCAAAGACGACTGGAACATCGAAAGCACCGCGCACGCCCAACTCGATACGGAGTCCATCCCATGGCGGGAAATGAGAGAGGTTGTCTTGGCGGTCGAGCCGTCAACGACGGAGGCTGGGCAGGCCCTAGCGCTGCTATCCGAGTGGAACGGCGCAGTCGAGATCGATTCGGTGGGAGCGACGGTCTTCGAATTCTTCCTAACGGAGATGGTACGACGAGTCGCTATGGCGAAGGCCCCAAGAT
The DNA here is from genome assembly GCA_965247555.1 of Dehalococcoidia bacterium. Taxonomy (GTDB): domain Bacteria; phylum Chloroflexota; class Dehalococcoidia; order Lucifugimonadales; family VXLM01; genus VXLM01. Next base: position 382,774 of record CBDFHR010000009.1, on the reverse strand, counting down.
CGTGGGAGTGGGCAATCGGACGGAGCGATACTCCCGTTCATTCGTTGACTCTCCTCTCAGGGCGGAGGGTAGGCCACTTGGTAAACCTCTTACGAAATCGACCGCAAGACTGGTCGGACGTACCGCTGACAAAGCTCATTGACGACTCGCTCGCTGCGGCGATAACCGATTTGCGTAATCGATTCGGCAACCATGCGAACGGATGGAGATGGGGCCACATCCGCCCTCTAACCCTGAAGCACCCAGTGGGACGGAGCCGTTGGCTTGCCCCGGTCTACAACCTCCCTCCCATCCCGTGCGCGGGCGACACGAATACCGTCTTACAGACCGGCGCCGACCCCCGCAACCCTGCAGGGAGTCCCCTCGTGTGCCCGTCGATGCGTATGGTGCTTGACGTCGGCAACTGGGACGAGAACCTCTTCGCCCTGCCGGGCGGTCAGTCGGGGAATCCGCTATCTCCCCACTACGACGACCAGTTCCCACTTTGGGCGCGGGGCGCGGGGATAACTATCCCATGGTCGCCTGAGGCAGTTGAGCGAGTGTCGGTCTCGACCCTGACCCTGTCCCCGGAAAGCATGGGGTAGGCCATAACAGGCAAAGGCGAGTCTGTCCTGCTAAGATAGCTCGGCGTGTACAGCGTCAGACGCCGAAAGCGGTGGAGCCAACGGGCAGGATCGAACTGCCGACCTGCTGTTTACGAAACAGCTGCTCTACCACTGAGCTACGTTGGCTGATACTAAAATATTGTAGCACACGCGCCTAAACCTTCTTAAACCCTAAGAGGGTGTGTGAGAAGTCTTGGACATGTATTAGACTTGATGTATGAGACGCAAACCATACCCCAGCGACCTTACCGACCAAGAGTGGGACATTCTGCTTCCCTTACTCCCGCCAGCCAAGCCTGGAGGACGGCCACGCACAGTCGATATACGTGAGGTAGTCAATGGCATCGTGTATGTGCTACGTACCGGATGCCCGTGGCGTATGCTTCCACACGATCTCCCACCCTGGCAGACAGTGTACAAATACTTCCGCAGATGGACGCTGGACGGAACTTGGGAAGGAGTCCACGAGGCACTGCGTCCCAACGTCCGACAATCAGAGGGCAGAAGCCCGACCCCCAGCGCAGCGATCATAGATAGCCAGTCTGTAAAGACAACGGAAAAAGGGGGCCTCGTGGCTATGATGCTGGTAAGAAGGTGATGGGTCGCAAGCGTCACATCGCCGTGGACACGATAGGACTGTTGCTGGCCGTCGTGGTTCATCCGGCTGACATCCAGGACCGAGATGGTGCAAAGTTGGTCATCAATAAGCTGGTAGGAAGGTTCCCGTACCTGCGATTGATCTGGGCGGACGCTGGTTACGCTGGTCAGTTGGTTGATTGGGTGATGTCCTTATCGGGCTGGGTGTTGGAGATTGTGAGGCGTCCGAGAGACAGCCATCATTTTGAGGTGTTGCCACGAAGATGGGTCGTTGAACGAACATTGGCATGGCTCGGACGCTCTCGTCGGTTGAGCAAGGACTACGAAGCCCTGACCGAGACGACCGAGACCTGGATACACATAGCTATGATTCACCTCATGGTCCGTCGCTTGGCTCCTTCGTGACGCGCTTTGCAAACACCCTCTAAGAGGCTGTCTCATTGTTTTTGTGTGAGGCACGGGGGTTGGGTGAGGGACGCAGTCAGATGGCGGATGGTATGAACAAAATGGCGAAAGTGACGGAGACGGCGCCGGTGAGGGCGGGGTGCGGCGGTCAGGCGGAGCGTCTGTTGGCGCAGCGGACCTGCCCCAGGGGGCGACGCTGGGCTGACTCCAGACCTCCACACCGCGTGGAGGCTCTTGAGATTGAACGCGGTGGCCAGCAGGTGCCATTCGGACACCACGTGGCTGCGGCCTCTGAGCAGGAAGCGCCTGGCGCCGTGCCACTCTTTGAGCAGGCCAAAGACCGGCTCGACTATCGCACTTCTGCGGCGGTACAGCTTCTTGGCCCGTACGGTCGCCATCAACTGCCTGTGCCGTTGCAGTATCGGCTCGTGTTCGCTGATTCTTATGGAGCGGCCGCTCTTGGAGGAGGTGCACTTGCCGAAGGCCGGACAGGACCCGCAGTCTTGGCTGTTGGCCCTGTAGCGCCTGACCCTGTAGCCGTTGCCGTGGGTGAAGCTGTCCTTGTAGGTAAGCACCTTTTGTTGAGGACACAGATAGGTGTCGGTCTCTGGACGGTAGGTGAAGTGGTCCTTATGGTACGGGTTGCGGCGTCTGCGATCGTGGGTCTCGGGCATCAACACCCCGTGGCCGCCGGCGTTGCACTCGGCGAGGTTGGGCCCCGAATGGTATCCGGCGTCTGCAACGGTTACAACGTCCTGGTCGGTGTCGATGTTCTCTGCGGCCGCTTCGATCATCGGCACCAGTTGGGGATGGTCGTCGGAGTTGGAGGTCACGTCCACGGCCGTGATCAACATACCCCCTGCGCCATCGTCCTCGGACGAAAGTGGGGAGACGATCGACTGGGCGTTGTAGCCGGTGATGAAGCTGCCATTGCTGGTGTTGAGCAGGGCCGCGTCCTCGTCGGTCAGGTTCGTGTAGTTCGGCCTCTCCTCATCCTCGACGCGGGAGAGCGCCTCGTCCACCCGCCGACGCAGGGCCTTGGCGTTGGCAAGCTCGCCTGGCAGGCTCGGGGCCGGCGGGTCGCCACCGGTGGCGTTCTGGGCCTCCAGTTCCGAGATCGCCTGCTCGGTACGGGCCAACAGCCGCCTCAGCCCCTTGGCATCGTTGGTGTGCTTCATCGAGGCGTTGGCCGCGATTCGGGTACCGTCGACCGCCTGGATGGCCAACTCCACAAGGCCTGCACTGACAGCGGTGCGGACGGTGCGGCGCAGCAGCCTCCGCATCCGGTCTCGATGCGCCTTGTAGAAGCGCCACAGGGTGTTGTGGTCGGGCTTGTGCATCCCGGCAAGCCACATGTAGGGAACTTGGTCTCTGCATGCCGCCTCCAGCTTGCGGCAGGAGCGCACACCGGTCATGAAGCCGTATATCCATACGCCCAGCAGGACACGACGGTGGTAGGCGCCCGCACCACGCGGGTCGCCCTGAAGGTCAATCTCCAACTCTTCCCAGGCCTCGGCGTCAAGACCGTCCACGAAGGCCGCCGCGAATCTGACGGGGTGGTTTTCGGGGACCAGATCGTCCAACGTCGGCGGCATCAGCCACGCCTGTTCACGACTGAAGGGTCTCATTGGCATCGCCACTATCTCACTACAAGCTATTCCGCCACCTCATCTTGCTCCTCTACACGGCAGTATACATCCGCAAGAGCTATTTTTGAGACACCCTCCAAGGGAGAGGGGGTATGTTGAGTCATGTCCGTAGCTGTTTCATACTTTGCATACCCCTGCAAGACCGGCCGGGAAGAGACTGTGGGTGGCTGCGCGACAGTTGCCGATACCTGGCACAATACGGCGAGCGGGGCGTAAGGCTACTCAAGGTGAACCGACTTCTTCATTGACACTCAAGAGGAGAAAACGTGGAAGATCACATAATCTACAAGAAGGACGGCATATACGCGGCGTTCCCGCAACTCGACCATCTAAATGACGGGCGAGTCGCGGCCAGCTTCTCGATTTCGTTCAAGCGCGACCACCACGTGATCGGTGATTGGGCCGTGCTGGCATCCGATGACGGCGGACGGACGTGGGCGCCGTCGGACGACCCATCAATTCCGCACAACTGGCCCGCGCAGACGACGCGAGAGTGCTCCGACCGGTTCAATGCCGTCCTGAAAGACGGGACGTACCTCTGCGCCGGCTCCACAGGCTCGGAGGTATGGGACGAGGACCGACGAGGCGAGGCCGAGGCGGCAGGAATGCAGGTGTGGCCTCACCCGTGGCTGGAGGGCAAGATAACAGTGCGAGAGCTGAAGCTGTTCGTCCAGTACTCCGAGGACGAGGGCCAAACGTGGGTCCGCAGGGAGTGGACGCTGCCCGGCTTCCAGCAGGCGATGGCGTTCTCGCGGGGCACGATGTTGGAAGACGGCACGGTGCTCGTGCCGGTCTACGGCGTGGACACCGACGGCAACGGCAGAAGCATGGTCTGGCGCTCCGGCCTCGACGGGAAGAGGGGCTGGCGACTGCTTTCTCTGGGCACCCATTCGAAGGACTTGAGCATTAACGAGTCGTCCTTCGTAGAAGTCGAGACGGGCCGCGTGCTCGCGCTTTCCCGCAACGCGACCGGCTACTTCACTCAGATGTGGTCGGACGACGGGGGCCGAAACTGGTCGGAGCCGCTCTGGACCGACGTCTGGGCGCCGCACTCCCCTCCCCACCTGTTGAAGCTGCAGGACGGGCGTATCCTATGCACCTACGGCTACCGTCGCGCGCCGATGGGCATCCGCGCCGTGCTGAGCAACGACGGAGGCGAGACGTGGGACACGGCGAACACCGTCATCCTCCGCGAGGACGGCGGAACACCCACGCAGTCCATGGCGATCACGGACCCGCCCGACCTAGAATCGCTCCGGCTCTCCGGGGCGGAGTTTCGCAAGCGAGTGGCGGCAGCCGTGATTCGCGGTCGCTACCCATCGGAGAACGCTAGGCCCGATCTGGGCTATGCGATCTCGACGCAGCTCGAAGACGGGACCGTCTTGTCGGTGTACTACATCACGCTCGACGACGGGATCACTCACTGCGCCTGCACGCGGTGGGAGGCTTGAGTCCGGTATGATCTCACGCGAGGCAGGAAATGAAGAAGCGGGATAAGCTCAGAAAACTCACAGACAAGGCGCGGCATGTCTCGGAAGAACTGAAGGAGACGACGGCCTCGAAGGCCGGCCGCGTCAGGGACGCGTCGAAGAAGGTCGGGGACGCCGCTTCCTCGACGGTCGTCGAGGGGTCAAAGAACTACTCCCGGAAGATCAAGGACGCGGCCTCCCCTGTCACCGGTTCCGTACAGGACGCCTCCAAGAAGGCATCCGCCGCAGGAACAGCAGCAGCGGAACGGCTGAAGGGCGGATCCAGGAAGGGCTTGGATTCGACGACTTCCGCTGCCAACGTCCTCCTCTCGACCACTCAGGCGATGGTGGCCAATGGCCTGTCAACCGAAATAAACGACCTTGTGCAGAATATGGTCAAGGGAAGCCCGACCATATACGACAAGGCGATGGATGCCGGGTACATAGCCACCCATATCGGCGGCGCTCAGCACCGGCTCTTCGATGGCGGGCACACCGTTATCGGCGCATTCAGGGCCGGGCACGCGGCGTCGCCTGATGACAGCATCATCCAAGAGGCGATGGGAACCCTCCAGGGGCTTCTCCGAGACGTGAGCACGCCGAGCGGACTCCCGCTTGCGAACTGGGACTACGAAACCTACCACAGGGTTGCCGAAGCGCTTGAATCGAACTTCCACATACCTAAGAGCTGGTTCTATGACCTGAATACGTACGACGCTGCCGACCTGCTCGGCGGGGCGGTTGGCGCAGTTGCCCTGATCTTCAATTGGAATCGCGCCGATACCGAGACCTTCGCGCAGCTCGCCGGGGGCATGGGTCTGTCATCCATAATGTCAGCGAATCCACTGCTCTTGATCCTCACGGTCGTGGCACTGGCCAGAGCATTTCACCTAGCTCGTAAGTCGGGCGAGTACACCGAATTCGTCGACGGCCAGTTCAAGGGTGTCGTCGGCGCGGGGGCGACTCTGGGAGCCGTTACGGTCGTTGGGATTGCCGGAGGTCCTACCGGAGTCGTCCTGATAGCCGGCCTTGTAACCGGCATCCTCGTGAATCGAGCCATGAAGGACGTAAGTATAGTCCATGTCAGCAAGGTCGTGGCTAAGCAGGCGGTCGCAACCGCGTCTGAAACGAGGAGGATGATGAGAGACCGTTACGTGGAGGACCCCAGTTTCGGCAGTGTCACCGTCACCTTCTGAGCGCTACGGTTGAGCGCCGGTTCCGTCGAAGAGCGGCGATCGGTACAAGAATGTCGTAGGATACGAGGTGAAACGATAGGTAGTCCTAAGTTATACCAATTCGTTTTGACTACGTCGCAATTTGCATGACCAGCGTGCCTATCCGTCATTCCGGCGAAGGCCGGAATCCAGAGAGCCCGATCGGTAAGAATACGGCGGCATCACACAGGATTGATATTAGACGATGGAGGTCCTTCCATGCTACGAATGAGTCCACCTCTAGGAGACCTGCTCCGGCTTGGCGACGACGGAGCCGAGGGTAGAGCGCTGCTTGTAAAGCGGGCGGCCGTAATGGACGTAGACACGGTTTCGGTCAAGGCGTTTCCCCTGTGGAGCGACGAGGAGACCCGCGAGGCCAAAGGCTGGCTGGACGACAACGGCCTTCGCATCGGAGAGGTCATCCCGTTCTACCAGGGACGGCATCTCGGCTTTCACGATCCCGCACTCCACAAGGTCGCTCTTGCAAGCTACTCGGAGCAGATGCACATCGCGGCCATGCTCGGTGCGCAGTGTGTGGGCTTCGGCTGGGGCAAGGAGTTCGGCTGGGCTTCACCCGATATCTGGTCGGAGGAAACGTGGAAGGCGCGGGTGGCTGCGGTCGCGGAGATGGCCAAGGTCGCGGAGCGGGAAGGAATAGACATAGCGGCACACCCGCTCTACTACACACCACTCAAGTCGGTGGAGCGCTGTAAGGACCTGCTCGATTCGGTCGGGTCGCCTCGGCTGAAGATCCTTCTCGACCTCGTGAATATGTGCGAGCCGTACATGTACTATCGCACGACCGACCTCGTGAACCACGCCTTCGACGTGCTGGGCGAACATATTGCGTCGGTGCATGCGAAGGACGTAAAGATCTCGGGCGGCGGTATAGGAGGCGGGGCGAAGGCCGAGAAGGGCAACCCCATCGTTCATATCGACGAGGCCGTGCCCGGAACGGGTGTCATGGACTACGAGACGATCATGAGGCGGCTCGGCGAGCTGCCGCAGGACATTACGATGCACGTCGAGCACTTCGAGTACGAGGACACGATCGTCGGGCAGCAGTACATCCGCTCCGTCGCTCGAAGGGTCGGAGTCGAGGTGAATTAGCTCGCGCCCCCTCTCTGTATCTCTCCCCCGGCGGGGGAGAGACTGTGGGCGGCTGCACGGTAATGTAGCTCACGGAGCGGCTATACGCGCGTCAATCCTCCAACGCCCCTTCAAGGTAGCGGCGGAAGTCGGCGGGTTCGTGCATGATGTGCTGGAACTCCATGGACGGAAGCCGGTAGGGATCGGTGTCCCTGGTGGCGTAGCGAGCGGCCATTGGCGGGCCGCCGTCGGCCTCGTCCTCACCCGGAACGCCGACGAGGTCGGCATAGCGGATGGTGCGTCCGTCGGCCTTGTACTCCGATCCGATAATCCACAGTCTGCCGAACCGATAGCGTTTCTTGACCTCCGCCTCGGCGATACTGCTCCAGCTCGTGCCGGTGAAGGCAAAGTCTTTTGGCCGGAAGCCGAGGTAGCGTTCAATAAGCTCGTTGCACCGGTCGAGCTCGATTGCCATGCGCTCGCCGGTCGGGTCTTCCTGGCTGAGGTCGGACAAATTCGGATGGCTCACGGTGTGCGCTCCGATTGACCAGCCCAGCTCACGCAACTCGCCTATCTCTTCCCAGGTCATGTGATCGTCCGGACTGTCGTCCCACGGCAGGTCGCGGTCATACTCGCGATCGTATGGGCGAGTGTACATGAAGAGGTTGCCAACGTAGCCGTACTTGGCGAGTGTGTCGTGCGTCTCGTAGCGCATGTTCTTTATCGGATGGTCGAAGTCGATCATGATCGGTCGTTCAGGCAAGGTGCCGCCGTCATACCGCCAAGCGGCATACTGATCGTAGGTAATGGACGAAAAGCCCATCTCGCTTGCCACGCGCATCAGGGCATCGAGGCGCTCGACCGGGAGGGGCTTCTCCCCGTCGTCCCGAATGCCGTGACACATGGTGATGGGAATCCTCATTCTTGCCCTCCTCGATGATGCCTCTGAAAATAACCCAAGCCAACCTGCCGTTAGGGGCGGGTTTGAAACCCGCCCCTAACAACCATGGCTGACCCCATTTTCTTGATTGGTGGTGCCGGTAGCAGACGGCATGGGCGATTTGTAAGCAATGACGGGGCCAGCATATCACGTAGAGACGACACGTACTCGCGGCAAACCGTGCGGGACCGGAGAGGGTCCGCGGTTCTCATCGGCGCCATATCGGAAAGGGGACTACACAGAGTCAATCCATTATGGTATATTGAGGCATCCGTCGATGGGTGCGCCGTGTGATCTTCTGCGGAAGGAATCCACTCGCGCGGCGGAACGAAAGGAGGCGTTGATGAAAATTGAATATCGAGGGGTGACCCTCACCTAGGTAAGGCAAAGACCTGAGCGCGGCGGCTTTGCGGAGTCGTCGAGCAGGGTCAATGCCTTCGGAAGGCAGTCGGGTGTTCTTGGCATCCCGGGAATGGCCAACCGGGACCGGAACACCCGGCTGTCTTTCTTATTTGACCGTAGAGTGTGTCAAGGGCGGAGCGAAAATGTACCAGAGCGGTGAGTCAGGCGTAGTGAAAAGGCGCTTGCAAACTGTACCACCCGCCGCCTTCCATCGAGTTGCAAGGAACTCGATGGAAGGCGTGAAGGATGTACAAGTTGGATATGTACGTGCGCGTCCGCAGGGCATGTATGGTCGAGGGTATGAGCATCCGGGAGGCTGATCGGGTGTTCGGACTGCACCGAGACACGGTGCGCAAGATGCTGATGTATTCGGTGCCTCCCGGATACCGTCGAGAGCGTCCTCCGCGGCGTCCGAAGCTGGAGCCGTATACGGGGGTGATCGATCGGATACTGGACGAGGAACTGGGCCTCCCCAAGAAGCAACGCCACACGGCCAAGCGCGTGCGGTTCTCGATGGAGTCGAGCAGCGGGTCGACTACTTCGTTCTGGACCTTCCCCACAGCGATGGATGCTTCGTCAAGGCGTACCCTGCAGAGATGACCGAGGCGTTCTGCGATGGGCACATGTCGGGGGACAGATAATGAGTGAGAGGTCCACGGTGTTGTTGGAGCACCATCTGAAGGAGTTGAAGCTGCCGACCTTCCTCAGGGGATACGGCAAGGTGGCGGAGCAGTGCGCTGCAGAGAGCGTTGATTATCCCGGCTATCTGCTGAGGCTGTCGGAGCTTGAGTTGATCGACCGCCATCATCGGATAGTGGACCGCAGGATCAAAGCGGCGCGCTTCCCTGCGACCAAGAGCCTCGGCACCTTCAACTTCCTGGCCATCCCGTCGGTGAACAAGCACCAGGTCATGCAACTCGCCCTCTGCGAGTACGTCGAACGTAACGAGAACGTCATCGCCGTCGGGAACAGTGGCGCCGGCAAGACTCACGTCGCCCTCGGTCTTGGACTTGCCGCCTGTCAGAGGGGGCTGTCGGTCGGCTTCACCACCGCCGCCGCACTGGTCCACGAGCTGATCGAGGCCAGGGATGAGAAACGGCTGCTCAATCTTCGGAAGAAACCGGCCCGTCTCAAGCTGCTCATTGTCGATGAACTCGGCTGCGTCCCCCTGTCGAAGACCGGCGCGGAGCTCCTGTTCGAGGTCTTCAGCCAGCGTTACGAGAGAGGATCGACCCTCGTTACCACGAATCTTCCCTTCGACGAATGAACTGAAGTCTTCGGCTCAGAGAGGCTCACAGGAGCACTCCTCGACCGGCTCACTCATCGAGTTCACATCCTGGAGATGAACGGCGAAAGCTACCGACTCAAACAGAGCAGACGGGCCATGACTCTCTCCACGACCAACTTGGACAACACCCAGGACCTGTAGATGGGAATCCGTTCAGCGATCCCGGCTGCACTGGCCGTCAACCGCCATCTCACTGAATCGGCGTGCCCCAGATGGTCCAATTTTACTCCGCCACGCCGGTACATTTTCGCTCCGCCCTTGACAGCAAATCCCGTTGGAACAAACCTTGTAGTGAATTGGTTGCCGACGAGTCACCTCCGAACAAGGTTACTCAACTCGCCTAGCTACACAAACGACGTGAACCGCAACCCTCTGGGGTTGCTTCATTTCTAGGAACCGTCGTCGGCTGAGCAGACCTCAATGCCGGCCGTCGTGTAATCGTTCTTCGCCACGTTCGCCAGCGCCACCGGCACGCAGGCATCGTCAGCCCACGGGTTGCCGTTGAGGGCGATCTCGATCAGCGTATCAGACAGATCGCCCAGTGCGGCCGCGATGCTGGTGAAGCTGTTGTTGCCGAGTCCCTTGTCCACCTCGTTGTGCAGCCACAGTTGCCTCAGCATGTCCAGGTCGCCCAGCGTGGCCGGAACCTCGCCGCTCAGGCTGTTGTTGTGCAGCCGCAACCGCGTCAACTTATCCAGGCCGCTCAGGTCCGGAATCGTGCCAGTCAGCATGTTGTCGCGCAGGTTCAGGTCGTCCAGGCTGGCAGGCAACATGTCATCCTCAGGGATCTCGCCCGTCAAGCCGTTGCTGTGCAGCCACAGGAGCCTCAGCCGCGTCAGGATGCTCAGGTCCGGTATCTCGCCGCCGAACGGGTTCCTGTCGATGATCAGCCACGTCATGTTCGGAGGCAGCGTCGACGCCTCAGGGACGCCGCCCGTGAGCATGTTGTTTGCCAGCTTCAGCTTGTCGAGGCTCGTCATGCCGCTCAGGTTGGGGACGGTACCGGTCAGACTGTTCCCCCAGAGCCACAGCTCCTCCATGTTCGTCATGCCGTTCAGCCACGTCGGGATTGAGCCCGTCAGGTCATTATTCGCCAGGTACAGTTCCTCCAGACTGGTCATGCCGCTCAGGTCGGGTATCGAGCCACTATGCGAGTTGCTGTGCAGGTTCAGTACCCTGAGATTGCTCAGATAACCCAACTCAGACGGGATCTCGCCCGTGAGCCCGTCGTTGCTGCGCAGGTTCAGGTAAGTCAGCATAGAGAGACGGCCTAGCACGGATGGGATCATCCCACTCAAGTCCTTGCCATCGAGGTTAAGCCGAGTCACACGCCGGGGCGTCCCGCCGAGCCCTACGCCTTCCCACTGTGTGATGGACGTATCCGTCGCCCAGTTCAGCGTCGCTGTCCCTGCCAAGGTGTCTCGCGCCCCCAGCAGCGCCACGCAGTCGGAGATCAGCCCTGTGTTCGTCGCATCGGCCACCGCCCCACCGGAGACGCAGACGCTCGTCGTTGGCGTTCCGGTGACGGTTGCCGACCATGGCCCGTCCCCCGCCTCGTTCACTGCCCGAACCTGGAGGTCGTACTGTGTACTCCGCATGAATCCGGCAAGGGTGTACTCCAGCGCTCCGCCGCCCGTGGTCCACACGTCTTCCACCACGCTCCAGTTGGAGTCCTCCGTCTCGTCGGCGGTCGTCTCGATATAGCGCAGGTCGTAGGTCGTGATGGCCGAAATACCCTCACTCGCCGGCGCACTCCATTCCACCAAGAGAGTGCCCGCCATTGCGCCGGTCCCTGAAGTTACCTCGTCGATCATCGGGCTCCCCGGCAGGTCGGTGCAGAAGGCCAGGCCCAGCATGTCGAGGTCATTGGTGGGTATGGTCGAAAAGTGGCGCAGTTCGTCCTGCATGCATCCCGTGAACTGGTTGTTGGCGAGATTCAAGATGGTCAAACCGGTGAGATTGCCCAGTCAAACCGGTGAGATTGCCCAGTTCGGCCGGTATCTCCCCGGTCAACTGGTTACTGGAGAGAAGCAGGAATTGCAAATTGGAGAGGTCTCCCAGCTCCGCCGGTATCTCCCCATTCAACTGATTGGAGTCGAGGAGCAAGTGCGTTAGGTTGGAGAGGTCGCCCAGTGCAGTGGGTATCTCCCCGGTCAACTGGTTTCTGGAGAGAAGCAGTTGTGTCAGGCTGGAGAGGTTCCCCAACTCCGTCGGTATCTCACCTGCCATCTCGTTCCTTCCGAGCAACAGTTCGCTGACGCGTCCGTCGGCATCATTGATGACACGGTGCCACTCCCTGATTGGCCGGTCACTCAGCCAGTTCGTGTTGTTCGTCCAATTCGCCCCGTCCGTGGCGTTGTATAGCTCGACCAGCACAGCCCGGTCCTCTGCCGAGTCCATCGGTGCGCAGCTGCTGCCACTGACGGAGGTGACACTCTGGAGCCATATCTGGAATGCCTCATCGATCGGCGCGCATAGCCCGGCGTTGTTGTAGAAGGAAAGCGTCACCAGCACAGTTAGCCCAGTCAAACTTTGAGGAAGCTCCCCGGTCAACTGGTTGTCATGGAGGTTCAGCCTTTGCAGGTTGGAGAGGTTGCCCAGCTCCGCAGGCATCTCCCCACTCAACTGGTTCCCCCCGAGGTCCAGCGTCTCCAGGTTGGAGAGGTTGCCCAAGGTCCGCCGGTATCTCCCCGGTCAACTGGTTCCTATGGAGGTACAGCCTTTGCAGGTTGGAGAGGTCGCCCAGTTCCGTCGGGATCTCCCCGGTCAACCGGTTCTCCTGGAGGGCCAAAATCGTTAGGTTGGAGAGGTTCCCCAGCTCCGTAGGTATCTCCCCGGTCAACCGGTTGAAAGAAAGCGCCAGGTATTGCAAATTGGAAAGGTTCCCCAGCCCCGTCGGTATTTCCCCTGTCAACTGGTTGCCAGCCAGGAACAGAGTTGTCAGGTTGGAGAGATTCTCCAGTTCAGTCGGTATCTCCCCGGTCAACCGGTTTCTTGAGAGGGATAGTCCTTGCAGGCTGGAGAGGTTCCCCAATTCTGCCGGTACCTCTCCAGTTAACTGATTTCTAGCGAGGGCCAGGTCTTGCAGGTTGGAAAGGCTGCCCAACTCCGTCGGTATTCCCCCTGTTAACTGGTTGTCCCGGAGAAACAGCCCTGTCAAGTTCGAGAGGTTGGCTAATTCCCTTGGTATCCTCCCTGTCAATCCCTTTCGAGCTAGCGCCAACTGAGTGACGTGCTCGGGTGTCCCGTCGACGGTGACATCTTCCTACTCTGCTATCGGGGTGGAAGCTGCCCAGTTCAATGTGGCGGTCCCCGCCAGGGTGTCGCGCGCCGCCAGCAGTGTCTCACAATCGGACACCAGCCCCGGATTGTCGTCAGGATCGGGCACCGCGCCTCCGGTGGCGCAGGCGCTCGTCTGTTGTGCCGAGACCGCGCCGGGGGAGATCGACCCCGCGAAGGTCAGAAGCAAGATAGCTAACCCGAGAGTCGTCAACCTAAAAGTACTCAATGCAGTGCCCTCCCTTGGGGTCATATCCATCACTCTCCTCTAGTCCCTCGGCGGCTGGGTAAGAAGAAATCCGCTGACGGCCCCGGCCCAGCCTTTCAGTTCTCGTCTGTCGCTGAATCCCAGCTTGTGGCATCCGGTCCTCAACTGGTTGCTAATGGTCCTTTCGGACAGGCTCCGTTCTTCCGCGATAGTTTCAGGTGATCGCCCCTCAATGAACTTGGAAATGACTTCCAACTCAGTTCTCGTGAGGTTGCTGCCGAGCGCATTCGCCCTGTCCGTAAGTAGATCCTCTATTGAGTTATCATGTGATACCATCAAGCTGGAGAGTATCTCGTGCGCCTCCCGAACCTTCGTTATGGCACGGCGTATCTCTCTTTGAAATTCCACGCAGATGGCGTCCTCCAACACTTCGCGACGCTTGTCATGCCACCGTTGTATGTTATGCACCATTTAGAAGCTCATGTCATCGGACGTAAGACTACAAATCCTTGTGCGTAAGTCCCAGTTGACGCTTAGAAGCGACTATATTGACTGAATACCAGAACCGGACGGCAATGTCTGTGACAGGCGTGTCACAATTTGGCTTGCACTCGTGAATTCGGGCATCGAATATGGACGAATCCCCTAGAGATGACAGCGCGGCCATACTGGTAGGAAGGCTAATCAGGTCCTACCGAAACGATGTCAGAAGCAACGGTAAACGGCTGAGCCAGGATGGTCTTCTCTACCTGATGGTCGAGCGCGGCGAGGAGTTCGCGGCCGACCTGGACCGCTCCAGTGTCAGCCGTTGGGAGAGCGGCGCGAGACTTGCGCCGCGAGGGTTTCTGGTCGCGTTCGGACGCTCGCTCAATGTTCCAAAGCCGGAGATGGACCGGATGTTGAGTCTGGCCGGTTACGAAAGTTTGGGAGATGAGGAGGGCCGGGCCGCGATGCTGGCAGCGGCGCAGTCCATCGAGTCACAGGTGCAGAGTCTCCAGAGTGAGGTCCGCAGTCTGATAGATTCGGCAAGCCGGCCTGATCCTCCGGTGGACGCGTACGGCGTCGCAAAAGACGCTCTGCGGAGGATGGCTCCGCCCGGAGTCTATGCCCTCGTGGTGGGGTTCATTCTCAATGCGTTGGGGCTGGATGGAACATTGGCGCTGCTGACGTACGTACTGGTCGCGTTGGCAATCGTGATCGGTCAGGCGGTATTGAGATGGCTGAAGCCCAATCGCGTGCGCTCGGAGCATGACCACATTGTCGATCTGTTCTTCATCTCCCTCTTCTTCACGACAAACGCCTCTCTCTTGATAGGGACTCTCACCAAGGCGGACCACTTCGGGTTCTACACGTTCGAGGCTTTAAGGAACACCGCGATGCCGTTCCTCGCCACGATTCTGGCACATCTCGCGCTATCGCTGGCGGCGTCGGTGTTGTTCAGCGTGTTGTGGATGCGGCAGTACGGTTCAGAGGAAAGAGGCGGCGCCTTCTCCCGCGCGGTCTGGATAACTCTTCCTCCGTTACTATTGGCGTACGCCAGTATCATGGTGTTCACCAATCTGGGAGCCTGGATGTACTTCATGGTCGTATTTGGGATACTCTTCGGCGCGTTCACGATCATCGTGGCCCTCAACGAACCGGGAATGGCGCTGAGAAACGTGGACTTTGTACTCAAAGCTGCAATTGTGGTGATAACGCTTCTGGTTTCATTCGGTGTTGTTGCAACATTGGTTACTTATCTGGATCCTGGCATAGCGATTACCGCCTCTGAACTCAGGATAATTCCTCTGAAGGAAATAAGTGCGGAGGAACTCGGCTATACGCCGGACCAGGGGGTGGAATTCCTACGGCTGGGCACTCTGTGGATGTCTCTGGCGAACATTTTGTATCTGGTCACCGTGGTCGGCGGATACTTGTTGGTGACGATTGGTCGTACCACTTCACTGCGGGGTGCAGATGCCAGTCCGCGATAAGGCTAAGGTGCTAGACTTGCTATGAAAATAGGCTCCGGCAAACCTGTTGTAGGGGCAACCCTTGTGGAGCCCGTGCCCGGCACCAACCCGTTTTCATCCCCTTATGTGGCCTTCGCAAGGCCATGGTGATTCTGAGGAGCGCGGCGACGAAGAATCTACAATCTCTCCCCCGGCGGGGGGAGAGACACAGAGAGGGGGTCTTCGGAATTCAACTCACAGATACTGAACAGTTACACGAGAACGGCTACGGGTGACAACATCGCGGCGTTGTTTTACCATCGGAGCACTCAGAAACTGAATTGACGGGGGTGTCGAATGGAAGGGCCGCGCGCTTGCACAGCGGAGGACTTCGAGGAGACGATGGCGCTCCTCAACAGCATCTTCAGGGCGGGCTCCGATCAGAGGCTGCAGACCGACTACCCCTTGATCTTCAGGCCGTCGAGATTCGAGTACATGCGGATCGTGAAGGAGGACGGCAAGGTCGTCGCGCACGTGCCTGTGGCGCCGCGCGAGGTGATCGTCAACGATGACCGCATGACGGTGGGGATCATCAGTCCCACGGGGACGCACCCCGACTACCGGCACCGCGGGCACGGCACTCGGTGTCTCCGCGACTGCCTGCGGCTCATGAACGAGAACGACTGGCCGGTGTCGGTCCTGTGGACGCGGGAGGCGACCTTCCCGTTCTATCAGAACTCCGGGTACGAGGCCGTCGGGCCGCAGGCACGGGGGTATCTGCTGAATCCTAACGATTATGAGGTGTTCCGGAGAGGTGCGTATGATATCTCGCTGTACAACCCACGGAATCCCGACCATCTCGACGCCATCATCGAGATTCACGAAGCCGAACCGCTGCGCATCGGTCGCACGCGGGAAGACTACGAGCACTACTTCAACCTTCACAAGATGAGCACGCTCCTGGCCCATGAGAACGGTCGCATCGTGGCGTACCTGTTACTGACGCGCGGGAGGAACAAGCCGGGCTTCGTGGAGGGAGGCGGTGACGCCGGGGCGCTGGAGGCCCTGTACCATCAGGCGCTCTTGCTGCGAGGCAAGGACGATTCCGCCCACGCGGTGGTGCCGCTCAATCCGACCTCGTTCGGGGACGTGCTGGAGGCGCGGAAGCCGGGCACGTCGGTGCTGGACACCGAGTCGGATGTCGGGTTCCAGATGATGCGGGTGAATTCTTTGGGTAGTCTGGTGAGCAAGATCACCGGCCACCTTCGAGAGCGAAGCGCCGAGGGCGTAGAGGGGACGGTCTGTCTCGTGTGCAAGGACGACGGCGAGGCGGTGACGATCAGTCTGCGGAACGGGGATGTCGAGGTCTCAACGGAACGGTCGGGTGAAGCGGTCGTACTGACGCGCAGGCAGCTCACGAAGCTCGTCCTCGGTCCGCATCCGGCGGCAGACCCGATCACGGCCGACGGGGAAGCGGGCGAGGTGCTGGACGCGATCTTCCCGTTCTACTTCCCGGTGTGGGAGTTGGACCACTCGTAAGGGCCGCCCCCTCTCTGTATCTCTCCCCCGGCGGGGGAGAGATTTTTGTGTGGCATTCCCCCCGGTGGGGGAGAGATCATAGGGTCGTGTGGGCTATACCCTGTCTCCCAGATGACCGGAAGCTGATCAGGCGCCCGGAACCAAGGAACTAAAGGTCGTTGACTCCCTGAATTAGGGTCAAGAGCGCATCGACGAAGAGACCGGACGAAATCGCTGCGGCAACCAGCCACCCCATACGTAACAGGTTCTTCTGTACTTCTTCGGACATTAGTCACCCCTTTCGGTAAGGTGATCGTTTCCCTAACCAAAGGCAATCATAGATAAACATAATTCATTTGTCAAGAGCTTCACGTTTCTGATTTCGTCAGCGTGGGGTCACCCCCGGCGAGGGCTGGGGGATGCTCTCTACCCGAACTGGTATTCCCTCGTGCCGGCGATTAGAGCCAGGACTTTGCTTGTGACACGCGAGGCGTTGGCGAAGTCCTCGGCGGACTGCCATGAGACTTGTCCACCCTCGCCGGTGACGTACTCAACAAGCTCTTGCCGGGTCTTCTCTTTGACGGTGATGGGTCCCATGAGATCGAGGCAGTGATCGACCAAGTCTTCAGGCGCCATGGCGGTCCCGTTCGACGCGGCTACGCGGCGGATGATGTCCTGAACGCCCGGCAGGGACGTGTCGCTGAACTTGTCCGACATGAAGTTGACGCGCCTGACGAGAGCGCCGCTGTTGATCCACTCGTGGCCGGTATGCCACCCCTCGACGCTGGGGGGGTCATGGAGGCTCTGACCCATGAACATCGGCTCCAAGGCGACGTCTTCCCAGTCGGGATGCGGCTCGGACAGCGCTCCGGTCACCCTGAGCGTGCCTGCGACCACCTCGGCCGGGTTGCGGACGTGCTTGTACAAGGACTCCTTGAAGAAGTCGGACGTGAAGATGGTCCTCAGAACGGGCTTGATTTCGTAGTCGTTCTTGACGAATGCCTCGCAGATGGCCCTGATTGCCTCGGGGTTGCGCGGCGGCTCAATCGGCCATGCGGGGACCTGCGGCTCGTCCTCGACGAAGAAGTTGTAGAGATGGCGCGCGATGAAGACGTGGCACGCGGGCTGCCGGACGATGATGTCTATGACGTCGAAACCGTCGAACTTGCCGGAGTGCCCCAGGTAGTCCTTCTCGGTACCGTCATGGTTCTCGGGGTGGAACTCGTAGTTCCACAGGTGCGGGCCCCAGAGGAGCCAGTGGATTTTGGTGTCGAAGGCCCAGCCGGTAAAGGCGCGGGATGCCTCGTAGACGTCCTTTTCGGTGTAGTTGCCGATGCCCATGGAA
The DNA here is from genome assembly GCA_965247555.1 of Dehalococcoidia bacterium. Lineage (GTDB taxonomy): Bacteria > Chloroflexota > Dehalococcoidia > Lucifugimonadales > VXLM01 > VXLM01. Next base: position 364,835 of record CBDFHR010000009.1, on the reverse strand, counting down.
AAGAGCTCCATGAGCTCGCGGCCCCAGTTCTCGTTGGGCGCTCGCTTGTGGTTCTCCTGGTTGTCGAGCCAGTAGAGCATCGTCGGGTTCTGCGCCAGTCGGACGAGGAGGTCGTGGTAGTTGCCCAGCCCATGCTCGCGGAACATGCCGATCTGGTCCTGAATCTCATAGGCGCTCTCGACCTTGTTGTCGCCGGTGGCAAAGACCTGGTGCCAGAACAGCCCCATCTTCTCCTCTAGCGGGCGTTCGCTGTTCACCATACGGTACAGCCAGTTCACCGAGGCGTGGTTGACCTTCGGCGGCCGCTCGGAGTCGGGATGGTAGCGGTAGAGCAGGTACTCATCGACCTCGGGCTGCTCATCGGGACTGAGAAGCCACTCGACGGTCTCGTCGTAGCCTTCGTCGGCCCGTCGCTCTATCTCTGCGCGGGTCGCGCCGAATCCGGCGCGCCGCAACAGGTGTGCCATCAGGGCGATATCTTGCTTTGTTGCCATCGTATGCCACTCCCTTGAGGTGGGATTTAGTGTAGTTTGGCACCTATGGTGTGTCAACTACAGGTATAATGGCGCGGACGGCGAACCGAGGAGGCGTTGGTGAAGCACGGCGTAGATTTCCCCCCGTTTGAAGAGTTCGCGGACCCGCGATTCATGGCGGAGCTGGCGTATGAGGCGGAGCAGGCTGGATGGGACGGGGTGTTCACGTGGGACCACGTCTGGCTGGGCATGAGCGAGCCGTTCGTCGACCCTTGGGTGGCGCTTTCCGCGATTGCTGCCCGCACCGAGCGCATCCGCATCGGGGCGATGGTCACACCGCTGTCACGTCGCCGGCCCTGGCAGGTGGCGCGTACGACCGTATCGCTCGACCACCTCTCCAACGGCAGGCTGATCTTCGGGGCGGGACTCGGCAGTCCGGCCGACACCGAGTTCGCCGCGTTCGGCGAGGAGACCGACAACAAGCTCCGGGCGCGAAAGCTGGACGAGGGTCTCGACGTGTTGGCGGGGCTGTGGAGCGGCGAGCCGTTCTCCTATGAGGGGGAAGAGTACCGGATCGACGACGTGACGTTCCAGCCGACGCCGGTACAGCAGCCGCGCATTCCCGTGTGGGTGGGAGGTCAATGGCCAAACCGAGCGCCCTTCCGCAGGGCGGCCCGGTGGGACGGCGCGATCCCCATCGCCAACGACGGCAGGACGCCCATCACGCCGGATATCCTCCGGGAGATAGGCGACCTCATCAGAGCGCACCGGACGAGCGACGAGCCGTTCGACATGGTTGTCGGAGTCGGGAATGCGATGGACGATCCGTCGGAGTTAGCGGACCGCGTCGAGGCCCTAGAGGAAGCGGGCTTGACGTGGGCGATTTACAGCTTCGGCTCCTGGACCGGGACGATCGAGGAGCGCCGGAGTCGGATACGACAGGGACCGCCACGGTAGCCCGGCATCATAGTATCCGATGCGTCACATTCGCCTGCCCGCGGCGACGATCCTCACCTTTCTCGCCATCGAGTTCCTTGACGAGCTGGCGGGCGGCGTCGGGAGCGCCGCTTGGCCGCTCGTGCGGAACGACCTCAATCTCACATATGTGCAGATCGGGCTGCTACTTAGCGTGCCAGGCATTGTATCCAGCTTCGTCGAGCCGTTCATCGGCATACTCGGCGACGTGGGGTATCGAAGGATTCTGGTGATTGGCGGCGGCGTGGCGTTCGCGGCGGCGCTCGGTCTAGTATCGGTGAGCCAAGGCTTCATCGTCCTCCTGATCGGATGGATGGTGTACTATCCCGCATCGGGTGCGTTCGTCAGCCTGTCGCAAGCGTCGCTGATGGACTCCGCTCCGTCGCGCCGAGAGCAGAACATGGTGCGCTGGGAGTTTGTCGGCTGGGTCGGCTACGCGCTCGGTCCGCTGGCGCTCATGGCGGCCATAGCAGTGGGCCTCGGATGGCGGATAGCGTTCCTGTCGATGGCCGCCATCACGGTACCGGCCATTATCGCTGTATCGCGAATACCAATCGGACCGAGGAGGAACGAGCCTGACCTGAAGGCCCCGTCCTTCGCGGACGGGGTACGGACCGCTATAAAGGCACTCAAACGGTTCAGGGTAATCAAGTGGCTCGCGCTGCTGCAGGCGTCGGACCTGATGCTCGCCATATTCTCAAGTTTTCTGGCCCTGTACATGGTCGACGTCTCAGGAGTGTCTGAATCGAAGGCTGCGCTGACGCTGTCGGTGTGGTTGGGAGTTAGCCTCCTTGGCAATCTGTTCCTGATACCCTTGCTCGAACGGATGCGGGGGCTGACGTATCTGCAGTTCAGTGTGATTGCCGTCTTGGCGCTCTATCCGGCGTTTCTGCTTGTTTCATCGTTCGAGATGAAGCTGATCGTCGTCGGGCTGCTGGGATTCGCGAGCGCAGGGTGGTACTCGATCCTTCAGGGGCAGGCCTATTCTTCGCTGCCGGGTAGGAGCGGCACGATTGTGGCGCTCGCCAACGTCTTCGGGATTTTCGCTTCCCTGATTCCACTTGGGCTTGGGCTGGTCTCGGCTGCCTGGGGACTAAACACTGCGATGTGGCTGCTGTTGGCCGGGCCGATTGTGCTGCTCTTCGGTCTATGGGAGGGCGGGATGAGCGGGAGTAGAAAGTAGGAAGTACCACGTAGGGCTGGGCCTTGAGGATTCACCGCGGAGGGCACTAGGAGCGCGAGGGAGTTGTCTGTCGTGCTTGACGAGGGAGGATGGGGTATTATGGCGGGGGCTTGAAAGGGGGCGCTTGAGCGGCCTTGGAGAACCCCCTTCCTTAGTCCTTCCCCCGGCGGGGGAAGGATCGGGATTCTGGGAGAAATCCCTCTCCCGGTGGGGGAGGGACCAGGAACTTGCGATAAGGAGTAGGTTATGGCGCGTGAACAGCTTCGATTTCTTGTGGTGATGGCCCATCCGCATGACTTTACGCACGTGGCGGGCACATGCGGGGTCCATACGGGGATGGGGGACGAGGTGACGTGGGTGTCGATGACGTCCGGCAGGATGACTCACAACGAGCGTCTTGCGGACGAGCTCATGAAGCCCGAAAGCGAGCAGGACCCGGCGATAGTCAACCAGTCGGCTGAGAGCTACGCGGCCGAGAAGGCGGCGGAGCTGAGGCAGGTCGGGGCGCTGTTCGGCGTGACGGACGTACGAGTCCTAGAGTTCACGGACAAGCCGTTCGTGGTGGAGCGGCAGCCGGACTCCATCGAGGTGATGCGGGAGCTTATCCTGGAGACCCGTCCTCACGTGGTGCTGACACAGAGCCCGTTCGTCGACCGACATCACGGTATGGCATCGGCCACGAAGAACGACCATACCGAGACGGGTATGGCCGCGATGGAGGCCAAGCTGCTCGCGCAGCTGCCGCGATACGGCCAGCGGACGTCGCCGCATACGGTCCCGGCAACGTTTTTCCCGGGCATCTACTTCCCACGCGAATACTGGGACTTCGCCGTCGACGTGACGGACCAGATCGAGGCACGAAAGAAGGCCGAGGCGCTGTACAAGTCACAAGGTCACGACGAGGAGTATGCCGCGCGGCGCGTGGAGATATCCGTGGGCCATCAAGGCATGTCGTCGGGCGTCCCGTACGCCGAAGGGTACGTGCAGGAAAGCGCGCCGACCGTTCCCCACATCGAGCTGTCGCCCTATACGCTCCGCAAGGGGACGGAAACTCGCGCCGATACGATGCGGTCGATTGCGGGGAAGAGGTAAGGGCAGGTTTGAAACCTGCCCCTACCATCGCTCGATTGGAAGTGTCTGTCGCCGATCACATAGAATCGGCCCTAGCTCGTCGGCACCGGTTCCATAGGGAGCTTTTGCTCCTCCAACTCGGCGAGAGCACGGTTGAGGGCGTTCATGTAAGCCTTGGCGCTCGCGACGATGATGTCGGTGTCGGAGCCGCGTCCGACGAAGGCGTTGCCGTTCTGACGGATGCGGATCGTCACGTCTCCAAGCGAGTCTACACCCTCCGTTACGGCGTCCACCCGGAACTCGGTCAGGGTGTTCGGCACGCCGACGATGCGATTGATGGCCTGGTAGACCGCGTCCACGGGTCCGGCGCCGGTCGCGGCGTCGGTAACGGTCTCCCCGTCGGGGTTGACGAGCTGCACGGTAGCCGTGGGGATCTCGCCGTTGCCGCAGGTGACCTGCACTCGCTCCATCCGGTAGACCTGCACGACATCCTGTCGGCGGCGCTGACTGGACATGAGCGACATGAGGTCGGCGTCGGTCACTTCGCGCTTGCGGTCGGCCAGCTCCTTGAAGGCCTGGAATGCCTCGTCGAGCTGGGGCTGGTCGAGCATAAAACCCAACTCTTCCAGACGAGAGCGGAGGCCTGCCCGTCCGCTCAGCTTGCCCAGCACGAGGCTGCTGCTCGGCCATCCCACGGCCTGAGGATCCATGATCTCGAAGGTGGTGCGGGACTTGATTACGCCGTCCTGGTGGATGCCGGAGGCGTGGCGGAAGGCGTTGGCCCCGACGATGGCCTTGTTGGGCTGGACGGGGAACCCGGTAATGTCGCTGACGAGGCGGCTCGTGCGATAGATCTGCCGCGTGTCGACGTTGGTAGTTACTCCCAGGACGTCGCCGCGGGTCTCTATGGTCATGATGACCTCTTCGAGGGAGGCGTTGCCCGCGCGCTCGCCGAGGCCGTTGATGCAGCCCTCTACTTGCCGGGCGCCTTCGATGACGGCCGCGATGCTGTTCGGCGCGGCGTTCCCGAGGTCGTTGTGGCAGTGGACGCTGATGACGGCCTTGTCGATGTTGGGGACGTTTTCCTTGATGAGGCGGATGCGTTCGGCGAACTCGGACGGCAGGGCATACCCGACGGTATCGGGGATGTTCACGGTGGTCGCGCCGGCGTTAATGCAGGCCTCAAGCATCCGGTATAGGTACTCGATGTCGGTACGGGTGGCGTCCATCGGCGAGAACTCGACGTTGTCGCAGAGGTTACGCGCGCGTTCGACGGAGGCGACGGCCTGATCGAGAACCTCTTCCGGGTTCTTGCGCAGCAGGTCCATCAGGTGGCTGTCGGAGCTCGAAATGAAGGTGTGGATGCGGGGTCGGGCGGCTCCCTCGATTGCGTCCCAAGCGGCGTCGATGTCTCCGGGAACGCAGCGGGCCAGCGACGCAATGGTGGGAGTGCGCACCTCCCTGGCGATGGCGGAGACCGCATCGAAGTCGCCGGGCGAGCTTGCGGCGAATCCCGCCTCGATGATGTCCACGCCGAGCCGTTCGAGCTGCCGGGCGATCTCCATCTTCTCGTCCAGCGTCAGGCCGATCCCCGCCGACTGCTCGCCGTCTCGCAGCGTGGTGTCGAAGATCAGGACATTGTCTTTGGTAGTCATGGTTTTTTCTCCCTTGTGCGGTAGGCTTGTTCGTGTCTCTAACCCCTTGGTCGGTTAGTGAGAGGCCGTTACCTAAGGGCGCCGCAGTCCGCCATGCCGAGCCCTGCCATGACCCGACATCTCCGGCGAACTACGTTGTGTTTCTCCATTGCGTGCATGTTGATTCTCGCTATAACCTAGATGCCGTCGAAGACTCCTTCAAACAGCCCGTTATCGTTGCATTGAATATCTATCGTCCTGTTGACGGCATCCTTGTTTATGGGGCCGTAAATATGCGGAAACTTCTCCTTGCCACCTTGCTCGTATCTCGTCTCAGGTTCCAGCCTGGTGGGCATTAGCTCCAAGACCACCAGGTCATTCCTGCCTCGAAAGTTATGTCCGGCAACCGGCTCCAATTGGTGTCGTTCGGAGCAATGTATGAACCCATCCCTTTTGTACCTACTGGGGACGTATGTTGGCGCGTTAGCTTGACACTCCCATTCGTTCCTTACAGCTATGTGATAGATCACTTTCTCAGTAGAGCCTCTTGCCCATACTTATGCGGTCTTCGACTGAGAACCCGAGTTTTTCGTAGAACTCAACGACGCCGGACTTCGAGCCTACCACCTGCAGATTCACTTTGAGGCATCCGAGGGATTTCAGTGCCTACTCGATTTTGTCCATCAGCGCCGATCCGATTCCTGTGTGCCTCTCAGCTTCATCGACTGCCAGCGAGTAGACCCAGCCGCGGTGCCCGTCGTAGCCGCCCATCACGGTGCCGATGACTCTGCCGTCCGCTACGGCGACCAAGAACAGGTCGGGGTCGCGGGAGGTCTTTCGTTCAATTGATGCCAACGGGTCGTTGTGTGGCCCATCGTCGTTGAAGACCTCTGTCCACAGGGCGACGACTCCACTTGTGTCGGTTTCAGCGAACCTCCGGATTTCGAATGCCTTCTCCCATAGCTAGTTCGCCTCCTTTAGGAAACTCGTCATCCCGCGGAGTTCCGCTCCTATTTTGCACAATGTGTCTAACTTACAGCTTCTACCTTGGCGTCAACCAACTCAACGTCCAGCCAACCTTGAACGTCCTTGAGTCCCTCAATCATAAAGCCTATTGCTCTGCCGTTCCGGTCGTACCTTACCTGAACACGGTCATTGTCTGATATTGAGTCATAGTACCCTGCCTTCGACTCAAAGTGGACATAGAGGGTGTCAATGTCGGCAAGGTAGGAAATGCTCACGTTTCTCTTTTCCATATCAGCGATCCTCCTTGTTATAATCTATCCGTTTACTTTTTCGTCTTTCCTCGATTCGGATTTCGGTCAATTACGATAGTTGGATGTTTTGTTCGAAAGCCATAAGATTTTCCAGCGATATCGAGATAGAGAAGATGAGATTTCGTTTTATCTTCTTGGTAGCGACCAAGCTCTGATACTTTCTCATAACCTTCGTCTCCCGACTGGTTAGAACCGGAGGCGTCAAGCTGATCTATGTGCCATACTCTACCTTTCCTTTTGCAGAAAATAATAGGGGTAACACCTTCTATTAGGTAAGACTTCAATACAGGGACATGACGAGGACTAGCAAATAGTCCGGTTGCTGTCTTCTCATCTATAAGTCCGGAACTGTGATCCATAAATCCCATTAGGATACCTAGTCGCCCATCACAAGTAGGTTGGATAACTAACTTTTGCACCGGAACATCAGAAAAGACAATCCCGTCACCAATTGTTTTAACCGGGTTAAAGAGATGCACCCCAATAAAATCAGTGTCTTCCTCAGGATTAACAGCATAATACATTCTTGCTTTCACATTTAGATCCATTCCGTCAGGTGTTGGGGTACACCAAAAGTGAGAACAGTTATAATGAGTCTCTGAAACCATACCAACAAAGGCTTCTATTCCATATTGAGCACATTTCTCCGTTGTGAGATGGCCCCAATTAGAAAATGCTGTTCTCATATTTAGGTCGTTAAATAAAGACTCTGGAGCAGGACGCAGTAGATGTTTAATTTTCTCTATGCTATCTGAAATTGTCATGAATAAACCTTCTTTCTGTTTGTTACAACCTGTATCTCGGGCTCCGCATCGTTCAGCAAATACAGGGGGTGTCGCGGAAACCTGTCCTGCGTCACCTCAAGCGCATAGACCTTGTCGCTAACCAGCCTCAGTACTTCGCGAACAACTACATCTCTATTCTCTAGGCAGTGTTGACATTCTTGAATTCTTCCTGCTATCCAGGCTAAAGTCGTCATTCCCGCGAAGGCGGGAATCTTTTCCCTTTTGTGAGTAGATACGCTACCCGATCTGGATTCCCGCCTTCGCGGGAATGACGGGAAATGTCAACACTACCTAGTACCCCGTGTGGACAGGGAAGGGAATTATTCATCTTCCTTCCTAGTCCGCGTCCTTAAGGAAACTCATCATGCCGCGGAGCTCCGCGCCGACCTTTTCGATGGAGTGCTCTGCCGCCTCCTTGCGAAGCTGGGTGAAGCGGTGGCGTCCCTCGTCGTTCTCCGCGATCCACTCGCGGGCGAAGGAGCCGTCCTGAACGGCCTCGAGCACCTTCTTCATGTTCTCTTTGACGTGCTCGTCGACGACGACCGGTCCGCGTGTCAGGTCTCCGTACTCTGCCGTGTCGCTGATGGAATAGCGCATGTACTCCATGCCGCCCTGGTAGAGCAGGTCGACGATGAGCTTGAGCTCGTGCATGCACTCGAAGTAGGCTGACTCCGGCTGGTATCCGGCTTCGACGAGGGTCTCGTATCCGGCCTTGATGAGGGCGGTGACGCCGCCGCAGAGGATCGTCTGCTCGCCGAAGAGGTCGGTCTCGGTCTCTTCTTTGAAGGTAGTGGTGAGCACGCCGGCCCGCGTGCATCCGACGCCCCTTGCATAGGCAAGGCCGATATCGTGTGCGGAACCGGAGGCGTCCTGGTGAATTGCCAGCAAGCCGGGCACGCCGGAGCCGCGCGTGAAGACCTCTCGCATCCGGTGGCCTGGGGCTTTCGGAGCAACCATGGATACGTCGATGTTTTCCGCGGGGGCGATGGTGCCGTAGTGGATGTTGAAGCCATGAGCGAACATCAGGGTCTTCCCCACGCCGAGGTGCGGCGCGATCTCCTGCTTGTAGACATCGGCCTGGAGGTGGTCGGGGATCAGCACCATGACGATGTCCGACTCTTCGGCGGTCTCGTCTACTGTGCCGACGCGCAGTCCGTCGGCCTCGGCCTTCTCACGACTCTTACTGCCCTCGTAGAGGCCGACCATGACGTTGAGCCCGTTGTCCCTGCAGTTGAGGGCGTGAGCGTGTCCCTGGCTCCCGTATCCGATGATGCCGATGGTCTTGTCCTCCAAGAGGGAAAGGTCGGCGTCGTTGTCGTAGTACATCTCTGCTGGCATTTTTTGAGTATGCTCCGTTTTGTTGGTTTGCTATTTCAGAGGCCCCCTCTCTTAGTCTCTCCCCCGCGGGGGAGAGATGGGAGGTTACCTTAGTCTCTCAGAGTTGGAAGGTTATCCTAGCGAGAGTTGGATTCTTCACTCCGCTCTGCTAGTTAGAATGACAGAATTATCCTAGTCTCCGGCGGGGGAGAGTTAGGATTATCCTTCCCCCTGAGGGGGAAGGACTAAGGAAGGGGGTTTCGTTCTAATGCTTCAAGTATTGCCTCTAGGACCACTTCGCTCCTATTCATCACTTCATCATTCCAGAACCTGAGGACTCGAAAGCCCTTCTGTTCAAGCCAAAGAGTCCGTTGCTCATCATATTCTCGTCGCGCGGAGTGCTGTCCTCCATCAATCTCAACGATGAGCCGCTTCTCGTAGCAGAAGAAGTCGACGAAATAAGGGCCGATTGGTTGTTGCCTTCGAAAGCGATGACCGTTGAGTTGTCTTCGTCTGATGTGGTGCCAAAGGATGCGCTCAGCGTCCGTTGCATTCTTCCTAAGCGCTCTTGATCGCTCCTTCGTTTGCTGATCGCCACTCAATAGCGAGCGGAGCGGTCTGTTGACTTGACGGCCTTGTTGTTCCTTCACCGACCCCCTCTCTTAGTCTCTCCCCCGGCGGGGGAGAGATGGGCTCTGGGTTCTCTTAGTCTCCCCCAGTGGAGGAGAGATGAGATGATTCTAGGTTCTGTTGACATTCTCGAAATTCTCTTCGTTATCTCGGCTCAAGCCGTCATTGGTACGAAAATGAACGGCACAACCCCCACATCGTCATTCCCGCGAAAGCGGGAATCCAGTTCGGGTACCGCATATGCTCCTCTAGGGGAATAGATTCCCCCTTTCGCGGGAATGACGGGAAATGTCAACACTACCTAGTCTCTGCCACGGCAAAGGAGAGATGGATGCCACCTTCACACCGACGACGCCTCGCCCCAGCCGCGCCTGTTCCCGGCTTGCTGATCGTGGAGATGGCCTATCCAGCGTTCCATGACGATGGTGCCGGTACGCATGACTTCCATGATGCCGAACCGTTTCACGAGGCCCAGGAGCGACTCGATCTTATCCTGGTCGCCGGTGACCTCGACGATCAGGTGGTCGGGGGAGACGCCCGCGATCTTGGCGTTGAATATCTCGACTATCTGGATAATCTCCGAACGGGTCTCGCTGCTGGCCCTGATCTTGATGAGGGCGAGCTCGCGGGACACCACGTTGTCGCTCGACACCTCGGCGACGCGAATTACGTCGATGAGCTTGTGCAGGTGCTTGTTGACCTGCTCGATGGTGCGCTTGTCACCCTCAACGACGAAGGTCATTCGCGAGAGATCGGGCTCTTCGCTGTGGCCGACGGCGAGGCTGACGATGTTGAACCCGCGCCGCCGGAACATGCTCGACACGCGATTGAGGACGCCGGGCTTGTCTCGAACAAGGGCCGTAATGGTATGGTGCTGCGCGGTACGAGTACCGTTCATGGTCATCGGGTCACCTCCTGCGGCGTGAACACCGGCTCCTCGACAAGGTCCTCAATGGTGCCCCCCGCCTTGATCATGGGGTACACGCGCTCCTCTTCCTCGACGATGAAGTCGATGATGACCGGGCCGTCGTGCGCCATGGCCTCCTCGATGGCCCCGCGCACCTGAACCTTGTCGGTTACGCGCATACCCTTGATTCCAAAGGCTTCCGCGAGCTTCACGAAGTCGGGGTTGGCGGTATAGGCCGTAGCGACGTAGCTCTTGTCGTAGAAGAACTCCTGCCACTGGTGGACCATTCCGAGCACGTTGTTGTTGATAATCGCGAACTTCACGGGCAGCCGGTTCTCCACGATGGTGGCAAGCTCGCACATGGTCATCTGGAAGCCACCGTCGCCCGCCACCGACCAGACGGCCTTGCCGGGCACGCCAACCTGGACGCCCATTGCGCCGGGCACCTCGTAACCCATCGCGCCGGAGCCGCCTGAGGTGATGAAAGTGCACGGGTATTTGTAGGTGAAGTGCTGGGCGGCCCACATCTGATGCTGGCCGACACCGGTTACGATGACTGCGTCGCCGTTCGTCACCTCGGATAGTTCCCTTATGATGAGCTGCGGGAGAAGCTGCTCGGCGTCACGGATGACGTGGGAAGGATGCTCTTCCTTCAGTTCCTCAATGCGACGGAGCCAGTCGGTATGGGTATTCTCCCGCACCTGTGGGTTTAGCTTGCTCAGCACCCGCTTGAGGTCTCCTACGATAGGCACATCGACCTCGATGTTCTTGCCGATCTCTGACGGATCGATGTCGATGTGGATCTTCTTGGACTTCAGGGCGAAGGCGCTCGGCTTTCCGGTGATGCGGTCGTCGAAGCGCATCCCCAGGGCGATCAGCAGATCGGCCTCCTCGATGGCGATGCTGGCATAGGCCATGCCGTGCATACCCGGCATCCCTACGCACAGGATGTGGTCGTCGGGGAACGAACTGATGCCGAGCAGCGTCGTAATGACCGGAATCTGCGCCTTCTCGGCCAGCTCGCGAAGCTCCGCGTACGCCCCGGAGAAGATGATGCCGTGGCCGGCCAGAATCACGGGCTGCTCGGCCTCGTCTATCAGCTTGACGGCCTTCTTGATCTGGCTATTATGGCCCTTCAAGTTCGGCTTGTAGCCGGGAAGGTCGATCTCCAAAGCGTTGTAGTACTCGTCGAACATGTCGTACGGGAGCTCGACCTCCTCGGTCTGCACGTCCTTGGGCACGTCGATGACGACGGGACCCGGCCTGCCGGTGCCGGCGATGTGGAAGGCTTCCTTCACAACCTGCGGGATCTCGGCGGGGTCCATCACCAGGGTGTTGTGCTTGGTGATCGGGAGGGTGATGCCCGTGGTGTCGGTCTCCTGGAAGGCGTCGGTACCAATGGAGGCGCGGGCCACCTGTCCGACGACGGCAACGATCGGAATGGAGTCCATCTGGGCCGTCGCGATGCCGGTTACGAGGTTGGTCGCTCCGGGGCCGGACGTGGCCCAGCATACGCCGACTTTGCCGGTTACGCGGGCGTAGCCGTCGGCGGCGTGGGCGGCGCCCTGCTCGTGACGAGTGAGGATGTGTCGAAGCTGAGGGTACTCCGGCAGCGTCTGGTAGAGGGGCAGGATTGCTCCGCCGGGAAGACCGAAGATGTCTACGACGCCCTCACGTACAAGGCTTTCGCACAGCAACTGCGATCCATTCAGTCGGATTCCCATGATCTTCGCACCTCCCGTCTTCTGAGTGTTCTCTTCACCACGCTTCGCGACAAGAAAAAAGTCCCGTCCCACCAAAGGGACGGGACTGCCAATTCAAGCTTATCTCCCGCGGTACCACCCTCGTTCCCTCCGCCTTCCCTCATCAGAAAGAGGCAGAGGACACTCAAGGCTCCATCGAGCCAGGCTATAACGGGGCCTTACCGCCCTGCCCTACGCCCAAGTCACCATCAAGGCGACGACCGGTCTCAGGCAGGATGCTCGGGGGCGAGTTCACAGGCGCTGACACGTCGGGGCTTCCACCGTTCACCCCGTTCTCTATCGCGCGCTGCCCGCTACTACTCCCCTTCGACGCATACTCCAAGTATTCGTATGTTATGCAAGTGCAAGGCTAGCACGCGAGTAGCAGCCACGTCAACCGATTTTCGTACCATGAGGCCGCCGGTAGGGTGCCCGCATCTAAGGGCTCGCCGCGTTCTTTCGGCGCTCCTCCTCAGCGTGCTTTTGTACCTCCACAGCCCATTCGACCGCTCCCTCGGCTTGTTTATTGAGCGGATAGCCAATCGAATCAAAAGTCCCGAGATCAAAGGTCCAAAGAGGCTCAATGGTGCTGTAGGACACATAGACGACAATGATGCCTCCTTCAAAAGCGGCGACGGCCAACTCCCGCCATTCCTGCGAAAGGGCCTCGAAGACCTCAAGCGAATCGCCGCTGAGGTAAGCGTCGATCGAGGGCACCTCAAGTCCCGGTTCGACCTTCAGGAGGAACATCTCCAGGTAGGTGAGCCAATTCGCCATTTGGCGCGTATGCATCCAGCCTTCGTTGGCCGTCTTCTGAGCGTCTAACAGAACTTGCCTCAGGCGCGGTCCAAGCAGTTCAAGGCGCGCGAGGGCGGTCTTCGTAAGGACGGCGTCTTCAGGCGGGGGAGCGAGCCAGATAAGTGAATCGGACGCCGGGTCCGTGAATGTGTCAGAGTCGTCAGGCGAGTGAGAGAGACGGGTAAGTGAATCCGTTGGATCCATGGGGACGCTGGCCAATTGATGCATGACTTCGAGCCGTCGCTCGGCGGACGGCTCCAGAGCGAGCAGATAGACGTAGCCCGAAAGGAGGAGATCGGCGCGCCGCACCTGTATGCGCTTCGAGAACACAGACGACGAATGGCGACGGGTATCGCGAAACCTCTCGGCTCGTTCCTCGCCAATGATCTCGGCAAGAGGAATCGCGGCGTCGCCCCATTGGTCCATCTTGTCGCGCACGGCAAGAGGGATGAGGTCGGGCGGGACTCCGAACCAGGCGTAGGTGTCCAACGCCGCTTGAAACGCCGGGGGCAAGGCGCGATAGCGCGCAAGGGTGTCGCCGGATAACATACTCTCGACGCCTTCGTCCGACGGAATGGCGCTGGAGGCACCGGGACTGGCTGACGCGGGCTCATCCGGTTCCGACGGCGTGTACACCTCTAGTGATAGCGCCATCTTGATGAGTTCGTCCAACACCGACCGGTCGGCTGCGGGTGAGCCGGTGAGCTCGAACCAACGCCCGTCATGCTGGAACACGAGGGTAACGTCGGACGATGAGGTACCCCAAAAGACGTAGCCCGTCGAACCGCCGACATCGACTTGCTCACGGTACTGTGTCGGATATGAACGTGTGGCGAGGGTGATGTGACTCAGACGAGTGCCGTCGCTCAGATATGACGGAAGCTGGAACTCCAGCGCAGAGTCTCCCGTTTCTTCGGAGAGCCTAACGCTGCTCAGGCCAAGACCTTCAGGCAGGTAAGAAGGAACGTAAACGATGTTCTTCTTATCTCGTGCAAAGTCATTGAGCTCCAGCAGGGCTGTGTTTTCGAAGCCATGCCGTGTTATGCCGGACACGGTTAGCCAGTCCACCGGATCAGCTTTTCCGAATCGTTTGACCGATTTGGCGATCTTCACAAGCTCATTGATGTCGACGTTCTCCTCTGATTCCCCGAAGACGGATATGTGGAGCCAACGACCATCCGCTTGAAAGTCGAACGCAGGACGGTCCCGAAGCTCCCAGGGGCGTAGTACGGTCAGGCCATCAATCGTCTGTTCTTCGGAGTTAGGTCTGTGCGTAACGGCATCCCAACCTTCGGGGTGTTGATAGATATAGAACACGCCAACGGATTCGAAGCCTATTCCACGTTCCGCATTCTGATAGCTCAACGACGCCTCAATTGCATCACGTAATTCTGGGCGAGTGGTGACGTTCGCCCTGCTGAGTTGGTAGCCGTCTGGAACGTACGTCGGAACGAAGACTGAACCCACGGTCTCCCGTATATGGTCGAGGTATCTAGGGTAATCGGGTTCATATATTGGAGGAGTGTTGGCGGCACCCTGCTGGGTCGGCGGCATCGGTACTGCTGTGGCCGTAGTGGGCGTAGGTGTGACCGTGGCGTCCAGTTGAGCCGCCGGCACTTGGTCGTGGCCGTTCGACAGGACGAGGACTGCCAGTCCGAAGCCGAGAACCGCGAATGTTGCGGCGATGAGGAGGACTCCAACTGTCGTCCAGGCGCGTGAAAGACCCACCGTTGCAACCCACCTCAGGTATGTGGTCGGTACCAATCGTTGCCCAAGAGACCACACTCGCCGGTCGGCCTGGCTATGCGTTTTTGCATTGTTGAGCACGGTCTCCCATTGTTTGGGCGACAGGTCTCCCTTGGGGCCCTCTTGGTCGAAGTAGTGTTTCAGCAAGTTCTCATGCATCATCTATCGCCTCAACCCCTTAGACTCGAGCTCGAACAAAGCCTCTTCAAGGCGTTTATGCGCTCGGCTCAGGCGCGACTTTACGGTTCCTTCGAAACAGCCCAGCGCCCTTGCAATCTCGGGTACCGTGAGCTCGTTGTAGTACCGCAGAATCAGAACTTCCCGATGGTCGGCAGTGAGCAGGTCCAAGGCCTGCCTCAAATGGTGCGTCTGTTCCTCGCGCTCGACCATCTCTTCCAGACCGTCGGCTTCGCCCGGAACTTGGGTCGCTGATTCCAGCGGCACGGTCTTCACCCGTTTCTTTCGATAGTGCTTCCTGGCCTTGTTCAATAGAATCTTCAGCGTCCACGCTTTGAAGCTGCCGTAGGGTCTGTATGAAGGCAGGTCTTTCCAGATTTGGATGAGGGCCTCCTGCATCACGTCCTGAACGGACTCCCGGTCACGTGTCGCAAAGTAGGCCGTTCTGGTCAGCGCCGTTCTATGCCGCTCAAGCAATAGCTCGAAGGCATTCCAGTCGCCGGCCTGTGAGCGATGGATGAGCTCTTCTTCGCTCAAAGAACTTTCACCTATCATCAATCGTCTCTATATATGGTAGTCCGCATTTCTGCCAAATCGTTCCCTTGTGTCCAGAGCAATGAGGGTGCCAGCAAGCATCCGCTACGAGATACTGTGAACTTGGGTGCAACGGGTCACAAATTGTGCCAGCCAACATCCCCACCAGCCACGGCGGCATCGTCAACGAGGCGGAGGCTAGGCGGCCTTCGTGCGGGAGCTAGAGGCCGATGAAGTCCCAGCGGGCCAGTTTTGCGAGCGACCAGACGATGGCAAGCACTGCGAGAGTGTAGTGTACCCTGCTGAAGACCGACCACCATCTCTCGCGCCACGCCCGAAATGTCAGATAGAGGACGATGACGGTCGCAGCCGCGACCAAGTACGGCACGATGAACCACGGGCGGACGTATGAGTAGTACCCGAAGTTTCGGACGACGTCATCCGTATATTCCGGATCATTGATGTCCAACAGTGACCTGACGAAAACCAAGGATGTGTACAGAGTTAATGCGGTGATCACACGGGCAGGACCGGCCCACGAAACGGTCGAGCTGGGTACCCGGCGGACACGGCTTACTATGAAGATAAGCGGCCATATCGTCACTACGGACATCGCGAGAAGCCAGTGCGCGTAGTCCAGCAAGAATTCCAAACGTTCTGGAATGGGCCGGGTGTTGGAATCCCATTCCCACGTTTCTATAGTGCGGGGTCCGCTGTTCAGGTATATATCCGAGAATTTCGTATCGTGCCCATAAGGGCATTTAGACGCGGGGTTGCGACTCGGCTCGGCAAGAAATCTCTCAACGAAATGCTGCGCGCATGGGATGTCGAGTATCACTCCATGCCCTGCCATTGGCATGACGAACGAGTAGCCGTTGCTGAGGGTTTCGGCGGCAAGGTCGGCCCATCTCGGCGGCGTTGTCGGGTCGAACTGGCCCGATAGCAGGAGGGTCGGGATATCGCTGACCACAGGCTCATTCTCGATCGGGTCGACCGGCATCCTTTGCCACCATTCACAAAGGGCGGGCGCCAAGAGGAAGGACTCCGGGTCGGCGAACCTGCTGTGAGTCTCTCGATCCGTTGCGAGTTTATCGTCGTTGACTGAAGAGCCTTGCGAGTAACATTCCATCGATGCCCATGCCGCCGAATTGTCAATTGGCTCCTGGGTCTCTCTGTAGAAGGGACGCGCCCAAGCATCCGCGACGGCCTCGTTTCCGGCAGCGATCTCGGTGATGAGGAATGGGATGTACGGAATCCACCTTGCACTCCTCAGTGAGAGGACCAGACGCCTGACGAGGAAGTCTCCATCGAACTCCTCTTCGAAATAGTCGTCAGCGTATCTATCGTAGTACTCCAGCATGAAAGGATCGGCAGCGTATCTATCGACCGCCCTCCAGAAGGTCTCCTCGAGATTCGGGTACCGTTTGGAGCAATCCCGGTCGGCCTCGCAATGACTGAAGAACTCTTCGACCGCCGCCGCCCGGTCAGCATAGAGGGTGTGATAACGAGTCACTTGTAGAGGAACGACACCGTCGAGAATCACGCTGCGTATGTTGGTTGGGAAGTCTCTCATTGTCGTGAGGGCCAAGATAGTCCCATATGAGACCCCGTAGAGGTTGAACGACTCGTATCCCATGGCGGAAGCGATATCCGCCACGTCGGCGGCGGTGGACGCGGACGTGTAGGTGTCCAAGTCTATCCCTTGTCCTGTAAGCGTCTTCCTGCAGTCTATGAGTGCCTCCACTCGCCAGCCTAGCTTCTCCTCGGGGCTGAGGTCGAGGTGTCGCAGTTCGGCGTTGCCGTGCCGGTATTTGGAACATTCCAGCCTGGGCTTCGAGCCGCCGATGCCGCGCTGGTCGAACAGAATGAGATCGCGTTCGGTATACAAAAACCGCGCGTCGTCGATGAACCGCTGGGTCCTCCTCGTCGCGCTTCCGCCGGGACCGCCCGCGAGGTAGATAATGGGATCGCGGTTCAGAAACCGGCGTGTCCCGTGAATTCGGACAACGTAGAGGTCAATTGTGCTGCCGCTGAGGGTGGCGCGATCTTCGAGGACGGTAACGAACCCGCATGACAGCGTGACATCGCTCGGCACGTTGAGGTCGTACGGGCAGGCGCTGTGGTCGAAGTCGGGCTCGAAGGGCGATGTCTCGGATGGGGGCGGCTCTTGCCCGAAGGCCTGGCCTGACCATAGGAGGACGCCGGCAAGCGCGAGGGCTATCCCCGCGACTAGATGCAGTTTTCTCGGGCGGTGTCGGTCCACTGCCACAGACAAGCCCCCTTGGCACTGCACTTTTGACTGCGCCGTGCTGTCAGTATTTCGCTGAGAACGCATCGTTCACTTTTCGTTGTCGTCCGGGGTCTGCGGGAGGAACCATCGGCGGAATAAGTACAGGAGGAACACAATAATCACACCCAGGGCCCCTATGGAGACGTTTCCTGCGAAGACGCCGAAGACGAACATACCTATAGAGAGTATGAACAGTCCTACGAATACCCAATAGAGTGTCACGCACGGCCTCCAATTCCGGGCTCGGTTCAGGGTGAATCATACACGTTCGAGAGAGAATTGGACTTCGCTAGGGTAGAAAGCGGTCGCATAATGACATAGGGTAGTGTTGGAAACACCTTGAGCATGGAGATGAGATGAGCAGCATTGCCCGAATCCAAGCCACCGTCGACCGTCTGAACGAGGAGAGTAATGGGAGTATCCAAAGATATGGGTTCGAGTTTGACGAGGCCCGCATAGAGTCCTTCCTGCGACACCGGTCGGTCGATGAGACGATCTCGGACCTGACGCGACTGGCTGAGTGGCAGATCGGAGTAAACCAGCAGAACCATGACGGCGTGACGTTGACGCCGGTGCTGATGGACTTCCTCGCGGAACCGGGGAACATCGAGGAGAAGCTGGCCGAGCTTGACCGTCTTCAGAAGAACACCCGAATGGGGCACTTCGATCCATGCAACGAGATCGAGCGTGATTTGGAGTTCCACCGGTACAACTGGGCCTACCATGATGTCATCGAGCCCGACTTCGACCCCAATGCGGCGGCGCCATATGAACAGTTCCTGAAGCAGCCGGTGCTCGACCCGCAGACGCATGAGGAGCTCATTCTCGACGGGCAGAACTTGATAGATGCCCGACGGGTGGCGTATGAAGCTTACACGCTGCTGGGGTTCCTGAGGAAGTTCAGGGCGGGCACGTCGCGCCCGATCATCATTATCGGCAACGACCGGTACGGGCGTCAGTGGGGGATCGAGCCCCTGGAAGAGTACCTCAAGGACGATTTCAAGATCGTCTATCCCCGTGTGCCATCCCATAGGTCGACGCGTCTTACGGTTCCGAACATGATTCTGAACACCGGTGTGCGCGCCGGACCGCACCAAGGGACGATTCGATACTTCAGCACGGAGATGCCGCACGTCATTGTCGTCGACGCGCGGAACGTGGGACACGGCAAGCACCGGCTGATGATGCGGATGTCGCGCGGGGCCCGGGACCACGCCAACTGGTTCATAGCGTTCAACGACCTTCGGGCGGAAGGAGACGTCTCGAAATACGAGCATAAGATGCCTCACGCTCCCAACCACTACCAGGAACTCAAGAAGTGGTTCGGCTTTGTGGAGGTGCAGCGAAAGATACGCCCATGGGTCGAACCGGGCGAAACGTACTCGATGACGATGTGGGCGCCGGAGATCACTGACGAGACGGTGCTAGGAGACTTCAGGGTAAGGACGCGGCAGGTCGAGTACGATTCAGACGAACCGCAGGTGGTGCTCGCGAACCCACTCTTCTACCGCACGGATGAGGACGACCCCGACATTCACGAGAATCTGCGGGGGAACCGTCCGTACTACTTCGACGGGCCGGAACGACACGTTCGTCACGAGGTCCGGTTCGGGTTCGGGGATTTCGGTGTGGAATCGAGAGTGATCGGGAACACGTCGGATGAACTCGTGGAGGCCGTTCAGGAGTTCATGCGGCAGGAGGTGGCACGGCTACTCGCGGAGGAAAGTGGTGACGGCGACTAGAACGGGGGAAATCGCTCTCCTCTCCGTATACGTTATAATGGAACCTTCGAGAAGACAGCGTCGTCCGGGAACGGTCCGACAAGCACATCAATGAGTACAGGACACGCATCGGGCGTCAACTTTCGTGCGCTCGCATGGCAGGCGCTATCCCGAATTACGGAACGTATACCCCGTTGCAGCAGATGCGCAACTTAACGAATTCACGGCTCGTATCGAGACGTCTCCTAGACGAGTGGAAGCTCCTGTCGAGCGTGTTCATCGGCATACTGATCGCCGTGACGATCAGCGTAGGTTCGACAGTCTACCTCACGGCCCTTGAACAGCTGGCGTTTCGGGTCTCCCTGAACCAGATATCGGCGCCGCTACTCAATCTCACAGTATTCGCAAAGCGCATTCCCCTCACTACCGAGGCGGTCGAAGAACTCAGGGAACTCGTCACTTCGATAGCGACCGAGCACATCGAGGACCTATACGCAGGCCATGAGATGTACCTCAGGGGCACGTCCTCGATTGTGGGGACGGACGAGTTTCCTCTGCCCGCCATCGGCGACCAAGAGTCGATGCCGACGGTCTGGGACGGGTTCTTTCACACGCTCACCAACATCGAGCATCATTCGGTCTTTCTGGAGGGGCGGGCCCCGAATACAGCTGCCATAGAAACGGCCGAGGGCATTACGGTCGAGGCGACAATTTCGGAGCAGGTGGCCGAAGAGTCGAAACTGGGCCCCGGAGACTCGGTAATCGTGGCCACCGATGTTTTTGTGCCGACGAGGATTACCGTGAGAATCGTCGGCGTGTTCCAGGCGGACAACCTCAAGGACGAGTACTGGAGCACGGCGGCCATCGTACTCACGTCGCAATCGGCGCCGGCGCAGGGCGGGGAAGAATCGGGATTCCCTCCGCCCGACGGCACAGTGTGGGACGACAACCAGGACCTGGCCATCGGGCTGTTTGTTCCGATCGAGGTGATGACAGAGGTCATCGGGCCGGCAAACGAGCGGACTTTGGCCAACCCCATCGTCTTCGGGAAGATCGACAAGAACAAGCTGGGCACGTGGACGGCGGCGAGGTTCGTCCAACGCCTGGGCCAGACTGAAGATGAGATCATCGACACGATTCCCGGCGCTAGCGTGAGCTCGGGAACGGTGCGCGGCTTGATCGCGAATGTAGGCCGGCGGGTGTTCTTTTCGAGGATACCGCTGCTGTTCCTGCTAACGATTATGGTCGTTACCGTGCTGTTCTACATGACGATGATGGTCTCGTATCTGGCCAAGAGCCGTGAGCGGGACTCCGCGTTGATGCGGACCCGAGGTGTGGGCATCGCCGAGCTGCTTAGGCTCTACACGCTTGAGGGTGTCGTCATGTGCTTATTGGCTCTTGCCTTAGGACCGCCAATAGCATTGGGGACGGTTGCCGCCATAGGACTTGTGCCGCCGTTCCGCTCGACGACGGGCGGCGAACTACTGCTGGTACGGGCGGAGCCATTTGCCTTTGCCATAGGCGCAGCCATAGCACTGCTGTGTCTATTCCTGTACGTGGCGTTCGGGGCGGCCGGCGCTCGGAGCGGTCTGCTCGTCCAGAAGGCGCGGTCCGCACGCCCGGCGACGATGTCGTTCTTTCATCGCTACTACCTCGACGTGGGGCTGGTGGTCATCGGCGGCCTGGTGTTTTGGGAGCTTCAGAGCAGGGAGCAGATCGTATCCAGCGGCCTCTTCACCGAGCTTCAGGTGAACGAGACGCTGCTGTTCGGCCCGATCCTGTTCCTCATCGTTGTGGCCCTGTTCTTCATGCGCCTGTTTCCGTTATTCGTCCGCTACATCGGCGGGGAGTCGCCAGGTCTCGTTCATCTGCTGACCGGCCTTTCGGTAGCCGGGCTCGCAGGAGGCACGCTGTTTTTCGGTTACCAGGACGGAACACTCTCGGAGGCGTATCTGCCTGCGGCCATTGTGTTGGCCGGAGGAGCGGCCTATTACGTGACGTATCGGTTCATAAGGGGAAGGTGGAAGTGGGTCGGCGTGGGGGCGCAGGCGGCGGCGGTCGCGGCGTACGTGTTTACCGGGGACATTCAACCGTCCAATACGCTATTCGTCGCTGAAATCGGTCTATTGGCTATCGTCCCGGCCCAAATTCTGTACCAACTGCTAGCCCTCGTTACCCGATCCGCGCCGGCTTGGCTTTCGATCAGCCTGTGGCACATGGCACGGAATCCCCTTCAGTACACGTGGCTGGTGCTTCTGCTCGTGCTGGTAACCGGCCTGGGCATCTTCGCAACGACCGTGGGGGGCACATTGACCCGCAGCCAAGACGAGCAGATCCAGTACGATACTCCAACCGACATGCGCATTCAGGGCACGCCCCTGTTTCTCAGCGAGGGCCTGCATGGAATGCGTGAAGCGTTTGTCGGCACGCCGGCGATCGACAGCGGAGCGCTCGGATACCGGACGAGCGCTTATATTGGGAATATCAGTATGCAGCTATTGGCGCTGGAACCTGAGGCGTTCGCCGACATCGCATGGTTTCGGGACGACTTCGCGAACACCGGCTTGGAGCAAATCATGGGCATGATCGCCGTTGCCGATGGGCATAACGGGATCACGATGCCGGCCGATTCCCAGAGCATCGGCCTGTGGATCAAGCCGCTAGAGTCCCAGCCGCTGATGTCCGTTTGGGTGGTTGTCCAGGACAGTGCAGGCATCGTAAGAACCGTGTCGCTGGGCGAAGTCGGAGAGCTGGAATGGCACAAGGCAAGCAACGATCTGCCGGCAGACCTCACAGGGCCATTCGACCTTATGGCCGTATCACTGTACGAGCCGGGAACGACGACGCAGACTTCAGGCGGAGGGACGCCAGGAACGGTGCTGTTTGACGACGTGTACGTGGAGCTCTCGGACGGATCGAAGCGGGTTTTGGAAGGGTTTGAAGGCGAGAATGTTTGGTCGCCCATTCCTACGAGTTTCTTCAACTCGGACGTTCTCTACACCTCGCCGGACGACCCGTTCACCGGAGCGCGGTCGGGCGTGTTTTCGTTTGGGACGGATAGGAACCGGTCGGTCCGCGGGATATACGACGCGTCGGCCGGAGGCGTCATACCGGTCGTCATAAGCCGTGGAGTTTCCAAGGCCACGGGACTGCGTCCCGGCGTGTCCCAGATCGTCAGCGTATCGGGCTGGCTGGTGCCCGTCGAGATCACAGGGGTCATCGAACTTTTCCCGACACTCAATACGGCGAACTCCGGATTCATGCTGGCCGATCTCGACGCGCTGCTGACATACATGAACATGATGAGCCAGCTATCGACCGTGGAGGCGAACGAACTGTACCTTCAGAAGACGGGAGACTCACCCGAAATCGTCGAGGAGATCACCGAAGAGATGGTGTCGATCCTCTTGAAGGTCAACGACACCACGGCGCAACGGGAGGAAATCCGCCGGGACCCGCTTCAAAACGCCGGATGGCGGGCGCTGGTCTTCATGGCCTTAGCGGTGGTGCTGCTGGCCGCGATCTTTGGGTATGTGGCGTATATGCTCTTGGTAGGCGAAAGCAGCGAGCACGAGTTGGGGTTCCTCCAGTCGCTGGGGCTCTCGAAGATTCAACTTCTGGGCCTGCTCAGCTGCGAGCACCTGACCGTCGTGGCCCTGGGGCTGGGCGTCGGCACCTGGGCGGGGTTCCAGATGAGCCGTCTGATGGTCGCGCCTCTGGCCGTATCGGACATCGGGCAATCGATAGTCCCGCCGTTCATCCTGGTCACCGACTGGTCGTTGATGCTCCCGACGTACGCGATGATTCTCGCTATTTTCATCACGGTCATGTTCGTCCTCTTCCGATCGATTGGAAGAACGAAACTGTTTGAGTTGGTGCGCAGCGAAGAGGCCTAGCCTTCGGGCAGTCGGGAAGTTGTAGATAACCTAAGAGGTTGCTCAACGTAATAATAGGCAGTTGCCTTTTCTCGCCGGGGGGATTTGGGCTACAATTCGATCCGACGGCGCGGGAGTCAGAGGAACCCGAAACTAAGGAAGGTGGAATGGTCTCAGCCGTACAGCGGTTCATCTCCGCTTGGCAGTTCGTAATGAAGCGAAGCCTGGCTCACTGGAAACTGCTGTTTTCAGTCGTCTTGGGCGTTCTGCTGGCGTCGTCGATCATGTCGGGAACGGTGATCTACTTCGACGCTCTGCGGGAGATCGCGCTTCGCAGCGCCCTCTCACAGTACTCCGAAGCCGAGATGCATATCATCATGCAAGGGCAGCGGGGCCCGGTCAACCGTGAAGAGGCCCTGCGTGTTTCGCGTGTCGTTGATGAAGCCGTCGCGCAGAGGCTGGAATGGCTCATTGACGGCAGGATCCACGCGGCAAAAACCCCGACGATGTTCCTGACGGCTACGGGACAGGAAGCGGTCGCCGGAGACGACAACGCGCGCGCTTACTTCGCCTACATCCCTGATATCGAAGAGCAGATTATCATCCGCGGGGGAACTTTCCCGAGCGTGAATCCTGTTAACGCGCCGGGGAGACCGTTCGCTATCGAGGCAATGATCCCGGTTGAAGCGGCGGAGTTGTTCGGCATACGTATCGGCGACCGGGTGTCGGCCGTTCTACCGTGGTCGGACGACCTCGCCCACGTGGAAGTCGTTATCAGCGGCATCTTCCAGCGGGAAAGGCCCGAGGCGGAAGTCTGGCAGCTCGAAGAGGCGGTGCTGGGGGCGGCTACCGGCGCCAGCTTCAGGACGATGCCGTTCCACATTTCGCAGGAAGCGTTCCTCGAGACGCTGGGACCGCGCCTGCGGAGGATGGAGGCGACCTATGCCTGGCTCCTGATGACCGATACGGACCGTGTCAACGCCAGGAACAGCACCGATACGCTCAGGGACATCCGAGGAACGAACTCGATACTGAGCTCGACGCTGTCGAGCTTCCGGCAGACTACCACGCTGGACAATGCTCTCGATGAGTACGACCGCCGACTGTTCTTCAGCAAGCTGCCGATGTTCGTCGTGCTGGTACTTATCGCAATCGTGATCCTGTACTACGTCGCGACGCTGTCGTCACTGGTCGTCGAAGACCGGCGGAGCGAGGTGGCGCTGCTGCGGAGCCGTGGGGCCACCTCGACGCAGATCCTCATGGTGTTCGTCATGGAGGGGCTGACGATAGCGGCCTTGTCGGTCGTCGTCGGGCCTCTTCTCGCGGCCGCGTCGGTGAGCGTGCTGGGCCTGACGCCGGCGTTTTCGGACTTGGGGGCGGGCGGGATTTTGACCGTGAGCCTGTCCGGCGGGGCGTATATGATGGCGGCTCTGGGCGGCGTGCTGAGCTTCGTTGCCCTCATCTTCCCGGCATTCCGCGCCTCCCAGATGAACGTGACTCAGGAGCGCCAACGAGCTTCCAGGCCGACGGACCTCCCATTCTTTCAAAGGTACTACCTCGACGTTCTGCTGCTGATCGTCGGCATCCTGCTGTTCAGGCAGCTGAGCCAACAAGGCTCGGTCGTGGCGAGGAACCTGTTCGGTGAAATTGCGGTAAACCAGATGCTGCTGGCGGTGCCGGGCATCATATTGGTCGCGTCGGCAATGGTGCTGCTGCGCCTGTTTCCCGTGGTCATGAACGTGCTTAGTCGCTTGCTTTCCTCGTGGCTGCCGGCCGGAATGGTGATGGGCGTCTGGCAGATGGCACGCAACCCCGCTCACTACGCGCGGCTTTCCCTACTGCTGATTCTAACGGCCGGACTGGGGATATTCGCGGCCAGCTTCAGCGCGACGCTCGACCGCAGCTTCATCGAGAGGGTGCTGTTCTTTACGGGGAGCGACGTGCGACTCAACGGAAACGTTCCCGTCTCATCTTTTCGCCGTGATCTGTCTCCTGACGATCAGTTTAAGTCCACAGGCATCCTGCGGGAGCGATATGAGCAGATGCCGGGAATAGACAACGTCAGCCCCGTTCGAAGAAGCTCAGGACACGACCTGTCCAAGCTCTTCGGCGGCACCTACGACATGCTGGCAGTGGAACCGGAAAGCTTTCTCAACGTCGCGTGGTTCCGCGAGGACTTCGCGGGGCGACCCATGAGCGAGCTGTTTTCGTCGCTGGCCCTCGAGGGGGGCCCGGAGGGCATTCCCATACCGTCAGGTTCGACGCATCTAGGCTTGAGGGTAAAGCCTGATCGAATTCACCCGTCGATTCTCATGACGGCACGGGTGCTGGACGCTCGTGGCAGGTACTACACCTACCGACTGGCCCCCTTGAACTTCGCCAATTGGGAAGTGCTGAGCGTTGATCTTACCGCCATTGGCGGAAGAGGACAGCCATCCACCGCGCCCACGGAGCCGCTAACCCTGGCCTCGATTTCGATTCAAGAGCGCAGAGGAGACCGGCGACTCCAGCCGGGCTCGGTTCTAATCGACGAAATCAGGGTAACGAACGAGGGTGGCACGACAACCGTCGTCGAGTCTTTCGCATCCGTGGAAGACTGGAGCCTGCTGCGAACCAGCGAGACGGCGATCGCGGACGTGCTGCGTCCGTCAGACGTGGGATTCGAGGACGAGTCGGGTTCCGCGCTCTTCTCGTGGGCCGAGGGCTCAGCGGTGTCGGCGCGAGGCATTTTTCACGGCGAGTTGACGTCGCTGCCGGTGCTCGCCAGCAAGGGGTTCAACAAGAACACCGGACACAAGGTGGGTGATGAGTTCGACGTGTCGGTATCAGGGCATCGGGTCCCGATACGGATCATCGACGAGGTAGAGTTCTTCCCTACAATGAACCTGAGAGAGAAGAGCTTCCTCGTTTCCGACATGAACTCGCTCGTGAAGTACGCCAGCATGGGCTCGCTATCCGGCGAGGTGCTGCCGAACGAGCTGTGGATATCGTCGGCTTCCACTGGGACAGAGCGTGAAGCCCTGATCGAGCGGTTGAACCTCAGCGGGGGATTCTTGATCGACTCGTTCCAGGACAGGGACTCCCTCCTGGCAGAATCGAAGGTAGACCCGCTCGTGAAGGCCGGATGGCGGTCGCTGCTGTTCATCGCGTTCTCGTCGGTGCTGGTATTGAGCTGTTTAGGATTCCTCGTACACGCCTACATCTCGTACAGGAACCGCCAGCTCCAGTTCGCCTTGCTGAGGACCGTGGGGTTCTCGATGCGGCAGCTCGTCACGATGGTCTGGCTGGAGCAGATGCTGGTTATCCTCGTGGGACTCGCACTCGGAACGTGGATGGGCAGCAGACTGGGCGCGGTGATAATGCCTTTCCTCGGGCACGACGACTTCGGCTCTCAGGTCATGCCGCCGTTCGCAATTCAGATCAACTGGAACGTGTTGATCCTGACCTACGTGATTATGTTCCTCGTGTTCGCCGTGATAATCTTGGGGATGATATGGCTGGTGAACCGCATATCGCTTCAGCGCGTCTTGCGGTTGGGCGAAATTGGATAGAATAAGTCTGGGAGGGACGCCGTGAGACCGGAATCCTATATTGTCTGTGAAGACCTGTTCAAGATATACAAGATCGCGGACCTGGAGGTCGTGGCACTGCGGGGTCTTGACCTCGTCGTGTCGCGGGGGGAGGTCATTGCGGTCGTGGGGACCAGCGGCAGCGGAAAGACGACTCTGCTGAACATCTTGGCGGGGTACGACACGCCGTCGGCCGGGAAGGTCCGTGTCGGAGACCGCGACCTGCTTCGCATGGGCGGTCGCGAGGTGGAGGACTACCGTCGCCACGAGGTCGGGTTCGTCTGGCAGCAGACGAGCCGCAACCTGTTCCCCTATTTGAGCGCCGTCGAGAACGTCGCGCTGCCGATGATGCTGACAAACATCTCGCCGAAGGAGCGGCAGGAACGGTCGGTTGACCTGCTCAATCTCATGGGCCTCGGCCACCGATTGGACCATACGCCGGAGCGGCTGTCGGGCGGTGAGCAGCAGAGGGTCGCCATAGCGGTCGCATTGGCCAACCACCCGCCCCTTCTCCTCGCGGACGAGCCGACGGGAGAGCTCGACGACGCGACGGCAAGCGAGATACTCGACCTGTTCGGTTCGGTCAACACCGAGCTTGGGACGACAATCGTGGTCGTTACTCACGACAGGGACATCGCCTACAAGGTCGGGCGAGTGGTGTTGATTCGCGACGGCAAGACCTCGACCGAGATCCGCCGCGCACACACGTACGAGCGTCAGATTACGGGTCAAGTGGATGTCGACACGCCGCTTGAAGAGTACACCCTCGTCGACGGGGCCGGGCGAGTGCAGTTGCCCCGCGAGTATCTCGACGAGGTCAAGATCCGTGATCGGGCGCGGGTGACGGTGGAGGACGGCAAGGTTACCATCGTCTCCGGAGAGGAATGAAATGAGCAGTTCCCAGGTCATCATCGACATTGAAAATCTTACCCGTGTGTACGACGTGGGCGCGGAGCAGGTCACGGCCGTGAAGGACGTGACCATGCAGATACCGCCAGGACAGTTCATCGCGCTCGTCGGTAGATCGGGTTCCGGCAAGACCACGCTGCTGAACCTCATGGCGGGCCTCGACAAGCCGACGTCGGGTACGATCCTCTTCGAGGGCGAGGACCTCACCGAGATGGGGGAAAAGGAGCTTACGAATATCCGCCGTCACAAGGTGGGGTTCGTCTTTCAGGCGTTCGGTCTACTGCCGCTTCTTTCGGCGTTCGAGAACGTCGAGCTTCCGTTGAGGATCTCGGGATACGGCGTGCGCGAGCGCGAGGAACGGACGAGAGAAGCGCTGGGGATTGTCGGGCTGCTCCCGCGCGCAAACCATCGACCGTACGAGCTATCGGGCGGCGAGCAGCAGAGAGTCGCCATCGCTCGCGCCATCGTTACGAGGCCGCCACTCATCCTGGCTGACGAGCCGACGGGCGAGCTCGACTCGACGAACGCTCAGTCGATCTTCGGACTCTTCCGCGAAATGGTGGAGACGCACGGCATCACCGTGGTCGCCGCGACGCACGACTCGACCCTGCTCGCAATGGCCGACCAGGTGAACGAGATGCGAGACGGCAGCATCGTGGGACACCTCGTAGGCGACGATCTTCAGAGTCGACTGGAAGACATTCAGGCGAGTCGCTACCGTGATAGGCCATCTGTCAAGGTTGACGAGGGCGACGACGAACCCGAAGACTCCGATGACGCATCGGCGGACCAGTCCGAACCGTCCGGGCCTCAAGCGTCAGATGAAGCTGCCGACGACACAGCCAAGACCACCGGACAGGACGACGACTACATCAGCCGCTTCCGCCGGCCGACCGACAGGTAAGCCTACAAGATGCGTCTCAGTTGACCGCCCGCGTTCCGTAGTTTGCCAACGGTTGGTATTGCGGCCGCTCATGATGGTTGGCGGGGTCGCAGTACAAGAGATCGGGCGTTTGGTAATCGAGCACCACTTCGCCATCGACCTGCCTATACAAAATATTCTTGAGCCAGTTGACGTTGTCGGTCTCGGGATAATCGTCTCGGAAGAACGCTCCCCTGCTCTCATTGCGCTCCAAGGAGCCGATGAAGAGCAGCTCCGCGGAGAGGAGCAGGTTTCGCACTTCTAGCGCTCGCGCCCAATCGTAGCCGTTCCGCGCCCTTAGCTTGCCGGTCTCGGCCCGAATCTGTCGGATGCGCGACAGTCCGTTCGTCAGCCCCTCCTCGTCTTTGATGACCCACGCATAGCGTCGAGTCGCGGCCTTGATCTTGCGCTTGATGTCGCTGGGCTTGACGGTCGCGGCGTTGTCGATGGTATCAGCCGCGGCGGCGATGCTTGCCTGAACTTGGGTGGAATCGGCTGAAACGGCTCCTGTGGCTCCGGCGGCCTCGGCTGCGTACCGCCCTGCCCGCTTGCCGAAGACTACGGTGATCATGGAGGTGTAGCCTTCGGGTCTCGCGTGTCCGTAAACCCCGCCGGCCACCGCGCCGGTCGCGTAGAGGCCGGGCACCGTCGTCTCGCACTTCTCGTTGATGGCAACGCCCCCAATGGTGGTGTGGGCGCGAGGCTCGGAACCGATCGGCTCGACCCGAAGGTCGATGCCCCTCTTTTCGGTCTGCTCCCGCACCAGGTCCATAAACCACCAGGGCATATTCTTTTTCTCGAACACGGCGCTCATGTCGAGCATCACTTTGTCGCCCTTGAATCCACGCCCCTCTTTGATCTCATTCCAGACGGCGTAGGTGAGCGGCTCCTTGGCGAAGTTCCGGGGATCGTCGATGCCGTACTTTGGCAAGAATTCCTCGTTGTTGGAGTTGAGGAACTTCGTGCCGGGTGGGAAGCCGACCGAAGTGGCAACGAACTGCGAGGCCTCCATCCCCGTGAGATCGGCCCCGGCCCGGTACGCTGCCGCCTGGCCGTCGCCCGTCTCGAACGGGGAGACGGTCGTAGGTCCAAAGATGTGGCTGTAGGTGCCTGTCGCCAGGATCGTGGCCTTGGCCTCGACGAAGAGTACCTCGGACCGACGGCAGTCGAGGACAGTCGCGCCGACGACCCGTCCGTCGTTCGTCAAGAGGTCGATGAGCACGGCGTCGTCCATGACGGTGACGCCGCGGCTCTCGGCCTGGTCCATCAGGGCGTCCATCATGGCGATGCCTGGCGGGGAGCCGTAGGTGTGCTCCCGGTGGCCGGCGGCGGGTTTGAACGTGAAGTTCCTCACGTGGGTGTGCGCGGCGGAGCGGTAGAGGGCGATGCTTCCGTCGTCTTCACGCTGGAAATCGACGCCCCAGTCGACAAGCTCCTGGACCCGCTCCATGGTCTCATCCACGAGTATCTTGGCGAGCTTCTGATCGGCGAGGAACCCTCCGAAGGAGACCAGGTCGCACATCGACGACATGTTCGTGTCGCCGTTTTGACCATTGAGGCCGACAACGGCGCTCGTGCCGACGTTCAGCGTACAGCCGCTGTTGCCGAACTTGCCCTTCACGATCATGGTCACACTTGCGCCGAGGTCGCGCGCCTCGATGGCGGCTCGCAAGCCCGCGCCGCCACCGCCAATGATGAGAACGTCCGTCGATATGGTCCCGTGCATCTGAAATCCGCTCCTATGCCTACGAAGATATTTGGGCAGCTATGCTACATCACAATCGTCAAACGTGGTAGACGTGGATATCGTTCGACGTGGACAACCATGACTTGCCAAGATGGAGGGTCCGCGTAGGCTTCCATGTCGGAACGACGAATGTGTTGGAGAGGACAAGGGTTCCAGAACGCAACTCTCGCTCGAATTTCGGCCCCAGCTTCCGCATCGCCGCCGGATGAAGGTAGACAACCACCACATCCACGTCGCTCAAGTCGGCGTCAAAGACGCTCAGTCTGTGGAGTTTGAGATTTTGGCGTCGGACGAAGACGCCTTTGAGCCGTGAGTACAGCCACGGGATAGGCGAAAGCTCGTAGCCGGTCACCTCGGCGTCGGGGAATCGCTTGGCGATGGGGTAAGCCAGCGAACCCCACCCGGATCCCAGGTCGACGATCTTGCCGTTGGCCTTGTAGGGAATAAGGGCGATGAACGTCGCTATGGCCTTCCGGGAGCTCGGCATCGGGGTGATTCCGAGCTTGATGCCATAATAGACCACCGACGCGATGGCGAGGAGAAGCAGGCCGTTGAGCAGGTATTGGAGCCAGTCGGGGATCATCAGACGGTGCTCATAACGCAAACGCGCTAGCGGTTAGCACGTTTGGAATTGGGGATCGTCGGCTCATCACGCGGCTACGGTATTCCGGTGACGAACAGGTGTCAACGGAGTCCCACAATTCGATCGCCGCTTGGACGGTTTCGGAGACCCTGTGCTACAATCCGCGCGGCTGATGAACCAAAGTGTAAAGGAGAGACGTGCATGAGGCTGGTACTGTTCAACGACTTCACTCCGGGCGTTCTGAGGGGCGACAACGTGGTGGACGTATCGGGCGTGATTGAGGATATACCGCATATCGACGCCCAGACGTGGATGCGTGGGCTGATCGACTGCTTTGA
The DNA here is from genome assembly GCA_965247555.1 of Dehalococcoidia bacterium. GTDB lineage: Bacteria > Chloroflexota > Dehalococcoidia > Lucifugimonadales > VXLM01 > VXLM01. The sequence goes on along the minus strand of CBDFHR010000009.1, from coordinate 333,632 downwards.
CGACTATAGGGGCAAGCTCGAAGACGCGGCGGCCAATTCGGAAGGCGTTCCGATCTCGGACGTTCGTCTGCGCGCGCCGCTACCGGAGCCGACGCGCATCGCCTGCATGGCGGGCAACTACCTGGAGAACGGCAAGCTGCCGTTCCCGACCGACCGGGAGGCGTTCCTGAAGTCGCCCAGCGCAGTCATCGGCGACGGGGACACGGTGGAGCTTCCCGACGCGCCCGTGCCCCACTTCCACCACGAAGCTGAGCTTGGTCTCGTGATCGGCAAGACATCGACTGACGTGCCGGCGGAGAAGGCAGCCGGTCACATCTTCGGCTACCTGAACTTCATGGACGTGTCGGCGCGGGGCGTGAACCCCAACGGCGGCAGCAGCTTCTTTTGGGGAAAGTCCTGGGACACCTTCTGCCCCCTCGGTCCGGTGATCGTCACTGCAGACGAGGTTGAGGACGCTCAGAACCTGGACATCAAGCTGTGGGTCAACGGCGAGGTGCGACAGGACCACAACACGAGCGACATGGGCCGGACCGTCGAGGAGACGGTCGAGTTCATAACGTGGATCACCACGATGAAGGCCGGAGACGTGATCGCGACGGGCACGAACCACATCGGTCTCGGTCCCATCCAGCACGGCGACGTGATAACCGAGGAGATCGGCGACTTCGGGCTGCTGACGGTGAACGTCACAGACCCGTGGAAGCGGACGTGGCCTCGCCTGCCTCTGAATAAGATGTCCGCCTTCGAGTCTTCTATCCGCTCAAAGAGCCAGGCGGTCGACTAGGTAGGAACGGCCGTCGTTTCGGCGACGGCCCGCTAATCGAAGTACAGAGTGCTGCGGGCGACCTCGCCATTGCCGAGGGCCTCGAACGCATCGTTGATCCGTTCGACCGGGTACGTCCGTGAAACGAGTTCGTCGAGCATCAGTTCCCCCGACTTGTAGAGATTGAGGAGTCGGGGGAATGTGACCATCGGCTGGCCGCTTCCGTAGAGCGACCCCATGACGGTCTTTTCCATCATCAGGTCGCGCGCGTCGATGGTTACGGACGTACCGTGCGGGGCGTGGCCGACCCAGATCGACATGCCTCGGTTGCGGGTACAGTGGATGCTCTGGAGAAAGGGCTTCTCCACGAGGCCAATGGCCTCGAAGGCGTAGTGAACGCCGTACCCGTCCGTAAGCGACTTGATGGCCTCCACGGCGTCTTCCTCACCCGCGTTCACGGTGTGTGTCGCGCCGAACTCCCTTGCCATATCGAGCTTGTTGTCAAGAAGGTCGACGGCGATGATCGTCGTCGCGCCCGCGATGCGGCACCCTTGTATGACGTTTAGGCCGACTCCCCCGGCACCGAAGACGGCGGCGGTCGTTCCCGGCTCGACCTGCGCGGTGTTGATCGCCGCGCCCACGCCGGTGGTCACGCCGCAGCCGATGAGGGATGCCTGAGGAAACGGAATGTCCTTGTCTATGGGGATGGCAGCCACTTCGCTCACGATCTGGTAGCTCCCAAAGCTGCCCACTCCCACCATCTGGTTGATCTCCCGGCCCGATTGACGAAGGGTCGGTTTCTGTTTCGGGTACTGGTTGTGATAACAGAGCGCGGGCCACCCGAGTTGGCACATCTCGCAGAGTCCGCACTGCGACCGCCAGGCAAGGATGACGTGGTCTCCACGCTCGACATTGTTCACGCCGGGACCTGTGGCCTCGACGATGCCCGCTCCTTCATGGCCGAGGATAATCGGCAGGGGCAAGTGCGTCCACTCGCCCTTCACGACGTGCCAGTCGGAGTGGCACACGCCGCTGGCCATCATCTTTACCATGACCTGGCCGGGGCCCGGCTCGCCAATGTCCAACTCCTCGATCACGAGGGGGGTCTGGGCTTCGTAGAGCACGGCGGCTTTCATGGCGGTCCTCCTGTCGGATGTCTTGGGTGAGAAGGGTACGGCGAAGAGGAAGGAGGGTCAAGCGTCGTCCCCAAGCAGGACGTAGTACGAGCTAAACGTATGGTATCCTGTCGGCGCGGCAGGCTGCCCCTAAATCGCCTTCCGCAAGGAGCACGCTATGACCAACGAACGACAGTATCGAGTCGGGCTGATCGGAACGGGACGCAAGGGGAACGGACACGCTCGCGGGTACGAGGCCAACCCGCGCACCGATCTCGTCGCGGCGGCGGACCCCGATCCGTCGAACCTCGCCATTTTCCTGGAGAGGTTCACCGTCAAGCCCTACGACGACTACCACGAGATGTTGCGTGTGGAGAACATCGACATAGCAGCGCCGATTCTGCCCGTAAAGCCCAACCCCGGAGTCGTCATCGACTGCGCCCGGGCAGGCGTCAGCGCGATCTACTGCGAGAAGCCTATGGCAGCGAGTCTCGATGAGGCCGACCGGATGGTGGAGGAGACGGCGTCGCGTGGCATTGCGTTGGCGTCGGGGGACGCCTATCGCAACATGCCGCAGCACTGGAAGGTCAAGGCGCTCATTGACTCCGGTGAGCTTGGCCCCGTGCAGAGCATCAACCTATACCAGCCTACCAACGAGATCTCCGGCGGAGGGTGCCAGGGACTGAGCGTCTTACGCCTGTTCGCTGACGACTCGGACGTGGAGTGGGTGACGGGATGGTGCTCGGAGGACCCGTGGAGCGACGAAGACCAGAACATGGGAGGGTACGTGAAGTTCGCCAACGGTACCGACGCCTACGTTCACACGAAGCCCTCTCCGAGGGACGGGATCGAGGTCGTCTGCGAGAAGGGCGTCTACCACACGAGCTGGTTCGGCGGGCACCTTTGGACCTCCACCCGGCGGGGCGAGCTGATCGAGGTCGAGGACTTCTTCGACGAATTCGGTGGAACGGACTATGGTTGGACGACGCCCAGCGGTCGGAGGCAGCGGGGGGGCATCCTGTCGATCGTCGAGGCCATCGACAACGGCACCGAGCCGAGGTGCAGCGGCGACAACATGCGGAAGGTGCTCGAAATCGCCATCGGCTTCCGGGAGTCGCACCGCAACGGCTTCTCCGCTGTCCGCTTCCCCATCGAAGACAGGAGCCTCAAGATCGTCCCCAAGCAGGGACGCTGGCTCAACAAGAAGGAAGTCTACGGCGAGGAGGCCTACGCCGAGATGATCTCGTCGGCGTCCTCCAAGCCAGTGGCCGGGGCGGCTTTGGACTAATGATTCGGGAGTAATGCTTTGACAAGCAAAGACCCAGTAGGCGATCTCCGTCGATACTTGCGCTCGGTGACCGACACCCTTTCGACCGGCCATGCAACCGAGCACAGCTATCGCCCGGCTTTACAGGAACTAGTCGAGACGTTTGGACGTAAGGGCACCAAAGCGATCAATGAACCTACCCACGTGGCGTGCGGCGCACCGGACTTCATCGTTGAACACCGAGGGGTCCCTGTAGGGCATATCGAATGCAAGGACGTTGGCGCGGACCTAGATCGAGCCGAGAACAGTGAGCAACTCAAACGTTATCGCGATGCACTTCCGAACCTGATACTGACAGATTACATCGAGTTTCGCTGGTACTACTCCGGATCCGATGCCCCACGAATAGCAAAACTAGGGCGTCTGAATAGAAAAGGTGAGTTCACATTCGACAGAGACGGCGCACGGTGGGTTGCCGACTTACTTAGAGCCTTCTTCGACGTCGATACACCAACTATCAACAACCCCCGTGAACTGGCTGAACGAATGGCGGCAAAGGCCAAGCTGCTGCGCAGCGGCATCGATAGCGTGCTGGATCAAGAGGGGGAATCGGAGCAGCTTGGCGGTCTGTTGGACGCCTATCGAGAAGTCCTGATTGGCGACCTCACACCGGCCGACTTCGCAGACATGCAGGCACAGACAGCAGTGTATGGACTGTTCGCGGCGCGATGCCGCCATAGACGTGAGTCGGGGCCATTCACACGCGAAACCGCCGTCTTTGCAGAAACGACGCCCTTCCTGCAGGACGTGTTCGGACGCATCGCAGGCCCAAACATTGAACCACGTATCGCTTGGATCGTGGACGACCTAGCCCTGCTGCTCGACAAGGCCGATATGGGGGCTGTCCTTGCCGATTTCGGAAGCCGAAAGGCGGTGGAAGACCCAGTAGTGCATTTCTATGAGGACTTTCTGGCCGCATACGATCCTGAGCTACGCGAGATGCGGGGCGTCTACTACACGCCGGAACCGGTCGTGTCCTACATCGTCCGCAGCATAGACCAGCTACTGCGTGACCGATTTGGCCTCGTGGACGGACTCGCTAATACGGACAAGGTCGCGGTCAATACAAGCGACGGACAGGGAGAGGAAAGCCCACGAGTGCTGATACTCGACCCAGCTGCGGGCACGGGGACATTCCTCCGTGAGGTGATTTCGTCCATTGAGACGACCATCAAGGAAAAGGGGCTAGAGGGAGCATGGCCTGACTACGTGCGTGACCACCTGTTGCCCAGACTCTTCGGCTTCGAGTTGCTGATGGCGCCCTATGCGATATGTCACCTGAAGCTGGCACTCAAAATCGGAGGCACGGAAGCGGGATTCACCATGCCCGACGGAGAGCGACTGAACGTCTTTCTCACCAATACGCTCGAAGAGGCGCACGCATCCGCCACAGGCCCTCTATTTGCGCACGAAATCGCGCGAGAGGCTACCGAAGCGAATGCTGTGAAACGAGACAAACCGGTCATGGTCGTTCTGGGAAACCCGCCCTACTCGGGCCACTCCGCCAACAAGGGGAAGTGGATCAGGAGTCTGATTGAGAGCTACAAGGCGGGTTTCCCTGAGTTGAAGAAACCGGCACAGGCGAAGTGGCTTAGCGATGACTATGTGAAGTTCATTCGTTTCGCTCAATGGCGAATCGAACGCACAGGCGAAGGCGTGCTTGGCTTTGTCACCAACCACAGCTACCTCGACAACCCGACCTTTCGAGGTATGCGAAAAAGCTTGATGGACACGTTCGACGAAATATACCTACTCGACCTGCACGGCAACTCGAAGAAGAAGGAGCGGCCACCTGACGGCGGTCGTGACGAGAACGTCTTCGACATCCAGCAGGGCGTCGCAATCGGCCTCTTCGTGAAGCAGAGTGCTGACAACGACGGAACCGCTCGCGTTTATCACGCCGACCTGTGGGGAGAACGGGAGACGGGACAGAACGACGGAAAGTATGGATGGCTAGCGGCGAACCAATTCAACACAACGGCTTGGAAGGAGCTTTCTCCGAGACAACCGCAATACCTATTCATTCCGCGCAACGAAGCATTAGCAGACGAGTATGAGGCGGCATGGTCCGTTCCTGACATTTTCTCTCCGAACGGCGACCCAGCTCCTGGAATCGTAACTACCCACGACCAGTTCGCCATTTCATGGAGTTCTGAGGAAGCAGCCCTAAAGGTGGAGCGTTTACTCGCCACGGCATCAGAGGAAGAGGCTCGGGAAATCTGGCGGCTCTGCTCACAAAACCAATGGCAATACGAGCGCGCGAAACGAGAGCTTGCAGACGACTCTTGGCGGCAACGAATTGAACCGATCCTTTACCGTCCATTCGACACTAGAGCAACCGTCTTCGATCGCAACGTCGCTGTACACCGACGCGAACGCGTTATGCGACATATGCTGGAAGAGGCAAACCTCGGGCTGTGCATTGGCCGCGCCGGTCAGGTTATCGGCTCAGAAGTATGGGACGTATGTTACCCATCCAAGTGGCCTTCAGACTTCAATCTATTCAGACGCGGAGGCAATTGTCTTTTCCCTCTATACATCTTTCCCACTGAAGAGGAGTCCGGCCAAGAGCGCATACCAAACCTCAGCGATGAGTTCGTAGAAGCGGTTGGCTCGGCCATTGGGCTGGAGTTCACGCCTGGAGGCTCCGGCGATCTTGAGAAGTCGTTTGGGTCCGAGGATGTGTTCCACTATATCTACGCCGTGCTGCACAGCCCGGAATACCGTCGCAGGTACGCTGATTTTCTCAAGTCGGACTTCCCGCGAGTGCCGATAACCCGAAATCGTTCTCTGTTCGCGGATCTTGTGGAGCAGGGCCGACGGCTGACTTCCCTGCATCTGATGGAGTCGGAGGGTGACGACCTTCCGTCCTACCCCAGGTCCGGGAGCGACCGCGTGGACGGAGTACGGTACACACCGCCCAAGGGGGATGTACTTGGGCGAGTGTTTATCAACGCAGCGCAGTATTTCGAGGGCGTAGCTCCAGAGACGTGGGAGTTCTCCATCGGTGGCTACCGTCCGGCTGAGAAGTGGCTCAAGGACCGCAAGAATCAGGAACTCTCATACGACAACGTCATTCACTACCGTCGCATCTGCGGCGCCCTCGCCGAGACGCCCCGCATCATGGCCAGTATCGACGGCGTAATCGAATCGCATGGGGGATGGCCGCTGACCTGATGTGGCGAGTGTGCAGTCACAAAGAACAGGCGACGGGAGGAAAAGTAAATGCCGTCGAACGGAAAGGGCAATATCGCGAACTGCTCTTGGGGTGACCATGTGGTCTTCGGGGAGGGGGACGGGCTGCTCCACACGGTTGAATCGTTGGAGCGGCGCATGGACGCTTGGCGCGAGGAGCTTGGGGCGGATACCGTTCACTGGCGTCAGGGGCGCACGGGCCACGACGATGTCTATCAGGCCGCGCGCGGCTATGGCGGCAAGAAGCGACAGCTCTACCCGCCCATCACGTGGGACGATTTCGAGGTGGCGCCGAGGCTGGCACATGAGCGGGGAATGCGTGCCTATGCCTACGTCTCGCTCCTCGACCAGGGGCATCCCCTTGGACCGAAGGCGGAGCGCGAGGTCAGTCATCACAATCCGTACCACGGTAAGAATTTCGCGCGGATGAGCCGGCTTATCAAGGAACACCCCGAATACAACGTCCAAGACCGTGAGGGGAACAACCACTGGGGGGTCGTATGTCTCGCCTATCCTGAGGTGCGCGAGTACATGATCGAACGGTACCTGAGCGTGATGGAAGGGTATGACTGGGACGGCGTGTTCGTCTGCCTGCGCACACAGTCGCGTCCGGCGGACTATGCCGACCAGTACGGGTTCAACGAGCCGATCAGGGCGGAGTTTGAAGTACGTCACGGGCGGGACATACTCCATCAAGAATTCGACCTGCAGGCATGGCGCGATCTACAGGGTTCCTATCTCACGACGTTCTTCCGGGAACTGCGGGAGGCGCTTCGTCCAATGGACATGAGTCTTGCGGTCGGTTGCGCGCGGGGCGAAGTTATCGGGCCGCCCATCGGGAACGCGACACTGGAATGGCGGACTTGGCTGAGCGAGGGGATCGTAGATGAGCTTGTCATCGACCAGAGCTCGACGCAATGCCCTTCGCTTTGGATACAGCTCTGGCCTATGCACAGGGGGCACGGCTATCTGCAGAACTACATCGACGACTGGAGTTTTTTGTCCCTAGAAGAGGATCTTTCGTATAACTACGCTCCCACTGTGGAGGACGCGGACGCGAGCCTCTACGTCGCGTGGCAGTGGAAGGAGCGTGATGCAGAGTACGAGTCGTCGGTGCTTTCGCACCCAGAGGTGAGGGGTCTGACTTACAGCACGTTCCGGCACGACAACCCGGGTCCTCTTGCTCGCGACGACTGGCGGGTGTAGCGGGACGGGGGAGTTTCACCGCGGAGAGCGCAGAGGGTAAGAGAGGTATTGAATCTGGGTCGTTGCCAATGTACGGTATTGGCCACTAGCTGGGGGAGGCAAATAGCATGGGCAGTGCTCAGGGCGAGATCGTGGGGCTTCGGGTGAAGCTCGGTCGCCGTCAGCCCATGAGGCAGGTCGAGCCGATGGTCTTCGTTGCGGGCAGCGGCATCGAGGGCGACATGCATTTCTCGGACAAGCGGCATCTTGAGGACTACCAGGTGCTGCTGATGCAGAAGGAGAACCTCGACGCACTGGCTCTCGACCATGGGGTGGTGAGCGAGAACGTTACGACCACGGGCATTGACCTCCAGTCCCTTGAGCGAGACACGCGGCTGGGCCTGGGCGATGAGGTTGTCCTGAGGATATCGAAGGAGTGCGTCCCTTGCGGGCTCATGGACGATATCCGTTCGGGACTTCAAAAGGAACTATTGGGACGCAGGGGCATGTTGGCCGCCGTCGAGGAGGGTGGAACGGTATCGCTCGGGGACTCGGTCCGCGTACTTGAGTGAATGAAGGCACGTCCTTCATCCTAATCTGAATCAACTTTGAGGTGAATTCGTTGGCAAAATCGCAGCTTTCCGGGCTTGCTCAGACCGTTCTGGGGCCGGTAGACCCCTCGACCCTGGGTATGACGACCACGCACGAGCACATCTTCATCGACTTCGTGTGCATGTACACACCGCCAACCGAGGCGAGTGCCAAGCATCTCGGCGAAGAACAGGTGACGATGGAAAACCTCGGCTGGGTGCGGTATGACCCGTTCCGCAATATCGACAACCTCGAACTGCTCGATGAAGACTTGGCGATCTACGAAATCGCGCTGTTTGGAAGAGTGGGCGGAGGGACGATCGTCGATGCCACGACCATCGGCATCGGCAGAGACCCGCTGGCGCTGGCCCGTGTAGCCAGAGCGACCGGGGTGAACATCGTGATGGGAGCGGGCTACTACGTGGATATCGTGCACCCGTCGGACATGGATGACCGGTCGGAAGACCAAATCACCCAGCAGATGATCGACGAGTTGACCGTCGGTGTTGACAACACGAGAGTAAAGGCGGGGATTATCGGTGAGCTTGGCTGCTCCTGGCCTTTGACGGACAACGAGCGGAAGGTGTTGAGGTCGGGCGCGCGCACTCAGCAGGAGACCGGGGCGGGCATACTCATACATCCGGGACGCAACCCGCGCGCTCCCTTCGAGATACTCGACATCCTCGAAGGAGCGGGCGCGGACGCCGGCCGTGTCATCATGGGACACCTCGACCGGACGATTTTCGAGTCCGCCACGCTGCTGGAGTTTGCCGAGCGCGGCTCGATGCTCGAGTACGACCTGTTCGGCTGGGAGACGTCGCACTACTCGCTTGGCGCGAACGACATGATCCACGACGGCCAGCGGCTGGACTACGTAGAACTGCTTGTCGAGCATGGCCACCTTTCCAAGATCGTCCTGGCGCAGGACGTGTTCTGCAAGTCGCGCACCTTTACGTACGGTGGGTACGGGTATGGCCACCTGATTGAAAACATCGTCCCGCGAATGCGCGACCGCGGTATGCCGGAAGACCATATCCGTCAGATCATGATCGACAACCCCGCGAGAATACTTACGTTCGAGTAATGGCCCTGGAGAGCAGCGAATGAATACCGAGGATCGACTCAAGGAACTGGGCATTGAATTGCCGTCGCCACAGTCGCCCGCGGCGAACTACGTACCGGCTGTACGAACCGGCAACCTTCTCTACCTGGCGGGCGTCGGTCCGGCCAAGAGAGCCGACGGCACGATCCCGAGCGGCAAGGTCGGCGCGGAACTGACAAAGGAAGAGGGCTACGAGGCCGCCCGGTTGGTGTGCCTGAACATCATTTCGCGCTTGAGAGCGGAGCTCGGCGATCTCGACCGCGTGGTACGGGTGGTCAAGCTGCTGGGCATGGTGAACGCCACCGAGGACTTCACCGAGCACCCTGCCGTCATCAACGGATGCTCCGACCTGCTCGTCGAGGTATTCGGTGAGCGGGGCAAGCACGCGCGCTCCGCGGTGGGCATGCAGAGTCTGCCGTTCGGCATACCCGTAGAGATCGAGGCGATCGTCGAGGTCGCCGACTAGCGCTCCAATCCGCGCCACAAGCCGGTCAAGATCCGAAAACCGCGGGGCATGGTGAATCCTCCGCCTATCTTGCGTGGCGGGCGGTTAGCTCGGAACGCGGCGAGCACACTCGATATGTTCTTGAAAAACCACAAAGTGCGTGGAGCCATCGCCCTTTTGCTGGTCGTGGGTTCCGGCTTTCTGTGGTACTTCATCGTCGAGGGGTGGACGGCCATCGACGCCGCGTACATGGTCGTCGTGACGATCACGACGGTCGGGTACGAGGAAGTACGGCCCCTCTCGACCGCGAGCCGCGTCTTTAACATCGTCTTCATGCTGGCCGGTGTCGGGGTGGTGCTGTACATTTTGACCGAGATCGTTCGGTCGTTCGTCGAGGAGCAGTTCCTCGCAAACTTCCTACGGAGGCGTCGGATGGAAGGCAGACTGGCGGGACTTTCGGACCACTTCATCATCTGCGGGTTTGGCAGAGTCGGCAATGAGGTCGCACGGCAGCTTGCGATGGAGGACGTACAGTTCGTCGTGATCGACACGGAACCGGAGCGGGTGTCGCAGGGTACCGAAGACGGGCATCTCATGCTCACGGGCGACGCAACGAAGGACGCGACACTGTATCAAGCGGGCATCGAGCGGGCCAAGGGGCTTCTCGCGGCTGTGGGTAACGACAGTGACAACGTCTTCGTCACGCTGTCGGCTCGGAGAATCAACCCCGGCATCTCGATTGTGGCCCGGAGCACCTCTCCTGAGACCGTTGACAAGCTGGAGATCGCCGGGGCGGACCGCGTCGTATCCCCGTTCGAGATCGCAGGCAGGCGGATGGCCATGGCCGCGTTGCGTCCACTCGCGGCAGACGTGTTCGACACTCTTGCACGAGGATCCAAGCAAGGCAGACGCATTAGCGAAGTAGTCGCGACCGACGATTCGCCAATCGTGAATCGAGTCGTTCGGGAGATAAACTCCGATGAGGGCGTCCGAGTTATCGCCATAGCGAAGAAAGACGGAGACCTCCTCGTAACTCCGCCGTTTGACACCGCCGTTGAATTGGGCGACGCGGTTATGCTCGTCGGGCCCAACGAGCAGCTTGAGAAGTTGGAAGGAAGGGGCAAATAGTGGTAGGGTATTCGGTGTAACTGATGGACGCATAAAACGTTTGACAAGCAGTCGATACCTTCCTATAATTCGACCTATGAGAAGGAAACAAGGTACACTTCTGCCCATCGAAATATCGATTCTGGAGTCCGGCCTCGAACTTCACGCCAGCCAGGTGCCGGAATTCTACGGCTTCCTGATTGCCAAGCAGCTCTCGGAGTGGGAAGGCGCTCGCAAGCTCACCGCATACGGCACGCTGTACAAGGCCCTTTCGAGGATGGAAAATCAGGGACTTCTTTCGAGTCGCTGGGAGGACCCCCTCAACGCCGCCGCTAGTGGACGGCCCAGGCGCCGGCTGTATCAGGTGACTCAAGCCGGACAGGACGCCCTGCTAGCGGCCCGCTCACAGGTCGAACTGGCATCCCCTGCCCGTCGACAGGAGCTAATGACCCCCTAGATGAACCCTTCGAGCCTACCCTTCGCCGCTCGCATTGTCCGCTGGTGGGTACGGTGCTATACCTTGGGCCTTCCGGCACGGGAGCGTGACGCGCGCCTTGCGGAAATAGAGTCCGACATTTGGGAACAGGTAGAATTCTCCCGAAGTGAGGGCGTCCCTGTCGGTCTTATCACGCTTCAAATCTGCACGAGACTGCTGTTTGGAACCTCGATGGACCTTTCGTGGCGGCTCTCCCGGCGCGGAGCGGAGAGGGCCGCGCTCGACCTCGGCGCCAAGTCAATGGCGCAAGGGGGAGCCGGGGCGTTTCACCTTGCGTTCAAGACCCGCCTCGGAGTAAGCGTGTTGGCTGTTACCACAGCTTTCTTGCTGACTGCCGGCTCTTTGACCGCCATTAGAGACCAGGCAGAGGTCGGCGACCGGGTGGACACCTCACTCGTAGGTATCGGCCTCTCGGTCCTCGACCCGCAGCCGTACGACTCCAGCCTTCCCCGGATAGAGCTCGCCAGCTTCGTTCCCCACATGGCCGTCAAGGCGCGAACACGAAGGGGAGACTCCGTAACCACACTGGGCGACGGAAGGGTGCTGATGGTCGGGGACCTGTCGAGCCCCGGCAACTGGAACGGAGCGCGGGTCTACAGTCCCACAAAGAACGTTTGGCAATCGACGGCCTACCTCGTCGATAAGCGTCGCTGGCACACGTCAACGTTACTGCTCGATGGGCGGGTGCTCGCAACGGGCGGACGAGAAGTGTCGGGGCAAGTCCTGCACACGGTCGAACTGTTCGATCCCTTAGACGACTCGTGGACGTCCACGAGCGTCATGCACCACGGACGGACTTTCCACGCCGCCGCGCTGCTCAACGACGGACAGGTGCTCGTCGCAGGAGGGTTCGACAACGATCTCCGAACCCTCGCGTCCGCTGAGATATACGACCCCGACACTAGGACGTGGACCCTGGTGGGCGACATGACCGAGGCGAGGTCATTCCCTACGGCATCGGTATTACACGATGGCCGAGTCCTCGTTACGGGTGGAAGCCACACCGGCGCCGGACCGGCAGCCATGCGAAGGACGGCCGAGATATACGACCCGGTAACGAACAATTGGGTCCCGGCCGGTCAATTCGCGGTAAACCGGGCGGGGCATTCGGCAACGGTCTTGAAGGATGGTCGAGTCCTGGTGGTCGGCGGGGCAGGGCCGGCCTCGACTATCGCCCAGGCGGAGATATACGACCCTGAGAAAAATATTTGGTCGCCTGCGGGCAGCCTCACGCTGGCGAGAACCGGCCACTCCGCAGCCATAATGTCGGACGGACGAGTGATTGTCGCGGGCGGCTGGAGTGACGACGGCAGCGCCGGACATCTGGTGGAGCTATTCGACCCCCGTGTCGGCACTTGGCTCACCTTAGTCGTTTCGCCATAGGCTGAACGGTGTCTCGCTCATGTTGAACGCTAAAGAACGGCGAGACGCATTCCATGACATTGCACACACTCCCCGCATCGCCAAATAGCGGTGCAAGCGAGGGACGCGGCGCAATTATGCACGATAGAAAAATGAAACGTATCAACGGCGCGGGTTCAATGGAGGAGACATGCTGAATAGGAAATCGGTTGGCGAAGTAAGAGATGTCGCAAGAAGCATCAGGGAAAACGTACAAAAGATCATCGTAGGAAAAGATGACGCGATTAACTTGGCGCTCGTCGCCCTTCTTTGCAGAGGTCACGCCCTGCTAGAGGATGTGCCCGGTACAGGCAAGACGACGATGGCCAAGGCACTCGCTCAGTCACTCGGATGTGACTTTAACCGTATCCAATGCACACCTGACCTGATGCCCTCGGACGTACTTGGGGTCAACTTTTATAACCAGAAGATGGGCGAGTTCGAGTTTCGGCAAGGACCGGTCTTTAGCCAGATCGTCCTGACCGACGAAATAAACCGCGCGACTCCTCGGACCCAGTCTTCGCTCCTCGAAGCCATGCAGGAGCGACAGGCAACCATCGACGGAGATAGCATGACGCTGCCGGAGCCGTTCATGGTGATGGCGACCCAGAATCCGGTGGAGATGGAGGGCACGTTCCCGCTGCCGGAAGCCCAACTCGACCGTTTCATGGTGCGAATCGTCATCGGGTACCCCACACCGGAGGAAGAAGGACAGATTTACAAGCGGTTCGAGGACGATCCGGTACCCCCGCCCGTCAGCGCCGTGACCAACTCCAGAGACCTCGAAGCGCTGCAAGCCGTTCCACCGACGGTCAGGGTCGACAACACGGTTCGCAGCTACATCGTCGACCTGATTACGAGCACTCGCGACAACGCAGGCCTATCGCTCGGCGCCAGTCCGCGCGCGGGCCTTGCCCTCTACAAGACTTCGCAGGCATGGGCCGCGCTGGAGGGCCGAGACTTCGTGACGCCCGACGACGTGAAGCTGCTTGCCCGCTCGGTTCTGCCGCACCGACTCATCCTGAGTTCGGCTGCACGGCTGCGCGGGAACAGCGCCGACCAGATCATCGGCGACGTGCTCGACACCGTCGCGGTCCCAATCGAAAGGCAGTAACGTGGCAACGACTCGTGTCGAGCCCCAAGACCCCATTCGCATGGTTTCCAGCGACCGAACTTGGCAGACGCTCTGGACCACCTTCTTCGGAGTGTTGCTTGTTGCCAGCGTGATCTTCGGTCACTCACTGGGCATCGCCTTTGGGCTGATGGGACTTATCGCCATCGCGATCTCTCGTTTCTGGAACCGGGTCGCGCTCCAAAAGCTCTCGTACGAGCGAAAGTTCCCCCAGGAGCGCGTGTTCTTCGGCGACGACATATATATGGACCTGGTGGTGTCCAATCGCAAGCCGATACCCCTCGCCTGGCTCAATATCGACGACGAGCTTCCACAAGGGATTATGCCGTCCAGCGCCTCGCTCCGACGAAACATGCAGAGCGGAATCGACAGCCTGAGTCATGCCACGGCGGTAGCGTGGTACGAGCGGATCCGCTGGCGGTACCGCGTCAATGTGGTAGGCAGAGGGGAATACCATATCGGCCCCGCCAGGTTGGAGAGCGGCGATCCGTTCGGTTTCTTCCGCAGCCGGAAGATCGTGTCCCATCTGGACACTCTAATCGTGTATCCCAAGGTGTATCCGCTGGATGATATCGGCATTCCGCCTGCGAGACCGCTCGGCGACATTCGAGGCGGACTGGAGATATTTCCCGATCCGTCCCGACCTGCGGGAATCCGCGAATACGTCCGAGGCGACCCCCTCAAGACTATCGACTGGAAGTCGACGGCGAAGCAACAGCGGCTCATGGTCAGGACGTTCGAGCCAAGCTCGAGCCACACCGTGATTATCGCCGCGGCGGTGGATACCATGGAGCCGTATTGGCTCTCCCTGAGCCCGGATGACCTGGAACGGGTGATATCGATTGCCGCTTCGATGGCTCTCTATATTTCGAGCAGCCAATACAGCATGGGGCTGTTTTCCAACGACATGCCGGTGCTCACCCAACGGTCCATGACCGTACCACCGAGCTCGGAGCCGGAGCACTTGCACACCATCTTGACCGCGCTTGCCCTGACCAGGCCATTTGCCCCGAACGCGATGTCCAGCGCCTTGCTCGAACAATCGCGCAAGTTCCCCTTCGGGTCCACAATTGTCCTCTGCACCAACATCATAACCGAGAGCCTCCTTCTGGCGATTGCCGAGCTTCGTCAGCGGGGATTCCGGTTTACGGTCCTCTACACCGGCTCGGAAACGGTGGAGAACCCTCCCCCGGACGTCCTTTTCTACGATCTCCGTGAGCACATCGACCGTATCGACGAGGAAGAGCGGGAACGGAAGGAACGGGCTTCCTCGGATGAAGATGACGAGGACACCGAAGACACCGAGCCGACCATGTGGGACAGGTTCAAGGACACCGTAGTAGGCGTGGGAGACGAGTCGACATGACCCTGTCGCGCGAAAAACTGACCTACGCCGCACTCGTGGTCTCCGAGTCCGCGTGGCTCTTCGCGTTTCTTTCCATTCTCGGTGTCGCCGCCGGCTCCACCGGCAGCCCCCTGAGTTTCTTCGCAATACTCGGCCTTCTGGGCCTCTCGACTCTCACATACTCGTACATCCGCTACAAGGAGTTCCAGGCGTTCGAGCTGTTCTACTTTGGGGCTACATTCTTGGGAATCCTTCTCGCGTACATGGTCGTCGCCGCGGCATACGAACCCAACGAAACCTTCACGATTGACTGGATAACCAAGCTCATTGACTCCACGTATAAGGAACCGGGCAGAACATTTCATGGAGTAGTGGGAGGCATCCTCGCGGTCGGATTGTGGTTCCGCGGGATTGTACTGGCCATGGTGCCCTATCCCGAAAAGAGCCTTAAACTCAGCTTCCGACTGGGGCTGTTCTTCATCGGCTTTGCGGCCGTCATGGACATCTTGGTCGAACAGCAGTTGAACGTCTTTGCGATGGTCCTCATATTCTTCGGCTCAGGGCTCGCGGGGCTGAACATCGGGCACCTGGTATCGGAGACTTCCGCCTCAGTACAGACGAAGACGTGGCCGAAGGTGATTGGCCTGGCGGTCATCGCCGTCCTTGTCGTAGGCGGAATGTTCGGCTTCTTGCAGCAGGACTTGCTCGAGTTCGTTACCTCGCCTATTCGCTTGGTCTTTGACAAAGTGGTGGAGGGCTTGCTCATTATCGTTGGCGTTCCCCTCGTGGTGGTGCTGGAATTTATCAACGGCGTGATGGCCGCGATCTTCAAAGGGCCCGTCGAGCCCGAAATCGGGCCCGAGGCAACTCCCACTCCGACCCCGCAGCCCGGGACTCCTATAACATTTGTCCCTCCAGGATCCGGCTCCGCAGTACGAGCTCCTGATTTTCTGTTGCTGGTAACACAGTTCGTCCGTTACGGCTTGGTAGTCGCCACTGTAGTCGTCATTAGCATCTTCCTGTACGTCATCATGCGAAAGATTAGGCGAAGGCTGAAGCGGGAGGATGATGCCGATCGCGAGGCCCTCGAGGAGATGAACTTCGCATCGGATATTGGAGATCTGTTCTCCGATCTCTTGTCGAACGTCCGGGACCTGTTCAAAGGCGCCGGACGAAAGGTGTTCCGGCTGCCCGCCGGTCCTCCCGGCGTCGTCGAAGCTCTCCGGCTGTACTACCAGATGCTCACCACCGCCGAGCAGAATGCGGTAGCCCGCCCGGACCACTATACGCCCACTGAGTTTCGCGGAGATCTGAGGAGTGTCTTCCCGAACGAGCTTGTTGAACCCGCAACGGATGCGTTCAACCGCGCGCACTACGGCGACATACCTGCGACAAATGAAGAGATAACGCAGATGCGGGCCGCGTTCCGAGTCGAGAGAGAAGAAACGTCCGCACCCCAGGCAGCGAACCAAGCACCTAGCAAGGCGAGCCAAGCGCTCGGTAAGAGCCCTCGGTTCGAGACTATGACTTCGGAAGTCACGGACGACCCACTGAAGCGAGCTAGGTTCGACAGCCCATCGCTCACGGAAAGGAACTGGTTCACAGGAACAATGGGCGTCCTGCTCGCTTGCGGCGGGATCATTGTATTTTCCATCGTTGCTGCGGCGATGTTTGCCCTGGTTGTCATCATAGGTGGTGGGTAGGTCCACTCTTGCACGGACGGGGACGGCGAAAGAAACAAGGGTTCGACAGCTTCTACCGGGAAGACGAGATCTCTGCGGGCCGCTTCAAGATTGTGACAATCGCCTGGGGGGTTGGCTTCCGGCTGTCGCCCTTGCCATCGTCGGGCTATTCTTTATAGCTTTATTCTTCGCCTATAAGTGACTACCTCCCAGCGGACAATGACACGCGACGGATAAGATAGCCCATGACACTACGTGACAAGACCTGCCTCATTACGGGAGCCGGCAGCGGGATAGGGCGGGCCACGGCACTCCGATTCGCCTCCGAGGGGGCGAACGTTCGGCTTGTGGGAAGAACTCTCTCAAAGGTCGAGGCCGTATGTGCGGACATTGTCACCGCCGGTGGGAGGGCAGTGGCTTACGGTGTGGACGTGGCGGACCGTGAGGGAATCGTTGCGGTCGTTGCTAAAATAGAGCGTGAACGTGGCGCTATCGACGTTCTCGTGAACAATGCAGGCCACAGTTCACCCCACCGGAGACTGCTGTCAACTCCCCCGGACGAGATCGCCTCGGTCATCAACTCCAACCTGATCGGCACGATCTACTGCACGCAGGCCGTCATGCCCGCGATGCTGGAGCGCGACAGCGGCACCATCATCAACGTATCCTCTCTCGCGGGAGTGACGCCGGGTCTGTTGGGCGGGATGATCTACTCGGCGGTCAAGGCCGCGGTTATCAACTTCACCGGGCATCTGAACGAGGAATTCAAGAGCACGAACATCCGCGCGAGCGTCGTCATCCCAGGAGAAATCTCAACGCCGCTCTTGGACAAACGGCCCGTCCCGCCAAGCGCGGACGCGCGCAAGACGATGGCCGGTCCTGAAGACGTCGCGGAGGCCATCGCTCTCATCGCCGGGCTTCCGCAGAACAGTTCCATACCGGAACTCGTGATCCGTCCGACGTTTCAGCGCGACGTCTCGGGCGAGTTGTCCGACGCATGGGTGTAGCCCCATATCCGCGCATTGTCAATCGAATGAAGCTGGGGTAGACTTCAGCACAACAAACACGAAACCACATGAGGAGTATTCCCAGGAATGCTAAGAACCACCAACCTAGACAGAAAGCATGTGCCGACCTGGGGTGTTCTTGCAGCGTCCTCACTGATTGCCCTTCTTGCGGTCGTATTCGCCATAAGCGATACGGTAGCACAATCGGACCAATTGATACTCAAGAACTCGAAAGAGCATGACGTGGCCATAGCCGGGCAAGAGGGAGGAGACCGGTTCGGGGCCGCAATGTCGGTCGGCGACATAAACTCCGACGGACAGGTGGACCTTCTGGTGGGCGCGCCCGAGTCGGGCCTCGATAGCAATTTTCGGGCAGGCGCGGCATTTGGTTTCTTTGGTCCGATCGATAGTTCCGTGACCGACTCATCTCAAGCCGTGATCAAGTTCAATGGCTTCGACTTCACAGCGGGAATCGGCTCAGGTGTGCTTATTCAGGACATTAACGAGGACGGCGCCAGCGACCTGGTTATCAGTTCCCAGGAAATGGCCGTCGACGACACTCGCCATGAGTCCGGTGTGGTCTACACGGTACTGGGGCCGGTTGGACCGACCGGTCAGACCGCCGTCGATATACGTGAGCGAACCGACTTTCACATTCTCGGAGCGCATAGAAACTACAACAGCGGAAAGGGCCTTGCGGCCGGCGACCTCAACAACGACGGCGTCCTCGATCTCGTAATCGGAACACCCAGTGGTTACGAACTGCGCAGAGGCGGCGTAGAGATACTCTTGGGCCCGTTTGACGGCTCGGACATCGATCTTCGTGACGATGCCGACGGGTTACTGCTTGGCTCCACCGGTGACATCTCCAGTACCGTCAAGGGAGATGGCGCCGGCGCGTCGGTCGCCATCGGCGACATCAACGGCGACGGCGTCGACGACCTCGTCGTAAATGCCCGGAGCGCAGACGTCGGAGAAATCGATAATGGAGACATCGATAATGCGGGAGAGACGTATATTCTCTTTGGACCATTGGACACGCTAGAGGGAGAATTAAAGACTCTAGCCGACGTGACTATACAGGGTGTCGCTGAGAGGGACTCGGCTTCGGAAGGCTCACTTGCAATCGGTGACCTGAATGGCGATGGAACCAATGACTTGGTAGTGGGATCCTCACAGTCCGATGCGTCCGGGAATCGCGCATCGGGCAAAGTATTGATCTTCCAAGGCCCCATTGAGTCTGGGACCTACAACCTCGAGGCTTCCGCCCAAATCGTTATCGAAGGCGACAAGGCCCTGGAGGGTCTGGGGTCGGCTGTCGGCATCGGCGACTTCAACGGCGACGGTATGGCCGATCTCGCGTATTCTGCCGCATTTGGGGACCCCGATGAAGAGAGAGAGAATGCCGGCATCACGTACCTCATGTTTGGAAATATCTTCGAGCGGGAGCCTACGCCCGAGGAGTCTAACCTTCCGCAGATCATCATTGGCGTGGTAGGCGCTATCGTGGTGCTTGCCGTTGCCATCGGGCTCATTTGGTGGCTCCGCCGTATGCGCCGCGACACGATGCCCTTGTGAATTCGATACGTCCCTCACTCGTCACGGCTTGCCGCAGGGCAATTAACTCAAGGAGTGCTGTATGAACCGCGAAGAACTGAAGACGATGATCGGAGGCTGCATCGCCACGCTCCCGACCCCGATGGACGACGATTTCAACCTCGATCTGGCCCGTACGACCGAGGTGACCCAGTGGTGGGTAGAGCAAGGACTCGGAACCGGTACCTCCCCACTGAAGACCTCGGCGGCGATGGGCGAAGGCCCCGACCTCGGCGACGACGAGTGGCCGCACCTGCTGCGCACCGTCGTAAGGGCCGCCAACCCCGACACCAAGGTCATATGCGCTCTCAAGCCGAAGAACACCCTGCACACCATCGAGGACGCCAAGCGCGCCCAGGACCTTGGAGCCATCGGCCTGCAAATAGACCTCCCGTTCATGCACCACGCCAACCAGGACGACCTCGTCCGCTTCTACTCGGACATATCGGACGCCATCGAAATCGGCATCATGATCTACAACACTCACTGGTTCACGTCCGATCCGGCGGTGGAGGCCATGCGAGCCGAGACCATGCTGCGATTGAAGGACGCCGAGCACGTGGTGGCGCTCAAGTGGAGCGCTCCTGAAGGCACGGACATCGACTATGACGACATGACCAAGTTTGCCGACACCTTCAACGTGATCGACAACTCGGGACAGCCCGTACGCTGTCACAAGAACGGCGGTAGGGGATACATCAGCCCATGGGTGGCGGCGTATCCCAAGCATGATCTACAGGTGTGGGACCTCCTCGAGGCCGGCAAGTACGACGAGGCTCAGGCCGAGAAAGACCGCGTCGGCGCCGCAATCGGTCCCTGGGGCGCCAAGACGGGCGCTAAGTCCGGCGGATACCGTCAGGTGAAGGGCATCATGGCGGCGACAGGCAACTCCGTAGGACCGCCGCGTCCCCCTACCCTGCCTTGCTCCGAGGACGAGGTCGCCGAGGCAAGGGACGTCGTGGCGGCGTTGGGCTGGAGCGTTGGCTAACATGCCCGGCTACCCGGCTACCCTCAGCCGTCTGACTCCTATACTTACCACCGACGATATGGACGCTACCATCGCGTTCTATCGCGACGTCCTCGACTTCGAGGTCACCGGCAAACTCCCGGAGGAGAATCCTACTTGGTGCTTCCTCAGGCGGGACGACGCGGCCATCATGTTCACCAGTCCCGAAGAGCATGACCACGACGGCGACGAAGAACACGGCCACGAGCATGACCATGATCACGAGCACCACGAGTCGTCTGGTGAAAACCGCCTGTGGACGATGTACGTCTACTCTGACGACGTGGAGACGCTCTGGGAAGAGTTCAGGGACGAGCCCAATGTCGCATACCCCTTGTACGACACTCACTACGGGATGCGTGAGTTTGGAATACGTGACAGCGACGGCTACATGCTGAGCTTCGGCAAGGATATCTAACGCCAATGACCGAAGTGACCATTCGCGGCCCTGTTCCCACTCTCCATACCAATGACGTGCAACAAGCGATCGCGTACTATTGCGATACGCTCGGGTTTACGCTGGCAAGCGCAATGCCCGATGACGATCCCACGTGGTGCTTCCTGAGACGGGACAACGCGGCGATCATGCTCTTGGGCGCAGACGACCACGACCATGATGAAGGCCACGAGCACGACGACGGAGACCATCACGAGCACCCTGACTCGCCTGCCCTGAACTCGCTGTACTTTTACCCCGACAACGTAGACGCTCTTTGGAACCGGCTAAAGGACACGGTTGAAATTGAGATCCCGTTGGGGGACATGGACTACGGAATGCGTGAGTTTACGATTCGTGATCCAAGCGGCATCGCCTTGTGCTTTGGCACTCCTATCGGCGCATAACAATCAAAGCAAATAAACACACGGAGCGAAAAAGAGGAGACATGGACAGAAACGAACTGCGAAATCTCATTCAGGGTACGGTCGTGACCACGCCCACCCCGATGGACAAGGATATGAAGGTCGACTACGCTCGGATCACCGAGGTCACGCGGTGGTGGGTCGAGCAAGGTTTGGGGACGAACGTCGCCCCGCTGAAGGTGTGCGCCGCAGGCGGAGAGGGGCCGTCGCTCACCGACTCCGAGTGGGAGCAGGTCATTAGGACGACGGTCAACGCCGCCGGCCCCGACGCCGTCATAATGTGCGCGATCAAGGCCAAGAGCACGTACCACACTATCGAGGACGCCAAGAAGGCCCAGGACCTTGGGATTGTTGGCCTCCAGATCGACCTGCCGTTCTTCAACCATCCGAACCAAGACGACTACGTCCGGTTCTTCACGGATATCTCGGACGAGATAGACATCGGCATCATGATCTACAACACCTTCTGGTGGGGGTGCCCCGGCATCACCCCGGAGACGATGAACCGCCTCCGGGACGCCGAGCACGTGGTCGCGCTGAAGTTCAGCTCGCCGCCGGACCGTGATTATGACGAGATGCGCGAGTATTCCGACCACTTCAATGTCATCAACAACGGTGGAAAGCCAGTGCGCTGCCATCAGCTTGGCGGAAGGGGATACATTACGTCCACCGCGACGGCGTACGCCCCGTTCAATCTCAACTTCTGGTCGCTGCTGGAGGCCAAGAAGTACGACGAAGCCCAGGCGGAGATGGACAGGGTAGACTCCAAGTTCAAGGAGTGGCGCGTAAAGAATAAGGACCACTCCGGTGGTTACCAGCATCTCAAGGCATACATGAAGGTGGTGGGCTGGGACTGCGGCGAGACCCGCGAGCCTTCCCACTGGCTCTCCGACGAGCTGATGGACGAGCTTCGAGACATCTGGCGGGAGATCGGGTGGCCCGTCGCAGGATAGGAGATTTACCCAAACCCACTACAGACGAGGAGCAGCAGCATGAATCGCGAAGACCTCAAGCAGATTATCAGGGGCGTATCGGTCGCGGTGCCAACACCGTTCGACAAGGACTATCACCTCGACTTGGCCGCGGCGACCGACCTCACGCAGTGGTGGGTCAGCCAGGGGCTTGGCACGAGCACGTCCATGATAAAGCTCTGCTCGGCGTGGGGGCAGGGGCCCGACATTTCCGACGACGAGTGGCCCCACCTCGTGCGCACGGTGGTCAACGCCGGCGGGCCGGGTGTCAACGTCATGTGTGGCCTCAAGTCCAAGGACACTATGCGCACCATCGAGGACGCCAAGATCGCCCAAGACATGGGCGCGAATAGCCTTCAGATTGAGCTTCCCTACAACCACGCGCCGAACCAGGACCAGTACGTGAAGCACTTCACCATGATCTCGGACGCCATCGACATCGGCATCATGATCTACAACACCTACTGGTTCGGGGTATCCCCAATCGAGCCGGAGACGATGCACCGCCTCGAAGACGCCGAGCACGTGGCAGCCGTCAAGTGGAACTACCCCGACCCGGAAGGCTACGACAAGATGAGGGAGTTCTCGGACACCTTCAACGTCATCGACAACTCCGGCCAGCACGCGCGCTGTTTCAAGAACGGCGGCGCGGGCATCGTCAGCGCCTTCGCTCCCGCCTATCCCGCGCACGATCTCAAGGTTGCTGCGCTCCTGGCCGAGGGCAAGTACGACGAGGCCGAGGCCATGGTCGACACGGAGGACGAGGCCCTCGGCCCCGTTCGTGCCATGATCTCCGCAAACGGTGGCGGCTACCGCATGGCAAAGGGGATGATGAACATCGTCGGGCACCCGACGGGACCGCCCCGCCTACCCACCGAGCCTCTAAACGACGAAGAGCTGGCGGCGCTGCGCGCGGCCATGGAGAAGCTAGGCTGGGTGTAGCAGATATCCACTCAGGTCTTCTGGATATTTTGCACCAGGCAGCTTTGCATCTTGACTAATAGTGCCGAGGATGGTACTATTTTGTTGAGGTCTCCGTCATGAGACGGTTTCGGGACTATCGTGGTGTCGAGATAATGCTAAGTGATGCGGTGCTGTTTGACCACATCCTCGCAGACCACCCGGAGCCGGTCGATTATGTCCAAGAGATCGGCAAGGCCCTGGCGAATCCCGTAGTGCCTGCCTTTCCCGACCCGCGCAGGCCCAATGGATTAAGGTACTACGGGTGGGTCGGAGAGTTGGGGAAGTACATTCGAGTGGCCGTCAAGGTTCTGGACGACGAGGCGTGGGTCTCAACCGCGTTCGTGACTGATGAGCTTGTGTGAGGCAGGACGATGGAGAACCGCAAAATATCCGTTTGGTACGACGAAGAGAACGACACCCTCCATATCCGTTGGAAGGATGGCGTAGGTTACTATTCGGCAATGGATGACGACCGTGTGCTGGAGCGCGTATCCGAGGACGGTGGCGAGTCCCTCGGACTCATGATCGAGGGCGTTCACACCCTGACGAGGAACGACAAGGCCGAGTTCGAGATCGGCGTCAGCGCGACCGGTGAGGTCAAGAACCTGAGCGTAGAGATGGCGGCCGACCGACTCGGCGTTAGTTCGCGGTACGTCCGACGCCTATGCCAGGACGGCAGAGTACGCGGAGCCAGACGTCTCGGACACAGCTGGGTCATCCCCGTGCCAATAGACATTGCAGTCGGGAGTCGAGGAAGGACGGGCGTTGCGGGAACGGTTCACGCATTGAACGAACCGCGTAAACGATATGGCGACTAGCTTCCGTCGTTGAGCGTCCTGAGTTCCGCTGCTCGCCGCGACCGCTTGGACGCTATCCGTTCGAACGCGCGGGGAACGTCGGCCAGCAGGTCGCGTGAGGAGTCGGCGGCGGCATTATAGAACGCGATGATCGTCTCTTCGTTGGCGGCCAGGCCCGCGACCACTTGGTCGGGTGAGTCCGGCAGATCGGTGATGAGCACGTAGTCGTCGGTGTCGATTCCCTCGAACGCGAACTGCGTGTCGAGCGCGTCGCTCACCACTCCGATGTACGCGCGGTCGATGCTCCCGACGTTGCGTTTGTTCTCCCGAACGAAGGGAGCGAGCGTACTCTCCCATTGTAGATAGCGTTCGGCAACGCGCTCGTATACTTCTCGTGACTCGTCCTCGAGTTGCTTGGCGAATCTGACGGCTGCGGAGGCGGTGTTCAGCTCCAACTAGGGCCACCTCTGCACGACGACCTTGCCCTCCGTGAAGAAGCGGACTGCGTCCGGCCCCTGACCGTGGAGAGTGCCGAAGAACGAGTCCTTCATGCCGCCGAACGGGAAGAAGGCCATCGGCGCTGCGATACCGATGTTGACCCCGATGTTGCCCGCCTGCGTGTTGTACTGGAACTCCCGCGCGTTCCTGCCGCTCGTGGTGAAGATGCACGCCGAGTTGCCGTAGGGGTTCGTGTGGATCGTGTCGATGGCCTCTTGCAGCGTCCCCGCCCGGAGCACGGACATGACCGGCCCGAAGATCTCCTCCCGTCCGATGGCCATGTCGGGCTGGACGTCCTCGAAGATCGACGGATTCAGGAAGCACGTCTCGGGATACTCGCCGACGAGGTCGAGTGTGCGCCCGTCCAGCCGGAGTCGCGCCCCGTCGTCGACTCCCTTCTCAATGTAGCTCAGCGCCCGGTCCTTCCCGTCAGGCGACTGCATGGGCCCCATCTGCACCGATTCATCAAGGCCGTAGCCGACGCGGATGCGGCCGGTCGCCTGCGATAGCTCGTCCATGAAGGAGTCGTGGAATGAGTCGTCGCCTACGATGAGGAGGTTGGCTCCCGAAAGGCAGCGCTGCCCGGCGTTGCCGTAGAAGGAGGTCAGCAGCGCGGGGATGGTCGCGCGCGTGTTGGCGTCCGGCATGACGACCACGTAGTTCTTCGCCCCGCCCTGCGCGATGGCGCGCTTTCCGGCAGCTCCTGCACGCCTGTAGACCTCTTTGGCGACCGGTGTCGAGCCGACGAACGCCACCCCTTCGACGTCGGGGTGGTCGATCAACGCAGTCGACGCATCCGTGCCACCGTTGACGACCTGCCAGACACCTGGCGGGAAATCGGCCTCATCGACTAACTCTGCTATCTTCGTCTGGCTGATCGGGTCTCTCGGAGACGGCTTGACTATTACGCAGTTACCCGCCGCGACGGCGTAGGGCGCGAACCACAGTGGCACCATGAAGGGGAAGTTGAACGGCGCGATTACCGCGAACACTCCCAGCGGCTGGCGGATGACGAACTCGTCGATGCCGCTGGCGATGTCCTCGAGGTTGTACCCCATCATCAGCGACGGGATGCCGGAGGCCACCTCCACCTGCTCGATCCCCCGTCTCGTCTCGCCCCGCGACTCGTCTATCGTCTTGCCGTGCTCCATCGTCTGGATGCGGCTGAGTTCCTCGAAGTTCTCCTCCATCAGCTCGCGGAGCCGGTGCAGGTACCGGGCGCGAGAAACTGGAGGCGTGGAGCGCCATTCAGGGAAAGCCTCCTTCGCCTCCTGAACTGCCTCGTTCACCTCATCGGCTGTCGAAGTGGGGACATGGGCGATGAGGCGCTGTCTCGCGGGATCCATAATGTCGTGGTACTCCCCCGCGGACCTGATCCACTCACCGCCGACGAAGTTCTCGACGACGATTGGATCGGTGATCGGCTCTTGCAGGATGGTCATTGGGCCTCCGGACGTGTTCGGGATCGAGCGTCATTGTACTCGTTCGCGATTCCGCTGGACAGAGCCGCGGAAATCATGGTTGTAATCCCGGCGCAATTCGTCATTGGTACGAAAGTCAGAGACACAACCTCCACACCCGTCATTCCTCTGAGAATAGGCTCCGGCAAACCTGTTGTAGGGGCAACCCTTGTGGTTGCCCGTTCCCGGCACCAACCCGTTTTCATCCCCTTGTGTGGCCTTCGCAAGGCCATGGTGATTCCCACGAAAGGCTCCCATTAACGTAGCTGGCATGACCACCCGTCATGCCAAGCGCAGCGAGGAATCTAGGATGTCGTGCGTCGTGATTCTGGCCGTTCCAGCTACGGCGCTCGCTCGGAGGACAGAAACTTTAGATTCCTCACACATGAGTGCTAGACTGTTTGCAGCTACCAACTCAGTTCTCGATCGCGTACCCGCACCGAAGGGATCGACATTGCGGAAGGCACTCGCTCTTGCTATGCGCGACGTCTCGCTCGCCTCATGCGGTTTGGAGTTCCACACCCCCCTTGACGCTTGGCGTTGCTTTTGTGGGATGAAATGTGGGAAATGACTTCAACCGGGCCTATATCTATTTGCGAATCCTCACACGCTGCGTTCGGAATGACATGCGCCTTGGATGGGCAACGCCTTCTCAAGGAGCACGTCGGTTCACACTTTTTTAAGCCTTACGTTAGTTTCGGGTAACGACGACTCGCTACACTGATTCATAGACCCAACGTTTCATAGTTCACAGTACACTGCCCAAGAGTGAAGGAGGTTTCCATGCGCAGACAGGTTTCTCTGCTGATGTTCCTGACCGCCGCGGTCCTATTCCTGGCGGCGTGCGCCGGGGAGAGCGACGATTCGACGACGGACACCGCGCCGGCCGCCGCTGCTGCACAGACCGAGGCGGACGACTCGACCAAAGCGTCCACCGATAAATCCACCTCTGAGACGGCCACGGCTAAGGAGGAGGAGGCCGCGCCCAAGGTGGAGGAGGTCCCCAAGCTGTCGCTCCCGATCACCGAGGACACCTTGACGGCCCCCCGCATCATGGGAGAGGGCGTCAACGAGTGGATCAACTCTGAGGAGCTCATCCTTGCGGACCTGCAGGCCGAGAATAAGGTCGTTCTCATAGACTTCTGGACGTATACCTGCATCAACTGCATTCGGACCCTGCCATACCTCAAGCAGTGGCACGACAAGTACGCCGACCGCGGACTCGTCATCATCGGCATCCACACACCCGAGTTCGAATTCGAGAAGTACTTGGACAACGTCAAGGAGGCCGTCGAGGGGTTCGAGATCGAGTACCCCGTCGTGCAGGACAACAACTACTGGACCTGGAACGCCTTCACCAACCGGTATTGGCCCGCGAAGTACCTAATCGACAAGGACGGGTACATCCGCTACTCCCACTTCGGCGAGGGGAGGTACGACGAGACCGAACAGGCAATCCGTCTCTTGCTCGAGGAGGCCGATCAGGCCGTATCAGACATATCCGACGCCGAGAACCCGATCAGGCTTGTGGCGCCGAACGCCGTTAGCTCCCGCAGCCCTGACGGCCTGACCCGCGAGCTGTACGCTGGTACGGATCGCAACTACAGCGTGCTGCGGTCGGGAACACGAGCGCCCTACGTCCTCAACGAGGAGTTCTACAAGCAGGCGAATTCGGACACGGAGTACATCGACCCAGGCGATTATCAGAACCACCACATCTACCTTCAGGGAATGTGGCACAACGGAGAGGAAAGCCTTAGGCACGCGCGGATGACAGAGGAGTTCGAGGACTACATGGCCCTCCGCTTCAACGCCGTGGACGTGAACGTCGTCCTCCGCACTCAGAGCGAAACGCCCTACAAGGTGCAGATCCGCATGGACGGAGCGCCGCTGACAAGCGGGGACGCCGGCACCGATATCTGGTTCGACGACAAGGGCAGGAGCTTCATCACCGTTGATGAGCCTCGCCTGTACACGCTCGTGCGCCTCGACGCCTTCGAGAGTCACGAGCTAACCCTTAGCTCCAACTCCGACGAGTTCGAGATTTTCGCCTTCACCTTCGGAGCATACGTCCTCCACCCCGAGGCATAGGACGAGGACGACCTAACCGTACTAGAACCTCACTACGAGGCGGAGGGAACACATGAAGACAAATATCCAAAATCTGGCATTCGGACTGTTTATCCTCGTCGCATTCGTCGTGGCATGCGGCAGCGAAGACGAGGCAGCCCAAACGGTGGATGATGCGCCGGAGGCAATGTCCGCCGTCCGGGAGCCGCCCGAACGGCCAGACCGCGAGCCGCTCATCGAGAGCGAGATCACCGCCGACGGCTTCAAGGCTATTCTCGGCACCGGCGACCTCGGCGTCGGAACCGAACGTATCGGCTTCGTGCTCACGTCGAAGACCGGATTCGTCACCACCGACGGCGTGCAGATCACGCCCAAGTACGTATCCGACGGCGCGGAGGAGACCAGGCCCACCGTCGACACCGTGTTCCAGCAGTGGCCTTACGGCAACCGGGGTCTGTACACCGCCTACGTCGACTTCGACAAGGCCGGAGATTGGGTGCTCGACATTTCCATTCCGGGAGAGGGAGGCGCGAGTATGAGCGTACCGCTCGCGTTCGAGGTTTTCGACTCGGCCTATTCACCGATGGAGGGACAGTCGGCGGTCTCGACCAAGACGCGGACCGTGGACGACGTCGAGTCGCTCCAAGAGCTGACGACCGGCTCCCTCCAGGACCCCGACCTCTACCGGATCAGCCTCGATCGGGCCATCGAGAACGAGATGCCGACCGTCGTCGTGTTCGCAAGCCCGGCCTTCTGCCAGAACGCCGTGTGCGGCCCGCAGGTCGATGTCCTCCAGGAGCTCAAGAACGCCTACCCGTCGGACGCCAACTACGTGCACGTCGACTTCTACGACAACCCCCACGAGATCCAGGGCGACCTCGAACGCGCGGTCATCTCGCCCGCCGTACGCGAGTGGCGGCTGCCCAGCATCGAGTGGACGTTTGTCATCGACAAGCAGGGCACCGTCACCGCCCGCTTCGAGGGGTTCGCGACCTACGACGAGGTGGAGGCCGCGTTGGAGCAGGTGCTGTAGGCCGTCTTCGGCGAAACGACGACCTTGAGCCGGTTGAACCAACCGGGCGCGACTCACTATCATGGGGCACACATTCCCGATGTTCGCTCGGTCGCATGGTAGGGGCCGAGAGGCGCCTGCGAGCGGCATGATTGCCCTAAATCTGACATACCGATTGGCGAGATTCTTTCGGAAGTGGGGCGCGTCGATGGTCGATGCGCTCCCTCCGTACAAGCGAGTCGAAGGGTTGCTCGCCGACAAGGGCACCGACACGCGCGGCAACTACTACATCCTCGTCGGCACCGAGATAATCGGCGTCGACTGGCTCACGTTCGAGTTGCTGATGATCGGCGAGCCGCTCCGCATCCGCGCCACCCGCGCCAATCAGGCCATCAACATCGACCGCCTGTCACCCTGAAGAGCCGTCGCCACTGCGAAAACCGGTCGACCCGTCCATCATTGCCCTGAAGACGACGCCCGCCGAAATTGCGTAGGGGCGGGTTTGAAACCCGCCCCTACCATAGTCAGTACCCCACTATTTTCACCGCGACCGCGTCTAGCCCCCGTTCTGGCTCCATAGGGACTGCATGACGCTGCCGGGGTTCATGGGAAGGCGCTCCATGCGAACGCCGACGGCCTGGTAGATCGCGTTGGCGATGGCGGCGGGCGGAGGCACGATGTTGACCTCTCCGACTCCGCGCACCCCGAAGGGATGGCCGGGGTTGGCCACCTCGACGACCACAGTGTCTATCATCGGCAGGTCGTTGGCGACCGGCATCCGGTAGTCTAGGAACGTGCTGTTCGCCATACGCCCGTCGCCGGTCATGTAGTATTCCTCGTTGAGGGCCCATCCGATGCCCTGGGCGCTGCCGCCCTGCATCTGGCCCTCGACGTAGCTCGGGTGGACGGCCTTGCCCACGTCCTGAACGGTCGTGAAGCGCAGTATCCGCACCTTCCCCGTCTCGGGGTCGACCTCAAGGTCGACGATGTTGCCGCAGTAAGCGGAGCCGACGCCGGCCGCGTCGACGGTGGCCCGACCGACGATGGGGTTGCCTGTGCCGCCGATCTGTCCCGCGAGCTCCTTGAAGCTCATGGAAAGCTCCGAATCGGCCTTCGACTGGAAGACACCGTCGACGAGCTCAACCGAGTCCTGTTCGACGTCCCAGATCAGGCCGGCGCGCTCGATCATCTGGCGCTTGACGTCCTGCGCGGCGTCGTGGGCCGCCAGGCCCGTGGCGAACGTGACGCGGCTCCCGCCCGTTCCGGCGGTGAACCCGACCTCGTCCGTGCTCACGACCATAGGCCGGATGTCCTCGGCAGGGATGCCCAGCACCTCGGCGGCCTGCATCGCAATGGACGTTCGGGTACCGCCGATGTCCGGCGACCCCTCGATGAGGCTGCAGGTCCCGTCCGAGTGGACGTTGATATTCACGCTGGACGGGCCGCCGCCGTTGATCCACCATCCGACTGCGACGCCGCGGCCCCGGTTTGGGCCTTCCAACGGCGCGTCGTAGTGCGGGTGGGACTTCATCGCGTCGACAACCTCGACGAGTCCGATGGCCGGGAAGACGGGACCGTCCACACGACGGGTACCCTCTTTGGCGGCGTTCAGAAGCCGAAACTCAAGCGGGTCCATTCCAATCATTTCCGCCAGCTCGTCGACCACCGTCTCGGCGGCGAACTCGGCGTTCGTCGCGCCGGGGGCACGGTAGGCGTTCGTGGAAGGCTTGTTGACGTAGATGCCGAAGCCCTCAATGTCCCCGTGTTCGAGCTCGTAGGGAGCGAACACGCACATGCAGCCCGGCCCGATCATCGAGCCGGCGTACGCCCCCGACTCATAGGCGAGCATCGCCTTGGCCGCCGTGAGCTTGCCCTCCTTCGTCGCGCCCATCTTGATCACGATGTGCGATCCGGGCGTCGGGCCGGTGGCCTCGAGGTCCTCGGTGCGCGTCATGATTATCTTGACCGGGCGATTGGTCTTCTGCGAGAGATACGCGGCCAGCGGCGCTCCGTACGGCTCGAACTTGCCCCCGAAGCCCCCGCCGATCTCCTGCGGCGTCAGGACGACCTGCGACTCTGGAATGCCGAGCGCGTTGGCCGTGCCGTCACGGACTTCCACAGGCCCCTGCGTGCTGCACCAGATGTGGACGCGACCATCCTTATTCCAGTGCACCGTCGTGTTCTGGGGCTCGATGTATCCCTGGTGCACCGTCGCGGTGTCGAAGGTCCGCTCGACGATGAAGTCGGCTTCGGCGAACCCCTCTTCCACATCGCCCTTGACGTGGTGGATGTATTCCTCGATGTTCGTCGGAGTGTCGCTGTCTTCGCCGTGGTACTCGGAGCGGTTCTTCTCGTGGAGGATCGGAGCGTCGTCCGCAAGACCCTCCGGGGCGGTCATCGCGGTGGGCAGCACCTCGTACTCCACCTCGATGAGGGCCAACGCCTCCTCTGCGTCGTGGACGGTGTTCGCCGCGACGCCGGCAATCGGATGGCCCTTGTAGAGCACCTTCTTGCTCGCCATGAGCGACTCGCGCAGGTCCTCGTGCTCCCCGTCCTGCGGGAAGTCGGCGGCGGTCGTCACCGCCCGCACGCCCGGATGCGCCTCCGCCTTGCTCGTGTCGATGGACTTGATGACCGCGTGCGCGTGCGGACTCCGAAGTATCTTCCCGCACAGCAGCCCCGTCGGGTACTGGTCGGCCCCGTACTTGGCGACGCCGGTCACCTTGTCCGCCCCGTCGTGGCGGATGGGACGCTTCCCAACGGTCTTGAACTCCACCTCGGATAGAACTACGTTCGGCTCATAGGTTGTGGTCACGGATACACCTCATATCGTGGGAAATTGACTACCCCAAATTAAAGCAGAGACGGGGCGGTAACGCAATTGGGCAGGACGGGACAAGAAGACGGCGCCGACATGAGAGGAACGACGATGTGGTAATTCTGGCAGACGGTTCAGGTAGAGCTGCCTTGATTCTGAAACTGGCTCACATTCGTGGACCGAGCGGCGGACGACAGCTTCTCGACTATCAGTTGACAGAACCGAGTTCCGGGTTCGAGCAACACGGTATAGGGCCCGACGTTGGATATTTCCAGTCTGAGTTGTCCGCTGAAATTGGCCTGCACTGTGGGAGCGGTCTGATGAACGGAAACTCCCAATCTCGCCATCGAACTCCGTCCCTCTATTCTTGCGGCGAGATGGTTTGGCAGACTTACCTTCTCCAACGTATACCCCAGAACGAAAGCGCCCGGTTTCAACTCAAACTTGTCGCCTGATGGAACTGTGACCACTTCAGCGTAGTCCCTGAAAACAGCTTCAGGTGAAATCACACTCGGGTCTATGGCGAAAAACATTCCATCGGGCGGCAGCTTAGGTACCGTGAAGACGTCTGCGAGTCGAAGATCGATAGAGGACGCAGAGACCTGATTAAGTTCGACTTCCGGATCGAAGACCAGGTTCCCGCATTCTATTTCCTCGAAGATGTCTCGGTCACTGAGGGGCATATATCAACTCTGGAGCATCTCCACGTATCTGGAGCCTTGGACCTGAGGTGAAGGTTTCGGCTGGCAGATCAACCAAGTATGACCCGTCCGTGAGCGAGCCGATTATGCTGACGCTAAGTGTCTTCCGTTCGGGATCAACTGATTCCGCCGGGACCAGCGACATATATCGGCGCCCGCCTACCTCAAACTGGACGGCCCGCTGCCAATCGACATCTCCCTTTCCGACATAGATACACATTAACGTTCCCGCCTGTGGAGGCGATATCCATTCGGGGGTCTCAAACTTTGGCATAGAGATTCCTCCTTCAATGCGAACATATGTTTACCACACGGTCCCCATGTCGTCAAGTGTCACTCATTAGACCATCGACCAGGAGATTGATAGTGCTACCAGCCAGACGAAAAGCTCGAGAATTGCGACATTTCGCGACATTTTCAGTGTTATTGTCAAGTTGATCGGCGTGAGGGTTGGGAGCAAGAATCAAGATGCATTTGCAGCCCCATCACAACAACCCCACCACCTCGTCCAAAGCGCCAAGCACACCCGACTCCAACTGCTCGTAGGGCTCGAAGCCGACGGAGATGCGCACCATTCCGGGATAGGGGAAGCGCTCCTCGCCCCAGACCGTGGCGACGTGTAGCATGATCGTCGTGGGATCGCCCAGCGTCGGGACATAGGAAATCGTGTCGGAGACGGCCTCGACGAAGGCGTCCGCAGCCGCGCGTCCACCCTTGAAGTCGACGTTTACCATCGCGCCGAAACCACGTCCCTCGAAGGTCTTCGCGGCCTCGCCATGCGTCGGGTGCGACGCGAGGCCGGGATAGCGGACGCGCTCGACGGCCGGATGCCCGGACATCTCCTCTGCCAGCTTGGAGGCGTTCTCGCACTGCGCCGCGAACCGCAGCTCGAATGTCCGCGCCTGCGTGTTGAGACGGTAGGCGTCGTCGGCGCTGAGGTTATTCCCGACGTACTTCCGGTACAGCATGGCGTCCTTGCGGATGCCGGTATCGTTCCCGCACACGACTCCCGCCGTCAGGTTGCCGTGTCCGCCGAGGTACTTGGTCGCGCTGTGGACGACGATATCGGCCCCGCGCTCCAGCGGTCGCCAGAGGCGAGAGGTTGCAAAGGTGTTGTCCACGACCACCGATATCCCCCGCTCCTTCGCCATCTCGATGACCCTGCCGCCGTCCGAGACGATCAAAAGCGGGTTCGTGACCGGCTCGAAGTACAGGAGGGCCGGCTTTACGCGCTCGAACAGGTCGTCAAGCCCGTCAAGGTCGTACCGCTCCTCGCCCTCCGCCGGATGGAACCGCACGACCTCGATCCCACGCCTTCCTATCAGGATGTTTTGAATATAGTCGTTCGTTCCGCCGTACAGCTCGCTGAAGAAGAGCCAAGGGCCCGTCTTCTCGCCGCGTTGGAAGACCGAAAGGGCGGTGTCGATCGCCGCCATGCCCGACGCCGTGAGGACGGCCCACTCCGCACCTTCGATCTCCGCTAGCAACTCCTCCGTCTCCGCGACGTTCGGGTTCCCATAGCGGCTATACGAAAAACGGTCGGCGCTCTGCGGGTACTCCTCCTCCCGCGCGAACACGTCCGCCGCCTCGCCGATGGTGTCGAAGAGGAACCCCGCGTTGCGATAGATCGGGAGGCGCTTCGTGCGCTGTGGCTCAGGCGGCATGGATGCGCTCTAGAGGTTCAATACCATAGTATTGAAGGGTGACGAGACTATGACTTGGTAGGGGCGGGTTTGAAACCCGCCCTATCGTTGCAGTACGCAAACCCAACCCACTGTTACTACCCGTCATTTCAAAGATTTCGGTCTACTACCCCAGCCGGTAGAACGTGGCGGCATTCCCGCCCATCAGCTTGGCCAAGTCGTCCGGGACGATGTCGCCAACCGCCGCGACCGCGCCGTCCTTTATGGCATCGTAGCCGTCCACGAGTAGGCACACGGGCCAGTCGCTGCCCCACATGAGGCGGTCAAACCCAAAGCACTCAATCACGTGGGCGACGTACGGCACGATCTCGGCCTGCCACGTGGCGGGGTTGGCCTCGGTCGCCATGCCGGAGACCTTGCAGTACATACCCGGTATCTCAGCGACTTTGGCGATGTCCTCCGCCCACGGTTCCATGAGGCCGTCGGCGATCTCAGGCTTGGCGATGTGGTCGACGACCATCCGCAGGTCCGGGACGCGGTCCGCCAACTCCAGGATGTGCTTCAGGTGCGGAGGTCGCAGTAGCAGATCGTATGCAAGGTCGCGCCGCGCCAACTCGCGCAGGCCCCGCACGACATCGTCCCTGAGCAGCCAACGCTCGTCCGGCTCGTCGTGTACCTGGTGCCGGACGCCGACGAACTTCGGCATCACCTGCATCCGGTCGAGCGTCGCGCCGACGTTCTCGTCCGTCAAATCGATCCACGCCACAAGGCCCGCGATGGAGTCCGCGCTCGCTGCCAGATCGAACAGGAGGTCCGCCTCCGCCATCGTCATCTGCGCCTGCACGACGACGGTCTTTGACACCCCCGCTCGTTCGAGGTGCGGCGCGAGGTCCTCGGGCAGGTAGCTGCGCCGCAGGACGTTGTCGCCCTCCGGCATCCACGGGTACGTGAGCCGGTCGATGTCCCAGAAGTGCTGGTGACTGTCCACCGTCGGATCCGAATCACTCACTTCGCGCTCCCCAATTCGTCATTTCCGCTCAGGCGGGAATCCACAGGCCTTCCGTTCACTGCGACGCTGCGACGACCCGCCCTAACCCTCCGGCGGCCAGTCATAAAGATCCCACACCTGCTCCATCTGTCCCCACCACTCGTCGGGCATCGCGCCGGGCACCTTCTCCTGGAAGCCGCGCATGAACTCGTCCCAATCCCGCGCGCGCGGCTCTTCCGTGTACCGCGCCAAGTCCGCTGGGAAGTCGAACTCGTCCGGCGCCTCGACGTACATGAAGAGCCTGCGCCCCAGCAAGAAGATCTTCATCTTCTCGATGCCGAGACGCTTCAGACTGTCGAGGGCCTCTGGCCAGACGGCCCGGTGGTGCTCGATATACCGCTCGATCAGGGCCGCGTCGTCCTTGAGGTCGAGGGCCATGGCGTACGACTTGGTCATGGGTCAACCGTACTCGAATCGTTGCGAGGGGTCAAACGTGGGACTGATCGCACAGGCCGAATCAGTTCAGTCGATTGTAGGTTTGAGAGGACGTAGCCCCGCGTCCCTCTGGATACCGGCTTCCGCCGGTATGACGGTTGTGCTGAGGTCTCCGCAAATGGGAGTCCATAGGCCGTGGTGACACTATGGGGAGCGATTTACTCCAGCCAGCGGGTGTACTGCGCCACCGTGTCGATCCCGACGAGGCCGCTGTAGGCGCTCTGCAGTCGGTCGGTCACCGGGCCGGGCACGCCGACGTCGCCGACGGACGCGCCGTTGAAGGTCGAAACGGGACAGATGCACAGGCTCGTCGAGGTCACGAATATCTCGTCCGCCGTGTAGGCGTCGAACACGTCGATGTCCTCCTCGGTCGTCTCGATGCCAAGCTCGTGGGCCAAGTCCACCGTCGTCTGACGGCTGATGCCGCCGAGCACGAACTGGCTCTTGGGCGTGCGGATGGCGCCGTCCTTGACGACGAAGATATTGCTGCCGTTGCCCTCGCACAGGTTGCCGTTCATGTCGAGGAGAATGGCGTAGGCGTTCGGGTCCTGCGCCCGCGCCTCCATGTCGGCCTGAATGAGGTTGATGTAGTTGTGCGTCTTCGCCCTGGGACTCATCGCGTCGGGCGGCGTTCGCCGGACGGAGGGCGTGATGATGGGCATACCGTCGCGGTAGTAGTGCGCGCGCTCCTTGAACGGGATGGGGAAGCACTCGATGATGACGGTGGGCCGGTCGGCCGCAGACTGGATGTCCCCGCCCGCCAGTCGAAGGCCGCGCGTCACCCGTTGGGTCACCCAGATGTCGTCGCGCTCTTCCACGGTCGGAAGGTTGCGTTCGAGCACGTCCATCGTCAGGCCGGCCATCTCGCCCTTCGGCATCTGTGGATCGATGCGCATCCACTTGAGCGACTCGTACAGCCTTTCGAGGTGCTCGTCGAGCCTGAATATCTCGTGCCCGAACGTGCGGGTCGTGTCGAACACCGCGTCGCCCAGGATGAACCCCCGGTCGCTGATCGAGACCGACGCCCGGCTCTCCGGCACGATCTCCCCGTTTACGTATGCAACGCGCTCTTGCGTCATGCCTGCCTCCGTTTGAATGTTCTGCCTACCGGTTGAGCGTCTACCACCCCGATGGATCCTTGAACTTGTAGCCGACGTTCCAGACCGTTTCGATGAATTGGTGGTCGCGGTCCTCTATCTTGCTGCGAAGTCGCCGAATGTGCACGTCAACCGTGCGCGTTCCCCCGAGGTAGTCGTATCCCCAGATGCGTTCGAGAAGCTGCTCGCGGGTGTACACCCTGCCCGGGTTCGTCGCCATCAGCAGGAGCAACTCGTACTCCTTGAACCGCAGGTTCACGCTGCGCCCGCTCACGGACACCTCGTAGTTCGTGTGATTTATCGAAAGATCGCCCGCGCGCACCACGCTATCGCTCTTCTCCGGCTGCGAGCTCAAGAGCCGCCTTGCGCGGAGAATGATCTCGCCGGGACGAGCGGGCACGACCATCACGTCGGCGAACGGCAGCGACGGGTCGAACATCCCGACGCCGTGCTCCGGCACCAGCGCGATGGTGGGAATCTTTAGCCTCGTGAACTCGAGGATGCACGCCTTTACCGTCGCGTCGGTCATCGTGGTCGTGTCGAGAAGCGCGAGTTCGACGCCTTCATGGCGTGATGCCGCGCGCATGTCCGTCATGCTGGTCGTGAGCGACGCGACGATTCCCTCGTCGCGCAGCTCGGCCAGGTAGTCTGACCCCCCGCTTCGTATGGGTATAGGGTTGGCTGTCATAGCTGCGTTCGTGCCGGACACAAGCCAAAGTATACCAAGTGCAGGCCGGTTATGGCAGAATGGTTCAGTCGGCCCGTTCGGACGGGTCGACCGAGCGAAGCCGCCCGTCGCGGCGGCTCGCCATTTCAACCGAAGGACGTACAACACGTGAAGGCTCTTGGAGACCTGAAGGTCCTCGACCTGTCTCGCGTGCTCGCCGGCCCGTTCTCAACGCAGATACTCTCCGACCTCGGCGCGACCGTCTGGAAGATCGAGTCGCCACGCGGGGACGACACGCGCAGGCTCGGCCCTCCCTTCATGGAGACCGAGTCGTCGTACTTCCTCTCCATCAACCGGGGCAAGAAGAGCATTTGCGTCAACCTGAAGGACCCTCGCGGCCAGCGTCTGGTGCAGCGTATGGCGGTCGAAGCCGACATCGTCGTGGAAAACTTCAAGACCGGCGACCTCGCGCGGTACGGTCTCGACTATGCCAGCATCGACCGGATAAATCCCGGCATCGTCTACGCCTCGATAACCGGCTACGGCCACACGGGACCCCG
Source organism: Dehalococcoidia bacterium (assembly GCA_965247555.1). GTDB lineage: Bacteria > Chloroflexota > Dehalococcoidia > Lucifugimonadales > VXLM01 > VXLM01. The sequence continues at coordinate 295,536 of CBDFHR010000009.1, read as the reverse complement.
CGCCTACGAGCCGGGCGTCGACACCTCTCTGCAGGGGATGATCGGCCTGATGAGCGTCACGGGCGAGCCGGACCGCCCGCCGTCGAAGACGGGCATCGCGTCCATCGACCTTCTGACCGGCACGCTTGCGGTCACCGGCATCCTCGCCGCCCTCCGGGAGCGCGACAGGACGGGGCTCGGACAGCACATCGACCTGTCGCTGTTCGACACCGGCATCATGGGCATGGTCAACGTCGCGCAGAACTACATCGCTACAGGGGAGCCTCCCAAGCGGTACGGGAGCGCCCACCCGCAGATATGTCCTTACCAGACGTTCGAGGCGAAGGACGGACGCTGGTTCATGCTCGCCGTGATGAACGACGGGATGTTCCAAAAGCTCGCCCCCCTGATCGGCCATCCCACGATCCACGAGGACCCGCGCTTCGAGACGAACGCGGCCCGGCTCGCGCACAAGGACGAGCTGATACCCAAACTCGCCGAGTGCTTCCTGACGAAGGACCGACACGAGTGGATCGACGCCCTCACCGAGGTCGGCATCACCTCAGGCCCAATTAACACCTTCGACGAGACCCTCGCCGACAAGCAGGCCAAGGCTCGACGCGTCGTATGGAACGTCGAGCACCCCACCATCGGCGACCTGCCCCTGATGGCGAACTCGCTCCAGTACATGAGCCGCACACCCGCCGCGCCGCAGGGCCCTCCGCCCCTGCTTGGCGAGCACACCCGCGAGGTGCTGTCGCAGTTCCTCAGCGCCGACGAGTTGGATGAGTACGAGCGCGACGGCGTAATCGGCGCGAATCGTTCGCAGTGAGCCGGAGAAAGTCACGTATGGTCTCTCCCCCGCCGAGGGCTGACAGGGGTAGGTATTTGACTATCGACCCACTCTCAATTGATGAGAAAGCAGCCCCGCCACTGTCATTCCTCTGAAAATAGGCTCCGGCAAACCTGTTGTAGGGGCAAACCTTGTGGTTGCCTGTTCCCGGCGCCAACCCGTTTTCATCCCCTTATGTGGCCTTCGCAAGGCCACTGTCATTCTGAGCGCAGCGGAGCGGAGTCGAAGAATCTAAAGTCTCCGTCCGAAGGCAAAACCGACCCGGAGAGTTCTCACGCTGTTTTCCACTATTGGTCATAATATAGACGAGGCACTGGCAGACCGGTCTTGTGGCGATGGACTTTAGATTCCTCGCTGCGCTCGGAATGACAGGGAGGCGGGGCTGGATCATAACTGCAATTCCGTTTTCCCTACCCCTGCCGGCCCGCCGGGGGAACACTCTGCCGATCTCTCCCCCGGCGGGGGAAAGATAGAGTGAGGGGGCTTTCCCCCTCACTCCAAGTCCGCTATCGCCTGCCCGTCCACAACCTGGTCGCCCGTCGAAACGTGGACTTCCTGCACGATGCCCGACCAGTCGGCCCGGAGAGTCTGCTGCATCTTCATCGCCTCGAGGATGCAGATCGGGTCGCCGGTCACCACCTGGTCGCCGACCTTGACCGCGACCGACATGATAACACCGGGCATCGGCGTCTTGAACGACCTCGTCGGCCCGGGCGATGACGCGGGTCTGGCCGTTCGCTCCGGCGTTGGCGCGGGCTCGGACGAATCGCCGCGACGGACGGGCAAATCCGCCGCGTCGGTCTGCGGTGACGTCGCCAGGGGCAGGTCGCCGAGCTCGACCTCGACCAGATCGCCGTCAACGACCGCCTGAATGGGGAACTCGTCGAGGTCTCCCACCTCTACGGTGTACCACCGCTCCTCGATCTTGACTTTGACAGTCGTTGCCATGGCTTGCCTGTCGCTATCCCGTCTGAATCAGCGCCAGGAACACGCCGGCCACGGCTGCCGAGCCGATGACGCCCGCGGCGTTCGGCCCCATGGCGTGGTACAGCAGGAAGTTCTTGGGGTTAGCCTCTTGGCCCAGGTGATGCGAGGTCCTCGCCGCCATCGGGACGGCGGAGACTCCCGCCGAGCCGATGAGCGGGTTGATCTTCTCCTTGAGAAACAGGTTCATGACCTTGGCGAATAGCACTCCGCTCGCCGTGCCCGCGCAGAAGGCCACGAGGCCGAGCCCTAGGATAGCCAGCGTTTCCAGATCGAACACCCTCTCGGCCACGAGCTGCGCGCCGATGGTCAGCATCAGGAAGATCGTGGCAACGTACAGGATCACGTCGGTCGCTGCCTGAGTAAGTCGCGGAACGACCCCGCTCTCCTTGAGCAGGTTGCCGATCATGAACATAGCAATCAGCGGCGCCGAGCGCGGCACCACTAAGATCACCACGATCATGACGAACGTAGGGATGATGAGCTTCTCGCGCCGCGAGACGTCGCGCATGGGCTTCATCTCGATCTCCCGCTCCGCCTTCGTCGTGAACAGCTTCATGAGCGGGGGTTGGATAAACGCGACGGTTGCCACGTAGGAGTAGGCGATGACCGCGATGATGCCGAGCATGTCGGGAGCGAGCTTGGCCGATATGAAGATGCTTGTCGGGCCGTCCGCGCCGCCGATGATGCCGATGGAGGCCGCCTCGGGAATGGTGAACAGTCCCGTTGCAAGCGCGCCCCAGAACGCCGCGAAGATGCCTATCTGCGCCGCCGCGCCCAGCAGCAGCGTCTTGGGGTTGGCGATCATCGGCCCAAAGTCCGTCCCCGCTCCGAGTCCGAGGAACATCAGGGGAGGCAGAATATTCCAGAAGGCCAGGCCATAGTGGAACGTTATGCCGAATAGGCCCGCCTCCTGCACGCCGGTCGCTTCCGTTGGCAGCGTGGTAAGGCCGGTGAGCGGCATGTTCACGGCCACGATCCCCAGTCCGATGGGCAGGAGCTCGTACGGCTCCATGTTTCTCGCGACAGCAAGGAAGATGAAGCCCAGCCCGACGAGGATCATGAGACCCTGCTGCCACGTGATGTTGGCAAGGCCGGTCGATTCGAAGAAGTCGATGAATTCAGCCAATGACGGTTAAGTGGAAGACGGCTAGTCGCCGGAGGATGGGGCCGGAAGCGTCGCCGAATTATCGCGTATTTCGCGGAGCGCGCTGACGGCGATCGCCGCCGCGAGAGCCTTGTCGCGCCTCTCCGCCGAGGACGAGTCCGCAGCGTCGGCGGAGACCTCCCTCGGCCCGAAGAACCTGCCGACCGCCCAGATGCCCGCCGACAGAATCAGCAGCAGCGCAAAGGCCGTGCTGACCCCGATGACAGTGAGGCTCAGCCCCTTTTCGATTATGGCGGCGTCAAACGTCAAGTCGAATGCCCCCTCGTTCGCGACCCGTCGAATTGTACAACAATCCCAAACACACGGCATAGCGGCGTGCCCGCGTAGTTCGCCATAGGCCACTTCCGTCATTCCTCTGAAAATAGGCTTCGGCAAACCTGTTGTAGGGGCAACCCTTGTGGTTGCCCGTTCCCGGCACCAACCCGTTTTCATCCCCTAATGTGGCCTTCACAAGGCCATGGTGATTCCCGCTCACTTAGAAACCCTCGCAAAGCCGTCATACCGGCAAAGGCCGGTATCCAGAAAAAGCCCCGCGCCCTCAGCGCTCGACCACCCCTCCAGACGCAATACTCTCTACAATCTGTGCAATACTCCCCTCTCCGTCTGATAGACTGTCCCCGAATTCCTCTCCCGGAGAACCACTATGCCCGAAGACACCTATCGCGTCGGCGTAATCGGATGTGGCCTAAAGGGTACGCAGCACACGCGGGCGTGGAATCTCACGCCCGGCGCGGAGGTCGTGGCCGCCGCCGAGACGGACCCGGAGAACGCCGACCTGTTCCGCAGGCGATTCGGCGTACCCGTGTACGACGACTATCGCGAGATGCTCCGTAACGAGAGCATCGACATCGCCGCGCCCATCCTGCCCGTCAGCGCCAACCATGAGGTAGTCATGAGGTGCGTCGAGGCCGGCGTAAAGGGCATCCTCTGCGAGAAGCCCATCACCGACAGCCTCGCGCACGCCGACGAGATGGTGGCGACCTGTCGCGCCAAGGGAATTGCATTCGGCTGCGGCGACCTCGACCGAAACCTCCCCGACTACACGAGGGCGAAGGCCATCATAGACTCAGGCGAGATCGGCGAGGTCGTCGCAATCGACCTGCACGGCGGATCGAGCACGGAGTGGGATATTCAGGGAATGAGCCTCACGCGCCTCTTCGCGGGCGACGCCGAGGCCGCATGGGTGATCGGGTGGGTGACGGGCGACCCGTACAGCGACCACGATCAGGGGCAGGCGGGCTATATCCGCTTCGCCAACGGAATCGAGGCGTTCCGGCACACGAACAGGAACGCCAAGAACGGCATCGAGGTGCTCTGCACGAAGGGCTCCTTCTACACCGATTTCATGTACCTCAAGATGTGGAAGCTGCAGGACCCCGACGCCAGGCCGGGATGGAGCAACGGCATGGTCGAGATCGAGGGCCTCTTCAAAGAGGAGTCGCAGTACGCCGAAAGCGGCACGCACGGCGAGGACGGCTGGCGATGGGCCGAAAATCGCAACCTGGCCTCAGTTCAGGTTATGATCGAGGCAATCGAGAACGGCGTCGATCCCATCGGCAGCGGCGAAAACTCGCGGAAGTGCCTGGAAATCGCCATCGCCCTCCGCGAGTCCCACCGGCGCGGCAGGACACCTGTCCGGCTCCCCTTCGAAGACCGCAGCCTGCGAATCGTCCCGCCCATGTTGCGCTGGCTCAACAGGAAGGAAACGGTGTCAATCGAGGACTACCGCACCTCAATCGGCAACTGGAAGCTGGGTTAGAACCAGCACGGCGTTCCCGCAGCCCAACCCGTCATTCCTGCGTAGGCAGGAATCCATACACCCAGCCTCGCACATGAAAGCTCCCTCCGTCCAAATTCTCGCCAACAATCCGCTGAGAATTGGGTTAGAACCAACCCGTCATTCCTGCATCCCTAACCGTCATTCCTGCGAAAACAGGAATCCACAAACCCAGCCCCGCACATGAAAGCTCCCTGCGTCTACGTTCTCGCCAACAAACCAAACGGCACCCTGTATATCGGCGTAACCTCTAACCTCGTCCAACGGGTCTGGCAGCATAAGAACGACCTCGTGGAGGGATTCACGAAGCGCTATGGCATTCACAGGCTGGTGTGGTTTGAAGCGCATGAGTCCATGGAAAGCGCCATCACACGGGAGAAGATGCTCAAGAGGTGGAAACGCGCGTGGAAGATTATACCAATTCCTCTTGCATACGCCGTAAATCTATCGTTGGTATGAAGGTGATTTCGTCTAACCTTCCAAAGGGCAGGTTTGAAACCTGCCCCTACCCGGTGCTCCTACCCCTTCATGGTGTGGTCAAAGCGAACTGGTATTATACCAATTCGTGCTAATACCACCGTATTCTCGCTGACCGAACACTCTGGATTCCTGCCCCGTATCGGGGTACGGGGCAGGCTCTTCGCCGGAATGACGGTGGGTGGTCTCTGCTATACGCGCTGCATTTCAAGGATTATGGCGCAGTCATGACGAATTGGTATAAGTCTGTTTGCATAGGAATCGCTCGTGTAGGTTGGAACAGACGTCTCCAATCAATTGAACGATGATGGCTTCGCCGCCCTTACACGGCTGATAGCAGGGACAGGGGGATGGATTCCTGCCCCGTATCGGAGTACGGGGTGACGTTCCTTCGCAGGAATGACGATGTGGTGCTTCCAAGAAGGCTGATTTCATACCAATGGCAGAAGCCCCACCGTCACAGCTTGGCCGCGACCTTCTTCCATGAGTCGCGCAGCGTGACCGTGCGGTTGAAGACGAGCGCGCCGGGTTGTGAGCCAAGGTCGACCGCGAAGTAGCCCGTCCGCTCGAACTGGTATTTCTCGCCAGGGACAGCGTCCGCCAGACTTGGCTCGACCTTCGCGTCTGAAACGACCTCCAGGGACTCCGGGTTGAGCGTCGTCATGAAGTCGTCGTCATCGTCGGGACGCTCCGAGGTAAAGAGGTGGTCGTACAACCGCACCTCCGCGTCAACGGCGTGCTCGGCCGAGACCCAGTGGATCGTCCCGCGCACCCTCCGTCCGTCCGGCGCCTGTCCGCCGCGCGTCTCCGGGTCGTAGGTGCAGCGCAGCTCAACGACCTCTCCGGCGGCGTCCTTGATAACGTCAGTGCACGTGATGAAATACCCGTAGCGCAGCCTCACCTCGCGTCCTGGACCAAGCCGGAAGAACTTCCGCGGCGGGTCCTCCATGAAGTCGTCGCGCTCGATGTACAGCTCTCGCGAGAACGGCAACTTGCGGGTGCCCGCCTCAGGGTCCTCGGGATTGTTGATCGCATCAAGCTCGTCGGACTGTCCTTCGGGATAATTTTCGATCACCACCTTGAGCGGCCTCAGCACAGCGAGAGCGCGAGGCGCACGCCTGTTCAGATCGTCGCGGACGGCGTGTTCGAGCATCGCGATGTCGATGACGTTCTGACGCTTGGCTACTCCTACCTGTTCGCAGAAGCTCCGTATGGACTCCGGCGTGTACCCGCGCCTGCGAAGACCTGCCAGCGTCGGCATCCGCGGGTCGTCCCAGCCGCCGACGCGCCCCTCCCGCACGAGTTGCACGAGCTTGCGCTTGCTCAGAACGGTGTTGCTCAGATTCAGGCGCGCGAACTCGATCTGCTGCGGGTGGTAGACATCCAGCGAATCGAGGAACCAGTCGTACAACGGCCGGTGGTCCTCGTACTCCATCGTGCATATGGAGTGAGTCACTCCCTCGACGGAGTCGGACTGCCCGTGCGCGAAGTCGTACATGGGGTAGATCACCCACTCCTCGCCGGTGCGATGGTGCGGGGTCTTGAGGATGCGGTAGAGGACGGGATCGCGCATGTTGATGTTGCCGGACGCCATATCGATCTTGGCGCGCAGCACCTTCGTCCCCTCCTCAAACTCGCCCTCCTTCATTCCTCGGAAGAGAGAAAGGTTGTCGTCTACCGAGCGGTCCCGGAAAGGACTCTCCACGCCCGGCTCGGTCAACGTGCCGCGGTACTTGCGGATCTGCTCCTGATCGAGGTCGTCGACGTACGCCTTGCCCCTCGTGATGAGGTCGACGGCGAAGTCATGCAGCTTGTCGAAGTGGTCGGACGCGAAATAGAGGTGCTCGCCCCAGTCCCAACCCAGCCAGCGCACATCTTGGAGGATGCTCTCGACGTACTCTTCCTCTTCCTTGGCGGGGTTCGTGTCGTCGAAGCGCATATGGCAGCGCCCGCCGTACTTGTCGGCAAGGCCGAAGTTGAGGCACATCGACTTGGCGTGGCCGATGTGCAGGTACCCGTTCGGTTCAGGGGGGAATCGCGTGATGACCTCGCCGTCGAAGCGCCCCTCGCGGTTGTGCTCCTCGACGAAGTCCTCTATGAAGTTTGCCGGTTCGGTATCAGCCATACCGGCCCCTCCCCTCCCGGATCATGCTTACGATCTCGTCGGTCGTCACGCCAAGGTCGACGCCTTCGACATCCAGAGGGGAGGCCTTCTTCGGCAGCTTGCAGCACCGTCTCAACCCGCGACGGTCCTTATCTTTATCGGGTTTCATCACTTTGGTCCTGCCACATGCGGTGCGAAAATCACGAAGTGGCGTCCAGTATAAACCATCCTCCGCTCGCAACCCACGAATTCGCTTGCTACACGAGGGCGCTGAGGATCAGGTGCTGGCACCAGTCGTCGCCGTCGTTGATGAAGGCGTGCTGGGTCTTCTGTGGAATGTAGGCGCAGTCTCCCTCTCGCACGTCGTATGTCTTATCGCCGAGGAGCATCTTGCCCCGCCCGTACGTGAAGACGTACACCTGCTCCTTGCCCACGTGCTCGTGAGGACCTTCCTCCTGCCCGCCCGGCATCATGTGCATCGTGAAGCCATGGAACCCTTCCAGCGGGGCCTGCTCGTAGGTGCGGTCCGGGAAACCCGCCTTCTCGGCCATGATCGACCACCCGACCGCGCCGTGACTCATGTGAGGCGCTCCGTCTCGCCAGTTGCGTATGACCGGCTCTGCCCGTCCCCGATCGAGGTCGCCGTCGGGGTGCTCTTCCGCCCAGTGCGGGATCGCGCTGATGACGTAGTGTTCCAGGAAGTCTTCGCTGTCGTTGATGATCGAGTGGACCCCCTGGGCAGGCATATACACGGCGTCGCCCTCTTTGACCGGGAACCGCTCTTCTCCTAGCTGGACTGCCCCCGTGCCGCTGACGATGTAGTAGACGTGCTCCTTCGCCGCGTGCGTATGCGGCGGCTCCTCCTTGGTCGGCTGCAGGAGACGGTAGGTGATCCCGTGAATCCCGATCAGCGGGGCCTCCTCGTACGTCCGGCCGGGGTTCGTGCCAAGCTGCATCATCACCTTCCAGCCAACCGCGCCATGACTGTTCGCGGGGTCCTGGTCGCGCCAGTTGCGGATAACGGGTCTCGGAGTCTCCATCGGTGTCCTCCTCACTTCTAATGCTTATTTGTTGTAACTGTGCCTAATCCTTCAATTACGCACCCACAAACGGACCCCCACCGTCATTCCCGCGAAAGCGGGAATCCATTGAACCCGGCGAACCGAAACATGGCAGCGTCACTGCGAATAAGGCGCAAAGTTCGGCCCATTGTACACCCTCTCAGAAGGGGCGGTACCGGTTCGCGATGGGCATCCGCCGGTCGCGTCCGAAGTTACGGGGAGTGATCTTGATACCGGGCGGGGCCTGTCGACGCTTGTACTCGTTGCGGTCGACGAGGGTGACGATGTCCTTCACCGTCTGCTCGTCGAAGCCCGCGTCGACAATCTCCTCGAAGCTGCGGTCCTCCTCCACGTACGCCTTGAGTATCGGGTCGAGCACCTCGTAGGGAGGGAGCGAGTCCTGGTCGGCCTGGTCGGCCCGAAGCTCGGCGCTGGGCGGCTTGGTCAGCACGGTCTCCGGTATGACTGGTCCATCGCCCCGCGCGTTCCGATACCGGCACAGCTCGTAGACCAACGTCTTCGGCACGTCCTTGATGACGGCGTACCCGCCCGCCATGTCGCCGTAGATGGTCGCGTAGCCGACCGCAAGCTCGCTCTTGTTACCCGTCGTGAGAACGAGCCAGCCGTACTTATTGGACATCGCCATCACGAGCAGGCCTCTGATGCGCGACTGGAGGTTCTCCTCGGCAAGGCCCGGCTCGTACCCTTCGAAGTGGGGATCGAGCGTACCCAGCGCCGACGAGAATACGTCCTCTATCTGTGCGGTCTTCAGCTCGATGCCAAGGTTCTCCGCCAGCTCGCGGGCGTCGAGGATGCTCCCCTCGGACGAGAACCGCGACGGCATGGAGAGGCCGCAGACCGAGTCCGGGCCGAGCGCGTCGACGGCGATGGTCGCCACAAGACTGGAGTCCACACCCCCGGAGAGTGCAATCAGCACTTTGCTTGAGAACCCCGACTTGACGATATAGTCCCGCGCGCCCGTGACCAGCGCCTCGTATACCTCTTCCGTTTCGTCGTACCTCGTCGGTACGCGGTCCGGCAGTGGAGGCTTGGAATTCTGCGACTCCTCCGACACCACGGAGACGTGCGACGACCCAACCTGCTTGAGAAGGGCCGAGCTTTCTTTCCGCGAGCGTGTGTCGCGGGCGCGGGCGCGAAATACCGCGTCGATGTCTAGGTCGGCGACTATGAGGTCTTCCTCGAACTGGCTGCCCATCGCCACGACCTCGCCGAAGGGATCGAAAACGATGCTCGCGCCGTCGAAGACCAGCTCGTCCTGCCCGCCGACGAGATTGACGTATGCCACGTAGACCCCGTTGTCGGTCGCGCGGGTGGACAGCATATTCTCGCGCCAGCGAATCTTGCCGGAGTAGAACGGCGACGCGCTGATGTTGACGATGACCTCCGCCCCTACCGCGCGCTGCACGACCGTCGGCCCCACCGCCTGCCAGATGTCCTCGCACACGTTGACGCCTACACGAACGCCGCCAATCACGTACACGGGGCACTCACGGCCGGCCTTGAAGTAGCGTTCCTCGTCGAATACGCCATAGTTGGGCGTGAACATTTTGTGGTAAACACCGGCGAGCGTGCCGTCGTGCGCTACCGCGGCGGCGTTGTGGAGATCGGCGTCGGAGTCCACGAACCCGACAATCGACGTGATGCCTTCCGACGCCTCCACGACCTGCCGCATCCGCGCCTTGTTGTCCTCGATGAACTGGTGCTTGAAGAGCAGGTCTTCCGGCGGATAGCCCGTGATCGCAAGCTCGGGAAAAGCGACGAGGTCGGCCCCGAGATTGCGCGCGCGGGCCGTGTAGTCGAGGACCTTCGCGGTGTTCCCGTCGAGGTCGCCGACCGTGGTGTTGATCTGTGCAAGCGCGATTCGGAGGGTTCTCATGTCACTAGTGGTTCAACATCATAGTATTGAAGGGTAACGAGACCGCGACTTGGTAGGGGCGGGTTTGAAACCCGCCCTGTCGTGTACAACGCGAATCAAGTCTCCAATTACTACCCGTCATTTCAAAGATTTCCGTCTACTAGATTGCTTTCAGCAGGCGGCGTATCAGTGTCCGCAGTTCGGCAGATCAAGGTCGGACAAGTCGTTATCGCTTGTATTTCGCAAGCCATCTGGTATACACCCTGTCAGCCGATTCCCCAAAAGGAACAAGGCTTTCAACTCAGAGAGTTCGTCCAATTCCGACGGTATCTCCCCGCTCAACTGGTTTTCTTGAAGGGACAGATATTCGAGGATAGAGAGACTCCCTAACTCAGGCGGTATCTCCCCGCTCATGCGGTTACTCCCAAGCCCCAGCACTTCGAGGATGGCGAGACTCCCCAACTCAGGCGGTATCCCCCCACTCAACTGATTCTTACCGAGGAGCAGTTCTTTCAGCTTTGGGAGGCTGCCCAGCTCTGGCGGTATCTCTCCACCCAACTCGTTCCTCCAGAGTACCAGGGCTGTTAGGTTGGAGAGGCTGCCCAACTCGGGCGGTATCTCCCCGCTCAACTCGTTCCCCCATAGAACCAAATGCGCTAGGTAGGAGAGACCACCCAGTTCACGCGGTATCTCCCCGCTCAAGCGATTCTCACTGAGGTCGAGACGAATCAGGTTTGAAAGGCTGCCTAACTCAGCCGGTATCTCCCTGCCCAACTGGTTTTCACTGAGGTCTAGGCGTATCAAATTTGAAAGACTGCCCAACTCAGGCGGTATCTCCCCGCCCAACTCGTTCTGCGGTAAGACCAGTCCTACCAATTCCGAGAGGTTGCCAAGCTCCGGCGGCAATTCTCCGGTCAACCCATTCCCCTCGAGGGCTAATCGAGTGACGTAGCCCCTTTTGTCAGCAGTCACTCCGTGCCATTCGCCTATTGACGTGTCGCCCAGCCAGTTGCCGTTGTTCGTCCAGTTCGCGCCATCCGTGGCATTGTAGAGCGCGATCAGCACGGCCCTGTCCGGACTACCCGACTGGGCTGTGCTCGTTGCTGTCGGCTCAGGCGTCGGTGTCTGTACGACTGTAGGCGTGTTGGTAGGGATCGTTGGTGTGTTGCTAGGGGTCGGGTCGGGCTGACCGCACACCGCGATTAGGGCAACTGTCGCACAGCACACTGCCAGCAGGCGGATAGCAGAGATTCGTCCTCTCCTAGTGGAAGTGATACTCACGATAAAACCATACCAAGCAATTTCATGCTGCGTGGTTTTCTATTGCTGAGCTAGCAATGCATCACAATTGCATGCAACCGGACTGGATACCATCTAAGAACTATTCGTGTCCACGAACTCCGCGATCCGTTCGAGCGCGCGATTCAGGTTTTCGATCGAGTTGGCGAACGAGAACCGTACGCACCCCTTGCCGTACTCGCCGAACGACTCTCCCGCGAGGGAGGCGACGCCGTAGTCCTGCAACAGGTCGTCGGCGAAACGGCGGCTGGTCATGCCCGTGCCCTCGATGTTCGGGAAGGCGTAGAACGCGCCCATCGGCATCGGACACCGGATGCCGGGAATTTCGTTCAGTCCGCCTACGAACACGTCGCGACGGGCCTTGAACTCGTCGCGGAACTCATAGGTGAGCTCCTGCGGACCCTGGAGCGCCTCGACCCCCGCCATCTGGATGGCAGACGCCGTGCACGAGATGCTGTTGGTGTTCAGCTTCGAGAAGTGGGGCACAAGCGGCTCAGGCATGACGCCGTAGCCGATGCGCCAGCCCGTCATAGCATACGTCTTGGAGAAGCCGTCGAGGATGATCGTCCGGTCCACAAGGCCGGGGAAGGACGCGATGCTGCAGTGCTCCCCCTCGAACAGCAGACGGATGTAGATCTCGTCGCTCAGCACCCAGAGGTCGTGCTCGACGGCAAGCTCCGCGAGTTGCCTGATCGTCTCGCGCTCCACTACGCTGCCGCACGGGTTGTTCGGCGAGTTCAGGACCATCAGCGTGGTCTTCGGCGTGATCGATGCCGCCACCTCGTCCACGTCGATCTCGAAATCGCGCTCCGACAGCAGCTTGATCGGCGTTGGGACTCCCCCGACGAAGTTGATCATCGACTCGTAGATGGGGAATCCGGGGTTCGGATAGAGCACCTCGTCGCCCTCGTCCACGAGGGCCAGCATGGTGTAGAACATGATTGGCTTGGCCCCCGACGTGACTACGACGTTGTCGGCTCCCACGTCGATGCCGCGTGTTCCGGCGACCTCGGCGGCGATGGCCTCTCGCAGTTCCGGCATTCCGGGCGACGGGCCGTAGTGCGTGTACCCGTTGCGGAGGGCCTCAGCGCCCGCCTCGACGATGTTGGACGGCGTGTCGAAGTCCGGCTCGCCTATTTGAAGGTGGATGATGTCACGCCCCTGCGCTTCGAGCGCCTTCGCTCTCGCCAGCACCTCGAATGCGGTCTCGGTACCGAGGCGGTTCATCCGTTCAGCAATCTTCATTCCCCGCTACCTCACTCTTGGATGCATGTAGTATACACCCCTCACTCGCACCTATACCTGACGCACTACTCGCACGGTGATACAATTGACCTACTTCGGAGGGAGGGGCGGTATGAACGTCTACCTCGGCACGCCTCGGGGCTTTTGCGCCGGCGTGGTCATGGCCATCGACGTGGTCGAGATCGCGCTTGAGCGGTTCGGCGCGCCGGTCTACATGAAGCACCAGATCGTCCACAACCCTCACGTCGTGGATGCCCTCGAATCCAAGGGCGCGAAGACCGTCGAGGAGGTCGACGAGATACCGCCCGAGTCCGTCGTCGTCTTCTCGGCCCACGGCTCGCCGCCGGAGGACTTCGAGCGCGCAAAGGACCGAGACCTCCACGTACTCGACGCCACCTGTCCCCTCGTAACGAAGGTCCACAACGAGGCGAAGCGCTACGACCGCGAGGGGCGAAAGCTCATCATCGTCGGTCACAAGGGCCACCAGGAGGTCAGGGGCACCATGGGTCATCGGCCGATGTTCCTCATTGACGAGCGCGATGGCATCAACCTTCCGGAATGGAACGACGACACGCCCGTCACCGTCCTCACCCAAACGACCCTGTCCGTCGACGATACCCTGCAGGTCATCGACGAGATCGAGGACAGCTTCGACAACGTGATCGTGCGCAACGACCTCTGCTACGCCACGACCAACCGCCAGTTCGCCGTCAAAGAGCTCTGCAAGCTCGTCGATCTCGTCCTCGTCATCGGAGCGCCCAACAGCTCGAACTGCAACCGCCTCCGCGAGGTCGCAAACGCCCAGGGCGTACCCGCCCACCTCATCAACAGCCCCGAGGAGCTGCAGGACGAGTGGTTCGATGGCGTGTCGAGAACGTCGGCGTCACATCGGGAGCCTCGACCCCGGAAGAGCTCGTCAGCGCCGTCGTGGACGCCATCGCCCCCGACAAGGTGACCACCATTCGCGGCGCGGAGGAGGACATCCGCTTCAAGCTGCCCAAGGTGCAGTGCTGCGACCTCCACTCCGAGCTCTGGTACGCATAGTACGGACCTGATGCGCATCCTCGTCGACAGCCTCATCGAAGGCGCCCGCCGCGCGCACGGAACGGTCGTCATCATCGACGTGTTTCGCGCCTTCACCACCGAGGCCGTCGCCTTCCAACGCGGCGCGAAGAAGATCATCCTCGTCGGTAGCCCGGAGGAGGCCCTGCGTCTCAGGAACGAGGGCATTGCCGACCTCTGCGTCGGCGAGGTGCGCGGCATCCGTCCGCCCGGCTTCGACTACAACAACTCTCCCTACGAGATGTCGCAGGCCGACCTGGAGGGCAAGGTCATCGCGCACTCGACCATGGCCGGTACCGTCGGCGTGACCGCGGCCGTCAACGCCGATGAGATCTACGTCGGCTCCCTCGTCATCGCGCGGTCGACCGTCGAGGCCATCCTGCGCGACTCCCCCGATCTCGTGACCATCGTTGCCATGGGAGACGGCGGCAAGGTGCGCACCGACGAGGACGAGCAGTGCGCCCTCTACATGAGAAACCTGCTCGAAGGAAGACGGCCCGACCCCGACGCCGTGCGCAGCCTCGTGATGGCCTGCGATCAGGCCGCCAAGTACGACGACCCCGCCAAGCCCCACTTCCGCCCCGAAGACCGCGAGGCCGCCCTCAAGATCGACAGCGTCCCGTTCGCCATCAAGGTATCCCGCGAGGACGGCATGTTGGTATCGAGACCGGTCGACCCCCCGTGCTAACAGGGTGTCTAATGGAGACGCCGATCACTCTGGGCCTGTCGAAGGGCGGTTCTCCGGCAACCGACCAAACCATACGCAATACTTTCTACTTTCTTCCGCCTCTGCGATCCCCGCGCCCTCCGCGGTGATTCCCATCCCTCTTCCTCCAAAGAAGCTACAATACCACCATGTGCGGACGATACAGCCTCATAATGACCATCGGCGAACTGCAGAACCGCTTCGAGTTCGACGGCGAACGGCTCGGCTACGCGCCCTCCTACAACATCGCCCCCACGCAGAACGTCCTCACCGTCGTGGGCGGCGAGCCGCGGCGAGGAGGCTACATGCGCTGGGGACTCATACCGTCGTGGGCGAAGGACAAGTCAATCGGCAACCGTATGATCAACGCGCGCGCCGAGACCGTGGGGGAAAAACCCTCATTCCGCAATGCCCTGAAAAGACGCCGATGCCTCGTCCTCGCCGACGGTTTCTATGAGTGGCAGAGACTCGGCAAGCAGAAGAGACCCATGAGAATCGTCATGCAGAGCGGCGAGCCGTTCGCCTTCGCCGGACTCTGGGAAACGTGGCGCGACCCGCAGGGCGACATCATCCCCTCATGCACCATCATCACCACCTCCGCCAACGACACCCTCAGCCCCATCCACGACAGGATGCCCGTCATCCTCCCCCGCGACCTCGAAGACCTCTGGCTCGACAACACCGTCAACGACCCCGACGCCCTCACCAGCGTCCTGACCCCCTACGACGACGAGGCGTTGGAGGCCTACGAGGTCTCCCCGCTGGTCAACTCGGCTAGGAATGATGGGCCGGAGGTAGTTGAGAGGGTGGGGCGCGAGGGATGAAGTGCGGTGTTTCTCACCTAATACCCACTCCGCAACTTCCGGGGGTCACAGCTACATAATGAGTAATCTCGCTTTGGGGTTCGTAACCCTCTTTAGCCAGACGGACCATAGGGGTGACGTGGTATGAAGGGTGACGTGGTGCGCTTATGAATGTCCACGATCACAGGGAGAAACGGATAGCCAAGAGCGATGGTGGATGGTTCATAGTCGGGGTAGTCGAAATTAGGGCCTAGGACCTTTCCTATCGTTACCCACTGGTCGTCGACGCGATACGCAGCTTCAAAAGTGTCTCCACTTCTGAGGACAACGTAACTACCACCTTGGTGGAAGCGACTTATGCTGAATCCGTAGAGGCCCGCTGGGACGTTCACCGTACCACCTGCCAGACTGACATAGAGACCGGCTGAGAACACCCCAGTAACCAGCACTATGGTCGTGAAGGCCAGTCCGATGACCTGCACGTTAGTAGGCGTACCGCTGAAAAGCTTTTGCTTCAGCATGTCGGTTCCTCCATGTGCCTCTACCGACGCTTGACACTTGAGACTTCCGGCCCTAGTAGGGATGCTAGACTGCTACGCAAGGAGGAGTCAACACCCATATGTATAAGGGGATTGACACGCAGAAAGGTATTCCCCTAGTGTGCGCCACAAGGAAACTGGATAGCACCAAGCTGCTACGGTATGCTAGACGTATATGGCTATACGCCTATCGCTGCCCTTGCAATGCCGAAGTGCCGCTTGGGACGTGCACTGGTGACGTGTCCGTCTCTCTCGCCCATCGAAGTGGAGGTCTGATATGAGTCCGGCAGGGGACATTGTCGTACTGACCTCGGTTGTCGAGCCGGAGGACGATATGTTCGTATCTACGTGCATCGAACTCGGCACGGCGAGTTGTGGCGACACAATTCAGGAGGCATTCGAAAACCTTGAGGAGGCTATCGCAGTCCACCTGAATGCCCTAGAGGAATTGGGCGAGACGGAGCGCGTCTTTCATGAGCGGGGCATTGAGATTCTTCGGTCCCCAATCGAGGAGACGGTTCCTCGACCCGTTCCCATAGACAAGGTAGTCAAGATTTCTCAGCACCCTGTTCCGGTACCTGCGTAGAGCGGGTCTGACGTACCCTATAGCGAGTTGCCCGTCTGTTCCAGTCGTCAGCTTACTGCCACCCTCAGACGGTTGGGTTGTGAGCCCAGAAGGAAAAGCAAAGGCGGTAGTCACTCCGTATATCAGAGGCGAAGAACCGACGGACGAATCTTAGTTTCCCCTGTCATTCTTGGGCGGAAGGAGATTCCTAAAGGAACCCTCCGCAACATTCTCGCCTTGCTTGAGATCTCTCACAGTGACTTTCTTGCCAAATTCCGGTGATTCAACTTAAGACACCCCCGTCCCCTTAACCCCCAAACAACACCCTCTCCGCCGTCCTACACAAAACATACTCCCTATCCCCATCGCTCAGAAAATCCGCGTGCTTCAAGACCAGCTCCACCGTCGCGGCGTACACCTCTTCGGGATCGGACATCGGTACAGGGCCGCCCACGTCGGTCTCCCACATGCAGCGGTCGGGGCCGAAGGCGTCGATGACGCGGCGGAGCAGCGGCAACAGGTCGAGGAAGGGCGGACGCTGCTCGCTCAGGACGTGGAACGGCCCCAGCTTGACCGTGACCTCCCGGTGCCGCGCGAGACGGCACAGGGCCTCGACCTGCTCGGCGGGGTACCGGCCGTCACGCACCCGGATGCCGGCCACATGGTCGATGACGACCCGCGTTTCGGGGTAACGGCTGCACATCCGGTCGATCTCCGGCAGGTCGTCCGGCCCTATGAGGAAGCTCAGTGCCAGCCCGTGACTCGCGGCGGTCTCGAACATGGCGTCGTAGCCGGGATAATCCATCCACCTTGTGCTGCGCCTGAAATCGGCGCGCGTGCTCCCGCCCCTGATGCGAAACGCGCGGATGCCCCGCTCCGAGAGACTGAGCATGGCCCTGTCGGGCGGCGGCAGCGAGACGTCGCTCACAGCGGGCACGACGCCAGTCCCGACGTACTGCCCTGGCGCGCGGGCGATGCAGTCGATGATGTACGTGTGATCGAGACCGTACCACGTCGGCTGAACGAGGTTCGCCCGCACCGTCCCGTAGCGCCTACAGTAACCGGCATAGTCCTCCGGCGTCATCGACGGGTACCACAGGTCCGCCCTGCCGAATCCCGGCGCCAGCGGATACTTTGCCAGATCCGGCGAGTGAACGTGCACATGCGCGTCCACCAGCTTGTCACGCACGTCGATGGTCATAGCTGCTCACACCGTTCTCGGGGCATAAGCGGTCACTTCTTGGGGACGCTACAGCAGCGTCGGCTTGCCCCGGTCCCGCATAAACGGGGTCGCAATCGCCGCCGCCACCAACACGCCGACGACCGCGCCGAGGTGCGTGATAACGATGCGGGGCAGCAGATGAATATCCAGCACCCCGAACGCGACATACACCCCAACGATCAGCCCAACCGCCGTCCCAAGCCCGGCCGTATACCCGTTCAGGTTCCTGTCGATCCACGCGTTCATGCGACGCTCCATAGTGCCGACCATTCTACACCCTCTCACCCTACTCACTACTTTCTCTGAACTGGACGCCCGCCCCTCTATATGAGAAAGTACGGCCAACTCGACATCGAGAACGAAGGAGACCGCCCATGCACCAGTACATATTCGACGAGTCCGAATGGAAGAACTTCAAGGAAGAGAAGTACGGGCATACGCTAGTCGCGGTGGACGGCAGCCACTATCAGTCCATCGACATGGGCGCGATGGAGGCCCGTCTGCCCGGCTCGGAGACCTACGACCGACTGCTCGGAGTAAACAGCTTCCACCCCGGAGGCGTCTACGAGGCCCACGAGCACCAGACCCCGATGTTCTACTATGTCCTGCAGGGGACCGGACAGATGCGCGTCGGCGACGAGGAGCGCGTCATCACGAAGGGGTCGTGGGTCTATACCCCGCCGGGCCTCAAGCACTACACGAAGAACATCGGCGAAGACTTGCTGGCGTACCTGTTCTTCGGCGGCAACCCCCACGATCCGAACGCCGGTATCCACGAGCCGCCGAGGGAGTAAGCGGAAAGTAGAAAGTAGTGCGTATGGGGGCGGTTCAAAGCGTGACCAGCGAACCGCCCTGCGTCACCACAGCGTGAGGGAGTCCCGGAAGAGCTGCGCGAGGTCGTCGGCCTCTGCCGGTCGCGGCGAGAGCTTCGTGACGCGGTGCTGAGGGAGCGTGCCCTCGACGAGCGCCGGGACGTCTCCCTCCGTGTACCCCACCGCGCCGAGGCCGTTCGGCAGGCCCATGTCGCGGATGAACTTCACGATGATGTCACCGAGTATGTCGCCCGCGTCCTCCGGCCCCGCGCCCGACACGTCGGCCCCCATCAGCCGCGCGGCGTGGAGGTGCCTTTCGGGGTTCGTCGGGCCGGTGTATCGGAACACCGCGGGCGCGTTCAGGATCACCGACATCCCGTGCGGCACGATCGGCTCGCCGTCGGGGTAGTCGTCCGGCACGAAGTCTCTGACCATGCCCGCGACGGGGTACGACATGCCATGCGGGAGGTGGCAGCCCGCGTTGCCGAACCCGACCCCCGCGAATGTGGCGGCGAGAAGCATCTGCCCACGCGCATCGGCATCGTCGGGGTCGTGGACGGCCCGGTGCATGTTCTCTGCGACCATCTCGATTGACTTCAGCGCCCATACGTCGCTGATAGGATTGGAGCCTTGATAGGACGGACGCAGGCCGGGGTTCTCCGGGGCCTCGCGCCGGCCGAACGGCATCGCGGTAAACGACTCAAGCCCGTGACTCAGGACGTCAAATCCGCTGCACGCCGTGACCATCGAGGGCAGGTCCCGCACGTTTTCGGGATCGACGATGCCCATGACCGGCCTCAACGACCGGTGCGAGATCCCCGTCTTTGCCTTCATATCGAGCAGATCAAATATCGCCACGCCGGTCGTCTCGCTGCCGGTACCCGTCGTCGTGGGAATCGCGATGAGGGGGCGCAGGGGACCGGGCACGGGCTCGCCCTTCCCAATCGGCGCGTTGACGTACGTGAGGAAGTCTGCCGGATACGTGGAGTACAGGTTGGCCGCCTTGGCGGTGTCCATGCTGGAGCCGCCGCCGACCGCGACGAACCCGTCGAAATCACCGTCCGTGGCGAACTCGATTGCCTGCCTGAACGATACGTCCGTCGGTTCCACGCGCACACTGTCGTAGAGCACGGCGTCGATGCCCTCGGCCTGCAGCGCGTCCATCGTCACCGCGACCGCCTCGCTTTGCGCCATGCGAGGGTCGGTCACGACCATTACGCGGCAAGCTCCCAGCCGGCGCATCTCGTACCCGACCTCGCGGGTGACCCCAGGGCCGTACTTGATGCTCGACGTCTCCATCGAGAACGCCGTCTCGTTCGCCATGGCGCTGCTGCCTCGTCCTGTGGATGGTTCGGGGGATGTCCTAGGTGGCAACGACGGCCAGGCACGTCTGAGTGCGAAGGACGCCGTCGATGGTGTGGATGTCGCCGGTCACGAGAGACGCGACTGCGCTTACGTCGGCCGCGTTCACGACCGCAATGATATCAAAGGTACCCATGACCACATCGACGGTCTTGACTCCCTCGAGGCTGAGGATTTCGTCCGCCACCATCTTGGCCTTGCCCACCGCCACCTCGATCAACACATACGCTTTCGTTCCCATCAATGCCTCCTTGAACTTACTCGACCGTCCTCAGCAAGCGAAAGAACGGCGTCGAAGTCCACAGATTCTATGCGCGCCGCCAAAGGGTGTCAACGTGGGGAAGGGGTACAGGCAGGACGGACGCATCCGTCGCTTGGGACGCTCAAGGGGCGACCGATGTCGGGCGTGACGGCGTCACCATGACCATGAGAATTCTCGAAAAGTGTGGCATTGGGGGACATTTGGGGACATTTTGCTTGTTATTGTCAAGTTGAGGGGCCATGCACGGAACGAAGAGGATCTACATTGACGAGCTGGCATCCTACATCGGCGCGTTTCATCATGTCAGTATCAAGCATCTCGACCGCCACCTCAAAGAACTCGAATGGCGGTTCAGCACCCGCGACAACCCTTGGCTATTCCGCGACACGCTCATGCGCCTGCTCGAAGCTAAGCATTGTGAGGAACTGGTCGCGTAGAATCGGGGTAATTGCGCATCCAAATCCTGAAGCTTTTCCGCCAATCCCGAGAGAAGCCATCGTGCTAGTTCGATGTCTAAGAAGCATACGAATTCTGGGTCTTCGTCCTCGCAGAATACGGAGATTAAGACTCCCTGTTGAGGACTTTGGGGCTGGGATCGGAATAGTTCGATCTTCCGCGCCTCGGCTGGACGGAAGTAACCAGGGAAGAGTTCGTGTAGACCCCTTCTCTTTTCTGGCGATCCGTCGGGTACGCTGAACTCCTTATACTGAGATTCTTCACTCATTCCGATCCCCCCGTTGAGTTGAGCCGTGCGGAAGACATGAGAACCTCAACAACACGTTCTATAGTATCCACGTCGTCGGGATCGACGATACATCTCCAACCGAACCCCTGTCGGTCGGCGTGATGGTTCTCAAAAAGATCATGGGGGTCAGTAAAAGGTCTTTTTGCGTAGATGGTAAACCTTCTCGCATTACCCACGTGTTCCTAACATTGAACCTCACGAATCCGAACTCTCTACCACCGGTAGATAGGTAGTACCCGTTACGGTCTGGTTTGCCTGAATTGACAGAAGCCCACACCACCCTTAAGTCATCGAGTCGAAGTCGTCTGATAATGTCGAAAGGTCGGTCCCGTTGCATCGTGTGCTCCTTTCACGACGGGACTGAACGCTCAATGCTGTTGCGCCCGGGTTGGCTAGCGCGACGGAGAGTAGGAAATGAGTACACTCTTGGTATACCGCACCAGCACCCCGTGCTGTCAAATGTGAATCCGATAGCGTAGAGTGGTGTCATGGTTCAAAAGCTGACTCAAGAGCATGTTGAAGCCCCTTAAGCATCGCATCGATCTGATCGCAAGTCGTGGGGCATTAAGCTTGAAGTCTTTCCAAATCATCGGTTAGTGGCCTCAGAGCACTTGCCAGTCTCTTTCGCCACGCCCCCCTCAAATGATCTGCGAGAGGAAGAGCTTCGTCCGTTCCTGCTGGGGGTTGTTGAAGATGTCGTGCGGGGTACCCTCTTCGACGATGACTCCCTCGTCGAACATGATCATGCGGTTGGACACCTCGCGGGCGAACCCCATCTCGTGAGTGACCACGATCATCGTCATGCCGGACGCCGCGAGCTCGCGCATGGCGTCGAGCACCTCTTTGATCATCTCCGGGTCGAGCGCGGAGGTCGGCTCGTCGAAGAGCATGATCTTCGGCTGCATGGCCAACGCACGCGCGATGGCCACGCGCTGCTGCTGGCCGCCCGAAAGCTCTCCGGGGAACTTGCCCGCCTGCTCCGGGATGCCCACGCGATCCAGCAGGCTCATCGCCACTTCTTGCGCCCTGTCCTTGGGCCACTTGCGTACTTTGAGCGGCGCAAGCGAGATGTTGTCGAGCACGGTCAGGTGCGGGAAGAGATTGAACGACTGGAACACCATCCCGACCTCGCTGCGGACGGACTCGATATTCCGGACGTCGTTGGTTAGCTCGATCCCGTCTACGATGATGTCGCCGCGCTGGTGCTCCTCCAGCCGGTTGATCGTGCGGATGAAGGTCGACTTCCCCGACCCCGACGGGCCGAAGACGACCACGACCTCGCCCCTGTTGATCGTGGTGGACACACCCTTCAGCGCGTGGAACGACCCGAACCACTTGTGCACGTCTCGGCAGACGATCATCTCCTCGGTCGTCGCGGTCTCTTCACTGGCAGTCACAGGTCCCTCCATGGTGTTGGGTTGTCTTAGTCGCGCGCGTACACCTACCGCGCTCCCACGCGCAGGTGGGTCTCCACGCGCCTGCTCACGTACGACATCCCGTACGTGAACACCCAGAAAACGATTGCGAGGAAGATGAACAGCTCCCGCGCGCTGGGGAGATACTCCGGGTTGCCCTGGATGAACGCGCGGCCAAACTCCACGATGTCCAGCATCCCGATTATGTAGACAAGGCTCGTATCCTTGAAAAGCGAAATGAACTGTCCCACGATGGTCGGGATCACGTTTCGGATGGCCTGTGGAAGGGAGATCAGGAACGTGATCTGCCAGCCCGACAGCCCCAAGGCTCTCGCCGCCTCGGCTTGGCCGGGATGCAGGGCCTGGAGTCCTCCACGAATGTTCTCCGCCATGTACGCCGAGCTGAACAGCGTGATGATGACGGCGGCTCGGAAGAGGGAGTTCTGCGGGAAGTTCTCCGGGAAGGCGAGCGGCACGAGCACCTGCGACATGAACAGCAGGGTTATGAGCGGGACGCCGCGAAATATCTCGATGAACACCACGCACAGCAGCTTCACCACGGGAAGCTGGCTCCTTCTGCCCAGCGCCAGCGCGATGCCGATAGGGAGGCTGAGGACGATGCCTGCAACCGCCAGCAGCACGTTCAGCATCAGCCCGCCCCAGTGGATCACCGACACCGGCTGCATACCCGGCAGGCCTTCGATCCCTCGGAGCAGGAACAGAGTCACCAAGAATGAGAGGACGCCCACTATTGCGACGTGGCGCACCTGGTTCAGCGGCGTGTAGCGCGTCAGCGCCAGACCGGCGAACATCGCCGGGATGTTCGCCAGGAGCAGGACTCGCACGTCCATCCCCATCCGCTCGAAGCTGTAGGGTATGAAAGCCATCGCCGCTGCCACGACGGCGACAATAATTGCAACTCTCTTGGCGACCCCGCCGCCCGCGACTCCCCATGCCATCCCCAAGAGCATCGTCGCGAGGAGGAGTGCAACCTGGGGCCTCCAGAAGCAGTTCTGTCCGGGACACGCCGATTCGGAATTGAACTGGCCAATAATGAACTGGCCGCCGAGCGTCCCGATGACCCGCCACTCGGCATCGCCGAAGACCCAAGTCAGGCCGAACCACAGGCCCCATACCACCACCGCGCACGATATGACCGTCATCGCCGCGTCATACCACGTGCTGAACAGGTTGGCCCACACCCAGCCTATGGCGCCCGTCTCGGATAGCGGAGGCGCCATGTCCGACGCTGTTATAGTGTCTCCGTTGTCAACCATCATCTATGCTCCGGTGATCCGAACATACCGGTTGTATAAGTTGCCGGCCAGCGAGTATGCGAGACTCATAGCCAGATAGGACAGCATGATCAGAACGAAGATCGACACCGCTGGGGCGGTCTGCGTCATCGTCTTCGCCACGTTCGTCAGGTCGGAGTAGCCGATTGCCCCGGCCAGACTGCTGTTCTTGGTCAGGTTGAGGAACTGGCTGATGAGAGGCGGAATGATGACTCGCAGCGCCTGCGGGAACGTGACGTGCCTCAGGGCCGCGAGGTTAGATAGCCCCAATGCGCGGGCGGCCTCCGTCTGACCGCGACCGACCGACGTTATCCCCGCGCGGACGATCTCGGCAATGAACGACGCCGTGTACATGACGAGGCCGATCAGCAGGGCCAGAAGTCCCGCCGGAGCCGTGAAGCCTCCGGCAACCCGCGCGAACGTCCCCTGGGGAGACGGGTACGATATCGCGAACGGGGGGTCTCCCGGGAAGCCGGCTATTCGCCAATCTCTGGGGAAAAGGTAGTAGAGGCTTTGGACCGGTTCTCCTGGGATGCCGACTAATCCCCACGCTAACAGCCCGATACCGACCGCCGTTATCACTCCGTACATGACGGGATACGACGACTTGCCGGCCATAGTCTCCCGTCGCAGCAGCAACCGATGGACGATGATGCCCGCGATGACCCCGACGAGCGCCAGGGCAAGCCAGACCAGCCCCGTCGCGAGGTCGGGAGGGACGGGCCAGGGCAATGATACGCCGGCGTTGTTGATGTACAGGCTTTGGCCGAAGACGTAGCCTTCGCGTTCCTGCGGGAGCGCCAAGAAAATGTAGAACCAGAAGAAGAGCTGCACCAGCAGCGGAACGTTACGAAAGAACTCCACGTAGACCAGCGCAAGCTTGGAAACGATCCAGTTTCCCGAAAGCCTGGCGACGCCGATGACGATACCGAGCAGGGTTGCAAGGATGACGCCGACAATCGAAATGACAACCGTGTTGGTCGCGGCTACACCAAATGCATAGAGGAATGAGTCTGACGACTCGTAGGGGAGGAAGTGGTGGCCGATTGGCGTCTGGTACTCCCTGTCCAGGAAGCTGAAGCCGTACGGAATGTTCCGGTCCTGTATCGCGCCCCCGATGTTCACGAAGAACCAGGCAACGAGTACCACCGCCAGGAAGCCGGAGACGATCTGCGTGGTCCACTGAAGAATCCGAGCGTGACGCCATACCGGAATGCCCTGGTAGGTCAGAAGCCCCGTCATCTGCGCCATTCTGCGGGTCCTAGTCCAAGGATCTCTTGCGCCTCACAGCCTCTGTTAGCTCGGTCGTCTTCAAGACGTCATGTTGTCTGATGCCGATCTTGCCTCTTGGGAGCAACTTGCCGCATGGTAACGAGGTCACCCTCTATTCGCAAGCGTTGCTCCTCATCCGGCTTAAGCGCCACCTCATCCTCATGTTACGAAAGAACCCCACCGAGAATCGATGGGGTTCTTCCTTCACTCGCGAGCGCTTTGCTTGCTACGCGCCGTTACTGCCGTTTCCTGCCCACACGGTCTCCATGACGGTGTTGGGGTTCATGGGCAGCCGCGTCATGCGCACGCCGATGGCCTGGTTGATGGCGTTGGCGATCGCCGCGGGCGGAGGCACGATGTTCACCTCGCCCACGCCACGGACGCCGAACGGGTGACCCGGGTTCGCCACCTCGACGATGACCGTGTCGATCATCGGCAGGTCGTTGGCGACCGGCATCCGGTAGTCCAGGAACGTGCTGTTCACCATGTCGCCCCTGTCGTTCATGAAGTACTCTTCGTTCAGGCCCCAGCCGATGCCCTGGGCCGTTCCGCCCTGCATCTGCCCCTCGACGTAGCTCGGATGGATCGCCTTGCCCGCGTCCTGCGCTATCGTCGCGCGGAGGATCTCGACCTTGCCCGTCTCCGGGTCGGCCTCGAGATCGACGATGAGCCCTGCAAATGCCGCGCCGACGCCCGCGGGGTTGACCGAGCCACGCCCGGTGATGGCGCCGCCCGTCGCATTCGTCTCAGCCGCCAATTCCTTGAACGTCATCCGCAGCTCGGAGTCGGTCTTCGAGCTGATGACGCCCTTCTCCATCTGGAGTGAGTCGGCGTCCACGTCCCAGATCATGGCGGCTCGCTCGATCATCTGCTCTTTGACGTCCTTGGCCGCCACGACGGCCGCGTAGCCGGTGGCGAAGGTCGTGCGACTGCCGCCCGTGCCGAACGTGAAGCCGATCGAGTCGGTATCCACGACCGACGGGTAGAAGTCCTCGGCAGGGATGCCGAGCACCTCCGCCGCTTGCATGGAGATAGACGCTCGCGTGCCGCCGATGTCCGGCGAACCCTCGGTCAGCGCAACCGTGCCGTCGGCGTTGACCGCGAGGTTGACGGCGGACTGCAGGCCCGCGTTCATCCAGTAGCCGAACGCGACCCCCCGTCCGACGTTCTCGCCATCCAGCGAATCGCTCCAGTGCGGATGGTCCCTGAGCGCCTCGAGCACCTCGACGAATCCGATGCGCGGGAACACCGTCCCGTCCACCTTGCGGGTGCCCTCTTTCGCCGCGTTCAGCAGCCGGAACTCGATGGGGTCGATCCCGAGCTGCTCTGCTATCTCGTCCACCACCGTCTCCGACGCGAACTCGGCGTTCGTCGCGCCCGGCGCGCGGTATGCCGCGGTCTTGGGCTTGTTGAGAACAATGTCGTAGGCGTCCACGACGGCGTTCGGGATGTCGTACGGCGCGAAGACGCACTCGGCGGCAGCCCCGACCGGCGAGCCGGGATACGCTCCCGCCTCGAACGCCAGATGCGCCTCGGCCGCGACGAGTTTGCCTTCCTTCGTCGCGCCCATCTTGACCCTGATGTGGGAGCCGGGCGTCGGGCCGGTGGCCTCGAACTCATCCGTGCGGCTCATCGCCATCTTGACCGGATGGCCCGACTTCTTGGACAGCACGGCCATGACCGGCTCTCCGTACGGCTCGAACTTGCCGCCAAAGCCGCCGCCGATCTCTTGAGGCGTCAGCTTGACCTGCGTCAGGGGCACGTCGAGCACCTGCGCCGTGGCGTCACGAACGTTGAAGGGGCCCTGGGTACTGTTCCAGATGTGGATGCGCCCGTCGTCGCGCCAGTGGACGGTGCAGGTGTGCGGCTCGATGTAGCCCTGGTGCACCGTCGCGGTGTTGAACTCGCGCTCGACGATCACGTCGGCTTCCTCGAAGCCCTTGGCGATATCGCCCCTCTTGTTCTGCGAGTGATCGGCGATGTTGCCCTTGCGCCCCGTCTTCTCTCCGAACTCGGTCATATCTAGGTCGTCGTGGAGGATCGGGGCGTCGTCAGCCATGGCCGCAACCACCTCCGAAACGGGCTCCAGCACCTCGTAGTCGACCTCGATCAGCTTGGCCGCTTCCTCCGCCTCGTGAGCCGAAGTTGCGGCGACTGCTGCCACAGGATGGCCGCGGAAGACCACCTTCTTCCTCGCCATGATTCCGTCGCGAAGGTAGAGAAGGTCGGTCGCGAGTTCGCCGAGCGTTACCTTTCGGGAACCGTCGTCGCCGAGTGGGGTCTCTGGAATGTCGGCGGCGGTCACAACAGCGCGAACGGCCGGGTGCGCCTCCGCCTTGCCCGTGTCGATCGACCGTATGTTTGCGTGGGCATGTGGGCTGCGGAGAATATAGCCGTACAACATGCCCGTCGTGTGGACGTCCGCGCCGTACTTGGCACGGCCCGTTACCTTGTCCGCGCCGTCGTGTCGAATAGGACGCGTCCCAACTACGTCGTACTCGACCTGCGAAAGAACGACATTCGGTTCGTAGGTTGTTGTCATGTCTACGCCTCCTGTGCTTGCATCCTCCCTGCCGCATCCATAACTGCCCGCACGATCTTGTCGTATCCGGTGCATCGGCAGAGGTTGTTCGCGAGCCACCACCGGATCTCGTGCTCGGTGGGGTTCGGGTTCTGTTCGAGCAGCGCCTTGGACGAAACGAGGAACCCTGGCGTGCAAATGCCGCACTGGAGCGCGGCATTCTCGAGGAACGAGACCTGCAGAGGGTGCAGGCCCTCCGGCGTCGCCATGCCCTCGATCGTCTCGATGCAGCTGCCGTCGGCCTCGACGCCGAGCACGAGACAGGAGCAGACGATGCGCCCGTCCATGCTCACCGTACACGCGCCGCAGTTGCCATCGTTGCATCCTTCCTTGGAGCCGGTAAGCTGAAGTGTGTCGCGCAGGACCTCCAGGAGGCTCTGGCGCGGCTCGGTGAGCAACTCGACCATCTCACCGTTGATCGTCGTCTGAACGTATGACTTAGTGGGCATCTACGTGGCCTCCTCGTGCTCGGGTTACTGCGTCGTTGATAACGCGCCTCGTCATGACGTCGCACAGGTGCTTGCGGTACTCGATGGTGCCGCGCATGTCCGTGATCGGCTTGGCGGCGTCCCTGGCGATCTCTCCCGCCTTGGCGATGTTCTCGTCGTTGACCTCTTTGCCGGCCAACTCGTCGTTGATCTCGGTGACGAACAGCGGGATCGGCGCGACGGCCGCAAGAGAAACTCGGACCGACTCGAAACACCCGTCGTTCAGCGTCACGCCCGCGCCCACGCCCACGACGGCGATGTCCATCTCGTTCCTGGGAATGAAGCGCTGGTACCGCGCGCCGGAATTTGCGGCCGGCGCCGGGAAGTTGATGGAGACCAGCAGTTCACCCGGCTGCAGCACATTCTCGCGAACTCCCGTGCAGAAGTCCTCTATCGGCACGCAGCGGTTGCCGTTCGGCCCCGCGATGTTGGCGCTCGCGCCCAGGGCGATCATCGTCGGTATGGTGTCCGCGCTCGGCACGGCGTTGCACAGGTTCCCGCCGAACGAGGCGCGACCCTGTATCTGCGTTCCGCCGATTATCGACGCCGAGTCCACCACCGCGGGATACTGCGCGGCGACGTCCGCGTCGCCGTATATCCGGTAACAGGGCACCGCCGCTCCCATCGTCAGCCCTGAATCCGAACACACGCTTAGCTCATTCAGCTCCGGTATCATCTTGATGTCCACCACATGGTCGGGATCGTGGACTCCCGTCCTCAACTGAACGATCAGATCCGTGCCGCCCGCAAGCGGGCGCGCCCTGTCACCTCGTTCCGTGAGTAGTCCTATCGCTTCCTCGACCGTGTGGGGGCGAGCAAAATCAATCCACTTCAATAGCCGACTCCTTTCCCTTGTAGCGTCTCCCTACACAGCTGGATTTAGTTTGGCCCTTCGCACAGCGACTCCCGCCCAAACGAGCCGGAACCGCGACGCACCTCCGGGCCGCGAATGCGCGTAAGTATAGCAAACCCCGCCTGCGTCAACAACGGGTGAGCCCAGAAGAGAAAAGTGTAAGACTGCCGGTTTGGCTCCCAGTCAGCCTACACGTCATCACGCCATCGCTATGAAAGTCAAAGACACAACCTCCACACCCGTCATTCCCGCGAAAGAACGTCACCCCGTACCACGATACGGGGCGGGAATCCACAACTTCCTGACAAGAGAGGCTGACTATTTCTGAGACACCCTCCCCGAGGGCTGACAGGGGTAGGCAAAACGGAATTGTAGCTATGATCCAGCCCCGCCTCCCTGTCATTGCTATGAAAATAGGCACCGATAAACCCGTCGTAGGGGCAACCCTTGTGGTTGCCCGTTCCCGGCGCCAACCCGTTTTCATCCCCTTATGTGGCCTTCGCAAGGCCATGGTCATTCCGAGCGCAGCGAGGAATCTAAAGTCCATCACCACAAGACCGGATAGCCAGTGCCACGCTTATATCGTGACCAAGAGTGAAAACAGCGTAATACCAATTCGTCATGACTACGCCATAATCATTCAAAAGCAGCGGGCATAACAGAAACCGCCCACCGTCATTCCGGCGAAGAGCCTGCCCCGTACCCCGATACGGGGCAGGAATCCAGAAAGTTCAGTCAGCCAGAATACGGTGGCATTGGCACGAATTGGTATAAGAACGCTGTATGTTGGCTTTACGTTGTGATAGACACTTCAGATTCTTCGACTCCGCTCCGCTGCGCTCAGAATGACAGTGACTGAGTTGCTTTCTCATCGATGGAGAGTGGGGCGATAGTCAAATGCCTACCCCTGTCAGCCCCCGGCGGGGGACACACTGTGGGTGGTTGCACGGCAACTGTTGATACCCGGCACCGTTCCGCGCGCGGAGCGTAACGCTGCTCAGGGCAAACGGTGTGTCAGTGACGGCATTCGCACTGAGAGGAGTTAGCCGTTAGCGCGGCGGGGCGCTACTGAAACGACCGGAATTCCGGTACGTAGCCCCGCGGCTCCCAGTCGGGCAGCATGTCGTCGGCCGGATTGTCGGGGTCGTTGGTCAGCCGCCAGGTCTCCCTGGTGGTGAAGTCGACGACCTGGATGTCCCAATCGCCGTCCTCGGCATCCTTTACCGAGAAGACGATCATGTTGCTGTCGGGCGCCCAGCTTGGACGTTCATAGGGCAGGCCGCTGGGATTGTCGTACACGCGGCGGAACCGGAACCCGTCAAGTTGGGACGTGTAGAGCAGCCGGGTGAACTCCGTGCGCTCCTGGTGGTTGGATATCATTGCGAGCTTCTTGCCGTCGGGCGACCAGTCGAGCCAGCCGACGAAGAAGCCGTCGAAGAAGTTGTTCTTGTCCACGATCTTCTCGTTGAGCTGGACGTCGTCGATCCGCAAGATGCGAACGTCATGCCCGGTCTCGTAGGCGAGTGTGCGGCTCCGGGGGCCCCATGTCGGCCACCGTGAGTTGACGTAGCTGCCGGTCACGTCTTCCAACTCCGAGCCGTCCTCGGAATTCATCGTCCAAACGCTGTGCCGTCCTCGCCGGTCGGATACGAAGGCGATCTTCGTGCCGTCGGGCGACCACGCGGGAGAGTGGTCGACGCCCCGGTCCTCAGTCAAGCGCTTCTGCTCCGAGCCGTCGGAGTTCATCACGTAGATCTCAAAGTTGCCGGCGCGCTCGGACTGGAAGACGATCTTCGAGCCGTCCGGCGACCAGCTGGGATGGCTGTCGGTCGCGGGGTTGTTCGTGACGTTGTGGGGATTCGACCCGTCGGAGTTCATGAGGTAGATTTCCCAGTTGCCGTCGCGGTTCGATGCGAACGCGATGCGCGACATCGTGGAGTTGTCGGGCGTCGGCCACGGCGTGGGCGTGGGCTCGACCTCGCTGCCGCACGCGAGCGCCAACGCCATCAAGGCGCCCGCCGCGAATGTCGCCACTGTTCCGGTCTTCATGTCCACACCTTTGCTCCTCGTCAAAGGGTCATGGGGTGGAGGTGGATGCTTCGGCGTCGGATTGAGGAGGTGGGGGTATGAGATCCTGGATTCTCTTGAGTACGAACGGAGCGGTCAGGTCGTCTATTATGAAAGAGTAGTCCTGTCCCTGCCGCTTGACGTAGAATCCCCCCTCGTCGCGTTCGAGCAGCAAGAGCCGCGCCGACCGCGCGATCGCGCCGGTCCTGACCTGTATGAACATGGTGATGTCGGCGAAATCGAAGTTGAGGCGGCTCATCTCATCGTCGGTCGGGAAGTCGCTCGTGACGAGGTACTCGACCGCCTGCAAGAGCTCGAGCATCTTTTCGGGATCGGCCTGCCCAACCTCCGCGCCTTCCTGGCTAACGACCCAGACGGAGTTCTCGATCCTCAGGTTGAACTCCTCCTCCGGGTACCTGAAGCTGATCGACTCCACCTCGTCGCGCGGAATCTCCGTAATCAGAGGGTGCTTCCAGAACTTGGGGTCGGGCAGGAAGCGGTCGGGGAAGTCGCAGAATATCCCGTATACGTCGTCCTCTTCGGGGTTTCGCAGGTAGCAGAGGCGAACGAAGTTCTGCCAAGGGGTTATGAGTCTCTCGCCGATGGGCGCGAACTGCTGGTCGCCGACGAAGAACTCTTCGACGAGATCGTCCCCGTTCCAGAACTCGACGAGCGTGCCGTTCTCGGGGGACACTCCCATCACAGGATGGTTCTCCGGGTTCGTGGCGATGAGCTCCGCCGCATCGAACATCTGCGTGGTCGTCCACATGTCCTCGAACCTGCGTCGCTGCACCGGGTACGGCCCGACCAGCCAGTCGCCGTCGATCTTTTCGATCTTCGTCTCGAACTCGTCGTTGCGGATGACGACCTTGTCGAGGGTCTCCTCGCTCAGAGGCGCGACGTCCGGGATGATGATCTTTTCCGGCTCGGCGGAAATGAAGCGAAATACAAGAGCCGCGATGCCCAGGACGACCAGGGCGGCGAAGACGAACCCTACCTGCTTACCTCCCACGCGTGTACACCTTCCTCGTCGTGTTCCTTCGCAGGAAGAAGCGGACCAGGCCAATGAGGATGATCAACGCCGGAACACCGATGATGTTGCCGTATTGGACTATGCTCTTGTGTAGGTCGGAAGAGAAGACGAGAGGCCGGAAGCGTTCGCCCTTTCCTCGAATCTGCGCAAGAGCGTCTTCCTGCGCGAGCCAGTCGATCCAGTTCAGGCCGAGGAAGATGTGCTCCGGGTACCGTGGCTGGGCCCCACCGGCCATCTGCTCGGCGATGAAGTCCGAGTCGGTGGCGACGATCAGGCGGAAGACGTTCTCCGGGTCGATCTCGCACACGGCCCTGAGCGGCGGACATCGGCGACCGGTGATGGAGACAGCGAGGTGGCGCTGCTTCAACTCGGTGCGGCTGAGTTCCTCTATCCTGGGCGAGCTTGGCGACAGGTCATCGTAATCGAGGTCGAGGCCCCCCGTATCGAACGTCGTCAAGAGCGGCGTGATCTCGACATCCCTGACCTCATCTGAAAAGCGATCGGTGACTTCGATCGAGCTTGCCCACGGCAATACCGCGCCAGCTGACCCGCCGGAGATCGCGCTCTCGCTGGTCGGCACCTGCGGCCAATAGGGATAGGGGAGGCTGACGACGCCGCGGGGGGTCTGGAAACCGAGCGTCTCATGCGCCTCGAAGTCCATCACGATGTCGGTGCCGACTTCGATGCCATAGTCCCTCAGCCAGTTGATCATGCCGGGGTTGTTGGCCGACCCACGCATCCGCTGCTGGTCGATAAGCACCGGGTCCATCAGGATGAGGACCTTGCCACCCTCCGAAAGGTACTGGTCGATCTCGTTGAACAGGTCGGGGAAGATTTCCTTCTGCGATCCCGGAATGACGAGGATGTCGAACCCGCGTCCCTGAGCGTCGAGGAGGCCTTCCTGAACGTAGTCGAACTCCTCGACGTAGTACTGGCGCTCCAACTGGTTGCGCCACGACTGGAGCTCGGCGTCGCGTCGCTTCTCGCCGTGTCCGTAGAGCATTCCGATGGTTTTCGGTTCTTTCAGAGTCATGCGGTAGATGTTGCCCGCGACGCGCTGTTCGAGCTGGTCGAGGGAGTCGATGAAGCCGATGACCTCCTGGTTGTTGGCGTAGGTCATGCCCATCCCCAGGTAGCCGAGCTTGATCTGAAGCTCCCCCTGAGTCTCGAGGTTGAACTGCACCGGCCTGACGAAACTCCGGTCGGCTATTTCGGCCGCCTCTTCGCTGGTGTCGGCCTGAATCTTCTGGACTTTGATGCGCCCGTTGGAGGCGGCCGCAAGGTCGTCCACGAAGTCGGTGACGTCTCGCGTCACCAGCGAAATCTGCACCGGGGGGTCCTCGGACGTGAAGAGCTTGACCGTCACGATGTCGTCGAGGTTCTCAACGATCTCCTCCGTGGCGGGGTCAAGGGTGTACAGCTTCTGCTCGGTGAGGTCGAGCCTCCCGCCGATGAAGCTGCCGAACCAACCTACGAGCAGGCTGATGAGCACGAGCGCGGCCACGCCGAACTGCAGGTTGCGGTACCTCGGAGAGCGGTGGCTGACCGTCTTGCCGCGGATCATCAGATAGGTAGCGGAGAGGAAGGTCATGATCAACGCGGCGAAGTAGAGCAGGTCGCGCAGATCGAGAACGCCCCGCGTTATGGAGCTGTAGTGCGTCAGCGGGCTCAGGTCCTGGATGAGGACTGCGAACCTGGAAGGAAGCGCCAGCGTGACAATCGGCATCCCCGCGAGGGTGAGTATGCCGATGGTCGAGAGGCCGATGATGAGCGCCACCATCTGGTTGCGCGTGAGGCTCGAAGCGAAGAGGCCGATGGCGACGTAGGAGGCCGTCATCAGGAACGTGCCGAAATACTGGGCGATCACGGCTCCGATGTCCATGTCGCCCGCGGTCTGGAGGGCTATGGGGATGCCGAGGGAGGCGATGATCCCGACGCTCACGAAGGCGAAGCCCGCAATGAACTTCGCGGCAATGACATACCATGTTCGCAGCGGCTGCGTGAGGAGGGTTTCGAGCGTGCCGTCGCGCTGCTCCTCCGAGACGAGACGCATCGTGGCGGCGGGGACGAAGAGCGTCAGCAGCATCGGAAGCCACAGGCTGATGATCGCGCGCATAGACGCCTCGGGCGCGATGAATAGCTGTCTGAAGCCGAGACCGGCAAGGAGAGCCGCGAAGATGACCAGGAGGATGTACCCGGTCGGCTGGTCGAAGTACCCCTTCAGATCCTTCTTGACTACCGCAAAGATCGACCCCACGAAGGTTTAGCTCCTTAGTTTTCGTTACTCGTCGTCACTTGTTTCGGCCTCGCCGCCGTCTTCGGCGACGGGCACTTCCATGCTTTCGTCGGTGAGGGTGCGGAAGAGCTCGCCGAGGCTCAACGCCTCGTGGTGAAGCTCCCACAGCATCCAGTCCTTACGCTTGACGAGCTTGAACAGCTCGGGTCGGATGTCGATGTCCATGGCGACCGAGATCGTGTACCGTCTCCGCCCGTTGGTCGGCGGGTCGGCCTCGTACGACTCGACGAAGTCCATCTCGTCCAGGGCCTTCTCGACGCCTTCGCCCTCGACTTCAAGGACGACATGGCTTTGGCTCAAAGCCTGGCTACGCAGTTCGTTGGGCGTACCCTGCGCGACGATGTTGCCGCGCCTGATGATGATGAGGCGGTCGCATACCTCCTCGACCTCTGGCAGGACGTGCGTGCTGAGCATGACCGTCCGCTCTTTGCCCATCCTGCGTATAAGCTCGCGGATGGGCACCCGCTGATTCGGGTCGAGACCCTCCGTGGGCTCGTCCATGAT
The DNA here is from genome assembly GCA_965247555.1 of Dehalococcoidia bacterium. Classification (GTDB taxonomy): domain Bacteria; phylum Chloroflexota; class Dehalococcoidia; order Lucifugimonadales; family VXLM01; genus VXLM01. The sequence continues at coordinate 260,831 of CBDFHR010000009.1, read as the reverse complement.
GAGGATGTCCGGCTGGTGCAGGATCGCTCCTGCCAGGCCCGCTCGCTGGCGAAAGCCCTTCGAGCAAGTGCTCACCGGCTTGTAGAATACTTCCTGAATGCCCGTCTCGTCGACGGCCACGGCGATGTTTTCCCGGCGTTCGGCTCGCGTCAGTCCCCGGAGGTCGGCGACGTAGTTGAGGTACTCGTTGACCAGCAGGTCGCCGTACAGCGGGTTGTTCTCCGGCAGGTAGCCTATCATCGCCCGCGTCTCTTTGTCATGCTGCTGGTTATCGAGACCCTCGATGAGAATCCTGCCGGAGTCGGGCGTATAGAATGACGTGATGAGGCGCATGGTCGTGCTCTTGCCCGAACCGTTCGGCCCCAGGAAGCCCAAAACCTCGCCTCGCCGCACGTCGAACGTCACGTTGTTTACCGCGACGTTCGAGCCGAACTGCTTGGTCACGCCCATGATCTCCATGGCGAGGTTCTTCGACCCGCCGCCATTCGCCGGCGCTTTGGTGGATTCTTTAGTTTTCGTCGTCATAGTCGGATGTCTCCGGGGCGGCGCCTAACTCCGCCAACGTCACAAGACCGCGTTCGCCCAGTTCTGTAAACGCCAATCGGACGCGCGGGTTAGCTCCGCGTAGTTGGGCAATGCGCATGTAGAGGGATGGAACCAAGGCGGTTGGCGAGTAGATGGGGAGTGAAACGTCTGTATGGAGAGCGTATGTGATTGCTTTGAGACTCGGCGGTATCCGTGCTGCGAAGGGCCGCGACATTCATGCCGTCGAGTGTTGTCTTACGTAAAGACTATATTAGAGAAGGGGCACGTCGTCAAGCAGTTATGGTTATAGAGAGGCGCAAAACCGCTCGTTTTGCTGCCTGTCCGTCTATGTTCAATCCGGTGAATGTAGACCTTTGCACGACCATCATACCCAAGCCTGTCATTCCGAACGCAGGGAGCGGAGCGAGGAATCCAAGAGGGTGTTTCCAAAGGTGGTTCCCTATGCATCCTCTCCCCCACCGGGCTGACAGGGGTAGGCAAAACGGAATTGCAACTATGATCCAGCCCCTACCTTCGTGTCATTGGTACGAAAATGACCGACACAACCTTCAAATCGTCATTCCCGCGAAAGAACGTCACCCCGTACCACGATACGGGGTGGGAATCCATCTTCGGCCACTGCCGGCAGCCGAGTGACCTCGGCGGAACCAACACCCATTTTCATCCCTCGGTGTGCAGACGGCAAGGCTGCATGGATGATTCCTCTGAAAATAGCCTGTGTTCCACCACCATCCGTCATTCCGGCGAAGAGCCTGCCCCGTACCCCGATACGGGGCAGGAATCCAGTCTCCCGTCCCTGCCAACACTCGACTATCGACGGAAAGATTGTCGCCATTTTCATCTTCCATGGTGCCGGTGGCAACCGGCATGGCTAGTTGCTATGAAAATAGGCCACGTCAAACCCGTCGTAGGGGCAACCCTTGTGGTTGCCCGTTCCCGGCGCCAACCCGTTTTCATCCCCTTATGTGGCCTTCGCAATGCCATGGTCATTCTGAGAAGCGCAGCGACGAAGAATCTACAATCTCTCCCCCGCCGGGCTGACAGGGGTAGGCAAAACGAAATTGCAACTATGATCCGGTTCCTACCTTCGTGTCATTGGTACGAAAATAGCCTGTGTTCCACCACCATCCGTCATTCCGGCGAAGAGCCTGCCCCGTACCCCGATACGGGGCAGGAATCCAGTCTCCCGTCCCTGCCAACACTCGACTATCGACGGAAAGATTGTCGCCATTTTCATCTTCCATGGTGCCGGTGGCAACCGGCATGGCTAGTTGCTATGAAAGCAGGCCCCGGCAAACCCGTTGTAGGGGCAACCCTTGTGGTTGCCCGTTCCCGGCGCCAACCCGTTTTCATCCCCTTATGTGGCCTTCGCAATGCCATGGTCATTCTGAGAAGCGCAGCGACGAAGAATCTACAATCTCTCCCCCGCCGACGGAGAGACTTCCTATCCCAATCTCTCCCCCATCGGGGGAGAGACACAGAGAGGGGGGTCTTCGCAATTCAACTCACGGAGACTGAACAGTTACAATTGCACGTCTCTTGTTCCTCTTAAGCCGTGCGAGCGGTATACTAGCCGACGATCTTCATCCCTAACTCGAGCGTGAGAGCGATGCCGGGACCATACAGCGTCAAATTCGAGTCCAACGTGCCGCTGATGCTGCGTGACGGCACCATGACGTACGTTGACATCTGCAGGCCCGATGTGGCGGGCGTGTTCCCGGGCCTGATGATGCGGACGCCCTACAACAAGTCCGAGACTCCGTCGAGGGCCTGGGCGCTGGACATCATCCGCGCCGCCCAGCGAGGCTATGCGGTCGTGCTCCAGGACATTCGGGGCAGACACAGCTCGGAGGGCGAGTTCTATCCGTTCGTGAACGAGGCGAGCGACGGGTACGATTCCATCGAGTGGGTGGCCAGCCAGTCCTGGTGCAACGGCAAGGTCGGGACGTTCGGAAGCTCGTACAACGGGGCGACCCAGTGGCTCGCGGCCTCCGCCAAGCCCCCGCACCTCGGAGGGATCGCTCCCGGCGTCACGGCGTCGGACTATCACGAGGGATGGACGTGGCAGGGCGGAGCCTTCGAGCTTGGATTCAACATGTCGTGGTCGGTCGGATCTCTGACGGCGGCCAACTGGCAGAGCCTCTCCAAGCAGCTGTACCTGTCGCCATATCAGCTCGACGCGCTCCTTATGACGCAGGACAACCTGGTGCCCGCCGCCGATCACCTGCCGATGAATGAGTACGAGGAGCTCAAGGGCGACCTCGCGCCATACTACTACGACTGGATGGCGCACCCGGAATACGACGACTACTGGAAGGCCATCTCCATTGAGGAGATGCACTCCGGCATCGTCGTACCGGCCTTCAACTACGGCGGCTGGTACGACATCTTCATCGGGGGTACCGTCAGGAACTTCATGGGGATGAGAGAGTCGGGCGGGAGCGATCAGGCCCGCTCGCTCCAGCGCCTCGTCATCGGGCCGTGGACCCACGGAGGACTCCAAACGTCCGTCGCGGGAGAGCGCAGCTTCGGGGCGGTCTCCTCGACCCTCGCGGACGATGTTCCGGGACGGATCCTGAGGTTCTACGACTATCTACTACACGGCGAGGAGAACGGCCTCACCGACGACAAGCCTGTACGCATCTTCGTGATGGGCGACAACGTGTGGCGTGAGGAGGACGAGTGGCCTCTCGCCCGCGCCGTACCGACCGAGTACTACCTGAGCAGCGGGGGGAAGGCGAACACCCTCGCGGGTGACGGAGCGCTGGTCTTGGACTCGCCCGCCGAAAGCCCGCCGGACGTATTCCTCTACAATCCCATGGACCCCGTGCCCACCCGTGGGGGCAACCTGTGCTGCGACGTGGGGATGCTCGTTGCGGGGGTATTCGATCAACGCGCAATCGAGACGCGGGGAGACGTGCTCGTGTACACGTCAAGTCCTATGGAGCAGGACACGGAGGTTACCGGACCGGTCGTGGTCACGCTCTACGCCTCGAGCTCCGCCGTGGACACCGACTTTACGGCGAAGCTGGTCGACGTTCGTCCTGACGGGTACGCCGCGAACCTCTGCGACGGAATCATCCGCGCGCGATACCGGACGCCGCGTCAGCCTGCCAGCTTCCTCGAACCGGGCGACCTGTACGAGTTCGCCATCGACCTTGGCCCGACGAGCAACGTGTTCAAGAAGGGACACTCGATTCGGGTCGAGATATCCAGCAGCAACTTCCCGCGCTTCGACCGGAATCTCAACACGGGAGAGCCTATCGGTGCTACCGGCGAGTCTGTCCCCGCGCTTCAGACGATCCACCACAGTCCACAGCACCCGTCGCGCATCACGCTGCCGGTCGTTCCCAGGGAGTGATTTGGGGCGCTCGTCCTTCTGGGGCGTTTTGCCGTCCCCTCCGTTATCCCGGCGCAATATCGTCATTGGTACGAAAATGACCGACACAACCTTCAAATCGTCATTCCCGCGAAGGCGGGAATCCATCTTCGGTCGCTGCGGCAGACCAAGTGGCGACAGTGAACACGCTTCCGACTTTTATTCCTGGTTGTGCAGGCCGCAAGGCCATCGTCATTCCCGCGAAGGCGGGAATCCATCTTCGGTCGCTGCGGCAGACCAAGTGGCGACAGTGAACACACTTCCGACTTTTATTCCTGGTTGTGCAGGCCGCAAGGCCATCGTCATTCCCGCGAACGCGGGAATCCATCTTCGGTCGCTGCGGCAAACCAAGTGGCGACAGTGAACACGCTTCCGACTTCTATTCCTGGTTGTGCAGGCCACAAGGCCATCGTCATTCCCGCGAACGCGGGAATCCATCTTCGGTCGCTGCGGAAGACCAAGTGGCGACAGTGAACACGCTTCCGACTTTTATTGCTGGCTGTGCAGGCCGCAAGGCCTTCGTCATTCCCGCGAAGGAACGTCACCCCGTACCCCGATACGGGGCGGGAATCCATCTTCGGTCGCTGCGGCAGACCAAGTGGCGACAGTGAACACGCTTCCGACTTTTATTCCTGGTTGTGCAGGCCGCAAGGCCATCGTCATTCCCGCGAAGGCGGGATCCACTTCGGGTACCGCATATGCTCCTCAGTGGAAATAGACTCAACTTAGGCGATAACGCGCCCCTCAGTGCGCCTGACCGTAGTGCTCTCGCAACAGGTCCCTGCCGAAGTCCCCGTCGATGTCGCGCCACACGGAGTGGATGTGGTTCGCCATGTTCTGCGTATTGTCGTACTCGATCAGGAACGTCGGGCCGTGGACGCGGTAGTAATGACCCTGTCCGGGATGATGACCGCCCGCCCATCCGAAGCGCACGTCCGACAGTCCCGCAGAATGTAACTTACGCAGCTGCTCCCTCGCCACGTTCGCCTGTTTGCGCTCCACGTACACCTCGATCAGCCGGACGAGTCCCTCGCGCTGATCGGCCGTCATCATGCTCGCTGGAATTCCGACCGGTTCGTCCAACTCGACGCGGCGGCTCGCCCTCGTGATGAGATCGGGCGGCGCCGTCGGGTAGATCGTGCACCGTTGCACCTGCTCTGCGTCCAGCGAACGAAGGAGACTCCTCGCGGCGTCCTCCTCCTCCTTCAGGATGCGCAGGCCCTTGTGCGGCCCGTGTGGCACCTCCGCCGGGTTGGCTCCGAAGAAGGACGGCGTTACCGATATCCTCTCGCCGCCGATGACGGTCATGTTCAGAGAGAGATGGTGGCCGTCGACCTGCCATCCCCATGGCTCTGCGCTCCCCGGCGTGCCGAAGATGCTGAAGTAGTACAGCCCCTCCAGACGGTCGAAGCGCAGCGTGCCGACACTCGCCTCCAGCTCGCCCAGAATCGTCTCATGCCGAACGATCGAGTGGGCCTTCCTCACCCCCGAGGCGCTGAGACTGACGGCCATCAGGGACTCCGCCGCGTTCACCTGGGCGGGCGTCATATCCCCACGTGAAAGACCCGTTCTTGGGCGCGGGACGTAGTGCCAGTTCTCCCGTTCGTCATGGTCGAACGGGAACGTCGCCTGTGCCTTCTGGTCCGGTTCGAGGTTGCGCAGGAATGCCTCCGCAGCCTCGGTAATCCGGTGAATGGTAGCGCGAACGTCCGGCATGGTGACTATCAGTAAAGATGGGCGAACGTAGAATCACGCACATCATAGCACCGCCCCCGCCGTCCGTATACCGTTCGCGTTGACGGCCTCCGAGTCGTTGGATACAATCGCCCCATTCCACACGAAACACTGATTTGGAGGTATGGAAATGGCGATCAGAGTGGCAGGCTCGACGTTCGCGTTCGGCAAGATCGACTTGGAAGAGTCGTGCAAGATCATGCAGGAAATGGGCTTCGACGTGGTCGACGTCGGCGCCTGCGGGATGAGCACCTTCACCGACTACGTTCCCCAGTGGTTCATCACGGACCTCGACGACACCCAGGGCGAGGCCGACCACATCCGGCGAACCACGGAGAAGTACGGGCTGGAAATCGCCGAGCTCTTCTGCTGCGACTTCGGGGTGAACATCAACGACCCCGACCCCAAGAAGCGAGAGGCAAGCCAGCAGACCTACGAGAAGGTCGCCAAGATCGCCGCCGCCGCGGGATTCAACAGCATCATGATGCTCCCCGGCATGATCGACGAAGACAACGGCCAGACCTTCGATCAGGCATTCGACACGTCCGTGTCCGAGTACAAGCGCATGGTCGACGTGGCGGAGGGACTCGGCATCCACTGCAACATCGAGCCTTGCATCTTCTCCGTCGCATGGCAGCCGGAGAACGCGATCAAGCTCTGCGAGGCCGTGCCCGGCCTGGCGCTCACCGTCGACTACGCCCACCAGACGCAGCTCAGCCTCAAGGCCGACGACATCGAGCCGCTCCACGCCTACGCCCGCCACTACCAGGCCAAGCAGTCCGCCCCCGACTCCTTCCAGGCCAAGCCCGACGAGGGCTGGGTCGACTTCGGGCGCATGGTCCAGAAGATGCACGACGACGGCTTCGACGGCTTCATCTCCGTCGAGTTCGTCTCCGCCCCCGAGGTCATCGAAGCCGGCTGGGACATCCGCAAAGAGTCCGCCCGCCTCAAGGAAATCCTCGACGACGCCGTAGCCGCCGCGCAGGGGTAGGAGAGGGTGCTAGGTGCTGGGTTCTAGGTGCTGGGGGTGATTCGCAGCTACAAGGACCTTGTCGATAGACGATTTCGATGAAAAGGGCAAGTTTGTAAGGGCAGCGTGTTACGATTTGGTACTAGGGGGAGGTATGCAAGGTCAGCGGTTAGAAGGAGTGCTGCTGGAAAAACCTGAGCAGGCCTCCTTATTTGAACAACCGACACGGGAGCCCGTTCTCGCTTGTGAGGACAACCTGTCCTTCATGGAGCGTCTCCCCGACGGGCAGATGAAGCTGGTCGTCACCTCGCCTCCCTATAACTTGGGCAAGGACTACGAGGACAAGACCTCGCTCGACGCCTACATCGAGTCGCAAGAGCGGGTCATTAGGGAGTGCGTACGAGTCCTTCATCCGCAGGGATCGATCTGCTGGCAGGTTGGGAACTACGTGGAGAATGGGGAGATAGTTCCTCTCGACGCGATCCTCTATCCCGTATTCCGCGCTCTGGGTCTCAAGCTCCGCAACCGCATCGTCTGGCACTTCGGACACGGCCTGCACTGCACGAGGAGGCTTTCCGGTCGGTACGAAACGATTAACTGGTGGACGAAGAGCGACGACTACACGTGGAACCTTGACCCCATCCGGGTTCCGTCCAAGTACCCCGGCAAACGTCACTTCAAGGGTCCGAACGTCGGAAAGCTGTCGGGGAACCCAAAGGGGAAGAACCCGAGCGATGTATGGGTCTTCCCGAACGTCAAGAGCAACCACCCGGAGAAGACCATCCACCCCTGCCAGTTCCCCGTAGAATTGGTGGAACGTCTCGTCCTCTCTATGACCAACCCGAACGACGCCGTGATCGACCCATACATGGGAGTCGGCTCGTCCGTCATCGCCGCGCTCATGCACGACCGCATGGCCTACGGCTGCGACAACTTGGCCGAGTACGTGAACATCGCGCATGAGCGAGTGAGGCAGCTTCGGACTGGAGAGCTTCGCACCCGCCCGATGGGAAAACCCGTCTACGACCCCTCCCTCCCCAACGGCGGGCACTGATGCAAATCAAGGCCCGTTATTCACACCTTAACGGTGAAGAGTATCTGCTTGTTCATCGCAAGCAGCTATGGGACGAAGTGCGGAGCGTGATAGAAGAAGTCGATGCTTTCGCCTGCCGGACCAAAGTTTCCAAGGAAAAGACTATGCGTGGGAAGACTCTGTACTCTCCCACCGACATGAATCAAGCGTTCAAGGACGGTCTTCAAGGGCGAGGGTGGAGTGAGCGTAGGCGCACGTTCTGGGTAACGGCCGACGAGAGACTAATGCGCGGCATCTACAGCCGTCCCGAGGACGAGCAAAAGCAGGCAATCGAGAAAGCCGGACACACACCGATCATGTCCTACAACCAGACCGACTTCGTGAAAGACCGCGTTGCGGTGGAAGTCCAGTTTGGAAAGTACGCCTTTGTCGCACACGACCTGTTCGTGAAGCACCTCAGCTTCTACGTCTCGGACATTATCGACGTTGGAATCGAGATACTGCCCATGAAGGAGTTGGAGCGGGAAATGTCATCCGGCGTTCCCTACTACGAACGCGATCTGCTTAATGTCTTGCGGCAAGGACGAGGCGTTCCGGCAGTCCCACTGGTCCTGATCGGAGTCGCTCCGTGACCTCCCATCTAGTCGAGTATATAATTCTCCAACGAAACCAACCCAGTATCCAGTAGTATGTTCGTTGAAGTCGCTCCGAGTTTTGCTAGTGGGAGAGTGAAGCAGAAATGACTCTTGACATCGAAGAGTTGATCCTGCTGTTGCAAGACATCGAGTCGGACCGCGTCGAGTATAAGGAGTCCCTATCTGGCGATGCGCCCACCAAGATCCGGGAGGCGATCTGCGCCTTCGCCAACGATCTACCCGACCATCGTAAATCCGGTGTAGTATTCGTCGGCGCACGAAACGACGGTAGCGTCGTCGGCCTACCGGTCACGGACCGGCTGCTCCAGCAACTGGGAGACATGAAGACCGACGGCAACATCCTTCCGCCTCCGTCGATAACGGTCGAAAAGCGCTCCATACAGGGAAAGGACGTTGCGGTAGTCACCGTTCAGCCGTCGGACTCGCCACCTGTGCGCTGTAAGGGAACAATACAGATCCGGATTGGTCCCCGGCGAGGAATCGCAACCGCGCAGGACGAACGAATCCTCAACGAAAAGCGGCGCTACAAAGATATTCCCTTCGACATACAGCCTATTCCATCTGCAAGTCTGGACGACCTTAACTCGGTCTATTTTGAGCATGAATACCTGTCCCGGGCATTCGCGCGTGAGATAGTGGAAGCCAACGAGCGCAGCCGAGAAGAGCAGTTGGCAGCTACGAAAATGATTGCGTCGGCCGACGATCCCAAACCCACTATATTGGGAATGCTTGTTTTGGGGAAGTGGACGCAGGACTACCTGCCGGGGGCTTACGTGCAGTTTCTGAGATTCATGGGCAGAGAGCTGGCTGATCCCATATCCGATGAGGCAGCAATCGGTGGCTCCATTACTGACGTTCTTCGTCGTCTTGACGAGAAGCTGAACGGTCACAACCGCACAGCCGTTGACTTCATATCCGGTCCGGTCGAGCGGCGTGCAAGCACCTACCCAATAGAAGCGATACGGCAGATCACCCGCAACGCGATCATGCACCGCACCTACGAGTCGACCAACGCCCCTGTGCATGTCCATTGGTTCGAGGATCGAATCGAAATCACCAGCCCAGGAGGTCCCTTCGGGAGAGTAACCGCCGACAACTTCGGTCACGCGGGCGCAGTCGATTATCGCAATCCAAACTTGGCGGACGCCATGAAAACCCTAGGCTTTGTCCAGCGCTTCGGCTTAGGAATACCTATTGCTCAGAGTCTATTGGCCCAAGCGGGCCATCCTGAAATAGAATTTACAGTCGACCAGAGTGGCATAAGCGCAACCATAAGAACGGCCTCGCGTAAGGAAGGACCAAGATGACCATTCCGGTGCTCACGTTCTTCAACAACAAGGGCGGAGTCGGCAAGACTTCTCTCGTGTATCATCTGGCATGGATGATGTCAGAGATCGGCCACCGGGTGCTTGCCTGCGACCTCGACCCGCAAGCCAACCTCACAAGCATGTTCTTGAGTGAAGATAAGTTGGAGGGAATCTATGCAGATGATTACAGTTCCTCAGCTGCGAACACCGTCTTTAGGTGCGTCAGACCTCTAATGCAGGTGGGTGACTTGCATTCTCCTGAGCTTCAGCACATCACTTCCGACCTATCCCTTGTTCCAGGTGATCTGGAACTTGCAGGGTTCGAGGATACGCTGTCAGCGGAGTGGCCGAACGCGCCAAGTTCAAGTGACCTATACAGACCGTTTAGAATTTTGACTGCCTTTTCGACCATCATGCAAAGTGGCGCAAGGGAGATGGATGCCTCAATTATCCTTGCAGATGTTGGGCCAAACTTAGGCGCGATCAATCGATCTGCACTTATCGCTACCGATTATGTGGTTGTTCCTCTGGGAGCCGACCTGTTTTCTTTGCAGGGTCTACGAAACTTAGGCCCTACGCTTCGCAAGTGGAGAAGTGATTGGCGAAGCCGAAGGGACAATTGGCCCAACCCTGCATTCGAACTCCCAAAGGGTGATATGCAGCCTATTGGGTACGTTGTGCAACAACACAGCGTTCGTTTGAGCCGCCCGATCAAGGCATATGACAAATGGGTCAATCGGATGCCTACGGAATACGCCCGAAGTTTGCTGGAAGAGCAAAAGGGACCCTACCCGAAGCAGCCAAATCTGGACGAACGCTCCCTAGCTACGGTCAAACATTACCGCAGTCTTGTTCCTATGGCTCAAGAAGCTCGCAAGCCAATCTTCAAACTATCCTCCGCTGACGGTGCAATTGGTGGACACGCGAGTTCCGTCTGGGATGCCTACACCGATTTCCAGAAGTTGGCCCAAGCGATTCTTGGGAATATGGTTCCAGCAAATTTTGGGGCAGCTTGATGTGGACGATCAAGCACGATTTGGATCAATCGGAATACATAAGACTTAATCACTTCCCGCTGGCAACCTCCATGTATTGGCAGGCTGGGAAAACTCTGAAAGCCGCTCAGGATCACGAACGACCCGACAGCAATCTACTTCACCTCGCCGTTTCCCAGCGCGAGATATGACAACAAAGGTGTCTAGTCGGGTATATAATTCTCCAACGAAACCAACCCACAACCACCCAAAGGAGTAACCATGAACGTAGAAATCCGAGACGAACGCTTCCGGGACGTCGTTGGCGACGACGCGCCTGTGGAGGAGCTTGCGACGGGGTTCGACTTCACCGAAGGCGCCATATGGAACCACGTCGAGGGCTACCTCATCTTCAGCGACATGCCCGGCAACATCATGCGGAAGTGGACCGATGAGCGCGGCATCGAGGTCTTCCGTGAGCCGAGCAACATGGGGAACGGCAACTATTACGACCTGCAGGGACGACTCGTCACCTGTGAGCACTCCACGAGCCGCGTCACCAGGACGGAGCACGACGGTTCAATAACGGTCCTCGCCACCCACTACGACGACAAGGAGCTCAACAGCCCCAACGACGTGATCGTCAAGAGCGACGGGTCGATCTATTTCAGCGATCCGAGCTTCGGACGCATGGAGTACTACGGCGTGCCGCGCGAGCAGGAGCTCGACTACCGCGGCGTGTACCGTCTCTCACCCGGCAGCGGCGAGCTGACCCTCCTCGTCGACGACTTCGACCAGCCGAACGGCCTCACGTTCTCGCTCGACGAGAGCCTGCTCTTCATCAACGACACCATGCGCGCGCACATCCGCGTCTTCGACGTGAACGACGACGGGACGATAACCAACGGGCGCTTGTGGGCCGACGTAACCGGCGAGCGAGAGGGCCTCGCCGACGGCATGAAGGTCGATACCGGCGGCAACCTCTACACGACCGGCCCCGGCGGCGTGCAGGTGTTCGCCTCCGACGCCACCTGTCTCGGCACCATCTACGTCCCGCAGGGCGTCACCAACTTCACCTGGGGCGACGACGACCTCTGCAGCCTGTACATCAACGCGGGCACGTCCCTCTACAGGACGCGGGTGAATGTGCCGGGCCGCAAGCTGTTTTGATCGCGTGCTAGGATAGGGCGACCGGTCTCGCTCATCCTGAAAGGAGAATCGAGCATGTCACGAATCACCATCATCGGCGACAAGGAAGTCACGAACCCGGCGGCGAAGGCGGCTATCAGCATTGTGGCGGTGCCATTGACCCTGATGTTCGTGTTCGCAGTCCTAGCCGGAACATTTGCTTTCATCGGCATCGTGTTCGCGCTCTCGCTTGGCTTCATCGGGGCGCTGTTCATAGCTCTGGCAATTCTCATACCTGCCCTTATCATCTTCGCGGTGATCGCCAAAATCGTCTCCTGGCCCTTCACGCACTTCGGCGGGCGCGACGACGACTGACTCCCAACGGGTATTGCAACAAAAATAGCCCCATGTGTCGCCCCACACCGTCATTCCTGCGAAGGAACGTCACCCCGTACCCCGATACGGGGCAGGAATCCAGTTTCCGGATCCTTTCAGGTGGGTCTCGCCCATTTTCATGCCAGGTGGTGAGGGTGGCAACCCTCATGAGATATTCCGATGACTATCAACGATCCTAGTGTCCAACGCATCATCGGGGTCTTCGCGCTCCTCGCCGGGGTCGCCCTGATAGTCGTCTCGCGTGATTGGTCTTCGATTGGAATCGCCATCGGCGTCATCCTGATGGTCGCCGGGTTCTGGCTCTCATACGTCAAGAACGAGATCGCCAAGATGCGCGGCGACAGAAACGAGGGACGACAATGCTGACACCACAGCAGACAAACTTCTTCCACACCTTCGGCTTCCTGAAGCTGCCGGGCCTGTTCCGTGAAGAATTTCCCCGCATAGAGGCGTCGTTCCACGAAGTCTGGGGCACCCAGGGCGGAGGCCACGCCGGAAGTGCCCACGACGGGATGCAACGGTCTGCCCTCGTGCCGTTCATCGACAAGCACGAGTACCTCAGCGCCCTCATCGACGACCCTCGAATCGACGGCATCGCGTCCGCCACCCTCGGCGACGACTACAACTACATGTTCAGCGACGGCAATTTTTTCGTAGGGCCGACGTTCTGGCACTCCGACCGCTACTACAACAAGCCCTATCTGTCCCTGAAGGTCGCGTTCTATCTCGACCGCGTGACCAGGGACACCGGCTGCCTCCGCGTGCTCCCCGGCACGCACCACGTAGGCGACCGGTTCGGCAACTCCGTTCAGGAGGCATGCCCCACTCGGAGCGACAATACTACGAGCAAATGTGGGCGATGGAGGGGCCGGACGTTCCCGCCGTCCCGCTGGAGAGCGAGCCGGGCGATGTCCTCGTCTTCAACCACAAGATCAAGCACTGCGCCTACGGCGGAAGCGTGGAACGCCGGATGTTCACCATCGGCTTCCAGCAGCGGCACCGCGATGAGGACGAGCACATCCTGCGCGACGAGCTGGCCGACCTCGTCCGCTTCTGGCACCCCCGCGCCTACGGCGACGTCATGATCGAGACGGCGGGTCCGGCAAGAATGCGCCACCTCGAACAGCGTCTCGCCCTCGACGACCACATGGCCGCCCTCGTCCAGAAGGCCAGAGAAAAGATGGCCGAGCCAAGCCGGGGATAGCAGGCATACCTTCGTTCCTGAGTTGGTATCGGTCCCTAGTGGTTCAACATCCTAGTAATGAAGGGTAACGACAATGTGACTTCGTAGGGGCGGGTTTGAAACCCGCCCTGTCGTGTACAACGCAGATCGCCCCCCAATTACTACCCGTCATTTCAAAGATTTCGGTCTACTAGTGGAGTCCGCCCGATCAGGCGGCGGGACAAATGAGCATACTCCGCGCGACATATTCCCTCGTAGCGCTCCTGTTGGCGCTTTCGGTCGTCGCCTGTAGGCACGGTCCATCCGAAACGACCCACACGGAACCGACCCCGGAGAAGCAGCCCACCGCTGAAACAACGCCGAGCAGGCCGGTACGATCCTGGTGCGCAGGGACGGCGACCTGTACCTGCTGGAAGGGCAGTCAGAGCGACGCATCACTCAATCCGGCGACTACGCCACAGGAATGCTGACACGAGACGGTCACATAGTCGCCCTCCGTCAGGCGGACCAAGAGTCCTCTACTCTCGTCCTGATCGAGGTCGAAGGGAGCAGCGTCTCGACGACCGCAGAGATCCTGCTCAACCGGCCAATCCCCGAACGGATGAGGCGAACGGGCTACCTTATGCCTTCGCCGGACGATAAGTACGTCCTGGTACCCGGTCCTGAAGGGTATCTCTTGGTGTCGCTCGAAGCGAAACGAGTGGAAAGAGAGATGCCTCCTGGCTGCTGTCGTTCGTGGTCCCCCGACGGCAGCAGGGTCGCGTACCTCGTCTTGGCCGACGATCAGAAAGTTCGGGACGATAAGCCCACGGTCTTTGATCTATGGGTGGCAGACACTGAAGGCGGAGCCCCTCCCCGTCGAGTTGCTGCCGACCTGATGGACTGGTTTGATTTCTTCGGACGTTACGCGGACAGTTTCGCGTGGTGGGAGAACGGTACGAGCATCCTCGCTCTCTCATCGGACGACGTAATCTGGATCGAGCGGAAGTACCAGCTTCGTGGACGAGTGAACAACCGGCTCGTCTCCGTAGACCTGACGACCAATGAAGAAAGTGAGCTCCTGATCTCCTCTAATCTACACCAACGCATCAGTCAAGAAGTCTCTGCCCTCGAGGACGAAATGGTGATTTCGGCCCCCGCGACGACGAAGGGGGGTGATCGCGCCGCCTTCCTGGCGATGGACTACATGAACGTGTTCAGCGTGGGCACGTTGGACTCTGACGGTCAACTTGAACGCCTTGTCACCGTAGAAATGCCCGAAAAGGAGTTGGTATCGATGGGAGCGCCGGTATGGTCCCCGGACGACAAAAGACTGGCATACTTCGGCTGGCGGTGGCGGCCAACTGTGAAAGCATTCATTGAGGTCTTCGATATGTCAACCAACGCGATCACGAGAATTTGGGAGTCCCAGAAGTACCCGAAACCCGGCCACTGGGACTGGTCTCCGGACGGCAAGTGGATATGGATCGTTGTAGCTGAGCGCAGCCAGGAAGAGTACGGAGGCTACAGGGTGCCGCGCGACATATCCATGCTGGCTAGCGTGACTCACCCCGGCCACGTCGAATCGGTCCCCGGCATAATCCTCGACTGGTGCTGTGCGCCCTAGAAGAGCCATGAATCAGGGCATGTCTCAGTGTAAGGGCAGACGGTTTTAGGCGACGGTCTTGCACAAAATTCGCCATTCCCGCGAAAGCATGTCCCGTGCAGCTACAAGGGGGAGACATTGGCATAACCTCCAACACGTGTCATTGCTATGAAAATAGGCCCCGACAAACCCGTCGTAGGGGCAACCCTTGTGGTTGCCCGTCCCCGGCGCCAACCCGTTTTCGTCCCCTTATGTGGCCTTCGCAAGGCCATGGTGATTCCGAGCACAGCGAGGAATCTAAAGTCCTCGCCTAACAAGACCCGCCCCATACGCAATACTCTCTGCTCTCTCTTCTTTCTCCGCGTCCCCCGCGCCCTCTGCGGTGCAACCCCCGGACTTGCCAAACGCGCCGTTTCGCATTACGGTACACCCACAACCGACTAAGGAGTCCACGAATGATCTCGCTCAGTGTCTACCTGACCGTCAAGGAGGGCCGGGAGGCCGCCCTCGAAACGGCTATCAAGGACGTCTGGATAGCCGCAATGACCCAGCAGCCCGGTTTCCTGCGCGCCACGCTCAACACCCCCTTCAGCGATGAGGACCTCGCCGCCCTCGAGGCCAACAAGCCCCCCTTCGCCTACGAGATGGTCTCCTACTGGCGCACCGAGCAGGAGCGCGTCGACTGGGTCACCCGCGACATCCACCAGGAGGTCTGGCCGCAGGTCATCGAGCACTGCGCCGACGTCTCCTACACCCTCTTCGACTGCAACACCACCTGGAGCATGTAAATGACCAGCAACTATGACCCCTCTAGAGACATCGTCCGGCCTCCGAAGGAAATCATCGAGGCGCTGAGCGTACTCGACACGGACAGCGTGACCTCCACCATGGACGGACTCGGCGTTCACCGCACGTTCATCGAAGGCCCCATAGCACGCGTGCCCGGCAGCAAGATATGCGGCCCCGCCCTGACTCTCAGGTTCGTCCCCCAGCGCGAGGACCAGATGCGCGGGTATGAGATTCCCGGTGAGTCGGACGAGGACGGCGACGTCCGTATGGAGGAGGAGAGCGAGAAGCGCTCCGCCCTCTGGGAGATCTTCGATTACGTGCAGCCCGGCGACGTGATCGCCGTCGATGGACGCGGCGACCTCGCGACCGGCACGTTCGGCGAAATGCTCATGACCTACTTCAAGTCGCGTGGTGGCGCAGGAGTCGTCATCGACACCGGAATCCGAGACTCCGCCGCCATCTTCAACGAGGTCAAGGTGCCCGTATGGTCGACCGCCGTCACGACCGGCGGCGCGGGCCACATGAACCTCTTCCCCGAGGACTTCAACCTCCCCATCGCCTGCGGCAAGGTGCTCGTCCGTCCGGGCGACATCATCATGGCCGACGACGGCGGCGCGATCGTCGTCCCCCCGAGACTGGCCCCCAAGATCATCGAGATAGCCGGCGAACGCGACGAGCACGAGGTCTTCGTCCGCATGAGGCTCCGCGAAGGCGGCGAGCTCAACAAGTACTACCCCTTCAACGAAGAGGGTCGCCGCGAATACGAGGAGTGGCTCGCCGCCCAGAATTAGGCCGTAGAGCACTGCTTTTTTCAGCCGTCCGCGGGCACAAGGTACCCGCGGACGGCTCTTTTTGAGTTCCCGTCCGACACTAGACGAGATCGTGCAAATCTCACAGTGCTGTTTGACGGTACATGGTCGATGCGGTCAGCTATTTGTTGGGTTAGGTGTACTCCCATTCCTTAGGAAGGAAATCCGAAGGGGTTGCGGGAACGTAAATGCATATTAGAGGGACGCAGACAGGGCTGTCTGCGTTTTCTTTGGCAAGGAGATGAACGCCTATGACGTATAGGCCGGTATTTCCCATATTGGGAGTCTTCAGGCTCAATGGGCAGTCCAAACGAGATGATGGCATGATATTCGGGTCCTGCAAGGCCATTCAATCTCCGGTCTATCCAATAAGGGATGCGTTTCTTGCCGTGAACCATGGTTCTTGTCCATCTTTGTCGTCTTCGGGCCCCCGCCAATGGGGTGAAAGCGCATTGAAGACAAGCCGACTCCCTGGAGCGCTCTCCCTCTTGGCAAAATCGTGGTTGTACCCTCCCTCAGCTTGGCGCCGGCGATAATCGGCCGATACGATCCAACACTCCCTGGAACAACCTTCGAGGAACCGACACCTCGGATAACTGAAAGATCAATCGCCGGGAGTGCCGCACCAGACGGCCTCCCATCTTGATCAGCTTGACTTGCACGCTCCGCAGCGACCAGTGCCTGACCGCCTTGGGCAGACACAACCGGCGAAGGAAGTTCCCAAGGTTGTACGCCAGAATGAACAGAGACAGGCGCACCCGGTTGGCCACGAAACGATGGCACGACAGCCGAGTCCAGTTCAGCGCGTACTTGCCCTCCTTGATCCACTGCTCGGCTGTCCCTCGACCATTGTAGAAACGCACTACTCCTTCGGGGCCAGCCGTCATGTTTGTGACGATGAAGCCCACCCGAGGGAACAGCTCTCCCCTATGCCACTCCACCTTGGCCACCACACGCCGAGCGCGGTCCCAACTCCCGGCACGATACCAAAAGTCGTCGTATAGGATCACTGGACGCTTCGGCGGCCTCCCCACAGGTCGTATCAGCAGTGGAGCGATCTCGTATTGCAATACTTTGTTGCTCGGCAGCCGTATGGCGTAGAAGACTCGCCGCTCCTCCAGGTACTCATAGATGTCCGGCTTGGCGAATGCGGCATCGGCCCGAAAGTATCGCCGCACTCCCTTCTCCTCGTACCGCGAAAGGATCGGTTCCAGCACCTGCCTCCACTCGTGCGCGCTATGCACGTTCCCCGCGCGGAGCATCGCCCCCTCGCAGTCACCGAACTGGTTGAACACGAACAAAGGGTGATAGCACGTGCTCCCAAAGTGACCGTTGTACGACGCTCCCTCCTGTTCTCCATGTACCGGGCTCTCCGAACTGTCCATGTCCAAGATCACCCGCCGGTGCGGCGTGCGGGACATAGCTCCGTCCACCCACTTAGCGTTCACTCGGCCCAACCCTTCCACGTTGCCGTCTTGGGTGAGCACCTCGGTCTCGAACCGGCTCATGGTGTTGGTGCTTGCCGCTGGTCTGTCTATGCCTCGGTCTCCAACGACGACCCGCATCGTCGGATCGTCGGCCAGCCGTTCAGCATCGTTGGTATCCTCGTAGCCCGCCAGACGACTGTACACCGACTGCCTGAGAAGGCCCACCAATCGGTGCTGCACGTTACGACCGCCCCGACTCTCCTGCAGACATTCATCCGCCGTCTCCGTCAGTCCCAGCGCATCATCCAACTCGCGGCAGGCCAACAGTCCGGCGTCTGAGGTAATAGTGGCGCCGTGGAACTCCAATCGTATGCGGCGGTCGAAACGGAGCGTGGTGCGGGGGTTGGCGCTTTCACCCATTGGGTGCCTCCAGAGTGCGTACGTTATCAAGAGCTAAAGTGGTCGATCACGACCAGTCTAGCACTCATGATGAGCACAGTGTTCTGCTATCCGCCTACATCGGGTATCGATGTTACTGTTTACGACACACCTTGCAGGGTTGATATGGGAAATGTGGGTTAGGATGGTCATCTGCATTCTGCTCGTCGCGGCTACAGCAATGCTGCTGGCCTGCTCTCTGGCTACACAACGAGACGAGCAGACCGTACGGGATGTCGAAACACCTGCTGTGCTTACCGAAGGATCGGCCACATGGATTGCCGAACCACCCGCAGCGCCCGCCGGCGAAACAACACCTATCGAACGGACAGAATACGGCCATTCCGGTGGTTCTCCCGAGACGGACTGGCCCGCTCCGCTGCGGTTGAGGATATTCGAGGCCTCCGCCATTGTCCGAGCCACCCTCATATCGAGCTCAACGGAGGCAGTGCGCTATTCGGCGGCTGACGGCATTGACGTCGACGTCGACAAACTGATTTATGAGGACGGCTGGCGTCCGATAGATGGGGAGTACCGTGCGGCGCACACGTTCCGGTTCAAGGTGACCGAATACCTGAAGGGATCGGGAGCGTCGGAGATCACGGTAACGGCGAGAACGTTCAGCACTCACGGAACTGAAGAGCAAGCGTTGCAAGTGGCAACGGACTGGCTGGGTGAGCGTGACACGTCGCTAGACGCGCACGAGGCGCTTCTTTTTCTTGGTGAACCTGCATCAGACGGCGCGTCCAACGACGCCTTTCACTTCCTTCGGTCGGGCCCCTACCATTCGCTGCACTACACGATCGACACGATGAACCGGGTGTGGCTTCCCGCAAAGGATCCCCCGGCAGACGAGGGCGAGTCCTCGGATGAGGACGACTCCGCTCTGCTGTTCCTCACGGGCGATCCGTCGGAAGCTGTCCCGCCCACCATGTCGCTGGGGGAATTGCGCTCAGAGATAGCGGAGGTGGACGCCCTCATCGGGACTGGAGGCGGCACGGAAGAGCACAAGAAATGCGTTGTAAGAGGCTGGCAGCACGAGCACTGGTTTGCCGGATTTACGGGTGGCGAGCCCTTTGTACCTCCCGAGATCACGCGGCGGCTTGCGTCGGGTGCGGCCGAAGGAACGGAGGTATATGACGTATCCGACTACACCGGTTATTCCGGACCCAGGTACGGCAGGAAGGTGGTCGAGGGTGTGGACAAGGAGCTCTTCAAGTTCGCGCTCGTCGACGACGACGAACGCCCGGACAACGGTTACCAGTTCGGCGTGGCGACCGCGCGTCCTCTTCCCGCTGGCATATATCAGTACAAGGGTTACACTCAGCGCTACATCTATGTCCCGTGCAACTTCTTCCCCTATAACTCGTATATTGTAAAGAATGTGGTGGTAACAGCGCCTGTGGGCACGCTCCACGAGATGTTCTTCGACCCGGTGACGGTGGGTTCGACGGTGGCCTCCGACGGGACGAACGGTGTGCTGAAGCCTCCGTCGTTTACAGATGCTAATGGCGCAGCCGCAACCATTAACAGCATCTCATATGAGTCGAGCACGGTGAAAATCGGCGTGAGTCCCGACGACGCGCTTGCGGGTCACGTCGTGGACATCATCGAGTTGGACGGAACAGTGTCGCTGTCGTTGGACGTAGCCGACGCAACGGTCGACAGTGCGAACGACACCCTGAGTTGGACGGTGTCGGAACAGCCGTGGGATGACGGCGACCAGCTGATGGTGAGGATACGTCGATGATGGCGGCAGAGCGCTCGGGAGGGGTGAGGCTGTGTCGATTACCGAGCGGCTGACATGCAGGCGACGGGTAACGCGAGAAGCATCATGGTGTTCTTAGGGATCGGTGGAATTCTGTTTGCCTGCGGTCGAAGCACAGCGGCGTGTGATGTGGTTCCTGGGAAACCTGCTTCCTTGGAGCCGGTGGCGAGCGACTCTCGGGTAGGCCGTTTAGTCAGTTGAACCGTGCGCACAGATTGCTGGGGAATAGGTACGCTCATCATTGATGAACCAGCCTACGGTTCAGACAGCAGAAGGTACGTATTCTCAAGTATCCTCGCAAACCACATCTATACATTACAGGCATCACGTAATATAATTACCGCCATGGGTACACCGCGCAAATGGCGGTTCGCGCCCGCATTGAATACTTGAAGGCTGATGGATGTTCAATTCTTGGCAAACATATGCGGCGGCGGCCGTGCTTTTCGCGTCGTTGGCACTTGTCATTGCGGGTTGCTGGATCAGCGACAACGAGGTGACGCCCCCCAGCGAGCCGACGCATGTCAGCAAAACGGTGCCGTCGGGAGAAACGGCTCCGAGTAACCAAGAGGCGCCTTCCGACAAGACGGCACCGGTGGGCGAAGCCACATCTGCCAACAGGGAAGAGCAATCCAGCGAGGCAATACCTGCCGGCGAAACAACACCTATCGAACGGACAGAATACGGCCATTCCGGTGGTTCTCCCAAGACGTACGTGCCCGCTCCGCTGCGGTTGAGGATATTCGAGGCCTCCGCCATCGTCCGCGCCATCCTCATCTCGAGCTCAGCGGCAGCAGTACGCTACTCGGCGGCGGGCGCCCTTGACGTTGACGATGACAAGATAGGTGTGGGGGACTCCAGGGAACCGGTGGATGGAGAGTACCGTGCAGCGCACACGTTTCTGTTCAGGGTGACCGAATACCTGAAGGGTTCGGGTGCGTCGGAGATCACGGTAACGGCGAGAACGTTCAGCACTCACGGAACTGAAGCTCAGGCGCTGCAGGTGGCGACGGACTGGCTGGGTGAGCGTGACACGTCGCGGGATGATCACGAGGCGATCCTCTTTCTCTGGGAACCTGGGTCGGGCGGCGCGTCCACCGACGCCTTCCACTTCCTTCGGTCGGGCCCCTACCATTCGCTGCACTATACGATCGACACGATGAACCGGGTGTGGCTTCCCGCTAAGGACCCTCCGCCAGCCGAGGGTGAGTCGTCCTCATATGATGACTCCTCACTGCTGTTCCTCGTAGGCGAGCCGGTGGTGAGAGGCTCGCCCACACCGGAGCCTGGTTCGACCACCATGTCGCTGGCGGAGTTGCGCACGGAGATAGAAGGGGTCGACGCCCTCATCGAAGCGGGAGACGGCACGGAGGAGTACAGGGAATGCGTTGGAGAGGTCTGGCGGTATGAGCACTTCTGGCAAGGTGAGCCACGAGTTCCTGTCGAATTCGTGCGTCAACTCACGTCGGGTGTGTCCGAAGGAGCGGAGGTACAGTTGTTCAGTGGTCATGAACCAAGGTACAGTAGGATCCTCATCGAGGGCGTGGACAAAGACCTGTTCAAGGCCGTGCGCATTGACGACGACGATCTCCCGGACAACGGTTACCAGTTCGGCGTGGCGACCGCGCGTCCTCTTCCCGCTGGCATATATCAGTACAAGGGTTACACTCAGCGCTACATCTATGTCCCGTGCAACTTCTTCCCCTATAACTCGTATATTGTAAAGAATGTGGTGGTAACAGCGCCTGTGGGCACGCTCCACGAGATGTTCTTCGACCCGGTGACGGTGGGTTCGACGGTGGCCTCCGACGGGACGAACGGTGTGCTGAAGCCTGCGTCGTTCACGGACGCCAACGGCGCCCCCGCAACCATCCACCGCATCTCCTACGACTCTAGCGGCGTAACCATCACCCTCACCCCACACACCGCCCTCGCAGGCCACACCCTCGACTTCATCGCCCTCGACGGTTCCGTCTCCCTCTCCCTCCACGCCGACGACGCCACCCTCGACCCCGCCAACAACACCCTCACCTGGCCCGTCACTCCCCAACCTTGGCAGCACGGCGACAAACTCATGCTCCGCATCGCAGTCGCCGATCCGTAGATTCCCCGAGCGACATCTCTCCCTCCCTCTCCGCGCTCCCCGCGCCCTCCGCAGCGAATCCCACTACTTTCTACGCAATACTTTCTACTCTCTCTCCCACTACTTTCTACTTTCTCCCCACCCCCCGCACATTGACACATAATTGCACCCGTCGTTATGATTGAACCAAGCACACGGCGTCCCCTCTTCAAGCCCTCCACGCACACCAGGAGTCCCCCGAATGGCAACATACGGCAAGAGCGAGGCCCAGGACTGGGCTTGGGAGAACCTCCGCGGTGAGTGGAGCACCCTGATGACCCCGTTCACCGACGACGACGAGGTCGACGAAGACGCCCTCCGCCACAACATCCGGCACGTCATCTCACTCGGCACCCGCGGCGCCGGATGCACCTGGGGCATGGGCGAGTTCTGGAGCCTCACCCGCGAGGAACGCCTCCACGTATACGACACCTTCGCCGACGAGGCGGCAGGACAGTGGCTCATCGGCGCTCACGTAACCCACACCTCCGCTAAGGAAATGCTCCTCCTCGCCGACCATGCCGAGCGGACCGGCTTCGACCTCCTAATCGCCGCCCCTCCCTACTTCGTTACCAAGACCGAGTCACAGGTCGTCGACTTCATTCGACTCCTCGCCGACGCCACCAACCTCGCCATCATGTTCTACAACTCGCCGCAGTTCGGCATCGTCATGAGCGCCGACGGCCTCAGCCGGCTCTGCGACATCCCCAACGTCGTCGGCGTCAAAGAGGCCAGCTTCAACCGCGACCTCACCATCGAGGCACACCGGCGACTCGGCAAAGCCGCCATCATCAGCGCCCCCGACGAGTGGGTCCTCTTCAAGGGTCGCGAGCTCGGCTTCCAGCAGCAGGTCATGTTCGCCAACACCTCCGACTGGCGCTTCGACCGTCCCGGCGAGAACAACTACGTCCGGTTCATCGACCGCGCCACCGAGGGCGACATCGACGACGCCATGTACGAACAGCGCCTCGCTCCGGTCAAGGCCCTCTCCGACAAGTGGTGGCAGTACACCGTCGCCAAGTTCGGCGGCGCGCTCCCGGCATCCATGTGCAAGTATTGGGGCGAACTGATGGGACTCCGCCACGGGTCCGTTCGCCCGCCGCTGTCCGATCTCGACGACGAAGAAAAGGCACAACTGAAGTCCGAGCTGGAGGCCGTCCAAAGCGCCGCCCTCGCGCCGGCAAGGGGTTAACGACATGATCTTGATGGTGAGCGTTCAGAATCTCGACGAGGCCATGCACGCCCTCAAGGGCGGCGCCGACATCGTGGACGTCAAGAACCTGCAGGAAGCCCTCGTCGGCTCCGCCAACCCGTGGGTCGTTGAGCAAATCCGCGACGCCATCCCCAAGCCTCACCACGCCAGCGTCACCCTCGGCGTCGTCCCGAACCAGATCGGCACCGTCGCCATGGCCGTATACGCCGCCGGACGCATGGGCGCGACCTCCGTCAAGGTCGGCTTCATGAACACCGAGTACGACCACGCCGCCGAGACCCTCCTCGCGTCGAAACAGGCTCTCGAAGGCACCGACACCAAGCTCATCGGCTCCCTCTTCGCCGACAACCCCCTCTACGACGGCCTCGAAGCCGACCACATGGTCCGGCTCGCCAAGGAAGGCGAGTGCGACGGTTGGCTCATCGACACCCTCACCAAGGACGGCCGCAACCTCTTCGACTTCATGTCCGAGTCCGAGCTCCGCGACATGGTCTTCGACAGCAAGCAGGACGGCATGAGCACCGCCCTCTCCGGCCACCTCAAGATCGACAACCTCGACGAGCTATCCCGCATCAACCCCGACATCGTCGGCGTGCGCGGAGCCGTCTGCGCCCAGGGCGAGCGCAGCGAGGGCGTCTATTGGGAGGCCGTCGCCGAGTTCAAGCGACAGCTCGACATGCGCCAGTCCGGCGAGATCGACGTCCTCGACGGCGCATACATGGCCAACGGCAGCAAGAACGGCGACGGCAGCGGCGGATGGGTCGTCGTCGACGGGACAGGAAAGACCTGCGCCAGCATCCTCGCCGAGCTCACCGAACGAGTCGAGGCCGACTCCCGCTCATTCGTAGAAGTCATCATGCCCAACGTCCTCAACACCTACGACGTCGTCGTCTGGGCCGAAGAACACGGCCACACCATCCTCACCCAGCGCAAAGACACCGACGGCTCCATGCGCATCCTCATCCAGCCGTAGGGCCCAGCCCCGCTGTTTTGGTAAGGGGCCCCCCTATGCCTATGACCGCAAATGTCCAGACTACGTGACAACGCCCGACAAGCAGTCACCGTCATTCCCGCGTAGGCGGGAATCCACAAGGGTGGGGCGGTTCCTCCCACCAACGCTGAATAACTACCTATGCCTCAAAAAATCTACCTCAACCAGTCCCACAAGTATCCCTTCAATCTGGGCAAGGTTCTATATGCCGCACAGGACTTCCGCTGGTGTAAGTGGGACGACGGCTGGCATTCCGGCATACTAGACGGAAACCTGATTCACATCCGTCAGGTCGAAAACGTCCTGCAATACAAATCACCCTCCGGCGCTGACTTGGATGAGATGCTCCGTTGCTACTTCCGCCTGGACGACCCTATAGACGATATCTACGACGAATTGGCCTCACGCGACGATAGGATGCGTGAGTTGGTGAACGATTACCCGTGGCTGCGTGTCCTACGCCAGCCGGACCCATGGGAGTGCACGGTTTCATACATCTGCTCCGCTACTAACAATGTTGACCGCATCAGTCGGATTGTAGAAAGGATAGCCGAGAATTTCGGGTGTGAAGTACAGCTAAATGGAGATGTGCGTAACACCTTCCCTACTTGGGAAATGGCACTCTGTGCAGGCGTCGGGCGACTGAGGGAACTGCGGATGGGCTTGGATCGCCACTGCAAGATAATCACCGCCGCCGAACGGATACGCGATAGACAGCTAAACTTGTGCCATTTGGCGCAGCCGCAGGTGTCACATGTGGAAGCTAGACGGCAACTGATGGAGTGTTACGGCATCGGGGACAAAATTGCCGACTGCGTATGCCTGTTCGCGTTAGATAAGACCGAGGCGTTCCCGGTGGATGTTTGGGTGAGGAGAGCGGTGGAAAACTGTTCAGAACCCCCCACCGGTCCTTCTTACAGTGAAATCGTAGAGTGGGCGCAGAACCGCTTTGGAGAGTACGCTGGCTATGCCAATCAGTTCCTGTTCTTTGGGGAGCGGCAGGGTGATGACCCAATCGTTAGCACCCCATGCGATAGAAGCTGAGTCCCGACCACTATGACCCACATCCCACATGTCCCACCACCTCCCCCTCAACCCCCACACCAACCACCCCTTCCATTTACAAAATTGCCTCGAAGGACGACAGGACTTCCGCTGGCGCAGACTCCCCAACGCCTACCACTCCGTCATCCTCAACAACACCCTCATCCACATCCGCCAGACTGAAGACCGGCTGACCTACCGTTCAACCCCCGACGCCGACCTCACCGACCTCCTGCACTCCTACTTCCGCCTCGACGACGACCTCGACGCCATCTACTCGGACATCGCCGCCCGCGACGACCACATAGCCAAACTCATACAAAAATATCCCGGCGTCCGACTCATGCGGCAACCCGACCCCTGGGAATGCCTCGTCTCCTACATCTGCTCCGCGAGAGCCGCCCCACCAAGAATCACCCACCGCGTCGAGACGATTGCAACTCAACTGGGCCGCCCGCTAACCCTCGACGGCGAGACCCGCCACACCTTCCCCGACCCCGCAACCGTCCTCACTGCCGGCCTCGACGGACTGCAACAAATGACCCTCGGCTTCCAGCGCGTCCCCCACGCCATCATCCAGGCCGCCCAACGAATCCACGACGGCCACCTCGACCTACACCGCCTCGCCCAACCCGACATCCCCTACCACGAAGCCCTCTCCCACCTCACCGACCTCTACTGCGTCGGCCCCAAGATCGCCAACTGCGTCGCGCTCTTCGCCCTCAACAAGACCGAGGCCTTCCCCGTCGACTCCCGCGTCCGAAACACCGTCAAAAGACTCTACCCGTCCCAAATCCACTCCACCGACGACCAAATAGTATCGTGGGCCCAAGACCTCTTCGGCCCCCACACCGGCTACGCCAACCAGTTCCTCTATATGGCCTAACGACGGTCAAGATACACCGTCATTCCCGCGAAGGCGGGAATCCAGAATCCTCCTCCACGCTCTTCGCGCCCTCCACGGTGAGTCCCCTACTTTCTACTTTCTCGTCACCCCCTCCAACGTCGCCGCCGCCCCCGACGCCATCCACGACCCGTCATCCCCACACGTCACGAACCGGCACCCCTCCTCGATCCAAAACCTCGCAAGCTCCACATCGCCCAACGAGATCCCCGGTATCTTCCCCGTCTTGTGACACGCCACAATCACCGACCGGATAGCCGCCGTGTGCTCCGGGGTCCCAGGAGTCGTCCCCATCGAGGCCGACAGGTCACCCGGACCGATCCAGCACCCGTCGATGCCCTCCACCGCCATGATCGCCTCTGCACTCTCCACTGCCGGCGCCGACTCGATCTGCACCGCCAGGAAAATCTCCTCGTTCGCCCGCTCCTGATAGTCGTCGGGGTCGCCCGCCAGGAACCCCGTCCCGAAGTTCCCGCCCGACCTGCCTCCCAGGGGCGGGTACCGCGCCGCGAGAACGGCCTTCTCCGCGTCCTCAACCGAGTTCACCAGCGGCACGATGACCCCCATCGCACCGATATCCAGCAGCCGTCCGATAAGCCCGAAGTCGTTGCTCCGCACACGCGCCATCGGCAGCGCCGAGCCAAGCGCAATCGCCCGGAAGGCGTGCATCACCGACGTCTCCGTCCACGCCCCGTGCTGCATATCCACCACCACATAATCGAACCCCACCCGCGACAGCATCTCCGCCGACAGCACCGACCCAAGCCCAGCCTCCGCCCCAATCGACGGCTCCCCCCGCAACAACTTCTGCTTAACCGTGTTCGCTCTCATGCCTGCCTCCTGCTCCTATTGACTATGGATTCCCTTTAGAGCTCCCATCCTACGCACAACTTTCTACTCTCTGCCTCTCCTCTGCGACCTCTGTGCCCTTTAGTAGTGAATCCTCTTCCCAGGACCCGGCACCGCAAGTTCACCCATTACATTAGGGCTGTACGAACTATTCGCCCGCGACGGCGAGTCGCTTCTCCATCACCCGAATCGCCTCAGCATTATTGTCCACCAAGATGAACTCCCTCCCCAGCTTGGCCGCCGCCTCACCCGTCGTCCCGCTCCCCGCGAAGAAGTCCAGCACCACGTCTCCCGGATTCGAGTGGACGCGCACGATCCGCTCCATGATGCCCAGAGGCTTCTGCGTCGGATACCCCGTCTTCTCCTTCCCGTTCGTCGGAACGATGGTGTGCCACCAGACGTCCGTCGGCGTCTTCCCCCTCGCAGCCTTGTCCGGCCCGACCAACCCGGGAGCCATATAGGGAATCCTGTCCACGTCCTCGTAGTTGAACGTGTAGTCCTCCGGGTCCTTCGCGTACCACAGAATATTGTCGTGCTTCGCCGGCCACCTCGACTTCGACCGCGCCCCGTAGTCGTACGCCCACACGATCTCGTTGATGAACGAGTCCCGCCCGAATATCTCGTCCAACAGCACCTTGCAGTAGTGCACCTCCCGGTAGTCCACGTGCAGGAAGAACGAGCCGCTGGCTTGCAGCACCCGCCTCGCCTCGCGGAATCGCGGCTCCAGGAAGCTGAGATAGTCGTCGAACGAGTCCGAGAATGCCTTCGAACCGACCTCCACAGTCCGGTAGCGGTTCCCCTGAAAGCCGACGCGGTCGCCACCAACCTCGTCACGCACCGTGCGGATCGACCGCCGCGCCTGCGTCCGCCCCGTATTGAACGGCGGATCGACATAGATCAGATCAACGAACCCATCCGGCAGCGAAGTAAGGACATCGAGATTGTCGGCGAATATCACCCTGTGCATGGCCTTCCGCCTCCTCTCTAATGTCTCACCCCCTCAGCGTCCCCCGCGCCCTCTGCGGTGAATCCCCGCTATGACCCGTGCGAACCGTTCCGTTCAGGATCGCCCGCCTCCCACTCGTCCCGCCGGATCTCCATACGCACGAAGTCGTACCCGTTGCGGAACACCGTGCGCATCTCCCGAAAGCCCGCCTTGGCGAACGACTGCCGCGCCCGGTCGTTCCACTTGAGCGTGTGAAGGTAGACGCTGTCGAGGTCGGTCGTCGTGAAGATGTAATTGAGCAGCGTTCGGACGGCGTCCGTTCCGTACCCTGCCCCCCAGTACCGCCGGTCGCCGATCATGATGCCGAGCTCGGCCACCCCCCGACGGCGGTTGATGTCATAGTACATGCAGTTGCCGATGTGCACGCCGTCGTGCGTGTCGATGGCGAGCCGCTTCGACGTCGATGTCGCGTACTGCATCTCCTCGCGCGCGTAGTTACGGAAGGCCTCGTACGACATCGTGATCGGCCGCGTCGCGTCGAGACGGGACAGCTCCTCGTCCACGCGCCAGCCATAGTCGTCGTCGATATCGCTCCGGCGTTTCTCGCGAAGGACGACCTTCTCGCCGGCCTGGACTACCGCGCCCTCTTCCGCCGGCTCAGGGTCAACCTCGTAGAGCCATGGAAAGGCCTTTTTTAACAACCTCTGCCTCGTTTCCGTAGCTCATGGTCTTCAGAGCATCCTCGACCGAGAACCACCGAACCTCGTCGAACTCGTTGTCGTGGAGCGACGTGTCCCCACCGATCGAGTCCATTAAATAGTAAAGCACCGTCTTGTGGCACCGCACGCCGTCATAGGGCCGCACGAACCAGTACTGGATGCTATCGATGAAGAACTGCGTCCGCACCTGCAGACCCGTCTCCTCGGTCACCTCGCGAAGCGCCGTCTGCTCCCGCGTCTCCCCCGTCTCCGGCGTCCCCTTCGGAAGCGCCCAGAGCCGCCGGGGCATCCACTTGCCGCACAGGATCACCTCAGGGCCGTCTCCATTGTTGCGAAACACGACCCCGCCGGCCGATTCCAAAACTTCCATGGGTACTTTGCTCTTCATAAAACTGCCCTAACAATTCAGGGCCGCATTCTATGTGCTACCAAACAAACGGGTCAAGACAACGACCCTTTCAGCGTAGGGGCAACCCTTGTGGTTGCCCATCCACCTTCCACCACACATCACCTAGCACCCAGCACACAACTCCCCCTCCGCGCTCCCTGCGCCCTCTGCGGTGAACCTTCGCCTACCCCGGCACCCCCACCAACCGTCCCCCCTGCTGATGCGACTCCAAAAACCCCAACAATATCCGCAGCGCCATCCGCGCGTGGCGAGGGGAAGAAATACTCTCCCCGCCGTGCTCGATGATATTGACCAACTCCCGGTACGCCGCCACCATCCCCTGAATCTGGTACTGCTCCGGGTGGATCGTCGTCCGATGCGGCTCGGCCCTGACATCCTCATGCACCATCAGTTCCGCCGTTCGGTCACCGCCTTCTATACGAAGAACTCCCCTCGGCCCCGTTATCTCCAGGGAGCCCAGCGGCGCCGTCCCCTTCAACGCCCGGAAGAGCGCCCTCACGCCGTTCTCGAAGATGATCGTACCCGTCATGCCCGGCTCGTTCTCCGGCAGCTTCCCACCGTCCCCGCGATACCGGTCCCAGTCATCGAACCCGTCCTCCAGGATCGCCGACACCGCCCTCGGCTCCGACTCGGCAAAGAAGCACAGCGCGTCGATAAAGTGCGTGCCGTTCCGAAACATCGTCGCGCGTGGCCCGCCCAGCACCGCCGTCATCACCGTCGGCGTCCCGATCGCGCCGCTCCTGATCACCTGCCGCACCTTGTGATACAGCGGAATCCACCGCCGGCTGTGGTTCACCGACATCTTCACCCCATTCCTCTCGCACGCCGCGATCATCGCGTCCGCGTCCTCCAGCGTCGTTGCAATCGGCTTCTCACAGAATATCCCCTTCACGCCGCTCTCCGCCCCGTCGATCACTATCTTTGCATGCAAATGGTCCGACGTCGCCACCGTAAGAATGTCCAACGATTCCTTGTCCAGCATCTCCCGGTAGTCGGCGTACAGCCGCGTCTCCGGCCACCGCCCCGACCACGCCGACCTGAATCGCTCCAGCGCCTCCGGGTTGATGTCGCAAATTCCCGCCAGCCCCACATCGGGCATGGTGGAAAGACTGCCCACGTGCGCCAAGTACAACTCCTTGCCAAGCGGAGGCGACGGCTCGCCCCTCGGAGTGTTGATAACGATCCCGCTCGACCCGACGATGCCTACGCGATATACCATGTCTCGGTTCCCTCCAATGACTCTGAAGCGGCACTAATTATACGGTCGATACCCCAGCCGGTCAAAGACCACCTGGGCCTGCGAGATGCACGACGCTTCAGCCGGTCTCCTGTCCTTGTAGTTGTCCCGCCGTAATGACCCTTTGAAAACACCCCACGGCCAACACGGCGTAGGGGCGGGTTTGAAACCATTTGCTCCAACTAATTGCCATTTTAGCTTTGGAAAAGCGTCCTAAGGACGGGAGGAGTCGCGCCATTTTCGCCGTGATTCGAGTCGATCAAACACAATCGTGCTGGCAAGCGGCGGGTTTATGCGTGCACTAGTGTCTTTCGAGGCGGTCACTGTGGTCGAACATGGGTAAATCAGGTACGAAACACCCCATTTCGTTGAATTAGTTGGAGCAGATGGTTTGAAACCCGCCCCTACCGACGCCGACCCCATTTTCGCTATGGGTCGTGTCAGTGAAAACCGACATCGCGGATTCACCTGAGATTAAACTGCGCGGCACCCCCACACCGTCATTCCTGCGAAGGAACGTCACCCCGTACCGCGATACGGGGCAGGAATCCATCCCCGGTCCCTGTCGGCAGTCGCGTAACAACAGAGAGACTAACGACATTTTCATACTAGGTGGTGAGGGTGCCAACCTTCATGAGGAAATTATCGTCTTCGTCCTCCGTAAGTCGCCCCCTACATAATACTTTCTACTTTCTCCGTCTCTGCGCCCTCAGCGCCCTCTGCGGTGAATCCTCCCCTCTCGAACACCTCCCCAACTTGAAACGGAAGATATCGTCCCATTACCATGAGAGGATCACGGGAGCAAGGTATTCAAGCGAAGCGTGGCCCTTCGAAGCACCCCGCATTTGCTTCGCTTGACACGTTAGAAACAATAGTATAGTGTTGCCCTTGGGCTTGCCCCTACCGCGTCGGTTGGGAAACGTGTACTATTGTACGCCGTGAATTGGAGCCCCGAATCGAGAACGGAGCGAACGACGGTTACGTCTAGCGAATCTGAAGGGGGTGGCGTATGGCAGAACAAGTTGTCTTAGACGCAACGCAAGCGCAGCTTGACGAAGAAGAATTCACCGTCGCCTCGCAGTGGCAGTTGATGTGGTGGAGGTTCCGAAAGCACAAGCCGGCCGTCTTTTCCGGCGTCCTCCTCGCTGTTTTCTATCTGATGTTCCCCCTGGCGGAGTTCCTCGGTACCGGCGACCCGGCGCGAATATCGGAGTCCTACCACCTCCTCCGACCCCAGGCTATCCGGTTCTTCGACGGAGCCTCCTTCCGACCGCATGTGAACGGCCTCGAGTCCTACCGCGACCCACAAACCTTCCAGCGAAAGTACGAACGCCTTCCCGACGTAAAGATCGACGTAGGGTTCTTTACCGAGGGCTTCGATTATAAATTCCTCGGCTTCATCAAGACCAACCGCCATTTTATCGGCTTCAGCGACTCAGAAGTCTATGATGAACGTCCCTCAATCTTCATATTAGGCAGTGACGATGTGGGACGCGACTCCTGGTCCCGTCTCATGCTCTCAAACCGCGTTTCGCTCTCCATCGGGCTCTTGGGCGTGGCGATAGCGTTTATCTTCGGAATCGTAATGGGCGGAATCTCCGGCTACTACGGCGGATGGATCGACACGCTCATCCAGCGCATTATCGAGGTCATGGGAGCAATTCCCACCCTCCCCCTATGGATGGGCCTTTCCGCCGCCGTCCCACAGCACTGGACGGTCCTACAAGTCTACTTAGCGATCACGGTCATCCTTTCGATATTCGGATGGACCGGCATGGCTCGCACCGTCCGCGGCAAGTTCCTCGCCCTTCGGGAGGAAGACTATGTGATGGCCGCGCGCATTGCCGGGGCCTCCGAAAGTCGGATCATGTTCCGGCACATGCTGCCCAGCTTCTACAGCCACCTTATCGCCGGGATGAGCCTCTCTATTCCCAGCATGATTATCGGGGAAACGAGCTTGAGCTTCCTCGGTCTGGGACTGCGACCACCCGCCGTCAGCTACGGCATAATGCTGATTCAGGCGCAAAACCCAACGGTCGTCGCATTGTACCCATGGCTGATGTTCGTGGCTATCCCCGTCATCGTCGTGATCCTTGCATTCAACTTCTTGGGTGACGGTCTGCGAGACGCCGCAGACCCATACGGTAAGTAATACAGAGCGAGCATATGACAACCTCAACAAACGGTCACACACTAGCGGCAGACGCGGTAGTTCAGATCAACGATCTGAAGATCTACTACCCCACCGACGAAGGCGTCGTGCGGGCGGTCGACGGCGTCGACTTCGAGATCAAACAGGGCGAAACCCTCGGCGTAGTCGGTGAGAGCGGCTGCGGTAAGAGCACCGTCGGTCGAGCGATCCTCAACATCATCGACAAGCCGGGGCGTGTCGAAGAAGGAGAGATCCTCTGGCGTCTGCCCGACGGCAGAGAGATCGATATCACCACCCTCGACCCCAACAGCAGACTCATGCGCGCCATCCGCGGCGCGGGCATTGCCCTCATCTTCCAGGAGCCGATGACCTCCTTCAGTCCGCTCCACACGGTGGGAAACCAGGTCGGCGAGGCGATTAGGCTCCACACCGACCTTTCCGAGCAAGGCATCCAGGACCGTGCCATCGAGCTGCTGCAGATGGTGGGCATTCCGAACGCCGATCAGCGCCTCAAGGAATACGCCTTCCAGTTGAGCGGCGGCCTCCGACAACGCGCCATGATCGCAATGGCCCTCTCCGCCGAGCCTCAGTTGC
Organism: Dehalococcoidia bacterium; assembly: GCA_965247555.1. GTDB lineage: Bacteria > Chloroflexota > Dehalococcoidia > Lucifugimonadales > VXLM01 > VXLM01. Next base: position 227,529 of record CBDFHR010000009.1, on the reverse strand, counting down.
TCATTGCCGACGAACCCACAACCGCACTCGACGTGACCACGCAGGCACAAATTCTCGAGCTCCTGGGACAACTGCAGAAAGATACCGGAATGGCCGTCATCCTCATCACCCACAACTTGGGCGTGATTGCCGAGATGGCCGACCGCGTCGTCGTCATGTACCTCGGCAGAGCCGTCGAGGCCGGGCCGGTCGAAGACATCTTCTACAACCCGCAGCACCCCTACACCCAGGGACTGCTCAGGTCCATACCCAGCATCTATAGCAGGAACGTGGACCGGCTTCCCTCCATTCGCGGCACCATCCCGCACCCCTTCAACAGACCGTCGGGATGCACTTTCCGTCCGAGGTGCCCGAACTACATTGAAGGCGTCTGCGACCGAAACGTCCCCGTCTTCCAAACCCTGGAGGGGACGAACCAAATGGTTAGCTGTTTCCTTCATCATCCCCCGGAAGAGGTAGGTACAAGTGGCTGAGGAGACTATAGACCAGACCGAAAGTTTCATAGCTGAACGACGTAATATTCTTGACGTACAAAACCTCAAGAAGTACTTCCCCATCACCAGGGGGTTCCTCAAGAGAATAGTAGGACACGTCCGAGCCGTTGACGACGTCAGCTTCACCATCCGGCAAGGCGAGACGCTCGGCCTCGTGGGAGAAAGCGGCTGCGGCAAGACGACCACCGCCCGCTGCATCATGCGCGCCATCGACCCCAGCAGCGGTGAAATCCTCTACCGCACCGAGGACGGACAGGTCCTCGATATCGGGGCCATAGGCAAGGGACCCCTGCGCGAGCTCCGCAAGGACATGCAGATGATCTTCCAGGACCCCTTCACGTCCTTGAACCCCCGCATGTCCCTGTTGGACATCGTCGGCGAGCCTCTCCTCGTTCACGGCGAGCGCAGCATGAGGATCCGTTCCGAGCGCGTCGCCGAGTTGCTGCGCCTCGTAGGCCTGCGACCGGAGTACATGCGCCGCTTCCCCCACGCCTTCAGTGGCGGCGAGCGTCAGCGCATCGGCATCGCCAGAGCCCTGGCGCTGAATCCCCGCTTGGTCGTCGCCGACGAGCCCGTCTCGGCCCTAGACGTATCCGTCCAGGCCCAAGTCATCAACCTGCTCTCCGACCTCCAGGAGCAGCTTAACCTCACATACCTCTTCGTCGCACACGACCTCAGCGTCGTCCGGCACATCTCCGACCGCGTCGCCGTCATGTACGTCGGCAAGATGGTCGAGCTGGCCGATACCGAGGAGCTGTTCAGCAATCCCAAGCACCCATACACCTCTGCCCTCCTCCAGTCCGTGCCCATCCCCGATCCCAAGGTCCGCAAAGAGAGCTTCGTCCTCGAAGGCGAAGTCGCCAGCCCTGCGAATCCTCCGTCCGGCTGTTACTTCCATCCGCGCTGCGCCTTCAGTGTCGAATTATGCACCGAGGAGACGCCGGAGCTCGTCGAAAACAGTCCCAACCACTGGGTCGCATGCCATCGCGCCCAGGAACTCAACCTGGCGGGCCTCAGCGGCACCACCTCCCAGTTCGGCGGAGTGTCGATTGACGCCGGCGACGACGAGTAGTAATACTAACTGCTCGTCCTGACCGCGCCGCAAGCCTTCAATTGAAGGGTGACGAGACTATGACTTGGTAGGGACGGGTTTGAAACCCGCCCTCTCGTTGTAGAACGCAAATCCAACCCTCTATCATACTACCCGTCATTTCAAAGATTTCAGTCTACTACGCCGTGTTGACATTCTTGAAATTCTTCCTGCTATCCAGGCCAAAGTCGTCATTGCTATGAAAATAGGCTCCGGCAAACCTGTTGTAGGGGCAACCCTTGTGGTTGCCCGTTCCCTGCGCCAACCCGCCTTCATTCCCTTATGTGGCCTTGTGAGAGCATATACGCTACCCGTTCTGGATTCCCGCCTTCGCGGGAACCCAGAACCCAGTACCTAGCACCCAGAACCCAACTCACCCCGCGCCGGCTGCCTCGCCCCCACGCACCGTCAGCACGGGCACGTAGCACCCTCCGGGCCTGGCGACCCCCGCGACATCCGCCAACGGCAGCGCGCCATCGTCCCACTCCAGCACCGCGAGGTCGGCGCACGCCCCGGCGCGCAACGTGCCGATCTCTCCCGCCATGCCCAAAACACCCGCCGGACGAAGCGTCGCCCGCGACAAGGCGTCCCTCTCATCCATCCCCGCCGCGAGCAGCTTTGAGATCGTACGCGGGAGATCGTGCTGTGGATTGGAGCCCACGTGCCGGAAATACTGGTCCGTCGAGATCGTGTCCGGCAGAAACCCGTCCGCGATCGCCGCCTCGACCGTCGGAAAATCGAACGACGCCATCCCGTGCCCCACGTCGAACAGCACCCCACGCTCCCGCGCCCGCCACGCCGCGTCAATAACCTTCCTATCCTCCACGATGCCGTTTGGCCCCGCATGGAAGCAATACGTCAGCACGTCCCCGCTCCGCAGCAGATCGAGCTGCTCAGAGATAGGCCAGTCGTATGGCTCCCAGCGGTTCCCGAACAGTATCGGCCTGTTCGTCCTCTCCGCGATATCCAAAGTGCGCTGAACGACCACCCTGGGATCGGAATCGCCACAGGACGTCGATCCGGCGTTCACCGACAACCCCCAGATCAACTCCCCGCCGTCCTCGATCGCCGCCACGCCCGCGTCCACGTCCAGATCGTCCACGTTCCCGAACGCCGCCTTGCCCGGATCCCGTTCCCCGCCTCGCGCGACGCTCATCGCGAGCCGCACCCTCGTCTTCGATCCATAAATGATGCTGTCTCGATAGAACGGCCAGTCGTCCGCCCCGCAATCGCCCTGCGACAGTATCGTCGTCGCCCCGCGAGGCAGTATCTCAACGTCCGGGTCGATGCCGTACTTCCAGTCCGAAGGAGCCGGATGAGTATGAAGATCAACCAGACCCGGCAGAAGAACACCGTCCGGAAACTCCAGAGTCCTCGCCGCCGTCCTCCCAACCTCCGACCCCGCCGCCACAATCCGGTCCCCCGACACAACAACCGCCCCCGGCCCGTCCAAACCCACATCGGCGCAAAACACCCTCCCCGCGCGAATAATCAGGTCATACATCGGTTCATCCATCGTAAACGTCTCCCGTTCCAAGAGTTCCCATCCGCGCCAAACCTACTAAACCTCGACACAACAGGCAACGCTCCTACTTTCTACTCTCTTCCCCCTACTTTCTTCCCCCTACTCTCCTCCCCAATCCCCGTCAGCCGAATCGCCGCCCTCCCCCCATATATCCGGTTGACGTTCAATATCAGCGGCGTGATATGCTCCACGAACACCGCATTCCTCAACCCACCCCCGTCCACCGCCCTAATGCCCGGAATCTCCTCCGCCAGCCCGGAGACCGCCTCCTTCGCCTCATCATCATCCGAGCACACCACCACGTCCGAATCGACACGCCGCTTGAGATTCAGCAGATCATGCGCGCTGACCGTCTGAAACGCCGCCACGATCCGCGAATCGGGCAGCATCTCCCTCGCCTCCATCGCCGCCGATCCCGCCTCTATGGGCAAAAACCTCGCGCCGCCCGCATCGAACCCCAGCGGGACCACGGTCGTCACCACGATCTTCCCCGCCAGCACACCCGCAAGCGGTCCGAGCGCCGACCGCTGTGCCGGATACGGGACCGTCACGAACACCGTCTCCGCCCGCTCTGCCACATCCTCGTTCAGACCCGCCAGGACCGACGCTTCCGGCGCCCGAGCCGCAACTCGCTCAGCCGCCCCTGCCGCCCGCGCCGCGTCCCGCGACCCGATCATCACGTCATGCCCCGCCAGCGCCAGCCGCAGCCCAAGTCCTCTTCCCTCCGGTCCCGTCCCGCCTATGAATCCAATCATAACCCTAAATCTACCGGCACAAACCGCCCCCCGCAAGCCCGGAAGACCTTTGCTTGACCCCGTACCTGTCCTTCCTTACTACGATTCGTCTTCAACAACGCGCCCATAATACGCAATACTCCCTACTTGCTTCCCTCTCTGCGATCTCCGCGCTCTCTGCGGTGAGTTCTCACGTCCGTTCCGATCTCTACGGTTGGTCCGGACAGCCTCTTTGTCGAATACCCCTTGTGCCAAAATAGACCGGGCTCGAATTATTTGGAACTTTCCAATTCCAATATAAAACATCGCATAATATCTAGCAGAAACCCGACGAACCGACTACGATAGACTCCGACCGTACCCATTCGACCTACCAGGACCTCCGGGACAACATGCTTACTCGCGCTTCGTCAACAGGTCTCATAGCGGCGGCCGTCGCGGCAGCGCTCGTCCTCGTTGCCATGCCCACACACGCCCAGTCCGGCGACATAACGACCCTCGCCGGAGGCGGAGTCGGCGACGGCAGCAGACCGACTCTGGCCGCCCTCACCACTCCTGCCGGAATCGTCTTCGACAGCCGCGGCGATCTCTTCGTCGCCGACAGCGCGGCGCACCGCGTTCGCAAGGTCGATCTCGATAGGAACATAATCACAACCGTTGCAGGGACCGGCGTGCCGGGCTTCATGGGAGACGGCGGTCCCGCTTCGGTGGCGGGTCTGAACTCCCCCTTCGGACTCGCCATCGACCACGATGACAACCTCTACATCGCCGACGCCGGCAACAACCGCATCAGAAAAGTCGACCTCGCCACCGGAATCATCACCACCGTCGCGGGCTCGGGCAGCCCCGGCTTCGAGGGTGACGACGGTTCCGCCCTCGACGCCACATTCCATTCCCCGCACGGTGTCGCCGTCGACGAAGATAAGAATATCTACATCGCCGATACGCTCAACAACCGGATCCGCAAAGTCGATTCTGCCAGTGGAAACGTAACCACCGTCGCCGGACAGGGCACGCCCGGGTCAGCCGGCGAAGGCCGGCTCGCTGTGGTTGCCTCCCTCGACCAGCCGGAGGATGTAGCCGTGGACGATCTCGGCAACGTCTTCATCGCCGACACCGGCAACCACCTCATCCGCCAAATCGACCGGCATGGCGTCATCTTCACCCTCGCGGGCAAGAGAGGTGGGACCGTCGACCCGATCGACGTTGCTCGCAGCGGCCTCGCCCAAGACGCCGTCCTGCGCAGCCCCCTGAGCGTCGCCCTCGACCGGCAAGCAAGAAACCTCTACGTCGCCGACTCAGGCAACAACCTCGTTCGCAGGGTCATCCTGGCCAACGTCATTGAAGACACCCAGATTACGACCGAGGCAGGTGCCGGCGACGGCTCTGCGGGGTACGACGGCGAAGACAAATTCGCCACTAACTCGAGCCTTGACTCGCCATCAGGGGTCGCCGTCAGTCCCGGCGAGGAAATATTCATCTCAGACACCGGCAATCAACGAGTGAGAGCCGTCGTCACTCCCGGCGAGCGTAGACCCAGGGTGCTCACCACCATCGCCGGTAACGGCGAAGCCACCTTCTCGGGCGAACGCGCCCCCGCCTCCGAGGCGACCCTCCACTTCCCAAGCGACGTCGCCATTGACGCCGACGGCAATATCTACTTCTCCGACACCGGCAATCACCGCGTCCGACGGGTCGCAAGCGTGTCCGGCTCCATAAGGACCGTCGCCGGCACCGGTGACGCCGGAAGCCGCGGAGAAGGCCGATCCGGCAGAGATGCCCACCTCCATTCACCGGAGGGCCTCGCATTCGACTCCGAAGGCGATTTGTACATAGCCGACACTGCCAACCACCGGGTGCTCAAGTTGGATATCAGCAGCGGAATTATATCCCTGATCGCGGGAGACGGTCATGCCGCGTATAGGGGCGAGAACATCGATGCCACCGAGGCCAGCCTCAATGCTCCCGCCGCCCTCGCCATCGACGCAAATGACAGTCTCTACATAGCCGACGCCGAGAATAACCGCATCCGCGTCATCGACTTGAGCACCGGACGGATTTCAACGTTCGCAGGCGACGGCCTAACGGGCTTCACGGGAGACGGAAGCCGGGCCACTCGCGCCAAACTGAACCAGCCCGAAGGCGTCTCCGTCGACCCCGACGGCAACATCGTCATTGCCGACACCGGAAACCGCAGAATACGCCGCGTCGACGCCCAAGCGAATACCATCTCTACCATCGCCGGAGACGGCAACCGGGGACACGCCGGAGATGGCGGCCCCGCCACCGAGGCCAGTCTCGTCTTACCCAGAAGAGTCGCCGTGGACGCGGACGGCAACGTCTTTATTGCCGACGCCCTCGACCATCGCATCCGGGCAGTCAAGGCCGACGGTACCATGACCACCGTTGCCGGGGACGGCATCATCGCCTTCGCCGGAGACTCCGGCCCCGCCATTTCCGCCTCTTTGAACCGTCCCTTGGGCATGGCCCCCGACTCGGACGGAAACCTCTATTTCGCAGACAACCACAACAACCGCATTCGAGTGATCGCCGCGCCCGTCGTCGAGGAATCCACCCCCACACCCGTCCCAACCGATACACCTACCCCGGTCCCAACCGCAACGCCCGTCCCAACCGCAACGCCCGTTCCGACTTCAACGCCTGTCCCGACTCCAACGCCTGTCCCGACTCCAACGCCCATCCCCACTTCAACGCCCATCCCCACTTCAACGCCGACTCCACAGCCCTCACCGACTCCGATATCCCTTCCCGACCTTGTGCCCGGAAACGTGCAATACGAGGTCGGACAAAGGCCCGCCTGCAGAGTGAGCCCGGATGAACCGGCCTTCCCGACAATCATCTATAGATTGAGCGTTCGCAACAACGGCCTCGCCGACTCCGGCCCATTCGTCGTGGACGCCAACGGCCTGGCTCAAGTCCCTGTTAGTGGCCTCGGCGTGGGCGATTCCGTCCTCCTTGAGATCACCGCAATCGGCTCCGGAGAGAATACCGTCGTGGTCGATGCCGCCTCGCAGGTGGAGGAATCCGACGAGGAGAACAACACCACTCGGTTCGTGCTCGTAATTCCGCCCCAGGAACCCATACCCACCTGTACGCCGACTCCCACTCCGACGCACACGCCGACGCCGGTGCCGCCAACGGCCACACCCACAAGCTCGCCGACGCCGCTCCCAACCAGCACCCCAACGCCGAGGCCGACGTACACTCCGACGCCCGCCCCGCCCACGGCTACTCACACGGCCACGCCGACACACACGCCCACGCCGCTCCCGACCGGCACGCCCACGCCGTTCCTGACCAACACCCCCACGCCGTTGCCTCCAACCGCAACGCCGACGTTCACCCCCGTCGTCGTGGTTGTTACCGCCACCCCCATGCCCGTTGTCGAAGTAACCACCGAAACCGACGACGAAGGACCCAACACCGGCCTGCTCATCGCCATCTCAATCGTCGCAATCTTGGCCATCGGCATTGTCGTCGGCCTCTACGTCGTCTACCGCCGCCGCACCTTCGGCGAGTAGCCTCCCCCAGTCTCTCCCCCGCCGGGGCTGACAGGGGTAGGCAAAACGGAATTGTAGCTATGATCCGGCCCCCGCCTCCCTGTCATTGCTATGAAAACAGGCTCCGGCAAACCTGCTGTAGGGGCAACCCTTGTGGTTGCCCGTTCCCAGCGCCGACCCATTTTCATCGTCGAGGGTGTCGGCGACAATCGCCATGGCGGATTCCTCTGAAAATAGCCTGTGTGCCACCACCATCCGTCATTCCTACGAAAATAGCCCCTCGTCCTCCACCCCGTAGGGGCGGGTTTCAAACCCGCCTCTCAATACCAACGCCATCCTCACACCGTCATTCCGGCGGAGAGCCTGCCCCGTACCCCGATACGGGGCCGGAATCCAGTCCCCAGCCATCTGCCGTGCGAGGACGGACAGGCCGACCGATTTTCATCGTCTGGGGTGTCGGCGACAATCGCCATGGCGGATTCCTCTGAAAATAGCCTGTGTGCCACCACCATCCGTCATTCCTACGAAAATAGGCCCCGACTGACCGTATTCGTAGGGGCGGGTTTCAAACCCGCCCCTGAATACCAACGCCACCCCCACACCGTCATTCCCGCGAAGGCGGGAATCCATCCTCCACCATCAGCCCTGTAACTACACAGAGACCACCGACACTTTCATTCCAGGTAGTGAGGGTTGCCACCCTCATGACATATTCCCAACGCAGCCTCCCACACCTGTCATTCCGAACGCAGCGAAGCGAAGTGAGGAATCTAAAGTCATCGCTCCACCGGACTCGTTCAATACCCAATACTCTCTACTCCCTTCCTCCCTCCGCGCCCTCCGCGGCGAACCCCGACCCAGAACCTAGCACCCAGAACCCAGCACCATTTTCATACAACGTTTAGTCTATTTCTCAAAATATGGTCGTTAAACTACTTTGACTAAGTCCAATATGATGCTAGCATCGTGCTACTGGAATCTATTTGGGCCTCACACCGAGCGCCCTCACTATGGAAATGCCGTGACCGTTATCGATTTGGCCTTAACAATTGAGTTGCTGAAGTTTATTTGAGTCTCGCGCCCGGTGCTCGCTCGAACGTCCGATTGGGCAGGATACTCATGGAGACTCGAATATCGGGGGGAAGTAAGAGGGGACACAAGCTCCGCTCACACGGTGGCATAGGCCTCCGGCCGACATCCGAGAAGGTGCGCTCTGCCATCTTCTCCCTCATCGGCCCCGAATCCGTCAACGGAGCGCGAGTCCTCGACCTCTACGCCGGGACCGGCGCTCTCGGAATCGAGGCGCTGAGCAGAGGAGCGGCATCGGCCGAGTTCGTGGAGTCCAACCCCACTCGGTGTGGATACATAAGGCGAGCCCTACAAGACCTCGGGTTCGCCGAACGGAGTCGAATCACTCGGGGCAGAGTCGAAAAAGTCCTGCGGACGACCGAATCGAGGTTCGACCTCGTGCTGGCCGACCCCCCCTACGGGATCGACCCGTGGGACACCGTGATGACAAGTCTGTTGGAAAAGGAAGCGCTGGAAGAGGGAGCGGTCATCGTCGCCGAACACGCCAAGACGTACGAAATGGCCGACACCTACGGCGACCTGAACATCTGGAAGAGACGACGATATGGAGACACGGCGGTCTCCATATTCCGAAACGGAGGATAGGAGTGCCAAGCGCCGTGTATCCGGGAAGATTCGATCCTGTGCACAACGGACACGTCGACATCGCGCGACGGGCGTCGATGCTCTTCGACCGCCTCGTCGTCGCCGTCTACGACTCTCCGCCTCAGGCCGCCCTGTTCTCCACCGCCGAGCGGATCGATCTGTTCAGCAAGTCCGTCATGGACGTGCCAAACGTCGAAGTCAGGAAATTCAGCGGCCTCGCGCCCAATCTGGCCGCCGACCTCGGCGCCGGCTTCATCGTGCGCGGACTACGCGCCGGCTACGACTTCGAGACCGAGTTCGAGATGACCCACATGTGGCGCCATCTCAACCGCAACATCGAGGTCGTCTGCATGATGAGCGCCCTCGAAAACCAGTTCGTGTACGCGAGCCGGATCAAAGAAGTTGCCCAGCTGGGCGGCGACGTACAAGGCCTCGTGCCACAGCACGTCGCAGCCAGGTTGAAGGAAAAATTCATCTCGGCCTCGTAACCTCGGGGCTCTGACAAGGAGGAGCGTCATAGATATCATCAGGGTCATCGAAGAATTGGAAGAGATTTCAAGCTCCGCGACTCGCGTCCCCGGAATGCGGAAGAAAGTCATGGTCGATGTCGACCGCCTCTCAGCCGTCAGCGAGCAGCTGAGCAAGACCATCCCCGCCAACATTCTCGAGGCGAAGGAAATCCTCAAGCAGAAGGAAAGCATTCTCAACCACACCCAGCTTGAGGCTCGCCGCATCCGCGAGGAGGCCGCCGAAGAGGCCGACCAGGTCATGTCCGCCGCGCGAGAGGAGCACGTCAGCAAGGTCGACGAGACCGAGGTCCTTCGCGTCGCCTCCGAAAAGGCCGACGAGCTGAACCAGGGCGCCATGCAGGAGGCCCAGCAGATCGTCCAGGACGCCCAGCGCAAGGCCTACCGCCTCATCGACGAGGCCGAGCGCGTCGCGGCCGAGCGCCGTGAGGGAGCCGACCGCTACGCACGCGAGACCCTCTTCGACCTCGAAGAGCGCCTCGCAGGCATCCTCGGACAGGTCCGACACGGCATCGACTCCCTCGGCGTAGAAGTCGAGGCCAACATCCCCGCCTAGCCGACTATCAATCTGTGGGGACCCGGCCCAGCTAGCGCTGACATTCCCGTCATCTCTGTGAAATTACCCTGCGGCCAACTAATGTAGGGGCGGGTTTCAAACCCGCCCCTGCTGGCCGGCGCCAACCACATTTTCATGATTGCTGATGTCGGTGGCAACCGGCAACGGCCAATGCTGCGAAGACAACCCCGGCATACCCGCCGTAGGGGCGACCCTTGTGGTCGCCCGCAGCCGTGCCCCTACCCCCCAACCGGCCTCAACAGCTCCTCCCTCAGCCGCCTGATCACGACCTCAACCTCCTCCTCGTCGAGGTTGATCGGGTCCACCCCGAACTCGTCCGGATCGCCCAACTGGTGCAGGTGAATCGCCGGATCGCCCTTCGCCATCGCCTCCATCACCTCGTCACGGCTCCAACCGTTCCACTCCGGCGTGAACTCGATCAGCGCCGTCGGTACCAGATAGTTAATCAGATCGTGCTGCACCGACACACGCAGCCCCGGCACCTCGATGAGAGCATCCACCACCAACTGCATCATCTCCCGGTAGCGCGCATTCTCCTCCCCCTCGTCCTCCTCATCGAAGATCCGCAGGGCCGTCACCAGCCCCATGATCTCCTCCTTCGCCACCTTCATGCTCCTGCCCAGAAAAGCGTTCGGCGCTGCGTTCGCCGCCGCCGCCTCGATCAGACCGGCCCGCCCGACCAGAATACCCGTCCCCTGGGGCCCTCGAATACCCTTGCCGCCGCTGAGGATCACCAGGTCCGCCCCCTCGCGGATATACCGCCGCAGATTGTCCCGGGGCGGCAGCGTCGACGCCGCATCGACGATCACCGGCACCCCTCGCTCATGGGCGATCTCGCACACCTGCGGCAGAGGAATCGCCCGCCGCGACACGAACTGCGCGTACAGATAAGCCACCGCCGCCGTATTCTCCGTGAACGCCGCCTCCAACTGCCACGGATAGCACCTCCGACCGTCTCCGATCTCCACGAACTTCGCTCCCGCCGCACGGTACAGCTGGTCGTAGCCGAACCGGTGGCTCCTGTGAATGATGATCTCGTCCTTCATCCCCGTCGTGTCCGGCAGACGCACCATATTCGCCGGTTCCTTCCCCGCGATAACCGCCGCCGCCTGCATCACCAGACCGCCTCCCGATCCGCTCACCACAACTCCCGCCTCAGCGCCGCATATCTCCGCCAACACCTTCCCCACCGCCCTGTTGAGCTCGCCCAGATCGACCATCACATTCGCCGTTTTCTGCATCACCTCCGCCACCTCAGGCCGCAGCTTCGACCCACCCCACATCGTCGTCGTCCCCGACGCATTGATAATCCGCCGCACCCCCAGCGATTCATACATCTCTAAGCCGCTCAACGATAAGTCCATCCCATTCCTCAAAACGCAAAGAATTCGCAGCCCTCGCCGCGCCCGAAATTATACCACCTGCCCCACGCTCTTCCTTGCCCTTAACACCATTCGCAATACTCTCTACTTTCTCCCACTCCCACCTGGCACCCAAAACCCAGCACCTAGCACCCTCCTCACTCCCTCGTCGCGTGACCGATCTGCTCCGCGTACCACTCCTCCCCGTGCAGCAGCTTCTTATTGTCCCAGCGGTACCTCTGCGGCATCAGCGTCACCGACCGGTCCTCCAACGGCAGCTTCACCGGCACACTGCCCCGACGCGCCGACTCCCGCATCGCCATCGCCACCTCCAACGACCGGTGCTGAATCGTCCCGCTCGCCCTCGGCTCCACGCCCTTCTCCACCGCGTCCACAATCGAACGCATCGAGTCCATCAGCCGGTCCCCCGGATACAACCACCCTTCTTCGTCATACCCGCCCTCCGAGTGCCCCCGGAACGGCTTGAACGTCTTCGACTCGTCATGTTTCAACCCCGACAGCACATCGCGCCCCGCGTTCTCGACACTCTTGTAGAACCTCCCGTTGCGCTTGTCCGTAACAAACACCCCCTTGCTTCCCGTGACGATCAGACCCTTCGCCGCGCTCTCTCTCGAATACACGAAACACTCGATCCCGTTCGCGTACCGGATGTGCCCTCCGATGCCCTTATAATCTTCGTCACCGGCCCCGAACGGGTCCCCGTTCGTCCACCCGATAACCTCCTCAACCTCCGGGTCCCCCGCAAACATGTGCCCCACGCCCAGCGTCTGCGCCCCGCACTGCGTAATTGCATGGAACATGCTGATCGATTCCACCTCCCCGATCTCCCCCGCCTCGATAATCGCCCGCGCCTCCCACATCTGGCTCAGGCTCCGGTCCACGTTGCCCCCCTGCCACGGAATCCCACGCGAACTGCACGCCTCCAGCATCCGGTCCGCATCAGACAGCTTCGCCGCAATCGGCTTCTCCGACACGATCCCCTTCGCGCCCGATCTCTCCGCCGCCAGCACCACCATGTCCGGGTTGTACCTCACCGGCAGCACGCAGTCCACGATGTCGAGTTCCTCGTTCGCGTACATCTCCTCCGCCGACGAGTACCCCCGCGCATCGAACCGCCTGCACGCCAGCGCCAGATTATCCGGATCGGGGTCCGCAATCGCCACCACCCGCGTCTCAGCCAGCAGCGTAAACCCCCGCGCATGCTGCGTCCCCTGCCGCCCACACCCAACCATCCCAACCTTGTACTTCGCCTCACCCTGTGCCATCTCTCCCCCTTACTCTACGCAATACTCTCTTCTTTCTTCCCCTCTGTGATCTCTGTGGTGAATCCTCTTACTCCCTCACCCGTTCGCGGGAGAGAGCCTGCCCCGTACTCCGATACGGGGGCTGGGGTGAGGGTAAAACCCTCTTTCCCCCTCTGCGCCCTCCGCGCCCTCTGCGGTGAATACCCTCCAAGGTGATTCCCCCTACACGCCCGACCGGCGAGGTCCCCTCACACCCGCGCAAACTTGTCCAGCGCCAGCTGCGCCCCCACCTGCGCCACGTACACGTCCCCCTGCGAGTCGATCCAAATCCCGTGAGGATACCCGCTAAACCGTCCCGCCTCCTCGCCACGCTCGCCCCACGTCCCGACCGTCTCGCCGTCCTGCCTCTTCAGGATGATCGGCCCATGCCCCGTCGCGACGTGCATCACCCCGTCATCGTCTATCACCGCGTCGTTCCCGCCCGGCACGTCGTCCCACTCCGTAATGTACTCGCCGTCCGCCGTGAACACCTGAACGCGACCGTTCTCTCGGTCGATCACGTACACCCGACCCGACGAGTCGGTCACGATCCCGTGAGGCAGATTGAACTCCCCCGGACCGTCCCCTACCTCTCCCGTGATCTCCCCCTGCACCGCCATCTGGTAATACACGGCGTCGCCGCTCCCCCACGAACGCTTCAGCTCGCCCGCGGAACTGAAGCAATGGCAGCGGTTCTGCTCATACCCGTCCGACACATACAGATCCCCCGACACCGCGATCGTCGCGTTCGTCGGCGAGTGAAACGGCATCCCCGGCGCACCCTTCTCTCCCTCCGTGCCCAGCGCCATCAGCGTCCTGCCCTCAGGGGTGAAGCTCCGCACCGTGTGGTCCCCCGCGTCCGCGTGATACAGCACGTCGTCGTGGATGAACAGCCCGTGCGGAACGGTGAAGATATCGCGCCCCCATCGGTCCATCAGCCTGCCGTCACGGTCGAACACCCACATCTCCCCCTCATTCCCGTCCGGCCCCTGCCTCAGACGCACACACGCATACACCCGATCCTCCGAGTCCGTCGCAACATCCGACACCACACCGCCCCTCGGAAACTCCCCCCAAGCCTCCACGTGCTCATACCGGTAACCCGAAACACCAACGCTCCGCGCCATAACTTCAGTCCCCCATATCGAAACTCTCACGACACCCGCGATCCGCCCGCCCAGTCTACGCCATCAACCTCCCGAAGTCTGCCTTACAACCAAACCCAACTTCTGTCATTGCTATGAAAATAGGCACCGATAAACCCGTCGTAGGGGCAACCCTTGTGGTTGCCCGTCCCCGGCGCCAACCCGTTCTCATCCCCTTATGTGGCCTTCGCAAGGCCATGGTCATTCCGAACGCAGCGCAGCCACACCCTGTCATTCCTCTGAAAATAGCCTGCGTGCCACCTTATTCCGTCATTCCGGCGGAGAGCCTGCCCCGTACCCCGATACGGGGCAGGAATCCAGTCTCGGGACCCTGTAGGCCGGCTCCAACCCCATTTTCATGTTTGGTGGTGTCCGGTGCCAGCCGACATGGATCATTGCTATGAAAATAGGCCCCGACAAACCCGTCGTAGGGGCAACCCTTGTGGTTGCCCGTCCCCGGCGCCAACCCATTTTCATCCCCTTATGTGGCCTTCGCAAGGCCATGGTCATTCCTCACTTCGCTGCGCTGCGTTCGGAATCTAAAATCCTTGTACTCGAGAACGCGCCTCTTGACAGAACCGCCCAATGTCCGCAAGCCAACTCGCCACTTCCCCCCTCAACCCCCCGTAGGAAGGACGACCCTTGTGGTCGCCCTTCCCCACACCCAGCACCTAGCACCCAACACCCAGAACCCCCTCCCCCCTACGCAATACTTTCTACTTTCTCCGCCTTCCCCCATACATAGGGAACCAAAACTCGCTTTTGACACTATACAAAATACCCCTTACCATCAATACCATGACATCACACAAAGACCACCGACTCGACCAACTCGGCATCACCTCCCAGGACGAGGCCGACGAGCTCCAACGCGAGCTCGGCATCCGCTTCGATCAGTTCACCTACCACGACCGCAAGGTCTGGAACCAGCAGAACTCATACCTCCAAGCGCACGCCCGGACCCGTACCGTCTCCGACTCCGCGGACATGGCCGGCGTCACCGTCTCCACCGCACAGGCGTGGAAATACCTCGACACACTCGGCTTCACCCGCAGACTCGAGATCGCCGACCTCCGCTTCTCCGACAGCCTCCAGGTCACGGCCCTCGAACGCGCACGAGAACCCGACGCCCCAGCGTCCCTGCTGATCGCACTCCTGCGCGCCCACATTCCCGAAAAATACTCCTCCAACGGACACCTCTGCGACACCTCCAAGTCCGACGAGCTCCTCTTCCACTACCGCCAGGACGCCCAACGCGAACTCGCCGCAGGCCACCCAACCCTCCGCGCCATCGCCAACGGCACCTACCAACCGCCCCACAACTCATCCACTCATCCCAATCTCTCCCCCTCCGAGGGAGAAGACACCGCATACCCCAATCTCTCCCCCACCGGGAGAGACACCACACATCCCGATCTCTCCCCCCACGGGGAAGAAAACACAACTCACTCCAATCTCTCCCCCCACGGGGGAGAGACACAGAGAGGGGGTTTCTTCCACGACTCCGAAGAGACCACACCTCCCGACGACTACCCTCCCCTCGACGAGGAGGACTTCGCCCACTTCGATCTCTCCCCAACCGAGAACGACACCACACATCCCAATCTCTCCCCCGCCGAGGAAGACACTTCCTTTTCCAATCTCTCCCCCACCGGGGGAGAGACACAGAGAGGGGGCTCCCCCTCCGCGGTGAATCGTCATTCCCACCCCATCGCCTCACTGCGTCAGACACGCAGACGCCCCCCGCACAACGACCACAACACCTTCAAAGTAGTCCGCTTCTAACACCAACCTACCCAATACGAAACACCTTCTTCTTTCTACGCAATACTTTCTACTTTCTCTTCCCCCATGCCCACCCTTCTCAAAAAACTAGGAATCCCCTCCCCCCGCCACGCCGCCGAGATCGAACGCGACCTCGGCATCCGCTTCAGCGACTTCACCCCCGAACACTGCGATACCTGGACAGAGCAGACCCTCTACCTATACCAGTTCGCCCAGACCCGAACGACCACCCACGCCGCCCGCACCGCGGGCATCACCCTCGCCGCCGCCCGACAATGGCAGTCCGACAACACCCTCGGCTTCAACCAACGAC
This sequence comes from Dehalococcoidia bacterium, assembly GCA_965247555.1. Classification (GTDB taxonomy): domain Bacteria; phylum Chloroflexota; class Dehalococcoidia; order Lucifugimonadales; family VXLM01; genus VXLM01. The sequence continues at coordinate 211,479 of CBDFHR010000009.1, read as the reverse complement.
TAGACGATGCCGTCCTCGAATACACCGACGACATGGAAGTGTTGTTCCTCGAACGCACTCGGCAGCCCGACTCCCCTACATCCTTTATGACCACGCTACTCCGAGCCCAGATGCCCGAAAAATACGGCCCCGCCCGTCGTAGCACACCCTCCCGCGACAACCACTGCGACCACGACCGCGGCGACGACCAAGACTCGGAACACACGCCGGCCCCATCCAACAACAACCAACCGTCCCTCGCGAACATCCAACGCCAACTCGAACAACTCCAGCACCTCACGGACAAAGCCCACCCTGATCTCTCCCCTCAGGGGAGAGACACCACACATCCCAATCTCTCCCCCCGCGGGGGAGAGATACAGAGAGGGGGCGCTCCCACACCCAACGACCAGGCACCCGTAGGGGCAGGTTTCAAACCTGCCCCTGCTCTCTCCCCAACCACGGAAGAGACCACACATCCCGATCTCTCCCCCAACGAGGGAGAAGACACCGCACATCCCAATCTCTCCCCCCACGGGGGAGAGACACAGAGAGGGGGCGCTCCCACACCCAACGACGCTTCCGATCTCTCCCCCACCGACCAAGCACCCGTAGGGGCAGGTTTCAAACCCGCCCCCGATCTCTCCCACACCGAGGGAGCAGACAATACACATCCCGATCTCTCCCCCAACGAGGGAGAAGACACCGCACATCCCAATCTCTCCCCCCACGGGGGAGAGACACAGAGAGGGGGCGCTCCCACACCCAACGACGCTTCCGATCTCTCCCCCATCGACCAAGAACCCGTAGGGGCAGGTTTCAAACCTGCCCTTGTTCCCTCCCCAACCACGGAAGAGACCCAACGAGAGGGCACACCCCAGCACCCATCCGGCCTAACCCGCCGCCAACGCCGCGAACTCCAACGCAAACACAAACGCAAACGCCAAAAATCCCACCGCCCCCGCGCCCCCAACTAAACCACACACACGGACCGTTCACCCTGAGCCTGTCGAAGGGTCGAGCGTAGTGCCGCGGAGGACCAATACTTCCGCCTGCAAACCTTGCTCTCCGTCATTCCGGCGGAGAGCCTGCCCCGTACCCCGATACGGGGCCGGAATCCAGAGAGAACGCCACACCAAGAACCCCAGCCCCCCCCCGCCGGCCACTTCAACACGCCTTTTTCCTTCGACTCACTCAAACTACTCTTGACATACGAAATGAATTCATGCACAATAGGCATCAACAAGAGGAAAAGCCACACACATGAAGATCTTCCTTCGACTCATCGGGTACGGCCTGCGCCACAGGGCCCTCGTCGTCGGCGCGTATGTAGCGATGGCTCTCTCCGTAGCCTCCGGCCTCGCCATGCCGAAGCTGGTCGGGTTTGCCATTGACCAAGCACTAGTTCCCACTACAGAAACAGGCGTCCCTCCCCTACTCTACATCGCTGCCGGTGCGATTCTCCTCGCGGGCGCACTGCGAGGTGTCTTCAGCTATCTGCAAAACTACCTCGCCGAGGCCATCTCCCAGAAGACCGCCTATGACATCCGCAACGACATCTTCACCCGGCTCCAGAACCTCAGCTTCGGCTTCCACGACAAGCAGCAGACCGGCGACCTCATGTCCAAGGCCACTGCCGACGTCGAGGCCGTCCAACGGTTCATGAGCTCCGCCCTCATCCGCGGACTCTCGATGATCGCCACCTTCCTCTTCGTGGCCGTCATCATGCTCGACGTCAACTGGCGGCTCGCCATAGTCGTCATGCTCTTCGTGCCCCCCGTCCTCTGGCGCGCATTTAGAATGTCCCGCAAGCTGCGACACACGTGGGGCGCTGTGCAGGCAGAGACCGGCAAGATGACCGCCGTCCTCCAGGAAAACATCGCCGGCATCAAGGTCGTCAAGGTCTTCGGCGCGCGACGGTACGCCGAGCGGCAGTTCGCCGAGCGTTCCGACGCCGTCCGCGACCTCACCTACTACGCAACCAAGCAGTTCGCCCTCCACGGCACCTTGATGACACTCATCTTCACCGCCGCGACCGGCGCCGTCCTCTGGTTCGGCGGACGAGAGATCGCCGCCGACCGCCTCACCGCCGGTGACCTCGCCGCCTTCATCCTCTACATCGGCCTCATGGCCATGCCCGTGCGCATGATGGGCTTCATGGTCAACATGTTCTCCCGCGCTCACGCCGCCGGTCAGCGCATCTTCGACGTTATCGACGCCGAGTCCTCGGTCAAAGAGCGCCCGAACGCACGCCCCCTCAACGGCACCAGCGGGCACGTCAAGTTCGACCGCGTCTCCATGAGCTACGAGCAGGCTGACACCCCCGTCGTCCATGACATCAGCTTCGAGGTCAGGCCCGGCCAGCTCGTCGCCATCCTCGGCGCGCCCGGCTCCGGCAAGAGCACCCTCGTCCACCTCGTCCCCCGCTTCTACGACGTGACCGACGGCGCCGTCACCATCGACGGCGTAGACGTTCGCGACGCCACCCTCTCGTCACTCCGGCGTAGCGTCGGCATCGTCATGCAGGATGTCTTCGTCTTCGGCGCATCCATCCGCGACAACATCGCCTACGGAGCCGAGAACGCGACCACCGACCGGATCATCGAGGCCGCAAAGATCGCCCAGCTACACGACTTCGTCGAGCAGACCCCGCGAGGATACGATACCCATGTCGGCGAGCGCGGCGTCCGACTCTCCGGCGGCCAGCGACAGCGACTCGCCATCGCCAGGACCCTCCTCATCGACCCCCCGATCCTCATCCTCGATGACTCCACGTCCAGTGTCGACATGGGCACCGAGTACCAGATCCAGCAGGCTCTCCAAGAGGTAATCACCGGCCGCACGACCTTCGTCATCGCCCACCGACTCTCGACCGTCCGCCGCGCCGACCTCACGCTAGTCCTCGACAAAGGCGAGATAGTGGAAAGCGGCTCGCACGACGAGCTCATGGCCGTCGGCGGCTTCTACAAGAACATCTACGACATGCAGCTCCGCCCTCAACAGGGCGAAGCGCCCACAGCGCTTACGTAGTAGAAACCCTTGCCCAGGCACCTGTCATTGGTACGAAAATGACCGACACAACCTTCATATCGTCATTCCCGCACTCACACCCGTCATTCCCGCACTCACACCCGTCATTCCCGCGAAGGCGGGAATCCATCCCCCTCCATCAGCCCTGTAACGACACAGAGACCAAAGCCATCTTCATGCCAGGTGGTCGGGGTGCCAACCCTCATGAGATATTCCGAACGCAGCGAAGCGGAGTGAGGAATCCGAAAGTAGGGCCTTACAAGACTCGCCCTAAAATACGCAATACTTTCTACTTTCTTCCCCGCGGTCTCCGCGACCTCTGCGGTAAATCTAAGGTCGCTGGTGCGGTCGCTACGGCATCAGCTTCCCGTCCGCCTGCGCGAAGCACCGGGCCACGTAGTGCGGTGCGACCGTCACCCGCACCGGCTCCCCCGGCTCATACCGCTCATGGTGCGGACGCTGCGCCCGCACCACCGCGCCCGACGGCAGTTGGATCACGTACAGGTCGGATATCCCCTGGAACGTCCTCGACAACACGGTGGCGCCACCCTCCGCCGACCGAGTCAGCTCGATGTCGTCGGGCCTCGTCATCACCTCGCACGGCCCCGAGCCCTCGCCGCTCACCGGAAAGACCCCAAGCTCCGTCTCGACCGTCCCGTTCACATACTCAGACGGCAGGAAGTCGGCAACGCCCAGGAAGCCCGCCGCAAACCGCGATTCCGGCTCGTGGAACACCCGCTCCGGCGTACCCGACTGCTCGATCCGCCCCTCGTTGATAATAGCTATCGAGTCCCCCATGAACAGCGCGTCCTCCTGGTCGTGCGTGACGAACACAACGGTCACGCCCGCGTCCGCGAGGATCGACTTGACCTCTCCCCTGATTCGCGCCCTCAGGTCGGCGTCCAGGTTCGAGAACGGCTCGTCCAGCAGCATCACCTCAGGGTTCGGGGCCAGCGCGCGGGCCAACGCCACCCGCTGCTGCTCACCGCCCGACAGCTCGTGAGGGTATCGCCGCTCCAGGTGAGTCAGCCGCACGAGTTCCAGCGCTTCCGCAAGGCGTACCGCTCGCTCGTCCGAACTGAGCTTGTGGAGGCCGAACGCCACGTTCTCGTCCACCGTCTTGTGCGGGAACAGAGCGTGCTCCTGGAAGACGATCCCTACTCGGCGTCGCTCCGGCGGCATGTGAGCCTTCTTGCCGGAGACCACCGTCCCTCGCAGGGATATCTCTCCCGCGTCTACCGCCTCGAACCCGGCGATGAGGCGGAGTGTCGTCGTCTTCCCGCTGCCGCTCGGCCCGACAATCGAAAGGGACTCCCCGGGCTGCACCGCCAACTCGATCCCGTCCACAGCCGCAACGTCTCCGTAGCGCTTGGTCACCCCGGCGCAGCGAACCGCGAATGTGCTCATGCGCCGTCGCTCCCGGAAGAGGTCGACGCCCCGAAATCGCGTGTCACGAGAAAGGCCATCGGTACAGAGGATATCACGATCAGCAAGAGCGCCGGGGCCGCCGCCTGCGCGAAGAACGCCTCCGACGAGGCCGACCACACCGCGGTGGCAAGCGTCTTGAAGCCCAGCGGACCAAGAATCAGCGTTGCCGGAAGCTCCTTCATCGCGATCAGAAACACCAGGGCCGCGCCCATCACTATCCCCGGTGCGATGAGAGGCGCAGTCACCGTCCGCATGGTCTGCACGGGAGTCCTGCCCAGACCACGCGCCGCGTCCTCCAGACTTGGACTGACCTTGAGCAACGCGGCCCTCGTAGCGCCGAGTGCCGCCGGAAGGAACAGAACAACATATGCGAACACCAGCAGCCAGACCGTCTGATATACCGGCCTCGCGTAGTTCACCGCGAAGAATACAAGCGCCAAAGCAACCACGATCCCCGGCAGGGCGAATCCGGTGAAGCTCATGCGCTCGATGAGGTGCGAGAGCCTGCCGGGATGCCGCACCACCATCACGGCTACCGGAACGGAGCAGACCGCCGCGACCACGGCCGCCGCCCCCGACACGACCAGAGAGTTCACCGTTGCGCTCCAGAGCAAGAGCAGCGGTTCACCAGCCAGTAGTCCCCGCACGAGCCAGTGCAGCAGGACGCCGGCCGGAATCCCCAATGCCAGCACGACCACGACGCCCACGAATGCCAGCGCAGGCCATCGCCATCGCCCAAGCCGCACGACCTCGGTTCTCCGCGACGCCCCGGAGCCGGTGCGATGATACCGAAGCCTCCCGCGTGTGTACGAGTCGAGCAGGACTATCGCCAGGGCCATCCCCACAAGCGCCAGCGAGAGTACGCCGGCGATGCTCCGGTCGAAGGCCGTCTGGTACTGCTGGTAGATGACCCAGGTGAACGTTGGGTACCGCATCAACGACACGGCGCCGAAGTCGCTCAGCGTGTACAGCGCCACGAGCAGCGCCCCGGAGATGATCGCGGGACGCAACTGCGGCAGCGTCACGCGGAACGCCGTGCTCAGCCTCCCGTGTCCAAGTGTCCGCGCCGACTCTTCAAGTGCCGGATCAAGCCCTTGGAATGCGCTCTTTACAGTGAGCAAAATGTACGGATAGCTCAGAAGCGTAAGCACCAGCGCCGCGCCCGGAAGACCGTATATGTCCGGCAGCCGTTCCACTCCCAAGGGTTCGAGGACCTGCTGCAAGACGCCGCGCGGCCCCAGCACAGATACGAACAGGAACGCGCCCACGAAGGTCGGCACCACCAGCGGCATCGCCGTGAGCACCGACCACACGCGACGGTAGGGCAGGTCGCTTCTCGTCGTAAGCCAGGCGATAGGCACTGCCAAGAGTATCGAAGCCCCCGTTACTACGAGCACGAGCAGCGACGTTCTCCCGATGATGTGAAGCGTGCGGACACGGAACAAGAGCTCCCACGCCTCGGTCGTGGCCCCAGCGCCGCGTATCACCAAGTAGGCGATCGGAAGCAGCATGGCGAGGCCGACGAGGACCGCCGGGACGACGATCATCGCGGCTGGCGGCCTCGAAGAATCCTGCCGACCCCGCCGGGGGAGGTGCTCTCCGGCAGGGTCGGCAAGCGGGGATGGTCCTGCTGCAATCAAGGGGTTGGCGTTTTCTTCGGCAGTAGGCTATTCAAGGATTCCCAGTTCACGAAGAAGGTTCTGTGTGCCTTCCAAGTCGGCAAGGTCTGCCATGTCGACGTCGGGCTTGTTGATCTCCTCGATAGGCGTCAAGAGGCGATTAGTCTTGACGCCCTCCACGAGGGGATATTCGTAGGTCTGCCCCGCGAAGTACTGCTGTCCGACCTGCGAGAGCATGAACTTAAGGAACTTCTCGGCGTTCTCGCGGTTCTGGCTGGTCTTCAGGATACCTGCTCCGGCGACCATCACCATGCTTCCCGGTCCGCCGCCGGTCGGATGGTAATTCCGAGCGCCGAAGGCATCGCCCTCTTCCTGCAGGAACCGGTGGAGGTAGTAGTGGTTGACGAGGCCAACGTCTATCTCGCCGGCTGCGGCGGCGGCTACCTGAGGAGTGTTCTTGGGGTATATGCCGGGCTCATTGGCCTTGATACCCTCAAGCCACTCGGTGGTCTTCTCCTCTCCCCACAGGACTCTCATGGCCGTCACCATCGCCTGGAACGAGCCGTTCGTCGGGGCCCAGCCCAGCCTGCCCTTCCACTTGGGGTCGGTCAGTTCGAAGATCGAGGCGGGCAGGTCGTCCTCGGAGAGCCGCTCGGTGTTGTATACCAACACACGCGCACGGCCGGAGATTCCGACCCACAGCCCAGCCGGAGACTGCGCCCAGCCGGGAACAAGGCTCGTGACATCGCCCGGCAATACGCTGAACATACCTGCCTGCGCTACCGCCCCCAGGCCACCGGGGTCCTGGGCGAAGAACACGTCCGCGGGACTGTTGCCGCCTTCTTCAAGAATCGTCGCCGCGATCGCTCCCGTGCCTCCGTACTTCGTCGACACCTCTATGCCGGTCGCTTCTCGAAACTGCTCGATGATCGGCCCGACCAGCGATTCGCTCCGTCCGGAGTAGACGACGAGCGAGCCGGGCTTGCTTGCCACTTCGATGATCTGATGTTCAGGTGTTGGAGCAGGCCGAGTAGACTCCGATCGGCCGCCACACGCGACGACCGCAGCCAATACCAGCGCCACCAAGACCCATGTTGTCATTTTTGTCAATAAAGTCCGCACGTTCTGTTGTACCCCCTGCTAGTGTAGTTGCGCTAGCAGTATATACTTACTATTTTGCTTTTGCAATACTTACTCAGACGACTTGTATACACAATTTTCCTGTGGTGGAGACAAAAGGAAGGGGAGACGGTGACCCGTCTCCCCTACTTGCCTCAATGCCGGTTTGTGTTCTCTTTCTCTCCTTAAAAGACGAGTCCCACCGCTACCACACCCGCAGCGAGGGCGATGAGAATCGCGGAGTATCGGACCGCGAGAAAGGCTCCTCTCGAATGGCGGGGTGTCCTAGAACGATATGTACGGGTGGAGATCGTCGTCAATGTACTTCCTTACGTGTTCGGTTATAGTCTTCTGTCGAGAATTAGTCTGCGCACGTATCATATACCTAGACTATCCTTCCTTGTCAAGTATGTACAGAGTTATTTTCTTCGTGTTTGCGATCTGATCTGCACTCACACCCTACCCGTTGCGGGTCGGACAGTGCGCCCTAGGAAGGGGTACGTAATGAATCCCACGTCCCCAACTCTTCATCAAAGTCACACACCACAGACGAAGCGTGGACCCTATGCCGGCCAGAATCTTCATCCTCAGCGTCCTCATCGTGGGCTTAGCCTTCCTGGTTCTTCCTGCCGCGCGCTACCTGATATGGGGACCTGAACTCGACATCGAGCTGGTCTCCATACCCGACGGCTCTGGAACTGGAGCAATCCGGGAGCTTGAAATCGTGCGTCTGCTCGGCAAGGATGCCATTCCCGCGATCCTGGAGCCGGAGTTCGTTTCTGCATCGGAGGCCGGCTATTGGATGGAACCTGACGAGGCCGTTCTTGGCGTCTCCATGGGGGGAGAGCATAAGGCCTACCCTGTAACTATGCTGAGCCGACACGAGATCGTGAACGACGTCGTTGGGGGTAAGCCGGTCGCCGTGACGTGGTGACCGCTGTGCTTTTCGGGAATAGGGTATTCCCGACTCATAGACGGTCGAGAACACACCTTCGGCGTGTCCGGCAAGCTCATCATGAACGCGCTGGTCATGTACGACCACCAGACCGACACCCTATGGAGCCAGTTCCTCGGTAAGGGCGTCAAAGGCCCTCTGACGGGAAAATCCCTTGAACTGCTTCCACTTACCCACACGACCTGGGACGCGTGGAAGTCGGCGCATCCCGACACACTCGTCCTCGACAAGCGAGGCCAATACCAACGTGACCGTTACACCGGCTACTATGCCAGTGCGGAACCTGGTGTGATCGGCGAGCGCATCAAAGACGACAGACTCCAGACCAAGTCCCTCGTCGTCGGAGTCAACCTCGCCGGGCATACCAAGGCGTACCCGCTGGGAACTCTGGCCGAGCAGGGCGTGGTCAACGACAAAGTAGGCGGCGTGGGCGTAGTGGTTGTATTCGACCGGAATTCAACCACAGGCGTGCTGTACGAGTCCCGCGCGGGTGACCGGGAGCTTACCTTTGAGGCGTTCGGGAAAGAAGGCGGGCCGCGCTCGAAGCTTCGCGACCGTGAGACCGGCACGATATGGACGGCGTTCACCGGCGTCGCCACCGATGGGCCTCTCACAGGGACGAAGCTCAAGCGGGTGCCCTCTCACCTATCGTTCTGGTTTGCGTGGACGGACTGGAACCCGGAGACGGAGTTGTACGCCGACAATGGGTAGCGTGCGGCTCGCTACCCTTCGGACTTCTGCCGTCGACGGCGGTGGAATATGTACCATCCGGCCCCCAGCGCGGCGGCCACCACCGTAACTCCAACGGTCAAGAGTTCGAAATTTTCGCTCAGAAACGCTTCGATCTCCTCACCGAACAGAAAGACCAAGACACCAATCGTGCCGAACCTGGCACCGCGTCCTATCGCCGATGCGATGATGAACTTGCGTCTGTCCATGCGCCACACGCCCGCGGCGATGGCAAACACCTTATACGGCACGGGGGTGAACGCCGCGATGAGGATGGCCCAGACCCCATACCGCTCGAAGAGGCGGTCAACGTAAGCCACTCTGGCTTCGCTGAACATCTTGGCAAGGACTGGCCTGCCGAGTCGCATACCGAGCCCGTGCCCCACGATGGCGCCCGCGACCGATGCGACGGCAACGAGCACCCCAAGCAGGGCCGCGATCGGCTGCTGGACGAGGGCCACGGCGAGCAGCAGGGGATCCGGGGGTATGGGAAAGAAGATCGACTCGATGAACGAGCTGATAAGCAGAACGGCTATAGCCCAATCGCTATCCGCGAATCCGAGGAGCCAGTCGGAAAGGTCGTGGAGGAGCTCCCACATGGAAAGGCGGCTACGATTCCTTTTCGACGCGTAGGCGGAAGTCGTAGCTTTCGCCGTCGATCGTCACGCCGATCCGGCGGACGACTGCCTCTGAGGGGCCCTCAAGAGGGGCAGTAAGTGTAATCCTCTGCCCGTCCTCGGTCTCGACTCCGAAGGCGTCGTCGTCCAGGGAGATCGACATGACCGGCAGACGCCCTTGCCGGGCGACGGACCGGATGACGGACTCCTGCTCCCGCAGGGCTTCCTGGGCCTCCTCGACGGTCACTTGACGGAAGCTGACACTCTGGCCAGGCAGAGCTTGAGCAAGGCTGGACAGATCGATGGAAATCACCGTGGCAATCTTGGTGTAGCCGCCCGTGGTGCCCCTGTCGGCTAAGAGGATGCGTGGAATACCGTCGCCGTGAATTTGAATGGCACCGGGCGGGTTTCCGTCCGATACGATGTCGGCGCCCTCTAGGTGTTCGATCTTTGGACCGTCGAGCATGTATCCCATGCGGTCGGAGTCGGGATGGATCCTGTATCGAGTAGTCAGGAACCTCGACAGGGCCTCCGGCTCGAATGCGTTTTCCTGCGGGCCGGGAACAACGCGGAGGCGATGGATGCCTCCATAGACGGGGGCCGTGTAGTTGCTCGGCAGTCGTTTCGCAATGAAGTCAATGCCGTCCCCCGGCAAGGTCGACAGGAGATCGCCGGCTTGGAGCGCTCGGCCCTCGAGGCCGCCGAAACGTCCTTTCAGATAGGTCGAGCGGCTCCCCATGACCGGGGGAACGTCGATGCCGCCGTGAACGGCGACGTATGCCCGCATTCCGTCCCGTAGGTCACCGAATGTGAGAACGGTTCCCGCCCCTACCTCGACCGATTCCCACATCGGTAACGGCTGTCCGTCGACTTCGGGTGAGATGTCGGCGCCCGTGACGGCGATCCAGGTGGAGGTTTGAAACTCAATCTTCGGGCCGCGAACGGTGACTTCCAGGGCGGCGGCGGCTTGATCGTTTCTAGCCATGAGGTTTGCCATGCGAAGGGCGAACTGGTCCATCGCACCGGATACGGGCACACCGTAGCGCTGGTAGCCGTAGCGTCCGCGGTCTTGGACCGTGGTGAGCAGACCGGGATCGAAGACTTCAAGGGTGGCCACGCTCATGGCTTGGCCGAAGTCGTGACGAGATATTCGCCCGACGCGACCTGCTCCTCTATGTGTCGGTATTCGTCCTTGTGGGATAGGGGCACGAAGCGCACGCAGTCACCGGCGTCGATCAGTGAGGGAGGTGTCCTGGTCACGTCGAAGAGACGCAGCGGCGTGCGCCCGATCAGCCGCCACCCGCCGGGACTCTCTATGGGGTACACCCCCGTCTGGGCTTCGGCGATACCGACGGAACCGGCGGGGATGACTCCCCTCGGTGTCGAGAGTCTCGGAGTGGCGATCCGCTCGGACATTCCGCCGAGATAGGGGAATCCCGGCGTGAAGCCCATCATGTAGACGGGATAGTCGGTACCGGAGTGGAGATCGACGACCTCTTGGACGTCCATGCCTGCGTTCCGGGCCACGAACTCGAGATCGGGTCCATGCTCCGCACCGTACAGCACGGGAAGGTGGACGATCGCAGCAGCATCCTCCGGCAATTCGGCAGTGCTGCCTCGAATGTCGACGAGTCGAGCCTTTATGTCCGCGTAGGAGACTTGTGCCGCGTCGTACTCGACGAGAAGAGACCGATAGGTGGGGATGAGATCGACGACTCCGGGGGGTTGCTCACGCTCGATTGCCCTGTGGAGGGAGTGAACGCGGCGATTGCACTCGATGCTGATCTCGTCTCCCAGTTCGATGACAATGGCCCTGTCGCCGGCGGCGAGGAATTTCGGCGCTTCGTACATGTGGCGATTTTATACGAGTTGCGACAAGGGTGTAACTGTGATGGACTCAGCATCAAGCTGTTGGCGCAGGACTCTTGCCATCTCGACCGCGCCCGGGGTGTCGCCATGGATACACAGGCTGTCGGCTTCGACCTCGACGTTATCGCCGTTCATTGCCGTTGCCTTGCCCTCACGCACCATGCGCAGGCTTCGTTCGGCCACTTCGTCGACATCGTGTAGGACGCTGCCTTCTTTCGAGCGGGAGACGAGGGTGCCGTCGGGGTTCAGCGCACGGTCGGCGAATATCTCCCGAGCGACACGAAGGCCCATGTCTTGAGCGATCTCGACCCACCGCGAGCCGGCCAACGCGATCAGGATGAGGTCGGAGTCGACTTCAAGGATAGCCTCGCAAATGGACCTCGCGAGGTCCTCGTCGATTACGGCGCGGTTGTACATCGCGCCATGCGGCTTGACATGCTGGAGTCGATGCCCTGATGTGAATGCTTGGAGCGCGCCAATCTGGTAGATGACATCGTTCTTGGCTTCGTGAGGGGAGACCTCAATGTTTCGTCGTCCGAAGCCAACGAGATCGGGGAAGCTGGTATGAGCGCCTACGGCTACGCCGTGGTCTTCGGCCAGCCGGACGGTCTCGCGCATCCATTGCGGGTCGCCGGCGTGGAACCCGCACGCGACGTTCGCGGAGCTAATGTATTTGATGACCTCCTCATCAAGGCCCATCTTGTACATCCCGAAGCTCTCACCCATGTCACAGTTCAGGTCTATCCTGTCTGCCATAACGACCGGCCCTCAAATGGAAAAGGTTTGGCGGCGACTTCATTCTGGACTTAAACTTCTGAGTCCTTGATGCCTTCTGGCGGCTGTAACCAAGACTTGGCTGTAACCATAAGGATCACACGCCACGGATATGGCCGGGAAATGGAGGGTCCTGACCGCCCGTGCCACATCAATGAAAAGGAGACAACAGGCGGACAGGCGCGAGGAGCTCTGCATGGCGTGCGCGCGGTAGAAGTAGAACAGGAACCCGATAGCGATCACCGAGACGACGATCAGCAGCGTCGTTTGGTTGGGGAAGAGGCCGAATGCGGTGCCGGAGTTGGTCCCGTAGGTGATGCGGAAAAATCCCTCCGCCGGCCAGGACTCACCCAGCGACATGAGCGAGGTTATCGCCCGCTTCGATAGCTGATCGAGTACGAAAGCGCCGATCACCGTTCCGAGCAGCACCTTGTCCCGGTACAACGAGGTCGGGCCGCCACTACCGGCATCGCTGTCGGTCGGCACGCTCGTTTCGGGTGCGGACGGTTCCTGACTATCGGTCAGCATGGGGGATGGATCGCGTGTGGGGTGTTCTTCTGGGATGGCAGAATTGCGGGATGAAGGTCATTGTTCCCAATTTCAAGGTACCACGCGAGCAACGTGGTCGCAACAGTCCCTCAAGGTCTTCATGGCCCGCACCCCGGACGGGTCCGAGGTGCGGGCAACAGCCTAGCTATCCTTGTTTTCCTGCTGCTCGGCCAACATCCGTGCGAACTCAAACTCTTGATGCGCCACCTCCGAGAGCACCTCATCGCTAGGCAGAGAGGTCGTAGGGTAGTCCGCACTCGTCGCTAGACCGATCATTCGAAATAGCACGCCATGCGCGAATCTTTGCTCCGCCTCCTGTCGTATATCCGCTGACAGGTTGTTGAACTGCCTTTGTGTCTCTGTGGACAGGTAGTCCGTGATGGTGGGCACTTCCAACCCCGGTTCGGACTTTAGAAGCATGACCTCTTTGTTCACGATGTCAGCGGCCAGCGCAGCGATCTCAATGCTAAAGTTGGGTTGGGGTTCGGCTATGGCATCATGGAGTCGTGGCCCAAGTGCGTCGAGGGCCGCCAATGCCGAGGGTACGATCAGACCGTCAAGCCGCTGTTCGGGCACACTCGGCTTCTTCCCCAGTTCGAACTTATGGGTATTCGCGTCCATCAGATCGGCAAACGCCTGCTTTCGACCGTCTGCCGTGTCTTCATTCAGAAGGACGTACGGGTAGTAACCCAGGAAGAAAAAGGCGTGTCTGTGTATTCTGCCCGTGTCTCCGAGCTTCGGGTGAGTGGCGGTATACTCTTGGAACTCGGCGTACCGCTCGGCGTCGAGCAGGTCTTGGATCGGCTCCGGGCTGTCTGGCCACTGTGCCATCTTCTCCGCCACCACTGTCGGGATAAGGTCGTCCGAAACACCGAACCTCGAGTAGGCCTCTAGGGCTACTCGATACTCCTCCGGAAGCGCACGGTACCGTGCCAGTGTCTCGCCGGAAAGCAGCGACTCCACCTTCCCGGCCGGCTCCGTGTCGGCACTGGGGTCCTGAGCCGTCGTCGTGTCTTTCGCCGCCGCGGGTTCCGGCGCAGCGGAGTCGACGGTGCTGGTGTCCTGATCCGTCGCCGTGTCTTCGGCAGCAGCGGCAGCGGCTTCCGTAGGAGCGGAGTCGGATGTCTCCGATTCCGTAGAGCCGCAGCCCACAACAACGCCGAAAACGATTCCCAGTGCAGCAAGTACGAATACAACATCCTTGAATGACCTTCTCATCACGACACCTCCTCCTGTGCGGCCCCGAACGCTCTCGCGTCCGGCTTGTTGGTGGTTCCTATCCTGATAATGATCCAGCCGCTCCATTGCAATTCGGTTTGGTCGTCTCGTCTTGCGTCGTGTGTACTGCCGTCCGCTCCCTGGTTACTTATCTTTAGTTTATGGGGTAATCACGGTGTCTGTAATCACACGATCCTGTGATTTTTGCGGCCAACCACGGCAATCGCATCTAACCGGGCGGGTGGGGAGTTCCGCTCATGAGGCGGTCGGTGCGGCGTCTGAGAGCGTCTCCAATAAATCAATCGAAACCGTTCGTGGTGAGCTTGTCGAACCATGAACGATGCTTCGACCCTTCGACAGGCTCAGGGCGAACGGAACCCCTTTAGACACCCCCTGAGGAGGTTCGCCTACCAACGAGGGCTCTCGAGGTTCTTGCCATTTCTTATGTTATTGTCATGTTCAATCGGTCTTGATCTCAAGACCCAGAGAATTCGGAATCTCTGTAACATCTCGTAGCATTGCGTAATTTTTTGGGGTCAGGGCGTATGGCGGAGACTGCTTTGCGGGATGAGGACTTCGGTCTTCACGCAGCACCCCACGTTGTGGTTTTCACAGATCAATACTAGGCCATTCGTTCTTGTTCGTCAAATCGGACGCATGGGTGCGGAAGGAATGGGCAACAAGATGCGATTATCCTCTGCAGCCAACCGTTTCTCGTTGACCCTCCCTTGACAGAACTGCTAGGATATGTCCGAGATTCATGAACACACGCTGCGGGTAGCTACTCCAACTATGCACATACCTCGACTCGTGATGCCCATCGTCGCCGTCGTGACGATGATCGCAGCCTGCACGTCCATCGAACAGCCCGAATTCAGACCCATAGGCAACTCTCCCCCCATTCCGATGGCCGCTAGCGCCGAACTGCAGGAAGCCGTAGCCGAGGCCATAGGCGCGCCCCCTCCTTCGTCGGGCCTCGCGGAGATTGACTTCTCTGACCCCGTCGCCGCGGGCAAGACCGTCGCCGGGCGAAACGCGTGCGGCGCCTGTCACTCTATCGACGGTACGAAGCTCGTCGGCCCCACCTGGAAGGGCCTCTTCGGAAGCTCCGAATCGATGACCGACGGCTCCTCATTCGTCGTCGACGAAGCCTACATTGCCGAGTCTATTCGCAATCCGGCGGCGAAGATCGTAGCGGGCTTCGACAACGCCATGACGGTGTTCGATTTCCTATCCGACGATGAGGTAAACGCCCTGGTCGCGTATATCAAGTCGCTCCAGTGACTTTGGCCTGAGCGGCAGGTTGCCTCGACTGTGAAGGCAACCCGTTGCTCAAACTCATTCACCTCATAACCTCTTCTTATCGCCTCTCCTTTTGACGCACGCTCCGACGTAATTCTCCGAGTGGCCCAAACACTGCCATGCTTACCGAGTACATAGACGCTACGATGCATCAGGCCGTCTACGAAATTCTTCAGGATGACGGTCTGCAATACGGTGAAATTCCCGGACTCCCAGGCGTGTGGGCAAACGCGGCAACTTTGGAACAATGCCACAAGCAGTTGCAAGAAGTGCTGGAAGATTGGCTGCTCCTCAGTATCCGGCTGGGGCATGACATTCCATCTATAAACGGAATATCATTGGCAACCGCGAGAGTTTCAAAATGTCATTCCTCCTTCCATGTCCAAACTGCGGTGAACGCGACGTGCACGAGTTCCGGCACGGCGGAGAGATTTCGCCGCTCTCGCAACGCAGGTCGATGAACGACTCCGACGAAGACCTCACCCGGTACTTCTACTTCTCCAAGAACCTCGCCGGCGAGAATACCGAGTGGTGGTACCACTCGTTCGGGTGTCGGAAGTGGTTCGTGGCACTCCGTGATACCGTGACCAACCAGGTTGTCAAGACCGCGTGGCCGGAGAAGCGGCCCATGCAGCAATGACTACCGACCGTCGTTCATTACGCCTGGACCCCTCGCCCATCGAGCTGATCGACCGCTCCAAGAGCATTGAGTTCGAGTTCAACGGCAGGCCCGTGCATGCCTACGAAGGCGACACGGTCGGGTCGGCCCTGTACGCCTCGGGCGTCCGCATCTTCTCCCGCAGCTTCAAGTACCACCGTGTTCGAGGGATGCTGTGCGTCTCCGGCAGCTGCCCAAACTGCCTGATGACCGTCGACGGCGTCCCGAATGTCCGCGTGTGCGTCCAACGCGTCGAACAAGGGATGAAGGTCAAGGGACAGAACGCATGGCCCGGCCTCGAACGAGACCTGTTTTCCGTCATCGACCGCTTTCGCTGGGCACTGCCTGTAGGGTTCTACTACAAGGGTCTCTACCGCCCCAGGGCGCTGTGGAACCTCTCGGCTTTCCTCATCCGACGGCTCGCAGGACTGGGCAGCGTCAATCTCGATGCCGAGGGACATCGGGCCGAGCATCGCTCTTATGCCCATGCCGACGTTGCCGTCGTGGGAGGAGGCGTCGCGGGCATGTCGGCGGCACTGGAGGCGGCCCGCAACGCCGCTCGGATCACCCTCGTGGACGACCAGCCGACTCTCGGAGGCAGGCTCCGATACGGCTCCCGACACCAGCTCGTAGATGTCGACGATGGCGGAGAAATGTCCGCGCCCGAAGCGGCTCACATGCTCGCCACTCGCGTCGCTGAGCACGAGCGCATCGACGTTCTCTCCGACGCCACCGTCTTCGGCCACTACGAGGGCAACCTGCTCGGCGTCCGGACCCCGCACGGCATCGTCCACCTTCGCGCCCGCCACGTGGTCGTCGCGACCGGGGCGCAGGAGGTGCCCCTAACGTTCGAGCGCAACGACCTTTCCGGCGTCATGCTCAGCACCGGAGTCCGGCGTCTCATCAATCTTTATGGAGTCAAGCCCGGCAACACCGCGCTCGTTGTCACGACCAACGACGATGCATACTATGCGGCCCTCGACATGCTCGATGCGGGTATGCGGATAGTCGCCGTCGCCGACACGCGATCGGAGTTCCGTCGCGATCTCGACGCTGCAACAACCCTCCGGTCCAGGGGAGTGCTGATTCTCGCCAACCATGCCATGGTTAGGGCAGAGGGAACGCGGACCGTCATCGGAGGGATCGTCGCCGAGATGGGGCCGGACGGAATGACCGGCCACGAGCGCCAGTTCGACTGCGACACCATCGCCATGAGCGGAGGCTTCCAGCCGTCGTCCGCGCTGCTCCATCAAGCCGGCGCCACGTTCATGCGCGACTTCGACGTGGACGCGGACATACCCGTGCAGTTGCCGGAGTTGGTCCACGCGGCGGGCGATGTGACCGCAATCAACGATCATGCGATATCGGCCATGCAGGGAAAGTTAGCTGGCATGGAGGCATCCCTGGCTGTCAGCGCCTCAGCGAGCGATACCAAGCTGACGGCCCTCAAACACTCTCTGAGGGAAAGCATATCCGCATACCGCCGCCGGGTACTCATCACACCGGCCCCGGTCGATCTCGCGGCGGGACCGCGCCAGTTCGTCTGCTACTGCGAGGACGTGCTGGCCAAGGACGTGGTGCAGGGTGTGGACGAAGGGTTCCGAGACGTGCAGATGCTCAAACGGTACAGCACCGTCACGATGGGCCCATGCCAGGGGAAGATGTGCCACAAGCGCTTCACGGAGATTCTGTCCAGTGAAACGGACACACCGATAACGGATGTAGGATCAACAACATCCCGACCACCCGTCCAGCCGCTCACGCTTGGCGAATTGGCCGGACCGATGCACATGCCCTTCAAGCGAACGCCCATCCACAACCGACACCTTCAGGCAAACGCCCGCATGGCTGAGACGGGCGGGTGGCACCGTCCGCACAGCTACGGCGACCCGCAATGGGAAGCGAAAACCGTCCGGCAGAGTGTCGGCATCATCGACGTGGGCACGCTCGGCAAGCTCGACATACAGGGAAAGGACGCCGCCGAGCTCCTCGACTTCGTGTACACTCACCGCTTCTCCGATCTACGGCCCGGTCGCGTCCGGTACGGAGTCCTCACCGGCGACAACGGCACAATCATGGACGACGGCACCGTCGCCCGCCTCGCCGACGACCACTACTACGTCACAACCTCCACCGCCAACGTCGAGACGGTCGAGCAGTGGTTCCAATGGTGGATGGCCGACCGCGAGATGTGCGCGCACGTCACCAACGTAACGCCGGGGTACTCGGTCATAAACATCGCGGGGCCGAACGCCCGCGACACGCTCTCGAAGCTGACCGACATCGACCTCTCTCCCGCGAAGTTCCGCTACATGCGGGTGAAGCGTGGAGACGTGGCCGGGGTGCCTGCCATCCTGCTGAAGATCGGCTTCGTCGGCGAATCGGGTTGGGAGGTGCACTGCCCCGCGGAGTACGGCGAACACATGTGGGATGCCCTGTTGACCGCCGGAGCCGAGTTCGGCATCCGACCGTTCGGGGTCGAGGCCCAGCGCATCCTCCGCCTCGAAAAGATGCACATCATCCCCAGTCAGGATACCGATCTTCTGACAACCCCCTTCGACGTAGGCGCGGATTGGGTGGTCAAATTCGACAAAGGCGACTTCGTGGGCGCGGGTGGTCTGCGTCTCGCCAAGGACCGTGGAGACCGCGACAAGCTGGTGGGTTTCATTATGAGCGACGGCGTAGTCCCTCACGACGGCGACTCCGTAGTCGACGCCGAGAACAGGCCCATCGGTCGGATCACCAGCTCGCGGCTCAGCCCCACCATGGACAAAGGATTCGGCTACGCACGTGTGCCCGCACAGCAGGCAAACGAGGGCGAGGTCATTCGGGTATGGACGGAAGGCATGCCCCACGACGCAACGGTGACCCTCCGTCCCTTCTACGACCCCGAAGGCAAGAGGCTGCGCGAGTGATGATGCAAATCAAACCCCCACCCGCCATAAGCGCCATGCACTACCGCCACCTCGAACTTGGGGCCGTGATGACCGAGCGAGATGGCTGGATGCTCCCCGCGCGATTCTCGGCCCCCGAAGAGGAGGCGGCAAGCGTCCGACAAGCCGTCGGAATTACAGACATCAGTCCCACCGGCAAGATCCGCCTGCAGGGAGAGGCGATCAAGCAGGCCCTCCATGAGGCCGTCCCCGGCAGCGAAGATACGTCCGTAGGATCGGTATTCGTGACCTTGGACGATTCCGGTGGCCCGGTCGTGGCGCGCTTGGCCGATGACGACTGTCTGGTCGTGACGAATCCGGCTAATGTTGAAGATGTTCTCGAATCCCTAAAGCTCGACGGGTGCGCGCATCCGGTGAACGTCACCTCCGTGCTAGCTGCCGTGCGCATCGCCGGGCCAAATGCCCCGGCCGTACTGGCAGGCGTGACCGACCTCGACCTCGCGCCGCCGTACTTCCCCGATCTCTCATGCGCCCAGTGCATGATTTCGGAGATACACGGCACCGTCATCCGCAGGGACATCGGCGGACTCCTGACTTACGACGTGCTCTTCGGACGCGACTATGGAGACCACATGTGGGAGTCGGTCATGGAAGCAGGCCAACACCACGGAATGACCCCGTTCGGTCTCGAAGCGATGTCGGTCCTGAACGGTGAATCCTGATGGTACTCCAAGTATTCAAGAAAGAGCAGTTTTGGCGGAAGCCAGTCCTCGCGCCGCACTACGACGTGGTAGTCATCGGCGGTGGCGTACACGGTCTCTCGACCGCGTATCACCTTGCCAAACTCGGCGTGAAGCGTGTCGCCGTCCTCGACAAGAGCTACCTCGGCGCGGGAGCAAGCGGTCGCAACACGGCCATCATCCGCTCCAACTACCTCACAACCGAGGGCATTGCCTTCATGAACGCAAGTCTGAAGCTCTACGAGCAGCTTGCGGCAGAACTCAGCCTGAACGTTCTCTTCAGCCAGATCGGGCGGCTCGACATCGCCCACACCGAGTCCACGCTGTTCTGGCTCCGACAGCGAGTCGAGTACAACCGGCTGATGGGCGTGGACAGCCGCCTCATCGAGCCGCGTGACGTCAAGGGGCTCGTCCCTCAAATCGACCTGCGGGAGGGGAAGCCCTTCCCCATCGTCGGGGCGCTACACCACCCACCCGCGGGAGTCGCCCGGCACGACGGGGTGGTCTGGGGCTACGCCCGTGCCGCCGACCGGCTCGGCGTCGAGCTGCACCCGTTCACCGAGGTCACGGGGATCATCCGCGAGAACGGTAGGGTCACGGGTGTCGAAACCGTCAAGGGCCGTGTGGGAGCGGGCCTCGTCGTCAGCGCGACCGCGGGCTGGACATCGACCATCGCCCACATGCTGGACATCGACGTGCCTATCCTCACCTACCCGCTCCAGGCGTTTGTCACCGAGCCGCTCAAGCCCTTCATGCACACGACGATCTCGTCCGGCGAGCTTCACACGTACATCTACCAGACCGAACGCGGTGAATTGGTCATCGGAGGCGGTGTCGACCACTACCCGTCCTACTCTCACAAGTCGACCCTACAAATGCTGGAGGAGTTGTCCGCCAACGCCATCCGTCTGCTACCCAAGATTCGCGACGTTAAGGTGCTCCGCCAGTGGACGGGCATTTGCGATATGACGCCCGACTACGCTCCCATCATCGGGCCCGTGGACGGAATTGACGGCTTTATCCTCAATTGCGGCTGGGGCACATGGGGATTCAAGGCCGCGCCCATCTCAGGCAAGATGACCGCCGAACTCATCACCACCGGCGAAACACCCGATCTGATACGCTCATTCGACCTCAACCGCTTCCACGAAGGCCGGCTCATCAATGAACGCGCCGCCGCCATCGCAGCCGCAATCCACTAGGAAGTGGCGATCAGTCCCTACGTTCCTGCGAAAAAGGACTCTTGCACTACCGTCATACCGGCGAAGAGCCTGCCCCGTACACCGATACGGGGCCGGTATCCAGAGGGGCCAGGACGTGTAATGGATTATTCGGCAGTCTGTCGCGTCCCTGGAGGCTCGACACGAAGCGTTATGACGTCGGTGCCGGAGTACTGCTGGTGGCTTACAGACGATGCGTAGTTCTGCAAGAGTCGCAGCGAGATTTCATGCTCCGCGGGGATCTCGATCTCAAGTTCCTGCAGTTGGCGAACTTGGTCCTCCAAGTTCTCTCCGATTCCTCCCCCGATAAACTCCAAGTCCGCCACCGATTCTTCGCTGGACGCCAAGACGATTAGTTGTCGCCCATCGTCCTCATCTTCCTCTTCGTCCATGTCGAACGATGTCAGGTCCAGCGGGGCCAGCGTCAGAAGAGTCTCTTCCGCAACCGCGCTGAGCTTGTCCTTCATCTCGGACCCCCAACCCCTACTGTCGGCAAACTTCGCGATGAACTCATTGAGCTCCGGCAAGGAATCGATGTGAAGCTTTGACTGGAAGCGCATACGTCGCGGGTTCGTAAGCTCCAGGTAGAGAATCATCACTACCGCCGCGATTCCCCCGGTCGTTATGCCGCTCTTGAACAGCGCTCCCCACGCGGGCCCGAGGTCCGGCAGGTGGAATAGTCCGAACTGAAAAGACGCGCCAATCCAAAAGCAAACGCTCGCAACCACGACCTTTTGCCTGTTCGGCTCGCTCTGGATAACCGTCCGCGCGCCGTCGATGAAAAGCGTCCCCGTCACCATGATGAGATACCCCGTCATTACGGGACCCGGTATGGTGCTGATCAGACCTGACACCTTGGGGAGAAACGCCATCACCAGCAGAATACCGCCGATGAAGTATCCGACTCTGCGGGAGGCGACGCCGGTAATCTGGATGAAAGAAGCGCCGGCCGGATTTACGACGTTGGGCACCGTTCACCCGATTCCGGCAAGCAGATTGCTCACGCCTCCGCCAGCCAGGGCTCTCTGCACGTCTCGGAAGTCTATAGCTCGGTCCTCACGCCACGCGACCCGCTGATTGGTGATGGACGCTCCGTTCACCTGAATGGAGTTGATCAGGCCAAGGAACAGGAACGACGGAAGCAGCGTCCAGAAGTGGATTCCGAAGTCGAGCCCCAAATCAGGTACCTCGGGGGGAAGCCCGATCCATTGGGCATCGATCACTCTATCGAACTCGTAGATTCCCAAGACCGCGGCGACTACGCAGCAACCGACTATCCCGATCAAAGGCCCCCAGAGTCGCAGCGCAGCTGAGCCGCGAAGCATGAGCGCCGCGACGATTACCATGGTAGCCAGGGCGGTTAAAGGCGCCTCTTCCGGATCAATCTTCGACGCTTCGTCCAGAAGACTGAAGACGACGGAAGCCAGGGTGATGGAGAGTATCATCATTATCGTGCCGCCCACCGTCGGCGTGACGATTCGCCTCAGAATGAACAGCCACTTGGAGATGATGAGCTGAATCACCGCCGCGACGATCACCAGGGTCATCAGCGTTGCCGGCCCTCCGTCCACTACCGCGGTGATACAGAACGGGATGGCAAAAAGGCTGCCGTAAACATCGGAAGAACGGTTCCGGCGCCAACGGGGCCGAGCCGACGCACTTAAATCAGTGTCGACACGCCCACGACTAGCAGGGAGGCAAAGACCATCCAGGTCACATGGGAATCGCCAATCCCCGATGCATTGGCCACTATCACCGGCGTCACCAGTAGGGTGGCCGAAGCGATCAGGCTGAACTGCACGCCGTAGCCCAGCGAAGCAGAGAAAGACGGACTCTCGTGCGCCTCGTAACGGGGGCTCCCAGAAGGTGTCGTCGCCAAAGTCGTCTCCCGGACCCGAATAGGTGGTCAGGCTAGGGACGACTCACACAATACCACATTTGGCTTTACGGTTGGCTCATAGATAATGGGAATCATTTCAGGGGGATTTCACTGCGGGAGCCATGAGCCAACACAACAGTCTCTAATCGGGCGAGACCTCGTTAAGCCGTCCGGTTTCGCAGTCGTATATGAAGCTGCGGACCTGGTCTTTCGAGGGTATGAATGGGCTGGCTTGGATGCGGGATATGGACTGACGAACATCCTGCTCCAGGTCTCGAAACGATTCGAACGCGAACGACGGACGAAGCCCTGTTTCGGCCTCGATCTCGTCTTTGGCTGCGTCATCGCGAAAGGTCATCATTCCGCAGTCGGTGTGGTGGATGAGCATGATTTCACGGGTGTTCAAGAAACGCTGGGAAATTAACAATGAGCGGATGGCGTCGTCGCTGACTACTCCGCCTGCATTGCGAATAACGTGGGCATCCCCTTCCTCGAGACCGAGCACCCTGTACACATCGAGGCGTGCGTCCATGCAGGCTACAACCGCCAACCGGAGCGCAGGTGCTGCATGGAGAGATTCGCCCTTGCCAAAGCTCTCCGCGTACCGAGCATTGTATTCCAAGAGTTTATCGACCGACGACACTGCATTCTCCCCATGCCGACCATGACGGCGACGAAAATACTAAACGGGCGATGGTATCCGCGCTCGTCGACAAAGTAAACCACGGTTTCCACCTACTGACGAGGTGGGGCAACACCGCGTAATCAGGGCGTTCGCCAAGGAATTCGGTGCGGGTCGGATCGCGGAGAAACCGTATGCAACGCCCCGCTAACGAGGGCGATCGACGTTCACCGTAATGATGTCTACGCCGTGGTACTTTTGGTGGCGCACCGACGATGCGTAGTGACGCAGCAGGCGGAACGATATTTCCCGGTCGTCCGCTATGTCCGGAGCTTCTCCGAGATACGCGAGACGGTCCTCCAGGTTCTCGCCCTCCGTTGCCGACACAAACTCCAACTCGGCCCCTCCACCAACCGACCGGGCGGCCACAACCAAGCGGCGGTGTGTCTTCTTCCAAGACGCCGCCTTCATCCGACAATAGGCTGGTCAGGGTTTCCTCTCCCACCAGGAGCAGAAGGTCCGTCGAAGCGGAGTCCCACCGAGCTCTCGACGCGAACTCCCGGAGGAACTTGCTCAACTTCAGCAGGGCCTCGGCGTCCAATACCACATTGAGACGTCTGCGCCGTGGGCCTGTCAGCTCCATGAACACCATCATGATGACCGCGACGAGAGCGCCGGAAGTCATCCCGTTCCCGAGCAGCACGCTCAGGAATCCCTCTCCCAACAGGTCGGGGAAGATCCACTGGTTCTGGAACCCCACTCCGATCCAGAACGCCAGCCCCGCAACGGCCGCCTTACGATGGTCCACACCGTCCTGGATAATGATCTTCATGCCCTGTACGAAAAGCAGCCCCAGCAGAACGGTGATATAGGCAGCCGCAACCGGCGGGGGTATGGCGATCAGCAAGGGCGGCAACTTTCGGGAAGAATGCCAGCACCACGAAGATGGCGCCGATAATAACGCCCACACGCCGGGCGCCTATTCCCGTGACCTCCGCAAGAGAGATGCTGGATGAGTAGGTCGTATTCGGCAGGGTTCCAAGTATGCCCGACAGAAGATTGCCCACGCCGTCGGCGTTGAGAGCGCCCTGCACCACTCGAAAGTCCGTTGCACGCGGCCTGCGTTGGGAGACCCTCTGGATGGCTACTCCGTCTCCAATGGTCTCGATAGCGCCCACCAAGGTAACCACAACAAACGCTGGAAGCAGTGCCCAGAATTCTACACCGGGAGTCACGTCGAATCCCGGCCACGAGCCGAAAGGCGCGCCCACCCATTGCGCATCGAATATCGGCTGGAAGTCGAACAACCCGAAGGGAACCGACACCGCGCAGCCCACCACTATTCCGATAACCGGAGACCATAACCGCAACGCGGGCGGGGCGCGCAGCACGAGGCCAGCAACAACCGCCAAGGTAGCGGTGGCGGCCACCGGCGCGGCGGCCCGCGACGTGCCCTCGGGCACATCCGTCAGCGAACCGAATACGATTGGCATGACCGTTGCCGCTATCAGCATGATTACCGTACCGGCAACCACCGGTGTGAATATCCGACGCAGCAGCGAGAGCCGCGCCGCCAGCGCAAACTGGAATAGCGACGACACGACGATGAGGCTCGCCATAGTCGCCGGACCGCCCTTCACCAGGGCGGCAACACACACCGCGATGAAGGCACCCGACGTGCCCATGATGAGCACGTGCCCGGCCCCGACCCGCCCGACCCGAACGGCCTGGAGAACAGTCGTAACGCCGCTGACTATCAGCGCAGCGAAGACTCCCCATGATATGTAAGAGTCGGGCTGCTCGGCAATCCGCCGCCACGATAACAACTGTCAAGACCACAGGCGCCACGGTTATCATGGCGGCTTGAATCCCGGCCCCTACGGCCACTAATGAGGGGGGATTTTCGTTCGGTTCGTAGCGTACGTTCTCGTTCTCGTGCGCCGAAGCCATGAGTTACACCTCGACAATTGCCATGCCGGGCAAATGCCCGCACAAGAGCACCATAAAGAACACTATAATGATATCTTGTATCATTATTTTCACAAGTTGAAGCGGTCCGGGTATTGGGTAGTACCGGGATTGTAGGAGGCTTCTCCAGCCGGTCAATACGGGTAGCGGCTATTGCCGCGGCGTATCGTTCCGTACGACACGTGGGGTGCGAGCCTACGGGAAATGACCAGCGCCGGCGAAATAAATCGCCGGCGCTGTTACTTGCCTGTCCTTTGCGAGGGCCGGGATCATCAGCCCTCGCGGTCGATTCCGCCTCTACGAACCGCCGTTGGCTGAGCAGACCTCAATGCCAGCGGCCGTGTAGTCATTCTTCGCCACGTTCGCCAGCTCGGCTGGCACGCAGGCATTGGCATTCCACGGGTTGCCGTCGAGGGCGATCTCGATAAGCGTGTCGGCTAGGTCGCCCACACCGGCCGCGATGCTGGTGAAGCTGTTGTTGCCGCGTCCCTTGTTCACTTCGTTGTGCAGCCACAGTTGCTTCAGGTTGTCCAGGTCGCCCAGCGTGGCCGGGACTTCGCCGCTCAGGCTGTTGTTGTGCAGCCTCAGCCGCGTCAGGTTGTCCAGGTTGCTCAAGTCCGGAATCTCACCTGTCAGCATGTTGTCGCGCAGATTCAAGTCGTCCAGACTTGCGGGGTAATTGTTCCCGGCCGGGACCGTTCCCGTCAGCCTGCTGCTGTGCAGCCACAGAAGCCTCAGCCTCGACAGACTGCTCAGATTCGGTATCGTGCCGCCGAACGGGTTCCTGTCGATGATGAGCCACGTCATGTTGGGAGGCAGCCTCGACGCGTCAGGGATGCCGCCACCGATGCCGCCATCAAGGTCGTTGTTTGCCAGCTTCAGCTTTTCGAGGCTCGTCATGCCGCTCAAGTTGGGTATTGTGCCGCTCAGGCTGTTGCCCCAGAGCCACAGCTCCCTCATGTTCGTCATGCCGTTCAGCCACGTCGGGATTTGGCCCGTCAGGCCACTGCCAGCAACCTTATCGCCATCAACTTCGTAGTCTGCGTTGTTCGCCAAGTACAACTCTTCCAGACCCGCTATGCCGCTCAGGTCAGGTACGGCGCCCGTATGACTGTTGCTGTGCAGGTTGAGCACCCTCAGGTTGCCCAGGTTGCCCAGCGCACCCGGGATCTCGCCACTCAGGCCCGGGTTGCTGCGCAGGATCAGATGCGTCAGCATCGACAGCCTGCCCAGCGCGTCCGGGATCGACCCTGTCAGCCCCATTCCAATCAGGTTCACCGTCGTCACTCGTTGCGGTGTTCCACCAAAGTTAATTCCGTTCCACTGCGCCATGGGCGTACCCTCCGCCCAATTCAGCGGGCTGGCGCTTGTTCCTTCAAGAGCATTCTTCGAGTCCAGCAGTGCCTCGCAGTCGTTCGTGAGGCCACTGTTGCCCACAACCTGCGTCGTGCAGCCCGGGTACATGTCCGTCACAGCTATCGTCACCTGGATCTCGGCGCTGTCCCTACCGTCCGACGCCGCGACCGTGACCATATAGTGGGAATCAAACTCGTAGTCCAGCGACGCGCTGGTCATCAGCTGCCCGGTCTCATCATCTATGTTGAACGAGGATGCGTCCGGGCTGCTCAGCGAGTAGGTAAGCGTGTCGTTCGGATCATCGTCGGTGGCAGAGATAGGGTCGTCGATGTAGGTACCTTCCGGCGTGTTCTCGGCCACGACGCGCGAAGTGGTTACCGAGGAGAATGCCGGCGGGGTGTTGGCACTGGTGTCCTCCGGCGTGCCGATGCCCGAATCCGACCAGTCGGTCGTGCCGCCGGCGTTCGTGGCGCGCACCTGCACCTCATAGCCGGTACCGGTGGTGAGATTCTCGATTGTCACCATCGTGTCCGTGATCGTGGTATCGTCCACCGTCGTCCAGAACTTGAACAGCGCAAACGACTCAACTGTGTACCTGTAGTCGTAATCGGTGATGGGCGATCCCTGGTTATCCGGCGCGTCCCAGGTCACGTCCAAGCTCGTGGCCGAGTCCGGCGTTGGCGTCACCGTCGGAGCGGACGGAACGGACGGCGGCTCGTTGTCAACGTTCGTCACCGTGATTGTCACATCGATCGTGGCGCTTTCGCCTCTTCCGTCCTCCGCCTTCACCGTCACCGCGTAGCTCGACTTCTCTTCGTAATTCAGGGGCACTTTGGTCTGGATCTGACCTGTCTCGGGTATGATGTCGAAAGAGGCCGCGTCAACGCCTTCCAGGGTGTAGGTCAGCGTGTCCTGATCGGGATCCGTCGCCGTGACCGGGTCGCCGATATTTTCGCCGGCCGCCGTGTTCTCGGGCACTTCCAGCGTGGGAGGTGCGACAGGGAACACGGGCGGGTTGTTTGGCGCGCCTGAATTCGGCATTCCGGAGCCCGGGGACGACCACTGACTTGGGCCCTCCGCATTGTTTGCAAGTACCTGGAACTGATAGCTGGTGCCCGACTTTAGTCCCGTGACGGTGGTACTCATGTCCATGCCGTGGTGGGACCACGATCTGTAGTTTCCGCTGCTACCTTCGCGGTACTGCAGGTCATAATCGGTAATGGGCGGTCCTACGTTGCTGGGCTCTTCCCACGTCACGAGCACGCTGTCCGTCGAGCCGGAAATCCCCCAAACGGTCGGAGCCGCCGGCGTCGACGGAGGCTCGTCCACGTCGTTGACCATTAGCGTCACTGATATTGCGGCGAAGCTGTTCCTGGTCCCGGTGCCGTCGTCCGCCTTCACTGTCACCGAGTAACTTTGCCTTGACTCGTAGTGCAGGGCCGAACTCGTCCCTATCTGGCCCGTACTTGAGTTGATGGTGAATGAGTCCGCTCCCGGACCTTCCATGGTGTACGTCAAAATCCCGCTGTCTCTGTCGGTTGCCGTTACCGGGGCGCCCACATTCTGTCCCGACTGGGCGTTCTCGGCCACGCTGCGCGTGGCGGTCGTGCCAGAGGAGAACACCGGCCTGTTGTTGGCCTCCACGGTCGTTCCGGTGCCTGGGTTAGACCAAGGGCTGTCGCCCTCGGCGTTCCGAGCAAGGACTTGCACCGCATAGGTGGTGCCGTCTTCCAGGCCATTATCACTGTCGCCGATGGTGACTTTTCTGTCTTCGAAGCACTCCATTGACGCCGCACCGCCGGTTTCTTCGCACGTTACTGTCACGAACGCATCGCTGCTGTCTTTGATATTGTACTGCACTTGATACGCGTTGATGTCCGGACCGGTGTTCGCCGGTTCGTCCCAGCTCACGTTAAGGGACGAGGTCGCCTCGTCCAGGTCCGAGGTCATTAGGTCATCCGTGTTGGTCGTCACCGTAGGAGCGGAAGGCATTTCCGGCTCCTCCGTTGTGTCATCGACTAAACTGATAGTTACTGCAATGGTGCTGCTGCCGCCCTCGCTGTCCTCCACCTTCACAATCAACGAGTGCGAGGGCTTCGCCTCATAGTTGTAGGTCACACCCGTCTTGGTCGTTGTCTGGCCGTTCGAACTATTGATGTTGAACGAGTCAGCGTCTGTTCCTTCCATGCTGTAGGTCAGCGGGTCGTTGTCGCTCCCGCCGTCAGTTGCCGTGATCGGTGATCCGACGTTCGTATCCTCTGGGGTGTTCTCAGGAATAGTCCGAGTGGCGCTCTGCGCGCCGAAACTAGGCAGATCGTTGCCTGCCGTGTTGGTATATCCTATGCCTGACGCAGAGTAGCTGCCCGTCCCCTCATCGTTAGTGGCGCGCACCTGCACCTCGTATTGCGTGTGCTCCGTGAGTCCCGTGATTTTGACCGTGATTGTGCTGTTTTGCATATTGACGGAGTCTGACACCGGCGTAAAGCTGCCGCTGTTACGGACGCGGTACTGCAATTCGTACCCCGTGATCAAGGGACCCATATTATCAGGCGCGGGCCAGCTTACGCTCAGCTGAGTGGTCGACTCATCCACGCCCCCCGTACTTTGGTCGTCCGTCACCGACGTAACCGTCGGCTTTTCGGGCGCGGACGGCACTTCGTTCTGGTCCGTAACGGTAATCGTCATGGCTATGGTGCCCGCTCCGAAAACGTCCTCCGCCTTCACCGTCACCGCGTAGCTCGACGTCTCTTCGTAATTCAGGGCCGACTTCGTCTTTATCTGCCCGGTAGAAGCGTCGATGTTGAACGAGTCAGCGTCCGTTCCTTCCATGCTGTAGGTCAACGTGTCGCCGTCGTCGTCCGTCGCGCGAACGGGGGCACCGATGTTTCTGCCGGCCGGTGTGTTCTCAGGGATGCTCCGCGAGGTTGTTCCGATGGAGAATTCCGGCGCTCGGTTGCCTGCGTTGGTCGATCCGGCGCCAGTCGGAGAATATGGACTCTCGCCCTCACCATTGTGTGCCTTCACCCGCACCTGGTATGAGGTGTCCGCCTCAAGCAGAGTGATCGTGGCGGTGGTGCCATCGATGACGACGTTTGTGGTACCGAACGCACCACTTGTACCCTTGCGGTACTCGACGGTGTAGATAGCAGTGTCCGTGCCAGTAATGGGAGGCCCCGTATTCTCCGGCGCGTCCCACGTCACCTTGAGAGTCGTGGTGGACTCGTCCCCATCCGTCGTGCCTTCGTCGTCTTCGCCGGGAACCACCGTCGGCATACCCGGCGCGGACGGAGACTCGGTCACATTCGTAACCATGATCGTCAGCGAAGCAACAGCGCTGCCGCCGTCCCCATCGACGACCTTCACCAGCATTGCATAGCTGCGCTTCGCATCGTTATTCATTGCATAGCTGAGCTTCACATCGTAATTCAAAGCCGACTTGGTGAGTATTTGACCGCTGGTAGGTACTATGTCGAATGAGTCCGCGTCTCTCCCTTTCAGGCTGTAGACCAGCGTTGTCGAATCGTTGTCCGTAGCTCGCACAGCCGCGCCGACGTTCTGTCCAGTCGGCGTATTCTCAGCCACAGACAACGTTATGGTCTCGCTTGAAAACGTCGGTGCGGTGTTGCCTTCCGTGTTGGTCTCGCCCGTCCCTACGAGCGACCACGGGCCTTCGTTAGCCTGAACATCGGTATTCTTCGCGCGTACCCGCACGTGGTAGGCAACACCTGCGTCGAGATTTGAAATGGTGTGGGCGTTTGTACCTGAGGCGGTTACCGGATCGCTAAAGTCGGAATCTGAAACCTTCTTGTACTGCACGTCGTAGCCGGTGATACTCTCTCGGCCCGTGTTGTCGGGAGCGTCCCAGTTCACGTTCAGGCTGGTGGTCGATTCATCGCTGTCATCAGTACTCGGATTGTCCAGGCCCGACACTACCGTCGGTGCGACAGGGGCGGCCGGAGGCTCGTTCACGTCAGCAACGGTTATGGTTGCTACGGCCGTATCGGTATCGCCGGACGGGTCGGTGGCTTTCACCGTTGGGGTGTATGTATCCGCACCGCCGGGATCAACATTCAACGGTTCCTTGGTGAGCAACTGGCCGGTCAACAGGTCGATGTCGAACTTGCCCACGTCACTGCCACTGCCCTCTAGGCTATAGGTGAGCGTATCGCCGTCCGCGTCCGTGGCCGTTAAAGGCCCGCCAATGTTGGTCCCGGGCGGTGTGTTCTCGGGCACGCTCCGAGTGTAACTGATTGCATCGAACACCGGTGCATTGTTCTGCGCGTAAACCACGTTCGCCACAGGGAGCAGACCTCCGGAGACTGCGGCAAGCACGAGCGCGACCAGCACGATCAGAGTGATGACGGGTATGTACTGTCTCATTGATTCCCCCATTGGACTCTTAACGAGGAGGTTCCGGCCCTCCCGCCAACTCGTGCCACGTCGCTGCCGCCGGAGATGCCATATAGCATTAGGCTACCGTTCCACCTCTATATACTGTCAATTGAAATAAAGGTGTCAAAATCGGATAAATATAAAATCTGTCCCATTTCCTGGACATGGGCACGGAGTCCGCTTCCGCCCCTCTGGGAGCCGGTGGTCTCCCTCGTAGGAGGCCTTTGCGCAACCTGACATTCGGGAGAAAGCCGGGAGCGAGGCACTTCCTGAACAAGCGGTGCACCTTGCAGCTACGGACCTTTCACCCTCACCCTCGTATCGAGTACGGGCTAGGCTCTAGCCCTCTCGCTTACAGGAGGCTGTCTCATAATTCGACAGCATACATTTCTCTAGCAAAGGGCACCACGATTACCGTCGTTGTAGGTATCATTCACTACGAAACACAACCACCCTTACCGTCATTCCCGCGAAAGCGGGAATCCACAACTTCGTGACAAGAGAGGCTGACTATTTCTGAGACACCCTCACAGGGAGAGGGGATTTTCGCGGGCTGATTTATTGCTCGGTGAATTTCTGAAACCGGACGCTAGCGTCCGGTTATCATACCCTGTAGGCTGGAATGATGGAACCGGATGAGATCGTGGTCGCGCGACTGAACCAGGGAGCGACCGTCCTTCGCTATGTCGACAGGACGTCGTCGCGTGTCACCCTCGCGCTTGGCCGTAACAAGCAGGCCAAGCTGCCCGCCGACCGCATCCTGTATGCCACCGGCATCGTCCACAGTGACTATGAAGCGTTCCTCGAATTCCGCGACGGGGCCGAGGAGGCCGCCAAAGAGATCGACCTGTCCGAAGTCTGGGAGGTAACTGTCGACGAGCAGGTCGCCATGAGCGTCGAGGAGGTCGCCGACCTCTACCATGACAGCGGCGTCGGTCCGGCGGAGATGGTCGCCCTGACGCTGCATCTCGACAGCGGCTCCGACTACTTCGTCCAGCAGGAAGGCAGGCACGTCCCGCGTACGGAAGAGGATCTTGAGACTCTCCGCGCCCGGCGACGGCGCGAGGCCGAGAATGCCGAGGCCGCAAAGTCGCTCATGGCCGCACTATACGCGCACACGCTCCCCGACCCCATGTCACGTCTGCACGAGGGACTTCTGGACCACATTCGTGGATTCGCCGTACACGGCGAAGAGTACACTCGGAGCTATGCCGCACACACGCTGCTGCGCGATGCCTCCGATGGGACCCGTGACCTTCAGCGCCGAGCGTTCGACCTGCTCGTGGGCGCGGGCATATTTTCGGAGGACGAGCCGCTTGAGCTACACCGTGCCGAGATCGAGGACGACATCCCAAGTGCCGCCCTAGACGAAGCGGACTCCTTTCGACAGCACCCAAACTCGGACGACCGTGAGCGGTTAGACCTGACGGACCTTGAGAGCTTCACCATCGACGACGCCGACACCCACGACAGGGATGACGCCCTTTCGCTGGAGACGGTCGACGGCGGTTACCGCGTTGGCGTTCACATCGCCGACGCGGGCGCGCTCGTGCCTGTCAACGGGGCGATGGACGCCGAGGCGGACCGCAGGATGGCAACCCTCTACCTCCCGGAGCGCTCGATACCGATGCTCCCACCTACGTTCGTCCACGGCGTCGGAAGCCTTGATCCGGACCAAGTACGACGGGCCATCAGCCTTCTCGTCAGGACCGACGAGTCGGGACAGGTGCAGGACTACGAGATCAGGCCGTCACTCATACGCAGCAGGGCTGCCATCTCCTACGGTGAAGCGGACGAGGCGATCACGGACGAGACCGACAGCTGGCACCCGGTTCTCCGGCCACTGAGCGACCTTGCGCAAACGCTCCTTGCCCGTCGGGAGCGTGCGGGCGCGATCAACGTGAACCGCGAGGAGATGGTCATCAAGGTCGCCTCGTCGTCCGACATCGAAGTGCGCGTGGTGGCTCGAAACACACCGGCACGTGACCTCGTCTCCGAGATGATGGTGCTGTGCAACTCGCTGATGGCGGACTACTGCAAGGTCCATGAGATACCTGCCTCGTACAGATCACAGTCCGCGCCCGACGTCTCCGACCTCGGCCTGTTCGACGAGGAAGGAGTC
Source organism: Dehalococcoidia bacterium (assembly GCA_965247555.1). Taxonomy (GTDB): domain Bacteria; phylum Chloroflexota; class Dehalococcoidia; order Lucifugimonadales; family VXLM01; genus VXLM01. The sequence continues at coordinate 178,440 of CBDFHR010000009.1, read as the reverse complement.
CTTCGTCCTCTAACCCGCCTCCAGCGTTACCGGCTCATGCGACGGTTCACCCCTGCGGTCATCAGCGTTACTCCGACTCCGCACGTCGGCCTCGGCGTCGACGCGTACATCCAGGCCACTTCCCCCCTGCGACGGTATCCCGACCTCGTGATGCAGCGACAGATCAGCCACTACCTCGCCGCCGGTGAGCCGGTCTACTCCGAGGACGACATCTCGTCCGTGGCCAAGCGCGCCGAGGTGCAGATGCGGGAACTGACACGCATCGAAGAGGCGCGGCGGCGGTACTGGTTCCTCAAGTTCCTCATGCTGACACGACTCGACGACGCCGACAGGGCCGACCACTTCACCGCCTATGTCCTGGAGAACGAGCCGCGCCGTCTTGCCGCGCTCGACCTCGACGAGTACCCGTTCCGCGTCCGCGCCGAGCTGCCTAACTCGATAGAGCCGGGAACGACAGTCACACTCAAGCTCACGGGAGTAGACCTATGGCGACGACACGCCTACTTCCTCTACATGCCCAACCCGCAACCGGAGGACGCGTAACTGCGGCTGGTCGCCTCAAGAGCGCACTTCTTGGGTCACAAGCTTCCGAATTGACTCCTCGAACTCCTCGCGCTGCCATCCTCGGATCTCGGGGGCCTGAAGTTCCGTCTCCAGGTCATCAGGGAAAGACGCAAGCCGCTGAAGGCTCGCCATCGGCCAGAGGAGGCCCACTGCTAAGGAGAGGCGCTTCCCGTGTTCAACGCGCCACGCCTTGAGCTTGTCCAGCCGACTAGAGACTTTCGCCCGCTCGGCGCGAGAGAGACGACGCCCACGGGGTTGTCGTGGCCTCTGGAGGGGCTGAGCGGCCTTGCCCTGTTTGATGGCGCCTCGAATCCCGGCCGCCAGCCTCCCGCGTCCGAACATCCCCAGACCGCGTACCTCACGCAAGTCGGCCTTAGGTTCGGCAGCGAGAGATACTAATGTCCCATCCGGAATCACGCGGAAGTGCGGCCTGCCTAGACGAAGCGCGTGCTGCTCTCGGTAAACCATCAGCGCCTTGAGAATGGCAAGCCCGCTACCGTCCAACTCGCGCGATCCTCTGACGGCGAAGACCGCCAGTTCGGGGTCGGGCGGGTTGTATCGAATCTCCGAAAGGCGGTTGCACTCTTCCTTCACCCAATGGGTGCGGCCGAGCTCCCTCAACTTCTCAACCAGTCTATCCTGAAGGCCCAGCAGATGTAGCACGTCCGTGGCGGCGTAGGCAAGCGCCGTATCGCTGAGAGGACGCACCGTCCAGTCCGAGCGCTGGATCTTCTTCTCTTTTGGAATGGTGATACCCATCACGTCCTGCAGCGTCGAGGCAAGGCCGAGGCGCTCCAGGCCCACGAACGCCGCGGCGATGCTCGTATCGAAGAGCCGCCCAACATGGACCCCCCAGTCGCGGTCGAGACTGCGGATGTCGTGGTCGCCGGAGTGCAGGACGGTCTCGATGACGCCGTTCCCTAGGAGTTTGCCCAGAGTTGACATGTCGTCCATGGCTAGGGGATCTATCAGGTAGACGCGGTCGGACGCCGAAAGCTGGATCAGGCAGATGCGTTCCGGATACCGGAAGAAGCCGTTCGATTCCAAATCGAAGCCAATACGCCGCTCACCGGAGATATCCTTCACCACCCGGCGGAAGCGGTCTTGGTCGGTGACCATCTCGAAATCAGTCATCGACGATCTGTCCGCTCCGTTGCGGTGTCGCCGAGGACGCTCGTTCCCACGGTCCCGTGTGTCTCCTGTTTGTGGTCCTTGATGTGGGCCAAAAATGCCTCGGTGCTCTCCGAGACCCGGCGGCCCAGATACCGTCTCGCGCTGGGGATGATCCGCAGGCTGCGGTCTTTCAGCGGTAGATCAACCTTGACGATGCCGCGACGGTGGGACTCGCGGATGGCGATAGCAAGCTCGAGCGCCTTGGACAGATCGGCGCCGCTGCACTTGACTGGCGCACCCGTGTCGACCGATTCAACGAAGGCGTTCAAGCTCTCGATGAGCCGCGTCCGCTGAATCTCCCAGCCCTCGTAGTCGTATTTCTCTGCTAGACCGACGGCGGCAGTATCGGGATATGGAAAAACGCTGCCCGCCAGCTTCAGGTCACTTCCGTCCCTGTGCCAGACCTTACCCATGCGGTTCTGGCCGATGTACAGAACGCCCTTGGTGCCGTGGATTTCGATCCCGTTCTTGGCCGCGACGTTCTTGTGCAGGTGCGCCGTCACCCCGTTCTTGAACTGCACGAAACCGAAGACCAGGTCCTGGTCGTTGTCGCTCCACTCGTCGACGGTACCCAACTCGCGGTCGGCAGGGTCGCCCCCGACGGCACCGACCACCCAGTCGATCTCGGAGTCGCCGACGAACATGAACATGTCCGTGAACTGGCGACATCCCTGGCCGGATATCTGGTTTCCGCCCGCCCCGTAGACGTTGATCGACTCCACGTCGCCGATCTCGCCCGACTCGACCAGCTTCCGGGCAGTCCACATCTCCGGTGCGTTGCGGAACATGTCACCCGCCGCCCAGGGTATTCCGCGCGATGCGCAGGCCTCGACGGCAGCGTCGGCCTCGGACAGGCTGGTCGCGATGGGCTTCTCGCTCATGATCCCAACGACACCGTCCTTCTCGGCGCAGGCGACGACGACCTCCGCATTCACGTTGACCGACAGACCAAGCAGCGCAATCTCAAAGTCTTCCCTCCGCAGCATCTCGCGGTAGTCGTTGTACCCATGGACGTCGAACCGCCGGCAAAACAGGTCGAGACCCTCCTGCCCCCTGTTGACGCCGCAGACGACCTTCGTCAGCGGGTTGAGATCAAAGGATCGCGCCAACCGCGTTCCGTGGCTCCCGCATCCGATAACCGCGACGCGATACTTAGCTGAGGATGATGGCATGAGACGCTCCTTTCGCTCTGTTGAGGGTAGGGCCGGTATGCTGCTCACGCCCTGCCGGAGTGTTTGGTTGCGAGATACTTTCCCTCGACCGTCTTGCCCAGTCTCGAGGCATCGAAGCCGAATCTCTCAGGCGGACTGAAGAATGAGGTCGGCTCGAGTACCACCTTCGGCCCTGCAACCTTCGCTTCTCGTGCGGCAATTGTCAAACGTCTCAGTCAAGGACTTTCATTCCAAGCTATGCATACACTGCATCCCACTTGGAGAGGTGACTCTCGTGGCCGATGCGCGGCTCGAAGCCTACTCCCAGATACGTTTTGATGGCCGGCAGCCGGTGGTCGTCGGTCAGCAGTTCGGCTGAGGACATCCCCTCGCGGTGGAGTTTGTTCAAGGCCGCGAGGACTACGGCGCGACCCGGCTTCCTGCCCCGCTCGGCCGGAACGACCGCGACCATATGGATACCTCCCACCTCCTGGCGCCCCGACATCCGCCAGGTGCTCGCGGTACCGCACGGAACCCTGCCGGGCCCCGTTTCTCGCTTGCATTACATCTTGTTGGTCTACAGGCGTAAATGATGCTCACTCACCCAGAGTGCGCGGACTTGCAAGGCTTACGCTGTGGTGATACAAGGTAGCGGAGGCATCGGCCCATAGGGAGCATCCTTACGAAAAGGGGGTTGTCATGCGATTATTCTCATGGAAACGAATTCTCGCGTTAGGATTGCTGGCGGGTCTGGTGTCGGTGGTTGTGGCTTGTGGAGATGATGAAGATGATGGAGATGGTGATCCGTTTCGGGTAGGCGTGATGGAATCGCTTACCGGACCCGGTGAAACCTACGGCACAGTAGCCAATCAGGCTAAGCAGTTGGCCGTCGACGAGATCAATGAAGCAGGCGGCATTAACGGGCGCATGTTGAAGCTTGTCGTCGAAGACTCCAAATGCAGCGCCAAAGACGCGATTATAGCCTACAACAAGCTGACGGACGTGGACGGAGTGAAGATCATCCTCGGAACATCGTGCAGCGGCGCGATGCTGGGGGCCGCGCCTCTCGCGGAGGCCGACGGCGTGGTGATGTTCTCCGGGCTGGCAACAAACCCGGACATCGCTGAGGCAGGCGACTACATCTTCCGGACTTCCATGAGCGACGCGCAACTGGGCATCGACACCGGAAACGTGCTCTGGGCGGACGGAATCCGCAAGCTCGCCACTATCAACGAGTCAACCGACTACGCCGAGGGAGTGAGACGCGCGTCCGTTGCACAGTTCGAGAAGCGCGGCGGCGAGGTCGTGGCGGCTGAGCAGTATGCTTCCGACACCACCGATTTCAGGAGCCAGTTAACCAAGCTGTTCAACGCAAACCCGGATGCCATACACCTAGCCGCGCAAGGGGAATTCAGTGGTGGCACCATCGTCAAGCAGATCCGGGAACTGGGATACGAAGGGCCCATATACTCCGAGGTCGTGCCTATTGGGTCTAAGGCCCTCGGGATCGCCGGGGATGCCGCGACCGGATTGAAGGCCATCACGGCGGACCTTGACCCTGCCAACAACAAAGCGCAAGAAGTTCTTGGCGACTTCAGGACCCGTTACGGCCAAGTCACGCTGCCCTGGTACCTCGGATCAGCTTACGACGACGTGTACATCACCGCCGAGTGTCTCAAGAAGACGGGTGACGATCACAGGACGCGGACGGGTTCAGGGACTGTCTCTACGACATCACCTGGAGCGGAGCTATCGGGGAAGACTATAGCTTCGACGATAAGGGAGAGGTCGTAGGTCTTTCCAATGTGGTAGTGGAAGTTCTCCCGACTGCCGAGAGAACCGAAAACAACAATGGTTACAAGGTCCTTCAAGGCGCTCCGACTGAGTAGGTGCTGATCGCCGACCTTGATGCCCGTTGACTTAGCTACATACAGTGGGCGAAATCGGCAGCTTCGTCCATTACGACGTCAAGTCTGGCACGCCGTTCAGGCAAGACAGCGTGCCAAACGACGCGGAGGCCCCACACGCCAATGAGTCTCGAAAAACTGAGGTTCGTCTGGGGGGGCCATCTACTTGCCCACGGTGATAGCCGGGACAGGATCCTGGCCACTGTGTTGGCGGCAGCGGTTGCCGCCTACCTTATCTGGAAGATCGCCCAGTCCCCCGACCAAGCCGTGCAGTTCGCCTACAACGGCCTGTCCGTGGGCGCCGTATACGCCCTCCTCGCGATGGGCTTCACGATCGTCTACAGCACCGTTTGGTTCTTCGATCTGTACTATGGCGCTGCTGCAGCGGTAGGCGCTTATGGCGTCTTCTATCTCAGGTCTCAAGACACCTTTGGCGGCCAAGACCTTATCAACCCATACGTGAATATCCTGCTTGCCGCCGTCACCGCCGGAGTGGTCGCGTGGGCGCTCTACGAGGCATTTTTTCACAAGCTACGGCCTCGTTACGATACAAGGGTCCTGCACGTAGCCGGAGGCCTCTTGGCCATAGGCGCGGGGGCCTATATGGGACTAGTTCTGAGCTTGCCGGACGCCACTAATGTCATCCTTAGCCCGGCGATAGGCATCCTCGTCGCCCTGGCTGTGGGCTGGGCGGTCTATCGAGGCTCTCGACTCGCACTCCCGTCCGCGGGATCTGCCCCCTTCTTGATCGTAGCGGGGATCGTTGGGGTGGCCCTGGGAGGATATTGTGCGTTCCTCGTCGCCAACACTCCGGGATCGAAGCTCTACCTGAGCTGGGGAGTATCGTGCCTGATGGCGGGGATCGTCGGCATAGCATTCTACCGAGGTCTCTACGTCTACATGCGCGAGCGGGCGAGATCGCCCCTCATAATGCTCGTCGCCACGCTGGGCATCCTCCTGGCCATCACCGCCGCGACCTCCATCGTATTCGAGAGCAATCCACGTCCCCTTCCCCAAGCCTTCGGCAGTGCCCCCTGGACGATTCTGGGCGGCAACATCAAGGGGTTCAACATCTTCGCCATCGGCGTGGCTCTCGCCGGTTTCGTATTCCTACTGTTTCTGCTCAAAATGACATCCTTCGGAAAGGCCGTGCGGGCGATTGGCGACGACGAAGAGGTGTCGAAGGTCGTGGGAATAAACACCACCGCCATCATCGCGATAGTTTTTTTCATCGGCGCGGTCTACGCGGCGATGGCGGGGCTGCTCAGCGGCCACGACACGGCCATACAGCCCAGAATGGGCCTTCTGCTCTTGCTCAAAGGCTGGATTGCCTCGGTTGTCGGGGGTATTGGGAACCTGTACGGGGCCATCGTCGGCGGATTCGCCTTGGGCATGATCGAGCAGTTCGGCATCTGGGACCTGGCCGGTGAGTGGAAGGACGTCATATCCTTCGTGGTTCTCATCCTCTTCCTATCGTTCTGGCCCAAGGGCCTCTTGCCGAGGGAGTAAGACTGTGCTCATTGACTTACGAGCAATAGGCGACATCGTGCGACTCGCTCGCTCGCCCAGAGAGTTTCTTCAGTTCGCCAGGGGCAACGTCGAGCTGTGGGCAAACCTGTTCGTTATCGGTTGGGCCATCGTCTTCATGGTATGGCAGGGAGTCGGATTCGCCATCTCCATAGGCACCGTCTTCGTAATCTGGGCGATCTTGGCGGTTAGTCTGAACTTGGTGGTGGGATTCACCGGACTCTTGTCAGTGGGACACGTCGGCTTCTTCGGAATCGGTGCGTACACGGTCGCCATTCTCACGTCGGACGCCGCATACGAGCAATTGCGTACGGAGGCTATTCCCACATTCGGATGGCCCTTCTTTGCAGCGCTGCCCGTTGCCATACTCCTGGCGGGCCTCATTGCCATAGTGGTTGGAGTCGTATTCAACCGCTTCAGGGATGATATCTTCGTCCTGGTCTCCTTCGGCTTTGCCATCATCGCCTTCAACCTCTTCTTGAACTTGCGAAGCGTAACAAGGGGAGCCTTCGGCATCCACGAGATAGCCCGGCCCGAGATTGGCGCTTGGATATTTGACGGTGAATTTGAGTTCCTCGCGCTCGTTGTTGTGTTCCTCGCGCTCGTTGTCCTGATTTCATGGTTCATAGTAACCTCCTCCTTCGGGCGCGTGCTTACTGCCATCCGGGAGGATGAGCAGGCCACCGAGGTATTCGGGTACCGGGTCACGCATTTCAAGCTGGCGATATGGGTCATCTCAGCAATGATGGCAGGCCTCGCCGGCGGCCTGTTCGCGAGCTGGACCACTTTCATCGATCCCAACTCCTTCATCCTGCTGGAATCGATGCTCTTGGTCTGCATCGTGATCCTCGGTGGGCTGGCTACGATCTGGGGCTCTCTGCTCGGCGCTATGGTGTTCGTCCTGCTCGAAGAGGGGATGCGATTCATACCCTACCTGCCTGCCGAGTACGTTGGTCAGGCCCGGCAGGTTGTCTTGGGAATTCTGCTCGTGTTGCTGATGCTGTTCAGGCCTCAGGGCCTCGTCGGGAGGTACAAGCTGTGACCACTGACCGCGCTGACCAACTCGATCTCGACGAAATCTTCGTTCTCAGGACGAAAGAAGTCTCAAAGCACTTCGGCGCAGTCAAGGCGGTCGACCAACTCTCCATTTCCATCTTTCGGGAATGGATAACCTGCATCGTTGGACCAAACGGTTCGGGGAAATCGAGCCTTATCAATCTGCTGAGCGGGATGCTGCCTCTCGATGAGGGAGTCGTTGTCATCGACGGAGTGGGCCTACGCGTCCTAAGGGCACACGAGACGTACGGTCACGGCATCACGAGGACCTTCCAGGAGGTGCGTCTCTTCGACCAGATCAGCGTATGGGACAACATCATGGTAGCCTTGACCAGTCGTCGGCTCCTTCCCGCGCTCTTCGAACGAACGAAACCTCAATACAAGGAGAAAGCGCAGAGTATTCTGCAGAGCGTGGGCATGTGGGAGAAAAGGGACTCACTGGCAATGGACCTATCCTACGGCCAGCGGAAGCTGCTGGAGATCGGACGCGCCATGGCCATGGACGTGAGCATATACCTGTTCGACGAACCCTTTGCCGGCCTATTCCCCCAGATGCTGGAGAGGGTTAAGTCGATACTGAAGGACATGCGGGAACAGGGCAACACCATTATTTTCGTCTCCCACAACATGGATATCGTCCGCGAGTTGTCGGACCATCTCTTCGTACTGGACAGCGGTACCCTCCTTGCCGTGGGTGAGGTGGATGAAGTGCTGAGCAGACCGAACGTGATAGACGCCTACTTGGGCACTTAGCATCAACTACGGAATGAAATGATGCTCCTCGAATTGATCGACATCTCCGTGCGTTACGGGCCCGTGACGGCCTTGACGGACGTATCGTTGGGGATTCGGAAGGGCGAGGTAGTGGCGGTGATGGGCCCCAACGGGGCCGGAAAGTCCACCGTACTCAAGGCCATCATGGGTCTCGCGCCCGTCGTTGCCGGGGAGGTGCACTGGAGGCAAGAAACGCTGGCGGCGGCCACCCACGAGATCGTAAAGGAGGGCATCTCTTTCGTCCCGCAGGGCAGGCGGGTGTTCACGCACCTGACGATCGAAGAAAATCTCGAGATGGGGTGCTTGTACCTGAACGACAAGGTAGAAAAGGCCCGACGACTTGATTCGGTCATGGGGTTATTCCCGGTCCTGCACCAAAAGCGCCGCGACCTCGCCAGCCAGATGTCGGGCGGACAGCAGCAGATGCTGGCCGTGGGCCGAGGGCTCATGGCCGCTCCCGAGGTGCTGCTCCTCGATGAACCAACGCTGGGCCTGGCCCCCATAGTCGTCACCGAGGTGTTTGAAAAGGTCGCCGAGATAAGCGAGAGGTTCCAGACCACCATTATGGTCGTCGAGCACAACATCAAGGGCGTATTGGACATCGTCGACCGGGCCTACGTGCTGGACATGGGCCGCGTGGTGTTCGAAGGGACTCCCGAATCGGTTCGAGAGACCGATATACTGACCGAGGTGTTCTTGGGCAAGGTCAACTACGGTGGGGAAAGTCAGGGACAAACTCCCGACACGTAGAAACCGGCCGGGTTGTGGTGAAACGCCGAAAGCACCCTTAGAAAGACCGGAACATCCTTGCACGCTCCCAGTCTCTGTAGTACAACGATGAGCGAACCGGTCATCCCCTCTTCGGAAGGTTCCATACACCGTATGACAACACAATTGCCTCTGTTCAGCCCCGGCCCGCCACCTGACACCGAGTTCGTCGGCGTGTACGACATTCCGCAGGCCGTCCGCTACATCTACGGCTCTCGACTCGCCCACGAGATCTATCGTGTGGACTCCAAGAAGCTCATCCGTTGGATTCGGAACGGCGTCGCCTCGCCCAGCCTAACAAGACTCCCCGCCAACCGCATGATCATTACTTTCGAGGACCTGGTATCGCTGAGGGTAATCGCTGCGCTACGGGCCGCAAATGTCAACTTCCGAGCCATCTACTCCGCCGAAGAGTGGCTACGCAACAAGACCGGTGCAGGCCGCCCGTTCGCAACCGAGATCGTCTGGACGGAGGGTTCCGGGATCTTCATCGAACTCCACGAGCGTCTCATATCCGCAAGCAAGTACGGTCAACTCGCCATGGACGTGTTGCGGGAGTACCTCGTCCCTGTCCACGGCCTCACATTCGAGAACCGCCTAGCCTCGACATGGGAGCCGTCCGGCGGCGTCCTTCTCGACCCGATGGTGCAGTTCGGAGCCCCCTGCGTGAAGGGAACAAGGGTGCCGACTCGCTCGATTTGGGGTATGATTGAGGCTGGTGACTCGCCCGGATGGGTAGCAGAGTCGTACCGACTGTCCGAAGAGGAGGTAGAAGCCGCCATTGCTTGGGAGAATAGTATCGCGGCCTGAGGACTCCCTCATCCTCCTCGACGACTCCCTCTCACCCTTCGTGGCCGACGCCCTCAGCCTCGTCGGATATAACGCAACCAGCACCCGCAACGTCTTCGACAACCGGCAAGGCGTGACCGACCGCGAAATCATCGAGTGGGCGGGCGCAAGCAGCGCCTTATGGGTCTACTCCGACGACAAGCCCAAGCGGGAGAGCGCCAAGACGATTCTCACGGAAGGCGTCCGCACCCTGTGGGTCTACCGGCCCAGCGGAGTGATGTCGGCCAGAGAGCAGTTGGCCATCATCTCCCACCTCCTGCCCGATCTCCTCGACCGGTTCGGCGCGCCTGACGCGCCCGCCCACTTTCGGATGGATGCCTTGGGAGGGTTTCCGCGCCCACGCTACAGCCTTCGGGCCTACGAGTTGGAATAGTCCGCGAGTCCCTGACTCACTCCCCCATCCCTACCCCTGACGAGCTTACGCCCGTCAAGCCTCTGCCGGCCCGCAGCAGGACTAGGTACCCGATGACGCCGGAAATGGCCGAGCCGAGAAGAATGCCGACCTTCGCCTCGGTACTCAATGTTTGGGTAGTGAACGCGAGGTTCGTAATGAACAGTGACATCGTGAAACCGATGCCACCGAGCAGCGCCACGCCATAAAACTGAAGCCACGTGACTCCATACGGCAGTGCCGCAATTCCAAAACGTACCGCCGCCCAGGAGAATAGGGTAACTCCAACCTGCTTTCCTATCACCAAGCCGAGAACGATGCCGATGGTCACCGGGTGTGTCAGCGCAGCGAAGAAGTCTCCCTCGATCCTAATCCCGGCGTTGGACAGCGCAAATAGCGGCATAATGACGAACGCCACCCAGGGGTGCAGCGCGGTCTCGAACCGCTGCAGCGGCGACTGCAATTCCTGAGCCGTGTCCTCCAGCTCTTTGAGGATCGCCCTCTGGCCACTCGACGTTTGTTCCTCGTGTCCGTACGCCCCGGAGCGTTCGAATACCAATAGGAGGTCGCGGCTGCGGGCGAGAAATCCCGCAGAGTCGACACGCACGCGGATGGGTATCGTTGCCGCGACGAGTACACCGGCAACCGTTGCGTGTACGCCGGAATAGAGGAATGCCAGCCAGACGGCCACGCCCAACACTGCGTACACCAGCGGATGCCGAATACCGAGTCTGCTAACGACCAAGAGCGCAGCAATGAAAATAGCCCCAATGCCTAGATTTCCCCACGCGATTTCACCCGTGTAGAAGACGGCTATTACGATCACGGCCCCGATGTCGTCGATGATTGCGAATGCCGCCAAGAAGACCTTAAGCGGCAGCGGCGCCCGCGTCCGCAATAGAGAAAGCACACCGAGGCTGAACGCGATGTCGGTAGCCATCGGTATGCCCCAACCCCTGGACGCTTCTCCTCCCGAGTTGAACGCAAAGTATATGAGCGCGGGTACGATCATCCCGCCCAACGCGGCAAAAATGGGCAGGGCCGCTCGCCTCACCGAGCGTAGCTCGCCCACGATGACCGCTCGCTTGATCTCGAGACCGACCACAAAGAAGAAGACCGCCATCAGACCGTCGTCGACCCAGTGATGCAGGGTCTCATCAATCGCCCAGCGACTGAACCCTATCGTAATTTGGGTCTTGAGCAGCTCGTCGTAGGCGTGGTACCACGGCGAATTGGCCCAGATCAGTGCCACAACCGCCGCCACGAAAAGCACGATGCCGCTCGACGCCTCCTCGTGCATGAACCTCTGCACGGGGCGCATGAGCTGTGTGATCGGCGTCTGGGAATGTCCGTGAAACGATTCGGTTATTCTATCCATACGATGCGCAAGCACATTGCTGCTTCGGTAAAACTATATCCCAGTCTCTTGCCGGGATGCCAAGAACTGGATTGGCACTTTCACGCGCACTTTTCATCCGTCCTCATGCCCCACGGGGACGTTCACCGCGTCAGCAAGAAAATCGCTCCGCCGGCCAGGACCACTCCGATGACCCTGGTAGGCTTGATTTCCTCACCCAGAAAAGCGAACCCAATAGCGGTGGCGACGAGAACGTACATAGCGAAGATCGGAACTACGACGGAGGTGGGGCCCCGACTGAGGGCGATGTAGTAACTAATTATGCTGAGGCTCAGCGTGAGGCCCGCGAGAACCGCGAGAAGCATTGGTCGGCTGATCGCGAAGTGTGCAAAGAACGACTCGCCACGGTACATGACTAAGCCGACTCCCCCGAGAACAAGCACCGCGTTGGTGATGACTATCGCCACTCCGGGCGGAATGTCTCTAAGCGTGAGCTTCAGAAGCACCGCAGTAACACCGTATGCCGTCATTGCCACGAATGCCCATGCGACATAGCTCATGTTCTTGGTTCCCTCACGCAGACCGCTCACATTGCGAATTCGCCGAAAGTATACCATCGAACCGAATCGCTCTGTACGAAGACCCATTCACTTGAACGCACTGAAGGGTCGAAGTACGAAGAGGACACCGAAACCTAGCGGTCGCCCTGGGAGGCCCTTCTTTCAAGGAAACGACCAATGTAGTCCCGCTCGGCAACGGGCCCACCTGTAAAGGACCGACGAATCTGTTGATAGAGAAAATAGCCGAAGAGGACGATTCCGATCCCGCCGGGAAGAAGGCCTAGCAGAAGTATGAAGGCGATTAGGCGTCCGTCTAACGTCCCGCTGAACAGGACCATGTGCACAAGCCGAAAGGCCGTCAAAGTAATAATCGGCGCCATCGTCAGAACGATCAGCGCACCGCCGGTGTAGAGCGCAATCGTTGGACATGTTGGTAGCGACTCCCCTGTTGTCGGCCTAACGAAGCACGGCATCCATGGCCGCTTCCAACTCGTCCTTCGTGGCAAATGCCTCGAACTTGGCAGCGACCTTGCCGTCGGCATCCATGACAAACGTCCACGGCTCCGTCGGCAGTGCCCAGTCGATCATGGCCTGAGCGAGTGGGGCTTTCGACAGGTTGCCTTGGATCTCCGCCGGTTTGTCGTAGACCTCGACGTGAACGAAGTTGACGTCCCTGTGGTAGTAGTCTTTCAATTCCTTGATCACGTCGAGCTGCGGCCCGCACGTCGCCGTGCGACAGAAGGCCGGTGTTGAGAAAGCTACAACGAGGGGCTTGCCCGCGTTTAGACCGTCCGCCACAGTGATGGCATACAGTTCCTCGTCCGGCTCGGGGTCGGACGTCATGTCTCCTACATCCTCGAAGTCACGTGCCAGCTTCGTGACGCTCGCGGGCGGGCGTTCCCCAATAGCCGGAGTCGTACTTTTCGGTTTCACTTCGATCCCGGCGGATACGGTGACACTTGACCCCAGATGATCGACGTAGTTCGCCACCACGCCCCAAGCGCCCACCCGGTCGAAATCGAAGTTGGCCGTGTACAGCCCCGCTTGTGCGATGGGCCAGCGGCGCCAGACTGCCCGTGCCGTCTGTATCGGCCCCTCTTGCCTTCCGTCACCGAGATAGAACGTCGAGATGAGGACGTCTGCCTCGCGGATGGGGCCGGATTCTACGTCGACAAGGCCGAACGCTAATCGGTTCGGGCCGACGCCGAGATCCGTCGACGCCAACGTGATCCGCACGGTGGTGGTTTCGTCCGCGGCCTGACCACCGTCCATGGCCCGCCTCGGAGTGTCGGGCGCATGATCCGCCAATTCGTCCGTCTCGCACGCCGCTGCGGACACGAGGACGAGTACCACTACTGCCAGGAAGCCCGTAAACCGAGGGTCCGCCTTTCTGCGACCTTCCACGTGGTGCGCGCGCATACCTCTACGCTCCGGGGGTTCCCTCACGCTCAGTATGGGCTGCATGGATGAACTCCACGATCTCGGATGTCGAAGTGCCGGGGCCGAACACACCCTGCACTCCCATCTCCAGGAGCGCCTCCCTGTCCTCTTCGGGTATGATCCCGCCGGCAACGACTACCACGTCTTCCATCTCGTTGATCTTCAGGCGCTCGAATATGAGAGGGAAGAGGTCCATGTGGGCCCCGGACAGGATGCTCATTGCGACGACGTCCGCTTCCCCCTCCAGGGCGGCGTCGGCGATCATCTCCGGGGTCTGCCGGATGCCTGTATAGGTGACCTCCATGCCTGCGTCTCGCAGCACTCGCGCGATAATCTTCGCCCCACGGTCGTGGCCGTCCAGCCCCGGCTTGGCCACGAGCACCTTGATTGCCCTGCTCACCATGTCGGACCGTTACCTCCTGGCGTCGTCCTGATCGACCAGCTCGATCAGGACGCCCTTCGTGGCTTTTGGGTGGATGAAGCCGATTGTTCCCGACAACCCCTCGCGCGGCTCACGGTCGATAACCGCGATGCCCTGCTCGTCAAGACGCTGAAGCGTTCCGGCAAGGTCCTCGACCTCGAAGCAGATGTGATGGACACCCTCGCCACGTCGCTCGATGAACTTAGCCACACTGCCATTCGGATCGGTTGGCTCGATAAACTCAATCTGTGATCCGCCCACCCGAATGAGGGTCGCCCGAACGTCCTGGTCCTCGATGTCGACGACCTCGGCCTCAGCGACGCCAAAGACATCGCGGTAGAACCGTATCGTCTCGTCAATGTCCTTCACCGCGATGCAGACATGATTGATGTGCCGCGCCGTACAGATGCTCATTCCCTACTCCGGTGCATGTTCACGCGAGGCTGTCTACGAGCTTCGTCTCGCCCATTCAGTATACCCGATTCCCTTTGGACTGCTCTTCCGCTGGGTCGACACGCGAACGAAATTTAACTGCGTAAGATTGATATGATACGACTCAACTATGCTTGACATTACAACATCATATATATAAACTAGTCTATGAGGACATTGATGTCACGCCCTGCTCATACACACCGACTCCATGCCTTGACAGTCGATGGTACATCAGGGTCGAGAAAAACACACGGCAGGTGACCAAAATGGTATTGAAGCCGGACGATTTCACGGAGCAGGCACAGGAGATACTGGGGAAGTCCCAGGAGGTGGTGCGTCGCTATCGCCACAGCCAGTGGGATGTAGAGCACGTCCTCATGGCGATCCTCGAGCAGCCGGAGGGAGCGGCAGCACAGATTCTGTCCGAACTCGGAGTTCGGATCGACGCAATGCGTGATCGGCTGCACGGGACATTGGAGATGAGTCCCAAGCTCGAGTACGAGTCGAACCAGATTTTCATGACGCCTCGGGCCCGGGACATGCTCGCCGCCTCTACCGAGGAGGCCAAGCGCCTCAACGACGAGTTCATCAGCTCCGAGCACTTGTTGATCGCCATTGCCAAGGACGACAAAGGCGTGTCCGCCGCGCTGCTGAAAGAGTCCAATGTCGATGTCGAGGGGATATATAAGGCATTGCAGAACGTGCGCGGCAGTCGTCGAGTGAGCGATCAGAAGGCCGAGAGCCGCTACAAGTCGTTGGAGCGGTTCAGCGTCGATCTGACCGACCTGGCGCGTCGGGGAAAGCTCGATCCGGTCGTCGGACGCGACACGGAGATTCAGCGCGTTATGCAGACGCTCATCAGGCGGACGAAGAACAACCCCGTCCTCATCGGCGGCGCGGGTGTGGGCAAGACGGCCATCGCCGAGGGGCTCGCCCAGTCCATTGCGGCGGGCGACGTACCCAAGGAGTTGGAGGGCCGCAGCGTGCTCGCGCTCGATATCGGAGGCATGGTCGCCGGGAGCAAATTCCGTGGCGAGTTCGAGGAGCGGCTCAAGGGCGTCATGGACGAGATACGTGAGGCCCAAGGCGAGATCGTGCTGTTCATCGACGAGCTGCACACTGTCGTCGGAGCGGGGGCTGCCGAGGGGGCAATCGACGCCAGCAATATGATGAAGCCCGCCCTCGCGCGCGGCGAGCTTCAGGCCATCGGAGCGACGACCGAACCGGAGTACCGCAAGTACATCGAGAAGGACGCCGCCCTCGAACGCCGCTTCCAGCCGATCTTGGTCGAAGAGCCGGACGAGGACGTGGCGATTGAGATGATCCGCGGGCTGCGTCCCAAGTACGAGAGTCACCACAAGGTCTCGTTCACCGATGACGCTGTCGAGGCCGCGGTCAAGCTGAGCCGCCGATACATCACCGACCGGCTGCTGCCCGACAAAGCCGTCGACCTCATTGACGAGGCGGCAAGCAAGCTTCGCATCGAGGCACAGAGTCTGCCGGGTGACCTGAAGAGCAAGGAAAAGCGGATTCGCGAGCTTCACAACGAAGAGAACGCGCTGTCCGACCGGGGCGAATACAAGGCTGCCATGCAGATCAAGGCCGAGCGAATGCGGCTTCAAGAGGAGTTCGACGCTGAGCAGGCCAAGCTCGATGTGCGTGTAGACCGCGACATGACGGTCACGGCAGAGCAGATCGGAAGCCTGATAGCCAGCTGGACCGGGATTCCGGTCGACCGGCTGCTGGAAAGCGAGGCGGAGAAGCTGCTGCACATGGAGGAGCGCCTTCACGAGCGGGTGCGCGGACAGGACTCGGCCGTGTCCGCCATCTCGGATGCCGTGCGGCGCGCGAGGTCGGGACTGAAGGACCCGAAGCGGCCCATCGGGAGCTTCATCTTCCTCGGCCCCACCGGGGTGGGCAAGACCGAGTTGGCCCGCGCCCTCGCCGAGTACCTCTTCGACGACGAGCGGAACATGGTCAGGGTCGATATGTCCGAGTACTCCGAGCGGCACACCGTCTCGCGTCTCGTCGGGGCGCCTCCGGGCTACATCGGCTACGACGAGGGTGGACAGCTGACCGAGGCCGTCCGCAGGCGTCCCTTCAGGGTTGTCCTGTTCGACGAGA
The DNA here is from genome assembly GCA_965247555.1 of Dehalococcoidia bacterium. Taxonomy (GTDB): domain Bacteria; phylum Chloroflexota; class Dehalococcoidia; order Lucifugimonadales; family VXLM01; genus VXLM01. Next base: position 161,943 of record CBDFHR010000009.1, on the reverse strand, counting down.
TCGAGAAGGCGCACCCCGAGGTGTTCAACATCATGCTCCAGATCCTGGAGGATGGACGGCTCACCGACGGTCACGGTCGCACAGTGGACTTCACGAACACGGTGCTCATCATGACCAGCAACCTCGGCACCGGAGACCCCGAGGGTTCAGCGCTGGGATTCCTTCCGAGTGTCAGCACCGGCGAGGCCAACCGGAACGCCGCCGTAGAGGACGCGCTGAAGCGGGCGTTCCGGCCTGAGTTCTTGAATCGGATCGACGAAATCATCATCTTTGACCGTCTGTCGAGGGAGCAGATCAAGGAAATCGTCGACATACAGGTCGGAGAGATGCAGGCGCGCATGGCGGAGCACGGTATCACGATGGGCCTCACCGACGCGGCCAGGGAGTGGCTCGCCGAGGAGGGCTTCGACGAGAAGTTCGGTGCGCGCCCGATCCGCAGGGCCGTGCAGCGCCACGTCGAGAATGCTCTGTCCAAGCGCATCCTGTCACGGGAATTGACCGCCGGCGACCACGTGGTCATCGACGCGGGCGAGGATGGCCTGGTGTTCCAGAAGGCGGAGCGCTTCGAAGCGGTGCTGGCCTAACCAAGAAAAGATATGCGGCGGAACGGCACCGTTCCGCCGCATTTCGAGACTGCAGCAGTTCTACGACGGGAACTTGATAATGCCGCGGCCTTCGCCTCCGCTCACCAGGTCGTGGAATCCCTGGTTGATCTGGTCGAGGGTGTAGCTCCTCGTAATCAGGCTATCGATGTCGAGTGTCCCCTTAAGGTAGGCGTTGACTATTTTGCGGAAGGACTCATGAGGGCTGGTGGAGCCGTAGTAGCTGCCCATGACGGTCTTCTGCGCGCGCACCATGTCCGACATGTCGATTGGAGCGTCCTCGCCCAGCGCGCCAAGTCCTATGAGGACGGCAGTGCCGGTAGGCCGCACACTTTTGAACGCCGACGAGATGACCTCCGCCTTGCCGATGCTGTCGATCGCCATGTCGACCCCGCCGTCGGTCATCTCCTTGATCGTCTCGGCGACGTCGTCCACTTCACGGATATTTATCGTGTCTGTGGCGCCGAACCTGTACGTGAACTCCAGCTTGTGGTCGAGGATGTCCACGGCGATGATCCTGCTGGCGTTCATGAGTTTCGCGCCCTGAATGACGTTGAGACCCACTCCGCCGCACCCGAACACGGCGACACTCATGCCGATCTTCGCATTCGGGTTGTTGATGACGCCCCCGACGCCGGTGGTCACCGAGCAGCCGATGAGGGCCGCGACCTCGATGGGGACCTCGTCGGGAATCGGCTGGCAGGCCTGCTGGGGACAGATAATCGTCTCGGAGAACACGCCAACCTTGCCGAGCTGGTAGACGTCGTCCCCGTTGTCGTGGAGCCTCGCTGTACCGTCGTACTGTCTGGGGCCGATCGCGATATTGGTCTCGCACACGTTTGGGAATCCGGTCGCGCAGTTGCGACACATCCCGCAAGGCGAAACGAAGGCTATAATGCAACGTTCACCGGGCTTGACCCTCGTCACACCCTCGCCTACCTCGACGACGGTGCCCGCGCCTTCGTGGCCCAGCACGGCGGGAAGATCGATTCTTGATGTCCCCTGCATCAGGTGGTGGTCGCTCAGGCAAATGCCGGACGCGCCCATCTGCACGCGCACCTCCCCCGCCTTGGGCGGGTCCTGCCGGAGCTCCTTTATCTGCAGCGGCGTCTTTGTCTCATAGAGTACGGCTGCCTTTACCATTTTTCTCCTCCCCCACGAGTCTTTTCTATAGGGTAATGGCTAGCCGCCGCATGGTCAAAGGCGCACGTTGACGGCGTTAGTGAGTGACACTAGTATGGCTTTTGTAGAGGAAAGTGCATTGCTTTGGTCAAGCACCTTGATACGGGAAACTCCGGATTAGAGGATTTCAGTAGAGGATGCCACAGCCCAGACCTAATTTGCCCCGTAGTAACTCACCCGTTGCACGGGCATTAGGGGAGGAATTTCAAAACCTCCATACGGTGGTTCGCCAACACTACTCTGAACCAACAGTGAGCATATGCGGCGGGATGGACAGGATCCATGTCAAGACGGCAATCAGGCCGCTAGCAATGCTCTCATACATGCTGTTTCGTGCTCCCGTGCCGCGCGGCGGCGAAGATGTTCAGTTCACCGTGCACAGTTACATCGATAGTTCGGGCACCATGCATTGGCTTAGGACCTTCTTCAAGAACGCAAGCTTCGATGGGGACGCAACGTTCCCGTCCCAAATGACATTCTCAGGAGATCACAGGATCATAGAGACTACAAGGTATGGCTTGGGCGTAGAGTCGGCGTTGAGCGTTGACGACGTGGGAAGCCTTGTCTATGACATACAAAATTACGCAATAAGGATGCCTTTTCTAGGAATAATCGTTAGGCTCCCGATCTGGCTCTCCCCTTTTGGCGGCGGCCACGCCACGGAAATAGGAGAAGGCGAAGACAGCTTCAGGGTCGAGTTTGAGATGACCCATCCAATTTTCGGGCGTACGGTCGGTTATACGGGCAGATGTCAGATTGGCCGCGTGCACAAAACGCCGAGGGCGTCAAGGCAGTAGCGGCCAGCGCGCCGAGTCTGATACATTTCGTTCCTGCATCGGGGGTTACGTGGCGTCCGCGCATCATCAAACATAGTGGGTCGGGGAACCGCTGGCGACCCGATTCCGGGTATTTCAGAGGAGTGAGTATGATTGCCATCTTTGTGACGATCAAAGTCAAGCCGGGAGTGATGGAAGAATTCGTCGAGGCCAGCCTGGGCGACGCCCGGGGTTCCGTCGGTGACGAGCCCGGCTGTTTCAGGTTCGACGTACTGCAGGACAGGGAAGACCCCAACCTTGCCTACCTGTACGAGATCTACGAGGACGACGCGGCGAGGGAGACCCACCGCACGATGCCACACTACCTCAAGTGGCGGGAAACCGTCGCGGACATGATCGAGGGCAGCTACGGGGTCGTGGAGATGACGACGGCGTACCCGCCCGCTCCCGCGTTGCACGCTCAGAAGCCGCACCTGCTCGACTAGGCTGTCGTGAAGATCGTTACGACCCAACAGATGCGCGAGATCGAGAACCGCGCCGAGGTCGGCGGCGTCTCCAAAAGCGTGCTGATGGAGAACGCGGGCCTTGCGGTCGCGGACTATATTCGCGGCCAGGTGCGAAACCTCGTTGGGATGACGGTCGTGGTGCTCGTCGGGCCGGGCAACAACGGTGGGGACGGGCTTGTGGCGGCACGGCACCTCGACTCATGGGGCGCTCGCGTCACTCTCTGCCTCTGCCGCGACAACACCGCGCACCAACGCAAGGTCGAGTTCCTGCGCGGCAAGCGGGTGTCGATAATCCGGCTGGCCGACGACGACGGCCAGGCCCAACTGAGGGAATCGCTCGAACTAGCACAGATCGTTCTCGACTCGATACTGGGCACCGGACGATCGCGGCCCATCGCGGGCCCGACGGCGGAGGCACTCGACCTGCTCCGTGACGCTCGATCCTCGAACCCATCGCTTCGACTGTTTGCGCTCGACCTGCCGACCGGCCTCGATGCCGACTCGGGGAACGTGGACCCCAAAACTGTCCCGTCAGATGTGTCGCTGACGCTCGGCAATCCGAAGGCGGGATTGTACCGATTCCCCGGAGCGGAGTACGCGGGGAGAGTCGAAGTCCTCGATATCGGGATACCGAGAGATCTAGACCGCGAGATCGCTTTCGATTTGATGACGGACGGCTGGGCGCAAGCCACCCTGCCCGCCCGCCCAATGTCAGGACACAAGGGATCGTTCGGCAAGGCGCTGATCGTTGGGGGGTCGAGTCACTACGTCGGCGCGCCGTATCTCGCGGCGACCGCTGCGGGAAGAGTAGGCGCCGGACTCGTCACACTCGCCGTTCCCCAGAGCCTGCAGATGGCCGTTGCCGCGAAGGCTGTCGAGCCAACCTATCTGCCGCTACCGGAAGAGTCGCCGGGCGTACCGCGTTCCGACGCCGCAGAACTCATTGCCGAGCAGGTGGCCGGGTACCAAGCGCTTCTCATCGGCCCGGGCATAGGACAGGCGGACTCCACCCGCGAGATGGTCAGAAGGCTACTGTTCGAGACGGGAACTCTCCCACCCTTGGTCGTCGACGCCGACGGGCTGAACATTGTGGCCTCGTCGTCCGAAGCGTGGTGGAACGAGTTCACGTCGGAGGGCATACTCACGCCGCATCCGGGCGAGATGGCGCGGTTGACAGGCCTTTCGACAAAGGACATCCAAGAACACCGCGTCGAGATCGCAGTGGAGTCGGCTGTGAAGTGGCGAAAGATTGTCGTGCTCAAGGGTGCGTTCACGGTCGTGGCGTATCCCGATGGGAGTTCGAGGCTCAGCCCCTTCGCCAACCCGGCCATGGCGACTGCCGGAACGGGCGACGTACTCGCGGGCACAATCGCGGGACTGCTTGCGCAGGGAGTCGCGCCGGAGGAGGCAGCGGCGCTCGGCGTGTACCTGCACGGTCTGGCGGGCCAACGGGTCACGGCGAAGTTCGGCGACGCCGGAATGCTAGCGGGCGACCTGCTCCCTGAGCTGCCGAGAGCGATACGCGACCTCCGGTGGGGTTCCGGGATTGAAGAAAGGCGGACGCCCTGGCGCACTTGAAAGGCAGGGAGCGGGCGCGATACGTCGGCGAGATGTTCGCCCGGATTTCGCGACGCTACGACCGGCTCAACACCATCATGTCGGGTGGCAGGCACTACGCCTGGAGACGAAGAGCCGCAGGCATGGCCGTCGGCGAGATGACCGGCCCGGCTCTCGACGTTGCCACAGGCACCGGGGACTTCACGTTCGATCTGCTGGGGCATCCGCAGGTCACCAACGTCGTGGGACTAGACTTCACCCGCGCCATGCTCCCGCTGGCAATCGAAAAGGCCCACGACCGTGGGTCCGACGACCGAATCGAGTTCGTGAGAGGCGACGCCCATGCGCTCCCGTTCCCCGACGACCGGTTCATCTGCGCGACGGTCGGGTTCGGAGTCCGTAACTTCATCGACGTTCCCCTGGCATTGCGGGAGATGCGGCGGGTTGTGAGGCCGGGTGGGCGCGTGGTCATCCTTGAGATCGTACGCCAAGACGGTTTCAACCCGGTCGGCAAGCTGTTCCCGCTGTACTTTCGGCACGTCACACCTTGGATGGGCGCGCTCTTCGCGGGCGACCGTGAGGCGTACACCTACCTACCGGAGTCAGTGCAAGGATTTCTCAGCGCCGACGAGCTGGTAAGACTGATGGAAAAGGCGGGCTTGGTGAATGTCACGTACCAACGCCTCGCGCTTGGGACGGTCGCGATACACGTCGGGGTGAAGGCGGGCGAGGAAGAAAGTAGAAAGTAGAGAGTATTGCGTAGGGCTTGTAAGTTCACCGCAGAGGGCGCAGCGATAGTGGGGGGTCGTGTTTATTCTGACATTTCCGGACATTTACTGACATTTTGTGACGTGGGAGTAGAAAGTAGAGAGTATTGCGTAGGGCTTGCGCGTTCACCGGTAGAGGGCGCGGAGATAGTGGGGGGGTCTTGTTTAACCTGACATTTCCGGACATTTTATGACATAGCCTCTCGTTTTCGCTCGGCCGTGCACGGGCTGCGTGGTGCGGCGTGTTGTGGACCGTAGGGCTATGAAAGATTATATGTTCCCATTAGTCAAATGTGGGCGGGCAATTCACCGCAGAGGGCGCGGAGGGCGCAAGGATTTTGGTGGATTCCCGCTCTCGGTGATATTTGCGTAACCTGTAATTTGGGCGAAAGCCGGAAGCGAGGCACCTCGCAGAACAGGGACTTTCACCCTCACCCCAACCCTCTCCCGCGAACGGGAGAGGGGGTATGTTTCCCTCACCCCACCCCTCTTCCTTGAAGGGAGGGGGAGTTAGGCAAGGGTCTCCCCCGTATCGGGGGTACCGGACAGGCCTTTTGCGGGAATCACCATGGCCTTGCGAAAGGCAACATAAGGGGATGAAAATGGGTTGTCGCCGGGAACGGGCAACCACAAGGGTTGCCCCTACAACAGGTTTGCCGGAGCCTATTTTCATAGCAATGACGATGTGCGAGGCTGCCTATTTTATCTTGAGGGCGCGGAGGTGGTGTCCGACGCGTTCGACGATGAGTAGGATGTCTTCGCCGTAGAGACGGAGGCCGTATGGGGTGTTCAGACCGGCCTCGGTGGCGGGGCCGCCGTCGCCATATGAGCCGGGGCGTTCGGAGCCTGCGACGGTCTCGATGGCGCCGGTTGGGGTGATGCGACGGACGCGGTGGTTGTTGGTATCGGAGAAGTAGACCGTCCCGCCAGCGGAGACGGCCACGCCGAAGGGGCTGTCGAGCTTGGCATCGGTCGCACGGGCGCCGTCGGGGGAGAAGCCGCGTTCGCCGGTTCCGACGAGGGTGGTGATGATGCCGTTGGTATCGACCTTGCGGATGGTGTGGCTGGCGTTGTCGGCGAAGTACATGTTGCCGTCGGCGTCGAAGTGGATGGCGACGGGGCTGCCGATCCGGGCGCTGGTAGCGGGGCCTCCGTCTCCGGAGTAGCCGGCGATGCCGATGCCTGCGACGGTGGAGATCTGCCAAGTGCGGGCGTCGATCCTGCGGATGCGCCCGATCCGATCGCCGACGTAGAGGTTGTCGTCGGAATCGTGGGCGACGGAGAGGGTCCGGATGAAGCAGGCGCCCATGGCGGGGCCGCCGTCGCCGCGGTCGTAGGAGTATGAGGAACCGGCGATGGTGCGGATGATGCCGTCGGCGTCGACGCGGCGGATGAACTGGTGCTGTTTTTCGGCGATGACGACGCGGCCTTTCGAGTCGACCGAGACGTCGTAGGCGTTTCCGAGCCAGGCCTCGGTTGCTGGGGCGTTGCTGCCGCCGACGGCCTTGGCGCCGGTCCCGGCAAAGGTGTGGATGAGGCCGGTTTGGGGGTCGATGGAGCGGACGCGCTGGCGCCACTCGTCGACGAGGTAGATGGTACCGTCGGGACCGACATCGACGTTTCTTGGGCAGCTCAGGAAGCCTTCGGCGGCCGGCTCGCCGTCGTGGACGTTCGTTCCGCCGAGGACGGTGGTAACGATGCCGGTTTCGCCGTCGTACTTTCGGAGGCGGCAGGAGGTGTCGCTCCAGAGCACGGTGCCGTCGGAGTCTGCCCAGATACCGGATTCGCAGGCGTTGGAGTGGGTCTCGGCTCCCGGGAGGCCCTCCTCGCCGAAGCCGGGGACGCCATTTCCGACGAGGGTGGTAACGATGCCGGTCTCTGCGTCGATCTTGCGGACGCGGCAGCCGAATTTTTCTCCGACGTAGATATTGTCGTTGGCGTCGATGCAGAGTGCGTCCGGCCAGTTAGTGCTGGCCTCGACGGCGGGGCCGCCGTCTCCGTTAGAGGCGATCCGGCCGGTGCCCAGGACGGTGGTGACCACGCCGGTCTTGGCGTCGATTTTGCGGATGCGGTGGTTCTGGTTGTCGCAGACGTAGAGGTTGCCCTTGGAGTCGAATGCGAGGTGTTCGGGGCCCAGGAAGGCGGCGTCCTCCTTAGGGCCGCCGTCGCCGGAGTATCCTCCGAGGCTGAGGCCGGAGTCCGAGAGCGGGGGAGAGTAGTCGAGGGACTCGGTGTGGTGTCCGGCGTTGCGTCCGGCGAAGGTGTCGATGATGCCGGTGCGAGCGTCTACGCGGCGGATGGTGTTTGCCCACTCGCTGGCAAGGAAGATGTTGCCGTCGTCGTCTACGGCGACGCCGCAGGTGGTGTCGAACTCGGCCTCGACGGCGGGTCCGCCGTCACCGCCGCGTCCGATTTTGCCGGATCCGGCGCCGGTGGTGATAACGCCGGTACGGTAGTCGATGCGGCGGGCTGAGTTGTTCCAGAGGTCGGTGAAGTAGAGGTTTCCGTGTCGATCCCGGCAGAGGTCGTGAGGGCCGTTGACCCGCGCGTCCTTTGCGGGGCTACCGTCGCCGGTGTTCCCGGGCACGCCGTCGCCCGCGAGGGTGTGGAGGATGCCGTCGGCGTCGATGCGCCAGATGCGGTGGCAGTTGTGATCGTTGACGATGATGTCGCCGTCGATCTGCCGGACGACGCCCATGGTCCAGCCGCACTTGGCTTCCCTGGCGGGAACGCCTTCTCTGACAGGCGCGCCCGCAATCGTCGTGATGTGACCGAGCGGGAGGTCTCGGAGACGGTCGTGTAGGACTCCTTGCGGCTGGGGACGGCTCACTAGGCTACTCCAGTTTGAGGGCTCGGATGCGGTGGCCGAACTGCTCCGAGATGAGGAGGATGTCCTCGCCGTATAAGGTGATCCCGTAAGGGGTGTTGAGGCCGGTCTCCGCGTCGGGTCCGTCGGCGCCGGCGACCGTCTCGAGGGCGCCTTCGGAAGTGACTCGTCGGACGAGGTGGCTGGCAGAGTCGGTGAAGTACAACGTCCCGCCGGCGGAAACGGCGACGCCATGGGGGTTGTCGAGCTTGGCTTCTGTGGCCATTGTGCCGTCGGAGGAGAAGCCCTGCTCACCGGTACCGACGAGTGTGGCGATGATGCCGACGGTATCGACCCGGCGGATGACGTGGCTGTCGTGGTCGGCGAAGTACATGCTCCCCGCCGCGTCGAAGGTGATAGAGGAGACGCCGTTGATGCGCGCCTCCGTCGCCGGGCCGCCTTCGCCCGAATTCCCGGGTAGGCCGATTCCCACGACCGTTTCGATGATGCCCGTCCGCGCGTCGACCTTGCGAATGCGCCCTACACCGCTGTCGCCGATGTAGATGTTGCCGTCGGAATCGTGCGCGACCGAGGAGACGTGGACGAGGTTGGCGTTGAGGGCCGGGCCTCCGTCGCCCTTGTCCCACTGGAAGGCCGCGCCGACAACGTTGTGGATGATGCCGTCGGCGTCGACACGGCGCACGTGGCCGTGCCGCGTGTCAGCGATAACGAGCGTGCCTTCAGCGTCAACCGAGACGTCGTTCGGATTGCCTAGATAGGCCTCGGTTGCGGGGCCGCCGTCCCCGCCGTAGGCGCGCGCTCCGTTCCCCGCGACGGTGCGGATGATGCCCGTCGACGGATCGATGGCGCGTATTCGCTGGCCCCAAATGTCCGCGACGTAGATATGCCCGTCAGGGCCGACGCAGAGGCCGTCGGGGCCGCCAAGGTGGGCATTCGTGGCAACCTCCCCGTCGTGAACCGTCGTCCCTCCGAGAACGGTCGTGACGATACCCGTCTCACCGTCGATTCGCCGCGCCCTTCCGCCGCAGTCGGAGTAGAACACGGTGCCGTCGGGATCGGCCCAGACACCGACCTCGACGGAGTTGACCTCGGTCTCCGTGGCCTTGACGCCCTCTTCGCCCATGCCCGGCACGCCGGTGCCTGCGATTGTCGTGACGATGCCGGTCTCGGCGTCCACGCGGCGGACACGGAAACCGTACTTCTCGCCGACGTATAGGTTGCCATGAACGTCGACGCAGATGGCGTCGGGCATGAGCGTGGACGCCTCGGTGGCGGGGCCGCCGTCGCCGTTAGAGGCGCGCTGGCCGTTGCCGAGGACGGTTGTAACGATTCCGGTATTCATGTCGATCTTGCGAACGCGGTCGTTGGAGTTGTCGCAGACGTACAGGTCACCTGCGGAGTCGAACGCGAGGTGCTCGGGGTGGTAGAAGCCCGCGGCCTCCTTCGGGCCGCCGTCCCCGCTGTACCCGCCGAGACTGAGACCGGGCCCGAAGTACGGCTTGCTGTCGCCGACTTCGGAGGGATGGTGTCGGGCCTCGTGTCCGGCGAAGAGCTCGATGATGCCGGTGTCGGCGTCTACGCGGCTGATGTTGTTGGTCCACTCGCTGGAAACGAAGATGTCGCCGTTCTCGGCGATAGAGACACCACAGTGTGTGTCCATCTCGGCCTCGGTGGCGGGGCCGCCGCGGCCGCCGCGCCCCTTCTTACCCGATCCAATGATGGTCTCGATGATTCCCGTCTCGGCGTCGATGCGGCGATAGACGAAGTTGCTGATGTCGTTGATGACGATGTTGCCGTGCTTGTCCTGGGCGATGTCGTGCGGGGAGCGGAACTGCGCGTCGATGGCCGGGCCGCCGTCGCCGGAGTAGCCGGGCACGCCCGTTCCGGCGAACCGGTGGAGGATGCCGTCGTGGTCGATGCGCCAGACGATGTGCATGTGGTAGTCGTTGATGAGGAGCTCGCCGGTCTTGTTCCAGCGCAGGATGCCGAGAGGCCATCCGGCGTCGGCCTCCTTTGCGGGGATGCCCTCCCGGATTCCGACGCCCGCGACGGTAATCATTTCGCCGGGCAGCAGGTCGTCGAAGAGTTTGTTGAGATTCACGTGTTCCTCCGTAGTCCCCCTTCCTCGGTCCTTCCCCCGGCCGGGGGAAGGATGGGAAGTCTTGGTCATTCTACCGACGAGAAGTGTTGAGAGGTTGGTCCTAAAGGTTACATGCTCATGACGACCTTGACGATCTCGTCTGAGCGGTTCTCGTACATGTCGTAGGCCTTGTTGACCTCGTCGAACGGGAGACGATGGGTGATCATCTCCGCGGGGTCCCACCATCCGCGTTGGCGCAGACCGACCATGGTCTCGATGTGCTTGGTGACGCTGCCGCTCGCGGACGACGCGGTGGATATGAGCGTGACGTTGCGATAGAGCAGGTCGCGGGCTTCGATTGGGACGGTGGGATTTGGGTCTCCGGTGTTCTGGTGTCCGCCGAACATGAGGATAGCGCCGCCACGCTTCACGAGGCGACAGGCGGCCGCGAAGGTATCCGTGTATCCGGCAGCCTCGACGGTGACGTCGGCGAGCTCGCCGAGGGTGATCTCCTCGACCGCCTCGTCGAGCAGCTCGGTGGAGGGGTTGATGGTATGGGTCGCGCCGAGCCTTGCGGAGTGCTTGAGGCGATAGTCGAAGAGGTCGGCGGCGATGACGCGGCGTGCTCCCGCCCTCGCTGCCATGGCAGTGAAGGATTGGCCGATGGCGCCCTGCCCTATTACCAGCACGGTACGTCCGAGAAGGGTTCCCACCTGCTGGAGAGCGAAGAGGACGGTGCCGGAGGGCTGGCACATGAGCCATTCTCCAACGTCGCCGTCGTCCGGCAGGGCGATTATCCGATCGGGCAGCGATTCGTAGTACTCGACGAGGCCCTGATGGGTGCTGGGAATTATTATGACGCGCTGGCCCTCACGCCAGTCTTCGGAGCGGCTCTCGACGATGGTGCCCGCCAACTCGTGGCAGGGCGCGCCGACATCGACGGGGTAGTGCTCCTCCGGGAAGACGGTACCGTACTCGTAACGGATGTCGCTGCCGCAAATCGACCAGCGTTCCAGCTTGACGAGGCAGTTGCCGTCTCTGACCTCGGGGACCTCGGCGTCGACGATCTCGAAATGCTTGGGGCCGACCAAGTGCGCTACCTTCATTCATGCCTCTCCGCTGTGACTGCAAAAGTACGCGAGAGTTATACCCGACTGGGAGACAGACGTAAAGCGGTTTGAGGGTGGTCGAAGGGATTCACCGCAGAGGTCGCGGGGTGTGGGAGGGTTCTGGGTGTTAGGTGCTGGGTTCCGGTGGTGAGCGGCACCCCCTCTCTGTATCTCTCTCCCGGCGGGGGAGAGATTGAAGGCATCTCCTAAATCAGTTCTTCGAGAAGTCCCCTGAATTGACAGCCGGAATGGGCGGCTGGTAGGCTGGCCCGCACCGTAGCGACCGGGGAGGCGGCCGTCATGAAGATCACGGACGTCAGGGTCGTCTCGAAGGGTCTGCGGAGCGGCGCGCCGGTGTTGGTCGAAGTCGAGACCGACGAGGGCATCACGGGCGTCGGCTCCACCTCCGCTTCCGTTTCCGTCATTTCCGCGCTGATCGAGGACGATCTCGACGGACTCAAAGGGCTGCTGATCGGCGCCGATCCCACCGACCCGAACATGGCCTGGCATCGTATGTTCGCCAGCGGCAAGCGCGGTCGCGCCAGCGAGGGGGGAGTGGCGGTTAACGCGATGGGCGCCATCGACATGGCGCTGTGGGATGTCGCGGGCAAGGCGGCGGGACTTCCAATCTACAAGCTGCGCGGCGGGGCCGTGCAGGACAGGATCATGGTCTATGCGAGCGGGACTGCCTTCGACAGGGGTCTGATGGAGCGCACGGGCGATTGGCGGCACAAAGCCACGGAGGTGCTGGTGGCCGAGGCGCTGGAGAACAAGGCCGAGGGCTTCAAGGCCATGAAGTTCGGCTGGGGCAACTACTTCAGCGAGAGCGACTACGATGATGTCGAGGCCGTCAGAAGTGCCGTAGGCCCCGACATGAAGCTGATGCTCGACTTCGGTTCCCCGGCGTACCTGGACGGCTTATGGACGGTCAAAGAAGCTATTCAGGTGGCGGAAAGGCTGGGGGAGTACGACATCTACTTCTTCGAGGAGGCGCTTCATCCCTATGACGTCGACGGCTTTGCGACTCTGACGGAACAGTCACCTATACGGATCGCAACGGGGGAGAGTCTGACCACGGTGCGCGATTTCCAGGCATTCATCGAGCGGCGGGCCCTCGACATCGTCCAGCCGGACGCCCAGCAGATGGGGCTGAGCCAGTTCGCCCGCGTCGCAGAGAGGGCGGAGGAGGCAGGCATCCTGTGCATCCCGCACGGCCCATGGTCGGCCTTCCTGGTCGCGGCGCATCTGCAGGTGCTGTGCACCCTGACGAATTGCCCGATGATCGAGTACCCGGCTCCAAACGTGGAGCGAGGATCACAAAGAGAGGGCTTGGTCGAGGCCATGCATGAGAAGGTCATCGAGACTCCTATGGTGGTGAAGGACGGCTACCTCGAACTGCCAGAGGGGCCTGGGCTGGGCCTGGGCAACTTCGTGCACGAGGCCATCGACGAACTGGGGACGAAGTTCGGCGGAGACGCCCGCTGATGGCAGAGAGCATCCGTAAGGTCGTTGTGACGTGGAGCGGGCACCGAGACCTGATACTGGAGCGGAGCAGGCGCGAGGGGTATGAAGATCTCGAATTCATCATCAGCGACGACGAGGACGAGATCATAGCTGGACTGGCCGATGCGGACGCGGCGCTTATCGGGGCGTGGGACGCGGACATGCTCAGGACGGCGGGTAAGCTGCGGTGGATACACGCGGTTGGCGGGGGCGTGAGGCAGTACCTGTTCCCTGAGATGGTGGAGAGCGACATCCCGGTTACCTGCGGGAAGCCCGCGTTTGCCATACCGGGGGCGGAGTTCGCACTCGGCGCGATGCTGATGTTCTCGCGTCGGAATCACGTGACGGTGGGCATGCCGAAGCTGACGCAGCGCAGCCCATCCCAGGAAGTCGTGTTAGGACCGGTTGATCTGGCGGGGAAGACACTTGGTGTGCTTGGCATGGGCGGCATCGGGCAGGCGCTGGCCCCGAGGGCGAAGGCAATGGGGATGCGGGTCTTGGGGACATCGCGCCGGTCGCGGGAGGCGCCAGACGGAGTAGACCGGATGTATCGCATGGACGAGGCGGTCGATATGGTGACCGAATGCGACTTCGTGGCCGTGGCCGTGCCTGAAACCCCTGAGACGGAGGGCATCGTATCGGAAGGCCTGCTTGCAGGGATGAAACGGGGCACATTCATACTGGACTGCTCCGGGCGTCCGTCGCTCTATGACTATGGCGCACTGGACCGGGCGTTGGCTTCAGGGTTCTTGGGAGGGGTGTGCTTCCAGCCCGCGGGAGAGTCACCGGGAATGCCGCGGGATGACTCTGACTTCTGGAAACGGGAGAACGTGGTGGTGACGACGTGTAGAGGTACGTCAACGGAGCAAGAGGAGTCGTGCGTTGGCCTGTTCTTTGAGAATCTGCGGCGGTTCGAGTCGGGGCGACCCCTGATGGGACTGGTGGACAAAACCGCAGGGTATTGAGGGTATACTACGGGGCCAGAGAAAGTAGAAAGTAATGCTTAGAGAGTAGCGTAAAGGAGGACTTAAAGAAGCGATGAAGGTCATAAAGGCGGTCGATAGGGATGAAGTGGACAACTCACACCGGGACATCTTCGAGGGCGGGCAGGTGGTGATGAACCCGTTGGTGGACAATGACGACTCGGAGAGCTACCGGTTCAACGTCGTGAACTTCAAGGGGGGAGCGCGCACGAAGTTTCACACTCACACGTGCGACCAGGTCCTGTACGTGACGAACGGTAAGGGATTCGTAGGCACGTGCGACGAGGAGATTGCTATAACCGAGGGGGACACGGCTCTGATCCCGGCGGGCGAGGTGCATCGTCACGGCGCGACGGAGGGCGAGGACTTTTCTCATATCTCTCTGCAGACGGCGCAGTGTACGACTGAGGTCTTGGAGTAGGCCGCTGGCAGGGCCGCGCATCGACCCATGCCCTAACACCGGAGGCCTGGGATTCAATTCCGTCTATCGTCTCTTGTGGTATGGTATCGCCCATGCTCAATATAAGGATTGAGAAGTGTGACGTCGAAGCGCCGACGGCCACCAGGTTGATAGCGGAGCTCGATGCAGAGCTGGACCGGCGGTATCCAGAAGACGAGGCAAACTTCTTCGACCTTGAATCGAGCGACGTGACGTCCGGGAGTGGGGCGTTCATGATTGCATATATCAACGACACGCCCGTAGGTTGTGGGGCTGTACGAAAGCTTGATAACCGCGACTTCGAGATCAAGCGCATGTACGTAGTACCGTCCTTTCGAAGCCAAGGGATTAGCAAGGTGCTCTTGGCGGTACTTGAATCGGAAGCACAAGTGCTAGGTGCTTCTCGGTTGGTTCTGGAAACGGGTAATCGGCAACCGGAAGCACTCGCGTTGTACAGAGGATCGGGTTATTCAGACATCCCTCGTTTTGGACAGTACATCAATTCTCCGCTAAGCGTGTGCATGGCGAAAGAAGTATCCGAGTAGGCTGGCAGACAAGGCCTCACATCGATTCATGGAACCGAACGATCTGCCGGACGCGCTATTGGACCGATTCAGGCGAGCTAGCGTTCCGACGGTGTGGAGCGCGCTTGACGAGCTGCACGGGTATCACCAGTCGTTCATGCAGGGAGTGAGTTCGCAGACTCCGGGGGAGATGCTCGTCGCTCGGGCGAGGACGCTGCGTTTTATTCCTCCACGACCGGATATCTTCGACGAGACGCCCGTGGGGGAGGACGCGCCGGAGGCGAGGGCCATGGCGCGGTGCGGGCCGGGAGACGCGCTTGTGTGCGACGTGTCGGGATCACGGTACTCGTCGAGCGGCGGGGAGATGAAGCTGCTCCAACTAAAGATGAACGGCGCGGAAGGTATCGTCACGGACGGAGCGGTCCGCGACCTGACGGGAGTGAGGAAGCTTGGGTTCAAGATATTCGCGGCGGGAGGTACGGTGGCGGCGGGCAAAGCGCCGTTCATGTTCTCGTACGAAGCGAACGTTGTGATCCAGTGCGGCGGGATAGCAGTGCGTCCGGGCGATTTGATCGTTGGGAACGAGGACGGAGTGGTGTGCGTGCCGAGTCAGTGGGCCGAGGAGGTCATCGACTGGGTGGAAGAGCACGACCATTTGGAGGACGTCATCCGCGAGATGGTGCTGCGGGACAACGTACGTCCGACAACGTACTACAATGCCGCGATGTTCGAGAAGCTGCGGGCGGAGCGGGAGGAAGAAAGTAAACAGTAGTGCGTAGTGCGTAGGGAAGAGGAACTAATGCCATCCAGCCTACGCCCCTACCCGCCTGGATACCGGCCTCCGCCGATATGACGGTTTCACAGAGGCCACCCTTAGTGGGAAGCGGGACGGGGCGGACGCATCGCCATGGTGAGATTGCAGTCCGATCTGCTTTGACAAGGCAGACCGGACTGTTTAATTCCGGCGATTTGAGCTTGCGTTGAATTGCAGAGCGGGAACTAGGTGATCTCGACGGTGGCGCCAGCCTCTTCGAGGGCGGCCTTGGCCTCGTCGGCCTCGTCCTTGCTGACGCTCTCTTTGATGTTGGAGGGAGCACCCTCGACCACTTCCTTGGCCTCTTTGAGGCCGAGGGAGGTCACGCTGCGGACCGCCTTGATGACGTTGATCTTCTTGCTGCCGAAGTCCTTGAGGACGACGGTGAACTCCGTCTTCTCCTCTTCCTCGGCGGCCGGGGCGGCGCCGTTGCCGCCGTCGGCGGCGACCGGCATGGCGGCCATGGCCATGGGGGCCGCGGCGCTCACGCCGAACGTGTCCTCGAGCTCCTTGACCAGCTCGGCCAGCTCAAGTACCGACATTCCCTTGATTGCGTCCAGGATCTCTTCTTTCGTTGACATGGGTTCTCTCCTTTTTGTTTGCTTGGGTTGGCTGCGGTTTGCAGATGGTTAGAGTGCTACTCGCCTTCCTTCCGGTCGGCGATGGCCTTGAGAGCCGTTACGAGGCCGACCTGAGGAGCGCTGAGCACGTAGACCAGGTTTCGCATCGGGGCCTGCAGGGTGCCCACGAGGCCGGCGATGGGCGCTTGGAGCTGTCCGAGCACCTGCGCGACGAGGACTTCCTTAGACGGGAGCTTGGCGAGGCTGTCGACTTGCTCAGGCGTCAACGACCTTCCGCCAAGATAGCCGCCGATGATGGTCATGGGGATTCTGGATGTCGCCAAGTGCTCGGTGAGAGCCTTCGCGGCGACTGCCGGGTCGTCGAAACCGAAGGCGATGCCGGTCGGGCCGGTGACGATGTCCTTCACGGCGGGCGCTCCCGCCTCGTCAGCGGCGATGTGGGCGAGGGAGTTCTTGACGACGCGCAGGCGTACGCCATTCTCACGAAGTACGCGCCTCAATTCGGTCATATCGCCGACGGACATGCCGTTGTTATTCGTCGCGATGGCGACGGTCGACGTCTCGATCAATTCCCTGATCTGACGTACCTGTTCTTCCTTCTCCGGTGTAGGCACTTTGATTCACCTTCCATTCTGTTCGGGCCGGTATCGGGGATGCCCTGACACAAAAATCCCCGAGCCGCAGACTCGGGGCAAGAAGCGGGGAACCCTGCCACTGTCTCATGGCATCGGGTCCGTTCGCTTAGAACCTCGGCGGGCCTCGTCGAGTTTACTCCGCCGACCGGCGGAACCCGCTGTCTACGGTACAGCGTATTCTATTCTACGGTTGTCGTCGTGAGGGCCGCAACATCTAGGGATATGCTCGGCCCCATGGTGCTTGTGAGATATGCTGCCAGGATGAACTGGCCCTTGACGCCGCTTGGACGGGCGCGGACGACGTTGTCGATCATCGTCAGCAGGTTGTCCAAGATCTGGTTCTCTTCGAAGCTGGCCTTGCCAATGGCGAGGTGCATGAGTCCGTTACGGTCGAGGCGGTACTCTACGCGGCCCTTCTTGGACTCTTCGATGACTCGCGGGAGGTCGTCGGGCTGTACGACGGTCCCGGTCCTTGGGTTCGGCATGAGACCGCGCCGTCCAAGATACCTTCCGAGCCGTCCGATCTTGCCCATCATGTCGGGCGTGGCGATTGCCACGTCGAAGTCGACCCATCCGCCTTCGACGCGCTGGATCAGGTCGTCGTTGCCGACGAAGTCCGCGCCGGCCTGCTCGGCGATGGAGACGGCCTCGCCGTCGGTGAAGACCGTGACGAGCAGGGGCTTGCCGATACCGTGAGGAAGCACGGTCACCCCGCGAACGATTTGATCGGCGTGACGGGGGTCGGCCCCCGTGCGAATGTGAAGCTCGACGGTCTCATCGAACTTGGCGGTCGCGGTCTTCTTGACCAGTTCCACCGCTTCGGCAGGCGTATAGTGCCGACCGGGTTCAATGAGTTCCCTGGCGGACGTGTATCGCTTTGTTGCTGTTGTCACGGTTGTTTACCCTTTGTCGGACAGTTGGGGGGAACGTTTTGCCTAGCGCTGTACCTGAATGCCGATACTGCGAGCGGTGCCCTCGATTATCCTCATGGCGCCTTCGATGTCCGCAGCGTTGAGGTCCTGCATCTTGGTCTGGGCGATCTCTCGCACCTGGTCGGCGGTAACCGTCCCGACCTTTTCGGCAAGGGGGTTTCCGCTCCCCTTTTCGAGCCTGGCGGCCTGCAGCAGGAGTGAAGCTGCGGGCGGAGACTTCAGGACGAACGAGAACGACCTGTCCTCGAAAACCGTCAGCTCGACCGGTACGATACTACCCATCTGCTGGGCGGTGCGGGCGTTGTACTCCTTGACGAACGCCATGATGTTGAGGCCGTGCTGACCCAGCGCCGGACCGACGGGAGGGGCTGGGGTCGCCTTGCCACCCTCGATTTGCAACTTGATGACTGCCCTGACCTTCTTAGCCAACTCGCTCTCCTAAATTAGGCGTCTATTAGATATAGCTGTTAGGAAGATATAGGCCGACTAGCCCTTTTCCACCTGCAGGAAGTCCAACTCTACGGGGGTCTCTCGTCCGAAAAACGAGACGAGAACCTTGAGCTTGGAGCGCTCGGCGTACACCTCGTCGACCGAGCCCATGAAGTCCATGAACGGGCCGTCGACGATCCGAACCATCTGGCCCTTCTCGAAGCCCACGCGCACACGGGGCTCGGCGGACTTCATGTGGTTCAGTATGGCGTCGACCTCGCTCTGCTCCAGCGGGACGGGCTTCTGGCGCTGCTCGCGTTCGTCCTCGGCGGATACGAAACCCGTTACGCCCGGGGTGTTTCGGACGACAAACCAACTTTGGTCGTCCATCTCCATCTCGATGAGGATGTAACCGGGGAAGACTCGGCGAGCCACCGAGGTGCGCTTGCCTTCCTTGATCTCGATTTCTTCTTCCGTGGGGACGACCACCTGGAATATCTTGTCTCCAACGTCCATCGACTCTATACGCAGGTTGAGGTTCTTCTGTACGCGGTCTTCCTGTCCGGAATAGGTGTGGACGATGTACCAGCGCCGCTCGGCTTGTTCGGTGGTACTCATGAGTTCACCTGAAGTATCACGTCCATCAACCTAGCGAAGATAATATCGACCACGCTCAGGAATGCGCCGACTGCCGCCGCGACCGCGATCACCATCAACGTCAGTCGCATGGTCTCTTCGCGGGTGGGCCAGGTGACGCGCTGGAGCTCCCGATACGCCTCGGAGATGAAGCGCAGACTAAACCCTCGCCGCGCTTGTCCGGCGGCAGTCCGTCCTCCGGTTAAGGGGTCACGAACCATCGGTTACCTCACTTCCCGGTGGAGGGTATGTGTGCGGCAGCGTGGACAGAACTTCTTGAGTTCCAGCCGGTCCGGATCGTTGCGCCGGTTCTTGCTCGAATGGTATGTCCGCTCGCGACACTCGGTGCAGCCCAAGTTTATCAGGATCCGGACATCTCCTCTGCGGGGCATGTTTTCCTCGTTGAAACGGAACGAAGGGACGCTCGGGGCGTCCCTTCGTGAGTATAGCGTTCTGCTGCTAGTCGGTGATTGCCGTGAAGACGCCGGAGCCGACGGTCCGTCCGCCCTCGCGGACGGCGAATCGCAGCTGGTCGGTCATGGCAACCGGGGTCGTGAGCTTGATGTCCATCTCGATATTGTCGCCCGGCATGACCATTTCCACGCCGCCGGGCAGCTTGATCTCACCCGTCACGTCAGTGGTGCGGATATAGAACTGCGGCTTGTACCCGCTGAAGAACGGGGTGTGCCGGCCGCCCTCTTCCTTGGTCAGGACGTAGACCTGGGCGCTGGCGTCGGTATGCGGCGTGACGCTGCCGGGAGCGGCGAGGACCTGGCCGCGCTCGATATCGTCGCGATCGACACCTCGCAGAAGGAGGCCGACGGCATCGCCAGGCTCGGCTTCGTCGAGCATTTTGTAGAACATCTCGACGCCGGTTACGACGGTCTGGCTGGTCTCCTTGAATCCCACAATGTCGACCGTCTCGCCGACTTTGATAACTCCCTGCTCGACACGACCGGTGACGACGGTGCCTCGCCCCTTGATGCTGAACACGTCCTCGATTGGCATGAGGAAGGGCTGGTCCCTGGGGCGATCGGGAACGGGGATGTAGCTGTCAACTGCGTCCATGAGCTCCCAGATGCCGCTGCCCCACTCAGAGTCCCTCGACGTGTCGTCCGCTTCGAGGGCGTTGAGGGCGCTGACCCGAACGATCGGCACATCGTCGCCGGGGAAGCCGTACTCGGTCAGGAGCTCGCGCATCTCCAGTTCTACGAGTTCCAAAAGTTCCTCGTCGTCCATCATATCGACCTTATTGAGAGCGACTACGATGGCGGGGACCTCAACCTGTCGGGCGAGTAGGATGTGCTCGCGAGTCTGCGGCATAGGTCCGTCTGGGGCGCTGACTACGAGGATTGCGCCGTCCATCTGCGCCGCGCCGGTAATCATGTTCTTGATGTAGTCGGCGTGTCCCGGGCAGTCGACGTGGGCGTAGTGGCGGGACTCCGTCGCATACTCGACGTGCGTGATCGCGATGGTCACGCCGCGCTCCTTCTCCTCCGGGGCGTTGTCGATGCTGTCGAACTCCCGGAAGCTGGCGAGCCCGGTATTTGCCAGGCACTTAGTAATAGCCGCGGTCAGCGTAGTCTTGCCATGGTCGACGTGACCGATGGTACCTACGTTCAGATGCGGCTTGTCTCGTACGAATCGCTCCTTTGCCATCTCCGTTCTCTCCTCTTCTAGTTCTCTTCGTTTTTATTTTCTCGTTCGACTTTGTGGAGCCCTCAAGCAGACTCGAACTGCTGACCTCGTTCTTACCAAGAACGCGCTCTGCCTCCTGAGCTATGAGGGCACGCACCTTCCTCTCAGAACGGTCCACCAGCACATTGGTGCAGGGAGTAGGATTCGAACCTACGTAGCCCTTAGGGCGCCAGATTTACAGTCTGGTGGATTTAACCACTCTCCCATCCCTGCACGTAGCCGACAACCTATAAGTTTAGCACAGCGGCATTTCCAATCCAAGACGCACTTGTGTCAAGTGTCGTCTCGGTTGGGTTAGGGGAAAGCCCCAGGGGGGACTCGAACCCTCCAACCTGCCGATTACAAATCGGCTGCGCTGCCGATTGCGCCACTGGGGCCCGGCTGATTTACTCAACAAAAAGGGCTAGCGCCAAACTAGCCCAATGCGTATTGTAGTCAACAATACGGGTGGGGTCAACCGTTTTTTGAACACCAAGAAGCGCTTGCCCCCTGATCCGGTTAGTTTTGCTAGCCAGTGTGGGGATGGCGATATGCCCCGCGCTCGGAACGTCCCTCCGCCGTAAAGCTGGAATCGGTAGGGTATTGGCGGTATCATTTCGGTGTTGAGTCGGATGGGAGGAGCAATGGGCGGCTGTCGAATCGCGGTGATCGGTGCGACCGGGGCGGTAGGCTCGGTCTTTCTCTCCATACTCGAAGAGCGGAGCTTTCCCGCGACGGAGGTACGTCTGTGCGCCTCCGAGCGGTCTTGGGGCAAGAAGGCTGACGGTGCTTGGGCGAGGAACGAACCGTCGAGGAGGCTAACGCCGGAGCTCCTCGGCGACGTCGACCTCGTGTTTATCTGTGCGGGCAGCGGCATTAGCCGAGAGATAGGGCCCCTCGCCGTGGAGAACGGCGCGGCGGTCGTAGACAAAAGCTCCGCTTTCCGCATGGACCCGGACGTTCCCCTCGTGATACCCGAGATTAACGGGGACGACCTGGAGTCGCACCAGGGCATCGTGTCGGTGCCGAACTGCTCGACCGCTCCGCTTGCGATGACCCTCAAGCCGCTCATGGGAGTCAACGCCATCGAGCGGGTGGTCGTGAGCACGTACCAGTCGGTCTCGGGGACGGGCGCGGCGGCCGTGGAGGAGCTGCGCGACCAGTCCGCCTCTGCCCTGGGGAATGGCCGGATCGTGCCGAAGGAATACCCACACCAAATCGCGTTCAACGTGCTCCCCCACGTCGAGACGTTCGAGGACAACGGGTACACGACCGAAGAGATGAAGATGGTCAACGAGACCCGCAAGATACTGCACGAGCCCGAACTTCGGATATCGGCCACGTGCGTGCGGGTACCCGTGATGGTGGGCCACAGTGAAGCGGTGCACATCGACTTCGAGGAGCCGATAGGTCCCGGCGAAGTACGGGAAGCGCTGTCCGACGTGGCCGGTTTGACGGTGGTGGACGACCCGGCCATGAACCGCTACCCTATGCCCGTCGACGCGGCGGGAGAGGACGACGTCTTCGTGGGCAGAATCCGGCAAGACGTTTCGAACCCTCGCGGCGTCGCCATGTGGCTCGTTACTGACAACCTTCGAAAGGGCGCCGCTCTGAACGGAATCCAGATCGCTGAGGAATTGCTGAGGCGGGGCTTGGTTAGCACCCCGTCAAGGAGGGGCTAAGATGCCGGCAGAAATCGGACGACTGCTCACCGCTATGATTACGCCGATGACGGAGGACGGCGAGATCGACTACGGCCAGGCGCGAAAGCTCGCAGAGGGTCTCATCGCTTCGGGCAACGACGGACTGGTTATCGGCGGCACGACGGGGGAATCGCCGTCGATGTCCGACGAAGAGAAGCTGCGTCTGTTCGCGGAGGTGAAAGAGGCAGTAGGTCCCGACGTGGCGATCATCGCGGGGACAACCGACAATAACCACCGCAAGTCGGTCGAGTTGACCCAAGAGGCGGAAAAGCTGGGCGTCGACGGGTTCCTGCTGACGGTACCTGCATACAACAAGCCTCAGCAGGAGGGACTGTACCAGCATTTCAAGGCAATCGCCGGGGCGACCTCGCTGTCGTGCATGTTGTACAACGTCCCGTCGCGGACCTCGCTAAACATGGAAGACTCGACGACCCTGCGGCTCGCGGAGATCGACAACATCGTCGGCGTCAAGGAGGCGTCGAGCGACCCGGTGCAGATCGCCAAGATCGTCGACGGCGCGCCGGACGGGTTCCTGGTGTGGTCGGGCAACGACGACGAGACGTTTTCCGTGATGTGCGTGGGCGGTTACGGTATCGTCAGCGTGGCCGGGAACATCATGGGCGATCAGATCAAGACGATGATGGGGCTGATCCTCGAAGGGGAGATCGAAAGCGCCGCCAAGGAACATCTGCGAATGCTCCCGATCTTCAAGGCGCTCTTCTGGGTGACGAACCCTGTGCCGATCAAGTACGCCGTCAACCGCGCGGGATTCGAAGCGGGGCCGACACGCCTACCCATGGCCCCCCCGGACGAAGACTTCAAGGCCAAGTTCGACTCGGTGATGGACATGTATCGGATCGACCTGCCCGTCGAGTAGCGAGCGGGGCCGCCAGCCCAACTGCGAGCTTCACACGTCGGTTGCACTGCTGCCTTAGTGTCTGAGGCCCAACTAATCGATCCGTCATAGTCGGGCCATTGACGAATGCGGTCCTATGACGGGCGGTTTACCCGTAGCAATACAACACCGTTTGCCTGTCGTTCCAGAAGCAGTATGGAGTGTAAGGCCACTGTGATCCCTCGCCACTCTCAGCTTCCGGAGTCGGCGCGGGAGTGGGTAACGGTGTGGGCATCGGAGTGGGCTCCGGTGTAGGTGTGGATACCGGTGTAGGTGTGGATACCGGTGCAGGTGTGGGTTCAGGCGTAGGTATTGCCGTCGGCAAGGGCGTAGGAGTGGGCGGCTCGTACTCCGGACTCCAGATGCGCCTCTCCTCGTAGTCGACGCGGGAGGGGTATTCGTCGCATTCGGGGCCGATGAGGGTGCTGAGGCTCCCGGGGCCTCCGAACCCCCCAAAGGCTGCGGGACGTACGTAACCGTCCCAGAACACCTCGCCGTCGTGGAGGAAACATCCGTATACTCTATCGCTGTCGGCCGAGGTCACCGACGATGCTACCACTACTGCCGTTACTACCGAGAAAATTATCAAGACAAGAGTTCCCATACGCATTGGGTCCCTCCCTTGCTGTGTCTTTTGGACGGCTGGGTGTTTAGGATTCCTCCTCGCTGCGATGGAGTACCAGACAGGTAATGTCGTCGAACTGCGGCGCGTCGCCGACAAAGGTTCTCACGGCCTCGAACATCGCTTGAGCCGCCTGTTCGGAGTTCTTCGGAGGACTCCCCGCGAATACTTCGTGTATGCGCTCGACTCCGAACTGTTCACCATTGGCATTCATCGCTTCCGTGACGCCGTCCGTATAGAGTACAACGGAGTCGCCGGGGTTGAGTTGTATGGTGTGGCTCGAGAATTCGACGTCCGGTGTGACGCCGAGCGCAATTCCGTGAGTGAGCGGCAGGAGTTCCGAATTGCCGTTGGGCCGGACGAGCAACGGCGCGTCGTGTCCGCCATTCGAATAAGTCAATTTGCCGGTAGTGGGATCGTAGATCGAGTAGAGCACCGTGACGAACATCATGGTCTCATTTTCTTCGTACAGGAGATCATTGACTTCGCGCAGGGCCTGACCGGGGTCGGAGCTGCCGATCGCTGCGCCCTTCAGCAGCGTTCGACTGGACATCATGAAGAGCGCTGCGGGAATGCCCTTGTCGGAGACGTCCGCGATGGCCAGACCAACGTGGCGGTCTTTCAGGCGGATTACGTCGTAGAAGTCGCCCCCGACGTTTCGGGTGGGCTCCATGTGGCCAAAGACCTGATAGTAGGAACTACGAGGAAACGTCTTCGGCAGAATCGACTGCTGTGTGCTTCTGGCGACCTGGAGCTCGTTTTGCAGGGCGACCAGCTTGTCGCGCGCCGCGACCGCCTCTCGCCACTCTTCCAGGTGCTGGAGTGTGCGTTCTATCGTGAGGTTAAGGTCATCGAAGTCTACGGGCTTGGTGATGAAGTCGAATGCCCCCCGGTTCATCGCAGTGCGGATGTTCTTCATGTCGCCGTAGGCCGATACGACGACGCACCGGAGATCGTCGCCGGCGACATCAGGTATCCGCTGTAGGAGCGTGAGGCCGTCCATCTGGGGCATGCTGATGTCGGTAACTACCATGTCTATGTCTTGATGCTGCTTGAGGACTTCGAGCGCTTCGACACCGTTCTCGGCGAATTCGAAGCTGTACACGCCGGACCTAATCTTGCGTCTCATCCGCAGCTTTATCAGTGGCTCAAGATCCGGCTCGTCATCAACAACGAGAATCCGGTACGGCTGCTTCATCTCACTTCCTTCTGCTTCACCAAGCTCGCTATCGGAGGCTCATGCCTGGCAACAGGTATTCTGGTAGGTTGCGTAGAAGTTGTCCAAGTTTGTAAGTGAGATACTACGTGTCATTCAAGACCTCGGACTATCCGTGTACAGAACAGGGGCTAAGTAAAATTTCAAGGTTTTCGTGCAGTGTGTCAACCCTTCAACCCGCCGATTCAGGTGGCCTCCGGGCCTCCGCCGGAAGGTCTGGCGGAGGTCAAGATTTCACCCTGTTGAAGGGGATGACGTATGTCCTGCGAGACACCTCGTCGAAGCCCACTTTGGCGGCGACTCGCAGTGAGGCCAGGTTGTCTTCGCCGCAGCTCCAGACGGGTGTGCGGCCGGTTTCGCGGATTGCATCGGCTACAATGGCGGCGGACACAGTCGAGTACCCCCGATTGCGGTAGTCCTCATGGGTGAAGACCCCGATGTCGGCGTATCGCGCTGTGATCGCGTTGGTATGCGCCACAGAAACGAGCCGGTCGTCGACTACCGCTCCGGCGACGAACCCCTGGCGGAGCACACGCTCGACGTCGCCGCGAATGCCGGGCTTGAGGTCGTCCGGGACGCCGTCGAACAGTGCGCGGTCATCCATAGTGAGGCGTCGAACGTCCGGATGGGCGTGCTCGGCGACGGGGCGAGTGAGTGTGTGGTAGACGTCGCCGTAGTAGGCAACCCTGCAGCCGGTCGAAGCGCGGATGTGCGCCCCCAGTTTGGGGGCGACGGAGGCGGACACGTCGACGACCCGCCAGCCCTCCAGCGGTCCGAGGATAGACCAGAGCGCACTCGGGTCTTCCCCGAAGCCGTCGGGCTCGCCAGGATTGTCGTGTGAAACGATTACCGCGGCGTGGAATTGAGTAGGCTTGCCAACGACGTATGCGCTGCACACCCCGCGCATCAAACGATGTACAGGAATGGCCGTTTCCGGCGAGTCTCCAAGGGTATGGGCGAGGGCAGAGAGCTCGGCAGGGGACAGTTGTACGGGTTGGACGCTCACGCGGGCGGTCACTCCACCTTCTCAAGCGGGGCGAAGCTGAGGAGGAGTCGCTTGACTCCGTGGCCGTCCTTGAATGCCACGGTTACTTCCGTGTCTCCACGGGCGGGCTTTGCGTCCGTCACGATGCCCTCGCCGAAGGTCTTGTGGCGCACGCGGTCTCCCGTGTTGAGGGCAGGGCCCGGACCCTGCGGCTGAGCGCTCGCGGCGCGGCGTCTTCGTCGGATAACGGGGGTGTCGGCTTGCCGGACGACGCGCTCCGTGGGTTGAACCGTCTGGGTCGAGGGCGTTGGAATAGTCCGTCCGCCCCTTTGTCCCGACAACCTTCTCTTTCCTGGGCTGAGGTCGGGTTTGGCCAGCAGCTCTTGCGGGATGTCGGCGAGAAAGCGGGACGGCGGAGAGGGCATCGAGCCGCTGCGCCCGCGGAAGCCGCGACGGAATGCGCGGACGAGGTAGAGCCTTTCCTTGGCACGGGTCACGCCGACGTAGCACAGGCGGCGTTCCTCCTCGATCTCAGCGGGGTCGCCTGAGTCGATGGAGCGCATGTGGGGCATCATGCCCTCCTCCATGCCCGCGATGAAGACGACTGGGAATTCGAGGCCCTTCGCCTGGTGGAGGGTTATTAGGGTTACTGCATCGGCACTCTCGCCGACGTTGTCTGCGTCGCTAACGAGGCTGACCCGTTCCAGGAATGCCGTCAGGAGGTCTTCCTCACCCAAATCGAGAAAGTCTTTCGCCACCGACTGGAGCTCGCGGATGTTCTCCAAGCGTTCCTCGCCGCGCTCGGCGTCGCTCTCGATGTAGTCGCCGTACCCGCTGCGTTTCAGCACGGCGTCGATGAGCGCGGCAGGCTCGAACTCGGCGCTCTTGTCGGTGAGGTCGTCGATCATGGTCTTGAAGTCCTGCAGGGCCCTGATGGACCTCGCAGGCAGGGGGGCAACGTAGTTCCCCGGACGCTCCAACATCTCGGCGGTCTCGTCGATTGCGTCGTAGAGGGACGTTCCGTGGTCCCATGCGAGGCGTGTGAGCTCGTTCATGGTGCGCTGTCCGATGCCGCGCGCGGGGACGTTCACGATGCGCCTGAAGCTCACGTCGTCGTTGTGGTTGGCGATCAGGCGGAGATAGCAGACGAGGTCTTTTATCTCCTGGCGCTGGTAGAACCGGACGCTGCCCACGAGGAGGTATGGCACGTCGTAACGCAGGCACATCTCCTCGAGGGCGCGGGACTGGGCGTTGACGCGGTACATGACGGCGAAGTCGGACGACTGACGGCCATCGCGCCTGAGATTCTCGATCTCGTTGATGACGAACTGCGCCTCGTCGTTCTCGTCGTAGCTCTCGTGCACGGTGATGGGAACGCCCTTGCCCAAGTTGGTGAAGAGGTTCTGTTCCAGGCGTTGCCGGTTGGGGGCGATAACGTTCTGGGCGGCTTCGAGGATCGTCTCGGTGGAGCGGTAGTTCTCTTCGAGCGCGATCTGCTTGGCGTCGGCAAAGTCCTTCCGAAAGCTGAGGATGTTGCGGATGTCAGCATTTCGCCACGAGTAGATGGACTGGTCGGGGTCTCCTACGACGCAGAGGTTGCGGTACTGTCCCGCTAGCTGCTTGGCGATCTCGTACTGGGCGATGTTGGTGTCCTGGAACTCGTCGACCATGACATGGACGTACCGGTCACGGTAGCTCTCGGCCACGTCGGAGTGATTGCGGAGCAGCGCGTGGGTCTTGAGGATCAGGTCGTCGAAGTCGAGAGCCGACGACTGAGCGAGGAGGTCTTCGTACCTTTCGTAGACCCTGTGGACGATCTCAGCGAAGTAGTCGGACTTTTCGAGCCGGTAGCCCTCGACGTCGATCAGCTTGCTCTTCGCGCCGGAGATGGCGGAGAGGATGTTGCCGGGCGAGAACTGCTTGACATTGATGTCGAGCTCTTCCATGGCGCGCTTCACTACCGATGTCTGATCGGACTGGTCGTAGATGGTGTAGTCCTTGTCGAGGCCGAGGAGTTCGCCGTAGCGACGCAGGACTCTCGCACAGAAGGAGTGGAAGGTGCTGATAGTTACCTGATCGTTGCGCGTCCGCATGAGGGACGCAGCGCGCTCCCTCATCTCACGCGCGGCCTTGTTGGTGAAGGTGAGCGCGGCGATGCGGTGCGGCTGAACGCCGCATCTGTCGACGAGATAGGCGATCCGATGGGTGATGACGCGGGTCTTGCCGCTGCCGGGGCCTGCGACGATGAGCACGGGGCCGCTGATTGCTTCGACCGCCTCGCGCTGCCTGGGGTTGAGTTCGGAGAGGATGGTGTCTGGCACGTGGGTATTATAGCGTCGTTGGTGGGCGGAAGGTAAATTGGGTGCTGAGGTGGGGATTCACCGCGGAGGGCGCGGAGATCGCGGGGTGGTGTTTCGGATGCCCGCTTTCGGAGACCTTAGAGCAACATAGCGAAAGGCTCTCGGTGTGGTCTTCGGCACGGAATTAAGGCTCGTTGAATCGCTTCACAAGCCAATCAGATGGGGCTTTTCAACCTCCGGTCTGGCGGTTCAGCCTGGTATTGCTCCTCCTCCAGGCTTCAGACAGGTCAACCCGCCCAATCAGTCGCCTGCCTCATGTTGTACGCCATCAATTTCAACCACATCTCCTCACAGTTCCGTCCCATACCCCGGCAACGTACTCGTCTGTACCCCTAGTTGCCTTTGAGCGTCCGGAATACCTTCTCCACCGCCGCACCACGACGCGCTACCCACTTATGTCGTCGCTTTTGCCAATGCGGTAACTCCCATTGATGCTTGTGCGAACGGCGAATAATCCGGTCGTCTATCCCCTGAGACCTCAGCCACTGACCCATACTCTATGGACTCAACCGCTCGGTCAACATACACCTCCATCTCTTCTCTGCTAAAAAGCGACGGAAGGATATACGGTCTCCCTTCGCGGGAGAGACGAAGGTGGGCAAGTCGATTCTTGTGCCTCTTTCATCGAAGGAGGCGCTCATTCCTCTTTCAGGCCCAGGGATGCCGCAACGGCGGGGGGACTCATCGGCAGGTCGGTCATCCGGACTCCTGTGGCGCGGTACACGGCGTTCGCCATGGCGGCGAGCGGCGGCACGATGCCCGCCTCGCCGACCCCTCGAACCCCGAACGGGTGGTTGGGGTTCGGAACCTCGACGATGACGGCCTCAATCATGGGCAGGTCGAGGGCGGTCGGCATCCGGTAGTCGAGCAGGGAGGTGTTGTTCATGTGCCCGTCATCGGCCATGTTGTACTCTTCGTTGAGCGCCCATCCGATGCCCTGTGCCGCTCCTCCCTGAATCTGACCCTCCACGTAGCTCGGATGAATGGCGATTCCCGCGTCCTGGAAAGCGGTGCAGCGCAGCACGTCGGTCTTGCCGGTGTCGGGGTCGACGCGAACGTCCACGATCATGGCCGCGTATGCCCGGGCCGCTCCGGTGGACGTGACGTTGGCGCGTCCCACGATCGGGCCGCCGGTGGCGTTGGCGGTCTCGGCAACTTCCTTGTACGACATGCTCAGTTCGGGGTCCGAGACGTGGCTGAGGGTGCCTTCGTCGTACTGAACGTTCTCGACAGAAGTCTCCCAGATTCGGGCCGCCCGCTCGATGAGCTGGCGTTTCACGTCGAGCGCCGCTTCGTATGCCGCGTAGCCGGACTTGAACGCCACGCTGCTCCCGCCGGTGTTGGACGTGTAGCCTATGGAGTCGGTGTCCCCGATCTGGGGCATGACGTCCTCGACTGGGATGCCGAGCACCTCGGCGAACTGCTGTGACACGGCGGTTCGCGTGCCGCCGATGTCTACCGACCCCTCGACGAGGCTGAACTTCCCGTTGGTCTGGAGGTTGGCGATCACGCAGGCGGGTCCAGCGCCGTTGCCCCACGAGCCGAAGGCGACACCCCGTCCGGTGTGGTCGTCGGCGAGGGGCGCGCCGTAGTGCGGGTGTTCGTGGACGGCCTCCATCATCTCAACCGCGCCGATGCAGGGGTGCATGACGCCGTTGGCCATGCGGGTGCCCTCGCGTGCGGCGTTCTTCAATCGAAGCTCCACGGGGTCGATTCCGAGCTTCTCGGCGATCTCGTCGATGACCGCCTCGCCCGCGAAGGCCCCGATGGGCGCTCCTGGCGCGCGGTATGCCGCCGTGCTCGGCATGTTGTCGACCACGTCGTAGCTGTCGAGGTGTATGTTGTCGATTTCGTACGGCGAGAACATGGAGGTCGCGGCGCCGTTGTGCGACGAACCGGGGTACGCGCCGGACTCGAACGCGATGAGCGCCTTGCCCGCGATGAGCTTACCGTCCTTATTCGCACCAACCTTGATCTTGGTGTAGCTACCTGACGTCGGTCCCGTGGCTTCCAGGACATCGGCCCGCGACATGGTGATCTTGACCGGATGGCCGGACTTCTTGGAGAGCAGCGCCGCCACCGGTTCGAGGTAGGCGCGCAGCTTGCCCCCGAACCCGCCTCCGATCTCCAAGGGGACTACCTTGACCTCGGACACCGGCACGTCAAGCAGGCGGCATATCTGGTCGCGCATCCCGAACTGGCCCTGGCTACTGTTCCAGATGGTCAGCCTGCCATCCTGTCCCCAGAGGGCGGTACACGTCTGCGGCTCGATGTACCCCTGGTGTACCATCTTGGTGCGGAACTCCCGCTCCACGACAACGTCCGCCTCGGCGAAGGCCGTGTCGGCATCGCCCAATACCTGCTGAGAGTGGCCCGCGACGTTGCTGCCGGACTCGGCCTCGAATCCGAGACCCTCAGGCGCCGTGATGTTCCCGTGCAGGATGGGAGCGCCGGGCCTCATGGCGTCCTCGACGTTCGTGACGGCGGGGAGCACCTCGTACTCCACCTCGATCAGGTCGAGCGCTTCCTCCGCAGCATGGGGGTTGGATGCCGCCACGGCAGCGACCGGGTGTCCCTTGTGAAGGGCCTTGTCGTCCGCGAGGACGGCAGTCGAGAGGTAGCGGAGGCTCATCACGAGGTCTTCGCCTACGTCCATGAGCCGGTCGTCGGTCCATGGCAGATCGGAGTGGGTCACGACCGCCATTACACCGGGATGGGCGGAGGCATGCTCGGTGTCGATCGACTTGATCCGCGCGTGGGCGTGCGGACTGCGCAGGATCTTCCCATGCAGAAGTCCTGGAAGCTGGATGTCGGCCCCGTAGACCGCCCGCCCGGTGACCTTATCGGTGCCGTCGTGACGGACCGGTCGCGTCCCTACTACCTTGAACTTGCTCTGGATCTTGGCTTCGGTCACGGTTGCCATGACATACACCTCTATAGAGTCCGGGCCGCGGAACGCCCTGAAGTTACGCGCCCGTCATTCTAGCACAGCGACTATCGCCGCTCAGGAGACCTTTATCATATCAGCCACGACAACCTGTCATTCCGAGCGCAGCGAGGAATCTAGAGTATTCCGCCGTCGTCAATGAGCCGTTCCAGCTACGAGGCTCTGCTTGGAGGACAAGTACTATAAATTCCTCATGAGAGTAGCCACCCTCACCACCTGGTATGAAAATGGGGTTGGCACCAGCCAACAGGGTCCAGGGACTGGATTCCGGCCATCGCCGGAATGACGGAGGGCGGTGGCACACTGGCTATTCTCGTAGCAATGACAGGTGTCAAGAATTTGCACAGGTCTCCTCAGGGCCGGTGCCCACCATTGCTGCGCCTGATTATCCGACGACCCCCCGATTGAACCTGTATCAGTTTAGTCGGTCGGGTGGTTGAGTCGGAGCTATGCTCACGCCCCGGGTCATGGACTCCCGCTCTCGCGGGAGTGACGAGTGGGATGTAAGACCATCCTCAA
Source organism: Dehalococcoidia bacterium (assembly GCA_965247555.1). GTDB lineage: Bacteria > Chloroflexota > Dehalococcoidia > Lucifugimonadales > VXLM01 > VXLM01. The sequence continues at coordinate 130,137 of CBDFHR010000009.1, read as the reverse complement.
AAACTGACCTACCGACTAAACTGGTACAGGCTCCCCCCGATTGAGCGACTTGCGTTATTAGGAAGACATATGGTAGTGTTGGCCGAAAGTGCGCGGTCGTGCTTGGCACGGCCCGTTTGACACCGAGAATAACTCAACTGGGGAGGCTCGCTTACCATGGGAATGGGAATGTTGCCGTTCATCGTCATGCGGACTATTCTCGGCGCGCTTACCCTTTGCATAATATCGTTCCTCACCTTCGTCATTATCCAGTTGCCAGAGGGCGACTATGTCGACCGGTACATAGAAATGCTCCGCCTCGAGGGCGACGAGATCAGCCAGCAGGAAGCGGAGGCCATCCGCGACTACTACGGCCTCAACCGGCCTATGCTCGTCCAGTATTGGTTCTGGATTTCCCGGATCATCTTCAAGCTCGACTTCGGACGTTCCTTCGCCCGGCAGCGGACCATCAAGGAACTCCTCGCGGACAGGCTGCAGTTCACGATTGCCTTAGCGGCCTTTACGGCCGTCTTAATTTGGGTATTTTCCTTACCTGTGGGTATCTATTCAGCTGTAAGACACCATACCTTTGGGGACTATGCGTTCACTTTATTGGGGTTCACGGGGCTCGCTGTGCCCGATTTCTTATTGGGCCTCGTAATGATGTACGTCTTCTTCGCCTACTTTGGGTGGAGTGTGGGCGGCCTGTTCTCAGGCCAATATATCAATGCGCCTTGGAGCGTGGGCAAGGTAATCGACATGCTCCAGCACCTTATCGTGCCGGGCGTGGTGTTGGGCACCGCAGGCACTGCAGGACAGATCCGCGTGCTCCGCAACAACCTCCTGGACGAGCTCGCCAAGCCCTATGTAGTGACGGCGCGAGCGAAGGGCGTCGTGGCATGGAAGCTCGTCGTCAAGTACCCCTTGCGGATTGCGATCAACCCGCTAATCAGCGGCTTCGGCAGCCTGTTGCCGAGTCTCCTGGGCGGATCGGTCATCGTGTCGATCGTGCTCAGCCTGCCGACCCTCGGTCCTCTGATGCTCCGCGCGCTCGAACAGCAGGATATGTATCTCGCGGGCAGCATCTTCCTGCTACTGTCGACACTGACCATTATCGGCGTGCTCATCTCCGACCTGATGCTGGTGGTCGTCGATCCGCGCATCAGGCTCATGGGCGGCGCCGGCAACTAGACCCACCGTAAAGACCAAGCCTAATGAGACCCCCTTGCGGAGAGCGCAAGGGGGTCTTGCTTTTGTGGCATTGGTACGGACACCGAATAAGTGCGAACGCGCTCGCACTTAGAAACTATCTCAAAATGGCAAGTCGCCATTGGCGACGGAACCACAGGAGTGCGCACGCAAGCTGCAGCAATCCGATGTAGTTCGACGCCTTTTTGTCGTAGCGTACCAGAACAGCACGGCACTTGGAGAGCCATGCTAGAGTCCGTTCCACAACCCACCGGCGCGCAGGATACCGCTTGCGCCCAGAACCGTCCAACTTCTCCTCGCCGATGCGTCGGATGTGTGGCCGATAGCCGTGTCTGGCGACGGCTCGACGACCCGAAGGATTGTCATACCCCTTGTCCAAGCACAGGTGCTGTGGGTCATCCTCGGTGAGTTGCGGACGTTCGACCACAATCGCCTCCAGGGTCTCATCCAACAACGTGGCGTCGTGGGCGTTGGCTCCGGCAACCACAATGCTCAATGGGCCGCCCTGTCCTTCCACAAGCAGGCTCCGCTTGCTGCCAGCCTTGCCGCGATCCGTTGGGTTGGGTCCAATCAGATCCCCCCCAAACGTGCCTTGCCCATGGCCCCGTCTGCCGCCTGCCATTCCCAGTCCACGCCGCCCAACTCTTCGCACTGTTCCACCAAGGCTCCCCATATTCGGCGCAAGACACCCAGTTCCACCCACCGTTGAAAGGTGCGATGGATTGTGCTGTCGTCCCCCAGTTCTTTCGGCAATCGGTTCCATTGGCACCCGCTGCGCAAGCGGAAAATGATGCCGTTGAGCATCTGTCTGGGGTCAGCCCGCTTGCGGCCTCTGACTTTGGGAGGGTCTGCCTCCAAGATGATAGGCCCAATGAGTTCCCAAAGCTCGTCCGGCGCTTCCCATATGGTTTCCAAGCCCTCTTGGTTGTTCACGAAGTTCCTCCAAATGTTCTTGGAGAAACCATACGAATCACCTCATAAACCGCTCAAGGCATTTGTGCGCTATGATTTTGAGATAGTTTCTTATTCGCCCAAGGGCCTCTTCCCCATCGGCGCGCTGCTCATGAGCGGCTTCGTGAGGCCGCTAACGGCCTTGTGTAGACCCGGAGGTCGCTTGACAGTACCGACCTCCGGACGTACTATGAAGGTACGCTACCTAGTCAAGCTAGGTGGCCAAACTGGTATGGAGGTGAGCGCATGGACGCGCCAATCGTTGTCCTGCTCGCCGTCCTATCCGGTCTGTTTGGCGTTGGTTTGGGTGCACTGGGCTTCTTTTTCGTCTGGAGTAACGTCTCCGGCAACCGCATGGAGACAGCGAAGAACGAGGCCTCGAAAGTGGTCGAGGACGCTCGCGCTGAAGAGCGTCGTCTGATCCGAGAGGCTCGTGAAGAGGCCAAGCGTACCGTATCGAGTGGTGAGTCGAGAATCAGGGAATCCGAAGATGAGCTTCGGGAACGCCGCCGAGAGGTGCAGCGAGTCGAGCGGCGTCTGTCGAATCGTGAGGAGAATCTCGATAAACGGGCAAGCAACCTCGAGCATCGTGAGCGCGATCTTACGACCAAAGAGGAACGGGCAACGGAGATCGAGAACGACCTAGAGGACCTCAAGCTAAAGCAGTCGCAGCGGCTTGAGGAGATTTCCAACCTCAGCATGGAGGACGCTCAGTCCGAGTTGATGCGTCGGGCCGAGGAGGAAATCCAGCACGAATTGGCCCTGCAGTACCGCGACATGGAAGACGAGGCGCGGGCGAGGGCCGACGACTCCGCAAGGGAGATCATCAGCGAGGCGATCCAGCGTCTCGCGTCCGACGTGGTCTCCGAAGCTACTCTAACCACAGTGCCACTGCCAAACGATGAGATGAAGGGTCGTCTCATTGGCCGCGAAGGACGGAACATCAGAGCAATAGAAAAAGCGACCGGGGTAGACCTCATCATCGACGATACTCCGGAAGCGGTAACCATCTCGTGCTTCGACCCGATTCGCCGGGAGGTCGCGAGGCTGGCCCTGAGCAAGCTCGTGACCGACGGGAGGATCCATCCTGCCCGGGTCGAAGACATGGTCGCCAAGACCGAAAAAGACCTGCAGGATACCATCCGCAAGACGGGAGATAATACCGTTCGAGATGTCGGTGTGCGCGGTCTCAACAAGGAGGTCATCCAACTGCTGGGCCGCCTGCAGTACCGTTTCAGCTACGGCGAGAACGTGCTGCAGCACAGCGTCGAGGTGGCCCACCTCGCCGCGGCGATGGCGGCCGAGATCGGAGCGAACGTCCGCGTCGCCAAGATGGGCGGACTGCTCCACGACATCGGCAAGGCCCTGACTCACGAGGTCGAGGGGCCGCACGCTGAGATCGGGGCGGAGGTCGCCACCAAGAACAAGGTCCCGAAGGCGGTCGTCACCGCCATCGCCGAGCACCACGACGACGACCACTCCAGCCCGGAGTCGTTCCTCGTCGCGGCCGCCGATGCGATAAGCGCTGCCCGACCGGGAGCGCGACGCGATACCGTCGAGCACTACCTCAAGCGCCTCCAGGCCCTCGAACAGGTCGGCATGGCATTCGAAGGCGTGGAAAAGTGCTACGCGATCCAGGCCGGGCGCGAAATCCGCATCCTGGTCAAGCCCGAAGACATCGACGACCTCGCCGCCAACAACATGGCCCGCAACGTAGTCAAGAAGATCGAGCAGGAGTTGACCTACCCCGGACAGATCAAGGTGACCGTGATACGCGAGAACCGGTCAGTGGAGTACGCTCGATAGACTGCTAACGGAATCGACGGATTTGGAACCGCCTCCGGCGAGAGACGCCGGAGGCGGTCTTGGTTTCCGCTATCTCCTCCCAACGGATACAATGAAATCAGACAACCGCAAGGACCCCGAAGTGCATGAGGTAGACCTCCATCTCCACACAACCCACTCCGACGGCACGCTCAGCCCAACCGAACTCGTCGACCTGTGCGCCCGAAACGGCCTGAAGGTCATCGCCATCAGCGACCACGACTCCACCGAGGGCGTTGCTGAGGCCCAGGCCGCCGCGGTCCGCCACGGCATAGAGGTCATCCCCGCCATCGAGCTCAGCACCGACGTGCCGGACAACGAGATCCACATGCTGGGGTACTTCATCGACATGGAGGACACCGGCTTCCAAGACCTACTCAGAGAATTTCGCGCTGGACGAGAGGACCGTGGCCGCAAGATGGTCGAGAGGCTCGTCGGGCTCGGCCTCGACATCACCTGGGAGGAGGTCAAACGCATCGCGGACGGAGCGGCGGTTGGTCGACCGCATATCGCCCAGGCAATGATCCAACGCGGGTACGTCTCGGAGTGGCAGGAGGCGTTCGACAGGTTCATCGGACGCACCGGCCCGGCATACGTCGAACGTACCCGACTGGAGCCGGAGGAAGCCATCCGAGTGTTGCTGGACAACGGCGCTATGCCCGTCATGGCGCATCCGCTGTACTACGAGCGAGAGGATTCCCAAAAGCTCAGACTTGTCGTTGCAAGTCTCAAGGAGGCCGGGATGGTGGGCCTGGAGGTCCACTACGGCGAGTTCTCCGAGAGCGAAATTGAGATGCTCGCGGACATCGCAGCCGAGCTTGATCTCGTTCCGTGCGGGGGCAGCGACTATCACGCATCCGGCAAACCCGGAGAGATCATTCCTGGCAAAGCGGGCCCGCCAATGAGCACGGTCGAGTCGCTACGTGCGAAGAAGGGCGTGGCCGAGGTCCTATGACCATCACCGCGATCGCATTCATCGTCGGGGCCTACCTGCTGGGAGCGATTCCGTCGTCCTACCTGGTGGCTCGTTGGCTCAAGGGAGTCGATATCCGAACGGCCGGCTCCGGCAACGTCGGAGCATCCAACCTCAGCGAGCACGTCGGGCGCTGGATCGGCATCACCGTCGGCCTGTTCGACCTCATCGGCAAGGCCACGGTGCCGATTCTCCTAGCACAGTTCCTTGACCAGGGTCTCACCGTCCAAGCCGCCGTCGGACTCGCCGCCGTCTTGGGCCACAACTGGTCTCCCTACCTTCAGATGACGGGCGGACGTGGCATCTCGACGGTCATCGGCATCATGCTCGCCTTCTTGATGTGGCAGGAAATAGTCATGGGGCTTGTTCTCGTCGGCCTCGTGGGGACCCTGTGGCTCAAGGACATGGCGTTCTGGATATTCGTCATGATCGTCGCGCTTCCGGGCTTCGTGTATCTCTTCGACTTCTTCAACCTCTTCGAACGAGACACTACGATCGTCATCCTCTTCGTCTGTCTCGCAATCGTATTGCTGGCAAAGCGCCTGACCGCCAACTGGGAACGCCCGGAGCAAGGCTACAACTGGCGGGTCTTCGTCTACCGCGTCCTCTGGGACCGCGACGTCCGGCGACAGGAAGAGTGGACGCGCAGGGGAATCGAAGGGGAGGCGACGTAGTGGGCGAGCACGAAGCGGGCGCGACGTACTGCGCGCGGCACAAGGACACGCCGACAAGCCTCCGGTGCGGCCGATGCGAGACGCCGATGTGCCCCCAGTGCATGATCCACGGGCCTGTCGGCGTTCGCTGTCCCGACTGCGGCAGGCCGCCCAAACTGCCGCAATACGAGGTCTCGACGCCACTGATCCTGCGGGCCGTCGGAGCGAGCCTCCTGGTAGGGATCGCAGGCGGCGGCGTGCTGCTGCTCCTATTCCTAATTGGTTTTGGTCTCTTCTTCTACCTGATCGCCGCGGCCGGATTCGGCTACGTGGTAAGCGAGGCCACAAGCTACGCTGCGAACAGGAAGCGGGGAAGGACTCTCGCCATCATAGCCGTAGTAGCAACCGTCGTCGGACATGTGCCGGTTATCGCACTAACGGGCCTGCTGCATCTCTTGCTGGGCGCCGCGATTGCCGCGTTCGTGGCATTCGTTCGGTTGAGACAGCCGTAGCAGGTGGCAAGAGGGAATCCCGTTCAGCCCTCCTAAGCCTGTCGAAGGGTGCCAATACCTCCACCATAAACCCTACAGAGACTCACTTGGCGTCGTCGATCTTCTTGCCCAGTTTCTTGCCTGAGTAATAGAGGTAGCTTATGGCGTCGGTAAGTTCCTCCTTCAGACATTCCCTTTTCTCAGCATCGTCCAATGCTGACATATGGTCCAGTCGGTTGGTTATGTACCCATTTGCTCCCAGCCAACCACCCCCCGGCGTTCCCTTTCTATCGCGTGCGTAGTGGTGGCCCTATCCTCACCCCAAGGGTCGAAGATGGGCCGACGAAGCGGGGGAGACCTACCTACACCCCATTAGTGCGTTCACCACAAACCCGACTAATGCAAGGATATGCGCGGCAACCGCCAGAATGAAGTCCCTCGCCCTATCCACGGCCGTGTCCTCTGGTTCTTCGGGCGCTGGCCCGCCCGTCCCGGCTTGAGGAGCTTGTCCCTCTCCGAGCGCATCGACGTCGTCTTGCGCTTGCCCAAGGAGGGCAGTTCGACTGCATATGCCAACAGTATAGCTGTCGTCGCCATAGGCACTATCGTGTGCATAGACGATGTACTCTTCCCCTTCGACAAAGGTAAAACCGCAACTTCCGCCAGTCGGTGGTGTCGTGATATACATGTCCTCATAGACAGTCCCCTTCCACACGGCGTTGACCTCGAAGCCAACCGTGGTGCGGTCCTCAGGGGAGACAGACGCTGCATCGGGGTCGAAGGAGTGTCGAATCGAGACGACCCTCCCCGCGAAGACTGCGGAAGACTTCTCAAGTTCTTCGGAAGGAGTCCCAGGTTGCGCACACGAACACGCGTAGACCTGCTCAGGGTTCCCAAAGAACCAGAGGACACTAACTATGAGCGCGAGGCTCACTACCATTACTGAAACAGGTGTGAGACCAATCCACTGCCGCTTTGCATTCACTCGTCGCATGATCTACTCCCTTTCCCTTTCTCCTGAGTGGCTTCGCTCTATGCCTGTATTAAGTAGGACGTTAGGAGACCCTGGATTGTTCCAAAAGGTCTGCGTCCGCCGCGGAGCAGGGAGTTGGTCGACAGTCGTTGCTACAGGGTGCCTTGAGTGACGAGAGGCAAACGAGTTCGAACGAAGCATCTAAGCCGGGCTACTGCCGGATGACGAGAATTGGGGCAAGTACATGCAAGAACGCCGCCGACACAGGACGCTCGAAGCGTGGTCGAGACACGCCGGCTTGCGGCCGGAAGACCCCTACGGAAGCTTCTCCACAATATCCGCGGCGGTCAGCGCCTCCAGCAGAGCGGCGACGTTTACGTCCTTCTTCGTATGGTGACGTAGAGGGAGTTCCGGGTCGACGCTGTAGAGGTTGCGCCTGCCGCTCTTGTGCCGCTGGATGTATCCCGCCTCTTCAAGTTCGGAGATGATCTTGTGGGTCGTGCGCTCGGTGATGCCGACATGGTTCGATATCTCCCGCGCGGTGTGGTCGGGATTGTGGTAGATGTAGCTGAGCACCAACCCGTGGTTGGTAATGAAGGTCCATCCGGTGGGTCGCATAGTGGTTACCGGCCTACCTGCTGGAACTGCCGGAATCGTAACACACGCCGATTCCGTCCGCAAACACCCTGCTTACGGCTCGACTCTTTGAAGTCCGGGAACCCTGTCGAAGTCCCGGTCGTAGACGGTGCTCTGAGCTACTCACTCAGTTCCCGCACGGTCTTCTCCGCCTTTTCGTCCTTGGCGATGAGGGAGATCTTATCGAAGTCTTCAGGATTCGCGGCGGCCTTCACCGACCCATATGCCGACTTCAGGCTAAATGGCTCCGCAACAGATTTGGTTTTAGGGTTCCCCTGTGCGGGTGAATCAGTGAGTTCTCTTTTGCCTACTTCCATGGAATATCCCCTTTGAGATGAAGCGCTTTCCCCCAGTTTATCGGTGTCCACTCCCCGCAACCCGTCATTCCCGCGAAAGCGGGAATCCACGAACCGGCCCCTGTCCAATGTTCGCTCTCCGGCGGATTTACCGTCTCGACTTCCAACTGAGAAGTAACACGGGCGCCGACACAATGACCTACCCCCTACTCCCCCGCCAGCACCTCAGCCAGCTTAACCAGCGTCCTGACCATCACACCCGTGCCGCCCTTGACGACGTACCCACTCGTCTTGCTCGAGAACGATGTTCCCGCGATGTCGACGTGCGCCCACGCGGCGTCTCCGACGAACTCGCCGATGATGAGCGCCCCGGTGATGGAACCCGCCGGACGGCCGCCTATGTTCTTGATGTCGGCCACGTCGCTGCGGTATTGCTCCTTGTACTCGTCGTAAGTGGGGAGTTGCCATAGGCGCTCGCCCGCCATGTCGCCGGACTGCTTCACCTGGTCGATGAACGTCTGATCGTTGCCGAACAGCCCGCTGCATATGTGCCCGAGGGCGATGCTCATCGCGCCGGTCAGGGTGGCGATGTCTACGATCCTTCTGATTCCCTGGGTGTGGGCGTAGTACACGGCGTCCGCCAGGACGAGCCTGCCCTCGGCGTCGGTGTTGTCCACCTCGATGGTCTTGCCGCTCATGGTCTTTACGATGTCGCCGGGCCGCTGAGCGCCCCCGCCCGGCATGTTCTCCGTCGCCGCGACGATGCCGGTGACGTTGATCTTCGGTCCGACCTGCCCGATCACCTTCATGGCCGAAATGACCGCCGCGCCTCCCGCCATGTCGCCCTTCATCTCTCCCATGTTCGCTGACGGCTTGATCGATATGCCGCCGCTGTCGAACGTGATTCCCTTGCCGACGATGGCAAGGTTGTTGTCGGGGTTCTCGGGGTCTCCTTCGTACTTCATGACGATCAGCTTCGGAGGCTCCTTGCTGCCCTGCGCCACGCCGATGAACGCGCCCATGCCCAGCGCTTCGAGGTCCGGCGTGTCGAGCACCTCCAGTTCCAGCCCGGAGTCGTGTGCCGCCTTGAGAGCGCGCTCGGCCATCCGCGACGGGGTCATGCGGTTGCCGGGCTCGTTGACCATGTTGCGGCAGAACGTGACCGCGTCGGCCTGCAGCGTCCCGCGATCGACGCCCAACTGCAGCGTCGCCAGTTTTGAGGCGTCGAACTCCACGATCTCGACCGACTCGACCGACTTCTCGCCGTCCTTCGATGACTTGAACCGGTCGAAGTCGTACAGCCCCAGGACGGTCCCTTCGACGATGGCCTGCGCCGATTGCGCCGCGTCCATGCCGCCGATGCCCGCTCCGTGCGCGATGGTCGAGAACCTCGACACGCCGATCTTCTGAAGCCGGCGCGCCGTTTCGCCCGATATCGAGCGGACAGCTTCCGCGTTGAAGTCGGACGCCTTGCCAAGCCCGGCAACGAGCACTCTCGCGGGAGCGATCTTGCCCAGCGTGTGGATGATCGTCACCTCGCCGCGCTTGCCTGTAATCTCGCCGTCGCCGATGAGCCTCGAAATAGCTCCGCCGAGCGCCGAGTCCACCGCACCGGTCGCCCCGCCGGGACGGGTCACCCCCTCGAACAAGTTGACGACAATCGCGTCCGTATCGCGAACACTGATGTCACCGGCGGCCACTTCAAACTTCATACCTGTGCTCCTCATGCAAGTCTGGGGGAATCGGTCGAACAGATTATAGGCGAGTCGGACGCGAATGTGTGACCACTCAAATGTTAAACACTCGCCAGCCCCACTCACTACGCAATACTCTCTACCTTCCATGCCCTCCACTTTCTACGTTGTTCCCCTCCCTTTGCTATAATTCCGAGCAGGCAGCCAACAGAAGGAGGCGAGATGCAGCGCTCACAAAGCCGACGAGAGACCGATCTCCTCAAGAGGGTCTCGCAGTACATGCCGGGCGGGAGCAACGGCAACACGATCCACATGAACGTCGTCATCGAACGCGGCGAGGGGTCCAGGGTATGGGACGTCAGCGGCAACGAGTACGTCGACTACGCTCTCGGCTCCGGCCCGATGTTCATCGGCCATGCTCATCCGAAGGTCGTGGAAGCCCTGCGGGAGCGCGTGGGCAAGAGCTTCACCTTCTTCAGCCTGACGGAAGAGGCCATCCTCCTGGCTGAGGAGATCTGCCGGGCGGTGCCGGCAGCGGAACAGGTGCGATTTGCCAGCGGCGGGACCGAGGCCACTCTGCTGGCCATGCGCGCGGCGCGCGCATACCGCGGGAGGGACAAGATTCTGAAGTTCGAGGGCGGCTACCACGGCATGAACGAGTACGCCCTGATGAGCCTCTCGCCTTCCAAGCTGATCGACTTCCCGCGCCCCGAGCCCGATTCCGCCGGCATCCCGCGCTCCATCCAGGACGAGGTGCTCGTCGCCCCTTTCAACGACCTCGAGACGACGAGCGCCATCATCGACAAATATCACGATGAGATCGGCGGCGTCATCGTCGAGGCGTTCCAGCGCGTCATCAATCCCCAGCCCGGATTCCTCGAAGGACTGCGTGACATCACGAACCAGTACGGCATTCCCCTGATCTTCGACGAGATCGTGACGGGGTTCCGGTTCTCGTACGGCGGCGCGCAGCAGCACTACGGCGTCTCACCCGACCTCTGCTCGCTCGGCAAGATCGTCGGAGGCGGTCTGCCGCTCTCAGCCGTCGCTGGCAAGGGCGAGATCATGCAGGTCTTCGACGCCGCCCACTCCGATGAGACGGGCCCCATGCCGCAGGTCGGCACCCTCAACGGCAACCCCGTCGCGTCCATAGCCGGACTTGCCACCCTCGAAGTCCTCCGCGAGCCGGGCATCTACCAGGAGACTTTCGCACGCGGCAGGCGCCTCCGCGAGGGGTTCCAGCAGGCGCTCGATCAGGCCGAGATACCCGCGCAGGTTATCGGCCACGACACGGTGTTCGACATCTACTTCACCGACGACGATAAGCCTATCGCCGACTACCGCGACACCGCGAGGGCCGACAAGGCGAAGATGATGAAGCTCAACGACCTGCTCCTCGAACGCGGCGTCTTCAAGGGCGACACCAAGTACTACGTCTCCACGGCGCACACCGACGAGGACATCGACCGCACGCTCGACGTGTTCCGGTCCGCCGTCGACGCGCTGTAGTCGTCAGCATTCGGCCCGGTTAAGCTGGCGTAAGGGCGACCCTCGTGGTCGCCCGTGCTCGTCCTCAACACAACCGTCATACCGGCGGAGGGACGTCACCCCGTACTACGATACGGGGACGGTATCCAGAGGGGTCGGGGGTGTAGGTGCTGCTGGCCAATCACCCCTTGTCCGACCGCAAAACTCCCCTAACTCGCCAATTTAACCCTTCACAAAGTATTGTACTTTTCCAAAACTTGGTATATCATGCCGTCAAATGCCGTGTTCGGGGTAGTGCACGTCGTAGAAGGCCCAAGGTGGCCTCACCTCACTTTCCCGGACATGAACGTTGCGGGAGGTGTCCAGTGCAGCTCGGGGGAACGTTCGTCGACGTAATCAGTGATGGGACGATCTTGATCGACGGGGGATCGGTGTTCGGTCAGGTGCCCAAGTCAGAGTGGGAGCTTTATATCAAGCCCGACCGCAAGAACAGGGTGCGCCTCGGGCTGAACTGCCTCCTCATCCGCAACTCCGCCGGAAACATCCTCATAAACGCCGGAGCCGGGTCCAAGCGCCTTGAAAGGCTCAAGGAGTCGCACGGCCTGCAGGGCAACAAGCTCATCAAGGGGCTAAAGGCTCTCGGCGTGTCGGCCAGGGACATCGACACCGTGGTGCTCACCGACCTCCAGTTCGACACCGCGGGCGGCTCGACCAAGCTCGAGAGGTCCGGCAGGGCCATTCCGAGCTTCCAAAAGGCGCGCTACGTCGTGCAGAGGGCGGCGTGGGAGGAGGCCGTCTCACCCGACGAGCGCAACCGCAAGCTCTACAACGATGAAGACTTCGTGCCGCTGCAGGACGCGGGCGTTCTAGAAATCGTCGAGGGAGACGTCGAGCTTGCCCCCGGCATCAGTACTAAGGTGACGAACGGGTACTCCAACGGCCACCAGATCGTCCTAGTCGAGGCCGGAAGCGAGCGCATCGCCTTCCTGTCGCACCTCATCCCGACGCCGTTCCACATCGCCCTCTCGACCATCGCGGCGTTCGACAAGGACCCCGGCGAGGTCATCAACCGCAAGCGCGAGGTCATCGGCATGGCGCTGAACGGCGGATGGCTCATGATCTTCGGTCTCGCCCAAGAGCAGACCGGGGCCTACGTCCAGCAGCGCAACGGCAAGTCGCAGCTTCTGCCCGTGGCATTCTGATCGCGGCCAGCCCAGTCGGTTCCCAGCAACATGGCTGATCGCCACTACACCCTCAAGGAGGCCGAGGCCGCCCTTCCATGGGTTAGAGACGCCGTCGACTCCATGCGCGAGGCGACCGCCGAACTGCTCGATGCCCGGACGAAGCTGAGCGCCCTCCTCGAAGCCATCCGCTCAAACGGCGGTAGCACCCGTGAAGAAGAGGTACACGACCTCTGGTCCCGCGTCGAAAAGACGACCGATGCATTGCGCCTCCCCCTCGAAGAGTTCGAGAACCGGGGCATCATCATCCGCGACCTTCAGCGCGGACTCATCGACTTCCCCGCCCTCCGAGACGACCGTGAAGTCTACCTCTGCTGGCTCTACGGCGAGGAACGCATAGACTACTGGCACGAGCTCGACACCGGGTTCGCGGGCCGTCAGCCGCTGTGATGCCTCGACATTAGGGCCGCCCGCCTCCGACCTCGAACGTCATCCCGGTCGTGAAGGAGCACTCGCTCGAAGCCAGCCAGCACACTGTAGAGACCACACCCTCCGTCAGCCCCTCACCCTCGGAACGCACCACCGCGTTGACGAGAATTCCGGTCTCGACGACGGACATCGCGACGGCTTTCGTCAGACCTAGCAGGGCAGCCTGGCTCGCCGACCGCGCGCTCCGGCCCGCTTGAACCTCCGTCCCAAAGTCGGATGCCACGGTCACGATGCGTCCGTACCCACGCTCCATCATCGCCGGTATTACGGCCTGGCAATACTGCAGCGGACCGCGCACGTCGGTGCGATAGAAGGCATCGAGGATCTTGGGACCGACCGCATGGAGAGGGCCCGAAACGTCCGGCATAGGGACGGGGTAGACAACGACATCCACCCTCCCCCACACCAGCTTCGCCGTCGTCGCAGCCCACTTCGCGGCGGCGGGGTCGGCCGGGTCGCCGAGCAGCAAGCGTCCCTGGATGCCCTCAGCGTCCAGCAGGTCCGCAGCGCGCTCGCCCATGACGCGGTCCGCCTCCACGAGGACGATGCTCGCCCCCTCACGCCCCATCCGCATCGCCACGCCGAGGCCGACGTCCTGCCCGCCGCCTGCGACTATCGCGACCTGCCCGTCGAATCGCCCCATGCCTGCCCCATGTCCGAACTGAGTCTCGCCAAGCGGACTTACTCTACGGCCCGACGAGTACATGGTCAACGGCGTATACTCGCCGTATGAGTCCTTCCAACCGGCAATGCCCACTATGCCTGTCCGAGGGAGCGACGCTCTTCTTCACCAGCCGGCAGAAGAATCTCGAACGCGATTACTACCACTGCGAGACCTGCGACCTCGTCTTCGTTCCCGCCGAGTTCCACCTCGACGCGGACGCCGCGCGCCAGAGATACCTCACGCACGACAACGACCCCGACAACGCCGATTATCGCCGGTTCCTGTCGCGCCTGTGGGACGAGATTCGACCCCGGCTGCCCGAAGGCGCGCGTGGACTCGACTACGGCGCGGGCCCCGGCCCCGCCCTCGCGGCGATGATCGAGGAAGACGGCCACTCAGCCGCGCTCTACGACCCCCTCTTCCACCCGGACGAGGCCATCCTCGCCGACACCTACGACTTCATCACCTGCACCGAGACCGTCGAGCACTTCGCCACCCCCCGCGCCGACTTCCTGCGCCTACACAAAATACTGGCCCCCGGCGGATTCCTCGGCATCATGACCGACATCCTCGAAGACAAACCCACATTCCCCGACTGGTACTACCACCGCGACCCTACCCACGTCGCCTTCTACACGCGCCGCACGTTTCGGTGGATAGGCGAGTGGCTGGGGTTGAAGGTAGAGTTCCCGCGGGGGCGGGTGATGCTATTGAGGAAGCCAGGGTGAACAGTCGCCCGCCGGTTGTTTTGCTTTCGTGGGGGTGTCTGGTATAGTCAACGGAACGCCGCGCGGTGCGGCAGACCGTTGAACTTGCCGCGAGGGAGCACCCAGCCATGACAACGCGTATCGTCGTCACAGGTATTGGGATCGTCAGTCCGGTCGGACTGTCGAGGGACAGCACGTGGAAGAATCTCCTGGCCGGGGTGTCCGGCATCGACCACATCGCCGCGTTCAACCCCGAGGACCTCGAGACGACCATCGCTGGCGAGGTGAAGGGCTTCGAGCCGACGGACTACATGAGCCGGAAGGACTCCAGGCGGATGGACCGCTTCTCGCAGCTTGCGGTGGCGGCTGCGAGCGAGGCGGTGGAGCAGGCCCGGTTCACCAACCTCAACGGCATCGGGGAACGGGTATCGGTCATGGTCGCGAGCGGCATCGGGGGGATCATCACCCTGTCGGAACAGATCGGCGTGATGGACGCACGAGGCGCAAGGCGAGTCAGCCCCTTCCTCGTGCCGATGATGCTGCCGGACATGGCGTCGGGCCAGGTGTCCATGGCGATAGGGGCTAGGGGCCCGAACTACTCCACCGTGTCGGCGTGCGCGAGCGGCGGGGACGCCATCGGGCAGGCTCAGGCACTGCTGCGTATGGGCGTGGCGGACGCGGTCTTGGCAGGGGGGACAGAGGCGGCGATTTGTCCCATCGGCGTTGCGGGGTTCAACTCGGTAAAGGCGCTCTCGCGTCGCAACGACGAGCCGCATAGAGCGTCTCGCCCATTCGATGCGCAGCGCGACGGGTTCGTGCTCGGAGAGGGCGCGGGAGTCCTGGTCATGGAGACCTTGGAGAATGCTCGGGAGCGCGGCGTCGAGCCGATTGTCGAGATGGCCGGCTATGGGTCGACCTCCGACGCTCACCACATAACCCAGCCTCATCCCGAAGGGGAGGGCGCGGCGAGAGCGATGGAGATGGCGCTCAAGGACGCGGGGATGGCCCCTGGAGACATTGATTACATCAACGCGCACGGCACGTCGACGCCCCTGAACGACAGGAGCGAGACGCTGGCGATGAAGAGAGTCTTCGGCGACGAGGCGTACAAGATACCGATCAGCTCCACGAAGTCGATGACCGGTCATCTGCTGGGCGCAAGCGGCGCGCTCGAAGCGGCGGTCTCCGCGCTCGCGATCGTGAACTCGGCCGCGCCGCCGACCATCAACCTGGAAGAGCCGGACCCCGACTGCGACCTGGACTACATCCCGCACGTGGCCCGGCGCGGCAGGATACGGACGGCGATGAGCAACTCTTTCGGGTTCGGCGGGCACAACGTCAGCCTCATATTCAAAGAATTCACCGGATAGCCTCGAAGCCTCAGCTGCGACGCTCTCCGCAACAATAAGCGTCAACAATGCTCGATAAGGTCTGGAATCTGCTTCCAGCGCCGCCCGAGGGGTTCGCCGATTCTATCGGCTTGCCGCCCTTCGACGCGCAGCTGCTCTACAACCGCGGCATTATGACCGCGGACGAGGCGGCGGCGTTTCTTGAGGGTGGAGACGATCTCGCGCACGACCCGTTCCTGCTGCCCGATATGGACAAGGCCGCGGCCCGGCTTCGCACGGCGTTGCTATGGAACGACACGGTCGGGGTGTTCGGCGATTTCGACACCGACGGGGTATCCGGCACGGCAATCGTCGTAACGGCGCTGGAGAGCCTGGGACTGAAGGTCGTGCCGTACCTGCCGCACCGCGTCGACGAGGGGCACGGGCTGAATATCCAGGCGGTCGAAACGCTTGCCGACCAGGGCGTGACCCTGCTCATTACGGTCGACAACGGGATCAACTCCCGGTCGGAGATCGCCCACGCCGCGCGGCACGGCATCGAGACGATCATCACGGACCATCACGCGCTGCCCGACGACCCGCCCCAGGCAACGGCAATCGTCAACCCGCGCAGGGGCGACTCGGTCTATCCCTACGAGCACCTGACGGGGGCGGGCCTTGCGTATAAGCTGATCGAGGGACTCTGGATGTCGCTGGGCAGGGAGCGACCCGAGCATCTGCTGGAGCTGGCGGCGCTCGGAACCGTGGCGGATGTCGCGCCGATGTCCGGGGAGAACCGGTTCATCGTCAAGCGTGGCCTGGAGCTGATGAAGTCGACGGAGTACGCCGGCCTGCGTGCCTTGTTCATGGTGAGCGGGGCGAATCGTAGAGAGTTGGACTCGGAGTCACTGTCGTTTTCGGTCATTCCGCGTCTGAACGCGGCTGGGCGTCTCGGCGACGCCAAGATCAGTCTCGATCTGCTTACCACAAGCGACAAAAGAGAGGCAGGCTCCATCGCGGGTCAGTTGGAAAGCGTGAACGAGGAGCGCAAGGCGCTGGCAGCCACGAGCATCAAGGAGGCCCGCAGACAGGTCTACTCCGCGGGGGGCGGCAGGCTGCCGCCGCTGCTGTTCGTGGAGAGCGAGGAATGGCTGCCGGGGATACTCGGTCTGATAGCCAGCACCCTGTCGGAGCAGTTCTACCGGCCTGCGGTGGTGGTCCGGCGCGGGGAGAAGGAATCGCGAGCGAGCGCGCGGAGCATCCCGGAGTTCGACATCATCGACGCGATTCGTTCCACCAGTCCGAGCTTTCACCGGCATGGGGGTCATCCCGAGGCAGCGGGGTTCACGGTCTCCACGGACGACCTTCCCCTTCTCCAGCGAGAGCTGGTTGCGACTGCGGAGGAGCGGTTGCGGGATACGATGCTCGTGCCGACCCTGGAGATCGACGCTGTGACATCGCCCGCATCGCTGCTCGGCGAACGTTTCGAGTTCATGCGTCGAATCGGTCCGTATGGCAAGGGCAATCCCGCCCCGACATTGCTCATGCGAGACGCGAGAGTCCTTCGCGCGTTCAAGGTCGGCGCGGGACGGGATCATCGGAAGCTGCAGCTAGCTCATGGCGGTAAGGTCTGGGACGCGATCGCCTTCAAGCAGGGCGAGAAGCCGGTGCGACACGGCGACACGCTCGACGTGGTCTATTCCTTCGGTCTCAACACTTGGAACGGGCAGACGACGTTCCAGCTGACGGTGCTGGACTTCCGGCCTTCTACGGGGCACTGACGGGGGACGTCGGCAGTGCCTAGCGGTCCTTGCGGCGGCGCTCCGCGCGCGTTCCTCGCACTCGCTCAGGAATATCCTCGTCGGCTGTCACGACCTTCTTCATGAACCTTGCCCGCGCCACGAGCAGCGGGATGGTGATGATGAGAACCACGAGCGCGATGTATTGGGCCTCCTGCATTCCGAGCGCCCAGACCTTGTCCTCGCGGAAGAACGTGATCGCGAAGCGTCCGACGGCGTACAGGGCCAGGTAAAGCGCGAAGAGCATACCGTCGGGGCGGATGCGGTCGCGCAGCAGCCAGAGGACGGCCATGCACAGCATGTTCCAGAGTATTTCGTAGACGATGACGGGGTGGACGAAGTCCATCGTGGCCGCACCGCCGTTGGCGCACTGTACGGCAGGGCTTTCGAGGTTCGACCAGCGCATCCCAAAGAAGAGGTCGAGCGGCTTCGCACAGTGCTCGCCGTTGATGATGTCGCCGATCCGTCCGATGGATTGCGCGAACGGCAGGACGGGCGCGGTAAGGTCGGCTATAATTCCAACTGGATGCTTGGCAAAGTAGGCATATGCCGCTCCACCGATGAATCCGCCGAGGATTCCGCCCCAGAGCCCGATGCCGCCGCTCCAGACCGCGAGAATCTGGGCGGGGTCGTCCTGGTAGATGTCCCAGTTGTCGATGACGTGAACGAGCCGCGCGCCGATGATACCGCCGATGATTGCCCAGATGGCGATGGAGTAGATCGCGTCCGAGTCGATGCCCTTCATCGGGGCCCATCTTCCCACCAGCACCACGGCGACCAGCACGGCGATGAACGTGAGGAAGCCGTGCCAGCTTACGACGAACGCTCCGACGAAATCGCCAGAGAAGAGGTTGGGGTGGATGTCGATGGTTATCATTCGGTGCCGTGTCGCAAAGAGGACTGAACTACTGTATGAAGGCAGTGGGCGCGTGTCAAGGGGGAGTTGGGGGCGTTGGGCGTTGGCTGGTGCTTGTGAATTCGGTGGCGATGGGAGGCCGTATGTAATGAGTCGATGAGTTGGGCGGGCAGTTCAACGGGGGATTCTGGTCTACTTACTTTGTAGTATTTCAATGAACTTGGCGATTGGCAATTGAGCCTTGAACCCGCGTGAGGGTGTGCAGGTGGTCTACAATTGGCTATACGTGTTGTTGATTGTAAGAAGCCTGATGGGGAGGATAACGAGAATGGTGTTGCCTAATTTGTCCAAAAGTATCTGGAATACGCTGTCCTTCCACTTGCAGACGAAGCTGATCTGCGTGCTATTTTTCTTGGCTCCGCTAGTATTCTACCTTCTTAACGGGTTCGACCAAATACGAGACCGCCCACAAACTTTGGATGTAGGTGTCGTCGCGGTTGCCGCCGTGCTCGGGGGACTGGTTCTCAATGCTGGACTGAATCTTGACGGCCCGAAGAGGATAGAATTCATCCGGGTCGCACAATAGTTCGTTGCCGTAGTTATCATGATGATCCTGTTCGTACCTACTCTTCACTTTGTCGAACTAATGGATGGTACCAACACCAACGCAGTCCAACCCAAGAGTCTGGAAACTTGGGGTCGAGGGGGTTTCCTTCTAGGTGCTGGAGCTTTGTTCTACGGAGGCATTCTTGTATTCATCAGTGCTCTCGTTGACCTTGCTTACGCGATGGTTGGCATAGGCGACAAAGAACACGCACATCAGAAGTGTCCATGCGACGACTGCTCGGATTCTGACGCTTCGTGATGTGGCACTCGTTAGCCACACAGACTCACTCAGTCATGTCGAGAATGCCGTACAAGCTGAAAGACAATTGCTCCGCGAGCCGGCGCACGATGACAAGAATCGGCACTTCTACGTGATATAATGGGCGTACAGGAGTAGTACCAATGACGCAGACACTCGACCACGCACAGGTAGCACTGGTCTATCTCCGACAGGCCGACGACGAATTCGCCGTCAAAGACAACTTGCAGGGCTCCGAGAAGCTCTGGGGAGCCGCATCTCAGGCCGTTCTAGCGGTGGCTAAGGAAAAGGGCTGGCCATCCGGCAGTCACTACGCGCTCAAGGCCGCGGCGGACAAGCTGGCCGAGGACCGTGATGATCCCGCGCTTGAGTCTGGATTCTTTGCGGCACAGCAGTTCCACGCGAACTTCTATCACGGCTTCATGGAAGAGGACGACATAGCGCGAGGTCGTCCGCTGGTGCGCGATTTCGTGCACCGAGTGCTCCACCCCGCCTAGACGCTATGAAGCAAGCCGTCGAACAGTTTCTCAACTACGCGACCGTCGAGCGCGGTCTGTCTCCGAATACCATCGCGGCGTATCGCAACGACTTGACGCAGTTCGTGGACTTTCTTCAGAGTCGTGACCCGTCGCCGCAGGGCAACGACTCGTGGAAGAGGATCGGTACTGACGCGTTGACGGCGTTCGTGCTCGATCTCCACGAGCGCGGTTACTCCGACAAGACCAAGACTCGAAAGGTGGCTTCGACGAAGGCGCTTTTCGGTTTCCTGCTGGAAGAGGGTGTGATCGACAAGAACCCGATGGAGGACTTCGCCTCGCCCGGGGTAGGTGAGTCGCTCCCCGAAACGCTGTCGGTGGAGGAGATCGAAGCTCTGCTGTCAGTGGAGGAGGCGGCTACGCCGATGTCGCTCCGCGACCGCGCCATGATCGAGATCATGTACGCAACGGGTGTGCGAGTGAGCGAGTTGGTCTCGCTTGACATCGACGACGTGGACCTCGACGAGAACTTCGTCCGGTGTATGGGCAAAGGCTCGAAAGAGCGGATCATCCCGGTCCACGACGAGGCGGTCGAGGCGGTCAGGGTGTACTTGCAAGACGGGCGGGAGTCGCTGGCCGGCCCGGCTGCCGGCAGGGCGTTGTTCGTCAGCAGGAAGGGCGGGCGACTGACGCGGCAGGCCCTGTGGCTGATCCTCAAAGGGCGTGCCCAGGCGGCGGGCATCGAGCGGAAGATCACGCCGCACACCCTGCGGCACAGCTTCGCGACTCATCTGCTGATCGGGGGAGCGCAACTGCGCCACGTGCAGGAACTGCTCGGTCACGCCAGCATTACGACGACTCAGGTGTACACGCACTTGACGAGCGAGCACGTCAGGGCGCAGTACGAAAGCTCGCATCCGCGGGCATAACGCGGGGCACTTGCCGATTGCCCGCAATCCGTAAGACAATAGGCTGCACTGACCGGATACTCGACTAGCAGCATTGGAGGGAGACGATGCCGAGCAAGGGCCAAAAGGTCGCCAAGCGGCAGAATCAGATGAAGAGCCGCAAGAGGCGCGGGCCGCGCAGAGCCTCAACACAGCAGTTCGAGGTAGGTCCAGAGGTATCAAAAACGAGCGTGGAAGAGGAGGAAGGGGCCGCCGCCGCTCCGGCTACGGCAACCGCCACCGCGACCGCTACCATCGCCGGGACTGCCGCCGCGCCTTCGCGAAGACGCCGGTCCAGGCAGGCCGCCGACGACCAAGCCCCGGCGGTCACTCGTTTCCTGGCCGGAGAGTTGCGGCACATTGGGCTTGTAACCCTAGTCATCATCATCATCCTCGCCGCCGCGACGGTCACCCTCGGCGGGTCCATATAGACGCGCGTCTCCCCGAAGCGGAAACCTTTGGGGAACTTGAGCCCGTTCGCGATGATGCGGTCAGACCGCACTCCGTCCTATACGCCGGAGTGAGACGAGCTTTGCGATGACGGACCGGGTCCTGATGAAGATGCGACGTTCATCCGCGGCAGCGATGCCGACCGATTTCTCCAACCGGTTGAGAGCCACACCGGCCAAGCCCGGCGTCTACATCATGCGAGGCCGCTCGGGCGCGGTCCTCTACGTGGGCAAGGCGGCCAAGCTGAGGAACCGGCTCCGCTCGTACTTCGCGAAGAAGGCGAACCATCCTTCGAAGATCCGGGAGATGGTCAAGCGCGTCGCGGAGTTCGAGTACATCGTCGCCGAGTCGGAGCAGGAAGCGCTCCTCCTCGAATGCAACCTCATCAAGCAGAACAAGCCGCCCTATAACGCGCGGCTCAAGGACGACAAGAGCTACCCGTTCATCAAGGTGGACCTCACGGAGGACTTCCCGCAGGTCTACATCACGCGAACGGTGAAGCGGGACGGCTCCCGGTACTTCGGGCCGTTCGCCAGCGCGAGCAGCGTTCGCAGAACACTCGCCCTCCTCAAGAAGCTCTTTCCGTACCGGTCGTGTACGAAGACCATCACCGGCAACGATCCGCGTCCCTGCCTCGACTACTACATCAACCGCTGCGTGGGGCCGTGCATCGGGGCTGTGGACGAGGACCAGTACCGGGAGGTCATAGAGCAGGTCTTCCTCTTCCTCGACGGCAAGGCCGACCGAATTCTGAAATCGCTTGAGGCAAGGATGTTCGAGGCGTCCGAGGTGCTTGAATTCGAGAGGGCGGCGACGCTGCGGGACCAGATACAGGCCATCGAGAAGGTCCATGAGGGCCAAAAGGTGCTCCACCTGTCTTCGGAGACGCTCGACCTGATAGCGCTCGCGACGGACGGCGACGAGGCCTGGATGGAGGTCTTCTTCGTCCGGCAGGGCAAGCTCGTCGGACGCGACCACTTCATCATGACAGGGGCGCACGACGATACGCCCGGCGAGATACTCAGCGCCTTCGTGAAGCAGTTCTATGAGGTCACCCCGTACGTGCCTCCCCGCATACTGGTGCAGGACGAGCTGGTGGACACGGAAGCCATCGAGACTTGGCTGGGCGCGAAGCGTCGGAGCAAGGTCCGTATCTACGTGCCGCAGCGAGGCGAGAAGCGGCGTCTCATGCGGATGGTGGCGGAGAACGCCTCGGAGGGGATGGAGCAGCGGCGAGTTCAGGCGGCGGCCGAGGAGGGGGCGTTGGGAAGGGCGATGGAGGAGCTCCAGGAGGCGCTCAACCTGCCGACCCTGCCGCGACGCATGGAGTGCTACGACATATCCAACACGCAGGGGTCGAATCCCGTGGGCAGCATGGTCGTCTTCGAGGAGGGCAAGCCGAAGTCGTCCGACTACCGCAAGTTCCAGATCAAAGCCGTGGACGGAGTCGACGACTACTCGATGATGCGCGAGATGCTCACGCGCAGGTTCCGTCGTCTAGCCGATCCGAAGGCGCAGGTAGCAGAAATCGACGAGAATGATGACAGCGAGTCGAAAGGGCAGGCATGGCAACAGGCCCCCGATCTCGTGCTGATCGACGGGGGCAAGGGACACCTCGGAGCGGCGCTGCAAGTGTTCCTGGAACTGGGCATCACTTCGATTCCGCTGGCGAGCCTCGCAAAGGAAAACGAGGAGTTGTTCGTGCCGCAGACGCCGGAGCCCATAGTCCTGCCGCGAACGTCGCCCGCTCTCTTTCTCGTGCAGCGGCTGCGGGACGAAGCGCATCGTTTCGCCATCACCTACCATCGTCAGCGGCGCTCGAAGAAGAGCACGACATCCGCGCTTGATCACGTACCCGGCATCGGGCCGAAGAGGCGTCAGATGCTGATAAGGCAGTTTGGCTCCGTACAGGGCGTCCGTGAGGCGACGCTGGAGGACGTGGCCGCCGTGCCTGGCATAACGCTCACGCTGGCATCGAAGGTCAAAGAGTGGCTGTGAGTGTCACGCTGCCCGGATTCGTTGGAGCAACCGGGCAGCTTGGCGAAAGCGACGCCTAGTCTCAGCTTCCGCCGTTGCCCTTTCCGCCTTGCGCGAAATCGGTAAACGGCTTAATCAGGTTGGTGAACTCCAACGGGAAGATGAACTTCGTCGAAGCGCCGTTCCCAATCTCCTTCAGAGTCTCGAAGTATTGCAGGCTCATCGTATTCGGGTCGACGTTTCGGGCGATGCCGTATATGCGGTCGAGAGCGTTGGCGAAGCCGTCCGCCCTGAGAATCGCCGCCTGCTGGTCGCCCTCCGCCGTGAGGATCTCCGCCTGACGCTGGCCCTCCGCCTTTAGGATGGCCGCCTGCTTCTCGCCCTCGGCAACGGTCACTGCCGCTTCGCGCGTGCCCTCCGCCTCGCGGACGACGGCGCGGCGAATGCGCTCCGCAGACATCTGGCGGTTCATGGCGTCCTGAATGTCGCGGGGCGGCTCGATCTCCCGGATCTCGACGTTCGTGACCTTGATCCCCCAGCGTTCCGTCTCCGCGTCCAGCCTCTCGCGGAGCACGGTGTTGATCCTCTCACGCTGGGAGAGTACTTCGTCCAGATCGATGTCACCGACGACCGCGCGAAGGGTTGTCGTGGCAAGGCCGATGACGGCACCCCGATAGTTCTCAACTTCGAGGACGGCCCTGTCTGCGTATTCGGTCACCACGCGCATGTAGACAAGGAAGTCGATGTCGATGGGCGCGTTGTCCTTCGTGATGTTCCGCTGGCGGGGGATGTCGATCACCTCCGTACGAAGGTCGACACGCGCTCCGGAGTGCATGATCGGGATGAGCCACACCGGTCCCGGTCCCCTCATGCCCTGGAAGTTGCCCCACTTGAACCGGGCCATCCGCTCGTAGTTCTTCAGAAAGTTGATGATTGCCATTCTGTGCCTCCTCTTGTTGTACTTGCCGAATTCGCTTGTCTTGTTGGTCAGGTACGGCCCGACGGCACCGGCCTGGACTACTCCGTAGCCTTGAATACTTTCAGAGTCAGGCCCTCGACATCGAGGACGACGATTTCAGCTCCCTTCTCGATGGTCTCCCCCGTGTCGCTGACGGCGCTCCAGTCCTCACCGTTCACGTGGACCATGCCGGACGGGGCCAGTTCGGAAGCGGCCACGCCCGTCATCCCGATCAGCGACTGCTGAGTGGTAGGTTTGTCCCCCGCTAGCCATCCCGACCGCTTCTGCCCGATCCTGCCCGCTATAAAGATGTCCCACACGAAATACAGGAGGCCCAGGACGAGGGCGACGGTAACGATGGCTCCAACGATGTCCACTTCAGTCTCGCTTTTGCCTGCCTAATGATTTATTGCCGTTTGGTCGATTCGGTGCGGCTCCACAAACGCCGGACCAGACTACTCCGTGGCCTTATATACCTTCAATGTCAGGCCCTCGACATCCGTGACGACGACCTCCGCCCCCTCCTCGATTGCGTCGCCGGTGTCGCTTACGGCGCCCCACTCCTCGCCGCCTACAAAGACCATTCCCGAGGGCGCAAGCTCGGCGCTCACGACGCCCGTTGTGCCGACCAGAGCGGCGGTCGTGATTCCCTTCGTTGCCTGCCGTTCTTCTATCTTCTGAGCCATGAGGATATCGCGGACGACGAAGAGGAGGAACCCCGACATCGCCACCGTGATACCACCGATAAGCCAGTAGTCGACCCCGAAACTCGGCGTCTCGATGGGCCCGGGGGTGAACCCCCCGAAGAGGAGGACGGAGCCAAGAACGAAGCTCACGACTCCGCCCGCGCCGAAGAAGCTGACCCCCGGGGACTGGAGCTCGGCGAATATCAGCACGAGCGCAAAGGCCAAGAGGGCGAGGCCCACCCAGTTCACGGGCAGGTTGCCGAAGGCGACGAAGGCCGTCACAAGGCAGAGTACTCCGACGATGCCTGGGGCGAACAGTCCCGGAGCCATGAACTCGATGAACAGGCCGATCGCGCCTATCACCAAGAGCAGGAACGCGACGTTGGGGTTCGATATGATGGCGAGGAAGCGTTCGAGGATCGTCTTGTCGACGGTACGGAGCTCCACGCCAGCCGTCTCGATCACATAGGGTTCGCCCAGGAGGTTGACGGACTGTCCGTCGACGGTCGAGAGAAGTTGACCGAGGTCCTTCGCGACGAAGTCGATGATGTCCCGGTCGAGGGCCTCCGAGGCCGAGTATGCCAGGGCTTTCGTGACGGTGTCGTTGAGGGCGTCGGCATTCCTGCCTCGGTCCGCCGCAATGCTTCGCAGGAACGCGGCAGCGTCGTTGGTGGCCTTGGAGCCGAGGGGTTCGGGCAAAGGCCCACCCCGCTGGTCGACGGGGGAGGCCGCGCCGATGTTGGTGCCGTTGGCCATTGCCGTGATATGCCCGGCCGTCGCTATGAAGGTCCCCGCAGAGGCCGCCTGAGCGCCGGACGGCGAGACGTACACGATCACCGGGATTTCGGATTCGAGGATGGTCTCGACGATGTCGCGCGTCGAGTCGTAGAGGCCGCCGGGCGTGTCGAGTCGAATAACCACGAACCGGGCGCCGCCGTCTTCCGCCTCGGTTACGACACGCTCCAAGAAGCCAGCGGTGGAGGGCTGGATGGGCTCGTCGATTTCCACGACGACGGCGTACGGGGCCTGGGCCTCGACGGACGACACCCAGAAGGACAACATTGCGCCGCCGAATCCGACGGCGATCAGTGCAAACGACAGCGCTCTTTTCATGACCGACACCTCAAGACGGACGCCTGCGTCCCGGTTCATACGTTAATCATACGCCCTGCCATCAACGCGCCGCATCACACGATTCTGTGATATTACAAGACATCGCCCGGTCTCACAATGCGGGACGGTTTCTCTTGGGAAAGGAGACCTTCGCATAACCGTCATCCGCAAACCTGTCATTCCGACCTTAGGGAGGAATCCAGGGTGTTCCGCCATCGTCATTGGGGTCGTTCCAGCTACGGAACTCCGCCTGGAGAACGAGGACCTTAGATTCCTCCTGAGGGTTGCCACCCTCACCACCTGGTATGAAAAGGGGGTTGGCGCCAGCCAACAGGGTCCGGGGACTGGATCCCGGCCCCATATCGGGGTACGGGACAGGCTCTCCGCCGGAATGACCATGGCCTTGTGAAGGCCACATAAGGGGATGTAAACGGGTTGGCACCGGGAACGGGCAACCACAAGGGTTGCCCCTACAACAAGCTTGCCGGAGCCAATTTTCAGAGGAATGAAGGGTATGGGGCTCCGGTATGGCGGCAAGCGCGGCAAACCGGGCGTTCGCAACCGTTCGAGTGGCTTGTCGTTGTATTGAGTATGATGGAGCGGCATCAGACGGGCAGGTATGGGGCGTATCAGGGTATGAGGGCGAGAGCAGTGTCGCGGGGGCGGTTCGCGCTCGCGGCGATCACGGCGGCGGTAGTATTCGCGTTCGGTCTGGCCGGCGTTGCGGGGGCGGACGTGAGCGGATCGGTGACGGTGCGCTCGTCGAGTCTCACGAGCGAGTTCCCTGAGGGGTTCCGCGTCCGGCTGACGGCATCGAGCGACCGTGAGGTCGAGTCGGTTGCGATAAGACTTCGGATCGGGCGTCAGACGCGGACGGGGTACGACTACCTCGAGACGACCCGGCGGGGCGGTTCGTTGGAGGGAGAGCTTCTCTGGCGGACGAATACGGGAGCATCGTACATTCCGCCGGGCACGGTTATCACGTACAGCTTCGAGTTCGTGGATAAGGCGGGGCAGCGCTATGAAACGGAGAGCGCGGAGTTCGTCTATCACGACCCGCGGTTCATATGGACGGAGATATCGCGCGGGCCGATCACGGTGGCGTACCACGGCGGTTCGGAGCGAAGGGCGAGGGAGATCCTCGACACGATGCTGCTGACGCTGGACCGGATGGCCCCGCTGTTGGGGGCGGACCGCGAGGAGCCGATCCGCGTCACGGTGTACAACTCGTGGAACGAGATGCGGAGGGCGATACCGCCTTCGAGCGCGGTCTATGGCCGTCACCTGATTACCGAGGGGCAGGCCTTCAACAAGGTCGGGACGCTGCTCGTGCTCGGCAGTCGGAGCGCGGCGGGGACGGCGTCGCATGAGATGACGCACATCATCGTGCACCGGGCGGGCGAGGGGGTGGCGCGAAAGGTTCCTTCGTGGCTGCACGAGGGACTCGCCGAGTACGGGAATGTCGACCCGGGCAGGTCGTATGACAATGCGCTCCGCCGGGGGATTCGCCAAGACCGGCTGCTGCCCATTACGCATATGGGCAGTCTTCCGGGCAAGGCAAACGACATTCTCCTGTTCTACGGGCAGTCGAAGTCGCTGGTGCGGATGATGATCGACGACTATGGCACGGAGAAGATGCGGGAGTTCATGGCGCTGTACAAGGGGGGAGAGTCGATGGACGACGCGCTGATGGGGACGTACGGCCTGGACAGGGTCGCGCTGGAGAACCGATGGCGGGCATCGGTGGGCACGTCGCCGCTCAGTGCGGCGTACTCGAATGACGTGCGTCCGACGCCGGTTCCGGCACCGACCATATTGCTGTACACGCTGAATCCGAACGTGGAGGGGCAGTTCGTTGGAAGTTCGGGGGCTCAGCGGGCGTCTGTGCCGACGACCGAGACGGGAGCGGTGACCAGGGAGCATGTGTCCAACACTCCGGTGCCGCTGGTATACAGTGCCCATTCATCGGATACCGGGGAGGGCGTGCGGGATACTCCGGTGCCGTTGGTGTACGGCGTTCCGTCGTCGAGTGGGGACGAGGGGGCGCCGGAGGACGTGGCCGGGAACGGGTGCGGGGCTTCGGTCGGAGGTGCGTTGGACCTGTCGGTCGGGGCGGCGCTTCTGGGTCTGGTGGCGCTGGGAGCCGGGATTCACCGCAGAGGACGCGGAGAGAATAGAAAGTAGAGAGTATTGCATAGGGTGTGGAGAGAGTGGGGGGTCTGATTTAACCTGACATTTCCTGACATTTTGTGACGTGGGGGGAAGAGAGTAGAGAGGCGTAGGTGTGGGGCTCACCGCGGAGGGCGCAGGGGGCGCTGAGGGAGTGGGGGACTGAATATGTGTAACATTTTGTAACATTTTGTAACATTCTGTGGTGTCTGGGGGTAGGGAGTATTGCGCAGAAGGTGAGTGGTCCGGGTTAGAAGCGGACTACGGGGAAGGTGTTTTTCTTTTCGTTCTTTCTTTGTTGTCGCAGTTGCTCTCGTCGCTGGGCGCGGGAGGAACCCCCTCTCTGTATCTCTCCCCCAGCGGGGGAGAGATTGGTGTTGTGTGGGTCTCCCCCGGCGGGGGAGAGATTGGTGTTGTGTGGGTCTCCCCCAGCGGGGGAGAGATTGGTGTGGGACGGCTCCACGGCGGGGTCGAATGGAGGGTAGTCGTCGTGATGGACGTCCTCGTGGGTGTCCGGTGATGCTGGGACGTTTCGGGTCTGGCTTGGCTCATTTGGGCTTGAAGGGACCGTTTGTGGATTCCCGCCCCGTATCGGGGTACGGGGTGACGTTCCTACGCGGGAATGACGGGTGGGCGAGGTTGGCTCGTGTTGAGAGACCTCGCTTGCGTCGGGTGACGGTTGGTGGGCATGTGGGTCCGTGTGCAGGGCACTCCCTCTCTGTATCTCTCCCCCGGCGGGGGAGAGATTGGAGTTATGTGGGTCTCCCGCAGCGGGGGAGAGATTGGAATATGAAGGCTCGCGGTCGTCGCTGGGCGGTGCGTTGGTAGCGCCTTCGGCGATTTTGCGGAGGGTGGGGTGGCCGGCCTCCAGTTCGCGGCGGGCGTCCTCGCGGAAGCGGCGGAGCAGCTCGTCGGCCTTCGAAGTGTCGCACTTGTGGCCGTTTTTGGAGAATTCCTCCGGGATGTAGGCGCGGAGCAGCTCGATCAGCAACGTCGCAGGGGCCTTTGGGTCGCTCGCGCGCAGTAGGACCTTCTGCTTAAGCCTGTCTTTGAACACGAGAGTGGCCACCTCAAGCCTGCGCGTGAAGCCGAGCACGTTGTCGTACTTCCATCTCTGAGCCTTGAAGACGGTGACGCCCGCCCTGCGCGCGGCGGAGGTGACCGTCCCGGTCCTTGAGAAGTGCTCGAGGTAGACGTTCTGATCCAGCCAGGTCTTGCGGTCCTTGGGTGTGAACTCTTCGAAGCGCAGTTCCAGCTCAAATTCCAGTTCCTCGGCCTCCTCGTCGGAGGAGATGTCGAGTTCGTCGAGTCGGAGTTTTTTGTAAAGTTTGTAATAGTTCATGTGTTCGAGTTTAAGGGTGGATAGTGAGATTGTCAAAAGCGATTCTGGTGTTTCCGATGGATGGGGGATGCACAGGGGAGAGAAAGTAGAAAGTATTGCGTAGAAGGTTGGGGGACTCACCGCAGAGGGCGCGGGGGAGCGCGGAGGGAGGTTTTGTGGATTCCCGCTTTCGGGCGCTGAAGGGTGTTGGGTGGCAGTGGGAGCAGTCTCGAAAGACTGA
Source organism: Dehalococcoidia bacterium (assembly GCA_965247555.1). GTDB lineage: Bacteria > Chloroflexota > Dehalococcoidia > Lucifugimonadales > VXLM01 > VXLM01. The sequence goes on along the minus strand of CBDFHR010000009.1, from coordinate 100,743 downwards.
CCCCGCACGGGTCTCGAGGCATTGGCCGGAGTTGTCCGCGGCAACACTGTGCGTGCCGACATATGGGACGAGGACTACCTGATCTTGGTGCCGGCTCAGTGAAATACGATTGCCCTGGCCGTCATACGCGGCGGGCTTGGCGACCGACTCAGTCCAGCGAGTCGGCTCCGTCCGTCAGCCACTCGATGTTGAACTGGGCGAACCGGATGCTCTCGGAAAGGGTGTCGGTCCCCCGTTCGTAGAGGCAGCCCAGGGTCATGTCCGGCAAGACGGCAAGGTCGGAGTAGGCGGACGGGCCGACGTACAGGGTCTTCGACACCTCCCACGACCGGCATTCGTCGTAGCTCATCCGCACCGTCATTCGCTCGCGCTTGTCGCTAGCGGGATTCGAGAACACGATGCGGTCGCGTCCGTCTCCTCCTCCGGTCAGACGGACGATGCTTGCCTGGCAGATCGGGTCGATCAGCTCCGGTACGGGCTCCGGTTCCGACCACGACTCGCCACCGTCTTCACTCCAGGAAGCCAGCCGCGTCGTGCGCGATCGGTCAGCAGACCTGACGGTCATGTACAGCCCACCGTTCGTAAGCTCGACGACCTCGCACTCGTCGGTAGAACCGGACGTACTTCCGCCCAGTTTCCACGTTTCACCGTGATCGTCGCTGTATATCGTGTGGGAGAAGTAGAACGGCGAGTGATGCCGTGTCCCTTCGCTGTGGTCGCACGGGACGACGAGTCGTCCGCTCGATAGCTGGATGCCGTGTCCGGGGCCGGTGGCGTACCACGTCCAGTTCTCAGGCTTCACGTCCGCGGTGATGTCTCTCGGCTCCGCCCACGTAATTCCGTCGTCATCGGAGGACGTTGCGTAAACGCGGTCGTTGTCCTTGCAGAACAGCAGCCATATCTTCCCGGTAGTCCGGTCTTGGACGATGCACGGGTTCCCGATGGTGTGGTCTCCGTCGGAGTGGATGACCTGCGTATCGCTCCACGTCGTGCCGCCGTCGTGACTGCGCCTCATGACGATGTCGATCTTGCCGTAGTCACCTTGGCTGTACATTCTCCCTTCGCACAGGGCAAGCACGGTTCCCCGCAAAGTGACGATCAGCGCGGGAATGCGGTACGTGTGGCAGCCGCCCGCTCCCCCGGTGAATAGCTCGGTCTCTCGAAACCATGGTCGCTGCATGAACGGCCTCCTCTTGCCCAGGGCTTTCGCCCAAGATTACATACGTGTCGTCTCTACGTTGCTCCGCGGCGACACAGGATCAACCCCGACCGTACCGGCTCTCGTACCGATACAGCGCCACGAGGGACTTGGCGTCCCTTATTTCCTGCCGCTCCATCATTTGCCGCACATCGTTCCAGTCCACTTCGTGCACGTTGATCTTCTCGGTGTCCTCGTGTCTCGTGCCGACGTGCCGGGAGAGTCGCGCGACGAACAGGTGCATTTGCTGATTGCTGAAACCGGGGCTGGTGACTATGCTACCCAGCGATTCGAGACTCTCCGCCTCCCAGCCGATCTCCTCGACGACCTCACGGGCCATGCACTCCTCCGGGGACTCGTCCGGCTCCAGCGTTCCCGCGGGTATCTCCCAAATCCACTCCCCGACGGCGGGCCGAAACTGGCGGATGAGGACGATCTTACCGTCGGGCGTGACGGGCACCGCACAGCTTGCGCCGGGATGCTCGACGACCCTGAAGGACTTGCCGTCGACCTCACGCTCGACGAGGGTGATTACGGGCCCCCGGGAAAGCTCCGTCCGCCGGCCAAGACGTATGGGTTCTTCCGATTCAGACGCCATTGATTGCGTAGTCGAAGATTTCATAGCTGTTGATCGTGCCGCGCACCGCGCGTCGCGCGAAGTCGTCTGTCAGAGGCTCGGACAGGATGAACGGCACGTACCGCTCGGCCAGTCCTCCGTGGGAGCGGAGCCGGTAGCCCTGTAGCTCCGAGAGGTCGTGCTCGGCCTCCGACCTGCCGATTGCGGTGTTGGCGTTGGATACTGCGACGACATCACCCTCGCGGTCGGGTGGCAGGTCGAACTCTCGGCAGGCTGCCTCCCGGTCGTAGACGGCCTCGATGCCCTGCAAGTCTCCGATGAAGTCCAATACCCTGTCCGGCGCCGTCCCATCCGTGCAGTACACCCGGGCGAAACCGCCGAGCGCGCCGTGATGCCTGACGTATGGGTCGGTGATAGGGAGGACGACGCGGGTCGCGCCGTCGCCGAAACGCTCGTCCAGCACGTCCTTGAGGTAGACGACGTTCGGCGAGCCGTCGGGCAGGGACTTGTCGCTCATGCCGTGGTCCGCCGTGATAGCCACGACGGCTCCGGCGTCGGCAAGTCGACCGAACGCGCTGTCGAGGCGGGTGTAGAGATCGTTGATCTCAGGCGTTCCCGGCTCGTACTTGTGCTGGATGTAGTCGGTCAGCGACAGGTACATCACGTCGACGCCGCCCCGTTCGAGTATCTTGATTCCCGCTTCAAGCACGAAGACCGAGAGATCGGCCGAGTACACGTCGGGCAGGGGCAGGCCGACCAGATCGAGCACGTTCTCGATGCCGTTCTCTTCCATGGTGCAGGTGTCCGACTTCTCGGAGGAGAAGTTGACGCAGCCGTTTTCGAAGTCCAGCCCTCGACCCAGGAGACGGCGAAGCTTGTCTTTCGCCGTGATCGCGACGACCCTCGCCCCCGCGGCGGAGAACTTTTCGAGCAGGGTTTCCGACCGGAGGAACACGGGATCGTTCATCATGTGTTCCCGGCCGGTCTCGGGATCGAGGAAGTAGTTACCCGATATGCCGTGCACCGACTGAGGGCTGCCGGTCACGATCGACATGTTGTTCGGGTTAGTGTAGCTGGGCATGACGCCGTTCGCGACGGCGCTGAACCCGTGCTCCCGGAATCTGCGGATGTTGGGGAGGATTCCGTCGCTCAGTCCCCGCTCGAAGTACGCCGGATCGCCGCCGTCGATGCACACGACCACGACGGGCCTCTTCGGCCAGTCGTAGGTGACGCCATTTAGCTCGAATGCTGGTGTCATTTGCGCTCCTGAACGCCGATCCGTATCAGCGGGAGAAGTATATCAGCAACCCCGCTCCCGGGGCGCTGTGCTACAATGCCGGTCGCTTCGATAATTGGAGGGTTCCCGCTGTGAAGATAACGAAGATGTGGACGGAGATATATCGCTGGAAGCGCAACAAGCCGATTCGGAACGGTATGTACACCTACACCGACGCGGGCTTGAACGTCGTGAAGGTTGAGACCGACGAGGGCATCACCGGCATCGGTCTCGGGGGCGGCATGACGGACGACGGCAGGGTGTTCCAGGCCATCGGAGACCAGTTCGCGCCCGTGGTCGAAGGGCAGGACCCGCTGGCGAACGAGAAGATCTGGGACGATCTGTGGCAGCCCAAGCTTGTCGGCAGGCGCGGGCTCACCACGCGGGTGATCTCGGCCATCGACAACGCCCTGTGGGACGTCAAAGGCAAGGCGGCGAATATGCCCGTCTACAAGCTGCTTGGCGGGTACTCCGACTCCGTTCCGGTGTACATAGCGGGAGGCTACTACGAGGAGGGCAAGGGCCTCGAAGACCTCGCGCAGGAGATGGAGGAGAGCGTCTCGATGGGCGCGAAGGCCGTCAAGATGAAGATTGGAGGAGCGCCGATCAACGAGGACGTTGAGCGCGTCCGCGTCGTGCGTGAGGCCATCGGCCCCGACATCGACCTGATGGTGGACGCCAACGCCGCGTACCGGTACTACGAAGCCATCAAGATCGCCAAAAAGATGGAACCGTACGACATATTCTGGTTCGAGGAGCCTGTCAACCCCGACGACTATAAGGGTCACAAGCTCGTGTCCCAAGCGACCTCGATTCCCATATCGACCGGCGAGAACGAGTACACCCGCTACGGATTCCGCGACCTGATCGAGACCCGGTCGGTCGCCATCCTGCAGCCCGACCCGCTCATCATGGGCGGGATCACCGAGATCAAGAAGGTGGCGGCCCTGGCGGAAGCCCACGATCTGCCGATATCACCGCACGGGAACCAGGATATCGGCGTACACGTGGTGGCGGGTGTGTCAAACGGCCTGACGGTCGAATACTACCGCGCGTCGACCGACCCGATGTATGACAAGTGGTGCATGGAGCCGCTGCAGGTCGACGACGGGGTTGTCCATCCGCCCGACAGACCGGGCCTGGGCATCGAGCTGAACGACGAGGTCCTGAGCGAACTGCGGGTAGGCTGAAGCCGGTTACGGCGCGAGCTTTTCGACGGTATCGCCCGCGCGGACCGTTCCCGACTGTACGACACGCGTGTTGACGCCCCGGAGTCGCATGTCCATTGCCATCGGCGTACTGACGAACCGGAGCGCGTCCTTGCCGAACCTGTCGGCGAACTTCACGCAGCCGGTGTGGGGCTTCTCGGAGATTTCGATAACCGCCGACCCGATGGACAATTGCGTCCCGGACGGCAAGTTCTCCATGCTCATGTCGATGTCGATCACGAGCTGATCGCCCGAAAGAGGCCAGCGGCCTTCGGACTGCGCCATGAGGTCGAGCGCGCGGGAGTTGATGATCGTCACCTGCGCCTCGGGGTTCGGGCTGCCGTCCGGGGTGCTCGTGCTCCCGCGGACATTCCAGGTGTCCCCAACGAGGCCATCCGCAACGTCGAGCCTGCCCTCCTGCACGACCTCGCGTCGGTCCACGTCGGGCCGTCGCACGATCATCATCAGCCGTCCGACGTCCGACGGGGAACGGCGAATGTGGCCAAGGCCGGCATCCAACTGTTCAATGTTCAGGTGGGTAACGACGTCCGCGGAATGAACCATCTGGGCCCTCGTCCGACTCCTGCGCTTCTGCGGCTTCGCCCTCCTCGGCGTCCTCGCCCTCTTCAAGGTCCTCGCCCTCAAGGCCCTCTTCCTCCTCGACAATCTCTTCCTCGACTCTCGGCTCCTGCACGGTTACGAGAAGGTCATCGTCGTCACGCAGAATTGTAAAGTCCTTACTAAGTGCGATGTCACCAAGTCGCACCGCATCCCCGAACATCAGAAGAGAAGTGATATCGACGGCAACGTCCTTGGGCATGTTGAGAGGCAGAGCCTCCACGGGGAGCGTCTGGAACGGCTGAATAATTACTCCGCCAAGTTCACGGACGGCCTCGGACTCGCCAATAAGGACGACGGGCACCTCGGCGATGACTCGTTCGGTTAGGTCGACGCGCATAAAGTCGACGTGAAGCAGGGTGCCGTTCACAGGATGCCACTGCACCTCTCGAACAAAGCAGATGTCGCTCCCTGCCGTCCCTTCGACGTCCACCTCGACCGGAATGTTGGCGCCGGCATCGCCGACGACCTTTCGCAGGGTGGCGCCTGCTGCCTGAAGCGAAAGCGATTCTATGCCGCTGCCGTAGTAGTGGACAGGCACGAACCCTTCCCGGCGCAGGACCTTGACCTTCTTGCCAAAGACCTGCCTATCCGAAAGCGTTATGCTTGGCCGCTCGTTCGTTACCATCGTTTGAACCGTCCCATCTGTCTATCACAAGATGACCCCGAATCGTCGGGGTCTCGAAGAAATATTGTAGCACATCGAGGGGAGAAAATTGCGCAGAAAGTATTGCGTAGAAAGTGGTGGGTAGCCGTACTCGCCTCAACCCCAGTAGACCGAAATATTTGAAATGACGGGTAGTAATAGAGGGTTGGGTTTGCGTTCTACAACGACAGGGCGGGTTTGAAACCCGCCCCTACAAGGTCATAGTCTCGTTACCCTTCAATACTAAGATGTTGAACCACTAGGTACTACGCGATAGTCCCTACTTTCTACTTTCTTCCTCTTACGAGTCCGCCCCGGACAGTTCCCGGGCGGCTTTCTTTCGTCCGCGGCCGCCCAGCTTTGCAAGCCAGATGCCAAGCTCGTACATCACGATGATGGGCACGGAAACGATCGTCTGGTTGATCGGATCGAACGTCGGGGTGATGATCGCGCCGAGGATGAACGCCACGATAACGGCGTACTTCCGCTGCTTCGCCAGCCAGTCGCCGGTCACCACGCCGATCCTGGAGAGGAAGAACGCCACGATCGGCGTCTCGAAGACCAGACCCATCCACAGCAGGAGCGTCAGCATGAGGTTCGTGTAGCTGCCGATCCTGATGAACGGATCTGCTATATCACTTCCGAAGTTTTGGAGGAAATGCGCCGCCGGGGGGAATAGGACCTGATGTCCGAAGGCTGCCCCGGCGGCGAACGCAAAGAGGGTCGCGGGCACGAGGCCGTAGACGTATCGGCGCTCCTTCGGAGTCAAGCCGGGCGCGACAAACATCACGATCTGATAGAGCACGAAAGGGAGGGCTAGGAACAGTCCCGCCAGCATAGAGACCTTGAAAGCAATTCCGATGAATTCCGTCAACTCAGTGTAGATAGGCTTGCTGTTGGGTGTCCCCGCGAACCCTTTCGCCGGCTCCATGAGTATGAGCAGGATCTGCCTGTGAAACGCGAAAGCGATTGCCGTCGTCACCACTACGGCCAGCACCGACTTCGTCACCCGGCTGCGAAGCTCGTCGAGGTGCGTGCCCACGGACAGTCTCTTGCCGTCCTGTTCGTCCTTCACGTGTCCTGTCCCTGCGTGTGTTCGGTCTTACCGCCATCGGAGCGGCCACGAGTGGAGCGGAAAGCCACCGGGCCATCAGCCACCGCATCCCCTTCCGGCTCCTTGGCCTCTTCGCGCGTCTCTAGATCGCTCTGGGGCGAAGACGTCCGCGATGGCTGGGCCTGCTCCTCATCGAGCACGATCTTCGGCAGCTCGTCCGTCATCCTACGGACCTCTTTCGTTGCCTTCCCCATCAGTCGGGCAGCGTCGATCATCTTCTGCGGCCCCAAGAGGATAAAGGCCACCAAGGCGATCACCAAGATTTCTAGCGGGCCCATCCCAAGAATATTCACGTGAGAGCCACCTCGTTAGCGACGCGGGCCGGACACTCACTTGGGCATCGCTCCGGCGCGTGCCATTCCGGCTTCAGCATCACGTCCACTCCAACTTCATTCATCAGCCGCTTGACCTCGCACAGGGGGAATCCCACGACATTCAGGTAGCATCCGGAAAACCTCGACACGGGGGCGAATCCAACGTCCTGTATGGCATACCCGCCCGCCTTGTCGAACGGCTCGCCGGACTCGATGTACGCCTCCATCTCGGCGTCGGAATACTCCCTCATCGCCACGTCGCTGCTGGTGACCGACGACGCCTTAATGCCGTCGCGCCTTACCGTCAGTCCGGTAACAACCCTGTGGGAACGTCCTCGCAGGGCCGACAGCATCGTACGTGCCTCGGTCTCATTTTCCGGCTTGCCGAGGATTTTTTCGCCCAGGATAACGGAGGTATCGGCCCCTATCACGAGTGCCCCCGAATGTCCGTTGGCCGCCACGGCGCTAGTCTTGTCCGCCGCTATGCTCGCCACGTAATCCTCGGCCTGCTCGTCGGGGCTTGCCGAACGCTCGTCGATCCCTGACGGGACGATCTCGACCGCGGCGTCGAGCGCTCCGACGATCTCACGCCTGCGCTGCGATCCCGACGCCAGGATGATGTACGGTTCGGCAAGCATGGGACTATTGTAACGTGTCACGCGCTCTGTCGTGTGTTGACGCACCAGCATACCGCGACTACACTCGGGAACACTCACTGAGCACCCAGGGCGTGGACTCAAACACCATCGGCAGCATAGGCGTCATCGGCGCGGGCCTCATGGGCCACAGCATCGCCATGAACTTCGCGGTCGGCGGCCACCAGGTCGTCCTCATCGACACGACGGACGAGAACCTCAGCCGAGCGATGGAGAACGTCTCCGCAACGCTCGGAGTTTTGCAAGAACAGGGACTGGTGGACGAGACGACCGCGCAAGCCGTACCGGGACGGATACGCACGAGCACGTCGATCGAGGGCGCGATGGACGACGTGGGATTCGTGGTCGAGGCGGTGTTCGAGGACCTCGAACTCAAGCGGCGCATCTTCGCCGATCTCGACCGGCACTGCCCGCCCCATGCCGTCCTGACGAGCAACACGTCGTCGTACATGACGAGCCAGCTTGCGCCGTCCACCAAGCGCCCTGACAAGGTCGTGGTCGCGAACTGGTGGAACCCCGCGCACCTGCTGCCCCTGGTGGAGGTCGTGCGCGGCCCAGACACGAGCGACGAGACCATTGAGATCACGAAGAGAGTCCTCGAGGGCATAGGCAAGCGGCCTGTCGTGCTGCAAAAGGAGTCGCTCGGCTTCATCGGCAACCGGATGCAGTTCGCGCTTCTCCGGGAGGCCCTCGCCGTCGTGGACAAGGGCATCGCGTCGGCGGAGGACGTCGATACCGTCGTCAAGACCGGCTTCGGCAGGCGGCTCGCGGTGGCGGGACCGTTGGAGGTGTTCGACATCGCCGGATGGGACACCATCTCGCACATCATCGACGAGTTGTACCCCGATCTCGACACGAGTGCCGAAAACTCGCCAACGATAACCGGGATGCTGGAACGCGGCGATCTCGGCGTCAAGTCGGGGCGAGGATTCTACGAATGGAACGATGAGGCGGTGGAGGCCCTGCGGCAGCGGATCACCCATGCCCTGGCCGCCATCGACCGCTTTGACTGACGGGAGGCAACCATGATCAATCGACTGCATCACACCGGGTTCGTTGTCAGTGACCGGGATAAGTCCGTCGCCTTCTACCGCGACGTGGTCGGCCTGAAGCTCATCGCCGAGTACGAGCGCATGGGCCCCGGCATCGACGCCGTCATCGGCTATGAGAACGCGCACCTCATAATCGCCAACCTTGACCTCGGCGGCGGCCACATCCTGGAACTGATCCAGTACCTGAACCCGCCTCCGAACAAGCGACCCACGACGGAGCGCAACACTATCGGCGGTCCTCACCTCGCGATCCTGGTGGACGACATCGAGGCCGTCCGGGGCAAGCTCATCGAAGGCGGCGCCAGGCCCATGAATCCGCCCGCCGAGCTTGCCCCCGGTCGCGTAGCCTGCTACATCCAAGACCCCGACGGGAATTGGCTGGAGCTGCTGCAGCTAGGCTAGTTAGATTTATGCGCGTCGCGTTCGCCTGAAGAACCGTTAAGGAGAATACAACCACGATCTTTACCAAGAGGGAGAGGGCGCTCCAGTGAGTCGGCTTGTCTTCAATGCGCTTTCACCCCGCTGGCAGGGAACACGATGACGACAAAGATGGACAAGAACCATGGTTCACGGCAAGAATCGCATCCCTTATCGGATAGACCGGAGATTGAATGGCCTTGCAGGACCTGACTATGCTGCCACTATCTCGTTTGGATTGCCCTTTGAGCCTGAAGACTCCCAATATGGGGAATCCTGGTCAGGTTATCGCTGTGCTTTCCAGTCTTCGAGCAATTTCTTGAACTTTTCGTCTTGCTCGTTTTGCCACTGCTCAAACTCGGCCTGAGATTGGGCTTCAGCTTCCGGCGAGACCTGTTCTCGCCAATGACACCCAACGATCTCCTGAAGGATGATTTCTTGCGGGATGGCTTGAGGGTCGTCTACATGCAAAAGATTCGCCATCTCGGATTGTAGGCTGGTTATGGCTATGTCCATATCCCAGGGGTGTCCAGCATAGAAGGTCGTCAACATCCATGGGCATGAGAGTTCGAGAATGTAATCGTTCTGTGTCTCGGCGACTCTCGGAGCAATAACTTGACTTGACTCTGGGGCTGTAGCTCGTTCGCCGCAGCCCCAGAGCAACGCTGCCAAAGCAATCATCAAGACGGCTTTGACAATCTTCATCAGTCCACCGTCACGTTCGCCGAGTGGATTCTCGATGGGAACCAGGGCCTCTCAGCCGTGTGATAACTCAGTACCCTATGCGTGCCCTTCCTGTCCGGTAAATTGGCGGACGCGACCACAGATATGCAGTTTCTGCACCAAGCGTAAATCCAGCGGTCCTGAACCTTCATACCCGCTGTGAGTTTCTCGTTGCTGCTCCACATGGCCGACAGCGCAGAGGAATATCGGGCTGTAGCATACAGATCAGTCGTAGAGCAACACGACTGATTTGTCCAGCCGGATTCCTCCTCTTCGATCAGGTTGATCAGCCAGACAGTTTGAGCATGTAGATGTTCGGGGGGAGCCTGATCGACAATCTGAGACCATGCGTCGTCTGCCACGGCCTTTCCCGCATCCGAGAGGGCATTGTAGGTGCCCAATGCGTTTGTGACCCCCGATCCATCTAGATAATTCGCCAAGGTCGGCGGCTGTGGCACCACAGCCAACAGCACAAAACCAAACAGCATTACCAGTCCGATAACAAGAGGCCGCTAAAAGGTCGCCGCAATTCGCTTCGCCATTTCGCCACCTCCAAAGTAAAACTATCCGAAATGTCACATATGCATTATATGAAAGTCAATGGGTGCTCGCCCATCTCTCCGGAGCACCCCGACGTTTAGTTGCCCGCTGAAATCTGCACATGGGAGTCAAGTACCATGAGTAAGAAAAGGTCGATCATGGAAGCAGCCAAGAAGTTCGGGATGACGCGAAAAGTTTTCGAGTCAGGCTGACCCGTCCCTCTTGGGCGCGTTGTGCGATCTCGCCAAGAGGGACGGACGTCACTTTCAAGTCGTATTGGAAGACGCCATGCGCGACTACATTGTGACCCGCGCGCAGGAAACGCCCAGAGCATCCGTCATGGCACACTTCGATGCCAGCAAGGTCAAGAACCACCGACTTGGCGAGTTGCTCGCCAAATGACGCATGACTTCCCCACGCTTACGGAAGTCATTGCCATGCACGACTCCCTGATCCGTAAGTTCGGCGGCGCCCACGGCATTCGCGACGAAGGGGCTTTGGTATCTGCCCTAGTTCGGCTGCAGCGACGGCGCCTTCAGGGGCGGGGCTAGCTGGTGGGGTTCGAGGTGGAAGGCCTCTTTGCGGTATACCTGGAGGCGGTACGATTCGAAGTCGGGCACCCACATGAGGCCGTTCTCGTCGACGCGGACGGAGCGCGGGCCGCGGAACATCTTCTCCGTCTCCAGGTCGGCCATGGTGCGAAGGCGAACGGTGCGGAGGCGCGTCCGCATGGCGGCGATGGCGGGCTCGGAGAGCGTCGCGTCGCCCGTGAACTGCTGGACGTACCGGCCCTCCGGGGTGAATAGCTGGATGCGGTTGTTGCCCCAGTCGCAGACGTAGATGTCGAAGTCGTGGTCTACGGTGATACCCGCCGGACGGACGAACTCTCCCCTGCCGGTGCCGGTCTTGCCGAACTCGAAGATGAACTCGCCGTCGGGCGTGAACTTCTGCACTCTGTCGTTGCGCCAGTCGGAGATATACACGTCGCCGTCATCGTCGATGGCGACGCCCCACGGCATGTTGAACTCACCCTCGCCGGCGCCGAAGCGGCCCCAGCCCTTGAGGAACTGCCCGTTCTTCGTGAACTGCTGGACGCGGTGGTTCATGGTATCGACGACGTAGAGGTTCTCGTCGGCGTCGAACGCTATGCCTGAGGGACGGTTCAACTGACCGTCCGCCGTGCCGTGCTCGCCCCAGCGACCGAGGAAGTCGCCGTCCTTCGAGAATATCGAGATCGTGTGACACGCCTCGTCGGTCACGTAGAGGTTGTCCTCGCTGTCGAGGATGACCTGCACCGGCATGAACAGTTCCCCTTCGTCCACGGCGATAGCGTCTCCGTTGCTGCCGTAGTCGACGCCGAACGAGCGCTTACCGATTGCGCCGAGGTCCTCATGGTCGATGTTGGTAATGCGAATCGGCGCGGTGCCGAGCACGTAGACGCGGCCATCTCCGCCGAACGCGATGTCCAGCGGATCGTCGATGACGCCCTTGACGCCGACGGTCTTCATATAAGGGAATCCGGCTCTCAATAGTGCGTATGGCTGTGGCATTGCGCTCTCCTTTCAAGCGACTCGACGTGTGCTGCGGTTCAGTCCACCATGCGGGCGTCGGCAACGTACAGGCGTCTCGCGGAGCCCTCGCAGGAGATGAGACGGCCTTCGAAGTGCACGTCCTCACCGATGCGAGCGCCAATATCGTCGGCGTCCTCGACGGGCAGCTGCACGAATGCCCTGACCGTGCGGCTGCCGTACTGCTGCTTCACCTCGTAGACGTCCAACTCGGCCTTCGTTCCGCCTCCGTCCCCGAAGTTGAAGTCGTACGAGTATTCGCCGGCACGGCGAGCCGTGCCCTTCCATCGGACCATCGCGTCCTTGTACCGGTCATCGAACAGCCGGTTGGTCTCATAGCTCATCCGATTGGGATCGAACAGCTCCTCGCACACCGACGCCACGTCGAGTCGCAGGTCGCCGGGTGGTTCGCTCGGCTGCGCGACAGGCTCCGGTACACTGGGAGCGGGCGCGGCAACGACGGGTTCGGGTACGGAAGCAGTATCCGGGGAAGGTACCAGAGGTACGCTAGGTGTGGGCTGCGGATCCGGCTCACGAGGAGCGGGCGCGGCGACGGCCGGCGGCGACGGCATGGGCGTATACGTAATTTTCGGCGGAGTTGGGGCAGGCCGGGACGGCGGAGGAGGCGCGCTCGGCGCGGGGGGCGGTTCCGGCTCCCAACGAATGGGTGTGGGGCTGGTGCGATCAGGCGTCCTGGCCGTATCCGCGCTTCTCATGGGAGCGGGGGCGGGGCGGGCCGGAGCCGGGCGCTCACGAATGGTACGCGCAGGGGTCGCGGGCTTCGACTGCGCGCTTCGGGGCACCTGGGCCGATTGTCGCGTCCCCGCCCTTGATGCGGGGCTTGGCCTAGTCGCGGTGGCCTGTGGCCGTTGGTACGAAGGTCTCGGTCGCGCGCTTTGGGTCTTTCTGACTGCCGATGCGCCCGGTATCGCTTCGATGGCCTTGTTGATCTCTTTGTGCAGCTCCTCGGCCATGAACAGCAATCCCTGCTGCGCTGCTTCCAGTTGCTGCCTGCCGTCCTCAGTCGCCAAGTCGCTCGCGGCGAGCGAAGCGACGAGCTCGCGCCGTCTGACGTACTGCTCCATTTCCCTGAAGAACGTCCCCGGGGTCTCCCTTTTGGAGAGCCTCGGAGCGGTCGCCCAAGCCGATGACGCTTCCGTCACGCGGCCTCCCGTTCTCACGACGTCGGTCAACTCATCCTGGAGCGGGAACCACATCCTGTTCAGTATATCGGCCTCGCCCAACTGCTCCACGAATCTATCGGGCCTGTGGTATGCCCTCTCTATCACTAATCCCGCTACTATGATAACAGTGGCTAAAAAGGCAAGAATGACGGCCAACTCCTCGGAGATAGTGTTGTAGACAACCACGACAAAGATGATGCCCGATACGATGGCTATGACTAAGATATGTTTAGGGCTCATAATCGGTCACGTAGAGCTTGTTCTCGCCGTAGAGGACGACCTGCGCCGACATGAACCCGGCTCTCCCACTCGTCCACGGAGATAACGTCTCCATTGGTGTCGTACTCGACGTCGAATGCGATGTCCAGCGGATCATCGATGACCCCATTCACGCCGACGGTCTTCGTGTACGGGAACACGGCTCTCGGCAGTGCGTATGGCTGCGGTATCATCCTCTCCTTTCAAGCGCCTCGACGAAAGGTCCGGATCAGTCCACCATTCGGGCGTCGGCAACGTACAGGCGTCTCGCGGAACCCTCGCAGGAGATGAGGCGGCCTTCGAACTGCACGTCCTCGCCGATGCGAGCGCCAATTTCGTCGGCTGCCTCCTCCGGCAGCTGCACGAATGCCTTCACCGTGCGGCTCCCGTACTGCTGCTTCACCTCGTAGACATCAAAATCGGCCTTCGTTCCGCCTCCGTCCCCGAAGTTGAAGTCGTACGAGTAGACGCCCGCGCGGCGTGCCGTGCCCTTCCACCGGACCGTCGCGTCCTTGTACAGGTCGTCGAACAGCCGGTTGCTCTCGTAGCTCATGATCTTGGGATCGAACAGGGCCTCGCACACCGATGCAACGTCGAGTCGTAGGTCGCTGGGTGGCCCGTACGGCTGCGCGACAGGCTCCGGTACACTGGGAGCAGGTGCTGTGACGGCGGGTTCGGGAGGCATGATCGCCTCAGCCGGTGCCGGCGCAGATGCGGTCGACGGGCTGGGTACGGGCGGTACGCTTGTCGGAACCGGTGGCTCCGGGGGAGCGGGTGCTGCCACGGCCGGTTCCGGTGCGGATGCCGTAACTGGAGAAGGCACGGGCGGCACACTTGGCGGGGCCGAGGGCATAGGTTCAGGTGGAGTAGGCGGTGCGACGGCGGGTTCCGGGGTCCTTGGCGTATCCGTGATCCTCGGCGGCGTAGGTGCAGGGCGAGACTCTGGGCGAGGCGCACTCGGTCTGCTGGGCGTCTCGACGGCGCTCCTCATGGCAGCGGGCGCGGGCCGTGGTGGAGCCGGGCGCGCGCTTATGGTAGATGCGGGAGTCGCAGTCTGCGCTTGTGCACTTCGGGATGCGGGAGCCGGCGGCGCCGTCCCGACCGTTGATCCGGCGCTTGGCCTGGTCGCAGCGGATCTTGTTTGTGGGGGCGAAGGTCTTGGTCGTGCGGCTTCGGCTCGTCTGACGGCCGTCTCGGAACCCGGTATGAAGTTGATGGTTTTCCTAGCTTCTTCAAGCAGCTCACGGCTCATGAACAGCAGTTTCTGCTGCTCGATTTCCTGCTGTTGCCGACTCTCTTGCGTGGCGGTCACGCTCGCGACGAGTGCCGCAACCTGCGCCCTCTCGTTGACGTACCGCTCCATGCCCTCATGGAACGTGGTCGGCGCCTCTTGCTTGTAGAGGTTCGGAACGCCGGACCACACCGATGTCGCCGATGTCACCCTGCCGCCCGTTCTCACAACTACTGACAGTTCGTCCCGTACAGGGATCCACATCCTGTTCAGCAGGTCGCCCACATCTTCCTTCTTAAACCTGACCTCGGACGCGCCGAGTATTCGCTGGGCCGCCATAAATGCCCCAATGAGAATGACGGCAAAAACAACGCCCAACGCCGGGGAGATCACGAACGCAGGCACGAATAGTACGATGCCCCCAACGATGGCGATGTTCCTGAGCGTGGTGTTAGTCATGGCGCGAGTTGCCTAGTTGAACACCGGCAACTGCTCGAACGTTCCGCCGACGATGGGCTTCGAGTCCATGCCAAGGTACTGCTCGAGGATGGTCGAGTAGAGGCCGCGGAAGTCGTAGGTGTGCGCCAGGTCCTCGCCGTTGGCGAGCTTGGGCTGCTCCAACGACGGGTACTCGGCGTACAGCCCGCCCGACACCATGTTGCCGATGAGGAACGCGCCGCCGCCGGAGCCGTGGTCGGTGCCCGATCCGTTGTCGGCGAGTCGCCGCCCGAACTCCGTCCAGACGAGCATGAGCACGTTGTCCGCCGCGTCGTGGTCTTCGAGGTCCTGGAAGAAGTCGACGATGGAGCGGGAAAGCTCGACCATGTCCTGCTCGTGGGTCATTTCCTGCCGTGAGTGCGTGTCGTAGTCGCCGTGACTCGTGTGGAAAACCCGTGTACCGAGATCGGCCAGATGCACCCGCGCCACGTCGCGCAGGCTCATGGCCAGGGGGTTGGAGGCGTACTCCACGTCCGACCTGTACATGGCAGGGGCCTTCTTGAGGTCGTCGGCGCCGCTGAGGACGCCCTGACCGGTCTCCGCAAGGTAGTCCATGACCGGCCCCGTGCCCGCCACGGGAGCGTACATCTTCTTGAACCGCTCCAGCGACGTTAGCCTGCGGTCCTGATCGGGGATGCTGGTCATCAGACCGTAGTTGTCGAGGTCGGCGACCGACGTGACGGGAACACCCCTGGACACGAAGGACTGCGGCAGGCCGCGCCCGAAGTTAACCCCGGTCAGGGAGTTCTCCTTGCCGGGGTCCATCTCGCCTATGGCCTGTCCCAGCCAGCCCTCGGTGACGATGGTATCCGGCTCGCACGTGTGCCAGATATACGTGCTGCGGAAGTGCGACCTGCTGGAGTTCGGGTACCCGACCCCCTGCACGACCGCCATCTTGCCCGCGTCGTACATCTCCTTGAGCGGCGCGGCGTGCGGGTTGAACGCCAGCGTGTCGTCGATGGGGAGCACCTCCTCCTGGGAGAAGGCAAGGCCGGGCCGCGCGTCGTGATAGAGCGGGTTCGTGTAGGGAATGACCGTGTTCATGAAGTCGTTCCCGCCGACCAACTGCACGATTACCAATACGGGGTCTCGCTCTGACGTTGTCATTACGGTTCTCCTTTCGTGAGAACGCTTACGATGCCGTGTACGGGGCTGCCCGTCTATCCGAACTGGAACTCGCGGGTCGATACGATCAGTTGAAGCATGTTGACGATGCGCTCGTCGGTCGCTTCGCGGTTGCCGTTGAAGACCACTTCGCCATGGGCTGCCGCCTCGGCGATAAGCTCCTGCCTCGTGTCGTCCTCGACCTCGATCGGCCCGATGAGGTCGAGGCACCCGTCCACAAGGTCTTCCGGCGTGAGCGCGCTTCCGTTCCGGGCGCGCAGGCGCTCGATGATGTAGCGAATGCCCGGCTTGTCGGGATCGGACACCTCCTCGACCGCGAAGTTCACGCGCTCGTTCAGCGTGCCCCCGTTGATCCATCCCGAACCGGTCTGCCATCCCTCGACCGTCAGGGGAGCCATCAGCGCCTGTCCCATGAGGGCGGTCGCCCCGGCGTAGTGGTCTATGCCCGGGTTCGCCTCGCGGTAGGTGCCTATGAGCTTCAGGACGCTGCCCACAAGCTCGGTCGGACTCTTTACCTTGGCGAATCGGGCGTTTTTGAAGAAGTCGGAGTTGAAGAGGATCTGCAGCATGTGGGCGATGCTTCCGCCCGACTCGAAGTAGGCCGCCATGAGCGCGTCGATCGCCGCCGGGTCCTGAGGCGGTATTTCGTTCCACGCGGCCACGGGCGGCTCGTCGGCGACGAAGAAGTTGTATAGGTGCCGAGAAATGAATCTGGCCGTCGCGGGCTGGTCGACGACCGTGTCGATGACGTCCGTGCCGTCGAGCCTGCCGGTCACGCCCAGGAATGTCTTCTCGCTGTAGTCGTGATCGGCCTCGCGGAAGTCGAACCGGGTCGCCCATTTGCCGTACGGCACCGAGCCGTGGGCCGGCTGCACGAAGCTCCAGCCCGTGAAGGCGTAGGCCGAGCTCTTGACGTCCTCCTCCGTGTAGTTGCCGACGCCCATGGAGAACAGCTCAAGCAACTCCCGCCCGTAGTTCTCGTTCGGCTCGTCCTTGTGGTTCTCGTTGTTGTCGAGCCAGAACAGCATCGACGGGTCCCTCGACAATTCGAGCAGGACCGTGCGGAAGTCCGACATGCCAACTCGCCGGAACATCTCCAGTTGGCGACGGTTCGTCCTGGGGTGAGCCGACTTTGACGCCGCGCACGCGAAGACCTGGTGCCAGAAGAGGGCCGTCTTCTCCTTCAGCGGCCGCTTGGAGTTGACCAAGTGGAAGATCCACTTTCCGGGCGACGATGCCCCGGGCGCGCCGATGCCGCGATAGTAGCGCAGCAGCAGGTCCTCGTTGTCGTCGGGGAACGGCTCTTCGGGGAGTGGGCCGTGCAGGTAGGGGTGGACGATGTCAGGGCCGCCTTGAGAGAACCGCTCCGGGTGGACGAGGTCGTCCACGACGGCCTCGTAGCCCTTCTCCACCAGCGCTTCCAACTCGTCTCGCGTCGAGCCCATACCGGCCCGTCGCATCAAGTGTGCCATCAGGGAGATCTCGGTAGTCGACATGCTCTCCTCCTACAATCGCATCGCAATTCGTGACAC
Organism: Dehalococcoidia bacterium; assembly: GCA_965247555.1. Lineage (GTDB taxonomy): Bacteria > Chloroflexota > Dehalococcoidia > Lucifugimonadales > VXLM01 > VXLM01. The sequence continues at coordinate 83,008 of CBDFHR010000009.1, read as the reverse complement.
TACGCTGACGTTAAGGAGGATTGTGGCACAAGTGCAATACAAGGTCAATTCGCGGTAGACCCTTTCAAGGTACCGTTCATGTCCTATCTCGGTACCTCCCCACCCGGGCCTGACCCTTGCAATAATCACTCGAAGAGGTAACTGTTCAGTCTTGGTGAGAGGAACGCCCCCACCCCTATGGATACCCGCCTTCGCGGGTATGACGGTGGTCTACTTGACTGAGGGCTTCTCAAGGAATCTGAACAACTGCCTGATGAGAGAGCGCGACGGCTCGGCCTACCGGCAGGCGGGAGAATGGAAGCCGCACAGCCATTCGACCGCTGAGAAGCGCAGCCCTTCAAGAAACTCTTCCGGGGTTGAGTCGAAAGTCGAAACGTGCTCGGTCTGTCCGAAACGGCTTCTCTTGAAGAGAATCTCGCCATCGAGGATGTCTCCCGCCAGGTTTAGCTCCGTGGCCCATTTCTCGTGGTCGGTAAGTTCGTCGTAAAACTTCCGCTTGTCTTCGGGCAGAAAGACCTCCGGCCCAGGCATCGAGGTGAACGGCGTGTCGGCCATACCCCGGTCCCAGCGCGCGATCAGACACGACCTGAACCGAGCGTCATGCGGGGACGGCCCTTGGGCATACCACCAGTATTCAAGAGCATCACGCATGGTCTGATCCAAGAGCTTGTAGTTCGCCAGCGCCGCTTCGGACAGGGCATCCTCAGGCGTGGGCCAGGCGAATACGAGCCGCGCGGGATGCACGTCTCTGAAGGAACGAGGTATGGCGTATTCCGGTGGCACCAAGCCCCACTCAGGTGGTTCGCATACCATCGCAAGCCACGGGTCTCGACCACCCGGAATTAGACCGCGTTTAAGAGCCTCCCTACCTCCGGGCGCCTCGTATGCTTCAATGAGCCGCTGCAAGGGGGCAGCATCGTCACTTCCCCACGCCTGGTCACGCACGAGGATGGCCGCAACCATCCGCTGTACGTAGGCCCACAGCTCCGGCTCCCGCTCGAGCACACTGGCCATCTCCACCGGGAGCCCGATGTCCCGGATGCCGGGAATCTCAAGGGGTGTGTCAAGGAGCTTTCGCTCCAACTCGAACACCGTGGTAGAAGTCGAATCGTCAGCTCGCGTGGTCTCCCACGTCTGCCTGAACGACACCTGCAGCAGTGGATCGAGGGACTCGAATCTCTTGAACGCCGCCGGCGAAAGGGTCTCGTCGAGCGGCGGGAGGAGGTGGCCATCTTCAATCACTATCTTATGAACATCGCGAACCATCGGGTCGAAGGCGCCATAGTAGTATTCGAGGTCTGTAAGTTCTCCCCCGAGCCACTGCTTTTTTAGATGCCGCAAGCCTGCATCGGGATACCCCTCCAGCAACAGCTGCCGGCGGTACGGCTCGTCCAAACTGTCCAATATCGTCTGAGTTTCCGGTTCGAGTATCGCCGAGAGGGGCACAGGATCGTCCGGCATGTCGCGCAGATACCGGAGGGCGTTGTCGTTGCCGCTCTCCAGCGACTCGTCGGTCAGCGCCTCTTGGACTTCCACGGGCAGAGCTTGGAAACTGGCGAGATCCGCGCTCGAAAGGCTGTCCTCGAAGGGGACTACGGGCGTAGGGCTGGGCGTGGGCGCGGGCGTGGATGTCGCCGTAGCGGCGGGCGCGACCTGCACGGTGGCCGGCTCAGGACTTGGCCGAGGAGACTCGGAGCACGCCGCGAGCATAGCGACTACCAAGATGGACGTCATCGCAAGAGTCAAACGGATAATCATCGCAAACACCTCCTCATGGTCTGTTAGCTCACGCCTTCAACTCACACTCGCTAAGATGCTTCTCTGACACTTGACCGTAGACTACCGGCGTTCGAATTCAGGCTCCGTGGTTGCCGTCGCGCTGTCGCTGCAGTCGAATTCCTCTAGGTGGCACGCCACGTCCCCCACCAACTCATCGGCCCAGAATCGCAGCCCTTCGAGAAACTCATCAGGAGTTGAATCCAACGTCGAGACTTGCTCGTCCTTGGCAAAACTCTCCCTTTTGAACGAGACCTCGCCCGTGAGGATGCGCAGCGTCACTTCTCGTTCGATGACTTCCTTGCCGTACTCGCTGAATTTCGCGTACAGCTCTTGCTTTTCGGGGGACAGAAGAACATCCGGGTCCGGCATCGAGGTAAATGGGGTATCGGCCAGGCCCCGGTCCCACTGGGCGACAAGACATGCCATGAAGCGCGCGTTCATCGGGAGCGGCCCGGAGCCGTACCACCATATTTCAAGGGCCTCACGCAAGGACTCGTCCAGAAGATGGAAGTTTGCCAGCGCCGCGTCGGACAGGGACTCTTCAGGCGCGGGCCGAGCGTAGACGAGGCTAGCGGGATGGACGCCGCGAAACGGCTTGGGAACGGTGCTGTCCGGCGGTATGGGCCCCCACCCCGGTGGCTGACAAGTCATTACGGCAAGCCACGCGGATGATGCGCCGGGCCGCAACCCGCGCGCAAGCGCCTCCCTACCCCCTGGGGCCTCGTAGGCTTCAATGGTCTGCTGCAACCGGGCAGCATCCTCGTCGTCCCACTCGTGACCACTCACAAGGGCGGCGGCGGCCGTACCAAGGGCATAGTCCTTCATCTCCGGCTCCCGCTCAAGTACGTAGGTCGCCGCTCCTGATAGCCCAAGCGCCCGGATATCAGGCAATTCGGTAGGCATATTGAGGAGCTTCTGCTCCAATTCATCGGCGTCATCGCTCGGGGACTTCGTCCGCCTGGTCTCCCAGACGACCCTGAACGACGTCTGCAGCAGCGGGTCGAGGGACTCGAACCACTTGAACGCGGCGGGCGAAAGGGTCTCTTCAAGCGGCGGCAGGAGGTGACCGTCCTCGGAAAACACCCGGTTCACGTGGTGGACCATCGAATCAAAGTCGCCGTACTTGTACTCCAAGTCGGAGAGCTCCCCCGCCAACCACTGCTTCTTCAGGTGCCGCAGGGTCGCGTTGGGGTACCCTTCGAGCAGAAGTTGATGCTGCGTTGGCTCGTCCAGAGTCTCCAATATCGTCTGAGTTTCCGGTTCGAGTATCGCCGAAAGGGGAGCCGGATCCTCCGGCATGTCGCGCAGATACCGGAGGGCGCTCTCATTGCCACTCTCCAGCGACTCGGCGGTCAACGCTCCCTGGACCTCTGCCGGCAGCGCTTGGAATCTGGCGAGGTCGGCGCTGGAAAGGCTGTCCTCGAACGGCACGACCGGCGTCGGGCTGGGCGTGGGCACGGGCGTAGACGTCGGAGTAATGGTGGGCGCGACCGTCGGCGCGGGAGTCGGCGGCGGAGACTCTCCACAAGCGGTGAGTGCAACGAATGCCAAGGCGAAAATCATCGGAAGGGTCAAACGGGTAATCATCGTCAACACCTCCTCATGGTCTGTTAGCTCACGCTTTCAAGTCCTCTGTACCCATGGTAGGCCGGCGTCTCGCTCTCCCACATCACACGACTCTGTGATTTCCTCCTTTTTCTGCAGACCCTTGCGTAACCCAAGAAGCTGTCATTCCGAATGAAGCGGGGCGGAATGAGGAATCTAAAATCCATGTCATGCAGAACCGACCCGTAGCTGAACCGAACTCGTGACGACGGCACAGCATCTTTAGATGCCTCCCTATGGTCGGAATGACAGGTTTGGGCATCGGTTATTCGAGAGTGTCCCTACCGTGGCTGCCAGACCTCGAAGAACCCCAATACGAACCGGCGGCGCAAGGGGCATGTGATACCATGATTCCTCGAACTGAGACCATGTAGCCGGAGGAGAACGTGTCCGAAACGAGCGAGCGAGTTGCATATGCGAACGTCGACGGTGCCGATGAGGTATTTACGGCGGAGTTCCTGGGGTACTTCGTCGCGGCGCACGACAAGTTCGTGGGGCGAGTACACGACCTGCGAGCCAAGCGCGCCGAGGTGCTGCGCAGGGCCCTGGAAGACGGCGTCATGCCGGCGCATCCTCCCGTCTCGGAGATCAACACGACCGAATGGAGCGTTCCGCCCGTGCCGGAGGACCTGCGCCGCCCCGGCATCGAGATCACGGGGCCGGCGTCGATTACCAACATGTTCATCAACGCGCTGAACCCCGGCCCGGAGGGCGAGCGCGCGGTCGGCGACCTCGACGACGACGAAGACGCGGCGGGGCATCGCCTGGTCGACACGGTGACGGCGGCCCGCAATAGGCTTGGAGCGGTGGAGCGGACGCTGGAGTACCACGACGAGGCGAGAGGCCGCCACTACACGATCCAGGACGGCGAGTTGCCGTTCTTCATGCACCGCGAACGAGGGCTGCACCTCGACGAGTCCGAGATGACCATCGACGGCAAGCCCGTGTCCGCCGCGATCCTCGGCACCGCGCTGACGGTGTTCCACTGCGGACGGGCGCAGATGGCGCGCGGTCAGGGACTCTACTTCTATCTGCCGAAGATGGAGTCCGCCGAGGAGGCGGGTTTCTGGCGCGACTTCTTCGACTTCAGCAAGGGGCATCTGGGCATCGGCGACGAGGACGTGATCCGCGCAGTACCGCTGGTCGAGTCGCTGCCCGCCGCGTACCAGATGGAGGAGATGCTCCACGCGCTCGGCCCCTACGCCGCGGGGCTGAACGCCGCCCGCTGGGACTTCAAGGCCAGCATCTTCGAGTACATCATGGCCGACCCCAATCAGGTGTGGCCCGACCGGTTCGGCGTGGACATCAAGACGACCGACTTCCTCGCGACCATCTTCCGAAGGCTCGTCGCCATCTGCCTGAAGCACGACGCGGTGCCCATCGGAGGCATGGCGACGGCCCTTCCCTCACGCGACGACGAGGTGAACGCGGCAGCGGCCATCTCGATCACGGAAGACAAGGAGTGGGAGGCCAACCAAGGCTTCCTGCGAGGATGGGTGGCGCACATCTTCCACATGAAGACTGCGGCAGACCCCTTCAAGCAGCTCCGCGCGTCGGGATGGGAGCCGCCCGCGGAGGCGCACGACCCCGACAACTACCCCATCAGGCTCGACGTGCCCGAGGGGCCGGTCACCGTCGAGGGCACTCGCCGCAACGTTCGAATGGTCATCGAGTACATCGAAGGATGGCTGAACGGTCGAGGGGCCAAGGGCATCGACAGCCTCGCCGGGAAGCCGGGCGTACACGGCCCGCTGATGGAAGACCTGGCGACCGGACGCATGTCAGCGGCGCAGATCGCCCAGCGCATCATCCACTCTGCCGCGGACACGGAGACCGGAACAGAGCACGATTTCGCCCTCGTCAGGCGGCTCTTCCTCGACGAGGTGGACGACATCCTCCGGCTGCTGAGCAAGGAGGTCGAGGAGGGCAACGAAACGCACCGGCGTTTCTACGAGGCCGCGGATGTCCGGTACCGCAAGGCGGGCAAGATAGGGATGCGGTGGGTGAAGAACTACACCGAGCTCGACTTCAGGAGCCTGGGATCATACAGCCGCGCCGACCTCGAGGCCATCGCCGCCGCCGAGGACGCCTTCTAGGAATCGCCCTTGTTACCCCGAAACCGGTCGAGGAAGCGTCGCGCCCCGTGGGGTCGCTCCTGTCCTCTGTCGGGCGATTGATCGCCCGCGGCTTCCCGTCGCCCCTGGTGGCCCTGCGCGAAACGCGGACCTCTCCGACCCCTGCTCCATATGTCCGAAAAGTAGTCGGGCGTGAAGAAGTGGCGGTCGTCCGCCGCCGCGGCAAGCTCCTGTGACAGATTCGGCGTGAACGCGGCGACCTCGACGTGCTTGCCCATGTTCTTCACCGTCTCGACCGCATACGCGAAGTCGCCGTCCCCGCTCACGAGTATGGCAACGTCGTACAGGTCGTCCCACGCGAACTTGAGCAGGTCGGTCGCGACCATGATATCGATGCCCTTCTCCACGGTGATCTGGCCGCGCATCTTGGAGCTGCCGAGCCGCGTTTCGATATATGGCGTGTTGTGGAGGGCGGTGAGAAACTTCTGCTGGTCCTGGTATGCCTGCGGGTCACGGTCGGAATCGCGGAGCACATTGTAGTAGTAGATACGGAGCAGCTCCCGGCCATCGGTCAGTCTCTGCCCAAACGCGGCGAAGTCCACGTCGAAGCGCCCGCAGTTCTCCTGGAGGCTGTGATAGAGGTTGCTGCCGTCGATGAAGATGGCGACCCGTTCCCCACGTCCTCCTCCCCTGCTGTTGCGACGGTTTGTCATGATTCCTCCCCATTTGTCATATGGCTCATAGACTTATCGATACACAATTACCCCATAAGTTGCGGCAGTTCTACGGTTAGCTCCCGGAATGATTCGTCCAAGATATTGACGATCTCGTCGATGTCCTCGCTTGTTGCGCAAAGCGGCGGTGAGATGTTCAGGAACTGGCCGACCGGTCTCAGGATCATCCCTCGATCATAGAACTTGTCGCCGAGACGGTCCTGCACTCGAAGCGCCGGGTCGAAGTCGGCCTTCGTTTCGCGGTCGGCAACCATCTCCACGGTATTCATCATTCCGATGCCCCGCACGTCGCCAATGAACGCATAGTCCTCCTGAAGCTCTCTGAGCTGCGACCGGAAGTACTCGCCCATGCGCTTGGAGTTCTCGACGAGACCTTCCGACTCGATGATCTCCAGGTTCTTGAGCGCCGCGGCGGCGGCGACCGGATGGCCGCCGAAGCCGTTTGCCATGCGGAAGTAGTTGTCCTCGCCCTCGAATGCGTCCGCGATCTCCTTCTTGGCGACCGTGGCGGCAAACGGCAGATAGCTGCTGACGATCCCCTTGGCCGAGCCCATCACGTCCGGGACGATGCCCCAGTTCTGTATCCCGAACCATTCGCCCGTGCGACCGTACCCGCAGATCACCTCGTCCGACACCAGCAGGACGCCGTACCGGTCGCAGATGTCGCGGATCATCGGCCAGTACTCGTCCCCCGGAACGGCGTTGCCCGCGTTGCTCGCGACCGGCTCCGCGATGAACGCGGCAATCGTGTCGGGGTTGTGCGCGATGATGAGCTCCTCGACCTGCTGGGCGCAGTACACCGCGCAGTCGGAAGCATTGGTCGCCCCCGACTCGCAGCGATACGGGTTCGGCTGCGGCGCGTAGATCATGCCCGGATAGAACGGCTCGTAGTCGGAGCGGTCGCCGGACGCGCTCCCCGCCATCGCGAGGACACCGCCGGTCGCGCCATGGTAAGAGTTGCGACGGCTGATGACCTTGTACCGGTCCGGCTGCCCGTTGCGCCTGTGGTATGCCCGGGCGATCTTAATCGCCGTCTCGGTCGACTCGGAGCCGCCGTTGACGGGATAGACGCGCTCCATCGACCCCGGCGCGATCTCCGCGATCTTCTCCGAGACGCGGATGAGTGGCTCCGTCGCCGCGCCCGGCGGCTGGAACGAGAGCTTCATCATCTGCTCGCGGGCAGCCTCGGCGATCTCGGTTCTGCCGTAACCGACGTTCACCGAGACGTACCCGCCGTTCGGGTCGATCCACGTGCGGCCCTCGGAGTCCTTCACACGGATGCCGTCGCCATCGACCATGATGACCGGCTCTCCCTGCTCGGCCATGTCGATCCAGCCGCGACTGTGCATCCACAGGTAGTCGAGGGCGGCCCGGCGCAGGTCTTCAGTCTTCGAGAGAACATTCATCGGCTGAATTTGCTCCTCTCTCCCCTTCAAGCCATCGACGCGACGCCCAATTCGCCCTCGATCTCCCAAAGAGCGAGGTCGATGGCGTGGACGATCTCATCAATCTCGGTTCGAGCAATCGTAAGAGGTGGCGTGATGGGAATAACGTTGCCGCGAACGGGAAGAATCAGCCCGCGTTCGCCGAACTTGGCCGTCAGACGGTCGTCCAGCGCCACGTCGGGACCGAAACCGGCCTTCGTGGCACGGTCACTCACCAGCTCGATGGCGCAGAGCAGTCCCAGACCTCGAACGTCGCCTACGATGGGATGGTCGCCCGTGAGAGTCGAGAGCGACTCCAAGAGGTACTCGCCGGACGCGGCGGCGTTTTCCACCAGTTGCTCCGACTCGATGATCTCGATGCTCTTGAGCGCTACGGCTGCCGCGACCGGATGCCCCGCGAAGGTGAAGACGTGCCGGAAGTGGGAGTCGGTCCCCGCGAAGCGGTCGGCAATAGCCGTGGTGGCCGTCGTTGCCCCGACCGGCATGTATCCGCCGCCCAGTCCGCCCGCCATCGTCATGATATCCGGCTCGACGCCCCAATGGTCGACGCCGAACATCTTGCCCGTTCGGCCAAGACCCGTCGTCACCTCGTCGGCGATCAGCACGACACCGTACTCGTTGCATATCTCGCGGAGCATCGGCCAGTAGTCGGGGCCAGGCACCACCCCGTCGTTCGTCACCGGCTCGGCGATCACCGCCGCCACCGTACTTGGCTGGTGGAACTTGATGAGCTCCTCGATGGCCTTCGCGCAGCGCACGGCGCACTCCGACGGCGTGAGGTCGCCCGTGCCGCACCGGTACACGTTCGGCTGCGGCGCATACAGCATCCCCGGGTAGGCCGGTTCATAGTCCGCCGTGCGGTGGTCGGGAGTCGAGCCGAACCACTGGACGAGGCCCAAGTCCCCGTGATAGGAGCCGAACCTGCTGATGATCTTGTAGCGTCCCGGCTCGCCGTTGCGCCTGTGGTAGGCCCTGGCGACCTTGATCGCCGTCTCGTTGGCCTCCGCGCCGCTGCTCACTGGGAAGGTGCGGTTCAGCGTGCCCGGCGTGATTTCCGCGATCTTGCGTACGAGCTCTATCGTCGAGGGAATCGCGGACCGCTGCGGCATGTAGTTGAGCGCCGCCGTCTGCTCGTAGACGACATCCCCCATCTCCGTCCGCCCGTAGCCGATGTTGACAGCCCCCTGCCCCCCGGTCACGTCGATCCACGAACGACCCTCCGAGTCCGTCACTCGCAGACCATCGCCCTCGACGGCGATCACCGGCCCGCCGTCGGACTTCGCCCGGCCCCAGTCGTGGTTGTCGAGCCAAACATGACGGTTGGCCGCACTACGTAGTTCTTGGGTGGACGGGCCTTCTCTCAGCGGCACTTAAGGGCCTCGGCGCGTACTTGTGACATGGTGACAGTGTACTATCGGCCTACTCACCACACAAGGCGGCGAATTGCTCTACAATTGCGGCCTGGCGTGGTTTGGGAACCCCGGAATTCCCGCAAAACGGAGGCACAACCATGGTGGACGAACGGCTGGCATACGCACCCGCCAGCGACTTGCTGGAACTGATCGCGGCGAAGCAGGTCTCGCCCGTGGAGCTGGCGGAGATGTTCTTCGAGCGCATCGACCGGCTCGACCCGCAGCTCAACTCGTTCCTCCTCCTGACGCGCGACCTCGCGATGGAGCAGGCCCGCGCCGCCGAGGACGCCGTCATGCGCGGCGACAAGCTCGGCGCTCTTCACGGGCTGCCGGTGCCCATAAAGGACACGCAGATGACCGCGGGCGTTCGGACGACCATGGGGTCGGTCGTGTACGAGAACCGGGTGCCGGAGAGGAATTCCGCCGTCGCGGAGCGGGTCTTGAACGCCGGGGCGGTCATGCTCGGCAAGACCAACGTGCCGGAGTTCGGCATGGTTGGTTGCTGCGAAAACTCCCTCGGAGTGCTCGGACACAACCCCTGGAACACCGACAGGACGCCCGGAGGATCGAGCGGAGGCGCGGCAGCGGCTGTCGCGGCCTACCTGTGCCCCGTGGCGACAGGGAGCGATGGAGGAGGCTCGCTCCGCATACCCGCCAACTTCTGTGGCATATACACCATCAAGCCGACCCAGGGTCGCGTATCGGGTTACACCGGACTGGGAGGGCCTCCGATGCCGAACATCTTCTCCCAGCCCGGCCCATTGACGCGGACGGTGCGGGACGCGGCGATACTCCTGCAGGTATTGGCGGGATTCGACCGTCGTGACCAGGCCTCAATCCGCCAGACTCCGCCCGACTTCATGGCGGCGACGGAGCGAGGCATCGACGGGCTCCGCATCGGATGGAGCGCCGATTTCGGCTTCGCCCCCGTCTTCCCAGAGGTCGTCGACGTTACCTACAAGGCCGCGATGGTCTTCGAGGAGATGGGCTGTGCCGTCGAAGAGGTGAACATGGTCCTCCCCGAGCCGTACGACTCGCTCGGGCCCATGCAGTCTGCCAGCGCGTATGATGGTCTGGCCCAGTACCTCGACGAGTTCGGCGATCGGATGACGGAGTTCGCCCGCTTCTTCATCGAGATGGGATCGCACGTCACGCCCGGCGACTACATGCGCGCCGAGGGACGCATTGCCGAGCTCAAGGCCACCTTCGATGACGCGTTCGAGACCTACGATCTCATCATGTCGCCCGTCACGTCCTTCCCCGCCTTCCCGAACGAGACCTTCCCCGGCAGCATCACGGGGGACTCGTCCTATCCCATCCAGTACTGGAACGGGGCGTTCACCATGCACGGCAACGCCATCGGCCACCCGCGGCGTCCGTCCCCGCGGGCTTCTCACCCGACGGCCTGCCCATCGGCCTCCAGATAATCGGCCGCAAGTACGACGAGGAGACCGTCCTAGCCGCATCCGCCGCCTTCGAGCAAGCCCGCCCGTGGATCCACCATAGGCCGCCGGTGTCGTGAGGAGGCACCTTGATAACAGACTCGCCAGCGTCAGGTAATTTGGGTAGCGTAGTCACGAACGACAGCCGTATCGTCGCTGACAAGTCGTGCACGTGAGGGAGTCCGTAATGAAAGGACTGCTACAGCACGCACGCGATTACGTCAAGGTGTGGGATTGGAGGCTTTTGCTGTTCATCCTTCTCTTCCTTGGCTTACCTAACATCTACCAACTGTATCGGGTATACCTCGTCGGCAACGAGCTGCCTGACACGGGAAGCCTTGCCATCGTGTCGCAATGGCAGTTTGTCGGGTTAGCGGTCGAGGTCTTCCAAGAGGCGACCGTCCTTGCGATTTTCTTCTTTTTGGGTTCCCAGATACGTAGCGGCGCTGCTATCCAACTCGACCGGGCGAAGAGTGTCTTCAGCTTCATTTTCGTGGCTTCAATTGTCTTTTCGGTCTGCGTGTTCATCTTTCGGGACGCGTTCATCACGCTCATCGGCACGTCCGGTGAGATTCAGGTCCAGACCCGTGATTTTCTGGGGATCAGTATATTCAGCATTCCGTTCACCATACTGGCCGCAGCCATCGTGGTGTTGTTCGAGTCACTGCGGCTACGGACGTTGGTTCTAGTCATGGCGATCATGAACGTCCTCCTGAAGTTCGCATTGGACAGCCTGTTCTTCGGAGGCCACGGGTTCTCCCTGGATGCGGGAGTAATCGGTGTGGGTTGGTCAACTTTGCTGGCGAGTCTGGGGCTGTTTATTGTCGGATTCGTGCTACTGCTCTGGGCAAAGGAGATACGCCTGGGGGCACTTAAGACGATGCCGACCTTTGTCGATATGCGCGAATATCTGCGTGTGGGACTTGGCAGTGGGGCCGACAGCCTAGTTCGAAACGTTGCGTTCTTCTTCATGATAATTCGCATCGTGAATGTGATCGGAAGCGAGGAGATCGGCGGGTTCTGGCTCGCCAACCAGATTATCTGGAGTTTCATGCTGGTGCCAGTGCTGGCCCTCGCCGACTCGGCCAAGGCGATGGTTGCCAATGTGTCCGCCGATATCGGACGGGTCAGGAAACTTTGGCAAGCCTCGATGGTCATTACTGCGGGTATGATGATTATTTGGATTGTCCTCGTCCCCGCCTTTCCCACGTTGGCTGGCGTACTGTCGGACGACCAAGAAAGTATCAGATGGGCGGTAACCGCCTTCGGGATTCTATTCGTCCCCTACGTGCTATTCTCATTCAACACGGTGATGGACAGCATCTTCTACGGTATTGGGCAGACGAAGTACTTGGCGTATCAGTCCATCGTAACTAATGGCACGGTCTATCTTGTCGCTTTCCTACTGTACCTTTCAGATGCCTGGGATCCGACGTTTGAAGGTGTGATGATGTTGTTCGCGCTGGGTATCCTAGTGGACACTTTCCTTACAATGTTCTTCTTGCTCAAGGTCTTATACATAGACCCGGCAGCAAGGTCCCTAACAGCGGATGTACGATCTTGACGTGGCACGGGCCTCGACCGACACCAACGCCATAGAACCCCTCGTCGAGGTTTCTGCATGAACCGGATGGAGATCGGGTGACCGTAGGGTAATTCCCTAACTCGGCGCGTCATCCGATCAAGATGTCTTCGCCGCGAAACTTCTCCTTTTTGACGCCCAGCACGTCATAGCCATAGAGCACGTGCGGCGAAGCTGAGCGGAGTTGGTCGCCCACGTGGAGCAAGGGAACGAACTCCTCTGCTCCGCGATCATGGCGGGAAGACAAGCATAGAACTCAAGGAGAACCACATGGACACCACAAAGGCAGTTGAGCTGTTCGAGAAGAACTGGTTCCTGCGTGACGTTGAGATACCCGACCTTGCCGACGCTGAGGAGCAACTCATCGCGGCGGCGATGGGGCCGGAGCCGAAGCGCTGGGACGGTAGACCCGATGTGAGCGGATGCAGAAGGTATTGAATGAAAACCCACAGGTACTCGACCGCATCGGGAAACACCTGATCCATGTCGTCGTTGGCATGAAAGGGTGCGGACCTGCCGTGACGTTTCTCCTCGACCACGACGTGCCGTTGGAGATCGACGAGTCGGCCTACAACGTTCTGCACGAGGCATCGTGGGGGGGTATGTGCGATACCCTCAAGGCCGTCTTCGAGTCGGGCGCGGCGGACGCAACGTGCGTCTCGGTGCTGAAGCCGCACGTCGGCTGGCCCGATAACCTCTCGCTCATGTACTGGGCGGCCTGTGGCGGCCACGTTGAGTGCGCCAAGCTCCTGATCCAGTACGGCGTTGGCGTCCACCACGAGCTGCCCATCAAGGGGAACGGCGAGCGCGGCACGACCTCTCTTCAGGAAGCGGTCGCTCTGAGCCACTGGGGAAAGGACCCGTCGCGCCTCGCGGACAGGCTTGCGGTCGCGCACATCCTCATCGAAGACGGGGCCAACTACGACGTCTACTCCGCCTGTGCCCTCAACGACACGTCACGCCTGAAGGAAGTTATCGACGAGGACTCCGATGTTGTCAACGCGGATGAACACTATGGCATGACCACGCTCCACTGGGCCGCGCGGGCCGGCTCCATCGAGTGCGCCGAGATACTCTTGGAACGGGGAGGCCTCGTCAACGCCCTGAACAAGGCCCGTCGCACACCCCTACAGCTTGCCGCAGAGGCTAACCGGGCGGACATGATACGCCTGCTCGCCCGACATCGGGCCGACCTCAACACCCAGGACAAGAGGGGCACACACCTCTTCACCGCGCCACCTACGAGGGCTGTGTAGAGGCCGCCGAAGCCCTGCTTGAAGTGGGAGCCGACCCCACCGTTCTCAACAAGAGAGGCAAGACCGCCTTCGAGATCGCCAGGAAAGACGCGAAATACTTCAAGATGCGGGCATGAGACGTCCTCACCCCGCGTTCTCCGCGCCCTCTGCGGTGAAGCCACCAATTGCCCGTCCTTCGCCTGACAAAAAGGAATCACCATGACCTCGCACAGACCGTTCCCTTCCCACCCCGACCTCAGGACGTTCAGAAATCAAGTCCAGTCCCTCGTCAACGCCCATGCCTCGCAGGACGACGGGACTCCCCTCTCCGTCGAGGAAGCTCGCCACTCCGTCGCCCGCGAGTATGGGTTCGACGACTGGGACGCGCTCCGCACCGAGATCGAACCGTCCTCCACCTACACGGCGCGAGCGGAAGCGCATAAGGCCGCGCTCGCGGTCGACCTGCCCGAGGAGACCTCCCTGGAGGTCGTCAAGGCCCTGATCGATGCCGGGGCCGATATCAACGCCGGACGACAATGGCGGACGCACCTCGGAGAGTTCGTCACCAAGGGACACCTCGAAGTCGCCGACCTGCTTATCCGGCACGGCGCGGACGTCAACAAGAAGAACGATCGTGGGAAGACCACCCTTCAGGCCATGATATACCCGCCGTCCTGGCTGGAGCGCTACGGAGACCCCGTCCCCGGCATCGAACTGCTCCTTGCCAGCGGCGCGGGCATTAACGTGCTGTCCGACGACGGCAAGACGGCCCTCGACGTCGCAATCGAGCAGGAAAACGAAGCCGTCGCTGCCCTCCTGCGAGAACGAGGCGGCCTCCGCGCCGACGAGCTTTCCTAACGCCCGACCGTCGTCGTTGGGCGGGATCTCTTCCTATGCACGGCTCCCTCCACGGGCTATAATCGAAATACCCTCCCATCGCACGTGGGGAAGTGTCGGAATTGGCAGACGAGCATGACTTAGGATCATGTGCCGCAAGGCGTGAGGGTTCGAGTCCCTCCTTCCCCACCAGCTACGCCAGCTAGGGGCCCAGAACGGCGCAGCGGCTCTATAGACTGCTTCCCGGCGGATCGAGTCCCCCTTACCCTTCGCCCCAATGGAAGCGCTCGTCGATGCGGATCTCGGGCATCCGTGCCGAAGGTCTTCATCTTCTTGTCTCTATAGAATTCTGGTACACTACCCCGGAGTTAGTTCACAGTTAGGGGGCAACGTTATGGGAGTGCCTATATCGCAGGCGCTTGCTGTGGCCTTCCATGTGGTCAAGCAGCGGTTGGCGCGACGCGAGCGCTACCCGCTCGTGCTGATGCTGGAGCCCCTGCTGCGTTGTAATCTCGCCTGTGCGGGCTGCGGAAAGATCCAGTACCCGCCTCACGTGCTCAAGCGCGCGCTCACGGTCGAGCAGTGCATCGCTGTGGTGGAGGAGTGCGGAGCGCCCATCGTCAGCATCCCCGGTGGAGAACCGCTGCTCTACCCACACATCGGCGAGTTGGTGGAAGAACTCACTCGCCGTAAGAAGTACGTCTACCTCTGCACCAACGCACTGCTACTCAAGCAGAAGTTGGAAGAGAATGTCTTCTCCCCCTCTAAGCGGCTCAGCTTCAGCGTTCACATGGACGGCCTGCGCGAGGAGCACGACGCTTCCGTCTGTAGGGAAGGAGTCTACGACATTGCCGTCGAAGCGATACGGGAAGCAGTCCAGCGCGGCTTTAGGGTCACTACCAATACAACGCTGTTCAACACGGCTGAACCGATGCGCGTTCGCGACTTCTTCGATGCCATGATGGACCTAGACGTGGAGGGCATGATGGTGTCCCCGGGGTTCAACTATGAGAAGGCCCCGGACCAGGACTCCTTTCTTGAGCGGGAGCGCACACGGGAGCTCTTCTCCCAGGTGCTTACCGACAAGAAGAAGCGCTGGCGATTCAACCAGTCGCCCCTGTTCCTTCAATTCCTCATGGGCAAGCGGGACTTCGAATGTACGCCGTGGGGCAATCCCCTGTATACGATATTCGGGTGGCAGCGCCCGTGCTACCTACTGCAGGACGGCTACGCTGCCACCTTCCGGGAGCTGATGGACGAAACAGCCTGGGAGGAATACGGCCGGGCGAGCGGCAACCACCAGTGTCAGGACTGCATGGTACACTGTGGCTACGAGCCCTCTGCCATACATGCAACGTTCACGACATGGCGTGGACTACGGGATTCCACTGTTGGTACGCTTACGGGCAAGCTGTGAACAATGAACGAGCATCGGCCGCCACTTCAAGCTGCAAGCCGGGAGGCTGGTAACGGCGTCGAGGAACTCGTTGAACGGGCCTTCCACTACCGCGGCGACGTTACCATCCGGACGGATGACGGCGGCTCCGTGACAGGCTACCTCTTCAACCGGAACGCTCGCGCGAGCGTTCCATTTGCCCAGTTGCTCGAGACCGGGACCGGACGCGAGGTCTCTATCCCTTACCGAACTATCACCCACGTGCTGTTCACCGGACGCGACGCCGCCGCGGCGTCGGTCAAGCGCTTTGAGGCCTTACAGGACCGGCAGGAAGGATCAGCGCAGACTGGCACGCAGGCACTTCGCACCCGAGCGGAATGACATGGGTACTGCCGCCATCGCGGCTCCTCTCCTAACGATTGCCCCGACCCGGCGTGAATTGGGAGGACTAGGCTATGGCAACGAGCGTACTCGCGTCGGAGTCGTCGGCATAGGGCGCAATGCCGGTGAGCAGCTCGCAGGCCTTCTCGACACCGCGCCATGCCGGCTGCTCGTCTCCCTGGGATACGCTGGGGCGCTCGACCCCCATCTTCACCCAGGTGAACTCGTGGTGGGGAATTCCTACCTACATGGAGTGAGCGCACCGATCCCCGGCGCTCCTCATACCACCCGCGCAGCAATGCTGCTGCGTGAGTCAGGCCTCTCGGTACTGGAAGGAGCGGTCCTGACCGTGGACGAACCGCTCCTTACGCCGCGAGCCAAGCGCCGCGCACACAACGGCAGCGGCGCATTGGTGGTAGACATGGAAGGGCGCTGGATAGCCGATGTAGCAGCATCGAGAGACATCCCGCTCATCGGGATCCGGGCGGTGCTGGACGAAGCCTACTATCCCCTCCCTGCGTTCATCGCAACCATCATCGCCGACGGAGGCCGACGGGAGTGGGCACATGCTCTCCGAGCAGTATTGCATCCTTCCGCGGTCAGGAGCTTCCTGCCTCTCGCTCTGAAGTCGCGCAGAGCCTCACGCGCCCTGCAGATGGCTGTACAAGGCATCCTGCCGGCAATCTCTCGCCAACTGTGACCGGGTCCTTGGCACAGTCTATCTGGCGGCTAGCATAGGGCTGGGTGTCGAAGTTGGTCGAACAGGGCATGGAAAGCCGCCTCCGGGAAGCGCTGGAAAGGACTCAGCGGTACTTCTTCCGCACGCAGCATGAAGACGGTTACTGGTGGGGAGAGCTGGAGTCCAATCCAACGATGGAGGCGGAGTACATCATGCTCACACACTTCATTGGGTCGGACGAGGGAGATCGCATCTCGCGCGTAGCGGAAGACATTCGCCGAAGGCAGTCGCCCGATGGTTCATGGCGGATGTACTACGGCGCCCCGGGAGACCTGAGCACGTCGGTCGAGTGCTACTTCGCGCTCAAGCTCGCAGGCGACACTCCTGAAGAACCTCACATGGCAAAGGCCCGTAGCTTCATCCTGCGATGTGGAGGTGTGCCCCGGACGCGCGTGTTCACCAAGATATGGCTTGCCCTCTTTGGTCAGTGGGACTGGAAGGGAACGCCCGCCATGCCTCCCGACATGATGCTGTTGCCGAAGTGGGCCCCCTTCAACATCTACCGTTTCGCCAGCTGGGCCCGAGCGACCATAGCGCCGATGACCGTAATCCTCACACTCCATCCCACACGGCCCCCTCGTGAAAGCGCCTGGGTCATGGAACTCTACCCGGAAGGGCCGGTCACGTTCACTCTGTCCCGCTGGAAAGCAAAGCCCTTTTCCCTAAAGGGTTGGTTCCTGGTGTTGGACAGAATCGTACGCATCTACCGCAACTTGCCCTTCATGCCCGGCCGGGAGAGGGCAATCAGGGCTGCCGTAGATTGGATCGTCGACCACCAGGAAGCAGATGGCTCGTGGGCGGGAATACAGCCCCCCTGGGTCTACTCGCTCATCGCATTGAGCGCCCTAGACTACCCGTTGAACCACCCCGTCATCTCAAGGGGGCTGGAAGGATTCAGGCGGAACTGGAGCCTCCCCGCGCAAGACGGCGCTGCGCTTAGAGTGCAAGCCTGTCTCTCACCCGTGTGGGATACGTGCCTTGCGATGCGCGGACTCCTGGACTCCGGCGTGCCATCCAACCACCCTGCCATTCAGCGTGCTGCAGCCTGGCTCATTCAGGAAGAGATCCGAGTCAAGGGCGACTGGACCGTATACAGACCCCACCTGGAACCCAGCGGATGGGCCTTTGAGTTCGATAATGTCCACTATCCGGACATCGACGACTCTGCCATAGTGGTAACGGACCTCGCAGCCACCAGGATGCGCGACGAAGCTGGAGAGCGGGCACGGACAGCGGCTGTCGACCGGGCCGTCAACTGGCTGACAGGGATGCAGTGCTCGAACGGTGGTTGGGCCGCATTCGACTGGAACAACGACTCAAACGAGTTGGCGAAAATCCCGTTCGCCGACTTTGGCGAACTCCTCGACCCACCCAGCGTTGACGTGACCGCACATGTACTGGAGATGTACGCGAAGGTGGGATATTCAATGGAACACCCGGCCGTTCGCCGGGGGCTGTCATACATCTGGGAACAGCAGGAGCACGACGGCCCGTGGTTCGGACGCTGGGGAGTGAACTACATCTACGGTACAGGCGCTGTGCTGCCGGCGCTGGAAGCCCTAGAGGTGGACATGACGCAACCTCGGGTACGCCGGGCCGTCGAATGGCTTCTGGCACATCAGAACACGGACGGAGGTTGGGGCGAGACCTGTGTCAGTTATGCCGACCCTACCCTCCGAGGACAAGGCGAGAGCACCCCGTCGCAGACCTCCTGGGCCCTCATAGCGCTATTGGCGGCAGGTGAAGCGCGGCACGAGTCAGTAACGCGTGGCGTTGAATTCCTCCTTGACCGTCAGGACGAAGACGGAACTTGGGATGAGCCTCAATTCACTGGATGCGGCTTTCCCGGCTACGGACCAGGCGAAAGGCCTAACAAGTACGAACCGCTCGACGGCGCCAATTCGCAGGGCCCCGAGTTGAGCGCTGCTTTCATGATCAATTACCACTTGTACCGCAACTACTTCCCGCTCTCGGCGCTGGGGCGGTATGCGCAGTCGTTGTACGGTGAAGTACCGCCGGAAGGGTGTGCACAAGTCAGGGCGCAGTAGTCTTGAGCCAACGGTGGCTTGGGGTGTACGCACAAAACCGATTTACCTATGACGAACACATTGACAGCTTCAAGGATCCTCAGGAAGAGGTATGATGACGGGCGTCTGACCCGTCCAGTGTGTGTCCTGCCATGACCTAACGGGCTTGCCGGGAGTCGTCGACCTGTTACCTACAGCCGGATCTCCCACCGAAAAGTTCGCAGTACAGGACACGCTTCCCCACCAGCTACGCCAGCTATGGGTCCGGAACGGCGCAGCGGCTTCATAGACTGCTTTGCGGCGGTTCGAGTCCCCTTTACCCTACATTTTCCGTTCCGGCCTTGTCTTCTAATGCCGCAACGTCCCCAATCCCTAGTTGAGAGACGGTGATCGGGTACCCATTAGCGTCGCATATGACACCAGAAACGACTCAGAAGTTTGGCCTACTGCGCGTGGTCCCGTTCTAGGTGGTTGGGCTCTCAACAGGCGGTGCCCGATGCGAGACACAGCGATGACCGGCCATCGGAGTCTCAGCTGTCTTGGACAACGGCGCTCCTACGCCGACCGCATTGGTTGACACGGAGTGGCGTCAATACTAGACTCCGTGCGTCGCGGGCGTGCGGACGTTTCCGCGGCGGAAGGAAGGTGTACGGCATGCATCTACTGGAGGTCATGAACCCCGTCGCAAGGCAGCGCGCGATGGAGAACGTCGCGGCCATCAACCCTAGGCTCAGCCGTCTGGAGGGCAAGACGATCGGCTTGGTATGGAGCGGAACCCACGGCGGCGACGTCGCGCTCAACCGCGTCGGCGAGATGCTCCAAGAGCGCTTCGAGGGCGTCGAGACGAGGTTCTACACGGGCGGCAACTACCCCAACCCGCCGCACATCCTCAAGCAGGCGGCTGACGAGTGCGACGCCGTCATCGGAGCGACCGGCGACTGAGGGACGTGCGCGTCGTGGATGGTCCACGACATGATCGAGGTCGAGCGGATGGGCAAGCCCGCGGTGCCCATCATCTCCGGCCGGTTCGAGGGCGACGCCATCGCAAGTAGCCGCGCCTTCGGCATGCCCGCTCTGCGCTTCGTCATCGTGCCACGCATCTACCGCAACCTGTCCCCGGCCGAGTCGATCAGAAACACCGAGCCCGCATTCGACGACTTAGTCGGCATGCTCACCGCCGACGGCGACGGTGCGTTCGACGATAGTCCGATGGAGCAGGCCTACCGCTTTGAGGGCGAGGACCGGTTTGACGCGGTCCAGCGCATGAACGACGACTTCCTGAGACGCGACTGGGGCGACGGCTTTCCGCTGTTGCCGCCCACCCGCGGCGCGATCGACGAGCTGATAGACGGCGTCAGCCTGCCTGCCGACCACGTCGTGTGCGACATGCCGCCCGGCTTCGGGATCGCCACGGTCGAGAAGATCGCCGTAAACGCAGCCGCGGCTGGCGCCAGGCCGGAGCACATGCCTGTGATCGTCGCCGCCGTTTGGGCGCTGTCCCAGATGGGGCCGGAGGGCGGCAAGTCCCTGCTGATGTCCACCAGCCCGCAGGCGCCGCTACTCGTCGTAAACGGTCCCATCGCTGAGGAGCTGGGCATCAACGCCCGGTCTGCGCTCGGCCCCGGTTTCGACAACAGGGTCAACATCGTGGTCGGTCGCGCCTTCTCCATGTGCATGAGGAACATCGGGCACTGGTACCCGAATAAGATGGACATGGACACCATCGGCACGACGCGGAAGTTCGTCCTGTGCATAGCCGAGAACGAGACGATGAGCCCGTGGCAGCCCTACCACGTGGACAAGGGGTTCGATGCTGGCGAGAGCGCGGTGAGCGTCTTCATCACCAACGGCGAACTCGACGTGCAGGACCAGGGTAACGACACGGCGGAGGGGCTGCTCAAGACGGTCGCCTACGGCGCGACGTTCGGTACGCGCGGGCTATGGGAGCGGCACTCTGAAGAGCGGCTGATCCTGCTGCCACCGGACGTCGCCCGGCCAGTGGGCGCTCAGGGCTTCACGAAGCGCGGCGCCAAGGAGTTCATCCACATGCACGCCAACGCCAGCCTAGGCAAGATGACCCAGTACGTGCCCCTGGAGGGCGAAGCGCGGGTGGCGGCGCACTGGAGGTGGATGAAGGACCTGACCGAGCAGGAGCGCCTCGACATGACGATGCCCGTCCTGGAGAGCGCCGAGCGGTACGACATCCTCGTAGTCGGGGCGGACCGCGCCAAGACTCTGGTTATGCCCAGCGGGCCCAGCGCGGTGACGGTGGGCGTCGACCAGTTCCGGCCGTAGACGCTACCGGGCGGGCACCAGCACCACGGACGCGACATGCGGCGCCTGGACGCGGCACATGCGCTCGACCATTTCCCTGAACGAGTCGGGCGGCATCACGCACTCCGGGCAGTCCTCGTTCACGCCCTTATAGTACTTGATCCTCAGCAGGCCGTCCTCGAAGTCAAGAGGCTCGATGACGACGCCGTCGTTGTCGCGCGTCAGCGTCCTGACCGTGTTAAGCACCATGTCGACTCTTGCGTCCATCTCAGTCTTCCTTTAGTGCGGTCCCCGCTCTTGGGGCCCAACCAAAGTGCTGGACCGCCTCCCGATCTGTCTCACCCCAGGGGCACATAAGCGGGAGGTTAACCCGGCCCAGTCAGTCGGCGAGGACTTGACGCGGGGTAGCCTCGTCAGTCCGCGCCGTCTGCAGTTCATTCCCGCGCCTTTCTCTTGCCCAGTTGTTATATGGCCCATCCAGAACAGACTATTGCAACGGCTGGCCGCTGTCGAGTTTCCAAGCCCATGCTGCTGGAAATGGAACGGCTTTCCGTTCTACAAAGAATCTTCAGGTTCGTCCAGTAGGCTACGAGAAAGGGAACCTCCAGTAGGCTACGAGAAAGGACGATCGGTTCAGTTCACAGACATATGTGGTAGCGTATCCCAGACTCGGAAGTCGCAGTTTCGGAAATCGGACAGTTCATTCGCAGGATGTACTGATGGGGATGGGAACACCAGGCACCTGACCAGCCGGAGGCTCGTGGGAGCTAGTCCAGGGCCGGTTGACCGACTTCTTACAGCAGAATTGTCCCAACGAAAAGTTCGCAGTTCAGGACACGCTGGCCCACCAATGCTGACCTTCTTTAGGCTTTACCTGACCGTTTCCAATGTTATCCAACCGTTCCTTATTGTCTCGCTCCCCGCGTGAAGCCGAGCGCGCGAACCGAATGAAGAAGCGGGGTATGAGTACGATACGGGGACGCACCGTATGGCTGCCATCAGGTTCTCTACCGGCAGCAGGGGTCGTCACAGCGGTCGTGAAAAAGCGTGACACATCGTCGATCTGTCAAACGGTTTCTGAGCACATTCCACGGCAATGCTTGGTTGACCGACTTCTTACAGCAGAATCTCCCAACGAAAAGTTCGCAGTTCAGGACACGCTAGTCCACCAATGCTGACCTTCTTTAGGCTTTGCCTGACCGTTTCCAATGTTATCCAACCGTTCCTTATTGTCTCGCTCCGCGCGTGAAGCCGAGCGCGCAAGCCATATACCGCGTAACTTGAGGTAGTACACTGCCATCAGGTTCTCTACCGGCAGCAGGGGTCGTCACAGCGGTCGTGAAACAGCGTGACACGTCGTCGATCTGTGAAACGGCTTCTGAGTGGGCTCGTCGTCGTACAGCACAACCGAGTTCTCTTGGCGTGACAGCGCCCATGCAGTGTCATGCCTGGCGGGCCCTGGAAGATTGTCGGGAAGATGTCGGCCACCGCGGGCCTTTGGATTGATGAGCTTCAGTCGACAAACAAGGAAATTACTATTCCGCAGGTGGAACTTTCGCCGCAATTCCGCCTTTGTCCTCAGGTGAATGACGAGCACGTAGGTTACTCTCATGGAGCCTCCCCTGTTCAGTGGTAGGGAACTGAGGAAGGCGAAGAACGTACATTCTGTTGCCAACTGGAAATCGCACAGGCAGGATGGAGTTGAGGTATGCGAATTCAGGATTTCACTTCTTGAGTAAACGGTGAGGGGTCGTCGGGATGACCTCTGATCCGGTGCGCCTACATAGCATCGAGTCCGCAGCCGTCGTTGTGACGCCATGGACGGAGTGGACGTTTGCGCGCCTGCGGGCCGTGAGTGGAGCATCTGGGGACGTGGAGATAACCACTGCCGGCGATGTGGGCCGGCTGGTCGCTGAGCAGGTTGACGCCTTGAAGGGAGCGGCCATAGCCGGAGAGGCGGATGTTCCACGCATGTTGGGCGTGGACGAGCGCCGGCTGAGCGGTGACCTGCCTCTGGCTACTGCAGTGAGCGCCCTGCGTACCGGTGTCTCGATCATTCAGGCGGTTGAGGACGGGATTACCCTGGCGGAGGCCTTGGGCGGAGAGCCGCCGGGCAGCGTTCCACTCTACGCGAACGTCAACCGAGGCCTATTCGCGACTCAACGTACACCGGCAGACTTCGCGGAGGCCGCCGAACTGGCAGTGGGCGAAGGTTTCCGCGCGGTGAAGTGCGCCCCGTTCGACGAGGTGAATTCGGACGCCGGATCCGGCGAAGCGGTCCGGCAGGCTCGGTTCGGCATTCGGCGCGTTGCTGCGATCAGGGACACCGTGGGTCCCGACGTGACTCTCATGGTCGACTGTCACGGTCGCTTCGGCATCGAGTCCGCGGTGATCGTGGCCGAGGAGTTGGCCGAGCTTGGCGTCGGCTGGTTCGAGGAGCCGGTACGGCCCAACGTGAACCCGATGGGTTCGGCACGGATTGCCGAATGTGTGCCGATGACCGTGGCCGGAGGAGAGGTAGGATACGGCGAGGAGCTCTTCGGGGACCTGATCGCGAATGCCGCGGTCAAGATCATCATGCCGGACGTGATGTTCTGCGGCGGCGCGGCTGTGGCCGCGCGGTCCGGCATGGCGGCAATCGATGCAGGCGGTGCAGTATCTCTCCACAGTCCTTCTGGACCGGTCTCATTGCTCACCGGCGGACACGTCACCGCGTCTATGTCGGGTGCGATGCCCTTGGAGCACGCTGTCCACGAGGCGGACTGGCGAGCGGACCTGCTCACCCCCCCGGAACGAGTTCAAGACGGTCAACTGCACTTCACTCTCTCTGCCGGGCTCGGCGCGGAGTTGAACTGGGACCTGCTGAGGCGGATTGGACGGGTGTGGGATCATTCGTGACGAGGGCTCGTCATTAGATATGCCTGAGGTATTCCCACACGCTCCCGGCGAGAAGCCTCGTACCATGAAACCCCATCGTCCGGCAGTCTGCTAGTCCTTCCCCGATAGGTCTACAATAATGCGCCCATAGGAGGGAAGTTTGCAGCCGTACGACATCGTCATCGTGGGGGCCGGCTCGGCCGGGTCGATCCTGGCCGCCCGGCTGACGGAAGACGCGGAACGCTCGGTGCTCCTTCTGGAGGCGGGACCGGACTACCCGGACCCGGAGACGTTGCCCAACGATGTGAAGTACGGCTACGGACCTGACAGGCCGTTCCCCATTCCGCTGATCAACGAAAACAGGTCGGTCTTCGTGGCGAGGTACACTGACGAGGCCCCGGTCCGGCTGGTGCCACGAGGGCGGGTGACCGGCGGGTCGAGCGCGGTGAACGCCCAGATACTCTTGCGCGGCGTCCCCGAGGACTACGACGACTGGGCCGGCATGGGCAACGACGAATGGAGCTACAGGAAGCTCTTGCCATACTTTCGCCGCTCTGAGAGCGACCGCAGCTTCGAAGGGGATTTCCACGGATCGGACGGGCCGATTCCAGTGAGCCGCTTCTCCAAAGAGGAGATGAACGCCGACCAGCAGGCCTTCTATGACGCCTGCCTCGCCTACGGATTCCCCGACTGCCCCGACCACAACGACCCCGACTCGACGGGGGTAGGGCCCACGCCGCTGAACAATGTGGACGGGGTGAGGTGGAGCACCGCTTTGGGCTACCTGAGCGAGGCCCGCGAGCGTCCCAAACTGACGATCGCCGCCCGTACGCAGGCGCGACGAGTGCTGTTCGAAGGCAGACGAGCAGTCGGGGTGGAGGTCGAGTCCGACGGGCAAGTCGAGGTATTCCACGGCGACGAGGTGGTGCTTGCCGGCGGGGCGATAGGCTCGCCCCACCTTCTCATGCTGTCGGGCGTGGGCCATGCCGACCACCTGGAGCAGACCGGAATCAGTGTCGTTCAGGACACGCCCGGTGTGGGACGCAACCTGCGCGACCACCCTCAAGTGTCTCTGAAGTGGCGCACACGGAAGAGCTACCGGTATGACACATCTGCGGCGGGCATCCAGACGACCCTCCGGTACACCGCCTCGGGCTCACACCTCCGCAATGATATGCTGATTCATCCGTCTTCGTTCTGCGTGCTCGACCCCTTCCCGCTCGGGGTGGACCAGTATATGGAACTCGGGGTGAACATGATCGTCTGCCTGGACCTTGAGGTAGGAGCCGGCAGCATCGAGCTTCGATGCGACGACTACCGTATCCAGCCCAGGCTGGACTACAACTTCCTGGTCGAACCGTTCGACCGTCAGCGAATGAGGGAGGGAGTCCACATCGCCTTGGAGTTGGCGGACCATCCGCGGTACCGGGAACTGCTGGCTGAGCGGGTCGACCCAGACGATTCCTACCTGCAGTCCGACGACAGTGTGGACGCCTGGATGAGGACGAGTGTAGGCACGAGCCACCACATATCGGGCACCTGCAAGATGGGGCCGGTCTCCGACGGCATGGCCGTCGTGGACCAATACGGGCGTGTACACGGCCTGGACGGACTTCGCGTCGTCGACGCCTCCATCATGCCCGACTGCATCCGCGCCAACACGAACGCTACGACACTTGCTATCGCCGAGCGTATCTCGGACTTCATGCGATCGGGGATGTAGCTGCCGGTCCCATCCATTGTAGGGGCGCTCGTGCCTTAACTACTCGCGGGGTGCAGGTAAGCTGTGGGAAGCTCTCCCAGTGACCCATCCTGGACACCGCCACACTGCCTCTCAGGCGGCTACGCGCTCAGATAGTAACCGTCCGGCCCCGTTTAGGGGGTTCATTTATACCCAGCGAGCGCAGGCACGCCCAGAAGGCAGCTTGATAGGACGTGACACGACCGGTTTACCGGTAAGCCCCTCGACCAGGTCGATCACCTCACGCGCGCCCTGAAATGCCGTGCAGCTTGACCGAGACCGGAATCCGTCTGGCGAAATCGTCCTCTGATGATTGTGTTGCGGCCGGTATCCCTGAAGCGTGGCAGATCGATGTCCGTACCCAGACGATCACGGTCTTCGCGGAGCCTCACGCCGGTGGATATGGTGAAGAGCGACTCCTATCGCGTGGACAGGAGTCCGTGTCCGCGAGCGTGGAGGGCCTGCCCTTGCAGATCGACGAGGCGCTGGGGGTAGCGTGAACGCTCTTCTTTCCATTCCTCGATCCTCTCCGAGGCCTGCAAACTCGCGCCGTTGCGTGTAGGATGATCGCACCTACTGTGCGGAGGGCGGCTAGTGATCGGCGACACCTGGAACATCGTAGTGACTACCCCTGACGCCGTCGCGGGCGACTACCCGAACATCCTTCAGCAGATGACCGATCTTGAGTACTCGGCGGTGGTCATTCGGGGGTTCTATGCCTTGGAGCACTGCGCCGAGGTCGTTCGCCGCATAGAGTCCGACACGACCGGGCTGGTCGACGTGAAGGAGTACGTCACCACCGGCGGCGACAAGCTGGAGCTACGCTACATCGGACCGGGGCTGGGACGGTACGTAACGGACCAGGAGGGGTTCTTCCGAGAGTCGCGCCTCTCCGACAAGAAGTTCGAGCGACTGTACGACGGGCTGCCCGATGCCAGGGTCATGGTGCGGGAGATGATCGGCAGGCTGCTTCCCGACCTCGAGATTATCGTCCCCGAAGAGGATGGAGAGCTGTACTCCGACGCCGTGATACGCATCGCGGTCGAGGGCGATTCGGCGGCCCTGCATCGGGACAGCGCCATGGAATACTTCAAGGGGTGGATGGTCTCGCAGTTCCCCACGCAGTTCTCGGCCCTTGTTTGCCTTCAAATGGCGGAGTCCGGCGGCGAGCTGCACGTGTTCAAACGTCGCTGGACGCCGGAGGACGACGCTCGAAAGGTCGACGGAGCGACGGGGTACCCACCCTCAATTGTCGAGGGCGCGCCACTCTCCACGATCGTCCCTCAGGAAGGTGACCTGTACATCTTCCACCCGGAGATTTTCCATGACATTGCTCCCATGTTCGGCCCTCGCAACCGCATTACGCAGGGCATCTTCTTCGCGATGTCCGATTCGGACAGGCGCGTGGTCACCTGGGGATGAAGGGCTTTTCGTTACGTGAGGAACGACGTTCAGGGCCGAGACGGGTGATTGCATTTCTAGGAGGCCTCTCATGAGGTGGGACCTGCTGATTCGCCACGGCACGGTGGTTGACCCGAGTCAGGGGCTGCACGGCATTGCCGACGTTGCAATATCCGGCGACAAGATCGCCGCGGTTGGCGTCGGCTTGAACGAGGCGAACGCCGACAAGGTGACAGACGCCACGGGCAAGCATGTAACGCCGGGGTTCATCGACCTGCACACGCACAATTTCGTGTCCAGCCCGAAGCTGCCGAGTCTCGACGCCGACACGACGAGCCTCGCCAACGGCTGCACGACCGTCCTTGACGCCGGGACGGCGACTCCAAGCGAGTTTCCGCACTACTGGGAGACGGACATCGCCGATGCCAGGACGCGGATCTATGCTCTGATACGGATGCCGATGCCCTACGGCCCGGACCCGGCCACGGTGGAGGAGGCGGCATCCGTCATCAAGCGGTACGACGATGTGCTCATCGGCATGAAGTACCACCACTCGCAGCACTATGTCACGTTACCCTTGGCCCGCGAGGCGGCCGACTTTGCCGGAGGCATACTGATGGCGGAGGCCTACGGAGCGCCCATCCCGCAGCTGCTCGACTACATGAACCCCGGCGATATAGTCACCCACACGTTTCACGCGCCCTTCCGGTATCCGCTGTGGGACCACCGGGGGGAGGTATGGCCGGCCCTGTGGGATGCCGTCGAAAGAGGCGTCTATCTAGACATCGGACACGGCGCGCGCGGATTTGCTTTCCGTACGATGGAGTACGCCCTCGAAAAGGGCCTCAAGCCCAGCACGATCAGCACTGACGTGCACAAGATGAATGTCGACGGCCCGACGTACGACATGCCGACGACGATGTCGAAGATGCTGGCGCTCGGCCTGTCGCTCGACGAGGTGATCGAGATGTCCACCTCCGTTCCCGCCAGGGCGCTTCGGCAAGAGGGAGTCATCGGCACGCTCAAGCCCGGCGCGAGTGCCGATGTGACGATCAGCGAGTTGGCCGAGGGTCGTTTCGAGTATCTTGACGTGCTACACGAAAAGCGTGTCGGCACACAGCGCATCGTGCCCGAAACGGTCATCTACGGCGGCGTGATCTACGACGGCCCTCGCTACGAACCGGGGGATATGACCCACGCGACGGACGCTCCGCCGGGTTTCATCGAGGGGACGTAGCAGAGGCGGTTCGCCGGGGGTGTAGAAGTATCTATGCAACCAGGCCCACTCGCCGCGGCGAGTGGGCCTGTACTTGTGGCTTTAGTTGCCTACCCTAGTCCGATTGCTGCTACCACACTCGCTTCGTGCACCTGTCGTACGGACTGCCGCCCTGGACGAATGCCCAACTCTGGCAGTACTGCGAGCGGTTGTTCGGGTGGTGGTAGTTGTCCATGCCGTGCTCGAAGAAGCGCGCCCAAGCGCTGAAGCCGTTGTGGTCGCGCTCGTGCGTGATCGGCTTGTTGCGGAAGTTGTTCCGGTTGACGTAGACGCCACGGAACACACCCGAGTATGCGCAGCAGTTCAGCGCCCAAAGCTGGTCGGCGTTGGTCGCGAACATCTCCTTGCCCATCTGGACTCTGCGCGGGTCGAGGTTGCTAGCGCCGAGGCCGTCGATCCACATCTGCGATTGACGTTGCAATAGGCCGCCCGCGTCCGCTGGGAACTCGCCCGATCCTGCCAGCGGGAGCCAGTCGGGATCGCCGCCCGTGGGCGCCATGCCCTCGTCACCCTTGGAGGCGTACCACTTGCCGATCTCGCCCGCGAGGTCACCTCGAGTGAGAGGGGCGAGACTCGTCCACTGGACCATCCACGGGTTGTACTGGTAAGCCGAGTAGTCGCGCGCGATCCCCGAGGTCTGAAGGCTGTCACGCGTCGTCTGGCGAACGGCCGCGATAACAGTCTTGATGCCCGCGCTCTGCCAGGCTGCCTTGATAATCTCGGCTGCCTGAGAGACGGCCGGGTTCGCGTTGGTGCCGACGGTGATCTGCATCTCTATCGGGCCCGAACCGTCCTTGTGCATCCGGAAGTTATCGGGGTCTCGCCCCGTCAGGCCCAGCCCGTCGAGCAGCTGGTTGGCCTTGCCGAGGTCCTGCTCTATATGGAGCATACGGTACTCGTCACCTGGGTAGTACGGGTTGTTGGGACGCGGTACACGGTTCTGCACAACGCCAACGCCCGAAAGTACCACAGTGTTGAGATCTTCCTTGTCTATAGTGTGCGAGAGCGCGACGCGGAAGTCCTGCGTGCGGATGAGCTCGCCGATGCGCGGGTCCTCGTTATAGGTCTGCTGCATCGTAGTGCTCAGGTCCGCGCCGCCGCTGCTCGGCCAGTGGTAGACCGAGAAGTCGCCGCGCTCCATGTTCTGGATGTACAGTGGAATTTCGCCAGGGATGAAGTATGATGTTCGCCCGTCTTCCTCACCGGCCATCGCCCGGAAGATCTGTACTTCGCGGCCCCCATCCGCTGACCACATCACCGCACCGTCCAGGTAGGGAATCTGGTTCCCCTCGGGGTCGACGAACCAGTGGAACTGGTTCTTCTCCCACTCGGTCAGCGACGGGGTGTAGCTGGTCGCGCAGAACGGCCCCGCGCACGGGATCTCCACAATATTGGTATAGACGTGCCACCGGTTGTTCAACAGCGCGACGAGGTCGGGGTGTCCCTCATCCTTGATGAGCTTGTCAATGGCCGCCTGTCCGGCGTACTGCGGATAGTACTTCTGCATCTTCGGGTGACTGACGATGCACACGCGACCGGGACCGCATAATGCGCTCGGCGTCGCGCGCGACTCCATGATCGTGAAGATCGGGTCGTCGTAGGTCAGCGTCCACGTTACGTCATCCACCACTGTGAAGGTCGGCGGATTCTGCGTTACGGGGGAACTGGCCCACAGGGGGAACGGTCCGTCGAAGGTGGGGTCGAAGTTCAACTCCCACGCGAACTTAACCGACTCCATGTCCAAGGGATAGCCGTCCGACCACTTGAGGCCGCGACGGTTCGTGAACGTCCAGACGCGACCGTCTTCGTTGACTTCCCAGCCCTTTCCGACCCATGGGAACCACTTGAGGCCGCCGAGAGAGTCGCGGCGGTTCCAACTGGCGGTGATCCACTCGCCGATGTAGTTGCCGCAACACATTCGGTAGTAGCCGCCGTATTCGCCGATGCCGTCCGGCCCTGCGAGTACCTCCACGTCCTCAGGGACCGGGAGGCGGTCGATCAGCGCGGGAATCAGACCCTGTTTGACCAGCTGCGCCGAGTATGGCGACTCATAGAACTGGGTCGGCTTGGGGCCGTCGTAGTCCTGGAATACCCAGACCTCTCCCGGCACCTGCTGCCTGGAGGGCGTCCACTGGTGCGGACTGCGGGGTGGACAGTCGGTAATCTCGTAGCCCTTGCTCATACAGACCGCAGGCCCCGCGAGCGAGGTATCCACAATCTCCTGCACGTCAGAGGCGGTCAACTGCCCCTTCTGCAACTCCTCAGTCGCCATCGCGGCTTCCTCGATGGCCTTGTTCGTGGCCGAGAGCGAAGCGTCGACGATCTTCGCGACGTCGGAGGCGGTCAACTGGTCTGCGGCCGCATCCTGAATGGACTTGGCGACAAGAGTCTGAAGGTCGCCTCTCGTTGCAGCGTTGGCCGTGGCCGCCGAAACCGCGGCGCTGACCATTCGCTGAATTTCCGCGCCGCTCGTGCCCTCCGGAACGTTCGCCCTAACCGCGGATTCGATCAGTCCCTCGATCTGGCTAACGTCGATCTCAGGCGCAGGAAGCGAGCGAATCGACCGGTCGACGATGGACTGGACCTCCGCGGCGCTCAACTGCCCCTTCGTCGCATCTTCCAACGCGGCCGTGAGTTCGGCGGCAGTAAGACCGGAACCTGCCGACATAACGGCATTCTCGACCATTTTCTGAATGTCAGTGCCTGATGTCTGACCCTCAGAGACAGCGTCCCTTACCATGGCCGCAATCTCAGACGCTGGGACGGCGGTCGGAGCGTCCGTCGTATCGCTGCCACAGGCAAACGCAATTACTAATGCGATGCTGGCCGCAAACAGCGCCAGCACCTTGAACTTTATAACCCTACTACGCATACAGCCCCTCCTCTCGTTCAGTACCAAACTTCCGTACCTAACCTATGAATCGCCTTCCGTGATGGGACGAATCTGCACCGGGCAACGTGTTGGTCGCCGAGACGATCAGTCCCGGTTTAGACGAACGTAGAGAACTTAGAAACATAAAATGGCAAGTCGCCATTGGCCCCACAGGAGTGCGCTGCAGCAATCCGATGTAGTTCGACGCCTTTTTGTCGTAGCGTACCAGAACAGCACGGCACTTGGAGAGCCATGCCTTCCAAACCCACCGGCGCGCAGGATACCGCTTGCGCCCAGAACCGTCCAACTTCTCCTCGCCGAATCCGCCGTGTCTGGCGACGGCTCGACGACCCGAAGGATTGTCCCCCTGTCCATGCTGTGGGTCATCCTCGGTGAGTTGCGGACGTTCGACCACAATCGCCTCCAGGGTCTCATCCAACAACGTGGCGTCGTGGGCGTTGGCTCCGGCAACCACAATGCTCAATGGCCCGCCCTGTCCTTCCACAAGCAGGCTCCGCTTGCTGCCAGCCTTGCCGCGATCCGTTGGGTTGGGTCCAATCAGATCCCCCCCAAACGTGCGCCCATGTCTGCCGCCTGCCATTCCCAGTCCACGCCGCCCAACTCTTCGCACTGTTCCACCAAGATATTCGGCGCAAGACACCCAGTTCCAGTTGAAAGGTGCGATGGATCTGTCGTCCCCCAGTTCTTTCGGCAATCGGTTCCATTGGCACCCGCTGCGCAAACGGAAAATGATGCCGTTGAAGGCTATTGCGGCCTCTGACTTTGGGAGGGTCTGCCTCCAAGCGAGTTCCCAAAGCTCGTCATATGGTTTCCAAGCCCTCTTGGTCACCCTCCAAATGTTCTTGGAGAAACCATACGAATCACCTCATAAACCGCTCAAGGCATTTGTGCGCTATGATTTTGAGATAGTTTCTTAAGCATATCTTCCCGTTGGCTGTCAAGCGCTATGCAGCGCCGACCCTCCAATTTGCTTCACATCGCAATCCGCGCGAAGGGCATGCCATAGGTGAAAGAGGAATTTCCTCCAACGTCGTGTCGCTGCACAGCTGCCGGATCCGTCAGTGCGGATCTGTGCTCATGATGGTGAACCCAAGGCTATTGTTGGGAGTTCGCGAGATTCATGAGTGTCCCAGGCATGCAGGCCGCATGATTGGGTTCCAATCAAGAATTCGTTAGATGAACCACGGGGCGACGCCGAGCCCGGCTCCAAGAGGGGACGTGACGGATACCGTGTCATCTGAGCGCATCGTCCGCACATAAAGAGAGTGGCCGACCGCAATGCGGTCGGCCACTCGTTTAGGTCAGGACTTCGTCACCTCAGGATGACTGTCGAGCACCTACTAGTCCCAGTATGCGGGATCGAGGAAGTTCACAGTCTTATACAACTTCGACCTATTGCCGGGGTTGTTCAGGTTGTCAATTCCGTCCTCAAAGTAGTACCACTCGATCGGGTGACCGCCTGCGGGCGACCAGTTCTTCGGCACGTTGCGCATATTATTACGCTTGATCTTCAGCGAGCGGAAGAGGCCGGCGTACGCGAGGCCGCCCATCTTCATCTGGTTCTCGGCGTTCGTCCTGAACATGCTCTTGCCAAGCTCGACACGGAGCGGCGAGAGCATAGAGACGACCTGCCCCTCCGCGTACTGCTCTTGGATCTTCAGCATGTCGCCGCTGATGTCCGCGGGATAGGTGCCGTCCGGCGCCATGTTCCCGTGGATGTCCTGGTACTTCTCGTCCGGACCGGTCGGGGGCATCCCTTCCTCACCACGGGTCGCGAAGTACTGGCCTATGGCCGGCGAGCCGTTGTGGAGGGCGATGTTGACCAGTCGCTGGTTCCCGGACGACCACGGGTTGCTGCCACCCTCGGTCGAGGAGAACATCTCAAAGTACTCGTCCGGGTCTACCTTGCGCTGACCGGCGTAGGGGCGACCTTCCTGAACGTCGAGCTTGATGCCGATCGCAGCCCAGTCGGACTGCATCCATTCGATGAATGGGTAGAAGTTTGGCGGCATCTGGAAGAACAGGGTGAGCGCCTCGCCATCGCTCTTGCGGTCGACGTAGCCGTCACCGTCACCATCTGTGTAGCCCATTTTTGCGAGGATAGACTTCGCCCGCTGGATGTCATAGGACGTATTTAGCGTTCGCCAGTGCTCACCCGGGGAGTAGGGGGTCGACGGGTGCGGAACCATGTTCTGGGGAGTCCCCAGACCAGCCGCCAAGGCTTGGTTCATACCGTGTCGGTCCCATCCGAGGGAAAGCGCGATTCGGAATTCCTCAGTACGAAGGAGATGACCGAGCTCAGCGTTCTTCGTGAACTCCTGGTTGACGACGACCGAACTGTCCGAACCGTCAGGCGAGTCGTGCTTCAGCACACTGTAGTCGCCCTGAAGGGAATTCTGAAGGTACAGAGGCATTTCCCTGGTCTGCAGGTCCCAGCGACTCCAGTCGCTCTCACCGTTCATCGTCCGGAAGATGCCGACGTCCCTGCTCTCGGTCCTGATCCCGATCCACTCATCCATGTAAGGAAGCTGGTTGCCCTCAGGGTCTATGGCCGGGTGGTAGTGGTTGCGCTCGAACTCAGTAGACTCGGTGCCGATGTTCTGACTGCGTGCCCAGAACCCGCCCAACACCGGGTTATAGTGGTTCTCGCCCTTGTAAATGAAGTTGGTGTCGACCTCGGTCGGGATCGGCTCGGACGGCGGACCGTCGAACCCGCGAACGTTCCTGATGTAGGAGAAGTTCTTCACCCAGTTCGGCTGGTTATTCGCCTCGAGAATCGCCGGAATCTCGGCGGCGTTATACTTGATATGGTAGCGTTTCTGGACGTGCGATGGCGAGATGAAGCACCTCGGGCACCCCTTGATGCCGGAGAAGATGTTCATCGCGGATGACTCCATGAAGCTGAAGTTCGGGTCATCGAAGAAGACCTTGAAGGTAGCATCGTCGATGAACTGCACCCGCATGTCGTTGCCGGTGACCGGCGATCTCAGCACGGCGGGAAGACCCGGCATCAGCTCCTTGTTGAGCATCAGGTCTTCGAGAGCGAACCTTATGTCCTCAATCGTGTGTGGGTACCCATCCGACCAGCGCGCGCCCTTCCGAATCTTGAAGGTGAACTCTCGCCCGTCGTCGGTAGCTTCGAACACCCTGAACACGCTCGGTACGAGAAGCAGTCCGTCAGGGGACATCTCGAGGCCGTAGCCCATACCCATGTCGGTCTGGGTGATGTTGCCTGCACGGGTGCTCCTCATGGTTCCGCCATATACCCCGATCTCGTCGCCGGGCGGGAGGATGAAGACGTTCTCCCAATCGGGGAGGCGTTGATCAACCGGCAGAATCGTGCCCTGCGCTACGGCAGCGGCGGACATCGGCGATTCGTTGTACGGCACCTGCGGGTAGTTCTCGTTGGACGTACCCGTGATGATGTGGAATGCGCGACCATATGACCCCGCGTTTACCGTCTCGGGCATATAGCCGGTTTCCTCTTCCACCGCCATGGCTTCCTGAGCCGCCTTGGCCTCTTTGGCGAGATTGGCCGCCTCTTGGGCCGCCATACCGGCACTCTGGGCCGCCATTGCAGCCTCTCCGATAGCCTTGTTGGTGGCTTCGAGGGACGCTGTCACTATTTTCTCGACGTCAGAAGCGGAGAGTTGGCCCTCTGCCGCATCCTGAATGGACTTCGTGACGAGGGCCTCGAGGTCACCGCGAGTGACAGCACCGGCTTGGGCGGCGCCCACCGCAGCCTGCACCATTCGACTGATCTGGGTGGCATCGATACCCTCAGGCACCGACGCGGCAACAGCGGACTCAACCAGAGAGCTCAGTTGACCAACGTTGATTTCAGGAACCGGGAGGTTGCTTACCGACTGGTCGACGATCCGCTGTACATCAGCGGCTGAGAGACCGCCGGCCGTGGCGTTGGTTACGATGGATTCAACGTCCGCACGAGTGAGGCCCTCCTGTCCTGCCAGTGCGGCCGCCACCGCCTGTTCGATGTCGCCTGTTGCACTCGTTCCTTGTGCGTTGACCGCATCCTGAATTATCTTCGCCACATCGGGCGTCGCGGCTGCCGTGGTTGTTTCATCACTACTGCCGCAGGCTATTGCAAGCGCCAACACGAAAACGGACGCAAGCAACGCCAGCACCTTGAACTTCAAAACCTTAGTACGCATATGACTCCTCCTCATTAAGTCACTTGTCACTTTCAACAGTGAACCGATCCATCAACAGTAAACCGATCTGCCTCGAATTCCCACTACTGTACAGAACTAAAGCATATCTTCCCGATCGCTGTCAAGTGTTGTGCAACGCGGTCGGTCCCCAGCAGTCGATATTCACCAAGCAATCCGTACGAGGGGTCTGACGGACTGTTTCCGGGGCGAGGACAGCGCACGCCGTATCTGAATCCCGGGTATCGTGCGGAGTTCGAGGGAGCCGTGAGTATCTTTAGGAATGTGGGCTTGCGGTTGGGTTTAAACAACAAACTAAAGAGAGGGGCCGCGCCGAACGGCGCGGCCCCTCTTGTGGGTGGGCTTACATGAGCCGGTCGTCCCTAGTCGACAAAGCCCCCTATGAAGCTCCAACTTCTCGACTACTTCGACCTGTTGCCTGGGTGGTGCTCGTTGTCCGCCCCATCCTCGAAGTAATACACCCAGGGTACGAACCCCGTGTGATCCCTGATGTGCGTTCGCGGCTGGTTCTTGAAGTTGTTGCGGTTGAGAAGCACCCCAAGGACAGTGCCGGTAAATCCGTGAGTGTTAAGGTTGAAATTCTCTTCGGCGGAGACCCGGAAGATTTCCTTGCCGAGTTCGATCCGTTGCGGATCGAGCCAGAAGTATCCGGCGCCGTCTCTCCAGGTGTTCTGGAGGTGCAGCAGGTTGCCGCTGAGGTCGGCCGGATACGTGTCGGCCGGCGCCAGATTGCCGTGGAGGTCTGTCCATGCAGGATCAGGCCCTGTGGGCGCCATGCCCTGCTCGCCCTTCGTCAAGCGGTAGGTTCCGACTTTCGGAGCGATCGGAATGCGAGTAAGTGGCACGAGATACGTCCACCCGACCATCCACGGATTGGCTTGGTAGGCCCCCTCCCACGCGTTCATGCTGGTTGTGCCTGCGGCCATCTCACCCCAGAAATGTGGGTCTCCCGGCTGGGACTTCATTCGAAGACCCACATCCTTCAACTGGTCCGTGAACATGATGCCCAGTTGGAAGATGGGTGAGGGGTGGTTTGGGTCGTAGGTGTCGAAGTCCAAGACCAACGGCGTACCGTCGCGATGGGTGCGGAAGCCATCAGAGTCCCGATTGGTAAGACCGAGATCATCGAGGATCTTATTTGCCCGATCTACATCGCGCTCAATGTCCAAGTTCTTGTATTGATCACCGGGGTAGTACGGAGTCGAGGGATGGGGGACCCAGTTCTGGGGAATGCCCCTGCCCAGGTGCGCGAACTCGTTGATGTCGTCCCGATCCATCGCGAGGGACAGGGCAGTTCGGAATTCCTTGGTGCGCAAGAGGGTTCCACGGAGCCGGTCTTCCTCACCGCCATCCGGACCGCCGTCGTAGGTCTGGTTCAGGCCGATAATAATGTCGCCGCCACTGGTGGATATCCAGTGGTAGAGACTGTAGTCTCCCCGTTTCATGTTGGTGACGTACAACGGAACTTCGGATATTCTGTTGTCCGTCGTTCGACCGTCCTGTTCTCCGGCCATGGAGCGGAAGATCGCTGTGTCCCGGTCGGGGAACGCAAAGATGACCGCCTCGTCGGTGTAGGGAAGCTGATTCCCCTCGGGATCGATGTGCGGGTAGAAGTGATTGCGAGAGTAGCGGAGGAACTCGTCGGCCTCATCGAACGGACACCACGCCGTCAGGCAGGTTTCTCCCTCGTCCTCCTCACGTCGTTGCGGAAGTTCCACAGGTCGGGGAAGTTGGTTACTCCCGCCGCCTTCATCTCAGCCTCAAGCTATGCGGCCGAGATGTAATTCTTGTGGTACTTGCGCATGAAGTCCGAAGCGTACATGCAGTAGTTGTTGGGACGGCAGTCGGACGTCGGCGCCAACCTGTTTTGCATGAGGGTGAAGTTGGCCGTGTCGTAGGTGATGGTGAAGGTGTACTCGTCGATGATATTGAAGGTGACCGCGTTGCCGGTTACGGCGTCGCGGAAGTCGACCGGAGGCTTCTCGTTGAGCTCGGGATTGAAGTTGTGGTCCTCCCAGGCGCACCGAGCCTGCTCGGTCGTCAGCGGCGACCCATCGGAGAACTTCCCATTCCTGCGGAGCTCGAACGTGTAGACCCTTCCGTCGTCGCTCTGGCTCCAGTCCTTGCCGGCCCAGGGGTACCAGTCGAACCCGTTTGCGTCACGGGTGAAGTGGCTGGCGTGAGTCCACTCACCGAGGTACTTGCCACTGCTCACCTGTCGGTAGCTTCCTCCGTACTCACCGATGCCGTCGGGACCGATCGCTATGGTCAACTCGTCGATAGGCGGCAACCGCTCATCAAGCGGAGGGAGCAGGCCCTGTTTGACGAGGCTGTAGGAGAATGGCGACTCGTAGATCCGAGTCGGCCGGGCTCCCACATAGGAAAAGTAGCTCCAATACTCACCGGGGACCTCGAGTATGGCCAACCACGTGTGAGGACTCCGAGGCGGGCAGTCGGTGGCCGATTCTCCGATGATGAAGCAGCTGGAAGGTATCTCGGCGGCCATTACCGCCTCTTGTTGTTCCTTTGCATCCCCGGCAGCCACAAGGTCAACTACACCTTTCCCCGTCCCCGTGGGGGAGTACCCCTACCCGGTCCCCGAATCCATCGAAGACGACTACGAGAACTCATACGCGCTGATGGTCCCCGAAGTCAAAGCGGGCTCGGTGCTGATCTTTACCGAAGCCTTGACACACGGCTCGGTGAGTTGGAAGGCGCAGTTCGAGCGACGGGCGCTCTTGTTCAGATACAGCGGGAGGAACGAACAGCACACTCCCGAACCCATGTCGCCGCCCCGGTCCGTGAAGCTAACCGACTCGCAGCACTTCCTCTTCGAGGCCCCCGGGGCCAGATCGTTCGATCAGATTCCGAGAAGGGTTGGTTGAGACAAGAGGACGCCGCGCTCTTCACTTCACCGCGACGACGCCTAGGGCGGCCTCTAGGCCGTTTATCCGATGGGACGCGGCATGGGCGTCCTGCGGCGGTGCGCTCTTGACGAGGTCTTCCGAGAGCGTCTCCTCTCGGATGTAGCCCCCGTGCGCGGCGATCACGTCGTCGATGCCGGGGTCGCCGGTGTAGTACGTCGTTATGCGGTCTGCTATGTCGAACCCCGCGTCACGTCGCATGTTCTGGACCTGGTGCACCAGCTCACGAGCGCGCCCTTCCAGTTCGAGCTCTGCGGTGATCTCGGTGGTTACGGCGGCAGAGTAGCCCTGCTCAGCGATGACGGAGAAACCGTCCTTGTCGGTGGCGCTGACCACGACCTCCTCCGGCTCCAGCGTGTACTCGCCAAGAGTGACTTGTTGGTTTGCCGACACTTTACGAAACACCTCGGAAGGCTCGGCCTTCGAGATCGCCCCAACGACCCTTCCAACGTCCCTGCCGTACTTTGGTCCGAGCAGCTGGAAGTTCGGCTTGATTTCAAGATTGGCGACCGTGGAGATGTCGTCGAGGACGCTGATGTCCTTGGCGTTCAGCTCGTCCCTCACCTGCGGGGCGACCTGATCGAGCAAGTCTCTCTCCGCGTCCGTCCTCAGCTTGAAGGCGACGCCGGCGACCGGCTGTCGTACCTTGATGCCGGTCTTGCTGCGGGCCGCGCGTCCAAGGCTGGAAAGCCGCATCGCGAGCCGAGTCGCGTCGTCGAGCCGCGTGTCGATCAGCGACTCGTCCGCGACCGGCCAGTCCTCGAGATGGACGCTCTCGCGACCGCCGTTCCGCCCGATGTTCCGGTAGATCTCCTCCGTCACGAACGGCACGAACGGGGCCATGAGCTTGACGAGCGTGGTCAGGCACTCGTGGAGCGTAGCGAACGCGGCCACCTTGTCGGTGTCGACCTCCGACTTCCAGAAGCGCCGCCTGCTCCGCCGCACGTACCAGTTGGACAGCCGCTCGACGAACTCGTCCATCTCCCGAACGGCCGCCTGGGGATCGTACCGGTCAAGAGCAGCGGTCGACGTCCTTATGAGCTCGTTCAGCTCCGAGATGATCCACCGGTCAAGCTCCGGGCGCTCGGCCACCGGCGGCGCGGGCGTGTCGGGCGTGTAGCCGTCGATGTTGGCGTACGTCGTGAAGAACGAGTAGACGTTCCACAGCGGGATCAGAAGCCTGCGGCGCGTCTCGTCCGCCCGGCCGAACCCGAAGAGCAGGTTGGACGCAGGGTTGGTGCCGCAGTACATCCAGCGCATGGCGTCGACGCCCATCTTGTCCGCGCCCTCCTCGAACTCGATGGCGTTGCCCTTGCTCTTGTGCATCTCCTCGCCCTTCTCGTCCATGAGCGTGGCGTAGGTGAAGTTGGCGAGGAACGGCTCCGTGTCCTCAAGCGCCGTGCTCATGGTCAGGAGCGAGTAGAACCAGTTGCGGAACTGTCCGGGGAAGCTCTCGGAGATCAGGTCGGCCGGGAACCACTTCCGCCAGTAGTCCTTGTCGTTCCGGTAACCCAGCGTGGAGAAGGTGACGATGCCGGCATCGAGCCAGGGGTTGCCCACGTCCTTGATCCGCGAGACGGCGGCACCGCACTCCGCGCAGGCTATCTTCACCTCGTCGATCCATGGACGATGCGGCGAGTGTCCCTCGAACCGCTCCCACCCCTCGACGGAGCGCTCCTTCAACTCGACCTCGCTGCCGATGACCTCGAAGTGTCCGCACTCCTGGCACTTGTAGATGGGCAGGGCGAGGCCGTAGTAGCGCTTCTTGGATATCATCCAATCGTCCATGTTCCGCAGCCAGTCGAGCTCGCGCCCCATCCCGAATTCGGGAATCCACGTGATCTTCTTCGTCACCTCGGCGATCTGGTGACGCAGCTCATCCATCGAGATGAACCACTCATCCACCAG
Organism: Dehalococcoidia bacterium; assembly: GCA_965247555.1. Lineage (GTDB taxonomy): Bacteria > Chloroflexota > Dehalococcoidia > Lucifugimonadales > VXLM01 > VXLM01. The sequence continues at coordinate 42,835 of CBDFHR010000009.1, read as the reverse complement.
CCTGAACACCAGCTCCGTGTCGCAGCGCCAGCAGACGGGATATCGGTGAGTGATCTGGTCGAGCCGATAGAGCGTGCCCTTTTCGCGGAGGCTGCGGTAGATCGGCCTGGCCACCTCGAACACGCTCAGGCCGGTCAACTCACCAAATCCGTCGACGAATTTACCGAACTCGTCCAGCGGCGCGATAGCGGGAAGGTCGTACTCCTTGCTGAGGGCGTAGTCCTCCTCGCCCGCTCCCGGCGCTGAGTGGACGAGGCCCGTGCCGTCACTCGCGCTGACCTCGTCCCACAGGATCACCCGGTGCTCGACGCCTTGCTGGGCCGGGAGCTCGTCGAACGGCCCGTGATATCGAAGGCCCTCCAACTCGCTGCCCTTGATCTCCTCTATGACCTCGTAGTCGGCCTTCAGAGCCTCCAGACGGCTCTTGATCAGGTAGAGCGTTTCGTCACCGTCGTCCGGCCCCGTGCCCTTTACCTTCACCTTGACGTATGTCAGGTCGGGATGGACGGCCACAGCCACATTCGCGGTGAGCGTCCAGGGCGTCGTCGTCCAGATGAGCAGCGCTTCGCCGGGCCGGTCGATCAGCGGGAACCGAACGTAGAGGCTGGGGTGTGTGATGTCCTTGTAGCCCTCGGTGACGATCTCGTGGTGGGAGATGCCGGTGCCGCATCGGGGGCACCACGGCATCACGTCACGGCCCTCGTAGATGTATCCCTTCTCGTGGCAGACCTTCAGGAAGTGCCAGATGGTGTAGTTGTTCTCGTCCGACATGGTGTGGTACGAGTTGTCCCAGTCCATCCAGTAGCCCAGCCGGATCGACTGCTGGGTCTGGACGTCCGCGAACCGTCGGACCCGCTCCTTGCACAGTTCGACGAACTTGTCGACGCCGAATTCCTCGATGTCCGTCTTGGACGTCATGCCGAGGTCTTTTTCGACGTTGACCTCGATCCACAGGCCCTGGCCGTCGAAGCCGTTTTGGTACCGCTGCTCGAAGCCCTGCATCGTCTTGTAGCGCTGGAACAGGTCCTTGTACGTCCGGCCCCAAGCGTGGTGAACGCCCATGGGGTTGTTGGCCGTGATGGGACCATCCACGAAGGAGAACCGCTTGCCGGAGCCGTCGTTGCGAATGAGGTACTTTTCGACGATGCCGCACTCGTCCCACCACGCGAGCAAGTCCTTCTCCATCCGGACGAAATCGATCTTCGACGGCACCGGCCTGAACACTTTATCGGTCCTCCTGGCTGATATCGTTCCGTTGCGCCGACGGGCGCGTACGACCCGTATGGCTATTCATTCTCGGTTGGACTAAGGACGGGAATCTACCATTACAGGGACAACGATGTCCGTATTGGGCGCGGGTTAGGCCCTCAGACGGCGTTTTGCACGGCCCGCAGGTGAGCGGCAAAGCCGCCCTCCGGCAGTTGCACGTCGGCGGACGTGAGCATCCGGCCTCTGGCCACCGGTCGCACGACTTTGGCCCCGTGGCAAAGTCCTATTGGCGCCAGTCCCTCGTCGTCGGCCTGCCCCGCCTCGACGATGGAGCCGTGGACGGTATAGCCACCCTCGCCGTCGAGAATTTCGCCCGCGGACAAGTCTTTCTTCGCCGTGGCGACGACCTCGCACACTCTCGCCTTTGGAGCTCCGGTGGCCTCGCCGTAGAGGGCGGCCTTTGCGATAGATACGGGCGTCTCCATGCCGATGAGGTGGTACGGCCTGTACATGACGGCGTACTTGCCGGTTGGGTCCATGGCCATGCCGTAGTCCTTCATGCAGCGGCGCAGGTACTTGCTCCGGCTGGTGATTACGACGAAGACGCCCCAGCGAAGATGTCCCGGAATGTCGTTGCCCTCACCGTCGAGACAGCTCACGATTTCCACGACTCCCTTCCGGTTCAGGATGCCGCCGTCCTTAGCGGGAATCAGCAGTCGGGGAATGTCGTCCACACTCGCGGAGGGGAAGTGCATCCCCGGCACGTCGGGCACGAGTCCCGTCATGTTTGCCACGGCGCACATCTCGATGGAAGACTTCGTTGTATCGAGGAAGGAGTTGTACATGCGGGGATTGAGGTTGCTACGCTCGATCTGCTCCGGCGTGAGGCCGTACTCGATGAGAGCTTGGTCGGGGGTAAGGTACCGAAATTCGTCCCGGTGCTTGGTGCCCTTGCCCGCCGCAACGACGTCGAACCCCATGCTCATCGCCCAGTCGACAAGCTCCTCGATGATGGCCGGCTGGTCGCCGTAGGCCGCCGTGTACACGACGCCTGCGCGGTCGGCCATTTCCTTGAGAATTGGGCCTACGAGCACGTCGGCCTCGACCGATACCATGACCACGTGCTTGCCCGCCATGATGGCGTCGAAGGCGTGCTTCGCGCCGATATCGGGGTTGCCCGTCGCCTCGACGACCACGTCCACCTCTGCCTGAATCGCGACGCTCGAATCCTCGGTCGCGACGCGACGCCCCTTGTTCAGGGCGTCGTTGGCCTTGCCCACGTCGTTCAACCTGACCGGCGCAATGCGTGGTTTCCGCTCATGGGCCAACGCATCGGACGCACGGCGGACATTGAGGTCGCAGACGATGGAGGCCTCCATGCCGGGGGCACGCGCAAGCTGCGATATCACCATCGACCCGAACCGTCCGCACCCGATTACGGATACGCGAATAGGCGTCCCTTCTTCGTCGCGGGCCATCAGTTGCTCTCGCATAAGCTTCACGAACCTCCCTTAAGGTGTGACACTACCACCTACGCCACAACGGGGTATTTCAGCACGTTTGGCAAGTCACCGCAAGTGTGCTTGAGGCGACGAAGGAGGAGTTTGAGAAGCTCAATTGGGTATAATCTGAATTGGGACGAACCTATACGGGGGATTACTCCACTCGGTATTCGAGTTGAAAGAGCAAGGAGTGAGGAATGAACTTCCCCGGCCTATCTTGGATTCGAAGGTTGAAGGAGCGCGCGACCATGCGAGAGAACGACGACGGCATGACCAGCATGTCATGGCTGTCCCCAGATGGGGGTATCCCAATCCGGCAGGTGAAATTAGCTCCTGACGGCGTGGAGTTTTCGGAAGACGTATCGGAGGCCCGATGGGTGGAGGAGAGCCTTTCGGAGTTCGGAAAGGTGCGTGCATTGCTCCCGCAGGGGTTCTCGGCATACGCTCGCGTGTTTCACCCGTTCTACCTTGACGCCGACCAAGAGCAGCCGGTCAGGTGGTCAACGGTGGCAGGATGGACAGGGCGCACCGTCCACCCCCTCATGCAGTTCAGGCGTATTGCTAACCTCAATGAAGGCGGCCACCGAAACCCTTCGTGGGGGTTTCACCCACAAGAAGGATCGATACCGGAAAGAGAGTGCCGGATTCTGGTCGATGTGCTCAGAGGCTTCACCTCAACGCCCGATCAGTGCTACTTCTGCCTTTGGGAAGGTTTTGGATACCTTGACACGCGCCTTTATAAAGCCGACTCTCGTGTGAGGGCTCCGGGACGAGGCTACCTGCTCTTTCGCGGGCCTATTGACGGAGTCATGTCATTCCTGATCGGGGAGCATCCCTTCTGGGGGGACACGCCGAATATCTGGTGGCCGGAGGACAGGGCCTGGTGTGTGGCGACGGATATCGACCTGTACGACACCTATGTCGGTGGAAGCGAGGAGTGTATCGAAGCCATCCTGAGCCACCTGGAGCTGGAAGCCCTGCCTGCTACCCTCGATGCGCGGCTGGACCTTGGCACGGACATCATCAACGCCCCGAAACCGTAGCCGTAGTTTCGGCACATGCCTTCCCTGCGGCCAAAAGAGCTGTCCCATTCGCAACGAAAATCACACGATCGTGTGATTGCCAACGCCTCCACCCATGGTTACATTGATGCCATCATATTAGGAGGCGCATGATGACACAGACAGCGCAAGACGAAACGACGAGCGAGGGAAGAGCGATGGACTTGGACCGGAGCAAGAGGGCCGACAGGATTATCCACAGCCACACGCTTTGGAGCATGGGCGCGGGAATGATTCCCGTTCCGATGTTTGACATTCTGGCCGTATCGGCCATACAGGTCGACATGCTCAAGCAGCTCGCGGAAGCATACGAATCCGACTTCACCGAGAATATAGGAAAGACATTCGTAACGGCGCTGACGGGAGGGACGTTCGCCCGGATCGGCGCATCATTCATAAAGGCCGTACCCGGTGTCGGGACGCTGGTTGGAGGCGCGTCGATGTCCGTCTTGTCGGGAGCGTCAACCTACGCCATTGGCCAGGTAGCGAAGCGTCACTACGAGACGGAGGGCAACTTGGTCGATATTGATCTCAGCTCGGCTAGAAAGAGTTATGACGAGGCCCTGGAACGCGGCAAGCGAGTCGTTGGCGACCTCAAGAACCGTGAGGCCGAATCGAAGGATGTCTACGCATCGCTGGAGCGCCTAAGCGATCTCAAGCAGAAGGGCGTCATCACCGACGAGGAGTTCGAGGCCAAGAAGCGGGAGATGTTGGAACGGCTGTAGAGTCCCGCGCGCGGAACGGTGCCGGGTATCGGTAACAGCCGTTTAGCCACCCGCAGTCTCTCCCCCGCCGGGCCGACAGGGGTAGGCATTTGACTATCGACCCGCTCTCCATTGATTGATGAGAAAGCAACCCCGTCACTGTCATTCTGAGCGCAGCGGAGCGGAGTCGAAGAATCTAGAGTATCCGTCCGAAGGTAAAGCCGGCCAGGCGAGTTCCTATGCTGGTTTGCCCTATTGGTCATAATATCGACGAGGTACAGGCTGATCGGTCTTGTGGTGATGGACTTTAGATTCCTCGCTTCGCTCGGAATGACAGGAAGGCGAGAGCCGGATCATAGCTACAATTCCGCTCTACATATCTTTGTTAGCCCCCGCTCTGGGGGCGTGATCGGCGGGTGTCTCCGTGTTGCTCACTGCAAACGGGGTTCCTTGAGTTTGTTAGAAGCCCTCTGAGATTCGTCACCCGTCGGGCGAAGTTGCGTAGCCGATAAGCTTGTACAGGAGCTTGGCCGCGGTGAAGGCGCAGGCCTCTGGCCCTTCGTTCGGGCTCAATTCAACGACATCGAATCCGACGATTTGCCTGCGCTTTGAGATCATTCTGAGCAGTTTCGTGACGTCGATCCAGGTCATCCCGCCCGGCTCGGGCGTGCCAACGGCGGACATGATAGAGGGGTCGAAGACATCGAGGTCGATGCTGACGTACACATCGCGGCCCAGACGCTCGATCACGTTGGCGGCGAGGTGCTCGATATCACCCGAAGGGGGCCATGTGAAGACGGGCACATCGTTGGCCCTGATGAACCGCGCCTCGTCCTGACTCATACTGCGAACGCCAACTTCGACGACGCGGGCCCGCTCGTATAGGCGTCGAGCCACGCAGGCGTGACTCCATCGACTCCCCATGTATTCGTCGCGGAGGTCGGCGTGGGCGTCGAGGTACAGGACGGTCAGGTGGGGATGCTTTTCGAGGGCGGCCGATACGCCGCCAACGGTTATGGTGTGCTCGCCGCCGAGGAGGGCTACCAGCTTGTCTTGGGCCATGAAGTGGCCCGCGACGCGGCGGACGCGCTCAATCATGGCCTCCGGACCTCCGGTGTGCGGCTCGATTTCCTGCGTGGTGTAGATCCCCACGGTGGAGATATCCCGCCCGAGCTCGATGTCCCACTCCTCAAGCTGCTTGGAGGCGGTGATGGCGGCTCGGGGCCCGTGACGGGCGCCAGTCTTGAAGGACGTGGTGCTGTCGTACGGCACCGGGACGATGACGACGTTGGCGTCGTCGAGGGTCAGGGACGCAGGGGTATCGAGAAAGGTCTCCCACGTGCGGGGGACGTCCTCGGGCCAGTCGGAGCTACGCATCGTCGGTAGCACGGGCCGCAGTGAGAAAGACCCGCTCGCGAACCATGCCCGCATAGGCCTCGCGCGGCGTCGCGTGATCGAAAGACCGGTCCATCGTCCAGGTCTTGACCTCACCCTTCACACCGAACGTTGCCTTGACGTCCGCAAGAGAGGCAGCCACGTCGAAATCGTTGCAGGAGAAAATGTCGATGTTGACGTAACCTTTGTCGGGGAAGGTGTGGACGCTTATGTGGCTCTCGGCGATGATGACGAAGCCCGAAACTCCCCAGTCGTCCGGGACCTTGCCGGAATAGGAGTAGACCTGTGGCGGGACGACCTTGGTCATGCCGATCACGTCAGGGTACTCGTCGAGAAACCGGTAGACGAGCGCCTCGTCGCTGAGCTTGGCAGGGTCGGCCTCGTAGCCGTCGATGGCGAGATGCAAGGTGGCCTCTTGGTGATCGCTCAAGTCTTGAGGCCCTAGAATATCACCGTCCCAATGTCGGGACAATGCGTAGACAAAGGAGGCCCCGGCCTCGCGGGAGGCTGCACGAGTCCGGGGCGGGAAAGGAGGTTAGCTCTTCACGGTTATGGGAAGACTCTTGGCCTTCTTGGACTCCTGCTTCGGGAAGGTGATGCTGAGGACGCCGTTCTCGTACGTCGACTCGGCCTGCTCGGTGTCGACAGTGTCGGGCAGGCGCACCGATCGGTGGAAGGCGCCAACCCTGCGCTCTCGCAGGTAGAAGCGCTCGTCCTTCTTCTCCGTCTCCGTAGCGGTCTGCCCCTTGATGGTAAGGACCCCATCCTCGACGGTGGCGCTGATCCGGTCAGGGTCGACGCCGGGCAGGGAGGCATCGACGGTGATGCTGTCGCCCTCCTGCCGAACATCGAGCGGGACGGCCCAGCCCAGCGGCCTGGCAGGTCTGCTCGAACCGGAGTAGCTCCTCCAAAACCTGTTCATCACGTTATCCATCCGACGAAGCTCGGTCACGGGACTCAATCTCTGTAGTACCATTGCTCACACCTCTCTTATGGGTTAGTGATTCGTGATGCGTCGTGTTGAATCACTTCATGGTCTAGTATAAACATAATGGGTGTATCATGTCAATATAGTTATATTATATACTATATATACAGTTGAGCAATACCTACAAATGTAGTAGTATTGCTGTGAGAGGATGTCAATGATTTTCGTGCGGACCGAGGACGGGCGACCCCTGTGGTCGCCCGTCTACCGACAGGGTTGCCGGACCCTATGACGGCCGGTAATAGTTCAGGCGTGTGCGCGAAGGCCGATTGGGGCAAAAGAGATGACCACACGGAAGACGAAGAGCTACTACGACGTTCTGGACGTCGACAAGAGGGCTACGGACAAGGATATTCGCCAAGCGTTTCGGCGGCTCGCGCGAAAGTACCATCCCGACTTGAACCCGGACGACAAGGAGGCTGAGGCCAAGTTCAAGGAGATCAATGAGGCGAACGAGGTCTTGTCGGACGACGAGAGCCGCAAGAAGTACGACCAGTACGGTGACGACTGGAAGCGCGCGGACGAGTTTGAGTCGCACTACGCAGGCCGGGGCAGTGGGAGGACGCACACGTGGAGCAGCGAAGACGACTTCGATCCCGACCCGTTCGGCGGATTCGAGGACCTGTTTCGGAGGAGCCGGCGCAGCCGGAACGAGACGACCTCGCGGCCTCAACGTCTGGAGCTTGACATCGAGGTGACCTTGGAAGAGGCGTACCTGGGGTCGAAACGCACGGTAACGATCACGCAGGGAGGACGAGAGCGTCGGATCGAGGTCAATATTCCGCCGGGAGTGGATACCGGTTCGGTGGTTAAGCTGAGGCCGGCGGCCAACCAGGACCTCAGGCTGAAGATGATAGTGGAGCCTCATCCCCACTTTCAGCGGCTAGGGAACGATCTGTACTTTGACGTGCCGGTGCCGCTCGACGACGCGGCGCTGGGGGCGGACGTGGAGATCGCGACGATAAACGGCAAAGGACAGCTGAAGATACCCGCAGGCAGCCGGAACGGCCAGAGGATCCGGCTGAAGGGCAAGGGGATGCCGAAACTGGGATCGCCGGACAGGAAGGGCGACCTCTTCGTCGTGGTGCGTCCCGTCATGCCTGAGCCCATTGGGGACGAGGAGCGCAAGGTCTTCGAGCGTCTGCGTGCGCTCCGCACCGGAAAGGGGTAAGCGATGAACATGGAGGATATGGTCGGATATGACGAGCCATGCTTCGTGATCAGCGTTGCGGCCCGTATTGTCGGGGTCCAGACACAGACACTGCGATACTATGAGCGCATCGGCCTCGTTGAGCCGCGTCGCACATCGGGCAACCAGCGGATGTACTCGCGTCGAGAGGTCGAGCGCGTCCAGCGGATCCGCGGCCTCATCGACGATCTCGGAGTGAATCTTGCGGGGGTCGAGGTGGTCATCAAGCTCCTCGGCCGACTTGAACAGGCCGAGGAAGAGAAAGACGAGCTGCGAGGAAGGATACGGGTTCTGGAGCAGCGTCTACGGGCGGCTACGCGGCAGGTGGTGTAGGTTTGATCGGGCCCATGAACGGTCCGCTCGTCTTTGACGTTCTGGATTCCGCGCGCCTTTGCCCATATACTTGAGACCGACTTAACGATTCAATGGAGCACGAAATGACTGCGTCTATCCCAAGCCTCTTGCCCACAACCGTTATCGGGAGCCATGGCTATCCCGGCTGGATGTGGACGGCCTTGGACGAGATCGAGAAGGGCGGATACGGGCGAACCGACGAACGGGAGTTGTACGACGACGCCGTGAATATGGCGATTCTCGATCAGGAGAAGGCGGGCGTGGATATCATCTCGGACGGGGAGATGCGACGCTGGTACTTTGTGCAGAGCTTCTACAAGCGGATACAGGGCATCGAGCAGGAGGCGGAGTTACGGAAGGTAGGGCTGTACGGCTATGACTCTCCGCCTAGATACAAGGCCGTCGATAAGCTCGTGGTGCCGGATGGCCTCGGCATCGTCGACGAGTATAGATACGCCCGCGCCAACACGAACAAGCCCATCAAGGTGACTTGCCCCGGCCCCCTGACGCTCACGATTCACATTCGACCGGGTGATGCGTACAGGGACAGGGTGGAGATGTCCTGGGACTTCGCGGAGGCCATAAATCGGGAGTTGAAGGCATTGGTGGACGAGGGAGTGGACTACATCCAGCTCGACGAGCCTTCCTTCGCGGTTATTCCGGGTCAGCTCAATGACTGGGTGGACCTGTACAACGCTGCGGTGGAAGGGGTAAATGCGAAGCTGGCATTGCACATCTGCTTTGGGAATCTCACGAGCAGGCCACGCGGCAAACGGTCGTATGCGTGGATGTTCCCGAAGGTACAAGAGTGCCGGTACGACGAACTGGTGCTCGAGTACGCGAACCGTGAGATGAGCGAAATCGAGCACTGGAAGGACTGGGCCGGTGACAACAAGCTCGGCGTAGGGGTTATCGACGTGAAGTCGTTCTACGTCGAAAGGCCGGAGGACGTGGCCGAGCGCATCCGGCTTGCCATGGAGTATGGGCCTGCGGAGCAGTTGGTGGTGAACCCGGACTGCGGGTTCTTCCAACTGCCTCGATGGATAACTCGGCTCAAACTGGACTCGATGGTAGCGGGCGCGAAGATTGTGCGCGGCGAACTTGAGGGATAAGGCAAATCGTTCGATGCTTCAGGTTACCGACACGGCAAAGGACGAACTCAAGACCATATTGCAAGCGGGGCCGTTGCCTGATGGACGGTATCTAAAGCTGGCGGTCAAGCCTGAGTGGACCGGCCCCGGTGATTTCGGGGTGATCATAGATTTTGAAAAGGGCGGCGAGGTCTTTTTCGAACAGGAGGGGACGGTTGTCCTAGCTGTCGATCCGGGTCTGGCCGAGAATCTCGAGCGCTCGGTATTCGACTTCAAGCAGACGCCGCAAGGGGCGGGGTTCACTCTGGACGTGTATTAAGGCGTTGGAGAGTTTGCATGGCTACGGTTTCGTGCGACAGAGGCGGCGGCCCCCACACTTGCGCGACTTCCTCTTCGCGCCACCCTTGGTATCGATAGTTGCACAAGACTCATGTGACAGTCAGGTCATCGGACGCCGGGTTCCTCTCCGGCGTGGACGACATCGTCCAGTCATTTATCCGTACCCCACTCTGGATCACCTTAGGATGGTACGATTTCGAACTTCAGTACCGCAGGGCGTTCATTGGGCCTCTTTGGGAAGTCATCATCGTCGGAGTGTGGGTCGTAGGTCTTGGGCTTCTGTTCGGGCGGCTGCTCGGACATGATCGCGGCGACTATCTCGTCTATATGGCGTCCGGCGTGGTGCTCTGGCAATACATGTCGAGCACTCTCACGACGGGGGCGAACGTCTTCGTAGCGAACTCGCGGCAGATCGTCTCGATCAACAACCCGCTCTACACCTACGTGCTGCGCAACGTGATCGAGCACCTGGTCAAGTTTTCTATCCATTCGCTTGTATTCATTGCGGTAATGATACTCACGCGCACGCCCGCGAAACCGCTGATGTTTCTCGCCATTCCGGGGTTTGCAGTTCTGGTGGTCACCACCTTGTGGGCCGTTCCGCTATTGGGATTCATCGGCACAAGGTTCCGGGACTTCACGCATCTACTCCGGGCCGGAATGAGATTCTTGTTTTTCGCCACGCCGGTGTTCTGGTACGTGGACGGTCTGGACGACCGCGCTTTTCTCGCGGATTACAACCCTTTCACCCACTTCCTTGAGATCGTGCGCGCACCACTGATCGGCGAGTCCGCCTCGTTGATCTCGTGGGCGATAGTTCTGCTCATCAACGTCGTTGGGATTGGCATCATGTGCGTGATGTACAATCGTCTACGTCGATCTCTTACTCTCTGGATCTGATCCATGGATAACGATTTCGCCATCAAATTGCGGGATGTGACGCTGGAGATTCCGGCTAAACGCCGTCTTCCCCATCGGGCAAGACGAGAGGCTAACGGAGCACGCCCCGTCTCTACCCAAATCGGAGGGCGACTGAGCTACAGACGTGGGTCCGTAGCGACCGTGACGATCCTGGAAGACGTGAGCATCAACATAACCAGAGGACAGAGAGTCGGTCTGATCGGAGCCAATGGCGCCGGCAAGAGCACCCTTTTGAGAGTGATGGCGGGGATTTACTTCCCCACGCGCGGGGTCGCTGAAACGCGAGGAACGATATCGACCTTGTTCCCGGAGCTTCTTGGCGTCCGTCCGGATGCTACCGGTCTGGAGAACATCATTCTCACGGGCATCTTGCTGGGACTGACTCGCAAGGAAATCAGCAGACGAATACCGGAAATTATCGAGTTCACCGAACTTGGCGACTACATCTACATGCCGCTTCGAACATACTCGTCCGGGATGCGGACCCGGCTTGTGCTGTCTATTGCGACTTGCATTAGTCCGGAAATCTTGCTGGTTGACGAGGTCATTGGAGTTGGAGACAAGAGCTTCCGTCTCAAGGCCAAGGAACGTCTGAACCGGATGATGACCTCCGCAAACACCCTGGTAGTGGTCTCGCAGTCGCCCGAAATCATTCGCGAGTTCTGTACCGAAGCTATCTGGCTGGATCGCGGGCAGGTGAGAGCTACAGGGGGCGTGGACGAAGTGCTGCGAGAGTATGCTGCAGAAATCGTCCCACCGGGTGAAGTGGCAAAGAGCGACATTCAGGCCCTTCTGGCGGCCCGGGACAAACTGGCAGGAGATAGTACCCTAAACTGGTCGGAGGCCGTCCCGGTTGTGAGTTGGGATGGCGTCACGATAGGCGGCACACCTAGACGTGTGACGGGGCTGAGCCTTCGCCAAAGACGGTTGAGCGGGACGATACCCCCTGAGTTGAGTAAGCTCGCTGAGCTTTCCAGCCTGGACCTCAACGGCAACCGGTTAACCGGTGAGATACCGGCGGAACTGGGGCGACTTTCCAAGTTGGCAGCGTTACACCTGTATGACAACCATTTGCAAGGACGAATTCCTACAGAACTGGAACAACTGACCAGTTTGGAAGAACTCAACCTCCATAGCAACCAACTGGACGGGTCAATCCCTTCGGAACTCGGCAACCTCTGCAACTTGGAAGCGCTGTTTCTCCATAGCAACCGGCTGAGTGGTGAGATTCCTGCGGCGCTGGGCCAACTCTCAGAATTGAGGACCCTGAATCTTCGCAACAACCGTTTGAGTGGTGAGATTCCTGCGGCGCTGGGCCAACTCTCAGAATTGAGGACCCTGAATCTTCGCAACAACCGTTTGAGCGGTCCCATCCCAACGGAATTGTCACAGCTCTCTAAATTGGAAGCGCTATACCTCCACAGCAACCGATTGATCGGCACAATACCGGGTGAATTGAGCAACATAGGGAGCCTGGACAGCCTGTGGCTCGCGAGCAACCAGTTGAGCGGTGAGATACCCGCGGAGCTAGGCGACCTGCGCAATCTTACTCAGCTTAACCTCCATAGCAACCGGCTAAGCGGTGAGATACCGTCGGAGTTGAGCAAGCTAGCCGGCGGCCTGCAACACCTGCGTCTCGGCAACAACCAGTTCACCGGGTGCATACCATCGGAACTAGCGGCTGTAGCGGGCAGCGACCTGAGCCACCTCGGTCTGCCTACTTGCTCAGACACCTAATGCGGAGCACGTTTAAGCAGGCATGCCAGATAAGAAACATCAATATCCAGCCGAACGTATTTCAGTGAGTAATAGGATCACTCAGGTATATTTCGGCAAAGAGAACCTCGGTCCCACGGGCGACGTTCACCGGCGACGAATCGACTGGATGGCTTCCGTGGTCCGCGGACCACGCGTGTTGGACGTGGGATGCAGCGACGGCATCATGGAGTTGCTGCTAGCGCGCAGAGGCTTGGATGTTACGGGAGTGGAGATCAATTCAGTCGCTCTCGAATTTGCCAGCGAACTGCTGGCCAAGGAACCGGATGCAGTGCGTGCCCACGCGAAGCTGATCCGCGGCGACTTTATCCGGGCCACGCCGGTAACCGGCCTCTTCGACTCGGTGGTGCTGGGGGAGATTCTCGAGCACCTCGACGACCCGAGCGAATTGCTGGACCGGAGCCTGGAGCACCTTCGGCCAGGTGGTCGGATAGTTATCACGACTCCCTTTGGGCTGAATCCCAACGAGGACCACCGTCAGACCTTCTACATAACGGAGCTGATCGACCTGCTCAAGCCAAAAGTCGGGCTGGAGCACTTGAGTGTGGAGGACGGCTACATACGTTTCGTAGGTAGCTTATCGGAGAACCGTGAGGCCTCCTGGCAACGTCTTGATGCCGATGCGGTTATGTCGATGACAGCGAAGGGGCTGGTCGCCTCCCAGGCAGAACTCAACGAGGCACTGGCAGGACGAGGGAATCAGATCGAGCAACTCCACGAGCAAGTGAAGGCGGCGCAGGAAAAGGTAGAGAGCCTTAAGAACGAATCACACGCCGACCGGAAGAGAATTAAGGAACTCGAAAGACAGATCAAGTTCGACCGGATGGCTATGTCCCAGCTCAAGATTGCCTCAGCGCTAAGAAAGAAGAACCTCGAGGCCAGAGAGTCGGAAGCTCGAGTACTGAAGCATCGTCTTCAAGCGACATACTCGAGCACTTCGTTCCGCGCCGGTGCAGCATTGGTGCGTGCTGCTAAACGGCCACGGACGGTGTGGAAGCTGCCATTCCATCTCTTGTCGCTGTACCGTTCGGCGTCTACGCCGTCAACACCGCTTGTGGAGAGCAGCGACGCGACCGATGAGGACGAACGATACAGAAATCTTCCACCAGACATGGACGCTTCCCAGTTTATCAGCTTCCCTCCTATGTCCGTGCCGGAGCCCAGGGTCGATGGCCCTCCGATCGCCGCTATCCTCGATACGTTCACGGAACTCGCACTACGGTATGAGGTAAACCTCCTGCTGCTGTCACGGGATCGCTGGCGGACCCAGATAGAAGAAGCGCGTCCGGCATTCCTGCTTGTCGAGTCGGCATTCGGCGGCAACAACGGCGAGTGGCGAGGTCGTGTTCTCCGCTATGAAAACCTGGAAGACAACCCGCTCCGCGAGCTGCTGGAATACTGCCGGTCTCACGGGATTCCGACCGTATTTTGGAACAAGGAAGATCCACCTCACTTCGACGACTTTATCGGTGCGGCCAGAGAGTTCGACTTCGTCTTCACCTCCGATTCGGACTGTGTTTCGGTATACCGGGAGGCTTTGGGACACGACCGAGTTTACATCTTGCCGTTCGCGGCCCAGCCGCTAATACATAACCCGTCCCGTGAAGAAAACTGGCCCAAGTATCCGGTGTGCTTTGCTGGGAGTTGGGTACAGAACAAGTTCCCTGAGCGTGGTGAGGCCCTCCCCTTCTTGCTAGACTCCGCCCTGCCTCTTGGACTGCATATCTTCGACCGCAATCTTACACGGCCCGAAATGAGGTCGAGCTATCGTTTCCCAAAGAAGTATAGAGAGGCGATCAAGGGAACACTTACATACAGAGAGATGCTGACAGCCTATCGCTGCTATGACGCGATACTGAACGTTAACACCGTAACCGAGTCGCCAACGATGTTTTCCCGCCGCGTATTCGAAAGCCTGGCGTGTGGGACACCTGTGATCTCCTCAGATTCGGTCGGCATGAGCCGGATGCTCGGAGATCACGTCAGGGTCGCGCGTAGTATCGAGGACGCCACTGACCACCTCGTGGAAGTCCTAGGAGATGAAGAGGGACGTGTCCGCGAGGGTCACTTGGCTTACCGGTTCGTACATGAGAACCACACGTACCGACACCGCATGGATGACCTCTTCCGCAAGGTCGGTCTCGGATCCCTTGTCCACGAGCAGCCGTCGGTGAGTGTGCTGATACCCACTATGCGTCCCAAGAATGTGCTCCGCTCCCTCAACAATTTTGAAAAACAGACATATCAAGACAAGGAACTAATTCTTATATTGAACAATGCGGAGTTCGACATCGACTCGATTAGAAGAGATGCCGAACTCATCCCCAATGTGCAGGTGCTCTACGTGGAAGGGCGAACGACCCTGGGAGACTGTCTGAACCGCGGTGTTGAAGCGGCGTCGGGCAAATACATAGCGAAGATGGACGACGACGACCTCTACGGAGAGCGGTACCTGTCGGACAGCGTTCTTGCGGCCTCGTTCTCGGATGCGGAAATCGTTGGGAAGGGTATGCACTTCGTGTATTTGGAAGCTCTTGATACAACGGCACTGTTGCAAAAGTGGCCGGAGCACGCATTCACGGTTTTTGTACGGGGCGCTACTCTGTTCATCAAGAACGAAGTTGTGAGGGATATTCTGTTCGACTCCATTTCAATAAGGGAAGACACCAATTTCCAACTGGCCGCTGCACAGGCCGGATGCAAAATCTACTCAGCAGACCGGTTTAACTTCATGCAGGTGCGGACACGGCGTCCATCAGATCATACCACTCAGACCACGGACGCCGAAGTTCTCAAAGAGTGTCGAGATCATACGCCTGGTATGGCTCTCGGCCGCGCGATGATATGACGAGGAGAGTCCCGACGGTGGCGTCAGAGAGGGACCACGTATCCCAAGTGTATCTTGGTCTGGTCGATGTGGGCCCGACCGGCCATAGGCTTCGCCGCCGGATCGATTGGATGGCGGACGAGGCTCGTGGGCCGAGGGTGTTGGACGTAGGCTGCAGTGAGGGCATTTTAGAGGTGCTCCTGGCGCGCTGCGGATATACGGTGACCGGAATAGACATCGACCCTGAAGCACTGGAATTCGCCCAACAGCTGCTGGCCAAGGAGTCGGAGGAGGTGCGCGCGCGTGTCCGGTTCATCCAAGGTGACTTCAGAGAGGCGATGCCGGTGGGCGGCCTCTACGACACCGTCGTAATGGGAGAACTGCTGGACCATCTTGACGATCCAGGTGCAATGCTGGACATGGGACTGAAGCATCTCCAACCGGGCGGACGGGTGGTTATCACGACTCGTTTCGGAGCGCATCCTGACGAAGACCATCGCCGTACTTTCTGCCTGAAGGATTTCATCGATCTGCTGAAGCCAAGGTTTGGGCTGGAGTCGCTGTGCATAGAAGACAATCACATCCGTTTTGTAGGTCGCCCGTCGGTAGACGAAGATGATTCCTGGCAGCGTCTCGATAGCGAGGCGATCTTGTCCATGACCGACGCGGCGCTGGTGGACTCCCAGAAGGAGCTATACGGGCTGCTGGCGGCGCAAGGGACTCGGATCGAACGACTTCAGCAGCGAATTCAACAATTGGTGGAGGAGAACCGGGTCGCTCAGCGTAGAGTGAACACCGACAACAAGAGATTCAAGAAGCTCGAATTCCGTACTAAGTTGGGCCACCTTGCATTCACGCAGTTGAAGGAGCAATTCACGGCCAGAACGAAGGAGTTAAATGCCAGCGCCGGAGAGGTCAGGGCCAGAATGAAAGATATAGAGGCCAAAACGAGGGAATTGGGATGGATGAACTATAGCCTCGAAGTGACACGTTCGAGCACGTCATACCTTGTGGGTTCGGCGATTGTGGATGCCGCGAGGAAGCCGCTTACGTCATGGAAGCTGCCATTCCAACTCCTATGCCTGTATCGCTCGAAATCCACCCCACCCCCACCACTTCCGTCGGCTACGATGGTTTCGGAAGTTTTCAGCGCTCCGCCTCCCTACGTTTCCGAAGAACCGGAGGCATTTTCTGAGGATGTCTATCCCGATCCCTCCAGCTTTATCGATTTACCTCTTCCGCCGATGCCGAAGGCCCGGGCGGACGGCCCTCCCGTCGCGGCCATCCTGGACACATTCACCGAGTACTCTCTTCGGCATGAGGTAAACCTGTTGCCGATTTCCCCTGATAGCTGGCGTGCCGAGATAGAGAAGACACGCCCGGTATGCTTGTTCGTGGAGTCGGCTTGGAGGGGCAATAGCGGGCTTTGGAGAGACAAGATCGTCGAACATGAAGGCGCCGAGAACGAGACTTTGCTCGCGCTGTTGGAATACTGTCGTTCCAACGGGATTCCAACGGTATTTTGGAACAAGGAAGACCCGCCGCATTTCGACAACTTTATCGGAGCCGCCAAAGAGTTCGACCACGTCTTCACTTCGGATTTGGACTGTGTCCCACGATACAGGGAGATTCTAGGGCACGACCGGATATATGTACTGCCCTTCGCGGCAGCTTCGAGAATTCACAATCCGTCCCGGGAAATCGGCTGGCCGAACTTTCCCGTGTGCTTTGCAGGAAGCTGGGTGCCAGATAGGTACCCCGAACGGGACGAGGAGCTGCGACACCTGCTGGACGCCGCCGTCCCGCACGGCCTGCACATCTTCGACCGCAACCTCACACGACCCGAATTCGGGCCGGACTATCGTTTCCCCGACCAGTACAGGGAGGCGATCAAGGGGACGCTCACGTACGAGGAGATGCTGACGGCCTACCGCTGCTACGACGTGATGCTAAATGTCAACACCATTACCGAATCCCCGACGATGTTCGCTCGCAGAGTCTTCGAAAGCCTCGCGTGTGCAACACCGGTCATTTCCTCGGAGTCGGTCGGCATGAGCCGGATACTAGGGGAACATGTCCGGGTCACACATAGCAAGGAAGAAACAGCCAGTCACCTTCAGGAATTGCTGGGAGACGAAGAGGCGCGTATCCGTGAGGGACACTTGGCATACCGATTTGTGCACGAGAACCACACCTACCGGCATCGCATAAACGAGGTCTTTAGCAGGGTTGGTCTCGACCCGCTTGGCTCGGAGCAGCCGTCGGTAAGTGTCCTGATGCCCACGATGCGTCCTCAGAATGTGGCACGGTGCCTCGAGAACTTCACGAAGCAGACTTACCAGAATAAGGAACTGATTCTCATCCTTAACAACGCGGAATTCGACATCGAAGCGATCCGACGGGAGACCGATCGGATTCCCAACGTGCGGGTGCTCCACGTGGACGGTCGCACGACCCTGGGAGACTGCCTGAACCGAGGAGTGGCAGCGTCATCTGGCGACTACGTTGCCAAGATGGACGATGACGACTACTACGGGGAACGGTACCTGTCGGACAGCGTCCTCGCGGCGTCATTCTCACTCGCGCAGATCGTTGGTAAGGGGATGTACTACGTACATTTCGAAGCGAGTGATACCACAGCATTGAGAGAAATTGCTCCCGACCACACGTTCACGTCATCCACATTGGCAGGCGGGACGCTATTTGTCCAAGCCGACGTGGTTCGAGATATTCCCTTCGATTCCTATTCAATTTCGGAAGATGCGGATTTCCTGCGCTCCGCGAGAATTGCAGGATGCCCGATATACGCGGCAGACCGATTCAACTATGTGCGATTGCGGCCTCGTCAGTTGCTCAGTCATTCCTGGCAGATTCCCGACTCGGAGTTTCTGAAGAAGTGTAGAGACTTTACGCATGGCCTCGATCTAGGCCGTGCGATGATATGACGAGTTTCCTCCTTGCCGTACTGGTCCTCCTCGCGCTGGGTTGTGGCCTGTCCGAACCGGTGTCTATGCAGGACTATGATTCCGAGCGGAACCGCAAGACACCCGATCAAGTAACTGCTTCTCTTTCGCAAGACCCTCTACGGCCGCCGCCAAGTTGGCAGAATCTCTCGGGCGGCGGTCCAAATGTTACTGAGCTCGATCTAGGCAGGAAGCCGGAATTACCTTTGGGCTTCAGGCCGCGCAAGGATGTACCTGCATGGGATGTATCACTCCCAATTGATTGGTCGGCAGATCCCTTCGAAGACCTCAGTTGGCAGCATCATCTCCATTCATGGCGTCCCATGGAGTATTGGCTGCACGAATATCGACAGGACGGCGATATTGGCCGGTTGCAGACCCCCATCGAAATCGCACTGGACTGGCACCGTTTTCACGTAGAAGAAAGACGGACGAGTGATTTTCAGTGGTACGGTCACTCCACTGGGGTCCGAGCGTCCCGCTTGGCGTTTCTCCTTGAATTCATCCTGACCGACCAGATCAGGGTAAGCGATGCCGACCTCGCCCGTCTGATGACCTTGGCTGACTTGCACGTTGAGAAGCTCATGGATCCTGAGTTTCTCAATCCAGGCAATCACGGGGCATTCCAATTGGTCGGGCTTGACGCTCTGTGCTCAATCGTCGGTTGGAGAAATGTGTGCCGAGGAGCCAGGTCCTATGCGAAAGAGGCGTTCATCGATCTGGTGAAAAGCTGGTATTCCGAGGAGGGAGTCCATGTAGAGAACTCGCCAACTTACCACCAATGGGTCACCCGCCAAATCCGAAAGCTTGGCGCCGTCGAGAGGTTTCAGCAGCCCGAGGTAGAAGGAATTCTTGATCGAGCGGATGAAATATCGCCTTGGCTGACGTATCCGGATGGTCGGTGGGTCCCCGTGGGTGACAGTCATGGCAAGGGAACGCCATTGACCGAACCCGTCGAGCCTGAGTGTCTTACAGACGATGGGGGCTGCTGGGCTGTCCGGGACTTCACGAAGTCTGGATACGCGCTGGTCCGATCACTACCGGAAGCCAGCGACGGAGAATCCAGTATGCTTTTCGTAAGGGGGATGGCGACACCGACCGGCCACAAGCACAGTGACGATCTGAGCTTCGTGATAGTGGAAGGGGGCCGGGAGATATTCACCGACAGTGGAAGATATGGATATAACTTCGACACGGTTCGCAGCTACGTTCAAAGCGCGCGGGCGCACAACGTGCCGAGCCTCGTAGAGCGACCTATTGGTCCGTATGCCATCGAACCCGCGAATTCTCGTCTCGAGCCGGTGGTCGTGGAACCAGGCCGGTTTACTATCAGAGGGGTTGTAGATCGCCCGGACTTGTTTCTGCATGAGCGTAAACTGTCATACGTTCCGGGCACGCTCCTGCGAATAGAGGACAAATTGAACAACCTGACCGATTCTCCTTGGCAGTCCAATCTTCATCTGGCTCCTGAATTGATTCCCGAAATCAGCGAAACCGGATTTGTGGTGAACGCGGGCGATCTCACCGTGCGTGGGGAGTTCAGCGGCGAAGGATGTAACATATCCGCCGTGCGTGGAGAGGCCGAGCCATATCAGGGTTGGGTATCGGTCGGATATCTGGAAATGACGCCTGCGACCGTTGTCGTGGCGACCTGCCCTGCCGACCTTGTTGAAAGCTCATGGCATATTACGTTCGAACGGTGATTAGCCAAACGTTGTAGGCTTAGACGGCCACATGGAATTCGTCGGGACAATGGTTGAGGCAGCAGGCTAACATGCGTATTCTGTCCGTCGTCGGGACACGCCCGGAGGCCGTGAAGATGGCCATGGTGGCGCGCACGCTGTCGGCAGCCGACGGCATTGAGCACGAGCTATGCATCACCGCCCAGCATCGTGAGATGCTGGACTCGGTCCTGCTGCTTTTCGACCTCAAGCCCGATTACGATCTGGACGTGATGACACCAGGGCAGGACCTCACTGATGTAACGGGTGCGGTACTGAACGGAATGCGGGGCGTATTGGCCGAGGCGAAGCCCGACCGCGTGCTGGTGCAGGGCGATACGACTACGGTGTTGGCAACTGCGCTGGCGGCATTCTACGCCGGGATTCCAGTCGGGCACGTGGAGGCGGGGCTGCGCACCGGCGACATGTCGGCGCCCTGGCCAGAAGAGATGAACCGCAGATTAGCGGACGCACTCAGCGATCGGCATTATGCTCCTACGGAAACGGCACGCAAGCGACTGATCGACGAGGGTCTGCCGGACCCGGGCATTGTGGTGACGGGCAACACGGTGATCGACGCGCTGTTGCATGTCGTCCGCAGGCTTGACAGCGACCCGGTATTGCGCACTGAAGCCAGTGCTAGACTTCCTCTACCTGAGGGCGGCAGGCGGCTCATTCTCGTCACAGGGCACCGGAGGGAAAGCTTTGGCGCCGGGTTCGAGGCGATTTGCAGGGCAATTGCCCAGATCAGCACGCGCCACGACGTGGAGATCGTATATCCGGTGCATCTGAATCCCAGAGTCCGCGAGCCCGTATTCCGCCACTTAGCGGACCTTCCAAACGTTCACCTGATTGAACCGCTAGACTATTTGGCGTTCGTGCATCTCATGAACGAGGCGTATCTAATCTTGACCGACTCAGGGGGAATTCAGGAGGAGGCGCCTTCGTTGGGGAAACCGGTGCTCGTGATGCGTGATACGACTGAGCGTCCTGAGGCCGTGGCGGCTGGAACGGTCAGGCTGGTCGGGACGGACGCCGAACGCATAACGACGGAAACCGCGCGGCTACTGGATGAGCCGCGGACTTACGCGGACATGGCACGGGTACACCATCCCTATGGGGACGGACGTGCTAGTAAACGCATCCTCGAGGACTTGATAGGTGACTGAGGACATGGGGCGGGTCTGTGTGGTGGGTCTCGGCTATGTCGGGGTGCCGACTGCGGCGGTCTTGGCCGGCCACGGCATGGAGGTGATCGGCGTAGATATTGACCGGGAGCGAGTCGAGACAATCAATTCGGGTGCGTCACCGTTCGATGAGCCGGGGCTGGACTCTCTCGTGGCCGACGTAGTGGCATCCGGCGCACTGTCGGCCCGTGGCGAGCCGGCGCCGGCCGATGCGTTTATCATCGCAGTGCCGACTCCTATCAGGAAGGACCGCAGCCCGGACTTGAGCTACGTGCGGGCGGCGGTTGATAACCTGGCTCTGGTGCTGGGGAAGGGAGACCTTGTGGTTGTGGAGTCGACCTGTCCCGTTGGAACGACCGAAAGAGTGTGCGAGTGGCTTGCGTCTTCGCGCCCGGACCTGACGTTTCCGCACTCCGCGGGCGAGGCGAGCGATATCCGAGTGGCGTACTGCGCGGAGCGCATTCTACCCGGGAACGCCTTGAAGGAGCTTGTCGCAAACGAACGTGTCATCGGAGGCGTTTCTCCGGCGTGCGCAGAGGCGGCCAAGAGTCTTTATGAGGTGTTCGTGGAAGGGGCCTGCCACGTCACAACCGTGCGTACTGCGGAGTTGGCAAAGCTCGCCGAGAACGCCTTCCGAGACGTCAACGTTGCGTTCGCCAATGAGATATCGCTGGTCTGCAGTGCCTTAGGCATTGATCCGTGGAATTTGATAGCACTCGCGAACCGACATCCCAGAGTCGAGATTCTCAAGCCGGGCCCCGGCGTCGGGGGACACTGCATTCCGGTCGATCCGTGGTTCATCGCCGACGCCGCGCCCCATCTGACTCCGCTTATTCAGGCCGCGCGACAGGTCAACGACGGGATGCCAAAGGTTGTTGCGGACAGGGTGATCGCCGAGTGCGAGGGTCTGGACGCCCCAGTCGTGACTTGCCTGGGACTGGCCTACAAAGCGGACGCGGCAGATTTGCGAGAGAGTCCCGCGACTGAGGTGGTCAAGGATTTGCAGGGACGGATGAATGGGCGGATTCTGGTGGTTGAGCCGTTTGTTTCCGAACTGCCCGACGAGGTCGCGGACGATAGGAGCACCGAGCTTGTTGGGTTCGACGAGGGACTAAAGGCTGCAGACGTTGTCGTGCTGCTGACGGATCATAGCGTGTTCGCGGGGATAAGTTTGGAGTCACTAGCGTCGAAATCGGTGGTGGACTCGCGCGGGCTTTGGGACGGCAGCGGGCAGAACAGCTGATATGGCCTGCGTCGCACCCACTTGTCGCACCCGCCCGCCCATGGGCATGAGTAGTGGAATTCCGGCCTGATGAGAATCGTCGTACTCACGCAGAACTTTCCTCCTGAGGTGGGAGCGACGGCGACCCGGCTGCACAGGATGACGAAAGAGCTGGCGGAGCGGGGCCACCGAGTCACCGTGATTACGGCGATGCCCAACTACCCGACCGGGCGGATACTCGAGGGGTATCGCGGGAAGATACGGGCGGTAGACGAAATCGACGGGATAAGAGTAGTCCGAACATGGATTTACCCTTCCAAGTCATCGAAGTCCCTGCCGAGGTTCGTAGGCTACGCATCATTCACTCTGTCGGGCCTGCTGCTGGGAATGCGGGGACTCGGACGGCAGGATATCGTTCTCTTCGATACGCCTCCGCTTCCGCTCGTTCCCACAGGGCTAACCATAGGTCGCATCACAGGCGCGCGAGTGATAATGAACGTCTCCGACATCTGGCCTGAGATGGCTATGCAGTTGGGTTATCCAATTGGCAAGGTGTCATTGTGGGTGTTGAAACGGCTGGAGAGCCTCGGTTACCGGAAATCGGACGTCGTGACGACAACCTCCAGCGCTGCGAGGGAGCGAATCAGTCAGAGATTCCCCGAAGTCCGCACGGCGGTGATCAGCAATGGGGCAGACCTGCGGAGGTTCGACCCGGCACTCAGGAGCCAGGAAGTCCGAAAGTCGTTGGGCGCAGGCCCGCAGGACTTTCTGGTCGGCTACTTCGGACTGCACGGACTGTTCCAAGGCCTGGATGTCGTTGTGGAGGCTGCGAAGAGGCTGCGGAACCGTCCGGCAATCAGGTTCGTCATGGTGGGAGACGGCCCTTGCAAAGAGGCGCTCGTCGAATCGGCCGAACGAAAGGGACTGCAAAACTTGTGCTTTGTCGACCTCGTGGATCATGAGCGAATCCCGTCGATTCTTGCCTCGTGCGATGCCGGTCTTGTCCCGCTCGCGGCGGAGTTTCCCAGCACGATGCCCTCGAAGGTCTATGAAACATTGGCGTCCGGCGTTCCGGTGGTTATCAGTTCGGGGTGCGAGGGCGCAAGATTGGTGGAGGAGGGAAACGCGGGGCGGACGTTTCGTCCGGGGGACTCGGACGAACTCGCGAAGGCGCTTATTGAACTGGAGGACGATAGGGACGAGTTGGCTCAGGTTAGAAGGAACTGCCGGGATCTCGCCGAGCGGTTCGACTACGATCGCATCGCCGGCGAGACAGAGGCCATCCTGCAGGCTGTAGTCGACGGCGCCGCAATCCCGGAATTCGACAGATGAAGCGCCAGAGGATGCAAAGCGTGGGACTAATACCAACTCATCGTGACTGCGCCATAATCCTTCAAATGCAGCGCATAGCAGAATCCGCCCACGGTCATTCCGGCGAAGGGGGAATCCAGGGAGTTCGGTCAGCGAGAATACGGTGGAATCAGCACGAATTGGTATAAGTCGGCAAAAACGCGAAGGTCGGCATTATTACAGACTACTAGACACGTAGCTTGGGGCTGTGAGATAGTATGTCACCGAAACGTGCGGGGACACTAACCAAACTACCTGGAGGAGCATAGAGATGGAAGCAGTGTTTCTGATTCTGATTGGGGCGGCTTTGTTTTCTCAGTCCTGGCACCTGATGGGCCTGTTCTCCGACGGCAGGACTATGGGGATATTCTTCGGCGGCCTTGGAATACTATCGCTCGCGGCAGTCCTACTCGATCCAATGCTGCTTACCGGCTCGGGCGACAAGACGATTTCGGCCGCGAATCACTTAGCCGAGATCACGCTCACGAAGGTACTTATCATCGCGTGGGCCTTGTACTGCATAGGCGTGGCCGCGCAGGCGCTCTGGGATTTCGAAGAGCGCGCCGTCGGCTTTTACAGCATCGCCGTAACCACCGTGACGATCGTCGGCTTTTTCTACTATGCCGCGGTCTTGGAGCCTCGTTACGGTGAGAGCACTTGGCTTGGTCTCTCCGCCGCGACGCTGCTCCTGTCGATCACGTCGACGATGGTGTTCTTTGCCCTGGGCTTCACGTTCAACGTCATGCGGGCCGTGGCATCATGGACCCTGCTGCTGTGCGGTTCAACCGTCGGTGTTATTGGGCTGGCCGTCGCCGTTCGCGCGATTGTCTAGCGCACGAAGGGTCGCATCACCTGAGACGGGGTTGCCGTCACAGCTGCCGCGGAGGGGACAAGGGCGATGGCCGACACGTCGATGTCGATCAAGGAAATCCTAGCCGCAAGCGAGCGTGAGGCGGCGCTCTACGAGTGGACGGGCACCTTCGCCGACTATCTTGCGATGGTCGTTGAGAATCGCTCTTTAGTGAAGCTCGCCCACGCCCGCGTGCGTGACGCGATTCTCGCAAAGAACGTCGATACTTCGCCCACCGGCGAGCCGATATTTCGACTCTTCGAGGACGACATCTTCGGACTCGATGAGGTGCTCCAAAGGATCGTCGAGTACTTCGAGGCGGCCGCAAAGGGCACGGAGACCCGGAAGCGCATTCTCCTGCTCCTCGGTCCCCCGGCGAGCGGCAAATCGACCATCGTCGCGCTCATCAAGAAGGCGCTGGAAGACTACACCCGCACCGACGAAGGGGCCGTCTACGCAATCGCAGGCTGTCCGATGCAGGAGGAGCCTCTCCACCTGATACCGCCCGCGCTCAGGCCCGTCCTGAAGGAGCAATTCGGCATCGAGATCGAGGGAGAGCCTAATCCTCGGAACCGCTATCTCCTCAGGACGAAGTACAACGGCAACATCGCCGAGATGCCGGTCGAGAGGGTCGTGTTCTCGGAGCACGAGGCCATCGGCATCGGGTACTACGTGGCGACAAACCCCAACTCGGACTCTTCACTCCTTGTTGGGAGCATCGACACCGACCGCTTGGAGGGTGCCCGCACGGAGGTCGCGGGCCAAGCGTTTCGCATGGACGGCGAGTTCAACGTGGCGAACCGAGGCTTGATCGAGTTCGTGGAGATGTTCAAGGCGGACAAGCACTTGCTCACCACCCTCTTAGGTCTGGCGCAAGAGCAGGTCATTAAGATGGAGAAGTTCGGCTCGATCTACGCCGAAGAAGTAATCATCGGGCACTCGAACGAGGGCGACTTCAACACATTCTCTCTCGACGAGCACTCCGAAGCGCTCAAGGACCGCATCATCGCCATCCAGGTGCCCTACAACCTGCGCGTCAGTGAGGAAGTGAATATCTACGACAAGGTCATCACGAGAGGCGAGGAAACAGGAGTCTGCATCGCGCCTCTTTCACTGCAAGTCGCCAGCACGTTCGCCGTCCTTTCACGGCTCGAACAGCCCACAAGGCAGGGTATGACGCTCTTGGAGAAGATGCGTCTCTACGAAGGTCGGATGGTCGGGGCGTACACGCGGCAGGAAGTGACCGAGATGAAACGGCATCACGCTGGCGAGGGCATGAGTGGGATATCGCCTCGCTACGTCATGAACCGCGTCGGCACCGTGGCCAGCGTTCCAGACATCAAGTGTGTGACGCCCCTAGCGGTGCTCGACAGTCTGTGGGAGGGCCTGAGTGAGAATGTCAGCTTCGATCAGGCAGACAGGGCCGAATCGATCAGCCTCATTACCGATACGTTGAGCGAGTACAACGATCTGGCCGTTCGTGAAATGCAGCGCGCGTATGTTGACTCGTTCGATGAGACGGCTGCCATTCTGCTGAGGAGCTACATCAAGAACGTGCGGGCGTACTGTTCGGAGGACGACGAATTCGAGGAACGCGATATGCAGGATATCGAGCGGGCGATTGGAATCCGCGAGAAGGACAAGAGGGCGTTCCGCGAGGAGATCGACCGATTGGCATCGCTGTACCGTAAGCGTGAGCGCAGGTTCGAGTACACCACCGAGCCGAGGCTCAAGGCGGCAATCGAGTCCCGACTCTTCCCGTCGACCCGCGAATTGAACCGCGCCCTCACGAGGCCTCGGTTCGCCCGCCAAAGGGCCGAGTGGTCCCAGCGGCGAATCTCGATAGTCAAGCGCCTGATCGAGAAGTACGGGTACTGCGCCGTCTGCGCGGAAGACCTGCTTGAGTACGTGACGCAGTTGCTTCAAAATAAGTCGATGCTCAAGACGCCAAAGAACGAAGGCGTCGAGTGGCTGTGGGAGCTCTATCCGACGAGCGAGACCCTGGTCGCGACCGCGGAGGAAACCTAGAGCAACTGGCAAGCCACTGTTGGCCCTGCCGACAGAAATAGGGACACTATCACAAACACCAAGACTAGGAGATTAGATTCATGAGCGTACACCTCGAAGCCGGCGACAAGGCCCCACCCTTTTCCCTTCCCTCGTCAAGTGGGGGAAGCGTCTCTCTGGACGCCCTGCGGGGAAAGAAGGTCGTGCTGTATTTCTATCCGAAGGACGACACGCCGGGCTGCACCAAGGAGGCCTGCGGGTTCCGCGACAGCAAGGACGATCTGGCCGCGGAGGACCTCGTCGTGCTGGGAGTCAGCGCCGACGATCTGGACTCGCACCAGCAGTTCATCGACAAGTTCCACCTGAACTTCCCGCTGCTCGCCGATGTCGACAGGATGTGCATCGACGCATACGGGGTGTGGGGCGAGAAGGAATTCCGCGGCCGACGCATGGTGGGCATCATACGCAAGACCTTCCTCATCGACGAGGAGGGAACGATCATGAAGGCCTGGCATGAAGTCGAGCCGGAGGGCCACGCCCAGGAAATCCTGCAGATCGTTCAGGGCGGAGCGTAGCCCGACGGCCGTCCGCACCGCAACTCTATCCCATGAACGTCTCGGATAGACTTGAAGAGCGACTGACTGACGGTCGGCTTTCCGTTCTCAGGGAACTCTCCCGACTCGCTGCCTGTCATGGAATCGACCTGTACCTCGTTGGTGGGTCGGTCAGGGATATCCTCGCGAACGCTCCTCTCACCGACATCGACATCATGGCGTCAGGCAATGCCGAACGGCTCGTCGAGTCGATTCGTGGACAGAGGGAAGCAACGGTCCGAAAGGCCTCGGCATTCGGAACGTGGTCTTTGACCGTTCGAGGCGTCGAAGTGGACCTAGCGACGGCCCGCCGGGAGATCTACAAGCGTCCAGGCGCGCTCCCTTCAGTTTTTCCGGGTACGGTCGAAGACGATCTGGCGAGGCGGGACTTCTCAATCAACGCGATGGCGATTTCGCTGGGCGAGGACTCGTGGGGCGATCTGCTCGACCCGCACGGTGGGGCAGCCGACCTGGGGCGCGGGCTGATTCGCGTACTACATAACCGGAGCTTCGAGGACGACGCCACCCGCATACTCCGCGCCATCCGCTATGCCTGCCGCCGAGACTTTCGGTTGGAATCGCGGACGGGAACGCTGCTGAAGCGTTGCCTGCCCTACCTGAGTACGATCAGTCCCGACCGCGTGCGGCACGAGATCGAGCGCATCTTCCGTGAGCAGCTCGCCGGTGCGATGATCGAAATGGCGGGGAGGCTGGGAGTCCTGGCCGCCATCCATCCGGGACTTCGGGCGGAAACGGTGACGCTTCGGGCGATTGAATCCGATCCCCAAAACCACGCTCGAAGGGCCGAGTTGCTGCTGGGGTCGATGGTGCAGTCGGTCGCGGACTGCGACGTCGAGGCGGTCATCGAACGGCTCAATTTGAACGCCGACTGGGCGAGGCTCGTTCGGGACATGGCGACCGTCCGCACGCGGCTGCCGGAGCTCGAGGACGAGAAGGTGACGAGGAGTCGCGTGTACGGGCTGCTGCACGGCCTTCACCCGAATGCCGTCGAGTCGTGGGCGATGTCCGTGAGCGATCCGACGGTGGCCGGGTGGCTTCGAGTGTACCTTGACGAGCTGCGGTATGTGCGCCCGCTGCTGAACGGGGACGACCTGATGGCACTGGGCGTACCGGAGGGGCCGGCAGTGGGGCTGATGCTTACGGAGCTTTTGGACGCTAGGTTGGACGGACTTGTGGAATCGGTGGAAGACGAAGAGGGCGTGGTGCGTCGGGCGTTGCGGGGGTAGCGTAACCCATCCCAGAAAACCGCCCCTCTGGATACCGGCCTCCGCCGGTATGACGGTTATGCAAGGACCCCACTTCGCTAAGATGACGGGCAAGGGATCGATTCCCATCGACAGCGGAGTGTAGACAACTTCAGCGAATCCGCTGGCGGTCTAAGTCGCTCAGGTGGGGCTGAATGCAGTCAACGAACTGTGCCAGGGTTTGTCGGGGGGTCGTGTCCGTCGTGTCGAGGGTGAATTTGCGTTCGATCAGGCTGGCATCGTATTCATCTTGGAAGCGGTCGAGGACGTACGGGATATCTCGTTCTTTGAGGATGCCTCGGACGCGCGGGCGCGCTGCCATGCGCTCGGCGACGGTCGTGGCAGCGGCGGTTAGGAGCACCAGCACCATGTCCGGCGCGTAGGCACGCATCTCTTGGTCCCACTCACGCGCCCTCTCGGAGCGGTCGGCGAATGAGCCGGGCTCGCCGTAGCCATAGTAGAGGGGCGCATAGACCGCTTCTGCGTAGTAGAAGTTGATAAACAGCACGTCGTCGGCTTGCAACAGACCGGGGTGCATATGACGCCAGATGTTGTGCCGCTGGAACTGCTCCAATACGTTGGGCCGCAGGGACATGATCTGCTCTTCGTCCTCGCCGGTGTTCAGATCGTGTTCGGCCTTGCCGATAGTGGCGTCAGAGCCCTCTGCGCGAATGATCGTGTGACTGTCGAGGCGAGGAACGACGAAGTGGTCGTGCCACCTGACGAGGGACACTCCCATCGTCTCGATCATCCAACGGGATATGTGCCCGGCCAGCGTCGACTTGCCTGTGTACTCGCAGCCAATGAGGAGAAGGCGCATGGTTATCTCTCACCCCCCTTTCCAAATCTCTCCGATGGCGGGGGAGAGACATCGGCGCAAGCGATAGTCACGCTCACACTGGGACGGCGCCCACGGCCCTGTTGAGGGCGGGCATGAGCTCGTTGGCGAACAGGTCGAGGCTGTGTACCCAGCTTTCCTTGTCGTCCCAGTCGTAGGCCATCGTGACGAGGGTGCCGAACTCGCCGGTCTCCTCGACCATGGCGAGGAGCCGTTCGAGGGCGTAGTCGACGTCACCGGCGATGATCTGATCGCTCATCCAGTAGTCGAAATCGCAGTCGGCATCGGCCATGGCCTGGTCGCGCTTCATCATTCCGCGTCCGTGTCCGCCTCGGTCGAGCAGGTCGCCGATGTAGTTGAAGCCTGCGGCGAGGGAGTTGGTCCTCGCGATGCTCTGGGCCTCGGCGGTAGAGTCGGCGAGGAAGACGGCGCGGGCGATCTTGAAGTCCGAACGGTCGGGAATGCGTCCCGCCTCATACGATGCCGTCTCGTAGGTCTCCCAGATGTTGGCGACGACGTTCGTGGTGATCAGGCTGTGAGCGAAGGGCTGGAATCCCCGCTGTCCGGCCGCCCTGGCGGTGCCGGAGTTCATGGACGTGATCGGCATGGCGATGGGCGGGTGTGGCTGCTGGTAGGGCTTGTGTACGATGCCCAGCCCGACTTCGAGGTCGATGTGCTCCTCCATCTTGATGTTCCAGAATTCGCCTTCCAGGTCGATGGGGCCTTCAGACGACCAGAGCTTGAGGATCATGTCGGCCGACTCGGCTACCATCTTTGCGGAGTCCTTGGGCTCGATGCCGAGGATTTCCAGGTCGGTGGACACGCTGCCTGGGCCGAAGCAGAGGTCGAGGCGTCCCTTGCAGAGGTGGTCGAGCATGGCCAGCCTGCTCGCGACGTGGAGCGGATGGTGCTGCTGAAGACAGACGGGGGCCGGGCCCATGTGGATGTTCTTGGTCTGCGGCATGGCGGCGGCGATGAACAGCTCCGGCATGGTGATGTTCTCGTACGCCATCGTGTGGTGCTCGCCGATCCAGAACTCGTCGAAGCCCATCTCGTCGGCGCGGATGGCCAGCTCCATGTCCTCGTCATAGCATTGCGCCAAGGGCTTGGCGGAGTCGTGAAACGGCATGATGAAGATTCCGGATTTGATGGGCGGCATGGCTGTTCCTCGTTCGAGTGGGCTGGTCGTTTTCAGGGGCAATTGTCCACCAGCGTCGCGGGCATTGCAAGATGTGGGAGAGGGGAAGTTCCGGGTGCCAGGTGCCGGGTTCTGGATTCTCGTCCCGTATCTGGGTACGGGGTGACCTTCTTTGGCGCAAATGACCTATGTCGCGTTCGGAAGGCCATATAGGGGGATGAAAATTGGCATGGCGATTTACATCGCGGAGGGCGCGGAGATCACAGGGAGGATTCTGAATTCCCGTCCCCGTGTCGGGGCACGGAGCAGGCTCTGCGCGGGAATGACGGATGGGGTGCCAGGCGTTGGGGGTGGTAGACTGACTGCGGAGGATGTGGCTAGGGACGGACGCTGACTGGGGGTGTGCGATGAAGCCGGTTGTGTGGGTATTGTCTGGGATCATGGCGCTGGCGGTTGTCGGCTGCGGGGGCGGTGGACCGCAGGTCGAGGAACGCCCGGAGGCGTGGCCCGCGCCGTCACCCCTTCCCACGGTTGCCGCAACGCCCGTTCCGACGGCTACGGTGTCGGCGGGTACGCAGCTTTCGATAGCGGTCGGGCCGGTTCGGAGTGACATTCCCAAGTACGATCGTGGGGAGTGGAGGCACTGGGCCGACGAAGACGGCGACTGCCAGGACGCGCGGCAAGAGTCGCTGATTGCGGAGTCGGAGACCCCGGTCAAGTACACGAACGACGACAGGTGCAGGGTCGCGGCGGGATCGTGGGAGGGGCCGTACACGGGCGAGGTCTTTACCGACCCCGGCGCCCTGGACATCGATCACATGGTGCCACTGGCGAACGCGCACCGTTCCGGCGGCTGGTCGTGGAGCGAGGCGAAGAAGGGCGAGTACGCGAACGACCTGTCGTACGACGGGCACCTCATCGCCGTGCAGGCGTCGGCGAACCGCTCGAAGGGCAGTAATGGCCCGGAATTCTGGAAGCCTCCGGAGCGTGCCTACTGGTGCCAATATGCCATCGACTGGATAACCATCAAGAACGTCTGGGAGTTGACCGCCACGGAATCGGAGGCCGCCGCCCTAGAGCAGATGCTGGACACCTGTGAGCCGTCTCGTTCGCTTGCGCTCGTCCGGGTTGAGTCTTCGCAGCCGGATGCTGCGCCCTCGCCATCACCGGTCTCCGGCAAGACCTACGCCTCCTGCGACGAGGCCCAGGAGGCGGATGAACCGCGTGTGCGCGGAAGCAAGGGGAAGGGGCGCGGGTTCCCGGCGGCGAAGGTGCCGAGCGCCCGAGACGGCGATGGCGACGGGGTGGTGTGTGAGCGGTGAAGGGGTTCACCGCAGAGGGCGCGGAGGGAGTGGGGGTGCTAGGTGCTGGGTGCTGGGTGTGGATTCCCGCGTTTGGAGACTTTTGCGTGACCTATGATTCGGGCGAGAGCCGGGAGCGAGGCTCCTTGTAGAGCCGGGGCTTTCACCCTCACCCCAGCCCTCTCCCTCAAGGAGGCTGTCTCATAATTCGACAGCATACATTTCTCTAGCAAAGGGCACCACGATTACCGTCGTTGTAGGTATCATTCACTACGAAATACAACCACCTTTACCGTCATTCCCGCGAAAGCGGGAATCCACAACTTCCTGACAGGAGAGGCTGACTATTTCTGAGACAGCCTCTCAAGGGAGAGGGGGTTACTGCAGATTCACCGCGGAGGGTGCGGGGGGGGGCAGGCAGTGTTGGGATGATGGCGACGGGGTGGTGTGTAACCAGTGAGTCGCTGATCTACGGGGCGAGTCGTTCGACGACGATTTGGCGGAGTTGCCATTCGATTGGTGGGGAATCATTGTGGTCTTGGGCGATGGCGTGGAGGGATTGTTCAAGGGTGTCCAGGGTAGCGGGGGCGTAGGTTTGGCGCACGAAGTCGTTGTGTCGCCAGACGCCGAGGTTCATGTGGAACATCGCGGCGGCGCGGCTAGCAGTTACCTGAAGGGTCCTCACGTTGCTGGTTCGACGGTGCAGTTTGTCCAATGTGGTGATCACGTCGAGTCGAGGGCCGATGTAGAGCTCGTTGTTCTGCTGTGTCAACATTGCCTGCTGAATGTCGAGGTAGGTGACGAGGGCGGGGATGTCCGTGTCGATGTGCTCGACCTCCTCGATCAGGAGGAGGCCACGGGGACGGAGCTGGTTTCCCCATAGCGTTATTGCCATCTCGGGGTCTCGGAGGTGGGTCAATACGAAGCGGCTGAAGATGAGGTCAAATGGGGCCTCGGGGAACGGGGCTTCTGTGATGTCGTGAAGGTGGAAGGACACGTTGGCGGAGGCGGACGTACGGACATCGGCCAGGAAGTTCTCGGAGTTGTCGAGGCCGACGGTGCGTACCGGGTCCAAGGTGTCGGCAACGAGGCGTGTGGTGTAGCCGGGGCCGCATCCGAGGTCTGCAGCCAGTAGAGGGCGGGTTTGGACGGACTCACGCACGAAGGCGGCGGATGTCTCGGCGAAGGTCTCCGCGAGGAGTGAGAGTCTCCGTGCGGCGAGGCCGGAATCTCCGAAGGCGTAGCCAGGTGGCGTTGTCATTATCTAGTTTCACTTCGTTGTCACGGGTAGTCGAGAGTTCCTTTTAGGGGCATATATGGTACCAGAATTGGATTCCCGCTTTCGCCGGAATGATGGATAAGGAACCTGTATCATTTTAGTCGGTCGGGTGGTTGAGTCGGAGCTATACTTACGCCCCGGGTCATGGACTCCCGCCTTCGCGGGAGTGACGAGTGGGATGTAAGACCATCCTCAAAAACTGACCTACCGACCAAACTGATACAGGTTCATGGATGCCGTATTCCTTGACTTATAGGCGGTTCAATGCTACGATTCCCAAGCCCTTCCCGAACCGTTTGAGGCGTTTTCAAACTCTGAGGAACGGGCATTTTTGGTAATCGTTGTGAACGGCGCGTCGGCATTTCTACCGCTCTGCGTGTCGTATCGTGGAGGTTCCGGCGTCAATGGCCAAAGACTCCCCAGTGGAACTGAAGAAGGGTTTCCGGGACGTATATTTCGACCGAACGACAACAAGCCTGATCGTCGGAAAGCCCGGAAAGCTGCTCTACCGGGGCTACAGCATCGACGACCTCGCCGAACAATCCACCTTCGAAGAAACCAGCTACCTGCTCCTATATGGAGCTCTGCCCACATCCTCGCAGCTCGACTGCTTCACCTCCGATCTCAAGGCGTCCCGGTCACTGCCTGAGGAGGTTCTGCAGATCATCGACGTGACGAAAGCCGCTCATCCCATGGACGTCTTGCGGACGGCAGTTTCGGTGATGGGACTTTCCGACGAAACCGAGATGGACGTTACGCCGGAGGGCGCACTGCTCAAGGGTGTGAGGATGACGGCGGCTCTCCCCACCATCGTCACGGCCCACCATCGCCTCCGCACCGGCAATGAACCAATAGCGCCGAACGATGATCTCGACCATGCGGCCAACTTCCTCTACATGCTCAATGGGGAGGTTCCCGATCCTCGAGACGCTCGCCTGATTGACAAGGACCTTGTGTTGCACGCTGAGCACGGGGCCAACGCCTCCACCTTCGTAGCAAGGGTTGCCGCGTCCACGCGAGCCGATTTCTACGCTGCGCTCACGGCCGCGATCGCGACTCTCAAGGGGCCGCGTCACGGCGGCGCCGCCGAGGGGGCGATGCAGATGGCCGAAGAGATCGGGAGCGTCGAAAACGCGGAGAAGTACGTCAATGACAAACTGGAGGCCCGTGAGCGCATCATGGGCTTCGGCCACGCCGTATACAATGACGTCGACCCACGTGCCAAGCACTTGCGCGCCGGAGCCAAAGCGCTCGGCGAGCGGACGGGTCAGACCAAGTGGTACAACATCATCAAGGCAGTGACTGAGACTAAGGCAATGCAGCGCCGCAAGCGCGTTGGCTTGAATCCCAACGTCGACTTGTGGTCCGGAGCGGTCTACTCACTGCTTGGCATTCCCGAAGACCTGTTCGTGCCCCTGTTTGCCATAGGCCGGATGCCCGGCTGGGCTGCCCACATCGCCGAGCAGTTGACCACTCAAGACATTCTCCGGCCAAGACTGCTGTATAACGGGCCGGAAGACGTAGAGTACGTTCCAATCCAGGATCGTACGTAGGAAGCCGAAACGACACGGAGGGGGTGCGCAGTGCCGGAGCAGGAACAAGTTGCCGAGACTGAAGATTGCTCGCATCGCTGGATGATCGAGAGTCCGAATGGACCAACGAGCATGGGCACATGCATGAACTGTGGCGCCGAGGGAGAGTTCAAGAACTCAGTTCCGATTTCCGGGTGGGACAGGGACGGTTCGAGGGCCAAGAAGAACGCCGCTAAGAACGCGGCACGCGCCGGAACTAAATCTAGTAGTTAGATCGCGGCACAGTAAACGATGATCCTTGGGGCACCCAAAGAGGTGTCCCTTTTGGTTTGATGGAGACCAGTCAAGGCATGGAGCGCACGCCCGAGGCTGAGATTCGCAGGCGCATTGCGTCAAACGGGCCGATTACGTTCGCTGAGTTCATGGAAGTGGCGCTCTATCATCCGAACGGCGGCTACTATACGCACGACCGTCAAGACACGACCTACAGGGACTACTACACCAGCCCTTCCGCCCATCCGGCCTTTAGCGCTCTCATCGCCGTTCAGCTCGAGGCTATGTGGAAGGCACTGAATCGCCCCACCCCGTTCCATGTGGTAGAGATAGGAGCCGGTAGCGGCATTATGGCGCGGGACATCACCGAGTTTGCTCGTCAGCATCTGCCGGAGTTCATCAACGCGATGCGCTATATGACGGTGGACCAAGCAAGAGATGAGACTCCCCGTGGGGTAGTGGGCTGCGTGGTTTCGAACGAGCTAATCGACGCCTTTCCTGTGCATCGCTTCGAGATTAGAGATGGACGTGTTGTCGAGCTGTTCGTCGATATAAACGCCGATGGGCGAATTCACTCCGTTCCCGGGGAGCCGTCTACGCCGCTGCTCGCTCGGCGACTCGACAAGCTCAGCGTGGAGTTGCCCAATGAGACGCGAGGTGAGGTCAATCTTCGCATCGGCTCATGGGCAAAACAAGTGGCAGAGATCGTCGAGAGGGGATTCGTGCTTACGATCGACTACGGATACGAAGCGAAGGAACTGTACTCCCCCAAACGTTCACGGGGCACCCTCCAAACCTATTACAAGCATACCTCGGGCTCCAGCCCTTATCAGTGGATTGGCCGCCAGGACATCACTGCGCACGTGGACTTCACCACAGTGATCGAAGAGGGCCGCGCCGTCGGGCTGAGGCCTCTTTGCCTGATGACACAGGCGGAATACCTTGACAGGCTGGGGCTGAAGAAATGGGCGGCTAAGTTACGCAATCGGGATATGTCGGCCCGTGACGTTCGTGCCAACGCTATGGGCATGAGGGACCTGGCCGACCCGGAAGGTCTTGGCGGATTCAAGGTGCTCATCCAGGAGAGGGCTACCTGCCTGCGTGATGTAGATGGAGTATTCCCTTCGCCAGAGTATGTTGAGCAGTTGCCGATGCCGCTGTTGCGGACCGATCACGTACCCCTGTACGAGGGTGTGTATCCAACTCATACGTGGGAGTTTTACGCGGTACAGAGGGACGAGTGAGCGCGAACGTTTGTCAGATGCGGTCTACGACGGGCGGAGTATCCGCACTGTCTGAACTAGGGGGGTGCCATATCGAGCGCTTACATAGGCGATGTAGTTGCCGTCGGGCGACCAAACAATTGGGCCGCGGTTTCCCTCTTGGTTTCGCGATTGGGCGTTTGTGATGTTGGTCAAGTCTGCGCCCTCGAACCGCATCACATAGATGTCTCTTGCCGCGCCTCTTTGCGTGTAGGCGTTGTATGGACGGGCCTCGAAGGCAATCCACGTGCCGTCCGGAGACCATGACGGGTTGGAGTCTCCCAAGCTGGTTGTCTGCGTCCAGTTAAATGTCTCGCCACCGTCCGGTTCCATGATGTAGATATCAAAGTCGACGGGTGCGGCCGTACGTATGACGGACTCTCGCCTCGCGGCTTCGCTGAGTTCCCGCCCGTATTCGGTCTTTGGGCGGTTGGACGAGAAGGCGATATGGCGGCCATCGGGTGACCAGGCCGGAAAAATGTCGGCGTAGTCATTGTCGGTGAGCTTCGTGAGGCCGGAGCCGTCGACGTTTATGACGTAAATCTCGTGGTCTCCGTCGCCCCGCGATTGAAACGCAAGGCGTTTGCTGTCCGGCGACCACGTTGGATTGCCGTCAAAGAAAACGTTGAAGGTAAGTCTGGTCTGACCGTTTCCGTCGGCGTTCATTACGTAGAGTTCCGGTCGTGGCGCGGCTCCGGGGAATTCCGGCGCGTCATCGAAGAATGGCTCCGGCGTGGGTTCGAGCTGGGGAGGGCGCTCCGCCTCGCGGTTGGACGTGAAGGCGATCTTCGTGCCGTCAGGAGACCAAATAGGCCGGGAATACAGCTGGGCCGGGTAGGTGGTGAGGCTTGAAAGACCGGAGCCGTCGGGCCGCACACGGTAAATGTCGGTCGTGCCCTGCGACCTGCTGAGAAAGGCGATCCACTCACCGTCCGGCGACCAAGCGGGATCCATGTCCTTGGCTTCACGGTTCGTGAGGTTCACTCGCTCGGTGCCGTCGGCGTTCATCACGTAAATGTCCAAGTCGCCCGTCTCGTCCGATGAGAAGGCGACCCTGGTGCTGTCGGCCGACCACGTTGGTGTGCTATCGCCTGAAGCATCGGGGCCGAGATAAAGTCCAATTGTGCCCCCGGCAAAGAATATGATCGTAAAAAGCGCCAGGAAGCCTATGATGACTCCCACGACTATCATTCCACGGTCGCGGCGGCTTTTTAGCTTTTGCGGCTTTGGCATACTTCCTCCCTTACACTAAGGGCGACCAGACTCCATTTCCAAGCATACCACTAACGTAACCCGGCTGCATCAGTTCCAATTCCGAGCGCCAGAGTAATTGCATTTAAGTCAGAGCCGGCCTTGGGAGAGTCTCCCTCAACCCTCTCTGGACTCCTGCCCCGTATGGGAGTACGGGGCAGGCTCTTCGCCGGAGTGACGGTTGATGGTGTTCCTACCAACCCTGAATGCGATCGCCCTGTTCCGAGCGCAGGCTCTGTGGCGTACCCCGTGAGCCGATGGGACGATTTGAGACTGTGAGACAGTTTGAGAAGCATACCAAATCCCCTCAATTTTTTGTCGTTCTCAATTTGTCTCGCTCCGTTTTTGCTCGTCTGGGCAGGGCTTTTGAAGCTGTTTCGGCGATGCGTGCCAGGCGGACGGTGCGGTGGTGAGACAGTTTGAGAGTTTTTTTGTATGGACTATATTTCTCGTCCTCGTGCTCAATTTGTCTCACACGGTTCCGCTGGTCCGGGCGCGCCGACCAGGAGTCGTTTCGGCGACGAGGACATGGTAGGCCATGCGTTCTTGCGCGTCAAATTGGCATCGGGTCATCCGCAGCCCCCGCCCCTCTGGATACCGGCCTTCGCCGGTATGACGGGTGATCAAAGGTCTCCATTTGGCGGGATGCCGCCTGCATGGCGAGGGACGGGAATGGGCGTGAGGATTCACCGCAGAGGGCGCGGAGATCGCAGGGAGGAATCCGAGAAAATCTGTCGTCGTCATTGGGCCTTTCTGGTTACTAGCCGGGTCTAGGATTGCGAGGACTTTAGATTCCTCACTTTGGCTTCGCTGCGTTCGGAATATCTCATGAGGGTGCCAACCCTCACCACCTGGAATGAAAGTGTCGGTGGTCTCTGTGTAGTTACAGGGCTGATGGTGGAGGATGGATTCCCGCCTTCGCGGGAATGACGGTGTGGCGGCAGCACGCTGGCTATTTTCAGAGGAATGACAGGTGTCGAGGTTATGGGATGGTCCCCGAAAGCGGAAATGGTGGGTTTGCAGTGTATTCAGGACGAACTGGTCACAATCATCTCCTCAGGACCTGCTTGCCCGCGGATACCCCTTGGCAATACGCTGTAGGCGAGATGCCGTCCTCTACGTCATACGATGCGGTGGTGGTCGGGGCCGGTCCCAACGGACTGTCGGCGGCGATCGTGCTGGCCCAGGCCGGTAAGTCGGTGCTCGTCGTCGAGGCGAAGGAGACCGTCGGCGGCGGTATGCGCTCCGCCGAGTTGACCCTGCCGGGCTTCGTTCACGACGTCTGCTCGACCGCTTATCCCCTTGGAGCGGGCTCGCCGTTCTTCAACTCGCTCCCTCTATCAGAGCACGGACTTCAGTGGGCCCACCCGACTGCTCCGGTAACCCATCCGCTCGACGATGGAACGACGGCCGTCATGCATCGCTCGGTGTCCGAAACGGCCGATGGGCTGGACTCCGATGCTGAAGCGTACCGAAGGCTCATGGGCAGATTCGTCGAAGATTGGGATGAAACTGTCGAGTACCTGCTGTCGCCGTTTCGAGGGGCGCCAAAGCATCCCCTTGCCATGATGCGCTTTGGCCTGACCGGTATGCGATCGGTCGAATCCGTGGCGCAAGGCAGGTTTAGTGGAGACAAGGCCCGCGCGTTGTTCGCGGGGATTGGAGCGCACTCAATGCTGCCCCTCGACCGTCCCTCCACAGCCGCAGTCGGGCTGGTGCTTGGTATCGCGGGGCACACTGTCGGCTGGCCGTTCGCGCGTGGCGGGGCGCAGTCGATTGCGCGAGCGCTGGCGTCGTACCTGGAGTCGATTGGTGGAGAGATCGTCACGGACTGGCAAATCGAGTCTCTCGACGATCTGCCTGAAAGCAGAGCAGTGCTCTGCGATATCCCGCCCGCTCAACTCCTAGAGATTGCGGGTGACAGACTCAAGGGATCGTATCGTCGGCGTCTCGTAGCGTTTCGTTACGGTGTCGGCGTATTCAAGATCGACTTCGCTCTGGACGGGCCGATTCCATGGAAGACGCCTGAGACTGCGTGGGGTGGGACCGTTCATGTCGGGGGAACGTTAGAAGAGATGGCCGAGGCGGAGGCAACCGTGTGGGCGGGCAAAGTTCCCGAAAGACCCTTCTTGCTGGTTGCCCAGCCCAGCCTCTTCGACGGTTCCCGTGCGCCGGATGGGAAGCATACGGTCTGGGCATACACCCATGTCCCTCATGGCTCGACATTCGACGCGACCGACCGCATCGAGGCGCAGATCGAGCGCTTTGCACCCGGCTTCCGCGACCTGATATTGGCCAAGCACGTCATGACTCCCGCGGCACTGCAGGAGTACAACGCGAACTATATCGGGGGCGACATCAACGGTGGCGTTCAGGACTTCCGTCAGACGTTCGCTCGGCCATTGCTTCGCTGGAACCCGTACTCTACGCCGGTCAAGGGTCTGTACTTGTGCTCCGCTTCCACGCCGCCGGGTGGAGGCGTTCACGGAATGTGTGGGTACCATGCCGCCCGATCCGCATTGCGACAGGTGTTTTGATCACCCTTACCTGGTCCTGACAAGCACAGAATCCCGAAAGTCGCAGGCTTGTCCTGAGGTGCATCGAATCTCGCTTGCATGCATCGAACTGACCGAAGGAGAATTTCTGTATGAACTCTCAAACACTCAAGATGCTGCTCGCCGGATTCGCTACTGGGACGCTTGTCGTTGTGGCCGTAGCGTGCGGCTCCGAAGAGGTGGACGAACCGTCTCCGGATGATGACCCGGTGGCCTCGCAGGTGGCCCCTTCGCCGCAGCCAGAGCCAACTACGCCCCCTAAGCCCGAACCGTCCCCTGAACCGACAGAAGCGCCGGTGGCCTCATCCGATACTCAAAGTGAAAACGATCCCTGGGGAGACGACGACGCAGATCCGTTTACGGTCACTTCGGTAGTCGAGAACGGCAAGCGCTATGAGGTCATGACAATCCTTCCCAAGGACGCTATTCGGGCGATCTTCAGTCCAAACTTCTTCACGACTGAAGAGGCCATCAATCAGTACCGCGATACCGATCTGGTTATCGGCGTCTCTATCGGTGACGAACACCGCGCGTACAACGTGGCCTACCTCAGCGGCCACGAGATCGTCAACGACGTAGTCGGAGGCAAGCCGATTGCGGTCACCTGGTGACCGCTCTGCTTTACGGCCATAGTATATGGCCGAGAACTCGAAGGGCAGACGATAAATCTTGGCGTGTCGGGCAAGCTCATTATGAACGCGCTCGTGATGTACGACAGGGAGACCGACTCGCTGTGGAGCCAATTCCTAGCCAAGTCCATTGCCGGACCTCTAAAAGGCACGGAGTTGGAGATCATCCCCTCCCAACTTACCAATTACGGCAGTTGGGCGGAAGCTCATCCCGATACTTTGGTGCTCGACACCCATACGAGCTACCCGATAGACGATCACTACCTCTCGTACTACCGCGCGTATGAGGCGGGGATTCTCGGCGAAGAGAACCCCGATGACCGCCTGCGAACAAAAGACCTCGTTCTCGGAGTCACCGGCGACCAAGGCCAGATTGCCTACAACTACCTTGATCTGCTGGAGGCTGAAGTCGTCAACCACGAGTTCGAGGGGACGCCCATCGTCGCCGCTGTGGACCGCGCGGGTGGCGGGACCGCAATCTACCGGCGCACCGTCGGAGGAAAGGTACTAGAGTTTGAGTCGGTCGATAGCACAACCATGACCGATACCGCGTCGAGTTCGGTTTGGGACAAGGCTTCGGGCCAAGCGATCAGCGGCCCGATGATCGGAACGCAACTCGAATCGTACCCCTACATCATATCCTTTTGGTTCGCCTGGACGGACTTCTACCCAGACACCGACCTGTACGAACCTCCCCCGATGGAGAGCTAGGCGGGCGCACCTTGTGACTCGGTGGTTTGAAGCAGGCTCACTGCGGCATCGTCTCCCGTTTCCGAGCGGGACCGCACGTATTCGCGCATGACGGGCGCCGCTCCGATCAGCCGGGCATTCGCCAGCTGGATCCGGTCGTCGCTCATCCTGCCGAACACCGACGCGATGGTTTTCGCCTCGGCGTCGATGATCTGGCGGGGATTGAAGTCGTCGTACTTCCACGGTCCGGATATGGGGCCGTCCCCTTCCAGTGAGTCGGCGATCTTCTGTGCTTCCCCGTCTCCGCCGGACGCTCGCTCGGAAATGTAGGCGTACAGGGCAGGCGTGGCCGCCACGAGTGCGGCATTCTCGAACTGCCGTCCAATCCCTACTGCCCCGCCGTAGAGCACGGCGACCGTTTCGTCATCTGCCCCGATGATGCGGGTGGGATTGCCCTCGTTGTGCGTCCACGGTCCCGGTGTCGCCTGCTGCAAGCTCATCTCTTGGTCTCCTGGCCGTTAGAGTCGAAAGTTTCGGCAACGAGTATACCACTGCGACCGTTCATTGACTGCCCAAAAGTCCGATGCTACACTCGCCCGGCCACACTTCACCACCGAAAGGCCCCTCATGTCAGACACCGATCTTGCCTACCTGCCCGCGACCGAAATACGCTCGATGATCGCTGAGAAACAGGTCTCTTCCGTCGAGATGACAAAGCTCTATCTCGACCGGATCGATTCACTCGACTCGCAGTTCAACTCCTACCTAACGGTCACGTCCGACCTCGCCCTGGAGATGGCCGCGGAGGCCGACCGCGCCGTCGCGCGAGGAGACGACCTCGGTCCGCTGCACGGGCTGCCGATTTCGATCAAAGACCTGGAGATGACGGAGGGTATCCGAACGACGAGCGGCTCGCTGATCTTCGCGGACCGCATCGCAACCTATGACTCCGTTGTCGTGGAGCGAGTCAAGAAGGCGGGCGCAGTGATTCTCGGCAAGACGAATACGCCTGAATACGGACTGCTCGGTCACACAGAAAACCGACTAGGAGACCACTGCCGCAACCCCTGGAACACGGAACGGACGACAGGAGGATCGAGCGGAGGCGCGGGCGCGTCGGTCGCCGCGGGTCTCTGTGCTCTGGCCACCGGCAGCGACGGAG
This sequence comes from Dehalococcoidia bacterium, assembly GCA_965247555.1. Lineage (GTDB taxonomy): Bacteria > Chloroflexota > Dehalococcoidia > Lucifugimonadales > VXLM01 > VXLM01. The sequence continues at coordinate 411 of CBDFHR010000009.1, read as the reverse complement.
GAGGATCGATACGCATCCCCGCAGGGTTCTGCGGCATCTACGGCATCAAGCCGACCCAGGGCAGGATATCCTACTACCTCGGACCGGGTGCCGATCCCGCCTCGAATCTCTTCAGTCAGCCGGGCCCTATGACGCGCACCGTTGCCGACTCAGCCCTTCTGCTCCAGGTCCTTGCCGGACGTGACCCACGTGACCCGGGCGCGCTGCGCGACGAGCCGGACGACTATGTTTGCGGCCCTCTCCAAGGGCGTCGAGGGAATGCGGATCGGCTGGAGCGCCGACTTCGGCTTCGCCGCGGTCGAACCGGAAGTCCGCGACTCCGCAGCCGCGGCTGCCAGGGCGTTCGAGGACCTGGGTTGCGTCGTCGAGGAGATTGACGTCGTGCTCAACTCCCCGTTCGAGCAGTTCTGG